>NZ_FOYO01000001.1:875750-3571921 GCF_900111945.1 Litoreibacter janthinus | reverse complement strand
ATGGCTAAGGAAAAATTTGCACGTAACAAACCGCACGTAAACATCGGCACGATTGGTCACGTTGACCACGGCAAGACGACGTTGACGGCAGCGATCACGAAGTACTTTGGCGACTTCAAAGCCTATGACCAGATTGACGGCGCGCCAGAAGAGAAAGCCCGCGGGATCACGATCTCGACAGCGCACGTGGAATACGAAACCGAAGCACGTCACTACGCTCACGTTGACTGCCCCGGCCACGCCGACTACGTCAAAAACATGATCACCGGTGCGGCGCAAATGGACGGCGCGATCCTGGTTGTGAACGCGGCTGACGGCCCAATGCCACAGACCCGTGAGCACATCCTGCTGGGCCGCCAGGTTGGTATCCCTTACATGGTCGTTTACATGAACAAAGTTGACCAGGTTGACGACGCCGAGCTGCTGGAACTGGTGGAAATGGAAATCCGCGAGCTTCTGTCCTCGTACGAGTATCCTGGCGACGACATTCCTGTGATCCCTGGTTCGGCTCTGGCCGCTCTTGAAGGTCGCGACGAGGACATCGGCGAGAACTCGATCCGTGCGCTGATGGAAGCTGTCGACAGCTACATCCCGACCCCTGCGCGTGCGGTTGACCAGCCGTTCCTGATGCCGATCGAGGACGTGTTCTCGATCTCTGGCCGTGGCACTGTTGTGACCGGTCGTGTCGAGCGTGGCGTGATCAACGTGGGCGACGAAATCGAGATCGTGGGTATCCGCGACACCTCGAAGACCACCTGTACCGGCGTTGAAATGTTCCGCAAACTGCTGGACCGCGGTGAAGCTGGCGACAACATCGGCGCGCTGCTGCGCGGCGTTGACCGTGAAGGCGTCGAGCGTGGTCAGGTTCTGTGTAAGCCAGGTTCCGTGAAGCCTCACACCAAGTTCGAAGCCGAGGCCTACATCCTGACCAAGGAAGAGGGTGGCCGTCACACGCCGTTCTTCGCCAACTACCGCCCACAGTTCTACTTCCGCACGACGGACGTGACCGGCACTGTTGAGCTGCCATCCGGCACCGAGATGGTTATGCCAGGCGACAACCTGAAGTTCGACGTCGAGCTGATCGCGCCGATCGCCATGGAGCAAGGCCTGCGCTTTGCTATCCGCGAAGGCGGCCGGACTGTTGGCGCGGGCGTTGTGTCCAAAATCACCGAGTAACGGCGGGTTCTCCCGCCACGTGGGTGGCAGTTGCTCGCAAGAGCAATGAGAACCCACTCGGTTGTTAATGATTAGAAAAGGCCGCTCCGAAACGGGGCGGCCTTTTTTTACGTTCAGTTTCCGAGATATGCCTAGCTTGTGTCCCGCGAAAACTGCGCAAAAGGTGTTGCGCGCGCGACCGACTCCCCCTATAGCACCCACACGGAACAGGGGTATGCCACGCATGCCCCTCTTTATGTTCCACATATAACGACGCGACGAGGGGTGTGGATGAGCCACATTCGTCCAATCCGTTGAGACCCCAAATCCAAGGGGAAATGTCATGGCTGCTAGCCAAAACATTCGTATCCGCCTGAAGGCGTTCGACTACCGGGTCCTGGATGCATCTACCCAAGAGATCGTAAACACCGCAAAGCGCACTGGCGCTGACGTGCGTGGTCCGATCCCTTTGCCCAACAAAATTGAAAAATTCACCGTTCTGCGTGGCCCGCACGTGGACAAGAAATCCCGCGACCAGTTCGAGATCCGCACGCATAAGCGTCTGCTCGACATCGTGGACCCGACGCCGCAGACCGTGGACGCGCTGATGAAGCTCGACCTCGCCGCTGGCGTTGACGTCCAGATCTCGGTTTAAGGAGGGCTTCTGAATGTTGCGCTCTGGTGTAATTGCGAAGAAGGTCGGCATGACCCGCCTCTTTATGGAAGACGGCAAGCAGATTCCTGTTACCGTTCTTCAACTCGACAAGCTGGAAGTGGTTGCCAACCGCACCATGGAGAAGGACGGCTACACTGCTGTTCAGCTCGGTGCTGGCACTGCCAAAGCCAAACGGACTTCTAAAGCCATGCGCGGCCACTTCGCCGCTGCAAAGGTGGAGCCTAAGCGCAAGATCGCTGAGTTCCGCGTAGCTGAAGAGAACCTGATCCCAGTTGGTGAAGAAATCATCGCGGCCCACTACTTTGAGGGTCAATTCGTGGACGTTGCCGGCACTTCGATCGGTAAAGGTTTCGCGGGTGCTATGAAGCGCCACAACTTTGGGGGCCTTCGCGCTACTCACGGTGTGTCGATCTCTCACCGTTCGCACGGCTCGACCGGCCAATGTCAGGACCCTGGTAAGGTGTTCAAAGGCAAGAAAATGGCTGGCCACATGGGTGCTGCTCGGGTGACCACGCAGAACCTGCAAGTGGTTAAGACCGACATCGACCGTGGTTTGATCATGATCAAAGGCGCTGTTCCTGGCTCCAAAGGCGGCTGGGTCACAGTTAAAGATGCTGTTAAGAAACCGCTGTCCGAAAACGTGATCTTCCCTGCCGCATTGGCGTCTGCTGCGAAAGAGGCTGCGAAAGCTGCTGAAGCCGCCGCCGCTGCCGCTGCCGCCGAAGAAGAAGCCGCAGCAGCCGCTGCAGCCGAGGCCGAACAAGCCGCAATCGAAGCTGCTGAAACTGAGGCACCTGCCGCAGATGCAGCCCCTGAAGGAGACAAGTCCGATGAAAGCTGATGCCATCAATCTCGACGGCAAGAAGGCTGGCTCTGTAGAGCTGGACGACGCCATCTTCGGCCTGGAGCCCCGTGCGGATATCCTGCACCGTGTGGTCCGCTGGCAGCGTAACAATGCGCAGGCTGGTACCCACAAGGTGAAGACCCGTTCCGAGGTTAGCTACTCGACCAAGAAGATCTATCGCCAAAAAGGCACCGGTGGCGCACGTCACGGCGCTCGTTCGGCTCCGATCTTCCGCGGTGGTGGTGTTTACAAAGGCCCAACCCCTCGCAGCCACGGCCACGATCTTCCTAAGAAGGTTCGTAAGCTTGGCCTGATGCACGCATTGTCTGCGAAAGCAGTTGCAGGCGAATTGGTCATCATCGACAGCATCGAGATCAAGGACGTGAAAACCAAAGCACTGGCCGCACAGGTTAAAGAGCTGGGTTGGAAACGCGCGTTGATCATCGACGGTGCGGAAGTGAACACCGATTTCGCACAAGCCGCGCGCAACATCGCTGGTCTGGACGTTCTGCCTTCTATGGGTGCCAACGTCTTCGACATCCTGAAACGCGACACCTTGGTGATCACCAAGGCCGGTCTCGAAGCACTGGAGGCTCGCCTGAAATGAGCACGAAGTCTGAGCATTACGATGTGATCCGCAAGCCGATCATCACCGAGAAGGCCACCATGGCCTCCGAGGCGAACGCGGTTGTGTTTGAAGTCGCTATCGAAGCAAACAAGCCAATGATCAAAGAAGCGGTGGAAACACTCTTCGGCGTCAAGGTGAAGGCGGTGAACACCACCATCACCAAAGGTAAGGTCAAACGTTTCCGGGGCCAGCCTGGTAAACGTAAAGACGTTAAGAAGGCCTATGTTACTCTCGAAGAGGGTAACACGATCGACGTCTCCACCGGTCTGTAAGTCCGGTACACAATAGATTTGAAAGCCCCGGCTCGCACAATGCGATCGGGGCTTTTTATATTTCGGGCGGGTATAGTCACCGTCTCTGCCGCCTCATGAACGCGGGGTTATTTCTTGAGGAGAATGCACCATGGAAGCTTCACTGAGCGTACCTGAATTGGTCGCCGCGGCACTGGACACGGCGAAGACCCCTCAAGACTGGATATCAGAGGTGCTGGCACAGATGGGTGGCCAAGACGGTAGGATCACCCAAGCCGAAGAGCTGCGCGACGCAACCGTGGCGCTTGAGGCGGTGGCCGTTGATCTATTCTCGGCCTTCGAGGCGCGGATGCAGCATAATTTCAAACGCGGTCCGTTTTCGCGCAAATTGAAATCGCTGCTGTTGGAGGAAGGTTACCCTGACCTGGCGGACAGGCTTCACCAGTACTACCTTGCGATCAACGTCCTAAAGCACGGAAAAGGTGCCAGTTATCGCGAGCTGCTGGAGGCGCGTCGCAGCTTTGTGGTGGTCAAACCTGCTGATGAGGCCATCGCCGATGACATGATCCCTGCGGCGGGGCTTATCGACGTTACTGTCGCGGGCTTCTTTGAGGGGCTGGCCTCGACCATACTTGAAGCCTACGACTTCCTTGAAAGCCGATAGCAAAATCGGCTCCAAGATGTACGCGATCTAACCGAGCCACCCTGTTAGGAATCAAGCCGCAGGCGCCGAGCATCGCTGGCCCGTCCCACGGGCTGGCGATTTGGTTGGGCTTGGTTTTACCTTGAAGGGGAGGACGTGCTCGGCTGCCATAAAGTGGTGTCCACGGAAGTTAGATCGCCATCCCCCGGTCCAGCGATGCTCGACTTGAAGTTGCCTCCGTTTGTTCCGAGCCCGTTCGGTGAGACTGATCCTTGCTTCTACTTAATTCCCGTTGGATGATGATATTCTGGCAATATTGAGGAATCCTATGCGGAATGTCTGTGCTTTAGCTTTTTCGATGATTCCAACATTTGCGAATGCGACCGATATTTCTTTTCTATGTAGCTGGTCAAGTCGAGCGCCCATAGAGATTATAGTGAAAGTTGATGCGGGAACGGCAATTCGAAGCGACGGCGGAAGTTAGTACCGAGTAGTAAAAATTTCGGATTCTGCTGTTTGGCTGGCGGTTAATGAGCCAAACAATTCCGAACGTTTGGCGATTCAAACTATTCAGCGTCAACCAGCTGATAGTGTAGAAGCTGGAACTTGGTTGGATCTAACTATTGGATATGATGGAGCGTTAAGCCCGATTGGCGGCGGCATCTGTTGGGAACAGTAATTCTTTTTCAAACTGCTTGAGGTTAAATAGGTTGGGGGCTCTTTGTAATATGCCGATCTTTAGTGTTGAGAAAACCTGACTTCCCGCTTGACCCCACACCCCCTCTTTCCTACACACCGACATCGGCCAAGCCCCAGATTCGTCTGGGGCTTTGTCGTCGTCTGCAAAGACATCTAACCGGAGACCTTCGGGGCTCTATAAACTAACGCTGCGGGGCTTGCCCTTGTATGCTTCAAAACGGAAGACAGAAAGCATGGCACTCAAGTCGTATAAGCCGACGACGCCAGGCCAACGTGGGTTGGTTCTGATCGACCGTTCGGAACTCTGGAAAGGCCGCCCGGTCAAAGCCCTCACGCAGGGTCTGACCAAGAATGGCGGACGGAACAATACCGGACGGATCACGATGCGTCGCAAGGGTGGGGGCGCCAAGCGTCTTTACCGGATCGTTGACTTCAAGCGGACGAAATTTGACGTCGCTGCTACGGTTGAACGGATCGAATATGACCCGAACCGGACCGCGTTTATCGCACTGGTGAAATATGAAGACGGCGAGCAGGCCTATATCCTCGCTCCACAACGCCTTGGCGTTGGTGACACCGTCATCGCATCGGCCAAGGCCGACGTGAAACCGGGCAACGCAATGCCGTTCTCGGGCCTGCCAATCGGCACAATCATCCACAACATCGAGTTGAAGCCCGGCAAAGGCGGCCAGATCGCCCGTGCGGCTGGGACTTACGCCCAGTTTGTGGGGCGTGACGGTGGATACGCTCAGATCCGTCTGAGCTCTGGCGAACTTCGCCTCGTCCGTCAGGAATGCATGTGTACCGTTGGTGCCGTGTCGAACCCAGACAACTCCAACCAGAACCTCGGTAAAGCCGGTCGCAACCGTCACAAGGGCATCCGCCCATCTGTGCGTGGTGTTGTTATGAACCCGGTCGACCACCCTCACGGTGGTGGTGAAGGTCGGACCTCTGGTGGTCGTCACCCGGTTTCCCCATGGGGCAAGCCGACCAAAGGTGCTCGTACCCGCAACAAGAACAAAGCGTCGCAGAAGCTGATCATCCGCTCGCGTCACGCCAAGAAGAAGGGACGTTAAGATATGTCTCGCTCCGTATGGAAAGGCCCCTTCGTCGACGCATATGTGTTGAAGAAAGCCGAAGCCGCGAAAGACAGCGGCCGCAACGATGTGATCAAAATCTGGTCCCGCCGTTCTACCATCCTGCCTCAGTTCGTTGGCCTCACCTTTGGGGTCTACAACGGCAAGAAGCACATCCCAGTGAACGTGTCCGAAGACATGATCGGTCAAAAGTTTGGTGAGTATTCGCCAACCCGGACCTATTACGGTCACGCCGCTGACAAAAAAGCGAAAAGGAAGTAAGCCATGGGTAAGGAAAAGAACCCCCGCCGCGTGGCAGATAACGAAGCAATGGCAAAGCTGCGCATGCTCCGTACTTCCCCGCAGAAACTGAACCTCGTGGCTCAGCTGATCCGTGGCAAGAAAGTGGACAAGGCTCTGGCCGACCTCACCTTCTCCAAGAAGCGTATCTCTGACGACGTGAAAAAATGCCTGCAATCCGCCATCGCGAACGCTGAGAACAACCACAACCTCGACGTGGATGATCTGATCGTGGCCGAGGCCTATGTTGGCAAAAACCTGACCATGAAGCGCGGTCGCCCTCGGGCCCGTGGCCGGTTTGGTAAAATCGTCAAGCCATTCTCGGAGCTGACCATCAAGGTGCGCCAAGTTGAGGAGCAAGCATAATGGGTAACAAAGTAAATCCTATCGGCATGCGTCTTCAGGTCAACCGCACCTGGGACAGCCGCTGGTACGCTGAGAGCAAAGACTTCGGCAATCTTCTTCTGGAAGATATCCGCATGCGCGAATTCATCAAAGAAGAGTGCAAGCAAGCCGGCATCAGCCGTGTGATCATCGAACGCCCTCACAAGAAGTGCCGCGTTACGATCCACACAGCACGCCCGGGCGTCATCATCGGCAAAAAAGGCGCCGATATTGAAGGCCTGCGTCGTAAGCTGGCCGCGTTCACCGAGAGCGAGCTACACCTCAACATCGTTGAGGTCCGCAAGCCTGAACTGGACGCAGCACTAGTTGGCGAGTCCATCGCCCAGCAGCTGGAACGTCGGGTGTCCTTCCGTCGCGCTATGAAGCGTGCCGTGCAGAACGCCATGCGTATGGGTGCCCTCGGCATTCGTGTGAACCTCGCTGGCCGCCTTGGCGGTGCCGAGATTGCGCGGACCGAATGGTATCGTGAAGGCCGCGTGCCTTTGCACACCCTGCGTGCCGACATCGATTACGCACACGTTGAAGCGATGACCGCCTATGGCATCATCGGGATCAAAACCTGGATCTTCAAAGGCGAGATCATGGAGCACGATCCACAAGCGCGTGACCGTAAGCAACAGGAACTCCAAGACGGCCCAGCACCTCGCGGTGCAGGCGGCCGTCGCTAAGGGGGGCATGAACAATGCTGCAACCAAAGCGTACTAAATTCCGCAAGATCCACAAAGGCCGGATCAAGGGTGAAGCAAAGGGCGGGTCTGACCTGAACTTTGGCACTTACGGCCTGAAGGCAACTGAGCCTGAGCGTATCACTGCGCGCCAGATCGAAGCTGCCCGTCGTGCCATGACGCGCCACATGAAGCGTCAAGGCCGTGTATGGATCCGTATCTTCCCTGACACTCCAGTGACCTCTAAGCCCGTCGAAGTTCGTATGGGTAAGGGTAAAGGGTCCGTGGACTTTTGGGCATGTAAGGTCAAACCAGGCCGTATGATGTTCGAGATTGACGGCGTGGCTGACTCCATCGCACGTGAAGCCCTGCGCCTTGCCGCGATGAAGCTGCCGATCAAAACACGCGTCGTGGTCCGCGAGGACTGGTAATCCCGTCGCGCATTGCGCCACGGTTGAAATCAAAAAAAGCCCCCGCTGAGAAATCGGCGGGGGTTTTCTTCTTTATTCAGCCAAGCTATCTCAAATCAGGTAGTAACGTGACGCGCATGGGGCGTCTAAACTCCCGCCTTTGCCGCAATCTCCACTTTCTGCTACACTCGTCTCATTTAGCGAGAAGGTTATTGGTATGCGTATCATCTTGTTCGTTTTAACGGCTTTCTATTTTCTAGCGTCTCCTTCGCTGGCGGCTGATCCCAAGGCTCTGCGAGAGGTTGTGGCATTGGCCCGAGAAGTTTGCGGCGAGTATCAGCGAGCTGGCTCCAAATCGGATTTTGAGTTGTCTGGTACGGCTCAAGCTAAAGTGCGCGGACTTTTCAGCAATTTTGTTGATGCGGGGATTGAGGGAACTGCCAAAACCTCTGGCGCGGAGTATGACAACGTGGTGCGGGATGAGTTGGCGAATGAGCTTAAGAGTACCCGTGATTGTCGTCAGGATATGACAAAGTTCTTCATCGAGAAGCTTGATCTGTCGAGTACAGATGGCGGCGGCGATAGCGGTCGCCAAGTGGCTCGCCTAGGCTACGACCTGTCTGGCACTTGGAGCTACACCGGCACTTGTCCCAATGGGTTCAGCAACGTGCCAGTTCAGGGTGAATTTCAAATGCAGCGGGTTAGCGATACGCAATATGCAGGCCAAGCTTATTCGAGCTTGGGGCTGACGGGCCAATTCCAGTCCACCGTCTCTGGCAGCAATGTGCGCTCTGACATTCAATGGTCGGACTACTCTTACGAGACGGCCCACGGTCAACTCTCTCCTGACGGCCAAGTCATGGAAATCACCGATACTGCAGGTTGTCGGACACGTGCCTTTCTCGTGAACTAAGGCGTCGCGTTAGTCCCACCGATAATTGAAGCTCACCGATATCCGATCATCCTCGGCCATATTCATCGGCACCTCATGCCGCAGGAAGCTTTCCCACAGCAGGACATCACCGACCTCGGGCGCAACGTAGATGAATTGCCGCATCTCCTCGCGGGCATCTTTCAGGCGGGTAGGGGCTGCCATCATCATTTGGGACCGAGGGTCCTCGAACTTGATGGCTGACGCGCCGGAGGGCATGGCCACATAGGTAGTGCCGGAAATGACCGAATGCGGATGGATGTGTGATGTGTGAATGCCGCCTTGGGGCAGGATATTGATCCAGATGTCTTCCAGCTTCAGTTTTCGTCCGTCCAGATCGAACTGCAAATCCTTGGCGAAGTCTGCCACATGTTTGTCGAGCACTTTCACCAGTTCCTTGACGATCGGCGAGCGCCACGGAAGGTCCGTTAGTGAGGCATAGCTGGTGTAGCCCGCATAGCCATTCTCTTCACACCAGTCCTGACCGGCTTCGTCATCTTCGGCGATGCCAAGGCAGTTATCCTCCAACTCCTCCGCGTCGATGGGTTTGCCGTGATCGGCAAGGCGGGCTTGGTAGAGGCGGGTCACGAAGAGGGACGATATATTAGGCATAGAAAGGTGTTATCCCCACTTCGTAGCGCGGGCAAGCGAGACCATGCCGTCGGGCAGCTTCCAAATTGTTCGGAGGCCGCGCATCTGGCCGTTACATGCTGCTCTCTTCTCGAGCACTGATTTCGAAGAGTTGCCGTGGAATGCGTTTCTCAAAATCTTTGATACATTGCTCCACGGTGTTTTCGAGACCATCACACGCTAAGACGCTTCCTTTGACATTGACCGTGTAATCCACGCCCTTCGCTTTGGAGCCTGCGCCGAAGTTTTCGGACTCGCGGCGGTATACAGTGTAGTACTGGCCGCCGACCTGGATTTCCCGGACCTTCGAGCCCGGCGAGTATTGCTTCCCAAAGTCGTCGCGCTGCGCTTCATCGAGAGTTTTTGGACCGATAACTTCGCAGCCGGAGACGCCAAGCGCGGCGGTTCCGGCAATCAGGATCACTACAGTCTTGAATATCGTCGATGTCATATCAGAAGTCCCCCCTTTACATTTTGTCCCTTTACGGTACTTCAGCTGACGCATTTGAGCAAATTTGGGCATTTTGCAGAGGCGGGTCTGACTAGATCATTCCAGAAAATCCTCTTGGTTCCTAAAGTTGGCGAGAGGGCTTGCCAACTCCTCTCAAACCCCCTAAACGCACGGCTTCTACACCACTCCACTGGAATCAGGGTGACCGCGTGTGTTCTGCACTCAGGGCTCTCCAGTGTTTGAAAGAAGGAAACGGCTATGAACGCCAGCGAGCTTCGCGAGAAGACTGCTGACCAGCTCAATGAAGAGCTTGTCGCACTGAAAAAGGAAGCCTTTAACCTGCGCTTCCAACAGGCCACCGGCCAACTTGAAAACACTGCACGTATGCGCGAAGTCAAACGCGGCGCAGCACGTGTGAAAACTATTCTGAACGAAAAGGCCCGCGCGGCCGCTGGGGAGGCTTGATAGATGCCCAAACGTATCCTGACAGGCACCGTCACCAGCAACCAAAACGAGCAAACGGTTACCGTTTCCGTTGAGCGTCGCTTTCGCCACCCCGTTCTGAAGAAGACGATCCGTAAGTCCAAGAAATACCGGGCTCACGACGAGAACAACACGTTCAACGTGGGCGACGCCGTTCGCATTCAAGAATGCGCGCCGAAGTCCAAAACCAAACGTTGGGAAGTTATCGTCGCTTAACGATAGCTTTTCGATTTAATTCGAAACCCTGGGGCCGAGGCATCGGTCCCCAAAGGTCGGGAGACATCAAATGATCCAGATGCAGACCAACCTGGATGTAGCTGACAACAGCGGCGCTCGCCGTGTTCAGTGCATCAAGGTTTTGGGTGGTTCCAAGCGTAAATACGCATCCGTCGGCGACATCATCGTCGTTTCGGTTAAGGAAGCCATCCCACGCGGCCGCGTGAAAAAAGGCGACGTCCGCAAGGCTGTCGTTGTGCGCACCGCCAAAGAAGTTCGTCGCGACGATGGCACCGCCATCCGCTTCGACCGTAACGCAGCTGTTATTCTGAATAACAACAACGAGCCTGTTGGTACCCGTATCTTTGGCCCAGTGGTTCGCGAACTGCGCGGCAAAAACTTCATGAAAATCATCTCGCTCGCCCCGGAGGTGCTGTGATATGGCTGCTAAACTGAAAAAAGGCGACAAGATCGTCGTGCTGACCGGCAAAGACAAGGGCAAAGAAGGCACTATCGCCTCCGTGAACCCGAAGACCGGTAAAGCAATCGTGGAAGGCGTCAACATCGCCATCCGTCACGTGAAGCAAAGCCAGAACAACCAAGGTGGCCGCGTGCCACAGGCGATGCCTATCCAACTGAGCAACCTCGCTTTGATCGACTCCAATGGTAAGGCCACCCGCGTGGGCTTCAAAATGGACGGCGACAAGAAAGTGCGTTTTGCGAAGACAACAGGGGACGTGATCTAATGCTTGACCAAGCAAACTACACCCCGCGCCTGAAGACTGCTTATGCCGACACGATCCGTGCCGCCATGAAAGAAGAATTCGGCTATAAAAACGACATGCAGATCCCGCGCCTTGAGAAAATCGTTCTCAATATCGGTGCTGGTCGCGCGGCCGTGAAAGACAGCAAGAAGCCTGCGGGCGCTGCTGCCGATCTGACCGCCATTGCAGGTCAGAAAGCCATGGTTACCCGTGCCAAAAAATCGATCGCGGGCTTCCGTCTGCGTGAAGATATGCCGGTCGGTGCCAAGGTGACTCTGCGCGGTGAGCGCATGTACGAATTCCTTGATCGTCTGATCACCATCGCAATGCCTCGCATCCGTGACTTCCGCGGCGTGCCTGGCAAGTCGTTCGATGGCCGTGGCAACTACGCCATGGGCATGAAGGAACACATCGTGTTTCCTGAAATCGACTTCGACAAGATCGATGAGGCCTGGGGCCTGGACATCGTAATCTGCACCACCGCAACCACCGACGCTGAAGCAAAGAGCCTGTTGAAAGCTTTCAACATGCCTTTCAACAGCTGATCGCTGGAGGGAATTAGACATGGCTAAAAAAGCAATGATCGAACGCGAGAAGAAGCGCGAAAAGCTGGTGAAGAAATACGCCGCTAAACGTGCCGCTCTGCTCGCAATCGCAAACGACCAAGAGAAGCCGATGGAAGAGCGTTTCAAAGCGCGTCTGAAACTGGCTGAACTGCCGCGCAATAGCTCGGCGACCCGTTTGCACAACCGCTGCCAACTGACCGGCCGTCCTCACGCTTACTACCGTAAGCTGAAGATTTCCCGGATCATGTTGCGGGACTTGGGCTCTGCTGGCCTGATCCCCGGCATGGTTAAGTCCAGCTGGTAAGGAGGGCATTAGATTATGAACGATCCTATCGCAGATATGCTCACCCGCATTCGCAACTCGCAGTTGCGCGGCAAAGCCACCGTTGAGACACCGGCGTCCAAGCTTCGTGCTTGGGTTCTGGATGTGCTTGTCGACGAGGGCTACATCCGTGGCTACGAGAAGACGACGGGCAAAGACGGTCACCCGGCTTTGAACATCGAGCTGAAGTATTACGAAGGCACTCCTGTCATTCGCGAACTGAAGCGGGTCTCCAAACCCGGTCGTCGCGTTTACATGGGCGCCGATGACATCCCAGTGGTCCGTCAGGGCTTGGGCGTGTCGATTGTCAGCACACCACGCGGTGTGATGTCGGACGCGAACGCTCGCAGCCAGAATGTTGGCGGCGAAGTGCTTTGCACGGTCTTCTAAGGAGCGCCAGTTATGTCTCGTATTGGTAAAAAACCAGTCGATCTGCCCTCCGGCGTGACCGCGTCCGTCTCTGGCCAGACCATCGAAGTTAAGGGCCCTAAGGGCGTCCGTACCTTCAAAGCCACCGATGATGTGACCCTCGCTGTCGAAGACAACGTAGTGACCATCACGCCTCGCGGCTCCTCCAAGCGCGCGCGCCAGCAGTGGGGCATGAGCCGCACGATGGTCGCAAACTTGGTCACCGGCGTGACGGACGGCTTCAAGAAAGAGCTTGAGATCCAAGGTGTGGGTTACCGCGCCGCGATGGAAGGCAAAAATCTGAAGCTGAACCTCGGCCTGTCGCATGACGTTGTTTACGAAGTGCCTGAAGGTGTAACGGTTGTGGCTGCCAAGCCCACCGAGATCACCATCGAGGGGATTGACGAGCAAGTTGTCGGCCAAGTGGCTGCCAACATCCGCGCATGGCGCAAGCCAGAGCCTTACAAAGGCAAAGGCATCCGCTACAAAGGCGAGTTCGTCTTCCGCAAAGAAGGGAAGAAGAAGTAATGGCTAACACGAAACGTGATTTGTTCATCAAACGCCGCCTGCGCGTTCGGAACAAGCTTCGCAAGGTCAACGCCGGGCGTCCTCGCCTGTCGGTGCACCGCTCCAACAAGAACATCAGTGTTCAGCTGATCGACGACGTTAACGGCGTAACTTTGGCTTCGGCTTCTTCTCTCGAGAAGGATCTGGGCGTAGTTGGCAAAAACAACGTTGAAGCTGCTGCTAAAGTCGGGGCCGCTATTGCGGAACGCGCCAAGAAAGCTGGCGTGACCGAGGCTTACTTCGACCGTGGCGGTTTTCTCTTCCACGGTAAGGTGAAGGCCTTGGCCGAAGCCGCCCGTGAAGCTGGTCTGAAAATCTAAGTCTTTGGGCGCTCCTTTTGGGGGCGCCCATTTTTGCAGGTCTTGTGGCCTCGATGATCGGGGGGCTTTGGCCCACTGCGATTGAACAAAACAGCGCTTCGGCGCAGGAAATAAAGGATTTGCCCAATGGCAAGAGAACCAGGAAACCGCGGTCGTCGCGATCGGGATGAAACCCCCGAATTCGCAGATCGCCTCGTTGCAATCAACCGTGTCTCCAAGACGGTTAAAGGTGGTAAGCGCTTCGGCTTCGCAGCCCTTGTCGTTGTGGGCGACCAAAAAGGCCGCGTAGGCTTCGGTAAAGGTAAAGCGAAAGAGGTCCCAGAGGCCATCCGCAAGGCTACCGAGCAAGCCAAGCGCCAAATGATCCGCGTTCCACTGCGCGAAGGCCGCACGTTGCACCACGATGTCGCTGGCCGTCATGGCGCTGGCAAAGTTGTGATGCGTAC
Organism: Litoreibacter janthinus; assembly: GCF_900111945.1. Classification (NCBI taxonomy): domain Bacteria; kingdom Pseudomonadati; phylum Pseudomonadota; class Alphaproteobacteria; order Rhodobacterales; family Roseobacteraceae; genus Litoreibacter; species Litoreibacter janthinus. Next base: position 3,558,065 of record NZ_FOYO01000001.1, on the reverse strand, counting down.
TGCACCACAAGGTACTGGTATCATCGCCGGTGGTCCAATGCGTGCTGTGTTCGAGATGCTCGGCGTGCAAGACGTTGTTGCGAAGTCCATCGGTTCGCAGAACCCTTACAACATGATCCGCGCTACGCTGGACGGCCTCGTCAAAGAAGCTTCCCCACGTATGGTCGCGCAGCGTCGTGGTAAGAAAGTGGCTGACATCCTGAAGTCGGACGCCCCTGCTGCTGAGGCCGCACCGGCCGAAGCTGAAGCGTAAGGAGCTGATCAATGGCTAAAACTATCGTCGTAAAGCAGATTGGCTCGCCAATCCGTCGCCCACAAAAACAGCGTGCTACGCTGGTTGGCTTGGGCCTGAACAAGATGCACAAAACCCGCGAGCTGGAAGATACACCTTCCGTGCGCGGCATGGTCGAAAGCATCCCGCACCTCGTCGAGATCGTCGAAGAGCGCGGCTAAGCTTTAAACGAAGCAATTCGTTGGCTTGAAAATTGAAACGCCTCGCTGAAAAGTGGGGCGTTTTTGCATTGTGGAATGCAGGCACACAGAAATGTGCGTCGAAAGCAGGGTGCTTGCGTCGGGGTGCCATTGCGCAGAGTTTGGCTGGGCTGCTAATGCAGCGCCATGTTCGAGATCAATTCAGCCCAGCTTATCCGAGAGTTCATCACACTTTTCGTTGTCGTGGACCCGATTGGCTCGTTGCCTGTCTTCTATTTCGCAACATCCTCAGTTGCCGCACGGTTTCACTGGAAGTTTGCTATCCGGGCGGTGTTGGTCGCAGCATTGGTGCTCTATTTCTTTCTGATTGCAGGGCAGTTGGTAATAGAAGCGATAGGCTTGCGGCTTGGGTCTTTCCAGATTGCAGGGGGCATCATCCTGTTCTTGTTTGCGCTGACTATGATTTTCGGCGCCTCTAAACCTGCACGTGAGATCGAAGAGGCCGAACATACGGATCTGTCTGGCGCGGTGTACCCATTGGCCATTCCTTCCATCGCGTCACCGGGGGCGATGCTGGCAATTGTGATCTTGACAGATAACAATAGAAACTCAATTTCCGATCAAGTGGTTACAGCCGGAGTGCTTGGGATAGTCTTGTTATTTACCTTGCTACTGCTGCTGTTGGCCGCGCGGCTTAAGAAGGTTATCGGAACCACAGGCGCGGATGTTATCAGCCGTGTAATGGGAATGATTTTAGCGACTGTCGCGGTCGATTCGGTGTTAAACGGGTTTGAGACTCTTGGACTTTTCTCAGTTCCGGGCTGACCCATGCAATTGCATCAATCCTGACATTCCTATTTAGACATGGCGATGGAGGAGGGGGAGGCATAGTGAGCGCGCTAACATTCGCACTTCAACTGGAACTAAACCAACATGACCGCTCTCATCCTGCTCAAAGCTTTCGGGCCGCGCATCATAGCCATTCTGAAATCTGATCCTGCGCCTTGCTGGACCGACTACTTGCGTCAGACGGCGACCAAGGGGTAAGCCAACCCTTGCAACGCGTGGCGGGGCGGTTTATAGCCCGCCGGTGGCCTGCTACAGGTCCGACTCATAAACAAGAAACGCCGTGTTTGGTCCATTTCGCTTCGAGGACCCTTCCGGCAATAGGAGAAGCGATATGAAACTGCACGAACTTCGTGACAACCCCGGTGCAACCAAAACCAAAAAGCGCGTGGGCCGTGGCCCGGGCTCTGGCAAAGGTAAAATGGGTGGCCGTGGTATCAAAGGTCAAAAATCCCGTTCGGGTGTTGCCCTGAATGGCTACGAAGGTGGCCAAATGCCACTTTACATGCGTCTGCCAAAGCGTGGCTTCAACAAGCCGAACCGCAAAGCATTCGCCGTGGTGAACCTTGGGCTGATCCAAAAATTCATCGACGCCAAGAAATTGGACGCCAAAGGCGAGATCACCGAAGACGCCCTGATCGAATCCGGTCTTGTACGTCGTAAGCTGGACGGCATTCGCGTTCTGGCGAAAGGCGACTTCTCCGCGAAGGTGACTCTGAGCGTTACCGGCGCTTCCAAGTCGGCTGTTGAAGCCGTGGAAAAAGCCGGCGGCAAGCTCAACACTGCAGCGGCTGCTGAATAAGCCTTGTGAGAGGCCTGAGCGCCTCTTACATAACTGACAAGTTTTCCAGCGCCGCGACGGGAAGCCCCGTTCGCGGCGCTGTGCATATCTAGACAGGGATACCCAAGCACATGGCATCAGCCGCCGAGCAAATGGCACAGAACATGAGCTGGTCCGCCTTCGGGAAGGCCACCGAGTTACGCCAACGCATTCTCTTCACCATCGGTCTGCTGATCGTCTACCGTCTTGGCACCTACATTCCCGTGCCCGGTATTGACGCCGAAGCACTGCGCCAGTTCGTCGAACAAGCCCAGCAGGGCATTGGTGGAGTTCTGAACATGTTTACCGGCGGCGCGATTGGCCGCATGGGGCTGTTTGCCCTAGGTATCATGCCTTACATCTCGGCTTCGATCATTGTTCAGCTGATGACCGCCATGGTCCCGAAGCTGGAACAACTGAAGAAAGAAGGCGAGCAGGGCCGAAAGAAGATTAACCAGTACACCCGCTACGGCACCGTGTTCTTGGCGACCTTGCAGGCCTACGGCCTTGCTGCCGGTCTTGAAGGGTCAAACCTGGCTCACGATCCCGGCTGGTATTTCCGTATTTCTGCTGTGATCACCCTTGTGGGCGGCACCATGTTCCTGATGTGGTTGGGCGAGCAGATTACTCAACGTGGCATCGGAAATGGCATCTCTTTGATCATCTTCGTAGGTATCATCGCCGAGATCCCTGCCGCACTGGCTCAGTTCTTTGCGCAAGGCCGCTCCGGCTCCATCAGCCCCGCTGTCATCGTGGGTGTGTTGCTGGTCGTTGTCCTGACCATCATGTTCGTGGTGTTCATGGAGCGCGCGCTGCGTAAGATCCACATTCAATACCCGCGCCGCCAAGTTGGCATGAAGGTTTATGATGGTGGCTCCTCACACCTGCCGGTCAAGGTGAACCCCGCGGGCGTCATCCCTGCGATTTTCGCCTCGTCGCTGCTGTTGCTGCCGACGACTGTGTCGACCTTCTCGGGCAACCAGACCAGTGAAATCATGGCGACCGTTCTGGCCTATTTTGGGCCGGGACAGCCACTGTACCTTTTGTTCTTCACGTCGATGATCGTGTTCTTCGCATATTTCTACACCTTCAACGTGGCCTTTAAGCCCGAGGAAGTGGCCGAGAATCTGAAATCCCAGAACGGGTTTATCCCTGGGATTCGCCCCGGTCCTGCAACTGCGAACTACCTAGAGTACGTTGTAAACCGCATCCTTGTTGTGGGCGCCGCCTATCTGGCCGCCGTGTGTCTGCTGCCGGAAATTCTGCGCAGCCAGCTGGCGATCCCGTTCTACTTCGGAGGCACCTCGGTGCTGATCGTTGTGTCGGTGACCATGGACACCATCCAGCAGGTTCAATCGCACATGTTGGCTCATCAATATGAGGGCCTGATCGAGAAGTCCCAACTGCGCGGTAAAAAGCGTGGGGGTAAAACCAAAGGGCCGTCCCGCCGATGAATATTATTCTGCTTGGACCGCCCGGCGCTGGTAAGGGAACTCAGGCCCGTAAGCTGGTCGAAGAGCGCGGCATGGTGCAACTGTCCACGGGTGACATGCTGCGCGAGGCCAAAAGCTCCGGCACTGAGATGGGCAAAAAAGTTGCTGCCATCATGGATGCGGGCCAGCTAGTCACCGACGAGATCGTCATCGGGCTTATCGAAGAAAAGCTGGAGGGCGACCACGCCGGCGGTTTCATCTTCGATGGCTTCCCACGCACGCTGCCGCAGGCAGATGCTTTGGGCGATCTGCTTCAGAAACATGGTGCCAATTTGGACGCCGTGATTGAGATGCAAGTGGATGATGAGGCGTTGGTTGCTCGTATCACGGCACGCTCCACATGCGGCGATTGCGGTGAAGTCTATAATGACCTGACCAAGCCAATTCCTGACGATGGCAAATGTTCCAATTGTGGCGGGACCGAGTTCAAGCGTCGCGCTGACGACAACGAAGAGAGCCTGCGCACGCGCTTGATGGAGTATTACAAGAAAACCTCTCCGCTGATTGGCTATTACTATGCCAAAGGCGATTTGCACTCGGTTGACGGGCTCGGCGAAATTGACGCAGTTGCCTCGGCTATTTCGGGCCTTTTGAACCGATAGGTGCGGCGAGTATCGGCGGGGCTCTTGACCACATGTTAAAAACCTCCTAAGCCGCACCATCCCTCATGGGAATCGCACCACGGCCTAGCTAGCTGACACGGTGTTGACCATATCTAAGCCAAGCCCGCAGGTTTTGAAAAACCTTCGGGCTTACGTTGTGAAAAAAGGTTCCGGAGCTACGGAACCGCGACTGAAAAGGATCGGCCACTTGGCACGTATTTCCGGCGTTAACCTGCCAGACGCAAAGCGCGTCCCCATCGCACTGACCTACATTACCGGCATCGGCCACACTTCCGCAAAAGCGATTTGTGAAGCTATCGGTATCGACTCCGCTCGCCGCATGAATGATCTCTCGGATGCAGAGATCCTGAAAATTCGTGAGCACATCGACGAAAACTACAACGTCGAAGGTGACCTGCGTCGCGAGACCACGATGAACATCAAACGTCTGATGGATCTGGGTTGCTACCGTGGCCTGCGCCACCGTCGTAACCTCCCTGTTCGCGGTCAACGGACCCACACGAACGCACGTACCCGCAAAGGCCCCGCTAAGGCCATCGCTGGCAAGAAGAAGTAAGGGGAATCTGATCCATGGCACGTGAAAAACGCACCGTTAAGAAGAAGGTTCGCAAGAACATTGCCGCAGGCGTGGCACATGTGAACTCTTCGTTCAACAACACCAAAATCCTGATCTCTGACGTTCAGGGCAACGCCATCTCTTGGTCCTCGGCTGGGACCATGGGCTTCAAAGGGTCGCGTAAATCGACACCTTACGCTGCTCAGATGGCCGCCGAAGACGCAGGCCGCAAGGCTCAGGAACATGGCGTGAAGACGCTCGAAGTCGAAGTTCAGGGTCCAGGTTCTGGTCGTGAGTCCGCACTGCGTGCGCTGGCTGCTGCTGGCTTCCAGATTTCGTCCATTCGCGACGTGACGCCTATGGCACATAACGGCTGCCGCCCACCAAAGCGCCGCCGCGTCTAACTTACGATTTCTATCGCGCGGTCCCCGTCCGGAATGGGCGGGGTCCGTGTTTGTCATTTCAACCTCGAGTGGCCCCGATATTGGACATGATCCGGGCCGAGCATGGAGGCGACACATATGATCCACAAGAACTGGCAAGAGCTGATCAAGCCCACCCAACTGGACGTTAAGCCCGGCAACGACCCTGCACGCAAAGCAACTGTGATTGCCGAGCCGCTGGAGCGTGGTTTTGGTTTGACCATGGGCAACGCCCTGCGCCGCGTGCTGATGAGCTCGCTGCAAGGTGCGGCGATCACCTCTGTACAAATCGACAACGTTCTGCACGAGTTTTCCTCGATTGCAGGCGTACGCGAAGATGTGACGGACGTGATCCTGAACCTCAAAGGCGTGGCCATCCGGATGGAAGTCGAAGGGCCGAAGCGCCTGTCGGTTTCCGCCAAAGGGCCAGCAGTCGTGACAGCTGGCGATATCTCTGATTCCGCTGGCATCGAGATTCTGAACCGCGACCACGTGATCTGCCACCTTGATGACGGCGCCGAGCTGTTCATGGAACTGACAGTGAACACCGGTAAAGGCTATGTTTCCGCTGACAAGAACAAGCCTGAAGATGCTCCAATCGGTCTTATCCCGATCGATGCAATCTTTTCGCCTGTCAAAAAAGTGTCTTACGACGTGCAACCGACCCGCGAAGGTCAAGTGCTCGACTATGACAAGCTGACGATGAAAGTCGAAACCGACGGCTCCCTTACACCTGACGATGCAGTGGCCTATGCTGCTCGCATTCTGCAGGACCAGCTGGGCATCTTCGTCAACTTCGATGAGCCAGAGTCCGCACGTGCGCAGGACGACGAAGACGAACTCGAGTTCAACCCGCTTCTGCTGAAGAAAGTGGACGAGCTGGAATTGTCTGTCCGTTCTGCCAACTGCCTGAAGAACGATAACATCGTCTACATCGGTGACCTGATCCAGAAAACCGAAGCCGAGATGCTCCGCACCCCGAACTTCGGTCGTAAATCCCTCAACGAGATCAAAGAAGTGCTGTCTGGCATGGGCTTGCATCTCGGGATGGACATCGTGGATTGGCCACCAGAGAACATCGAAGATCTTGCTAAGAAATTCGAAGACGCGTTCTAAGATTTGGGGGGTTCGCCTGTCGGGCGGACCCCACCCAATTCCGGCGAAATGACCGGGAATATATGGGCAATTCCGCCCCAACAGAGGCACCGACACGCATCGGTGACCCGTACAAAGTATAGTAGAAGGAACGACCAAATGCGTCACGCAAGAGGCTACCGCCGCCTGAACCGTACCCATGAGCACCGCAAAGCGCTGTTTATCAACATGTGCGGCTCGCTCATTGAGCATGAGCAAATCAAAACAACCCTGCCGAAAGCCAAAGAGCTTCGCCCAATCATCGAAAAGATGATCACGCTGGCGAAACGTGGCGATCTGCACGCCCGCCGTCAGGCCGCATCGAAGCTGCGCCAAGACAAGGACGTCGCCAAGCTGTTCGACATCCTGGGTCCACGCTACAAAGACCGCCAAGGTGGTTATGTGCGGGTTATGAAAGCCGGCTTCCGCTATGGCGACATGGCGCCGATGGCGATCATCGAGTTCGTCGATCGCGACGTCTCTGCCAAGGGTGCTGCGGACAAAGCCCGTGTCGAAGCTGAAGAAGCTTCCGAATAATTAGCCGCGAACGCGGCAACTGGAGAGCCCCGCCCTAACCGGCGGGGCTTTTCACTTTTTGGTCATAGGCTCGACAACGGATCGAGTGCCGCATAGCTTGCGGAAAAAACGAATATCCGACGAGGCCGGCCATTTTTAGACGCGCAATTCTCATTTTTCCGTTGGTCACACTGCTGCTTGCCGCTTGTGGCGCGCCCGAAGGTGGTCCACCGAAAGCGACGGACGCGCAAATAACCGCTTTGGCCGCTAGCATCAGTGCCCTGCGAAGTGATGTCGACCCTCAGGAAGCCGCTCGTGCCGCGCGCATTGCCTATGACTATCCTCTGCAATTGGCTAAGCAATATGGCATCACCGACACGCCACTCGCCCATAACCGCAAGGTGAACAGGGGGGACCGCCCTCGTGGTCTGTGCTGGCATTGGGCAGAAGACTTGCAGGCGAAGCTCAACAGTGAAAATTTCAAGACGCTTGAGATTCATCGCGCGATTGCCAATGGGCTGAACCCGATCCTGATTTCTCACAGCACTGCGCTGATATCAGCTAAAGGCGACACGATGTACGAGGCGATTGTGCTGGACCCGTGGCGCTATGGCGGAAAGCTCTTTTGGAGCAAAACGCTCGAAGACAAGCGCTATGACTGGTATCCTCGCTTGGAGATCCTTGCAGAACGCCGCAAACGGCGGCTTGCATATGAAGGGGCGCTGTAGCGTAGCATGCGCATTGAATTCCTGTGGCTGCGACGGCATATCAAAGAGACGCGCAACAAAGGGAAGCCCCATGCGACTGATTTTACCCGTTCTCATTAGCCTTGCCTGTGTCCTGCCCGCTGCCGCTGAAGTTAAGGTGCCTCAAAGCCAGACAGAGATCAGCCTGAGTTTCGCGCCCTTGGTGAAAGAGGCGGCGCCTGCTGTGGTCAACATCTTTGCCAACCGCGTCGTGCAACAATCGGAAAGCCCCTTCCGCGGCAATCCGATGTTTGAAGATCTGTTCCGCGGCTTCGGCCTTTCGCAACCCCGAGTGCAGAACTCGCTAGGCTCAGGCGTTATCCTGTCCGAAGATGGTATCGTGGTTTCCAACTACCACGTTGTCGGCATGGCGACCGAAATTCGTGTGGTTTTGACGGATCGGCGGGAATTCGAGGCAGAGATATTGCTAGCTGACCAAGATAGCGACCTCGCCATTTTAAAGATCAACGCGGATACGCCATTGCCCCACCTTAGCTTTCGCGACAGTGATGACGTTGAAGTTGGCGAACTGGCTCTGGCGATTGGCAACCCCTTCGGCATTGGGCAAACCGTGACGTCGGGCATTGTCTCGGGTTTGGCAAGGTCGGGCACTGCCACCGGAAACGCACGTGGCTATTACTTGCAAACTGACGCCGCCATTAATCCTGGCAACTCCGGTGGAGCGCTAATTGACGTCAACGGGCGCCTGATCGGGATCAACACATCGATCCTGACGCGGTCCGGGGGGTCTAACGGCGTGGGCTTCGCGATACCAGCCAACCTAGTAGCGCGCTATGTCGAGCAGGCGCGTGCGGGCAATGACAGGTTCACCCAAGCATGGGCGGGCATCTTTGGCCAAGCTGTGGATTCGTCACTGGCGGAAGGCTTCGGCCTGAGCGTGCCCGAGGGTGTGGTAATCTCTTCGATGCATCCCGACAGCCCCTTTGCGCAAGCAGGGTTAGCATTGGGCGATATCGTCCTGTCGGTTGACGGGCAACCGGTGAACTCACCCCCAGAAATGCTATTCCGCATGTCGGTGCGACCCGTCGGGGACACTATTATCGTCGAGTACCTTTCGGGTGGTGAGATCGAGCAGGCCGAAGTTTCGCTTATTGTAGCTCCTGACCTTCCACCCCGCGATGCCCGCATGGTGAAGGGTGGGACACTGGCAGGGTTGGGGGTCGTCAACATTAATCCCGCTGTGCAGTCCGAACTGAAACTACCAACGGCGATGTCCGAAGGCGTCGTGGTCACGGAGGTCTCTGGGCCTCTTGGCCGTATTGGCCTTCGCGTCGGCGATGTGCTGCTAGAAATCAACGGCGAAACGATCAACACGACGGCTGACGTCGAAGATGCGTCTGACACCCGCGGCCGCAATTGGCGCATTGACGGGGTTCGAGGCGGGCAGCGGTTTTCATATCGGTTCCGCATCTAATGGCAGACCTTTTCGACACCGACGCAAAGGCGCCTTCCAAGATGCAGCCCTTGGCGGATCGGTTGCGTCCGAAAACGCTGGGTGAGGTGATCGGGCAGGAGCAGGTGTTGGGGCCGGACAGCCCGTTGGGAGTTATGCTGGCGTCAAATGCACTGTCATCGCTGGTTTTCTGGGGGCCGCCAGGGGTTGGAAAGACCACGATTGCTCGATTGCTCGCGGATGAAACGGACCTGCATTTCGTGCAGATCAGTGCCATCTTCACTGGCGTTCAAGATCTAAAGAAAGTCTTCGAGGCCGCGCGTATCCGCCGCCAGAACGGGCAGGGGACGCTCCTGTTCGTCGACGAAATACACCGGTTCAACAAAGCGCAGCAGGACGGCTTTCTGCCCTACATGGAGGACGGAACGATCCTTTTGGTGGGCGCCACCACCGAGAACCCGTCATTCGAATTAAACGCGGCTGTGCTGTCGCGTGCGCAGGTGTTGGTGCTGACGCGGCTTAGCCTGTCCGATCTGGAGCGACTGGCACAGCGTGCGGAAAAAGATTTTGGCCGAAATCTTCCTTTGGCCCCCGATGCCCGTGCGGCGCTGCTGGAAATGGCGGATGGGGACGGTCGGTCGTTGTTGAACCTGATTGAACAAGTTGCTGCGTGGAAAGTCGAAGGCAAGCTTGATACGGAAAGCTTGGCCAAGCGACTGATGCGTCGCGCGGCGCAATACGACAAATCGGGGGACAGCCATTACAACCTGATCTCGGCCTTGCATAAATCAGTGCGTGGCTCTGACCCCGACGCTGCCTTGTATTGGTTCGCGCGGATGCTCACGGGCGGCGAAGACCCACGCTATCTGGCCCGCAGGATTACCCGCATGGCGGTTGAGGATATAGGGCTGGCGGACACCCATGCGCACAGGGTGTGTCTGGATGCTTGGGAGACGTTTGAACGGCTTGGCTCGCCCGAAGGGGAGTTGGCGTTGGCGCAGGCGGTGACTTATCTGGCCTTGGCGCCCAAGTCGAACGCAGGCTATGCGGCGTATAAGAATGCGATGGCGGCGGCGAAAAAGACCGGCTCGGAGCCGCCTCCGAAGCATATCCTGAACGCGCCGACCAAGCTGATGAAGGATCAAGGCTACGGCGACGGCTATGCCTATGACCACGACGCGGAGGACGGGTTTTCGGGGCAGAACTACTTCCCCGAAACGATGAAGCGCGGGGTCTACTACAACCCCGTGGAGCGCGGGTTTGAGCGGGAGTTGAAGCGGCGGCTGGACTATTTCACCAAGCTGCGGGCGAAACGCTGAACTTGACTCTGCGTCGCGCAGGGCAGAGAGAACGCGCATGTTTTATACCACTTTACAGGTTGCCCTTGGCGGGGCCATTGGGGCTGCGTTGCGGTTCTTGGTCGGCGTTGGCATTTTCAAGCTGACTGGGCCGGGGTTCCCGCTGGCGATCCTGACGGTCAATATCGTTGGCAGCTTTGTCATGGGGGTGTTTGTGGTGTTCGCAGCCAAGACGTCGAATACGCATCTTAGCCCCTTCGTAATGACCGGTATCTTGGGCGGATTCACCACGTTTTCTGCCTTTTCCCTTGAGGCATATACCCTATTTGAGCGTGGCCAGACGGGCGCTGCCGGTCTATACGTGCTGGCTTCCGTAATCCTGTCCATCGCCGGACTGATCGCAGGCGTGATGATCGCCAGAGGACTATTCGCATGAGCAAGGTTCAGACCCTTAGAGTTGGCCCCGACGAGGCAGAGCAGCGGCTGGACCGCTGGTTCCGCAAGCAATTCCCGCATGTACCGCAAGGGCGGATCGAGAAGATGTGCCGCAAGGGCGAAATTCGCGTCGATGGCGGTCGGGTGAAATCGAACACCCGTGTGGGACCGGGGCAGGAAGTGCGCATTCCACCGCTGCCGACCGAAGAGGACATGGAGGCGCAAACGCGTATGCCGCATGTCTCCAAGGCGGATGCGGAGATGATCCGCGGCTGCGTGATCTACAAGGACGACCACATCATTGCGCTAAACAAGCCGCCGGGGCTGGCGGTGCAAGGCGGATCGAAGACAACTCGCCATGTTGATGGCATGGCGGCTGCGTTGAGCTTTGATCGCCATGACACGCCAAAGCTAGTCCACCGATTGGATAAAGATACTTCTGGTGTTTTGGTTCTGGCGCGCACGCCTGCGATGGCGACGGCTCTCACGGCGGCCTTCCGGCACCACGGCACCCGCAAGATCTACTGGGCGATGGTTGCTGGCGTGCCGTATCCGAAAATCGGGACGATCAAATACGGACTGGTGAAGGCTCCGGGCCACGGCAAAGGGGGCGAGGGTGAGAAAATGCACTGCGTCCACCCGAATGAGGTCGCGAACACACCCGGCGCAAAAAGAGCGCAGACAGATTACGCGACACTCTGTTTTTTGGGGCAACGTGCCTCGTGGATGGCGCTTGTGCCCGTGACGGGCCGGACGCATCAGTTGCGCGCGCACATGGCGGAGATGGGTCACCCGATTGTGGGCGACGGCAAATACGGTGGTTCGGGGCAGGAAAACATGGGCGACGGCTGGGGCTCGCAACTGGGTGACGAGATCAGCAAAAAGCTGCACCTGCACGCGCGTTCGCTGGAATTTGAGCATCCTGTAACCGGGAAGATGATAACGCTGAAGGCAGAGTTGCCAGATCATATGAAGCGCACTTGGGATTTTCTGGGTTGGGCCGAAAGCGACGTGCCAAACGACCCCTTCGATGCGGATGAGAAATGGCAGAGCTGAAGCTGGTCGTCTTTGACGTCGACGGAACTTTGGTAGACAGCCAAGACGATATCGTTTCGGCCATGACTGCGACCTTCGAAGCGATCGAGGAACCGGTGCCGACGCGCAGCGAAATCTTGGGCATTGTTGGACTGTCGCTGCATTCGGCGTTCGAGAAGTTGTCGCCGGCGCTCTACCAACTGCATGGGGACGCGCTGGTGGACGGGTATAAATCCTCCTTCATGACCTCCAGAAAGCTGCGCGATAGCACCAAAAGCAGCCCGCTTTATCCCGGTGGACTTGATGCAATCAGGCGCCTTCATGCACAAGACAATGTCTTGCTGGGTATCGCCACTGGCAAGTCGCGCAGGGGATTGGATCACTTGCTGGACGCTCATGATTTGCGCGGGTATTTCGTTACGACACAGGTAGCGGATGACCACCCCTCAAAGCCGCATCCTTCAATGTTGGAGCGCTGCATGTACGATGCTGGCGTAGAAGCTGCGCACGCTGTGATGATCGGCGATACCAGCTACGACATGGACATGGCCGCCAATGCCGCGATGGCGTCAGTCGGGGTCAGCTGGGGTTACCACGCGCCAGAGATTTTGAGGACGCGCGCGACAGCGCTCATTGATACTTACGCGGATTTGGACGCCGCATTGAGCAACATCTGGAGAGAGACACCATGAGCGAATGGGCCGCAAAACGCTTCTGGAAAGAGACGACCGCTGATGAGGTCGAGGGCGGGTATGCTGTCCATCTGGACGGTCGTCCGGTTCGCACGCCATTAAAGACACCGTTAATTGTGCCGACTCTGAAGATGGCGGAAGCCATGCGCGAGGAATGGGACTCCCAAGGCGAGAAAATCGATCCGTTTTCTATGCCTGTGACCCGTGCGGCGAACGCGGCATTGGACAAGGTTGCAGTACAGCATCCAGAGGTCGTCGATATGCTTGCGGCCTATGGGGATAGCGACCTTTTATGTTACCGTGCTGAGAGTCCGGAAGAGCTGGTGGCAAAGCAGGCAGAGGGGTGGGATCCATTGGTTGATTGGTCTGCCACAGAGTTGGGTGCGCCTCTCCAGTTGCGAACCGGGATTATGCATCTACCGCAGGACCCAAAGACGCTGTCGACTTTGCATGGGCATGTCTCGGGGTTGGATGCGTTTCGACTAACGGCCTTCCATGATCTGGTGGCGATCACCGGCTCTCTTATTCTGGCATTGGCCGTGACGCGTGGCCGGTTGGATTCGAGACAGGCTTGGGACCTGAGCCGAATCGATGAGGAATGGCAGATTGCCCAATGGGGTGCCGATGACGAGGCAGAAGCGCACGCTAAACTCAAAAAGCGGGACTTAATGCGCTCCGAGGCGTTTTTTCTCCTTTGTGCATGAGTTAGGGCCGTTTGGGTCGTATCGCGATGCTTTGTTGGACTTTTTGCGAAAAAGCCCTGATTTTCTTAAGAAATGTGATGCTTTACCAAGCGTTAATCTAGCAAAGTGCCTTGACGTCCAAGGCGCGATTTGGCCTTATTCACGCTCACCAACGGGGTATATCTCCCGTTTGTATCGCTCCCGGCCTTCACTCGGTCGGAAAAACCATCCCGCAAAGGGGTGGACCATCAGGAAGAGGTAAACATGAAAAAATCCGTTTTTCTTGGCGCCCTGACCGTTGCCGGCATCATTGCTGGCGGCGCATCGGCAGCCACGCTTGACGAAGTTAAAGCACGCGGCAAGCTGAACTGCGGTGTGACAACTGGCGTTCCAGGCTTTGCTGAGCCAGACGCATCCGGCGTATGGCAAGGTTTCGACGTGGCTGTTTGCCGCGCCGTAGCGGCTGCAGTCCTGGGTGACGGCAATGCTGTAGAATTCGTTCCAACAACCGGCAAAACACGCTTCACCGCGCTGGCTTCCGGCGAGATCGACATGCTGGCACGTAACACCACATGGACTTTCTCCCGTGACGTCGACCTGAAGTTCGAATTCACTGGCGTTAACTACTATGACGGCCAAGGCTTCATGGTTCCAAAAGAGCTGGGCGTTGCTTCCGCGAAAGATCTGGACGGTGCTACCGTCTGTATCCAAACGGGTACCACCACAGAGCTGAACTTGGCGGATTTCTTCCGTGCAAACGGCATCTCTTATGAGCCAGTTCCAATCGAAACCGGTGCAGAAGCTGTTCAGCAATATATTGCTGGAGCTTGCGACGTTTACACCACTGACGCATCCGCACTGGCTGCTCAGCGCGCAAACTTCGAAGATCCATCGGCACATGTTCTGCTGCCAGAAATCGTATCCAAAGAGCCTCTGGGCCCGCTGGTACGTCATGGCGACAACGAATGGGCTGACATCGTCCGTTGGACACTGAACGCACTGATCACAGCTGAAGAGCTGGGCGTGACTTCTGTGAACCTCGAAGAGCTGTCTGCTGGTACCGAGAACCCAGAAATCAACCGTCTGCTGGGCACCGAAGGTGACCTTGGCGGTATGCTGGGTCTGGACGCTGGCTGGGCGAAAGCTGCGATCGGCGTCGCTGGTAACTACGGCGAAATCTTCGAGCAAAACATCGGCGCTGCGACCCCAATCGGTCTGGCCCGTGGCTTGAACGCACAATGGACCGACGGCGGCCTGATCTACTCGCCACCGTTCCGGTAAACACACTAGGGAAAAGGGCGCGGTCAACACCGCGCCCTTTTCCTATCTTTTGACTACAGACCAACCAAAAAAGAGCTGGCAGCGCCGCACGCGCAAATGACGTGCAAATCATAAGCGCCAGCCAAAACAGGGAACGTCCCAGATGACGACATTAGCCGACCCCCACAAGGAGTCGTTCCGGCCGTCGATGCTGTTGAACGATACGCGCTACCGCTCTCTTACATTTCAGTTTATTGCGCTCGTAGCCATCATTGCCACGATGGCTTTCATCGGTGGCAACCTCGTGCGCAACCTAGCCGAGGCCGGGTTGAACATATCTTATGAATTCCTTGGCGCGCAGGCTGGATACGACATCAACCAGCGCCCGATTTCGTATGACAGCCAAGACACGCATGGTCGCGCCGCGATGGTCGGGCTGCTCAATACGCTGATTGTTGCGTTTCTGGGCTGTATCACCGCCACAGTGATTGGCGTGATCGCAGGTGTTTTGCGTCTCTCGCCGAATTGGCTTGTTCGCAAGATCATGTCCTTTTACGTGGAAATCTTCCGCAACGTGCCAGTGCTAATCTGGATCCTGATCATCTTCTCCATCATGATCAACGCGGCGCCTGCGCCCCGTGATTTCCGTGGAGACAGCCCGACCGCAACCATGTGGTTCTTTGACAGCATCGCCATTACAAACCGCGGTGCATATGGGCCCAAGCCCGTATTGGGTGACGGGTCTTGGATGGTCATCACCGTTTTCATCGCGTCGATTGTCGGTATGTTCTTGTTCCGTCGCTATGCGCGTAAACAGCTTTTCGACCATGGCAGATTGATCCCTGTCTTCTGGCCGTCGCTGGCAATTCTGTTCGTTCCTGCAATTCTGGCTCAGCTCGTGCTCGGCGGCCCGATCTCGCTGGAATACCCAGAGCTTAAGGGCTTCAACTTCCGCGGGGGTGTCACCGTACTCGGGTCGCTTATAGCGTTGTGGTTCGCGCTATCGATCTATACCGGGGCCTTTATCGCCGAGAACGTTCGGGCCGGCATTTTGGCTATCTCTAAAGGGCAGACTGAGGCCGCCGCAGCACTAGGTTTGCGCCCGGGTCGGATCATGAACCTTGTGGTTCTGCCTCAAGCGCTGCGGGTCATCATCCCGCCACTGATTTCGCAGTATCTGAACATCACCAAGAACTCGTCCTTGGCGATTGCAGTGGGCTACATGGACCTGACTGGTACACTCGGCGGCATCACGCTGCTGCAAACAGGGCGCGCGATTGAGGCGGTTCTCTTGCTGATGCTGTTCTATCTCATCATTTCGCTATCGATCTCGTTCCTCATGAACATTTACAACAACTCTATGAAGCTGAAGGAGCGCTGAGATGTCGGATACGCACGCTCAAACCGTCGCCTTCGTTCGCGAAACCGCAATCCCGCCTTCGCCACCGCCTGTGTCCGAAGCTGGTGCCATCAAATGGGTTCGGGAGAACCTGTTCTCCGGTATCTTCAACACAGTCCTGACCTTGGTCGCACTTTATGTCGTGGTCCGGTTCGCAGTCTTTGTTTTCCCTTGGTTCTACAATGGCGTTTGGGAAGCGGGCAGCCGTAAGGAATGTATCGACATTCTGCGCGAAGCCGGCAAAGGAACCGGTGCCTGCTTCGCAGTTCTGGTTGATCGTTGGGATCACTTGGTCTTTGGGTTCAAATATCCGCCTGACGGTTACTGGCGCATTCTGGTAGCGTTCTTGCTGCTGATCGTTGCGGTTGCACCGGCTTTGTTCAGCAATCTGCCGCGCAAGATGCTGTTGTTTACGGCGATCTACCCGTTCTTGGCCTTCTGGCTGATTTGGGGCGGTTCTCTCTGGATGCCGCTTACTATCTTGGGTCTGGTGATTGCGACAATGTTCGTTTTCCGCCTGATTTCGGCGCAGATCCCTGTGAATGTCAGGCAGATCATTTCTGCTATCATCGGGGTGATCTGTGGGGCTGGTTTGACCTATCTGCTGTTCATCGGCGCCAAAGAACTGGTGTTCATCGCCAACTCCGTCGGGACAGAAGGTTTGATCGCGACCGTTGCTTATGGTGTTTTCTGGCTCATGGCGATCTTTGCGGGCGTGTTCTGCATACCCATGGGCATGTTTGTTGGCTACGCAATCTACAACAGCTACGAGGATGGTGGTCTGGTTTCAATCGTGGCCTCGCTGTTGTTTGGATATCTGGCATTCACATATCTCTTGGGCCCGATCTGGATGGCTTTGAATGCCGTCGTTCCGATTGAACTTCAAGCAGTTGCCTCGCGTGATATGGGGGGCTTCATGCTCAACATGCTGCTGGGAACGATCTGCGTGTCGCTATCGATCCCGCTGGGCATCTTGCTGGCCCTTGGCCGTCAGTCCCCTATGCCGCTGATCAAAGGCGTCTGCGTCGTGTTCATCGAGTTCATCCGTGGCGTGCCGCTGATTACCTTGTTGTTCGTGGCAAACGTGATGCTGGCTTACTTCTTGCCGCCAAGTTCGAACTTCGACTTGATCCTGCGCGTTATTATCATGATCACGATGTTCTCTTCGGCCTACATTGCCGAGGTGATCCGGGGTGGTCTCGCTGCTTTGCCAAAAGGGCAATACGAAGCAGCAGACAGCCTTGGTCTAGACTATGGCCAAGCGACGCGCCTGATCATTCTGCCACAAGCGCTGAAGATTTCGATCCCAGGCATC
This sequence comes from Litoreibacter janthinus, assembly GCF_900111945.1. Classification (NCBI taxonomy): domain Bacteria; kingdom Pseudomonadati; phylum Pseudomonadota; class Alphaproteobacteria; order Rhodobacterales; family Roseobacteraceae; genus Litoreibacter; species Litoreibacter janthinus. The sequence goes on along the minus strand of NZ_FOYO01000001.1, from coordinate 3,540,946 downwards.
GTGAATGTGGCGGTGGGGCTGTTCAAGGACACCACGCTTGTCTCAATCATTTCGATGTTCGACCTAGTGGGGATGATCCGCGGCCCGATCCAAAACTCGACCGAGTGGACCAGCGTTTACTGGGAAGTATACGGCTTCGGTGCCCTGCTCTTCTTCGTCGTCTGCTACTCGATCTCGCAATATTCCCAGTGGCTTGAGCGTCAGCTCAACACCAGCCATCACTAAGGAGACCTGAACTATGAATCAAACATCTCAAATGACGGTCTCGGACGAAGTCGCGATCGAGATTACCAATATGAACAAGTGGTATGGCACGTTCCACGTGCTGCGCGACATTGATCTTACGGTGCAACGTGGGGAACGGATCGTGATCTGCGGGCCGTCAGGCTCGGGTAAGTCCACACTGATCCGTTGCATCAACGCGTTGGAAGAGCACCAGAAGGGCAAGATCGTTGTAGACGGCACCGTGCTATCCTCTGACCTGAAGAACATCGACAAGATCCGGTCGGAAGTTGGCATGTGTTTCCAGCACTTCAACTTGTTCCCACATCTGACCATTCTGGAGAACTGCACGCTGGCCCCGATCTGGGTGCGTAAAACGCCCAAGAAGGAAGCCGAAGAAACGGCAATGCACTTCCTTGAGAAGGTGAAGATTCCGGAGCAGGCTGACAAGTATCCGGGTCAGCTTTCTGGCGGTCAGCAACAGCGTGTGGCCATCGCGCGCTCGCTCTGCATGAAGCCGCGCATCATGTTGTTCGATGAACCAACCTCGGCGCTTGATCCGGAAATGATCAAAGAGGTGCTCGATACCATGATCGAGTTGGCGGAGGAGGGCATGACTATGCTTTGCGTAACCCACGAAATGGGCTTCGCCCGTCAGGTCGCCAATCGCGTTATCTTCATGGATGCGGGCCAGATCGTGGAGCAGAATGAGCCGGAAGAGTTCTTTAACAACCCGAAATCCGAGCGGACCCAGTTGTTCCTAAGCCAGATCCTCGGCCACTAAGCTTATTTACATCAGGCAAGAAAAAGGCCCCGAGTTTCTTCGGGGCCTTTTTTCGTTAAGCGCTGTTGGATTAGGCGATATTGAGTTCTTTCAGTTCGCGCGGGACGATGAACTGAATGACCCGAGCCATTCCGTATTTCAGGTCTGCCCAATCATCGACCGGGACCTCGGCTATCAGCGTGGCGGTTGTGGGGTAGACTCCGAAACGGTCATGGACCGGCCGTACATCCACGATAAGGGATGCCAGAGCGGCAATGCCTGGGTTGTGACCCACGATCATTAGGTCGCCCTTGGGTGCGCGCTGTATGCGGGCCAGAACGGTGTCTGGCGACGCGTGATAGAGACCTTCATCCAATGTCAGGCTGGGCGCGCCGCCCATTGAGGCAATCATTACCTCGGCGGTCTCGCGTGCGCGCGCCGCGTCAGACGAGATCACCTGAGACGGCACGTGGCGGCGACCCTCAATCCATTTGCCCATCCGCTGAGCTGCTGACTGGCCCCTTTCGTTCAAAGGTCGGTCATGGTCATCCAGCGAAAGATCGTCCCAGCTGGATTTGGCGTGGCGGGTGAGGATGAGTTTCAAGTAGTGGCCCCCTTATGGAATATCGACATGTGATATGCCGACTGTTCTTCCACCCTGCCATAGCTTTGTGACACCGGGCAAGCGCGGCGCACGTTGCATCCTTGTGATAGGTGCGAACGGCCTTCTTTGGTGTCGAGAAAGGCGTGGCATTTGGGAACGTCATACCCTTCGCGGGTCAGCGCGGCAGAGGGGCAAGCCGATAAGCAGGGCTTATCCGCGCAGCTATCGCATGGTTTGGGCGGTGCGGGCGGTAGCTCCAATCGCTCTGGTAGCGCCAGCGCGCCGCGATAAGACGCCATTAACCCTGCTTGCGCGTGCACTAGGAGGGAAACAGGGCTTTGCCATGCGTGGCCGGACGCGAGCGCCCAACGAAAAAATGGCTGATAAGGCGGACCACCGAACGGGAAAAGTGCCGTAGCACCAATTTGCTCGGCCAGCGCAGAGATCACGCGGACCGACCAACGATCGATTGGGTCGGGCTCATTGTCCAGCCATTCAGGGCTTTGAGTGAAGCCAGCCCAAAACCCAGGTTCGCGCGGGCCTAGAAGCACAAGGGTGCCGCATCCAACAGGAGCAATATCTTCCTGAGCAGGGTGGAACGCCCCTAGAATATCCAAATGCACCGTTCTACACGCGGCTTTTAAATCCGCGAGCGTCACTTGTTTTTGAAGGGCAGGGCAAGAGACCAGCCGAGTTTTGACGGTCGTTCATCCTGCCAACGCAGACCGATCTTCATCTCGTCGTGGCCCTCGGCGGGTTGGGCAATATAAGTGCGGAATATGCGGTCCCAGATCGACAGAGAGAACCCGTAATTGCTGTCATGTTCGGAGCGATGGACCGAATGGTGGACGCGGTGCATGTCGGGCGTCACCAGAACCGTCCGCACAATCGCATCCAGCCAGAGTGGCAGCTTGATGTTGGCGTGGTTGAACATCGCTGTGCCGTTCAGGATAATCTCGAACAAGATCACTGCGAGACCTGCTGGGCCCATCACATAGACAATGCCGATCTTCAGCATCATCGACAAAGCGATCTCGACCGGGTGAAAACGTATAGCCGTGGTAACATCAATGTCGACATCAGCGTGATGCACCTGATGTAGGCGCCACAACAATGGTACTTTATGTGTGATCAAGTGTTGCGCCCAGATGGCGAAATCCAAGATCAAAACGGCTAGAACAACCTCGACCCATAAGGGCCAGTCGACCGCATTGAAGAACCCCCAACCTTTGTCAGCCGCGTCATAGGCGGCCCCGACCGCGAGCAACGGGAGGAAAATCGCCAGCGCTCGCAGCGTCACCGTATCAATGATGATGATGGCCCAGTTTGTGAACCAGCGGGACTTGCGGGTCTGGGTTCGGTCACGACGTGGAGCCAACGCTTCCATTGCTGCGAACAGGGCAAATAGCCCGGCGAATACCGCAAGGCGGATGAGAGCTTCATTTTCCATATCGCACAATCTACGTGAGCGGCGCAGTCTGGCAAGTGGCGCGGTGCCGCAGCATAGGCACAACTGCGTGATAGGGCGTTAGCTGTCCTGACGGATCATGGAGCCCGCACCATGTGGCGTGAAGAGTTCCAGCAGACACGCATTGGGCGCGCGCCCGTCCAGAATGACAGCTGCCCGTACGCCGCCATCAAGGGCGGCCAAAGCGGTCTCTGTTTTAGGGATCATGCCACCTGCAATGATCCCGTCCTCTGTCAGCTTACGGATGTAGGATGCAGTCAGCTCCGTCACGACCTCCCCCGACGCATCTTTGACGCCCGCCACGTCTGTCAGCAGCAACAGGCGGTCGGCTTTCAGCGCGGCGGCAATGGCACCCGCTGCTGTGTCGCCGTTAATGTTGAACGTCTCGCCATTGTCACCAAAGCCGAGAGGGGCGATAACAGGGATTATCTCCGCCTCGAAGAGCTGGCGCAGAACGTCTGGTTTCACTTCGACGGGATCACCCACAAAACCGAGCTCTGGATGAGACGCCTCGCACCGGATCATCCCGGCGTCTTTGCCCGACAGGCCGACACCGCGACCGCCTTGGCGGTTGATCGCTTGAACAATGCGCTTGTTGACCGAGCCGGACAGCACCATCTCAACGACCTCTACGGTGGCGGCATCGGTGACGCGCTTACCGTTCACGAAATCGGACTTAACACCCAGTCGCGCAAGCATGTCGTTAATCATCGGGCCGCCGCCGTGCACGATCACTGGATTGACCCCAACTTGCTGCATCAACACAACGTCACGCGCAAACAGGTCCATGGCTTCGTCGCTGCCCATCGCGTGACCACCAAGCTTGATCACCACAATCGCGCCGTCATACCGCTGCAGGTACGGCAGGGCGGCCGACAAGGTTTGCGCGGTTTCAATCCAGTTGCTGTTCATAGCGGTCTGCTTTTTCATGATGAGCCGGTCAGTTGCGGGTTTCAAAGGGTTTATCGTCTGGCATCGCTGCTGCCAAGCACCGCATGGCTACTAGACCAGCGTGCCAATGATATGGCGCAGCGTGGGGATGCCGATGCCTTTCTCAGACGAGGTCAAAACGATCTCGGGAAACGCGGCGGGGTGCTTTTGCAACGCGGTGCTGACTTGGGTGATGACTTTGTCTAGCTCGCCCTTTTTCAGCTTGTCCGTTTTGGTCAGCACCACTTGGAACGTCACAGCGGATTTGTTCAAAAGCGATAGGATTTCTTCATCCACGGGCTTAACCCCGTGACGTGAATCGATCAGAACAAAGGCACGGCGCAGAGTTTGACGACCCGATAGGTAGGCCTTCAAAAGGCGTTGCCATTTTTGCACGATGGCCACAGGGGCTTCGGCAAAGCCGTAGCCGGGCAAGTCGACAAGGTAGTGGCTTTCGGCGAGCGTGAAAAAGTTGATTTCCTGCGTCCGGCCGGGCGTGTTTGACGTCCTGGCCAAGGCTTTTCGCCCCGTCAATGCGTTGATCAGGCTGGACTTTCCCACGTTGGAGCGCCCTGCAAAGCAGACCTCCAAGCGGTCGGCAGGCGGCATCCCATCCATTGCGACGACGCCTTTTAGAAAGTCGGTTTCGCCCGCGAATAGCACGCGGCCATTCTCGCCCTCTTCAGGCGTCGGCTCTTCTGCGATCTGGAAAGTAAAATTGGTCATACAAGCTCTGCTTTGTCGCCGATGCGTATCGTACCGGGTGTTTTGACCGACGCGTAGATACCAAAATCTTGATGGCCCCAGGATTTGAGCGCGGCCAACGTGTCAGCGTCACGCTCGCCGGTGTCAGGGTTTGCAGTGGTGGCAAGGCATCGGGTGATGCGTTCCTTGATGGAGAACTCAACTTCGCCGATGCGTAGGGTTTTCCCCAGCCATTCAAATTCTTCCCAAGCCTCAAGCCCGTCAAGCCAGAGGTTCGCGCGCCAGCGCTTTTGAGACAGAGATTGACCAACTTGCGAGGCAACTGCTTGGTGGCTGGCGGAATTGGCGATTGAGATCGAAGGGAACGGAGTATCTGTCATGCCCCGTCCCGCAACTCGCACGACGCGTGCCGACTGGGCGCGATCTTCGGGCATAAGCGCGCGAGTCCATTCGATCAACTGCGCTGCTTCCCGCTCCGGGTGGAGTGTGACCGTTGGAAGATCTGGATGGGAGAACGTGACAGTTTCGCTTTCTTCATCCAGCGAACAATTTATGGCCATCAGTTTCGGTGCTTTTGACCCCCGAGAGAAATTCGCGCAGGGGCCCCATTCGGTGCCGTCTATTCTTGCGCCTTCGTGGGCCACAGCCCAAGTGCGATCCCAGGGCATGGTTTGACCTGCCTCAAGGGCCACTTCAGGCAGCGCTTCCCGCCCATGTGATTTGACGGGATGCCGCCATATATGGGCGAGGGTCACTGTCATTTTTTGTCACTCGCAGGCTTTTTCGTTCGCTTGAAGCCAGAGAGGATATTGCCGAACACATCGGGCTTATATCCTTGGCTCCGCATAATTGTGTATTGCTGCGTGAAGGTGATGACGTTGTTGGCAATCCAGTAGATAACCAGGCCGGAGGCAAAGCTTCCCAGCATGAACATGAACACCCAAGGCATCCACGCGAAAATCATCGCCTGAGTTGCGTCAGTGGGCGCTGGATTCAGTTTTTGCTGAAGCCACATCGAAATACCGAGGATGATTGGCAATACGCCTAGCGACAGGATGTAGAAGATAGATCCGGGCTCTGGCGTTGCGTAAGGAAGCGCACCGAACAGGTTCAGTATTGACGATGGATCCGGCGCAGACAGGTCGCGAATCCAACCGATCCATGGTGCGTGGCGCAGTTCGATCGTATTGAAGATCACCTTATAGAGCGAAAAGAAGATCGGAATCTGGAGTAGGATCGGTAAACAACCTGCAGCAGGGTTCACCTTCTCCTTTTTGTATAGCTCCATCATTTCTTGCTGAAGCTTCTGGCGGTCGTCGCCGGCCTTCTCTTTGATCTTCTCCATCTGCGGCTGGAGTTCTTTCATCTTCGCCATCGAGACATAGGATTTGTAAGCAAGCGGGAAGAGCAGAGCTTTGATCAGCAATGTCAGGGCGATGATCGACCAGCCCATGTTGCCGATGATGTTGTTGAGCCAGTGCAGCACGGCAAAGATTGGCTTGGTCAGGAAGAAGAACCAACCCCAATCGATGCTGTCAATGAAACGGTCAACGCCGCTGGCCTCGTAGGCCTTGATTTCTTCCCATTCCTTTGCACCTGCAAACAGACGCGTCGTGACTTCAGCGGTTGCACCTGCGGCGATATCGACGGGCTGAAGGCGGGCTTCAGTTTGATAAATGTCCGCACCGGGCACGTATTTCACGACCGAAGTGAATGGTGTTTGGTTTTCAGGGATGAGTGTGGTCATCCAGTATTTGTCAGCAAACCCAACCCAGCCGGTTTCGGCTACAGTCGTCACTTCCGCATTTGCAGCTTCGCGTGCAATTGTGGGGAAGTCTGGCATGTCGTCATAGTCGATTTCGCTTAGTACGCCGTCGGCCATGACCACAACGCCCTCATGGGCGATGAAGAACTGCTGGATGTCAGGCTCGCCGTGCCGTGCCACGATGCCATAGGGCTGGATGCGTTGCGCCGTGCCGGTCGCGTTTTCGACTTTCTGGGTCACGGTGAACATGAAATGTTCGTCGACTGAGAAGACGCGGCTGAAGATGAGCCCTGCGCCATTGTCCCATGTCAGGGTGACCGGGCTGCCAGGGGCTAGTGTCTCGCCCTCGGCCAGCGTCCATTGGGTGTTTGCACCAGGCACCTGATCGTAGGTGAGCGCGCCGGACGGAGCCCATCCGTAAAGAGCGTAGTAAGCCTGTTCCGTGCCGACGGGAGACAGAAGCGTCACATTGTCGGAATCGGCATCGAGAGTTTCGCGATAAGTCGATAGAGACAGATCATCAAGGCGGCCGCCGGTAAGAGAGATGGAGCCAGTCAGGCGAGGCGTTTCGATTTTCAACCGCGTGTTCGCAGCCAATGTCGTCGCGCGTGTCTGAGCGATGGAGACCGGCGCCGGTGCAGGGGCAATCGTGGCCGCGCTGGGCGGAAGCACCGCTGAGCCGTCCGATTGCGTTGTCGCGGTCGGTGTCGCATTTGGGTCGACTGCGACCTCTTCCGGAGGGAACATGAAGAACCAGACCAGGATCACCAAAAAGCTGAGCGCAGTTGCAAGAATAAGGTTCTTGTTTTGATCGTCCATTACGGGGCCGCCACCTGTCATTTTTAAGTCAGGCTGGTTCAACAGGCTGGGGACCGAAAGGTCAAGCGGTATTGGACATTTCGACGTGTTTGACCACTTTCGGACGCGGCTTCATAGGCTATCGTCGCAGTTTGCTCTCACGTGGGAAGTAGCTTGCCTTTGATGCCGCGGATGTATGCTCTTGAAGCCACAGGAGCGTTTGCTCGAACGGCATTGGGCGCGCGATTGCGTATCCTTGCATGTGGGTGCATCCGAGTTGTGAAAGAATGCTCTTCTCTCCGATTGTCTCCACGCCTTCCGCCACGGTGTCGATTTCCATTTGCTCAGCCATGCTGATGATGGCGTTGATCATGCGTTGCTGCTCAGGGTCTTCGTCAGCGCGGGTAATGAATGACCGGTCGATTTTGATTCTGTCGACAGCAAAACGCCGGATATTGGACAGTGACGCGTGCCCGGTCCCAAAGTCATCGAGGTCAATGCGATAACCTTGGTCACCCAAAGCTCTGATATTGCGAGTTATAATGTCATCGTCGTGCTCGGACACCACAGTTTCCAAGATCTCGACCGTCAAGCGGGCAGGGTCAATCTCAAAGCGGTCGACGTCCCATTTGATCCGCTCGATCAAGCTGGGGTTTCGCAGGTCTTCCGTGGCAAAGTTCACTGCGACAGAGGGAATTTTATGCCCCGCAACATCCCATGCCCGTATCGCGCGCAGGGCGTGTTGCAGCATGGTTTCGCTCAAGAGTTCCATTGCGTGCGCGGTTTCTAGAGCAGGTAGAAACTCCGCGGGGGAAAGGACGCCTCGTGTCGGGTGGCTCCAGCGTGCGAGCGCTTCGAACCCGCTGACAAGTCCTGTGTCTGTCGACAATTGTGGTTGGAACCATGCAACGATCTGCCCGTCCTGCAAAGCGCGCAAGACGGCTTGGACATGAGCATCGGGCTTCTTGAAGTGAGGCGTCGTTTTCGCGGAGTATCCGCGCGAGCTTTCGACGCCTTGGGACTTTGCGTCCAAAAGCGCGAGATAGGACGCCTCAATCAGCGCCGCTGCGGAGTTGTCCGCGGCGCGCCCCTCAAGGCAAAAGCCTGCGCTGAGCGTGACATAGGCGTTGGCGCTGTCAATACGGACTGCGGGGCGTGCCGCAGTCTGCAGGCGGTCAATCAAGGAGATGACCGCACCGAGTTCTGGCACGCGAATAGAGGGCAGGGAAATGGCCAGGCGACTTTCAGACAACTGAACAATGATGTCGCTGTTGCGAAGCATCGAACACAATCTGTCGGCAATTGCGGACACTATTGTCTCAAGGCCTTCGACGCCCCATGTGTCTCGTACAACATCAATTTCGTCGAGTTCCAGCATCACAACAGCGCAACGATGTGTGCCGTTTGATTGCGTAAGGGCTGTTTCCACGGCGCTGGTGAACTCGGCTTCGCCCCCTGCGCGCAGTCGTGTATTTTCTGGAGCCGTTTGGGGCAGGCGGAAGCCGGACAGTAAAACAGGAATGGCAATGCAAGCGATCACAAGAATCTGCCAATGCCCAGTCGCATAGGACAGCCCAGCCAATATTGGAAGAAATGCCAAGCCGATCCGTTTCGCGGAGCCGGATCCTGTCAGTTGCGCCGCCCACACCCCTAGCTTTTTCATTGTTGACCCTTTCGCATTCGAACTGGGTCAGCACTAGGTCGGGACCATTGTCAGTGCATTAATCGTCTGGCAGCAAGTTTGGCGGGTTTTGCTCAAATTTTATTGGGTCTCGGGTCAGACCAGCAAAGTCGAACAGGCTAGGGTCCAAGAGGTGGGAAGGGTTCGTGTTTGTCAGCGCACGGAACATCTTCTGTCTGCGGCCGGGTGATTTTTGTTCCCAAACATCAAGCATTTGTTTGATGTTCTGCCGCTGAAGCCCGTCTTGCGAGCCGCACAGATCACAAGGAATGATCGGGTAGTTCATATTGCGGGCAAAACGCTCGCAATCGGCTTCGGACACATAGGCCAACGGGCGGTAGACGAAGACGTCCCCTTCTTCATTCAGCAGCTTTGGGGGCATCGCTGACAGCCGAGAGCCGTGAAAGAGGTTCAGAAAGAACGTCTCTAGAATGTCGTCGCGATGATGACCCAACACGACGGCGGAACACCCTTCCTCGCGGGCAATGCGATACAGGTTTCCGCGACGCAGTCGCGAACATAGAGCGCAATACGTGCGACCAGCAGGCACCTTATCCTTCACGATGGAGTATGTGTCTTGATACTCAATGCGATGGGGGACGCCCATTTTTTCAAGAAATTCGGGCAAAACGGTCGCCGGAAAATTTGGCTGCCCTTGGTCGAGATTGCAGGCCAATATTTCTACAGGCAGTAAGCCGCGCCACTGCAACTCCGTCAGTGCTGCAAGCAGGGTGTAGCTGTCCTTCCCGCCTGAGAGGCAGACAAGCCATTTTGCGCCTCGCTCGATCATGCCGAAATCATCAATCGCTTGGCGCGTGTCGCGAACGATCCGCTTGCGCAGCTTTTTGAACTCGGTGGTCGAGGGCGCGCCGTGAAACAGCGCGTGGATGTCGTCAATCGCTTCAGTGGGGGTGTCAGGTTTGTCCAGCATGGCCGCGTGTATAGGGCGAGTGCGACGTCAAAGGAAGATACATCTGATCCGCACCGCAAAGCGTATCCTTCTAAAAGGAGATCGCTAATGAGATATGCCGTTCTTGCCTTGGCGCTAGTTCTTGGTGCCTGCACGGGAAAGCCGTCGTTCGAGGATTCGAGCCTCAGCACCCTCGAGTTGAACCTTGAAGAGTACTTCGTCGGGGACCTGCGCGCTTACGGACAGTTTCAGGATATTTTTGGAACCGTGCGACGGCAGTTTGTGGTAGACATCAAGGGGACATGGGATGGTGCAGTTTTGCGTCTTGTCGAGGATTTTACCTACGAAGATGGTTCGACCGAGCAACGCATTTGGTCGTTGACCAAGACTGGCCCTGATTCATGGCGGGGCACCGCGCCCGGTGTGATCGGGGAGGCCACTGGCGAGGAACAGGGTGATCGATTCAACTGGCGTTACACGATTGATTTGCCAGTTGGCGACGGAGCGACCACACGCGTCAGCTTTGACGATTGGATGTGGCTTCAGGACGATGGTCGACTTTTGAACCGCGCCTACATGAAGCGCTTCGGCGTCGATGTCGGAGACGTTACGATCAGCTTCGAGAAGCGGCGTTGACCGCCAGTTCAATCAGGGACGTCGTCCACGCCCATGCCACCCCAAGGGTTGCAGCGCGCAATGCGCCGCGCGGCGAGGCATGATCCTTTGATCCCGCCATGCTTTTTCAATGCTTCCAGGGCGTAAGCGGAGCAGGTTGGGTCATAGCGGCAATTATGCCCTACCCAAGGGCTAAACACAGCGCGATACCCGCGCACGGGGAGGGCGCATATCCATGCGAGGGGCGTCATGCGTGGACCTTCGCCACAGCGCGCGTGAGGTCGGCGACAAGCTGTTCGAAGCTGCGGGAAACGGTCTCGTTCGGGCGACCTACCAAAACATAGTCCCACCCTTGCTTGGCGTGCGCGCCCAGAACTAAGCGCGCGACTTCACGCAAGCGGCGCTTGGCGCGGTTGCGGATGACTGCATTGCCGATTTTCTTGGAGCAGGTGTAGCCGACACGCGGCGCTTCTTGGTCTTCCCGAGCGCGGGCTTGCAAAAGAAATCCGGGCTGGCCAGAGCGTTTGGCGCGAGCGGCCCGCAGGAAGTCAGCGCGTTTGCGCATAACCTCCAGACAAACGGAAGCCGCCGGTGGCACATCCGCGACCGGGACGTCTTGTCCTGTCACGTGGGCCTCCGGCGGCATCTAGGTCAAAAAAGGAGAAGGAGGCGCTTACGCGCTCAGCTTCGCCCGGCCTTTCGCGCGACGCGCGTTCAGGATTTTACGGCCAGCTTTGGTTGCCATGCGCGCACGGAAGCCGTGGCGGTGCTTGCGAACCAAGTTCGACGGTTGGAATGTACGTTTGCTCATGAGCGAGGCTCCTGCGGATCGAGGACAAATCCAAGAAGGATTCGAACCCATATGTGTTCAGAGCCTGCGTCATAGACAGCCCTGCGTTCTGCGTCAACGGGCAAACCCGCCCATTTTTGCAACAATTCTCCCGCGACTTGTAACCTACGCCATGTGAAAGGGCTATAGGGCGCGTATTTCCATCACCGCTGATCAAGCAAGCGTGAGTGGTGGTATCCTATTCACTGATTTTCGCCCATCAACGTGGCAACTTACACTTCAGGATTCCAATAAATGGCGGATATGATGACCAACCCAGAAAAATCGGCCTTTCAGAAGAAGCTGCCGATCCTCTTGATTGTCGCCGTAGCGTTGATCGGGGCGTTTACCTTGCGTGACTACCTGAGCTTTGACGCCCTGCGTGACAATCGCGAGGCGTTGATCGCCTTTCGGGATGCGAACTATCTTGTGGCCGTGTTGGGGTTTATTGCCATCTATGTGGTGATTGTCGCATTTTCCTTGCCGGGGGCTGCGATTGCGACGCTGACGGGCGGCTTCTTGTTCGCGACCTTTCCGGGGTTTCTCTATAATATTATCGGCGCAACCATCGGGGCGACGGCCATTTTTTCTGCGGCACGCATGGGGTTCGGCGACAAACTCGCGGCCAAGATGGAGAGCGGCGACGGGATGGTCAAAAAGATCAAGGACGGCATCGACGAGAACCAGTGGTCCGTCCTGTTCTTGATCCGCCTCGTGCCAGCTGTTCCATTCTTCGTGGCCAACCTTGTTCCAGCTTTGGTCAACGTGCCCTTGCGACGTTTCGTAATCTCAACCTTTTTCGGAATCATTCCGGGCTCAATTGTCTACACATCTGTCGGTGCGGGTCTTGGCGAAGTGTTTGAGCGTGGCGAGACGCCAAATCTTGGCGTCATTTTCGAGCCTCACATTCTGTTCCCAATTCTTGGCCTTTGCGCACTTGCTCTGCTGCCGATCATTCTTAAGGCCGTGCGCGGAAAAGAAGGTATCTGACCCATGAAAAAGATCAAAACTGACCTGTTGGTTATTGGCGCAGGTTCTGGCGGATTGTCGGTTGCAGCGGGTGCGGTCCAAATGGGGGCAAAGGTGGTTTTGCTGGAAGACCATAAGATGGGCGGGGATTGTCTGAACTATGGGTGTGTACCCTCCAAAGCGCTGATTGCAGCAGGCAAGCAGGCCTACACCGTGCGCAATGGCTCGAAATTCGGTATCGCTGATATGGAGCCGCAAGTTGATTACGCGGCCGCCAAGGATCACGTGAACAACGTTATTGCGACAATTGCACCTGTGGATAGCGAAGAGCGCTTCGAAGGCATGGGCGTCACAGTTATCCGTGAGCGCGGGAGATTCACCGGTAAGACAACCGTCCAGGCAGGCGATACCGAGATTTCAGCGCGTCGCATTGTTGTGTCGACCGGTTCGTCGCCTTTCGTTCCACCTATTCCGGGGCTGGAGAATGTGCCTTACCTGACCAATGAAAGTTTGTGGGATCTGCGAGATTTGCCGGAGCATTTGCTCATCGTAGGCGGCGGCCCTATCGGGATCGAGATGGCGCAGGCGCATTTGCGGCTCGGCTCTAAGGTCACGGTGATTGAGGGCGATAAGGCCATGAACAAGGATGACCCAGAGTTGGCCGCTATCGTCCTCGACCGGATGCGCGAGGAGGGCATGGTCATCGAAGAGAACGCATTGGCGGAAGAAATCACCGGAACTGCAGGCAATATTGAAGTGAAGGCAAAAGATGGCCGTATTTTCAAAGGCTCCCATCTGCTGATGGCAGTAGGTCGCGCGGCAAACGTCAACGATCTTGACCTAGAAAAAGCGGGCATCGAATATTCCCGTCGCGGTATCGATGTTGATGCATCGATGAAGACGAGCAACAAAAAGGTCTATGCCATCGGGGATGTCGCGGGGCAGCTGCAGTTTACGCATGTTGCCGGATATCACGCAGGCGTCGTGATCCGCTCCATCCTGTTTGGATTGCCCTCCAAAGCGAAGCAAGACCACATCCCTTGGGCGACCTACACGGACCCCGAATTGGCGCAGGTTGGCCTGACCGAGGCGCAAGCGCGTGAGGAATACGGAGACAAGGCAGAGGTCTACCGCTTCCCGTTCCACGAAAACGACCGCGCCATTGCCGAGGGTAAAACCACGGGATTGATTAAAGTGATGGTTATGAAGGGGCGCCCCGTCGGGGCCTCGATCGTTGGGGCGAGTGCGGGCGATTTGATCGGTGTTTGGGCCTTGGCCATTGCGAACAACATGAAGATGAGCCAAATCGCCGCTATGGTTGCGCCATATCCGACGCTTGGAGAGGTTAACAAACGCGCCGCAGGTGCCTATTTCTCGCCAAGGCTATTTGAAAGCGATATGGTGAAGAAAGTTGTTGGTTTTGTGCAAAAATTTCTGCCTTAAAATGCGCCCGTGGGAGGCAATCGGTTGATTAATTCGCTCTCAGGTCGGTTTCTTTTGCTCACGATCATTTTTGTGATGATCGCTGAGGTGCTGATCTTTGTCCCTTCGGTGGCGCGGTTCAGGCAGGACTACCTGCTTGCAGGTCTTGAAAGGTCGCAGATTGCCTCGCTTTCGGTCCTCGCGTCGCAGGATCAAAGCATTTCTTCCAGCTTGGCACAGGAATTGTTGGATAATGCCGGCGTTTATAACGTCGTTTTGCGGCGTGACGCGGCCAGCCAGTTGGTGCTGTCCTCCCCAGTTCCCGGCCCTGTGACCACAATGGTTGATCTACGAGACCCATCGGCAATTTACCTGATGGTTGGTGCTTTGAAGCAGCTATTTGATGCGCCGGAGGGCGTCATCCGCGTGTTCGGCTCTCCGACGCAAGCAGCAGGCTCAATGATCGAAGTCGCGATGCCACAGGCGCCCTTGCGCGCTGCGATGATCGACTACGGATTGCGAGTTCTGGCACTATCTGCGGTAATTTCGATCATTTCGGCCGCATTGCTGTTCTTGGCTGTGCGCCGCTTCATGGTGCGCCCGATCAAGCGGGTGGTTCATTCGATGGAGGCTTATGCACAGGCCCCTGAGGATGCGCGTAGGGTGATCAAACCCACATCGACTATCACCGAGCTGCGCGCCGCCGAGGATACGTTGGCGGAGCTGCAAACACGTCTGACGGGGTCGCTCAAGCAAAAGGAGCGGCTGGCGCAGCTGGGTGGGGCCGTTGCTAAGATCAGCCATGACTTACGCAACATTCTGACCACAGCGACTTTGTTGGCCGACCGCATGGAGCGCTCGGAAGATCCTGCGGTGCAACGCTCCGCGCCCAAGCTGGTGAATTCACTAAGCCGTGCCGTGAATTTATGTGAAGGCACGTTGGCCTTTGGTCGCGTTGATGAGGCGCCCCCGAAACTGGCTATGACTCAGGTGCATGAAATCGCCGAAGACGTTATGAAAAGCGAGCAATTGTCTGCATCCGACACTGTCAGTTTCGAGAATGAAGTGCCGTCTCAACTGATGGTGCGCTGTGATGGAGAGCAGCTTTACCGTATTCTGGGGAACTTAGTGCGCAACGCGCATCAGGCGCTGGAGGCGTCGGGCAAACCGGGGCAGATAAAGATCAAGGGCAGCGAGGATGTCGATGGATGGCATTTGACCGTTTCTGACTCCGGGCCGGGGTTGCCACCTAGAGCGAGAGAGAACCTTTTCACGGCCTTTGAAGGTGGCGTGCGAAAGGGGGGGACAGGACTTGGGTTGGCGATTTCGGCAGAGCTTGCACGCGGGCATGGCGGATCACTCACGCTGGTGCGCTCTGACGAGCAGGGCACAGAGTTCAGGCTACACCTTCCCAAAGAAAACGCATTGTTCGGAAATGCTGCTGAATAAGCCAGCTTTCGCGATATCTCCCCAGACTCGACAATAAATTGCCAGTTTTTGCTGCGAGCTTTCCTTGAGATTTTTGAGGGGCTTAGGAACCGATGGGCAACTTTTATCGGAATGTCATTCTTGGAACCGCCGCCAGTTTTATGCTGGTTGTAATGGCGGGCTACGCGGTCACCAGCACAGAAGAGCCGCCGATGGTCTACACAACGGTCGACGAAAACGGTGCAAAGTCCGCAGCCATTGGTGAACGAGATCATACGTTCTCTATGACAGCGAAAGGCGCTTATGCCACTGAGATCAGCTTCGTCGACAGTGTCCGCGCTTGGTTCGGCGTAGATATCGAAGCCGAGAGACAAGCCGCACACCGCAAATCAGAACTCCGCAAACTCGAACTGCGTCGCAAAGGGCACAAGACCTACAACACACGCACTAAGGGGGTTCTCTACAATGGCTCTTAGGGAGGGAATGCCATGCTAACCAAAGTCGTTTGGAAAATGGCGCTTTTCAGCTTCAGCATCTTCATGTTGCTTTTGACCATGGGCTATGGGCAAGGCAACTACACCACACCTCAAAACTGGGCGATTTTCTCGGGACAAGCCAAGATTGCTCAGCCCGGCGCGCGGGTTTCGGGATTTCGATCCGTTGCGCCCGAAGCCGCGGCGGAAAAAACGATCTGGGACACTATTCGTGACACGACTGAAGAATGGATGGGCGGCGGCAATATGATGAGCGGCGGTAGCGACTCCGGCAAAAGCGAGCTTCAAAAACTCAACAGCCGTACCAAACGCGTCAACGCAATGGCAAAGATGCAATCACTGTAAGGTTTTCCTGATGAAGGCGATCGGTAAAGCAATCACATACATGGCGCTCAATGTTCTGGGGCTTGGCATTGTGTTCACGATCATGGCCTACGACATGCCCGGTGTTTATCCGGGGATTTCGGATGTACGGGCCTTCCTCAGCGAAAAACTCGGCAAAGGCCCGGCACCAGAAATGTCCGCGTTGCAAAGGCTGCGTGAGCGCAATGCGAGGTTGCCGCTTAAGGCGCAATGGCCAGGGGCGCCAATTGGCGGAGGAACGACCTACGGCATTTTAGACGTGTTTCGGATGAAGGAGGTTTTCCTGCCGAAAGATCGCCCGACCGAGCCACTACGGACCCGACCAGGGGAATACAGTAACGGCGCAAAGTTACCCACTGTTGGCGAAACCCGAAAATCAAACAACGTTCTTCGCACAACCGACTAAAATGCGCTTGCATTGCGGGGGGGGCGGGGTTACATCGCCCTCACCCCGCGCGCTGGTAGCTCAGTTGGATAGAGTACTTGACTACGAATCAAGGGGTCGGGGGTTCGAATCCTCCCCAGCGCGCCACTTTTTCCATTGTCAGACGACACATAGTTTTGACCCTTATGTTGTAAGGACTCCATCTTCGTGGGCCGCGCCGTAGCGCGGCCGAGAGCTCTTTCGCGCGCGTGTTCCTTGGAACTCGTGCCGAGACGATTGATTATTTCTCGTTAGGGCTACACCGATCATCGTCTAGTGGCTTGGCGGCGTGTGCGACGCTGTCCTTTGCGACAATTTCTGACAGGTCAAATGCCCGATGAGCTGCCAGATCTGTCCCGGCCGCAATATCCGCACCGACCATGCTCGCGACAGAAGCGCGCGCGATATCTGGAGAGATTTGCAGGACGAATTCGATGCACTCATCCTCTGCTTTCTTTTTGGTGTTCTTCAAGTTGCCGCGCACAGCCACTAGAACTGGATCGGCGTCGCGATGGACGACCACATCTTGCAGGTTATACTCTTTTGCAATTTCGATGACGCTCTCAACCAAAGCATCGGCGAGAACTTTACGGTTTCCAGAATTGCAGTTCATGATTTTCTCCTATCTCATCAATACGATTGCAGCTTCATTGCGAACTTCAGCCACGTCATCAACGCCAGACGTTCTGCCGTCGCCCGGCAGAAAATAAATGTCGTTGAAACTGAATGTCGAAAATGGCGCAATGGCGCTCGTCAGCGCGGACTGCAGGGGAGCTACTCCGTTAGGGATTCCGGCATTTAGGCGGCTTGCAACTTCACCGCCGCACAATCCGGCACCCTCGGTCCGGTTCCATTCCCAGTGATCAACTGAAGCCACAAGGTTCCCACTCGCATTGAGGCGAATGAACAGGTAATAATGGATCGTCGCTTCAGTATCATTTCCGCCGGCAAAACAATACCATGGTAGATCAATATTGACTCGGAATGACAGATCCACAAGCACCCGCCATGCAGGGTGTCTGGCTGGTTGATTTTGCCCGCCCCAAGTGGCGCTATACGGGACCATGCCAGCTCGAATGCCAGTGATCCGTCGGGCTCCCGATGGAAGGTTGGCGTCGAGGATGCGCCGATTGGCGCTGGTATCAAGCACCGGAACGAGGGCGATCACGATGTCCGAATCCTGACGAACGCGCGCAAGTGATGCTTTGCGGTTGCCAAAGGTCCATGTCACCCAAGCCCATCCATTTGCGGGGAAGCCGACGCTGTTACAATTGGCTGCCCCTGTGAAGGAACTTTTTTCGAAAATACAGCTCGTCAATGTAGGCATAACAACTCCTCAAAAATTTTTGCGCTGAACATGATCCACAAGGTCATATGCGAAAAAGAAATTTACAGAAAAATCGTGCCAAACGCGGTTTGCGGTAAGCGTTCGGCTTAAAGTCGGGGGATAGAAATTTTTAAGCCGAACAAAAAAATACTATCACAATTCGACGTCGTTTCATAGTTTATCAAGCTGTCTCGCAGCTCATGAGGAGCCGAACGTCCAGCTTCAAATGAACCATCCCGGTTTTTTGCAAACTGTTAGTTACGTTTTCCAAACAGCAAAACCGTCTGTCTCCAACTGCTTATAGTATGCGCGATCTGCTTTTCTGGCCGGAGGATTTTCATTTTGCAAAGGTGGTGTTTCATGCCGACTCGATCGGGTTTCTCACTCGATCGGGCCCTCTGCGATTGATGGCATCTGATCTAACTAATTCAATCACCGGTTTTGCAGAGGCGTTGTCATAGGAGGCGCCGACGGTGCTGCGCGATGATTCCAGCCCGACTTGGGCCAGCGGCGCGGTATATCTGATCGACTTCGATTGGGACTCGCGGTCCGTTTGGTGAAAGAGGCTTTCCACTGGGTTGCGTGCATAGACGCTAATGCTCGGCTCAGGTCTTCGTGCCCATCACCAGTGCTCTTGCTGCTGTGCTTCAGGCAAGCGTGGGGTGCAGCGAGTAAAGTGCAGCTTCAGATTAGAACCAGGAATTCTCGAGCCAATTTTCGGCGGAACTCAGGATGCACGAAGCAGCGTATCTGAAGCGCGTTACTCAGTGGTACGTTGGGGCAGGGGAAGTGCCAGAGATTGAGTGCTTTTTCTACGCGCCCAAGACCGCCTCTGTTTCATCCCGAAGCCGTTTGGCAGAGGCGCCTGGTGCTGAACCCCAAACGGCGATCCAGCGATAAAAGATTGGGGTCAAGAAAAGGGTGAACACCGTGGCAAAGCCCAAGCCTCCGACGATAACCCAACCCACAGCGATGCGCGCTTCGGCGCCCGCCCCCGAAGTCAGGACGAGGGGCAATCCGCCAAACACCGTGGACACCATCGTCATCATCACGGGGCGGATGCGCAAGTGCATCGCGTTGCGTATAGCGCTGTCGATGTCCTCTCCGGCCTCTCGCAACTGATTGGCGAACTCCACAATCAGAATGCCGTTTTTAGCCATCACACCGATCAGCATCACCAGGCCGATTTGGCTGTAGTAGTTCAATGATCCGCCGGTAATGGAAATCGCCAACAACGCTGCAGCAAGCCCGAACGGCACTGTCATCATGATCACAAGCGCACTGGCGAAACTTTCGAATTGTGCAGCCAACACCAACAGAACAACGATCAAGGCCACTCCAAAAACGGCGTACATGCCAGCCGCAGTGTCATCCAGTGTGGCGGCCTCGCCGGTTAGAAGTATGCCCATGCCATCGGGTAGGACTTCTTGCGCAATGGCCCGCATGCGCTCCACCGCCGTAGAAAGATTGACTCCTTCGCCGAGATTGGCCTGCATGGACACCGCCAACGCGCCGCCGTACCGTTCAATCTGTGCCTCGCTTACAACCGTTTCCAGCGACGCCACGGCCGACAGAGGAATGTATGCGCCGCTGTCCAGCCTGATCGATATGGAAGCAATGTCGGACGGATCATTAATCGGTGGGCCGCCCGGGACGACATTTACGTCGACCTCTGTGTCATTCGAGAAGACGCTGACGGCCACCTCGCCTTGCACCAAAGCCCGCACAAGCTTTGTGATGTCAGAACTGTTCAGGCCCATGTCCCCCGCGGCGCTATCATCCACCGTCACTTCCAATTGCGCGTCAACACTGTCGTTGGAAAGTTGCGGGTTTGAGAACGTTCCGTCTAGAGACATTGCAGCAACAAGATCGTCGGCGGCTTTCGTCATGTTCTCAAGGTTGGTCCCAGTGATTGCGAACCCGAGCCCTCTACCTGCGCCGCGGATGTTCAGGCTGTTGGTCGAGCGCGCGCTCACCTGTATCCCCGGAACGGTCGACAACTGACCGCTGATCTCGGCGATCAACTCCTGCTGCGTGAAATCACGGTTCGCCCAATCGGGTAGGCGCACGACGATAAACGCGCTTGTCCCGCCGCCCACGCCGATGATGCTCTGCACTGCTTCGATCTGGCCGTTGTCGATATATGGGGCAAGAATGTCTTCGACCAACAGAACTTGGGTGTCGAGGTAATCGACCGTCGTGTCCGATGCGCCACGTGCCTGAACAATGAAAAATCCTCGGTCTTCGTTTGGCGTCACTGTCGAGGGCAATGTCATCGCTGCGCCAACTGCGATCATGGCAAAACCGAAGGCCACGGCGAGAATGAGCAGGGGTGTTCGGATCGCGAAATCAATCACCTGGTCGAAGCTGCGGGACAGGCGGCCTGGAGGGGTGCCTTGGTCATTCGCCTTTGATTTTCCCGGATCTAGCAAAGCAGCCAAAACCGGCGCGAGCGTTAGCGCAGTGATCGACGATAAGGTGACGGCAAACGCCAGAACGAAGCCGAACTCGGAAAACACGCCGCCTGCCTGTCCGGGCAGAAATGAGATCGGGATGAAAACCGCAGCCAAAGTTGCCGTTGTCGATATGACTGCGAAAAAGACTTCGTTGGTACCGGATGCAGCGGCAGCAAATGCCCCCATCCCCGACTTACGTTTCCGAACAATGTTTTCAATCACCACAATCGCGTCATCCACAACCATCCCCGTCGCCAGAACAAGCGCCAGAAGACTGATGGTGTTGACCGAAAACCCCGTTAGCCAAATTGCGGCAAGCGTGCCGATTAGCGCGACTGGGATCGTGATGGCGGGAATTAGCGTTGCCCTTGGCGAGCGTAGGAACAAGAAAATGACCGCGATCACGATCACGGTCGCCAGCAGGATGGATTTCACAACTTCGTTGATAGACCCTTCTATGAAAATCCCGTCGTCTGACGTGATAAGAAGCTGCACACCTTCGGGAAGCAGAGCACGCAACTCATCGACGGCTGCTGTTACGTCCCGGGAAATCTCCAGCGTATTCCCGACGGATTGCCGCGTGATATCAAGCCCAACGGCGTTTTCGCCATTTACTCGCGCGTACACACTCGTTTCTTCTGGGATCAACTGAACAAAGGCGACGTCGGCCACTTGCGTTGTGTCGTTGACAGGCAATTCGTTGATGGACTTAACGGTGACTTCTTCGTTGCCAACCCGCAACGAAAGGGTCTGGGATTGCGTCGAAAGTGAACCCAAAGCTGTGTCATCGCGCAATTGCTCCAAGGCAGTCGAGACATCAAAGATAGTCAAACCACGGCTCAGCAACGACGGCATATTCACGGCAACGCGGAATTCGTTGGCTCGGTTACCACGCACCGTGACTTCAGCGATGCCGTCGATCAGAGACAGACGCTCATAGATCGGGCCTTCTGCAATCTTGGTAAGATCATCAAAGTTGGCGTCCCCCAGCAAAGCCAGACGGATAATCGCGTCCGAATTGCTGTCGCTTTTGCTGACGCTGGGATCGTCGATGTCGTCGGGTAGAGATCGCAGTGCGTCCGATACGATTTCGCGAGCCTCATTGGCGGCAATGTCCACGTCCGTTCCGTCCGATAGGTCAATCGTGATGCGGCTTGATCCTGCACTCGAAGTTGACTCGATATACGACATCCCTTCGAGGGCACTCAATGCGTCCTCAAGAACCTGCGTGACCTCAGTATCGACGGTTGTCGCCACTGCGCCGTCATAAGTGGTTCGCACGGACAAAACGGGTCGATCTACATCGGGCATTTCTCGAATGTCGACGCTGCTCAACGCCGCTAGACCGGCGATAATAATCAGAAGGTTCAAAACGATGCCGAGGATCGGTCGCGCGACGAAAGTGTCAGCAAAACCCGCCTTGTGCGCTCTCTTCTCTATGCTCATGAACCTTGAGCCTCTCGGGGCTGTGCCGTAGCGATTTGAGTGCCGTCCCGTAACTTCGAGGCACCTTCAACAACAATCTGCGCACCCAATGATGCGGCTGTTTCTATCCAGACCCGATCGCCTTCGCGATATCTAATGGTGACGGGAACACGGCTGGTCTTGCCATCCTCCGCAACCCAAATACCCGCGCCTGAGCGGTCCCATGTGATCGCGGTAGATGGCACGACGGGGAGTGGGGCGGTCTCTTCGTACATGCGGGTCGCAAAGGTCATGCCGGACAACAGCAAGCCTTCGGAATTGTCGATTTCGGCCTGGACCGTGGCGCTGCGAGTCACGCTGTCGAGGCGGCTGTCGAATGCTGTGATCCTACCCTCGAACACGCGCCCGGCATAAGTCGGCGTTGACACGAAAACCGGTTTACCTTTGGCCAACAGCCCGATCGAGCGTTCGGGAACCTCAAATTCCGCCAACAGGGTCGCGGACTCGTCAATCGTTACGATCAAATCACCGCTCGACAATCGATCGCCGACGTCGACGTCGCTCAGGCCGAGGCGTCCGGAAATTGGCGCGACTATTGTACGGTTTTCCAACGCAAGTTCGGCCAACCCGACATTGGCTTGTGCCAGCCTCAGTGCCACTCCGGCTTCGGACAGGGCGACGTCAGTAACGACAGAGCTGCCGTTTTTGTGAAGTCCTTCATAGCGCGTAACAGTAGCCTGCGCTTGATCGCGGTTGGCTTGCGCGATTTCAAGGGACAGACGCTGGGTACGATCATCTAAGCGCAGAATAATATCGCCCTTCTCGACCAGATTATTTGCTTCGAGCGCTGCTTCGACAACTTCGCCTGCTTCAGTCGACATCACATCGGCGCGGCGCAGTGAAATCGCACTACCAACCGCTCGCAATACGAGCGTGTAAGTGCTTTCCTCAAGCGGAGCGAGAACAACCGTAGTCGACCGGCCTGGCCCGCGTCGAACGGCATTTTTACCCCGCGTCTGATTGGCATTCTCAACTGGCGCGCTGCCAAATATCAGGGCGACCTGTTCAGGCACCCCAAATGCGATGCCGTAAGAGCCCGCAAGGACGCCCAACGAGGCAATGACAACAATCAGTTTTTTCAAAGTCTTCCTAGCTCCTAAATTCACGTCATATCTTGGGGAAGGTTTGGCGAAAATGTTGTGCCACCTAGTTGTGCTTCACATCATGCTTTCAAACACATCATCACGTTGAAACCATCTGTGCCGGACAACGGCTATGACAATGTGCCCGAACGCCACCGCTGCTAGAACCCATCCCATCTCGCAATTGCCATGCTCTAATCGAATACTTGGCGAACTAGGCCAAATCTGTCTGCACTGTCTGATAGAGTGATCATGAAGCAAGCTTCCTAGTGATTGTGCTCCCCTTACTACGGGCGATGTGGCCAACTCCGTCGATATTATTTCAACTTTTTTGTAACGTGAATTCCATGACCATCATGGCGGCATTTTCTTGGGGCACTACGGCCTTGTCATTTGCCATTGCCGCGGATCGTGCAAAGTCTCCGAGCGGCGCAGCACTACCGTGAGTGCGCGCTGAGCGAAACTCTGACAATCCTGCCGATGGTGGTGAGTACCGAACGGTCAGATGACCTCAGTTATCTTTTGGATTTTGGAACATGGTCAAGCTTTCCAGAAACGAGACGAGCTTCCCTTGTTCGAGCGGTTGCAGGGCCTTAAATGCCACAGCGCTGTCCTTCGCGTCCCCGCCGTGGCTGATGATGGCGTCTTTTAGGCTTGTGGCGCGACCATCGTGTAACCATGGTCCTGTCGCCCCGACACCTGCAAGGGACCGTGTGAGAAATTTGCTAGCGCCTAAGCCAAGTGGGTCGCTTGGATCGGCCAGTTCAGGTCCCATATCGTGGCGTTTGAAATCAGTGAACCAACGCGCCGTTGGTTGCCCATCTCCATCCATTTCCAACGCGCCAAGGTGATACGCCGCTCCGTCTTGCAAAGTGATCACATTGTTGGGTTGATCGCCATTCAGATCAAATGCCATGCCATTGGTCTGCGTAAAGCCATGGCTTTGCGGGTCAGATCCATCTGGAAAAGCCACATCAAAGAAGCCTGCGACGACACTGGGTTCACGGAAGACTGTGTCTTGCAGAGGCATTGATGGGGTGTGACAGCTTGCGCAACCGGCATCAGCGAAAAGCTGTTCGCCTGCGAGGATTGCTGAGCTCTCCTGCGCGCTTAACTCGATCAAATTAAGATCGGCCAGTTCCATTTTGCTCACGGGACGTTCGAGCGCAGCCATATACGTTGTCAGGGCGGTCATGTCCCCGACGGTTAGCTCGTCTGTTACGCCGTCGAAATCACCATCTTGATCGCCGACCAGCTCCACCGCTTGTAGGCCAAGTTCATTATGGGCAGCACCGCGCGTGAAGGCGCGGATCGTGGAATGGTTACCCTTCCAGCCGAAGGGCTTGATCACCAGATCGGAGTCGATACCCTTCAATCCTGCGCTGTCGATCTCTATTGTGCAGGGCTCCTGGCGTGTGCGGGTTAAGATCAATGTTCCGTAATCCACTCCCTTTGAACTCAACTTTGCGGAGGACTTTCCGTTGCTGCAGGCCGCCTGACGCGCGGCGTCACGTTGCAGGTAAAGGTCGGTGGTAATCTCTTCTGCCAGCCTTTGAGGGATGCCTAAGGCAAAGAGCGGCAAGGTATTGCGTTCAAGATACTGGCTGGGATCACCGGAATGAGCCGGGTCCACAACGACATTCAAAGCGATGTCGCCCGCGCCGTTCGCAAAGGGGGCGTTGTGGCAGGCGACGCACGACGTAGCATTTGCCCCACCTTCACGTTTCGGAAAATGGCTTGCCCATTCCATTGGCCCCTTGAGGTCAGCACGTGGGAACCGGGTGAACCTGCGTCCTTCGCCGATGTAGGCTCCAACGCCTTGGTCTGCGCCAAAGCTGAATTCGGTCAGCTTGTCCCCTGCTTCAAACGCTTCAAGAAAAGCGGCGACGGCCTCTCCGTCTTTGATCATTTGGGTGAGCGCGCGTTGGTCGACTGGTGGTGGTGCGCTATCTCCTTGGGCCGCGATTGGCAGGAGGCTCATCATTAAGGCTGTAAGAAAAATCTGACGCATGCTTTGTCCATTTTATGTGGTGGGGTGAGCCCTGATAGGGCGCGACTGACCGCAGGAAGTGACGGGAAATTCTGCGCGCCACTATTGGACAAAGGGGCCGTATGAGTGGCCCTAAGCCAAAGTGATAGGACAGCTGACGTTTCGAAAAATTGGGCTTCTTAGCCATTCCGGCTGCGCGGTTTCAACCGCTGAGATCGCCAAAGAATAGCTCTATGACTTTGGCTTAGGGCCGCGAAAACCCGACCCTAGATCAATATCGCAAGTGCTTGAAGTCGTCCAACACTGGGACATGCCACGGGGACTTCCAGCCGTGTTCAAAACCTTAACAGTGAGAAGAACTGACTATGTCCAACCCTTTCAACACGTCCGCAATGAATGTGGTGGCAGCCGTTTTGGCCCTTACCTCTACGACGCTCACATTTGCCGACGAAATGCTGATTATCGACCCAAATTCAGGTGAAGCCGTCTTTTTTACAGAGTCGGCGTCCGAAGCCTACTCGCAAGGCCTGCGCAATGACGATGGCGGCGCGTCGGCGACTAAGGGCTATCGAACCCAGATATACGATCTGGCGTCCGACTTACCAGAGGGGGGTGCAGGTGTTCTCGTAGTCGACCCAATCACTGGCGAGGTGGTTTCCTTGACTGACATCGATGTCTCAAGCCTAAGCGATGATGATCGCCGTTTCATTGGGGATCAGTTGTTCTTTCAGGGGATCGGCCCGAACCATGCAAGCCAAGGCGATCTCATCTTCAATTAGACCTGAGTCCACGGTGTATCAGTTGACATGCTGCGCAGTGACGGCTTAGCCAAACCACGCGACCAAAGGAAAGAACTCATGAAGTGGAATTTACTGGCCTCGGCAAGCATTTTGACAGTCTTGTGCCTGACCTCCGCAGCATACGCGCAGGACACTGTCGCCGACGCAGTTGTCGCGCGGCTTCAGTCGAACGGCTACACGGTCACAGAGGTTCGAAGATCTTGGCTCGGGCGCATTGTGATTACTGCACAAAGTGAAACGAACGAGCGTGAAGTTGTTTTAAACAGAACGTCGGGTGAGATCTTGCGCGACCAGACTTTTGCAGTGACCTCTCCGTCAACAGGTGCTCCGGCTCGCCCGACAAGCTCTAAAGGTGGCAAGCCCGGGCCAAAAGGGCCTGCTACACCTGACGGGAGCGCCCCTGGTGGCGGGACTGGCGGCGGTGGCATTGGCGGGAACGGCTAAAACAACGTGATGTCAAAAAATCAAACGTGGCGCAGCATTGCGCAGGTCAAGCTATGCTGACCCGTCCTTGGATCGTGTGGGTCCTCGTCATTATTCAAGGTCTATGCGGTGCTTACTTCCTTTGGGAGATCGTGGCCTCTGTTTTGGGTATTCCATCGGTTCCGCTCCGGTGGAATGCACGCGAACTCGTCGAAGCAGGTGCCAGCGTCGGCTTAATTCTTGGGGCCGTACTTGGCATCCGTCTGGCTTTGGTCGCCCAAAGCGCCACGCACCGCGCCGAAACTGCACGACGTCTCACATCTGGTGAGTTCGCATCCGTGGTCGAAGACTACTTTGCCAAGCTTGGCCTGACGAACGCTGAAACTGAAGTCGCATGGTTCGTGCTGAAGGGTATGTCATTGTCCGAAATCGCAGATTTACGGCAAACGCGCGTTGGGACAGTGAAGGCACAATGCACGGCTATTTACAGAAAGGCAGGAGTCAGCGGCAAGAGCCAGCTCTTTTCGCTGCTGGTCGAAGATATTCTATTGTAAATAAAGAACTTTCATTCTTGCTGGTTGTGACCGTCAACTTACCGTTGGACCGAGGGCGGCGACGTCGCAAGGAGGGGAGCTTCAGGTTCGAACCCGACTTGCCGAGATGCCGGAATGCGGCGCATGGCTGTTATCACGGGGGGAGATCGTTCAGCACCCCCTTTTGTCTTCATCGAGGATCATGGTGGTTTGAAACTTCGCAGTTGGGCCACGCTTCAGAAATCGCGTTTTGCTGGCTGACCCATATGTTTGACCCGCGAACACGGCGCTTTCGAGCCTTAGGAACTATGTTATCCCTCTCGTCCGGGTTCGTTCGGATCGTTGGAGAACAGGGCTATCTTGTTGCCTTGAGGATCACGCAGGTATCCAACATAAAAGTGGGGACCATACGCAGCGCGAAAACCGGGCTGACCCTCGTCATGGCCGCCAGCGGCAAGTGCGGCGGCGTGAAGATCACGAACCTGATTTTGGCTGCGAGCCTCAAATGCAACCATGGCACCGTTGCCAGCTGTTGCCGGATGTCTGTTGAAGGTTGGTTTGACGTAGAAATCCGGCAGTTGAAGTGTTTGCCCGGGTTGTACAGGCAACACGTAGCTAAGTCCTTCAGCACCTTCTTCCAGCCCATAGTCAAGGGCAGGGAGGAACGCCGAATAAAACCGTTTCGCTCGGGCAATATCATCGGCACCGACTGTAACATAGGCTATCATCAACGGTTTCCTTGCCGAGATTTGGATATCGAAATGAGATTATCGCAATAGGTTTGGCCAGCAAATAATTCGGCACACCATTCGATCCATTGTTGAATGTGGCGTTGTGCCGTTGCAGCATTGTGGACGCCACTGGTCTATCGCGCAATGGGTCGGACTAAACTTCATCGGCTATTTCAACCTTTAGCCGATACCGCTCACCTAAGTGGATTTGGGATGCTCTCGTGTTGGGTGTCGAGGATCAACCGAATGCTTCTGCAATCAACGCAATTGATGTCACAAGATCTCGCCCGCCGGTTACGGAAATAGATCGATAGATGCGGGCCAACATAAAGCGACTTGGCAACGAAGGACTTTATCCAAGCCTCGCAGGGTGACGTGACCCAGTTTGCAACCGTGTCTGCCGTCAGATTATATCTATGTGGTTTGCTACATGGGGCAGCACATAGTAATTTTGGTCCCAGGTCCCCTCCAACTTTGAGCGGACACCTTGGGGGATATCCGTCGCGTTAGGCGGGCATCTTTTAAGTAAGCCCGTGCGTAGAGGCCTGATTTTTGCATCACGATGATAGACCCTCCAGGATTGGGTTTTATTACGTCACCCCTTGGCCTCAACCTTTTTGTGGTGTCGGATATAACTGGTGAACCGATGCTGACGATCACTGTGCGAGCGATTCCGTTTGTCTTGTGCATGTTAGTGGTTGTTTTATTCACCGCTTACATGCCTGCCGCTTCCACGGCCCTTCTGTCTGATCACAATAAATAGGAACGTCCATGACCCGAGAGTATCTGAAGAAAGCCTCCCTAACCTCCAGGTCGGACGCGTCTGAAACCCACAAGATTGTGACGGACATCCTGTCTGATATTGAAAAGGGCGGTGACGCCAAGGCTTTGGAATACGCTGCTAAGTTTGATCGGTACCACGGCAACGTCTTGATGACCCAAGCCGAAATTGAAGCAGCGACCTCGTTGGTGCCAGAAAAGCTAAAGGCAGATATTCGGTTCGCCCATGACAACGTCAAACGCTTCGCTGAGTTGCAAAAGAGCACCGTTGCGGACGTTGAAGTGGAGATTGTTCCAGGCTTTCTGGCTGGGCAAAAGTCGATACCGGTGGATGCGGCCGGCTGCTATGTGCCCGGGGGGCGCTATAGCCATATCGCGTCGGCAATCATGACGGTGACTACAGCCAAAGTAGCAGGTTGCAAGAATATTACTGCTTGCTCACCGCCCCGCCCTGATGTCGGTGTGGCGCCCGCGATCGTCTATGCGGCGCACATTTGCGGAGCGGACAACATCCTCGCTATGGGCGGCGTGCAGGGAGTGGCAGCCATGACGTTTGGTTTGTTCGGCCTCCCGAAGGCGAACATTCTTGTCGGGCCGGGCAATCAATTCGTGGCCGAAGCCAAACGCATTTTGTTCGGTCGCATAGGCATTGATATGATCGCAGGTCCGACAGATAGCCTTGTGCTGGCCGATAAAAATGCGGACGCCCATATCGTCGCGACGGACTTGGTGTCTCAGGCGGAGCACGGATACAACTCGCCTGTCTGGCTCGTGACCGATGACCGTGAGCTGGCTGAAAAGGTAATGGCGCTTGTCCCTGACTTGATCGAGGACTTGCCGGAACTGAACCGCGACAATGCGTTCGCTGCGTGGCGTGATTATGCAGAGGTGATCATCTGTAAAGATCGTGTGGATATGGCCGCGTGTTCTGATGAATATGCGCCCGAGCATTTGACGGTTCAGGCAGAGGACCTTGATTGGTGGTTGGAGAATCTAACCTGCTACGGGTCGTTGTTTCTGGGCGAAGAAACCACCGTTTCCTATGGCGACAAAGCGACCGGTACAAACCACGTATTACCGACATCGGGTGCTGCTAGCTACACCGGCGGGCTTTCCGTTCATAAGTATATGAAAATCGTCACATGGCAGCGTGCTACGCGCGAGGGGTCCAAGGCTGTCGCAGAAGCCACGGCTCGGATATCGCGCCTTGAAGGTATGGAAGGCCACGCACGGGCGGCAGATGTGCGGTTGGCCAAGTATTTCCCAGGCGAGAATTTTGACCTCTCGTCCAATGGATAACGCGTCCTCACTCTTCGACGTCAGCGGTAAGGTGGCCTGTGTCACCGGAGCCAGCTCGGGATTGGGGCGTCGGGCGGCCATCGTGCTTGCATCTGCAGGGGCAAAAGTCGTCGGTGTTGCCCGACGTGCTGGCGCACTTGAGAGCTTTCAGAATGAAGTTGGATCGGCGGCAGCCGCCGTGGTTGCCGACGTGGCCGACCGGTCCGGGATTGAGCAGCTTGTCGCGGACATTTCCGCCCCATTTGGCGCCCCTGATATCGTGCTCCATGCCGCGGGAGTGAATACCCGCGAGGCGGCGGACGATGTAACGGATGCGGGGTGGGATCAGACGTTGGCCCTTAACCTGACAGCGCCGTTTTTTCTGAGCCAGGCGCTAGTGCCTGCGATGAAAGCAAAGGGATGGGGTCGGATTGTGAACTTTGCGTCCCTACAAACGACGCGCGCGTTTCCGGGTGGCATTGCTTACGGTGCAAGCAAAGGGGGGATCTCCCAGCTGACTCGTGCCATGGCCGAAGCTTGGTCACCGTTTGGGATCACTGCCAACGCGATCGGGCCGGGGTTCTTTCCCACGGAACTGACGGCGGCGGTCTTCGGTGATGAAGATCGAGCCGCACGCAATGCGGCCCAAACCTGTGTGGGGCGCAACGGTACATTGCAAGACATCGACGGCCCTGTTCTGTTCTTATGCTCCGACGCGTCCAGATACGTGACGGGACAAGTGCTAATGGTCGACGGGGGGTTTACCGCAAAATGAAAGCTCTGGTTTATGATGGTGTAGAGACATTAGGTTATCGGGATGTTCCTGACCCCACGCCTAGAGATGGAGAGTACTTAATCCGTGTTGAAGCCGTCGGAATCTGCGGGTCCGACATGCATGCGTATCTTGGCCATGACTCGCGTCGCCCCGCGCCGTTAGTGCTTGGTCATGAAGCGGCAGGCGTCATTCAAGGCGGACCGAATGACGGGATGCGAGTGACGGTCAACCCATTGGTCACCTGCATGGCTTGCAACGCTTGCAAAGCAGGGCGCGAGAATCTTTGTCCAGAGCGTCAGATTATCTCTATGCAGCCGCGTGAGGGGGCATTCGCTCAATACGTTGCGATGCCCATGCGCAATTTGGTTGAGGTTCCGTCGGGCGTCCCCCTTGAGAAAGCTGCCCTTGCCGAACCGCTCGCAGTCAGCTGGCATGCCGCAAGATTGGCCCTCGGCGCACTTCACCCGTCAATGGAGCGCCGTGCCGTGGTGATTGGCGGCGGTGCCATTGGGCTTGCGGCAGCGCTTGCTTTGAAAGCGATGGAGGTTGATGACGTTCTGATCGTGGAGCCGAACGCCGCTCGACGTGCATTTCTGACAGATCATTGCGGACACACCGTTGTTGAGAAGACGACGGACTTCGCGCCCATTGTGATCGATGCGGTTGGGTTTGGGGCAACCCGAGCGAGCGCCTCTCAATTGGTTGAGGCAGGCGGTGTCATTGCACATGTCGGGCTAGGTGACGAAAATCCGGGGCTGGATGTGCGCCGGACGACACTTCAAGAGATTACCTTCATTGGCACTTACACCTATACCGCACAGGATTTCCGCGACACGGCGCTCGCGATTTTTGACGGACGCCTTGGCCCTCTGAACTGGACGGAAACCCGCAAACTTAGCGACGGCTATGAGGCATTCCAAGACCTGCGGGAGGGCCGGGTCGCTGCACCAAAAATCATTCTTAACCCATGGCCGTAACTGGATTGCAGCGAGCAGAGGTCGCTCGTGTGTAGCAAGATGCGCATATCGATGGAACGTGATTACGGCGTGTCGACATTTCAAACCCGTTGGACGTCCCCGACAACCATCAATCCCAGCTTTGCCTGACACGTTTGTGGTTCCAAACGCATGGCGCACCAAAGAATAGTCAGTTTGGGAGAAGCGCTTCCTGAATGGCGTCATCCCAACCCAGATGAAGTGTGTCGCCGTCTCGAATGACAGGGCGTGCCATCACCTTGGGCTGAGCGGAAATCTGGGCTTCCGCCTCAGAGTTCTTTAGCCAATCATTCAGCGCACGGTAGTCGTTTGACGTCCTGTCCACGAGCCGATCACCAAATTCATTAATGAGTTCGGCGAGCTCATCGTCGCCTAAGGGTTCGGCACGGATATCGCGAAAGCTGACTTCTATGCCCGCGCCTTCCAGCGCTTTTCGTGCGCGTTGGCAGACTGCGCAGGTGTTCAATCCATAGATAATCATGTCGCAATCTCCTGTGGTGATACTTGCGCAACTTCCCGCATCGCTGTGCGCAACGCAACCGTTACAGAAAATCCCCAAATGTGCGCTTTTGGCTTTCTGACAGCGCTACTCTTGCACTTTCAGTATCCGGCTGTGCTTTTGGATTTCAGCCCTGACTTCGCCAAAGCTACGTAGCCCTCTGGCCTCTAGGATCGGGAGCATCGCAACAAGGACCTGAGCAGTTGCTATAGCGTCTCCAAGGGCGGTGTGTCTTAGGTCTGGGCGAATTTCAATGTTCAGCCTGTCGCAAATGGCATCCAAGGTATGCTCGGCAGAGCCGCCAAAAACGATTGCTGACAAATGCACGGTATCAAGAACCGGATTGTCGAAATGCAACGTGGCGGCTTGCTTGTCGCGGTGAAGAAACGCCATGTCGAACGGCGCGTTATGGGCGACCAGAACAGACCCTTTTGAGAAGCGATGGAAATCGGCGCGCGCCTTCGAAAACGGCGGTGCTTCGACAACCATTGCGTCGCTGACATGGTGCACTTTGGTTGAGCTTGGAGGGATCGGGCGGCCAGGGTTTACCAAGGTCTCGAACACTTCGGTTTCAATGATCTTGCCGTTCACCACACGGATTGCGCCTAGCTGCACAACATCGTCCTTGGCAGGATCTAGACCGGTCGTTTCGCTATCGAATACGACGAAACAGAGGTCTTTAAGGATCTTATCATTTGCGGGGCTTGGCCCGCTTTTCTCAAATAAGTCGAAGTCATAGACCAAAGGTCGCTCGGCATCGAATGCCAGCGGCTCCAGCATCAAAGTGTAGCCTGCATTGCCTTCGAAGCTCCGGATATGCCCAGAATAGGTGGTGCCGGAAAGCCCGCTAATTGTAATGGCGCGTCGTTTCGTTCCGTCTGCTTCCATCTCTGACAAGATTTTGCGCAGCGACGCTTCGTCCAGATAGTCAAAGACCGACCCGTTCAGACGGGCAGGGGCTTCGCGCTCCATCAGGGTGGCGGCTTGCCCATCATAGAGGACGATCTGATGATCCTGTGTCGCCACGATTACTGCGATGGGGATGTCCGACAGAATGCGTATAAGCTGGCCGCGCTGGCGTTCGAGCCGCGCTGTTTTCTGCGCAACAGTTTCTGCTGTTGCATGGCTGGCCGTTGCAAGTTTTTGATGAATGGCTGTCGCGGCAGGGGCCAGATCGCCCAGATACTGTGCTGTGCATGTGTCGATTTCAGTTTTGGTGTCAGCCGCCGAGTGAATGCGGAACTGTGCCGCCAAATGTTCGATCGGCTTACTGACATTCTCGTCAAACAAGCGCCAGACAAAGGCGGCGAGCGCGAGCAATCCAAACCCGGACACAATCGCGATTGTGGAAAAGGCCGACATCGCCTGTTGATCACCGAGTTGTCGATAGCCCAGCCAGACCGCGCCCAGAACAATCGCCATTCCGCCAAAACCGATCAGGCAGAAAAACAAGAAGATCCGAAGGCGAAGGCTGAGCGACCTCATGTCATGATGCCTCGCACGCCGCTGTCAGGATCGGGTCATCGGGCTCCACCGATCGCCATTCGGCGTCGAGCACTTTGCCGTCAGCGCCGAACTCGATGCCATCGACGACATCCGCGCGTTTGGCATTCATGCAATCGAACAGCATTGGGACTTTTGCCGTCCGCGCCCACCGTCCGTAGAACACCAGATCGACGATGCGCTGATCGGGTTGGGCGTCATGGGTGCGCGCCATAGCCTGATCAACAGCGACAAAGCGCGCGATGTATGGCTTGGCGTAGGTCCAAGGGCGGTAGAAAGCTCTTTCTTCGATCGCCTGGGCGACGACGAAGCCCTCGGGCATGCTGGCTTTAGTGCGTTCGAACCACCCATATTCGCTTGAGATGGTTGCCATAAGCATCGCAACGCCAGCGGCGGCGGGGATAAGCCACTTTGGCAGTCGCCCCTTCAAAGTGCGGTTTATCGCCCAGACGAGAAGGGCCGCAGCCGCGCCTGCCACAATCGTGCCGATAAGTTCAAAGAACATGTGCCCCTCCCTAAATTTGTTACCCTAAGACGCCGCGCCCCTGCATCAACGCCGATTGCATTGTCTTGATTACCACAAACGCGTCGCGAAGGTGACTGCGTTCAAAGGCAGATAACTCTGCCGGCGGTAAAAAGTTGTCGGGCTGTGTCCCGCGTCGGATTTGGCCCGCCTGATGTTGCAGACGGCTTTGCGCAACAAGGTCATAGGCGTCGAGCAGGTCTTGCCCGCCGCTCTTGCTTATCACCTCTGCAGTGATTGCCGCCTCAAGCCGTGCGCGAGTATTGACAACATCTAGTTCACCCTGCAGCGCATACATGCGGCCCAAATCGACCACGGGAACGACCCCGTTCAGCTTCATGTCTATGGTGTGGCGATGCTCGCCAGATCGGATGGTGGCCAGTCCCTTCAACAGCCCCAAAGGCGTGGCATGGGTCAGAGCGTTGCTGGCCATGTGGGCAGTGAAGATCGAGTTGGCTGCCGCCGCTTCGAGCGTATCGCCTTGGAGGCCTTCGAATAGGGCGGCATCCCCACCAATCGGGCGCAGGTCGAACATAACAGAAGCAAGCATCTGCGCTTCTTTACTCGGGCTTTTAATCCAGTGTTGGAAATACTCGCGCCAAACTGACACGGGCTGTCGCCAGCGCGGGTTGGTCGCCATCATGTCGCCGGGGCAATAGACATAGCCACAGGCGTTCAGGCCATCACATACGAAATGCGCGAAAGGTTCAAAATAGGCGAGCGCTGCCTCGCTCATGTCGTCCTCTAGGATGAGGCAATTGTCTTGATCCGACACTCCGGTTTGTTCTTGGCGTCCTTGGCTGCCGCACGCCAGCCAAACATATTTTGCTGGAGGCGGTCCGAACTTTTCTTCTGCAAGTGCAAGAAGCCGCCGCGTCACAACATCCGCGATATCCGTGATCATGCGCGTCACTACATCGTGCCGATTGCCCGCGGCGACCAACTGCATCAGCAGATTAGGAATGCGCTTGGTGACATCTGCCAGAGCCTCGGCCGATTTGGCCTGCCCTGCTTCCGCAACAAAACTTGCGGTGTTGGAAGCTTGAAATCGGGTGAGATCAGTTTGCGTGACGATGCCTACCAGCTGGCCGGCGGATGTGATCGGGAGGTGTCCAAGCTTGTATTCCATCATCAGATGCAGCACGTCGGAGCCGATCGCTGTAGGTGGCAAGGTGCGCGGGGCATGTGTCATTACCGCGCCAACGGGCGTTTCATAGCCAAGACCTTCTGCCAACGCCTTGTTCGCTAAATCTCGTAAGGTGAGGATGCCGACCAAAGCGCCGTGCTCAACAACGCAAAGGCTGGAGATTTTGCGCTCACGCATCATCTTGGCCGCGTCCTGAATGGTCAGTGTTGGTGCGCAGGTGGCAGGATCGGGTGCCATTAGTGTCTCGACACGTATGCTGGTCAGGTCAAATTTGCGCGAGGTGACATTGGTCTCGTCTGACCGCGTGCGGTCAAAGAATCGGCGGAAAGGATCATGTTCGGCGCGAAGCTTATGGAACAGGTCGGGCGCGAGACAAATTAACTGGCTATCTTCCTCCGCGCGAGCGGAAGTTACGGCGAACCCATCGCGCAATAGCCCGCGTTCTCCGAAGGAGTTTTCGCGGCCCAGATGCGAGATTTCGCTTCCAGCGTCATCGCGTACACAGATTTGGCCAGTCATGACGATGTAGAGCCCGCGGAGGAAATCCCCGACACTGTAAATATCTTCGCCTTTGGCGACTTCGATCACATCGGCCCGTTCGATTGCTGCAGCAAGCGCGATCTCGGGAAGCATGTCGTAGGGATGGAGGTGAGAAAGGAAAGGGCGGACGGTGTCAGTCATGAAATGTCCCGCGATCAGAGCGCCAAGGTCGCTCCAAATCTATAAAGTTCTGTGGGTGGGGACCAGCGGGCCAATTGCCGCTGGTCCCTGTGTTTTAGTGGTCGACTGCAGCGCCAGCACCTGCTGGTGTACGTACGCTTTCGACAAGGTCTTTGATGTCTTGCGGAGTGTCCGCGGTCGACATCGAGACGATGTAAGCCACTGCGAAGTTGATGATCGCACCCACTGCACCGATAGCGGTCGACTGAATGCCCAAGAGGGAACCGTCAACAGTATCAGGGAATGAGTTGGTGCCCGCGATGAACAACCAGCCCTTGTGCAGGAAGATGTAGACCAGCGTAAAGCCAAGGCCTGCAAGCATCCCAGAGACCGCGCCGACATTGTTCACGCGCTTGGAGAAGATGCCCATCATCAATGCCGGGAAGATCGACGCCGCTGCCAAGCCGAAGGCAAGGGCCACGGTTTGCGCCGCAAATCCCGGAGGATTGAGCCCAAGGATCGTTGCAACTCCGATAGCAATGGCCATAGCAATCCGTGCTGACATCAGCTCGGCTTTTTCGGACATGTTCGGTGTCAGTTGGCCCTTAAGCAGGTCGTGGCTCACAGCAGAAGAGATCGCCAAAAGCAAACCAGCTGCCGTGGACAGTGCTGCCGCAAGGCCACCTGCTGCAACAAGGCCGATAACCCAACCCGGAAGGTTAGCAATCTCTGGGTTGGCCAGAACAAGGATGTCACGGTTGAAGTTGGTCAGCTCGTTGCCTTGCCAGCCATTCGCAGCCGCTTTTTCCGCCATCGCGTCAGACTTGTCGTTGTAGTACTGGATTTTGCCGTCGCCGTTTTTGTCTTCCCAGTCGAGAAGGCCGGTTTTTTGCCAAGTAAGCATCCAATCATACTTTTCGTCAGTCTCGATGGTCTCAACCGAAACAGCCTCGCCGCTGGTTCCATTGGGCCACATCAGTTCGGTGATGTTCAGGCGAGCCATTGCGCCAACAGCAGGCGCCGTCAGGTAAAGCAATGCAATGAACACCAATGCCCAGCCAGCGGACCAACGTGCGTCAGACACTTTTGGTACGGTGAAGAAACGCATGATGACGTGAGGAAGACCGGCGGTACCGATCATCAGCGACAAGGTAAAGAGAACCATGTTCAGGTTATCTTTGTGCGCCTCTGTGTAACTTGCAAAGCCAAGCTCGGTCACGATTTGGTCCAGTTTGGTCAACAGGTAAATAGAACCTTCGCCGCCGGTGGCAGTAGTTTCAGAAAACAGACCGAACGCTGGGATCGGAGTGCCTGTCAGTTGCAGCGAGATGAACACAGCTGGAATGGTGTAGGCCATGATCAGAACGACATACTGAGCAACCTGCGTATAGGTCACGCCTTTCATGCCGCCCAGAACCGCGTAGGCGAACACCACACAAGCACCGATCAAAAGACCAGCAGTGTTTGAAATCTCAAGGAAGCGGCCAAAGGCCACGCCAACACCGGTCATTTGCCCGATCACATATGTCGTCGAGGCCACGATCAGACAGATCACAGCAACGAGGCGTGCAGTTGGAGAATAGAAACGATCACCGATGAATTCCGACACTGTGAACTTGCCGAATTTGCGCAAGTAAGGTGCCAGTAGCAAAGCAAGCAACACGTAGCCGCCGGTCCAGCCCATCAGGAAGGATGAGTTGTCGTAGCCGGTAAAAGCAATAAGGCCTGCCATCGAAATGAAAGATGCAGCCGACATCCAGTCAGCGGCAGTCGCCATACCATTGGTGACAGGGTGAACGCCGCGACCTGCGGCGTAGAATTCCGAGGTGGAGCCAGCGCGGGCCCAAATCGCGATGCCGATGTAGAGTGCGAATGACGCGCCTACAAACAGCAGGTTCAGTGTAAACTGGTCCATTAGATCAGTCCTCCTCTACGCCGTATTCACGGTCGAGTTTGTTCATTCGCCAAGCGTAGAAAAAGATCAGTGCGAGGAAAACAAGGATGGAGCCTTGCTGGGCAAACCAGAAGCCCAGATCAGTGCCGCCAATGGCGATGCCGGATAGCATTGGGCGAAGCAGGATGCCGAACCCGAAGGACACAAGTGCCCAGATGATAAGGCTGATGTAGATGATGCGAATATTGGCTGACCAATAGCCCGCTCCGTCCTTCTCTGCCTTTGTGTGAGTTGATTGATCCGCCATTGTGGCGCTCCTCCTCTTTGATGTTAAATTCGGTACACCACTGTCGATGCGTTGTGACTTAAGTTCTGCTCCGGCGCTGGGTCAGGGAGAGCGGAGGCGATGACTTGACTGGTGCGCGTAAACGCTTCAGCGGCAAATTGGATCGAATTCATGCTGATACCCATATCGCCCTCCTCAAACCTATGACCCCGAGGTGCCTTCCTGTGCGGATGACGGCTCCCCCTCCCGAGAGTCGATGTAAATAACCCTACGTCATTATGTGTAAAAAATGGACTAGTACGTTGTGTTGGAAGTGTTTTTTTGTAAATTAATTTTCCTTTTACGCTTTGTTGCTGTAAAGAAAATTTGCTCATCGGGCCAAATGTAAGCAATCACATAGCTTTGCGTGTTATTAGCACATGCAAATTTTTTGTGTTAGCGCCCAACAGTTTTGGAGGCTAGCGTCGCTTGCGTTCGAGTTTTCTGACCTTGTGCCACTAACACCGCGCCAATTGATCCTAGCGGGCCCAACTGAACCCGAATCCTGTCTTGATTGCCCCGATCTAGAACATCGACGTTCACCTCAGTTTTTTCCGCCAGGCTCGCTTCGCTCCATCAAGCGTCGTTAAGGGCGAAATCAATTCGATCGGCCTTGAACCGGGCAGCTGGCGTCAAGTTTAAGAAGGTTATTCTGGCCTCTGTTCCGCATCATTTGCATCAAGAAAGGTTTTCCGGCAGGAATGATGTACCGCGATCAGTTCTAGACTGACGTCCGTTCTAGCGCGGCGCGGTATCGGGATCATTCAGATTGGACTGAGGGCGATCTCAGTTGGGGGCTTCTCATGGTAGAAAAAAAATCGATAGCGGTCATTGGGCTTGGGTCCATGGGTTACGGTATCGCGCAGTCCGTGCTTCGTGCCGGTCATACAACCTATGGGTTCGACATTAACCCCGATGCCGTGGCGCGGTTTCAGGCTGAAGGCGGGGCCGCAGGCGCTTTGAGCGACGTTGCTGGCAGATTAGATGCCGTCATGGTTGTTGTTCTGAATGCCGCGCAAACCGAGGCTGTGCTTTTTGGAGCGGACGGTGTTGTTCCACGTCTTAAACCGGGTGCTGTGGTGATTTCATGCGCAACAGTCGCGCCGGACTTCGCCAGAGCTATGGAAGCAGCGTGCGAAGAAAAGGGTCTCAACTATCTGGACGCGCCAATTTCTGGCGGATCAAAGAAGGCTGCCGAAGGTGCGTTGAGCATCATGGCGTCTGGGACGCCGGACGCATTTGCGGCTGCGCAACCGGTTCTCGATGCGACTGCTGGGACAGTCTTCGAATTGGGCGATAGCGCTGGAGCTGGATCGGCTATGAAAGCGGTGAATCAATTGCTCGCTGGCGTCCATATTGCTGCAATGGCTGAAGCCCTTACCTTTGGGATGACACAAGGCGTGACACCAGAGAAATTCGTCGAAGTTATCAGCAAATGCGCGGGCACCTCTTGGATGCTTGAAAACCGTGCGCCGCATATTGTTGACGGAGATTATACACCGCATTCCTCGGTCGACATCTGGCCCAAAGATCTTGGCATTGTTCTTGATATCGCGAAATCAGCGAAATTCGGTGCGCCCTTGACGGCAGCAGCACTTCAGCAGTTCTTAGCCGCCTCTGGGTCGGGGCTGGGGCGTGAGGATGATGCTGCGGTGGCCAAGGTCTATGCGCGCAACGCTGGGCTCACTTTGCCGGGAGAGTCTTGATGCTGCTTGGATGCATAGGGGATGACTTTACAGGTTCGTCCGATCTCGCCAATACGCTGTCGAAGCAGGGCATGCGCACTGTTCAATACACAGGGATTCCAAACGGCAACGCCGAAGCCGATGTCGAGGCAGGGGTCGTCGCGCTCAAGTCGCGATCGATTGACCCGCAAGATGCAGTCACCCAATCTCTCGCGGCGCTGGAGTGGTTGCTGGCACAGGGATGCGAACAGATATTTTTCAAATATTGCTCGACCTTCGACTCTACGCCGGAAGGCAATATCGGCCCTGTTGCTGATGCTCTGGCGCTGGCTCTGGACGCGCATAAGGTCATCGTTTGCCCCGCTTTCCCGGGTACGGGGCGGTCGATCTATCATGGGCACTTGTTTGTGAAAGACGTGTTGCTCAGCGAGAGCGGAATGCAAAACCATCCACTTACGCCGATGACCGATCCCGACATTCGCCGCTGGCTTGCTCCGCAAACCAAATTCGAAGTGGGGCATGTCGGAGCAGAGTCGGTTTTGGCGGGTGCAGATGCGATCAAGGGCGCACTTGCGGCGGAGCACGCCAACGGGAAGAGACTGGTTGTTGTCGATGCGTTGCGCGATGCGGATCTGATGGAAATTGGCGAAGCCGCAGACGGACTTCCACTGATCACAGGTGGATCAGGGGTGGCGCTGGGTCTGCCGCGCAACTTCGCACGGCGCGGGCTGATTTCTCAGAACACAGCAACTTGGCGTGGAGAGACTGGTAAATGCGTCGCGTTGTCGGGTTCGTGCTCTAACGCAACCCGTGCACAGGTTGAGTTGCACAGCAGATCCAACCCGTCGATTGAAGTACCCGCTGCTGATGTGATCGAGGGTCGTTTGCTCCCCGAAACGGTGGTGCACTGGCTAGTGCAGGCCGATGGTATCCCTTTGGCGTTCAGTTCGGCTGACCCTGCGGCTGTAAAAGAAGTCCAGGCAGAATTCGGTCGCGAGCGCTCTGCTGAGGCGCTGGAGGGATTCTTTGCAGAGGTGGCGCGCCAGCTTGTGAGATCGGGGGTAACTAAACTCTTGACTGCGGGCGGTGAAACCTCTGGCGCTGTCGTTGAAGGCCTAGACCTGACCACGCTTGAAATCGGTCCGGAGATCGATCCCGGAGTGCCTGCGCTACGAGCCGGGAATGCTCTCGTCGTGGCTTTGAAATCCGGCAACTTCGGAGCACCAGACTACTTCGAAAAAGCTGCACGGGTGCTTGGTGCCAGCACTACTCAATAGGCCGAACGAGAGCGGATAGTGTGGCGTCGCCTCTTCGTGAAGCTCTCGTGGCGTTTGAAGACCTCGCACAAAACGTAAGGTGAGTCCCATCACAGCAGCGATCTACGGAATTGTCCGGTTGTGATCGGGCGCCTACGGGAATCCTTGCTCGGAGGCCCTGAAAACGGCAGGCCATTGCCCGCGAATTGTCGCAATTCTCGCCGAAGTGTTGCGCTAGTTGAGTTAGCGATAATCGGAAATCACGATGAACACTTTTAAGCAGTTGTCAGGCGTTAAACTGTTTGAACGAGCCAGAGGCAACTTATGAGTGTCCTCGCTGCTGTGCTCAAACGCATTCAGCTATTCGTCTTCGCTTTTATGCTTGCGGGTAGTTCTATGATGTTTGCCGGAATAGCCTCGGGCAAACTGGAACGCGGTGATCTCTATACAGGTTTGGCAGGACAGTTTGCGGCAGTGATTGCAGCAAATCCGGCGCTGTTGGGTTGGATCGCGGGAGGGGATCGTTTCGTAATGTCTGGCCAACAGGCTGGTGTTGGCAGTTACAGCGCTCCGCTGGGACCTGTTCCGCGCATCTCGACCCCTCAGCCGCCTCGGACGAGCTTGCAAGCGTTACGACAACGCCAGCAGCAATTTGTTGTGATAGACGAGCTTGCGACTGACGGGTAGGGGAACTGCCTAGAACGTCACTTCGACGCCGGGCAGGCGCAAACCCTTCATCAGCTCCCGCACTTCCTGACGGGCTGCGATGTTGGAGATGTTGAGGTTCTTCACACCGATGTCGCCCAAATCCAGCAGCGTTAGGCCACGTGGGAAAAGCTCGCGGAAGATGACGCGCTCTGAAAAACCGGGTGCGACGCGAAATCCGATCCTCTTGGCCAAGGAATCTACGGCGTCGGTAATCTTCTTCTTATTG
Organism: Litoreibacter janthinus; assembly: GCF_900111945.1. Classification (NCBI taxonomy): domain Bacteria; kingdom Pseudomonadati; phylum Pseudomonadota; class Alphaproteobacteria; order Rhodobacterales; family Roseobacteraceae; genus Litoreibacter; species Litoreibacter janthinus. The sequence continues at coordinate 3,499,475 of NZ_FOYO01000001.1, read as the reverse complement.
TGCATCCGCTGCGTTCCAACACGGTTGCGCACGACGATCCAGTCAATCGGGGCAAGGCCAGCTTGCGCGCGCAGTTGGCGCGCCTGCCAAACCATCTCGGCATAGACAGATGGCCCGATAATCTTCTGCGTTTCCGGCTCGATACGCGCCAACAGGTCAAAGTCGATAAAGCTGTCGTTCAGGGGCGTTACCAAAGTATCGGCCAGCGAGTGCGCCACTTGGCTCAACCGCGTGTGAGAGCCCGGGCAATCAATTACGATGAAGTCGAAACGGCCTTCCATTCCAGCGACAGCTTCTGTCAGTCGGCGGTCATAGATGTTCTCGCCCGCGCCCAGCGTTGACGAATCGACTTCGGGCAACTCGACCACTTCGGGGCTGGGCAGTGTCAGCCCGTTTTTCTTGGCAAAGCGCACGCGGTTTTCGCAATATCGGGAGAAACTGCGCTGGCGGAGGTCAAGGTCCAATGCCCCCACAGTGAAGCCTGCCCGCACAAGCGCGGTTGCCACATGCATGCAGTTGGTTGATTTACCTGATCCGCCTTTTTCGTTGCCAAAGACGATAATATGCGCGGCCATGTTCTGTCCCGTATTTTAGTGCGTGCCCCTTGTCGGGGTTTGCAGGGGTTATAATCACGGGGCGAGGGGAGGGGAAGCAAAACCGCCGTAAAGACTGAATGCTTATGTGAAGTGTTATCGCGCGGGTAAATGACCCCATGGTAAGGCGAATGTTGGTGCGCGTTGATGCGGCCAGCACTTCATCCAATTTGAAGGCATAAAAAAAGCCGCTCTGAAAAGAGCGGCCTTTAAATCGATACAGAAAGAAGGGTTTAGAAGCCCAGACCTTCGTATTTGTTTTTGAACTTGGAAACACGTCCGCCAGTGTCCATCAGGCGTTGGTTGCCGCCGGTCCACGCTGGGTGCGCGGAAGGGTCGATGTCCAATGCCAATTGGTCGCCCTCAGCGCCCCAAGTGGATTTCATCTGCACAATGTCGCCATTGGTCATTTTGACGTTGATGATGTGGTATTCTGGGTGAGTATCTTTTTTCATGACAGTTCCCCTTACGCCTTAGGCGCTTTGTAGTTGGAATCCTCGGCGATACGAGCGGATTTACCGCGACGCGAACGCAGATAGTACAGCTTGGCGCGACGAACGCGGCCACGGCGGACTACGGTGATGCTGTCGATGTTGGTGGAGTGCAATGGGAACACACGTTCCACGCCCTCACCGAAGGAGATTTTGCGAACGCAGAACGAACCGGCAATACCTTTGCCGTTGTTACGCGCGATGCAAACGCCTTCGTAATTCTGAACACGGCTACGCGTGCCCTCTGTCACTTTGTAGCCAACGCGGATGGTGTCACCCGCTTTGAAGTCGGGGATGTCATGCCCCAGAGCGGCGATTTGTTCCGCTTCCAACTGTGCGATCAGGTTCATCTGAAACGCTCCTTTTGTGATCCCGGTTTACCCGGAGAATGTGTCTCGCGTTCTAAGAGCTCTTGGTCTTCTTCCGGGTCCACCGCAGTGCCCGCCAGAGTTTAGATCGACGTTGCTTTAAGTGCCTTAGTTTTGCATCCACAGAGTACGCCGAAAAAAGCGCGATGGATGACCAATAAAACAAAGGCTCCGGTCAGTATTCTGATTCCAGATTGGCGGGGTATAGGAGGGTTCGCCGCGTAGATCAAGCGGCCATGTCCCTAGACGCAATTATTAGTGATTTTCGCAACGGAACGGTTGAAGAGATCTCCGCGCCTGCCCATTCTCGGGCCCTCATAACCCGGAGCCTCCCAATGACACAATCAGACACCATCAACCGCAAAATCGTTCTCGCGGAACGCCCTGTTGGCCTGCCCAACGAAAACACCCTTCGTCTGGAGCAATCCGAGGTTCCGACAGCGGGCAAAGGGGAGATGCTTTTGCGTACGGTATATCTGTCGCTTGACCCTTATATGCGCGGCCGGATGAACGATGCGAAATCCTATGCCGAGCCCGTCAAGATCGGCGAAGAGATGACAGGTCAGGTGGTCGCAAAGGTCGTGACCTCGGATGTGGACGGCTTTGCTGTGGGCGATTTCGTTCTGGCTGGCAACGGTTGGCAGGATTATGCGGTGTCGGATGGCACTCAAGTCCTCAATCTAGGGACCGATCCTGAAAACCCGTCTTGGGCTTTGGGCATCATGGGGATGCCGGGCTATACTGCCTATGCAGGGCTGCTGAAAATTGGTGAACCCAAGGCGGGTGAAACCGTGGTTGTGGCGGCAGCGTCGGGACCGGTTGGGGCGACAGTGGGGCAGATCGCCAAGATCAAAGGGTGCCGCGTAGTTGGGATCGCGGGCGGAGCCGAAAAATGCGCACATGTGGTCGACAACCTTGGTTTCGACGTCTGCATTGATCATAAGGCTGAAGACTTTGCAGCACAGCTCAAGGATGCGTGCCCTGACGGGATCGACGTCTATTTCGAGAATGTTGGTGGGAAGGTTCTCTACGGGGTTCTGCCGCTATTGAACCCGTTCGCGCGGATGCCTGTTTGCGGCATGGTGGCATGGTACAATATTCCCGGCCTTCCAGAAGGGCCTGACATGGGCCCGGCGATCATGGGGACGATCCTTCGCATGAAAGTGAAGGTCCAGGGCTTCATCATTTTCGACAGCTTTGGCCCCGAGACTTACAAAGAGTTTGCCGCCGAGATGACAGGTTGGCTCGCCGAGGGCAAAGTGAAGTATAAAGAGCAGATTGTCGAAGGTTTGGAGAACGCGCCGGCCGCTTTGAATGACCTGCTTCTGGGTCGCAGCTTCGGAAAAATGGTGGTGAAGGTTTAGCGGTCAACATGCTTGCGCTTCGCCCAAAGATCGGGCCGGCGCGTTTTTGTCAGAGCTTCGGACTGCTCGCGGCGCCAGATGTCGACTTTGCCGTGGTCGCCAGAGGTTAGAACCTCTGGCACGCCGAGGCCTTTCCATTCGGCAGGGCGTGTGTACTGCGGGTGCTCCAGCATTCCGTCCGAAAAGCTCTCTTCCTCGGTTGATGCGGCATTGCCCAAAACGTCTGGCAGAAGGCGCACTGTCGCATCGATCATCGCTTGTGCCGCGATTTCTCCCCCCGTCAGGACGAAATCGCCAAGGCTGATTTCTTCGATCTCGTAGAAGTCCAATACGCGCTGATCCACCCCCTCGAACCTTCCGCACAGCAGGGTGATGCCATCGGCCTGCGCCCATTCGGCGGCCTTGGCTTGATCAAACGGTTTGCCGCGCGGTGAGAGGTAGACAACGGGCCATTTTGCCCGTTCTGATGTGCCGCGACTGGCGAAATCCAAGGCCTTGCCGACAATGTCCGCGCGCAGCACCATCCCCGCGCCGCCACCATATGGCGTGTCGTCGACATTGCGGTGCTTGCCTTCGCCGAAGATGCGCAGGTCGATCGGATCCAGAGTCCACTTGCCTTCTTGCAGAGCCTTACCGGTCAACGAGGCCCCAAGCACGCCGGGAAAGGCGTCGGGGAATAGGGTGATTACTTTGGCGGCCCAAGCGCCTTTCAGACGCGTGGGTTCCGCCATCAGGTCACGCGGGGTGAGTGAGGCAGTTATGGTCTTGCGGCCATGGGATTTGGATGGTGTGCTCATAAGCGCCATCTACGCCAAACCGGTTTGCATTGCAAAGTGCGATCCCGCGCAATCTGCCTTCTTGCGGCGGCACGTGTGCGCGAGTGTTATGGCGCTATCGCGTCCAATCGCTGGTTCGGGACTAGTCCAGAAGTCCTTCTGGAGGATCGGCAATGATGCGACCTGCGGCAAGATCCACTGTCGGCACAGCTTCCAAAGTAAAAGGCAGCAGAACCGACCCTTTCAAGTTCGGTCCGCGAAGCTCCAGTATGTCGCCTGCGCCATGGTTGAGAACAGCAGCCACTTTGCCCAGCAACTCGCCGCCGGTGTCCAGCACATCCAGCCCCATCAGATCGGCGTGGTAGTACTCGTCATCTGGAAGGGAGGGTAACAGGTCACGATCCGCGGATAGTTTGACCCCGCGCAACGCATCCGCCTCGTCTTTGAAACGGACGCCGGACAAACGCGCCGCAAAGCCGTTTTTGACCGGGCGCGTGATCTTGATGGTGTACTGAACCCCGTTGTCGCCCATAAGCGGTGAGTAGAGGGCGATGTCCTCGGGGTGGGCGCAGAAGCTCTTCAGCCGCACCTCGCCTTTGACGCCGAACGATCCGGCGATTGCTCCAACTACAATCTCATCTTTGCTCATTTGGGCTGTGCTCCAATGCAAATCCCGTCGACCATCGCTCCACCCGCTTGGGTGCAGCGACCCGCTGTTAACCCGCGCTCTACCTTGAGCCCGCCATAGAAGGCCAGCCCCATAAAAACCAATGTGAATAAACGTCGGATCATGCGTCGACTCCCATTGCGCGGGCGATCAGGCGGTAATCTGCCTCGGGGATTGAAAACTTGCCTTGTCGAAAAGCCATTCCCCAATGGCTGGGGCGGGTAACGAAGGTCAGATGCTCTAGAAGCGGGCGCACGGGCACTTCCTTGACGTCATCGAAATTGGCGTCCCGCACCCACGCAGGGAGGCCGGTCATGTAGTCCATTTGTCGTGGTGCTTCGCCGGAAATGGTGGCGTGACCCACAAAGGCCTGAACCGGATCGCCATCGAATTCGGTCTTCGGGGCGTAGAAGATCACTTTGTCGCCGACATCCAGATTGCGCACTGCGGCTTCTTTGCCGTGACTAAATGCGACGAACCCCTGCCTTTTGCCTGCCGCAACATGCAGGGCATGAACGACGCCTATGACATATCGCCGGCTCATGCGCGGGTTATGTCCAGCGTTGGGGCGCGGGCTTCCCAACCTTCGCGGAGCAGCTCCGGAGTGTCATGATCTTCCTCTGGATGGCCGAGGCAGAAATACCCGATCAAGGCCCATTCCTCAGACACGCCCAGATCGCGGCAAAGTTGGACTGGATCGAGAACCGAGACCCAGCCGAGCCCCAAGCCTTCTGCTCGGGCGGCGAGCCAGAACAATGTGACGGCTGACACCACCGAATACCGGCGCATCTCAGGCATAGTGCCTGCGCCAAGTCCGTGACCTTTGGGGCTGGCCTCATCACAAAATATCGCAAGCTGTACGGGCGATCGGTCCATGCCCGCGAGTTTCAGCTTGGCGTAGTTGTCTGCTTGGTCACCGTCATATCGGGCCAAGGCATCGGCGTTAGCGCGTTCAAAATTGGCGCGGGCGGCTGCGCGCGCCTTTGTACTTTCGACGCGAACAATGCGCCACGGCTCCGATAGCCCAACGGACGGGGCGTGCGAAAATGCGTCGAGGCACCGCATAAGCAGTGCCTCGTCCACGGGAGTGGTTCGGAAGCGGCGCACATCGCGCCGCCACCGCATCAACTCATATAGCTCGTCCCGGAATTCCGGTTCGAAGTTACGCATTGCTCAAAGCGCAGATTACTCTGCGGTTTCTTCGGCTGCAGCTTCTTCAGCTGGTGCTTCTTCTGCAGGAGCTTCAGCCGGAGCAGCAGCTGCTTCAGCAGCGGCAGCAGCTTTGGCGGCTTTCTCTTCGACGCGGTCCTGAGCTTTTTTGCCCGGCTCGCCTTTTTTCAGGTTGGCGCGCTCTTTCTTCTCGATAACGCCAGCAGCTTCGAGGAAGCGGGACACACGGTCAGAAGGCTGAGCACCTTGGTCGAGCCAATGCTTAACGCGCTCCATGTCCAGCTTTACCCGCTCTTCGCTGTCTTTTGGCAGCAGTGGGTTATAGGTGCCCAGTTTTTCGACGTAGCGGCCGTCACGTGGCATGCGGCTGTCAGCAGCAACAACGCGGTAGAATGGGCGCTTTTTGGACCCACCACGGGCCAGACGGATTTTCATTGCCATTGTGTAGTTCTCCTTAGGATGGCTGTGCCGGACAAGTGTCCGAAATTATTGAAACTTTTTGTGGTTCTGGATGACTTCCCGAATGATGAAGTTCAGGAAGGATTTAGCGAATTCAGGGTCGAGGTCGGCGCGTTTTGCCAAATCCTCAAGTCGTTTGATTTGCGTTGCTTCCCGATCAGGGTCGCTCGGCGGTAATTCGTGCTCGGCCTTCAGTTTTCCCACGGCTTGGGTGTGCTTGAACCGCTCGCCCAGCGTGTAGACAAGGATCGCGTCCAGACGGTCAATGCTGGCACGATGTTCTTTCAGGATTTCGGCGGCTTTGGTGACGGCGTCAGTCAAGTGCGAACCCTTTCGGTTTGAAGGCTGGATCATGATAGTGGCTGATCTCCATCGCGATCCCATGTGCGAGCTGGGTGTCTCTCAGCGCTTCGGGCGATGGGTGACGATACACGGAATCCTCATCCCCGATGGACTTGGCGTCCTTGTCCTTTTTGCAACCCAGTCGTTCGGCAAGCCGCACAGAGTCCAGATTGTAGGGGTCAAGATAGCTGACCGCACCTTCCCAGCCAGATTTGTAGAAATGACGACGCGCTGCATCGACAGCTTCAAGCGCATAGCCTTTGCCGGCAACTTCGGGCCAGATGATCCAAGCCAGCTCGCGCTCCGGCCACATGGCTGGTTGCCAGCCGCCGGCCATACCCAGCGTTACGTTGGTGTCCTTGTCGTGGATCATCCACATACCAAACCCGCGAATTTCCCAATGGCCGATCTCGGCTGCATAGAGCATCCATGCTTCGTAGGGGTTCAGCGGGCCGCCCATGTAACGGGCGCGGAAGCTGGTGAAGGTCGCTTTGAAATCCGGATAATCCTGTGGCTCTGGTCCTTTGAGGATCAGGCGTTTGGTTTCCAGAACGGGAATGTCGCGGTGTCCCATCTTACGCGGCCTCCGGCATTGGGTGGCGGTAAACAAGGCAGGGTGCGTCAGGTTTCGGCTGCACGGCATTCGGATCAAGAACCGCACCAAGACGCTCGGCCAAGGCAACGGAACGAGTGTTGCCGGTTTCGATATAACTTACTGCGGTGTCCCAGCCCAAAACGCGGAATGCAAAGTCGCGGGTCGCGGACGCAGCCTCGAACATGAGGCCTTTACCTTCGAGGCCAGCGTCCCAACACGTCCAGCCCAATTCTTTTTCTGGCCAGTTGATCGGGTAGTATGGCCCAACAGCACCAACTGCGGTGTCGTTGCCCCTCAGCGTTACAATGAACGTGCCAAACCCGCGCAGGGCCCACATCCCTGTGATGTGAGCAAACGCATTCCATGCCTGACGCAAGTCTGTGATCGGCCCACCTGCCATCGACGACCGATCCGTCGCGTAAAATGCACGCATAGGCTCGAAGTCGTCGAACTTTGGTCCGCGAAGAACCAATCGCTCTGTTTCAAGCGTGGGGGTCGAAAAGGTTACGATCATTTCTTTTTGCCGAACCCTGACAAACCAGGGGGGAGTGCGCTGCCGCCCAAGCCGGGCATTCCGCCGAGACCACCTGGCAGTTTGGCACCCATTTGCTTGGCGGCGGCTTCCATTGCTGCCGGGTCGTTCATATCGGGCATGCCGCCCTTGCCGAACATGCCTTTCATGGCTTGTTTCAGCATTCCGCCTTTGCCCATTTTTCCCATCTTCTTCATCATGTCGCCCATCTGGCGCTGCATCTTCAGAAGTTTGTTCAGCTCTGAAACCTCCATGCCCGCGCCTTTGGCGATGCGCTTTTTGCGCGAAGCTTGCAAAATCTGCGGGTTGGCGCGTTCTTTCTTGGTCATCGACTGGATCAGCGCAATCTGCTGCTTGAGCATCTTGTCGTCCATGCCAGCCTCTTTGGCCTGACCTGCCATCTTCTTCATGCCGGGCATCATACCCATGAGGCCTTCCATGCCGCCCATCTTGAGCATCTGCTCAAGCTGGTTCTTCAGGTCGTTCATGTTGAACTGACCCTTTTGGAAGCGCTTCATCATCTTTTCGGCTTGTTCAGCCTCGATGGTTTCTTGTGCCTTCTCAACCAAAGCGACGATGTCGCCCATGCCAAGAATGCGGCCCGCGATACGGTCCGGCTCGAAGGTTTCAAGCGCGTCCATCTTTTCGCCGAGGCCGACGAACTTGATCGGCTTGCCGGTGACCGCGCGCATGGACAATGCCGCACCACCACGCCCGTCGCCGTCCATTCGGGTCAGAACCACGCCGGAGATGCCGATTTTGCCATCAAACTCTTCTGCGACTTCAACGGCGACCTGACCAGTCAGGCCATCGACGACCAGCAGCGTTTCGCGTGGTTTGACGATGTCACGGACGTCTTCGACCTCTTGCATCAACACTTGGTCGATTTGCAGACGGCCCGCTGTGTCGAGCATGTAGACGTCGTAGCCGCCCAATGTCGCTTGTTGCTTGGCGCGTTTGGCGATGTCGACGGGTTTTTCACCTTTGACGATCGGCAGGGTGTCTACACCGATCTGCGCGCCCAATATTGCCAACTGCTCCATAGCGGCGGGGCGGTTCACATCGAGCGATGCCATCAGCACGCGCTTATTGTTTTTTTCCTTGAGCCGTTTTGCCAGCTTACCCGTCGTCGTCGTCTTACCGGAGCCTTGAAGGCCGACCATCAGGATTGGGGCGGGCGGGCTGTCGATCTTCAGCTCACCGGGTTCTTCGTTGTCGCCCGCCAGAATGTGCTTCAACTCGTCATGGACAATTTTGACAACTTGCTGGCCGGGGGTAACCGATTTGGTCACGTTTTGACCGGTGGCTTTGTCAGCGACGGCTTTGACGAAGTCTCGGGCCACAGAAAGGGAAACGTCCGCTTCCAAAAGGGCGACGCGCACCTCGCGGAGGGCGGTTTTTACGTCGTCCTCGGACAATGCGCCTTGCTTAGTGAGCTTATCAAAGACGCCAGAGAGGCGTTCGGACAGGTTCTCAAACATGGGCTCTCGGCTCCTTTATTCTCACATGTGACCCATACCTAAGCACGGACCGGCGAAACGACAATTGCCCCCTCCCAGTCATCAAGGGTGGGGTCAAAACAAACAGTTTGGCCCCCATGGGCGCGACGCGCTGATGGGGGGCGATCCCTACACTAGGCAGGGACCGGAAGACTGGTGCTTCCGGATGTTGTGCGCGATTTACGCGGTGGGGTGCTTGGAGTCAAGCAGTGCGCTTAACGGCATGGTCTCTGAGTTCATTCGCCACGATGAGCCGTGAGCCAAGAGTTGATTATATTAGCCATACCCCGATGATCGCTAAAATTGTCATATACCAAAGTCAAAGGATGGATACCTGCGCTTTGGCCGTGCGGGAAGCTTAAAGCGACACGGTAGGTCGTCCCCTTGTCACCTGTGCTGCTTTGCACGATGGCTTCTGACACCTCGTCGATCCGGTGCTCGATAGTCGAGCCGCCAAGCAAAGAGCGCCGCCTTATAATCACTTTTCCCTCAGGGCCGAGAAAGAGAACCTGTGTGCGACGCGCGAAGGCGAAGAGCATTCCGAATGGGATAAGACCCAACCCCATAAAGACCAATCCCATCAATTCGCCGCTGAGGAAAATCGATAGTCCGATCCCAATGAACAATAGACCACCTGCCACCAGAGCGAGTGAGATAACCCAAGGGCGGTTCTCGATAACGAGTTGCTCTGGGATGTTGCGCGTTACCTTCATGAGCTGGACATTAGCCAATAGGACGCGGTTGAGAAGGCCGTTCTCATTTCGCGAGGCTATTTTCGCTTGCAAAATTGAACGAAACTGGAGTTGTTTGGGGTAAATCGCGCGCTTTCGCACAAAAGGAATCTAACCCCATGAATATCGACAATTGGGACGAATATCGGACGGCTTATCAGGTTGCCCGCCTTCGCACGGTCAGCGCCGCTGCGGAGGTACTTGGTGTCCATCATGCTACAGTGATCCGTCATATAGACAGCTTAGAGGGTAAGTTGGGGGCCAAGCTGTTCCAGCGTCATGCTCGCGGCTACACCCCCACTGAGGCTGGGGAAGATTTGTTGACCGTTGCAGCGGCGACTGAGGATCAGTTGACGCAACTTGCAGGACGCATTCATGGCCGTGGGGCGTCGGTCTCGGGCGACCTGATCGTAACCTGCCTGCCGCAAATGTCGCCATTGATGGCGCGCACCATCACCAAATATCAACGTGATAACCCCGACATTCGCGCTGAATTGATCGTCGACACGCGTCCGCTTCGACTTGAATATGGTGAGGCCCATGTAGCTTTGCGGGCTGGCGCGCCGGGTGACGATCTGGACAATATCGTGCAGGAGTTGGCGCGCCTACCGATGGGGCTTTACGCTCACAAAGACTATATTTTCCGGCACGGCCCGCTGAATGGTATTGAAGATATCCCGAACCATCGCTTTTGCAGGATATCCACGATCAACCCTCGTGCGCCGTTTATGAAATGGATCGGCGAGCATGTGCCGGAAGAGAACGTGGTCTATAGGTGTTCTGACACGAATTCTGTCGAAGATGCAGTGATCGCAGGGGCCGGTATCGGGTTTTTGCCTGCATATATCGGCAATGAACATCCCGACATGAAAGAGGTTATGCCGTCCGATCCAACTTGGTCTTCCACATTTTGGTGCGTGACCCATGTGGATCTTCACCGGACCGCGAAAGTGCATTCTTTCGTTACCTTCCTGAAGGAAGAGGCCAAAGGGTGGGCCGATCTTTAAGATGACCCGTCGCATCGTATTGTTCGAAGGCAAGTTTCCAAGACTATCCCGTGCCCGAACGGCGCAGAAATGACCCCTTCAAGGCGCGGCCATCTGGCTATGCTGTTGTTCTCCGTCTTGGTGGCCGGATCTTTCGCGCTCGGTTCGCTTGCTGCAAATGAAATAGCGCCTGCTGCATTAAACGCAGTGCGCTTCATGATCGCGGCGGCTGTGATCGGCGTCGCTGCCTTCGTGACGACAGGGCTGCCACGCGCCGCAATGGTCGCCCCTTGGCGATATCTGGTCCTTGGCGGGCTATTGGCTGCCTACTTCGTCTTAATGTTCGAAGGGCTTAAGACCGCGCCGCCCGTAAGCGCCGCAGCTGTATTCACTTTGACACCTTTGTTGTCAGCAGGTGCAGGCTATGCGTTACTGCGCCAGATACTGACCCCGCGAATGGCGCTGGCCCTTGTCCTTGGTGGAGCAGGGGCGTTGTGGGTGATCTTTCGCGCCGATATCTCGGCATTACTGGCCTTCGAGATCGGGCGCGGCGAGGCGATATACTTCGTCGGCTGTGCCGCCCATGCGGTTTACACTCCGCTTGTTCGAAAGCTGAACATGGGGGAGTCCCCGGTCGTATTTTCGTTTTTCACCATGTTGGGTGGGCTTGGGCTACTTATCGTCTGGGGGTGGTCGGATCTTTGGGCCACGGATTGGGCTGCGCTTCCGCCGATTGTCTGGATTACGATCTTCTACGTCGCGGTCATCGCTTCTGCCATGACCTTTGTTTTGCTGCAATATGCGGCACTGCGACTGCCATCGTCGAAAGTGATGGCTTATACCTATCTGGTGCCGAGCTGGGTGATCGTGTGGCAATTGGCACTTGGCGGACCGGCCCCGTCTTTGCTCGTTTTCGCAGGGGTAGGTCTTACGGTTTTGGCCTTGGGGATGTTGCTTAAGGAATAGGTTTTAGGAACCGTTTTCGATCCAGCATGGTCCTTCTGCGCAGATAACAGCCTTCGTGGATTTGGAACTCTGGTTCTGCCCGTTTCGCAGGTGGCTGGACTTTGGCTCAGGAGCCAAGCTCATTATCTAGAAAGCGCTCGAAAGCTTCGAAGTTCAACGCTTCTAGTTGGCCGAAGCTCTCGATCCAGACAATTGCGCTCCGCATGGCGTCGGGCTCAAGTTTGCACCATTTGACTCTACCGCGTTTTTCCTGAGATATCAGGCCGGCACGGGTCAGGATGGACAGGTGCTTGGAAATCGCAGCAAGAGACATATCGAAGGGTTCGGCCACGTCCGTGACAGCCATGTCGTCTTCTAACAACATCGTCAGGATTGCCCTTCGAGTACTATCGGCAAGGGCCGCAAAGGTTGTGTCTAGTGACGCGCTCATAGTCGTGTCATGGCGTGCGGCTTCGCAATCGTCAACCAAATGGTTGAATATGGGTTTGCTGCATGCCAAGCTGCGACGAGGTGTCCTGCCGTTCTTTGGTGGGAATTTTTTTATTTAGAAACATGGACTTGATGGCGTGGCGTGGCCCTGTTTAGAGCGATTGACTCTGTGGTGCCCGCGGCCTATCCCTCCATCAAACCTCCCGAGGGGTGATTTTTGATGACCGAAGACCCGAATAAGGCCCAGCTCGATGCGCTGAGCGAGCGGATCGAAGGCCTCAAGAAAACCTCACAGGCCGAAAAGCCAAGGGGGGACGAGCACTATTCAGGCGCCCAACAGGGCTGGCGGATGGTGACGGAACTTGTTGCCGGTCTTGGGATCGGTCTGACCATTGGATACGGCCTGGATTGGCTGTTCGGCACATTGCCGATCTTTCTGGTGGTTTTCACATTGCTGGGCTTTGCGGCCGGGGTGAACGTTATGCTTCGCACCGCCAAAGAAGTCCAAAACGAACATGTGGCCAAAGCGGCCAGCGAGAAGGATTGAACGGATGGCGACAGAAGCTCACGGCGCGGAAGAAGGCGGTCTGGTTTTTCACCCGATGGACCAATTCATCGTTAAGCCGCTGTTTGGCCATGGCGATGTTGGTGCTTTCACCATCACTAACGTGACGCTTTGGATGGCTTTGACAGTCGTCTGCATCATCTTGCTGCTGGTTATCGGCACCTCGCGCCGCGCTATCGTGCCATCGCGCAGCCAGTCCATCGCTGAAATGCTGTATGGCTTTGTCTACAAGATGGTAGAAGACGTCACCGGTAAAGACGGTGTGAAGTACTTCCCCTACATCATGACGTTGTTCATGTTCATTCTGGTGTCGAACTTCCTTGGCCTGTTGCCAATGGCCTTCACAACCACATCGCATATTGCGGTGACAGGTGTTCTGGCAATCTTCGTATTCTTGGCAGTCACCGTCTTGGGTTTCGTCAAAAACGGCATGGGTTTCCTGGGCCTGTTCTGGGTGTCTTCGGCGCCACTGGCGCTGCGTCCGATCCTGGCGCTGATCGAAGTCATCAGCTACTTCGTGCGGCCGGTGAGCCACTCCATTCGTTTGGCGGGCAACATGATGGCGGGCCACGCCGTTATCAAAGTGTTCGCGGGCTTCGCTGCCATCGCGGCAATCTCACCTCTGTCCATTCTGGCGATCACCGCCATGTATGGGCTCGAAATTCTCGTAAGCGGCATCCAGGCTTACGTGTTCGCAATTCTGACCTGCGTGTATCTGAAAGATGCGCTGCATCCTTCCCACTAAGGTCACGAAGACTAATCACCTCAATTCCATCGTAAGGAGAAAAGACATGGAAGGCGATATCGCACAAATGGGTCAATTCATCGGCGCAGGCCTGGCATCTGTTGGCATGGGCGGCGCAGCCGTCGGTGTGGGCAACGTTGCTGGTAACTACCTGTCCGGCGCTCTGCGCAACCCGTCCGCAGCTGCTTCGCAGACTGCAACACTGTTCATCGGCATCGCATTCGCGGAAGCTCTGGGGATCTTCTCGTTCCTCGTAGCCCTTCTGCTGATGTTCGCCGTTTAAGAACCAAGCTATACCATCCTTACGGTCGGGCGGGCCTGAAGCGGGCCCGTCCGATGTAAGATCTAAGTATTCAGACACATCTGGGGGCCATCATGGCAACTGAAACCGGTGAAGTAGTGAAAGAAAGCGCGGGCATGCCCCAGCTTGATTTCTCGACCTTTGATAACCAGATCGTCTGGTTGCTGATCACGCTTGTGGTCATTTACTTTGTGCTGTCGCGCGTTGCGCTGCCGCGCATCGGATCGGTTCTGGCAGAACGTGCCGGCACCATAACCAACGACATTGCTGCCGCCGAAGACCTGAAGCAACAGGCTTTGGACGCGGAAGCGGCTTACGACAAAGCCCTGATCGACGCACGCGCCGAGGCAGGTCGGATCGTCGGCGAAACCAAAGCGGCCATTCAGGTCGATTTGGACAAGGCCATCGCAAAAGCGGATGCAGAGATTGCCGCCCGTTCTGCCGAAGGTGAAAAAGCGATCGCAGCCATTCGTGATAGCGCCGCTGAAAGCGTCGCGACAGTGGCTAAAGACATCGCAAAAGATATCGTGTCCGCAGTGGCTCCCGGCAAAATCGACGCAAAATCGATCACTGCCGCCGTCACTGCTAAGATGAAAGGATAAGAGATGAAGAAGCTTCTCACTCTTGCTGCAGTGTTGCCCGCCCCCGCGCTGGCCGCGAGCGGTCCTTTCGTGTCGCTGCACAACACAAACTTCATTGTGCTTCTGGCGTTCCTTCTGTTCATCGCAGTCCTGTTCTATTTCAAAGTTCCGGGCATGCTTGGCGGAATGCTCGACAAGCGCGCTGAAACCATTCAGTCCGAGCTTGATGAGGCCAAGGCCCTTCGCGAAGAAGCTCAAACCTTGCTGGCCTCTTATGAGCGCAAGCAAAAAGAGGTGGCTGAGCAAGCTGACCGCATCGTGGCCGAAGCCAAGCGTGAAGCCGAAGCAGCAGCTGAGCAGGCGAAAGAGGATCTGAAAACCTCCATCGCGCGTCGTCTCCAGTCTGCGGAAGAACAAATCGCAAGTGCTGAAGCTTCTGCCGTTCGTGAAGTTCGCGACCGTGCCGTATCCGTTGCCATCGCTGCTGCCGCAGATGTGGTGGCCTCCAAAACAAGCGCTGCGGATCAGAACGGTTTGATCGACGACGCAATCGCGCAAGTGAAAGCAAAGCTGCACTAAGGTTTAGCTGATAGTTTCTGAAAGCCTCGGTGCCGCAAAGCACTGAGGCCTTTTTCGTTTGGGTGGGTCAGTTCCGCGACATGCTTTCTGCCAAACGTATGAGTTGCACGGCCTCGGCTCTGTATCCGAACTCATCACTGCCCTTGTTGGCATTTGCGAGTGCTACGGCGTCGGCATAGTTCCAATCACCCAGTGCAGTTTCGCCGCGCAGCAGTTGCGCGAAGCCTGCGATCGCTGCGCCAAATGACGCCTCGGGCCCTGCATTCTGAACGCCGACCGGTACGACCTCTTCAAGCAGTTTGCTTTGTGTAACGCCAGGCTCCTTGTAGCGCAGGCGCAGGAACGCGAGGTCAGACGTATTTCCATCCTCAACAGTTGACCCGAAACGCAGCGGGTCGGTCAGCACAGCGTCGGAGCCAACAGGGGTAATCTCATAGAGTGCGGTGACCGTATGGCCAGCCCCGATTTCGCCCGCGTCCACCCTATCATTGTTGAAATCCTCGCGTCTCAGCGCGCGGGTCTCGTAGCCGATAAGGCGATATTCGGCGACGGTGGCGGGGTTGAACTCCACCTGAATCTTGACGTCTTGGGCGATGGTGAACATCGCGCCGGAAAGTTGATCGACCAGCACCTTTTGTGCCTCGGCCAAGGTGTCGATATAGGCGGCTTGGCCGTTTCCATTCTGGGCAAGGGTCTGCATCAAAGCGTCGTTCACATTGCCGCGCCCGAAGCCGAAGACCGAAAGATATGTGCCGGACTGGCGCTTTTGCTCCACGAAGCTCTTTAGCTCCGCGTCTGATTGCATACCGACGTTAAAATCCCCATCGGTGGCCAATAGAACGCGCGAGACCTCTCCGTCGCGGCTCATCTGATCTGCAAGCGTATAGGCCGCGCGCAGGCCTTCGCCGCCGGCAGTAGAGCCACCTGCCGACAAGCGCAGCAAAGCGTCTTCGATCTTGCGGCGCTCGGATGCTTTGGTGGGCTCTAGGACAGTGCCAGCGGAGCCCGCATAGGTGACGATTGCAACCTCATCTTCTGGGTGTAGCTGGCCAAGCATCAGGCGGAAGCTTTGCACCAGTAAAGGCAGCTTGTTTGCGTCCTGCATAGAGCCTGAGGTGTCCAGAAGGAACACAAGGTTTAACGGTGGACGATCCGTGATCTGCGCGCCTTGAATAGCGATGTGCATCAGTTGGGTGTCTGTGTTCCATGGGGTTTCGCTGACAGTCACGGTTTGGCGGAATGGCACGTCGCCTTCAGGTGCGGGGTAAGCGTAAGGGAAGTAGTTCACCATTTCCTCGACCCGCACCGAATTGGGGTCTGGCATCTGGCCGCGCGACAGGCTGGAGCGGACCCAAGAATAGCTGGCCGTATCCACGTCGATTGAGAAGGTGGAAACAGGTTCTTCGGATGTCACCTTCAAAGGATTATATGAAACATCAAGAAATTGGTCGCGAGACTGGGAGATGCCAGACTGAGGCAGACGGTCGCGAAGTGGCGGCGAGGAAGTTGTGAGGTTACTCACGGCCACTCCTTGCGCCGAAAAGCCCTCGGCACTTTTAGCCATTCGCATCGGCCCTGGGGCAGCCACACTTGCGGTTGCATCGTCACGCTCCGGAGCCGGTTGGCTCGTCGCCGCGCGCGCGCGCGGCGACTCTTGCTCGGCGTCATTCGCCGCCTCGCTCAATTCAGAGATCGATACGGGACTTGGCTTGGACGCAACGGCCTCGTTTCTCAATGCCGGAGCTGATTGCTCTCGCAGAAGGGGCATTGTCAGCACCACGCCAACGCCGACAATCACCAGAGATGACGTTGCCAGCATCATCGGCTTCAAATTGGGTTTCATAAACATCTGTCCAAGTCCTTTCAAAAATCCTGCCCGCTTGGGGCTAATATCTGTAGGACGTGCGGCAGAGGCCGATCCTTGGAGGCGTTCAAAATTTTCTTCTGCCCTGCGCAAGGCGGCCTCCTTGGTGGCTTCATCTGGCGCTGGTGCCTCGCGCAATGCGGCGCGGAGTTTGTCTAGTTCGTCTTCAAATTCTGGCATCTACCTGGCCCCCTCTTTGGCCATTTCGCGCAAGTGGCGTTTCACTTCTGACATACGCCACGCAATTGTTCCTTCCGACAGCCCCATAACCTCAGCTGCTTGGGCTTGCGTCAGTTCTTCGCCCAAAGTCAGCACCACGGTCTCGCGCAGTTCAGGCGGCAGGGCGCGCATGGCGTTGGCCAACCAGTCTTGTGCCTCGGCACCTTCTGCGGCCTCAGCTGCGCGCCTGGTGTAGTCTTGGCCCCAGCCTTCGCGGGCACGCCTGCGGCGCTGTGACTTGCGAGCGCGATCGGTCGCGGCGTTCAAGGTCACGCGGTAGAGCCACGTCGTGAACTTGGAGTCTGCACGGAAAGCGCGCAATTTGGCAGGGAGCGCTGCCAGAATGTCATGCGTCAAGTCCTCAGCATCGGCGCGGTGGCCGGTTAATCGCCAAGACAATCGGAACAACCGGTCGTAGTGACGCCTGACCAGAAGGCTGAATGCCTCGCTGTCCCCGTCACTCGCGGCTTGCGCCAATGCCTCGTCGCTGGTTTTCATACGCATAGTGATGGTAGGACGCATGGGCGGCGTCAATCCTTGGGGTAAAGTTGAAAAGAATGTCGAAAACTCAGCAAGAGCTTGATCTGGAATATGAAAATGGCGCCTTTATCCCCAACGCGCAAAGCTATGTGGACGCGTGGGAGGCGGCATCGGCGGCGCTTCGCGCGGCGAAAACGGGCGAGTATGATGTGGCCTACGGCGACAACCCTCGCGCAAAATATGATCTGATCCGTCCCGATGGCCCTGCGAAGGGTCTCTTTATCTTCGTGCACGGCGGCTACTGGTTGCAGCGGCACAAGGATGACTGGACCTGTTTCGGTGAGGGTGCCTTGACCGCGGGATGGGCCATTGCGCATCCGGGCTACCCTCTGGCACCAGAGGTTCGGATCAGCGAGATTACAAAACATGTCGCGCAGGCTATAACGGCTCTGGCAGAGCAGACCGACGGGCCGATTGTTTTGGCAGGGCATTCGGCGGGCGGGCATTTGGTGGCGCGCATGGCCATGCCGGGCGTTTTGTCAGCATATGTGGCCGCTCGATTGTCTCATGTATTGTCGATATCGCCCGTTTCGGATCTTCGCCCGATGCTTCCGTTGACGATGAACGACACGTTGCGCTTGGATGCCGCAGAAGCGCAGGCAGAAAGCCCTGTTTTGGGGCATTCATTGGATGTGCCAGTGACTGTGGCGGTCGGTTCGCAAGAGCGCCCGGTGTTTCTGGACCAAGCCCGATGGTTGGCCGAGGCATGGGGCGTAGGCCACATGATTTTGCCAGGACGCCACCATTTCGATGTGATTGACGTCTTACGTGATGCGAAAAGCCCCATCTTGAGAGCTGCGCTGTCGTAAATTACCTTACAGCCGGTTTTTGCTATGGCGTGGGGCGGGTTCGACGTGGCAAACTCTTTAAAACTGCAATTCTTGCCATTATGTGAATGGTGATAACATTTAAACGAGGGGATATTCTTTATGGCCAATTTCGACGCGCAAGTTCGTGAAAGCCAAGAGCAAGTGGCTGAAGCACAAGCTAAAATCGCTGAAATGACCAGCAAGATTGAATCTGCGCGGGCCAAGTTGGACGCCGGAGATGTGCTGGAGTTGGACATTGAGAACGCTTCGCTTGAAGACGTGCATGCCCATACCGCGGCTATGGACGCTAATATTGCCGAGCTGATTATGGGCTTGGACGACGTGACCTCCGGCTTCTCCGAAGACTTTTCCGCGATGCGCGACAAGACCGGATGGGAAAGCTTTGTGGGCATTTTCTCCCAAGGCAAGTCGGAAAGCCTGCGCCAAGAGCGTATGCGAACCGCGTCGATTGATGACAAATTGCAAGATCTCATCGGCAAGTCCGATACTATCGTGGCGCTGCTTCAGGGCCAGTTGACCATGCTAAACGAGCAAAAGGAAAAGGTTGAAAGCAACCTGACCGCGACGCTCGATGATCGCGAATTCACTGTGGGCGAATTGGAAACCCTGCGCACCGAGATCGTGGCGATGGACCCGAAAATCATCGAGTTGGAGAATAAGATATCTGTAGAGCAGGACGCGGCTGCGCGCACTAAGTTAGAGACCGAACTGGCGGGGTTGAACTCGCTTTATAACGAGAAGGTGCAGGCCGAACAGGTGAAGCTGGCCAAAAGCCAGACTCTTGAGCGTTATATCGAGCAGGGTAAAACCTGGATCGACTCGCTTCAAAACCAAGCGGCGACGCAGATGGTTTTGATCAACAAGCTGGAAACCGACACCAAGCAACGCGTGGTGCTTTACGATGCGTTGACCAAGTCGTTGAAGACGGCTCAGCAGCAGGACGTGGCGCACAAGATCAACGAGATTGGCGTGAAAACCGACCAAGAGGCGCAATCCGCCATGGCCGGCATCGGTGCCGCCACCAACAAGCGCATGACTGAGATGATGGAAGCCCATGAGGACCAAATGGTTTTCGCCCGCAAAGTGCTGGAGCAGAAGGCGAAGGCGGATGAGCGGTTCGCGCGGCGCTTCGAGAAGATCGTCGAGAAGCACGACAAAAATCTGTATGGTGCCTAACCTTGCTTAGGTCACTTGGGGTCATCGCTGTCACTATCATCACAATGATCTTCGTGTTCTACGGGCTGCGTGGGTTTGTTGGTGATACGTGGCCTAGATTTGACTCTGGGGTTTTCGAAGTGCTGATCTTTGTCATATCCGCGCTTTATGGTTTCTGGTTCAATGGATGGTTGGATCGCGCATTGCCGGATGCCGCAAGTGATGACTGAAGACCTCAACCTCACCGCCGACCACTCCGGCTTGACCGACGACCTCGCCGCGCGGCGCTACTTTGCCAAGTTCGAGCGGATCACCGGCCATCTGGCCCGCGTGGCCGCCGAGATGGAGGTGGAGCGGACGTTCTCAAAATCCGATGTGGCAATTATTTCGGACTACGTGACCCGCATCGCGCAGACTTTCCGTGCTCTGAGCCACAAATATCTGCTGACCGGGCGTGACACCGGTGTGTTCTTTGGATCGTTGTCCATCGACCGGCACGAAAGCGGTTTCCCGGTCTTTGCCGAACTAATGAAGATGGCCAACGACGCTCAACAGGCGGAGACCCATTTGGCGGGGATGCGCTCGAGAGCGAAGCTCAAAGACGAAATGGTTCGCCAGATTGTGGGCGATTTGACCGTGCCAACCAAACTGCAATTTGCGATGTCTCAACGCTTGTATTACGAGGCATTGGCTGAAGGCGGACTGTTTTGGGCGACCAATGATCCCCATGCGTTGTGGACGGGCAACAAGGACGATCGGCGCAGCTATCTGCTCCATTGGGCGGTCTATGACAGTCAGCAAAACGTGCCGACAATCTATATGATGGATGTAGAGGATACGGGCGAGGTGGCGTTGCCCAAAGACGCGCGGCGCTGGCCTTCGGCGCAGGCTCATTTGATGGCTCAAGGCTCTGCGGGGCTCAAGCTTTTGACCATCGCGCAAGGGTTCGACCGTGACTTCGACGATTTGCACCCCAAGCGCTTGCGGCGTATCCATGTTGGCCCGATGTATTCATCGGTCTTCACCTCGCAATCCGGCCCAATCCGCGAAGTGCTGGAAGAGGCGCAAGGCCCCGTGGGCGAGGATTGGACGCTGGCATGGACAGTTGAAGATCTCCATTCCGAGCGTACAGAGATGGAAAAGAAGGGCTGGTTCAGCTCGGTCGAGCGCGAGATTTTCAAGCTCGACCCCTTTGCGGGGCGCGGGGCGGAGACGGGAACGACGAGCATCGAACGCTCGATCATTTTGCCGCAACGCCCGTTTCAGGTGCTGGCCGAGAAGAACCCCGCCGGCTTTCATGACGTGCGCAAATTTGTGGTCAGCCCTGCTGGCCGCGTGGTGAGTTATCGGTAGTCCATACCGACCTATTTTAAGAATAAAGATGAGGGTTTGACGTGAGCCAATCAGCTGATTTTATGGAACTGACCGAAGACGATATTCGCAAACATTATGCGGCTGCCGTCGCAATGCTGGAAGGCGTGGACCACACACCGCGCATTGCCACTGCAAAAGAGGCACTGCAGACCGAGAAATCAGCGGGCCTTGGTACCCGCCGCCGGTTCCGTTCAACCACTCCTGGCTTAGTGACCCGCTCTACTGCGCGCCCCGAGGGCGTGCGTCTGATCGAGCGTGTCGAAAGCGTGGGCGAAGATGCCCTGCCATCTGCCATTCAAGCCAGCGTGCTTCACGGCATTCGCCGCGCTTTGGCGATTGCTCTCGCGGCAGGCGAGGCGTTTTCTGAAGCCACCGGACTGTCGGAGCTTAAGAAAGAAAACCTCGCTGGCCGTGTGGCCGAAGCACGCCGCGCAGAGTTCGGCGAGTTGCTGGCGGCGGAAGCCTTGGCGACATTGTTCACTTTCGCCAATGCCACGTCGTTCCTGCTGGCGTCACAAGCCAGCGAGACGTCGGTGGAGATCGGCGCTGTCGAAGAAATCCTATCTGATAACGCGCAATTGGCGCTACATGGCGCGTTGTGGGAGCTGGACCAAGATCTGACCCTGTTCGCCAGCGACGACGCCAAGCTGGTTGCCACAGTTCTGGCCTATGCCGAGCAGGTGATGGAAAAGGCCGCGTTGCGTGCGCAGAATACCCCACGGTTGGCGGCGTTCAATTCTGCGTCCTACCGCGTCGAGGCGGACAATCTGACGATCAACGGCTTCACCCCCGCCCACGCGGCCAAGGGCAGCAAGCTGACGATGACCTTCAAAAAACCGAACGAGGTCGTCGGCAACCACATCGCCAAATACCAGTCGATGAAGCTGGCCAAGATGCTGATGGCCTACGACTTCGACCGCAAGCTGAACCCGTTTGCGGAGCTTGGCGGCTTCATCTTTACCTTCATGGGCGACGGCGCGCCGGGGACGGGGAAAACCACGCTGATCCAGATGATGGCGGGGCTGGTCTCGGGCTATTGCGAGACAGCGGGCTATCCGTTCCGCTACCAGAACCTGTCGACGGATAATATCGACAGCTATCAAGGTAAATCAGGCCAGAACGCCAAGGCGTTCATCAACAACGTGATCGACCCGAATGTGATCGGGTTTGGCACCATTGACGACATCGACCAGTTGGCGGGTAAACGCGGCGACCGGCAGTCGAGCGCCGGTCAGCTGGAAATCACCGCCGTGCTGATGGAATCTTTTGCGGGCGCCAACACCGTGGTGCGCGGGAATTGCACGTTTGGGATGTTCTCGAACTACCCTGAAAACGTCGACGACGCCTTGCGCCAGCGGGCGGGCGCGCGGTTCCTTGTGGACGGGCCGATCACGCGGGACGACTACATCGACATTCTGGCACTGCTGATGGGCAAGAACCACGACATCCCCTTGGGCGAACACACGGTCTTCGCCGCGCAAGAGATCAAGAAGGCCGTTGCCGCATCGTTCGAGGGGCACTCGAAACCCCATGAGGACGGCTTGCTGCAGGTCTACGAGCGGGTGTCGAAGGACATCGGTAGCTTGGATACGATTGCCAAGCTCGGGACGTACCTGAAAGGCATCCAGGAGGCCGACCACCGCTTCACCGGCCGCGCGATCAAGAACATCACCGACGCCGTAAAGGTGCGGGCGATGGACTTCGAGTTGCCGGACGAATGGATGGAGGAGCCGGACCTGTTCCTGTTCAAATCCTATGACGAGAAGAAGGGCATGATCGAGGAGCTACGCCAGCCGATCACGGTCGACATGGTGATCCAGGAAATCAACCGCTACGCCGATAGCGAGTTCCGCTATGCCGACAAGTCGGACGAGGTGGCGATTGCCAATATGGTGCGGGAGTTTGGTTTGAGTGAGGAAGCAAAGCGGCGGTATTTGGAGAGTAAGGGTGGCATATGACTATAAGCCTGGTTGGGATGCGAAGGCGATTTCTCGCATTGCGAAAGAGCATTTTGGCGGTTGGACGCAAATGTTTGAAAGCCATGGTTGGCCAGAGCGTGGCGCCAAGATGATGCCATCAGTTCAACGACGTGTGGCTGAGACATATGGCTCAATTTTGGCTTTCACTGAAAAGTATGAGACAGCAGGCGAAAGCAAAGAATGAAGATTAACCGCCAAACATCTGCGTTTGCGCGAATAGACGGCTTAACCCATGCGTAAACTCCTCCTCCCTATCCTGCTCGGCCCGATCCTGCTCGCATGGGCGGTGACGGCCTACCTGTTCGGCGCGCTCACGCCCTCGGGGGCGAATTACGCGGGGCATACGGAGGGGTTCGGGGAGATGTTCCTGAGCTTGTCGATCATGTTCTGCATCGCCATATGGGTAGGGGCGCTGTTTAGTTACTTGTTAATCTATCGCCGCGGCGATGGGACGAAGGGGCCTGACCAATGATGCGTTTGATCGAAAAAGGCCTGATGTATGGCAACCTGTTCCATGTGAACGGGCAGGCGATGGCGGACCGCTACAACCGGGCGCTCAAGCATCTGACGGGCAAGGAGACGACGCTGACGGATTTCCACGTCGATATCTCCGGCTACGCGCCTGAGGTGGGCGAGGAGTTGGAAGACCATCTGTATTTGAACCCCCAAGGGTGCAACCGGCAATTCATCTTGTTGTCGACAGAACAAAAATCGGCGCCCTTGCTAGAGGCCAAATTCTCCACTTCGCGCGGGATTTTGCGACAGTTTATCACCTCCAACGAGGCACAACTTTTTGCCCTGACAGCCCGTGATGCCATCGCGGGGGAGCTGGTGAATTCGGTCTATAGCGTCACGAAACCCTCCCACCTTTTCGACATTCGCAAGATCAGAGTCGAGGCCGATACGACCTCCGGCGTGGTGTCGGATGCGGGCAAGCTGGACAGCATGATCACCGAGTTCCGCAGTCGCGATGATGCGTGGTGGGATGACGTGCTGATTGCCGACATGATCAAGTTGGCCCACAAAACCGGCGATGTGACCCGCGTTCCGATCAGGTTGGGCCACACCGAATATGAACAGGGCAACTTCTGGACGTCGCATTTCGGCGGGCTCTATGCGTTTCGGGATGTTGAGAAACCGGCCGTGATTTCTGTCTCGGACGAGGATTTGGGCAACCTGCCTGTCGGCAAAGGCGGCGGCGCCATTGGCTTGCATGAACGAACCAAGATTGCGAAGTTCCTAGAGGACAACGATCTGGTCGAGCCTATCGTCAAAGCACGGGGCGTGGATGCCGTGGCGATCCTGCGCCAAAAACTAGATTTCATCATAGTCGATGTGGCGGCGACGATGGAGGCGGATTTGAACCGCCTGCGGCGCCAGGATCTGCGCTCGCTTGCCCGCCGCTACTCAGAATTGCTGCCGGTAGAGTTTCACACGCTGGCGAAACTTTTGCGTTGGGCCGAAGGCGGCGGCGCGTGGCCGCGAATATCATCGAATGATCCCGCGTATTTCTACACTCTTCGCTCAAAGCCCCACGCGGACCGTGATCTGGTCAACATGCTGCTGGCTGAATTGTCGATGCTGGATGTCCGGCAATTGTTCATTTGCCACAAAGAGCTCTTCTACAGCCGCTACCGCACGTGGCCTGATCAGAAGAAGGCATTTGTAGCTGATTTCCTTGCGAGGGAGTATCAAGTGGACAAGGCGGGCGCCCGCGAGGCCTTGTTCGGAAGCGGTGACGCGTCTATGGAGGAGCCGCCCCAGGCTGAACCGCGCGACGTCGTTGACATCGTCGGTCCTTGGGGCGCGGTAAGGAGAACGCGATGATTTTCGGAATTATACGCCTCTCGGTGATAGCGTTCATCGTTATGCTGGTCGTCTATTTCATTTTGTCGGCATGGTCGCGCTCTGTCCGGCGGGGCAAGCTGGCAGAAGAGTGGGACGAAGAGGTGCGGACTGGGGATCGTGATGCGTTTATCGAGCAGGGGCTTGAAGACTACGACGGATCCTTGCGCAGAAAGCTAATTTTAGGCGTCTTCGTGGTGCCCTATCTCGTGATCGGTGTGCTGGTCTACGTGGTCAACTTCCAATAAGGAGCCTCGCTGATGCGTTGGGTGAAATACACAATCGTTCTGTTGTTCTGGGTGCTGGTCGCAGCCTTCCTGCACTACACCTTGCCGCAACGTGACATCGTTCGCATCGTTGAGACCGAAGTGCGCCGCGTTGATTTCGGCGAGAACTCGATCTTCTGGGCGAGCGCGGATAGCGGGCAGGATACCACTGGCGCAAATCGCGATGTCCGGTTTATCAACGCCGTGCTTTATGACAGCGGCAAGGCCGACAAGAGCGGGCGCGTTATGGTTTACCGCAACGAGGATACGGGCTGGGGATGGCCTCCCTACTTCAAGCTGGATTCCTCAAACCTCCAAACAGAAGCGGCGGATTTGGCTTCAACCAAAGCAGACCCTCAATGGGTGGTGATCACACATTACGGCTGGCGCAACGAGTTCCTGTCGATCTTCCCTAACGCTGCAGCAGTTCGGGCAACTGATGACCCAGAAAAGACGTTGATCCCATATTTCAACATTCTCATCCTGATCATCCTCGCAGGCATCTGCCTTGGGTTTTTCCGCCTCAGTCAGTGGTTCAAGAGGTCCAAAATTGATCCGATAACGGAAAGCGTTGGCGAGACGTGGGACGCGGTGGATGACTACGCAGACGAGAAGCGCTCCGGCTTCCGCTCATGGCTCGACACCTGGAAAGGCAAGCCGCGCAAGTAGAGCCGGTCAAAGTCTCGCCGTGACTTTGAGTACAAACGTTCAACGAAAGTTTGGTTTTGCGTTATTCGCCGTAGGGCACCCAGATGTTTTTCACCTCGGTCGCGGCGTCCAGCATCGTCTTGGCGGCACCGGGAACAGGAGCGATCAATGTTCGTTTCAGGTTGCTTGCGGAGGCGGCTTCAATTGCTGCGGCATGGCGCGGATCCGAGAAGCTCCAAACCGCGTCAATATCCATATGCGCTCCCATATGCTGCGCCACGTCCTTGTGGTCGCCGGTCAGCAGGTTGACGACCCCGGCAGGGACGTCGGAGGTCTCTAGTATCTGTATGAAATCAGTCGCCGCCAGCGGGAAAACCTCGGAGACGGATGCGACTACCCGATTGCCCATTGCCATTGCGGGGGCGATCACCTCGAGCAGGCCTGCCAAGGGGCGTTGATCGCAAAGCGCTGCGATAACGCCCACCGGCTCCTTCATGGCCAGCGCAACGCCGCGGATGGGGACGCCGTGAACTTGCCCGTCATATTTGTCGGCCCAAGCAGCATAAGTGAACAGGGTCTGAAGTGCATCCTCGACCTCGTCCCGTCCTTGCTTGCCTGTCATGGATTTGATCCGATCCGCGAATTCGGAGGCACGGGCAGATAGGTTCTCAGCCATGTAATAGAGGATTTGCGCGCGCAGATGACCTGTGGTTTTAGACCACCCGTTCGCCTTGTGCGCTGCTTCGACGGCATTGCGCAGATCCTTGCGGTTGGCCAGCGATACCTCCCCCAAGGCATCACCCTTCGGGCCGTAAACGATGCGGGAATACCCGCCATCGGGGCGCGCTTGCTTGCCGCCGATGTAAAGTTTCGCGGTGCGGTCGATAGGGTCTGAAAGCCCGCCCTTACCCTCAAACGCTGCGACAGGCTTGGCTGGTTTCGGGGCGTTCTTTGCTCTTGTATAGCTGGACAACCCCTCCCATCCGCCTTCGCGACCGAAGCCGCTTTCGCGAACGCCTCCGAAACCTGCGGCAGCGTCCATGAGGTTGGTGGAGTTAACCCACACAATCCCTGCGACCAGCTGTGGTGCGATGTCGAGCGCCAGGTTCACATTCTCGGTCCATACTGTCGCGGCAAGCCCGTAGCGGGTGTCATTGGCCATTGCGACGGCCTCCGCGGGTGTGCGGAACGTGGTCGACACCAAGACGGGGCCGAAGATTTCTTCCTGCATAAGGTTCGAGGACGTGGTGAGGCCCGTGATCAGCGTTGGCGGGTAAAAGCATCCGTCCGGGGCGGTAGTTTGGTATGTTTCGCCCTCCGTGTTGGAGGCGACCATATCCGCGATGGTTGCGCGCTGGATCGGGTCGACAATCGCGCCGACATCAATACACTTGTCCAGCGGGTCGCCAATGCGCAGCCCGTCCATGCGGGATTTCAGCTTACGGTAAAACGTGTCGGCAACGCCTTCTTGCACCAACAGGCGCGAGCCCGCGCAGCAGACTTGCCCTTGGTTGAACCAAATGGCATCGACCAACCCTTCGACAGCGCTGTCGATGTCCGCATCGTCGAAGACGATGTAGGGGGACTTGCCGCCCAATTCGAGGCTGAGAGCTTTGCCCGATCCCGCAGTCGCCTTGCGGATGATCCGGCCGACTTCGGTGGAGCCAGTAAAGGCGAGCTTGTCCACGCCCGACGCGGTAATCATCTCCCCCACTGCGCCATCACCAGTCACGATGTTCACGACGCCTTTAGGTAGGCCGACTTGCTCGCATATCTCGGCAAACAGCAACGCGGTCAGCGATGTGTATTCCGCAGGCTTCAGAACCACGGTGTTACCCATGGCCAAGGCGGGCGCGATTTTCCATGCGAGCATCAGCAGCGGGAAGTTCCACGGGATGATCTGGCCGCATACCCCTAGCGGTTCGCGGTCGGGAAGTTCCGCATCCATCAATTGAGCATAACCCGCATGATGGTAGAAATGGCGCTGCGCCAGTGGCACGTCGATGTCGCGGCTCTCGCGGATCGGTTTGCCGTTGTCTAGGGTCTCCAGAACAGCGAAAAGCCGAGCGTGCTTCTGTAATGCGCGCGCTAAGGCATACAGGTACTTCGCCCGTGTGTGGCCGGACTTGGCCCAAGATTTTTGCGCTTTTCGGGCGGCAATTACGGCGGTGTCTATGTCGTCTTGCCGGGCTTGGGATAAACGGGCGAGGACTTCGCCAGTGGCAGGGTTCTTTGATGTGAAGTCCTGTGTGGGCGCGGTAAATTTGCCGTCAATGTAGTGCCCAAACTGTCGGGATTTGCTGTCCAGCCAAGCTAGCGCCTCCGCAGCGCTTTCAGGGGCGGGGCCATAGTCCATGGTCTCGAGGATGTTTTTTACGGTCATGTGCTTAGCCCATTGGGTGACGGTAGGAGGCGGAATATGCGCCGGTGACGTAGTGCTCTAGTTGGCGTTCGATATCGTTCAGCAGCGACGAGGCCCCGAAACGAAACAGATCGGGTTGCAGCCAGCGGTGGCCCAACTCGTCCTTCATCAGGGCCAGATAGGTTATCGCGTCTTTCGCTTTAGAGATGCCGCCCGCAGGCTTGTATCCGATGTGGAATCCTGTGGCGTCATAATAGTCGCGAATAGCGCGGATCATCACGAGGCTGACGGGCAGGGTTGCGTTGACGCTTTCCTTACCAGTCGATGTTTTGATGAAATCGGCGCCTGCCATCATGCAAATCAATGAAGCACGCGCGACATTTCGCAAGCTGCCCAACTCGCCGGTGGCCAGAATGGCTTTCACATGGGCATCACCACACGCCGCACGAAAGGCGCGCATTTCGTCATAAAGCGCCTGCCAGTTTTGTGTCAGCACATGGCGGCGCGAGATCACAATGTCGATCTCGCGCGCGCCAGCTTTGACGCTTTCTTCAATCTCAGCCACGCGCAGATGGAACGGGGACAATCCCGCCGGAAAACCGGTGGACACGGCGGCGACAGGTATGCCCGTGCCGTCCAGAGCCTGCACAGCAATTTCGATCATATCATGGTAAACGCATACAGCCCCAGTGTGGATGCCGCTTATGCCAAGTGCCTCTTGTATGTCCGCGCGAATAGGTTGGCGGGCTTTTGCGCAAAGGCGCCTAACACGGCCTACGGTGTCGTCGCCGGACAGCGTTGTGAGATCGATGCAAGTGACGGCTTTTACAAGCCACGCCGCTTGGTAATCTTTTTTGACGCTCCGTCGTCCGGGGAGCGTTGCCGCACGGCGCTCAATGGCCGACGTGTTCGCTTGGACCCGCGCGACCCAATCAAGATCAAGCGCCATTCCAGGATTGCGGGGCAGATGCACTTGCGGCAGTTGCGTCGGGGTCTGTGTCAGGGTGCTCACAATTGGCGTCCTTCGGGTGGAGAAGGACGAAACGTGGCACGTGCGCGGGATTGTTGCAAGACGCAGCCTACCTTCCCAAGCGGGAGCCTGCAGGTTAGGACGGGGCGACAGATGCACAAAGGGATTCTGCTATGACCATCGACCGTACCGTAAAAATCGCCCCCTCCATTCTTGCGGCGGATTTCGCCAATTTCGGTGCCGAAATCGTTGCAGTCGAGGCGCAGGGCGCTGATTGGATCCATGTGGACGTTATGGACGGCCATTTCGTGCCTAATATCACCTTTGGTCCGTCGACCTGTGCCGCGATCCGGCCCCATATCAAAACCGTCATGGATGTGCATCTGATGATTGCACCCGTCGATGCCTACATTGAGGACTTTGCCAAAGCTGGCGCAGATATCATCACTGCCCATGTTGAAGCTGGCCCGCATATTCACCGCACATTGCAGGCTATTCGCGGCGCTGGCGCAAAAGCGGGGGTTGCCTTGAACCCGGGCACACCTGCGTCGGCCATCGCGCATTTGCTGGACGTGGTGGATTTGGTGTGCGTCATGACTGTGAACCCCGGTTTCGGCGGCCAAAGCTTCATCCCGCTAGAAAGCAAAGTTATCGAGTTGCGCGAAATGATCGGTGATCGGCCCGTTCATATTGAGATCGACGGCGGCGTGACACCTGTGACTGCTCCAGGTCTGGTGAAAGCTGGTGCAGATGTGTTGGTAGCAGGATCAGCCGTCTTTAAAGGTGGCTCGGTCAGCGATCCGGCGCCCTATGGAGAAAACATGCGCGCAATTCGCGCGTCCTACAGCTAGAGCTTCAAGAAAAACGGGTCCTCTTCGCGCCAATATATTGAGAGATCGCGGCCAGTGGGCGCGAAATTCCCTCGCATTTGAAGGGCGAAAAGGTCGCTGGAAAGCAGGGCTGCCACGCGGAAGGTTTGCTGTACTTCCGCACGTGGCTCTGGTTCGGCGCCGAAAACCTGTTCAATTGCGTGGGCGGCGCTCACGAGAACAAATACAATTTGCGCGCCAGTGACATCAGGCCATTTCCGGGCCAGATCACGCACGACAGAGCGATGGCCGTCCGGTGTGGTCGACACCTCTGCAATCGCGAAGTCCACCATCGTGTCGATTTGCTGAAGGCTCACCTAGTCTTCGTCCTAATCGTTAAAATTCACTTTCCACCAAAGGGGGCGGGCCAAACAGTTGACAGTGAAGCGTTATAAAATACTTCGTGCGGCATAGAACGTTACGACGAATTTAACCAAATGTTTATACAAATCAACGCACAGAGATGCGTTGCACAGCCCCCTTACGTTCCTGCACAGAACTCTGGCTTTCCCTTCGGGGCGCCGCTGCCTACAACACCCGTGAGTTTTAATCGGGGGACGCATGTCAGCAATTGTACAAGCCAAGGACGTCACAAAGACCTATGAGGGCGGATTTCAGGCCCTCAAAGGGGTGTCATTGGATATCGAGCAGGGTGAGATTCTTGCGTTGCTTGGCCCGAATGGTGCAGGGAAAACCACCCTGATTTCAGTGATTTGCGGCATGGTCAACGCCTCTTCAGGCTCCATCACGGTGGGAGGGCATGACATCGTCCGTGACTTTCGGGCAGCACGACGGCTGATTGGGTTGGTTCCGCAGGAAATTGCATTGGAGCCCTTTGAGACTGTCATCAACTCCGTGCGGTTCTCACGCGGGCTGTTCGGCAAACCGCGAAACGACGCCTATATCGAACGTGTTTTGCGGCAGCTGTCACTCTGGGACAAGAAAGATGCCCGCGTCAAAGAACTGTCCGGTGGCATGAAACGCCGTGTTCTGATCGCCAAGGCGCTGAGCCACGAGCCGCGCGTGTTGTTTCTGGATGAGCCTACAGCGGGAGTTGATGTAGAACTCCGCAAGGACATGTGGGGAATCGTGCGCGGCTTGCAAGCGGACGGCGTGACCATAATTCTAACAACCCATTATATCGAAGAGGCTGAAGCCATCGCAGACCGAGTGGGCGTCATCAATGGCGGTGAAATTCTTCTTGTTAGCGATAAGGCAGATTTGATGGCGCAAATGGGTCGAAAGGAACTTCGGATCGAACTTCAAGCGCCAGTGACGGAGATTCCTGAGGCTTTGGCGCGTTACGACCTGAAGCTTGGAGCAAACGGCGAAAGCCTTGTCTATTCCTACGATACTCATAGTGAGCGGACGGGTATTACGGCACTGCTTAGCGATCTGGCGGAGCAGGGGCTAATCCTGAAAGATGTTTCGACATCACAATCCTCACTTGAGGATATTTTCGTCGGTTTGGTGGAGGGCGCGTCGTGAATTTGACTGCGATAAAGGCAATCTACGTTTTTGAGATGACACGGTTTTTTCGCACCTTGTTGCAAAGCTTCATCTCTCCAGTGATCTCAACCTCGCTCTATTTCGTGGTGTTTGGTGCTGCGATCGGCTCCCGCATCGAGTCGGTCGAGGGCGTCAGCTACGGCGCGTTTATCGTCCCGGGTTTGATCATGCTGTCGGTGATGACGCAGAGCACGGCGAATGCCAGCTTTGGCATTTATTTTCCGAAGTTTGTGGGCACAATTTACGAGTTGCTGTCTGCGCCTGTGTCATTCGTGGAAATAATGATAGGCTATGTCGGCGCTGCGGCTTCAAAGGCTCTGATGGTCGGCTTGATCATACTTGCCACTGCGCATCTGTTTGTTGATCTGAACATTGTGCACCCCGTCGCTATGGTCGCGTTTTTGACTTTGACGTGTTTCAGCTTTTCCCTATTGGGGTTCATCATCGGGATTTGGGCTAAGAACTTCGAGCAACTCCAGTTGATTCCCTTACTCGTGATTACACCGTTGGTTTTCTTGGGCGGGTCTTTTTATTCGATCTCAATGCTTCCGCCCGCATGGCAATCCGTCGCCATGTTCAACCCCGTGGTGTATCTCGTGTCCGGATTCAGGTGGTCTTTCTTCGGCACCGCAGAGGTTTCGATTGGGATAAGCCTGTTCGCAATTGCCTTGTTTACGGGCATCTGCATTGCAGTGATTGGATGGATATTTAAAACAGGTTACCGACTGAAAGGTTGAGAGCGATCCCGCCCGACCGCTTGTTTGGACGGTGAAAAGGACAAACTCGGTGCCGCTCATCTGTTCAAACCCAGTTTAGAGGAAGCTTAACGCTTCGGCAGATCATTAGGACCGGTTTTTGCTCAGCCAGTCGAAAGACCGTCGTATTGACCGTATCTCTAAGTCTTTGAAAAATATGTTTAATGCGTATGTTTCTGAAAGATTTGATCTGCAGGCCCACTCGAACCGAGTTCGGGAAATTAAGGGAAAGTAAACGCTTTGTTAATCTTTTCTATGTCAGTCTTGCGTGGCAATTCCGGATCATCGACACCGTTAATTAGTCTACTTGTTTGTTTTTTCACGAAGATCGAGAGCGCTCATGTTTACCTCAAGAATCCTTTGTTCACTGTCGGGCGAAAGCCTGGTTGTCGCGCTGTCGAGAGAGCTGGCCGGTGCTTATCGAGTCCGGTCGGTTGAAGTCGAGACAGACGATATGCGAAAAAGCTATGCCTTCCGAAGCTATCGGGCGATCGAGAGCGTTTTTGTGCCTCGGTTTGCGGACTGCCTAACAGAGCTTTTGCAAGGCCAAACAGATCAGACGCGTTCGGTTCAGCTGCCAGGATTCGCGTTTTCGGGAGCAGGCGTTGGCTTGTCGGGCCTACGCATCCAACCAGTAATCGAAGGTGGTGAACCACGGGGCATCACGCTTTTCTTCAAGAGATATATTGGCGACGCCGGACAGTTGCTGAACTTCGAGGCGTCGACCGAGTTAACACCAGCTGCCGTGCGAGAGCGCATCGCAGTAGAAGTTTTGAGCGATATTGTAACTCCAATTTTCGACATGATGTCCCTGACAGAGCCCAGCTCGAAAGGTATCTTGATGGACCATGGTGACGAGATTGAAGCACGACTTCAAAAACTGGCTGAGCAGCGCAAGGAAATACAATTCTATACCGGATTGTTGCAGCGTTACGTGGCCGGTTGCCAAGAGGATGCCGCGAAGCAGGCGCAGGCAGAGCCTGACGCTCGTCTTTCGCCCGAATGCAATCGCGCTACACTGGTGGACTGATCAGGTCTCGCGTCGGCTGCGCCTTGGTTCATTGGACGCGCCAATGAAGGGATCTGACTGATATCCGACGCCTGCCAAATACAAACCTGCTGCCGGACAAACCGGGCCGCAGGCCGCGCGGTCACGGGCCTCTAAAGCATGTTTCATTTGGATCGGGGTCCAAGACCCGCAACCGACACGCTCCAAAGACCCGACAAAGCTGCGGACCTGATTGTGCAGGAAGCTACGCGCGCGGATCGAGAAACGATACTCCGCGCCGTAAGGGACTTCTATCTCTTCGATTTCAAGGGCATCGAGAGTTTTCACAGGAGACAGCGCCTGACAGGTCGAGGAGCGGAACGTGGTAAAATCATGCTGTCCGATTAGATTGCTCGCCGCCTCACGCATCGGATTTATCTCAAGGGGATAATTGATCTGCCACACAAGGCCTTTGTCATGGGTTGCAGGTGCGCGGCGATAGAGCAACCGGAACCAGTAACGCCGCTCGGTCGCGTCGAAGCGAGCATGCCAGTCGTCAGCGACCTTTGCCACCTCGAGAATCGAAATGGGATGCGGCTTGAGGTGGTAATTCAGCGCTTCATTGAGACGGAACACCTCCCAATCGCGTGACAGGTCCGCATGGGCGACCTGCGCCAGTCCGTGAACTCCTGTATCGGTGCGCCCGGCGGCGGCGATCTTGTCGAAGTCCGGCTGCAATTTGCGCAAAGCATCCTCGATCGCGCCTTGCACTGTTGGCTGGCCATCTTGACGTTGCCATCCATTGAACGGCTGACCGTTATATTCGATTTTTAGTGCATATCGGGGCATGGCAGACAGGTAACCTGAGTATGACGTCGTGCCAAGGCCCTACACACAGCGCCTCGCGCGCCTTATGTAGTCTGTAACAACCCAAGGGGCAGACGTGATACTTTACGATATTGTTGATAGCATTGGCCGTAGTGTCGAGGGTGCGACGCAGTCTGTCACTGGA
Organism: Litoreibacter janthinus; assembly: GCF_900111945.1. Lineage (NCBI taxonomy): Bacteria > Pseudomonadati > Pseudomonadota > Alphaproteobacteria > Rhodobacterales > Roseobacteraceae > Litoreibacter > Litoreibacter janthinus. The sequence goes on along the minus strand of NZ_FOYO01000001.1, from coordinate 3,465,551 downwards.
GTTTTCGAGCCTACAATCAGGCTGGGCGTCACGGGTCTGAGCCGTGCAGGCAAGACAGTGTTCATCACGTCGCTGATTGCGAACCTAATGGACCGCGCCCGCATGGGGCAGCTACGCGCGGCAGCGGATGGTGGCATTCAAGCCGCTTACCTGCACCCGCAACCCGATGACACAATCCCGCGTTTCGACTTCGAGAGCCATTTAGCTGCGCTTACGGGGGCAGAGCCGAAATGGCCTGTCTCGACACGCTCGATATCAGAATTGCGTTTGTCGATGCGCGTGCAACCGACGGGCTTGATGGGCATGGTCTCGGGGCCGCGCACGGTGCATCTAGATATTGTGGACTACCCCGGGGAGTGGCTGCTGGACTTGGGCCTTATGGAAAAGTCTTACGCAGAATGGTCGCAAGAGGCTCTGACGCGTGCGGACACCCGCGATGCAGGGGCGTCTTTTGCATCTTTGGCGCGATCAACTGATGGCGCTGGTAGGCTTGATGAGCCGCAGGCCAAGCGGATTGCCGAGGCTTACACTGCATATCTACAAGCGATCCGCGATGCAGGGTTTTCTGACTACACTCCGGGTCGGTTCTTGCTGCCGGGTGACCTCGCAGGATCGCCGGTGCTGACCTTTGCCCCGTTGCCTTCGCCCGAAAAAGCGCGACGTGGCTCGTTGTATCGAGAGTTCGAGCGGCGCTTCGAGGCTTATAAGTCCAAGGTGGTGAAGCCGTTCTTTCGTGATCACTTCTCCCGCATCGACCGGCAAGTGGTGCTTGTGGACGCATTAGGCGCGATCCATGCGGGGCCACAGGCGGTAGATGATTTGCGAAATGCTATGGCGGATATCCTTGGGGCGTTCAGGCCTGGGGCGAACGCGTGGCTGTCGCAGATGTTGTTTGGCAAACGTGTCGAAAAGATTCTTTTCGCCGCGACCAAAGCAGACCACTTGCACCACTCGCAACACGGGCGCCTGACAGCAATCATGGAGGCGCTTTTGCGGGACGCGCGCGACCGCGCCGACTTTGCTGGTGCGAAGACGCAAGCTATGTCGATCGCGGCGCTACGCGCCACGACAGAGGACCACCTTCAAGGGCTTGATGTCGTACGCGGTCGGTTGATGGACACCGGCAAGCAAGCTGCTTTCTACCCCGGTGACCTGCCGTCCGATCCAGCCAAAATTATCGGCGCAGCGCGCGATGGGGCACAGGCGTGGTTAGATGCTGAATACTCGGTGATGAATTTTGCTCCGGCAAAGCTGGATCTGGCACCGGGGGAAGGGCCGCCCCATATCAGGCTAGACCGCGCCGCCGAATTTTTGATTGGAGATCGTTTGAGATGAGCAAACGCCCTGTATTGATCGAGCTTGATGAACCTGCTGCGATAACCCCTGCGACGGCCCCTGTAATTGCTGACGAGGTGCCGCAAGGCCGCGCGATGCAGTCGGTTGCGGCATTGGCCGCGCGCAAGCCGTCTCGTCTGGCCAAGTTCTTCTGGTCTGCTTTGGTGGCGTTGGTGAGCTTTGTGGCGAGTGTCGCGGCATGGGATTTCGTCAACGGACTGATAGAACGCAGCCCGATCCTTGGCGCGATTGCAGTTGGGCTGACAGGCTTGTTTGTTCTGGCGTTGCTGTTGATCGCCGGAAAAGAGTGGCTGGCGATTGGAAGGCTAAAGAAAATCGACGGGCTTCGCAAAGAGGCTGAATCTGCTCTTGCGACGGGTGATCTAAAGGCATCCCGTGCGGTGTCGGCGCGCCTGATGACGCTCTATGCGAACCGGCCGGAACTGGAGGCTGGCCGCGCCGCAGTGAGGGCGCGTGACGGAGACAAGTTCGATGCGGACGCAGTCTTGGGCGAGGCGGAAACGCAGCTGCTTGTGCCGCTGGATGCCTTGGCCCGTTTGGAAGTTGAGGCTGCGGCACGCCAAGTGGCGACCGTTACAGCCATTGTGCCCTTGGCGCTTGCAGATTTGGTCGCGGCCTTGACATCTAACCTCAGGATGATCCGACGCATTGCCGAAATCTATGGCGGGCGGTCTGGTACATTGGGAAGCTGGCGTCTGACGCGAGCGGTTCTGACGCATTTGGTTGCCACCGGAGCTGTCGCTGTGGGTGACGACCTGATCGGCTCCATCGCCGGTGGGGGCGTCCTGTCCAAGCTGTCACGCCGCTTTGGTGAAGGTGTGATCAACGGGGCTTTGACCGCGCGTGTCGGTGTCGCTGCAATGGATGTGTGCCGGCCGTTGCCATACACCACGCAAGCCAAACCCTCCGTCTCAGGGCTTGTGCGCCGTGCTCTGACGGGACTTTTCCCGACGGGCTAATCGCGTGGGGTAAGGGATGCCATAGGGGGTATCATGTCGCCACGTACAAGTCGGGTAAGTATCTTCGGGACCGGTGGGATCTGGCTAACTGGAAAAAGCGCGCGATCCCTTAGGGCGGGAAGAATGCGGCTGTCGGACTGATACTGCGGCGTAAACGCCCATGACATCGCCTGATAGATGCGCACATGCCAACGCCGTGCCATGGCGTAGGCGGGCAGGGCATCCAGCAAAGGATATTGTGCTAGCGCCTTGGCCAACGCCGAGGCATCCAGCATGGCCATATTCGCCCCTTGTCCCAATTGCGGTGAAGCTTTGTGGGCGGCATCGCCAATGATGGCGAGCCCGTCTGAATAGGGCCTGCGCAACGTGCCATGCGCGTAGCGGGCCATAGTCATTTGGTCATGGCTGGTGATCTGACTGAAGATCGGTTGCGCCTCAGGCCAAAGCTGCGCGATTTCCTCCTGCCAGTCCGAAAGGGGATGTGTGCGCCATGCTTCATATGCGTTGCGCGGCATCGACCAGAAGATTGCGGCCTGCTGGTTGTCAGAGTCAGGCAATGTGCCCGACGGCATGACGCCGATCATCCGGTCTGCGCGGCGATAGACCTGCGTCAGTTGATCCTGTGGCAGTCCGCACTCGCGCCACGGCACGGTGCCCCAGATCGCGCCATATGGCAGGGGTCTTGCTTGGATCGGCGACAGCGGCGATGACGCGCCTGAGCTGTCGATCACAAGATCAAACGGGCCTTCTGGTGCGCGACCGTCAAAATGCAGATGACCGTCTTTGTAGCCGGTGATCGAGTGCGACGGGGTGATGGCGACGCCAGCCTCTGTCGCGGCGCGATGCAGAACGTCGAACAAGCTGGCGCGGTGAATAGCGAGGCCGAAATGCGCGCCGTCCGGATCGTGATCGTAGGTCACATCAAGGACGCGGCGACCGTTGTCCGCTTCATGGCCCAGCATGCGCCGCAGCGGATTGCCCTTGGCGCGGGCCGCATCGCCTGCGCCGATCTCATTTAGGACCGCTTGGCCGACAGGTTGCACCACAAGTCCAGACCCGACGGGTCGGGGTGCGTCGAACTGGTCGTAAATGCTAATTTGATGACCCTGTCGTGACAAAAGGGCCGCGGCAGTAAGGCCCCCAATGCCGGCGCCTGCGATAGCGATATTATAGCTCATACCCCGCAACTTAGGTGGTTAAGTCTTGGACGTCATGGGATAAATGAACGCAGTTAGAGGCTTGGTGGTGCTCCTGCAGGGGCGCGCAAATCCTCGACCCCCATGCGCAGTCCGCGGGCAATCCGATGTGCCAGTGCGGAGAAGGCGCGCGCGGTTTCCGGCGGCAGTTCCTGTGATAGGACCCCATCGAACAGCGACAGCCAGCGCGGGAAATGCTCACCATGGACGTCCCGCGCGGCCATGTGCTTTTGCATTGGGTTTCCGTCATAGCTGCGCTCATACAGGATAGCGTTGCGCCAGAAGCTTGCGATCTTGGACTCATGTGCGGGCCAGCCGCCCTCTGGCACATGCGCCGCGAAAACGGGGCCGAGCACGGAATCAGCGCGGACCCGCCCATAGAATTTCATCACAACGTTGTCGATTTGGTGAGGCGTGATGTCGAAACGGGGTGGTTGGGCTGTCAAAGAACGATCCATACAATCGGAAGAAGGACGCAGAGGTAGATCAGCATGTTAAACATGGAGCGGATCAGGCCCATGTCGTCGGTCGGCGGCACGCCAAGGTACTGGCAGATTTTGGTGCCCGGCCAAAGCAGGATATCGGCGACCTTCTCGGCGGTGGAAGCAACGGACATGTAGTTTCCCCTTATTGGGTATTTAAGATGCGGAATAACTATCGCTTTTAATTGCGCATTGCAAATGCTAATTAAGCTGTATGCAACTTGATAAATTCACCGACTATGGGCTGCGTGTCCTGATTTACCTCAACGTCTGTGACACCGGCAGAGCCTCGGTGACCGAAATCGCGACGAAGTTCTCTCTATCCGAGCATCACCTTTCCAAAGTGGCAACGGCCTTGGCCTCGGAAGGGTTCGTAAAATCCACACGCGGCCGCTCGGGCGGGCTAAGTTTGGCGAAACCTGCAAGCGAGATCCGAATTGGTGCTGTTGTGCGCAAACTCACGCGCAATTCGTCTGTGGCAGAGTGCTTTGCTAACAACGGTGCTTGCGTGATTACCCCTGCCTGCGGTTTGCGCGGGCCTTTGGGGGAGGCGCAAGAAGCCTTCTTCACAGTATTGGACGGCTACACTCTGGAGGGCGTCAGTCAACAGCGAGGCAGACTGGCAAGGTTGCTTGGGATGGATGCTGCAAGCGCACTGGACGAACCTGCATAGCCAAGGCTATAAGCGGCACATGACCTGTTATACCGTCATTATTCGAATTATATCCCCGGCGCTCTGATCCAGATGAGACGCCGGGCCAAGGTGTTTGAGCTGCTCGCACCGTCCCCATTCCGTATTACCAATTCGACGACAAAGGACGCCTGACATGTGCGCCGACACCACCGAAACCGTTTCCTATAAAGACACGCTGAACCTTCCCAAGACCGACTTCCCGATGCGCGCGGGCCTTCCCAAGCGCGAGCCGGGCTGGTTGGAACGCTGGGCTGCGATCGGTGTTTACGAAAAGCTGCGCGAGAAAGCCCGCGCCGAGACACGCCAACCTTTCACGCTGCATGACGGCCCGCCCTATGCCAACGGGCATCTGCATATCGGCCACGCGCTGAACAAAATCCTGAAGGATATGGTTGTCCGCTCGCAGCAAATGATGGGGCGTGACGCGCGTTATATCCCGGGCTGGGATTGCCACGGTCTGCCGATCGAGTGGAAAATCGAAGAGAAATACCGCTCCAAGGGCAAGGACAAAGACGCTGTGGACGTGGTGGAGTTCCGCCAAGAATGCCGCGAGTTCGCCGCGGGCTGGGTCGACATCCAGCGCGAGGAGTTCAAGCGTCTGGGCGTCACCGGCAATTGGGACGATCCGTACCTGACGATGAACTTCCACGCGGAGCGCGTGATCGCCGAAGAGTTCCAAAAGTTCCTGATGACGGGCACGCTGTATCAAGGTTCCAAGCCGGTCATGTGGTCGCCAGTCGAGAAAACCGCATTGGCAGAGGCTGAAGTCGAATATCACGACCACAAATCTGATATGATCTGGGTGAAATTCCCAGTGATCGGCATCGCGGGAACAGAGGCTTTGGTGGCCGAAATCACCGGTGGGGACGACAGCAAAACCTCCGCGGCTGCGCAGGAAATCGGTGCCGAGTTCGCCAACACCAATGTGGTGATTTGGACGACGACTCCTTGGACTATCCCGCAGAACCGCGCGGTCTGTTTTGGTCCGAAGATCAGCTACGGGCTGTATCGGGTGTCCGAGGCCGCAGAGGACAATTGGGCCAAGGTTGGCGAAAAGTACCTGATGGCGGATGCGCTTGCGGAAGCGATCTTTGCACAAGCTCGCGTGGACGGGTTCGAGCGGCTGCGCGATGCATCGCCAGCGGTACTGGGAGCCTTGACCTGCAAGCACCCGCTGCGCGGCGTGCCAGACGGGCAGGGCGAGTGGGATTACGATGTCCCGATGCTGCCCGGTGACCATGTCACCGACGATGCAGGTACGGGCTTCGTGCACACAGCACCTTCGCATGGGGATGACGACTATCAGATCGGCCTGAAGTTTGGCCTTCCGATGACCTATAACGTCATGGAAGACGGCTCCTACCGCGCGGACTTGCCGCTGTTTGGCGGTAAGGCAATCCTCAAGCCGAATGGCAAAGAGGGCGATGCGAACAAGGCGGTGATCGAGGTTCTGGCCTCCGGCAATCTTCTGATGGCACGGGGACGTCTGACGCATAGTTACCCACATTCGTGGCGCTCCAAAGCTCCGGTGATCTATCGGAACACGCCGCAATGGTTTGCCGCGATCGACCGCGAGGTCGGCGACGGTCAGGATACCTATGGCAAAACCATCCGTGACCGCGCTTTGCGCAGCATTGACGAGCTTGTGACGTGGACGCCAAAGACAGGTCGCAACCGTCTCTTTTCGATGATCGAGGCGCGGCCCGACTGGGTGCTGTCCCGCCAACGTGCGTGGGGCGTGCCGCTGACCTGCTTTACCAAGGTCGGGGCCAAGCCGGATGACGCGGACTTCCTGCTTCGCAATGAAGAGGTGAACGCCCGCGTCTTAGAAGCTTTCGAGGCCGAAGGCGCGGACGCGTGGTACAAAGACGGTGCGAAAGAGCGGTTCCTGAGCGGTATCGTGAACCCCGATGACTACAATCAGGTGATGGACATCTTGGATGTGTGGTTCGATTCCGGCTCCACCCACGCGTTCACGTTGCGCGACCGCGATGACGGCTCCGAAGACGGTCTGGCAGATCTCTACCTAGAAGGCACCGACCAACACCGCGGCTGGTTCCACTCGTCGATGTTGCAGGCCTGCGGGACCATCGGGCGTGCCCCCTATCGCGGCGTTCTGACCCACGGGTTCACTTTGGACGAGAAGGGCATGAAGATGTCCAAATCCGTCGGCAACACCGTGGCGCCTGAAAAAGTTGTGCAGCAATACGGCGCGGACATCCTGCGTCTGTGGGTTGCGCAGTCGGACTACACCGCCGATCTGCGGATCGGGGACGAAATCCTAAAGGGCGTGGCGGATAGCTACCGCCGATTGCGCAATACGATGCGGTATATGCTGGGCTCGCTCAGCGATTTCACAGAGGCCGACCGCATTGAGGCGGCCGACATGCCGGAGCTGGAGCGCTGGGTGCTGCATCGCCTGTCCGAACTGGACGGGGTCGTGCGCGAAGGCTACGCCAAGTACGATTTCCAAGGCGTGTTTCAGGCGATCTTTACCTTTGCGACCGTGGACTTGTCGGCGTTCTATTTCGACATCCGCAAAGACGCGCTGTATTGCGACGGCGATACTGTTCGTCGCCGCGCAGCCCGCACGGTGCTGGATATCTTGTTCCACCGGCTGACAACGTGGCTGGCACCTGTATTGGTGTTCACCTGCGAAGAAATCTGGCTTGAGCGCTTCCCGGGCGATGACTCCTCCGTGCATTTGGTCGATATCCCGAACACGCCTGCCGACTGGCGTGACACCGAGCTGGCGGCCAAGTGGTCGACCGTGCGCAAGGTGCGCCGCGTTGTGACGGGGGCTTTGGAAGTCGAGCGGACGGCAAAAGTCATCGGCTCGTCTCTGGAAGCCGCGCCGACTGTGTTCGTTGGGGCAGACGTTGCCGAAGTGCTGAAGACCGTCAACTTCGAAGACATGTGCATCACGTCTGGCATAACGGTATCGACCGACATCGCGCCGAATGACGCTTTCACATTGGAAGACGCGGATGGCGTGTCCGTCGTGTTTGCCAAAGCCGACGGTGACAAATGTCAGCGCTGCTGGAAGATTCTGCCGGATGTGGGCACGCATAGCCACGAGGGTGTCTGCCAGCGCTGCGACACAGCGCTGGAGTAAACGATGGACGACGGGGCGAAAGCACGGCTTGAAAGCCCCGTCGGACCAATCACCCTGATTGAACGGGATGGCGCGATTGTCGAGTTGGAATGGAACAGTTCCGGCGATGTCGCTGGGACGGGTGTTTTAAGCCAAGCAGTCACTCAGCTACACGAGTATTTTGCCGGCAACCGACGGCAGTTCGACCTTCCTTTGAAGCCACGCGGTTCCGGTTTTCAGCAGAAATTCTATGCAGCGTTGTGCGCGATCCCTTATGGCGAAACGCGGACCTATGGTGATCTGGCGGCGGAGTTGGGGGTATCTGCCCAAGCCATCGGGCAGGCCTGTGGGGCGAACCCGATCGCCATTCTGATCCCATGTCACCGCGTTTTGGGAGCGTCTGGTTTGGGTGGCTTCTCTGGCGCTGGCGGGGTTGAGGCGAAGGTCGAGCTGTTGAAGCTGGAAGGCGCGGCGTCGCTGCTGATTTAGCCGTCTTTGCCGTGGATGACCTGTTGCGCGACACCCGCAAAAAGCAAGTAGATCGACGTCACAACCAGACCCCAATGCGCCCAGCTTTGGGGGTCGAAATTCACCCACGCGGCCCAACCTGCGAAGAAAGTCCAAGCCAATGCCGTTGGCAGCGTGACCATTCTCCAGCGCTCCGTTCGGACAGGGTGGACGAACTTGAGCGGGATGAACATTGTGATCGCGAGTGCCGTGACGAGTACAAGGATGATCCAGAAATTCGGCTGCAACGCAAAGACGACTATTGCCACCATGTTCCAGCACCCCGGAAAGCCGGAGAATGAATTATCTTTTGTTTTCATCCGGTTGTCCGCGAAATACATGGCAGATGTAAACGTGATGACAATAATCACGAACCAACCTGTCCAACCCTCGAACAAGCCTGATTTGAACAACGCAAATGCTGGGATGAACACGTAGGTCAGGTAATCGATGATCAGATCCAGCAACACACCGTCGAATTGAGGGGCGTTTTGCTTCACGTCGTATTTTCGGGCGAGCGGGCCGTCGATGCCATCAACGCCGAAGGCGACGACGAGCCACAGGAACATCAAAGACCACTTCTCATCAACTGCTGCAAGCATCGCCAACATGGCAAATACGGCACCGGTGGCGGTCAGAAGATGGACGGATAGGGCTTTGATCTGCGGTGTCATTGCCTCTCATGGCCCAAAATGACGCAAATTGTAAAGCCCAAGGGATAGTGCTGTTTCAGATTGCAGGCGTGCCGCGACCGGCACGCCCTGACATGTTCGGGTCGCGGCGCTAGTTGCTGACGCGCACCTCTTCTAGCGGATAGGCAAGCATGTCTTGGTCGGGATATCCTGCATGACAATCATGGCAGAAGCTTTGCTTGATCTTCATGACTTTGCCATTCGGCTGAATGCCGGCATAGAGCCAATCCGCAGTCTCTGGGATCGAGCCGTCTTCCATCTTTGTCATGATGAACAACGGACCAACAACGGCCTGCTTCTTTTTCTTTGAAATGGTGATCGATTCCTTCGCCAGAACCGAGCCAACGGGCATCTTCACGCCTTCTTCTTCGAATTTCAGATACTGCGCGGCGGCGATGTCGTTGGCAAAGGTTTGCAACAGGCGGTTTCCGTGAGGACCAGCCACAGCAGGGCGGGTTGAGGTAACAGTCCAAGCGCGGAAATTCGATGCAACCGCGTCGCCTTCCTTTGCATAGCCTTCCGCCATCGCATCTTTCAGGCAGGAATAAATCTCTTCGATCTGAGCAGCCTCAAGATCAAACGGATCTTCGACATCGACAGCACAATCAGCAGCGTTCGCAGCGGTGGCCGTAAGGGCGGTGACAGTTGCAGTGGCGGCAATAAAGGTACGGATGGTCATGAATAGGTCTCTCCCAGCAAAGTGATGTTTGACAGCTTGTCGCAGGTGAGAGTGGTCATCTCCAAGACAACTGTCCTGACGAAACCACACAATGGCGTGAGAGGTTTGCTTTGGGGGGAGCGGGATTTGGATTTTTTGGGCCCTACGTTTGGCTAACTTACCCGTGCTTTAGTCCCTTTGGATGCGCGTTGTCGTAGACCTCCATCAGGCGGGCTGTGTCGACTGCTGTGTAGGCTTGGGTTGTCGACAGGGAGGCATGGCCAAGCAGTTCCTGAATGGTGCGCAGATCGCCGCCAGCTTCTAACAGATGCGTCGCAAACGAATGGCGCATCGCATGTGGGGTCGCTGTCGCAGGTAGTCCTAACTGCATCCGTGCGGTTTCCATCGCTTTGGCGATCACGCGCGGGCTGAGTGCGCCGCCACGCACACCGCGAAACAGGGGATCGTCGCGCTGCATTGGGAACGGCTGTTCGGCGAGATAGCGGTCCACCGCGGCTCGGGCCGGATTGATCACTGGCACAATCCTGTCTTTCCCGCCTTTACCGGTAATACGAAGAACTTCGGGCAATGGTGTGTCTGCAAATGTCAGACCAAGTGCCTCTGATATCCGCAAGCCGCACCCGTAAAGCAAGATCAGAACCGCGGCATCGCGCGCGGCGACCCAGTCTTTAGATGCCTGCGTGTCGACTGTATCTATCATCGCGCGAGCAGCGTCTTTGGCCAGCGGGCGGGGCAGCTTCTTTTGGAACTTCGGCGAGCGGGTGGCCAACACGGCCGTCGGCTCAAACCCTTCGCGCTCTGCCAGCCAACGATAGAAGCTTTTGACCGAGGACAGCTCGCGCGCCAAGGAACGGGCCGCAACTCCGCGCTTGCGTTCATGCGCCATCCAAGCACGCATATCAGTTGGCTTCACACGGGCAAGCGGCTTCAAACCGGTGCTGTCGCCGAAATGTGATGTGATGAAAGTCAAGAAGCCCAGCACGTCGCAGCGATAGGCCTCGACCGTATTCTCGGCCACACCGTCAAGCGATTTGCGATGGATAAGCCACCCCTCCAGCGCGTCGCGGGAGGCGGCGGAGATCAGCATTACGCCAGCCAGCGCTTGATTGCCCGCTCAAAGGCGGCGCCAAAGAACGTAAGCAAATCGGTGCCTTGATTTGGTCGGAACTGATGTGGGTCTTCGGAGCCCATGACCAGCAAAGCGGGCAGCCGGCCTTGGCCTAGATCTAGCCGTAGCAGGGCTTCGGATTTGATGTATGCGGCATTATCGCCGTAAACGTCCTCAGACGCTGGCGAGACCTGACGCAAGCTGACAGGGCGCACTGGGATGTCGCGGCCAGCGGTGATGTAGTGATCGACAACGCCCGGCTCGACGATGGACAGCACGTCTTCGAACCCGATCGACGGGCTGTCGTGTTCTTTGGACTCAAGGATCAGCCGCAAGCGGGAAACGCGAAGCGATTCCAGAAGATCACCTGACAGTGTTGTCAGAAACGCTGGAAAATCGGTAGGCTCCAGCACTTTCAATATCGCGTTGTGAATGAGGTTTGTGCCGGCCAAATTCTCGTAAGCGGCGGCGATGACTGAACGGTGGGTGTCCTCAAGACGATCAAGGCGGCTTTCCAGGCGTTCCATAGCGATTCCGCGCAGGTCGACAATGTTGCCGCCAAGAGAGCGCTCGTTCGCATCGATCAAAGCCCGCATAAGGTCTTGATCTTCCAGAATAACTTCCGGGTCAGAAAGAATCTTGTTGCGCAGCGCGTCCAGCACTTCGGCCTGCTCAATCATGCTCGTTGCCTTTGTTTAGGGCGTTGGTTTGCGGGACTATAGCCCAAGGGTTTCGCTTTTTCCACGCTCAGAATGTCCAAGAGCGTTGCGTGTCACAAATCTGATTCACCCCTGTTATGAACCCGCAAGTTGCGTCGCACCCCTCCGCAACAAACAAACTCGGGACCAAGCTAGTCATCGCCCAGAATAATGGCAGCGGATGCGCCCTATCCGCTACCCTTGGCGCTTGGGCGTCTGACGCTTGGCAAGCTGGTTTTCCCGCCACACGGTATACAGCCCAGAGGTGAGGATCAGCGCAATGCCCATCCATGCGACCGCGTCGGGCCATTCATCGAAGATCAGCATTCCCAGAATAATCGACAAGGGCAGGGCGAGGTACTCAAACGGGGCGACCAGTGCGGCCTCGCCCGTGCGATAGGCTAAGGAAATGAAGTAGCCGCCAACTGCGGCGAACACCCCAAGCACAAGGATAAACGGGACATCGCTTGTCTCCGGCCAGACCCAAGGGCGGAACAGAAATTCCAACGAGGGGTTTTCGGTGGTTGCGAACTTCCCGTCGCCCATGACAAGCCCCAGCACACAAGTCGCCAGAATGAACATGAGCTGGATGTAGAACACCATGGATACAGTGGTTTCAGTGTTGCGCAGATAGCGGGTCATGATGTGCAGCCCGCCGTAACCGAATGCTGCTGCGATGGGCAACAGGGACGCAAGCTGGAATGCCGAAGTGCCGGGGCGCAGGATAATCAAAACGCCGATCAATCCAACCGCCACGGCCCCCCAGCGTCGCGGCCCGACTGCTTCACCCAGAAACAGGACCGAAAAGATAGTGATTACGAAGGGCGAGACAAAGAACAGGGCCACGGCGTCCGCCAATGGCAGCGCTGCGAGCCCAAGAAAGAACGTCATGTTGGCGAAGAACACCATTCCCGCGCGCGCCATCTGCGCCCCGATACGGTTGGTTCTCAGGGCAGTGAGTCCACCTTGGAACGGGACCATGACCAAGAGCACTACAGCCATGCCGACAATGGAACGGATCAGCACAATCTGGTGCAGCGCATAGCCGCCAGACAGGAACTTCATGGTCACGTCATTCAACGAAAACAGCGTCACCGCAATGGATGCAAAAATCGGGCCAAGGGCCGCTGGGGAAAGCTTCATCAGGCGACGCTAGGACAGGGGGCGCAGTTGGTCCAGCGTCAAAACTGCGCCGCGCTACTTGCCGCGTAGTCTGCCCCAAGTCGGGATTAAGATCTTTGTTGCGATGGGGATGAGGATTAGACCAAGCCCAAGACCAAATATGCCGTCCATGGTGGCTTTGGTGATCCATTGCACCGCACCCTTTGCGGTGCCGATGGCGTCGGCAGCGGCGTAGGACACGTCGTGAATAATATGTTCTGGCCAGCTGAAGCCGAGGCTGTCCAGTCCGTGGATAACAATGGACCCACCGACCCAGAGCATCGCCGCGGTGCCGACGATCAGCAGAAGCTGCAAGAAGCCGGGCATGGCTTTGACGATGCCGCGCCCCAAGGCCCGTGTCGCAAACAGGCGGCCGCGCTCAGCCATGGTCAACCCTATGTCGTCGGCCTTCACGATCAGCGCGACGGAGCCGTAGACCAGTGCCGTTATGCCGATGGCCACAGTGACAAGGGTTGCGGCCTCCATCGCGAAACTGCTTTCAGGGATGGCGGCAAGGGCTATGGTCATGATCTCGGCCGACAGGATGAAGTCGGTCTTGATTGCACCTGCGGCTTTTTCTTCTTCAAGATGGGCAGGGTCTTGGGGCATATCGGCGGGCTGATCCGCGTCATGGGTTGAATGAACGAACAGATGGGCGATCTTCTCGGCACCTTCAAAGCACAAATAGCCGCCGCCGAGCATTAGAAGAGGCGTGATCGTCCAAGGTGCGAAGTTGGAGAGCAACAGGCCGACCGGCAGCAAATAGAGCAGTTTGTTCTTGAGCGACCCCTTGGCGATCCGCCAGACCAGCGGCAATTCTCGCGAAGCCTCGAACCCGTGCAGGTATTTTGGTGTCACCGCCGCGTCATCGATCAACGCACCCGCGGCTTGCGCGCCAGCTTGCGTTGCCTGGCTCATGACGTCGTCGACGGAGGCTGCGGCGATTTTGGCGATGCCAGCCACGTCGTCAAGGAGGGCAAGTAATCCGCTCATAGATACTCCGATAGATAAGGCCGTGCGCTCGGGGTGAACACACGGCCTTCTAACATAGGTTTTCGGCGCCGTTTAGACGATTTTGATGTTTGCCTTGGCGACGTCTTTCATGAACCCGTCCAAGCCCTTGTCCGTCAGAACGTGGTTTGCCATCGCTTTGATCACGGCAGGTGGCGCAGTAGCCACATCTGCGCCGACTTTGGCGCAATCCGACATGTGATTGGCAGAGCGGATGGAAGCGGCCAGAATTTCGGTCTCGAAGCCGTAATTGTCGTAGATTTCGCGGATGTCGGCGATCAATTCCATGCCGTCGAGGTTCAAGTCATCCAGACGTCCGATGAACGGCGAGATAAACGTGGCCCCAACCTTTGCCGCCAGCAGCGCCTGGTTGGCCGAGAAGCAGAGCGTCACGTTGACCATGTGGCCTTCGTTTGTCAGCACGTTACAGGCTTTCAGCCCGTCCCAAGTCAGGGGCACTTTCACAGCGATGTTGTCGGCAATCTTCGCCAGCTTGCGGCCTTCCGCGATCATGTCGTCCGCGTTCAGTGCAACCACTTCGGCTGACACGGGGCCAGAAACGATGTCGCAGATTTCCTTAGTCACTTCGAGAATGTCGCGGCCGGATTTGGCGATCAGCGACGGGTTGGTGGTGACCCCGTCTACGATGCCCAATGCGTTCAATTCTTTGATGTCGTCAATTTCGGCAGTGTCTACGAAGAATTTCATGGGGAATCCCTTTCGGTGGGCGTTTGGTCTGGTTAAGTGTGGCTTTACCTCAATTCTGTAGGTGAGAGCAAACGGTGAAGGGGCAGTCGTGAGCGGGTTTTTCCATGAAGGCGAATTGGTGGGGGTCGTGACCACCCAGCCCTTAGACCGCATGCTCGACTACAAAGCCCCGGAGGGCGGCTGCCACTTAGGGGCGTTCGTCGAAGTCCCGCTCGGACCGCGCAAAGTGCTAGGTGTCGTTTGGGGACCCGGAAAAGGCGACTTCGATTATTTCAAAATCCGTTCTGTCATCCGCGTTCTCGACGTCCCACCGATGCGCGACGAGATGAAGGAATTCCTGACCCGCGCAGGGGCTTACACTTTGACACCGCTGAGTGCGATGGTTCGACTTGCGACGCGCTCTCCGGGGCTGGGCGATCCGCCAGCGATGCGAAAAGTATTTCGCATGGGCACGGGAGAGGTCGACCGCATGACCCCAGCCCGCGAAAAGGTTCTGGCGGTGCTGGAAGAGTTTGGGGGGCTGTCCTTCACCCTGAAGGAATTGGCAGAGCAAGCAGGTGTCGGGTCGTCCGTCGTCAAAGGCTTGGCCGCGCAAGGTGCCGTGCGCGAAGAGGACAGCCCCCGCGACTTGCCTTTCGCGCGGCTGGACCCGTCCCGCCCCGGGAAAGAGTTGACCGAGGACCAAGCAACTGCCGTGGTGGCTTTGGACCGCGATGGCTATTCCACGACGCTGCTGAAAGGCGTCACAGGGTCGGGCAAAACTGAGGTTTATCTAGAAGCTGTGGCGGCTTGCCTGCGAAAAGGGCGGCAAGCCTTGGTGCTGTTGCCGGAAATTGCACTGACCTCTGAGTTTCTGACACGTGTGGAGGACCGGTTCGGCGCGCGTCCCGCAGAATGGCATTCCGGCGTGACCATGACAGAGCGTCGGCGCGTCTGGCGCATGGTTGCGGATGGCGGCGCGGAGTTGGTTGTCGGCGCACGATCTGCGTTGTTTCTGCCCTACCGCGATCTTGGCTTGATCGTTGTGGATGAAGAGCATGACAGCTCCTACAAGCAGGAAGAAGGTGTGCTGTATAACGCCCGCGACATGACAGTTCTGCGCGCATCGCTCTGCGGTGCTCAGGTGGTTCTGGCCTCCGCCACGCCATCGCTGGAGACTTGGGCCAACGCAGAGGCTGGGAAATACGCACGGGTCGAATTGACCTCGCGTTTTGGAGATGCGGTGCTGCCCGAAATGCGCGCCATTGATATGCGCCGCGAAGACCTTCCAGGATCACGCTGGGTGTCGCCGACCTTGCAAAACGAGATCGCAAAAAGGATCGAACTCGGTGAGCAGTCGCTGGTCTTCCTGAACCGCCGTGGCTACGCGCCAATGACGCTTTGCCGCGCCTGTGGGCACCAAATCGTCTGCGAACACTGCGACGCGCGAATGGTCGAGCATCGGTTCCTCAAGCGCTTGATGTGCCACCAATGTGGCGAAACGAAACCGATGCCCACCGCCTGCCCGTCCTGCGAGGCGGAGGACCGGTTGGCCCCTATCGGCCCGGGTGTGGAGCGGATGGGCGAAGAGTTGGCCGAACTGTTCCCTGACGCTCGCGTCGTGGTGTTGTCCTCCGATCTCTATGGCACGTCGCGCGAACTCAAAGCGCATATCGAAGCGATTGCAGAGGGTGGCGCGGATATCATCATTGGCACGCAACTTGTGGCCAAAGGGCACAACTTCCCGCATTTGACCTTGGTGGGTGTCATCGATGCCGATCTTGGGCTGCAAGGCTCCGACCTGCGCGCAGCAGAAAAGACATTCCAATTGATGCGCCAAGTCGCAGGGCGGGCAGGGCGCGCAGAGAAACGTGGCGTGGCATTGCTGCAAACTTTCCAGCCGGAACATCCGGTCATCACCTCAATCCTCAATGGGGATGAAGAAGCGTTTTGGAAGGCCGAAGCAGCGGAGCGGGAACAAGCCGGTATGCCGCCTTACGGGCGTATGGCAGGAGTTATTTTGTCAGGTCCGGAAGTAGGACCTGTGTTCGATCTGGGCAACGCATTGGCGCGCAATGATGGCGCGCTGAAGCGAGTTGGCGCGCAGGTTTACGGCCCCGCGCCCGCGCCAATTGCGCGCATTCGCGGGCGACACCGCGTGCGGCTTCTGGTGAAAGCCCCGAAAGGGGCGGCGTTGCAGGGGGCGTTGGCGGAATGGATCCGGCCCGTGCGCTTGAAGGGCGATTTGCGGTTGCAGATCGACATTGACCCGCAAAGCTTCTTTTAGGCCCACAGTATTCAGTGACCGAAATACGTGCCGCGCGCCCAAAGGTTGCGTCTTTCCAACGCCGCTTTGGCTGGTTAGAACAGGCGGAACTTTGGGGATGCCAGACATGACGATCACGCCGCAGCCGGGGATCATGGATATTAAGCTCTACCAATCCGGCGCCTCGAAGATCGAAGGCGTCTCGGAAGTGGTGAAGCTGTCATCCAACGAGAACCCGCATGGCCCGTCGAAACGGGCTTTGGATGCGTTCCGCCAAGCCGCGGGAGAGCTGCATTTATATCCCTCGACCGACCATGTAGACCTGCGAAACGCGATTGGCGAAGTGCAGGGGATGGACCCGCAAAAAATCACCTGCGGCGTCGGGTCGGACGAGATCATCTCCTTCATTTGCTATGCTTATGCAGCACCCGGAGATGAGGTGCTTTATACGGAACACGGGTTCTCGATGTATCGCATCTCTGCCTTGGCCGCGGGTGCGACGCCCGTTGTCGCGCCAGAGACGGAGCGGCGCACGGATGTCGACAAGTTGCTGGCAGCTGTGACTGAGCGGACCAAGCTTGTGTTCATCGCCAACCCGAACAATCCCACAGGCACTATGATTGATGAGGCCGAAGTCGCGCGACTGGCCGATGGCCTCCCAGAGGGCTGCCTGTTGGTGCTGGACGGGGCTTACGCCGAGTTCGTTGAGGGCTTCGACGCTGGCAAGGCGATCGTGGATGCCCGCGAGAATGTGTTTATGACACGCACCTTCTCGAAAATTTTCGGGCTTGGCGGTTTGCGAATTGGCTACGGCTATGGCCCGCAGGAAATCATCGATACGTTGAACCGCGTCCGTGGCCCATTCAATCTGAGCGTGCCCGCGCTGAAAGCTGCAGAAAGCGCGATGCGAGATGTCGGCTACACCGAGTGGTGCCGGAAAGAGAACGCGCGAATGCGCGAGTGGATGACCCTGAAATTGCAAGCCATGGGTGTCGAGCTAGATCCCTCCGAGGCGAATTTCGTACTCGCCCGTTTCAAGGATCAAGCGAAAGCGGAGGCTGTGGATGCCCATTTGAAGTCAAAAGGGCTGATCGTGCGCCTCGTGGGGGGCTACGGTTTGCCCAACTGTTTAAGGATCACCGTCGGAACCGAGGAAGCGTGCAAGCGCGTCATTGCGGCCATCAAGGAGGTGCTCTGAATGGCACAACTCTACAATCGGGTCGCCCTAATCGGGTTGGGCCTCATAGCGGGGTCCATGGCACATGCTATGAAACGCGCGGGCTTGGCAGGCGAAATTGTTGGCTATTCACGTTCCGCCGAGACACGTGATGTCGCGCGCGAAATTGGCCTGTGTGATCGTGTGGTCGATAACATGCTGGATGCGGTTGATGGCGCAGACTTGGTGATGCTCTGCGTGCCGGTCGGCGCGATGGGCGCTGTGGCAGCCGAGATTGCTCCTGCCTTGATGCCCGGTGCATTGGTGTCCGACGTTGGCTCCACCAAAGGCGCGGTCATCGAAGCCGTAACCCCTCATATGCCTGCAGGCGTTCACTTCATTCCTGCGCACCCACTGGCAGGGACAGAGCAGTCCGGCCCGCGCTCCGGCTTTGCCGAGCTTTTCGACAACCGCTGGTGTTTGCTGACCCCGTTGGAGGGGACCGATCCCGAGGTGCTGTCGCGTTATAAGTCCCTTTGGGAGCAAATGGGCTCGAATGTCGACGAGATGGACGCACCGCACCACGATCTGGTGCTGGCTGTGACATCGCATACGCCGCACCTCATCGCTTACACGATGGTGGGCGTCGCTGACGACTTGCAGCGGGTGACAGACAGCGAAGTGGTGAAATATTCTGCCGCCGGGTTCCGGGATTTTACGCGGATCGCAGCATCCGACCCGACGATGTGGCGGGATGTGTTCTTGGCGAACAAAGAGGCGACGCTGGAAATCCTTGGTCGCTTCACTGAAGAGCTGTTTGCTTTGCAGCGCGCAATCCGCACCGGTGATGGCGAGCACTTGCACGATTACTTCACTCATACTCGCGCGATCCGGCGTGGAATTATCGAGGCGGGGCAGGATATCGATGTGCCGAACTTCGGGCGGAACGCCAAATGAAGCGGCTGGTGGTGGCATTGCTGCTGCTGGCTGGGGCGGCGCAGGCGAATACGTCAACCTCTCTGCGACCTGTGCCACGTGAACCGGTCCCGCAGGCACCGGACCGCGCGATCATCGTTGAAGTCTCGCAATCGCAACTGGCGCCTAGGCGTTCGCTCCGGCCGGTCTCTCGCGGCGGGAAGACGACGCGCCAATCTTCTACCAATGCGAAGCCCAACACATTCGGCCAGCAATTGAAGCAGGCCTTCAACAAAAAGCCAGGGACGCGCGCGCGTGCTTCATCGAAAAACACCGCTTCGTCCAAGCGGGTCGCCAAGGGGCTGCAAGGGTCTGTCTGCGGCGATCCGAACATCCGGGGAGAAAAGATCGGTCCAATCCCCGCAAAGCTTAATGGGTGCGGGCTGAACAATGGGGTGAAGGTAACCGAGGTGTCCGGTGTCGCACTGACACAACATGCCAAGATCGACTGCAATACCGCCAAAGCCTTGAGGAGCTGGGTGGAAAACGGTGTGAAGCCGGCGGTAGGGCGCAGGGGTGGCGGTGTGAAGTCGATACAGGTTGTGGCGCATTACGCCTGCCGGACCCGCAACAACCAGAAAGGTGCGAAAGTCTCCGAGCATGGCCGCGGTCGTGCGGTGGACATCGCAGCAATCAACTTGAAGGACGGCTCTTCGATGACTGTCCTAAAGGGATGGCGCAGTGCGCAGAACGGGCCCGCACTGAAGAGAATGCATAAGGCAGCCTGCGGTCCTTTTGGAACGGTGCTTGGCCCGAATGCCAACCGCTTTCATCAGGACCACTTCCACTTCGACACCGCGCGGTATCGTTCGGGCACCTATTGCCGTTAACGCAGGTTTAGCGATGGGGCTGTTCCGATCGGGATCGGCCCCAGAAACACGCGCCCGTTCGAAAAACCAAGCGGTGCGTCGAGTGAGTTTTCCGAACCTGAAAGCTTCGCGAGAAATCCCAATCCGAGTTCGGCCGCTGATGCGGCCTCTGTCGGGATAGCACCAGCGCTGACAGCGAGGGCCAGCATTTCGCGCCAGTTTCTGGCGTTCAATGCAACCTCGCCATTTGGGAAGCCCTCAGCATCAACTGTCAAATCGCCCTTGGCGCGCAATTGCAGCTCGCCCCAGGTCCCGCGCGCGTCCTTGATGTTAAGGATTGTGATATCGGGGCGGTTCTGCTCAATCACTCGAATATCGAGAGGGCGTGCGAATCCGATCTCTGTGTCGAAGGTGATACCTTCGATGACGTCAGGCAAGGTGCCACCTGCATCCAGCATGTCGCGCAACGCATCGCCGGGAATGACCGTGTCAGCCTGTGCCGCGATGTCGTAGGTCATGTCCTTTCCCGCGGTCCGGCGGATGGCGGCGTTGAACTTGTCCGCGCCTGCTTTCCACCCTTCGGAGGAAGTCAGTGTCGCTGCCTCTACCACAATCGTCGCGCTGTCGAGCTCGAGCGTGCTGTTGGGTAAAACTTTAAGTGATGCAGTCATTGCATTGGTTTCAATATCAATTTTTTGAAATGGCGTCGCCAAAGACTGAGTGTTTGGCCAAGCGGCGATCAAATGGTTAGGCTGGTAGCTAAGTGAAAATAGCTGAAAGAACGGCGCCGACCAACTCAGGCCGGTTTCTGGATCGGTCAGTTGGATACCGGTGATGGTGGTGTCGAACCGGTTGGGAAAGCCGCGCACTTTGAGGTCGGAATATTCAACCTGCCAGCCCTCAGCGCGGCGTGCTTCAAGCCATCCCTCGGTTGCCTTCTGCGAGGCTGTTGCCCCGACCACCCAATAGGCGGCCCATGCGCTGGCGGCCACCAGCACGACAATGATCAGCTTGCGCATATGGAATATCCTTTTCCCGAAACCCGTGATGCTGTTTACAGGGCCGAAGATGGAAGGACCAGATGATGAACGACACTGCGCCCCTTTGGGTCTTTGGCTACGGCTCTTTGATGTGGAACCCGGGCTTCGAGCCTGCCGAGCAGGTCTTGGCACGGCTTTCTGGGTTTCATAGATCCTTTTGCATGTGGTCGATCCACCATCGCGGCTCGGAAGACGAGCCCGGTCTCGTGTTGGCTCTGGATGAAGCCGACGCGGTATGCGAGGGCGTCGCAATGCGCGTCGCGGATGAAGAGCGTGATCGGGTGCTGGAGTATCTGCGCGAACGGGAGTTGGTCTCCGCTGCTTATGTCGAACAGGTCCATGATCTTGAACTGCGTGACGGCCGCAAAGTGCCCGGCCTGTGCTACGTGATCGAACGCGACCACATCCAGTATTGCGGTGGGCTTGAGCTGGAGCGGCAAGCGCAGGTTATTGCAACGGCCGTCGGGGGGCGGGGGCCGAACACCGAATACCTCTACAATACTGCGCAGCAGTTGAATGCATTCAAGATTGAGGACGCTGACATGGATTGGCTCGTGACGCGAGTGCGGCAGCTGGCGGGCTAGTTTCTCCTTTGAAAACCGCCTTGGCCCGCCTATCATGACCGCCATAAAAAGAAGTCCGAGCATGACAGAGGCCCCAACCTGATGGATACCCGAGCCGAGCGGGAACGCACGCCGCAATTTACGCAGCCTGTGCGACAGATCATTCTTATGTTGGTTATCCTCGCCCTTGTGGTCGCAGGTGGTTATCTGATCTTTCCGGCGGTCTCTCCGGTTTTCTTGTCTAGTCCTTATCTGAATGGCGTTATTTTCACCGTCTTCGTAATCGGTGTTCTGGCGTGTTACTGGCAGGTTCTGCAGCTGATTTCGTCCGTGTCATGGATCGAGAGCTTTGCGCAGGATCGCGCAGACCATGACGCGTTTCGTGCCCCGCGCTTGTTAGCGTCGCTCGCAGGTTTGCTGCGATCGCGGGGCGCACGGATGCAGATCAGCTCTGGCTCCGCGCGCACCATCCTGGATTCTGTGGCAACGCGGATGGACGAAGCCCGTGACATCACGCGCTACATCGTCAACCTTCTCATTTTTCTGGGATTGCTGGGCACATTCTACGGCTTGGCCACCACGATCCCCGGCGTGGTCGATACCATTCGCTCTTTGAACGTCAAAGAAGGTGAAAGCGGCGCAAAAGTTTTTGGTCAACTGATGACGGGGCTGGAAGGCCAGCTTGCCGGTATGGGCACTGCGTTCGCATCGTCGCTGCTGGGCCTTGCCGGGTCGTTGGTCGTCGGGTTGCTGGAACTGTTTGCAGGCCACGGGCAAAACCGCTTCTACCGCGAAATGGAAGAGTGGCTCTCTACCATCACACGTGTGGGTTTTTCCTCGGGCGAGGGCGAAGGCGGCGGTGCGTTCGATCAAGGCGTTGTCGCCACCGTTCTGGACCACATGGTAGAGCAGATCGACAGCCTTCAGGGGTTGTTTGTGCAAGGCGAAGCCAGCCGCTCTGCAACTTCTGAGAAGCTCGATGGTTTAACAAATTCTCTGCGGCATTTGACCGACCGGTTGGATATGACGATTGATCCTACCGAAGCACTGAACCGCGTGGCCGATGGGCAGGAGCGGCTGCTCGCCAAGCTTTCGGAGACGAACGAGGATGGCGTCGATCCAGAAAGCCGAATGAGGCTCCGCTCCATTGATGTGCAGTTGCTGAAAATTCTCGAAGAGATGTCGTCGGGACGTCAAGAAAGCATGTCTCAACTGCACGGGGATCTCACGCAAGTCACGCAAGCTGTGCGCCAGCTGACGCGGGAGCGTCGCCCGTCAAACACCCGAAGACTGCCGGACCGCGAGCAGGGGGAGTAGCCGCATGGCGCTGTCTCGTCGCAACGGCCAAAGGTTCGAGGCCAACATCTGGCCAGGGTTCGTTGATGCAATGACCGCACTGCTTTTGGTGTTGGTGTTCGTTCTGTCGATTTTCATGATCGTGCAATTCATGCTGAGCGAAACCATCACCACGCAAGACAGCGAACTGGATCAGCTTACGGGTGAGGTCGCCTCTTTGGCGCAGGCATTGGGGTTGGAGCAACAACGCAATTTCGGACTTGAAGAAGACATCACCAAGCTGGATGCCGAGAAGGCGCAGCAAGCCGCATTGATCGCTTCTCTGTCGTCGCAGAACCAATCGCAGGCCGGGCGGATCGCCAGTTTTGAGGAACAGGTGGCAGGGCTCTTGCGCGACCGCGAAGGGCTTCAAGGCCAAGTGGCAGCGCTTTCCGGTGACTTGGAAGCATCGGAAACTCGGGTTGCCGGACTTAGCGCGCGGATCGAAGATATTGAGGCAGGCTTGGCCCTTGAGATTTCCGAGAAAGAAGCTGCGCAATTGGCGTTGGCCTCCGCCCGTCAGGAAATAAGCGAAAGTGAAGAAACGGCGCGCTTGGCGGCAGCACGACGCGAAGCGTTGGAAGCATTGGTCGCGGATTTGGAAACACAAACCAACGAGCAGGCCGAAGCCATCAGCGCCGCCGCAGCCGCAAAGCTGGTCGATGCTGCTGCGGCTCAAGCCTTACGTGACCGCCTGCAAAATGCGGATGCCGAATTGACCGCGATGACCTTGGCCTTGGAGGCCCAACGCAAAGACGCTGAAGACACGCTCACGCTTCTGGCCGCCGCGCGCGCCGCAGAAAAAACGCTTCAGGAGGAGCTTTTGTCCGTGAAGGCATCCGAGGAAAGCCTTGATGACAAGCTTGCGGCAGCGTTGGCGGCTCAGGTGCAAGCCAGCGCTAACCTAGAGGCCTCAACCGCCGCTGAGGATGCGTTGCGGGCAGAACTCGCTGCCGCTTTGACGGCGCAGGCCGAAACGGGCGCCAGTCTGGCGCAAACCCAAGCGGATCAAGAAGAGTTGCGTCGCCAACTCGTCGCGGCCCTCGCGGCCAAGGTCGCGGCAGAAGCAGGTACGGGGGAGGCACTGAGCGAGGCCGAACAGCGCGCGGCGCTTCTGGCTGCGGCCCGCACCGAGCTTGCGGACGAGAAGGCGATCAGCCTCGAAAGCCAACGCCGCGTCGAGGCACTGAACCAACAGGTGGCAGCTTTGCGGTCCCAGTTGGGATCGTTGCAATCCATCCTTGATGAAACCGATGCGCGTCGTGAAGCGTCCGACGTTCAGGTGCAAAATCTCGGATCCGAGTTGAATTCGGCCTTGGCTTTGGTCGCCTCGGAACAGCGCGCGCGCGCGAAGCTGGAAGAAGCAGAACGGGTGCGGCTGGAAGCAGAAGCCAAAGAGCTAAAAAACTATCGCTCCGAATTCTTCGGCCAATTGCGCGCGTTGCTGGGCAATCAGGACGGAATTCGCATTGAAGGCGACCGCTTCGTCTTCTCGTCGGAAGTCCTGTTTCAACCGGGACAAGCGGTCTTATCGCAGGCGGGCAGGGGCGAAGTCGCCAAGGTGGCCGCGATCCTGTCACGCGTTGCAGGCGACATACCGGACACGCTGGACTGGGTGATCCGTGTCGATGGCCACACAGACAACGTTCCATTGTCTGGATTTGGGCAGTTCAAGGACAACTGGGAGCTGAGCCAAGCCCGAGCACTGTCTGTCGTTCGCTATATGAGCACTGAACTCGGTATCCCGCCAGACCGGCTGGCGGCGAACGGTTTCGGTGAATACCAGCCGATCAATTCTGAGGACACGACTGAGGCGCGGGCGCAAAACCGCCGGATCGAATTGAAACTCACTGAGAAATAGTGACGCTCAGAGTTTGCTGACCCAAAACAATGTCGCCGCGCGACAGTGTGACGGTGCCAATATATGCGCCGTTTGGCCAGCCACCTTCTGGCTGCTTTCGGCCAGAGGCGCGGAACAACTGGGCTTGGTTCTTGCGGAACTCAACCAACTGGTCATGCCGCCAACCATCTGGGCCTTTGATGTTGAATTCCATCACGTCGCCCGTTTGAGTGCCGAAGGCGTAGCCCCAAAGGACCAGGCCCGCCACTTCGGGGCTAAGGGCGGCGGGGTCGTCCATACCGGCCTTGATTTGGGCGAAATCCGGCACGTTTCCGGCGAAGCCCGCGTCCAGCAAGCCGCCGGGCTGATAGGGGATCGGGTCTTCCCAGAGTGTCTTTTTGGACGCATTGCATTTGCCCGGAGTGGCGTCAAGCGCGAAGGGGTCGATGACCTCGCCGTCTTGGCGGATCGACATGTGGATATGGGGGAACTCTGTGCGCCCGCTCAAGCCGACCTCGCCCAAGGGCGTGCCCTTAGCGACGCGCTGGCCTTTGGCGACGGAAACAGAGCCTTCTTTCATGTGGCAATACTGGGTTTCCCAGCCGCCGCCATGGTCAATCACGAGACCGTTGCCGCAGTCTTTGCCGCCTAAGTCGGGGGCATTCGGGGCGCTGGAGGCGATGTCGGCCATGCCGTCGCGGATGGCGCGGACGGTGCCGGGGGCCGCGGCGAGGACGGCGACCCCGGCCTCCATATCCGCCAGCGAGATCAGGCGAATGTCGGTGCCTTTGTGGCCGTCATAGCTGAGGGGGCCGCAGAACGCATCAAGATGCGCCTCAGACGGATCAACATCAACGTAATTTTGGATGAAACAGGTCTCGCCCAGATCGCAATCAATGGGCAGTGAGAATAATGGATCTTTCGCGGCCACGGGGGCCGCGAAAGCGATCAATGACAAAGCCAAAAGAGGCGTGCGCATTACTCAGCGGTGAGCAGCGGTGGCTTCTTCTTGGACGTGATCCGTGCAGCTTCGGGTTCGAGGATCGTGAGATCGATCTTACCCTTCTTGACGCCGACCTTGACCACACCGCCTTTGGCAAGTTTGCCGAACAGCAATTCCTCGGCCAGTGGCTTCTTGATGTGCTCCTGGATGACGCGGCCCAGCGGACGTGCCCCCATCTTGTCGTCGTAACCCTTGTCGCCGAGCCATTCGGCCGCGGCTGGAGTCAGCTCGATCGTCACGTTGCGATCCATCAGCTGCGCTTCGAGTTGCAGCACGAATTTCTCAACCACACGTGTGATGATCTGTTTGCCAAGTGGGGCGAAGCTGATCACAGCGTCCAAACGGTTGCGGAATTCCGGTGTGAACGTCCGCTCGATTGCTGCGGTGTCCTCACCTTCGCGGCGATCACGGCCAAATCCGATGGCCGATTTGGACATCTCCATGGCACCCGCGTTAGAAGTCATGATCAAGATCACGTTTCGGAAGTCCACTGTCCGGCCGTTATGGTCGGTCAGCTTGCCGTTATCCATCACCTGCAAGAGGATGTTGTAGACGTCCGGGTGGGCTTTCTCCATCTCGTCAAGCAGCAGCACACAGTGTGGGTGCTGGTCCACTTGGTCGGTCAGCATGCCACCTTGGTCAAACCCGACATAGCCGGGAGGCGCGCCGATCAGTCGGGAGACCGCGTGCTTTTCCATGTATTCAGACATGTCGAAACGCAGAAGCTCCACACCCAGAGTGCTGGCCAACTGTTTGGCGACCTCGGTTTTACCGACACCGGTTGGGCCTGCGAACAGGTAGTTGCCGATGGGTTTCTCCGGTTCGCGCAGTCCCGCACGGGCCAGCTTGATCGCCGAAGATAGCGCCTCGATCGCAGCATCCTGACCGAAGACCACGCGTTTGAGCGCTTTCTCCAGATCTTTCAGCACTGCCGCGTCGTCTTTGGAAACGTTTTTCGGCGGGATACGGGCAATCTTAGCCACGACGGCTTCGATTTCCTTTGCACCGATTGTTTTGCGGCGTTTGCTTTCGGACACCAGATGCTGCGCGGCGCCTGCTTCGTCGATCACATCGATCGCCTTATCTGGCAGCTTGCGATCGTGGATATAGCGGGCGGACAGCTCCACCGCCGACTTGATCGCGTCGGTGGTGTATTTGATGTCGTGATGCTCCTCGAAATAGGGTTTCAGCCCCTTGAGGATCTTGATCGCGTCATCGACCGATGGCTCATTCACGTCAATTTTCTGGAAACGACGCGACAGGGCGCGGTCTTTTTCGAAATGCTGACGGAACTCTTTGTACGTGGTTGAGCCCATGCAGCGCAGCTTGCCGCCCTGAAGGGCAGGCTTCAGAAGGTTGGACGCGTCCATTGCGCCGCCCGATGTTGCACCGGCACCGATAACTGTGTGAATTTCGTCGATGAACAGAACTGCATCGGGATGTTCTTCCATCTCGGTCATAACGGCCTTCAGCCGTTCCTCGAAGTCGCCGCGATAACGTGTTCCTGCCAGCAAGGCGCCCATGTCGAGTGAATAGATCGTTGCCCCAGCCAAGACATCAGGTGTCTCACCAGCAACGATTTTATGGGCCAGACCTTCGGCGATGGCCGTTTTTCCCACACCGGGATCGCCCACCAGAAGCGGGTTGTTCTTGCGACGGCGGCACAGCACTTGAATGCAGCGTTCAACCTCTTCGGCACGACCAATCAGCGGGTCCACGTCGCCTTTCATGGATTTGGCGTTCAAGTCGACACAGTATTTGGCCAGCGCGGATTCCTTGCCGTCACTCTCCACTTCATTCGCGTCGGATGCAGCGTCTTCATCAAAGTCTGTCGCACCTGTGATGGGGCGGGCCTCTCCGAAGTTGGGATCTTTTGCGACGCCATGGGCAATGAAATTGACCGCGTCGTAGCGCGTCATGTCTTGCTCTTGCAGGAAGAAAGCGGCGTTGCTTTCACGTTCTGCAAAAATGGCGACAAGCACGTTCGCGCCGGTAACTTCGGTGCGACCCGACGACTGGACGTGAATAGCTGCGCGCTGAATGACGCGTTGGAAGGCGGCCGTGGGTACGGCTTCTGAGCCTTCGACATCTGTAACAAGTGTAGACAGTTCATCCTCGATGAATTCGACCAAAGTCGATCGCAGGATGTCCAAATCCACACCACAGGCGTTCATCACCTTCGCTGCGTCTGGTTCATCGATCAACGCCAAGAGAAGGTGCTCTAGGGTGGCGAGTTCGTGGCGATGAGTGTTTGCCTGCGCCAAAGCAGAATGAATGGCCTTTTCGAGAGTGTCAGAGAATGACGGCACCCTATGCTCCTTTTTTATCGAGGGCAGGTTCCGGGTTGAGGACCCGGTCTCTACCATTGCCTCTTAGACCTTACAGTTCGGTTTAAATCGCCAAGCTTCAAGTCTTTTCTTTTCACAATGGGCGTGATTGACCCGAAAAGAAAGAGAGGATTGCACTGGTGGGTAAACCAGCTGTTGTTCTTCAGGTAAGACGCGCCGACGGCTTTGCAAGTGCACAAAAGAGATGCAATGTGATGTGACGCGCAAAGGGAATGCTGATGCATCTGGATGTTCAGGATCTGAAGAAGTTCTACTACCGCACAGGCCTTGGCCGTGTGGCGCAACGCGCGGTGCGTGATCAAGTGCGTGATTTTTGGCCCGACACCAAGGGGCAGACAGTTGTTGGGTATGGCTTTGCAGCGCCTTTGCTGCGCCCGTTTATTGGCGAAGCGCGCCGTGTGATCGCCCTAATGCCGGGGCCGCAAGGCGTCATGCACTGGCCAGCTGGGCAGGGTAATATGTCAGTGCTGTGCGAGGAAACTCTATGGCCCCTACAGACGGGGCAGGCGGATCGCTTGGTGCTTTTGCATGGGCTGGAGACGTCCGAGAACCCCACGGCGCTGCTGGAGGAATGCTTCAGGGTGTTGGGCCCCGGCGGGCGGGCGCTGTTTGTTGTCCCCAACCGTGCTGGGCTTTGGTCCCGCCGCGATGCCACGCCATTTGGGTTTGGCCGGCCTTACTCCTTGACCCAGCTTGAGGCGCAGCTGAAGCGCCATTCGTTTACGCCGGAGCGGCACCGCGCGGCGTTGTTCGCGCCACCCAGCCAGCGCAAGGTCTGGTTGAAGTGGTCCAGCAGCCTAGAACGCATCGGGGGCAAGGTGTCGTCGTATTTTGCCGGTGGTGTTTTGATCGTTGAGGCAAGCAAGCAGGTCTACGCGCCGAAGAAAAAGGGGCTCACCGTTGACGTGCGCGCGCCGCTTCGGGTCTTGGAAGGGGCCGCGAATCCTGTTGCAGGTCGTGGCGTCACGCAGCGGATAGCAAGCGCAGTTTCGGGTGACTCGGCGCAGAAAAGCACCTAATTTTGGTCAAGAGGGTCCAAATAATGCGGCTTCAATCGGTCGCACCCTTAACTGAAAATGCGAGATCGCCAACAAATCAAGGGTATGCGGCGGTATTCTAATACACTTTTATATTGGCCTTCCCTGTTGCGGTAAGCACACCGCTTTGCTAGATCACCACTGATTTTGAAGGCCGCGGGGTGCGCGGCCTTTCTTGCAACGGCCTAGTAGGACTTCGCTTGAGTTTGCTGGCCTCGTTATCGGAAGGGTGGACGTGTCCGAACCAGTCTCGATCTCCACAGGCATCGCCGGACGCTATGCGACCGCCGTGTTTGAGTTGGCCAAAGAAGGCAAGAAGCTGAAGGCGTTGGAAACCGACGTCGACACTCTGGATGCCGCACTGGCCGAAAGTGCTGATTTCCGCGACCTGATCGCGTCGCCGCTGTATTCTCGTGAGCAGCAGGCGAACGCCGTCGAGGCAATCGCCAAGAAAATGAAACTTTCGCCAGTGGTGGCCAATACGCTGAGCCTGATGGCCGGCAAACGCCGCCTTTTCGTGTTGCCTCAGCTCGTCGCGTGTCTGCGCGGGTTGATCGCTGACGAAAATGGCGAAGTCACCGCTGACGTTACCGCCGCCAAGGCAATGACCAAGGCGCAACAAGACAAACTTGCCAAGACGCTGAAAGAGGCTGTTGGCAAAGATGTGAAAATCAAAATGGCCGTCGATGAAAGCCTCATTGGCGGTCTTATTGTAAAAGTGGGCTCCAAGATGATCGATACCTCGATCCGCTCGAAGCTCGCCTCCCTCCAGAATTCCATGAAAGAGGTCGGATAACATGGCGATCCAAGCTGCAGAAATCTCTGCGATCCTGAAGGACCAGATCAAGAACTTCGGTAAAGAAGTTGAAGTGGCCGAAGTTGGCCGCGTGTTGAGCGTCGGCGATGGTATCGCCCGCGTGTACGGCCTCGACAATTGCCAGGCTGGCGAAATGGTCGAATTCCCCGGTGGTATTCAGGGTATGGCCCTGAACCTCGAGAGCGACAACGTCGGTGTGGTTATCTTCGGCTCCGACCGCGACATCAAAGAAGGCGACACCGTCAAGCGCACGAACTCCATCGTGGACGTTCCTGCCGGTGACGAATTGCTGGGTCGTGTTGTTGACGGTCTGGGCAACCCGCTGGACGGCAAGGGCCCGATCAAAACCAAAAACCGCGCAGTGGCTGACCAGAAAGCCCCCGGCATTATCCCACGCAAATCGGTTCACGAGCCAATGGCGACTGGTCTGAAATCCGTGGACGCCATGATCCCAGTTGGCCGTGGCCAGCGCGAATTGATCATCGGTGACCGTCAGATCGGTAAAACAGCGATCGCGCTCGACACGATCCTGAACCAGAAGTCTTACAACGACGCCGCCGGCGACGATGAAAGCAAGAAACTCTACTGCGTCTACGTTGCTATCGGTCAGAAGCGCTCCACTGTGGCGCAGCTGGTCAAGAAGCTCGAAGAATCCGGCGCGATCGACTATTCGATCGTAGTGGCTGCGACCGCATCCGACCCGGCTCCAATGCAGTTCTTGGCACCTTACGCCGCAACCGCGATGGCCGAGCACTTCCGTGACAACGGCCGCCACGCGCTGATCGTTTATGATGACTTGACCAAACAGGCTGTGTCTTACCGTCAGATGTCGCTGCTGCTGCGCCGCCCACCAGGGCGTGAAGCTTACCCTGGCGACGTTTTCTACCTTCACTCCCGCCTGTTGGAGCGGTCGTGCAAACTGAACGAAGACAACGGTTCCGGCTCCCTGACGGCTCTGCCGATCATTGAGACCCAAGGTGGCGACGTGTCCGCGTTTATTCCGACCAACGTGATTTCGATCACCGACGGTCAGATCTTCTTGGAAACAGAGCTGTTCTACCAAGGTATCCGTCCCGCGGTGAACACCGGTCTGTCGGTGTCTCGTGTGGGCTCCTCCGCTCAGACCAACTCGATGAAGTCTGTTGCCGGTCCGGTTAAGCTGGAATTGGCTCAGTATCGCGAGATGGCGGCCTTCGCTCAGTTCGGCTCCGATCTGGATGCAGCGACCCAGCAGCTGTTGAACCGTGGTGCGCGACTGACCGAGCTGATGAAACAGCCTCAGTATTCGCCACTGACCAACGCTGAAATCGTTTGCGTCATCTATGCAGGCACCAAAGGCTACCTCGACAAGATCGCCGTCTCCGACGTTGGTCGTTTCGAAGCTGGTCTGCTGGCCCACATGCGTGGCAAAGCATCCGACGTTCTGGACTTCATCACCAAAGAAGATCCCAAGATCAAAGGTGAAGCTGAAGACAAGATCAAAGCTGCTATCGACGCGTTCGCCGCAGACTTCGCATAAGGGGGGCTTAGGCAGATGCCAAACCTCAAGGACCTTAAAAACCGGATCGAGTCGGTCAAATCGACCCGCAAGATCACCAAGGCGATGCAAATGGTCGCCGCCGCAAAACTGCGCCGTGCGCAGGAAGCGGCGGAGGCTGGTCGTCCTTACGCTGAACGGTTCAATGCCGTTATGGCGCAGTTGGCCAGTGGCGTTTCCGGCGACAGCGGCCCTAAGTTGCTGGTCGGGAACGGCTCCAACCAGACGCACCTGCTGGTCGTAATGACTGCAGAACGCGGCCTGTGCGGCGGCTTCAACGGCAACATCGCTAAACTGGCGCGTTCGGCTGCAAACAAACTGCTCGCTGAAGGCAAGACGGTGAAAATTCTCACCGTTGGCAAAAAAGGCCGAGAGGCGCTGAAACGTGATTTTAGCGCCCATTTCATCGGCCATGTGGACCTGTCAGGCGTGAAGAAGCTGGGCTATGACGATGCTGCTGGCATCGCTCAGGACTTGCTGACGCGCTTTGATGCTGGCGAATTTGACGTCGCGAAGATCTTCTATTCGAGCTTCCAGTCCGTCATCAGCCAGACCCCCACAGAGCACCAGATCATCCCAGCCGACTTCAGCGACGTTGATACCGGCGAGGAGAGCACGCTCTATGACTACGAGCCAAGCGAGGAAGGTATCTTGACCGACTTGCTGCCGCGCGCAGTTGCCACGCAAATCTTCTCGGCTCTGTTGGAAAACGGCGCTTCGGAGCAGGGTGCCCGGATGTCCGCTATGGACAACGCCACCCGCAACGCAGGCGAGATGATCGACAAACTGACAATCCAGTATAACCGCTCACGTCAGGCTGTGATCACCAACGAGCTTATTGAAATCATTTCGGGCGCTGAAGCGCTCTAGACCCGGAGAACCTCATCATGGCCAATGCAAAAGGCAAGATTACACAGGTCATCGGCGCTGTTGTCGACGTCCAGTTCGGCGATCACCTGCCGCAGATCCTGAACGCTGTTACGACCCAAAACCAAGGCAAGACCCTGGTGCTGGAAGTGGCACAACACCTTGGCGAAAACACTGTTCGTACCATCGCTATGGACGGCACCGAAGGCCTCGTTCGTGGCCAGGAAGTGATCGACACCGATGGTCCGATCATGGTGCCAGTCGGTAACGCAACTCTGGGCCGCATCCTGAACGTTGTGGGCGAGCCAGTTGACGAAGGCGAACCTGTAAACGCCGAAGAAAAACGCTCCATCCACCAAGACGCCCCTGCGTTTGTTGAGCAATCCACGGAATCCACGGTGCTTGCCACAGGGATCAAAGTTATCGACCTGCTGGCACCTTATGCCAAGGGTGGTAAGATTGGTCTGTTCGGCGGTGCCGGCGTGGGCAAAACCGTTCTGATCATGGAACTGATCAACAACATCGCAAAAGTGCACTCGGGCTTTTCCGTGTTCGCCGGTGTGGGTGAGCGGACCCGTGAAGGTAACGACCTTTACCACGAGATGATTGAATCCGGCGTTATCGTCCCTGACGACCTGACCAAGTCCAAAGTGGCACTGGTTTACGGTCAGATGAACGAGCCTCCAGGTGCACGTATGCGTGTTGCTCTGACCGGTCTGACACTGGCCGAACAGTTCCGCGACCAATCCGGTACCGACGTTCTGTTCTTCGTGGACAACATCTTCCGCTTTACACAAGCGGGTTCCGAGGTGTCCGCGCTTCTGGGTCGTATCCCGTCCGCTGTGGGCTACCAGCCAACGCTGGCCACCGACATGGGCCAGATGCAGGAACGCATTACCTCTACGAAAGCCGGTTCGATTACCTCCGTGCAAGCCGTTTACGTGCCTGCGGATGACCTTACCGACCCTGCACCTGCAACCTCGTTTGCTCACCTTGATGCGACCACCGTTCTGTCGCGTGCGATCTCCGAGCTGGGTATCTACCCCGCTGTTGACCCACTCGACTCCACATCGCGTCTGATGGACCCTTCCATCGTTGGTGAAGAACACTACAAAGTGGCCCGTGACGTTCAGGGTATCCTGCAACGCTACAAGTCGCTGCAAGACATCATCGCCATCCTCGGCATGGACGAACTGTCCGAAGAGGACAAACTGACCGTGGCACGTGCGCGTAAGATCCAGCGCTTCCTGTCGCAGCCGTTTGACGTGGCGAAAGTGTTCACCGGCTCGGACGGCAAGCAGGTTCCGCTGGAAGACACTATCGCGTCCTTCAAAGCTGTTGTGGCTGGCGAGTATGATCACCTTCCAGAAGGCGCCTTCTACATGGTTGGCGGCATCGACGAAGTGATCGCCAAAGCCGAGAAAATGGCTGCTGACGCAGCTTAAATTCAAGGAGGCCAATTAGATGGCTGAGATGATGCAATTCGACCTGGTCTCGCCCGAACGGCGTTTGGCCTCTGTGCAGGCCTCCGAGGTGCAAATCCCCGGAGCCGAGGGTGACTTCACTGCTATGGCGCTTCACGCGCCGGTGATCACGACCCTGCGCCCTGGCGTGTTGAAGGTTGTTACAGCGTCCGGAACCGATGAATATCTGGTGACGGGCGGCTTCGCCGAGGTTGGCGCGGCTGGCACATCCGTGCTGGCGGAACGCGCATATGCCAAGGCAGATGTGACACCCGAGTTGCTGGAAGACCTCATCAAAGAGGCCAACCTGCAACGCGACGCAAGCAATACAGACATCGCGGCGAAATACGCTGATGATCTGGTCGCCGCGAGCATGCAGATTTCTGCCTGAGTTAGGGCAGTCTGGCACCTCAGGCGTAATACATTAAGAAAAGCCCTGCTTTGTCAGGGCTTTTTTTATGCTTTCTCAAAGGGTAAGGCTTACGTGGGGGCAGTCCGCCATAGTGTCGCCGGAATTAATGAGTATCGAGACCGCCCAAAGGTGAATGATGCAGCGACTTACCAACAATAATATCGGAATTTCTCAGGGCTCTCGGGTTCTGTTTTCCGATTTCATCGATGACGGTCCAATGTGGACCGGGACTGGCCCGCGGGAACACCGTTTCGAGGTCGAGTTCGAACAGGCCTATGCGGAAATCCCCAATGTGATGGCGTCCATCTCGATGTGGGACAGTGACACAAAAACCAACCAACGCATGGATATCGCAGCCGAAAATATCACCGAAGCCGGTTTTGATCTGGTGTTTCGGACATGGGGCGACAGCCGTGTTGCCCGTGTGCGGGCAAACTGGATCGCAATTGGGCCGTTGCCCAACGAAGACGACTGGCAACTGTATTAGATTGCAGGCCCATCCAAGCGCACCCACCGTGCGCTTGGGAAGCATCGGGCAATCCGGCCAATTACGAGGTCGGGTAGAAGCTCTCGTAAATTGGCTCCAAGGTCGCGTTGTCAAACAGCGACGAAACCGACATCCCACCCGCAATGTTCAAGATCGCCTGCGCGAACATTGGTGCCGTGGGAACGATGCGGATATTAGTGCAGGACTTAACCGCATCTGTCGGTTCGATGCTGTCGGTGATCACAAGACTTTTCATCACAGAGTTGGTGATACGCTCAACTGCAGGACCGGATAGAACCCCGTGGGTGATGTAGCTGTGTACTTCGGTGGCGCCAGCCTCCATCAACACTTCCGCCGCTTTGCACAGCGTGCCTGCGGTGTCGCAGATGTCGTCCACGATGATACAGCGTTTGCCTTTCACATCACCAATAACCGTCATTTCGGCAACTTCGCCCGCCTTTTCGCGGCGCTTGTCAACGATGGACAGCGGAGCCTTGATGCGCTGCGCCAGTTCACGGGCACGGGCCACACCACCAACGTCAGGGGAGACGACCATAACGTCTTCGACATCCTTGAAGTGGTGCAGGATATCGAGGGCGAAGATCGGCGAGGCATAGAGGTTGTCCACCGGCACGTCGAAGAAGCCTTGGATCTGGGCGGCGTGCAGGTCCATGGTCAGGACCCGCTCGACACCGGCTTTCTCGATCAGGTTGGCGACCAGCTTGGCTGAAATCGGAGTGCGGGCTTTGGTGCGGCGGTCTTGGCGGGCGTAGCCAAAATAGGGAATTACTGCGGTGATGCGGGCAGCTGAAGAGCGCTTGAGCGCGTCGCTCATGATCAGCAGTTCCATGAGATTGTCATTGGCGGGGTTCGAGGTGCTCTGGATGATGAACATGTCCTCGCCTCGGACGTTCTCGAAAACTTCCACGAAGATCTCGCCGTCATTGAACCGCTCAACCCGTGTATCGATCGGTTTGACTGCTTGCCCGCGATGCATCGACATGCGTTTGGCGATGGCGTCGGCAAGCGGTTTGTTGGAATTACCCGCGATGAGTTTCGGATCGGTGTTGACTGGCATGTGGTGTCCCCGTTTGGCAGCTATCACGGACCCGTGTTCCCCCGTCGGACCGCGTTGCGCACCCCGTAGCACCCGACTAGGATTCGCGCAAAGGCTTAACCTCAGAAGGACGTCCAAATGCCACACATAGATTACTATTTCGCGACCCTGTCTCCCTACACCTATATGGCGGGGACACGTCTGGAAGATGTGGCAGCCAAACACGGAGCGACCATTACATATAAGCCAATGGACATTATGGGGCTGTTTGCCCGCACTGGTGGCACGCCCCCCCCGCAACGCCACCCCAACCGTCAGGAATGGCGCTTGCAGGAAATGCGCCGCTCCGCCAAGAAACTGGATCTGCCGATCAACCTGAAACCTGCGCATTGGCCCACAAACCCCGCGCCATCTTCCTACGCGATCATCGCGGCGCAAGAGGCGGGCGGTGATGTGGGCGGCCTTGTACATGCCTTCACCCGCGCCTGCTGGGCCGAGGAGCGTGACATCGCAGACGATACCGTCGTGCGCGACGTTCTTGAAAAATGCGGCTTCGATCCAGCTTTGGCTGATAAGGGGCTTCTGGCAGGGGCGGAACAATACGGCCGCAACCTTGAAGATGCCGTGCAAGCCGGTGTGTTTGGCGCGCCGACTTATATCACCGACGGGGACGAGCGGTTCTGGGGGCAGGACAAGATCGAGGATCTGGACTTGCATCTTTCCGGCAAGCTTTGAGTGACGAAGGCAATACTGATACACGGCATGCTCGCCGACAGGCGGGTGTGGCGTGAGGTTGTGCCCGCGCTGCCTCACCTAGAGGTCAGTCCGCTCGAACTCCCCGGGCACGGGCAGGCTCCGGCTTGGAACGGCAACGACTACCAGACCCAAGCCTATCTGATGACTGAAACTCTGTGCGACGAGCCAGTGCATCTGGTCGGCCACTCTTTCGGGGCCTCGGTTGCGCTGCGCCTTGCGGTGGAACGCCCTGAACTTTTGCTGAGCCTGACGCTGGTTGATCCGGTGTTTTTTTACGCGGCCAAGCAAGCGGCACCGGATTTATTTGCTGCATACGCCGCGCGGGCGACGCCCGTTCTGGCTGCGATTGCACAAGGCGACGTCCTGCGTGCGGCAGAGTTGTTTCTGGGCGACTGGGGTGTCGATGGAAGTTGGCCAATGCTGCCAGTCGCCGCGCGCGAGGCAATCGCCGCAAAGATGCCGTTGATCGGGGTCACCGCTGATAGTCTGGCAGAAGATACAGGCCGCATCTGGCCGCGCCTGAAGAATGTGAAGTGTCCCGTTCTGATCGTCACAGGCGGCAAGTCCGATCCTGTGATGCCCGGGGTGGTGCGAGGTTTGCAGCAACAGTTCTCGAATTGCACTAGCGTTCAATTTGAGGATGCGGGCCATATGATTCCAGTGACCCATGGCAAACAATTGGGTCAGCAGATCGCGGCGTTCACGGCCTAACCGCGCAGAAGGGCGATCAGTGCATCGATTTCAGCGTGTGACTTGTTCCAGTCGCACACCATGCGGCAACGGATCAACTCGTCATCGGGACCTTCCAGCGATGCGTCGAACGGGAACAAATAATACAGCGCGCCTGCCTCCATTGCGCGGCGGTGGGCCGCGCGGGGCAGGTGGGCAAAGACCATATTCGCCTCTGGGCGGTCAGGGATGTCCGCGCCCTCGACTGTTTCCAGCCCCTTGACCAAACGGGCGCAATTGGCATTCGCCTTGGCGCCCAGTTCCAACCAAAGGTCGCCTTGCAAATAGGCCTCCATCTGGGCGGACAGGTAACGGTGTTTGGAAAACAGATGCGCCCCGCGTTTGCGGCGCAACTCGAATTCCCATGCCTTTTCGGGGTCGAAGAAGATTACCGCTTCTACGCCGGCACAGCCATTCTTGGTGCCACCGAAAGAGACCATGTCGATGCCGGCGTTCCACGTCATCTCTGCTGCCGTGCACCCCAGTGCGGCGCAGGCATTGGCAAACCGCGCCCCGTCCAGATGGGTTTTGAGCCCGTATTCCCTTGCGATGGCGGTGATCTGCGCGATCTCCTCCAAACTGTAGAGCGTGCCGACCTCCGTGGCCTGCGTGATCGTGACTGGGCCGCGTTGGACGCCGTGCACGCCTTTGTCGCCGGTATGGGTGATCGCGTGGCGCAGGCTGTCTGGGTCCATCTTGGCCCCTGCGCCATCGACCAATGTGATCCGTGCCCCGTTGGCATAGAAGTCCGGCGCGCCGCATTCGTCTTCTTCCACATGCGACACACGGTGGGCAAACATGGTGTCCCAGCTGTTGGTGTAGGTCGCTAGGGCCAGTGCGTTGGCGGCTGTTCCTGTCGCCACAAGGTAGACGGCGGCCTCGGGGGCCTCAAAGGTCTTGCGAACCAGATCGCGGACGCGCGGCATGATGGTGTCATTGCCATACGGCATTTCGTAGCCGGTGTTGGCCTTGGTGATGGCGTCCAGCACGCTTGGGTGCATCGGGCCTGCGTTGTCAGAGGCGAAGTTCATAAGCCTAGTCCTCGATGATGTAGTTTTCCCACTCGTCTTCCGGCACCTCGAATTCCGGTACGGTCCAACCTTGCACCGAAATGCCTGCGTCATGGACCGACTGCGCGGTGCCTGAAATAAGCGGGTGCCAGTCATACAGCGCCTTGCCTTCGTTGAGCAGACGATACGCACAGGTTGGCGGCATCCAATAGCCGATGTCGTCAATATTTTTAGGGGTCAGCATCACGCAGTCCGGTACAAACTGTTTGCGGATGTCGTATTGCGCGCAACGGCAGGTGTCGCCATCCAGAAGGCGACAAGCCACGCGGGTGAAGGCGATCTCCATAGTCTCATCGTCTTCGAGCTTGTTCAGGCAGCAGCGCCCGCAGCCGTCGCAGAGCGCTTCCCATTCCTTCGGAGCCATGTTTTTCAGCGGGACTTTTTCCCAAAACTTGTGGCGCAGACCATCGCGTTGGATCGGGTCGTTCATAACGCAGCCAGAATGTTGCGCGCACGGGTGCAGTCGGCATCCATCTGCGTGATCAATGCGTCGAGTCCGTCAAACTTCTCCTCGCCGCGCAGGTAATCGACCAAAGCGACCGAAAGAGTCTCGCCGTAAAGGTCGCCCTTGAAGTCGAACAGGAAGCTTTCGCAATTTGGCGTGTTCACCCCGAACATCGGGCGGACCCCGATGGAGGCGGCGCCGTGATAGCTGCCTTTGTGCGGGCCAGTCAGTACGTCCACCAGAACGGCGTAAACGCCAAATTTCGGCGGGTGTAGCCCGTCGATAGACATGTTTGCGGTCGGGTATCCGAGCTCGCGGCCGCGTTGGTCGCCTTGGATCACAGCGCCTTCGATCCGGTGCCAATGGCTTAGCATTTCGGCTGCGTCTCTGGGGCGTCCTTCCGACAGGGCCGCACGGATATTGGTCGAGGAGACTTGCGCCGTATCTTGCGTGACCAGATCGGCGATAGTGACGCCGAAGCCGTATGTCTCGCCAAATTCTTTAAGCATTTGGGCGTTGCCAGAACGGCCTTTGCCAAAGCAGAAATCCGCACCAACAACCACATGGGTCAGCCCAAGCCCTTTGGCGATGACATCGCGGGCGAATTCTTCCGCCGTAAGGCCTGACAATCCGGTATTAAAATTCAGCTGGTAAAGCCGCTCGACTCCAATTTTCTCCAGCCGATGCGCCTTGGCAGCCGCGTTCATCAAACGGAAGGGCGGGGCATCTTTGGCGAAGAACTCGCGCGGATGCGGCTCGAACGTGACGATGCCAAGTGGGGCGTCAGGGGCGGCTCGTCGCGCCAGATCAATCACCGCTTGGTGGCCAATATGGACGCCGTCAAAATTGCCAATGGCCGCGGTTGCCCCGCGGTCCTCAGGTCGTACAAATTGGTAGTCTCGAATGATCCTCATAGCGTTTGGGTAAACGCCCTATGAGGCGGACGCAACCGTCAGTCGAATTTCCGGCTTGGGGCAAGCACAATGGCCTCGCCTTTCAGCACGTTCTTGCCATCAACTTCGCAACGGGTCTGCATCGTCACGCGGCGTTTCGCGTGATCGATATCGGTCACTTCGACCTCGGCCAGCACCATGTCACCTGGGCGCACAGGGGCGAGGAATTTCAGTGATTGGCCAAGGTAGACGGTGCCATGTCCGGGAAGTTGTTCACCAATAACGGCAGAGATCAGGCCCGCAGTCAGCATCCCGTGAGCGATGCGGCCCTCGAAAATGGTGTCTTGGGCATAGTCGTCGTCAAGATGGACCGGATTATGGTCGGTAGAGATTTCAGCGAACATTTCGATGTCGCGATCCGTGACCTGCTTGCGCAGATGGCGCTTCATGCCGATCTCAATGTCTTCGATGCATATGGTGCCGCGAGGAAGGTTGTCGGTTCGATGAACGTCGAGCATGGCGCGTAACTTTCAAACAAGGAATGGTTCGTGTTTGAAAGATAATTACTTTGCAGTTGCAGCAAAGTCCAGCCTTTTTTGCCCTACCGAAGGTAGCCTATAGTATAGGTCGGCGACACCATTTCCTTGTCCAGATAGGCACTTAGCAGGTCTGGGTCGGGCTGGTGCGTCGTTTTGGTCTCTTCGGCCGCAAGGCCTCCAGAGATGAAAAGAGAATCAAGATCTTCGCCCATAGCGCCGCGAATATCGGTCAGCACGCCGTCGCCAATGCACAGGATGCGGTCATCTGGAACCGCTTGTCCCAAAGCGGACAGCCTGCGGCGGGCAAGGTCGTAGATTGGCGGATGGGGTTTGCCGAAGTAGAGGCTTTCGCCGCCCATTTCGGTGTAAAGTTTCGCCAAAGCTCCTGCGCACCATTCGCGTGTTTCACCGCGATCCACGACGATATCAGGGTTTGCACATAGCAGCTTCATGCCCTTTTGCTTGGCGTAAAGAAACTCGGGTCGCATCACATCAGGGGCGGCCAGTGGGTCGAACGGGCCACAGCAAATGATGCCTTCGGCTTGCTCAAGCGGAACTTGCTCAATCGCAACGGGGTCCTCAACGATCTCCAACGGATCGAAGAAAGCTTGGTCATGCGGCTGCCCGATGAAATACACCTTGGAGCCGACAGCCCCGTTAAACATCGCAAAGCGCGCACTGTCGCCAGACGTCGCAATCGCGTCCCAGCTATCTTCGGCAACGCCGATTTTGTCCAGTTGGAGCGCGACAGAGCCACGGTGGCGCGGGGCGTTGGTCACGAAGATCACCTTGCCCCCTTTTGCGCGGTAGGCTTGCATTGCTGAAACGGCATCAGCAAAAGGCTCCAGCCCATTGTGAATACACCCCCACAAATCCACGAAGAGCGCGTCGTAGCGGTCAGAAATTTCGGACAGATGGGTGACAATCTGGGACATGTTGAAGCCTCTCAAAAGGGCAGAGTTATGAGCGCCACTTGATGGAGCAGCCCATAGACGGGGTTTGATCGCGCGGGCCTTCGCCTGTTTTAGAAATCTCTAGCATGGCGTCGACCAGTTCGCGAATGCGGCCTTCGGGCGGGCGCATACCCGCACTGTCGAGCCGCCCGCGATACTGAAGCTCCAACGCAGCGTTATAGCCGAAAAAATCAGGTGTGCAGACCGCACCGTATGCCTGACCGACAGACTGATCTTCATCCACAAGGTAAGGGAATGTCCAGCCGTGTTTGGCCGCAAAGGCGCGCATGTTGTCGGGGCTGTCAGCCGCGTAGTCTCGGTAATCGTTGGACATGATCGCGACAACGCCGATGCCATTGTCTTGCAGTTCTGTGGCGTCGTTCGCGAGACGGTCCGCCACCGCGACGACGTAGGGGCAATGGTTGCAGACAAACGCGACGAGCAGCCCGTTCGGGCCCGCAACGTCAGCTAAGGAATGAACGCGCCCGTCAGGCTCAGCCAGAGAGAAATCCGGCGCCGCAGCGCCGAAGTTGCAAAGGGGCGTGTCCAGTAGAGCCATCTTACAGCTTGAGGCTAGGGATGATCTGCTTCTTGCGGCTCATGATGCCCGGCAGAACAACAGTGTCGCCATTCACATCGGCACCGAAGGATTTTTCCGCCACGCGCTTGGACAGATCGTTCGGAATCAGCATGGTGGCTTCTTCATTCAGGATATCCACGACGAATAACAGGACCTCGTTCACTTTGTCCTCGCCAGCAACCTGAGGCATCGCTTCCATGATCTCGGCCTTGCGGTCGAGCACCATTTTCGGGCTGGTGGTCTCCAGAACCGAAACGCGGAAGTTGACGCCGTCTACCGCGTATTCCTTGCTGTCCATGCGCAGAAGCTCTGCTGCGGAGAAGGCCGACACGTCAGATTTCGCAGCGAACATTTCGGCGGCGTAGTCCGCGATGTTGATGCCCAGATCTTCGGCAAGGCTTTCGGCCACTGTGCGGTCAATCGGGGTCGTCGTCGGGGAGCGGAACTCCAGCGTGTCGGAAACGATACAAGACAGCATTGCGCCTTTGATGCTTTCAGGCATGTCTTTGACGTGTTCACCCATCAGGTCGTGCATGATGGTGGCGGTGCAAGCCAGAGGGCGGATTGTGATGTCGATGGGACCAGCAGTTTCCAGACCGCCCACCAGTTTGTGGTGATCGATGATCGCACGGACGTCAGCGCCATTGATATTCGCAGGCAGCTCGGCAGGGTTGTTGGTGTCAACGATCACGCATGGTTGGCCGTCGGCCACGTTGTCGATGATTTCTGGCTTGGCAAGGTTCCAGCGGGTCAGCATGAAGGCGGCTTCGGTGTTGGGCTCTCCCAGAAGCTTGGCGGCGGCGGTTTGGCCAGTGTGGTTCATGAACCATTCCCAGATCAGCGGGGAGCCGGTCGAGTCAGTGTCAGGGGATTTGTGGCCAAAGACAAAAGTGGTCATTGCGGATGCGTCCTTAGTGATAAATGTATGGTCTTTGCGCGCCTTATAGGAGCCACAGTAAGCGTTGTCACGATAGCACCGATGCGGCGAATTAAGCGGCGGCGAACCGTGCGACTTTTATATCGGGCGTGAAGGGGATCGGAACAAGTTCTGGCGCCAGATATGCGAGGAGCGCGTCGTTGTAGATGTTGGCCTGACGCTCTGCGACCGGCAAACACATGCAGCCTTTGATGAGCGCACGGTCGCTGAACGGGTTGACCAAGAAGTTGCGCGTATAGCCGTAGAACTTGGGCTGCCAGCCCGGCAACAGGCTTTCCATGAATGCAAAGTCATAGGCGACGCGCTTTGCAGCGTCCGGTAACGTCGCGTGCCATGCCAGATAATCCGGCTTGAAAGTTGCCACGGTCTGCGCGCCGCCATCAGGGAAGATCGCCAAGCGTTCGGTGGCGTAATCGGCGTCGTGGCCATCGGGATCAGCGGCGTCATGGGCCAGCCCGCGTTTCCAGTGATTGGCCTTCAGTAACTCCATCACGTTGCCGCGCAAAACCACGCCTTTGGGCAACTTACGGGCGAGCCCGTCCAGAACATCGTTATTGGGATCACCGACATAGCCGCCAGCGAGCCTGAAGGCCAGTTTCTGCCGAATGCGCGCAGCCCGGGGTAGCGTGTCCCGCTCTCGGGCCGAGCCAGAGTATGATGCGTATGTCTGATGTGACAGGCCCAGAGTGTCGGCAATCTGTTTCGCCACTTCAGCGTCAATCTGGCTCTGCCAGTTGTACACGAATGTGTAACTGTGGGCGATGTGGGGCAGATGGGGCTTGGCGGCAGCGGCTAGGTTGCGGCTGTCACGCCCGCCCGACAATGGCAGCAGGGTGGGGTGGCCCAAGGCGATGGCCCCAATCACATCGCTGAGCCTTTTGCCCATCGCGGCGACGGTCTCTTCAGGCGCATCGGTCGGGAAGGTGGCGTCGGGCCGTGGCCAAAATCGCGTTAACGCGAAGGTGGTCAAATCCAATCGGTGGTTGGGCACAACGCCCCTCACATAGGCGTCACGGGTAAACCCAAGCGCATAACTGCCGCGCCCCGCTTGAATCGCGTCAGGGTCAAAGCGCGGCGGATCAATCAAAGGCCGGTTTACGCACATCAGCGGGGTGGACGCCACCGTGCGCGTGCCCGCGTCATAGACCACGCCCATTGATCCCGTTGGGTCGGCGTAGACCGCACCATCCGCATCAATCAGCACATAGCGCCCTGCGGCATCAGTCGCGAATTCCTCAAACGAAGATGTCAGCGTGGACCCGTCGGTGACAAGCTGCCCTTCGCCATCAACCGCAATGCCCAGCACAATTCCCGCAAACTCGCCCCGCGCGGTGCGTAGTCTTGCGTAGGGCAGGGCGCGGCAATGATGCAGCCGCCATCCGTTTCCCAGATCGGTGACACG
This sequence comes from Litoreibacter janthinus, assembly GCF_900111945.1. Taxonomy (NCBI): domain Bacteria; kingdom Pseudomonadati; phylum Pseudomonadota; class Alphaproteobacteria; order Rhodobacterales; family Roseobacteraceae; genus Litoreibacter; species Litoreibacter janthinus. The sequence goes on along the minus strand of NZ_FOYO01000001.1, from coordinate 3,421,911 downwards.
GTAGCCTTCAATAGAAAGCTCGGTGGATTGGCTGAGGGTGAACTGCCCGCGAAACGTGCGTGCAAAATCGAGCTTTGCTTCGTCGCAGGCAAGGTGGGCCGCTAAAGGGGCGGTCAGCATATGGGATGGCTCCTTTTAGGGGCTCTGTTGGTCTGCTCTTGTTACGCGGATGATACACCATGACAGGGCTGGTTGGCAAAACCTTGTTGCGCCCCATCTGGCGCGTGTAGCGTCTATCTATGACAAAAGAGACAGAGCTTTACGGCCCGGTGAAGGCCTTCCTTGAAGGGCAAGGCTACGAGGTCAAAGGCGAAATCGGTGCATGTGATGTTGTCGGCGTCCGTGACGGTGACGAACCGGTGATCGTTGAGCTGAAAACCAGCTTCTCGCTCAGCCTGTTTCATCAGGGCGTGGCGCGGCAGTCTATCGTCGATGACGTCTATGTCGCGGTGCCGCGCAAAACGGGCAAGCTCTTCCTTAAAGCCATAAAAGACAACACGGCGCTGTGCCGACGGTTGGGGCTTGGGCTGATCACGGTGCGTCTGTCGGACGGTTTGGTTCAGGTCCATCAGGATCCGGCCGCTTATGCGCCGCGTAAATCAAAGCCGCGCAAGGGCCGGTTGCTGAAAGAGTTCGCGCGACGGGTGGGCGATCCGAATGAAGGCGGGCAAACGCGGGTGGGGCTGATCACCGCCTACCGCCAGGACGCGCTCAAATGCGCACGCTATCTGGCCACAGTGGGGGCGTGCAAAGGCTCTCAGGTCGCCAAGGCCGCTGAGGTGCCCACTGCAACGCGTATCATGGCAGATGATCACTATGGATGGTTCGAGCGTGTAAAGATCGGCCATTATGCGCTGACACCCAAAGGCGAAAATGCGCTTGGGGAGTTTGAAGGCATACTGGAAGCCTGAACGATTGCGCGCGGCTTGCCCCTCTCGATCAGGGCGAGCGCTGGGTGTCACATATTTTTCGGAAAAATTTCACATGAATCCCGTTGACACCTTAGGGTCACCTCCTTAGCTACCACGTGTTGGCACTCGCATTGGATGAGTGCTAACGGCCCTGATCAAACGGGGCCATGGGAGTAACATTGGAGCTAAGGAGCACCAAACGATGGCATTGAAACCGCTTCACGACCGCGTTCTTGTAGAACGTGTTGAAGGCGACGAGAAAACCGCTGGTGGTTTGATCATCCCCGAGAGCGCAAAAGAGAAACCTGCTGAGGGCATGATTGTTGCCGCTGGTGAAGGCGCGCGCAAAGAGTCGGGCGACCTGATCCCGATGTCCGTCAAAGAAGGCGACAAAGTCCTGTTCGGCAAATGGTCCGGCACGGAAGTCACCGTAGACGGCAAAGAGCTGCTGATCATGAAAGAAAGCGACATTCTGGGCATCCTGTCCTAATCGCACTTTCCCCATCACTGAAATTCAAAGGAGCACATGAAAATGGCTGCTAAAGACGTCAAATTCGATTCCGACGCCCGGAACAAGATACTGAAAGGCGTTAACATTCTGGCTGACGCTGTGAAAGTCACCCTTGGCCCCAAAGGCCGGAACGTTGTACTTGATAAATCCTTCGGCGCCCCGCGCATCACCAAAGACGGTGTATCCGTTGCCAAAGAGATCGAACTGGAAGACAAGTTCGAGAACATGGGCGCCCAAATGGTGAAAGAGGTTGCCTCTCGCACCAATGACGAAGCCGGCGACGGCACCACCACTGCGACCGTTCTGGCTCAAGCCATCGTTAAAGAAGGCATGAAGTCGGTTGCTGCTGGCATGAACCCAATGGACCTGAAGCGCGGCATCGACATGGCAACTGCCAAAGTCGTCGAAGCCATCAAAGCTGCTGCACGTCCGGTCAACGACAGCGACGAAGTTGCGCAAGTTGGCACCATCTCCGCCAACGGCGAAGCTGAAATCGGTCGCCAGATCGCTGACGCGATGCAAAAAGTTGGCAACGAAGGTGTTATCACTGTCGAAGAAAACAAAGGTCTGGAAACCGAGACCGACGTTGTGGAAGGCATGCAGTTCGACCGCGGCTACCTGTCGCCTTACTTCGTGACCAACCCTGAAAAAATGACCACCGAGCTGGAAGACTGCCTGATCCTGCTGCACGAGAAGAAACTGTCTTCCTTGCAGCCAATGGTTCCACTGCTCGAAACCGTCATTCAATCCGGCAAGCCACTGCTGATCGTCGCTGAAGATGTTGAGGGCGAAGCCCTTGCAACTCTGGTTGTGAACAAGCTGCGTGGCGGTTTGAAAATCGCTGCTGTCAAAGCTCCTGGTTTCGGCGATCGCCGTAAAGCCATGCTGCAAGACATCGCGATCCTGACTGGCGGCCAAGTGATCTCCGAAGACCTCGGCATGAAGCTGGAGTCGGTGACCATGGACATGCTTGGCACCGCCAAGAAGATCCAGATCACTAAAGACGAGACCACTATCGTTGACGGTGCTGGCGAGAAAGCTGAGATCGAGGCACGCGTGTCCCAGATCCGTCAGCAGATCGAAGAAACCACGTCCGACTACGACCGTGAGAAGCTGCAAGAGCGCGTTGCCAAACTGGCAGGCGGTGTTGCTGTGATCCGCGTTGGCGGCATGTCTGAAATCGAAGTGAAAGAGCGTAAAGACCGCGTTGACGACGCGCTGAACGCAACCCGCGCAGCTGTCCAAGAGGGCATCGTTGTGGGTGGTGGTGTTGCTCTGGTTCAGGCCGCTAAGGTTCTGGAAGGCCTTGAAGGCGTCAACAACGACCAAAATGTCGGCATCAACATCGTGCGCAAGGCAATCGAGGCTCCTCTGCGTCAGATCGCTGAGAACGCTGGCGTTGACGGTGCTGTTGTTGCTGGCAAAATCCGCGAGTCGAACGACCCGACTTTCGGCTTCAACGCTCAAACCGAAGAATATGGCGACATGTTCAAGTTCGGCGTGATCGACCCAGCCAAAGTGGTCCGGACTGCTCTGCAAGATGCGGCTTCGGTTGCAGCCCTGCTGATCACCACGGAAGCTATGGTTGCTGACAAGCCATCCAAAGAGGGTGCTGGCGGCGGCGGCATGCCTGACATGGGCGGCATGGGCGGCATGATGTAATAGGGCTCACGCCATATTACGCCAAGTTCAGGGCCACCCGTCTGGGTGGCCCTTTTTTGTTGACCGCATTGTGACCGCGAAAGCTTCGGACAGGGGCATTTTCGAATGTTCTCTTGCGATAATTCGCCCTATGCCAATGCCATGCGTCTCTTTTTACTCACCGCCCTCACCATGGTCGCGTTTGCAGCCAACTCCGTGTTGAACAAGCTCGGCGTGTCGCGCGGTGGGATGGACCCGTTAGATTTCAGCATGCTGCGTGTGTGGAGCGGCGCGATCGTCCTGCTGGCGCTCGTCTGGATGCGCCGAACCGATCAAAAGGAGCGCGGAAGCGTGGTCGGAACCGCTTCGCTGCTGGTCTACATGCTTGGCTTCTCTCTGGCCTATACCACGCTAGATGCGGGCGTCGGTGCGCTTATACTCTTCGGGGTCGTGCAGATCACGATGTTCGCTGCAGCTGTGATGGGTGGCGAACGCATCCGGGCGATGCGGTATCTTGGGTGCGGTGTCGCGTTTGCCGGCCTTGCGGTTTTGCTCTGGCCTGCAGGCGGTGCGGCTCCCGACATGTGGGGCGGCGTTTTGATGGCTGCGGCGGGTGTGGGCTGGGGTGTCTACACATTGGCGGGGCGCGGAAGCCAGTCACCTTTGCTGCGGACAGAGCAGAATTTCCGCTACGCAGCGCTTTTGATGATTGTAATGTTCCCCTTTGTGGGCCTGCCAACAGGACCCACGGTGGGCTATATGGCGGCCCTAGCTTCTGGCGCGATCACGTCGGCTTTGGGGTATGCGTTGTGGTATCGTGTTCTCCCGATGCTGGAGACAACGACCGCAGCGGTGGCTCAACTCACCGTGCCGGTCATCGCTTTGATGGGGGGCATGGCATTCTTGGGCGAAGATTTGACGGTCCGCTTTGCCCTTGCCAGTTTGCTGGTGCTTGGCGGCATCGCGCTGGCCCTTTGCAAGGCGCGCTAGTTCAACCGCGATAACAGTCCGCCGGGTTGGCGCTCGATCTTCCCTTCAAGTTCCAACAAGGTCAGGGCAGGGGCCAGCGCTCCGGCGTCCATCTGCAAATCACGCAGCAATTGATCCTCTGCGACAGGCGTCGGGCCAAGCAGCCCGAGAATGCGCGCATGAGCGTCGCCATGCGGATGAACGGGTGCCTTAGGACGCGGCGTTTGGTGCGGTGCCGGCGCGGTTTCAAGACACGCGCTGCCAATCGAAGCGATCACATCTTGTGCCGAACGGACGAGCGTAGCGCCATCACGGATGAGCAGGTTGCATCCGGCAGCTCGCGCATCAAGTGGATGACCCGGTACCGCCATCACGTCGCGACCTTGATCCAAAGCGTTGCGTGCAGTGATCAGGCTGCCGGATTTGGCGGCAGCTTCGATCACCACGACCGCGCGGGACAGGCCGGAAATTATACGATTGCGTCGCGGGAAGTCACGCGCTTGCGGCTGCAGGCCCAAAGGCCGTTCCGACAGGATCAATCCTTGCGCGGCAATCTGGTCATGCAACTTGGCGTTCTCGCGCGGATAGACCACATCAAGCCCCCCCGCGACCACGGCAATGGTTCCGTGGGGAAGGGCTGCCAGATGTGCGGCGGTATCGACGCCGCGCGCAAGGCCGGATGTAATCACGAAGCCAGCATTGCCTAGATCATTGGCCAGTCCTTGGGCCATTCTGGTGCCCAGAGAAGAGGCATTGCGTGCCCCGACCATGGCGATGCTGTGTTCTTCCGTCAGGGTCTGGTTGCCCAACGCCCAAAGCACTGGCGGAGCATCCTCAAGATCCATTAACGCGCGGGGATATTCATTTGAGCCATGAAGCAGCAACTGCGCGCCAATGCGCATCCCGTGTTCCAATTCGCGTCTTGCGACTTGTTCAGTGCAAGGGGTGTAACGCGACACACCTGCCGCAGAAGCTATACGGGGCAGCGCCTCGAGTGCAGCCTCCGCTGAACCATGCTCGTCGAGCAGGCGGAAAAACGTGCTCACGCCGACGCGGTGAGACCTGATCAGACGAAGCCAAGAAATCTCTTCGCCCTGAAGTCTTGGGGGTGCGAGGGGGGGTGGGGTAGACAGCAGGTCGCCGGCCATTCTTCGCTCCGTCTAATCAGTGAAGCTACTTTGGATCGGCGGAGTTAAAGGAAGGTGAACATGAACAATAAGATGAGATATTTCACCTAAGCATTTGAATATATGACATTAAAATTAAAACTAAATTGCATTGACCAAAGGGGCTGGAATGCCCGCACCTCGCCGCTCGAAGCGACTCACTCATGTTGCAGAGCCGCCAACAGTAAGTCCGCCAATCTTCAAGGTCGGCTGACCCACCCCGACCGGCACCCACTGACCGGCCTTGCCGCAATTGCCCATGCCCGGATCCAGCGCCATGTCGTTCCCGATAGCCTGAATGTGCTTCAATGCTGTGGCTCCGTCACCGATGAGTGTGGCGCCTTTCACGGGAGCGCCGACTTTGCCATCTTTGACGCGGTAGGCCTCGGTGCAGCTGAACACAAACTTGCCGTTGGTGATATCGACCTGCCCTCCGCCAAATCCTACGGCGTAAATTCCGTCCTTAAGATCGGCGACAATGCTCTCGGGCTCGGCATCGCCGCCGAGCATATAGGTGTTGGTCATGCGCGGCATCGGGGTGTGAGCGTAGCTTTCTCGGCGCCCGTTTCCGGTTGCACGGACGCCCATAAGACGTGCGTTCTGGCGGTCCTGCATGTAGCCGACCAGAACGCCATCCTCGATCAGGACATTCTTGCCGGAGGGCGTGCCCTCGTCATCAATCGTGATAGAGCCTCGGCGATCCGGGATCGTGCCGTCATCGAGAACCGTCACCCCCTTCGCCGCAATCTGCTGGCCCATAAGACCCGCGAAGGCCGAGGTTTTCTTTCGGTTGAAGTCTCCCTCAAGCCCGTGGCCGATAGCTTCGTGCAGCAAGATGCCGGGCCAGCCTGGCCCCAAGACCACGTCCATAACGCCAGCAGGTGCGGGCTCTGCTTCAAGGTTCACCAGCGCGATACGTAGTGCTTCGCGCACCAGACCTTGCCAATGCGCGGGCTCCAGAAGCCCGTCGAGCATTGTGCGCCCGCCGCCGCCTGCGGTGCCGTTTTCGCGGCGACCGTCCTTCTCAGCGATGACCGATACGTTGATACGCGTCATCGGGCGATTGTCTGTGGCCAAAGTTCCGTCTGGGCGCAGGATCGCCACCTCTTGTTGCGATGCGGCCAAAGAAGCGGAGACCTGCACAACACGCGAATCCAGCGCGCGGGCAAAGGCGTCGATTTCGCGCAGCGTATCGACCTTGGCGGTGAAGGCGATCCCTTCCATCGGGTCCATGTCGGAGTAGAGTTTGCGGTTGGTGCGTGCTGGGGCTGGGGCCAGCGTGCCACCACCTGCGCCAACAGCAAGGCGGGCCGTCTCAGAGGCGCGGATCAAGGCGTGCTCTGATATTTCGGTTGCATGGGCATAGCCTGCAGTTTCTCCGCGCACGGCACGCAGCCCAAAGCCTTCGGACGCGTCGTAACTTGCGGTTTTGAGGCGGCCATCGTCAAAGGCGAACATTTCGCCGCGCTTGCGTTCCAGAAACAGCTCCCCATCGTCGGCTCCGGCGGTCGCGGCTTGGAGAATCTCTAGTGCCCGATCTTCGTCCAACATGGTCTCGAACGGGCGGAACGGGGCGGCGTTAGCGGAGGTCATTGGTGATTCCCTTGATTTAGCGCAAAATTGTGTGCGGCATCGTGGCGCTTTCAACGTGTCTGCGCTTGCCCCTTGCATGGTAATATGGTTTCTCACGGGCCAGACGCAAGCGGGGGAGCGCGTGCCAAAAGTGCATCGCCCTGACAACGACGGGAACACTAGATGAGAATTGCAAAACTTTTTGCTGCCGTAGGGGGCCTGATGGCTGCTACTGGCGCCCATGCGCAAGCTGCGCTGGATAACTTGGAAATCATCGGCAAGCCAAACGCCGAAACATCCTTGAGTTTCCAACCAGCGGTCACCGAATTGGCCCGCGATATTCATTGGTTGGACCAATTTGTATTCGTGATCATCACAGTGATCACCATTTTTGTAACGGTCCTGCTGCTGTGGTGTGCCTATCGCTTTAATGCGAAGCGGAACCCGAATGCTGCGACCTTTACCCACCACTCCACCCTCGAAGTGGCCTGGACCATGATCCCAGTGGTTATTCTGGTCATCATCGGCGCGTTCTCAGTGCCGGTGCTGTTCAAGCAGCAACGCATTCCTGAAGGCGACATCGTTATCAAGGCGACTGGCTATCAATGGTACTGGGGCTACGAATATGTTGACCATGGTTTCGGCTTTGACAGCATCATGATCGGCGCTGGCGAAAACCGCCTGACGCCAGAGGTTGAGACTGAGCTGGTTGAAGCCGGTTACAGCAAGGACGAATTCTTGCTGGCCACTGATACCGCAGTTGTTGTGCCCGTTGGCAAAACCGTTGTGATGCAGGTCACCGGTGCGGACGTGATCCACTCTTGGACCATTCCAGCGTTTGGCGTGAAACAAGACGCCGTTCCAGGCCGTCTGGCAGCCCTTTGGTTCAAAGCCGAGAAAGAGGGCATCTACTTTGGTCAATGCTCCGAGCTATGCGGTCAGGCCCACGCTTACATGCCGATCACCGTGAAAGTCGTTAGCCAAGAGGTATATGACGCTTGGCTGGAAGGCGCGATCGAGGAATATGCGGGTACCCCGCTTTCCGTGCAGGTCGCTTCGGCTGACTAATCTTAGGTGCGGCGGGGTCACCCCCGCCGACCACTCATTCCGCAACCGGGTGTAACGCCATGTCTGACGCGACACAAAACATCGGAACGACAGCTGGCGAAGGTCAGTTCGGCGACTATTGGGCGCTGCTGAAGCCGCGCGTGATGTCGTTGGTTGTCTTTACCGCGGCTGTTGGGGTCTTCGTGGCACCTGTCAGCGTGCATCCGTTTGTCGCGATGGTGTCTATTTTGTTCATCGCGTTGGGCGGTGGGGCCTCTGGCGCGCTGAACATGTGGTATGACCACGACATCGATACCATTATGAAGCGCACCGCCAACCGTCCGGTTCCTTCGGGTCGGGTTGCGCCGGGCGAGGCTCTGACGCTTGGGCTGTGGCTGTCGTTTATTTCTGTCACGATGCTGGGGCTGGCGTCCAACTGGGTTGCCGCTGGCATCTTGGCCTTCACCATCTTCTTCTACGCTGTCGTCTACACCATGTGGCTCAAACGCTGGACGCCGCAGAACATCGTGATCGGTGGCGCTGCTGGCGCGTTTCCTCCGATGATCGGCTGGGCCGTGGCAACGGGCGGCGTGTCTGTCGAAAGCGTTTTGCTGTTCTGCCTTGTCTTCATGTGGACGCCGCCCCATTTCTGGGCTTTGGCGCTGTTCATGAACAATGACTATACCAATGCAGGCGTGCCGATGCTGACCGTGACACACGGCAAGCGCGAGACCCGCAAGCAGATTTTCATCTATGCCGTTCTTCTGGCACCGCTCGCGATTGGCGCGGCCTTCACCTCCATCGGCGGCTGGATTTACCTGACCGCTGCGATCTTCCTGAATGCCAAATTCGTTTGGGGTGCGTGGAAGCTGTGGCAACGCGACGAAGATGAGGCAGAGGCTGACATCTACGCCGCCGAAAAGGCCTATTTCCGATTCTCACTGGTTTACCTGTTCGCCAGCTTCTGTGCGCTTCTGGCGCAAGCTGTCTGGCTGAAATCCGGCATGGGGGCTTGGTAAGACATGGCACTGAAGGTAGAGCACGAGCTTCACAAGCGCCGCTTCGGCCGTAACTTGGGCGTTGGCCTGTTGTTGGTAGGATTTGTGGCCATCGTATTCGGATTGACCGTCGTCAAAGTGCAGAACACGGGCTTCGTTGAGGGCTACGATCACGTCGCACGCCCAGCCTTGATCGATCAGGCGGAGGGCAACTGATGCTCAAGAAGCTTGATCCAAAGCAACGCACGCTGGCCGTATTGGTGGGCGTTGTGTTGACGATGGGCGCTCTCGGTTTTGCGTCGGTACCACTGTACGATCTGTTCTGCCGCGTGACCGGATACGGTGGGACCACTGCGCAGGCGGATGCAGGCTCTGACGTTATCCTAGAGCGGACCATAAATGTACGGTTCGACGGCTCGCTGGCCTCTGGGATGTCTTGGGAGTTCAAGCCAGAGCAAACCGAAATGACGGTGCGTATCGGTGAAACTGGACTGGCTTTCTATGAGGCCTACAACCCCACTAACCGTCCGATTGCGGGGCAGGCGAGCTACAATGTCTTCCCGTTCACCGCTGGTGGCTACTTCAACAAGATCGCTTGTTTCTGTTTCACCGAACAGGTTTTGCAACCCGGTGAGCGTATCCAGATGCCCGTGACGTTCTTCGTCGACCCAGAAATCGTCGATGATCCGGACGGAAAGTTTGTCGAGGAAATCACCCTCAGCTATACGTTCTACGAGATCGACCTGCCCGAGCCGGCAGCGCAAGCTGCGCTGACACCCGAGCAGCCCGCAAAAACAACTGAATATAACTAAGCCCACACGAGGGAGCCCACGAAATGGCACATGCCAAGAACCACGACTACCACATCCTGCCGCCCTCCATTAACCCGTTGCTCGGTGCTGTTGCGGCTTTCGCAATGCTCAGCGGCGCGGTCCTTTGGATGCACGACAGCAGCCCTTGGCTGTTCCTGATCGGTTTCGCCGCTGTGCTTTACGTAATGTTCAGCTGGTGGTCCGAGGTGGTCGACGAAAGCCAGCAAGGCGATCACACCCCAGTGGTGCGCATCGGTCTGCGCTACGGCTTCATCTTCTTCATCATGTCCGAAGTCATGTTCTTCGTGGCGTGGTTCTGGTCGTTCTTCAAACACGCCATGTACCCGATGGGCCCGCTGAGCCCTGCGGTTGACGGCCAATGGCCACCTGCCGGGATCGAGACCTTCGACCCTTGGCACCTTCCACTGATCAACACGCTGATCCTGCTGTGCTCCGGTGCTGCGGCGACATGGGCGCACCACGCGCTGGTCCACGAGAACAACCGCAAGGACCTGAAAAACGGCCTGATCCTCGCGATCCTGCTTGGGGCTTTGTTCACCGTGTTCCAGATTTATGAATACAGCCACGCGGCCTTTGGGTTCGCTGGAAACATCTACGGCGCCAACTTCTTCATGGCGACCGGCTTCCACGGCTTCCACGTTTTGGTCGGCACCATCTTCCTGCTGGTCTGCCTGATCCGCACGTATAAAGGCCACTTCACGCCAGAGCGTCACGTCGGCTTCGAAGCTGCTGCTTGGTACTGGCACTTCGTGGACGTGGTCTGGCTGTTCCTGTTTGCCGCAGTTTACATTTGGGGCGGCTAAGCTCTACTTAAGTGACTGCAAGATTACAGGCGCGAGGGGAAACCCTCGCGCTTCTTCATTGAGGTGACATGACCAAACGAATGATCCTGCCCTTGCTGTTCGGCCTGATCGGCTGCGCTATTCTGGTGAGCCTTGGCACTTGGCAGGTGAAACGCCTCGCCTGGAAAGAAGCGATGCTGTCGGAAATCGACGCGCGCATCGGGGCGGAACCTGTCGCGCTCCCCGACCAGCTTGATGCCGACGTGGACCGATTCCTTCCCGTGACAGCCACCGGAACTTTTGGCGCGGACCGCCTGCGTGTGTTGGTCAGTCAAAAGCAGGTCGGGGCGGGCTACAGGATCATCAGCCCGTTCATGACCCAAGGCCGCACCATCTTGGTCGACCGTGGCGTGCTTCCTATCGCGGATGATCTGCCCGCGGTCCCTACTGGTGACGTCACCGTGACGGGCAACCTGCACTGGCCGGACGAGGTCGACAGCTACACGCCGGAGCCGGACGAAGCGCGCGACATCTGGTTCGCCCGCGACGTCGACCGCATGGCTTCCAAGCTGGGCACCGAGCATGTCTTGCTCATCTTGCGCAACGCGAACCCCGCGACCCCCGAAATAACCCCGCTCCCCGTCAGCCGTACTGGCATACCCAATGACCATTTGTCCTACGCGATCACGTGGTTTTCGCTCGCGGTGATATGGTTTGGGATGACAGTCTTTTTGCTTTGGCGTATCAGGCAGCGGACCGTTTGAAGGAATACCCCATGCGTTACATCTCTACCCGCGGCAAAGCCCCTGTCCTGACATTCGAGCAGGCCATGTTGACTGGCCTTGCTCGTGACGGCGGTTTGTACCTGCCCGAGACCATTCCTACGCTGGATCAAGACACCATCCGCGCCATGCGCGGTGCGTCTTATGAGGAAGTCGCCTTCACCGTGATGCGCCCTTTCATTGGCGACACCTTCACCGACGCTGAGTTCCGCGAGATCATCGCGAAAGCCTATGAAGGCTTCGGCCACGACGCACGCGCGCCTTTGGTACAGCTGGGCAGCAACCATTACCTGCTGGAGCTATTCCACGGCCCGACGCTAGCGTTCAAAGACTTCGCCATGCAGATGATCGGGCAGATGTTTCAGGCGGCGCTCAAGCGTTCTGGCGAGCGGGTAACCATCGTGGGGGCCACTTCCGGCGACACAGGCTCCGCCGCGATCGAGGCGTTCCGGGGGCTGGATGCGGTCGACGTGTTCATTTTGTTCCCGCAGGGCCGCGTCTCCGACGTGCAGCGCCGACAAATGACCACCCCGTCGGAGGACAATGTTCACGCGCTGGCCATCGAAGGTGACTTTGATACCTGCCAGGCAGCCGTCAAAGACATGTTCAATGATTTCGACTTCCGCGACGGTGTGCGCCTCGCTGGGGTCAATTCGATCAATTGGGCGCGGGTCTTGGCGCAGGTGGTATATTACTTCACCTCCGCCGTGTCGCTGGGTAGCCCCGACCGCGAGATCAACTTCACCGTGCCTACCGGTAATTTCGGTGACATCTTCGCGGGCTACATCGCCAAGCAGATGGGCCTGCCCATCGGCGAGTTGGTGATCGCCACCAACCAGAACGACATCCTGCACCGCACGCTGGAAACCGGCGCTTACACGACCGACGGCGTGAAGCCGTCGATCAGCCCGTCGATGGATATTCAGGTGTCCTCCAACTTCGAGCGCGCGCTGTTCTACGCTTACGGCCAAGACGGTGCCGCAGTATCCGAGCAGATGGACACGCTGAAAACCACCGGCGAGTTCAAGGTCAGCCAAGGGGCCTATGAGGCGCTGAAGGAAACCTATGCGTCGGGCCGCGTCAGCGAGGAAGAAACCTCCGCCATGATCACCCGCGCCAATGCGACGATGGGCGAATTGCTTTGCCCGCACTCCGCCGTGGGCGTGAAAGTGGCGATGGACCATCTGGGTTCTACCCCGATGATCACGCTCGCCACCGCGCACCCCGCGAAATTTCCCGCCGCTGTGGAAGCCGCATCTGGTCATCACCCAGAGCTACCTGACCGCATGTCGGACCTGTTCGAGCGCGAGGAGCGCATGACCGAATTGCCCAATGACATCGAGAAGATCAAAGCCCTGATCCGCGAGCGTATCAACGCATGACGCAACAGCTGACCACCCTGTCAAACGGGTTTCGCATCGTGACGGAACATATGCCGTCGCTGGAAAGCGCAAGCGTAGGCATTTGGGTCAATGCGGGCGGGCGCCACGAGCGGATCGAGCAAAATGGCATCGCGCATTTCCTAGAGCATATGGCCTTCAAAGGCACCAAGCGGCGCAACGCGTTGCAGATCGCTGAAGCCATCGAAGACGTGGGCGGCTACATCAACGCTTACACCTCACGCGAAGTCACGGCTTACTATGCCCGCGTATTGAAGAACGACGTGCCGCTGGCAATGGACGTGATCGGCGACATTGTGCGACATCCGGTGTTTGACCCGCGCGAGATCGAGGTGGAGCGTGGCGTGATTTTGCAAGAAATCGGCATGTCGCTGGATACCCCCGACGATGTGATCTTCGACTGGCTGCAAGAAGCGGCTTATCCGGGCCAACCCATCGGACGCACCATCTTGGGACCGACGGAGCGGGTGTCCAATTTTTCCCGCGCCGATCTGTCCGGCTTTGTGGCCGAGCATTACGGCCCGCAGAACCTGATCCTGTCCGCCGCAGGGGCGGTGGATCACGACGAGATTGTGCGGATTGCGGAAGAGATGTTCGGTGATATGCCAGCATCCGTGTCCAATGTGGCGGAGCTTGCGCATTTTGCCTCGGGCGAGCGGCGCGAAGTGAAGAAGCTTGAGCAGGCCCATTTCACCCTCGCGCTCGAAGCACCCGGTTACCGTGACGATGAATTCTATACCGCGCAGGTGTTCGCGTCGGCCTTTGGTGGCGGCATGTCCTCGCGCTTGTTCCAAGAGGTGCGCGAGAAGCGCGGGCTTTGCTATTCGATCTATAGCTCCATCGGCAGCTATTCCGACACGGGCATGATGACGGTGTACGCGGGAACGTCTGCTGGCGACATCGCCGGTCTGGCCGACATCACCGTGGACGAGTTGAAGCGCGCCGCAGGGGATATGTCTGAAGCCGAAGTGACCCGCGCTCGTACGCAGATGAAGGCGGGCATTCTGATGGGGCTGGAAAGCCCGTCCTCGCGGGCCGAGCGGCTGGCACGGCTGGTTGGCATCTGGGGGCGTGTGCCGCCGCTGTCTGAAACCATCGACAAGATCGACGCGGTTGAAGTGGGGCAGGTACGCGATTTTGCAGAAAGCTTGGCGACAGCGCAGGCCGCTATGGCGCTATATGGTCCGGTCTCGGGTGCACATAGCCTAGAGCACGTGACCCGTAGGCTCGCCGCTTGATGCTAGGGCGCAAGCGGAAGGTCCGTATCGAGACGGAACGCATGACGCTGCGCCTTCCCATGCATGGCGATTACCGTGAATGGGCGTCGCTGCGCTCTGCCTCGATCGAGTTTCTCGCACCTTGGGAGCCGTCTTGGGCGTCCGACCACCTGACCCGAAAAAGCTTCACCAACCGCGTCTACTGGGCGCAACGCTCGGTCAATAACGGCAACGCCATACCGGTGTTTCTGGAACGCCGCGAAGATAAGGCGTTGCTGGGGGCGATCACGCTCGACAATATCCGTCGTGGGCCTGCGCAGGCGGGAACGCTGGGCTACTGGATGGGGCAGCGCCACGCGCGCAACGGCTACATGCAAGAGGCGATCCTTGCCTTGGTCCACTACGCCTTCACCCAGCTGGACCTGTCCCGGATCGAGGCGGCCTGCTTGCCCGAAAATACTGCGTCGCGCGGCGTGTTGGAAAAGTCCGGTTTCAAATATGAAGGCGTGGCGCAAAGCTATCTGCAGATCAACGGACGGTGGCGCAATCATGTGCTGTTTGCCAATTTGCGTGGCGACCGGCGTGGAAGAACGGATGTCGGGTAGGCAAAGCAGCCTTTTTCGAACACGTTTGAGGTGATGAAGCCTATTTGATTTTGCCAAACCGCGCAGGCGGTCTATCATCTATCCCATGCGTTGGTTCATTCTCTTTTTGTTAATGCCCATCGCGGCCGCGGCGCAGGACCGTCGGCCGAGCCATTGTATCGCTTTGGCGGAAGCGCCGGGTATCGAGTATGTCCATCGCGCCGCTTTTGGGGAGGCGCTGGAGGATTACACCGTCCGGCTAAGCTACATCGCGCATGCCACCTTCGTACTGGAAACCGCAGGCGGGCTGACTGCGGCGACGGACTATACCGGCTTTTTGGGTGTGCGGGATTTCGTCCCCGACGTCGCCACCATGAACCATGCCCATTCCAGCCACTGGACCGCCAGCCCTGACCCGCGCATCAAGCATGTGCTGCGCGGCTGGCAGGAAGAGCACCATTTGGACCTTGGCGAGATGCTAGTGCGCAATGTGTCCACGGATATTCGTGGGCAGTTCTCTGGCGGGGTCGAGGTCGATGGCAATTCGATCTTTGTGTTCGAGGTCGCGGGGCTGTGCATCGGGCATTTGGGGCATCTGCACCATGAACCTGATCAGGCCCAATACGCGGCGCTGGGACGCTTGGATGTGGTGATGGCACCTGTGGATGGCGGGTTGACGCTGGACCTGCCGACGATGGTCAAGGTTCTCAAGCGTCTCAAGTCTTCTGTGGTGATTCCGATGCACTGGTGGGCCGATGGGTCATTGGGGCGCTTCGTGAACGGCATGTCAGACGAGTTCGCGATTGATCGCCGAACCGACAGCTCGCTTGAGATTTCCCTGCGTACATTGCCCAAACGGCCCACTGTCGTGACGCTTCGGCCAGCTTATTTGCGTGAACCGATTGATTAGGCGTTTTCAACGCAACATCTGCGCGTAATAAAGAGCCATGTTGAATTCTGTGACCGACGCCCTTCGGGCCGACCTAACCTCCAAACTTCCTGCGGCTGCGTTTCGCGAATTGACCGAAGCCTACCTTCGGGAACCGCGCGGACGCTACAAAGGGGCCGACGGCTTTCTGGTTGCGCCTGATTGCACGCAAGACGTGGCAACTGTGGTGCGCGCGTGCTCCGATGCGGGCGTCGGGATCATTCCCTATGGCGGCGGCACCGGTCTTGTGGGCGGGCAGGTGATGGAAAGCGGGCCGACGCCTGTGATCTTGTCGCTGGAGCGAATGACAAAAATTCGCGACGTCTTTCCCAAAGAAAACGTGCTGGTCGCCGAAGCGGGCGTGATCCTGGCCTCTGTCCAAGAGGCGGCCGATGCAGTTGACCGCCTGTTCCCCTTGTCTCTGGCCTCCGAAGGCTCCGCGCGGATTGGCGGCAACCTTTCCACCAATGCTGGCGGGGTGAATGTGCTGCGCTACGGCAATGCCCGCGACCTGTGTTTGGGGGTTGAAGCCGTCATGCCCGATGGCTCCATCCTGAACGGGCTGTCGCGGCTGAGGAAAAATAACACCGGCTATGACCTGCGCCACCTGTTGGTCGGCGCGGAAGGAACGCTTGGCGTTATCACCGCCGCGTCGTTGAAGCTGTTCCCGAAACCCGCGGGCGAGGGCGCGGCCTTGATGGCGGTGCCGGATCCGCAGGCAGCGATCGACCTACTGGCGCTTGCCGGGGATTTGCTGGGGCATCAGGTCTCGGGGTTCGAGTTGATAAACCGCATGGGCCTGACATTCCTTGCCGAGGTCGGGCCAGAGGTTCGCGCGCCGTTCGACGATCCACCAGAGTGGATGGTGCTGATTGATGTTGGTTGCGTCGCTGGGCTGGACCCGGCTCAAGCGCTGGAGCGGTTGTTCGAAGCCGGGGCAGAGCGCGATTTGGTGACGGATGGCGTGATCGCGCAGTCGGGCGCGCAGCGCGATGCGTTCTGGAACATCCGTGAAAGCATCCCAGAAGCGAACCGCCGGATCGGCTCGGTGTCATCGCATGACATCTCTGTTCCAGTCGGCCGCATCCCCGAGTTCATCTCGCGGGCGCAGCAGGCGATTGCACGTGTGGACGATTTCCGGATCAACTGCTTCGGGCATGTCGGCGACGGGAACCTGCATTTCAACATTTTCCCTGTCATCGGGAATTCGCGGGCGGATCACGATCATCAGCGCAGCGATGTGAAGCGGATTCTCCATGATCTGGCCGCGGATATGGAAGGCTCCATCTCGGCAGAGCATGGGATCGGTCGATTGAAAGTGGCCGATCTAAATCGCTACAGCGACCCGATCAAGCTGGCCACGATGCGGACGATCAAGGCGGCGCTGGACCCCAAGGGCATTATGAACCCAGGTGCGGTGATCTCGGCCTAATCGCCTTCGAATTCGCATAACACGTGGACGGATTGGCCCATCGCCTCCAGCTTGGCGCGGCCGCCCAGATCGGGCAGGTCGATGATGAAGCTGCAGCCAATGACTTCCGCACCCAGCTTTTCGATCAGTTTGATGCCCGCCTCGGCGGTGCCGCCCGTGGCCAGCAGATCGTCGACAAGAAGCACTTTTTCACCGGGCTGAAGGCTGTCTTCGTGCAGCTCCATCGTCGCCTCGCCATATTCAAGCTGGTAGCTCTGCTCGATGGTTTTGCCGGGCAGCTTGCCCTTCTTGCGGATCGGGACAAAGCCCGTGGACAACTGGTGAGCAATCGCGCCGCCCATGATGAAGCCGCGCGCTTCTAGCCCTGCGACCTTGTCGAAGCGCTGGCCCGCATAGGGGTGAAGCAACTGATCGACCGCCATGCGAAAGCCGCGCGCGTCCAGAAACAGGGTGGTGACATCGCGGAACATGATCCCCTCATGGGGGAAGTTCGGGATGGTGCGAATGTAGTCTTTGACCTGCTTGGAATTTGGCATGTCGGGCTCCGAAGATTGCGTGCTTCTTCGGATACCCTAGCGCCGCAGAGGTTAAAAGCCATTAACCCAAACGCGCGGCCTGCACATGCATCCAGTCAAAGTTCTTGATGCGCCCAAGGGAGGTCCAGCCTTGCCGTTCCCAGATTTCCCAAAAGTCAGCGCAATCAGGGTGGGCAAAGCTGGCACGGTCACGGCCCCATTTCAGGCGGTTGCGCTCGGGGTCAAAGTCGATGGCGATCCCCCAACTATGGGTGGACCAGCTGCTGCCGCCACGCATCTTGCGCGGGTTGTAGTCGCCACCGAACAGATCAAAACCCAGCCGCTCAATCTCGGCCAAGCCGTAGTGGTCATGCACTCGCTCGACAATCTCGCCCAGACTGTCGGCCACCTTCTTATGCACCTTGAAGCCGGACCGGCGCTGCGACTTGTTCCATGCGATCTTCAGTGGCCAAGGGCAGGGGACACTCACCAGTTCGGGAGAACGCCCGCCGGGCTCGCCATGAGGGCCGTAGAAATTGGTCATCTGGGATTGCTTGGGAAATTGGTGCGGGTTGGCTTCAATCGGCTCGACATCACGCCAGGCGTGGATGAACCCGTTTTGTAGCTTCTCCTCCAACGCGTCTGCGGCCCATGCGGTTTGCGGACCCCAAAACCCGTCCACTGTGCCCGCGTTGACATCGCTGGCGTGGCAGTAGAGTTGCAGAAACATGATGGTTTGCCGTTTGCCGCTTTGGCTTTTCCATCCCGCTGGCGGCGTGCCGCCAATCTGCGGAATACCCTTTTTGACGGCGGCGTGTGTCTTCGGGCCTCTATCCCCGTCGATGCGGCCGGTATAGTGCCCCATCTCTTTGAGCTTGGATTGCACAAGCTTGATGGCTGCTGTGTCCATGCGAAAATTCCTCACAAAAAAGTCGGTTTGAATAGAGGAAGTTTACCATAGGTCAGCCATCTGCCGACGTGAAATGCGGCAGTTATGTGCAAGCGCTTGTTTTCAATGTTTAAAGAGGGGCCGAATTAATTGCTCCAGCCTTCTCATCACGGTTTTATCACGGGTTGATGCAGGTATATCCCGATCAATGTTCCCCCTGATAAGCGCCGTTTGGGGCCTCCAAACCGTAGCGAGCGCAGTGCAGGGCAAGGTGGGGCAGGTGTCGGGTGCAGCCAAAGGCGAGGCGCAAGAAACAGCGCGATCAGCCCGAGGCAGCCCCAGAACAGTTTACGCAAGAACGCGACCCGCCACAGCGTCGAGCTTATCGATCAGGGCTTTGTCTCGAGCGTCGGGGGCGGTGAGGATCGCGTATTCCAGCGCACGGTCACAGCCGTGGACGCAAGGGTCGCGCTCGGCCCCAAGCAAGGTTGGCAGTTTGGCGACCATGTCGCGGGCCTTGCTGGCGTTGCCCATCAGGGTGGCGATGATCTGGGTCACGTCCACTTCGCCGTGGTCTGGGTGCCAGCTGTCATAGTCGGTGATCATGGCGACGCTGGCGTAGCACAGCTCTGCCTCGCGGGCGAGCTTGGCCTCCGGCATGTTGGTCATGCCGATCACATCCGCGCCCCAGCTGTCGCGATACATTTTGCTTTCCGCGAGGGTCGAGAATTGCGGACCCTCCATCGCCAGATAGGTGCCGCCGTTGTGGACGGTGATGCCGGTGTCCTTGGCCGCTTTAAGGCAGGCGGCCCCAAGGCGCGGACAGGTCGGGTGTGCGACCGAAACATGGGCCACACAACCGGTGCCAAAGAACGACTTTTCGCGGGCGAAGGTGCGGTCGATGAACTGGTCGACGATGACGAAATCGCCCGGCGCCATTTCCTCGCGGAAGGACCCGCAGGCGGAGACAGAGATCACATCCGTCACACCTAACCGTTTCAGTGCATCGATATTCGCGCGATAGGGGACGGTGGTTGGCGAATGCACATGCCCCCGCCCGTGGCGCGGCAGGAAGGCCATGCTGACCCCGTCCAGCTTACCGGTCAGGATTGCGTCAGATGGCGCGCCCCACGGGGTCTCGACGCTTTGCCACGTGGCATTTTCCAAGCCGTCAATTTCATAAAGGCCGGAGCCGCCGATCACACCGATCATTGTGTCTGCCATTTGGGTGTCCTTTGTCGCGAATGTCATATGTTGGCGGCATACTGGCGGAACGTTTCACAGATGGAAATGCACCGGTCGCCAGTTCACGCACTCGTTTGAGCAACTATTCCGTGCAATCCCCGACTGTGTGCGCTAACAGGCGCGCAACTCATCTACATATGTGACCTAAACAAGAGGCAGCAGCGTGACCAACAAGCTGATGGCGTCCCTCGCCAAAAATCCTATTCTGAACGAGTTGAGCCTTGCGCCCTCCGGCCCAATGGGGGCTGCGCGATGGCGTATCGAGATACTGTCCGGCCTGACCGTGGCACTGGCCTTGGTGCCGGAAGCCGTGGCCTTTGCCTTCGTGGCAGGGGTTCACCCGCTGGTGGGGCTTTACGCGGCTTTCATCGTCGGGCTGATCACAGCTTGTATCGGTGGGCGTCCGGGGATGATCTCTGGCGCGACGGGGGCTTTGGCGGTCGTGATGGTGGCTTTGGTGTCCGCCCATGGGGTCGAGTATCTGTTTGCCACCGTCATCCTGATGGGATTGATGCAGATCGCGGCAGGCGTGTTCAAACTGGGCAAGTTTATCCGGCTGGTTCCGCATCCGGTGATGCTGGGCTTTGTAAACGGTCTTGCCATCGTTATTTTCCTCGCTCAGATGAGCCAGTTCCAAATCCCGGGCACGGCTGAAGGCGGCGGGCATGCAATGGCCAATGGGCAATGGATGACCGGCCTTCCGCTGGCGATGATGTTGGGTCTGACGGTGCTGACGATGGCTATCATCTGGGCCACGCCCAAGGTGACGTCACTGGTCCCTGCGCCGCTTGCGGGCATCGGTATCGTGGCGCTGATCGTGATCGGCTTCGGCATCGAAGTGCCGCGTGTGGGTGATCTGGCCTCGATCAAAGGCGGGCTGCCGCCATTCCACATCCCGTTCAGCTTTGGCGCTGAAGGGGGCACAGGGCTTTACGGTGATATGCTGGCGCCGTTCAATCTGGAAACTCTTGTCATCATCTTCCCTTACGCGCTGATCCTTTCGGCGATTGGGCTGATCGAAAGCCTCCTGACGCTGAACCTTGTGGGCGAGATCGTCAACAAACGCGGTGGCGCAAGCCAAGAATGCGTGGCCCAAGGTGTGGCGAATACTGTGACCGGCTTCTTTGGTGGCATGGGCGGTTGCGCGATGATCGGGCAATCTATGATCAACGTCAAATCCGGCGGGCGCACCCGAGTGGCTGGCATTGCTGCAGCGCTATTCCTGCTGACGTTTATTCTGGTGGCTTCACCTCTGATCGAGCAGATCCCGCTGGCTGCCCTCGTGGGCGTGATGTTCATGGTGGTCATCGGGACGTTCGCGTGGAACTCGTTCAACATCATGCGCCGCGTCCCACGTATGGATGCGTTTGTCATCGTGCTCGTGACCATTACCACCGTGATGTATGACCTTGCGATTGCGGTTGTTGTCGGGGTTATCGTTTCGGCGCTGGCCTACGCGTGGCAGAACGCCCGTCGCATCCACGCTGTGACCTATGACACGCCCGAAGGTGCCAAGGTCTACAAGGTCCAAGGCCCGCTATTCTTTGGCTCTGCCGAAGGCTTCTCGGAGCTGTTCACCCCGAAAGACGATCCGTCTTTGGTCGTCATCGACTTCGCGGATAGCCGTGTGGCCGACCAGTCTGCGTTGCAGGCAATCGAGGCGATCGCGGGCAAATACGAAGCCGAGGGCAAGACCGTGCAACTGCGCCACCTGAGCCGTGACTGCCACGAGTTGCTGACCAAGGCAGGCCAGTTGATGGTCGATAGCGATGATGACCCGGACTACGAGATCGCGGTGAACTACTCGGTCAAAACCGGCGTTATGGCAGGCGGGCACTAAGCGCCGCACGCAGGCTTAGCCAAAGGTTAACGAGGGGCGGGTAGAACCTGCCCCTCGACGTCGAACATAGCTCGTGGAATTCAGGGTCTCTTTTAAGGGACCATCTGTATGACGCATGCGTTTGGATGCAGGGGGTGACGCCCCTGTCTGGCTGACCCCGCGACAGGCGGCGCCGCCATCTATGTATCAGCGCCCCGCAATTTGGCGCATTTTCCCGAATTGAGATGCACAGACGACCCCGCGCCGGAATTCCGTGTTCGGGGCGTTTGGCGTGCCTATTCGCCCGGTCGGGTCAGGCTGAACACGTCTTTGACGAAGGTATAGTCCTTATATCCAAGCCGCGCCAAAGGTTGGAACTTGGTCACGTCGAACAGCCCGTCTACCATGCAGTCGTCGCGCATGTGCACACCGATGACCTCGCCGAACACCGCGAAGTTCGCCTCGCCCGGAAGTTGCACGATCTGGGTCAGCTTGCATTCAAGATTGGCTGGCGCGCCCGCAACCCGGGAGCAGGGAATGGTCTCGCAATCCACCCGATCAATGCTGGCCTTGGCGAACTCGTCTACCTCTTTGTCCCAAGGGCCGGAGGTGACGTTCATCGCGTCGCGCATGGCATATTCAACAATGTTCACACAGAAGACGTCGGTATCGCGAATGTTGGCGACGCTGTCTTTCGTTCCGTCGCGATCCGGTTTGGCGGAGGTAGACGAGAACATGACCTGCGGCGGGAAATAGGCAACCGCGTTGAAGAACGAGTATGGCGCAAGGTTTTCGGAGCCGTCCGTTCCGCGTGTCGATATCCAGCCAATAGGGCGCGGCGTTACAATCGCGTTGAACGGGTTATGGGGCAGGTCGTGGCCGTCTTCGGGGCGATAGAACATCTGTGGCGTCTCCTTCTTGGTTGCCCAAGGGGTAGCGCCATGTAGACTGGCCGGAAAGCGCAAAAACGACGGGCAGGGCAATTGCAACTAAGGCTGGAAACTCCGCAAGACTGGTGGGCGGTCGAGGCGCTGTATGATCTGACATTCGCGCCTGGACGCACGGCGCTGTCGTCTTACCGTTTGCGCGATGGCGTGGATCCGGTGCCCGAGCTGTCGCTGGTCGCAAGTGACGAGGACGGCAGCCTTGGCGGTGCCATTCGGTATTGGCCGGTGCGCGTCGGGGCGCATGATGCGTTGTTGCTGGGGCCGGTTGCGGTCCACCCCACCCGTCAGGGTGAAGGGCTTGGGGGCGCTCTGGTGCGCGATAGTCTGGCCCGCGCCGAGGCGCTGGGGTGGCAGCGGGTGCTGCTGGTCGGGGACGCGCCATATTACGGTAAATTCGGGTTCCGCAAGATCAACGGTGTCCAGATGCCGCCGCCCACCAACCCTGACCGCGTGTTGGGTCTTTGGGATTGGGATGGGGTGACGGGCGAAGTGACGTCCTTGAAAACCGACGAACACGGCAACATGTAATTGGTATGACACAATCTGTTTTGCCCCCCACTCAGTCTGCGAACCCGCCCATGAAAGACCAAGTCAAGGACTTGGCCATCCGCTACCGCAATGCGCGTGGTGTCGGGCTGAAAGTGTTGGGCGCTCTCGGGGCCTCCGCAGAAGGGTTACTTGACAAACTGCCCGCCTCCGCACGCGACGGATTGGACAACGCGACCTTGAAGGCGTTGGAAATCAGCTTCGACACAGCCGCCAGAAGCCGTGGCAGTGTCCCTGATACCGGCCAATGGCTGACCCGCGCCCTGACCATAGGCACAGGCGCCGCAGGTGGCTTTGGTGGGCTACCGTCCGCATTGGCTGAACTGCCCATTACTACGACCGTCATCTTGCGCGCCATTCAGGGTATTGCGGAGCAACATGGGTTTGATCCGTCTGATCCGGATACACGCGCCGAATGTCTTGAGGTGTTCGCCTCGGCTGGGCCGCTGTCCGAAGATGATGGCACGGATCTGACCTTTCTGACCCTTCGGATGAGTGTCACTGGCGCTTCGGTGCAGGCGCTGCTGAAAAACGTCGCGCCAAAGCTGGCGCTGGTGCTGGGGCAGAAGCTAGCAGCGCAGACAGTTCCGGTTCTTGGGGCCGCCACAGGGGCCGCCATTAACTACAGTTTCACCAGCTATTATCAGGAAATGGCCCATGTCAGCTTCGGGCTGCGAAAGCTGGCGGAAGACACAGGCTCGGACCGCGCCGCGTTGATCGAGGCCTTCAGGCAGCAGGTCTCTGGCCTAGCTCTGAGCCGTTAACTTTTTCGTAACTCTATTGGGATTATCTGCGCGTGCATGAGGCAGTAATTTACAGACTATGACCGCCTAAGGCACGAGTATGTAACAAGTTTTTCATCAGTGGGTCTTCCCTCTCACTGAGCGACCTGCCCATCGGACAGCTCCGAACGGCAGGTCGATTTGCTTCGTAGCAAGGGCGTTTCCGACTACTTGTTGGCGCGTCCGGTCAGCCAATCAACCACTGCCTCGCGCACCGACTGCACGCCGGAGTCCCGTGCGTCGTCGATGACTTTTTTGGCCTCGTTAAGATCAGTGCGGCGTAGCAGACTTTTGACCGGCCCGATCGAGGCAGGGCGCATGGACAGCGACCGCAACCCCATCGCTGCAAAGCACAAGGCTTCGACCGGACGGCCCGCATCTTCGCCGCAGAAACTCATTGGCGTATTGCTTTCGCGGCCCCGTGCGACGATCTGCTCTAGGAAGCTCAAGAAGCTGACATTCAACGTGTCATAGCGTTTGCGCACGCGCTCGTTCTCGCGGTCGGCGGCAAAGAAGAACTGCTTCAGATCATTGCCGCCGATGGAAATGAAGTCGGCCATCTCGAAGAACTGCTTGGGCGCGAAGGCGAGCGACGGCGTTTCCAGCATTGCCCCGATCTTGACGTCGGAGGGCAGGGAATGGCCCAGCTTCTTCTCACGCTCCAGCTCGTCCAGCAAATGCTGACGCGCGTCGCGGAATTCGTCGAACTGGGCAACGAACGGGAACATGATCGACAACGGCCGGCCGTTCGCCGCGCGGATTAGCGCTTGCAGCTGCATCCGCATCACGCCCTTTTTGTCCAATGCCACGCGGATCGCACGCCAGCCCATTGCTGGGTTCGGCTCTTCGGTTGGCTTCATGTAGGGCAGGACTTTGTCCGACCCGATGTCGAGCGTTCGGAACACCACTTCCTTACCCTTTGCAGCATCCAGCACAGAGCCATAAATGGACGCCAATTCGGAGCGGCGCGGCACGCGCGCGCGGGTCAGGAATTGCAGTTCCGTACGGAACAGGCCCACGCCTTCGGCGCCGGAACTGACCAGCGACGGCAAATCCGCCATGAGGCCGGCGTTCATGTTCAAAGCAATCGTCGTGCCGTCCAGCGTGGTTGCAGGCTTCTCGCGGATCGAGGCATAGCGTTGCTGCGCCTGTGTCTGCATGGCGATTTTTTCGCGGAATGCGGCAGCAACGGCATCCTCCGGGCGCAGGTGGACCACGCCTTGATCGCCGTCCACCAGAATGTGGTCACCATTCAGGGCTTCGGTCAGGATACGCTTGGCGTTGATCACCAGCGGAATGGCCCAAGCGCGTGCGACGATGGCCGCGTGCGAGCCGACGGAGCCCTCTTCAAGCACAATCCCTTTGAGTTTCTTGCCATAGTCCAACAATTCACCGGGGCCGATATTCTTGGCCACCAGAATAGGGTTGTCTGGCATCTCTGCACCGGTATCGCTGCCTTGGCCCGTCAAAAGACGCAGCAAACGGTTGGACAGGTCGTCGAGGTCATGAAGTCGTTCGCGCAGATAGGCATCCGGCACGCTTTCCATGCGGGCACGCGTGGCGGATTGCTCTTTTTCGACAGCAGCTTCGGCGGACAGACCCAGCCCGATGTTTTCTTCGATCCTGCGCCCCCAAGAGCGGGAGTTGGCGAACATCCGATAGGCTTCAAGCACCTTCATCTGCTCTTTGTCAGGGTTCTTGCCGACGGCGCCCAGCATGTCATCGACCGAGCCGCGCAAGATCGTCATCGCATCTTCCAGCCGCCGTAGTTCAGCGTGGGGATCGTCTGCAATCGGGTTGGTGACCACGACGCGGGGCTCGTGCAGATACACATGGCCTTCTGCCGCGCCTTCTTGCGCAGTGCCGCCGCGGAACAGTGCTTGTTGCGTGTGACGTGCGCCCATCGCGGCACCTTCGCCCACGAAAGCGCCCAGTTCCGTCATCTCGGCCAGAACCATCGCCACCACTTCCAAGGCGTAGACCTCGTCATCGGTGTAGACACGCGCATCTTTGGACTGGACGACCAAGACACCAAGTGTCTCGCCAAGGCGCTGGACTGGAAGCCCGAGGAAGGACGAGAATATTTCCTCGCCCGTTTCTGGCATGAAGCGGAAGCCACGGGCCGAAGGTGCATCTGGTGTGTTGACCGGCGTGGAGGTTTTTGCAACGCGCCCGACAAGCCCTTCGCCGACCCGCATCCGGGTCTGGTGAACAGCCTCTTTTTTCAGGCCCTCAGTAGCGCAAAGCTCCAGAGTTTCGGTGTCGCGAAACAGATAGATGGAGCACACATCGGTACCCATAGAACTGGCGATCAGGCCGGTGATCCGGTCAAGCCTCTCTTGGCCCGCGCCTTCTTCGGCAAGGGTGTCGCGCAAACGGCCCAGCAGTTTGCGGCTTTCGCTTTCTGATCTTTCGGGCAAATTCTTCGCCCCCCTTGGTGTACTTACTTTCAGCTATAGGCGACTTCCGAAGGGAAGTGGAGAGCAGAGACAGACGGCCAAGACGGAAAAGCGCCGATGGCTACGATTTCACATCTCGGAGACCATGCGGGGCGGTTTGTGGCAAATTTTTAGGCAGTCGCTTAGCGGGCGGGCAATGGCGCGCCCGGAACATGCAAACACCCGCGCCATGACGCGGGCGATGCATTAAAACCGTGGACGCGTTTAGCTTACTTTTTCAAGCTCGAAGGCGTCGTGGAGCGCCTGCACGGCCAACTCCATATATTTGCGGTCGATCAGCACGGAGATTTTGATCTCCGAGGTGGTGATAACCTTGATGTTCACGCCTTCAGCTTGAAGGGCAGCAAACATCTTGGCGGCTACACCCGCGTGGCTGCGCATCCCGATGCCGACGACAGACACTTTGGCGACTGCAGTATCGGCCACCAGATCGTGATAGTTGATAGAGCCAGAGGCTTTGGCTTCTGCCATCGCCTTTTCGGCGCGCGCAACTTCGTTCACGGGGCAGGAGAAGGTCATGTCAGTGCGACCCTCTTCCGAGATGTTCTGCACGATCATGTCGACGTTCACGCCCGCTTCGGACAGTGGCCCGAAGATTGCGGCTGCGATGCCGGGACGGTCCGCGACCGAGATGAGGGTCATTTTGGCTTCGTCTCTTACGAAGGCCACGCCTGCGACTACGTTGCTTTCCACGATATCCTCCTCGGCACAGACCAGTGTGCCAGCGTTGTCGTCCATTTCTTCAAAGCTTGATAGAACCCGCAGCTTCACGCCATAGCGCATGGCCAGTTCGACCGAGCGGGTTTGCAGCACCTTCGCCCCAAGCGAGGCCAGCTCCAGCATTTCTTCGAACGCGATGCGGTCCAGCTTGCGGGCCTTGTCCGAGACGCGCGGGTCCGTGGTATAGACGCCGTCCACGTCAGTGTAGATGTCGCAACGATCCGCGTTGAAAGCAGCTGCGAACGCCACCGCTGTGGTGTCCGAGCCGCCGCGACCCAGTGTGGTGATACGACCCTCAGGGCTGATGCCTTGAAAGCCAGCAACGACGGCAACTTTCATGCCTTCCGCGAATTTCGCGTCCAGATTGTGTGTCGGGATTTCTTCGATACGGGCAGAGCCATGCGCATCGGTCGTCATCAACGGCACTTGCCAGCCCTGCCAGCTGCGCGCCGGAACGTCCATTTGCTGCAAGGTCAGCGCCATCAGGCCTGCTGTCACGTTCTCGCCGGAAGACACGATGGCGTCGTATTCGCGCGCATCATATAGGGGCGAAATTTCGTCGACCCAACCCACCAACTCGTTGGTTTTGCCGGACATCGCCGACACGATCACGATAACTTCGTAGCCTTTGGCCACCTCTACGCCCACGCGCTTGGCGGCGCGGCGGATGCGGTCCAGATTGGCGACAGATGTGCCGCCGAATTTCATAACCAATCTTGGCATGGGTATTGCCCTTTGTCGTATCGTGCAGCGTCTTATGATGCTGCGGCGCGAAGGGCAAGGGCCGTAGGGTCAGTAAGGCATAGGCTCGCCGTTCCACATCTCGAAGCAGCCCGTGGTTTTCGGGCCAAGCGCATCAAAGCGCTTGATCAATCCTGACGAGGACTCCGCCACTGAGATTGCCGCCGCTTCGCCACCCATATCGGTCTGCACCCAGCCCGGGTGGTAGATGCCCACTGCGATGTCCGGCGCAAGCTCCACGGACAGATTGCGCCCAAGGTTCAACGCAGCCGCTTTTGACGCGCGGTAGACAAACGCATTTCCGGACGCCCGTTCGCTGGAGCCCATCTGCGAAGAGATAATCGCGATCTTGCCGCCGGCTGCACGCAAGTTTGGCAGAAGCGCTTCGATGGTGAGGAACACGCCGGTGACATTGGCGGCGAAGGTGTCAGCCCAAACATCCGCGCCGTAGCCAGAGCCAAGCTCGTGACCTTTGTCGAGATATACGCCAGCGTTGCAGACCAGCAGGTCCAGCGGCCCACCGTCCAGTTGCACGGCCATCGCGCGCACAGAGGCAGCATCTGTCACGTCCGCTTGTACGAACCCGTCGGACGGCGTGCCGCGCGTTGTGCCTGTGACGTCATCGCCGCGTGCCACATAGCCGTCAAAGAGTGCCCGCCCGATACCGCGATTTGCGCCTGTGATAAGAACATTCATGAGGCTGGCCTTCCTAGTTTGTTTTCCGGTTTGGTCCGAAGGGCAGGGGAACGACGGGGATACCGTCCTCGATCAATGCCTTCGCATCCTGAATTTTTGCCTCGCCATAGATGGAGCGTTCGGGGGCGGTGCCGTCATGCATCGCGCGCGCCTCGGCCGCGAAGTTCGTGCCGACATTCTCCGAATTGGCTTCGATCTGTGTGCGCAACTCGCGCAGCGCTTGTTCGGCGGGGGAGGCGGGAGCTGATAGGGGCGTTTCGCTTGTGGCCTCTGACGTGCGGACCCTTGGCGCCATGATCGACTTCTTCACCTCGGTATCGCCACAAACTGCGCAGGTCACCATGCCCGCCGTTTGCAACTTGTCGAAGGCCGCCGCCGACTGAAACCAGCTATCAAACGCATGGTCTTTCGCGCAAGTGAGAGCATAGCGGATCATCGCAGGGCGCAGTCCTTTTCGGGCGTGGGGTCAACGGTCGACTAAATCTAAGCGGCAACGGGGCGATGACAAGCCCTAATCCCATGCGGCTTAGGCTTAGGCGCTTAGCAGCGAGGCGTCAAAATTCTTGATAATCTTGCGTAATTCCGGTTCGCGCACACGTGCAGCGGCCTTCTTCACGCTAAACCATTTGCGCGTCCGTTCCTTGCTTTCGGGCCAGACTTTGAGCGTTTTTTGAACCTTTACCGGAAATACCGACACCGCGCAGGGCAGGTTTTCGGAGCGGCCCATGAACTTGGTGTAGGAATAGAGCCCGAGGCAGATGTTAAACGCTTTGCCCTCAACGCCAGCTTCCTCAAACGCCTCAATGGCGGCGGCTTGGGCGGGGGATTGATCTTCCATCGGCCAGCCTTTGGGAATGATCCAGCGCCGCGAACTGCGCGAGGTGATCAGCAGCACCTGTGTCTCTTCCCCTTGCACGCGGAAACACAGCGCCCCGAACTGGGTGCGCACATCGCGTTTGTGAGACCCTTCCATACGCAAGGGCGGATGTTTCAATTTGATCAGCGACATGCTCGGCTCCGCGGGCGCATTTTCACGCCTTTTTCTTAAGTTAGCCTTTGCGCAGAGGTTTTTCAAAGAGGAATCGGTGATTTGCCTGTTCAGGCGCGCGACTTACCCTAAATTGCCAAACAGATGTTGACCGATCCGCTATTCATTGGCTCCGAGATTTATCGGGGCTCGTCTTACGGCCCGAACCACCCGTTGCGTGTGCCTCGGGTGTCGACGGTCATGGATCTGAGCCGCGCCCTTGGATGGCTGCCGGCCGAGCGGTTTGTAACGTCCCCCCGTGCAAAGCCCAAAGCGCTAGAGATCTGGCATAGTCGTGCCTATATCGGCGCGCTCCAGCGGGCGGAAGAGACGCAGCATGTCAGCTCAGAGACCCGCTCGCGGCACGGCATCGGCACCTCCAACAACCCTGTCTTCCCCGAGATGTTTCGACGCCCTGCAACCTCTGCCGGTGGTGCATTGTTAGCAGGCGAGTTGCTTGCCGAAGGCGGCGTCGTCTACAGCCCCGCAGGCGGGACGCATCACGGATTTCCAGACCGTGCGGGGGGCTTTTGCTACCTGAACGATCCGGTGCTGGCGATGCTATCGCTGCGCCGCCAAGGCGTGCATCGCATCGCGTATGTGGATATCGACGCGCATCATCCTGACGGGGTGGAACACGGGTTTGCCGGCGACCCTGACATGCTGATGATCTCGGTTCATGAGGAAGGGCTTTGGCCGCGCACAGGGGGACTGGACGATGTAGCAGGCGGCTCGGCGTTTAACTTGCCGGTGCCAGCGGGGCTGAATGATACGGAGATGGCGATGATCCTTGACCGTTTGATTATGCCTGCGATCACTGCGCACCGGCCAGACGCCATTGTGCTGCAATGTGGCGCAGACGGTGTAGAGGAGGACCCGCAATCGCATCTGAGCCTGTCGAACAATGCGCACCTAAGGGTGCTGCGCGCGCTGCGCCCGCTGGCCCCGCGTCTGCTGGTTTTGGGCGGCGGCGGCTACAACCCGTGGAGCGTCGGGCGTCTATGGACAGCGATCTGGGGCGAACTTGCAGGGCATGACGCCCCCGACCGTATGCCGCCCGAAGCCGAAGCGGTGCTGCGGGACTTGCGGTTTGACGGCAACCGGCGTGGGCGCAACCCGCCGGAGCATTGGTTCACTACGCTGATTGATTCCCCGCGTGAGGGGGGCGTTCGGGATGACATCCGTGCGCGGCTGGATCACCTGACTGCGCGGCTGGTTCCCGTAAATTAAGGGGTCGGGGTATGGCCCGCCAACACCTTCAAGAACCAGTCGGTGTCGATGTTGCCGCCGCAAAGGATGACCGCACAAGTCTTGCCCTTCATACGGTCTTTCTCCTGCAACAATCCCGCCAGCGGCGCGGCACCGGCACCTTCGGCCAGATTATGCGTGCAGTGGTAATAGGCGCGGATGGCGTCCGCGACCTCGTCATCGCTGACGGCAATGATCCGCTCGGCCCCCTTGGAATAGATGTCATAGGCCTCTTGAACAGGCAGGCGCACAGCCATGCCGTCGGCGAAGGTGTTGGCGCTTTCTGTTTCAATCAATCGGCCTGCCTCAACCGACAGTTTGGCGGTCTGTGCGCGGTCGGACACCACGCCCACGATTTTGGTTTTCAATCCCAACGCGTCGCGGGCCAGAATGGTGCCGCAGATGCCAGAGCCGCAGCCGATGGGCACATAGATCGTATCGAGATCGGGTTGGGCCGAGAGTAGCTCGAAGGCGTAGGTCGCGACGCCGCGCACCAGTTCCTTGTGGAAAGGTGGGACGATGAAGAGGCCTTGCTCATCGGCCACACGGAAGGCCTCCGCTTTGGCTTCGTCGAAATCCTGTCCATGTTCCACCAATTCCGCCCCGAAGGCGCGCATGGCGGCATTCTTTTCGACCGAATTGCCGTAGGGCACGTAGATCAACGCCCGAAGCCCCGCCGCTGTGGCCATCCGCGCTTGACCCTGTCCGTGGTTGCCCTTGGTCGCCGTGCAGATGCCCGGCGTGTCTGGGTGGGTGCGGGTTAGCCAGTCCATGAACGTGATCGCGCCGCGCATTTTGAACGCGCCGGTTGGGCCGTGGTTCTCGTGCTTGACCCAAGTGGGCGTGCCCGTGCGGGCGTTCAGCATTGGCCAGCTATATTGCGGCGTTGGGGCCATGTGGCGGTAGACGAGGGCGCAGGCGTCCTCCAGCTCGGATTTGGTGAATGTCATCATGAGGATTAGCCTAGCGGACGCGCGCAGCGCTGCAACCCGCATTTGGCCTTGCACCTGCCTGCGCATTGCTCACAATCCTCCGCCATGATCCGCCGTGTTTTCATAGCCTTGACCTTGTGTTGTGCCGCCACGCCGATTTGGGCAGCGGATGTTGTGATCTTTGCGGCTTCCAGCTTGAAGCCGGCATTGGATGAAGTCACGCAAGGCCTGCCCGTGCGCATCTCCTACGGTGGCAGCGGTCTTCTGGCGCGCCAGATTATGCAGGGTGCGCCTGCGGATATTTTCTTTTCTGCCAATGAGGTCTGGATGGATGCGGCCATTGCGGGCGGCGTTGTCCGGCCCGAGACCCGCATCAACCTGCTGTCAAACGCGCTGGTCATTGTCGGGCGGGATGCGGCCACCTTTGAGGACATGCTTGCCGGCGAGGGCCGCGTGGCCACAGGTTTGGTGACATCTGTGCCAGTGGGCATCTACGCCAAGGCCTATCTCGAACGGGAAGGTCATTGGGAATCCATCGCGCCACGCATTGTGGAAACCGAAAGCGCACGGGCAGCGCTGGCCTTGGCGTTGCGGGGGGAGGTGCCGTTTGCAGTGGTCTATGCAAGCGACGCCGCGGCGGAGCCCGACATGCAGGTGATCCACGCTGTGCCGGACATGCCCGATATGCCGATCCGTTACCCTGTCGCGCTCACGACCCGTGCGACCCCAGAGGCGACAGCTGTTTTGGATGCGCTGCAAAGCGAAGCGGCGCGGGCGATCTACGCTTCACACGGGTTCGGGGTGCCATGATGCTGGGACTTGGACCTCAGGAATGGGCAGCGGTCGGGTTGTCGGTGCAGGTCTCTGTGGTGGCGACCTTGGCGTCCTTGCCTTTGGCGATCTGGGTTGCCCATCTGCTGGCGCGGCGTGAATTTGTGGGCAAAGGCGTCTTGAACGCGCTGGTGTTGCTGCCTTTGGTGCTGCCGCCTGTGGTCACGGGCTACCTGTTGTTACTGACTTTTGGCACTCAAGGCGTGATCGGCGGCTTTTTGGACAATATTGGCATTGTGCTTGCCTTCCGCTGGACTGGGGCCGCTTTGGCAGCCGCGATCATGGCCTTCCCATTGATGGTGCGCGCCATCCGGCTTGGCTTTGAGGCGAGCGATCCGAAGCTGGAACAAGCTGCCACTACGCTTGGCGCGTCGCCGTGGCGGGTGTTTCGTACGATCACCTTACCCGCAGCATTGCCCTCGGTCATCGCGGGGGCGGTGTTGGGCTTTGCGAAGGCGATGGGTGAGTTCGGCGCGACGATTACCTTCGTGGCGGCCATTCCGGGGCAGACGCAAACCATTCCCTCGGCCATTTACGCGTTCTTGCAGGTGCCGGGCGGCGAAAGTCAGGCAGGGCGCTTGGTGCTGGTGTCGCTGGTGATAGCGCTGGGGGCCGTTGCCGTTTCTGAATGGGTCGCGCGGCGCGTGGCAAGGCGGCGGGCATGAGCACGCTGATCGATATCAAGCAACGCCTCGGCGCGTTCCAACTGGAAGCGCGGTTCGAGGGCGAGGGTGGGGTGACCGCACTGTTCGGCCCGTCGGGCAGCGGCAAGACGTCCGTGATCAACGCGATCGCGGGCCTGAGCAGGCCAGATGCCGGGTATATCCGCCTTGGAGATCAAGTGCTGTTTGACAGCGACGGTGGCGTTTTTGTGCCGCCTCACCAGCGTCGCGTGGGCTATGTCTTCCAAGAGCCGCGTCTGTTTCCTCATATGAGTGTCGCGCAGAATATCGCATACGGACGCCCCAGCCAGCAGTATTCCACAAACGGGGACGCGGGGCTGTCGGCGCTGGGGATCGAGCATCTTGAAGACCGCTCCCCGCGTGATTTGTCGGGTGGGGAGGCGCAACGTGTGGCCATTGCGCGGGCTTTGATGAGCCAGCCCAAGGTGCTGCTGATGGATGAGCCATTGGCGGCGCTGGACGAGGCCCGCAAAGCAGAGTTCCTGCCGTATCTCCAAGCGTTTGTGGCGAAGACCAATATACCGGTTTTCTATGTCAGCCACGCCATGAATGAGGTGGCGCAGTTGGCCGATAACCTGGTGGTCATGCGCGATGGACGGGTGGCGCGCTCTGGCCCGTTGGCGCAGATTTTATCGGACCCGGCTGCGATCTCGGATATCGGGGTGCGCGAGGCGGGGGCCATTCTCAACGTCACGGTCGCCCGCGCCGAAGCAGGTGACGGGTTGAGCGAGCTGACTTCCAGTGCGGGCCGGTTGTACCTGCCACATGTGCATGTCGAGGATGGTGCTGCAATGCGCGTGCGTATCCGCGCCAGTGATGTGATCTTGTCCAAGGACAAACCCGACGGGCTTTCGGCGCTCAATATCCTGCCTTGCACTGTTTCGCGGGTGCATGAGGGGCAGGGGCCGGGTGTGGCAGTGGCGTTGCGGTCGGGCGAGGATGTGCTGATGGCGCGGATCACCCGACGCTCTGCCCGCGCGATGGGGCTGCGTGCTGGTTTGAGCTGCTATGCGGTGATCAAATCGGTGTCGGTCGCCCCGGCAGACATGGGCGGGCATGCCAGAGGCTAGAACTGATCATGCACTTCAAGTTGGTCTGGTGCCGAGCGCAAAAGGGAGTCCTCGCTGCAACAGATGAGCTGCGTGTCTTAATGAATTGTTAACACAAACCTATTCAGACGTGGATTTTCGTGCTACGGCTCAAAAAAAGACGACCAAAAATAAAAAAACTTGAGCAGGTAACGGACATGAAAACGGGCTTCCAAGGCACGTATGTCCTCACGTCAGACCAAATTCAGTTGGATGGGACCGTATCGGCACCCGACCAGCTGCCTCAGACCGGTCAGGTCTGGTCATGGCACGGGGACGCCGTGCGTCTGGACGGGACGCATTCTCCATTGATCCTCACGGACGCAATTGGGCATGATGACATGCGCCGGCGCGTGGCGCGGGTTGTTCAGCGCAAATTCGACCTTCCCGAACATGGCGAAGTGCGCGTGGGCGAGGATGACCAGATCGGCCCAGACGGCTTCGTGTTGTCGGACGGCGAGGTCCAGTTCACTTTGGTACCCATTCGATCGCCCCGTCTTGCAACGGTTTTGTGGTGGTGCGCTGATGGCGTGCCGCTGGCCGGTCGTGACTATCGCGTCACCTCTGTTCCCGGTGCGTCGACTGTGCAGCATCGGTCCACCGATTTTGGCGGCGACGTGATTTGCTTTACGAAAGGCACCCGTATTCGCACCCCTGACGGTGACACTCCGGTGGAGCAACTGTCCTTAGGGGACGTGGTGCAGACCAAAGATGACGGCCCGCAAGAAATCCTTTGGATCGGGCAGCGCCGTATGTCGGGCGCGCGGCTTTATGCGATGCCGGAGCTGCGACCCGTGCGTTTGCGTGCGGCTGCTCTTGATCAAGACGTGCCGGACGAAGACCTTCTTGTCTCCCCGCATCACCGTATCTTGTTCTCTGGCCCCAATGCCCAAGCCCTGTTCAATCAAAGCGAAGTGCTGGTCGCGGCCTCCGATCTCATCAACGACAACACCGTTTTTGTCGATCATGCGGTGAAGGAGGTGACATATATTCACCTGCTTTTGTCGCGCCATCAGGTGCTGTGGGCGAACGGTGTGGCCACCGAAAGCTACCATCCGGCCAACACCACGCTGAAAACGGTGGATGCGTCACAGCGCAGCGGTTTGCTAGAACTCTTCCCGGAACTAAAGCGCGACCTGCATAGCTATGGGCCGTTCGCACGGCGCAACCTGGACCGCTCGGAAGCTGCGATCCTGATGCACGATATAGTGTAGACCTTTGGCCTTTGTGAAAGGCCATTGGCAGTTGTTGGCATTGGTGGCTGTGATCTTCGCCCTTTGGTCTACGCCTGTGATGGTGCCCCTGAAGATTGTCGTTGTCCTGCTGCACGAGCTGTCGCACGGGCTGGCGGCCTTGCTGACTGGCGGCTCCATCGAACAGATCACCATCTCCCCCGAACAGGGCGGTCTGGCGCTTACGCGGGGCGGGTCACGTTTTTTGACTTTGACGGCGGGCTATTTGGGGTCGCTGGTTCTAGGCATGGCGTTGCTGTTCGCGGCGCTGCGCAGCACTGCGGACCGTGCGGTTGTCGCCTTGCTTGGGCTGGGGCTGCTTGTTGTGTCTGCGCTGTATCTGCGGGACCTCTTCGCGCTGGTGTTTTGTGTAGGGCTTGCGGCGGCGCTGCTGGCCGTGGCGCGTTGGCTGGACCATCGTGCGAATGATCTGGTGCTGCGCGTTATCGGGCTAACCTCGATGATATATGTGCCGTTCGACATCTTTTCGGACACTATTGCGCGGTCGCATTTGCAATCAGATGCGTGGATGATGGCAAACGAGTTTGGCGGAGCTACCGTGTTGTGGGGCGGCCTTTGGTTGGTGCTGAGTGTGCTCGCGATTGGCGCAAGCCTGCGCTACGGGCTGGGCGAATCCAGCAACATCGCGTTTGGTAAAACGTCCAGCGACATTTGACCCACCCAACAGAGCCGTATGCCCTTAGCTTTTCGCCGCGGCACTGGCTTGCCTAGGGGATGCGCGTCAAATCCCCAACGAAAAACGCGCGGCCCGTCAAGGCCGCGCGTTCCAAATTGTGTCGCTTGACGCCTGAGAAGATTACTCTTCGGTGGCGGCTTCTGCTTCTGGAGCGTCTTCGCCTTCATCCTCAGACTCGTCGTCGCCAGCGGATTTCAGGCTCGATGGAGCGGAAAGTGTTGCGATAACGAAATCACGGTCGATCGTTGGCTTCGCACCGGCTGGCAGCTTCACGGACGAGATCGTCACGTTTTCGCCGACTTCGGTCTCGGAGACGTCGATGGTGATGCTCTCAGGGATATCACCAGCAGTGACCATCAGCTCAACCTCTGGGCGAACCAGAGTCAGCGTGCCGCCTTTTTTCAGGCCGGGGGAGACGTCTTCGCCCACAACATCAACGTGAATGAACAGGTTGATTTTGGAGGTGCGGCGCAGGCGCATGAAGTCGATGTGGGTCGGCAGATCTTTAACCAGATCGCGTTGCACGTTCCGGCAGATGACGCGAACGTCTTCCTGGCCTTCGATTTTCATGTTCTGCAGCGTTGACATGAAGCGGCCTGCGCGCAGTTGCTTCAGCAGCTTGTTGAACGAGAGCTGGATGGCTTGCGGCTCTTCGCCACCACCATAAACAACTCCTGGCACCATGCCGTTACGGCGTGCTGTGCGAGCGGCCCCCTTGCCCGTCCCCGCACGTGCCTCGACTTCAAGATCAGGGATCTTACCAGCCATGACTATATTCCTTTTTCAAGTTAGAGCGGCTGCCTCCAAGGGTGTCGGGCCGCGTGAAGTGTGCCGTATAGGAGGGAATCGCCTGTTTGAAAAGGGGTTTCGCGTCGTTTTGGATTGCCAGCTGCAAGGGGGCGGACTAGCGATGTCAGGATGTCAGTCTTAAACGCCCTGCGCCTGTCGCATATCCCAGCTTTGGCCTTTGCCATTCTAGGCCTCTACTGGGGCAGTTTTGCGGCCTTTGTTCCCCTGTTGAAAGAACGCGTTGGCGCGGGGGACGCGCTGTTTGGTCTGCTCCTTTTGGGCACGGCCTGTGGGCTGGCGACGACCATGTGGTTCGCCCCGATGGTGGACCGGTGGCTGGGCCGTTGGTCTATGGCGCTGAGCACGTTCGCGCTGTCGGTCGCCTTCTTGCTGCCCGGACTTGTCACGTCGCCGGTTGGCTTCTTTCTGGCGATGTTTGCGTGCGGGCTGGCGTCGGGGCTTACGGACGTCATCATGAACGCCCGCGTGTCCGATCTGGAGGCACAAACCGGGCGGTCTTTGATGAACGCCAATCACGGCTCCTTCTCGCTGGCGTATGCAGGCGGTGCATTCATCACCGGCTTGGCCCGCGAAGCAGCGGTGCAGCCGGCGCTATTATTTGTTGTCCTAGGTGCTTTGGTGCTGCTGGTGCTGGCCCGACTTCGTATGGCGCCGGCGCTGAGCCATGACGATGGTGTGCCAGTCAATTTGCCATGGGGCATTGTCATCCTGTGCGGCGCGGTCGTGCTGATTGCGTTCATGTCCGAAGCCGCCGTGGAGGCGTGGTCGGCCTTGCACGTGGAGCGCACCTTGGGCGGCAGCGCCGCTGAAGGCGCGTTTGGGCCGACGATGTTGGGGCTGACCATGGCGGTGGGCCGCTTTAGCGGGCAGGCCGTTAGCGAACGGTTGAGCGATACAAGCGTGATTTTGTGGGCGACTGCGATGGCGGTGGTCGGGACGGCATTGGTCGTCATCGCCCCTGTGCCAATGGTCGCCTATCTGGGCTTTGGCATTATGGGGCTTGGCGTCTCGGTCATCGGCCCGCTTGGGTTGGCATTGGTGGGGCGCATGGTCCCGCCCGCTTTGCGCACGGTCGCAATTTCGCGCACCGCCGTGCTGGGTTTTCTGGGGTTCTTCGCGGCGCCCGCCATAATGGGTTTCGTGTCGGAAGGCTACGGATTGCGCGCCGCCTTTGGGGCGGTCGCGCTGTTGCTTTTGATACTTGTGCCTCTTGTCTACGCCCTCAGGGCGCGGGGCGCTTAGGCCCAGTCGCCGTAAAAGTCGCGGGGCACCAGAAGGTTGTGCTTGCCGAGATCTTGAACCTTCCGCTCACCGCACAGTGCCATGGTTGTATCCAGCTCTGAGTGGATGACGCGCAAGGCTTCCTCCACCCCGTGCTGGCCCATCGCGCCCAAGCCATAGACAAAGGCGCGCCCGATATAAGTGCCTTTTGCGCCCATCGCGAGTGCTTTCAACACGTCTTGGCCGGACCGGATACCACTGTCGAGATGCACCTCGATCTTGTCTCCCACTGCGTCCATGATCGACGGCAGTGCCTTGATTGAAGACATCGCCCCGTCCAGCTGCCGCCCGCCGTGGTTGGACACAACGATCGCATCTGCCCCGACGTTCAATGCCATCTTCGCGTCGTCGGCATCCAAGATCCCCTTGAGGATCAGTGGCCCGCCCCAAAGCTCCTTGATCTCTTTGACGTAGTCCCAGTCGAGCTTCGGGTCGAAGCTCTCGGCGGCCCAGACAGACAGGGAAGTCATGTCGGTGATCCCGTCGATGTGGCCCACAATGTTGCCGAAGCTATGGCGCTTGGTTTGCAGCATCTGCAAGCCCCACCGCCATTTGGTCGCCAGATCAAGGATCGTGTGCGGCGCCAGCTTGATCGGAACAGAGAGGCCGTTTTTGATATCTTTGTGGCGTTGTCCCAGAATTTGCAGATCCAGCGTTAGCACAAGGGCGGAGCACTTGGCATCTTTGGCGCGCTGGATCGCGCGCTTGGTGAATTCGCGGTCCTTCATGACATAGAGCTGGAACCAGAACGGCGCGGAGGTATTCTCGGCCACATCCTCAAGCGAGCAGACGGACATGGTTGACAAGGTGAAGGGCACGCCAAATTTCTCGGCAGCCTTGGCGGCAAGGATTTCGCCGTCGGCATGCTGCATTCCGGTGGAGCCAACAGGAGCGAGCGCCACGGGCATTGCCACATCTTGGCCGATCATCTGGCTCGCCGTGCTGCGGCCCGTCATATCAACCGCCACGCGTTGACGTAGCTTGATCAGGTCGAAGTCTGACGAGTTCTCGCGGAAGGTCTGCTCGGTCCAGCTGCCGCTTTCGCAATAATCGTAGAACATCTTCGGCGTGCGCCGCTTGTAGAGGCGCTTCAGATCTTCAATTTCAGTGATTCTAGCCATTTCACAGCCCTTACCGTCCAAATTGGTTAGGTCTTGTTACCAATTTGGACGGTTTCGAGTCAATGCGGCGATTTAGGCCCGATGCGCGCCGTCGGCGAGTGACTTCACAAATGCCAGAACGTCAGCCGTGCTTTCGCCGTTTGCAATCTTTTGCACGATGGCGGAGCCAACCACAGTTCCGTCCGCCACGCCGGCGACGGCCTGCGCAGTTGCCGGTGTTTTAACGCCGAAGCCCACGATGATGGGCAAGTCCGTGCTTTCCTTGATCCGCGCGACCTCTGGGGCGACATCGGAGGCACTGGCCTCGGCCGCGCCGGTGATGCCAGTGATTGAGACGTAGTAGACGAAGCCGGAGGTATTCTGCAGCACCTTAGGCAGGCGCTTGGCGTCTGTCGTGGGCGTGGCGAGGCGGATGAAATTCATGCCCGCCGCTTGAGCGGGGATGCACAGCTCTTCGTCTTCTTCTGGTGGCAGGTCGACGATAATCATCCCGTCGATGCCAACGTCCTTGGCCTCTTTCAGAAAACGCTCCACACCGCGCGAATAGATCGGGTTGTAGTATCCCATCATAACAATCGGAGTGGTGTCATCGCCCGCGCGGAAATCGCGCACGAATTGCAGGAACTTTTCCAACGTCATGCCTGCTTCGAGGGCGCGCTGGCCTGCAAGCTGAATGGTCTCACCATCTGCCATCGGGTCGGTAAATGGCATCCCAAGCTCGATAATGTCGACGCCTGCAGCGGGCAAGCCTTTGACGATCTCAAGCGCCCGAGCCTCATCGGGATCGCCCGCCATTACATAGGTCACGAAAGCTTTTTTGCCCTCGGCCTTCAGCCGCGCGAATGTGTCGTCGATGCGTGTCATATGCCGTCCCCTGACTTATAGCTGCAAGGGGTTTGCACCATGATGCAGGGGGAAATCAACGGGCGCAGTGGATTATTCTGCACCTGCCTTGCCCAAGGCCGTAAATTGCTGACGACTTTCGAAACCGCCGTCCGCAGTCGAGTGTGCTGGGCTGTATTCAAACAGGGGGCTTACTTGGGTGCTTTGCAGTCGAAGTGGTAGTTAATTGCAAGGTCCTTTCTTGGCTCAAAAAGACTCCATGAGCGATTGGCAGAGGAGCGTATTTTCTGGCCCTCTAAAATTATGGCTTCATGAATATCACAGCACCAAAGCCTCTTAGAGTTTTGGGAATGCTTAGGGCGGGCAGGGGGCTGATAGGGTTCTTCACCGTGGCAATCACGACTTGGAGGTGAATTTTCAAACAATGATTTGCCAGAACTCAACCTTCCCAATACCATCCTTTCCACTGTCCATGATTTTACGAACATTTTATATGGCTTCCGCTTTTTGGAGTTTGCCCATGCAAAAAATAGTTTTTTCGGGAGGAAGATTTCTATCTCCAGAAAGACAGAGCTTCCAGAAAATACAGAAGCGTTTCCGTTCTCGGACAAGGTGGATGCCCTAAGGTTTTTGCGAAGTGCTAAAAATCAAGGCCGGAATATGCAAGTGTTTCGCAAGGTTCTGCATGCTGAAAGCTATTGCTCTCCACTCTATCAGCTGGATGACCAGCAAGTCCTTAGAGTGTTGTCTGGGCTGATATATGCCCGCCGGATCATTTTGTATGATTTCGAACCGCGCGATATGGCGGAACGGGTGAGCTCTGGCGGTGATTTCTCGGCATTTGTCGAGGCGAAGCCACGGCAGAGAAGGGAGCCGCCTCGCATAGTGCGACAGCGGCGACGCCCCGATCAGATCATGGCGGATATACCCGTTCTTGTCCCTGAAGATATTGCTGATGCGAAGCGGACTTGGATCGAAATACAGTTGATCGGCGAAGATGACATGCCCATTGCCAATGCGAATT
Source organism: Litoreibacter janthinus (assembly GCF_900111945.1). NCBI lineage: Bacteria > Pseudomonadati > Pseudomonadota > Alphaproteobacteria > Rhodobacterales > Roseobacteraceae > Litoreibacter > Litoreibacter janthinus. Next base: position 3,380,962 of record NZ_FOYO01000001.1, on the reverse strand, counting down.
ACGTCCTGTCCGGCCCCGGCAAGCATATAGTGATACGCGGCACACTCGATAGTGATGGGCTTGCGCGCCACGAAAAACTGATGCCGGGAAACTATCAGGTTAATTTTCCTGAGCTGGATAAAGATGCGTGGGAGGTCGTGTAGCCTACTTTCAGCTCGCTTCGACCCGTCATTTTCTACCAGCTCAGCAGATTATTCCCGTTTCTCGACCTCGCATCGAAAGCGTCTTGGGGCAGCTGTCCCTTACTTTACTTAACACAGCTCTTAAACTCTGATGACCCAGTGGTATTTTTGAAGACCGGCTTGAGTGCCGATTATTTGAGCGGCACAGCATTACGGCAAATAGCCTAGAGATGGTTGGGTTTCACGTCGCAAGTAACTCGATCCAGGTTCCGCCGCACTATTTGATCAACGCGGCTTCACCCGCTTAGCTTAAGGTGAATTTAAATGACGAAATATAAGCTCTCTCCGGGTGACTGGGCCGCCTCCTTGGGCGAAAGATTTGGGCATTTTTGGCAGACTATTTGGGATCACCCCGCAAACTCAGAATTGCGGGAGAAATGCAAAAGTGCGGAAACACTTATGCCAAACCTCGACGTTGAAATCCGGAGTTGAGGGCCAAACATGTTGCCTGCGAGACCGGCAAGCGACATGTGTTTCGCCGCAGAGGCGTTCCGGCGCGGATCGCATTCACCGTTGTTTCACCCGAAGCTAAACCCATCAGCGACAGGCCTTACACGTTGACAGTTGGTCGTCAGGTCTTCGAAGGAAAAACCGACAGCACAGGGCGATTGGAGCACTGGGCGCCGCCGCAAGCGACAGATGGCACGCTAGAGATAGATGTTGGTGACGCCAAACATCCCAATCCCATCGTTTGGAACATGAAAATTGGCCATGCACGCCCCGTGGATTCGATTGAAGGTGCTCCGCGCCACTTGGCTAGGCGCGCGTTTCAGGTGTCTGCCGCGCCACGCCTCGGCGCGAGATGCACTCCGTTTCGGCAACCTGCTAGAAGCCGATTGACTCCCTATATAAGCCGTCTATAAGCGCGATTTCATTGGTGTTGGTGGCCCTCGCAAGAGGATGCCCTGTCGCTGCGGCAAAATCCGCAGAGAGGACAACGCCCTCTTAGAACCTGAAAGAGGAGATCAGCGTATGACTAAACGTACCGCTGCCAAATACAAAATTGACCGCCGGATGGGCGAAAACATCTGGGGTCGTCCAAAATCCCCAGTTAACCGCCGTGAATATGGCCCCGGCCAGCACGGTCAGCGCCGCAAGGGCAAACTGTCGGACTTCGGTCTGCAGCTGCGCGCCAAGCAGAAGTTGAATGGCTACTACGGCGACCTGACCGAGAAACAGTTCAAGCGCACTTACGTTGAAGCTGCTCGTGTTAAAGGCGACACCGGTGAAAACCTGATCGGCCTGCTGGAGCGTCGTCTGGACGCAGTTGTTTACCGCGCCAAGTTCGTGCCGACCGTTTTCGCGGCCCGTCAGTTCGTCAACCACGGCCACGTGACCGTGAACGGCCAACGTGTGAACATCCCTTCCTACCGTGTGAAAGAAGGCGACGTGATCGAAGTTCGTCAGAAGTCCAAGCAAATGGCGCTGGTGATCGAAGCATCGCAACTGCCAGAGCGCGACGTTCCTGACTACCTTGAGGTTGACCACTCCAAAATGATCGCGACCTTCGTGCGCACTCCGGGTCTGGGCGACGTGCCTTACCCAGTCATGATGGAACCTAACCTCGTGATCGAATATTACGCTCAGAACTAAGGTTCTCGTGCCATTCAGTCCCAAAGGCCGCCCCTCGGGGCGGCCTTTTTGCTTTGGAGGAAGATAATGACTTATCCTGTGTATGGTCGCATCGACGGCCCCATCGTGATGATCGGCTTCGGCTCTATCGGCAGAGGCACTTGGCCTTTGATTGAGCGGCATTTCGAGTATGACGCCGACAAGTTTGTGGTGATCGAGCCGAATTCGGACAATCACAACTTCCTCAAGCAACACAATATCCGCTTCGTGTCTGAGTCCGTGACCCGCGACAACTACCGCGACCTGCTGGGCGGTTTGCTGGAGCAGGGCAAAGGCTTTGTGGTGAACCTATCGGTGGACACGTCCTCGCTGGATCTGATGAAGTTCTGCCGCGAGATGGAGGTGCCGTATATAGACACCGTGGTGGAGCCGTGGGACGGGTTCTATTTCGAGACGGAAAGCAACGCGGACCGGACGAATTACGCGCTTCGCCAGAAAGTGCGTGACGAAAAGGCGGCGAACCCCGGCGGCTCCACAGCGGTGTCGTGCTGCGGGGCCAATCCGGGCATGGTCAGCTGGTTTGTCAAAGAGGCACTGCTGACCTTGGCCAAGGACACCGGCGCCGATGCAACCGCGCCCACCAGCCGCGACGGTTGGGGCAAGCTGATGCAGGGGCTCGGGGTCAAAGGCGTGCATATTGCCGAGCGCGACACGCAGGCACGTCGTCTGCCCCGTCCGCGCAACGTATTTGTGAACACATGGTCCGTAGAGGGATTCATCGCCGAAGGCTTCCAGCCCGCCGAGTTGGGTTGGGGCACCCATGAGACTTGGTTCCCAGAGAACGCACATCGTTACGACGTTGGCTGCCAGTCGGCAATCTGGCTGGAGCGCCCGGGCGCAATTACCCGCGTGCACACATGGTGTCCGACACCCGGCCCGCAGTTCGGCTATCTCGTGACCCATAACGAGGCGGTGTCGATTTCGGACTACTACACCGTTGGTTCGGCGGGTGCGCCTGAATACCGCCCGACCTGCCATTACGCCTACCACCCGTGTGACGATGCGGTGCTGTCGCTACACGAGATGTTCGGCTCTGGTCGCCAGCAGGTGGAGCATGAAATTCTCGATGTGGACGAAATCGTAGAGGGTATCGATGAGTTGGGCGTGCTGCTGTACGGGCACGAAAAGAACGCGCTTTGGTTCGGCTCGCGCCTATCCAATGCCGAGACCCGCAAGCTTGCGCCGTATCAGAATGCCACGGGATTGCAGGTAACGTCGGCCGTTCTGGCTGGGATGGTTTGGGCGCTTGAGAACCCGAATGCCGGTATTGTCGAAACAGACGAGATGGATCATGCGCGGTGCCTTGAGGTGCAGCGTCCTTATCTGGGACCTGTTGAGGCGCATTACACCGACTGGACGCCGTTGCAGGACCGGTGGCAGCATTTTCCTGAAGACATCGACGAGAGCGACCCTTGGCAATTCCGCAACGTGCTTGCGAGTTGAGAATCGCAGGCCGTCCGTTTTTCGGGTGGCCTGACTGCCGCAAGGGCAGCCTGCGCCAACCTGCCGCGCGACGTTGGTCTGATATGATTGCTGGCACGGCTGGGAATCGCCTTTTTCGGCGTGCGCCTGCCCCCTCCGCCGCGCTGCGGCAACTGTATGAGGCGGCACATAATTTACAAAATTTACTGCTTTCTTCACTGCCTGCCGGTGGCTGAGAAAAACAAATTTACAAAATTATCTTTCAATACCCGTTGCTTGGCGGCAATTATAAAATCTGCGTGCTATAAGCAGCGGTGAGGGAGTGATATCTTAAGTGATTGGACGCGTGGCATGGATGCCGTTGCGTCAAGCTCCCTGCACAGAGTTTGCGGAGGACACCCATGACGACCCCATCCAATCCAGATACGACTTATGCCCCAGACCCGGCCTTCGCTAAGAAAGCCCACGTGGATGCGGCAGGCTACGAAAAAATGTATGCGGCCTCGATGGCTGACCCGGATGCCTTCTGGGCAGAGCAGGGCAAGCGACTGGACTGGATCAAGCCGTTCACCAAAGTCTCCGATGTCGATTTCACCCTCGGCAATGTCCACATCAACTGGTTTGCGGACGGCACACTGAACGTTGCTGCCAATTGCATCGACCGCCATCTGGCAACGCGCGGTGACCAGACCGCGATTATCTGGGAGCCGGATGATCCGAAGGACGACGCCAAGCACATCACCTATAAGCAGCTGCACAAGTCGGTCTGCAAAATGGCCAACGTGCTGGAAAGTCTTGGCGTTCGCAAAGGCGACCGCGTTGTAATTTACCTGCCGATGATCCCTGAGGCCGCTTACGCCATGCTGGCCTGCGCCCGCATTGGTGCGATCCACTCCATCGTGTTCGCGGGCTTCTCGCCGGATGCATTGGGGGCACGGATTAATGGCTGTGACGCCAAGGTTGTGATTACCGCTGACGAGGCCCCGCGTGGCGGCCGCAAGACTGCGCTGAAATCGAACACCGACCAAGCGCTGCTGCACTGCAAAGACAGCGTGAAATGTCTCGTCGTAAAGCGCACCGGTGGCCAGACCACGTGGACCGACCGCGATTACGACTACAACGAGATGGCGATGGAGGCGGATGACTCGTCCCACCCTGCCGAGATGAACGCCGAGGACCCGTTGTTCATCCTGTATACGTCGGGCTCTACCGGCCAACCAAAGGGTGTTGTTCACACCTCTGGTGGCTATCTGACCTACGCGGCAATGACGCAAGAAATCGTTTTCGATTACCACGAAGGCGACATCTTCTGGTGCACCGCAGATGTGGGCTGGGTCACGGGCCACAGCTACATCGTCTATGGCCCGTTGGCCAACGGTGCGACGACCATCATGTTTGAGGGCGTGCCAACCTTCCCCGATGCCGGACGGTTCTGGGAAGTGTGCGAGAAGCACAAGGTTAACCAGTTCTACACCGCGCCGACCGCACTTCGCGCGTTGATGGGGCAGGGCGACAGCTTTGTTGAAAAATATGACCTGAGCGACTTGAAAGTGCTGGGCACCGTGGGCGAGCCGATCAATCCAGAGGCGTGGACTTGGTACTATAACGTTATCGGCAAAGGCAAAGTCCCGATCGTCGATACGTGGTGGCAAACCGAGACCGGTGGCCACCTGATGACCCCTCTGCCAGGTGCGACCAACCTGAAACCGGGCTCTGCACAGCAGCCGTTCTTCGGGATCAAGCCGCTTGTGCTGGATCCGCAATCGGCTGAAGTGATCGAGGGCAATGACGTGGACGGAGTGCTAGTGATTGCCAACTCGTGGCCAGGCCAGATGCGCACCGTTTGGGGCGATCATGAGCGGTTCGAGAAGACCTATTTCAGCGACTACCCCGGCTACTACTTCACCGGTGACGGTTGTAAGCGCGATGCAGACGGCGACTACTGGATTACTGGCCGCGTGGATGACGTGATCAACGTCTCCGGTCACCGCATGGGGACCGCCGAAGTCGAAAGCGCGCTTGTGGCGCATGCTCAAGTGGCCGAGGCCGCCGTGGTGGGCTACCCGCATGACATCAAAGGCCAAGGCATCTATGCCTACGTGACCTTGATGAACGGCGTGGAGGCAACCGAGGAGTTGCGCAAAGAGCTGGAGAAATGGGTTCGTACCGAGATTGGCCCGATTGCCAAGCCGGATCTGATTCAGTGGTCACCGGGCCTGCCGAAGACACGTTCGGGCAAGATCATGCGCCGCATTTTGCGCAAGATCGCAGAGGATGATTTTGGTGCGTTGGGCGACACCTCCACTTTGGCAGAACCCGCCGTGGTGGATGACCTTATTGCCAACCGCATGAACCGAAAGGACGCGTAATGGACGGAACCAAGACCGCCGTGACCTCGCCTGTTCTGATCTTGCTCGGGCCTCCGGGTGCGGGCAAGGGCACCCAAGCGCGTATGCTGGAAGAAGGTTTCGGGCTTGTGCAGCTGTCGACGGGTGACCTGCTGCGCGCTGCCGTGGCCGCAGGAACTGACGCGGGCAAGCAAGCCAAAAGTGTCATGGAAGCCGGTGGGCTGGTCAGCGACGACATTGTGCTGGCCATTCTAAAGGACCGTCTGGCAGAGCCTGACTGCGCCAAAGGCGTGATCCTAGATGGCTTCCCGCGCACGACGGTGCAGGCAGAGGCACTTGATGATCTGCTGGAGGCTACCGGCCAGCGCATCAATGCAGCGATTTCGCTGGATGTGGACGACGCCGAAATGGTCACGCGCATCGCCGGCCGCTTCACCTGCAAAGGCTGCGGTGAAGGGTATCACGACAGCTTCAAAGCTCCAGCCGTTGCGGAGACCTGTGACAAGTGTGGCTCCACCGAAATGGTGCGCCGTGCGGATGACAACGCCGAAACCGTGGCGTCCCGATTGGAAGCATACCATGCACAAACCGCGCCGCTGATCGATTATTACGACGGGCAGGGCGCTTTGGTGCGTGTGGACGCGATGGGCGATATCGGTGCTATTTCGTCAGAGCTTGGCGCAATCGTCAGCCGCGTATCGGCCTGAGCCTGATCCCGCCGAAGCGCGGGGCGATCGAACATGAAGGGCGCGCTTGGGTGCGCCCTTTGCTACGTTCGGGCCGTTCTTCCTGTTCAAGGTCATTGCCCGATGAGAAGTGGCCGCGTCAGATTTCAAAGCCAATTTCCTCCTGATCAACCAACCCGACGGTTGTATTGCCGACGAGGAGGCTTGGCGTGAAGCAGGGGTGCAGGCGCTGTTGGTTGGGGTGGTCGACGCCGATTGCTATGCCAGTGACCGCACGAGAAGAGGTTGAGGTGGTGTAGTAGCGGCGCCAATCGTGCCCACGATTTTGCTCGCCAAGGCCGCGGGACGGGCGTAAGTCTTCACCATGTTCGGGGATAGCATCAGACGCATGGATTTGGACGAGGCGAAGGCGTTGCCCTTCGTGCGCCAGCCGGTGTTCTTGCTGTTCCTCATGGCGCTTGCCATGCCAATTGCCTTCGCCACGTGGTCTGCGTTGCTCAATAACTTCGTGATCGAGGTTGCCGGGTTCACCGGTGTCGAAATCGGCTGGCTTCATACCGTGCGCGAGATACCGGGGTTCCTTGCCATCGGTGTGATCTTCTTGATCATTTTTGTGCGCGAACAGGTGCTTGGGCTGATTTCATTGATCTTGCTTGGTCTGGCCACGGCCATGACTGCCTACTTTCCGCAGTTCGGTGGCATTTTGATGCTGACGCTGCTGTCGTCCATCGGCTTCCACTATTACGAGACGGTGAACCAGTCTTTGCAGTTGCAATGGATCGAAAAGGCCAAAGCCCCGCAGACTTTGGGTTGGCTGACCGCTGCGGGCAGTTTCGCGTCGCTGATCGCCTACGGGCTCTTGGTGCTGACGTGGAAAACTTTCGATCTGAGCTATGAGGTCGTGTACCTGATTGCCGGTGGAGTCACCGTGCTGATTGCGGGCTTCTGCCTGATCTACTTTCCGCAGTTCGAAACGCCAAATCCCCAGAACAAGACCATGGTCCTGCGCAAGCGGTACTGGCTCTATTATGCGCTGCAATTCGTTTCGGGCGCGCGGCGTCAGATTTTCGTGGTTTTTGCGGCGTTCATGATGGTCGAGCGGTTCGGATTTGAGGTGCATGAAGTGACGGCACTGTTCCTGATCAACTACGTTGCCAACATGATCTTTGCCCCGCTGATCGGGCGCGCGATTGGCGTCTATGGCGAGCGCAATATGCTGATATTCGAGTATGTCGGCCTGACAATCGTGTTCCTCGCCTATGGCGGGATTTACTATTTTGGCTGGGGCGTTGTTTTGGCGGCCTCTTTGTATGTGGTGAACCATCTGTTCTTCTCGATGGCGTTTGCGTTGAAAACCTATTTCCAGAAGATCGCTGATCCTGCAGATATCGCCCCGACGGCTGCGGTGGCCTTTACGATCAACCACATCGCCGCCGTCTTCCTGCCGGTTGTGCTGGGCTACATGTGGATCAATTCGCCCGCATCGGTGTTTATCGCGGCGGCCTGCATGGCGATTTCGTCTTTGCTTCTGTCGCTGCTGATCCCGCGGCACCCAGAGCCTGGGCACGAGACGATATTTGCCCGCCCGGAGGCAGCACCCGCCGAGTGAGCCTGCTAGGGGTTGCGTCAGCGCTGGCTGCGGCCTAATCGGACGGCAACACGAAGGAGCCACCTGATGCCGACATATACCGCTTTGACCACCCTTATGGGGGAACCTGCCGCTCAAGCCTTGGGCGAGGCTCTGGAGGCGCTGGATCCGGCGCCGACTGGCGTGGGTGTGTTCGAGGTGGAAGACGGCTCGGGCCTATGGGAAGTGGGCGGCTATTTTCTGGACCAGCCCAACGACATCGAACTGGCGCTTTTGACTGCGGCGCATGGAGCAAAGCCGTTTGTGGTGTCGGAAATCCCCGAGACGGACTGGGTGGCTCATGTGCGCCGCGAGCTTGCGCCAGTCGAAGCGGGCCGGTTCTTCGTCTACGGAGCCCACGACGCTGACAAGGTGCCCGCAGACAAAGTCGCGCTGTTGATTGAGGCCGCAATGGCCTTCGGGACGGGCCACCACGGCACCACACAGGGCTGTCTTTTGTCTTTGGAAGATTACGTTGCTGAGGGCCGGAAAGCGACGAATGTCATCGATGTAGGGTGCGGAACTGCGGTCTTGGCGATGGCTGCAGCTGCCGTTTGGGACCAAGCGGTCATCGCGTCGGACATTGATCCGGTTGCGGTTGAGGTCGCGGAAGTGAATGCCGAGGCCAACGGGATGGCCGACAAGATCACATGCCTTGAGGCCATCGGTTTCGGGCATGAACAGATCACGGCCAAAGCGCCGTTCGACCTGATTTTTGCCAACATTCTCAAAGGGCCACTGATTGATTTGGCCCCCGATATGGCTGCGAATTGTGTTGAAGGTGGCACTATTATTCTGTCCGGATTACTCATTGATCAGGCGGCAGAAGTGCAGGCCGTTTACGAAGCCGCAGGCTTTGAGGTGTCGCAAAGACGTGACATTGGGGAATGGTCTGCGCTGCGAATGTATAAGAAATAGTATTTTTCGTAGGTATTTTACCACTAACCTGTTAGCCAAGTTGTAAATGTGCAAATCATAAGCACTGGGAACAGGTTTTGGCAGACGTTAATAAAGACCGCTTCATAGAGCGGTTAAATGCGATTCAGCAAAAAAGCGACCCCAACAAGAAGGTCGTTCGCAAGGTCAACAAAGATGGCCTTGTCGTCGAGGTTGTGAAGCCCCGCCGCAAGAAACTTGTCCCTGTCAAAAGCATCCTCACCGCAGCCCTCATTTTCGTTATGCTTAAGGGCTTCGTTTTTGCCCAGCTGGGGGACGAAGAGTATTCAAGCCGCATTGATACGCTCAAAAAGGGCCAAAGTGTGCAGGTGTTCGCGGCGTTTCTTCTGGACGCCGACCCCGCGACCCTCGCCATGGCGCGCGGTTTGGATGCGATCCTTCGCGGCAAATAATAATTGAATAGTCCACAAAGAAAAAGCCACCCCAAGGGTGGCTTTTGATCTTTAGCGGCGACGTCTGATTGGCTCAGACGTTGTAGATATCGCCACGGCTCAGCCCGATATCGTCCAGCTCGCGGGAGGTCAGGCAAGACAGTGCATTGCGTGTGACGCGACGGTCATTCCATGCCACTACGGCACCGATCAGGGAAGCGAAGACGCCACGAGCGTCGGCGCGGACGCCTTCGTTCAGCGAGCGGGAGGTTTCAAATACAGCCATACGAGTCGTCCTTTTGTTTTGTGCTCATATCTTGAGCAATGTGTGTGTCTGAGCGGCATCTAGGGTGCCAATCGCCATGCCACAAGAAAATTTTTTGCATGGCACCTATGCGCTTTCAGCATATGTCTTAGCGTCACCTAAAGCCCTTATAAATATGGCGGAATCTGGACCTCAGTTCTGTCGTAAATGACGCTCCGGATGACGATTTTGACCGACAAATGAGCCTGCCGCTACGGAACTTGGTTTCCGGCGCCACAACGCCCCCTGCACAGGCCATCTTGGCAAATGTTCGCGTTTCGTGCTACTTGTGGCTCAAGAACAACAAAAAATGAGCAGGCCATGCGCGTCATAGGGATTGATCCGGGGTTGAGAAACCTTGGATGGGGAGTGATCGACACAGATGGTGTGCGCATCTCCCATGTTGCCAATGGCACCTGCCATTCGACGGGAACAGAGTTGGCCGCGCGACTTCTTAGCTTACATGTCCAACTGACTGAAATTGTCACCCGATACGCGCCTGACACGGCGGGGGTGGAGCAAACATTCGTTAACAAGGATGGGGCGGGCACGTTGAAGCTCGGCCAAGCGCGCGGGATCGCGATGCTGGTTCCGGCGCAGGCTGGGTTGAGTATTGGCGAGTATGCCCCGAACAAAATCAAGAAGACTGTCGTCGGAGTTGGTCACGCCGACAAAACTCAGGTGGCGCATATGGTGAAGATGCAATTGCCCGGCGTGGTAATAACTGGGCCGGATGCCGCAGACGCTTTGGCGATTGCGTTGTGTCATGCGTTTCATGCGCGGGCGGGCAACACGCTCAGCGCAGCATTGGCGAGGGCAGGGGCATGATTGGAAAATTGTCAGGCCGGTTGGACTACCGGGCGTCGGATCACATCCTGATCGACGTCGGCGGCGTGGGCTACGTGGTTTACTGTTCCGAACGGACGATGGCGGTGTTGCCCGGCCCTGGAGAAGCCGTTTCGCTTTTCACCGAGCTATTGGTGCGCGAAGACCTGCTGCAGCTCTTCGGGTTCACCTCGCTGGTGGAAAAGGAATGGCACAGATTGCTGATGACTGTGCAAGGGGTCGGTGCCAAGGCATCGATGGCGATCTTGTCGACCTTGGGGCCTGATGGCGTGTCGCGCGCTGTGACCTTGGGGGACTGGAATGCGATCAAAGCCGCCAAGGGGATCGGTCCCAAGACCGCGCAAAAGGTTGTGCTGGAGTTGAAAGACAAAGCCCCCAATGTGATGGCGATGGGGGGCAGCTTGGCCGCTGCGCAAGGCAATGTGGTGAAAGCCACAAGCGAAGATGATGTGCTGGAGCCGATCTCAGCGCCAACTGCTTCGGCACAGGCGGAGGCGCTCTCGGCCTTGGTTAACCTAGGTTACGGCCATGGCGATGCGGCAGGCGCGGTTGCGCAAGCTGCAGGCGAAGGTGCGGCGGAGACGCCTGCACTAATCCGCGCGGCGTTGAAGCTGCTGGCCCCGAAGGATTAGAGCGTGAACCTTCCTCTGGAAGATCATTCCCCCCTGCGGCATAGAGATAATCATGAGCGAACCTGACCCAACCTTGCGCCCGGAGCGGCGGCCTGAAGACGCGGACCGTGCGTTGCGCCCGCAAGGGCTGGATGAATTCATCGGGCAAGCTGAGGCGCGCGCGAACCTGCGCGTGTTCATCGAAAGCGCAAAGACACGCGGCGAGGCGATGGATCACACACTTTTCCACGGCCCGCCCGGCTTGGGCAAAACCACGCTCGCTCAGATCATGGCGCGTGAGTTAGGGGTAAACTTTCGCATGACCTCTGGGCCGGTGCTGGCCAAAGCGGGTGATTTGGCGGCGATCCTGACCAATCTTGAAGCCCGCGACGTGTTGTTCATCGACGAAATCCACCGGCTCAACCCGGTGGTGGAAGAGGTACTTTACCCCGCACTGGAAGACTTCGAGCTGGATCTGGTGATTGGCGAGGGGCCTGCCGCGCGGACCGTTCGCATTGAGTTGCAACCGTTCACGCTCGTGGGGGCTACCACGCGGCTCGGGCTGCTGACGACGCCCTTGCGTGACAGGTTCGGAATACCGACACGGCTTCAGTTCTACACCGAAAGCGAATTGCACGAGATTGTCCGGCGCGGTGCGCGCTTGCTGGGCGTTCCGACCGAAGATGACGGGGCGCTGGAAATTGCCCGGCGTGCCCGTGGCACACCGCGCATAGCGGGCCGTTTGCTGCGGCGCGTTGTGGATTTTGCCGTGGTCGAAGGCGGTGGCAAGATCACCCGCGCATTGGCGGACAGCGCTTTAACGCGGCTGGGCGTGGATCACCTGGGCCTCGATGGCGCTGATAGGCGATATCTGCGGCTGATTGCGGAGAATTATCAAGGCGGGCCGGTTGGCATCGAGACCATGTCCGCCGCTTTGTCCGAAAGCCGTGATTCTTTGGAAGAGGTCATTGAGCCGTTCCTGCTGCAACAAGGGCTGATCCAGCGTACTCCGCGCGGGCGGATGCTTGCGCAAAAAGCATGGACGCATCTGGGGCTGGCTGCGCCGAAAGGGCGGACCGACTTGTTTGAGAGCTGAGTTTGGATTTTCGAGATGTCTGACATAATTGAGACTGTGACGCGCTATTTCACCCGCGCAGACGGAAGCTACCTGTTTGCCCGCTGGGGCCGCCCGATTGCGCCTGTGGCGTTTGGCGTTGAGGAAAGCACTGTGGCGATCCTCAAGGGCGCGATTGAGGCTGTCTGCCAACTGGCTGGCCACGAGATGGCAGAGACGGACCCAGAGCTTGGCTCCAACTTCATGGTGTTTTTCCTGCGCGATTGGCAGGAACTTATAGAGACACCCAATCTGGACCGGATGATCCCCGAACTTGGCGCTTTGGTTGAGCGCCTGAAAGCGGCTGACGCCAACCAATACCGCCTGTTCCGCTTCGAGCCGGATGGCGGGATCAAGGCGTGCTTTGTGTTTATCCGCATGGATGATGCCATGGCAGAGCTTCCGGCAGAGACCATTTGTCTGGGCCAAGTTGTGCAATCCATCGTGCTTTGGTCGGATCAGGCGTTCGTGGGATCATCGCCCTTGGCTTTGACCGGCAAAGATGTAGCAATCCTCAAGCCCGAGATCGCGTCAGTCATCCGCGCGGCCTATGATCGGGTTATGCCAGTCTCGGCGGATGATCCGTCCCACGCCCTTCGTCTGGCCGCGCGCTTGCAAGCCCAGCATTAGGACGCCGACTTGTCGCAGACCGCGTCGGCTACGCGGCGCGGCTTGGGATCCCCGTCGGACGAGGTGGGCCAGCCTTCACGCTGACGTGCACGGTCGCCGTCATGTTCGTCTGTTTGGTCATGCCAAAGCTGCACATGCGTCGGGTACGGCATGTCGATCGCGGCCTCATCCAGAGCCTTGTAGACTGCCTGAAGAACGTCACCTTTGACGTGGATGACTGTGGCGCGGTCGGCTTTGGTCCACCACCGCAGTCGGACAATGTTGGCGAAATCACCGAGTTCCACCGGAATGGTCTCTGGTGCGGGGTCATCCAGTACGCCGTCCACCTTCGCGCATGTCTCTTTCATGATTTTGCGGGCCTTGTCCCAGTCATCGTTGCAGCCGATACCGATATCGTATTGCGACCGGCGGGTATCGAAGGCGGTGTTGACGATGACGCTGTCCGTATAAATGTCGGCATTGGGGATGACGACGCGACGCCCGTCATAGGTCTTGATCAGCGTGGCGCGTGTTTCAATTTTTTCCACCGTCCCCTCGTGTCCGCCCGAGACGATCTGGTCACCGACCTCAAACGGCTGTCGGAGCAGGATCAGAATTCCGGCGAGCATGTTCTGAAGGATGTCTTTGAACGCAAAGCCGATCGCAACCGATCCAACCCCCAAACCAGCAATGAGGTCTGCTGGCTTGATGGATGGTGCTACGATCGTGATCGCAAGCATGACGCCCAGAATGATCACGGCCCACTTCACGAGGCTGCTGGCCACTTCGGCAAGGCTTGGACGGTCTCGCCGGTTCGCTGAACGGTGGATGAGGGCGGCGAGCCCTTTGGCTACGAGCCAGAAAATCACGATGACGACCAGCGCCACGCCGATGTTTGGGAGCAGCCTGAAGAAGCCGTCGAGCCACGCATCAATCTTGTCGAAGATAAGTTCCGGTTCGGCGTCTATCTGCTCGGCGATGCCAGTTTCTTCGTTTTCCATCGCGGGACTCCTTTAGCGAACCTTTCATCTAAACGCGCCAACACGGTGAGGGTTCCCAGCATAGTGAGGTCACAATGCCGGGTTGCGCGTCGGAAGGGTGCGTGATTTGGTTGCTTACATGAGCAGCCCGCACATCTTTTCATGCCGTATTTACTACGAAGATACCGACCTTGCGGGGATCGTGTATTACGCCAACTACTTGAAATTCATTGAGCGCGCCCGAAGCGAATGGGTGCGCGAGATTGGCGTCGATCAGGTTGCGCTGAAAGCAGAGCAGGGTATCGTCTTTGCTGTGCGTCGTGTCGAGGCGGACTACCTGTCGCCTGCCAAGTTTGACGATGTGATCGCAGTTGAAACGCGGGTGCAGGACATCTCGGCGGCACGGATCACGCTCACGCAAGATGTCAGTCGGGGCGGGGTGGCGCTGTTCAGGGCGGTTGTCACGCTTGTTTGCCTTGGCGCGGATGGTCGTCCGACACGCCTTCCGGCGGATATTCGCCAACTGATGCAACGGTAACAAGAAATTTTATGCCCTTGTCGCGTGGAATGTAGCAATGCAGTTCTGTTGCGGCTATTCTACGGTCAATCAAGCCGCACAAAGCGGTAAAAAACAAGGCGAGCGGGTTTTATGGAAGCTGAGGCAATCGGCCTAGCCAGCGACGTGGACTTTTCAGTCACGGCGCTTTTTTGGCGGGCAACACCAACTGTTAAAATAGTCATGCTGATGCTGATCGGGGCCTCGTTCTGGGGCTGGGCGATCATCGTGCAGAAATTCATCAACTTCCGTGCTGCGCGGCGCGAGGCCGAGGCGTTTGACCGCGCCTTTTGGTCCGGCGAGCCGCTGGACGAGCTGTTTGACAAAGTGGGCGCCGAACCTGATGGCGCGGCACATAAGATTTTTGCGGCGGGAATGAGCGAATGGCGCAGGTCGCACCGCGAGGACGGGCAGCTGATTGCAGGGGCCACCGCTCGCATCGACAGGTCTATGGATGTCGCCATTTCCAAGCAGGAAGAGAAGCTGAACTACGGTCTTGGCTTCTTGGCCACCACTGGCGCGACGGCCCCGTTTATTGGATTGTTCGGTACGGTTTGGGGCATCAAGCACGCCTTTGAAGAGATCGCAATTTCGCAAAGCACCAACCTTGCCGTTGTGGCACCAGGTATTGCTGAGGCGCTGGTTGCCACCGCATTGGGCCTGCTTGCAGCTATTCCGGCTGTTATCTTCTACAACAAGCTAAGCGCTGACTCCGACCGCATCATGTCGGGCTATGAAGCGTTCGCGGACGAATTCACCACCATTCTTTCGCGCCAACTGGACGCCTGAGCCATGGGAGCGGGTGTTCAGCAAGGCGCGTCTTCGGGCGGGCGCAGGGGCAGGCGGCGTAAAGGCGGCTCCAAGCCGATGTCAGAGATCAACATCACGCCCTTCGTGGACGTTATGCTGGTGCTGCTGATCATCTTCATGGTTGCGGCCCCGTTGCTGACCGTGGGGGTGCCGGTGGAACTGCCGAAAACCGCCGCATCGGCGTTGCCGACCGAGCAGGAAGAGCCGCTGACGATAACCATCGAAGCAGACGGGCAATTGTCGATCCAGAACACCGAGATTGAAGACGAAGCGCTGATTGGCCGCTTGCGCGCCATCGCGGCGGAGCGGAGCAACGACAAAGTGTTTTTGCGGGCTGACGGCTCCATCCCTTACGAGCGTGTTGTGCAAGTCATGGGCGCGCTGAACAAAGGTGGCTTCTCCAATATTGGTTTGGTGACAGACACCGGCGGCCCTTCGCTTGACGGGCAGGGCGGGTAGCGCGCGCATGCGCATCTCTCCACATACCGGCACATATGTTTCCGGCGCAGGCCACGCAGCCTTCATCCTCTACCTGATCGTAGGGGGGCTTTTTATTGCGCGCGACACTGACTTTGAAGTGAAGGTGAGCAACGTCTCGATCATTTCGGGTGAAGAGTTTGCCGCGATGCAGGCCCAATCGCCGGGCGAGCCTGACTTGCCGCCCGCACCAGAAGCGCCTGTGCAGGTGGATCAGCCCGCGCCTGCTGTCGAGCCAGAAACACCTGTGACTCCGCCAAGCCCACCCGCGCCGGTGGAGCAAGCCGCACCTGAGCCAGATCCAGTGATCCCTGAGCCTGCAGAACCGACTGTCACCCCGTCGGTGCCAGACCAACCTGACGCACCTGACACCGATGGCGATCCGGGCGCGACCTTGATCGCACCGGATGAGCGCCCGGTGCCGCGCCCTGCGGAGCGGATTGCCGAAGAGATCGTTGAAGAGCCTGACCCGGAAGTTGTGGTAGACGACGTTGACCAAGCCGCCGCAGCGCCTGCGGCGGAACCGACGCCCATAGAAGAGGCGCGGGAGGAAACGGCCCGCGAGGCCGCAACCACGGAGATCGTGACCGAAGCGGACGAGCCTTCGACCTCCGCTCCGACCATCTCGACGCGCCCGGGCCGCAAGCCTAAACCGCCTGCTCAACCGGCCCCCCAGGTCGCCGAGTCAACTGCGCCTAGCCTTGCTGACAGCATCGCCAACGCTGTGGCCGAGGCAAACACGGAGACCGCTGTTGCCAACAATGCCAATCCCGGTGGCGGCACGTCTTCACCGATCACGCGGTCCGAAAAGGGCGCCTTCATTCTGGGTATCCAGAAATGCTGGAACGTGGGCGCTTTGGGCACCGACGCGCTTGCCGTGTCGGTCGTCGTCGGGTTCCAGATGGAGCAGGACGCAAAGCCTGTGACCAGCTCGATCCGGATGATTTCCAGCACCGGCGGCAGCGGGGACGCGGTGAAGCGCGCCTATGAGGCTGCGCGACGTGCGATCATTCGCTGCGGTGCCACCGGCTATGACCTTCCCCTCGACAAATATGACCAGTGGCGCGAAGTTCAGGTAAGCTTCAACGCGACACGCCGAGAGATAAGATGACCAGAATGGCGCAAAAACGCCCATCCGCACCGCCTCGCAGGCCAAGAGCCTTGCACTTATGCGTTTGCGTGAAAGGATAAGAGCATGATGAAAAGACTTCTCAGCTGTTTGGTTGCGGTGGCGACCTTGTGTATTGGCACAGTCGCCGCAACGCCTCCGGCGATTGCGCAATGCGCCCAAGGTGTGCTTTGCATCGAGTTGGACAATCCCAATATCGAGCCGCTGCCCTTTGCGGCCCCTTCGTTCATCGCCGAGACCGCAGGTGCGGATCAATACGCGCGGGACCTCGCATCAGTGGTTGCTGCGGATTTGCAGGGCTCCGGCCTCTTTCGCGCAATCAGCCAAGACGCGTTCATCAGTCAGATCACCAGCTTTGACAGCCCCGTTCAATATGCGGACTGGAAGGCGATCAATGCACAAGCATTGGTGACCGGCGCTGTGTCCACGACAAGTGACGGTCAGATCATCGTCAAGTTTCGCTTGTTCGATGTATTCTCCGAGGACCAGCTGGGTGAGGGGCTGCAATTCGTAGGCTCCACCAATGGATGGCGGCGGATGGCGCATAAGGTGGCCGATGCCGTTTACTCGCGCATCACAGGTGAAGGCGGGTATTTCGACAGCCGCGTGGTGTTCGTATCCGAAACCGGACCGAAGAATGCCCGCCTGAAGCGATTGGGCGTCATGGATTACGACGGCGCGAACCAACAGTTCCTGACCGACGCGCAAGCAATTGTTCTGGCGCCACGGTTTTCACCGACCGGCGATCGCGTGCTTTATACCAGCTACGAAAGCGGCTTCCCGAAGATCTATGTGCTTGATGTGGCCTCGGTCGGGCGGCGCGTGCTGCAAGACCAGCCGGGCACCATGAGCTTTGCGCCACGCTTTGCACCGAACGGTCAGGATGTTGTATTCTCTCTGACGACCGGCTCCAACACCGACATCTACAAGCTGAACCTTCCAAGCGGGCAGCGCACGCAGCTGACATCCAGCCCTGCGATTGAAACGGCGCCAAGCTATTCGCCGGATGGCACTCGGATCGTGTTCGAGAGCGACCGCTCTGGCACACAGCAGCTTTACGTGATGAACGCCAGCGGCGGCGAAGCCACGCGAATTTCCTTCGGGCAGGGGCGTTATGGCACGCCGGTTTGGTCCCCACGTGGTGACCTGATCGCCTTCACCAAGCAAAACCGTGGACGGTTCCACATTGGCGTGATGCGCACGGACGGGTCCGGCGAGCGCTTGCTGACAGCGTCGTTCCTCGATGAAGGTCCGACTTGGTCGCCGAATGGTCGCGTGATCATGTTCACCCGTGAGACTGCCGGTTCCGGCGGGTCATCCACACTATATTCGGTGGACATCTCGGGGCGGAACCTGAAAGCGGTGCAGGCCAATGCCTCCGACCCGAACTGGTCGCCTTTGCTGAAATAAACCGTGAGATTCCCTTTGACTCCGACACATGCTACGTTCGGAGCAATCGAGCCAATAAATATGACCCATGAAGGATCAAACCGATGAAGACGCTTACCAAGGTTGCACTGCTGACCACCACTCTGGCGCTGGCTGCTTGTGCCAAAAGCCCCTTTGACCGTAGCGGCGACGGCGCTGGCGGCGCTGGGGCAAACGGGCTGAACAATGGCGGCATTTCCACCTCTGCTCTCGACCCGAACAGCCCCGCTTACTTCAGCCAGACCATCGGCGATAAGGTTCTGTTCGCTGTGGACCAATCCACGCTGGGCGACGAAGCCCGTTCAACATTGGGTCAGCAAGCCAACTGGCTGTCGAACAATCCAAGCTATTCCGCGATCATTGAAGGCCACGCCGACGAGCAAGGCACCCGCGAATACAACCTTGCGCTTGGCGCACGCCGCGCGGCAGCTGCCCGTGATTACCTTGTGGCAAATGGTGTTGCAGACAATCGCCTGCGCACGGTGAGCTTCGGCAAAGAGCGCCCGCTTGAGGTCTGTTCAGTCGAGTCCTGCTATGCCAAAAACCGTCGTGCAGTGACTGTGATCTCTGCAGGCGTTGGCAGCTGATAGGGTAAGATTATGCGCAAGGTTCTGATGTGTTTGGGGTTCGCTTTGAGCGTGGGGCCAGTCGCCGCACAGGACTCGAGCCTTGCGGATATTCGTACTGAACTGGGCCAATTGAACGCCAGTATCGTTCAATTGCGCTCGGAGCTGTCGAGCGGCAACACTGGTGGGCTAACCATCACGGGTGACACGCTGCAACGGATCGATATTATCGAGGCGGAACTGTCCCGCCTGACCTCCAAAACCGAAAGTCTGGAAAACCGTATCAACCGCGTGGTCACAGATGGCACCACCCGCGTCGGCGATTTGGAATTCCGCCTGTGCGAGCTGGAGCCGAATTGCGATCTGGGCGCGATCGGCGAGACGCCCGCTTTGGGCGGCGGAACCGGAGCCGCACCCGTAGCCGTTGGCCCGGCACCAACGCCAGATACTGGCGGTGCCGAACTGGCCGTTTCTGAACGGGCCGACTTCGAGCGGGCGCAGGAGGCGCTCGCAGCCGGTGACTTTCGCAGCGCCGCGGAGCAGTTTGCGGCCTTTAATGAATCCTACCCGGGCGGACCGTTAGCGTCCGACGCGCATTTCTTCCGGGGCCAGGCTCTGGCGCAGTCGGGCGACTGGAACAATGCCGCGCGATCTTATCTGGAGAGCTTTTCCGGCTCCCCCGACGCGCCGCGTGCCCCAGAAGCCTTGTTCCGCTTGGGGCTGGCTTTGTATGAACTCGGGCAAGCTGAGGAGGCCTGCCTGATGCTTCAGGAAGTGGGTGTCCGCTATCCGGGCTCGGATCAGGTGCTTCCCGCCAATTCTTCGATGCGCAACCTCGGCTGCCAGTGACCGCGACCACACTTCCCGACGATTTTCTCAACAGGCTAACGCCCGGCACTTTAATTGGTGTCGCCGTGTCCGGCGGTGGCGACAGCATGGCACTGCTGCATCTGATGCTGAAGGCTGGCGCCCGCGTGAGCGTGGCAACTGTGAACCACAATCTGCGAGATGAAGCCGCTGACGAAGCGCAAGCCGTCGGCGCGTTTTGCTCTGCTCATGACGTGCCACACGAGATTTTGCACTGGCACTGGGACGGGACGGGCAATTTGCAGGACTGCGCGCGACGCGGCCGTTACGGCTTGTTGGCCGAGTGGGCCAAGCGGGTTGGCGCGGCCGGCGTGGCAGTCGGGCACACCGCCGACGACAACATCGAAACGTTCTTGATGGAGCTTTCACGTGGCGCGGGGCTGGATGGGCTGTCCGCCATGTCGCGAGAGTTCAAACGCGATGGTGTGACGTTTCACCGACCGATGCTGCATCTACGCCGCTCTGACTTGCGCGACGTGTTGCAGGAGGCCGACATCACGTGGAGCGACGATCCGAGCAATGACGACCCCAGCTACCACCGCATCCGCCTGCGGCAACACATGGCCGCGCTAGAGGCGGCGGGACTGTCGGCGCAGATGATACTGACCTCCATCGGGCATTTGCATGACACCCGCCGTGGACTGGTGGAAAACCTCGCGCAGGAGTTGGACGGGCATTTCAAGCTGGACCGTGGCGATCTGTGCTTTGAACTTTCGTGGCTGGAGCAACTCTCGACTGAGCCGCAGCGTCGGGTTCTGAATTGCGCCCTTCGGTTTGTTTCAGGGCAGGATTACGCGCCGCGCGGAGCGAAGCTGATGCGCGTTTTGGCGGATTTGCGCCAGAAAGCCGTTCTGCATGGCTGCGTGCTGACATCCGCCGGCGACACTTTACGAGTGGCCCGCGAGTATGGCGCGGTTTCGGAACTTCGCGTGCCAACGACCGAATGCTGGGATGGCAGATGGCGGGTTGAAGGCCCGCACACACATTCCACAGAAATAGCGGCCCTCGGCGAAACCGGTTTGGCGCAATGTGGTGATGTTTGGCGTGATGCAGGACTTCCGCGCGTGTCGTTGCTTGCGTCGCCCGCCGTCTGGGACGGAGACGTGCTGCTGAGTGCTCCGCTCGCCGGATGGGACAACGGTTGGCGCCTTATGCCGCGACAACATGACCAAGACTTCCGAGAGTTTGTTTTATCGCATTGAACCTGCGCCACTTATCCCTATTTTAAGACCAACGGCTTTAGGTGACGTAAGTGTCTACGTCGGAGTCGAGCTGATTTAGGAGAATCCCCTTGGGCAACGCGAGACAAATCGCATTCTGGGTCGTACTGTTTTTGCTGATCCTGGCGCTTTTCAACCTGTTTAACGGCAGCCAATCCGCAGTGGACTCGCGCACGATCCCGTACTCGGACTTCATCTCTCGGGTCGAATCCGGTGATGTGAGCCAGGTGACGCTGGATGGTGAGAATATCATCATTCGCTCCGGCAACGAGATGTTCACGACGATCAAGCCTGAAGGCGTCGACGTGACCCCGGTTCTGTTGGAAAATAAGGTGGCGATTGAAGCCAAGCGTCAGGAACAAAACGGTCTTTTGGCCTATGTCGGAACGCTTTTGCCCTTCCTCGTGATTATCGGGATCTGGATATTCTTCATGAACCGCATGCAAGGCGGTGGCAAAGGCGGGGCGATGGGCTTCGGCAAGTCGAAGGCAAAACTGCTGACCGAAAAGCAAGGGCGCGTGACCTTTGACGACGTCGCGGGCATCGACGAGGCGAAGGACGATCTTGAAGAGATTGTCGAATTCTTGCGTAACCCGCAAAAGTTTAGCCGCTTGGGCGGTAAAATCCCTAAAGGCGCTTTGCTTGTGGGCCCTCCGGGCACTGGTAAAACGCTTCTGGCGCGTGCGGTGGCAGGCGAAGCAGGCGTGCCGTTCTTCACAATTTCAGGCTCTGACTTCGTCGAAATGTTCGTGGGCGTCGGTGCATCACGCGTTCGTGATATGTTTGAGCAGGCCAAAAAGAACGCGCCTTGCATCGTCTTTATCGACGAGATCGACGCTGTCGGTCGGTCCCGTGGTGCCGGCTACGGCGGCGGGAATGACGAGCGCGAGCAAACGCTGAACCAGCTTCTGGTTGAGATGGACGGCTTCGAGGCCAATGAAGGTATCATCATCGTGGCGGCCACCAACCGTCCCGACGTGCTGGACCCTGCATTGCTGCGCCCGGGTCGGTTTGACCGTCAAATTCAGGTTCCGAACCCTGACATCAAAGGTCGCGAAAAGATTCTGCGCGTTCACGCCCGCAAGGTACCGCTTGGCCCTGACGTGGATCTGCGCATCATCGCGCGTGGCTCCCCCGGGTTTTCCGGCGCAGATCTGGCGAACCTCGTGAACGAATCCGCGCTGATGGCGGCCCGTGTCGGACGTCGCTTTGTGACGATGGAAGATTTCGAAAGCGCCAAGGACAAAGTCATGATGGGCGCCGAGCGCCGGTCGATGGTGATGACCGAGGACGAGAAAAAACTGACGGCCTATCATGAAGCAGGGCACGCGATTGTGGGGCTGAACGTCCCGCAACATGACCCGATCCACAAAGCGACGATTATCCCTCGCGGGCGCGCTTTGGGTCTGGTGATGAGCTTGCCAGAGCGGGATCAGCTTTCTGTGTCGCGGACGAAATACACGTCGAAAATCGCGATGGCGATGGGAGGCAAAGTTGCTGAAGAACTGAAATTCGGGCCGGAGAATGTAACCTCCGGTGCGACCTCGGACATCCAGCAAGTCTCCAAAATTGCCCGTGCGATGGTGACGCAATTCGGCTTCTCTGACGAGTTGGGCCATGTGGATTACGCCAACGAGCAGCAATCTTATCTGGGCCCATACGGCGGGGGCACGAACCACTCGCAAGAAACCCAGAAGATCATTGACCAGAAGGTTAAGGAGCTGATCGACGAAGGTTACGAGACCGCCAAGCGCGTCCTGACCGAAAAGAACGAAGAATGGGAACGTCTTGCTCAAGGTTTGCTTGAGTACGAAACGCTGACAGGCTCGGAGATCAACAAGGTGATCGCAGGCCAACCGTTGAACCGCGGCGACGACGAAGAGGATGACACGCCTGACAGTGGCGCTACCTCGGTCGCCGCGATCCCGAAGACCCGCAAACCCAAGACGCCGAAATCTGACGGCGGCATGGAGCCGGAGCCTTCGGCGTAAGCCGTAGCGACAAGTGAAAAGTTCTGGAAACGCCCCGCCATTTGGCGGGGCGTTTTCTTGTGAACCACGATGTCACAGAGTTTGATTGGACGGGCGATCTGCTGTCCCTCAAAATCCTTTGAGAATTTTGAACGGAGACCCGCCGATGCCGGCTTTGATGAAAACGAAACACACTGGCAAAATTGTTTGGCTGGGGCGCGTGGAGAGTCGTGCTGCGGGGTTGCGGTCAGCTCCGGTGTCAGAGGTGCAGGTCGGCTTCGCCGGGCTGGAGGGGGAAGATCACGGCGGGCTGACACGACCGTCCTGCAGCCGAGTGACTTCGCAATACGCCAAGGGCACCCAAATCCGAAATACGCGCCAGGTTTGCATCGTGTCCGCCGAAGAGATGGCTGCGGTCGCGGCCAAAATCGGGGTGGACAGTTTCAATCCTGAATGGTGCGCGGCCAATATCGTGATTGAAGGGATACCGGATTTCACTCACATTCCCCCGTCCTCGCGCTTGCAGACGCAAGACGGGACGACCTTGACCGTCGACATGGAAAACCGGCCCTGCCATCTGCCTGCGCCTGTCATTGACGAGGATGCCCCTAGCCACGGGCGTGCGTTCAAGGCGGCGGCCAAGGGCCGTCGCGGGGTCACGGCCTGGGTGGAGCGGGAAGGCCCGCTGCGTGTGGGTGACACGGTCACGCTGCATATACCCGATCAGCGGGCGTGGTCCGGAGATTCTGACTGACTTGGCGGTGTTTGGCTCCATTTGGAGCCTGCTGTTTCCCATCTGAAACCCTTTCACCGCTATAGGCCGATTCCAGTGTCCTAAATGTCGGAATTGCAGTGTGGCTGCGGCCCCGTCCCCGATATAGGCGAAGGGACATAATAGCGCCGCAGCGCATTGCGCAGGCCAAGGGGAGACAAAACATGAGTTTCAAGACGGATATCGAGATTGCCCGCGAGGCCAAGAAACGCCCGATTCAAGAGATCGGTGCCAAGCTGGGCATCCCCGAAGCCGACCTACTTCCCTTTGGCCACGATAAGGCGAAAGTGTCTGCCGAATTCATCGCTGCCCAACGGGGCAAGAAAGACGGTAAACTGATCCTTGTGACTGCGATCAATCCGACGCCCGCAGGTGAGGGCAAAACCACAACGACCGTAGGTCTGGGCGATGGCCTGAACGCAATCGGCAAGAAAGCGGCGATCTGTATCCGCGAAGCCTCGCTGGGGCCATGTTTCGGGATGAAGGGCGGGGCCGCTGGCGGCGGGTACGCGCAAGTTGTGCCGATGGAAGAAATGAACCTGCACTTCACAGGCGATTTCCACGCGATTACCTCGGCTCATAACCTGCTGTCGGCCATGATCGACAACCACATCTATTGGGGCAACGAGCTGCAAATCGACGAACGACGCGTAACTTGGAAGCGGGTCTTGGACATGAACGATCGTGCGTTGCGTGACTGCGTAACGTCACTGGGCGGCGTGGCCAACGGCTTCCCGCGCCAGACCGGATTTGACATTACGGTGGCCTCGGAGGTGATGGCGATCTTGTGCCTTGCGATGGATCTGGACGATCTCAAGAAGCGTCTGGGCGACATCATCGTGGCCTACCGCCGGGACCGGTCCCCGATCTATTGCCGCGACATCAAGGCTGACGGTGCGATGACCGTTCTGCTGCAGCAAGCCATGCAGCCGAATCTTGTGCAGACTTTGGAGAACAATCCTGCCTTCGTGCATGGTGGTCCGTTTGCCAATATCGCGCATGGCTGCAACTCGGTGATTGCCACAACAACGGCACTGAAACTCGCAGACTACGTTGTGACCGAAGCGGGGTTCGGGGCTGATCTGGGCGCTGAGAAGTTCATGAACATCAAGTGTCGCAAGGCCGGTTTGGCGCCTGACTGCGTGGTTTTGGTGGCCACCGTGCGTGCTATGAAAATGAATGGTGGCGTGGCGAAGGCTGATCTGGCTGATGAGAACGTCGATGCCGTGAAGGCGGGTTGTTCCAACCTTGGGCGCCATATCGAGAACGTCAAATCCTTCGGCGTTCCTGTTGTGGTCGGGATCAACCACTTCTCGGGTGACTCTGATGCGGAAGTTGCCGCGGTCAAAGCCTACGTTGAAAAGCAGGGGTCCGAGGCAATATTGTGCAAGCACTGGGCACATGGCTCTGAGGGGGTCAAAGAACTGGCGACCCGAGTGGCAGAGATTGCCGACAGCGGGGCGGCACAATTTGCACCGCTTTACTCGGATGACCTGAGCCTGATGGAAAAAATCGAAACCATCGCCAAGCGTATCTACCGTGCCGACGAGGTGCTGGCAGACAAGAAAATCCGCGACCAGCTGCGCCAGTGGGAAGAGGCGGGCTATGGCCACCTTCCGGTTTGTATGGCGAAGACGCAGTATTCCTTCTCGACCGACCCGAACCTGCGCGGCGCGCCGGTTGGTCACTCGCTGCCTGTGCGTGAAGTGCGCTTGTCGGCAGGGGCGGGGTTCGTGGTCGTCGTCTGCGGCGAGATCATGACGATGCCGGGCCTTCCACGGGTTCCGTCTGCGGAAGCGATCATGCTAAACGATGCTGGCGAAATCGAAGGTTTGTTCTAAGAGGTGGTGCGGGTGTGGGGGCCATCGAGGCCCCCACACCCGCGTCGCAGCTTGGGGCAGCTTCCCTGCGCTCCATAAGAGGGCGCGACGTGTATAACTATGACGGAGACGACAGGCATGAGCGCGCATATCATTGACGGGAAGGTCTTTGCGGCCAAGGTGCGCGGGCTTGTCGCGGACGGAGTTGGCAAGCTGAAGGCCGAGCACGATATCGTTCCGGGATTGGCGGTTGTGCTGGTCGGCGAAGACCCCGCAAGTCAGGTTTATGTGCGCTCCAAGGGGAAGATGACTGTTGAGGTGGGAATGAAGTCGGTCGAGCATCGGCTGGAGGCTGACACATCCGAGGCCGACCTGCTGGCGGTGATCAAATCGCTGAATGAAGACCCGTCGATTCATGGGATTTTGGTTCAGCTTCCTTTGCCAAAACACTTGAATGAAGACCTGGTGATCAACTCGATCGACCCTGCGAAGGATGTAGACGGGTTCCATATTTCCAATGTCGGGCTGTTGGGCACTGGGCAGAAATCGATGGTCCCTTGCACGCCGCTGGGATGCTTGATGATGTTGCGCGACTATCATGGTTCTTTGTCTGGTATGGACGCGGTTGTGATTGGCCGTTCCAACATTGTTGGCAAACCTATGGCACAGTTGCTGTTGGGCGATAGCTGCACGGTGACGATTGCCCATTCGCGTACGAAAGATTTGCCCGACGTGGTGCGCCGCGCTGACATCGTTGTGGCCGCGGTGGGACGCCCCGAAATGGTGCCGGGCGACTGGATCAAGCCGGGGGCGACTGTGATCGATGTGGGCATCAACCGCCTCGACGCGCCAGAAAAGGGCGAGGGCAAGACCCGTCTTGTAGGGGACGTTCATTACGAGAGCGCCGCTGCGGTTGCCGGTGCGATTACCCCTGTGCCGGGTGGTGTGGGGCCGATGACCATCGCCTGCCTATTGGCCAACACGCTGACAGCTTGCTGCCGCGCTAATGGTCTGTCGGAGCCGGAAGGTCTGACCGCTTAAACCGGAACAATTGTGCCTTGCAGGGCGGCGATATGCGTTTCAGCGTCGCCGTTCAGTGCATAGACATCCGCCTGCACCACAATCAGGCGCCTGCCCGCCTTCAAGACTTTTCCGACGGCCTTGAGTCCGTCTCCTTGCGCCGGTGCAAGCAAGTTAATCTTCATCTCGGAGGTCAGCACTTCTTTGCCCGCGTCAACAAGGGTGAGGGCCGAGTACCCAGCCGCGCTATCGCCAATGGCGAAGGTCAGCGCAGCGTGGGCAAAGCCGTGCTGTTGGGTCATGCTGTTCAAAATCGGGGCCTTGATCACACACCGTCCGGCTGAGACCTCTGCGAGCGTAGCGCCTGCTGTCACCATCATGGCCTGTCGCGCGAAACTGACTGCGACGTCGGTCTTGTAGTTTGGGTTGCGTGGCTGAGGGGACATAGGCGCTCCGATCGTGGGTCTGGCCAAGCCTAGCTGCGCGGCATCGGGATTTCCACTGCGGATGCGCCGGTGAGGATCGCGCGGGCCGTGGGCTGCATCAGTGCCAGAAGCGGCTTGGAGGTTGTCCGAAGGCCGCCGGTGAAGGTGCCGTACGCAGGAAGGATCAGGCGTGTGTCATCATACAGAAAACAGGGGCGCGTCACTGCGCGCCCGCGCATCTGTAGGCTGGCTTTGGGATGGTAGTGCCCCGAAACTTCGCCGCTGGGGGAGGTGTTCTCTGCGATGTGCCGGAAAACAAGCGGATCAAATTCTTGTTGCCTGCGGTGCGTTCCGCCAAGAGACAGCGGGCCAGGGTCGTGATTGCCTTCGATCCAAGTCCAGTTTCGGCCGGCCATTAGGCGGGTGATCCAATCAGTGATCTGCACGGGCAGAGCCTCGCCCGCTGCCAGGTCATCAAAGCTGTCGCCAAGGCAAATCACGTGCTCGGGACTATGCGCGTCCAGATCGTTTTGCAGCCGGGTGAGTGTGTCGATGGTCTCGTAAGGCGGCAGCATCTGGCCGCTGCGTCTCGCAATGCGCTCGGATTTGCCCAGATGAAGGTCCGAGACGATCAGCAGACGCTGTTCTTGCCAAAGCAACGCACCGGACGGCAGGGCTGCGAGCGTTGTGCCGCAAAAGGTGAATTGCTTCATTGCAATCCTGCCTGCGCCATGAGTTTTTCGGCTTCATCGGCCAGGATGCGTTCTTCTGCTGCGCCTTTGATTGGAACACGCCCGATTTCCAGAAATAGCGGCGCTGCCAGTGGTGTGGCGCGCCCAAGCACCAAGTGGTCGATGACGCCTTGGGTTCGGGTGAGCATGTCCTCGATACGTCCGAAATCTATGAGGCCTTTCATAGCCTCCTCACGAGTGATGTCGAGCATGAGGTGATCATGGTCATATTTGCGCAAGGTGTCGTACAGGATGTCAGAGGAAAACGTGGCCTGACGCCCTGATTTGCGTTGGCCACGGGTCATGCGGTCAATCAGCCCGGCAATTATCGCGGAGGCGCGGAACGTGCGTTTCATCACGGCATTTCCGGCAAGCCAGTCCTCCAACCCGTCGCGCAAGTTCTCAAGTTTGAAGAGCGGCGCAGGATCGGTGACCGGTTGCAATCCCCAGATCATAGTCGCGTAATCCGTCGCAAGAAAGCCGAGAGGATCCAGACCTTGGTCTTCCATGCGTTGGGTCAGCAAAAGCCCAAGGGTCTGCATCGCATTGCGGCCCGCGAAGCCATAGATCACGGTGTAGTGGCGTTCGTCTTGCGGGAAACTTTCAATCAAGAGCCGTCCCGGTTGCGGCAGCTTGGACCGGTCGCGTTGAAGCGCCAGCCATTGCGCCGTGTGTGCAGGCAAGTCCGGCCATCTGTCTTGTTGGAATATGCGCAATATGCGCTCGCTCAACTGCGTTGAAGTTGCGAACTTGGTGCCCGAGAACGTGGCGATCTTGGGGGTGCTGGAGGCGCGGCGGGTGACTTCGACGGTCATCTCGTTCAGCCCTTCATAGCGCACGATCTGGCCGCCGATCAGAAACGTGTCTCCTTGGGACAGGGTTGAGGCAAACGCCTCCTCGACTTCGCCCAATGGCGCGCCGCCGCGTCGATTCTTGAGCCGTACTTTCATCATTTCTGTGTCGATGATTGTGCCGATATTCATGCGGATTTGCGCGGCACTTCGCGGATCGCGAAGCTGCCATTTGCCATCGCGCTCCACGATGCGCTGATAACGGTCATAGGCGCGCAAGGCGTAGCCGCCAGTTGCGCAGAAATCGAGACAGCGGTCGAAGTCCAGACGGGCGAGGCCGACATAGGGGCCTGCCGTCGTGACTTCGCGAAAAAGATCGTTCGCGTCAAACGGGCCAGCGGCGGCGCAGGCCAGAATATGCTGACACAGTACATCACGCGGACCAACCCCGCGCGGGTCGCCGTCAAGATCATGTTCTTTGACAGCATCCAGTGCGGCCTTGCACTCGACGATCTCAAACCGGTTCGCAGGCACCAAAAGCGCCTTGGACGGGGCGTTGTATCGGTGATTAGCACGGCCGATCCGCTGCACGAGGCGTTTGACGTTCTTCGGCGCACCGATCTGGATGACCAAATCCACGTCGCCCCAATCGATCCCCAAATCAAGACTGCCAGTACAAACGATGGCCTTAAGACTGCCTTCAACCATGGCCTGTTCCACCTTCAGGCGCTGCTCTCGGGCGAGGGACCCGTGGTGGATGCCGATAGGCAACTGATCCTCATTGGCGAGCCAGAGGTGGTGGAAGAACAGCTCTGCCTGCGCACGGGTGTTGTGAAAGATCAGCGTCGTGTTGTGCTGTTTGACCTGCTCTAGCACGGCGGGGATGGCATAGCGCCCGCCGCCGCCGGACCAAGGCGGGGCCTGTTCGGTTTCCAGCATCGCGATGTCGGGATCCGGGCCAGGATCGGCGTGGATGATTTGGGTCGGTTGCAGGTGACGCGCCAAAAAGCTGGCAATGGCTTCCGGGTCTTCAACCGTTGCGCTTAGGCCCACGCGGCGAAGGTCAGGAGCCAGAGATTGCAAGCGGCTCAGGCCCAACATCAATTGATCACCGCGCTTGCTTTCGGCAAGAGCATGGATTTCGTCAACCACGACACGTTGAAGGCCCTCGAAGATGCGCGGCGCGTCCTCGTAGCTGAGCAGAAGGGCAAGGCTTTCGGGTGTGGTTAGCAGGATGTGGGGAGGGTCGGCCCTTTGACGGCGCTTCTGGGTGTAACTGGTGTCGCCGCTGCGGTCTTCTATGCGGATGTCTAGTCCGATCTCCTCGACCGGAGTGCGCAGGTTGCGCTTGATGTCCGCTGCAAGGGCTTTCAACGGAGAGATGTAGAGCGTGTGCAGCCCGCGGCGTGGCGAGTCGTGCAAATCTACCAGCGTGGGCAAGAACCCCGCCATGGTCTTACCACCGCCGGTCGGGGCAATCAGAAGCGTCGAAGGGTCCTGTGCCGCATCAAGCATCGCTTGCTGATGGGGATGGATGTCCCAGCCTCGGGCGGCGAACCAATTGCGGATGGGCTGGGGCAGATCAGACATGCCCCAGATATAGTCCGCTTGTCGGCTTTGGTCAGTGCTTAATCTCTTCGTCTTTCACATACATGTTGGCCCATGCACGGTCGATCAACTCGGGGGTCATCTGATTGGGGATGCCTTCGTACTCGCAAACAGCAATCATTTGGTCGATCAGGAAGTTCGCGTGATAGTTCGCGTAGACATTGTCGATGGTCGGGTATCTGACTTTCAACAGGTGGATCAGCGCCGCCTCATTCAAAGGCATCTTCTTTTTCTTGGCGACCATTGCGAACACTTTGAGGAACTCTTCCTGCGTTGGGCCGTCAATTTTGATCTTGAAGAAAATACGACGCAGGGCCGCGCCATCGAACATTTCGTTGGGGTGGAAGTTGGTCGAGAAGATCACGAGCGTGTCGAATGGCACCTCGAATTTCTCGCCCGATTGCAGGGCCAGAATATCGTATTCGGCTTCCATCGGAACAATCCAACGGTTGATCAGGGCCTGCGGTGGTTCTTCCTGACGGCCAAGGTCGTCCACGATGAACACGCCACCGGTCGACTTCAGCTGAAGCGAGGCTTGGTAGGTGCGCGAAGTGGCGTTGTAATTCAGGTCGAGCATGTTCAGCATCAACTCACCACCGGTCATAACCGTGGGGCGCTCACACATAAGATAGCGCTTGTCATACCGGTTATCGGTGCGGCGCAATGAAGTGGTCAGCTCGGCCACGTCTTCGATTGGTGTGTGCACAATCGGGTCAAAAAGCGTTACAACTTGCCCAGCATATTCAATGCATTGCGGGATATAGATCATGTCGCCAAGCGCATCGCGGATGCCGTTGGAGATCGCCGACTTACCGTTGCCGGGTGGGCCGTAGAGCAGAATCGAACGGCCGGAGCTTACGGCTGGACCAAGATCGTTCAGCAAATGCTCGGGCAGGATCAGGTGACCCATATTGCTCAACAGTTTGTCACGGGTGATCTGGATGTTTCGAACAGATTGCTTCTTCACCTGCTCTTTATACATTTCCAATGGCACGGGCAGGGCACCGTAATATTCGGATTGGGAAAGCGCATCGAGCGCGCGCGATTTGCCCGCATCCGACAGCTGGAACGCCATTTCGGAGCCGGAGCCTGCGTGCAGCGTACCTTGTGCTTCGATCAGTTTTTGTTCCCGCGCGATCTCAACCAATTGTTGGGTTAATGGCAGGGACAGGCAGATAGCCTCCGCCATGTCTGACACGTGCTCCAAGTTTTTACGGAAAACCGTTTTCAGCAGGATATCCCGCATCATCACGATGCTAAGGCCTGTATCTTTCAAAGACTTCGGGGGAACCGGCGCCTGAACGCCCGTGGTTGTGTGCATATTCATGTGCTCTGCCTCGCGTGCCGATTATCCGGCATCCTTTCCCTAACTTTACTGTTTTCGCTGCGTCCAAACAACAAAAACCGATCTCGCTTCAAAAAGCGGGCCAGCTGCGCTAGCCTTCGTGAATAATGAACACCGCCAACAGGGCGGGACGTGAGGACGATGGGCATGGACGACGGTATGGATAAGGCCGGAGCAAGGCTTTTTCTTGTTTATCTACTAGGGTTGGTCGCACTTATGGGGGGGCTCGCCTTGGCAAAGGGCGGGCTTTACGTTGACCGCCACGAGGGTGACACCCTTCATTTGATCGAAATTCTGTTGAGGATGTCCGAAGGGCAGTGGCCGCATCTGGATTTTGTTACCCCGTTGGGGGTGCTTGCCTTCTTACCAATTGTGGCGTTTGTCTGGGCCGGTTTTGGCGTGGGAGCAGCCATCGTGCTGGGGCAAATCAGCGTGGCTTTGATGCTGGTTCCGATGGTGTGGTGGCTCGGGCGCAGCCGCTTGACGCGAGGCATGGCTTACGGTGTTGGCGCTTTGGTGATGGTGTTGGCCTTGGCGATGATTCACGGGGAAGCCGCAGCATCTTTGTCGTTGTCGATGCATTACAACCGTTGGGCATGGGCGTTTGCCTTCGTGGCGATCCTGGTCGCCGTGTTAGAGCCGAAACATGCCAATAACCAATGGGTTGACGGTGTTATCCTTGGCGTCGCGTTCAGTTTTTTCGTGATGGGAAAGATCACCTACGGGGTCGCTTTTGCGCCGGGTGTTGCGCTGGCCTTGGTGCTGCGGGGCCAATGGCGGGCGATTTCTGTTGCGCTGGCGGTTGTGGCGTTGTTCGCCATTGCCCTGACGTTCATGGCAGGTCCTGCGATGTGGTGGGCTTACCTAGGCGACCTGGCCTTGGTGGCAAGTACCGATATCCGGCCAAGGGCGGGCGTTGATCTTGCTACGCTGCTTACCGCGCCGCAATACGTCTTGGGCAATG
This sequence comes from Litoreibacter janthinus, assembly GCF_900111945.1. Lineage (NCBI taxonomy): Bacteria > Pseudomonadati > Pseudomonadota > Alphaproteobacteria > Rhodobacterales > Roseobacteraceae > Litoreibacter > Litoreibacter janthinus. Next base: position 3,348,774 of record NZ_FOYO01000001.1, on the reverse strand, counting down.
CTGTACTGGTGCTTTCAGTGTTGGTTCTACGGCGCGGGGTCGACCCCAAGTTGGGTTTGGTTCTGATGCTTTTGGCGCCGGGTATGATTTACGTCACCTACCAAAATTATGGAAACGATCCCAAGTGGTTGGCGCTGCTTGCTGTGATGATCCTTGCTGTATCGCGCACGCCACAGATTATTGCCTTGGCGGTGGTTGCATGCACTCTGATTGCGCCCTCCTTTTTCAACATGGCGACCAGCCCCGCGCGGCACTTCGTGGCCAAGGAAGGCACGTATCGCGCCCTGTTTTTCGAGACACCATATGCCGACCGCCATGGGGACTTCTTTACCAAGGCGGAACGGGTGAACCGCATTCTCAAACGCGTCCCGATGCAGTTTGAAAGTGAGGAGTTCGCCTATCTGAACACGCTCGCCGCGCATTTGCCACCTGCAGAGTTTCAGGGCGAGGGGCTTGCATCCTGCGTTCAAGAACTCGGGCTGATTGGCGCCTCTCATGCGATGGCGCGCGACTTGGATCGCGCGGGCTTGGCCGAGGGGAAATCCGTTTTTGTGGCGGACACGTTTGGCAATTTGTGGATGTTCGGAAATCTATCGCCAACCAAGGGTGCCGCGCCGTGGTATTACGGGCGGCTAACAGGATATGACGCAGCAGATTACTTTTTGATCCCGACCTGCCCGACCACCCCGCAGGCTTATCGCTCGATCCTTAAGGATGTGGAAGCGCGAGGCGAGGTTTTGACAGAGGTGCGGCGCACCGAGCTCTACATCCTCTACGCGCGGCCCTGATTAAAAGGCGGCGCGCGCCAGATAGATTACAAGGGTCACCGCCAGCGGCAGACCCATCGGGAAGTCACGGGTGCGTTCCCAGCTTTCCCAATTCGGGGCGAGCTTGCGCAATGGTGTGACGCGGGCCAGACGGTGCAGGATGAAGGCGGCGATAGTCGTGATCGCGAAGAGTGCCGCGACGACGGTTCCGTCCGTGGCTGCGACGAACGGGGCCATGGCCGCCGCGAACTTCGCGTCCCCTGCGCCCACCACGCCGGTGATCGTCATCAAGAACCCCACGGCCAGCACAATGGCGAAATGAGCGTAGCGCCAGAGGTAAGCGTCAAGCGGTAGGGTCAGAATGCCAACGATGGCGAAGAGCACCAGCAAGGCCAAAACGGCCTTGTTCGGAATTTTCATGCGGGCCAGATCGCTCCAGGCAACCCAAGCGGAAATCAGGGTTGCGAGGGGCAGGGCCCATAGCGCGAAGGTCGCCATGGGTTAGCTTTCAAGCGTGCGCAAGGAGCGGATCGCCGCCTCGAAGTGCTGCGGATGAGTCTCGATGGCTTCTTCCAACAGGGTCTTGCCAGCTTCAACATCGCCTTGCTTGATCGCCGTCAGTGCCATGGTGTGCAGCAACTGCGCGCGCTCGGTCTGAGTCACCTGAATAATCGGCAGCGTGTAGTTTTTACGGGCGCCACGGGCCAAAACCATGTTGTTCTTGGCGGTGAACAGGCTTGGATCGTAGGTGATCGCCTCGCCAAACAGGCGTTCAGCTTCGTCGTAGTCACCGCGTGTGAGCTTTGAGAAACCCCAGTTGTTCAGAACCGAACCAGGCGTGGTGGTCAGGCCAACGGCAGTTTCGTAGAAGCTGTCGGCTTTCTTCCAGTCTTTGTTGGTGTCGGCGATGATCGCTTCTAGACGATACCGCTCAAAGGTCTCGAAAGTCGGTGGAATCTGGTTAAGAACCTTTTCGGCTTTTTTCCATTCACCCTGACGGATCAGCGCATTTGCGTAAGAAATGCGATCGTCATTGGTGGCTTCGGGATGTTTGGTAATCTTGGCCCAGATGACACCTGCTTCGGTCGCGCGTTTGGCGCGCAGAAGCGATTGGCCAAGGCCACGCTGAAGGTCCAGACGCTCCGGATCTTCGCGGCTTGCTTTTTGGAAGTAGGTCACCGCCTCGTTCGGGTCGGCAACGGTCAGCATGATGTCGTTGAGATTGCTCTCATCGATAACATTGACGTTCTTGAGGGTTTTGCTGAAATCGCTCTTCTCGCGTTTTTCGCAAGCGGTTAGGGCAATCACGCTGATTAGGCACAGCATGCCTGTCTTCATGTGGCGCATGGGGCGTCCTCTACTCTGCTCTCAATGGCCTTTGATCAGGGTGCCTTAAGGATCAGGTAGCGGCCGTTACCGCGTCTCACCAAGTCAAAAGCTCTTTCGTCTTTTTCTGAACTATATGCAGGGTTTTCAATTTTTGCGAGCGCGCGTCGAAGGTTTTCCCGGATTTCGTCAGATTTGCCACTATCAAGGGCAAATGCGGTCTTGAAGACGCGGCTGGCCTCGCCGGCTCGCCCGGTTTCCATCAGCACGACGCCGAGATTATTCCATGCAGGAACAAAGGTTTGATCGACTTTGATCGCTTGGCGAAGCAGCTTTTCCGACTGCCCGAGACGGCCAAGGCGCAAGTTGGCGGACCCCAATGCGCTAAGTACATCAACATTTGTTCCTTGTTCGCCTGCAGCTCGAAGATAGGCCTTCAGCGCCAGTTCGAATTGGCCTGCTTCCATGAGACGATGCCCAACGCTTAGGCCGTCGACGGATTGAAAGCGGGTGACATCGCCACTCGGTGGAAATGGATCAGCCCCCTCGCCAAGCGAAGGGGCCTTTTCCGCGCATCCTGCGAGGGTTAGTCCAATTGTAAGTATGCCCACCCAATTTCGCATGTTTATCCGCCGCCACCGTTTAGGTTCTTATAGATATCGTAGATCGACGGGCCGATCAAAATAATCAAAAGCGGTGGCAAACAGAACAACATCGTTCCGAGTGTGAGTTTGGTCGGCAACACGTTCGCCTTCTCTTCGGCGCGCATCACACGCTTGTCGCGCATTTCCGAGGCGTAAACCCGGAGGGCGTCGGCGATGGATGTACCAAAGCTGGTTGATTGGATCAGCACGGTCACAAAACTGGACACATCCGGCACGCCTGCGCGCTCGGCCATGTCCCGCAGCACCGAGATACGGTCCTTACCGGCTTTCATCTCGTTGGCGACCATTTGGAATTCATCTGCGAGGGCGGGATAGCCGGCACGAATTTCAGCGGCCACACGGATGATGGATTGGTCAAGTGCCTGGCCCGCTTCGACGCAGACCAGCATCAGGTCGAGGCTGTCGGGAAAGCCGCTTTCGATTTCGGTTTGACGTTCCTGACGGCGACGCTCGATCCAGTATTTCGGCAAGTAATAACCCGCACCACCTGGGATAACGATCGCAAGGATCAAATCGCGAGTCGACATGTCGTCGCCACCGAGGATCAGAACATAGAGCAGACCGCAGGTCAGGAACAGCAAGCCAAGGGCGAATTGCGCGAAGTGGAATGTGCGCACGGCCGATTTCTGCTTGTACCCAGCCTGCAAAAGCTTGAGCTTCATCCCCGCCAGTTCCTCGACGTCTTGCGGTTCAAGGAAGTTGGCGAATTTGTCGAGCTTGTCCGTGCCGCCCGCAGTGCGCAGGGATGCGTCGCCCGACTTTTTCGAGCGCGGGCCGTTGCGTTTGGCTTCTTCGCGGATGCGGTCCAGCGGGTCTTTGCGCTTCTTGAGCATGCTGGGGAGCGTGACGAGCACCATGATGATGCCGAGCATCCCGACTGCTAAAAGAGGGCCAAGTTCGCCGAAATTTTCAACGAGCAGGGTGTTAATGGTTTCGATAAACTGCATCTCATTACACCTTGATGTTGACCATGATGCGCATGAAAATCATGTTCACCACTAGGAATACGCCTACCACGATACAGGCCGGGATAAAGAATTCGGTCTCTTTCACCTCGGTATAATAGTCGGGCTCCATGATGTTGATGCCGACCAAAGCCAGGAGCGGGAAGACCGACAGGAACATTCCGGACCACTTGGCTTCAGCGGTGATCGCCTTCACGCGGCGGAACAGCTTGAAGCGGGCGCGGATCACCTGTGACAGCCCGTGCAAAATCTCTGCAAGGTTACCACCTGAGGTCTGCTGAATGGTCACGGCCACCGCAAGGAAGCGCAAATCCTGCATGTCCATACGTTCGGCCAGGTGTTTCAGGCTTTCGGAGACGTCACGCCCGTAGGCTGATTCATCCGCAATCACGCCAAATTCAGTCCCAAGCGGATCGGCAACTTCTTTGGCGACGATGTTGATCGCCGACGAGAAGGGGTGACCCACGCGCAGGGAGCGAACCATAAGTTCAATCGCATCGGGAAGCTGTTCTTCTAGCAGCGCCAGGCGCTTCTTAGCTTTGTTGTTTACCCACACGTAAACTGCGCCGACACCCATAGCGAGCGCGATCAGCCCGCGCACAGGAGCTGCGGCTTCGGTCATTTGGGTCAACACGCCGAAGATGACACCGGCGAGCACGAACATCATTGCAATCAAGGCCATCGGGGAGAAGGCGATATTGGCGCGTAAAGCTTTGTCGGCCAGCATGGAGTAGAGCGGTATGCCGCCCGAATTCATGTGCTGGTTCATCTCCTTGCGGAGCTGTTCAAGAACCTTTTCGCGCGACCCGCCCTTCGAGATCATATCCAGCCGGCGGTTAACCTTGCTGTTGAGGCTGATCGACTTGCCGAAAATGACAAGGTAGATTCCCTCGATCAGCATCAGGACGCCAACGAAGATTATGCCGTATAAGAGTGGCTCAAAACTGATTTCCATAACTGGTTACTCCGCTGCGATCGGTTCGTAGATCGACGCAGGCAGGTCGTAGCCCCACTGCTTGAACCGGTCGGAATAGTGCGAGCGCACGCCTGTTGGCGTGAACTGGCCAATGATTTTACCATCGGGTTGAAGGCCCAGTCGCTGATAGCGGAAGACCTCCTGCATGGAGATAACATCGCCTTCCATGCCGGTGATCTCGGTGATTGACACCATGCGGCGGGAGCCGTCTTGCAAACGTGACGCTTGCACAATCAGGTTCACAGCCGACGAAATCTGCGCGCGCACCGCTTTGATTGGCATCTCAATCCCGGCCATCGCGATCATGTTTTCAAGACGGGACACCCCGTCCCGCGCCGAGTTGGCGTGGATCGTCGTCATTGAGCCGTCGTGGCCCGTGTTCATGGCTTGCAACATGTCGATAACTTCTTCGCCACGCGTCTCACCCACGATGATCCGGTCAGGACGCATCCGAAGGGCGTTCTTCAGACAATCGCGCTGCGAAACAGCGCCTTTGCCTTCGACGTTAGCGGGGCGGCTTTCCATACGGCCCACGTGAACCTGCTGGAGTTGAAGCTCTGCCGTGTCTTCGATCGTCAGGATACGTTCGGAGTTGTCGATGAATGACGACAGCGCGTTTAGCGTGGTCGTTTTACCCGAACCTGTACCACCGGAAACGATGACGTTCAGGCGGCAGGCCACTGCGGCTTGCAAATAGGCCGCCATTTCTTCCGAAAAGGCGCCGAATTTGACCAGATCGTCAATCGCGAGCTTCTCTTTCTTAAACTTACGAATGGAGACCAGCGAGCCATCTACAGCGATCGGGGGCACCATGGCGTTGAAGCGCGATCCATCTTTTAGACGGGCGTCGACATAAGGGTTTGATTCATCCACGCGACGACCCACTGCCGATACGATCTTGTCGATGATGCGCAAAAGGTGCTTTTCGTCTTTGAAGCGGGTGTTGGTCAGCGACAGCTTACCGTCGCGTTCGATGAACACGCGGTTGGGGCCATTGACCAGAATATCGTTAACGGTGTCGTCTTTCAGAAGCGGTTCTAGCGGGCCTAGGCCCGTCACTTCGTCAAATAGTTCCGCGTGCAGCGTCTGGCGTTCTTCCTTGGTCAGGATGATCGCCATTTCCTCCAGACCCTCGGCGCAGATCGCTACAATCTCGGCCTTCAGGTCTGCCTCTGGCGCGTTTTCGAGCGCTGCGAGGTTGAGGTTGTCGAGCAATCGGTGGTGCAGTTCCGAGCGAACCTCTTCCAGGCGTTGGCGACGCTTAAGCTCTTTGTCCTGCGCAATAACTTCTGCCGGGGCGATTGGCGCCTTCGTTTCAGCTTTGCGCATGGATTTGATGGCTGACGGCTTTGGAGAAGCGGCCGGAGCGGGTGTCGGTTTTGCTTGTGCCTTAGGATCAGCACCTGGTTTTTTGTATCGCGAAAACATACTGTTAAACCTTTGTTATCCTGTGGCTTCCGCCTGATTTGTTTCATGCAAAGACTGCGCGAGCTTGGCGATTTCCTTGCGTAAGGGGTTCTTGGATGCGGTATCGACAAGCGGCAGGCCGTGATCGCAGCTTTGTGCCACCTGCTTGCCGCCGTCCGGCATATGCAGCTCAATGGAGATATCGAGGCTTTCTGCCATACGTTTGGCGCGGCTTTTGCCGGACAAATCCGTAAACTTCGGTGCGCGGTTGAGAACGTAACGGATCTTTTCGTAAGGCAGATCCTCGGACTTGAGCGCGCGGATCATGCGAAGCGTGTTCTGTGCAGAGCGCAGATCAAGTTCCAACATGCCAAAGTAGACATCCGACATTCCCAACACGGTTTCGGTCCATTGGACGAGTGTCGAAGGCATGTCGATGATGACATAGTCAAAGTTGCGGCGCGCGGTTGCGACCAGCTTTTCGATGTCCTCAGGGCTGACCATGTCGAGCGGGATCATGTCCGCCGGAGCTGTCAGAACCTTCACCTTTTCGTTGAAAGTCAAAAGGGTAGCGCGGAATGCGTCATCATCCATACCGTCAATATCTGACAGCATTTCCAAAACGGCGTCACGTCGCGGCAAGTCCAGATATGTCGATGCGGAGCCGAACTGGAAATCCAGATCAAGCAGGCAGACACTGACTTCGGCCTTTTTGTCGACTGTCGCCAGTTCCCAAGCCAGGTTCACTGCGAAAGTGGAAGCACCCGATCCGCCAGCAAGGCCGTGGACAGGAAGCACGATACCTTCGTTGGTGCCGACCTTTCCTGTCGCAACATGCTCGGGGGCCGCGATTTCCGGGGCGGCAACAACTTCCGCGACTTCTTCAACGGTGTTGATCCGTGCGATTGAGTCGTGGAGTGCGCCTTCGGGAAGCGGGTAGGGGACAAAATCGTTCGCTCCAAGCTTCAGCAACTGGTGTAGCGCGATCGGAGAGACGTCTTCGGCGATCAGGATCACCTTTACACCAAGGTCTTTGGCCCTGCCGATGATATCACCAATGAGTGTCAGATTGGATTCATCAGAGCTGTCTACTGCAACGGCGATGAACTCCAATTCCGAGGCGTCGGGCTGGGACAGGTACGCATTCGCGTCCTCGAAGCTCAGGTCGCCCCATGCTTCGCCCAGTTCTGTTTCCATATCTTCGATCAACAAATCAAAGTTCTGCACGTCGCGGGCGACGGTACAGGCGGTGATTGGTGCCGGATCGGTCTGTAAAGCTACACTGCTCGTCATGCCTAGAATCCCATTTGGCCAAAACAGGGCCGGGTTCGTGTTAACGAGGGCACCTTTCTTAAGGGTTAGCGCCCCCGCCAACTGTTTGCGGAATTAAAACCAACATGCCGTCTTAACGCGGATTGTGGCTTATCTCATGACAAGGAATGCTTAGGAAAAGGGGCGATAATGGGGCTAAATTAGCGAAAAACTGAGGTATTATTTCCGTTATTGCACTATTCGCTCACGCGCGAGGGTTTCGTCGCTCTTCGCGGTTTGTACATATTCGCGCAGAACCAGCACGCCGTACTTGCCATTCAGCAACATTGGGCTGCCTTCTACGAAGCCGCTGACCTCGGTCACAGTGCGGCGATTACGCCGTTCCGGGTTTTCGGTCAGGATCACAGGCCGTGTTTCACCAAATGACGCCACAGCTTCAAGCCGCGAGCGGCTGATACCTTGTGATGTCAGGAAATTCACAGCAGCCTTTGCGCGGCGCAGTCCCAATGCCTTGTTTGCGGCGTTGGAGCCGACAAGGTCGGTATGCCCGTAAACACGGAATCGAACTTCTGGGAACTGACGGATCCAGTTTGCCTGCTCCAAAAGGGCGGCGCGGGCGTTGGCATCCAGCTGGGACGAGTTGAACTCGAAGTTCACCTGGGTGTTCACGTCATTGGCAAATCGGGCGCCGAGCGTTTCAGCGACAGAAATCGAGCCATTGGCGATCAGCGTGTTGGTCATGGTCGGGTTGCCGAAGCCACCTTCGTCCAGTTCCGCGCCAGCTTCACGTTCGAAGCTGTCGCGAGGGGCGGAGCAGGCGGAAAGACCCACCGTAAAAGCGGCGATCAGAGCGATTGAAGAGGTGGATTTAAACATCTGATATTACTCCAAAACATAGCCGTAGGAGCCAGAGAAGTCTTGGCGTGCAACTTCACCGGTTGTCGTTTTGCGGGTCCGCACTTCGCGGGCGATCTTACCATTCAGGAAGAAATCACGCTCGGTGGGGGGGCGGACGCGGTCGGTCGATACGACAAGGCTATTGCCTCGGGTCGGTGAGACCAGATGTGCAGTCACGATAACGACCAGTTCCGATTGACGACGTTCGTAGTTTGCACTGCGGAACAAGGCGCCAAGGACTGGAATGTCACCGAGCCAAGGAACTTGGCCCGCCACGTCGCGGAAGTCATCTTCCAAAAGGCCCGCAATTGCGAAGCTTTCGCCGTCGCGCATCTCGACGACAGTCGAGGACGCGCGTTTGGAGAACGCGTTTACCGAGAAGCCATTGTTTTGGACAACAACCGTCGGATCGAGACCGGACACTGCTGTGTCCAGCTTCAAGTTGATGATGTCTTCGTCCAATACGGTCGGTGTGAACTTTAGTTCAACACCAAACGGTTTGTAGCTAATCTTGACCGAGCCATCTTCTGAGATCGGGATCGGGTATTCGCCACCTGCAAGGAACGTTGCCTCCTGACCGGAGAGGGCGGTCAGGTTTGGTTCTGCCAAGGTGCGAACAAGGCCTTTTTCTTCAAGAGCTTCAAGAACAACCAAGGCGCGCAAGCTGCCGCTGCCGAAGCCGAACGAGAACACGCCGTTGCGTTCCCGGGTCGAGCCAACCGTGCCGGCGGTCCCGCCGGTGCCAAGCGAGTTAGCCAGGTTGGCAGAGTTCTGAAGTGTATTGGTAAAGCCATTCGCACCAAAATTGCCGCCACCGGTCTGGAAGCCCAAACTGGCAGACAGATCTTTGGAGACGGAGCGGCGCATTTCTGCAAACCGGACTTTAAGCATCACCTGCTGGGTGCCGCCAACGCTCATCAGGTTGGAAACTGCTTCAGGTGCGTAGCGTTCTGCCAAGTCTAGTGCGCGATCAAGCTTTGCGATGCTCGAAACCGTGCCAGATAAGACAAGACCGTCGTTCGCGGTGCGAACTTCGATATTCTCACCTGGGAGGATTTCGCGCAGGCGCTCTTTGAACTCTGACAGATCAGGCGAAACACGCACGGAGACGTTGGTGATCAGACGACCGTCTGGGCCAAGCAATGTGAGAGTTGTGCGGCCTGGCGACTTGCCGAGCACGTAAATCGTGCGGTCGGACAAGGTCGCGATATCCGCGATCGCCGGGTTGGCCACGGACAATTCGGCAAAGGGGACATCACTTTCGACGACCACGGCGCTGTTGATTGCAACGTTAAGTTTGCGTGCGGTTGACTGGTTGGTCACCTTAAGATTCTGAGCGAACCCTGTCTCTGGCACAAATGACGTAAGTGCGAGGCCGAATAGGCCTGCGCAGAAAAACTGCTTCATTTTCATTGTGATCCTGCCTCTCTGATCACTAGGTTGAACGGGTCTTTTGCCCATTTTCTCGAGAACCATGCGCGAATTCCGAATTTATTGCAAGAATCAGACGTTTACCGCACGTCTTTTATGTGGGTCTCTCGCAACACCACGCAATTTATAGTGGGTAATGACAAAGCGGCACCCCAGATGGGGTGCCGCAAGATCGTTTTTATTTGGCATGAATTTAGTCGGTGCAGGGGATCGGGATCTCTACGACGTCAGCCCCTTTGCGGGTTTTGATCGTACAGACCTTTTCGGCCTCTGCCTCGATCGTCTTCTCTTCCAGAATGCCAAGAAGCTGGTTCTGGTCGATTTCGACAGCTGCAACTTCGGTGTCGTCGCCAGCGCCAACGAGGGACAATGACAACCGGCCTGAAGACTGCGCTTGGGCCAAGGCGCCGACTTTCGCTGGTGTCGCGGCAACTGTCACAGTCCGTGCAATTGTCGGGGCAGAGCGGTCGCCATCGGCGATTTGGTCGACCGCCAGCAGTTTCAGGCGCGTGTCGATAAGTTTGGTCACTTCGCGACCGCGGCTGTCGCCGGTCCAATAAACGTCTACATGGTCGCCCGGTCGTAAGAAGCCTGACACACCCGACGACACGTCGACGCGAAGGGCGAAGGCACGCATACCTTTTTCAAGACGCGAAGAGACGCCGGCATCTTCGCCAGGCTCAGTCACCTTGGAAGCCATCACAGCTTCGTCTTTTTCCATGACGCGAAGGACAGTGCGCAACGCGCCAGTCGGTGGGAATAGGTCCTCGCCCTTCTGGAACGCACCTTCAGGAATTGCATTGTTGGGCCACGCGATAATTTGGACGTCGTCTTTGGTGAGCGTTTCACCATAAGAGATCTGGCGTTTCACCGTGAAGACGGCTTCCAGTGGAACGTTGCTTTTCAGCAATTTCTCCTGAGCGGCGACTTTTGCTTGGTATTGATCGAACCTGTTCTTGGCCATGTAGGCCGCGAAGCCCGCCAAGGCGACGCCGATAACCAGCACTAACCCGAATAACATTCTCATGTGTTGCCCCTTTTCAAATGTGTAACGTCCTGCCGCATTGATCGGGCAGGCTCACTCGTCTGGGCCCGTGATGCAGGTCAAATACGGCGAAATGGAGGAAGGAGCGTGGATTTACAGCGGCGGATTGCCCCTGTGGGCAGTTTAAAAGGAGGTGCTGATCAGCTGGCTGCTTAGAGTGGCTTCGACGTCACCCGAGAGGTCTTCTGTGCCGTCGATGACGACCCCCATCGATGCAAGCGCCAAGCCAATGACACCAGCTGCCAGAATGACCCAGTCGACGGTTACAGCTCCAGATTCGTCCGTCCAGAATTCGGGTAATTTAAAAGCCATGTCACTCTCCAAAACACGGGCATGCTGCTGCCCGTTCATCTTGGGTTCATATATCGCAGCCGATTTAGGCAAAATTTGGAACAAATAAGGCGGATCTGCCACAATTGCCCTACTTGGCAGAAACTGACCGTTTCCGATTCCGGCGCACGGAACTGCCTTTGCTTAAGGTCGCAGATACGAAAAAGGGCAACGTTCCCGAGAACGCGCCCTGTATCGAATTGCGCTAAGCAACAAGGATCGCCTTAGAATGTGGTGACTTTTTCCTGAGCCTTCAACTGATAGGCCCTGTCTTTTTCAAGCTGCTCGACGCCGCTGCTTGCAAAAACCATAATGGCAATGCTCAGCAGTCCGCCTGCTGCGGCGAGCATCATCATGTCAGAGCTGATCACGCCTGTTTCGTCGTCAGAGAAGTTTTTGATGAGTGCCTTCAGTTTCATGTTCGATCCCTCAAAGGTTTTGGTGTGGTTAGTGGTTTTTTCGGACCTGGTTGGCATCAATACTTGCATTGGCCTCAGTCAAATTGTTGTTTCTAAGTGAAAAAACATGTGACGTGTGAACTGGGTGAGAATTGGACGAAATTGGTTCTTTGTGGTGCGTCGTGGATTGAGGCCACGGGGCACAGAAAAACGAAAAGGCCGCGTTCCGAAGAACGCGGCCAAATCTTGAAGTCGCTTCAGGCGACGACCAACTTAGAAAGTGGTCGAGATACCTTGGCTGGTCAGCTGGTTTTCGATGTCGCCGGACAGGTCTTCCAGACCGTCGGAAACAGATGCCATAACAGCGATGCCGAGGCCAACGATGGCAGCGGTCAGAACAACCCAGTCAACAGTTACTGCGCCAGATTCGTCAGCTGCGAAATTTTTGATCATTGCGTTCAGTGTCATAGTGTATCCCTCCAAGGATGTAAGTTTAGTTCAGTTTCCAAGTTAACCTTGACGTTAAAGCGAACCGGCCAGCCTCTGTTCTAGACCGTGTCGCCGTCTTGGTATGCAGCATGTATCCCCCTCAATCGGGGCAAGAATTGGGCGCGAATGGTTCCTTTTCAGAGCAGAGTAAAAAATCGACCTAAAATCACTCAATTAACTGTTTATAAACGATTTTTAATTTTTCTAGGTCGTTTTTGGAGATGGAATTGTCGCCTGACCTGCGTCAATGCTGGCACAGACAAATTGATTGTTGCCGTGACGCGGTAGTATCGGCCCCAGATTTCTGACAGAGTGGAAAAAATAATAACAACAACGGCAGGTCGAGCAGGCTCATGTCGATATCAATGCGAGAGATTCTTCTCCTGATGGCCTTGGGCATCGGGCTTCCGGTTGAGGCCGCGGAGCAAAAACCTGCGTTTGGCGGGAACTTTACCTTTAAGAAAATCGCACCGCCAAAGAGCGGGACCAAGAAACTCATCACGATTCAGATCGAACCGAAGCCTGTCGTTGCCAAAACACCATCTGCTCCAAAAGCGGCAGACGGACCCGCAGCACCTTCTCAGCTCGATTGGTTCTGGGACGCAGTATCTCCGTCGATCGACGCCAGCCTGCCAGGCCGGTTCTCCAATGCGGTTGCGAGCCTCGGGAAAGCGCCAAAGGGCAAAGCAGTTTCGGCCCCGCGACTTGAAACCATGCAATCCATCGCGTCGCAGCATGGCACCACAATTTTGCTTGAGACGCTCAACAAGAAGATCTCACCAGCATTTGTATTGGCGCTGATCTCGGTTGAGTCGGGCGGGCGCATCGCCGCTGAAAGCAACAAGGGCGCGCAGGGGTTGATGCAGCTTATCCCTGACACCGCCGCCCGTTTCGGTGTGACGGACAGCACCGACCCCGCGCAGAACATAAAAGGTGGGGTGGCGTATCTGGAATGGCTGATGAACGAATTTAAGGGCGACCCTATTCTGGCGCTTGCTGGATACAACGCCGGCGAGAACGCTGTGAAGAAGCATAAGGGCGTGCCGCCATACGCTGAAACGCGGAACTATGTGCCGAAAGTGCTTGCCGCGTGGAAGGTCGCAAAAGGAATGTGCCTCACACCGCCTGAACTTGTGTCAGACGGCTGCGTGTTCAGAACAAAGGGCTAGTCCATGAATCGCAAACCTTTGATATTGGATGTCGATGGCACCTTTCTGCGTACAGATATGTTGTACGAGAGTTTTTGGTCCGCCATGGGGCGCGCGCCTGTTCAGGCACTCAAAACACTTGTGTTGAACATTTCGGATCGCGCTAAACTCAAAGCCGAAATGGCCGCGCTGGCCGAATGCCGCGTCGATCTGATGCCTGTCGCGCCTCAAGTTGTCGATCTTGCTGCGCAAGCGTCTGCTCAGGGTCACGAGGTTATACTTGCCTCGGCCTCGGACGCGTCTTTGGTTAACGCCTTGGCAAAGCATCATGGAGTGTCTGATCGGGTTTTTGCATCCGACGGCGTAACTAACCTGAAGGGCCAAGAGAAGGCGGATGCGCTTGTTGCAGCATTTGGCGCTCGCGGTTTTCACTATGCTGGTAACGAGGCAGCAGATTTGCCTGTATGGCGGGAAGCTGATGACGCAATTATTGTTGGGTCGGTGCCAAATGCGCGTGAGGAATTGGAAGCTAAGGGCCATTCAGTCACGGAACTTGCAGGAGGTTGGTCTTGGGCGAGCTTGATTAAAGCAATGCGCCCCCATCAGTATGTAAAAAACATCTTGCTGCTTCTTCCGATTGTTGCGGCGCACAACTTTGGGTTGTCTGCCTTTCTTCCAGTGCTTCTTGCGATGGTGTCATTCTCGGCAGCTGCGTCTTGCATCTATTTGGTCAATGACTTGCTGGATATCGATGCCGATCGCATGCACCCGACCAAGTGCCGTCGCCCCTTCGCCAGCGGTGCGCTGCCTCTCAGAGTCGGGATGATAGCTGTTATCGCTTTGGCTGTGATCGCTTTGGGGGTCGCCATTTGTCTCAACGCCGCGTTCCTTGGGGTTGTTGTTCTTTATATGGTGCTTTCACTTGCCTATTCGTTGAAGCTCAAGCGGATGCGCTGGGTGGATATCGCCACGTTGGCTTCCCTTTACACTATACGAGTGGTGGCGGGGGCAGCCGCGGCTGAGGTTTACGTCACCGGCTACATGCTGGTTTTCATATTCCCTGTGTTTGTCACCTTAGGCTGCGTCAAACGATTGACCGAACTCACTTTGGCGACCTCTGACGAGCGTTTGCCGGGCCGCGGCTATGGGCGACCCGACCGTTCCGATCTTCTGAACGTTGCAGGGCTGGGCATGTTCGGCTCTTTACTGGTGTTCTTCCTGTACACCTTCACCGATCAGGCAAGGTCGCTCTATCCGACGCAATGGCTGCTTTGGGTGGCGATGTTACCCATCGGGGGCTGGCTGTTTCGGATGGTGTCGCTGGGCTACAAGGGAAAGCAGGACTACGATCCGATCGTCTTCGCAATGCGGGACCGGCACGGAATATCACTTATTATCTTTACGCTGACACTGATGTTCTACGCAGCAGGGTTGTTCCAGAACGCCTTCGGCTTTTAAACGCTAAGCTTTTTGAACACTCGTTCAGGTATCGCTTTGATGATCCCCATGATGAGCCGCCAGAAACCGGGCGTGTAGATTTCATTCTTGCGCTTTTCGACCGCCTTCAGAATGTCAGCGGCGACCTTATCGGGGGTCGCTACGAGGAACATACCCTCGATCCCCCACGTCATTGCGGTGTCGACAAAACCTGGTTTCACAGTGATTACATGCCCACCCGACCGTGTCAGGCGGTTGCGTAGACCGCTTAGATAGGTGTGGAAGCCTGCTTTTGCGGACCCGTAGACATAGTTACCAATGCGGCCCCTATCGCCAGCAACCGAGCCGACGCCGACAACTGTACCGCCGCCGCGCTCTTCCATTGCGGGCGCGACAAGCTGGAGGAAAGTTGCAGGGCCGGTATAGTTGTCTGTCACAGTGCCTGCGATCAGCGACGGGTTTTCATCAATATCGCTTTGGTCGGGCATGGAGCCTACAAAGACCGCCACGTTAATCATGCCTTCCAAATCCGTCGCGCGCTCAACAATCGGCGCAAACGTCGTTTCGTCGCGTGCGTCGAAGCGGACAGCTTCCGCCAAAGGAGCACCGTTCACGGCACAATCTGAAGCGGTCGCGCTCAGGTCATCCATGTCACGGCCCGCGAGCAACACCTGCGCACCTGATTTAGAGACCGCGCGGGCAAAAGCGCGCGCCATGGACGAGGTGGCCCCGAGAATAATCCAGGTTTCGGTCATGCTTGGCTCCGGATATTCAGGCGGCGGGTTTGGTCGGTCTCGTAATGGCCGTCGGGGTCTTGCTCTTTGGCGATCTTGGCGAATTTCGCGACATCGGGATACATCTTCGGCAAGTGGGCGGCATCAAGGGTCGCATCTTTTGCTAGATAAACCCGGCCTCCGGCTTTCTCTGTGATTTCTTCCAACTCTGCGATCAGCATCTCCACGCGGCCACGGTTTGGGAAGTCGACAGCGAGCGTGTAGCCCTCCATAGGGAAAGACATCAGACCGGCGCGCCCGGGGCCCATACGCTTGAGCACAGCCAAGGGGGAGGCGAGGCCGGAATGGGCGATCTTGTCGAGCATTGCGCGCAACACGGGCCCTTCTGAGACCGGGACCACGCATTGGAACTGATGAAAGCCGCGCTTGCCGTAGAGCTTGTTCCACTGGAGCAACTTGTCGAGCGGGAAAAAGAACTCTGTGATCGGCTTCACACTGGTTCGTCCGCGTTCTGGGATCCGCCGGAAGTAGAGCGCGTTGAAAAGGCGCACGACAGGACTGGACAGAAGCCAGCCGGGCGCGTTGACGGGAACAGAACGCGCCGACTTTGCATCAGGGACAAGGCCGTATCCGGTTTCTGCCTCTTCCAAAACACCGCGGCCCAATGCATCCCCGCGGGCGGTCGCGTCGATCCAGCCTACAGTGTAGGTCGACTGCGATAGGTCCAAAGCTTCAAGGAACTGATCAAACGTGTCGATCCGACGCTCCGTCACAGTGATGATGTCGCCTTTGCAGGGAAGCAGTTTGATCTTCGCGGCCACGATGATGCCAGTCTGGCCCATGCCGCCGATGGTTGCGCGAAACAGCTTGGCATTTTTGGAAGGGCTCACCGTTGCCAGTTTGCCGCCATTCATCAAAGTGATCTCGGTGACATGCTGCCCGAAGGAGCCTGCGCCGTGATGGTTTTTGCCATGCACATCATGTGCGATGCAGCCGCCAATCGTCGCAAATCCGGTGCCGGGCATTACAGCAGGAAGCCAGCCGTCAGGGGCAAAGCGACGGGCAAGGTCGCCAATACGGGCGCCAGCCTCTACATGCAGAACGCCTGTGTCTGGATCAAATCCGAGCAGCCGGTCCATGCGCGTCATGTCGACCACCGACTTGCCATCGTTGAGGCATGAATCGCCATAGGAGCGGCACATGCCGATAGCGGGGGCGGGGTCATTTGCCTGAACGGCGCTGAGGCTTGATATCCGCTCCGGGCGGGCGACTTGGCTCGTTGCCTGATGGACCCGACCCCAGCCGGAATAGTTGAGTGTGTTCCAGATCATATCGTTTTCGACTTATGTGAGAATGCTTCGGCAAATGGGAAGGCCAGTGCGCCGACGGCAATCGCAAACCAAAGTGAGGTAATTCGAATTACAGTAGTGGCAGCAAGGGCGACATGGATTGGGACGCCATTCATTGAGAGCAGGACCATCATCGCAGCCTCCGCCCCGCCAAGACCACCCGGAGCGCCAGTAAGGCCACCCGCAAGGGTCGAGAACAAGAAGATGACGGTAGCGGTGGCGTAGCTGATGTCGCTGCCCATCCAATAGAGTAAGAGGTAGAGGGCATATCCTTCGGCCAGCCACCCGATTGTGCTGAGGACCAATGCAGGGATCGAGGCCGAGAGCGTGCTGAAACGACCCATAGATCGCGCGGCTTGGCGCAACCTAACAAAAGGGCGCGGCCAGCGGCGGATAACGCTATAGATGGCTTCGACCAATTTGGCCAAAAGTGTCGGCCGCGTCACCAAGACAGCCGCCGCGATGGCGATGGCGGAGACGGGCGCCGCACTGAAGCTGCCTTGACCGGAAAGAAGGATTGCCACGCCAAGAACCAGACCCATTGCCGCCAAATCAAACGCGCGGTCTGCAAGGGGGAGTGGCGTGACCCGTTCAAACTTCCAGCCGGTCATTCTGGTGATCCACCGCAACCGCACAAATTCGCCGACACGGGCAGGGGTGATCGTCATGGCAAAGCCTGCAATGAAGTGCAGGACGGAGTATCGAAGTGGAAGGTTTACCCCGAGACGTCGCGACAAAAGATGCCATCTTGCGCCGCGGATCAGGTAGTTGATCAAAGACAAGGCCAGTAAGATCGCGATCTGGGCTACCGACAGTTTGCGCAACTCGTCCCAGACAGCTTCCCAACCAGTCGCGCTAATCAGGCCAGCCAAGCCAAATATAAAGAGCGCAATCAGACCCCAAAACAATGCTCGATCACGCCAAGAGCGGCGTGGTGCCGCCAATGCGGTGGCGGGGAGGGGTGGAATGCTGTCAGCCAAAATCATCTCCACCGTGCGCTAGCAACAGAATAGGGCAGGATTATGAAACTGTTTCCAATTTCATAACACCAATGACGTTAACGCTATTGGATTCTCAAAAATCGGGAACTGCCGGTGCTGTTGTCGAAAAACGGAACGCTATTCGGCGGCAATGCAGATTTGGCCAGCGCTTCGACTTCGGCAAGAACCACTTCGGTAATAAACGGCAGGTTTAGCGCCCGCGCTTGTGTGATTGGAACCCAGTGCAGATGCCGCAGCTCGTCGCTTGCTTTCGAAAAGTCATCCAGATCGGCCGAGACCAGTTGATCCGCATCGGCCAGAAAAAAGCGCGCGTCAAAGCGGCGCGGACGACCGGGTGGGGTGATGGCGCGAAAGAAATAGCGCAACCCAGCTGTGTCGCCCAAGGTGAGCCCCGTTTCTTCCCAAGTCTCACGCAATGCGGCAGCCAGAAGGGCAGGGCCCGTGCCACCCAAGCGTGTGAGGCAGGTTTGGGATGGCACGCCGGGCAAAGCGCAAAGCGCATCTTCGGGGTCAACTGCCCCACCTGGAAACACGTACTTGTTTGGCATGAAGGCCGCGTTCTTGCCGCGTTGGCCCATAAGCACTTTGGGGATGTCATGCGCATCGCGCAAAAGCACGACGCTGGCGGCATCTCTGATCGGGGTGTCTGTCATGGACGCACTGTGGCGCGACATCCGCGCCGCATCAACACCTATCGCTATGCCGTCCGACCGCCAAACCCGTGCATGCGCTTCGCCCATTGGAGCGCCACGATGGCCCCTTTCAAGCGGGGCAGGAGGTACAGCGACAGTGCCACGCAGCCGACGGTAAAGATGCTGGCGACAACCAACGGATCCGGCTCGAACGTGAAGAATGTCCACAGCAGCAAGGGCGCCATAATATGGCCTACGATCAGGATCGTCAGATAGGCTGGGCCATCATCAGCGCGATGATGGCTCATGTGTTCTTGGCACACAGGGCATTCATCGCGGACTTTGAGGTAGCTTGAAAACATCGGCCCTTGCCCACAGGACGGGCAGCGGCGGGACCAACCACGCAGCATTGCCGGTTTCAAATCGCGTTCATTTTCTTCTGCCACTGTATCTCTCGCCATAAACTTGCACTTTCGTCGTAGACGGTCACCATAATCGCCGACGCGGATGAAAGCAGGGTGACAGGATGTCTCGGGGTGGCGCGGAGCAACTTTTTTCTCATACCAGCGACGGAACCCCAAATGTGGCTCGTTAAAGGTGCATAACGGCGGCCAAAGACGGCCGTCGAGAAGTAGAAAACTGGAGACTGAATAATGGCACTTTTGGCAGGTAACTTGAAAACGAAACTGGCATTGGCCGGCGTTGGCCTCGCACTCGCACTGACCCCGATGGTGGCGCAGGCGAAGGGTGGCCCACAAGGTCCACGCGTTGCTTTTGAAGAGCTTGACGCTGACGGAAATGGCAGCATCACCGAAGCGGAAATGCAGGCTCATCGCGCGGCGCGGTTCACAACCGCCGACACAGATGGCGACGGGTCGTTGTCGCGTGCAGAACTGGAAGCACAGATGTCCGCCGACAAGGGCGATCGCATGGGGCGCCGGTTGGACCGCATGATCGATAGGCTGGACACCGACAAGAACGGTGCGTTGAGCCAAGAAGAGCTGGCACAAGCCGGTGGTGAGCGCAAAGGCCGCGGTGGATTCTCTCGCCTTGATAAGGACGGCGACGGTGCCGTTTCGAAGGCCGAGTTCGAGCAGATGGGCAAAAAACGTCACGGTGGTCGTGACCACAAGAACTAAGATGGGTTTGGGCGGCCATTGCTGGTCGCCCAACCTTCCACAATAGGGTATCACCCATCAGGATGAATATGGCTCTGGATCAATCGGATCAACTCGACGACGACGCGTTGCTTGTTCTGTTCGCCAATGGTGACGGCGCAGCGGCGGAGGCGTTGACGGTGCGATTGTCTCCTCAAGCGCTAAGTTTTGCGCGGCGCATGTTGGGTGATCTGGCCGAAGCCGAGGACGTGGTTCAAGAAGCCATGCTGCGTTTGTGGCGTATTGCTCCGGACTGGCGCCCGGGCGAAGCCAAGCCGGCGACCTGGCTCTACCGTGTTGTGAACAACCTTTGCATCGACCGTTTGCGTCGGCGTCAAAGGGTCGATGTCGGGCTGGATGGCACGGCCGAACCCGCCGATCCGACGCCGTCGGTAGAGGCTCGGTTGATACAGGCTGACCGGTTAGCTGCATTGGATGCCGCACTGGAAATCCTTCCGGACCGGCAGCGTCAGGCGGTGGTTCTGAGGCATATCGAAGGGCTACAAAACCCCGAGATTGCTCAGATTATGGAAATTAGCGTTGAGGCCGTTGAAAGTTTAACGGCCCGCGGGAAACGGGCGCTGGCTAATGTGCTGGCCTCTCGAAAGGAAGAGTTGTCGTCATGACAGAGTCATCAAAATTGTCGCCCGAGCTTGATGCCGAGCTAGACCTCTTTTTCGACGCGGCCCGCGAGGCGGCACCTGTGCCGTCTTCCGGTCTCATCGCGCGCGTTCTTGATGATGCTCAGGCGGTGCAGAACGGGTTTCAATCCCCTGCCGTAACACCGCAGCAAAGCGCGCGTCCTTGGTGGCGGCAGCTTTTCGACGATATTGGGGGGCTTCCTGCGATGGGCGGGCTTGCAGCATCCGCGTGCGTTGGCGTCTATCTTGGTTTTGTGAACCCCGATTTGCCGACCTCATGGAGCAGCACAGACACGGCTGAAGCGTCTATCGAAGAAGGCGTGATGAGCCATGCGCTGCTGGGCGATCTGTATTGGATAGAGGAAGGGTGATGGACATGAATAGCGAGACGACCCGCACGCCGCGACGGGTGAAAATTGTTCTGGCGGTTTCTCTCGCCCTCAATGTGTTGGTGCTTGGGGCGGTTGCGGGATCAGCGTTCCATGACGGCGGGCGAGACCGTCGGAATTACTCAGATCGTAGCAACGATAACGCCGCTATCGGCATTTACGGCCGCGCGTTAGCGCGTGAGGATCGTCGGGCTGTCGGGCAGCGCCTACGCGCAGATCGCGGGTCGGAAGGACGAGAGATTCGTGCCGAGCTTGGTGATTTGGCGGGTGAAACTGCACAGCTGTTGCGTGCAATGCCGTTCGACAAGGATGCTTTTGCGGCTGTTCTTCTGCGTCAGCAGGCGCTTATCAAAGGCCGGTCTGACAATATGCAGGCCGCGTTGGTGGATCATATCGCTTCGATGACGCCCGAAGCGCGGATTGAATATGCGGATCGCCTTCAGGAAATCCTTGAACGTACGCCCAAGAAAAATCGCTCAGACAAGAAGTGACTGGCAACGCAGCGGCCGTCAGGCCGCCGCCACAATTGCTACGACATTCCGGCCGCGCGCTTTGGCTTGGTACAGAGCGCGGTCTGTTTGTTCCAGCATGTCAGAGATTGCTTTGCTGCCGTCTTGAATAGACAGTCCGACGCTGACCGTCACCCGCAATGGGGCAGGGTAGCCTTGCACCGCGATGTCTAGCGCTCCGACGGCTTTGCGCAACCTGTTGGCAGTGGCCGACGCCTCTGCCCTGTCAGTATTTGGGAGTGCAACCATGAACTCCTCCCCTCCGGTGCGGCAGATCAAATCGCTCTCACGGAGATTCAGGCGCAGCGTCTTTGCGAGGGTGGTCAACACAGCATCCCCCACCGCATGGCCGTAGCTATCATTCACATCTTTGAAGTGATCGACGTCGAACGCCAGAATGGCGAAGCTTGATCCAGTGGCAAGGCAATCGCGCTGCATCTTTTCCAAACGCGTCGTCGCATAGCGGCGGTTATAGAGGCCGGTCAAAGGATCGGTTACCGCCTGCACAAGGCTTTCGCGCACCAGCCGTTTGCAGTTGCGGACATTGCCGTGAACTCGGGCCTGCTTGTTTATGCGTGCGATTAATGCGGTCGATCTGACGTCCAACGCAACCACGTCATGTGCGCCCAAGTCAAACGCGCGCGCGACATCTTTAGCACTTGGCGCTGCGAGAAGCAGCATGATGCGCACGTCATGCATCCGAGTACGGGATCGCATTTGGCACATGATGGACAAAGCATGTTCGGTCGCGCCGGCTTCTGCAACGAGCACCACAACTTCCGGCTCGCACGGCGATTCATCAGGTTGCATGAGCATTGAAACTGATACGGATGAAACCCTGTCAGTTCCGCGCATGCGCTGCTCAATCGCTACGATTTTCTTTTGCACCTCATTACCACCTGTGAAGGGCGGATGCGCAGGAATATGCGCGATAGCGATATTTACAGATGGTCGATCTGATTGCCCCATTTCTTCCAGGGGCATACTTGGCTGGATACTGGGCGGATGAAGATCATGGGTATGTGCATTGTCCCGCATCAGGTTTCTGATCCGCGCGAGCAAAACTTCCTCAGAAAACGGGCGGTTCAAAACATCGTCGGCGCCGGCACTCAGACATTTTTCCAGAACATCGCAGTTTGCGGTCGAATTTGGCGCGTCATGCATGAAGAGAAATGTTGCGGCTGCCCCTTGCCCGCCGCGTAGTGAGTGCATCCATGCCAAGGCGCATTCGGCGGGTATTTCGACAAGAGCGGTAGAGATCAAGATCGCCTCAAACCGGTGTCTGCCAATCAACTCGCGGGCCTGAGGCACGCTGTCTGCGACGCTGACATCATAGTGAGCCAGCGAAAGCTTGGACTTGAGGACCATCCGATTTGTTGGCACGGGATCCAGAATGAGAATGCGGCCAGCCATATGTTGGTTTTCTCTGTGAAGCGGGAATCGTCTCTTGCTTGCCTCAAGTCTGATCTGCCAAGAGTTAAAAAAGCATTTACCATCGGGATCCCCACCATGACTCCTCAGAAGGCTGAACAACTCGCATTGTCTGCGCTCGGGTGGATTGCTGCCTCTGACGATTTGATGGGGGTGTTTTTGGGGGCGACCGGGTCTTCGATCGACACTATCCGCGCACAGGCGGCAGACCCGGAGTTTCTTGGGTCAGTGCTGGATTTTCTGCTGATGGATGACAGCTGGGTGTCCGGGTTTTGCGATTTTGCCAATCTTGACTACCGCCAGCCGATGATTGCGCGGCAGGTGCTGCCCGGCGGGGAGGTCCCCAACTGGACGTAAGCAACAGCGCGTTCGTGCAGCACCCCTTTATTTTGACACACAAAACCAGCCTATCTAACGTGCGCCATGCCGAAACGGCTTAGCACGCCTCCCAACACAAAAGGATTTGTCCCATGACGACCGGTTTTTTCGAGGGTCTATCCCCTATAGCGTTCGAAGGTGGCAACAGCTCCAACCCGCTTGCTTTCCAGCATTATGACCGCGACGAAGTCGTATTGGGAAAACGTATGGAAGATCATCTACGCTTTGCCGTCGCCTATTGGCACTCCTTCGCGTGGGAAGGCGGCGATCCGTTCGGCGGTCAGACCTTCGAGCGCCCGTGGCACCCGCAAGACGACATGGGCCGTGCGAAGCTCAAGGCTGATGTGGCGTTTGAGATGTTCGACCTGCTCGGCGTGCCTTACTTCTGCTGGCACGATGCGGACCTACGCCCGGAGCAAGGCAGCTACGCCGCCAACTTGGCCACCCTTGAGGAGATCACGGATTACGTCGGCGAGAAGATGGAGTTGCGCGACATTGGTCTGCTTTGGGGCACTGCCAATATGTTCAGCCATCGCCGCTGGATGTCAGGCGCCTCGACCAACCCTGATCCAGACATGTTCGCTTTCGCTGCTGCAACCGTGAAGGGCTGCCTTGATGCGACGCATAAGCTGGGGGGCGAGAACTATGTCTTGTGGGGCGGGCGTGAAGGCTATGAAACGCTTCTGAATACAGATCTGGGGCAAGAGCTAGACCATATGGGTCGCTTCCTGAATATGGTTGTAGATTACAAGCATAAGATCGGGTTCAAGGGTGCCATTCTGGTAGAGCCCAAGCCGCAAGAACCGTCCAAACATCAATACGACTACGACGCCGCGACCTGTATCGGGTTCCTGCGTAAATACGGGCTCGAGGATGAGGTGAAGTTGAACCTTGAGCAGGGTCACGCGATCCTTGCGGGCCACTCCTTCGAGCACGAGATCGCAGTCGCCGCGGCCGAGGGTATGCTCGGGTCAATCGACATGAACCGGAATGACTATCAATCCGGTTGGGACACCGACCAATTCCCCAATAACGTGCCGGAAGTTGCGCTGGCCTATTACCACATCCTCAAGGCTGGAGGGCTACAGACTGGTGGCACCAACTTCGACGCCAAGGTGAGGCGCCAATCGATTGATCCGGTGGATTTGATTGCCTC
This sequence comes from Litoreibacter janthinus, assembly GCF_900111945.1. NCBI lineage: Bacteria > Pseudomonadati > Pseudomonadota > Alphaproteobacteria > Rhodobacterales > Roseobacteraceae > Litoreibacter > Litoreibacter janthinus. The sequence continues at coordinate 3,324,844 of NZ_FOYO01000001.1, read as the reverse complement.
CCACGTGGGGGGCATGGACGTGTGCGCCCGAGGGCTGAAAGCCGCCGCCGCAATGATCGAGGACGGAGGATTGGAAAAGGCCTTAACAGAGCGGTACGCGGGCTGGTCGACCGCCAGCGCGAAGGACATGCTGAACAGCGACCTCGGGGCCATTCAAGCGCGGGTTTTGTCAGAGCAGATTAATCCGGAGCCCAAATCAGGACGCCAAGAAATCCTCGAAAACTACGTCAACCGGTTCGTTTGATGACGCGGAGCGAAAGCTCCGCTTTTATTATGGCGATGTCGCGCGATGCCCGTTTCGAAAAACTGATCGGTGGTGTGTGGGGTTGGCACACATAAGGCGCGCACGCGGTATCGGGCCACGTACACACCAACTGACAACTGGTGCGCAAAAAATAGGCGTTTGATCGGAAAAGCGCCTGAAATACACCCGACTCCGCGCCGCGCCATCATTTTGTTCTGCATCTGCATTGTTTTTGCGCCGCGCTGCCGCATTCCTGTCGATGCCCGACACGCTGTTAGACTTGCTAATGAGGCTGGGGGGTGTGTGACGACCCGATGATTTGGACATCTGACGGGGCGCCACACGGTTGCAACACTCTATGTTGCAGGGGGACCGTATGAGATGGGGACTTGCTCGGCAAGGTCGACCCAATCGCGCCGCCTGCATGGAAGGAACTCCATGAACACGCTTATGAAAACCTCATTCGCCAGCATACTGGCTGCCGGATCACTTGCGCTGCCTGCTGTCGCAGCAGACGACACGATCAAAGTCGGTGTGCTGCACTCGCTGTCCGGTACGATGGCGATTTCCGAAACCACGCTCAAAGATACCATGCTCATGCTCATCGACGAGCAGAACGCAAAGGGCGGTGTGCTGGGCAAGCAGCTCGAAGCGGTGGTTGTCGACCCTGCCTCTGACTGGCCTCTGTTTGCAGAAAAAGCCCGCGAGCTGCTGAGCGTCGAGAATGTCGACGTGATCTTCGGGTCCTGGACCAGTGTGAGCCGTAAATCCGCGCTGCCAGTTCTGGAAGAGCTGAACGGCCTGATGTTTTACCCTGTTCAATACGAGGGTGAAGAAAGCTCCAAGAACGTCTTCTATACCGGTGCTGCACCGAACCAGCAGGCCATTCCGGCCACCGACTACTTCCTTGACGAGCTTGGCGTCGAAAAATTCGCGCTTTTGGGGACAGACTATGTTTACCCGCGCACCACAAACAACATTCTCGCGAGCTACCTTGAAAGCAAGGGCATAGCGGAATCCGACATCTTCGTGAACTACACGCCTTTCGGTCACTCCGACTGGTCCAAGATTGTGGCTGACGTTGTCGCGCTCGGCGCAGACGGCAAGAAGGTCGGCGTGATCTCGACCATCAATGGTGACGCAAATATCGGCTTCTACAAAGAACTGGCCGCTGCGGGCGTGTCTGCCGATGACATTCCAGTTGTCGCATTCTCCGTGGGTGAGGAAGAGCTTTCCGGTCTCGACACGTCCAACCTTGTTGGCCATCTGGCGGCTTGGAACTACTTCCAGTCGGCTGAAAGCGACCTGAATGACGAGTTCGTTGCCAAGTGGAAAGCTCGAATGGGCGAAGAGCGCGTATTCAACGACCCGATGGAAGCCCACGTCATCGGCTTCAACATGTGGGTTCAAGCTGTCGAGAAGGCTGGCACCGCTGACGTCGATGCAGTGCGCACCGCGATGTATGGTCTTGAAGTTCCAAACCTGACGGGCGGAACGGCTGTCATGCTTCCGAACCACCACTTGGCCAAGCCGGTTCTGATCGGTGAGATTCAAGCCGATGGCCAGTTCGACATCATTAGCCAAACCGCAGAGGTTCCTGGCGATGCATGGACTGACTTCCTGCCAGAATCTTCGATCCTGATGTCTGATTGGAAAGATCTTGGCTGCGGTATGTACAACACCGAGACCAAAACCTGCGTTCAGACGCTGTCAAACTACTAATCCAGACACCGCAGAAAGGGGGCGTACCGCCCCCTTTCATCACAACGTTAGGCCCCCTCAAATGCGCATCTTCCTTCTGGCGATTTTCGCTATAGGTCTGTCTGTCCAACTCTCGGTGGCGCAGGGGCTCACTATTCAGAACGTGCTGCAAGAGCACCGCGACCTGATCGAAAAAAGCTCCCGCAAAACGATTGAGCCCGCCATCAAGGCACTCGCCGACAGCGGTTTGGAGCAAGCACAAAACGTGCTTCAGAAATGGCAATCGAAAGAGATGTGGCAGCGCAAAGACGACGGCCAGTTCTTCTATGGCGAGGAAGTCGAAAACAAGCAGGTCCGTCTGTTCCGCTTTGAAGATGCGACGCTCGTCGGCAATGTCGACAAAAGCGATCTGTCCCAACTCAAACCCAACAGCGGTATCAGGGCGATGATCGGCGAAGCGCTGGTGCAGTTCCAGTTGTCCGACCTGGATCCGGTGCGTCGGCGAGAGGCATTGCTTGCGATCCAGCGTGATCCTGCGGCGAGCCAGCTTGCGCCGCTGCGCGCCTCCATCGCGACGGAGCCCGACGCCGAAATCAAGGCGCATAAAGAACGACTGAACCAGCTTCTCACCATCGGCTATGATCGCGACGAGGCGACACGCATCGAGGCCATTGAAGCCGCGTCAGGGGCCATTTCCCTCGAACTGCGCGGCACGCTCAATCCCTTGGTCGAAACCCGTAGAATGGTCGTGGCGGGCAGCCCGCCAGATAACCTGAACATTGCCCGTGTGTTAATCCCCGGCAACGACGAGTTGTCGCAGGACGACGCATACCGCCTTCTCGTTGAAGCAGGGCTCGCAGAGCCTGTGGTAACAAACTCTGACATCGCAAGCGCCCTGTCTGCCAATGTAGAAGGCGGCCGCGTTGGTGGTGCCGCAATAGCGCAACTTGATACTCTGGAGCGTCGCGCCGGTGCCTATGACGCACTCGCGCAGGCTGGCACTGTGCCAGCGAGGGTCACTGATGAGCAGATCGAAGCGGCGCTGGCCGCGCACAGCTTTCTCGATGTGTTCGCCGACCCGTCACCAGCAGTCACTACAGCGGCGACCAAAGCATTGCGCGCCATCGAGACAAATGTCGCAATCAACCAGACTTTTGATCTGGCTTTGGATGCGCTGTCACTGGCGTCGATCTTCTTTCTGGCGGCGATCGGGCTGGCAATCACATTCGGGGTTATGGGGGTTATCAACATGGCCCACGGCGAGTTCATCATGATGGGCGCGTACACCGGCTATGTCGTGCAGCAGTTGATCCCGAATTATACCGTGTCGATCCTAGTCGGCTTGCCAATGGCGTTTGCGGTGACCTTTGCGGCAGGCGTCGCGATGGAGCGGCTGGTCATTCGTCACCTTTACAACAGGCCTTTGGAAACGCTGCTGGCGACTTTCGGGATATCTATCGCGTTACAACAAATCGCAAAGAACGTCTTTGGGACACAGGCGCGCCCGCTGACGTCACCGGCTTGGCTGGACGGGGCTTGGGTATTGAATGACGTCGTGTCGATCAGCTATATCCGGATCGCGATTTTCGGGCTTGCCCTGATCTTCCTCGCGATCTTCCTGTTCATCATGAAACGCACCCGATTGGGGCTTGAAACCCGCGCCGTGACCCAAAACCCGCGCATGGCTGCCAGCATGGGCATCAATCCTGACCGAGTGAACATGCTGACTTTCGGTCTTGGCTCTGGCATCGCCGGAGTGGCCGGTGTGGCCATCGGGTTGTTTGCCAAGGTCACGTCCGAACTGGGCAGTGACTACATTGTTCAAAGCTTCATGACCGTTGTCGTCGGCGGCGTCGGCAACATCTGGGGTACGCTGGCGGGGGCAACAATGATCGGCTTCCTGCAAAAAGGTATCGAATGGGGGAACCCGAGCAATACGCTGGCTGCCCAGACCTATATGATCGTCTTCATCATTATCTTCATTCAGTTCAGGCCAAGGGGCATAATCGCTCTCAAAGGCCGCGCGGCAGGGGATTGAGCGACATGGAACGTAGCTTCATTTTTCGCAATCCTTCGGTTCTGGTGTTCTTGGGTGGCCTCGCCATCTTCACCTTGGTGGTCACTGTTATGTCGGATGCGGCAGGCGGTGGGATGATTTCGACCAGCTTCGTCAAAACTCTGGGCAAGACCTTGTGCCTTTGCCTGATCGCGATCGCGATGGACTTGGTCTGGGGCTATTGCGGCATTCTAAGCCTCGGGCATTTCGCTTTCTTCGGGTTGGGTGGCTACATGATCGGCATGTGGCTGATGTATGCGCGCACACGTGACATTGTCGTGGCCTCCTTGGCCAACAACACGCTTCCGCCAACCGATCAGGAGGTGGTGGACGCCATCGGCAACCAGATCTTCGGTGTCGTGGGCAGCAGTGACTTCCCGCTGATCTGGATGTTCGCCCATAGCTTGACGTTGCAGCTGTTGCTGGTTGTTTTGGTGCCGGGGATTTTGGCGCTGATCTTCGGCTGGCTTGCCTTCCGAAGCCGCGTGACGGGCGTTTACCTGTCTATCCTGACGCAAGCGATGACCTTGGCCTTGGCGTTGTATCTGTTCCAGAACGATAGCGGTTTGCGGGGCAATAACGGGTTGTCCGGCCTGCAGAACCTGCCGGGGGCCGATGATATTCCGCAATCCACCATCTCGCTTTGGTTTCTGTGGGCCAGCGCCTTGGCGTTGGGGCTTGGTTACCTGCTCTCTGCGTGGGTTGTTTCAGGCAAGTTCGGCAGCGTCATTCGCGGCATTCGCGATGACGAGGCGCGGGTGCGGTTCCTTGGCTATTCGGTTGAAAGCTACAAGCTGTTCATCTTTGTGCTCACCGCCGTGATCGCCGCCATCGCAGGGGCGCTTTATTATCCGCAGGCAGGCATCATCAATCCGGCAGAGCTGGCCCCAATCGCATCAATTTATTTGGCGGTTTGGGTCGCCATCGGTGGGCGAGGACGGCTCTACGGTGCGGTCATCGGCACGGCCTTCGTCAGCTTGGTCTCGACCTGGTTCACCAGTGGTCAGGTGCCCGCGCTTCCTCTTGGGTTCTACACCATCAATTGGGTGGATTGGTGGCAGGTCGTTCTGGGGCTGTCCTTTGTCTTGGTCACGTTGTTTGCGCCCAAAGGCATGGGCGGGTTGGTCGATCTTGTAACGGGGCGCATTTCGCCGTCACGTCGCGGATCGGATCTGGGTCCAGATGCCGGATCCTTGCGCGAGCAGGAGGCTGAAAAATGAGCACATTACTAGAAGTGTCAGGTGTCTCGGTCTCGTTTGACGGCTTCAAAGCCATCAACAACCTTTCATTCAGGATTGGACCCGCGGAAATGCGCGCCATTATCGGCCCGAATGGCGCTGGCAAGACAACGTTCATGGACATCATCACAGGCAAAACCCGCCCAGACGAAGGCCGCGTCATCTGGGGCGAAAAGTCGGTCTCCCTGCTCAACATGTCCGAGGCAAAAATCGCGCAGGCCGGAGTGGGCCGAAAATTCCAGCGCCCGACCGTGTTCGAAGATCAGACGGTTTTCGACAATCTGCTTCTGGCGCTGAAGAAGGACCGCAGCCCGCTATCGGTGCTGTTCTACCGCCGCTCAAACGAGGACCGCGAGAAGGTCCATAGCCTCGCCGAAGAGATCGGGCTGACCAGCCAGTTGGAGCGCAAGTCGGGCGAGCTGAGCCACGGTCAAAAGCAGTGGCTCGAAATCGGGATGCTACTGGCGCAGGAGCCGATGCTTTTGCTGGTCGACGAGCCAGCCGCCGGCATGACACCGGAAGAGCGTGAACACACGACAAGCATTCTCGTTCAGGCCGCGAAAACACGCGCAGTGGTGGTGGTTGAACATGACATGGAATTCGTGCGCCGCTTGGAGTGCCGCGTGACCGTTCTGCACGAAGGGTCGGTGCTTGCCGAAGGCAGCCTGGATCACGTAACGAAAAACCAAGACGTCATCGACGTCTATCTGGGGCGCTGAGCTATGCTAAAGGTCGAAAATCTGTCCCTGCATTACGATGGCTCGCAAATCCTCTACGACATTTCGTTCGAGGCCAATCTGGGCGAAGTGACATGCGTGATGGGCACAAACGGTGTCGGCAAAACCAGCCTGCTTAAAGCAATCTCTGGCACCCATGCGCGGTCCGGCGGAACGATCGAGCTTGACGGCCACACCATTGGGCAGGACCCCGCACATAAGCTCGCAAAGCTCGGTGTCGGGTATGTGCCGCAGGGGCGTGACGTTTTCCCGCTTCTGACGGTCAAAGAAAATCTGGAATCGGGATTCGCGTGCCTTCCTGCGTCCGAACATGTCATCCCCGACCACATTTTTGAGCTATTCCCGGTTCTCAACGAGATGTTGCAGCGGCGCGGCGGGGATTTGTCGGGCGGGCAACAGCAGCAGCTGGCAATTGCGCGCGCCCTGATCACCAAGCCGAAGCTATTATTGTTGGACGAGCCCACAGAAGGGATCCAGCCCAACATTATTCAGCAAATTGGCCGCGTGATCGCTTACCTTCGGGATCGGGGTGACATGGCGATCATCCTAGTCGAGCAGTATTTCGAGTTCGCTTATGAACACGCTGACCAATTCGTCATTATGCGACGCGGCCAAGTGACCAATGCGGGTACCAAAGCCGATATGCCGAAGGATACCGTTTTGAAATCCGTGTCGGTGTAGACACCCACGATTAAAATTATATCAAGGGGTTCTGGAAAGGGAGAGGGCCAGATGGAGCTCCCACGAACCCTTGGAGGCGAGTACCGGAATCGAACCGGTGTACACGGATTTGCAATCCAGAAAGAACGAGCTCGAAAACAATGGCTTAGGGGTGCAAAACACCCCCTGACAAAAAGTGAACAAAAAGCGAAAGTTTCAAAGCTAAATTCGCCGGTTCAAAACGAAAAAGGCCCCGTCACAGCGGCAACTGTGAACCGGGGCCAAATAGAAAAAGCCTGTCAGCTTTCGAAGTACGTTAGCATGAGCCACTACCGCTCCGCAAACGCTCAGTCGGCTTTTTCGCGACCTCTGACCGGCGAGGTGGTCCAATGAGCTGGCGCATCGCAAACGAATGCGCAGAGCGTCGCTTTGGCAGTGCCGCGCGCAAACAGATCATCATGTTTCTTGCAGACAAGGCGAGCGATGACGGCTCGGGCATCTGGTGCTCCAAAGGAACGATCCAGCGCCACACAGAGCTTAGCGAGAGCACCGTCAAACGCACCATCATCGATTTCCTGCGCGAAGGCATTTTGATCGAGACAGGGCGGCGGCACTGCAAGAACGGCTACACCGTCATTTACCGCATCGTTCTGGAGCGCGTGTCCGCGCTCGAAGCCACGGCTGAGCCCGATATTGAGACGGGGGTCACTGTGAACCCCGTCCAGCCTGAACCCAGTACGGGGGCCACGGTGAACGGGGTACGGGGTTCACGGTGGACCCCAAACCATCCTAAAACCATCCATAAACCACCTACGCGCAGGCGCGAGGCGGCGGAGGAGGTTGAAGATCTTGAAGCTGAGAAGATCTTAGCGGCCTATCCCGAGGACAGGATCCGAGACCGGCGGAGCAGTCTGCGTTTAATCTCAGCGGCTGTGAAAGCCGGTGTGGAGCCCGATGACCTGCTTCAGGCGGTCAAAGCCTATGCGAAGGAAAGCGAGGGCTATACACGCAGCAAGGTCTGCTTCTCGGACAACTGGTTCAAGATGCGCCGATGGGAAAAGGGTCTTGCCCAGATACAGGCAGACCGCGAGAAAGCGCGAGAGGCCGAAGCCAAGGGGCGTGCCAGCCTCACCGAGTGGATCCACGAGCGCCATCCCCTGTGCCGTCATATCACCAATCGGCAGATCGAGGATCTGATCGGTTTGAAGCTGGTTACGCCTGAGCAGGTGCGCGCGGTAGGGCTGCAGGCGTGAGAGTTAGTCGCCTCGGCCACCTCTGCAATGATGCGATCGGCCTCGCCGCGTTCGAGAAGATAGGGTTCATGTTGTGTGCGATGCAGGGCGATACTGGCATCCGGATTGTCATCATTGACGTAGCTTTTGAGCGTGCGTGGTTGGTTCGCACCGGATTTATGTTGTAGGTCGGTGAGAGGTGCCAGCCACCCCGCCCCCGCAGAAATCCGTGATTGCGCATATGATCATCGATGTTCGTCACGAGGATGGAAAATACCACGCGTCTGTAGAGTTCCTCTCGGTCTTGGTCGGGAGTGACGCTTTCTGAGGCGATAACATCCGCCAGGTCCAAATAGCTGTAGCTTTCACCATCTCAGCCGCCCAGCATCGCCATGGCTGAGATGAACGGGATCCTGCCGTTATCGTTCCAGTCAAACCGATGGGACAAGAAAACCGGCTTGTCGCCAGCCATCTCAAGCGTGTGATCCGAAACCGTAACTCTAGCGCCTCTTGCCAGCTCCAGTGCGATGGCCTCCCAGCGTTCCACGCAATACGTGTCCGTCTCTTTTCGGGAACTTCGCAACAGAGAGACGACCTTGTTGGTCAAGGATACTGGCCTTTGGTCGAGCGCCCCCCAAGGAACTTCTAAGGTCAAACAGCATTTTTAGATTCTCGGTCGTCTCTTCCCCGCAAAGAACGCGCTGAGAGGCATGAAGTAAATCCCCGAGGCTCACGAGCTCAGGCACTCCTATGCCCTCGTGAGCTTGAAAGTCACCATCAACCTTGAAGCGCAATGCACCCAAACGGGTTTCGTCATTAACCCCAAGCAGGTAGAACGCAATCATCCTAAATAGAAAAGTAGTTTCATTGAAGCGTTAGCGTTTCTTCAATTTGGGAGTGCTGACGTAAATATAGTGTGGTGGCTTCAGGAACTAAATAATGGTCCGTCAGGGCAAAAAAGGCGACTATGTTCCTCAAGCGGGCGATCTAGCAGATGTGCAACTATTAATTGATTAAATCAAACCTAATGTGCAATGTTTAGCTGTATTGCTTGGAGGGCGATAAAGCCAGCCCCTCAATTTTTTACTAATTTTTGGGTGGTCGCTATGATTTTTCGAACAATTTTCGCTGTTTGTGTATTTGGATTGGTCGCTGCGTGCGAAGATTTGCAAAAGGACTTGGATGCCGCACTCGGAGCGCCGCACTATACACTTTGTGGCGGTGGGACGAGTAGGTGTTGTGATGCGACTGATGGACGCCTCATTGATGGTGGGACTCGTTTAGGTCACTTCTGTGCCTCATCGACTACGGAATGTCGAACCCGAGCAACTGAGGTGTTTCCAGATGCACTTGACCTGCGAACAGATATGCTTAGCGAGACTCAGCGTAACGAAGACTATCTAGATTGTCGGCCTGTCAAGCAGGCTGGATTGCTTGAACAATCTCCCGCTTCTCCTTCAATCAGGTTTGCTTTCGCGCTGCATACACTGCGCAGCGAATACGAAGCTGGCACAGTACGTATTTACCGTGCTGATACTAGCCTTCCGCTCAGCGACCCTTACCAGTGCAAAAGCCATTGTGAAGCCAACAACGCATTTTGTAACGAGACAAACCTAGAAGGGGAGGCCGACACCTTTCAGTCTCTAATGGAGGAGATTGAAAGTGTTGGGCCGAACGGTGTTCTTCCAAAATCGACAGTCATGGAGCTATTTGACCAAGAGGTCGATGACTGTGGCCGAGGGGACATCTTTTTTGAAGGCAATACAGTACGAAACGCTGGGGAGGAAAATTGTGTCGCCCAGATTGGTCAGGGGGACGACCAGATTTCACTTTTATTTGCCAAAGATTTTTCAGCGTCGGTTTCCCGTGAAGATGGCATTAATTTCACAATAGACCCGCAAATGTCACCCGTAGTTATTGAACATAGCGACCAAACCTCGCTTTTAAATGGCAACCTCACCTTTGTGGGTATGGAGGATGCTTCGATTACTGTAAGAATAGGAGACCACTGCATTGCTTCCAATTTTTAGTAGAAGAATTTTCTTGGCACTTGGTTTGTCAGCAATCACTACGTCAACCGTTGCCGAAGAATTTCAGTTCATGGCCGATTGGCAAACTATGGTTGATGGCCCAAAGATGATGTCTGACCACATTGAGGGGCTTGATGCGTCAACTGCGCCGTTTCAGCTTCTGTATATTCAAACGCGCTTTTTTAACCAAGGTACGCTCTCAGACGGCGTCACAGAAATTGACACGACTCGAATGGAAATTAGCCTAGTTGCTCGCATGAAAGATGGCGGTGCGCAGCTTGCAGACGAGATACGTCCTTATATGCCCAGACCTGGGTGCAACGATAGTAACAGTATTTCCGCCAATTTTGACCATAATTTTTCCGGAGATTTAGACCTGCGGTCTAACCAAAACCGCACTATCACATACCAGGCAGTTGCACGTGGCACAGAGAGAGCTTGCGACTGGCCGAAGCCAACCTACGGAACCTGGAGAAAGAACTTCTCGTTGCAGTACTCCATTGCCCTTTCAAACGGCTTCCTTTCGTTCACTCCAAATGTAGACGCTGGGGCAACGATTATTAACACTAGAACAGCAGGAAAAATTGGGCGGGAAGCCTTACGAATTTTAGACCAGCTTGCATCAATTGGTAACGGTAGTGTTCTGGTCCCAAACCCAGAGCGGGACGCGGCACAGATGGATGTTTCGATAGCTAATCGAATTTCTCGGCTGAACGAGGTGTTGTCTGGACAAGGGCTAACACTGCCAGAAGAAGGATTTTTCGCCGAAGGTGGAGAATTTTTTGATATTTCGACGAAATTTTCATGGTCGGACACAAGCCGTTTCTATCGAGACCATATAACGACTGATAGTTGTGGGCGCGTATCTGAGTCCAGCCAATATTTTGTTCGGTTTGACTATACTACACCGGAACCAATATCGGCGAAATTAGCGAACAATCTTTCGAAGAATTTGATTGAGTATTTAGGCGCCTACGAAATTGGTAATGGTCACGTCCCTGGGTTGGCTTTGGCCGCCGATGGGAATCGCTCCGAAACATATTGCAGGCCTCCGCAAGCTGGCTCTGGCTGCTTTCGGACGTCCAACGGATATGAGTGTCGGATTGAGCCGTGATGACATGAGTTTACATCCCAAGGCTCAATTGGCGTTTGATGCGGCCAATGCTACGTTTGCGACTGTGACCAACAAACCCGATGCTAAGATTCAATTGACCAGCTCAGTTCGGACGGTTTCGAAGCAATTTGAACTGTACATCGGCTATCTTCGTTTCAAATATTTTGGTGCTAGCAAACCTTTTGCACCAGCAAATAGACCTGGAACATCAAACCATGAGTATGGTTTGGCGGTAGACATAAAGCTTGGTCAATCAAACGAGGAAGAAGCAAGACAAGCCTTGACCGCCAACGGCTGGGTTTTGCACAAGAACCCGAACGATCCCTGGCACTACGACTGCTCTGGAATCAAGGAGTGGGGAGAAATCCAAGCGCAAATCAAGAAAGTACGAGACACAGCATCGCAGGACTTTGTTGTGCTCTTTGACCCTTATTTGAAGAGCGAGCAGGAGTTGAATGAAGGCTGGCCTGATAGGCAAGCTATGCTGAGTGCTCTTAATGCAGCACAACGGACATATTCCGAATTGGTGCAGCGTGAAAAGACGATGAAGGGCCAAGAGATCAAGTTAGAGCGCAACATCGTGCAGGCCCAAGACAAGCTGGCGAAGGAAACGGAACGTTGCAGAAAGTTCAAAGTTGAGCGTGTCGAAGGTTATGAATACACTTTGTGTCCAAATAGGAATCCATTGCCTCAATGTACAGGTGATGAGCACCTTCCGTTCAGGAATCGGTACTTGAAGGAAAGGAAGCGCCGGGAGGATAGGCTGCGGCTCTGGGAGCAAAAAATTCAGAGGGGCAAGCAAGTACTGGAACGCGACAAACAGCAGCTAGAAGATTTAAGAAAGAGCTTAGCTCAGTTGGCAGTGAAATTGCCGCCTGCAAAGGCTGACTTCGACAGCAAGAAACGCGCATATAATGCTAAGTTAGAAACATTCAAAGGGGACGTGGAAAAAGTCGAAGACTTTGAATCTAAACAAAACGATAGAATAGCTGGCCTCCAAAAAGTCGTTGATGCGACCATTGCGCTTTGGTGACTTAAAGCTCCTAACGCGCAGTCACATGCTAGCAATAGTATGTAGACCAAAAGTCATCACGCCTGCAGCCCCGCCGCACGCACTTGCTCAGGCGTCACCAGCTTTAACACGATCAAGTCCTCGATCTGCCGGTTGGTGATATGGCGGCACAGGGGATGGCGCTCGTGAATCCACTCGGCGAGGCTGGCGCGACCTTTGGCTTCGGCTTCTCGTGCCTTCTTTCGGTCGGCCCATATCTGGGCAAGCCATTTCTCCCATCGGCGCATCTTGAACCAGTTGTCTGAAAAACAGACTTTGCTGCGGGTGTAGTAGCCCTCGCTTTCCTTGGCGTGGGCTTTGACCGCCTGCAGCAGGTCATCGGGTTCCACTCCGGCCTTCACGGCGGCTGCGATCATCCTCGGCGAATTTTCCTGTTGAAGCGGTGCTCACACCGCGTCTTGCATGACTGCCCGCTTATGGCTCAATTTGAGATAGGGTTGTCGTTATGTCAGAAACGGCACTGTTTTCTGAGATACGGCCCATATTGGAGTTGCCGCTTATGGTCTTTGGGTCATATATCTTAATTATGACTTGAGAATCATATTGACATATTATGATCTAAAGGTCATATTGGGTGATGGGAGAATAGTCATGAAGCACCTCGTTCGCACGTCAAAAAATTTGGGCCACGCAATTCGCGAGGCTCGGAAAGCCAAGAACCTGACCCAGAAGGAGCTCGCCTCGATGAGTGGTGTCTGGCAGGAGACGATTTCCAAGATCGAGAACGGCAGCGGGGGCACCAAACTGGAAACGCTATTTGATTTGATCGCGGCCTTGGATCTTGAGATCATGGTGACCGAGCGCAGCAAAGGCGCATCAGACGGGCTTGAGGATATATTCTGACATGGGTCGCAAGCGCAGCTATACGCCACTGAACGTCTTTCTTAACTCGCGGCTCGTGGGTCAGTTGGTCCGTGAACCTTCTGGCGGCGTCAGCTTCAGCTATGCACCAGCTTGGCTCGACTGGGAACACCGGATGCCGGTGTCTTTGTCGTTGCCATTGCAAGAGACCCGCTACAGCGGCGCACCTGTGATGGCCGTCTTTGACAACCTGTTGCCCGACAGTGACCTCATCCGCCGAAGGGTCGCGGAACGTGTGGGGGCCGAGGGCGTAGATGCCTTCAGCTTGCTGTCCCAAATCGGGCGGGACTGCATCGGCGCGCTTCAGTTTCTGCCTGATGGGCAAGAGCCCCAGCCAATGTCTGAGTTGACTGGTGAACCTCTTGACGAGGCGCGGATTGGGGCCATTTTGAACGAGCTCGACCTCGCACCACTGGGAATCCGCCGTGAGAACGACTTCCGAATTTCTGTCGCTGGCGCACAGGAAAAAACGGCCCTTCTTCGTAAAGATGGCCAGTGGATTGAGCCAACCGGTACGACGCCAACCACCCACATCATCAAGCCCCAAATCGGTAGGCTACCCAACGGCATGGACCTGTCCGACAGCGTTGAAAACGAATACTTGTGCCTGAAGCTGATGGAAGCGTTTGGGCTTAGAGCTGCAAATGTCGAAATGGCTCAGTTTGGCGACAAGAAAGCCTTGGTGGTTGAGCGTTTTGATCGGCGCTGGACGTCAGATGGCCGCTTGATCCGTCTGCCGCAGGAAGATTGCTGCCAAGCGCTATCTGTTGTGCCTACGCAAAAGTACCAGAACGAAGGCGGCCCAGGTATCTCTGACATCATGGAACTCTTGTTGGGTAGCGACGATCCCAACAAAGACCGGTACGATTTTTTTAAATCCAACGTTCTGTTCTGGCTGCTGGGTGCGACAGATGGCCATGGTAAGAACTTCAGCGTCAGCCTTTTGCCTGGCGGCCGTTTCCGCATGACACCGCTCTACGACGTTCTGACGGTGCAACCGACAGTCGACGCCCGGCAGATCGAGCGGAAATACTTCAAACTGGCCATGAACTTCGGCAACTCGAACCACTACAAGGTTTCGAATATCGTGGGCCGCCACATCGTGGAGACCGGCGTGCAATCCGGCTTGTCCCGCGCAGTCGTGCAGGGCCTGTTCGAAGAACTACAGGAGACCTCGCACGCGATCATTGAGGCCACGTTCAATCAGCTTCCAGAGTGTTTCCCAGAGGCGTTGCTTGCTTCGATCGACGGTGCGCTTAAGGCTAGATTGGACCTGTTGAACTAAAGCTGGTTGCGCTTGCTTGGTGCCAAGATGCGTCTTTTCGATGGTAGAGGACTTCAGTCAGGTTGTCGTAGCCGACTCAGATCCTCAATGCCGCGTTTCTGATTGCTGAACATAAGCGGGCAGCCGTGCGAGACGCGGCGCAAGCACCACTTCAACAATAAAATTCCCCTGCGCCAGCGCATTCCTCGCGAGGCAATCTTCTCGCTGACAGCCCCTTGGTGCCAGCTTTGGTCATGTTCATCGAAACACTCAAAGTGAGGATCAAAAAATGGCTACTCAAATTCTGAAACTGAACGTCAAATCCGGCGAAAAAGACGGCAAGAACTTTTGGGACCGCTGCGGCGTTCTCTTCGTCAACACCGACGACAGCGGCAACATCACGTCGATCAACGTCAAACACAGCATGTTCCCCGATGTCGAGATGGTCGCATTCCCGCGCCGTGACGACGATCCGGTCACCGAGTGACCTCAGCGCCAAGGCGGGTTTCCCGCCCTGGCTTACTGGCAACACTTCACTTGATTTGCTTATCGATAAACCCAAGCGTATTGGCGTTCTCGATCAAAGTTCGCGTTTTCGCGCGGTCCAGCCCGGACGGCACCTCGGCGTCGATTTCGAGCTTTAGTGTAACCTCGGCATTCGGGATCGTAGTAAGCTGCTCAACGATAGCTTCAATGATCTGCGCCATATCCCTTGAAGGCCGATCCGAGGAGAGCATGACAGTTCCTAGGAATCGTGTAGGTTCTCGTTCTGGCGTCGCAGGTGCCGGTCCAGTTGCAGTTGGATTGGCACCAACAGTGGATATGGCCGCCGCCGGACTACTTGCAGATGCCGGACTATCGTTAACTGGGGTAACAGATGGTTTTGGTCTGTTGGCTTCAGCGATCTCTTTCTTGATGATGACAGCTTCATTGTCGATCGCGACCAGCGCCATCGAACTTTTTTCTATAGCAATCCCAACGTATTCTTCAGACGTTTCATCCCATCGTTCGGCGTAGGCAAATGGCCCGGGAATCATCCCACCAACCGAAGCCTGAACTCCCCTAATCAAGGTGTCTCGCCCTTTGAGCCTTGGGAGATAGGTGTATCTGTTCAAATACTCCCAAACCTGACCAAGGCTAAGATGAGGCTTGCCATTCCAAATGTATTTTTCCAACTCTCTGTTGAGTCTTTCGGGACCGATCTCTGGCAAGAGTGCTTCGTCACTGACAAGCTTCTTGCTTGCCCTGCCCAATACCCCGTCCTGCGCGGATATCCGGGTCGTGGTGAACGCCACATCAGTCTGAGCCGTATCTTGATAGGGGTAGATTAGATACGCCCATGTTTCCTTCAACCTTGTGCTAACAGTGTCCTGCGCCTCTTTTGCTTTGTCTTTGGAAAGAGCAATATCGCTGCTCTTGAGGTCAAGCCGCCCGTTGTCGGTATCTCTCATGATACCAGTCCAAGCCAGAGCTGCGCGCATCGCATCTTTGAGACTTTCGAGCTGACGGTTGTCCGCTGCGATAAAGACCAAAGTGTTTCTGTAGACGCGAGGCGTGTTTCCCCGCTGAAGAAGAATATCCTTACACTCTGCCATTGCGTCTGAACCGTCACGGCCGTTGTGTGGATGATCTACCCCCAGCACGACAGCTCTTACGCCTCCGGGGTCATCCGGCACTTCGCCAGAACTATCCGGCGCAACTTGGACTGTCTCAAAGTGCCCACGATCCCCTATTGAATTGATATATTTTCCAAGGGCTTTATCAATTTCAACAAGTACGAGAGCTTCTTCGAGCTGGCCAGCCCGATCAGCGGCCATTCGGTTCAAGCTGGGCGACGTTGAATACCAATATCGTCCAAGGTCGCCATGCATGAATTTTGCCTGGTTTGTCATGCGGCGAAGGGCGTCGCCAAATATCGCTACTTTTTCACCAGGTTGTACAACGCCAAGGTTGATCTGTTTGTCGTCCAAGCCTTTGTTCTCTTGCCCTTCCATCGGAGCAGTTCCCATAAACACCGTTCGCGCAACACGTCGGGTGGCCGAATACCGGTTCAGGTTCGGGGCTGATTGGTCGATTTTGTAAGGCGTGGAATTCGCACCGTCGATATCCCCGGCGATGATCGACTGCCATGAAACATCAAGGTAATGCAGCAGTTCCGGTTCAACCCGTGCGGAACTGATTGCAACACTGCCGGGCATGATCATCACTGAAGGATCGTTAGACATCCAAAGTTCGTGGATCACCTGCGCCATCAGCCGCAAAACACCGCGCGTTCTCTGGAACCTCTCCAGCGAACCCCATGCAGTGAAAAGATGGTCGAACAGATCTGGGTGGATCGGATAGGCCTTAGCAAGTTTGCGTCGGTAGTCTTCATCTGCACATCCTTGCGGGAAGTCATTTGGATTTTCTCGATACAGCTTTGCAAACTGCTTCAGGGTGTTGTCCCGGTGCATGTATTTGTCGCTTGGGATTTCCTTGAAGAGCCGACGCCGGACGATCTCGTAGCTCTCTTCTTGCGATGCTGGCCGCCACGAGCTTTCTACGCGGCTGAACGTCTGCTTCAAACGGGCCAATGCCTGATGCCCGCCTTCGCCACCGACTTCGATCTGTGACGCAGGGAGCGATGCAACAAGCAGTGTCATCGGGGATGCTTTCACAGCCTCTGTCAAAGCCTGAACAAACGTTAAGTTTGCATCGAATGAACCCGACGGAAGGTCGTCCACACGGTAGATCTGGCGGAGGTAAGCAACCCATTCGTCGATCAGGATCAGGTTTGGTCCTGTTTGACGAAATAGCTCCTCCAACAGGTTTGAACCCGGCGCTGTCCCTCTTTCGTCATCATCAGCAACCAGTGCATAGCCTTCTTCACCGCCCAACTGGAACGCCAACTCGCCCCATGTTGTCCGGATCGGTCGCCCGTAGTCGCGCGTCCTCTTGTCCACATTTGCAGGCCCATAAGATGTGCCCACTAGCACAGCTCGGTTCACCTTGTCGGGCACAACCAACCCTGCGCCACTCAATAACTGGTCCAGCCCCGGCAAGTCCTGTGCCTTTGTGCCACCGACCATATGGTAAAGCGCCAACATCGAGTGGGTCTTGCCGCCACCAAAGTTGGTCTGCAATTCGACCACTGGATCGCCGCCCTTACCGCACAGGCGTTTTGCTGCTCCTAACAGCAATGTACTTAGTCCATCTGTCAGATAGGTCCGCGCGAAAAACTCGGAGGGGTCTTTGTATTCGGACGGCGCACTACCGTTGTGAACCTTCGCCAGATCAGCAGCAAACTCGGCCTGCTGGAACTCACCTGTTGCTACGTCTTGATGCGGCTCGACCACTTCACGCCAAGGCAATAACCCGGCGTAAGTTTCAACAGAAATGTCATTGGCCTTCGTTTGACGTCGCTCTTCATTCCGCCGCAGCTCTTCGAATTTCACGCGTAGGATCGCATCGCGGGCGTTACCGACCTTCTCGGCGGCATCACCAGCGCTGACTGCTTCTAAAAGCCTCCGCATTGAGTCCAGTGCTCGCTCTGCATCGTCATAGGTGAACTTACCGTCATGGGCCCACTTGTGGCGGACCTCCAGCACTTCGTTGACTAGAGCGCGATGGGTTCGATCCAACGTTGCGCGGAACGCATCGTTCCAGAACCGGTCCATGATCTGCAACAGCTTCATGGTATCTAGCGTCGTCTTATCACCGCCCTGAATCTTCAAGTGCGGGAATGCTTCCATCAGCCGTTTTGGGGCTTCATCGCCCAGGGCGGCCTGCAAACAGCGCAGCACATAGGGTTGCAGCGCAGGCTGCATGTATTCCATCGCGTCGTTGATGTACTGTCGGGTGCTTTTTGCCATTGTCAGAGATCCATCCGCGCTTGGCGGTTCTTATCGGTGAGAGTGATTGTCGCGGCTTGGCGGGTGAGTTCAGGCCAGACGGCGATCAGCCCGTTGTAGGCCGTCGCCTCTTTGGCATCCTGTCGTTTGTTCGCGCAGACATCGTAGAGGTAGTAGGCGAGGTCTTTGACCATCTCGGCCTTATCGCCTCCAAGCTTTTTGAGCAGTTCAGCGGCGGCGTACTCGCCATCGTTTTCCAACGCACGGATTAGATACTGGCAGGCTTCCCAGACGGTCAAATGATCATCGGTTTCGGGGTCCCAATCCGGGTCCAACTCGTCCCGTTTCAGGATACGGACCTTACCTGCACTGCTTTCGATGATGCCAGCGTGTTTCACGCTCTCGACTGAGATACCACGGGCGCGGGCGAGGTTGTCAGCGGCACCATATTCGCTTTTGCCCAATCCATGCTGCTCGAACCATGTCGCGGCAAAGCGAGTGTCAGGGTCCAGGTCACCGTGCAGGTCGTTAAGAAACTCATCGAGCTGCGCGTTGATTAATTGTAGCGCTGTCTTGACGCTCATTGGGGTGTCGTCGGCCTCCAGAACTACAGCGTAGCGAGAGAACACGCCCATGCCGGGGCCAATGGCCGATTGTGGCATGTCGGCGGGTGAAACGTTGGCGGCTTGCAGTTCTGAGATTGCAGGGGGGAGTTCCCGTTTCAGAGTGCGCAAAAATTCTGCCCGCGTGATGGTGTCGGCAGTCGCTCCCTTCTTACGACAGACAAGAACTACCGAGTTGGCGAGGGCATTGGTGCCAGACGCAATCATTCGATTAGCTAGCTCTGTGCGAACAGGCCAAGTTCCGACAACCGAGAAGCCAGCGTTAATTACGGCTTGTAAGAATGTTGCCCACCCAGTTGAGCTAATCCCTTCTGCTTTAATTTCGCTCTGCTTAAACGCATAATAAATGGTCGCCGGAAATCCATCCGGCGAAACTGCGGCCATCCGCGAGATTGCTTCAGTCATGCCTGAAAGGAAATATTCCTCAGCTTCAGACTTGCCACCATGTCGATATGGAGCTGCAATCAATTCGTCTGTTTTCGGAGTTGCAATCAAGCCAAATATATCTGGATATGTCTCGCCGCAGATCTTTTTTAACCAGACGTAGAAGAAGTCAGATAGGTCAGCATATCCAATATTATCATAGTAGGGCGGATCGGTCGAAATCACGCAGTCGAAACCCGGATTAATATGGCGGGCATCTATCTGATTCACTGAACCGATATTGGAGGCATTACTGATAACTCCTTTGGAAGTGTAATCTAGTGAATTATGAAAACTTCCCGATTGTGTTGAAAATGGATTGGTCTCCGTGAAATCCCAAGTCATGGCTATTGCTTGGCGAGAGAAAGTATTTCTTGTTTTTGTTCCCCATGTCGGCCCACCTGCATCCCAGGTACAGATTGTGCTCATTCGATCCGCTTGACTGCTAACAACAAAAGCGAGGTAGGTTGCTAACGCATCAGTGTAAGCCGCAGCGCCTAGTCCACCCTCCCTTAAACGCTTCGAGTCATTGTTCTTGAAGGCATCCTGAGCGGGCTTCATAGCTATCGTTTGAACCTCTTGAACAAGGTCACTGAAGGTGTTCAGGGCAACTAGTTGGCGGGACAAGAAAAGATCACCGTAAGTATCGAGACCATAATTCGAGACGTTGACGCGTGTCTTGCCATGCAGTTTTGTGTCTGGCCTCCAGTCTGCCTTAACTGATCTTGCCAACTTCTCATGTTCTAAGCTCGGATCCAAAAATATTCGGCCGCGGGGGCCTTCAGCGACCACAGCGATCAATACGTCCTTCAGCGTGCCATCTTGACCCGATTTCCGAATGTAGTCGTACGAAATAGGCGCTCTAGATAACTGGCAGATGAACCCAAGCCTTTTACCCGCCGCAGAGCCAGATTTTGCTTTTTCAATTTCCTCTTTTGTTCCTCCAAACCGGATGCGGAACGAGATTTTTTTGTCAGCTTTCGATACTACAGGCTCAACCCAAGCTTCTTGGCCTTTTTTAGCACTCAACAAAAACGTTGACGCGAGCGGCACGTGTACGTCTGCATATGCTGGGTCTGGGCTTGGCACTGTTCGTGCCCAAATCCATGCAATCACGGTTGCTTCACCACCGCCTTGCGCTTCGGGCAAATCTATTTTTGGAAAGAGGTGCCCAATCCGCTTGTAGGCTTCTTCGCGCATCCACGCGCCATAATACCGGACATCCTCGGCTAGCCCTTCAGCATTCTTATATTCCCCAAATCCACGCTCTTTCTCACCGGGATGGATCGGGGACATATCTTTGAACTTGGGCGGTATCTCGATCATCGCCTTGCCAATCATCACAGCTACCGGGTTCAAGTCAGACCCGTAGGCAGGCAACCCGAGCCGCTGCGCCTCCAGCGGGATCGACCCACCGCCCGAGAACGGGTCATAGACCGGCGGCAGCTTGCCATCGCAAGAGCGCATGATCTCGTTGCGGGCGCGGGTCAGCACTTCTTCGTTGGTGGAATTCTCCCACTTCACCAGATCCTCAATGATTGCGAACAACCGCTTGCGCTCAGCTTCCACCGCCTCGTCGGTCGGGAACTTGTCCGGGTGGCTGGATGGATCATCGACAAGCTGCGCAAACAGCACCGCGCGACACGCCGCCAAAGGCCTGCGCGCCCACCACAGATGCAAGGTAGAAGGATGCCCATGCCGGATCGACTTCTCCCGCGCTGAGGCTGCATTGATCGCCTCCAACGGAATGGCGACCTCTATCAGTTTTTTCTTGTACTCAATGCCGCCGCTTTGCACGTCCGCTCACTCCTAATTTCTGGGCTGAGCCATTACTAGCTCTACCCCCATGCCAATGCGCGCAAGTTCTCTTGCCACAAGTAGCTTTTCACTAACTTCTCTAGTGCGCTCATCCAGAATCCGTTCATCTGCGATTGAAGATCGCCGCTGTACCAACCGACCACGAATCTCATCTTCTGCATCACGAATTTTGGCCGGAATAAGTTCCCGCACATCGCTCAGAACTCTATCGACGCTCTCATCTAGTTCTTCCGTCCCCCGCGACGACAGCTCAGTCTCCAAGGTGCCAGCGACCTTTTGAAAGCCTCTGGATTCGATCGAAATTGGCTCTGAACACCTATATGCCACACTAAGGTCGTGCGCGTATGAAACATTATGTTGTGTGTCGTCTGGAAGAGGGCCAATGGCGAGTGGCGAAAAATAGGCTGTTTGGATGTGCACTGTTCCAGCAACATAGGCAGCATTGAAATCTTCCATATGCTGAAACGTTGGCGACGCGTAATAGACACAATTTGGAAACCTTCGTTCCCAATCAATTAGATGCTGATGCTGTGGTGATTTATCTCGCCGCATTAGTGGCATCCGAAAAAACGGCGTGTTGATACCCGCCAGCCCTAGTTGCGCAACCTCCCTAGCGTTGTTCTTTACCATTTTGCTTGGAAGTTTGAACTGGAAGAACATCGGAACGCCGGGCAGATCGATGCGGACATCGTAGCCGAGCCTAGCTTCCTGCACCAAATTAGGAAACACAGGCGCTCCGGTAGGACAAATTGCGGATGAACGAACCAGATTTTCTGTAATCGCATACCCAAATGAAAATTCCGTATAACCGAGTATCATTTTGGCTCCTCTGCACGCTCAAGGAGCCGCTTGATGTGAAACTGGATTGCGTTCTGATCGAAAGGAGGTTCGCGGGTATCGAGCGCCCCATAGACGTAACGCGGAGGATGCACGAAGCCGCTATTGACCTGCACAATAGCAAGGATGAACTGGTCCGATTTGTTCAGCGACGTGATCAGCTCCTGCCTTGTGATGATAACCGTGTCAGCTGTGTCGATGCGCCCCTTCACCTCTATAAACCGCATGTGGTCGGTGTCAGGATCATAAGACGCAATGTCATAGCCGACCTTCTGCGCAGAGACGTCCTCGGGCTGGTTGCCTAACGCACGCTCGGCTTCCATCACCGCGCCCATAGCTTTCAGCTCGATCTTGCGCCGCGCCTCTGGGTCTTCGGAAAAACCGGAAACCAGTTGGCCGGGTGAATTATGCAACAAAAGGCCACCAGGAACGACGATCATTCCACCACGAACGCGGGGAGGTTGAGACGAAATAAAGCGCTCTTGTTCAATAACTTGCATGCGGCTCTTCAACCGTTCTGCGAGGTCTTCGGCACGACGATCTGCATTCTGCCAGTTCAGCCGGGTCTTCTTCCCAGCCCGCTCTTGTTCCCTCAGTTCCGCTGCGCGTGAGTCCCAGTAGTTGATCTCTTTCTTGAGCCGTGCCTGAACTTCATGGGCCACCTTGTCGATTTCGGGGAGGCGGCGCGTTCGGACTTCGGCGACATGAGCCTGAGCGAGTTCGACCGTAGCGAATTGCACGACCCGCTTTTCCAGATTGGTGCGAAGCCAGTCTTCATCCAAGGCAGCGTGGACAGAACTGATCTCTTCAGCGGATGCGGGTCGCAAATTCAGGTGCGGCGCGATGCCCGCGTTCGACACATTGCCAGCCTTGTCGACAGACGCAAACTGAAGCTTCTGCGAGATGACAATGGGGTCTCCGGCCCGCGCTGGCCGCCCGTCTTGAACAGAATGCTCCAGCAAAAATAGGGCTGCAATGTCTGTGCCGTCGTCAGTGTCATCGACCAGCACCGCACCCTGCTTCATTAAATGATCATTTTGCTCGCGAACAATGCTGATGACCGCATCAAGTAACGGATGCCCAGGAAAGATGAACGCGGCAACAGGCTGTTGATTGATTTTAGCTTTTTCAAAGCAAATACGTTCATACTTTTTTTGAAGAGGTGCGCTTGATCCGATCTGCCGATCCCGCTCTCGGACGACTAGCGGAACATGGGTGATCTCCCATCTGCCATCTTCTCTGGATTTGATCTTGCCTCCGAGCCTTTGGAAAGCCTCCACGAAGAAACTTTGAACATGGTGCGGCTGCAAGCGCTGCGCATCGGCGCGCTCCATGTCGAGCCGAAGTTCCTGAACGCGAGCTTCCGGCATGGTGTCGCTGGTGAGTTGGCGTTTCTTCAGAAGCTCCAAAAGGTGGGATTGGTCTACTGCACCATCCACGGTTTGAAACAAGCGCGCCTTGACCTCGTCCTGCTCACCATACTGGATCGCTTCAAAAAGCAGATCCTTTAGCGCACGTTCCTCAAACAACTCTCCGAGGACGTCATAAACTCGACCTCCGAGCGCTTCGCGCGCAGCTTCCAGTTTCTCCAGCAACCGAGCATAGACTTCACCTTCTCGGGTATCATTGGCGACAAGGTTCCAAAGGTGACAGACTTCAGTTTGGCCAATTCGATGAATGCGGCCAAACCGCTGCTCAATCTTGTTGGGGTTCCAAGGCAAATCGTAGTTTACCATCAGGTGTCCGCGTTGAAGATTCACGCCTTCGCCTGCCGCATCGTTTGCAATCAAAACCTGTAGATCACGGTCTTGCATAAACCGTTCAACCACTTTGCGCCGTTCTTCCCGTGACACGCCGCCATGAATGACATCAACGACATCAGGACGGCCCAGCCTAGCAACAACTTTCTCACGCAAATACTCTAGCGTGTCTTTTGGCTCGGTAAAAATAATCAGTTTACGCCTGTGGCCATCTGGATCTCGCATGAGGTCGTCATCTAGTATCCGATCGAGCTGCTGCCATTTAGCGTCTTTACCCGACCGCAGGACTTGAAGCGCCATCGCTTCCAATCCTTTGAGAGTTTCTACTTCAATTTCAAGCTGCTCAACAGTTTCAGCGGTCGTCGCGCCTGTTGCAACGATATCTTCGAGATCGTCGATCTCATCTTGGCCAAATTCATCCAGATTGCTGATCATCTCTTCGTAGAGTGACGCCCCACCAAATGAAGATCTTGCGCCACTTTTGGCCAAACGTGCTTCAGCCAGTTCGGCTTCTAAACGCTCGCGCCTTCGTTTCAGTGATTGATAAATCGCGGCAGGACTCGAAGCCAGACGGCGCTGAAGAATTTGCAGAGCAAATCCTACGTTATTGCGCTTCCGTCCGTCTTCTTCTGCAAATCGTTGCACGCGATTCATTTCGTTGCGTACATACTCAGTTACAGCCGTATAAAGTTGCGCCTCGTCTGCTGAAAGCTCGTACTTTGCCGTGTAAGCTTTGCGTTCGGGGAACAGTGGTCTGCCATCAAACCTCAAGAGCTCTTCTTTTGTGAGTCGTCGCATCATGTCTTCGACATCTGCCATGTGGACGCCGTCCCGGAACCGGCCTTCGAAGCGGTCTCCATCCAACAATGCCATGAATAGCTGGAAATCCTTCTCTTTGCCATTGTGAGGCGTGGCAGTCATCAAGAGGAAATGGCGGCAAACTTTACCTAGCTGTTGTCCTAGCTGGTATCGCTTCGTGTATTTGACCTCATTCCCGAAGAATGTCGCCGACATCCTGTGGGCTTCGTCAACAATAATCATATCCCACTCGGACGATGACGTCAGCTTCTCAAGTAGGTCATCATTTCGTGCCAAGACATCCAACCTGGCAATTAACCTGTTGTTGTCGTTGAAAGGATTACCAGATCGAGAACCCTCGATCATGTCTCGGCTCAGAATGTCAAACTCAAGTCCGAACTTTTCGCCCAGTTCATCTTGCCACTGTTCAACCAAGCTGCCTGGAGCAACGATAAGACAGCGCTCTAGATCACTCCGCGCTATTAGCTCTTTAATCAGAAGACCAGCCATGATCGTTTTGCCTGCACCCGGATCGTCTGCCAGCAGGAACCGCAACGGCTGGCGGGGGATCATTTCACCGTAAACAGCCGAAATCTGATGGGGGAGAGGGTCCACAAGGCTGGTATGAATTGCGAGATACGGATCGAAAAAGTGCGCTAGCTTGATCCGATTGGCCTCAGTTACCAGTCGAAGCAGCGCACCATCCGCGTCAAACGACCAGTTTCTACCAGCACTCTCAAGTTCCAGTCGGTGTTGATCATCGCGATAAAGCGTTGTCTCAGCAATTGAGCCGGACGCCGTGCGATAGACAATGTTTACGGCCTGCTCACCGATCCACTCGACGGACACAATCTCCACAGATGTTCCGGGAGCAATCCCGCTGAAGCGGCCTCCAGGCCGAATGTCCTCTAGATCCGTCAACTGCTCGACTCGCTTTCAATTCAAAATTCACACCCAAGGCAATCTACAAAAATGTATCCTGAACGAAATTGAATGGAAACGAACGATCGCCAATAAAGTCTAACTAATTCAATAAAAAGAATTGTTCTGGGACTGTTCGACTGAAGGTCCAAACTGCTAGACGAAGACTTGGGTTGACTGGTTGTGCATTCGTCCATCTCTGCAAGAATTGTGGTGTCCCATGGCTCACCCTCGACACTCTAACGCCCGCCTTCCAGCCTTTTTGTTTAAAACAGCCACCGGTGCTAGGTAAAGTTGAGCCCGCGCTTCAGCGCGCGGGCGGCCAGTTTCAATAGACTGCACCGGTTTTCAACGGGCTGTTAGCCCGCTCACCCCGATCCAGACATCATTCCTTTTTTTGGGTCCGCCCAACATCCCCGACCGTGGCGGTCAACCTTAGTCCATCCCCAAAATCAGACACCAATTTCCCCTGTCTCGTGCGCGAGCCATTCCTCGCGGGGCAAATTGGCGTCTGATTTTGGCGCAGACATTTTCTTCGCAAATGTGGCCGATTGACAGCCCCGTTCAGGGCCGTGGGTCGGGCTTTGCCCTCTCCCACTCTGTTCCGCCGAATACATGCGTATTCGGTCAGATCAGGTGGCCGAGGCGCAGCCCATCGGCGGAAGGGGGCGCGAAGCCTCACCCGCGTCACTTTGATCGAGGAGGCCACAAATGGCACCGAAGTTTGATGTTTATGCCCATGTCACCGACACCATTATTGCAGAGATCGAGGCAGGCACGCCGCCATGGCGCAAGCCTTGGACCGGAAATGCGTCCGGCATTGCCCTGCCGACCCGACACAACGGGGAGGAGTATCGCGGGATTAATATCCTGATGCTCTGGGTCATGGCGGCCAAGCATGGTTATTTGTCCGGCCGCTGGATGACCTACAAACAGGCGCAGGAGCTGAGCGGCCAAGTTCGCAAAGGCGAAAAGTCGTCGACTGTGGTGAAGTACGGCACATTCACCCGAGAGAACGAGATGGGCATTGAGGAAGAGCTTCCCTATGCGCGCGCCTATCGTGTGTTCAATGCGGATCAGATCGAGGGTTTGTCAGAGGATTACTACATCCGGCCCGAGGCCCCGCGCGACCTTGGCACAGCGAAAGATCCAGAGCTTGAGGCGTTTTTCAGCCGGACGGGGGTGGATATCCTCACCAGCGACGACCCGCGCGCCTATTACAGCCCCGCCAAAGATCACATCCACATGCCGCCGATTGGCACCTTTCACGATGCCGCAGGCTATTATGGGACTTTGGCCCATGAGGTGATCCATTGGACCGGCAGCGAAAAGCGGCTGGAGCGGATCAAGAAATTTGCGAACCGCGAAGCCTATGCCTTTGAAGAGCTGGTGGCGGAAATTGGCGCTTGGTTCCTTGGGGCTCAGATTGGCGTCGCGCCGGAATTTGACCAAAGCGCCGCCTATGTCGAAGGGTGGTTGAAAGCGCTCAAAGAGGACAAACGGGCGATTTTTCGCGCGGCGTCTGAGGCGCAGAAAGCTGCCGACTTTGTTTTGCACGCAGCAGACCAAAGCAAGGAGGTCGCAGCATGACACCGGACTATCACAGCGATGATTTTTCGACTGCGCGTCTGGAAGATACCGTCAGCTTGCGGAGCGCTGCCCGTGAGGCCCGCGCCACGCTTTACGCGGTGTTGAACCGGCTGGAGCTGAACGATCTGGACGGCGAGGAGCAGCCCTATATCGACGATTGTCTTGGGGCTCTCGCAATCCTTGAGGAGGCGTTGCGATGACCTTGGAAGAGATCAAAGCAGCAGTGGACGCGGGCAACCGCGTTCACTGGGTCAGAGTTTGTCCACGTCCAAGCCCGCTTGAATTAGGCGAGGGGCAATCTTTTTCATCTTGGCAAATTCTGTGCCAAAGGACGTTCCGATCCCCAATCCTTCGCAGAACTCTTTCCCTGTGACGTTCTGAAGAGCATTGTGGTGCTTAATGACTTGAAGATGCAGCTCGGCCACGTACCCGTTGCGCGGTGATTTTTCGAGTGCCTCGCCGATTGAAGCCAATGTTGTGGTGATAGCCATGATTTCCCTCCTGTGCAATATGCATTTAGCTAAAAGCATATTGCATAAAGCAAGTCAAGCTGAAACTGCCGCGATGGCGGGCAGGAGTATTGTGATGATCCAGCACTGATCGATGGATGGGCGATCTATGTCCGAGTTGAGACCCCGGACGACCCGCAACAGCCCTTTGATCTGCACGAGCTGCCCGATCATCAAACCTATGCCAGCGCCGAAGACGCGGCCCGCGCAATAGCGCTGCAATTGCTTGGCGATGCTGAGGCGTGGAACCACGATTAGCGGTGCCACTCCTTGCGCATGTGGCCGGGCTTTGCCCGGCGGTCGCACCTATGGCTGCTCCAAGCGGAATACAGGCAAGAAATAGGGGTGATTACTTCACATGGGCCGACCGCGCGCGCCACGGCACAAGCGACTGACGCAGAACCAGCGTTTTGCGATCGTGCGCAAGCGTGCCGAAGGGGTGCCGATCGAGGATCTGGCCCGCGAATTCGGCGTCACGACCCGCAGCATCTTCTACACGTTGAAGGCCGATCAAAGCCGCAAGCTGGATGCGCGGGTGCGCTCTGAACTGGTGAATGTCCGGCTCACGCCAAAGGAGTTGGCGAGCTTTGATGCCGTGCTGACGCGGCATGATATCACCTGCCGGGCGGAGGGATTACGGCGACTGATCCAAGCGTCAAACGATCTCTTTGTTCCCGACGATGAACTGGCCAATCAGATGCAGGGGCTGTCGGCCTCGCTCAATCGCACCGGCAACAATATCAACCAAATTGCGCAGCGCATAAACGAGGCAAAGCGCCAGGGTCAGACGCCGCCCTATGGCAATTCCGCCCATGGTCAGGTGCGCGCATTGGCCGGGCTGATCTTCGACATCGCCGATCAGGTTCAGGACATGGCGCAGCGGCGACGCTGCGCGCTCTCTGGGGAGGTTGCCCGCGTTCTGGGGGGCTTTGCCGATGGCCCGGAATAGCGCTGTAGTCGCCGCGCAGGAGGCCTTCTTCGATCGGGACTGGAGCCGCATTCGCGGCAGCGTCCCGCGCGCCCGCGCAAAGCAGATGGCGCGCGCGGCCATGGGGCATTCACCCGCGATCTTCAAAGCCATTCGCGATGGCGGCACACACAACAAAGCGCAGCTGCGCAACCAGTTGGAATACCTGACCACTAAGTCGAGCTTCATCATTGACAGCCGTGGCACCTATGACGGCCAAAGCGTTCTGTCAGCCAAAGAGATCGAGCAGGTCACGCGCCGGTTTTCAGCGCAGTGGAATGAGGGGTTCCACCCGAAGCTGGGACATACCTCACATCTCTTGATGGCTTTCCCAATTGGCACGCACGGCGAGGATGTCGCCGATATCACGCGCGAGATCTGCGAGCGGTTCTTTCAAGGCGAAGGCAGCCACTTCGACTACATCGCGGCCGTGCACGAGGATCGGGATCACCCGCACGCGCATATCGTTTTGAACCGGCGCAGCAAGGATGGGGAGTTCTTCTTTCTGAAGGAAGGCCACCACTTCAACTACGACGGTTTTCGCGAGGCTATGGTCGAGGTGTCGGACCGCTTTGGGCTGCGCCTTGAAGCGACCCGAAAGCTTGAGCGCGGGGTCACGACGCAGAGGCCAAGCGATTTAGAGCAGCGTCGCGCGGAATCCACCGGCCAGAAGCTGACCGAGCGTGAGCGCGTGGGGCCAGAGCTTGACCGTGCCTTGGCTGAAGTCGCCCAGAACGCGCGGCTCTATCGCGGCCTGGCTGCCGAGGCCTCGCGTGAGAACCAGCATGACATTGCAGCTGCCTTGGACAAGGCCGCGACGCTATTGGCGCAGGGCAAACAGATTGAAGCAGTTGGAAAGGTATATGGCATGGCCGAAGAACAGCATTCGTTTGATGAGGTCGTGGATGCCTTCCACGACAAGATCAACCAGGCCGAACGCATTGTAGCGGACGCCCCGATGGAGCGGCGTGCCGCACTGGAGCATGAGTTGAACGACATCTATCGTTCCTTGTCACATCTGAGCCCAATGGGAACGCAGTCCCATACCTTGCTCGAGGACGCGTCCCAAAGTGGGATCTATTCCGCTGCGAATATACGGGCCGAGGCCCAAGGCGTTTTGCAGGATCCAGCTCTGGCAGAACGTCTTCAGCAGGCTTTGAACGGCACCGGCATTGAACCGCAAGAGGTGACACGTCGTGTCGAAATCGGTGCGGGCAATGCCGCGCTCGAGCGGCAATGGCTCGGACAGGATTTGAAGGCGATTGCCGAAAAGGAGGGCTTTGACCTGTCGCGCGCCGATGAGCTCGAAAAAGCGATCGACCGTCTCGACCAAGTGCACAGTGATCTTGGTCGATTGTTGGCCGATGCTGAGGTTCTCAAGGACAGTGGGTCGGTGGAGTCTGACCGGCAGGAATCCATAATCGACCGGCTGCCGCCGACCACCTCTGGCATCCTGAGCCGTTTGAGAGATGATCCGACCGCAGATCCATTTCGCAGCGATCTGGAACGCACGACCTTGCGGGCCGAACTGGAGGATCTGGTTGGTGAAGAGCAGGCCGCCGACTTGGCGATTGGTGATGAAACCACGCTTGAAGAACACATCGAAGACCGCCTGGACCGGCTCTATGCGGCCAAGGCATATCTCCAGAGCGATGCCGCTCTGGCGAACAGCGTGGCGATGGAGCATGTCCTCGACGAAATCGCCAATGAAGAAATAGACGTCCGACGCGAGCGGCATGTCGATGCCGACGGCGAAAAGGGTGTGACGCATGGGTAAGGCGCGGATCGCACTCGGCGTCATGAGCTTTGCTCTTCTGGGCGCGGTGCTGGGCTATGTTCTGGCGTCGGCCTTTCTGACGTTTCGCTGGTTCGGGTTCGGGGCGGATATTGATTTCCTGATGCTGGCGCGCAGCTATGGGGTTCTCCGAATGACCCATCCGGCCGATATGCAGATTGTTCACTTGATCGTGGGGAGCAGCACCTGCGCCGGTGTTTTGCTTAGCGCTGTGTTGATGAACGACGCGCTGACCAAGTTCGGTGAAACCCACTGGCAGCACATGTCAGAGATGAAGCGGAGCGGCTTTTTCGGCAAGCCTGGCCACGGCTTTGTCCTCGGCAAAATGGGCAAGCCAAAGAGCCGCAAACCCTTTGTCATGTCCAAGGTATTCCCCCATGCCTTGATCGTCGCCCCTACCGGGCGTGGCAAAACGACGGGTTTTGTTATCCCAAACCTTCTGACCTATCAGGGCAGCGCCGTGGTGCTGGACGTGAAGGGCGAAAACTTCGAGGCGACGGCGCGTCACAGAGCATTGCAGGGCGACAAGGTTTTTCGGTTCGCGCCCACTGACTGGAAGGATGGCCGATCACACCGCTACAATCCCTTGCTGCGCATATCAGCGCTGGAAAATGTCGACCGCCAGCAGATGGAGCTGCAGCTGCTGGCCTCATTGTTCCTGCAAGCGGATAACGACCGGGTCCAAGGGCTCCTTGATGGCGGCATTGACCTATTTGTGGCGGCAGGGCTTTTGGCGTTTGAACGAAAGCGGCCGACCTTGGGCGAGATCTACCGCATCACGGCGTCAGGCGGCGACAAGCAGAAAGAATACCGTCGCCGCGCCGATGAAGCGGTCAACCCAGCCGCCAAGCTGATCTTCATGCGCATGGCCTCGACCAACAACGACACGCTAACGTCCTACCTGTCGCTCTTGATGACATCTGGCCTCAAGCAGTGGTCGAACCCCGCCATCGACCGTGCAACCGCAACTTCAGACTTCGATTTTTGCGAGATCCGCAAGACACCGTTTTCGGTCTATCTCGTGGTTGAACCGCTCATGGCGAAACCCCTTGCTCCGCTGATCCGATTGTTCTTCTCGGACTTGCTGGCATCGCTGCAGGACCATGAACCTGGCAAGGACGAAACTTGGCCGGTGATGATTATGCTCGATGAGTTCAATCGCCTGGGCAAAATGCCGATCGTGCTCGACAGTATCGAGACCCTGCGCTCCTACCGCGCCAACCTCGCGATCGTCACCCAGACCATCCCTGCGCTCGATGAAATCTACGGTGAAAACGCCCGCCGCGCCTTGCAGGGTAACGCGGGCATCAAGCTCTATCTGACTCCCTCAGATGAAAAGACGATCGAAGAGCTCAGCAAAGCCGTCGGCAAAACCACCAAGCGAGTTGTGACCCGCTCGCGCTCGGTCGGCCGCAACCCCTTCGCCGGGCGCAGCATGTCCGAACGGACCGAAGAAACCGCTCTGCTACCCGAGGATGAAGCGCGGCGCATGGATCTTGATGACATCGTCTTGGTGGCCGACGCGCAAATGCCCGTGCGCGCCAAGCGGATCAAATACTATGAGGACCGGTTCTTTAAGCAGATATTCGACAAGCAAACCGGCGATCTGCCATATCCCTCAGCGGGAGACCAGATGCGCGGGCTGCAAGGGCAGATCAAGGCGCTGGAGGCTAAGATTGGAGCGCTTGAGATGCCGAAAGCGGTTTCCAGTAACTGCTCTGGAGGTGGTGGGAAGCGGCGCGACGAGATCGATGGTTTGGTCAATGAAGAGCGGGATGAGCCAACCGAAGACAAGCCTAGTTTGGACGAGTATCAAGCAGGAGCTGAACGGGTAGAGAGGTTTATGGAAGAGGCGGCTCAGGGTTAAGGGCGGAGAGCCGATCTTCGCAGAAGCGCAATATTGTCACTTGCAAATGGGGAGGAAGACCTCGGCTGCGCGAAATCGAATTCTGCCTTGAGCACATTCGATGCAGGGTTCTTTCAACGCTATTGAAACGTGTGAGCTTGTTCTTTCATTGCGCACAACCTAAAGTTAAGTGATTGAATTCGTGTGCTCTTGGCAATCGATCGAAACCCTAAGCGTTTGGTGCTCATTGACCTTAATTAGGAACTTTAAATGGCTCGTATCCGAAAATTAGAAGTATACAGTTTTAGAAGCATCCAGAAACTGGTTTGGTTTCCCTCCCCTAATATGAACTGTCTGGTCGGTCCCGGTGACAGCGGTAAATCCACAGTCTTGGACGCAATTGATTGGTGTTTGGGAGCTCGGCGCAACCTCCCTGTCACGGATGCAGACTTTTACAATATGTCAGTGGACGACGAAATTATCGTTCGAGCAACTATCGGTGACTTGCAGGATGGACTGAAAACGCTTGATACTTATGGCCCCTTTTTGTTGGGGCTCGACAAGGAGGGAAACCTTGAAGATGAACCATCAGAGGGTTCAGAGACGGTCCTTACGGTTCAGCTTACAATTAGTGACGACCTAGAGCCACAATGGCATTTGAAATCTGACCGTGCGGAAGCTCAAGGCCTATCCAGAGGCCTGACATGGGGCGACAGGGTTAACATTGCGCCCAACCGTATAGGCGTTTTTGCAAATCAACATCTCGGATGGCAACGCGGTTCAATCTTAAACGCACTAACGGAGGAAAAAGCTGATGCATCTGCGGCACTGGCTGACGCAGCGCGGCAAGCTCGGAATAGCTTTGGTGACACCGCAGGTGACCAGTTGAAAGATACGTTAGGCATCATCTCAGGTGCGGCTCAAGCCCTTGGCGTTGATGTTGGGGATACAGTTCGAGCGATGCTGGACGCACACTCTGTGAATTTTTCAGGAAGCACTATTTCGCTGCATAGTTCAGAAGGTGTCCCGCTCAGAAAGTTGGGCCTTGGATCAAGTCGCCTGCTCGTCGCTGGACTGCAAAATCGGGTTGCCGAGACGGCGTCGATTGCGCTGGTCGATGAGGTGGAAATCGGGTTAGAGCCACATCGAATTTCGAAATTTCTTTTGGAGCTGGGTTCTAAGACCGAAGCAACGTTATTTCAGATATTTATGACGACCCATTCGCCAGTTGTTTTACGTGAGCTGAGCGGGCCACAGCTCTACGTTATTAGACGTGGAGATGAGCATTCAGTTGTTCAAGCGGGCGCTGATGACGCAATTCAAGGTACGCTTCGCATCGCGTCTGAGGCCTTTCTAGGGACTAACGTGCTGGTTTGTGAGGGGGCAACCGAAGTCGGACTGATCCGTGGTATTGACCGTTATCGGGCAGAGGGCGGGCACTCGACATTTGCCGCAGCAGGTGGCGTTTTGGTCGATGCTGGTGGCGTAAGCAAAATCTACCGATCTGCGATGTCTTTCCTGAAGTTGGGATATAATGTAGCTACCTTGCGGGATGATGACGTCCAACCCAAAGAAAAAGATGAGAGAGATTTTGTTGGCGTGGGTGGGAAGGTCTTCAAGTGGACGGAAGGCTGGGCAATCGAGGCTGAACTCTTTGATTGCGTTAGTGATGAAGCAGTCTTGCAGTTATGGTCATACGCGAAAGAACTCCAGGGAGAGCAACGGATATTAGATCATTTACGGACCGCATGCGAAGGACCGATCGATCTCAGCAACTGGTTCAATGAAATAACCGAAGAGAAACGCAGGCAGTTGGCGGCAGCTGCCGGTAGCGGTTCTTGGTTCAAGCGAATTTCCCACATGGAGGAGGCCGCCTATTCAATTATCGGTCCAGATTTAGATAACTGCGTTCACTCCGAGTTGCCGGATCTACTAAGCGAAATTCTCAAGTGGTCAGGGGCCATCGATGGCTGATGTTGATCTGCTAACTATCGAGCGTGGGATGGTTATCGCCCCCGCTGGGTGCGGAAAGACACAACTCATTGTAGAGGCGCTTCGCAGTAACCAATCCGACAAACCTATTTTGGTCTTGACCCACACGAACGCTGGGGTGGCAGCCCTGCGGCAGAGATTAGCCAAGGAGAAGCTACCAACTGGTGGTTACAAGCTGGCGACGATTGATGGTTGGGCGATAAGGTTGGTTTCGACGTTCCCCGAGCGTTCAGGATATGATGGGGGCGCAAACCCCAAAAAACCCAACTATCTAAAGATCAGGAAGGCCGCGTGGAGCCTTCTTAAGGCAAACCACATCACTGATGTGCTACAAGCAAGCTATTCGCGCATCTTGGTTGATGAGTATCAGGACTGCTCTCACAATCAGCACGGCATCATGTTATATGCTGCGAAACATTTGCCCTGTTGCGTCTTGGCGGATCCGATGCAAGCAATATTCGGTTTTGGGAATGACCCGCTGGCTGATTGGGATAAGCATGTTGCAAAACATTTCCCAAAAATTTCTGAGCTAGATACCCCCTGGAGGTGGCGAAATGCCGGAAACGAAGAGCTTGGGCAGTGGCTCTTGTCTGTGCGAAAAGCACTGCTTACAGGCGGTGCCGTTGATTTGGCAGCAGCCCCCAAATCAGTCAAATGGGTCAAATTGGATGGCGACAATGATCATTCAAAACTTGTTGCTGCGGCCCGATGTGCTCACAAAGCAAAGAACGAAACCTCGCTAGTAATTGGCGACAGCATGTCAGCAGCAAGCCGATATAGGGTTGCGAAAAATGTTCCCGGTATTGTCGCAGTTGAACCAGTAGATCTCAAGGATCTCACCACGTTTGCAAATGGTCTAGATTTGTCTGATGGGTATTCAGTCCGCGAGACGTTAGACCTTGCTGAGAGCCTAATTACCAACATTGGTTCCGAGGGAGTCCAAAGCCGCATGAAAGCCATTAAAAGCGGTAAGGCGAGAACGGATCCGAGCGAGCTAGAGTTACTTGCTCTAGAAGTTGAAAAAGCGCCTACCTTTTCTGGATTGGCTAGCATCCTGTCGTGTTGTTCGGCCCAAACCGGATCGCGTTGCTATCGGCCTGGCGTCTTGCGCGCAACCCTCCGTGCGTTGTCTTTGGTTCAGTCAAACGCGGCATTGACCTTTAGCGAGGCAGCCATTCAAATTCGCGAAGAAAACCGCGCCGTCGGGCGTCAACTCCCCTTAGCTGCTATTGGCTCGACGTTACTTTTGAAAGGGCTGGAGGCTGATCATGCTGTTGTTTTGAACGCCGATCAACTTGATGCACGAAACCTTTATGTTGCGATGACGCGTGGAGCCAGAACGATAACTATTTGCTCAAAAAATAGCTTGCTGAATCCGTGACAGTATTGAATGGCTGCTTTGATGAAGCTGCATCGGAATGTGTAAAACCCCAACAGATGCGGGCTCTGCGCCGGTAACGCTAGATCTTTGGATTGTTTGGGGGGCAAGATGATCTAAAGCATCGCGTCTAAGGTCGAAATATGGTTGATATGACCGGGGCCAGAGACCGGATTTTACTATGACGATGTTAGGCGACGAAGACCTGCAGTCACTTCAGCAAGAAGTTCAGCGGTTGCTGGGTCGATGCATGTTACGGCTACAACAGTATGAGCGGCTGATTAAAGCCATGGTGGCGCATCATAAGGTCTCAGGACCGTTTCATGACTTGGAGCGGGCAAAGGCAACGCAGATTGACGAAGCGGCCCGCAAGACGCTCGGCACCTTGGTTGGTGATCTCCTTGTATCGTATGTCGTTGCCAATGAGATCGGCCCTCCCGAAATGACGACAACAAATTCTCCAGAGAATGTCAATTGGTTCGCCATGCAGATGTCACTTGGCTTGCCGGATGCAGAGTTCGTCCGCGTTGAGAGTGATCTGAGAGAAATGGTCCTTCTAAGGAACAATTTGGTTCATCACTTCATCGACCAGCACGACCTCTGGAGCTCGGATGGGTGTCGTCGCGCGAAAGATGCGCTAGTCATCGCATACAACCGCATCGACCAACACATCGGGCAACTTCGGGAATGGGCTGAAGGCATGGAGAAAATGCGGCAGGCGTTGTCAGAGATCTTGCAGTCGGAGGAATTTAAAGACGTTCTTGTTAACGGAATTGCTCCCAATGGAAAAGTAAATTGGGACGCCTCGGGCATTGTGAGCGTCTTGCGAGAAGCATTTCGTGCATTAGCTGTCGATGGTTGGGCACCTGTGGCTGAGGCTGGCAAATGGGTTGCCAAGCTCTACCCTGAACAACAGCCTGCAAAGTATAAATGCCAAAGTTGGCGGCAGGTCGTGCATAATGCATCCATGTTAGAGCTTCGGTATCTTGAAATAGATGGACAGCGCACCGCCTGTTATCGTGAGAAGGATAGTTCCGCGACGCAGCAATAATTTCGCTAACGTTGCATGATGACTATGTTTTATCCGACAGCTGCTTTGAAGTCTGCATGGCTACAAGTTCGATCTTGTGATTGCAGGGCAAGTGCTGAAACCCTATTCTAGACGCTTAGCCCGTGCTGCCACACGCTGAACCATCGAAACAGTTGCGCCGCCCGCTTGCCTTATCCCAGCTCCTGCAATCTCGGCATTCGACCTGCTCCCAAACCGTGCTCGCGCCCGTGACCCTTTGGTGCCAATCAAGCCCTTTGCGAACCCTCCAGGACCGGGAATGCTTGGCGGTCCGGCCATCATGAAGTTACCCGAGATTGAGCGCACGATCAGCGGGGTGGCGATGATCATGCCGCCTGCGAGGAACATCATCATGAAAAAGGGCACCAGTGCGCCGATGTTGCTGGCCCCGGAGGGATCTCCGAGTTCGGTCATCAACGAGCGCGACATTCCGACGACCGTCGAAAACACTCCGGCGATTACAAGGGGGTAGAGCGCATAGGATACCGTGCTGGACAGCCAGCGGTGGAAATAGTCCTTGCTGACATCAAAAAGCGAAAGCGCGATCATGATTGGGGCGATGCCGATCATAAAGGCTAGCATGATTTTTGCGAAGATCAGGACAAGCCCGCAGAGCGCGCCGATGACGCCCAAGAGGAATGCGCCGATCGCACCGATGAGGGCTCCGGCCATCCAATGCATGTTGTCACCGGCCGCATTCAGGTAGTCGCTAAATTCTTCGATGAGTTCATCAAAGGCCTCTGCGAAATAGGACGCACCTGCGCCGCCGCCGCCGAGCCCCGCTACCATTCCGCCCGCAAGCTGGTCGAGCCCATCGATCAGCGCGCTGGCCACCGCGTTGAATTGCACCCAGTTCATCGCGAACAGTGAGATGAGCATGAGTTTAAGGGCAAACCAGAACGCGGTGCGCCCATCCATGGATTTGTGCTGAAACACCATGTTGAGGAAGACGCCGATCACGGCGAGCGTCGATGCCACGGCAATGACGCTGCCCAGCTGACCGGCGACGTTGCCAAAGGTGGTTTGGGCTGCGTCTTCCAGAAAGCTGTCGGTTGTCTCTACCATCCAGGTGACGACGCCCATCGGATCCTCCTCGGTCGGGCTTAGGCGCTGTCACCAATGCGACGTTTCAAGAAGGCCTTCAGGATATGCTCGCCGTCGAAATCCGGCACGACCGAGACAAGCTCCCAGCCATCTTGGCCAAGGGCGGTCAGCTGCGCTTCGATTTTCGGTGGCTTTGTCTTGGCGGTGTTGATCTGTTCAATCTTGTATTCAAACATGGGCTGGTTCCTTTGAATGGGCCGGATCAACCGGCAGGTAGAATTCGGTGATGCCGCGCGCGCCTTCATGGCGACCGGCCTGGATGATGACATCGATCGAGCGTGTGATGTAGTCGTTCATGTCCTGGTAGGTCATGGGCACATCGGTTTTCAGGGCGGCGATGGCGAGACGCTGGACCGCCAGCTGAGGCGTTTCAGCATGCAGGGTGGTGAGTGAGCCACCATGGCCGGTATTGATCGCCTCGAGGAAGGTCATGGCCTCTTTGCCGCGCACTTCGCCCAGGACGATACGGTCCGGCCGCATGCGCAGGGTGGAGGTCAGCAGGACATCGGCGCTGCGTGTGGCTTCGTCGCGGTCAGACATCAGCGTGACGACATTGGGCTGCGTTGGACGCAGCTCCGCGGCCTCTTCGATCGTGATAATGCGCTCGTCGGCGGGCACGAATGAGAGAATCTTGCGCGCCGTGACGGTCTTGCCGGTCGAGGTCCCGCCAGACACGATCATATTGAGCTTGTGGATGACGCAGAACTTGATCGCGGCGTCGATGTCGCCGGTGGCCACGACATCTCGCAGCTCGGCATTGCGCTTGCGCCTTGCGCCCTCGTTGCTGCGTTCTTTGCCAAAGAGATAGGACAGCTTGATCTGCTCCAATGGCAGGTCGGTGAAGAAACGAAGGGAAATCGCGTAACCGCCATCGACGGCGGGAGGCTGAATGACTTGCGCGCGGATCGGACGGTCACGGTAGGTGATGCTGACTGACACAATCGGCTTGGTACGGCTGAGTGTGGTGTTCGCGGCGGAAGCAATCTGATTTCCCAGGTCCTTGATCTCGTTCTGCGAGAGCTGTCGATTGACGCGCCGCATAAAGTGATCCCCCTGAAACTCCGCCCACAACGTGCCGTCGGGGTTGATGCAAAGCTCGATCAGCTTCGGATCACGTGCCTCGGGGATCTTGTCCATCGAGCTTTGCAGATAGCTAGCCGCCATGATCAGAAGATCTCCAAATCACGATCGACCATTACGGTGACACGGGCACCTTGATCGACGTAGATCAGGGGAGAGACAGAGAGATATTCGCCAATCACGCTTTGCGCGCTGTCTTGAAGGTCTTCGCCAATGCCCTCGAGCACATCAGAGGTGATCTCATCTTCGGTGTTTTGATCTGCCACAGCAGGCAAGGCTCCGATCAGAGATATCAGGGCGGCTGACCCAAACCGCGTGCCGAAACGACTGTCGACGAAACCGGTCGTGCCGGACCGCCCCAGTTCATCACCACCAAAGGCGCTGATTTCGACGGTCTGGTTGCTGGGCAGAATGATCCGATCCCAGGCGATGGTCACGCGTCGTTGCGCTATGTCGAGACCGGATTGATACCGCCCGATCAGGCGTGCACCGCGCGGGATCAGGATCCGCGAGCCGTCATAGGCATGGACATCTTCCGATACCATCGCGCGGACCTGACCGGCGAGCGAGCTGTCGATTGCGGTTTCGAGCACCGCCTGGATCATCGTGCCCTGAACAACCGTGTTTGACGGGTTCACGATCACTTGGGCCTGTGTCACCTCGGCAGGTTCAGCGCCATTGCGGACAAAGTCTGTGTCGCCATCAAGCCGCCGCTGCTGCGCGGCGGGTTCATTGTTGCCGCCTCCGGTGCCGCCAAAGGCGATGATTGGGCTGGCGATACGGGCCTGCAGCTCCTCAAGCTCTGCTTGCCGCCGCCGCTCGAGCTCTTGAAGGCGCAGTTCTTCGGCCGTGGGGCCGGTTGGTGCGGGCGTGCGAGGTGATTCAAGGCGTGCGAGTTCCAGATCGTTCTGCAGACGCTGGATTTGCCGGGCACGTTCTTCCAACTCTTCGCGCAAGGCGGCCTGCGTTGCTGCTGCCTCGCTTCGCAACGCATCGATCTCTGCGCCCAAGGTATCCAGTGCCTCGAGGTCGACGGCAGGGGCCTCAGGTACTGGTGCGTTGCGCAGTGCTTCAAGCTCGGACCGCATAGCGTCCATTTGCGCGCGCAGCTCTTCTGTCTCGCTGTCTGGTTTTGGCTCCGGCGGTGGGGTTGTGTCAATCGGTGCAGGCGTGGGCTCGAGCGCGCCAAAGCCCGGTCCTGCCGTTTGGAACTCATCCGGTGAGGCGGTTTCCAAGCTGTCGGGTTCAGAGCCGTCAGAGAACAAGAGCAAGAGACCACCAAGGGCCACGATCGCCCCGATGCCTAGGGCAATAGTGACAACGGACGGTCTCGATTTTCGGTTTTGTGGTTTCCCTTCAAGCGCTTCGAGGCGTTTCTTAAGCTCAGTCGTTTCACTCATCGTGGTTTGCCTCGCTCATCTCTTGCACGCAAATCTCGTCCTCGCCGAGCCTGAGAACCCATCGATCGCTGACACCTGACACGCGGATCACGTCGTCTGGCCGCGCGAGAGCATTCACGCTCCGCTCATTGCCCCCAGACTATCGAAAGATCGCGGGAAGCGGTGCGTTCGCGGCAAAGCGGAAATAAGTGAAGGTGCCATCGTCCCAGATTTCGCGTGGGGTGATCTCGGATCGTGCGCTGACGCCATAGGCGTGATTTGCTGGCGCGCCTGCAGCCACACGCGATTGCCGAGGGGCCGCCTCGGGATAGGTGAAGCGAATGACGTAGAAGGTCGGCGAGCTCGCCTCGGTGACGTTAAAGTAATAGCTGCGCCGATTGGTGTAGACGGTGATGTTTGTATGCGCGCCGCGCGAGACTGGCTTGATCGCAAAGGCCTGGCCGCCGGGTACGCCGTCCAGGAGGAACCCTTCAGTGTCGCCCGCAATGATCGAGCGGATGGTCTCACCCTGACCGAATTCAATGCTGGTCACATGGGTCAGGCTGGTGCGGATGCGGTAGACCTGCCCATCTTGATAGGTGGCCAGCCGGACGCGGGCATCATAGGGACCTTGGCGCGGCTGGATTTCGGCATTGGCGGTGCCAGCAAGTGGTACGAGGAAAGCG
Organism: Litoreibacter janthinus; assembly: GCF_900111945.1. Taxonomy (NCBI): domain Bacteria; kingdom Pseudomonadati; phylum Pseudomonadota; class Alphaproteobacteria; order Rhodobacterales; family Roseobacteraceae; genus Litoreibacter; species Litoreibacter janthinus. Next base: position 3,284,230 of record NZ_FOYO01000001.1, on the reverse strand, counting down.
AGGATCAGGAACAGGCGGCGCATTTGTTACTCCAAACGATCTGAACGGATCGCGTACTCGGTGACGGTGAAGCCGAAAGGGTTCTGCCAGACATCGTCGATCGACCGACTATTCTCGGGCCGAAACTCAAACATCAGGGTTGCGGTGAAGAACCCGTTTTGACTGCCGCGCGGCGAATTGAGCCGCTTGCGAAGGCGCACCTGGGCACGGTTGGCGCTGATATGGGTGATAGACAGAACCTCGACTTCAAGGCGCGCATCCGTTCCATAGCTATCCGGCGGATAGGCCTCATGGCCGCTGGTCCAAAGCGCGCGCAGCCCTGCGGCGGCCGCGCCGTCCGACTGGTCCAGGACCCGCCGCACGCGCAAGTCATTGTCGAGCTGATTGTATGTCTCTCGATCAATGACATAGCGGTAGACCTGTGCCTCAATGATAGCGGGGCGTTCCGTGAGTGAGACCGCTTCAACCACGGCATTGGGGAGGGCCATGCCGGTTTCGCTATCAAAGGGCACGATCATGGGCGGCGGGTCCACGTCGAATAGGGCGACAAGAGCAGCGGCGAGGCAACCTGCCATGCCAAACGCCATGCCTGTCAGCCCCAGTTTCTGCCACATGAGCTCGCGTCGTCGTGCGCCGTAGACGAGCTCTTCTTCGATGATTTCTGCCTCGCTGTTCATGGGATCAGTCCGCGCGCAGGTCTGGCAGGGTGAAGTCCATGTAGCGGCGCTCTTCGGCCAGCGTGGCGGCATCCACCACGCCGGATTGACCTGCGCCGACGGTCTGGATGGCTTCGAGCTCCCACATGCGCGTCATGGCGATGGCCAGCTCGGCTGTGACGCGGGTGTTGTGATCGACGGCTTCTTTGAGCGTTTCCATGTCGGGGATCAGCGAGACCAGCTGTTCGACCCGTTCGAGGGATTGCGCGGCCTCTTCATAGCTGTTTTCAGCCGCAGCCGACATCACCGCCCCGGTGCCCGCCTGGCTGGCAATACGCTCGGCTCCCGGATTGCCACTGCTGGCCATGTCGGACAGGCTGTCTTGGTCAAAGCCTGCATCCTCCAGCGCCTGTGTCATGCGCCCTTCCATTTGAGGGGCGGCATTGCCGATGAGGCCGCTGAAATCGCCGCTCTGGATTTGCCTGATGGTGCCCAGAAGATCGCCGAATTCCTGATCGAGAAGCCCGTCGAGATCACCACCCATGGCCATTTCAATGATGTCCGTCGCGCCGGTCAGGGCAGCGTAGGCCTCATTGAGCGTGTCGAGTTGCTGCTGCACCAGGTCGAGCTGCTCGAGAAGTGTGTCGAGCTGATCGGTCTGGATCCCGAAATCTTCGAGCATCTGCTGCAGCTGACGAATTTCCTGCGCGATGTTGCGTGTGTCTACTGTCGGAACGCCTTGGGCAGATACGGGTGAGGCAACCAGCAACGCGCAGGTGGCAACGGTAAAAAGAAAGCGGATCATCGAAGGGCCTCCAGATCGAATTGCATGAAGTCTTGTTCGCGCGCCTGCGCGGCCGCCATGGCCAGCTCTGCGGCGCTAAGCGGGCGGGTATGGGCGGCCTTGAGGCGCGTGCGGATGGCGATCAGGCGAGCGAGTTCCGCCCGCGCATAGGTGTTGAGCGACATGGCCGCGTGAATGTCATCTGTCTCACCAATGCGGGTTATGATGTCCTGCACGCGCAGTGCGGCCGCTTGCACCGAGACCAGTGAGTAGTCGCCATAGACCCCTGCGCCGAAGGACGTCAGGCTCATTGTAGAGTTGGCGAGTAGAACAGGATCAATCGTGCCAAGCGCATCGACGCCGCCGACACGGGCGAGGTAGAGGTTGTAGCGCTCAGGGATGACCTGAACGTAGTGCTGAGTCTCGGCAAAGGGCGGCACGCCACCGTAGCGCTGCACATTGCCGGGACCGGCATTGTAGGCCGCGAGCCCGTGAATGATGTTGCCCTCAAACATGGCCAGCATCTGCGCCAGATAGCGCGCACCGCCGGTGACCTGGATGTAGGGGTTTTCATGGTAGGCCGGGTAAATCCCGAGATCCTGCGCGGTGCCGGGCATGATCTGGGTCAGGCCGAACGCGCCAACTGGCGAGCGCGCGCCGATTGTAAAGCGACTTTCCTGCCAGATCAGCGCCTGCAACAGACAACGCCATTGTTTGGGCGATAGACCCGCTGCGCGTACGCCGGACATATGGTGCGTTTCCTGAGCCGCGCGAATGATCAGCTCTTCGATCGAGCCCGAAGCATCGCCGAACATCTGTGCAGCGCCGGGGTTTGGGTCGACTGGACCGTAAAGCGTCTCTGCAGCGCTCTCTGGCGATGAACCAGCTTCCAAACTCGCGACAAGTGCGCCTGAGTTTCCGCTGGCCAACGTCGCGGCATCAAGGATGTCTTCCAATGCCCGGAGTTGGTCTTGCTCGAGCTTTTCAAGCTCTTCTTCTTTGGTCAATCGATCCCGCTGCAGAGCCAGATCCTGGTCGCCCTGCTGCAGTACGCGCTCGCGTTGCAAAAACATGCCCGCATCAAACGTGGGCACGCCTTGGGCATAGGCCAATGGCGCGGCGAAACAGACCAAGCCCGCAAAGATATGCAGGCGGTGCTTACTCACTGAGATTACCAATTGGCCCGAGCAGCTCGAAATTGCAGTTGCTGCCGCTGACTTCTGCAAAGGAGTTGATGAAGCATTCAGCTTCTGACGGCCTGTATTCCGCGCAAGCTGTCAGGGTCAAAAAGGTGAGCGTCAGCACGCATAGTCTACGCATCAATCTGTCTCCAAAAATCGGGGTTCTGGCGATAATCTTCACCAACCAGCGCTTCGCCTTTTTCCATGCCGCCAAGGATCGTGAGGTAGGGGCCAAGGGCGCTCAGATCGGCGTCGATCACCACCGAGCCTTGATCATCGCGCACCAGCGCCAGACGGGAATTGCTGCCTGTGCCGAGCAGAACGCTGAGCTCTTTTTCGGTAAGGCCCAGCATGGTGTAATCGCTGGCCGAGGCGCGAATGTTGGGCAGCAGAAGCTGCGTCGGCACGGCCTCGACAATCGTCTTGCCAGTGCGGGTTTTCTCGAGCTGGCTTGCGTATTGGGTCATCATCACGACGACCGCGTTCTGTTTGCGCGCCGTGACCAGCCAGTTGCTCAGCCGGTCGGCAAAATACGGGTTGTCGAGCGCTTTCCAGGCCTCATCGATGATAATCAGCGTCGGTTTGCGATCCTCGATCACCCGCTCCACCCGCCGAAACAGGTAGGACAGGACCGCCATGCGTTCCTTCTCGCTTTCGCTGTCGAGAATGCCGGTCAGGTCGAACCCCACGACATCACCATCGAGCGAGAAGGTATCTTCAGAGCTTTGCCCAAAGATCCAGCCATAGCGGCCATCCGCCGTCCATTCCTGAATCCGTTCGAACAGATCCCCTTCATCTGCCCCAGCGACAAAGAGCGAGGCTAGGTCCTGCCAGTTGCGCAGCGCGGCATCGCTCGCCCCGGCGTTCTGGCGCACCACTTCTTGGATGCGATTGATCTGAACAGGGCTCAGGGGCTTGTCGGCGCGATGCAGCAGCGTGGCCAGCCAATCCGACAGCCAGGCTTGCCCTCGCCCGTCGATTTCGGTGCGGAGAGGGTTGAGACCTGTGGCTTCACCCGCCTTGATGGCGCTGTAGCGCCCACCATTGGCCCGTACCGCCATTTCCATGCCTGCGCGATAGTCGAAGACAAAGACGCGCGCGTCGCAGCGACGGGCTTGGGTCATGAGGAAGGCTGACAACACCGATTTGCCGGAGCCAGGGCGTCCCAGGATCAAAGTATGACCACCGGTCGGTTCTTTGTCCGGCTGACCCGTCTCATGGTAGTTGAACAGGAAGCCTGAGCGTTCAGGCGTTGGAAACAGAGTGATCGGCTTGCCCCAAGGCACTTTGTGTCCGGGTTTGCCCAGTTGACCGCGATGCAGCGCTGCGAAGTCGGCAAAGTTCGTGTTGGTGATGGCGGCCTTGCGGCTGCGCATCTGCCCGTTGCCCGGATGCAGCGCAAAATAATGGGTCCGCGCCGCAAAGCTCTCGTTTACGAGATTAACGCCTTCACTGGCCGCGATGTTGCGTACTTCGGCGGCAATTGCTTCGAGCTTTTCTTCGGTCGCAGCAAAAACCGTGACCGTCATGTGATGATCGCCAAAGCTGAGCCGCTTGGACTCCAGATCGTCCAGCGCGTCGATCAGTTCTTCGGCGAGGGAAATCGCGCCATCATCGCTGGCCTTCATCAGCCGCTGTTGGCGCTTGATCCGGCTGGCCATGATGTTGCTGTTAATGGGTGAGAAGGAGTGCGTGACCACCATGTCGACGGGCAGGTTCAGCTCATCGAACATGGTGCAGCTGGTTTTGGCCGGGTAGGTTTTGATGGCAAAGCTCGTACCAAACCGCTTGCCCGCCGTCCCATCGTCCAGCGTAAAGCCTCGCCCCTGAAACGTGACGCGCGTGTTGGCCACGTCCTCGGCAATGATGCCAAAGCGGGATTTTGCGAAGAGCGGTCGTTCCTGGCCAATGTTGAGCGCGCCGAGGAACCCGAGCAGCTCGCCACGTTCAGCGCTGAGCAGACGCGGGTTCATCTCCGCGAAGGATGAGAGCAGAAACCCGACGACTTCTTCGAGTTTGCGCAATTGCTTGGCTGTCTGGTCTTTCAGCTGTGCGATTGAATCTGCACGCTTCAGGCGCAGCCGCGCGCCGAGGGGAGGACGTTTCAGCACCGTGAGCGTGAGGGTTTTGTCTCGAAGGCCTGCCCGCGCCGTGGCCGTTTGCCAGCGGGTGTCCAGCTCTTGCGCAAACCCCTCGTTGGGCACCGGCTGCAGCGCGGTCTCAATCGCTTTTGAAACCTTGTGAACGTAGAAACTGTAGTCCGGTCCAATCTGCACGATGATCGCAGCGAAGAGCGCGCGGATCTTCTCCAAATGCGCGTCATCACTGGTCATGCTGTTGACGCCATCAAGGCGGATACACTGGAACAAAGCATTGCCGCGCGTGCGGATCGTTACGTCATTCACGAGGCTGACATAGGGCAGCATGCTGGCCATCGGGCGCTCTTTGCGCGCCCAATCCGGCAGCATCGCAAGATCATCCGAAGGATCACGGAGCATAGCTGTCCCCCGAATGGATCTTGCGGTTCGGGGTTGGTGGCGTCTCCTGCAGCGCTGTAACCATCACCTCAAGAAAGGCCGGATCCCAATCCGCCGCCCTCCACAAAGCAGGATAGGCCAGAGCGGCGATAAGGATCACCGGCCAGCTCTGGACCCAGAGAAACAGCAACACAAACCCGAAGAGCCAGACCATGGCATACATGATCGGCAAGCCGATGAGCTTTGGCGGCCGGATCAGACCGAGGAAGAGGCGAGTTTGCGTTGCCATGCCGGATTTACGCGCCCCAGATCGCGGTCACAATGGTCGGCGCAGCTGCAATGCCTGCAATCGCAACCAGCACCCAAAGGGCTTGGCGGAAGTCGAGGATGCCAAAGAGCCAGGAGAGGAACACACCGATCAAAGCCAAGGTGCCGATGACAATGCCCAAGGGGCCGGTGATCGTGTCGACGATCCCCTGCAAAAGGTTTTGCACCGGAGAGAGATCGATGCTCTGCGCAAAGGCCGGGTTGGCAATCATCAAGCTGGCCAGCGCCAGCGACAGGATCGTGCGGAATTGTGTGTGCATCAGGAGGCTCCAGTCAGTCGGTCACGCACAGCCATGACCCGGCGCACGTGATTTTGGGTTTCTTGGTAGGGAGGGATGCCGCCATAACGCGCGACCGCGTTCGGCCCCGCGTTATAGGCGGCGAGCGCGAGTTCGGGCGTGCCGAACTGTGCCAGCATCATGAGAAGGTAACGAGCAGAGCCATCGAGGTTGGCCTGCCAGTCATGGGGATCCACACCAAGCTGCGCAGCCGTCGCAGGCATCAACTGTCCGAGGCCAATCGCACCTGCGGAACTGCGCGCATTCGGGCGATAGGCGCTTTCGATCTCGATATTGGCTTGGAAGAGGGCCTGCCATTCGGAAACAGACAGACCGGCGCGGCGCAATGCGGGGTGCCCGCCATAGCGATGCGCGGTGCTTTCAAGGGCTGCAAGGATTTCGGGGCGTGGAACGGCGCGGGTGGGTGCAGGAGACGGTTCTACAGTCTCAGGAGCTGCAAAAACGATCAACTCTGGTGGGTTTGCACCAATACCATCGACGTAGCTTTGCGCAAAACCTGATTGGGGTGCTTTGGTCTCCAGCTGGCCATCGGCCCGCATGGAAAGCACGAAGCCTTCAGAATAGGCGGGGGCAGCAAGGAATGCTGCGAGGACGGCAAGGGGCTTAGCTCGCGTCGTCCAGGTTGTGAGAGGCGATCTTGCCTTCGAACATAGGGATGGAAATGATCGAAGCGCCAAGCCCGGCAAGGAAGCTGGATAGGCCGTTGATTGTCTTGAATTCCCGCGCGGCCATGTTGTTGCGCGCGGTAACGAGCAAGCGGCGCGTCTCGCCGTCTGGCGAGACGCAATGCACGGTCCAAACTCCGGACCATTGAGCACCTGTTCTTGTGGGCGTAACTCGGCACACGACATCCGCCGAATGTCCTTCGGCAAGCAGTGTGCGCAGCCCTTCTTCGCTGACAACATTGGGGGCGTCTTGCATCAAATTCATAGGATCGAGCCTTGCAGAATTGTGCATTGGCCCGGCAGTCCCTCATGGACTACCCAACCGATACAATATTATAACCTTGCAATCAATAGGTGCAATTTGCATTATTGCGCCTTTCATGCGTTGAAACGAATTTACTGCAACGGAGTGGCTGAGCCAAGATAATATGGTGCTTTTGAAACAAACATGGCTGGCTCTGGCTGTTTTGAGTCGGGGGTCAGCCTCGATCGCGGTCAGTTGCCTGCCGCCTGCGCCGCCATGGATGCCGACCGATCCCGATGATGTCAGGGCATATGCTGACCTGATGAGGCGTGATGCTGAGGTGTATTTTGCCGATGTCGAGCGGTACTTCCGTTGCCTTGACTAGCAGTGGCGAGAGGTCTTCGAACAAGCGCGCGAGGTCAATGGAGAATATGCGCGCGTTTTGAAGATTCTAGGCAGCTTTGATAAATGACACCTATTCTCACGGTAAAGAAATCCATCGTTTGACTAGGCGATTGTTATTTGATGGTGATGACGGATACCGGTGCGCACTCTAGCAGTGTTCGCCGCAGGAAGTTGACTGCGGATCGAAAACAGGCAGTCCATTTCGGCATCATTGCAGATGGATAGAGAACACCGTCCGTGTAGAAAGCGACGGGAAAACACCAAGAAGCCAAACGGTGGCCTAGGAGTTTAGGATTGGCATAGCAAGAGCTTTGAGGCTGATGAAGCGTATATCATCACCGATGGGATTCTTTTGGGCATGCGATCATAGCCCTTGATTTTCTACAGATTTAGCTGCTTCTCTAGCAACAAGTAGCTGTGGGGGTAACGTGTACAGGCTTGCAGAGTATCAAGAGGGGCTAAGGAGCCGAGAGAGCGCTATTTGGTGCGAATATTTTTCGCAAGAAGTCGAGCAATACTGTTTGGAATTCCTGCCTAACCTAGTCTTCGTTCGCCATGAAGCATTAGCATCTCACGCTGCAGTTAGACGTTTAAGCTTTGAAGCCAACAATCCCACAAAGTTGAAGATATATGTAAATGTTAACAGTCATTCGTTGCGGCAATTTTTGAACAAACGGTTCTACGTACGGGAAAACAAACTATATTCTGAAGATGGTCAGACAAGCGCCGACATTTTTGACCCATTTAGAGACGCGCACGGAGAACGTTTTGCATTTTGCTTTGTAGACAGCTCTTGGCGTTGCGATAGGCCAACAAGAAGCTATCCGGCGGCAACCACTGCAATGATGCAGTCAGCGTTTTCAACCCACCCCGGTGAGTTCTGTTTGGCATCACCAATGATCCGGTTTGACAACTATAGGCGGCTCTGGACAAAGGGTTACCCCTTCCCAAGTCAAATACTCAGGTGGGCGCACGAAAATCAGGCGGAGTTTCGCACTTCTCTTTCTGCACTTCTGAGGACGCTAATTGATTTGGCACAGAGTTCGCTTGGGCCAGTGATCGAACACGACAAGCTCACGCAGCACTTGACTCGTTACTATCGCCGCATCCGCCTAGTGTCGAGCACGCCAACCCAGGTTTTCAAGCTCAATAGTTTGGCCGATAGGGCTGCAATTGCTTCAATCGCGCACAACCGAGTTAAGCTTCAGTTCCGATCAACGGGAGCCGCTTCAGTAATAATACAGGCCATGGAAGCCGTTGCAAAAGATATCTTGGAGATAAATGGGGGGGGTGCAGAGTTTGAAACAGGCGCAAGAATAACGGCCGCTTCCGAGTTCAAGAAATTGACACTTTCAATGTGCCGTCAACATAACGCGTTCCTAAAAGACCTAGAGCCCAAACTAATTGCGAGGAGCAACGACTAAATTATGAACGCTAACTTCCTAACTTACGACTCTTCTTTCACCTGGGGAATCATGATTTCGCTATTTTTGGCGGGTTTGCCGATGTTGTTTTCGCAAGGGCGAATCAAGGAACTTGGTATGTTCTTTTTGGCGGTGCCTGCGAGCTGGGCCTTCGGTCTGTTTTTCCACCCAAAAGACGATCATTTTTGGGCAGCAATGCTAGTGTTGATCCCTTACTTGGTATGGCGGCACGCATCTATTAACTCAAGAAAAGCGGCCAGGGAAGAGCGGGTAGCATATCAGTTGTCAAGCTTCGGCCTGAGTCGCTTTGACGATGTAAAAGAAGCGGCTCTTTGGAATGAAATAGAAAGCTTGATAACAGACGACGGAACAAAGACTTTAATTTTTGGTGGACCGGGAGAGGGCCTAATTTCATCTTCAGCAGGTTTCCGACGGTCGATTGTTAAGGCACTTAGTCTAGCAAGATCTCCTGTTGAAATTGTGGTAAGGGAAAATTTCAAATCTATTCTAGAATCTCAGCTTTCGACTATACTCGAGGATCCCAATGCTCGTGTACACTATTCAAATGAAGAACTGCCGATGCTGGCTTTTGGACTGGGTAATTACTATTTTTTTGCATTCGGCGGTGCAACCGAAGTTGAGAAGCCGTTGTGGAAGGTCTCTAAATCCGATCCTCGATCGGAGGGCATCACGGCCTCAATAGGTGCGTACATTCGAAAGTCCTTTGCAGAGGATTGGAATGCACCGAAAGGCATAGAAGTTGTTTCTCGCGCGAATGACTACCATTCCAAGGTCGCTGCGGTCGAAGAGCATGCTCGTCAAGTCGACAAAATAGTAAAGCGCATCAGTATTGTCTTCAAAAGCGAAGAACACATCCGTTATATCGCTTCAGCGAGATACGGAGAGAATTCTAAGCAGTACCAGACCTATGTGAATTCACAATTGTCTCGACGTGATAGCTTTATGACGCGACTTAGAGATGGAAGGTTCGAGCAGCGAGAGCTGTGTTCTTTGGACGGTTTCTTGGCTCATCTTCGAGAACCTACACATGCCGGAGTGGACCAGATATCGAAAAGTTTCATAATTTCTCAAGTTGAGAATTTAATACAAGTGCTCGAGGAATTTGATGGGCGCTACAGCCTGGGATTGACGCGCAGCCGATTGCCATTTCGTTATTCCATTTATGACGATAAATCTGTTGTCATGCACGAGGCTGTGGGTGCTGCGGATTTACACCGGATCAACTCAATGTTTGTCACGGACAATCGCGCAGTTGAAGCATTTCAGCAAGAGTTCGACTACCTTTGGTCCATGGCCGAGCCGACAATGAGGAGCAACAAGGATGTAGTTGAATTTCTGAAGCACGAGATAGCGAACTTGGAAGGATGAGGAAGTTACTATGGAAAGCGATGACATATTTGAGAAGTTTGATGCTGAGCAGATGAAAGTCTTTGAGACCAACTTCTGGATGGTGGTCGTAAGGCACAAGCAAATCACACTAGGAAGCTGTGTCGCGATCTGTAAGCGTCAAATCAGTAGTTTTTCGGATCTATCTGCTGATGAATGCGAAGATTTACAGCGCGTCTACTCGAAGTACGAAGGACTTTGCGGCCGAGCTTTCGGAGCTAAGCAGTTCAATTATCTTGCTTTGATGATGAAGGATCCGCATCTACACTTCCATATGATTCCTCGATACCCTGAAGGAGTTCACTTCGAAGGCGAAGACTGGCGCGACGAAAGTTACCCAAAGTTGGTTTCAATGAAACATCCGTTGGTTGATATCGAAGTTAGAAAGAAAATTAGGAGCGCACTTGCAGAGGCGATTTGAATCCGCTGGAATTATGGCAGCTGGAAGAGGGATGCGTCTAACTGGCGGACAGCATTCGAAGCCAATGTTTCCCGTGCTTGGCAAGCCACTTATACAACATTCAATCGACTACTTGCTCAAAGTTGGTGTGAAGCGCTTGGTGGTTACAAAACGAATCAATGATGATGAGTTGGGTGATTATTTGGAAAAAGTTCAGGGTTTCGACGATATAGTTGTAGTCGAAAAGGACACCAAAGCGGCCTTCGAGTCCTTCGTTGCCCTGCAGAACAGTCTATGTGGAACGGACCATTTGATCCTAGCAAGTGACTTGTTGATTGCAGATTCAGCTTTCGAAGATTTCGTGGAGGCTTCCTCCTCTAAATTGGCATCGTCGCAAATGTGCCTTCTGGTATCTGAGTTGATATCAGACGATAGGCCGATTTGGGTAGGCTTAGGCGATGACGATTTGGTGGTAAGGTATGGAAAGCGGATCCCTCCAACTGGGTTGGTTTTTGGAAATTTACGCGCCGTTCGAAGTGACTTTTCTATTCCTGAATCAGCCAGTGACATTACTTCTCTAAGCGATCTTATGAGCCACTTAGTCGAAAATGTAAGTATCGACATAACGGCCATAGCTGGGGGCCCCACCATCGACATCGACTCACTCGAAGATGTCGACGCTTGGGTATCATTAAGCCATGACTGAGCAGGTTATCGCCTTGGTTGGAATGCCAGGTGTCGGGAAATTTCGGGTTTCTGACGCGTTTGCCATATTGGGTTACAAGAGCTATGAGATGAGTTCGGTGATCAAAGGCGCACTAGCTTCCGAAGGCATTGCTGTTTCTCCTGCATCAATGAAGCAGAAGTCATTCAGTATTCGTGATGCGCACGGTGAAGCTGCAATAGCAGCGGCAATTTGGGGGCAGATCAGTTCAGATGCCAGAACCAGAGTGGTTGTAGACGGCATCCGAAGTATGGCTGAGATCGAGTATTTTAGAGAGCGGGTTGATCGTTTTGCGGTCGTCTTTTGCTTTGCCCCGACCGAAGTTCGGCATAACCGTATTCTTGCTAAGTCAAAGAAAATCAGAACCAAAGATGAAGTCAGGTTGCTTGACGCTAATTCCATAGCGCTAGGCATTGGTGAAGCGGCCCTATTGGCAGACTACTTACTGGACCTTACCGAGACTTGGGGAGCGGCTTCATCAAATAAGGTTAGAACCATTGCTGAATCGCTAGAGAAACGAGAGGACCTGCCGACAAATGAAGGTTAGATTTCGGGGTCCGAGTTTCGTCCTAGGCAGCAATCACGCTAATGGCGTCAAGAAAGATGATCATGTGTTTTCAAGGGCGGATGTTGTCTTCGAAGAGAAACTAACGCCCGAAACCGTAAGTGGAGTAATCGGGCGTCAAAAATTCATTCTCCTGTGTAAAACCGGAGGGATGGCAAGTCACGGAGCAGTGTACTTCCTCGCCGCCACAAAGAACAGGCAGTTGGATGGTATTTGCGCTACTAATTTTTCGCACGAGTACTGGGCTGCGATTGTTGAAAGGATGAGGTGTGTGAGTTGGGAAGATGGTAACCTCATCTTTCAGGACGAACTAGGTCGATCCATAGGTGACTATATTGGTGTTCAAGAGCAATCCTTGGTTGAATCACAGCATAGCTTTTCGGAGTTGGAAGCCAAAGGTGTATGCTATCTTCCCAGGAGAAGGATGGGCGCCGGGGAGTATCAAATTCGACATCCTTCATGTGAGATATCCCTCCGAAATTTAGGCTATCCGTCTGCACGTGCCTCTCATGCGCCAGATGGTCGAGTTTGGTACCAAAACGCTCCCTCGGTTGCTACGCTTAGATCAATAGTCGCAGAGCCGAAGTTGGGGCAACTGCACCTTGATCGTGTCGTAGAGCTTTACGATCGCATTCTCCGTCTCCTTGTTGAATTTGATAATAGTCTGCCTTCTGGCGATCTGCGCATTGAAGATGCCAAAGAGCAGTTGAACATCTTGGTATCTGCGGCAAAGCAATATTACACAGAGTTCTTCTTTCTTCATGACACTTACGATTACCTGCTGGAGAATGTTGCGCGGCAAGCGGCAGCTTGTTCTCCAAAGATGAAGACGGCAGTTGTGGATAAACTTCTCCAATCGTCTCAGGTTGTGGGGCACTTTGTCGAAAGGCGGGAGTTTCCACGCGTAGAGAAGGGCGCGTTCTCCGCCGATCCGATTACCTCATTGCCGCAATTAAGCCTGTTGGAAGAAACGTTTAGCTCGCAGAAACTCGGTAATGCATGGTTGAAGGAGAATTTCTTAGAAGAAGATTTTACAAGCCGTGAGCACCAAGAACAGTTCGAGGACTTGTTCTTGTATGCTGTGCGATTTTTCGTTGCGAAAGAGCGACGGTTTCTTATGAACAAATGCCTTTATTCGCGCATATCATGGCTGCTTAGGTGCTTTTTCCCGTCATTGCAATCATTGAAGAGAAATAGAAATGTCCTGGATATTCCTGAAATAGCAAGTTTTGTTGCGGAGGTAGCGTCAAATGCCAACGGAAGAGGATAGCTACTTAGTAGCTTTGGAGGATATCATTAAAAGCGCCGGGAGCTGGCGCAGGTTCGGAGCCAAGGCGACGAACCTTTCGAAGTGTTTGTCCATGGGGGTGCCGGTACCAAATGCTTTGGCTGTAGACGTCAAGATCTTAAAGCTGATCGAAGCCGGTAGGTTCGATACGACCAAAAGCATTTTTGAAAAGCAACTGGTTCCTTGGCTGCTGTCGATAGATGGTTTGATCACAATTAGATCGTCAGAGTTGATCTCGCCGGAGTTAGCCGAAACCGTTAGTGGCCACTTTCAGACAATACGGCATCAGTCGGCCGTGTCACTCGAGATACTAGAGGCTCTCCACAAATTAACCGAGCAAACTGCAAACAACCCAAAGCAGCGCTCCGATGTAAGTTCAACAGTGCTTTTTCAAAAGGAAATTCAACCAAGCCTTTCTGGCTACTCTCGAATGTCACGAAAAGAGGGGGTTAATTCTTGGATTATCCAAGGGGACTTAGCTCCGCTTATGTCAGGCGAAGCTCACGGAGAGTTTGTTAAGATACCCGCCGCAATAGAAACGGACGATTGGGATGAGTTTTGGTGTGAGGAAGAAGGTTTGCTATTGGTTGAGCGAGTCTCATTTGCGTCATACGTTCCCCAAATGAGCAGCAGTTTTACTTCGCTGTTTTTAGCCTTTGGTGATTGTTCCGTAGAGTGGTGTATTGACGATGACCAACTTTGGATCCTTCAGGTTCAGCCAACTGATTTTGCCGAGATCAGCTGAACCTTCCTATTCTTGCGAATTTTCTTGTGAGATAGTGGGGTGGCTTAACTTTCTATACTTCGCATTTTCACCGAATGTGTGGAGTGCGTTATTGCCTTGGCTTTCAGGCAGAGCCAAACGAAGAGCCGCATTTGGCAATAGCGCCTGAAAACCTGGAAATTTCTTGGAGCCATGACGCAGATACTCAAAACGGATGTAACCATTATAGGTGGAGGCCCTGCCGGGATGCTCCTGTCGCATTTGCTCGGCAAATCGGGAATAAAGTCTATCGTCATTGAACGTAAGACAAGGTCGCATGTTCTTGGTCGCATTCGTGCAGGCATGCTTGAAGCTGGCACTGTCGACGTCCTTAGGCAGGCTGGGTTGGCTGATCGCCTAGATCGCGAAGCCGTGGTTCAAGAAAAAGTTCACTATGGTTATGAAGGTAAGGAAACGCTAGTTTTGGATCTGAAGGCGTTTACCGGCCGATGGCTTACGGCTTTTGGACAAACCGCGCTGACAGAAGAGCTTTATGACAGCCATGACCGTGCCGGTCGCCAATTGTTTGACGATGTGTCAGATGTACGGCCACAAGACCTCTTATTGAAGCCTTTCACAACCTTCACCAAGAACGGTCAACGATACCGAGTCGATAGTGAGTTTGTTGTTGGATGTGATGGATCTTACAGTGTCTGCCGGAATACCATCCCCAAGAATCTCCGGAGAGAATGGGTCAGAGAATATCCGTTTGGATGGCTTGCGGTCCTGGCCGACGTCCCGCCTATGCCGCAACTTTTTTATGCCCGCCATTCTGAAGGTTTCCTTTTGGCCTCGAAACGGACGCCACAGCTGAGCAGGTATTATGTACAGGTGCCAGTGAAAGACGCAGTGGAAGATTGGTCCGATGATCGCTTCTGGAAAACTATCTTCCGCCGACTCCCAAAGACTTATCATAGTCATGTGACAACCGGCCCTAGTATCGAGAAATCAATCGTGCCGCTGCGCAGCTATATCTCAGAACCGATGCAGTATGGTCGCCTTTTCCTTGCTGGAGACGCAGCCCACATCGTACCTCCTACCGGAGCCAAAGGGCTAAACTTAGCCGTTTCGGATGTCTACTATCTACATCGCGCGCTTGACGCAGCGTATAATCACAAAGATCCAACGATGCTAGAAGAGTATAGTCAAACAGCACTTCGTCGCGTTTGGTCGGCCGTCAATCTTAGTTGGCGTTTGACCGAGATAATGCACGTATTCCCAGGCGAAAGTTCTTTAGAGGCCAAACTGCTGGAAAACGAGTTTGACCTCTTGCTGGAACGCCCTTGCAAGCAAGCGGCCCTTGCCCAGGAGATTGTGGGGCTGCACCTCTAAGGAAAATGCTTTTTTTCGAGCAGGATATCGCTTGGTACAGATCGTTGCATGGACTGCTGCAGGTGGCGGCGAAAACGCTCACGTCTGGCTCTCGATATTTCACCGCTTGATGGGCTCGAGCTTCATCAACATTAAAGAGACAGCGATGACTGGGAGTTCGCGGTAGGCTGGTACTTTTGAAATTGTGTAAATTCCGCTCTCTAGTCGCGCTGCCAATCAAAGTGAGTATCCGTTGGTTGATCTGAGCAGTTCAGCGTTTCAGGAAGGCAATCACGATACAACGCTGTTTGCGTCTCGCCGTTATCCCACTGATACAGCAGACCGATTTCTTCGCCAGTCTTAACACATGTAATGCGACCGATCGCTTCGGCCGTTGAGCGAATACTTTCAAGTTCGGGCAAAACTAGCCCCTCTCGTTAAACAGTTCCTTGGGAGCGATGTCGAGTGCATCGGCAATCCGCTCCAGAACATCGATTGATGCTGAATTTTTCGCGAGTTCGATCTCGCTGATGTAGCTGCGATCCAGGTCGGCAGCTAACGCTAATTGTTCTTGGCTCAACCCTCTGAAATTTCTAAGATTCCGGATATTTAACCCGACTTTTTCCCGCAATTTCATGACCTGTATTCGGCCAGATCACAAGAACCGCTCTACGGAATATATTCCACAAAACGCGCGCGAGCCTCATAAAGAACATGCTCGCATATGGTGTAGAAGCGGGGGGTGGCGGTAGGATGCCAATAATGCAGTAATGTAATCAAAAGGCAATTATTGACATGTGGTGCAAACTTATCAGGAATTGGACTGCCGGAGCTGCTTTGGCTTTGATTTCAACCGTGGCTCCACAAGCGGTAAAAGCCTATCAGGTTGACTGCGCCATTCTGCTTTGCCTTGCCGGTGGGTGGCCCGCGTCAACAGAATGCGCCCATGCCCGCGCCGTGTTCATCCGACGGATCACGCCCTGGCCGATCGAGCCGCCTCTGCAAATCTGGCGTTGTCCTATGGGTGTTTCTAAGCGCGCACCATTGCAGAGCATGGCCACTATAGTCTGGGAAGCCAGCAACCAAACAGATCGGACGCTCGGCCAAGTCATTCTGACACAGGTAGTGGAAGATGGTGCTGATATAGACATTAGTGGCTTTGAATTCGATTTTGTGCGCTCGATCCGCGTTTGGGATGTGCGGCATTACAGTCATCGCGAACGCGGTCGCGACGATGATTGCTCTGAGAGTTACAATATGCGCCTCGGGACCTATGGCACGCAGGGTGAGTTTAGCTGGCAACGAACGACACCAGCAGCGGCCCCGCAATGGGTGCTGCCGTCGCGACGGTGTTCGTCATCGAATTGGCGTCGCGGGGTCGGCGTTGAATGGGAAGATCACGAAGGCAACCATGGATACGAGTGGGTGGCCTACTAAGGCTATTCCCCGATATCCTTCATGCGTTCCGAAATATCGCCCGCAATACGCTCGTAAAGGGCGGCTTGCTTGTCTCTGGGTGAGCCCGGTTTCGGGCTTCTCCGTCGGATTCGTTTGGCGAGCCAGAATAGCATTCGGGCTGCGGGATCGCTGATGTTTTCCGGGATTGGCGCGGGGTAGTTTTCTTCAAGGAGGGCAACGACCTCAGCGTTCATGCTACGGTGGTTGCTCTCGGCCGCAAGCCGTATCCGGTCACGAAGGCCATCCGGCAATCGCACGATGAACTTGTCCTGATTTTGAGCACTTTGTTCTGACATGGTGGCACTGTGCCATAAAATTTGATTGACGCAATAGTGGCTAAGTGCCACTAATAGGTTTTGGTTTCAACCTGGAGGCGTTTTATGAACAGTCGTAAACCAATGCAGCTTCGGCTTCCACAAGAGCTCAAAGAGTGGATCAAGGCGGAGTCCGATCGCAACGGCAACTCCCAGAATTCTGAAGTGATCCGCGCCATTCGCGCGGCAAAGGACAGGCGCTCTACACCTAGAGCAATTGGAAATATCATTATGGATCAGGGCGATAATGCGCGTTGTTAACCCAGTTAGAGAGGTGTTGGTACTATGACCAAAGCAAGTGCACAGACGAAAGCGAAACAAGCGGCCTCGGCCTTTATCCGCGAGGCGCGGGAGGCAGGTTGGCAACGCGCGAAGTTCGAGATCAAACCCGATGGCAGCGTCATCGTTGACGCCAACATGGTGGCGGCCGAGGCAGCAGACGACTTCCTCAATAGTGATTTGAGAATGGGCCAATGACCCGCAAGAGCCTGCCAAAATACGTCTACAATGACAGAGGATACCTTCGGTTCATCCGGCGGTCGCGTGGTATCTCCGTCATGATGCACGAGGAGGCGGGCACGCCGGAATTTTGGGATCACTACAATCGACTGCTGAAGGGAAAGCCAGCGCCTGCGCCGGTGAGGCGCAATTTTGAAGCGCTGATTCTTAGCTACTACGAGAGTGACGCCTACAAGAAGCTGAAGCCCCGGACGAGATCCGACTATCGGCGCTACATCAGCCACATTCGTGAGATTTGGGCCGAGAAAGACCCGGCCAGGATCGAAACCCATCACATTTACGAACTGCACCGCGCCAATGCGGATCATTGGAGGCAAGCCAACTATCTCGTTCAGGTCATGGTCGTCTTGATGAACCACGCGCGATTGATTGGCTTTATCAAGAAAGAGCATGGCAACCCGGCGAAGGGCATCCCGCTCTTTAAGCAGCAGAGCGACGGCTGGGAGCCTTGGCCAGACGATGTTCGTGCCGAGTTCGAAGCGCTGGCTTCAAAGAGGGCGCGGTTGGTTTACGAGCTTTGCGTTGGTACAGGCCAACGCATTGGCGATGTCGTGAAGATGAAGTGGGAGCACTTCTCCGATGAAGGTTTCGATTTTACGCAGGGTAAAACCGACAAGCCGTTGTGGATCCCGCTTACCGACCGACTGAAAACCCATCTCGAAGGCATCGCGCGAACAGACGGCACTCTTGTGACCGACGCGAAGGGTCGACCAGTGAGCTACCGTATCGTTGCCGAGGAAATGCGTACCATCAAAAGGAATATGAAGCACGAGAAGGCGAGCTACTACAAAACGCACGGGCTGAGGAAAAACGCGACGATCGAGCTGTATCTGGCAGGATGTGATGACGAGATGGTCAAGGCTGTCACAGGTCACTCAGGCGTTGAGATGCTGAAAAAGTACGGTGGGCCGATCCGGCAAAGAGAGCTCGCGAAGCGCGCTCAAGGGGCAAGAAATCAAATGGAACGAAGCAAGACCGAAACGTGAAAGTTTCAACGGTTGTTTCAAAAATGGCAGTGAAGGAGAGTTAGGATGACGCAAGTCATTGGTTTTATTGGAGGCGAGTACCGGAATCGAACCGGTGTACACGGATTTGCAATCCGCTGCGTAACCACTCCGCCAACTCGCCCTATGGTTTTTGCTTCTCTAAACTAAGCCCTGGAGCCGTGCAAGAGCTTAGGAATGTCGCCGCGACCAATTGTTGTTGGCTTTGATGTCCGGGACATCTCAGGTTCTGAAATGGCGCACAGTTATTGCGCATTTTCGACGGCTTCTCCGTCTAAAGCTTGTGTCAAACCCGCCGCTTGGGTTACTTCGGCGTTGCCCGGTCCTCGGATCTGTGTCAAACCGTCTTTAACTGAAACTAGACTAATGAGTTTAGTATGATCGACAACTCTGCAAACCGGACGATGATGGTCGACACGCAAGTGCGCCCTTCCGACGTTACGAAATTCCCGATTATCGACGCCATGCTGACAGTGCGCCGCGAAGCTTTTGTTCCAGAGAGCAAGCGCAATGTGGCCTACGCGGGCGAGAATATCGATCTGGGCAATGGGCGGGTCGTTCTTGATCCACGCACCTTTGCCAAGATGCTTGACGCATTGGATATCCAGCGGAGCGATGTCGTGCTCGATATTGGGTGTGGGTCTGGTTATTCCGCAGCAATTTTGGCGCATATGGCGGACGCTGTTGTTGCAGTCGAGGAAGACGAGAGTTTGGCCAGCGACGCAGAAACCGCCTTGTCCGAGCAGGGGATCGACAACGCGGTTGTGATCACCGGCCCGTTGGCGAAAGGTGCCGCGAAACACGGGCCTTATGATGTGATCTGCATCGAAGGCGCAGTGTCGCGCATCCCCGATGATCTGGTCGCGCAACTCAAAGAGGGCGGTCGCATTTTGGCTATCTTCGCGCAAGGCGCGTTTGGCGAAGCCCGGTTGGGGCGGAGTATTGGCGGGAGAGTCAGCTGGAGTCTTGCGTTCAACGCTGGCGCGCCGATTCTGCCGGGCTTTGGGTCCGAGCCGGTGTTCTCCCTCTGACTGCTGATCTGCTGGGCGTTGTTGCCCGTACATGAACAAGGGCTATTTCGAAGGCTCTTAAGGAAATGATGGATTTGCATGAAACGACGTTATTTTGGCAAGGCACTCGTCGGGGTTTTCCTGCTTTGCGCTCCGCTTCAAGCAACTGCTGAAACGCTCGCGAGTGCGCTGACTGCGGCTTACAATAATTCAAACCTGTTGGAACAAAGCCGCGCACTTTTGCGCGCCGAGGACGAAGACGTTGCAATTGCGCTCTCGGCCCTGCTTCCGCAAATCAGTGGCCGCTCAACCATTACCCTAAGCAATCCGGCGACTGTTCGCGATAATCTATCGTCGACGATCTCGCTGACGTTGGACCTGTTGCTTTGGGACGCGGGCAAATCCGCATTGGCGGTAGAGGCTGCAAAGGAAACTGTTCTCGCTGCGCGCTCCGATCTTACTCAGCAAGAACAGGCTGTGCTCTTGGACGCCGTGAATGCCTATGTCCAAGTGCTGCGGGATCAACGCGTTGTGCAGTTGCGCGACAGCAACCTGCGTCTGATCACCCAAGAATTGCGCGCCGCGCGTGACCGCTTCGAAGTGGGCGAAGTGACGCGCACGGATGTTGCTCAAGCCGAAGCACGTTTGGCCGCAGGGCGAGGTGCCTTGGTTGCGGCGCAGGGCGATTTGGCTATTACCCGCGAACTCTACAAGGTTACGGTAGGGCGGGCGCCGTCAGGTCTGACTGGTATCTCACGTTTGCCTGAGCTGCCCAAATCGGCAAATGCCGCGAAAGCCACGGCCAAACGCGTGAGTCCTCTGATCGAACAGGTTCAGCACCAGATACGCGCCAATGAGTTGAACTACGCGGCGGCAAAGGCCAGCACGCGCCCGACGATCAATTTTTCCGGCGCGTTGTCTCATTCCTCAACAACAAACAACAACTCCAGCGTTGGTCTGACCATGTCGGTGCCAATTTATCAGGGCGGTCAGCTGTCCGCTTTGGTTCGCAAATCTTTGGCTGCGGTTCACGCCTCCAAGGCTGTTTTGAACCAAACTGCGCTGGTGCTCGATCAGAACGTCGCCAATGCATGGTCGCGCCTTGCTGTGGCCAATGCACAAGTCCTGTCGGCGGACCGTCAGATCAGGGCTGCGCAGATTGCATTTGATGGCGTGCGTGAAGAGGCCAAGCTGGGCTCCCGAACCACGCTGGATGTGCTTGATGCGGAGCAGGCATTGTTTGACGCGCGGACGAATCGTGTCGTCTCAGAAACGCAGGTTTATTCCGCTGCTTACGGGCTTCTTGCCTCAATGGGGCTTCTGACGGCTGACAATCTCAAGCTGAAAGTGGATCGTTATGATCCCGCCGAGTATTACAACGCCGTTAAAAACGCGCCTGTGCCAAGCTCCAAGGCCGGTAAAAAGCTTGATCGCATTCTGAACCGCTACCAAAAGAACTGAACAATCTAACGATCGGTTGTCAGGCGGACACGCGACAGGTAACTTACGTAAAAAGTGCAGAGGCTGAGTATATGTCCGATCCGGTGACCAACGTAGATGTGGAAGATGTCCTGTCCTCTATTCGCAGGCTCGTGTCTGATACAAATGCAGGGCATCGCGAGGCTTCCAAAACCGAAGATCAGCCAGAACCAACCGATTCTGTAGAACCTGCGCCGGAAGAGGCCAAGCCTGCCGAAGCCCTGATCCTGACCTCCGCCTTGCGGGTTAATTCTCCGACCAAAGACCAGCCGTCAGAGACGCCCCATACAGAGATGCCTAACTTCCGCCATCGCGTTTCCGGCGACACGCCAGAGGTTGCGGATGACAACGCCGCACCGGTTTCGGATCACGCGGATTGGCCGTCGATGGCGAACGAAGACTATTACGAAGATGATGAAACGTCCGAGAGCGCTCCGGTCATCGATTTTATTCGCCATAGTCGCAAAGTAGATGTCGAACCTGAGACTGTTGCTGAGGTCGAAGACGCTTGGGCGACCGACCTTTCAGAACATTCCGTCGACGATGAGGGCGATCATCCGGAAGAGGCTGCTTCCGACGAGGACCAGCACGAAGAAGCGTCCGAAGCAAGCGAGCAGGAAAGCCCCGAGCCTTGGGCCAACTTTGATGGCGATGACTTCGACGATCTTGAAGACGAAGATGACGAGCCAGAGACTATCGACGAATTATCGAATGACTCGGTTGAGATTGATCACGATGCAGACGACGCGGAAGAACTCTCTGAAGCATCTGACGAAGACGATTTCGAAGACACTGACATTCTGGCCGAGGAGGTGGTATTCGCATCGGCCGCTGCGGCTTCAGTGATGCCCAATTCAGATGAAGAAGAAACCTCAGAGGTTGATTTGGGTGATTTCGATGAGAGCGTGATCGACGAAGATGCGCTACGCGACCTCGTAGCAGAAATCGTGCGCCAAGAACTCACCGGTGAATTGGGGGAGCGCATTACTCGCAATGTGCGCAAGCTCGTGCGCCGTGAAATTCATCGCGCGCTGCTGACCCGCGAATTCGACTAGCCGCTGACAGGCGACGGGGCAGGGATATCCTGCGCCAGATCGAACAGCGCTTCAATATCCAGATGTGCCTGCAGATGGTCTGCCAGCGCTTCCAGCGCGGTCTCAACCGAAGCGCCGTAGTCGTTGACTTGGGACGCGCCGCCGAGCTTTTCCAGATAGGCGCGCCGGAACGTGTCAGACGTGAAAAGGCCGTGGATATAGCATCCTTCCACCTTGCCATCAGCAGAAGATGCACCCGCCATCGCACCGTCGATTTGCAACCAAGGCCGCTGTGTATCTGCGCCCTCGGTCGTCCCGATATGGATTTCGTAACCTGACACGTTCGCCTCTGATGCCAAATGCTGGCCTTGCACGTCCGCGAGCCGTTTGAATGGGGCCATGGTGGTCTCGACGTCCAAAAGACCCAAACCCGCCACAGAGCCTTCCGCGCCTTCTATTCCGTCGGGGTCAGATATGGTGAGTCCCAGCATCTGATAACCGCCGCAGATGCCCAGAACATGCCCGCCGCGCCGCACATGCGCGAACAGGTCGATGTCCCATCCTTGGGCGCAAAAA
This sequence comes from Litoreibacter janthinus, assembly GCF_900111945.1. Classification (NCBI taxonomy): domain Bacteria; kingdom Pseudomonadati; phylum Pseudomonadota; class Alphaproteobacteria; order Rhodobacterales; family Roseobacteraceae; genus Litoreibacter; species Litoreibacter janthinus. Next base: position 3,261,916 of record NZ_FOYO01000001.1, on the reverse strand, counting down.
TATGCCAGATCGCCCATGGTCGATTTCGACCCTGGGATTAGCACCAGATCGGCATCGCCGGGCAGCGGGCGTCCCGCTTCGATAATCTCCACGGACACACCTGGCTCCATCGCCAGCGGGTCAAGGTCGTCGAAATTCGCAATGCGAGACAGCTTGGGTACCACAATCTTCAAGACGTCGCCGCTGCGCGAGGTCGAAGTGATGTCCATCACATCCTCTGCCGGAAGCTGCCACGCGTCCGCGAACCAAGGCAGGACCCCCAAAGCGGCCCAGTCCGTGCGATTCTCGATCTCGACCATCCCGTCGTCGAACAGGCTGACATCTCCGCGAAACTTGTTGATCATAAACGCTTTAATGCGATCTCGGTCCCCATTTGGCAGCACCGCATGGGTGCCGACGATTTGGGCGATGACGCCGCCGCGGTCGATATCGCCGACAAGGATTACGGGAATGTCCGCAGCCTCGGCGAAGCCCATATTCGCGATGTCGCCGGCGCGTAGGTTGATTTCGGCGGGGCTTCCGGCGCCCTCGACCACAATTAAGTCGGCAGTTTGCGCAAGGCGGTGAAAACTCTCCAACGTTTTCGACAAAAGCTGCGGTTTGGCTTTGGCGTAGTCGCGGGCTTTCAGCGTGGCAAACCGCTTGCCTTGGACGATCACTTGCGCCCCTACATCGCTTTCGGGCTTGAGCAGCACGGGATTCATATCGGTGTGCGGTACAACTCCGCAAGCGAGCGCCTGCAACGCTTGCGCTCGTCCGATTTCGCCGCCGTCTGACGTGACTGCGGCGTTGTTCGACATGTTCTGGGGCTTGAAAGGCCGCACGGTCAGGCCTCGGCGCGCAAACACGCGGCATAGACCCGCGACGACCATGGACTTGCCCACGTTCGAGCCTGCCCCCTGAATCATGATAGCCTTGGCCATGGTCTCTCCGTTCACGTCGCACACCCGAGGTGCCGCGAAAGGGCAGGGAAGTAAAGGGCGCGCCTTAGATTGCCTCTTCCTTTACTGCTTCCATCACCACATGGGTCGAGGTGTGGGCAACATGGGGCAGGGCGCTGACACGTTCGCCAAGTATCCGGCGGTATGTTTGCATGTCCGAGGTGCGCACCTTGAGCAGATAATCAAACTTGCCCGCGATCATGTGGCACTGCTCAATTTCCGGGACCTTCAGGACGGCGTCGTTGAAGGCTTTCAGGGCCTTCTCACGTGTGTCGTCCAGCTTGACTTCCACAAAGGCGATATGGGCCAACCCCAGCTTGATCGGGTTAAGCTGGGCTGTATATCCGCGGATGAAGCCGGCTTTTTCCAACCTGCGCAGCCGCGTCTGGGTCGGCGATTTGGAAAGGTTGATCTGTTCGGCAAGGTCCGTCACGGTTATGCGACCGTTGGCAGATACAGCTTTCAATATCGCGGTATCGTAGGTGTCTAGCTCGTCAGTCATTTTGCCTGATAATTCTCGAATCTACGGGAAGGATGTGACTACATTTCTGCAGGACAGTGTTCATTTTGGCAATAGGGGGCGTAAGCTAGTCGAATATCCTGCTGAGAGGGCTTTGCAATGACACAACTGTTCGCCGCCGATTTGCGCCACGATATGCGGGCGCAAATGCTTCCAAATGAACGCGAAGTGCTGGACCGTTTGATTGCCACGGCGGGACTGTCGGAACAAGACCGCGAACGGATCGCCGCGTCGGGTGCAGAGCTCGTGTCGCAGATTCGTCGCTCGGCCAAGCCGGGGTTGATGGAGGTTTTCCTCGCAGAATACGGGCTCTCCACTGACGAAGGCGTCGCCTTGATGTGCTTGGCCGAAGCGCTGTTGCGGGTGCCGGACGCCGACACCATGGACGCGCTGATCGAAGACAAGATCGCGCCATCTGACTGGGGGCGCCATCTGGGGCACTCTGCGTCGCCTTTGGTCAACGCATCGACATGGGCGCTGATGCTGACCGGCAAGGTGCTGGAGGATGACACGCGCGGGATCGCAGGTCAGGTGCGCGGAATGGTAAAGCGTCTGGGCGAGCCGGTGATCCGGACTGCTGTGGCACGGGCGATGAAAGAGATGGGCCGCCAGTTCGTTCTGGGCGAAACCATCGGTAAAGCCATGACCCGCGCCGAAGCACGGCAGGGCGAAGGCTATACCTATTCCTACGACATGCTTGGCGAGGCGGCGCGGACTGACGCCGACGCGTTGGGTTATTTCGACGCCTATTGTCACGCAATCGAGGCGATCACCAAAGCGGCGACGCATGGAGACATCCGCGCAAACCCCGGCATCTCGGTCAAGCTCTCGGCGCTGTATCCGCGGTATGAGGCGACCCATAAGGATGGCGTTATGTCCGTTCTCGTCCCACGTCTGTCGCAACTTTGCCGGATGGCAGCAAAAGGTGGCGTAGGGCTGAATATCGACGCGGAGGAGGCGGACCGTCTCGACCTGTCGCTCGACGTGATCGAGGTAGCACTTTCGGATGCGGAACTCGAAGGTTGGGACGGCTTTGGTGTGGTGGTGCAGGCCTATGGCCCACGCGCCAGCTATGCGATTGACTGGCTCTATGCGCTGGCCACGCGTTTGGATCGCCGTATCATGGTCCGCCTCGTGAAAGGGGCCTACTGGGATACAGAGATCAAGCGCGCGCAGGTCATGGGCCTGAATGGCTTCCCGGTCTTCACCCATAAGCAAGCGACCGACGTGTCCTACATCGCAAATGCCCGCAAATTGCTGGGGCTGACCGATCGAATCTATCCGCAATTTGCCACGCACAATGCCCACACCGTCGCCGCGATCCTTGATATGGCTCCTGATCACGGGGCGTTCGAGTTTCAAAGACTCCACGGCATGGGCGAGCGTCTGCATGACATTGTGCTGAAGGCCGAAAAAACCCGCTGCCGGATATATGCGCCTGTTGGTGCACACCGTGACTTGCTGGCCTATCTGGTCCGCAGGCTGCTGGAAAACGGCGCAAACAGCTCCTTCGTGAACCAGATTGTCGACGAAGCTGTGCCTGCGTCGGTCGTGGCCTCTGACCCGTTTGCGGAGTTGGCTGACCTGACCTTCCCCGCCGTGACGCTTCCGTCCGATATTTTCCCGGGGCGTCAGAACTCGCAGGGCTGGGATTGGACCGATCCGCGCGACATGAACATAATCGACAGCGCGCGCAGCAAGACCCAAGGCACGGACCTGTCGGCCATGCCTTTGACGGTTGCAGCACCGAACGGTGGCACCGCGCGCAAGGTGTTCTCACCAGCCACACCAAATGATCTGGTCGGAACAGTTCAACTGGCATCTGCAGATGATGCGGCGACAGCGGTGCGCGAGGCAAAGCCTTGGCAAGCCACCGCTTCAGAGCGCGCGCGGGTGCTGCTCAAAGCCGCTGATCTTTACGAGACCAATCTGGGCCGCATATTCGCGCTGTTGGCCCGCGAGGCTGGCAAAACCATGCCCGACTGTATCGGCGAATTGCGCGAAGCCGTGGACTTCCTGCGCTACTACGCGGGCGAGGCGGGAAAGCTCACCGGTCCCGCGCGCGGCCGGTTCGTCTGCATCTCGCCGTGGAACTTCCCTTTGGCCATCTTTACCGGTCAGATCGCTGCGGCTCTGGCTGCTGGCAACGCCGTGCTGGCCAAACCTGCCGAGCAGACGCCGCTGATCGCCCATCTGGCCACGTCGCTCTTGCATGAGGCGGGGGTGCCTTTGGCCGCCCTCCAATTGCTGCCCGGTGGCGGGGAGGTGGGTGCTGCATTGACCGACCAGCCCTTGGTAGACGGGGTGTGCTTTACCGGCTCCACCGCGACGGCGATGCGCATCCATCAAAGCCTTGCCCAGAATGGAAACGCGGCAGCGCCGTTGATTGCGGAGACCGGCGGACTTAACGCGATGATCGTCGACAGCACCGCCTTGCCCGAGCAGGCGACGCGCGACATCGTTGCCTCCGCCTTCCAATCGGCAGGTCAGCGCTGTTCGGCGTTGCGATGCCTTTATGTGCAGGAAGACGTGGCAGACGGGCTGATCGAAATGCTGCGTGGTGCGATGGACGCACTGACAGTGGGCGACCCTTGGGATGTGGCCACGGATGTCGGCCCGATCATAGATGCAGCCGCACGCGACAAGATTGCGGGATACATCGAAACCGCTCGCGCAGAGGGCAGGGTGCTTCACGAGGTGAGCGCGCCGAAAACCGGCACCTTTGTCGCCCCGACGATGTTGCGCGTCAGCAGTATCGCCGAGATGAAAGAGGAAATCTTCGGACCGGTCTTGCACGTTGCCACTTTCAAATCGCACCAACTGGATCAGGTGATCGACCAGATCAATGCCACGGGCTATGGGCTGACCTTCGGGCTTCATTCGCGCATTGATGACCGTGTCCAATCCGTCGTTGATCGTGTCCATGCGGGCAACATCTACGTTAACCGCAACCAGATCGGGGCGGTAGTCGGCTCGCAACCGTTCGGCGGCGAAGGGCTTTCCGGCACCGGCCCTAAAGCTGGCGGACCGCTTTATCTGACCAAATTCACCCAAAGCGCGGGCGCACCGATCCTGCCGGATGTGCAGGAAATGCCCGGGCCAACGGGCGAAACCAACCGCCTGTCCACTCAACCCCGTGCGCCATTCCTGTGCTTGGGGCCGGACGTTCAGGCGCAAATCGATGCGGTGCAGGCAGCGGGCGGCATCGCGCGCCAAGGTATGCTGGAAGAAGTCGCGACAACGCCAGACATCGCAGGCGTTCTGTGGTGGGGGGACGAGCAGACGGCCCGCCGCTTGCGGCAGGACCTGGCAGGGCGCGACGGCCCGATTTTGCAGCTCCTCAGCGAAGTCCCGCGCCCCTGTGACACGCTGGCGGAACGGCATGTGTGCATTGATACCACAGCGTCAGGTGGCAACGCGGCATTGTTGGCCGAGGTGGGCGCTTGACCCTTCGGGCCCAATCGTTCAGCGTCGCGCCATGTTTCCAATTCGCGATCACAACCCGTCCGAACGCACGCCTTATGTGACCTATGCGCTGATAGCGCTGAACCTTGTGATATTTGCCAGCTACTGGCCGCTCTTCAGTGACCAGCAGGCCTTGGCGGTCTTCTATGACACATGGGGTATGCGGCCTGTCGAAGTCAGCAACGGGGTGGAGGTTTATACGCTACTTACTTCCATGTTCTTACATGGCGGCATCATGCATCTAGTCGGTAACATGCTGTTCTTGTGGATTTTTGGCGATAATCTCGAAGATCAGATGGGGCATATTGGCTTTGCCGTATTTTATCTCGCGGCAGGTATCGGGGCGGATATCGGGCAGCTACTGGCAGATCCGAGCAGCCCGGTTCCGGTTGTCGGGGCCTCTGGCGCAATTGCGGGCGTCATGGGGGGCTATCTGCTGCTCTTCCCCAAAGCGCGCGTCGATATTGTCCTGATCATCGTGATCTTCTTCAAGGTGTTTTCGGTGCCCGCTTGGGTCATGCTTGGCGTTTGGTTCGGACTGCAACTTTTCAACGGTGTCATCAATCTGGGCGGGACCGGTGTCGGGGTTGCCTACTGGGCCCATGCCGGCGGCTTCGTCGTGGGATTGCTGTTTTGTTTGCCCTTGTGGCTCAAACGCGGGGGTGCCGGATATTGGCAAGCCACGGAAGGGCACCCGCCACATCCAGAGGCTGAATACCGTTCTTCCCTTCCAACCGTCACGAGGCGCAAATGAGCGCGGCTTTCGCTGTCGTCCCCTATGGCAAATGGCCAAGCTGGGGCATCGCCAAGCTGTCCTTGGATGATCTTGTCTGGCCATTAGGGCGCCCCGACCGGTTGGCGCATGGCACCGTTGCACACCTTGGGCCGGACGATCATCTGATCACCTTTCCCCGCAAGCCGATGTTCTACCTTCCTTGGCCGGGTGTTCGGGCGAACGTGTCCGTGATGATTGTGGAGCCCGACGTGGTGCATGGTCACCATCTGAAGAACGCCCAGCGGATGCGCTGGCGGTTCGAACATATCCTGACCAAGAACGCCGAACTCTTGGCCGCCGCCCCGAACGCGCTGCATTACGTCTTTGGCTTCACCTTTATTGACGACATAGACAGCATCAATCCCGAGAAATCCAAGATGACATCGCTCATCGCCTCCGCCAAGCGTGATCTGGAGGGGCATAGGCTGCGTCACCAGATCGTGGATCATGTGCGCGAGGCAGGTTTGGACGTTGATGTCATGGGGCGCGGTTACAAGCCCTTCGAGCGCAAGCAGGACGGGCTGGAAAGCTACCGTTATTCCGTTGTGATCGAGAATATTCGCGAAAGCGATTACTTCACCGAAAAGATTGTCGACTCTGCTTTGTGCAAGACTGTCCCGATCTACTGGGGCTGCCCCAACATCGCGCGCTTCTTCAATCCTGACGGTATGATCATCTGCCAGTCCGAGGCCGATATCCGCGCTGCCTTGCAGCAGGTCAGCAATGACGATTATGCCGCCCGCCGTGCCGCCATCGCTGAAAACGCAGACCGCGCCAAGTTTTATGCCGACTATCTACGTCGCGCCGCCCTCACCGTCCAAAACGGGGAGCGCTGCGTCTACGCTTGAGCGCGGTGCCACTCTTCCCAAACGAACGGATAGCACCAAGCCTCTGTATGGGTCTGTGCAAGATCAGCGCGCACGCTGTCCCTGAGCGCCCCGTCGCTTTCGCGGAACTGGTGGAACTGGACCTGCACAATCCCGAACCGCGCGAGATCACCTGAAGCGGCCAAGGCTGGCAGCAAGTCATACTCACCGCCTTCGATGTTGATCTTCATCAGGTCGATCACCGGCGGCTCGAACTCTGCCATGAACCCCGCAACGGCGCGGACTTCGCCTGTGACGGCATTGGCAACGTCATTCACGGCCGACGACGCATCGCCGTCGTCGGACAGATGAAGTTGGCCAGCTTCACTACCCAAGGCAAAGTCATGAACGATGATCTTAGGGTTGTTCTCGAACCGCTTGACCAGCGCCGCTGCAAAGGTCGGATGCGGCTCGAACACATGCACGGTGGAGCCATAGCGGCTATGAATGTCGTGCGCCCAGTTGCCCTCGAACCCGCCGACATCAAACACAACGCTGTCTGGGCCCAGACCTTCGAAGACGTAGCGTTTGGCCTCCATCTTGTCGCGCTTCCACTGCTTGTAAGCGTCGTAGAAGACCTTCCGCCAAGGATCACGACGCAGGCGAAGCCAGTGCTTGAGGGAAATACGCATTCAGGTCCGTCCGCATTTAAGGTATTCGGTCGCACAGCTATGACAAACACGGCCACGTAGGGCAAGCCTTCGGCCATCGGAGTGGGACATGATCTACAGCAGAATCTTTGGTGGATTGGGGAACCAGCTGTTCCAGTATGCGGCTGCACGGGCTGTTTCACTGCGGCAAGGAACTGAGTTGGTGCTTGATACACGTCTTGCCCCTCCCGGGTCTCACTGGGCCTATGCGCTAGACCATTTCAATATTGCGGCTCGTGTTGCCACGCCGCCTGAATTGCCCCCCGGCAAGGATCAGAAACTCAGCTATGCTTGGTGGCGGGCATTCGGGCGCAATCCCAAGTTCATCAGGGAAAAGGGACTAGGGTATCAGGATCGCATCGCCTCTGCCCCAGATGGCAGCTACCTGCACGGCTATTTCCAGTCCGAGCGCTATTTTTCGGACGTGCTGGACCAAATGGGCAGCGAGTTGCAGATTGTCACGCCGCCTGACACTCAGAACGCGGAATTCGCAGATCGCATCGCCAAGGCCGGACATACGGTATCGTTGCATATGCGGCGCGGGGACTATCTGGGAACGCCCAAGTCCAACGCGACCTATGCGACCTGCGACGAGGCATACTACCTGCGTGCTTTGGAGAAGCTGTCTGTGGACGGGGCGGATCTGAAGGTGTTCGTGTTCTCTGACGATCCGGACTGGGTCCGCGAAAACCTGACGCTGCCGTATGACATGACGCCGGTCGGCCATAACGGTCCTGACAAGCACTATGAAGATCTGAGGCTCATGTCATGTTGTCGGGATCATATTATTGCCAACTCTACCTTCTCGTGGTGGGGCGGTTGGCTGGATCGCAGGCCCGAAGCGCGTGTCGTCGGGCCTGCAAAATGGTTCAACGATCCGAAACTGGCAAATCCGGACATCCTGCCGGAGCGTTGGATCGCCGTCTAAACGCTTACGCGCGCTCGGAATATTCCATCGACTCGGTGTCGACGATGATATCTTCGTCGACGCCGACAAACGGCGGCACCATGATGCGCACGCCATTGTCCAGAACCGCAGGCTTGAAGCTCTTGGACGCTGTCTGACCTTTGATCACCGGCTCTGTCTCGACGACTTTGCAGGTCACTTTCTGTGGCAGGGAGGCGTTCAACGCTTCGTCATTGTGGAATTCCACCACAGCAATCATGCCGTCTTGCAAGAATGGACGGCGATCGCCCAGCAGATCGGCCGGAAGCTCGATCTGTTCGTAGGATTCGGTGTCCATGAATGTCAGCATTCCGTCCGTCTCGTATAGGAACTGCTGGTCTTTTTGCTCAAGGCGAACGCGCTCTACCTTGTCTGCACTGCGAAAACGCTCGTTCAATTTCGAGCCGTTGCGCAGGTTTTTCATCTCAACTTGGGCAAAAGCACCGCCTTTGCCGGGCTTTACGTGGTCCACCTTCACGGCAACCCATAGGCCACCATTGTGCTCCAATACATTGCCTCCGCGGATTTCGTTTCCGTTGATCTTGGGCATTGTGTCATTTCCTTGGCAAAAGGTTGATAGATTTCGGAACAAACCTATATCTGGGGAGTTATAGGGAGGCAAGAAGGCTAAATACGGTTAACGGTGACGCTAAGTTATGCGCCTGTTGCATGGGTGGTATTCCAGAAATGCAATGACGAATCGGATAGTTTCTGTCACAACCGTCTTCACGCCCGAAGATACAAGAGCAAAAAACAAAGGAAACGAAATGGCTGCTGATTTCGTTGATGGCAACGCTTTCAACTTTGAACAAGGACAACGCGCACGCAAACTGTTCGCTGCTGTGGTTCTTGCTGCACTCGATGACGCGATTGCAGACGATAAAAAATATGGCAATGGCCCCGAGCAGATCGCCCGTTGGGCGCGCTCTCGCGATGGCCGCGAAGTGCTGAGCTGCGCTGGTATCGACCCCAACGAACGGGTTGTGTCCGGTCTGATGGCATTCGTTGGCAACGGTGTTCGTACGTCCGTTGCCCTGTCTCGCGAAGAAAGCGAACGCCGGAGCCAAGCCGAAGCTGCATAAGGCTGGCCCGAAGCAAGATATTGAAACGCGTCCCATCGGGGCGCGTTTTTTTATGCTTGCGTCAAACTGAAGGAACAGTTGGTACCCGCGGCCGGACTTGAACCGGCACGACCGTTAGGTCCAGGGATTTTAAGTCCCATGTGTCTACCATTCCACCACGCGGGCACGAGGGGTGGCGAGACCATAGCGGGGTGCCGCTAGGGCTTAAAGATCAAAGGTCGGTTTCTATGTCGTTTTCTTTGTTATGCGGCAGCGGAATGATGCGGTTGCGTTCGGGCAACCAAGGATTGAGCAGCAGCGCCTTTCGCAGTGCAATCTGGCCCTCTCGCGTCTGCCCAAGCTGCATCAGTGCCAAGGCCCGTCCAACGATTGCACCAATATGGTCGGGGGTGAGTTCTACCGCGCGGTTCAAATCCTTGAGTGCGGTCTCGTAATCTTCACGAATGAAGTTCACAAACGCCCGCTGGTTATAGCCTTCGGCGTAGTCGGGGCAGTAGTCGATCAGAGCGTCAAAATCGCTCAGCGCGCCGACAAAGTCATAAGACGCGCGCCGCTTCATGCCGCGATCCAGAACTTCTTGCGCGGTCTCATCGGGCGCCGTCGCCCAGATACCCCACAATTCGTTGGTGTATTCCCGCGCTTGGGTTTCGTTCGTGGCTTCTGCAACGAGCGCCATCAACTCCGTATGGCGCGCGCTACGCTCAGGCGGAGGAGGGCAAGCGGCAAACGCAGCGACAGGCAACAGAAACGGCAAGAGATACAAATAACGCATGTTCCGATGGTGCGCTTGAAATGGCTCAGGTCAAGTCCGGCGGCGGTAAGTTTTTCGTCAGATGCCTTGAGACGTGATTTTTCGAGATCGGAAAGCACGGACAGCCAGAGCTTACTATCTCTCCACATCCTCGAAAATGGGTGATAGCCAAGCGATATGCTTACGCCGCCAACCTTGCCCGCCTTAGGGCTTTCGATTCTGTCGCTTGCCGTCGGGGCTGCGGGCGCAGGGCTTGGCTATCTGGTTCAGCTACCCTTGTATATGTTGACCGGCCCCGCCGTTCTGGTTTCGGTGCTGTCGTTATTTGGCCTGCGCATTGGCATCGTGCCCTTCGTGCGGGACATAGCGTTCCTGTTCATCGGGATCGGTATCGGCTCAGGCGTGAACGCAGAGGCGGCAGCGGCGATGCTGCGGTGGCCACTGGCGTTTGTGGCTCTTGCGGTGATGCTGGTTCTCGCGATGATCTTGTGCCGCGCCCTGATGGTAAAGGCTTTCGGCTTTGATCAACGCAGCGCCGTGCTGGCATCCGCGCCGGGGCACCTGAGTTTCGTTATCGCATTGGGGGAGACCTATGGCGTCAACCTGACCCGCGTGACCGTGGCACAATCCGTTCGGGTCCTGCTGCTCACACTTACGGTGCCTGCAATCGCGGCGCTGATGGGACTGGACATGTCACAGGGGCTGGCGCCGCAAGGGGACATCCTCGGCCTTGGGCATATCGCCGTTCTGGTCGTTCTGTCTTTGGTCGCTGGCTGGGGATTAGAGCGTCTGCGCGTCCCCGCACCCCTGCTGATTGGCGCGATGCTGGTCTCGTCTGTCGGGCATCTATCGGATCTTGCCCCGGGCGTGCTGGAGCCGAAGGTCACAATGGCCTGCCTTGTGACAATGGGCACGCTGATCGGCTCCCGCTTTGGCGGCACCACGCCTGCAATGCTGTTCCGTTATGCAGGCGGCGGTGTGGCAATCACGGCCTTGACCACGGTCCTTGCAATTGGCTTCGCAGTTCCAGTGTCTCGCTTTTTGGACATGCCATTGCCCCACGTCCTTGTCGCCTTCGCTCCCGGAGGGCTGGAGACCATGATCGTTATGGGAGCGGTTCTTGGTGCCAATCCCGGTTTCGTTGCGGCCTGCCATGTCGGGCGGCTTCTTGTTCTGAGCATCCTGATCCCGATCATGGCTGCGCGGGCAGGGCGCGACGCGTGATCGCCTATCTGGGATTGTTCTTCTCTGCCCTGATTGCGGCCACGATCCTGCCCATGCAGTCCGAGGCCGTTCTGGTTGGGCTTCTGACCACCAAAAGCTATTCTGTGACGGCATTGCTATTGGTCGCCACGGTCGGAAACGTCTTAGGCGCCGTTATCAACTGGGCGCTCGGGCGTTTCTTGTTGCGGTTTCAGGATCGCCGCTGGTTTCCGGTGACAGAACCTCAACTCGCCCGCGCCGAGGGCTGGTATCACCGCTATGGCCGTTGGTCGCTATTGGGAAGCTGGCTGCCCATCATCGGCGACCCGCTCACCGTGGTCGCAGGCGTGTTGCGCGAACCGATCGGGCCATTCCTGCTGCTGGTGACGCTGGCAAAAGGCGGGCGCTACCTTGTGCTGGCGATGGCGACGCTCGCTTGGCTGTGACGGGAGTTCTGTTCGCCCAATCAGACTCTAGCGTCGCGATCAGCCGCTGAATTCCGCCGGACCGGCACGCGAGGTCACCTCTTCTTAAGTCGCAACCGTCTGGTCCGGCCTTCAGCGAGGATAATGACCGAGTTGTCGCCGATTGCCTTCACGACCCCACCCAACGCCGTGTCGCCGGTTTTGATCCGAACTATGTCACCAGTCGGTAGACGTAAAAGCGCGCCCAGATCGTTCTCTTTCCCGAAAATCCCGATGACGGTCTCGCGGTCAAGGTTCAGACGGTTCGGCTTCGTCGCCAACTCCCCAACCTTGTCCAGCGGGGTATCGTCAGTTATTTCATCCGGCTCCGGCGGGCCAACAGATTTTACTTCCTTCGACTTAGACATCCCGTTTCCCCCTGTCTTCGCGAAGGCAACGTGACAAATCCGAACAAAGGCTATTGCCGTTTCAATTGGCAATCCATTCGGTCTTATGTTCTGCGCTGAAAATGAAGGCTGAAAATGCACTTCCTTTAAACGCGCAGCGCGGCACTACTTGGCCCTCGTTACCTAGATCAGGTAGCCCAAGCCATTGGGTCAGGTTTGTAAAGCTGTCGGATTCCACGCAAATCGACTGAAAATCGCGGTTTCTTCATAAAATTCGCGAAAATTAACCGTGATATGGAAACGGTGTTTTTCCAGATTTGGCACTCCGCCAATAGAAAACGCCATAGTGCTGCTGCATTCGGGTCGAACGGCACCAGATTCGAAACGTCTGGCCCCGTCCGATTTTCGGCTCCCGATGGAGGTTCGACCTAGTCGCGCACGCCCGAGAAACGCGCCGCCCATTCTTCGCGTTGATCATCGGTGATCTTGGCGAACAACACCTCCGGGACGGTGAAATCATGACCGACTGGCAGCGCCCCAAGGGCGGCTTCTACGTCGTCAGGCCAGCTCATATCCAGCGTATTCATGCCGGACAGCATCTGTGCCGCCGCGTTGGGAATGAAAGGCGCGGACAAAACCGCGTATACTCGGATCAGGTTCAGTGCCAGCCGGATCTGCGCAGCAGCCTGCGCCGGGTCTTCCTTGAAGGTCGACCACGGGGCTACTTCTTGCAGATACTCGTTGCCTATGACCCAGATGGAGCGCAGTTCAGCCGCCGATTTGCGCACGTCCATCGCGGCCATATGGCCCTCATAGGCGCGGATTTTCGTGGTCAGATCTGCGATCAATGCCTGTTCGCGTTCGCCGTAAGTGCCGCCCTCAGGCACAGCAGGGCTGAACTTTGAATTACAGAACTTGGTGACGCGTGACACGAAGTTACCCAGCACGTCGGCCAAGTCCTTGTTGACCGAGGCTTGGAAGTTTTCCCATGTGAACTCGCTGTCCGAGGTTTCCGGCGCATGGCTCAGCAGCCACCAGCGCCAGTAATCGGCAGGTAGAATGTCTAACGCCTGATCCATGAAAACGCCGCGCCCCTTGGAGGTCGAGAACTGGCCGCCATCATAGTTGAGGTAGTTGAACGACTTGATGTAATCGACCAGCTTCCAAGGCTCGCCGGACCCCATGATCGTGGCGGGGAAGCTCAGCGTGTGGAACGGGACGTTGTCCTTGCCCATGAATTGCACATAGCGCACGTCATCGGCGCCTTTATCAGTGCGCCACCAGCGTTCCCAGTCGCTGTCGTTCAACCCGCGCGCGTCGGCCCATTCCTTGGTCGCCGCGATGTATTCAATCGGCGCGTCGAACCAGACGTAGAAGACTTTGCCTTCCATCCCCGGCCATTCGTTGTCGCCGTCTTTGACTGGCACGCCCCAGTTCAAATCGCGGGTGATCCCGCGATCGCGCAGCCCGTCTCCGTCATGCAGCCATTTCTTGGCGATGGATGTCGTCAGAACGGGCCAGTCGCCCTTCGAGCTGATCCAAGCGTCCAGCTTATCCTTCAGCTTGGATTGACGCAGATACAAATGCTTGGTCTCGCGCACCTCCAGATCGGTGGAACCGGAAATGGCCGAGCGCGGGTCAATCAGGTCAGTCGGGTCCAACTGCTTTGTGCAGTTTTCGCATTGGTCGCCTCGGGCGCTGTCGTAACCGCAATTGGGGCAGGTGCCTTCGATATAGCGATCCGGCAGAAAGCGGCCATCGGCGATAGAATAAACCTGCTTCTCAGACACTTCTTCAATGTAGCCTTCGGCCTTCAGACGCCCTGCAAAATGCTGGGTCAGCTTCTGGTTCTGTTCACTGGACGACCGCCCGAAATGATCAAAAGACAGCCCGAAACGGTTGGCAATATCGGCTTGAACCTGGTGCATCTCTGCGCAGAACTCGTCCACCGGTTTGCCAGCCTTCGCGGCGGCCAGCTCAGCAGGTGTCCCGTGCTCGTCCGTGGCGCAGATGAACATGACCTCGGCCCCGCGCGCGCGTTGGTAGCGGGCGTATAGATCGGCAGGAAGCTGGGAGCCCACGAGGTTTCCGAGATGCTTGATCCCGTTGATATACGGAATGGCAGAGGTGATGAGGATACGGGTCATTTGGTCGTCCTTGGCGGGTGTTCGCTTGGTTTAGCCCAAGGCTGCGCGTCGTGCCAGAGAAGGATTTTGATTAATGTGCGGCGGACTTGCTGTTATTTTCGGTCTCTTTGCCGCCGCAAAAGCCGCCCGATGATAAAGGACGTGCGGGGGGCATAGACGTAGGATGTGCGCTTGGTCGGGGTCGCGCGGGCGCGCATTCGTGTCAGGCCGAAAACCACAAGAACCGCATGGCCGATGGCCATAAGCATGAACAAGGCGGTTGGGCCGAACGCCTCCATCAATTTCGACGCGCCAAGCGGGGAGGCGATGGCGCCGACCGCGTACCAGAACATGAGCGCTGCCGACAGCTCCACCCGCTCCTCGGAGGTTGCAAAGTCATGAGCGTGGGAGGCAGCGACGGAATAAATGGGGAATGTGGTGAACCCGAACACCGCAGCGCCCAGAAGCACCATGGTCGTCCCGCCCATGGCGGAAAAGACAGTGAACACACTGGATATGATCGCGGCGACAGAGAGCCAGATCAGCACCCAGCGGCGATCATATTTGTCTGCGAGCCAGCCCGACGGGACTTGGGCCAGCGCCCCACCGGCCACGAAGGCTGCCAGAAAAATACCGATCTGGTCGGGCCGCAAGCCTACTTCTTGGCCATAGACCGGGCCGACCATTCGAAACGCGGCACTGTTCAGTCCCGCCACGATAACGCCTGCTGCCGCCAGAGGGGACCGCGTGATCGCCAACATCGGCCGCAAACGCGGGGCGGTCGGGGTTTCGGGCGGGCGTGCCGTCGTCAAGGTCAGCGGCAAGATGGAGGCACAGCAGAGCAAGGCCAGCAAGTTGTAGGAAACGTAGGACGCTGGCTCCAAAATCCCGATCATCAGCTGCGCGACCAGCGACGCCCCCATATCGACCGAACGATAGGTACCCATGGCGCGACCGCGCGTTTCGTTGGTGACTTTTGATTGCAGCCATGCCTCGATCACAGTGTAGCAGCCCGCAACGCACAGGCCCGACGCGACCCGCATCAATGCCCACGCATAAGGGTCGATGATCAGCATATGCGCCAACAGTCCGATGGCCCCTGTCGCCGTGAAGGCCGCAAAGGCTCGGGAATGCCCGACGGAGCCCATCGCCCGCGGCGCCCACCAGCATCCGATGAAGAACCCAAAGAAATGCGCAGACCCGAGCAGGCCGACCTCGGACTTGCTGAAATCCAATGTCAGGCCGGACAACGCGTCCAGCGGGCCGACCCCACCCGAGGAAAGCTGCAAGAGAACGACCGACAGAAACAAGGCCGCGAAAGAGATCAGGAGGCGCATGGGTCTGCCTTTTAAGTTGCCTCACGCTCGCCTTATGCGCCGCGGACCGCAAGTGGTTTTGCGTCATGTCCCTGTCGCTCGCGGGTGATATCCTCTGGATTCAGAAGCAAGTTTCGGAAATATTGCAAAGATTGTTTGAATAAATTTTCAAGAGGTCGACGATGATTACCGCAAAACAGTATGGTGCCATGATGCGCCAACAAAATGTCCTTTGGCCGTCTCCTGCCGTTGATAGTGCTGATATGAAGCTCCCCGATGTATCGATCTACCAAATCGGCGGGCGCGGATTGTCCAATGCGTTCTTGCTGACCCGCAAGGGGTGGGGCACCGTCTATGTAAACCCCGCCTATACCAGCTACCGCGCCGCCTTTGACGCCGTGATGCCGCGCACATCGGACGGACAGGACGTGGACCACCTTTTGCCGCGCTCGAAAGGCGGCGCTCAGGAGTTTTTGGCTTTGGGTCGGATCAGCGGGACGTCGAACCGTGGCTGGAATGACGATGAAACCCATCAGGCGCTGGCACAGAAGGTTCGCAACATGCCGACGGCGTCCCCTCATTCTTTCACGTCGTTCTTGACGGACATGGAGCGCGGTTGGGCCGTGGTGACCTGCTACATCCGTCCGTTCCGCGAGTTGAACCAAAGTGTGCTGACAAAGATCGACCCCAAAGACTTGTAGCAGCGTGTTTCGCAGTGGGCGGGGCTTTTTCTTTTTGATTTCGACAAGATGCCGCTCGATTTTGCGGTTGTGACGGGCGCGTAGCTGACTAAGCTCGCGCCCGATCCTCGAAGAGCAGAAAGAGTCAGTTACAATGAAGACAGTTCGCCTTGGCCGCACCGACCTGAAGGTTTCCCAGTTGTGTTTGGGATCAATGACATGGGGCACCCAAACCAAAGAGGCAGAGGCGCACCAGCAGATCGAGACCGCTCTCGACGCGGGCATCAACTTCATCGACACGGCAGAAGCCTATCCGGTGAACCCGATGAACAAAGAAAACGCTGGCAAGACCGAAGAGATCATCGGCAACTGGTTCGCCAAGACAGGCCGACGCGACGAGGTGGTGCTGGCCACCAAAGTGGCAGGGAAAGGCAATTACATCCGCGATGGCGAGGAGATTTGCGCCAAGACCATCCGCGAGGCCATCGAAGGCTCGCTCAAGCGGTTGCAAACCGATGTGATCGACCTCTACCAGCTGCATTGGCCCAACCGCGGCAGCTATATGTTCCGCCAGAACTGGGCCTATGACCCGTCCAAACAGGACCGCGCCGCAACAGAAGCGCATATGGTCGAGGTTCTGGAAACTTTGAAAGCACTGGTGGCGGAGGGCAAGATCCGCCATTTCGGACTCAGCAACGAAAGCGCATGGGGCACTATGATGTGGCTCAAGATTGCGGAGCGACTGGGCGGTCCTCGGGTGGAAAGCATCCAGAACGAATACTCTCTGCTCTGCCGCCTCTACGATACCGACATGGCCGAGCTAAGCCATAACGAAGACATCTCCCTGCTGGCCTTTTCACCGCTGGCGGTGGGTTATCTGACGGGCAAGTATCAGGGCGGCGCTGTGCCGGAAGGCTCGCGCATGTCAATCAACAACAAGATGGGCGGGCGCGCGTCGGATCGCGTGCTGGACACGGCACAGGTCTATCTGGACATCGCGGTCAAGCACGGGCTGGATTCTGTCCATATGGCCCTTGCGTGGTGCTGCCAACGTCCATTCCCCGTCATCCCGATTTTCGGTGCGACCACGATGGACCAACTGAACCATATCATAGCGGGCAAGGATCTAGTTCTGGGCCAAGACGTCCTCGACGATATCACCGCCGCCCATAAGGCCCACCCGATGCCCTATTAGACGGATCGCGGGCGCCTGTCGCCCTCGAGAGATAAGCAGGCGAAAACAGGCTTGCGCGGGGGGGCTAAAAATGGCCCCCTTCGCCAAAACGGGGAGAACCGAAATGCCTTTAGAAATGAACCGCGACGTGTTTATCACCTGCGCTGTGACGGGCTCTGGCTCGACCCAAGACAAAAGCCCGCATGTGCCGCGCTCTCCCAAACAGATTGCCGATAGCGCCATTGCGGCGGCCAAGGCTGGGGCTGCGGTGGTCCATTGCCACGTGCGCGACCCTGAGACGGGCGCGCCATCGCGTGATCTAAAGTTGTATCGCGAAGTCACCGACCGCATCCGCGACGCTGAAGTGGACGTTGTGTTGAACCTGACGGCAGGTATGGGGGGCGATATCGTCTTCGGAGCGCCAAACCCGCTGCCGACCCAAGCCGGCACCGACATGGTCAGCGCCGAAGAACGCGTGGCGCATGTGGCCGAATGCCTGCCCGAGATTTGTACGCTTGATTGTGGCACGATGAACTTTGCCGAAGCCGATTACGTGATGACCAATACCCCCGGGATGCTGACCGCCATGGGCCGCATGATGACCGAACTGGGCGTGAAACCCGAGATCGAGGCGTTTGATACCGGCCACCTGTGGTATGCTAAGCAGTTGGTCAAAGATGGCGTGCTTGATAGCCCTGCCTTGGTGCAGCTTTGCATGGGCGTCCCATGGGGCGCGCCGGACGACCTGAACACCTTTATGGCGATGGTCAACAACGTGCCGGACGATTGGACGTTTTCCGCCTTCGGGCTGGGGCGCAACCAGATGCCCATCGCGGCCGCCTCTGTGCTGGCAGGGGGCAACGTGCGGGTCGGGCTGGAGGACAACCTGATGCTGGATCGTGGCGTGCTGGCCACAAACGAGGCGTTGGTTGGCCGTGCGGTCGAGATCATCGAGCGCTTGGGCGCGAAGGTCATCGGGCCGGACGCCGTGCGCGAGACGCTTGGGCTGGTCAAGCGGGCGCCGCGCGGGTGAAACACTGGGTCGCCGCTATCGGGTTTCTGGCACTCGCCGCCTGCGCGCCGAAACCTGCTTTCGTGCCAGACGGCTTTCGCGACACCAACATCCCGATCACGTCCTCCACACGGTTCGATCCCAAACGCTTTGCTGGCGACTGGCGGGTGATTGAAAGCTTCGAGCGTACGCCGCGCGAAGTCGCCATCAGTCGTGTGTCCTTCCGGCCCGAGGCGGGGGGATATCGCTACATCCCCCAAGCCGCGATTTCACCCTTGGCGGCGGATGCCGAAGGAGCCGCTTGGCCGCTTTATAGCATCGGCCAATTTGGCAGACTGTTGCCCGAGGAGGGTGATCCGATCTGGGTGATCTGGGTGGACGAGGATCACCGCACCGCGGTGCTGGGCACGCCCTCCGGTCGGTTCGGTATGATCATTAACCGAACCTCAAAACTGCGCGCGGACCGCCTAGCCGCCGCGCGCGAGATACTGGCCTTTAACGGCTACGATTTGGCCCAACTCAGAAAGGTGTCGCCATGACGAAAACAGCAGCAATTCTTGGCGGTGGCGTCATTGGGGGCGGCTGGGCCGCGCGGTTCTTGCTGATGGGCTGGGACGTGCGGGTGTTCGATCCCGACCCAGAGGCTGAACGCAAGATTAACGAAGTGCTGGCCAATGCGCGGCGCTCGCTGCCCGGCTTGGCGGACGGCGCTATGCCTGACGAGGGCCGCCTGAGTTTTCATGCTGACCTGGCCGACGCCGTTGGCCCCGCCGACTGGATTCAGGAAAGCGTGCCGGAGCGTTTGGAGATCAAGCACAAGGTTTTCGCCAACGTGCAAGCCGCGTGCCGCGAGGACGCGATCATTGGGTCCTCCACTTCAGGTTTCAAGCCGTCCGAGCTGCAAGACGGCGCTGCCCGTCCCGCGCAGATCGTCGTGACGCACCCGTTCAACCCTGTTTATCTGTTGCCGCTGATCGAAGTCGTGCCTAGCCCCGCCAACGACGCTGCAATGATTCAGAAAACCAAGGACGTTCTAACCTCCATCGGCTGTTTCCCTTTACATGTCCGCAAGGAAATCGACGCCCATATCGCCGACCGCTTTCTGGAGGCCGTCTGGCGCGAGGCGTTGTGGCTGATCAAGGACGGCATCGCCACCACCGAAGAGATCGACGAGGCCATCCGCATGGGCTTCGGCCTGCGTTGGGCGCAGATGGGACTGTTCGAGACCTACCGTATCGCAGGCGGCGAGGCAGGTATGAAGCACTTCATCGAGCAGTTCGGCCCTTGCCTGTCATGGCCATGGACCAAGCTGATGGACGTACCGGAGCTAACAGACGAGTTGGTGGACCAAATCGCCAGCCAGTCCGACGCGCAATCGGGGATGCACAGCATTCGCGAGCTGGAACGCATTCGCGACACCAACCTCGTCGCCATGATGCGGGCGCTGAAGGCGCAAAACTACGGCGCAGGGGCGGTGCTGAACCGTGCGGAGCCGCCGAAAACCGCGCCCGACGATATATCCACCCCGATTGAAACCGTGCAGCGTGCGGTGCCTTTGGACTGGGTCGATTACAACGGCCATATGAACGAAGCCCGCTATTTGCAGGCTTTTGGCGACGCCACCGACCGCTTCATGGAAATGGTCGGCTGCGATGCCGCGTATATCGCCTCGGGTGGCAGCTACTTCACTGCCGAGACCCATATCCGCCATCTTGACGAGGTCCATGCCGGTGCCCGCATCCGCGTGGAAACCCAAGTGCTGCTGGGCGAGGGCAAGAAGATGCACCTGTTCCACCGGATGTTTGAGGGCGGGCGTTTGTTGGCAACGGGCGAGCACATGTTGATCCATGTCTCGCTGGAAACTCGCAAAGCGTCTGTTCCTGCGGACGCCATTGCCGCACGGCTTGCAGAGATCGCCACAGCCCACGCGGCACTGCCCGCACCAGAAGGCGCAGGGGCGGCGGTCGGCAAACGATGAAGGTCCTCATTACGGCAGGTGGCTCCGGCATCGGATATGCGATGGGGCAGGCCTTCAGCGAGGCGGGCGCGCAGGTCTGGGTGACGGATCTCGACATCTCGTCTGTGCCTGCTTCGTGGCGGGCCTCCAAGGTGGATGCAAGTGACGAGGCTGGCATGGCCTCCTTGTTCACGGAGGTAGACAGCGAATGGGGCGGATTGGATGTGCTTTGCGCCAATGCGGGCATCGCAGGCCCGACCGCAGCAGTTGAGGATGTGGCGCTGGCCGATTGGAAAACATGTGTTTCTGTGAACCTTGAAGGCGCGTTTCTGGCAGCGAAATACGCGACACCCCTGATGAAACGGCAGGGCAGTGGCGCGATGGTGCTGACGTCCTCCACGGCAGGGATTTATGGCTACCCAAATCGCGCGCCCTATTCGGCAGCGAAATGGGGGATCATCGGGCTGATGAAAACTCTGGCGATGGAGCTGGGCCCGCATGGCATTCGCGCCAACGCGATCTGCCCCGGTGCGGTCGAAGGCCCGCGTATGGAAGGCGTTCTGGAGCGCGAAGCAGGCGCCAAGGGCATGACCCGTGATCAAGTCTATGAGGGTTATGCAAAAGGCACCTCCATGCGGTCCTTCGTAGAGGCGCGGGATGTCGCGAATATGGCGGTGTTCTTGGGGTCAGATGGCGCGCGGCTGGTCTCCGGTCAGGTGATCGCTGTTGATGGCCACACGGAGAACCCAGACCCTAAAGTCTAACCTGCGCGAGGGTGGTGTAATGCTCTGTCGGGGTCAGATGAAGCGTCGCCCTCTCAATTGCGTCGTTCAGTGCGTGGGCCATTGTAACCGGCGCCCACTTGTCTTGGGTGCCATGATAGATGTCCGTCGGGCAGGAAATCTGAGGTAGTAGATCAGACCAATCCGCCACATAGTCTCGCAAATGGGCGATATATGCCGCGCGATATGTCAGCAAACTTTGGCGCAGTCCGTGCTGAAGGGCGGGTTTCTGATTGCGGGCAAACGCACGTTCGTCAGGGCCGGATTTGGCGAATAATGCGCTCAACAAAAGGCCGGGTGCGGCGCGGATGGCGAGGGATTGGATTAAGGCAAATCGGGCCATTGCAGCTTCACTTTTTTGGGCGGCAAGGAAAACAGGGCGACCTGCCATTTGGCTTAGGTAGTCACCTGTTTGGAGTGGTGCGCCGGGGGAGATCAGGGTCAGTTTCGCGATCCGGTCCGGCCGATTGGCCGCAATCAAGCACGCAATGCGCGCGCCGATGGAAAAGCCTGCAATGTGAACTTGGCCCGATAGATGCGCAGTCATTTCGTCAAATTGCGAGAGCGGATCAGAGGCCGCCAGCAAGTCAGGGGCAATGGCTTTCGCTGTCATCAGGCTGGTATCCAAGGGGCTGCCGGGAAGGCCGTGACAGAAGTATATGCTTGATGTCATTAGGTTCCCCGCGGGTAACTCGGTAAGGTCTTGTTTATGTATGCTAAGGCCTGTCCCAATAAAAAACATCTAAAACAAATACTTATGACTTAGTTGTTACCTATTGAATTAACCAGTTCTTCCAGCAATTTCGGCATGTCGCGCGACGACAGTTCTGCTTCGCGCACCAATCCGTCGAAGTGTTGGGTGATGGCCTGAACCCGCTCGCGATCCCGAAACGCGAGGTAGTTGCGGCCCAGATATATCACCGCAAGTTTCGGTCCGAAGATGGTGACCGGCGCGGAATACAGCTTCCGCGCGTCGAAGGCGTGGAGCCTGAGAGTAGGGTATAGCTGCTCGTGAAGCTCCAGCAGTCGGGTCAGTTGCGCGCGGCGCAGATCGACGGGTAGGCCTTCGTAGTACCCGCACCCCTCTGCCATGGTGTGAAGCTCGTGCAAGGGGACAGCGATCTCGTAATCGGAACCCGCGCTGCGCATCCATGTAAGCCGATCCTCGGACGCGCCGATGGCCTGTGCCGTGGTTTTGCCCAAGTGCGGGGAATATTCCCATTCCAACATGTCTCGCGTTTTCAGCATGTCGGGAAGGCTGGCAGGGACGTGGCGGATTTTGTATCCGGCCGCCTCGCGGTGCCAGTCAAAAATCTGTTCGTCCACCAGTGCGCGCGGGGCTTCGGTGAAGGTCAATGCGGAGGCCATAAGATCCGCCGCAAGCTCTGGCCGGTCGGTCAGGCCCAAAAGCCAGTCAGCCGAGACGCCAAGCACCCGCGCGCATTCCCCCACGACCTGCGCGTTCGGGAGGCGGGCGGTTTTCTGTTTGAGCAACTGCGACACCGTAGAGCGATCCACCCCAATGGCGCGGGCAAGCGCGCTTTGGGTGGTGCGGCTGTCGGCCATGGCTTGGGACAGGCGCAGGCGAAACAGGTCCGCCCGATCGCGTTTGTCTAATATTTGCGTCATTTGGTGTGTATTATCACCATTGCTGCAAAATGTGAACTATCTTCAGGATGGCCCACCCGTCCGCCGCCGCGCTAGGCCAATGGTACGGGAAAGGGACATAATGGAAAGCACGACACGCAGCTTGGTGAAGGCCATGCTTTGGACCCTTTTGGGGTTCGTCATGATGAGCGGCGTTGGCTACGCCTCGACCGGCTCTTGGGCCCTCGGGGGCGGCATGGCGCTTGCGAACTCGACCTTGGGGCTGGTGAGCTATGTCCTTTACGAGAGGGTCTGGGCGCGCATCTCTTGGGGTGTGGCGGGGCCGGAGCGGCGCGATGTCTGAACGTCGCCCCCGCATAGAGTGGCCGACGCTGGCCTTGCTGGCCGTCACCTACGCGATTTGGGCGTGGGCGGTCTTCTGGCTATCGGGATGGTCCGTGCCCTTGGCCGTCGTGGTCGCGGCGCTTGCGATTGCGCAGCAGTCTTCTTTGCAGCATGAGGTGCTTCACGGACACCCGTTCCGCTGGCAAAGGCTAAACGAAATTCTAGTGCGCCCGTCGTTGAATTTGGCCATTCCGTACGGGCGGTTCCGCGACACCCATCTGGCCCATCACCGCGACGCCTGTTTGACGGATCCGTATGATGACCCTGAAACCAACTACCTGGCAGAGCGGGATTGGAACGCGCTGCCCACTGTGCTTCAGCATATTTACCGCTGCAACAACACATTAGCGGGGCGCATGCTGTTCGGGCCGGTTCTGGGGCAATTTGCGTTTATGCAAAGCGATGTCAGGGGCTGGACACCCGCCATTGCCAAAAGCTGGCTTGCGCATTTGATTGGCACTGCACTGGTCATTTGGATGATTTGGCAGTCCGCCATGCCGATCTGGGCCTATGTCGTCGCTGCCTATATCGGGCTATCGCTGCTAAAAATACGCACCTTCCTAGAGCACCGTGCGCATGATCAAAGCAGAGAGCGCTCAGTCATTGTGGAGGATCGTGGACCTCTGGCGTTTTTGTTTTTGAATAATAACTTGCACGCAGTCCATCACATGTATCCTCAGGTTCCGTGGTATGATTTGCCGAAGCTTTACCGCGTTGGCAAAGACCGATTTCAGGCGTGCAACGGTGGATATGTTTATCGCTCCTACGCGACGGTTTTTGCGCAACATCTGGTGCATCCGAAAGATCCGGTCGTCCACCCGCTTTGGCATAAGGCCGAGGAGACGCTGGACGCCTGAATTGAAGGGAGTATAGACAGGCCAAGCGTCGCGATTGGAATGACACATGGCCCTTTGGATATACGTCTCTGTCTTTGCGGCCTTCATGCAGAACTTGCGCTTCATGCTGCAAAAGCACCTGAAGGCAACAAAGCTTTCGACGGGTGGCGCGACCTTTTCCCGTTTTCTGTTTTCAAGCCCGCTGGTGGCCTTGGGCGTCGGCGGCTATCTGGCCGCAACGGGAGCGCCTATCCCGTCCTTGAATGGCGCGTTCTGGCTTTACGCTCTATCTGGTGGAGTTGGTCAGATTTTGGCGACAGCCTGCGTCGTGGCATTGTTTGCTGAACGAAATTTCGCCGTCGGTATCGTGTTCAAAAAGACCGAGGTCGTGCTGACGGCGCTGCTTGGGTTGGTCGTGCTGGGCGAGCGGATTTCGCCCCTTGGCGTGATCGCAATTATCATAGGGTTTGCGGGCGTGGTGTTGCTGTCGGACCCACCCAAAGGCGGCGCACGGTTCTTTAACAAGGCGGCAGGGTTCGGGTTGGGCTCGGGGCTTTTGTTCGGCGTGGCAGCTGTGGGATACCGCGGGGCGGCATTGCAGATCGACAGCCCTGACGTCATCGTGCGCGCGGGCGTCAGTCTTGCCGTCGCCACGGCGTTCCAGACGGCGATCATGGCCGCTTGGCTCGCGTGGCGGGATAAAGGCGAGATCGGGCGCGTGCTGGCATCCTGGCGGGTGTCATCGCTGGTTGGGGTGACGTCGATGTGCGGCTCGTTCGGGTGGTTTGTGGCCTTTGCCTTGCAGAATGCGGCTTATGTGAAAGCCGTCGGCCAAGTGGAATTGGTGTTCACCTTTCTGGCGTCCTACTTCATCTTCAAAGAGCGCAGCACTCGCAAGGAATTGATCGGCATCGCGCTGATCGTTGTGAGTATTCTTGTGCTGGTGGCTGTGCTTTAGGTGAAAACGGGGAGGAGCTTCGACATGGCATTAAAAGTAACAGCAGCTCAAATGGTGGCAAACGCACGGGCGCGGATCGAGGAAATCGAGACTGCGGACGCGATTGCCATGGTGGACGACCCGAACGTGGTGATCGTGGATTTGCGAGACGTGCGGGAACGTCAGCGTAGTGGCTATGTGCCCGGAAGCTTTCATTGCCCGCGCGGGATGGCGGAGTTCTGGGTCGATCCAGACAGCCCCTATTTCAAAGACGTTTTCGCGCAGGACAAGAAGTTCGTGTTTCACTGTGCCTCTGGGTGGCGGTCGGCGCTGACCGTGGCCACCCTGAACGACATGGGGTTCGAGGCGGCGCATCTGCGTGAGGGGTTTTCGACTTGGGAAGCGCAGGGCGGGCCGGTCGCGCGCGACTGATGGAATAGCTTACCTTGACGCTACGGAGACGTGGCCATATCTGAACAGAACAGTTCACTTTGATATGGGGCGTGATCCGCATGGCCAAATCTGTCGACCGCTTCTGGACAGAGGCGACGTTTGACCTTCCCAACCCGCCAGTCTTGTCGCGGACGAGTTCTGACGGGGTTTTGTTGTTCGAGTATCGTGAAGACGCACCGGGCTCTTTGCCGCCTCAGGTTAACGCATTGTTCAGCTTTGTTATCCCTATCTCGGATGAACCACTGCGCGTCATCGCGGACCGCGACGGGCGTACCGAGCGACTGACCATGAAGCCTGATGACATTGCGGTATCCCCGGCGGGATCGAAAACGGGATGGCAGTGGATGGATCCGTCCAAATGCATGATCATTCATATCAACCCGCCAGCAATGAAACGCTTCGTTCAGACCGAGCTGAAAGTCTTGTCTACGGGTGGGCAGTTCGACGACGTGATCTTCTTTCATGACGCTGAGGTGCGGCAAGCCGCAGAGCGGATGTATGAAACTCTCGTGAGCGACGAGCTGGGTGCGGATGTGATGTTCGACGCTTTGGCGCGGATGTTTCTGGTGCTGCTGGTCAAGCGCTACGGCAAACCGCAGAAGGTAGATGCGACCTTTGACACCCATTTCAGTGCGGACAACTATGCCCGCGTCGTCGAATATATCGAGGGGCATCTGGATCAGAAAATCAGCCCCGCCGATCTGGCAGCGGACCAAGGCATGAGCGAGGCCGCGTTTTCGCGCAAGTTCAAGGCACGGGTCGGGGAAACGCCGATGCGGTTTGTCACGCAGGTGCGACTGGAGGTGGCGAGCCGGTTGCTAGGGCAGGGTGACTTGTCGATGGCCCAAGTCGCTGCGCGCTGTGGTTTTGCCGATCAAGCGCATCTCTCACGCACCTTCAAGCAGCATCTGGGCATATCCCCAAGCCAGTTTCGGTCTCAGCTGCAGCACGCATGAAAAAAGCCCCGGCGGGCCAAGACCTGCCAGGGCGACGACTGATTTAGGGATTTGGGGGACGGAACGATCAGTCGTGTGCGCCGATGAACATGCGCGCCAGTTCCGCAG
The DNA here is from genome assembly GCF_900111945.1 of Litoreibacter janthinus. Lineage (NCBI taxonomy): Bacteria > Pseudomonadati > Pseudomonadota > Alphaproteobacteria > Rhodobacterales > Roseobacteraceae > Litoreibacter > Litoreibacter janthinus. The sequence continues at coordinate 3,235,577 of NZ_FOYO01000001.1, read as the reverse complement.
TGGAATAGGTGTCAGGGGACACACCTAGATCGCGAGCCAGTTGGATATGGCCCTGGGAGTTGCGGCTCACCTGAGGGGCGTCGATGACCACGATACGATTGTCTATATCGTCACCGGACAGTTTCAGGACGGCGGTTTCATAAGCGGCGGCAGATGCGTTGCTCCCTGCATTTTTCATGTCGAATTCTTCGGCCGGTGAGCCTGCCAGAACAGGAGCGGCAGCAAGGGCGAGTGCGGTGGTGAAAGCGATCAGTTTCATAACTTTTTCCTTTGTTTCATGTGCGGCTGCGGCGAGTGCCGCTGCTGATGAATGATAAATAAGGAGTGCCACTGCCTATGCCTTGAACGTGGGGCGCAACATTTTGAACGAGAGCGGCAAGTGTATGAAATTGTGGTAAAATTCGATCACGGACGCGTGAGGTGAACGCCTGTTTTGATCCCTTTTTCGCGGGTTGCGCCTCGCATCCCGCCTCACCGCCCGACCGAGCTGGAGTGGAAAGAACGCCAAGAGCTATTCGCCGTTGGGCAATGGCCCGTAATGGCACAAATAGCGCGTGGCGACCCAGCCTTTGAGCGTGCTCAGTGCAAATTCGGTTTCTTTGAGAAATACCCCGTCGGAGGTGAACAACACCCGCGCCTCGTGGATTTCGGCCCATGCGCCGTTGGGGCTGGTCTTTCCCGTGGTTGCAACAAGCGTGTAGGGGCTGAGTTTCATCACCTCGCCCGCGCCTGCTTTGGGGGCGCGGCGCGTGGACAGATAGCTGTCTGGCCCGCTGAGGCCGCAGACCATCCAACCACCGACACGGTTGGCAGCGTCGCGCTCCGGCTCTGTTCCGAAAGGCATGAGGGCGACCGCAGAGGCCATCCCTGCACTGGCACACAGGCTGGAGAGTGTCAGAAGCGGTTTGATCATATGACTTACCCTTCGGTGGTCGCGGGGCCGACGTGGCCAGTATAGTCCTGAAGCTCGCAACATTCCCAATTGTAGTCTGCAGGAACCATGAAGATGAACGTCTCGCCGCCTCCTGTATAGCGCGGATAGGATTTGACGTTTACTTCGCCGCCAGCGGCCGCGGTGCCGCGCTGCCCGCCCTGGTTGCCGCCCAAGATCGCAATCCGATCCGGCTGACCCGGAACTGTGCCCGCAACGAACCCCACATGCCCGCCGCCGTCCCGCCGTTTGCGGGCCGTCGCGCCATAGACGGGGCGCGGGATGATCTTGCCGTCGGGCCACCCGTTGCCGCTGGAATCCAGCGTGGAGCGCGAATAGGAATTTGCCCGAAAGCCGTTATTGGCTGGAGTGATGCCAGCCTGTCGCAGTGACCATGTCACAAAGGACCCGCACCACGCGTTGTCTTCGGTAGAGTCGTCGTCCGTCCATGTGAAACCGGCGGAGCGATGGAACTCCATAACCCGTGGGTTGGCATTGTTCAGGCCGGCATACTCATGAACGCCCAATTCCCCCAAGGCGGTGTTCATCCATGGCGTGGGCCCGCAGCAGGGCGCGGAGGGGCGGCTGTCGGTGGCACCAGCTGTGGGGCTTGCGCTGGGATTGATCATGGTCGTGCCGCACATGTCAGGTCTCCTCGTTCGGTAGCATCTTGGTCATGCGTTTTATAGCGTAGTCTTTCAACACTCGCGCCCTTTCTTGTGGGGTATCAGGGGCTTGGGCGGGAATATCGCGCACCCAAGGGAAAAGCGGGTCTTGCGCGAACCCTGTTCCCAGCCAAAGGGCCAGTGACAGGCAAAGACCGTAGCCCGTTGGCGTTTCCATATCGAGTGCGTTGGCGGATTGCCGCGCTGCATCGACCAGATGCGCCTCTGGAAAGGTGTCCCGCTCCTGCGGGGTGAAGTCAAAGGCGACATAGAAGGCGTCGAGACCTGCGCGGGGAGAGAGTTTATCATCCGGCACAGAGGTGAGTTGTTCGTTGAAAAGGGTCAGGGCGCTCTTGGTTTGGGCCAACCCGATACCCACAAACCGATCCGCGAACTTGCGAAAAATCCGGTGCGCGGTTTCGATCCGTTGGTGGGCGACATGGCTTTGATCGGTCAATGCGCCCGTCAAAGCCGTGTAGCGCGGATCACGCGGGAACCCGGTGCCGATGAAATACATCATGAAGTGGACGTATTCGATATGCTCCATAAACTCGATCTTATGCGCATCGCAAAACGCCAGACCCTGACGGACGAACGCTTTGCAATTGGCGTCACCAAGGCCGCGAAATCGCGCGGGATCAAGATCTACCAGATAGGCCAGCATATGCTTGTAGATGCTGTCGAACCGCAGATCGGTCACAGATTGCGTGGACAGAACGAAGCTCATGGCGTGGGGGCACATCTGGGATCGCCGAGCCAGCTTTTGACCAGGACATCGCCGTCCGGCGACGATTGGCGGGCGTAGGCAATCATACCGGGGCGATAGAGCCGCGCCTGATCTTTTTGCGCTGCGGCCTCGGCCACTGTGAGCAGCGCGGTGCCTTCCCAAAAACGGAAATAGAACCACTTCCCGTTGTCGTTCTGCACTTTCAGGATTTTCCTGAAATGCTTACGCATTTCTGAGCAACTGGCGCGTGCGCGCAGAAACATACCGGGCCTTTTATCCCAAAGCTGCCACGGGGCGTTGCCTTTGGTGAATAGATGACGGGTCAGTGCGTTGCCGGTTTCAAGCCGCACAATCCATGGTGCGACATGGCTAAGCTCTTCCTGGGCCTCGCCGATGAACAGGCAAAGATGCTCTAGCCCAGAGGTTTCCAGCAGCTCGGGCAGATTGGTGACGACAGCCGCATCGAGCACAGCGTAAGTGCCGAGCGGCGGCACTTTGTCGGCGTCGCCGTTCGCGGCGGCCAGATCGGCGGGTGACGGAGCCGGTTGGCCGAAAAGCTCTTCGGTCAACGCGTCTGGCACGGACTTTTTGACGTCCACACCGAATTGCGCGTCGAGCGGTTCGATACTCTCGAATGTTTGAGAGAGAATGAGCGATCCCGCCTGAGCCGCCGCACTGTCATGAGCAGCGGGGTTCGAGGCTGAGGTGCCGGTCCAAATGTCGTCGACAGTGTTCATTTGCAACGTGCAAACCTAACATTTAAATACACTTTTAGCGCCAGTCGCGCTGTTCAATTTTGAGACCATGGCATAAGGACCGCACGTAAACAATGCCATGATTGACCTAGAGCTTGTTAACGAAAGAAGCTCTCGAGATCCGTGAGAAAGTCGCTGTGCATGGCTGCAAGACGGGCCGAGGGCTGGCGCAAGTCGAATGTCGCCGCCAACGGGTCCTCGGCTGAAATGAGGCTTCCGGAAAGTTGTTGCAGCACATTGTGGCCGCAGAAGGGAACGTAGACCTCGGAATACCCGCCCTCGTGGACCAGCACGAGGCGGTCGTCGCACAGGTCCGAGGCGGCTTCCATCGCCATCTCGGTCAGGGCGCGGAAGGTTTCTGCGGTTGCCATCATTCGCGATAACGGATCAATCGCTGCCGCGTCATAGCCACAGGCGACGATGATCACGTCAGGTTGGAAATCTGATAGGGCCGGAAGGACCAGCCGTTCCATTGCCTCCAAGTACAGGGCGTGACCGCCGCCAGGGGGAAGGGGGATGTTCATATTGTAGCCTTCGCCCCGTCCGACGCCACGATCCTCGGCGTCGCCAGTGTCCATCGGGTAATTGCGTTCCTGATGGAGCGAGATCGTGAGAACGTCGTCGCGGTCAAAGAAGATCGCTTCGGTCCCGTTGCCGTGGTGCACATCCCAGTCGATGACGGCGACCCTGTCTGTCAGGCGATGCTCCAGTGCGGCTTCGACGGCGATGGCGATATTGGCCAAGAGGCAGAACCCGTTGGGGAAATCCGGCAAGCAATGGTGTCCCGGGGGACGGGACAGGGCGTAAGCGTTGGTCATGTCGCCCTGAAGGACGGAAAAGAGCGCGGCTTTGGCCAGACCTGCCGACAGGCTCGCGATCTCGAACCCGCCTTGGGCGAAAGGGGTGCGCAGGCCCATTGTCCCGCCGCCTGCGTCCGATTTTTCTTTGAATTTGTGCAAAAAAGCCTCGGGGTGGACGCGGGCAAGATCGTCCCACGTTGCCTCCGGCGCGGATCGGGCGTGCAACTCGCTGATCAGCCCGGTCACATCGAGCAGGTTCTTCAGCCGGCGCTTGGTTTCCGGATTTTCCGGCAGGCCGCCTGCAGCCAAGGGCTGCACCAGCCCGCCGATGGGGACTGTAAAGGCAAAGTCGCCGCCTGCGTGCCAGAAGCATTTTTCATCCCAGAAGAAGCCGGTTTTGATCATGGTTTCCCCTTCAGCCGGTAACTGCCTTCGGGAAGGTCCAACGCGGCCGTCAGATCGCGGATTTGCTGGAGCGAGAACGTCACCTTCTGGATGCGGTCGGTGTGATGGTCCAGCTGCTCTACAGTGATACAGTCCTCAAAGGCGTTGATGGAGATGTCGCCTTGCAGATGTTGCTCCCCTTCGTCGATCAAGGTGATGAGGGTCGCGTCGAATTCGTGCTCGATCGTGAACATTGGGCCTCCAGCTGCCAGCAGTCTTTCCCTCACACTAGGGGCGCTGGGCGCAAAATTGCAAATGCTGATCTGTGGGCTTGGCGGGCAGGGGGAGGAGCGCTACATTCCCAAAAAACGACAAGAGGTAAATCGATGCGTTTTATGCTTTCAATCCTAGCCGCGGCGTCCCTTGGGGCGTGCACGGTCGAGACGGCGGAAACCCCCGCCGCCCAGCCAGCGCCGACTGCGACAGTGGGAACGTCATCCCCGCCGAAAGTGTCTTCGCGCACTGCCGTCGCGAATTTCAAAGCGGTGGTCCAGCAGGTTGAGCCTGTGGCCGAGCGCGAATGCCGTGCCCGTGCGCCCGATCTGAACTGCGATTTCAAGATTGTGGTCGACGAGCGGACCAACCTGCCGCCGAACGCCTTCCAGACGCTCGACAAATCGGGTCGTCCGATCTTGGGCTTCACCATCGCGCTGATTGCTGATGCGCGGAACCGCGACGAGATTGCATTTGTGATGGGCCATGAAGCGGCGCACCACATCTCCAAGCACCTTGCCAAGCAGCAGCAAACGGCCATGGGCGGCGCGATCCTCGGCGGGATCATTGCGGCCTCTGTCGGACTGGATGTGAATGCAGGGCAGCAATTGGGCGGCACTGTGGGCGCGCGGGCTTATTCGAAAAACAACGAGCTTGAGGCTGACGCGCTGGGCACGGTCATTTCCAAACGTGCGGGGTATAATCCTGTGCGCGGGGCCGAATTCTTTACCCGCATCCCCGATCCGGGCGACCGCTTCCTTGGAACCCACCCGCCCAACGCCAGCCGTGTTGAGACGGTGCGTCGGGTGAACTCCCAGCTGTAAGACCGGTGCGCGCCGCGTCTGTGGCGCGCCATACCTGCCCCGTTTGATGCAGATCAACGCTGTGGCGCGTCCTGTGATGCTATCTTTCACAGCATGACACATCGCATCCACCCCATGGGGGACTCCCGCACGCATTTCTGGCTCACCACCGGTATGGCCCGCGCAGTTGGCGTGGACTTGTCGGCCGCTATCCACCAAGGCCTGTTAACCCGGTCTGACTACGCCGAGATGGTCAACGAATGCCGAAAATGCGAGTTTGCTGACTGCCGCGCTTGGCTGGATGAACAATGGGATGGCCCGGTGGAGGCGCCGAAAGCCTGCCGGAACAAGAACATGTGGACTTGGCTGGCGCGCTCCGACGTGCAGGTCTAGCTGACAGGCTTATCTGGCAGGGCACGCTGTCGCGTCGAGTGGCGACAGATCGTCCGTGGTGTCATAGGCAAACACGCAAATCTCCGACATCTCACGATCAAGCGCGATGCGATTGTTCAATGCGAAAACGGCGGTGACAGCGGTGACGGTGATCGCGAGGCTGAGGGCGATGGCTTTGAGGGTCACGGGATTACGGGCTCCTTGCTTGCGTCGAATATCAATTGAACGCAGCCGCGACGGGCTTCCGTCGCAAAAACTTGTGCCCTAGGGTGCGGGCATGCTTCAGCTTGAGAACATCCTGACAGATCGCGGCTCCAAATACGCCGTGTCTGGCGGTCCTGTGCAGACGCGCGAGGAGGCGGCGGCGTTTGTCAAAGCCCTGTGCCGCACCAAGAAATACGCCAAGGCCACGCATAACACATGGGCAGTGGTGCTGCCGGACGGCACGCCGGTCAAAAACGATGACGGCGAGGCAGGTGCAGGCATGGTGATCCTGCGCATGCTGGAGCGCGAGGAACTGGTGGGCGAAGTCGTGGTGGTCACGCGCTGGTTTGGCGGGGTGAAGCTGGGCGGGGACCGGTTCCGGCGGGTGCAGGACTGCGTGCGGATGTATCTGGACGCGCGCAAGGGAAAGGCGGGGTGACCCCCGCCCGCCGTTTGACTACTTCGAGTGCCAATCCGCGACCACATCGTAGCTGCGGACCGTCGGCTGTTCGACCAGAAACTCCGAGAACGCGCCCCAGAGGGCTTTGATCTTCTCGGCGGTCTCGGGCGCTGTCTCGGCGTTCTCCGTGGTGGAGATCACATAGCCGGTGCCGTCTTCGTCATTGGAGACATTGAGAAAGCTTTGCTGGCCTTCCAGCGCCATGATTTTGTCCTTGAGGGCATTCATGACCTTGGTCGCGGCGGCCTGCGAGCCGGGCTTCATTTTGTACGGGGTAATACGTGCATACATGGTGTCTTCCTTTGTCATGCGAATGAACATTAGAGACGTATGCCCCGCGAGCATGAAGGCGCGGGACACAAGAATATAGCACAAAATAGCGGATTTGTGGTGTGAGTTCAGCCGAGCGTCTGTCCTAGAGCTTGTTGTGCGTACCGTCGCAGGTGACGGGGGCGGCGGAATGTTTGCAGCCGCAGAAGAAGACTTTCTTGGTCTCCGTGGCTTCGAATTTCACAGGGTTGAATTCGGTGCCTTTGTGCGAGCCGTCGCAAAACGGCTGCTTGGCGGACTGGCCGCAGGCGCACCAGAAATAGGATTTGCCTGCCTCGACCTCGACGGGGAAGGGGCCTTTTTGGGCGATGGTTGGGGGTGGCATGTGGGCTGGCTCCAATGTTGGTTTTGGAGAGCTTACGGTGTTGGGAGCGGAATGGAAGCGTGGTGCGTTTGGTGCGCAGCATTTAGGGGAGCGCTTGGACCGAGGGGGTGAAGGCCGTCTTGGAAACTGTCGAGGACAGTTTCAGCCCTGAACGCGCGACAGCGCAGGGGGTGCGCTGATGTGGTCGCAACATTTAGGGGAGTGCGCGGACCTCGGGGCGGGTGCGAAGCGCCCTCCCCATGGGGGAGGTCCGGGCGCTGCCCGGCGATGCCGGGCGGAAGGTTTGATTTATTGGCTATCCATATCCGACGAAGTGCTGATTCAATTCTCTAGGCTGGACACTAGCTCTTTCGCGCGAAAATATAGCTCGTCAAACGTAATTATCTCCGGAGAGTTCAATCCTTTCCGATACAGTTCGAAGCTCGTTATCTTGTCTTCGTTATCGATGAGTTCGTTGAGATTTCCGACGACGAGATAGGCGCGAGGCGAGATACGATAGGTCATCTCGCTTGTAAAATCCCCATTCTCATCCTTTAAATCAATCCGAGGGGATTGGCTTTTGACGAAGTCGAAGACAGTTTTTTGGGACTGAGTAACGGCTGAGTTTACCTCGTCCGATACAGGCCAAACTCCGGGGCGATAGTATTTGGTTCTAAGTAGTTTCGTGAAGTTCGACTTAATTTCAATAAGGACGGTTTGACTTATTTCAGCTCTTGTTCGTGCCAGTCCATCGGAGCGTTTTCCCTTACTATCAAAACTATGACCTTTAGTGGTTTGCTCGAACTTCCTGCCCACTTTATCTAAGAAAACATAATTTAGACCAAAGCCAAATATCCATGGATTTTCTTCGAAAAAAATCTGCCATTCTGTTTCTCTAGTCTCTGCATCAAGCTTTTTTCTAAACTCTTGCAGAACAAGGCGTTTCGCGCCGATTGCAAAAACGTCTTTTTTGAAACGGGGATCTTGAGCTAGGTCCTTGATAATACTGCTAGATTCTTCAAACTCCAGCAGATCATCAAGTGAGATTGCGGGTAGGTCGACACGAACCCGTTCAGTTGGCTCGATGTCGAGAGATGAAAGGATCGCGAGCAAATCGCGAACCTTTCTAGCATCAAATCCATTGAGTTTGAGTTCTTCAACCCAGTACCAACCGCTGTTCTTGCGATGTCTAAGTAAGTGAATTTTTATGGTAGAGGGTTCTCGACTTCCTGCCTTCAGGAAGGCCGATACTGCCACTCGCGTTTTGTTAACTAATTCAATTTCGCCAAGAACTGTTTCGTGGATATCATCGCAAATAGAGGCGAATGCTCCTTTGCCCTCAGCGGGATTTACATAAACACGCTTTATTCTATAATTTTTAATGTATTCGGCGTCAGAACTCATGATGCTCTATGCTACGGGCTTTCCCCATAAATCATACTCTCCAGCTTCATCCACTACAACAGAAACCATATCCCCAGCCTTCAACCCTTCAAACCCCTCGTCGATGAACAGGTTCCCGTCGATCTCGGGCGCGTCTGAGGTGGTGCGGCAGGTGGCTCCGTCGTCCTCTACCTCGTCCACGATCACCTGAATAGTGGTGCCGACTTTGGCGGCCAGTTTGGCCTCGGATATCGCTTGGGCTTTTTCCATGAAGCGGTCCCAGCGGTCTTGTTTGACCTCGGCCGCCACATGGTCGGGCAGGGCGTTGGAGCGGGCGCCGTCGACGTTTTCGTATTGGAAGCAGCCGACGCGGTCCAGTTGCGCCTCGTCCAGCCAGTCGAGGAGGTGCTGGAACTCGGCCTCCGTCTCGCCGGGGTAGCCGACGATGAAGGTGGAGCGCAGCGTGATGTCGGGGCACTCAGATCGCCATGCGCGGATTTCGTCCAGCGTGCGGGACGCGGCGGCGGGGCGGGCCATGCGTTTGAGCGTGTCGGGATGGGCGTGCTGGAACGGGATGTCGAGATAGGGGAGGATCGCGTTCGCGGGATCGGCCATCAGCGGGATCAGCTCGCGCACATGGGGGTACGGGTAGACGTAGTGCAGCCGGACCCACAGGTCCTTTTGCGCGCCAAGGCTGCCAAGCTCGCGGGCCAGATCGAGGATGGGCGCCTTGGAGGGGCGGTCCTTCCAGTCGGTGCCGTAGGCGGAGGTGTCCTGGGAGATGACGAGGAGTTCCCTGACGCCGGCCTCGACCAGTTTTTCAGCCTCGCGGATCACTGCCTTTTGCGGGCGGGAGGCGAGGAGGCCGCGCATGTCGGGGATGATGCAGAACTTGCACTTGTGGTTACAGCCCTCGGAGATCTTGAGGTAGCTGTAGTGGCGCGGCGTGAGGGTGACGCCGGTGGCGGGCAGCAGGTCGATGAAGGGATCGGGGGAGGGCGGCACGGCCAAGTGGACCGCGTCGAGGACTTGTTCGTACTGGTGCGGGCCGGTGACGGCGAGGATGGCGGGGTGGTGCTCGCGGATGTAGTCGGGCTCCGCGCCGAGGCAGCCGGTGACGATGACCTTACCGTTTTCCTTGAGGGCCTCGCCGATGGCGTCGAGGGATTCCGCCTTGGCGCTGTCGAGGAAGCCGCAGGTGTTGACGATCACCGCCTCCGCGCCCGCGTAGTCGGGGGAGATGGCGTAGCCTTCGGCGCGGAGCCTTGTGAGGATGCGCTCACTATCCACCAGCGCCTTGGGGCAGCCGAGGGAGACCATGCCGATTTTCGGCTGGTCGTCGCGTGTGGGCTCGCGCAGCTGGAGCTTCGGTGCAAGGTCGGGGCGGAGGTTTGGGGGGTTCTGGGCCATGGGGGGGCGTATACGACGGACTGGTGGTGGGGGGAAGTGGGAGGACGCGGTTTAGCTGGTGACTGTTTCGATGTGCCCAATTCCTACAGGTCAACTCTGTCCAGCAAAAAAACTTTATGCAGGCGGGGCTAACGGCAGCTTAGAGCCCTTCTACCAGATTTTCGCACTGAAGCTAAAGTCTGGTTTGGGGAAGGCCAAGGTAAATGCTCACGGTCGCCGCACCCGAAGCGATAGAACTACGCGACCCCCGACTGATCCTCAGGTTGTTGGTATGCACCCTTCTGGTCAACATCGCGGGCTTCTTCGTTGCGAAACACAACAACCTGTTCATGACTTGTGAAGGTTTTGCAGGAGCCGAAGGCGTAGCCTCTGCAAAAGCTGACCTCACGCCAATCGATCAATCAGAAAATCCATAAAGCACCTGACTTTCGGGGTCAGAACGTTGGATTTCGGATAGATGAGCCACAGCACTGATTGATCGTTCAGACGCCATTCGGGAAGGATTTGCATCAATGTTCCTGCTTCGAGGTCATGGGCGACGCTCCAAAGTGAGTTTATCGAAATGCCCAACCCCGCAAGCGTTGCGAGGCGTTGCGATGTGCCGTCATCAAGCACCGTTCGGCAAGTCATTTTTTCAGGATCGAGGATCGCCCTTTGACCGTCTTGGTGCACGATCTCACGAGCGGCCATGTCCGACCAAGCTAAAAACCGATGGTCCTTCAAATCTTCTGGGGTTGCGGGCACACCAAATCGATTCAGATAGGCCGGAGACGCGCAAAGCACACGACTGTCGTCAGACAACTTTCGGCCCAGAAGGCTACTGTCTTTCAACGGCGCATTCCGCAGGGCAAGATCAAAACTCCCGTCAATAATATCGAAGCGTTTGTCGGAGAGCCGTAGATCCAGTGTAATATCCGGGTAGCGGTTCTGAAAGTCAGGTAACAGCGGAATGATATGGAGTTGTGCAAAGCTGCTGGGGGCTGCAAATCGCAGAATGCCACTGGGGCTGAGCGTATCTTCCCCTAATGCGGCACGGCCTGCCTCTGCCTGCGCGATTATTTCGCGTGCATAAGGGAGGAATGCCGCACCATCTTGGCTCAGCGAAACCTTACGTGTCGTTCTATGGAGCAGTTCGACCCCCAACTCCTTTTCAAGCTTTGCCAGGCGGTTGCTGGACATGGCAGGCGCGAGACCAAGGTCGCGGCCTGCTGCAGTGATATTGAGCCGCTCGGCAGCGGCGACAAAAAGGCGAAGAGTGTCTGTGTCCATGGTGCTAAATTATATCAAAAATCGGAATTATAAAACCAAATATCCGCAGTTTCTATAATTTTTGGAGATGGTATTTAGCTTACTGAAACCGCACATAGGAGCAGGACAATGAAAGCAATCGGATATACGCAAGCTGGCCCAATCGATGGCAATGGCGCGTTGCAAATGATGGATGTTGCCAAGCCGCAAGTCGGCCCGCATGACCTTTTGGTTGCGGTCAAGGGCATCTCGATGAACCCCGTAGACGTCAAGCTGCGCGAAGTCCGTCCGCCTGAAGGTCCCACGAGTGTGTTGGGATATGACGCCGCAGGAACCGTTGTCGAAATCGGGTCTGACGTGACGGGCTATGCGGTTGGCGATGATGTATTTTATGCAGGTGATGTGACCCGCGCGGGCACGAACGCAGAACTGCACGCAGTTGATGAACGTATCGTTGGCAAAAAGCCAGCGACGCTCGACTTTACCGGAAGTGCGGGTCTTCCCCTAACGTCCATCACCGCTTGGGAAATGCTATTTGATGCCTTCCGTGTGACCGAAGGCGGTGGTGCGGGGCAGAGCCTGCTGGTCATCGGCGGTGCTGGTGGTGTGGGTTCAATGCTGATCCAACTGGCCAAAACGCTAACCAATCTGACCGTCATCGCGACCGCCTCCCGTCCCGAAACCCAGGACTGGGTACGCAAGATGGGCGCAGATCATGTGATTGATCACCGTGGCGATTTGGCGGCGCAGCTTAATGACCTTGGGCAGACGCCGACTTACGTTGCAGCTTTGACGGCTACAGATCAGCACTGGTCTGCGATCATAAACCTGATTGCCCCACGTGGACACATCGCATTGATTGATGACCCGCAGAGCATAAACATCACGGATGCAAAGCCAAAGGCCCTGACGATTTCGTGGGAATTCATGTTCACACGGTCGATGTTCAACACCGCTGACATCGCTGTCCAACGTGATCTTTTGACCCGCGTGTCCGCTATGATCGACGCGGGAACGCTGCAATCCACCGTTACGGAACGCGCCAATGTGCTGACTGTCGAAACGCTGACTGACGCGCACAAACGCCAAGAAAGTGGCCGCGTAATCGGCAAACAGGTCCTTCCGGGCTTGTCCGCACAACTTTGAAAAGAAGGAAATAATTATGACTTACTACTCAGTACTTGATGTGACCCCCACCAGCGAAGACTGGATTCCTGACTACCTGCCGGCGGCGAATGCCCGTGTTGCGGCCCACGGCGGGCGCTACATTGCCCGCACAGCCAGTCACGAACAAGTCGAAGGCTCCCCCCAAGAGGCCGGATTGCGTATCATCATCGAATGGCCGTCCAAAGACGCCGCAGAGGCCTTTATGGCGGACGACGAATATGCGCCGCACCTCGCGGAGCGGACCAAAGGCTCTGTCAGCCATCACTACCTGATCGAGGGCAAAGACGACCTTGCCTAATACCACTGCGTCGCCCCGTCAAAGGGGCGGCGCACATCACAGGAGACCTCAAGTGCGCGACGAGACCAATACCCCCTTTCCGCAAATCAATCGCGGCTTTGATACGACGTTTCAGAACGGTCAACTCAGCCTCGGTCTGGTCGTGCCGATTGCGCAATACGGGCACAGCCCCGTGCCGGATTTGTCTGACCACCTGCGCCGAGTAAAACAAGCCGAGACGCTTGGCTTCAAGGCTGTCTGGTTGCGCGACGTCCCGTTCAACGTCCCCAGCTTTGGTGACGCGGGGCAGCTCTTTGATCCGTTCACCTATCTGGGATTTCTGGCCGGCCAAACTTCGGAGATTGCCTTGGGCGTTGCCAGCATTGTCCTGCCCCTGCGCCACCCCGCGCATGTGGCCAAATCCGCCGCGAGTGCCGACGTGCTGTCAGGCGGACGGTTGATCCTCGGCGTGGCCTCTGGTGATCGCCCCGAAGAGTATCCGGCCATGAACGAAAACTTCGATGCACGCGGCGATGCATTCCGTGAGAGCTTTGAATACATCCGCGCCATGGGGCAAACGGCACCGCGGGTCAGCAACGGCTTTGGCTCGGTAAACGCGCCCGTCGATATGCTACCAAAACCTGCTGGAACAAAACTGCCGCTTTTGATCACAGGATCAAGCCGCCAATCCCCCGACTGGATTGCAAAGAATGGCGATGGCTGGATGACTTACCCACGCCCCGGCGTGGCGCAAGACCGCGTTCTGCAAGACTGGCGCGAAACCTTGTTACGACTTGGGCAGCCACCGAAGCCGGTATTGCAACCATTATATATCGATCTGGCCAAAGACCCCGATGAGGCTCCAAGCCCGATCCATCTCGGCTTTCGCTCCGGCCATCGCCCGCTGACGCGCTACTTAAAGCAACTCGAAGAGATCGGCGTAAACCACGTCGCTCTGAACCTGCGGTTTAGTACCGGCCCCATTGAAGATTCGCTCGAACAACTTGCCGAGCATGTTTTGCCAACTTTCAGTTAAGGAAACTAATATGACAAAAACCATCCTGATCACCGGCGCAACCGACGGAATTGGCCGTGCCACCGCTTTGGCCCTTGCAGCCCAAGGGCACCGCATGATCGTTCACGGGCGCAGTGCTGAGAAACTGAATGCTTTGGCGCAAGAGATTGGCCGCGATGTCACGACTGTTCAGGCTGATATGTCCGATCTATCGCAGGTCGCTGAAATGGCGCGCGACCTCAAGAACAGCAACGACAGGATCGACGTTGTGATCAACAACGCGGGCGTGTTCAAAGTGCCCGAACCACTTACGCGTGATGGTTTGGATGTCCGATTTGTAGTGAACACATATGCGCCTGCGCTCCTCTCTGGCCTCTTGCTGTCCATCATGCCGAACGACGGGCGATTGGTGCATCTATCGTCAGCCGCGCAAGCCCCCGTCGACGTTGATGCAATGCAGGGCAAGCGACGCCTGAACGACATGGAGGCCTATGCGCAAAGCAAACTGGCGCTGACAATGTGGAGCCAGGATTTCGCGGCACAGCATCCCGACGGGCCGCTGTCGGTGGCCGTGAATCCGGGGTCTCTACTGGCCACGAAGATGGTGCGTGAGGGCTTTGGCACCGCCGGAAATGATCTGAACATCGGCGTTGATATCCTGTCCCGTGCGGCGCTTTCGGATGAATTTTCAGATGCGTCGGGTCGGTATTATGACAATGACTCTGGTGCATTTGCAGCGCCACATGTCGATGCGGCTGATGCGGACAAAGTCGCAAAGGTTATTGCCGCGATTGATGGACGGATTAAAGGTGCGCTTACATAGGGGCGGCTACAACATCAAATCTGAACGATGCGCAATGAAATGATCAATCAGGCGTCGGGTTAGCGCCTGTTGCGGGCCGATGCCCGACCAAACAGCGTAAATGCCCAATGTGGGCAAGTTGCAGTCCGGCAAAACTCTTACCAATTGTCCTGTGACCACCTCCTACTCTATCACGCTAAGGGGGAGGTGTCAGATACCAAGCCCGGCCAGTACAGCGGCCTTGGTTACCTCAGTACGCACGTTTACGGGGACAACCGGACGTTCACGACTGCGAAACGAATGGCAGCTTCTTCCCGCAAAGCTGCCCTTCCTTGCCTGCGTCAGCGCTCCCCCCTACGCTAAATCGTTGTAGCCCGCCCCGTGACGGCCTACCTTGTGGAAAAGCCCATAAGAGGAGCAGGCCCCATGCGCTGGATATTTCGGATTGTGATCACCTTGATCATCCTTGTGGTGGTCGCCGTAGCGGGGTTGTTCTTGGTCCCCACCGACAAGATCGCCCGCCTTGCGGAAGACCAGTTCGAGAAGAACACGGGCCGCGCGCTCAGCATTGCGGGGGAGGTGTCACCGCAGATCTTCCCGCGCTTGGGCGTGAAGCTGGAGGACGTCGCGATCTCCAACGCGGAATGGTCGGGCAAGGGGCCGATGCTGGAAGCGGCGTCTATGGAGATGGGCGTGGGGTTCTCGGCCCTTTTGGGCGGCGATATTGTCGTTGAGGCGTTCGACATCCAGTCACCGGTGATCCGGCTGGAGAAATCCAAGGACGGCAAAGCCAACTGGGATTTCGTGAGCGAGCTGGGCGGCGGTGAGGATGGCGGCGGCTCTGCCGACGTGTCGCTGCCTTTGGCGCAGATCACCAACGGCTCGGTCGAGTTCGTCGATGCGCAGGCAGGGCAGTCCTATGTGATGACCGCGCTGGACGCGAGTTTGAAGCTGGTGGATTTGAAGGGCGCGGGGCGCGTTGATCTGTCGGGGCTTTACAAGGGCCAGTCGGTCAAGGTGTCGGGCACCATCAACGGCGTGCAACAGATGCTGGATGGCGGCGTGCAAGGCGTGGATATCGCGGCGAGCGCCGGGGGTAACAGTTTTAGCTTCAAGGGCAGTGCCGGGCTGGACCCGATGCAAGCGAAAGGGGCCGTAACAGGTGCCGTCAATAACCAGACCACACTGTTTGCGCTTATGGATCAGGCGGCACCACGTATTCCCGAGGGGCTGGGGCAAAAGGTCAAAGTGTCGGGCGAGCTGACGCTGACCGCCGATAACCAGATTTTCCTGCGCGGGGCGACGGTTGACCTGGACCAGAACCGTCTGACCGGTGCTGTGGATGTCGCATTGCGGGACACGCCTTACGTGACTGCAAAACTGCAAGCGGACCGGTTGGATTTCTCGGCGATGAGCACGGACACCACCGAAGGCGATGGCGCGGCCAATGCCGGGGCTGGCGGTTGGTCTGACGCGCGGATTGACGTGTCGGGGCTGTCTGGCGTGAATGGTGAGTTTTCGCTGAAGGCCAACGGAATCGACCTCGGCTCGGTGCAACTTGCGGCGACAGATATGAAAGGCGCGTTAGACCGGTCGCGTCTGGTGTTGGACCTGACGAACGTTGGCGTGTTTGAGGGCGTCGTTGCTGGACAATTTGTGGTGAACGGCCGCGGCGGGCTGTCCGTCGGGGGCGACCTGCGGGCCAATAGTGTTGCCATGCAAAAAGTGCTGAACGATTTCGCCGGATTTGACCGACTGGTCGGCGATGCCTCTATGTCGTTGAAATTTTTGGGCGTCGGCGGCACGATGAACGAGATCATGAACGGGCTGTCAGGCTCGGGTCGGATGGATGTTGGCAGCGGCGAATTGCTGGGGCTGGATATCGCGGGGATGATCAAGAACCTAGATGCGTCCTATCAGGGCGAAGGCTCGAAAACGGTGTTTGATGATATTACCGCCAGCTTCACAATCGAAGGCGGGGTTCTGAGCAACTCTGACCTGAATTTCGTGGCAGATTTGTTGACCGCGACGGGCAATGGTGTTGTCGATCTGGGCGGGCAAACGATCAAATACCGGCTGGCCCCAGTGGCGCTGGCGGGCCGCTTGAAAGACGGCATCCGCGTTCCTGTGATCATAGAAGGCCCGTGGAGCAACATCCGCTTCCGCCCTGATCTGAAAGCACTCCTTGATACCGAGCTTGAGGCGCAGAAAGAGCAGCTGAAGGCACAGGCCAAAGCGAAAGAAGAAGAGTTGCGTGCCAAGGCCAAGGTGAAAGAGGACGAGTTAAAGGCGAAGGCCGCGGCAAAGCTGAAGGACGAGCTGGGCGTCGAGCGCCAAGAAGGGCAGAGCGTGGAAGACGCCTTGAAGCAAGGCCTTGAGAACAAGGCCAAGGATGCGCTGCGGGGTCTATTGGGCGGGAACTAAACGGAGGCGTTAATCAACGCGTGTTCATAACGGCGGGGATATCTTTGAGTTCGCGTTTCTTGAGCAAAGCCTTTTCCGCCCACATCAAAAACCTCTCTTCAACCTGACCATAGGGCGGTGGGCTGATGTAGGGGGGCATCGGAAATTTGGCCGCGCTCATGTAGGCTCGCGGCGCGCCACCTTTGCCTTGTTGCGGACCGATTGCGGCGCGTTCCACCGTTTCTTCTTTGAAAACCTCATCGACAGATTTTCCGGCGTCTGCACAATAACAGTCTTTCATGTATGCCATGCGTACGCCGGTGTCGGGGTTGGGGTATTGCATCATATGAACCCGTCCCACGATCAGGACGCCGCCATATTGCTTTACGCCCCGAGCGATCTGATCGTTGATC
This sequence comes from Litoreibacter janthinus, assembly GCF_900111945.1. Lineage (NCBI taxonomy): Bacteria > Pseudomonadati > Pseudomonadota > Alphaproteobacteria > Rhodobacterales > Roseobacteraceae > Litoreibacter > Litoreibacter janthinus. The sequence continues at coordinate 3,218,430 of NZ_FOYO01000001.1, read as the reverse complement.
TGTTTGATCTCTCGATACAAGGCATGGTGCATCGACATGTTGTAGGCAAAAGATGATGCCCTCAATGCGATCTCGGCCATGCCTTCACGGCCAGAGTTCCGCATTATCCCGAGGCGTGGCTTGATGCTTGTGCTCTTATAGCGGACGCCTTTTCGGCCTTTCTTGTAGCGCTTTACGCCTTGGATTTCCGCGCCGGTCTCGACGTTCACCTCGCCAATTTTCTCGGGCTCGGAGCTTGTGACATAGGGGGCGGAGAGTGGGTTCTGGAGCAAATAGAACTGAAGGCCCCATTCAGCCTTCCATTTCATCATCGTAAAGCGTTGGTTGCCCATTGCGCACCTAAAATACTAAAACCAATTCGGCACAAAAAAAGCGCCACGGCCTTCAGGCTATGACGCTTGATCTTTTTTAGCAAGAACGCTGAGCGGTCTTAGCGTCGGCGATCGCGGCGTGCGGACATAGGTTGGAACGCCACGCCGACATGCGCCTCGCAATAAGGTTTACCCTGCTGGGATGGCAGGCCGCAGAACCAGAAGTCTTCGGTTGCCGGATCACCGACAGGCCATTTGCAGGTCTTTTCGGTCAGTTCCATCACCGACAGGCGCTTTGCCTTTTTCTCGACTTCGCGCACGGAAGCCAGTGCTTCTGGGCTGATCTCGTTTGCGGAAGGCTGCGGAGGTAGGGGTTGGCCCGCGGTGACCACCAATTTCGGGCGGCCGACGGCCCTATTGACCGGAGCAGGGGCTGGCTTCGCCTCAGTCTCCGAGGCTGCTGCTGCCGGTTTCGGCTTCTCGGCAGGTTTGGCCTTGGCCGCGGGTTTGGCTTTTGCCGCTGTTGCTGCCTTGGCAGGGCTTGCGCCGCCGGAGCGGTTTGACAGGCCAAGACGGTGCACTTTGCCGATCACGGCATTGCGGGTCACGCCGCCCAATTCCTTGGCGATCTGCGAGGCGGATTTCCCTTCGCCCCACATTTTCTTCAAAACTTCGACGCGTTCATCAGTCCATGACATGCGGTGTTGCCTTTTCAAACGACAAACCGCCCCAGTCGCTTGGCTTGGGCGGCGTGTTCTTTTCCAGTTGCCCCTAATTTAGAGGCCAATGCGTCGGGATACAAGTTTGGATCAGCCGATGCGGCTCTGAGACGTGTTTCTGTGAGGCGTAAGAAAATTCTGGACAGGAACGAAGCTGCGGCATAGACGCTTTTCCATGATCAAGTCCGCACATATCGTTTCACTGCGACGCCGACGCTAATTTAGCGTCTGATCATCTGTGCGCTTGGCGCACGCCTCTTATCCCTCATTCAAATTGACTTGCCTCGGAACATCCTCAATATCTGGATTTCCTCTGCGTAAAGGACACCCACGCGATGATACCTGCTGTACTGCCGACCTATTCACGGGCGAAAATGAGCTTTGAAAAAGGCGAGGGGAGCTGGCTCATCGAGCAAGACGGCACGCGATATCTTGACCTTGGAGGCGGCATTGCGGTGACAGGTCTTGGCCACGCGCATCCGGCCTTGGTGAAGGTGGTGCAGGACCAAGCGGCCAAGTTGTGGCACACCTCGAACCTGTATCACATTCCCCATCAGGAAGAACTGGCCGAAAAGCTGCGCGAGGCGACCTTTGCTGACACGATGTTCTTCACCAACTCTGGTGCCGAGGCGATGGAATGCGCGATCAAGATGGCGCGCAAATACTGGTATGACAAAGGTCAGCCAGAACGGGTGAATATCATCACCTTCACGGGGTCCTTCCACGGGCGGACTTTGGCCACCATCTCGGCCGCAGCGTCGGAGAAACTGACAAAGGGATTTGGCCCCTTGTTACCCGGCTTCATCAATCTGACTGCCGGTGACCATGACGCGTTGCAAGAGGCGCTGGACGACACGATTGCCGCGGTGATCGTGGAGCCTGTGCAGGGCGAGGGCGGGATTATCCCGCTGCCCGATGCCTGTCTGAAGGGCTTGCGCGATATGTGCGACAGCACAGGAGCGTTACTGATTTTCGATGAAATTCAATGCGGTATGGGGCGGACGGGCAAGCTGTTTGCTCATGAATGGGCCGGAGTGACCCCTGACATCATGGCGGTGGCCAAGGGCATCGGCAACGGCTTCCCGCTGGGAGCGTGCTTGGCGACCGAAGACGCGGCAAGCGGTATGACCGCAGGCACCCACGGCTCTACCTATGGCGGCAACCCGTTGGCCTGCGCGGTCGGGTCTGCGGTGATGGATATCGTGGCGGATCATGATTTTCTGGCTGAAGTTTCGCGCAAATCCGGCCTGCTCCGGCAAAGCCTAGAGGGGCTCGTGGCGTCGCATCCGACGATTTTCGAGCTCGTGCGCGGCGCTGGACTGATGATCGGTGTGAAATGCGTGGTGCCGAATGTCGACGTGGTGACTGCAGGATATGCGGAGCATGTGCTGACCGTTCCGGGCGGTGACAACGTGATCCGGCTGTTGCCTGCGATGACCATCTCTGATGACGAGATCAAGGAAGCGGTGGCGCGTCTGGACCGCGCGGCGACAGCCTTGGAGGGCGCGGCATGAAGCATTTTCTGGATATCCACAAGACCGACCCTGCAGATCTGCGGCGGATCATCGACACCGCAAGCGATGTCAAGAAGGCCCGTGCAGGTCGCCCCAAAGGCGCGTTGGACGACGATCTTCCGTTGAAAGACCACATGGTCGCGCTGATCTTCGAGAAGCCGTCGACGCGGACGCGTGTTTCCTTTGATGTGGGCGTGCGGCAGATGGGCGGGCAGACGATGGTTCTGTCCGGCTCCGACATGCAGCTGGGCCACGGCGAGACGATTGCCGATACCGCCCGCGTGCTGTCGCGCTATGTCGACCTGATCATGATGCGGACCTTTGAGGAGGACACGCTTCTGGAGATGGCCGAATACGCCACCGTTCCGGTGATCAACGGGCTGACCAACCGCACGCATCCTTGCCAGATCATGGCAGATATTCTGACGTTCGAGGAACATAACGGCCCGATCAAAGGCAAAAAGGTTGTGTGGACGGGCGACGGCAACAACGTGTTCGCGAGCTTTGCGCACGCGGCCAAGCAGTTTGATTTCGATTTGGTCTTCTCCGGTCCGCCGCCTTTGGACCCGGAGGCGTCGTTGGACGGGCTTTATAGCATCGAGCGCAACCCGCAGGCCGCTGTTGAAGGGGCCGATCTGGTTGTAACAGACACTTGGGTGTCGATGCATGACCCGCAATCCGCGCGGGAGCGGCGGCATAACCAGTTGCGTGGCTATCAGGTGAACAAGCAGCTGATGGACCATGCCAAATCGAACGCTCTGTTCATGCACTGTTTGCCAGCCCATCGCGACGATGAGGCGACATCTGAGGTGATGGACGGGCCGAACTCGGTAATCTTCGACGAAGCCGAGAACCGTCTTCACGCACAAAAGGCCGTCATGCGGTGGTGCTTGGAGTCGTAACTCTTTGGCTGCGAAGCCAAGCGTTTTCGGCGGGACACATCGATCTGGCGCTTGAATTCAATCTGACATCCGAGTGATGCTACTCAGGACTGCCGCGGCGGTTGGAGGGTGCTGGAGTTGAACGCGACAGCTTAGATGCCTGAAGATTGTTATGCGGCAGCCCCAAGGGAGGACTGCCGCGATGATTGAAGAACCAAAAATGCTCAGGATTGGTCCGGATGTCGCCCGCCGCCCAACCAAGGACCAGATCGCCAAGTTTCAAGGCGTGCCGACGGGGTTCGTGGTTGACGCGATGTTCGGGGCCGGCGCCATGGAGGCGCGCATAGCGCCGCTGTCCGGGGCCAACACTCATGTCGCAGGGCCTGCGCTTACGGCGGATAACCGGCCATCGGATTTGCTCGCGACTTTGGGGTGCCTGAGATATCTGAAAGCCGGCGACGTTCTGATCGGGGCTGCCCAAGGTTGGCAAGGCTGTGCTGCGGCTGGGGACCGTGTCACGGGCATGGCCAAGAATGCGGGCGCTGCGGCTTTCGTGACTGACGGGCCGATGCGCGACTTTCAAGGCGTTCTGGAAGTTGGTTTGCCGTGCTGGTGCACCGGGTTGAACCCTGGCTCCCCTTATGGAACTGGGCCTGGGCAGGTGGGCACGCAGGTTGTTGTAGGTGGTCAGCCCGTCGAGACAGGAGACCTGATCGTAGCCGACCGCGACGGTGTTGTCGTTGTGCCATTTGCAATGATTGATGCCGTCGCCGCTCGCATTCCAGACGTGCAAGCAATGGAGATCGCTTTGGACGCAGAGGTACGCGATGGCCTTTCCTTGCCGGACCCGATTGCCGAAATCTTGGACGGTGACAGAACCGAAGTTCTATAGATCTGCGCTTTAAAAGGGCGGAAAGTGAACAAGCAGGGCCGCCTTCGAAAGATGTTCGGCGGCCCCGCCTGCCTCCCTGCTGTGCAGTGGAGTACGCTTTAGAGATAGGCCCTATGTCGCGAATGTCTATGCGCACGAGCGAACACGTGCTGCGCGATCGAGCCTCAAGGAAAGGTGATGGAACCGCCCGTTCCGGCGCTGTTGTGAACTGATCCGAGCAGCTATTTCGGCGTCATAATGATGCAGGTGGTGGAACCCGTCGCGTAGAGTTTCCCGTCCTCGACGCCCACAATTTTTCCCGTTGCGACGCCGGTCGAGCGGCCAGCGTGTTCGACCGTTCCGATGCAGTCCACAAGCATGCCCGACGGGATTGAGCGGATGATATTCACCTTGTATTCCAAAGTGGTATAGACGGAACCTTTGGGCACGCGTGTCATCACGGCGCAGGCCATAGCGCTATCGAGCAAGGTGCCATACCAGCCACCATGAATGGCGCCGCTGGGATTCATATGATTGAAGCCGGGCGCGCCGCGAAACACGATTTCATCCAGCTTTACACTGTGCAATCCGTAGTTCAGCCCGCCTGCTATCGGTGCCATCGGCAACTCGTTCGCGAGCACCTTCTGCATGAATTCCAAACCGGACATGGACAAGATTGCGTCCCTGCCTGGAAGCTGGTCGGGATGATCAGGGAAGAAATTGTCGGGCATGGGGGTGGGCCTGTCTCTTGGGTATGTCAGGGAGACGGTAGGAGACAGGCCCGAGAGGTGCAACTGGCAGTCTTACGCCACTTGCGCCAAGGCTAGTTTCGGGGTCACGCCCAAGGCCGCGCAGATATCGCGGGTCAATTCCGGGCGGTTCAGCGTGTAGAAATGCAAGTCGGCCACGCCGCCGTCGACAAGGTCGGAGCAGAGTTCGGTCACGACGGATTGGGCCAGCAGATCATGGCGGTCGTCACGGATCGCGATGGTAAACGCCTCGTCCAGCCATGCGGGCACTGCGGTGCCGCAGCGCTTGGCGAAGTTGCTGGCGCGGGTCCAGTCCTCAATCGGGAAGATGCCCGGCAGGATCGGCTTGTCGATCCCGGCCTTTACGCAGGCGTCACGAAAACGGAAGAAAGTGTCCGCCTCGAAGAAAAACTGGGTGATCGCCGCATCCGCACCTGCATCGAATTTGCGCTTCAGGTAGGCAATGTTGGCCTCCATCGAGCCTGCTTCGGGGTGGCTGTCGGGGTAGGCACCGACGCGGATCGTGGCATCGGTTTCGGTTTTCAGCGCTTCGATCAACTCGATGGAGGACGCAAATCCGTCTTCGGATGCCGCAAAGCTCTGACCTTTTGGGGCGTCGCCGCGCAGGGCGACGATGTCGGTCACACCCGCCTTCATGTAATCGCGCGCGATGGCGAGCGTTTCTTCGCGAGTCGCATCAACGCAGGTCAGGTGGGCCGCAACGCGCAGGTCTGTTGTTTTGTGCAGGGCCGTGACCGCCTCGTGGGTCAACTCGCGTGTCGTGCCACCAGCGCCATAGGTCACCGACACAAAGGTCGGGTCCAGCGGGGCGAGCGTTTGGATCGTGTCCCAGAGTCGGAAACTGGCTTCCACCGACTTGGGCGGGAAGAATTCGAACGAGACGTTAGGGCGAGTCATATCAGATGTCCTTTTGGAGTTGACGACTTGTGCCACAGCGTCTCATGTGAGACAAATTCATAACATTCACGATCATTATGAGGATCGCATGCATATTGAATTTCGCCACCTTCGGACGGTGCGTGCCATTCACGAAGCAGGTGGGCTGGCCAAGGCTGCCGACCAGCTCAACATCACCCAAAGTGCGCTTAGCCATCAGATCAAAGGTCTGGAGGATCAGGCTGGCGTTGAGCTGTTCATTCGCCGCGCCAAGCCGATGAAGCTGACGGCTGCTGGCATGAAATTGCTGCGGCTGGCCGAGCGGATTTTGCCGGAGATTGAAGCACTGCAAGCGGATTTCGAAGGACTTCGGATGGGCAAAACGGGGCGTTTGCACATCGCTATTGAGTGCCATGCGTGTTTTGAGTGGCTGTTTCCCGTGCTTGAAGGCTTCCGCAAGAACTGGCCCGATGTGGACGTGGATATTCGCCCCGGCCTGTCGTTTGACGGGTTGCCTGCCTTGATGCGCGAAGAGGTCGATCTTGTGGTCTCGTCTGACCCCGAAGACCTGCCCGGCGTGGATTTTACCCCGTTGTTCGACTACGAACCGGTGTTTGTCGCGTCATCCCAGAACCCTCTGGCACAAAAGGAATATATCGACGCGGAGGACTTGCGCGACCAGTTGTTGATTACCTATCCGGTTGATCGTTCACGCCTCGACGTTTTCACCGAATTACTTGCCCCAGCGGGGGTCGAGCCCAAAGCGATGCGACAAGTGGAGCTGACAGCGGTCATCTTGTTGCTGGTCGCCTCCAACCGAGGCGTGGCGGTGCTTCCGGACTGGGTGGTGCGCGAAGTGCGGTATAACTCTGATTACGTGACACGGCCTTTGACCAAGAGTGGGCGCACCAAGCGGCTTTATGCGGCGACGCGCAGCGAGGATACGGCCAAACCGTTCATGGCGAATGTTATTCGGTTGGCGAGAACGGAGCCGTTGAAACTGCAACGCACGCCGGAAAAGGCCTAGGCGGCAGGTGGAACAAGGCGCGCCATCCGGCGCTCCCGCAGCAAGATATAGAGACCTGCAGCCATGGTGATGCAGATGCCGACCATTGCGAGCGAGTTCGGCCAATCGCCGAACACAGCGAACCCCACAATCGTGGCGATCGGTATCTCAAGATATTGGATCGGGGCGACGGTGGCGGAGGGCGCAAAGCGCAGGCTCCACGTCATGACCAGATGCGCGAAGGTGCCAAGCAGGCCGATGGCCAGCAGCATCGCCCAGATGTTGACGCCTTCCGGCATGACGAGTTGGAACTGCTCAATCGTATCCGTGCCGGGGATGAAATACATCGCGGCGAGGATGAGTGTCGCGACAATGCCGCTGACGGCTTGAAGGCTGATCGGGTCGGCGTGCTTGGCGACCTGACGCGTCACCAACATGAACAGAGCAAATACCACGGCGACCACCAAGGGCAGCAGCGCAGGGGCGCCGACAGCAGCGAAGCTGGGCTGGATCACCAGCAACGTGCCGATGAATCCGACCACGCAAGCCAGCAAGCGTCGCATACCGACTTCCTCTTGAAGCACATACTTGCCCAGAAGCAGCATGATGAATGGCATGACAAAGGCGATGGCCACGGCATCGGCCAAAGGTAGAAACCGCAGGCTGGAGAACATTGCGCCAATGCCGATGATATGGAGCACCGAACGCAGCACCGTCAGGCGCAACACACGGCCTGACATAAGGAGCGTGCGCCCAGTTAGCAAAGCCAAAGGAATTAGCACTGCTGTCTGCACCCCGAAGCGGGTCAGCAGCAGCTGGCCCAGTGGAATGCTCTCGCCCAACAGCTTTGCCAACGCGTCGCCCATTGGGGCGAGCACGCAAAAGCCGATCATGAGCATGATGCCAAGGAGGGGACGGTCAGCGGACATAACTGGACGCTCGTTTAAATGCGCGGCATCCGCAAGGGCTTTCCCTATGCGGAGGATAGGTCTATACGCGCCTCCGAACCTCTCCCAAGGATGATGACCGATGCAAGGCAGCGCAAACCTGAATGTTATGATCAAAGCCGCACGAGTTGCCGGCCGATCGCTGGTGAAGGACTTCCGCGAAGTCGAGAACCTGCAGGTCTCGATGAAGGGCGCGGGGGACTTCGTGTCCAAGGCGGACACCGCCGCCGAAGCCATTATCAAAGAGCAACTGATGGACGCGCGCCCGACCTATGGCTGGGTTGGTGAGGAAAGTGAGCCGATCGAAGGCGCTGACCCGACCCGCCGCTGGATCGTTGATCCGCTAGATGGCACGACCAACTTCCTGCACGGGATGCCGCATTGGGCCGTGTCGATTGCGTTGGAGCACAAGGGCGAGATTGTTTCTGCTGTGGTCTACGACCCTGCAAAGGATGAAATGTTCGTCGCTGAAAAGGGCGAGGGCGCATATATGAACGAGCAGCGGCTGCGTGTTTCTGCCCGCAACAAGATGATCGAGTCAGTGTTCGCGACGGGAGTGCCGTTCGGCGGCAGCAAGTATCTGCCTGCGACACTGAAAGATCTCGCCCGGCTGATGCCCCAATGTGCTGGCGTTCGTCGCTGGGGCGCTGCGGCGCTGGATCTCGCTTACGTGGCGGCTGGCCGCTACGACGGATACTGGGAACGTGGGTTGAACATCTGGGACATCGCGGGCGGTGTGCTGTTGGTCAAAGAGTCGGGCGGGTTTATCGAGCCTATCCGTGAAGGCCAGAACTTGCTGGAAGACGGTCACATGATCGCAGCCAACCCCGATATTTTTCCTGCTTTCGCAAAGACGATCCGCGAGCGGGACTAAGCGTCAAAAATCGAAATAATTTTAGGGCTTGGCGCGAAAACGCTGAGCCCTTTCCGCTTGTGAAACCGTGATCTCAGGCCTTGATGAACCAGACAATTTCGGTCTCATAGCCTTCGCTTTGCAACACCTCGATTTTAGAGATCCAAGCCGCAGGGCATACGATGAGCGCAGCATCATTGCCACGCGCCTCAAGTGCTGACTCTGACGCCTGCAACAAGGCGCGGGCGGCGTGGCCTTGGTTTTCCAGACGGGTTGGGTTTTCGAAATCTGCATGGAAGTAGTCGTCTATGAATCCAGTGCCCACAACGTCATGGGCTGACGGGAAGTGAAGGGGTGTTGCAGGCTGGGACACAGAGTAGCCTTCTGGATCGCCTTCTGAGTTGGAGATGAGCATATCGCGGTCTGTGAGTGTGAGGCTGCGCGTCATCCAGCTGCCAAAACGGGCGTCAGCCTCTGGATGCGGTTTCCAGAAGTCGTTTAAGTCAAACAGCACCTGACGGTTCACGGCGCTGGAGGCCACAATCGCCGGGATGTCGTCTTCGGATGCTTTTTGCACGTCGTCGTGGTCTGCCGCATTGCTCAATCCGGTCTTGGAAAAATACAGAGTCAAAGGCTCGTAGCTTTGTGCCAAGAACTCATCGCCCCAAATGCCGCCTGCGATGGATGATCCCAGTAGGACCTTCGCACCGGCTGCAACCAAATCGGCCTCCGCTGCCTCCAGTAGAGCCTTCGCGGTGCCGGAAGGTGCGCGATCAAGGACGTAGCAATCCTCCATGATCAAACCGGGGGGGCCAAACTCGCCCGCGTAGATCGGCGGGACAGGCAGTAGGATTGTGTGGGTCACGCCAACGACGTTGCCCTCGGATTCGGCGATAAGCCAGTGTTGGCGAAAGGGCGGGGCTTCGTTTTGCATCGCGGCGGTGATGGTCGAAGCGACTTTCGCGTGCGGTTCTGGAGCCATCTTCCACAAGGTTTGATTGGCTGCGTAGCGTTGTTCTGCGTCCAGAACGAGCAGGCCGGCAATTGCCTCTACATCTGTAATATTTGCGGGACGAATGGTTAGGGACATAGCGGCACCTTTCGCAAGAAAATCTTCACTAAATCATATGCTTATCTCGGCGATATGCAATGGTGTGGCCGAGCGCGCAGGCGACCGAGTGTGGGGGATGACTGCCGCGTATTCAGTCGCGTTGGTAGGACACAGTGGCGTCTCCCGCCGTCATGCCCTCGGTCGCGCGGTCAAAGCGCAGATACGCAATCGCGCGGCCACCGGACTGGCTGTAGAGAGTGCCAACTGCCTTGTTATGTGCGTCGATCGGGGTTCCCACCGGGGCCGCGCCCTTAATGTCGACCAATGCCAGCCCCTTGCGCAGCTCGGTCTTGTGTTTCATGCGGGCCGTGACCTCTTGGCCGACATAGCAGCCTTTGCGGAAATCGACGCCGTGCAAGCGCTCAAAGCCCACTTCCAGAATAAAGCTATCATCGGGGATGAGTTCGATGCCGATCTCGGGGATGCAATGGGCAACGCGGATGGCGTCCCAATCGATATCGGGTTGCTCTTCGAACGCGAAGCCAGGCCCGTAGGCGCGCCAGCCGAGCGCATCATGGCGGGGGTCGGAGAATGCACCTTGCGGCATATCATTTACTCCGCGTGTCACATCAGCCTTCAATTCGTGAAGCTTCACATCAGCACGTAGCTTGTAGAAGGTCAGCCGTCGCATCAGCGCGTCGCCATAGGGTGCAGCCACGTCGATGAGAATCGCATCCTTCCAGGGCACCAAGAAAAAATCGACCTGAAATTTACCTTGAGGGGTCAACAGTGCTGCATAGACCAAGCCTTCAGATAGTTTCGCCAAATCATTGGTGACCAGACCTTGCAGGAATTCCACGCGGTCCCCGCCGGTGACTTCGATCAACATGCGCGTGCTGTCTGGCATTTCGTCCTCCATCTGTTCTTAGCTCTGTCATATAGGAGGCAGGGGTGGGTATAACAGCCCCGATATGTCTGCACCGTTTTCCATTGTGATCCCGACCCTGAACGCGGCCCCTCAGTTGCCCGCGACCCTAAATTCGCTATTGCCGGGGTTGGAGGTCGGGATGATCCGCGACCTGATCGTGTCTGATGGTGGCAGTGGGGATGACACCGTCAAAATCGCAGAAGAAGCAGGCGCTGTTGTTGTCACTGGCCCCAAGGGGCGTGGCGGACAGCTCCATCGCGGAGCGGAGGCCGCCAAAGGGGAATGGCTGCTATTCCTGCATGCTGACACGCGACTTGCTCCAGATTGGGTGGGGGCGGCGGCAACACACCGCGAAGCGCATCCAAATCTTGCAGCCGCTTTCCGCCTGAAGTTCCGCGCCAAAGGTATCGCGCCACGTTTAGTCGCAACCTGGGCGAATATGCGCAGCGCGGCGTTGAACCTGCCTTACGGAGATCAGGGACTGATGATGTCGCGCGCCTTATATGAGTATACAGGGGGCTATCCTGACCAGCCATTGATGGAAGACGTGGCCATGGCACGAGCTTTGAAGGGCCGCCTCCGATTGCTCGACACATATGCCGCGACAGGGGCAGAGCGATATGAGCGCAACGGCTGGTTGCGCCAAAGCCTGCGCAACTTTGGCACTTTGACGCGCTACAGCTTCGGGGCTGACCCGTCGGATCTGTCCAAACGGTATCACAAAGGCTGATAGTCCACGTCACGGATAGCGAATTGACGCCCCCTGCGGTCGCCTCTACGTCTTGACGCCAAGCTGTTGCTCTTGTTTCCAAAAGGTCCGTTTCATGTCTAATCTGCCTAACCTGTCCCATGGTCGTCATACGCTGGCCATTCCGGGACCGTCCGTTATGCCGGAACGTGTTTTGCAGGCGATGCACCGGCCCGCGCCGAATATCTATACAGGTGAATTGGTGGATCTCACTTACTCCCTGTTTCCCGATCTGAAAGTCGTCGCGAAGACTGCGGGTCAGGTCGCCTTGTATATCGGGAACGGTCATGCCGCTTGGGAAGCGTCTTTGGCCAATGTGCTCGCCCCCGGCGACAAGGTTCTGATCCCCGGGGCAGCGCAATTCTCGCTCGGTTGGGGTGTCACTGCCGAGAAACGCGGTTTGGTCGTCGAGCATCTGGATTTCGGTCGGCGAGCGCCGATTGATCCTCAAGCAGTTGAGGACGCCTTGCGCGCCGATACAGATCACAAGATCAAGGCCGTTCTCGTGGTTCAGGTTGATACTGCAAGCTCTGCCAAGTCCGATCTTGCGGCGATCCGTGCTGCGATGGATGCGGCCGCGCATTCGGCGTTGCTTATCGTAGACAGTATCGCCTGCCTTGGCTGTGATGATATGCAAATGGACGCCTGGGGCGTCGACATCTTGGTTACGGGAAGCCAGAAGGGGCTGATGGTGCCGCCGGGTATGTGCTTTGTGTTTTTCAACGCTAAAGCTGCTGCGGCGCGCGACAAGATGGAACGCGTGTCGGCCTATTGGGACTGGAAGCCGCGTGCCGATCCCGAGATGTATTACCAGATTTCCTGCGGCACCGCGCCGACGCATCACCTCTACGGGCTGCGGGTGGCATTGGACATGATCGTACACGAAGAAGGGCTGGATAATGTCTTGGCCCGCCATGCGACCTTGGCCCGCGCCTTATGGGCGGCCTGTGATGTTTGGGGGCAGGCTGGTCCGCTGGAACTGAACATCGCGGACACGGCCGCACGCAGTAACGCTGTGACCTCGCTGCGCATCGGCGCGCCACACGGTGCTAGGTTGCGCGACTGGGTCACCGATCAGGCGGGGCTGACGCTTGGCATCGGCCTTGGTATGGCGACAGACGAGGACCCGCAGTCCGATGGGTTCTTCCGCATCGGTCACATGGGGCACGTGAACGCTCATATGCTGATGGGAACACTTGGCTCTATCGACGCAGCGTTCAAGGCCTTGGACGTCCCCCATGGCGCGGGCGCGCTGGAGGCAGCTTCAGCGGTGTGCGCGGGACAATAGCTATTCGCGTTTGGGGATAAACCCGAGCGCGATATGCAAAAACAGGCTGGTAACCAGAGAAATCACATAGCCAAACGCTGCCCAGAGAATGAACAGTCCGGTGAAGATGACCACGAAGGCCATGACCAGAAACGGCTTGGTGTAGTCTTCAACCCGTCCGGGTGGCGTCGACATCGGTGCATCCTTTCTTTCCGTGCATGAGCCTAGCGTGGCTTTTGGCAAAGAAAAGTCGCGTTTTCGTTAACTCGCGGCGCTCAGCGCTTTTGGGAGAGCGTCGCCCAGCAGCTTCATGTCTTGCTCTGTGCCGCAGCTGATGCGGATCGCGCGGTCTTGCGGGGCGACGAATGGCATCCGCACAAACAGACCTTGCTCTAGTAATCCCGCCAAAACCTTGCGCGCAAAGTCGCCATCCTTGCCGCAGTCCACAGCTACAAAGTTGGTGGCGGAGGGCAGGGGGGTCAGCCCGTTGTCGCGCGCGATGTTTGCAATCCGCTCCCGCGACGCGGCGACCTTTGCGCGAATTTCGGACAGGTAGTCCTGATCCCCCAACGCGGCCAACGCGCCTGCCTGACTAATGCGGCACATGCCGAAGTGATTGCGGATTTTGTGGAAGGCGTTGATGTTTTCCGCCTCGCCCAAAGCGTAGCCCACCCGTGCGCCCGCCATGCCATGCCCCTTGGAAAAGGTGCGCATACGGATCACGTTGGGGTTGGACATGTCTAGCGCCGGTGCGGTGCCATCGGGGCTCAGTTCGATATAGGCTTCGTCAAGGATCAGCAGGCAGTCTTCTGGAACGGCGTCGATCATCCGCTGCACGGCAACCGCGTCGTGCCAGCTTCCCATCGGATTGTCGGGGTTGGCGAAGTAGATCAGCCTCGCCCCAGTCTCGCGGGCTTTTGCTAGCAAGGCGTCTGGATCTTCGCGATCGTCGCGATAGGGAACCATGTGCAACTGACCCCCAAAACCTGCGACGTGGTAGTTGAAGGTGGGATAGGCGCCAGCCGATGTGACAACTGCGGTGCCTTGGCCTACGAAAAGTCGTGCGAGATACCCCAAAAGGCCGTCGATGCCTTCGCCCACCATAACGTTGTCATGCGCCACACCGTGATGCGCTGCCAATGCGTGACGCAGATCATGGCTTTCGGGGTCGCCATATTGCCAAACCTCCGAGGCCGCGTCTTTCATCGCGGCAATTGCCTTGGGAGAAGGCCCAAAGACGCTTTCATTGGCCCCTAGGCGGGCTTTGAAGGGCGCCCCACCGGCGCGCTCAAGAGCTTCAGGCCCGACAAACGGGACAGAGGCGGGGAGGCTATCGGCGAGCGGGGTGAGGGGCGGTCTTTTCATGGGCTGGAGTTTGATCGGCTTTTACCCGCACTTGCAAGAGGCGGAGTTTGTTCCCATCTAACAAGCACGGAGGGTTCATCCATGCCACACCTCACACGCCGCGGCTTCATGGCCGCCACTTTGGCTACGGGCGCAAGCCGTGCCGTGCCGCTCGCCATCAAGGCACGCAAACCGCGCGTTATTCTGGAGCTTGTCTACGACAAGGCGCTGGGCATGATGCGGGCCGTGGAACGCGTCGTTAGGTAACTCTGGCCTGACTGGCGGCTTGCGATTACGCTTCCCGCCATGAGCTTAGTTACGACAGACATCGCCGACGGCATCGCTCGGGTCACGTTAAACCGCCCCGACAAGATGAACGCCATTTCACTGGATATGCTGGACGAAGTTCTCGCTGCTGCGGACGCCTTGCGCGACGCGGATGTAAACTGCGTCGTAATAGCTGGCGAGGGCCGCGCGTTTTGTGCGGGGATCGACATCACGTCTTTGTCCAGCCTTCTGGGTCAGGACATGGAGGAGGTGATCATTCGTCGAACCCATGGCGAGGCGAACCGGTTTCAGGAGTTCTCGCTCGCATGGCGCAAGCTGGAAGTGCCAGTCATCGCGGCGCTGCATGGGGTTTGCTTTGGCGCGGGGATGCAACTGGCAATCGCCGCAGATATGCGCATCGCGGCACCAGCGACGAAGCTGTCGATCATGGAGATGAAATGGGGCCTCGTGCCCGACATGGGCGGCATGGCCTTGTTTCCGCAGGTCCTGCGAGAGGATGTTTTGCGCAGGTTGACCTACACCGCCGAAATAGTGGAGGCGGAGCAGGCACTGACTTGGGGTTTGGTCACAGAGGTGGCGCAAGACCCGCTTGCGCGGGCAATGGAGCTGGCGCGCCAGATCGCCGACCAAAGTCCGAGCGCTATTCGCGCGGCCAAGCGCCTTGTCACTGAGGCCCAAAGTGGGATAACGGCCAACATATTGATGGCGGAATCTGTCGAACAGGCGGCCCTAATTGGTAAGCCTGACCAAATGGCAGCCGTAATGCGCGGTATGTCCAAAAAGTAAACCAAAAAAAGAGGCGACTGGGGTGCTCCCCAGCCGCACTCCGAAGATCGCGCTTGGCGGTCTCCATCCGGTCCGGTCATCGGCTCTCCAGCCTGTACCGGACGTCTAGGAAAACGCGATTCTGGTTTCCATTTGGTTAAAAATACTCAAGTCGTTTCACCTGATGCAGGCGGCATGGTTTGAGTATTTGGGACCAAATGGAAACGAGAAGTTAACCAAGTTCAGCCAGTCGCGCGAGGGCGGCTTTCAGTTTGCTTTCCTCGTCCTCGCGTGCGGCGAGATTTTCGCGGGCTTCCTCGACCACATCGGCGGGCGCACTTTGGGCGAATTTGGGATTGTTCAACCGGCCACGTAGGCCGCCGAGTTCTTTGGCCAGCTTGCCCAGCGTTTTCTCCAAACGAGCTTTTTCCTCGTCCACATCAATGATGCCAGCGAGGGGCAGGGCGAAATTGCCGCCCGCCACTGGGATCGTGACAGAGCCCTTCGGCGCGCTGCCTTCAGAGACGCTATCGATGCGCGCAAGCTTCAGGATCAACGCGTCGTTGTTGGCGAAGGCGATGCGACCGGCATCGTCAAGATCGACCTGCACCAATGGCACTTTGAGACCCGCAGGCACATGCATCTCGCCACGCGCAGAGCGCACTGTTTCGATCAGGGAGATTACCCAGTTCATCTCGCGATCTGCGTCGGCGTTGATCAGCTCCGCGCCGTAGGTGGGCCAATCTTGGTGGACCAGCATCGTGTCTCGCTTTGCGGTTTCACCCCACAGCTCCTCAGTGATAAAGGGCATGATCGGGTGGAGCAGGGTCATACACTGGTCCAGCACCCAGCCCATTGTGGCGCGGGTTTCGGCCTTCTGGGCGTCGGTGCCATCCAGCAGCAGCGGTTTTGAGAATTCCACGTACCAATCGCAGACCTTGCCCCAGACGAAGGAATACAGGGTCGAGGCAGCATCGTTGAAGCGGTAAGCCTCCAGCGCGGCGTCCACGTCCATGCGGGCTTTGGCCGTTTCGCCGATGATCCAGCGGTTCACTGTTTGCGTGGCGTCCGGAGCGGAGGCGGGCGGCGCAGAAGCGTAGACCTCGTTCATCTCCGCAAAGCGCACAGCGTTCCACAGTTTGGTGCCAAAATTGCGATAACCCGCGATGCGCTGCATGTCCATTTTCAGCACGCCACCCAAGGACGCCATAGCCGCATTAGTGAAGCGCAGTGCGTCGGCACCGAACTCGTCGATGATTTCCAGCGGATCGACCACGTTGCCGGTGGATTTCGACATCTTCTTGCCCTTGGCGTCGCGGACGAGGCCATGCAGGTAGACCGTGTCGAACGGGATTTCGTCCACGACGGCCAGTTGCATCATCATCATGCGCGCAACCCAGAAGAACAGGATGTCCTGGCCAGTGATCAACGTGGAGGTCGGGAAGTACTTCTTCAGGGCCTCCGTGTCGTCGGGCCAGCCGAGCGTACCGATGGGCCAAAGACCGGAGGAGAACCATGTGTCGAGCACATCTGCATCCCGCCAGATCGGGTAGACCAGCTTGGTCGGATCCTGTGTGACATTGTACTCTGCCAGACCTTCTGCGAACTGGTGCAGCGCTTCGGTGCGGTCGGCGACTTCAATTGGACGCGCGTGGTTCAGCGGCATTGGCAGCTTTGCGAGGATGTCATCAAACTGGTCGGTCACGCCTGCGAATTCGGGGGCGCAGTGATAGACGTCGGGATTGGCGGCGATGGCATCATTTGTCAGCAGGCGGCCAAGCTCGACAGAATCCAGATCGCCGTCGTTCTCGTCGTCTGTGAAGCCGGTAGCGTTCAGATCGAAGCCATACCAGACAGGGATCTGGTGGCCCCACCACAGCTGACGCGAGATGCACCATGGCTCAATATTGTCGAGCCAGTTGTAATACACTTTTTCGCCGCTTTCGGGCATGATTTTGACATCGCCTTTGCGCACCGCATCCAGTGCGGGGCCGACGATTTTGTCGGTCTCCACGAACCATTGGTCCGTCAGCATCGGCTCGATCACTACCTTGGAGCGATCGCCGAAGGGCTGCATGATCGGCTTGTTCTCGACGTAAGGGATCAGCTTGGAGCTTTCCTGCCCATCCTCCTCGTCGATGACGGGGACGGAGACCATGACGGCGAGGCCCTCTGCGGTGATGTCATCGACGACGGCTTTACGGGCCTCGAAACGGTCCATGCCGCGGTAGGCTTCCGGCACAAGGTTCATCGCGGCGATCATCGCTTCGTCGAATTCCTGCTCGCCGTTCGCAATGGCTTGGGCTGTTGCAGCCTCCTCGGCATAAGCTTTGCCGTCGGTGCGCATTGCGGCTTTGGTATCCATCAGGTTGTACATCGGAATGCCGCCGCGCTTGGCAACTTGGTAGTCGTTAAAGTCATGAGCGCCTGTAATTTTCACCGCACCGGAGCCGAAATCCTTATCTGGATATTCGTCAGTGATGATTGGGATCAGGCGGCGAAGCTCTTTCGGGCCAACAGGAATTTCACATAGTTTTCCAACGATTGACGCATAACGGTCATCCGACGGGTGAACGGCAACAGCGCCGTCGCCCAGCATGGTTTCGGGGCGCGTGGTGGCGATGGAGATGTAGTCGCGGGTCTCGCGCAAGGTGACGTTGCCGTCCTCGTCCTTCTCCACATATTCATAGGTTTCGCCACCGGCCAGCGGGTATTTGAAGTGCCACATGTGACCGGGGGTCTCGATGTTCTCGACCTCCAGATCAGAGATCGCGGTCTCGAAGTGCGGGTCCCAATTGACCAGCCGCTTGCCGCGGTAGATCAGGCCTTTGTTGTACATCTCGACGAAGACTTTGATGACGGCGTCGTGGAAATTGCCTTGGGCCGTGTCGGGTGCGCCGGGGGCGCCGGACATAGTGAAGGCCTCGCGCGACCAGTCGCAGGACGCGCCGAGGCGCTTGAGTTGGTCGCGGATGGTGCCACCGCTTTCGGCTTTCCAGTCCCAGACTTTTTCAAGGAACTTCTCGCGGCCAAGCTCGACGCGCTTGGGTTCGCCACTTTCGGCCAGCTGGCGCTCAACGACCATCTGAGTGGCGATGCCGGCGTGGTCTGTGCCGGGCTGCCAGAGGGTGTCATAGCCCTGCATGCGTTTCCAGCGGATCAGGATGTCTTGCAGCGTGTTGTTAAACGCGTGGCCCATGTGCAGGACGCCGGTGACATTCGGGGGCGGGATCATGATACAGAAGGTTTCCGCCCGCTTGGCGTTCGCCCCAGCAGTGAAGCATCCGGCTTTTTCCCAAGCGGCGTAAAGGCGGCTTTCGGCTTCTGCTGCGTTAAAAGTCTTTTCCATCGCCATGATCTTCGTCCTCATATCGGGTTGAGGATCATCTACCGAACGGGGAGGCTGAGGAAAAGGGCCTATACAGTCAGCGGCTCGCGCACGCCCGCTCGTAGGACGTCTGGGTCATAGGGCGTGCGGGCGAATACCTCGTGCACCCGTGCGCGGAAATGCTCCAACGGAAGGGTGTCATAGGCGGGATCGAACGACGACTGATCCCAGCGTTCACAGAAGGTGGCGCAATCTTCAAAGTAGGGGTGCTCCCTATAGGCTTCGCGCTTGTGCGGGTCGGCGCCGACATGTTCGCCGTAATAGACCATCTGGAAATCACCGTGCTTTTCGACCACCCATGTGCATTGTTCTCTGACAAAGGGCTTCAGGATCGTGGCGGCGTATTCGTCGTGGTTGTAAGGGGCGAAGATGTCACCGATGTCATGGAGCAGGGCTGACACGATCCAATCTGTGTCCGCCCCGTCGCGCTCCGCCCGCGTTGCCGATTGTAATGAATGGCCAAGGCGGGTGATCTGGTAGCCCGACAGGCTTTCGTCGAGGGAAACCAGCGCCGTTAGCAGTCTGTCGGCAGTGCCTTTGGTATACTCAATCTCATGTTCGGTCAGGAAGTCATAGTCTTCCTTGTCACCATCTTTCATTGCGGTGAATTTGACTGTTTCCATAAGTGTTTCTCCACGGCTGGGGCTTTCGGAAAGTGTGACCTCAAAACGCACAGCAAAGAAGCAGAAAGTTTGCACATGGCTTTCGTCGCTGGATCGGCGAAAGCATTCCGGTTTCTGCATCGCAGCTTTGAATTCTGTTGACGTGAGGGAAATCTACGCGCTCAATTGTCAGACAATTAAGGCGCCGCTGCTGAATTCTGGCGCGAAGAGTTTATGGGAGGACTAAATTCATGAATCTGAGACCTGATCCTACTTTCTACCCCTCTGCTAAAATGGCGATGGAGGGGCCGACCGAGACGCTCGCTTTTACTTTGATGTTGAGCCCCGATGGCATGCAACCCGACGGGCTGGCAGTCGTCGACGTTGACCCCAAATCCAACACCTATGGCGAGATTTTACATTCGCTGTTTATGCCAAATCTGGGTGACGAGTTTCACCATTTCGGCTGGAACGCCTGTTCTTCGGCATTGTCGCCGCTGACGGGCCACGCATTCCTAGAGCGGCGCTACCTGATCATCCCCGGCATACGGTCATCGCGCATTTACATTATCGATGTGAAGGAACCGCTGAAGGCCAAGATCCACAAAATTATCGAGCCGGAAGAGCTGTTTGCGAAGACAGGCTATTCCCGCCCGCACACGATCCACTGCGGTCCTGAGGGGATTTATGTCTCGACTTTGGGTGGCGGAGGTAAGGACGGGACCGATGGCCCGCCCGGTATCTTCATCATGGACTGCCAGACATTTGAGATCCTCGGCCGCTACGAGATGGAGCGCGGCATTCAGGACAAGCACTATGACTTTTGGTGGAACCTGCCGCGCGACTACATGGTGTCAAGCGAATGGGGTCTGCCACCGCAATTCGAGAACGGCATCGTGGCGGAAGATCTGTTGTCCAACAAATATGGCCATACGATTCATTTTTGGGACCTGCGGGCCCGAAAATGCGTGCAATCCATCGATCTGGGCGAGAATCATCAGATGGCACTGGAAATCCGGCCTGCCCACGACCCCGTAAAGGAATATGGGTTCTGCGGCGTCGTGGTGGACACCACCAACCTGCAAGGCGCGATCTTTACGTGGTGGCGCAAAGAGGACGGCACATTCGAAGCCAAGAAAACGATCACCATTGACCCCGTCCCCGCGGATGCAGATGTCCTGCCTGACTTGCTGAAAGGCTTCGGAGCGGTTCCGCCATTGGTGACGGATATCGATCTAAGCCTTGATGACCGGTTCCTTTACGTGGCGTGCTGGGGCTTGGGCGAGATGCACCAATACGATGTGTCTGATCCGATGAAACCCAAGTTGGCGGGCAAAGTTGATCTGGGGGGCATTGTTACCAAGACCGCTCACCCCAACGGCAAGCCGTTTGCCTACGGGCCGCAGATGGTCGAGATCAGCCGCGACGGCAAACGGGTTTATTGGACGAACTCGCTCTATTCGACATGGGATGACCAATTCTACCCCAACGACGAAGGCGGGCAAATGGTCATGGCCCATGTCGGCGAGAATGGCGGGCTGACACTGGCCGAGGATTTCTACGTCGACTTCCCCAAAGGCTACCGCAGTCACCAAATTCGGCTGGAAGGAGGGGACTGTTCGACCGATAGCTTCTGTTATCCGAATGTCTAGGTCGGGCATTTAGTTGGCTGATCTGGTTACATCCACGGCGGGTCTCTGGTTCGCCGTGGTGCTCAGCGGTTTGTATCATGGGTTGAACCCCGGAATGGGTTGGCCTTTGGCGGTTTCCCAAGCGTTGATGGAAAGTAAACCAGCGGCCTTGTTCCGTTCGCTCGCGGCATTGGCCGTTGGGCATTTCGCCGCGATGGTGCTCATCTTGTTGCCGTTCTCGGCCCTCAGCTCGATCCTGACTTATGAGCGGGAGTTGCGTCTTGGGGCTGGCCTTCTAGTGATCGCCCTAGGGCTATACCTGTTGATCACCCGCCGTCATCCAAGGTTCCTGTCACGCGTACCACCTCACCGCTTGGCGTTGTGGTCATTTCTGGTGGCTATCGTGCATGGCGCGGCCTTGATGCTGGTGCCGATCTATCTGGGCCTGTGCGGCCCGGAGGAGTTGGAGGGCGGGCATCTGGCCGTGTCGGAGCTGTTGTTGCGCAACGGTGGCATC
Organism: Litoreibacter janthinus; assembly: GCF_900111945.1. NCBI lineage: Bacteria > Pseudomonadati > Pseudomonadota > Alphaproteobacteria > Rhodobacterales > Roseobacteraceae > Litoreibacter > Litoreibacter janthinus. Next base: position 3,197,153 of record NZ_FOYO01000001.1, on the reverse strand, counting down.
CTGATCGGCGTCACCGTCGTTCATACTGGCGCCATGCTCATTGCGGGGGGCGGGGTGGCTTACGCCGTGTATCGTTGGCTCGGGCTGAAGTTCCTGCGTCAAAGCTGGTTTGATTTGGAGGCTATCTGGGCGCTGTCGCTTATTCTTGTTGGCGTGCTGGGCCTAGCGACGGCGGGTCATGCTTAAGGCCCGTGCATCTTGTGGTTGGAGCTCCCCTGTAGACGTCGTTTTCGGTTGAGACGTCCCCGCGCCAGCATGACACTTTTTGGCTTCCGTGGGAACCGCACGGGACGCATGTATCACACGACGGCGGCGATGCGGCGATTGTAAGAGCATTGGGGCCCAAACCGTGAATTGTCAGCCCGTGATGCAAACTCATTTGGCCGGGTTGGATTCTGTCGGTCGCCTTGTCGTCCTCGGCCTCCTCTACCTTCACCGCTTGCCCGCGGTAAAAAAGATTGTAGCCATCGAATGTATCTTCCTGCGGCAGGATCGCGTGCTCGTGGGTGGCGCGGATAAAATCCAAGTAGCCCAATGCTGGTGTGGCGGGCGATAGCGTATCCAAGCTGTCACCCCCTTTGCTTTGGCCAAGCCAGTGCACAGGGACAGGGCTGTCGTGTTTTCGAAGTTAGGGAGGTCGCGCTTTATCCGCGCGAAACGGCCTTCATCTGCGACTTGGTCGCGGGAACAAACGCCTGCGGGCCGTTAATTACACTTTCATGAAGCCGTTCAGACGGATCGCGCCCGACCACACGCGCGCGGCGTTGCCAGAAGAGTTTTCCCCATTGCCGCCAAGTGCCAACGGAGGGCGCGTCGATATCTCGGGGGAACCGCGTGCGCCATTTATCGGGCAGGGGGAGGCCGCACATCTCTGCCTTCTCCAGCATCCAGACGAGCGAGATATTGGCCAGCGGCCGCGCCTTGTCGTAGCCCATTAAGTGTCCGCCGACATCGCCATGCGCACCCTTGAACCAAACCTGTTCCAGCACGCCCTTGTAGCCATCGCGGCTTTCCCACAACACGGGTTCGAATACGCGACGAGTCTCGTTCAGGGCCAAGGCGTGGTAGCCATGTTTAACTGAACAGCCGAGGGTGTGGTTGTGAAATTGGTGTTCAACCGGCGAAAAGCGCCACAGGAATGGAGCGCGGAATCCGAGGGCGCGGACCGTATCCCAGATTCCAATCATTTCGATGTTGGCTTCTTCGTGACAAAACTCTTGGTGGAACGCTTTGCAGGCCGTTGAAGTCGGTGCCATGCGGTAGTGGCGATAGGCCTGACGCACGTTGCGCTCGGTGGCGCAGTCGGCGCGTAGCAATCCAACTTGGTCGATAACGCCCGCGAGACTGCGCACGGCATAGGCACCACGTGAATACCCAAAGAGGAAAATTCGATCGCCGGGCCGGTAGCGCGAAGCAATGAACCCGTAAGCACGGCGGATCTGGCTGTTGATTCCGACCCCGACCATCACGTCGATGGCGCGCCGCAGGCCCTGCCATTGAATGCCAGCTTCGTATTTCAGGGAAACGGCTTTGTTCGGGGACATTTCGGACAGCAGCCGGAAGGTCATGCCTGCATGTGTCTCAAAACCACGTTCCAACGTCGACATGGTGCCGTCCAGAATGATCACATGGGTGACCGGCCCGCGCGTGGCCTTCGGGTGAAGCGAGCGCGGCTCTGGACCGAAGCCAACAAGGGATTTGAGGCGGTCAGACATGGGGCGGACATATCCGCCGAGCCTTTCCATTCCCTTATACCAGCGCACGTTACTCACTCCAATTCGAACCTTTTAGAAACACTAGGAGGAACTTCTAACTGCTTCCAGTCAAGGCGTTTCACATATTCTTCATGGGTGTTACATCCGGCGAAACACCGCGAGATGCCCCTTGTCCTTCGAATGCGCCTCATCGGTACCCGCGCCATATATGGACACGGTGCGAATGTGGAAATCATCGATCTTGTCGCCAAGTGCTTTGAACTTTGCCTCGAACCCGCGCGCCTCGAAATGCTCGGCATTGACCGACAGGACGAACAACGCGCCTGTGCTGGCAAAGGTCAGGAGCTGATCCAATACCTCCGGCCCGACATGGCCATGCGTGAACGTGCCGGAGCTGACCACGCCACCATATTGCCCGGCCTCAATCGGCAGTGCTTTCGTCAGATCGCCGACAATCAGATCGCGGTAGATCCCTTTCCTGCCCGCGACTGCCAGCATATCGGCGGACAGATCAAGCGCGTCGATTTTCACGTCGCTGATAGGGCGCAAGGCTTCGGCAAGCAATCCTGTGCCCGCCCCCACATCCAAGACAGGTCCGACGCCTCCCAATTCGGCGAAAACCCGTGCCACGTGGGCAGGCAGTTGGTAGTCCATCTGTTGTGCGAAGCTTTGATCATAGGTCTCGGCCCATTTGCCATAAAGCTGACGGTTATCGTCTGGCGTTTCCAGCGCATAGGCGGCGTCTAGGTCGGGTTTGTCTTTTTGGTCACGTGCCATCGCTTGGGGATTCCAGAAGCTCGATCTCGATGAACGCGCACTCGAAGTCATTGGCGCTGAGCACGTCATGCTCGATACCCAGTTTGCGAAAGTAGGGGACGCCGTTTTGCATCGGCGCCGTTATGACCTCTCCTTCGGGCAGCTTAATCTCCAAAGTGCCATCAAAAAGCGGGACAACGACATAGTCGTGCTCATGCCTGTGCCAGCCGGTATTGTCCCCGCGCTTCTTGAAGCGCCATTCCGTCACTCGGGTTCGAGCGTTCTCAATTTGAACGGTGCAAATTGCGCTGCCAGAGGCGTTACACATCTATGCGTCGCCAATCATTTGCCAGACCCGCTGGGGCGTGAAGGGCATGTCAGCGCGGCGCACGCCACGCTCCCACATTGCATCTAGCGCGCCGTTGGCAACGGCGGCCAAAGCGCCGACGGTCCCAGCCTCGCCGCAGCCTTTCATGCCAAGCACGTTGGCCGTGGACGGCACAGGTTCGGAATGGAACTGGATCATCGGCATGTCTGCCGCGCGGGGCATTCCGTAATCCATGAACGTGGCGGTCAGAAGCTGGCCGTCCTCGTCATAGACCACGTGTTCGCTGATCGCTTGGCCAATGCCTTGAACGACACCGCCATGCACCTGACCTTCGGCCATCATCGGGTTCATCAACACGCCGAAATCGTCCACGACGGTATATTTCACCACTTCGGTCAGGCCGGTGTCCGGATCAATCTCGACCTCTGCGACGTGGCAGCCATTTGGGTAGGAGCGGCCCGGCAATGTCGTGCTGGCCGAGATGTTGAGTAGGTCATCGCGGCCTTCGGTGCGGGCCACCTCCGCCGCCTCGATCAGCGTCATAACCGTGTTGGAGCCTTCGGCACGGAAAGATCCGTCCTCGAAGGCCACCTCGGGCACACCCAACTGCTCAGCGACAAACGGGCGGAAGGTGTCGATGGTTTTTTCTGCGACAGCCTTGTTCGCCGTTCCTTGCGTGGTGACAGAGCGTGACCCGCCGGTGCCACCACCCTTGGCGATCAGGTCACTGTCGCCTTGGATGATGTCGATCAAGTCCGGATCAATGCCTGTGTATTCGTGCAGCATCTGGGCATAAACCGTCTCGTGACCCTGGCCGTTGCTTTGGGTGCCTACGTAAAGGTTAACGCGGCCTGTATCTGCGAACTCCACATGGGCGGTTTCATCGGGACTGCCAAGGATACTTTCGATGTAGTAGCACACCCCAAGCCCGCGCAGTTTTCCAGCCTTGGCTGACCCAGCTTTGCGTTCCGCGAAGCCTGACATGTCCGCCTCTTCCTCCGCGCGTTGCAGCACTTTGTGGAAGTCCCCCACGTCATAGAGTTCGCCGGTGGCGGAGGTGTAGGGGAACTTGTCCGCGGCAATGAAGTTTTTGCGTCGCAGCTCCAGTGCGTCCACGCCCAACTCCCGCGCGGCGTAATCGATGGCGCGCTCTAGCACATAAATCGCCTCGGGGCGGCCTGCGCCTCGATAGGCATCGACTTGGGTGGTGTTGGTGTAAATGCCCTGGTTCGAAAAATATGCTGCCTGCACATCGTAGACACCCATCAACACCTTGGAGGCCAAGTCGCTTTGGATGAATTGCGCGAAGGTTGAGTTATAAGCGCCCATGTTGCTGACCGCGTTTACGCGGTAACCGATGATTTTGTGGTTCTTGTCAAAGGCCAGTTCAGCGGTGGACACCAGATCGCGGCCCGCATTGTCAGACAGCATGGATTCCGTGCGATCTGCTTGCCACCGGACGGGGCGGTTCAGTGAGCGGGCTGCTTGTGCGACGAGGAAATACTCAGGGTAGTCGAACGCCTTCATCCCGAAGCCGCCGCCGACATCAGGCGTGGTCACATGAACGTCTTTCTTGTCGATGCCAAGCGTCGAGGCAAGCGAGCCTTTCAGCCCCCAAACCCCTTGGCCTGAATAGGCCACATGCAAGCGGTTATCTTCGACGGCCGCCCAACAGCCGCGCGGCTCCATGGAATTTGCGATGATCCGGTTGTCGCCGATCTCGACTTTTGTGGTGAACGCGGCCGCCTTGAACGCGGCGTCGGTCTTCTCCGCGTCGCCGATCCCCCAGTCATAGGCGACATTATCTGGTGCCTCGGGATGAATGGCAGGGCCGCCTTCTGACAGGTCCATGTGAACGGGCAGGTCGTTGTAATCGAAACCGATCAGTTCCGCGGCGTCCTTCGCCTGCTCAAGACTGTCTGCCACGACCATGGCAATCGGCTCGCCCACGAAACGCACGCGCCCTTTTGCCAGAATCGGTCGGACAGGGGCAGCACCTTGGGTGCCGTCTCGGTTTGTAATAATCGAAGCGCCCATCTTATTGACGCCACCTGCGTCTTCAAAACTGTCTGCCGTCAGCACCAGATGCACGCCGTCCGCGGCCTCTGCGTCAGTGACATCCAACTCGGTGATCTCGGCATGAGCAACGGAGGAGCGGAACACGTATCCGAACAGCGTTCCGGCTGGCACCGTGTCGTCAAGGTAGTTGCCATCGCCAGTCAGAAACCGCGTGTCCTCACGCCGTTTGACAGGTTGAGCCGTACCGAATTTGCTGTTGCCAAGGGTCATGATGCGGGCCTCCAATTTAGGTCATATCAGACACTAGCGGTAGCGGCCGCACTGTCCAGCCCGCTTACGTCCCGCGCGGTTTTGCGCGCAAAGTCGGGTCCGCGACGGTCGGATCTTCCGGCCAAGGGTGGCGCGGATACCGCGCCCGCATGTCCTTGCGGACATCGGCGTAAGATCCTGCCCAGAACCCTGGCAAGTCGGTTGTCACTTGCACAGGGCGTGAGGCAGGGGACAGCAGGGTGATTTTCAAAGGGAGGCGATCCGGTCCAGTACGCGGGTGTTGCGTGACGCCAAACATTTCTTGCAATCGCACTTCAAGGGCAGGGGTGCCATCCGCATAATCCAGCGCGAGATCGCGGCCCAAAGGTGTAGTGAATTTTGCAGGGGCGCCGCCATCCAAGGCTTGCATTTGGTCCCAGTTCAACTTCGCGCGCAATGCTTCGGCAACGTCTACACCTTTCAGGTCTTCGACGGACCGCATACCGCTTAGATACGGCAACAGCCAGTCTTCGAGGGTGTGGAGCAGCGCCTCGTCCGACCAGTCCGGCATGCCTTCGCGCATGTACAAAACTCGCGCCCGCAGGTATCTGGCGGCTTTCGACCAATTGAGCGATGCCAATCCCAATTGCCGAACTCCGTCCAGCATGGCTTGCGCGATATGATCGGGGTCGGCGTCTTTCCACGCGCGGTCGTCCAAGATCAAAGCCCCGAACCGTTCCTGCCGGCGGGCCAGCACCTTCCGGTCACGTTTGGACCACTCGCACAGTTCAACCCAAGTGATCTGACCAGCGTAAAGCTCACGCAGCTCTGCCTCGCTTATCGCACAAGCCAGCCGCACCTTGGCTTCTCGTGCATCGCCGTCCAAATCCAGAGCCACAATCAGCCGTTGCCCTGCCAACGTGTCACCTCCGTCGATCACGGCGCCTTTGCCGCCCGACAGGACGTAACGCGCATCCTTGCCCGGGCGTCGCAATCCGATGCGGTCGGGGTAGGCGAGCGCTGCCATCTCGCCCAAGCTGCGTTCGGTGCCGCCAGCAAATCGGCTCAGTCGTTTGGCCTCCGCGCGCACCCGTTCCACCACGCCGCGGTTGACCTGCGGTGGTACTGCGCCGTTCAGCAGTTTCATTCGTGCGGACATATCAGTTCCTGCCGCACGCCCTGACGGGTCACGTTCGCCCAGAAGTGCGGCCAAGGCTGGCCCGCCCGTGCCTGAGTTTGCCAGCATGTGCCCCAAACGCGGGTGCAATGGCATGGCGGCGAGCGTGCGCCCGTGTTCAGTGATCCGTCCAGCATCTAACGCGCCCAACATCTCGAGCAGGGCTTGCGCTTCCGCGAACGCGCCTTCGGGCGGTGGGGTGAGAAAGGCCAGATCCTGTGGCGCGGCTCCCCAGTTGGCCAGCTCAAGTGCGAGTCCCGTCAGGTCTGCCGCCTCAATCTCTGCGGGCGGGAACGCGGGCAATGCGCCTTCCTCCGCCCGGGTCCACAACCGGTAGCATATGCCCGGTTGGACGCGCCCTGCGCGGCCTTGGCGTTGGGTGGCCTCCGCACGTGATACTTTTTCCGTGACCAATCTCGACATTCCCGATCCGGGATCGAACCGTGCCCGCCGCGCACGGCCTGCGTCGACGACGACGCGCACGTCTTCAATCGTCAGGGAGGTTTCGGCAATTGATGTCGCCAGCACAATTTTGCGCACGCCCTCTTCCGGCGCAATCGCCGCGCGTTGCTCTTTGAACGGCAACGCGCCGAATAGCGGGCGCACGGCTGCGCCTTTTGGGACGGTCAGTGCGCCCATCACGCGGCGGATTTCTCCTTCTCCAGGGAGGAATACCAAAACCCCGCCCGTGGTCTCGCTGACCGTGCGGTTGACGAGGTCTGCTGCCGCCGTTTCGAACCGAATGTCTTTGTGCAAGGGGCGGTCCAGCCAGCGGGTTTCCACCGGATGCGCCCGCCCGTCGGATGTTACCACGGGGGCGTTGCCCAATAATTCCGCGACGGGTTCTGCGTCCAAGGTGGCCGACATGACCATCAGTTTCAGATCTGGCCGCAACGCCCCGCGTGCTTCCCAGACCAAGGCCAGCCCCAAGTCACCATTAAGCGACCGTTCATGGAATTCGTCGAACACCACGCATCCGACGCCAGAAAGCTCAGGGTCGCTTTGGATCATACGTGTCAGGATGCCTTCGGTCACGACCTCGATCCGCGTGGCTTTCGACACTTTTGCCTCGCCGCGCATGCGGTAGCCGACGGTTTGACCGACTGGCTCGCCCAAGGTCTGCGCCATCCGCTCGGCGGCGGCGCGGGTCGCCAGACGTCGCGGCTCCAGCATGATCAGGCGGCCGTCATATGCGCCTGCCTCTAGCAGAGCCAATGGTACCCGCGTCGTCTTACCCGCACCGGGTGGGGCCTGCAAAACGCAAACGCCCCCGTCGGTCATGTGACCAACAAGGGCGTCAACAACATCTTCAATTGGAAGGCTCATGGCCCCGCATACCGCGCTTGCGCGACCGCGTCTATTTCCGCTTCATCACCGCGTTGCCATAAAGAGTCTGGGTTACGACTTTCTCAACCCGATATCGACCTTCTGCCGTCTTGGCGTAGAACAGGTTGAACGGAAAGCGCGACTTCTCTGCCATATCCTCGGCCGAAAACCCTGCGAGTCGGCGGTATTCACCGTCGCATTTGATCATATCGCCCTCGGCGCGGGGCGTTGCCAGTTTCACCTGAGACCGACGCTTGCCGTCATACATTTTAACGTTCAGTTTACAGACCTCCGCCGCGTCCACGTCGCGAAACGCAGCATAGAGCGCCGTCATCGGGTCGACGGTGCCTTTCTGGGTCGAAGGCTGGACCGTGTTCGGACCCGGCGTGAAGTCGGACACCATCGGAATGCCGCCCTTGTAGGTAATAGACGCTGATGACTTGCGCTTGCCGGTGTCCGCCTTTTCGTCATATCGCGTCGGGCTGAAGTTGCTCCCCGAAACCGACCCGCTGGAAGACGCGGTGTATTTTACCTTGGCCACCAAACCAACAAGCCCCCCACTTTGTAGCACGCCTGACGCGTTATAGGAGTTTCCGGCCTCTTTGCCTTTGATGGTCAGCGATCCAGCAGTCAGCCCGCGGATCGAGACAGAAAACTTCGCATCGGTTGTGCCGCTTGCCGCCGCAATTTGTGGTGCTGCCATCGAAAGGGGCAGGGCGCAAATGCCCAAAACCTTAAGGAACTGTTTCATATCTTAGCCTCGTTGCATAACTTATGCCTCTCAGGGCATATTGGCCCTCGAACCCTCGGATAACACCCCAGCCTACGGGGAAAACAAGCGAAAGATCGCCAATCCTTGAAACATATTGAAGAGATGGCCGCAAAGATACGGTCGGGAGACAGGCGCGCCTTGGCGCGCGCGATAACGTTGGTAGAAAGTGCGCGTGACGATCACCGCACGCAGGCGTTGGCCCTGATTGACGCGCTACGCGTTGATGCGCCGCAAGCCTTGCGGATCGGGCTGTCGGGAACCCCGGGAGTCGGAAAATCTACGTTCATCGAAGGGTTTGGGCTGCATCTGACCGCACAGGGACTTCGGGTGGCAGTGTTGGCAGTGGACCCCAGTTCTACCAGATCGGGCGGGTCGATCTTGGGGGACAAAACCCGAATGGATCTTCTGTCGCGTGATCCCAAAGCGTTTATTCGACCTTCTCCCTCGCAATCCCATCTGGGCGGCGTGGCGCGGCGAACGCGCGAGGCTGTGACGCTGTGCGAGGCCGCTGGCTTTGACGTGGTTCTGATTGAAACCGTGGGGGTCGGGCAATCGGAAACCATGGTGGCCGAGATGTCCGACCTGTTCATTCTTTTGCTCGCTCCCGCCGGTGGGGACGAGTTGCAGGGGGTCAAACGCGGTATCATGGAAATCGCCGACCTTATTTTGGTGAACAAGGCCGACGGCGATCTGAAGCCCGCGGCGACCCGCACACAGGCCGACTATGCAGGGGCGCTGCGCTTGCTGCGGAAGCGTTCTCAAGATCCAGACGGATTTCCAAAGGCGCGGATCGTCTCGGCCTTGACGGGGCTGGGGCTGGATGAAGCTTGGCAAGACATGCAAGCCCTGCGCGACTGGCGCAAAGAGCACGGGCATTGGGAAACCCGCCGCAAAGCGCAGGGCGTTCACTGGTTTGAGGAGGCGGTAAAGGCAGGGCTGCTGGCCAGGATCAGCGCCGATCGCGAAGCCAGCGCTGACATGCAGGCCCTTGCAACGAAGGTGGCAGAGGGCACGCTTTCGCCGGATCGCGCGGCGGCAGAAATGCTGGCCTCTTTGTCTTAGGCGGGCACTTGGCCCGAGTCGTTTGGGGCGATGAAAATGAGGGCGCTGTGTCCTGAATGCCGGTTTCAAATCGCCGAAGCGTGAGTATCTGCCGCCGCCAAGCCAGTATCGGCAAGAAACAAGGCGTTTCCCGCGCGAAAAGCGCCAATCTCTACTTGACCCCCCAAGAATCTCCCCCTATTCCACGCAGACCGAATTCAGGGCATCGCACGGGCGGTGCCTTCATCTGTTTAAGACCCGGAAGGAAACGCACATGTCGCGCGTCTGTGAACTCACTGGCAAGGGCCCCATGGTCGGCAACAATGTCAGCCATGCCAAAAACCGGACCCGTCGTCGCTTTCTGCCGAACCTGAACGACGTCACACTGATGTCCGAGTCCTTGGGACGCGGCTTCAAATTCCGCATCTCCGCTGCTGCTCTGCGCACTGTGGATCACCGCGGGGGCCTTGACGGTTTCATGGCAAAAGCCAAAGACGTTGAACTGTCCACGAAGGCACTCAAAGTCAAAAAAGACATCGCGAAAGCACAAGCCGAAGCTTGAGGCTAACGCATCGCTTTTGAAGCGGCCTCGCCCCTGACGGGCGGGGCCGTTTTCGTTTGATCTGGCGCAACGTCGCGTGGGGCGCGATTTGTATATTGGCTCTGTCGGCACCGCACCGTATTGATAGGCCCATGACCCTTTTCCGTCACCTCTTTGCAGCATTCGTGATGCTCACGATGGTTGCCACGACTGGCTCCATGGCCGTGATGCGTGATCGCGATGCCGGCACGCATGCGATGGTCATCTGTAATGGGGCAGGATTGCAGACGATCTTGCTCGACGCCAATGGCGACGAGGCCGAGCCCGCGCCGATCTGCCCTGACTGCACCATGGTGTTGCTTGCAGAAGGCCCTTTAGAACAGACATTGGTGCTGCTTGGGAACGTTCGAACGCCCGAGCTAGTGGCGCTGCAAACCAGCCAGTCGTACATTCGTCTGGACAAAAGCGACCTCAAGGCCCGCGCGCCGCCTGTTGGTTGATCTGACCAAAGAACCTCCTTCACAGACAATCACACAGACGAAAGGGCATATATTATGTCTCTGAAACTTATCTCTGCGGCCTTGCTTGCCGCCACGCTTTCCACGGCTGCCTTCGCCGAAGATATGGCCTTCAAGGTCACTGATTCATATGCGCGTAGCGCAAGTGCAAACGCTCAAACCGGCGCGGCCTTTATTACCTTGATGAACATGTCAGGCAAAGATGATCGCTTGATCTCTGCGGCCTCTCCGGCGGCGAAGCGGGTCGAGCTGCACACTCATATTGAGAATGATGGCATCATGAGAATGGTCCATGTTGAGGAAGGCTTCCCTGTCGAGGCTGGTGAGATGATCGAAATGCAACGTGGCGGCAAACATGTGATGATGATGGGCCTGAACGGTGCGCTGGAGCAAGGCGCTATGGTTCCCGTCACACTGACATTCGAGAAGGCAGGGGCCATGGAGGTCATGGTTCCCGTCGATCTGGAACGTATGCCAAAATCAGGCCACGGTATGATGAAGCAGGGCGCAGGGCACGGCAAAGCCAGCGATAGCTAAGGCCCACGCCGCATGAAGTAAGAAGGCGGCTCTTAGGGGCCGCCTTTGTTATTCTTGACGCAGGGGAAACCCGCTCATGTCGTGAGGTCTACGGGCTTAGTGCTTGATTAAGCTTCCTAATTGCCGCTAAATAGCGGCAGCTGGGGAGCTACTATAGTGATTAATAAGATATTGTTTGCCTGTTTGGGCAACATATGTCGTTCGCCGTTGGCGGAGGGCATTGTCAGGGCCAAGTTGCAGAATGCGGGCCTAGAGTTGGAAGTCGACAGCGCTGGCACCAGCGCTTGGCATCGTGGAAATCCACCTGATGCGCGTGCGATCGTAGCCGCGCGTGTGAAGGGCTATTCGATTGAAGATCAGATCTCGCGGGTGATCACAGCTAAAGATTTCCAAGCGTTCGATCTGATTGTCGCAATGGATGAAACCAATCGACAAAACATCGAAGACCTGCGCCCAGAGGGTGCGACCGTTCCGGTGGTTTTGATGTCATCCTTTGCACCGGACGATGTGTCAGCAGAAGTGCCTGACCCCTATTACACGGGCAAGTTCGATCCGGTGATTGCGCAGTTGGAAATCTGTGCGGACGCCTTGATATCGCAGCTCAAATCTTAGCGGCAGTAGCTTTCGGCGTTCGCCCCGAATTCCTTGTAGCGCTTCCAGAACTTTTCGTGGCCTTGATTGTCGGACTGTCGGATGACTTGTGCACGATGTGGATCAGAGAAGAAGGTCGCTGCAAGACGCTGATCGCCAGCATCTAGTGTCAGGTCCGCCACTTGCTGGACGCAGTTGCAAAGCGGGCGTGACGCGGCTTTACGGTCGGATTTGAGGCATGCGCGCTCAATCGGACCTGCTGAAGCTGCGCTTGCCGAAAGTCCTGCAATGACGGCAATGAATGCTAGTTTGAAACCCATGACCCTGCTCCGTATTGGTAGGCGCGATATTCTTCGCGCTCGCTCTTTCGGACGACCATACGGCAAACGGCGTGGCGATTTCAATCACCACGCCGATCACATTTTCGAAGGCCGTGGCCGTTTAGTTGCGGGGCAGGTTGGAGCCCAGAACAATCTGACGCGGCGCGTAAGTGCCGTTCAGCGCAGGCAGGTTCTCAACGAAGATTTCGGTAACGGGACCTTCAGACGCGATTGACCCTGCGCCGGAGCGAGTGCGCGGCAAAGGCTTGGTGTTAGCTTCGGAGTAACCGCTAGCGCGGACAATTTCGGCTTCCACGAAGCCGCGGCCATAGTTGTCTCCAGCGGCATTGTGCGGGCGATAATTAATCGGGTTTGTGTAGCTTCCAACGATTGGGGTGTTGGTGTGGACGTGCGGATAGAGGGCCTGATCGCCTGCAAATGCAGGTGCGGCGGTCACAAGGCAGAGGCTGGCAATGGCAACTCGAAACATTGGGGTCATCCTTATAGGAGGGCAGCAGAACAGAGGTGTTAACTGTCCATTAATGCCATGATCTCGTCAAGTTTTCGCCACTTTTCAGTATGTTACAGGCTATATCTGGTGTGATGCATGAGCTAAACCGCTAGGAGAGGCGGCATTGTTTCCGTCTTGGCAACCGCTGCCACATTGTTGCCATGGTTTGACCGTGAGTGTGATTCTGCCATTTACGCCCTTTGGCACCACGAAAGCCGCATTGATCAATCGTTGCTCGGGTCGCGGGAAGCATGGAACATCAGCGGCATTTGCAACGCCGTTTGCTTGCATTGAGGATGCCAGTGCAGCGCATTTTGGGGCAGGACGTATCATCGGTCGCTCTGGGCACGGCGCAACCGTTCAAATGCCAGTCAAAACAGGGGTGTCGAAAGCGCATCAGGGTGAAACAGGCACCTTGACCAACCCCCGAAAGCAAATCATATCCTGCACCATGACCGAGCTTTCAAAAATCCGCAATTTCTCCATCGTGGCCCATATCGACCACGGTAAGTCGACGCTTGCTGATCGCCTCATCCAAGAGACGAACACCGTTGCCGCGCGCGACATGAAAGAGCAGATGCTCGACAGCATGGATATCGAGCGCGAGCGCGGTATTACCATCAAGGCGCAGACCGTGCGGATCGACTATGTGGCCGATGACGGCGAGGCGTATGTCCTCAACCTCATCGACACCCCCGGCCACGTAGATTTCGCCTATGAGGTGTCCCGCTCCATGCGCGCCGTTGAAGGCTCGCTGCTGGTCGTGGACTCGTCCCAAGGGGTCGAGGCGCAAACGCTGGCCAACGTCTATCACGCGATTGACGCCGATCATGACATTGTGCCGGTGCTCAACAAGATCGACCTGCCTGCCTCTGACTGTGACCGCGTGGCCGAGCAGATCGAGGACGTCATCGGGATTGACGCGTCCGGCGCCATTCAGGTCTCGGCAAAAACAGGGCAGGGCATCCATGAGACGCTGGAAGCCATCGTCCACCGACTGCCCGCCCCCAAAGGCACCCGCGATGCGCCGCTGAAGGCCATGCTGGTGGACAGTTGGTATGACAGCTACCTCGGGGTGATCGTGCTGGTGCGCATCATCGACGGGGTTCTGAAAAAGGGCGAGCGGATCAAGATGCTGTCCAACGGCTCCACCCACCATGTGGACCGCATCGGGGTGTTCAAACCGGCCCTGACAGAAATTTCCGAGCTTGGACCGGGGGAGATCGGTTTTCTGACGGCCTCCATCAAGCAGGTGCGCGATACGCGGGTGGGAGACACGATCACCCACGAGAAAAAAGGCACCGAAGATGCTTTGCCGGGCTTCAAACCGTCGCAGCCGGTGGTGTTCTGTGGTCTGTTCCCTGTGGACAGCTCCGAGTTCGAGGATTTGCGCGACGCTATCGAGAAGCTGGCGCTGAACGACGCGTCCTTCAGCTACGAGATGGAAACCTCCGCCGCGCTTGGGTTCGGCTTTCGCTGCGGCTTCCTAGGACTGCTGCACCTTGAAGTGATCCGCGACCGGATCGAGCGGGAATATGACATCGACCTGATAACCACCGCGCCGAGCGTGATCTACCACGTCTACATGCGCGACGGCACCAAGGTGGACTTGCACAACCCCGCCGACATGCCCGACCTGACCCATGTGGATCACTTGGAGGAGCCGCGCATCAAGGCGACGATCCTTGTGCCGGACGAATACCTGGGCGACGTGCTGAAGCTGTGCCAGGATCGCCGTGGCATCCAGATGGATCTGACCTATGCGGGCAGCCGCGCGATGGTTGTCTATGACCTCCCGCTCAATGAAGTTGTGTTCGACTTTTACGATCGCCTGAAATCGGTAACAAAGGGTTACGCCAGCTTTGATTACCAGATGACCGGCTACCGCGAGGACCGCTTGGTCAAGATGCAGATTCTCGTCAATGACGAGCCGGTGGATGCGCTGTCCATCATGGTCCACCACGACCGCGCCGAGACCCGTGGCCGCGCCATGGTCGAGAAGCTGAAAGACCTGATCCCGCGCCACATGTTCAAAATCCCGATCCAAGCCGCCATCGGGGGCCGCATTATCGCCCGCGAAACGCTGGCTGCCATGCGCAAAGACGTGACCGCCAAATGCTACGGCGGCGACGCGTCGCGCAAGAAGAAGCTGTTGGAGAAGCAGAAGGCCGGTAAGAAGCGGATGCGCCAGTTCGGGAAGGTGGATATCCCACAGGAAGCTTTCATCAGCGCACTGAAAATGGACAGCTAGGAGCTGCAAACACTAGTGGCGTGGCGGGTGAGCTGCAGAATCTTACTGCAATTCAGATGGCTATCCAGTGACCTAATATTTAACTGTAATTGGTTGAAGTCTCGAGCATTTTGCCTGATTGTTTCACCTGCAGCTAATTCAAGCATCTGGGAGTAGACATTTGAAAGACCAGCCAAGATTTGAGCAAAATATTGTCGCGTTAGTCTATGATTTTGACGGTACGCTCAGTCCAGAAGCCATGCAGCATTACGGGGTATTGCCAAGTCTTGAACTTACCCCCGAGGAGTTCTGGGGCAAAGTTAAATCTGAACGTAAGGAAAATAGATCGGAGGAACTCCTCGTTTATATGAGGGAGATGATTAACTTAGCAGACCATAAAAAGGTGAAGCTCGATCGGAAGACGTTCCAAGATCATGGAGCAACCGTGAAATTCTTTGAGGGAGTTACTACTTGGTTTGATAGGATCAACAAATTCACTTCAGAAATCTCTGAAGGAAGCGAAATTAAGGTTGAGCACTACATTATTTCTTCTGGTCTGAAGGAAATGATCGAAGGTTGCGCCATTGCTGATCAGTTTAAAGAAATATTTGCATGCGAATTCAGTTACGACCAATATGGGCATCCCGATTGGCCAAGTCGTGTTATTTCTGACACTTCGAAAACGCAATATTTATTTCGGATCAATAAAGGTGTCTTGGATGTAAATGAGTCAATCAATTCACACATGCCAAACGAACAACGCCGTATTCCGTTCGATAATATGATCTACTTTGGAGATGGTGACACGGATGTGCCAAGTATGGCTGTCATGATGGGAAATGGCGGTCATGCAGTTGCCGTTCATTCGCCCAATGAGAATTCAGAGAAGTGCCTAGACTTGAAAAAGGCAAAACGAATTGATTATTACTGCCCGGCTGATTACTCGGAAGGTTCTGAACTTGACCGTCTCGTAAAAGCAACGTTGAGAGTTATAGTCTCAAGAATTGCGCTCAGGCAGGAAATTTTTGAGTTGCCTCCGGTTGGCAAAATCTAATCGACTTCTTGACTGGTCTTTTAGATAAAAGGCCTCATTCCAAAATTTCGGACTCACCGGTCAGCGGTCGCCGTACCTTCGCCATCTCTAGGCGCGCCCTAATTCAACGCTCGCTGCACTGCGTTCGCCGTGTTGCTCACGTCGCGACCGAACCCTTCGATGGTCTCGCAGCCTGTCAGTAGGGTGATCAGGCCAAAGGCGATCAAGCTTATCCGAACACTCATCTGCACAATCCTCTCTATTGATGACCCATAGTATAACAGTCACGGACATATGTATCCAACCAGGGGCTCAGATCGCCTCATTCACCTCAATCAAATTCCCCGACGGGTCCTCCACATACAGATGCCGCATCCCCGGGATCGCGAACTCTCCCGTCAGCGAATACCGTATCCCCGCCCCCTTGAGCCGCGCCACCACGGCGTCCAGATCGTCGACCTGAAACGCCACATGGCCGCCCAGCGACGGGTTGTGGGTCATCCCGTTCTTTTCCGCGAATTCCGCATCGGGTGCGATTAGGTGCAGGCCGGAATGGCTGTCCCGCCCGTCGGCAAACAGCGCCAGCTTATCAGGAGACCCGGGCAGGTAGCCGCGCGACGCCGGGAAGACCCAGTCCTTTTGCGCCATGCCCAGCATTGCCGCATAGAACCGCGCCGTGGCCTGCACGTCGCGGGCCTCCAGATTTACGTGATGAATTGACCAGCTCATGCGCCCCTCCTTGGCATTTCCTAAGTGTTTCATCATGGGGGAGGGCGGTGAATTTGCAACCGCCCGCCTGCATGACCCAGATCAAGGAATTCCGCTCGCGTGCGGGCTATAGACTTCCGCGTAAACCACGACCAAGGAGTTCGACCCGATGTTCCGTCTTGCCTTTATTTTGTATTCCATGATTGCCACCACCGTCGCAGGCAGCTTGGTCATCGCGGCGCTGACGATGGGGTATGACACCTTGGTGCCGATTGTCGCTGTGTCCGTCGTGGGCTTTGTGATCTCGATCCCTGTAACTTGGTGGATCGCCAAGCAGATCACCGCGAAGATCGTCTAGCTGTCGAGAAAGACCCGCACCGCGGCTTCGAACTCGCGCGGCTTTTCCGCGTGGAGCCAGTGGCCAGCGCCGGGAATTTTAGCAAATTTTGCGTTCGGGAACAGTTGCTTGATGAGGGGGCGGTGCTCGGTCTGGACGTAGTCCGAGCTGGCACCTGACAAGAACAGCGCTGGCCCGTCAAATTGGCCCTGAAGCTGTGGGAAGCCGACGATCTTGGCCATCTCGGCGGCGAGCACATCGAGGTTCAGCCGCCATTTCTTTTGGGGCACGTCAACGGACTGGGCCAGAAACTCCGGCAACCCCGGCTCCAGATCGGTGAGTTGGTCCAAGACATCGGAACGTCGCTCCAGACCGTCGAAGTTGACCCGCCGCATCGCCTCGATTGGGCCGAGTTGGGTGTGCGGATAGGCGACCGGAGCAATATCTGCGACGACCAGCTTGTTCACCAAATCAGGCCGTGTTTCCGCCAAAACCATCGCGGCCTTGCCGCCCATGGAATGACCCAACACATCGACCGGCGCGCCAATTTTTTCAATGACTTGCCCAAGATCAGCAGCGAGATCGTGATAGCTGTGGCTATCGTCCCAGAAGCTTTGAGCATGGTTGCGCATGTCAACCGCGTGCACCTCGCCACGGTCAGACAGACGCTTTGCGATGACGCCCCAATTGCGCCCCGATCCGAACAGGCCATGGGCAATCAGCAGGGGGCGTGATGCAGCGTCAGTGCCAAATGTGGTGTAGGTCAGCATAAACAAAGCCCTAGCAGCTTCCCGCAGACCTTGGAAGTGCGCTATGAGGACGTATGGAAAAGGTAGTTGTCGATCAGTTGGTGGAGCGGATTTCTGCGCTTCTGCGCGAAAAGCTCGGGGTGCGGGGCCGGTCGCTGGAAGTGCGAACGCGCCGTGCAGGGCGGCTTCTGCCGCGCCATGTGCGGCGGGCGGCGCAGGTTTTGGTGAACGCGGAGCGTATGGCGCAAGAGCCTAAGATGCTGCTGCGTCTTGATCCTCAAGAGGTCAGCGGAGCCTACGATATATGTCTGCTCCATCTTGAAAATATTGACGAAAAAGCACTGAAAACTAAGGCCTTTTTCGGCTTTGCGGCGCGCCTGATCGTGCAGGTTGTCGTGATCGGCGGGCTGACGCTGGCCGTCCTGCGATGGCGCGGATTTATCTAATGGGCAGGCTTTATGAAGGTGTTGTTGCGTAGGTCACGCATGGCCTGCCTCAGTTCTTCTTGTGTGTTCATTACGATCGGGCCGTGCCACGCGACGGGCTCCTCAATGGGCGCGCCCGAGATCAGAAGAAAGCGAATCCCGCGCTCGCCGGCCTGCACTGTAACCTCGTCGCCTGTCCCGAATTGAACAAGTGTCCGGTCGCCGGACATGTCGCGGATGTTGACTTCCTCGCCCATGACCTCTTTCTCCAGCAATACCCCCTTGGGTACGGAGGCATCGCGAAACGTGCCAGATCCGTCGAACACATAAGCGAATGCACGGCGATAGGTGTCGATCTTGAACACCTTGCGCACGCCAGAAGGCACAAATATATCCAAATACTGCGGGTCGGCTGCGATGCCATCAACCGGGCCTTTCTTTCCCCAGAACTCGCCCACGATCACCTTCACACGTGTGCCGTCATCGTCAATCACCTCTGGGATTTCTTGGCCTTGCACATCTTGGTAGCGCGGCGCGGTCATCTTCATTGAGCCTGGAAGATTGGCCCAAAGTTGAAACCCGTGCATTTGGCCGTTGGCGTTTCCCTTTGGCATTTCTTGATGAAGGATGCCGGATCCTGCCGTCATCCATTGCACGTCGCCTGCGCCCAAAGTGCCCTCGTTCCCAAGGCTGTCTCCATGCTCGACCGTTCCATTAAGAACATAAGTAATCGTCTCGATGCCCCTGTGCGGGTGCCATGGAAACCCTTGAATGAAATCTTCCGGCCGCTCATTGCGAAAATCATCGAACAGAAGAAACGGGTCCAGCATTGTCGGATCCTGAAATCCGAAAGCCCGGTGAAGCTTGACGCCTGCGCCTTCCATTGTTGGAACTGCGGCGGAGGTGGATTTTACGGGTCTGATGGACATGAGCAATCTCCTTTGATCCGAAGATAGGGGCGTAAGGGCATTCCGGCAATCAGCGGCCCGCGCGCAGATTGCGTTCGCGCACGCACAGTGTCGGCTTTGGGATAGACGGGTCGCTGGCGGTCTTACACCCTCCGACCAAATGTCACAGGAGACGAATAATGCGCATTGGGTTTATCGGGTTGGGAAATGTGGGTGGGAAGCTGTCGGGCTCGCTCATCCGAAACGGACATGATGTCATGGTGCGGGATCTGGACACGCAGTTGGTTGCCGCCGCTGTGGCGAAAGGTGCGCGCTCCGCTGACAGCCCACGCGCGCTGATGGAAGCCTGCGATGTCGTTATCACCTGCCTGCCCCACCCGACGATCTCGGCTGCCGTGGTGGAAGGCGAAGACGGCTTGCTGGAGGCCGCAGGCCCTGGGAAAATCTGGCTGGAAATGTCGACCACTGACGAAGCCGAGGTGAAGCGCCTTGGCGCGAAGGTTATCGCGACTGGAGCGGCGGCCGTCGACTGCCCTGTTTCAGGTGGCTGCCATCGCGCCGACACGGGCAATATCTCGATTTTCGCTGGATGCGACCGCGCCACGTTCGAGCGTGTTTTGCCGTTGCTCACCACAATGGGCCGACGTGTTTTGCACACGGGGGAGCTTGGGTCGGCCTCGGTGTTGAAGGTTTTGACCAATTACCTCGCCACAGCCAACCTGATCACCTGTGCGGAGGCGCTGACCGTCGCGAAAGGCGCGGGCATGGATCTGAACGTTGCTTATGAAGCGATGAAGATTTCCTCCGGCACGTCGTTTGTGCATGAGACGGAAAGCCAGGTCATACTGAACGGATCGCGCGACATCTCATTCACAATGGATTTGGTCCTGAAAGATATCGGGCTGTTCCAAGAGGTTGCCGATAGGGCGGGTGTTCCATTGGAGATGAACCCGCTGATGATCAAGATCTTCAAAGACGGGATCGAGCGTTATGGCCCGCGAGAGCTGTCGCCAAACATCATCAAGCGCTTGGAAGACGCGACGGGTCTCGACATCACCGCGCCGGGATTTCCGGCGGAAATGGTGGATGACGAACCCGAAGAGCAGGGCTACGAGATCGTGCCCCATCGCGGCTGAGGGCTGGCTTCCGACCGTGCCTCGCGCTAAGGCGGAGCGGAGCAGCAGGAAGTGAGCTTGATGACAGAGACAGAAAACGACCATCGATCCGAAGTGATCGCAGGACTGATCCCATCAGCGCCGCGCCGCATGTTCGGGACAGGGGTCTTGTATGGTTTGGGGTTTCTTCTGTTCTATCTGGTTGTGACCCAGCCTCCGCAAGGCTTGCATTTGGTTTTTCTACTTATCGTGATTGGTGCCGCCTCGGTTTATGGCGGCTACAAAATGTGGCAGGTTACGGGCCGCATGATTGAGCTGACGGAGGAAGAGCTTCGGCTTTCGGATGGAACGGTGATCTTCCGTATGGATGATGTCGAAAAGGTCGATCGCAGCTTTTTTGCCTTCAAGCCGTCGAATGGATTTCTCGTGACGCTGAAGACGTCGCACTCGGTGTCTTGGGCGCCCGGCCTGTGGTGGCGCTTTGGAAAACGCGTTGGGGTCGGTGGACTGACGTCCGGCGCTGAAGGCAAGCTCATGGCCGATACACTGGCCGCGATGATCGCTATGCGCGACGGGCTCGTGGACCTTGACGGCATAAGGTAATGGGCGAGGCAGTGCCCCGCCCAAGTTAGTTTACAGACCTTTAGCGCGGTAACTGCTCGCGATGCGGTCGATCGAGACAAGATATGCGGCGATCCGCAGGTCTTCGACATCATCGCGCGCATGCCAAACTGCCCGCATTGCCTGATAGGCCGTGCGCATGGTGTCATCGAGGCCGGAGCGGACCAGTTCGATCTCCCCCGCGCCACGCAGGAAGCGTGCTTTGAAGTCCGGGCTCAACTCCCAGCCTAGTTGCTTGTCGGCTGACAGACGTTCAAGCTCGTTGATTAGCAGGTGGTGTTGCGCCTCTTCCTGACGTTTGCCCATACGGCCGAACCTGATGTGACTCAGGTTCTTGACCCATTCAAAATAAGACACCGTCACACCGCCGGCGTTGGCGTAGAGATCGGGGATAATCACGCAGCCCTTTTTGCGTAGAACTTCGTCGCCACCCGCTGTGATCGGGCCGTTTGCAGCCTCGATAATCAAAGGTGCCTGAATGCGGTCCGCATTTGACAGGTTGATGACGCCTTCGAGTGCTGCCGGGATCAAAATATCACACGGCGCTTCTAGGATGCTTGCACCGTCCTCGACATATTGGCCTTCGGGGCACCCTTTGACGCCACCGTGCTCCGCGATCCAGTCATGAACCGCTTCGACATTTAGTCCGGTGTCGCTGGTCAGTGCCCCGTCGCGTTCAATGATGCCGACAATCTTAGCGCCGTCTTCCTCTGACAGGAATTTCGAAGCGTGGTAGCCCACATTCCCAAGACCCTGCACAATCACTCGTTTGCCTTCGAGAGTCCCATCCAAGCCCGCAATCGCGATGTCTTCCGGGTAGCGGAAGAATTCTTGAAGGGCGTATTGCACGCCTCGGCCCGTTGCCTCTACACGACCGGCGATGCCGCCTGCGTTTAGCGGTTTGCCAGTCACGCAGGCGCGCGCGTTGATGTCTGTGGTATTCATCCGCGCGTATTGGTCCGCGATCCAAGCCATCTCACGTTCCCCAGTGCCCATGTCTGGGGCAGGGACGTTCTGGCTGGGGTGGATCAGGTCGCGCTTTGCCAGTTCGTAGGCAAAGCGGCGGGTGATTTGTTCCAGCTCGTGTTCGTCCCACTCGCGCGGGTCAATACATAGGCCGCCTTTGGAACCGCCGAATGGTGTTTCAACCAACGCACATTTAAACGTCATCAGGGCGGCTAGCGCCTCTACCTCGTCCTGATGGACGTTGGGGGCGAACCGGATCCCGCCTTTTACGGGCTCCATATGTTCGGAGTGCACCGCGCGGTAACCGGTGAAAGTGTGAATTTGCCCTCGTAAGCGCACGCCAAAGCGAACGGTATAGGTGGCGTTGCAAACCCTGATCTTGTTTTCAAGCCCGGGTGGCAGGTCCATTAGGCTGACAGCTCGGTTGAACATCAACTCAACGGATTCACGGAAGGATGGTTCGGTATGTGTGTTCATGACAGCTCTCCTGACACAGCAGGGTTTAACAAATCGCTTAAAAAATGTGCGAGTTGAAAACTCAGCGTAGAGCGGCGCGTTGCAGAAAGTAAGCAGTATTTAACGGGTCTATGCGTCGGGTAAGTGATTCCGTAGATAACCCCGCCCATTAGAGCGGTCGCGGGAACAATGCCTTCTAAAGCTATGAAAAGTTGCCAAAAACACCTGTTAAGCGCCGCATTTCTGCCGGATTTCGTCAAATTCTAGCCACAGTGCTCGGGCTTATTAGGGCACAGGGCGAATTGCGCCTGAATACATCGGCGCGTGCTGGCGCTAGGGAAGGGCAGTCATGAGTGACATGCGTAAACAACGTATCAAGGCCGCTACAAGTGCGGGAAAAGATACATCGCTGTTGAGTCAGGTTGGGCAGCGACTAACTGGTCGGTCACGTGGGTTTGCGCGTGACGAGAACGGTACAATGATCATTTTCGGGCTCACTATCTTCTTGATGGTGCTGGTCGCGACAGGCATGGCCATCGACTTTATGCGCCATGAAAACATGAGGTCCCGTTTGCAGGCCACTTTGGACCGCGCCGTTTTAGCTGCGGCCGATTTGGACCAGACCAACGACCCACAGGAGGTCGTGGAGGACTACTTCGCCAAATCCGGCCTCACCAACTATGAATTGGACGTTGTGGTCGAAGAAGGCCTGAACTTCCGCACGGTGACCGCCAACGCTTCAAGTGTTGTCGACAGCATGTTTTTGAACATGGTCGGTATCGAAAGCATCGATGCGCCTGCAGGCGGCGCTGCCGAAGAGCGGATTGAAAAGGTCGAGGTGTCCCTCGTCCTCGATATCTCCGGCTCCATGGATTCCAACGACAAAATCGAGAACATGCAGCAAGCGGCTGACGAGTTCGTCGACACGCTGATCACGGCAGATACCAAAGACCTGATTTCGATTTCGGTGGTTCCCTACACCGGTCAAACGAATGCGGGCGAGACGCTGTTTAACGCGATCAACGTTGATCAAGTTCACGACTATTCGTACTGCGTGGAATTCGAAACCGCTGATTTCCAGACAGTCCCGCTGAGCTTTTCAAAGCAATATGAGCAAGCTCAACACTACGAATACTCGAGCAGTTTCTACGGATCCTGGGCCAACTACAAGATCCAGAACCCTTGGTGTTCGGACAAAGAAGACGAAGAAATCAAAGCTTTCCAGAACAACAACTCGACGCTTAAAACGACTATCGACTCGTACCGCCCTCGTACCGCCACTGGCATCCACTATGCCATGAAGTGGGCTGCGGCGTTGCTTGATCCGTCCATGCGTTCGGTGGTGAGCTCGATGATCTCCGCTGGTGACGTGGACCCCGCGTTCGAAGGTCGTCCTGCGAATTATGACGACGAGGAGACCGTTAAAGTTATCGTTCTGATGACGGACGGGATGAACGTGGACCAGTATCGTATCAAGAGCTGGGCTTACGATTCGACCTCCGAGTATCAGCACTGGGCGCGGTACACCTTGTGGTATTACCTCAACAACTACGTCTACTGGAGAAACCACGGAGACTATTACTACCGGAAGCACAACTCCGGGACAGCAGATGCCCGTTTGGCAGACATCTGCGAAGCGTCTCGCGATGCCGGTATCGTAATCTTCAGCATCGGTTTCGAAATCAATGACAACCCATATGCATCCAGTGTGATGAGCAACTGCGCGACCTCCGACAGCCACTTCTACGCGGTGGAAGGTGTGGAGATCAGTGACGCGTTTGGTGCAATTGCTCGGACCATTAACCAGTTGAGGCTAATCCAATGACGCATTGCAAGCCGTCTTTGCTTGTCCGGTCCTGGCGCACCCTGATGGGGCGCGAGGACGGAAACGCCACAATCGAGTTCGCTATCCTCTTCCCCGGCTTCATGTTGGTGTTCATGTCGATCTTCGAGATTGGTATGCTGATGACACGTTACATGATGTTCGACCGGGCATTGGATGTGGCCATACGCGAGGTTCGCCTGTCCGAAAACCGCAGTTTTACGCAGGACCAGGTTAAGCAGCTTTTGTGCTCTCAGACAGTTATCTTGCGCAACCACTGCTTGGAGGATGTGTCGCTTGAGATGGTGCGCGTCGACGAGGATGACCAGAACTGGACATTCCCGACAGGGGCCACCCCGTGTCGCGACTATGCGCAGAACGTCATACCGACGACGACCTTCGTCACCGGTGACGCAAACGACCTGATTTTTGTGCGTGCTTGTATGTCGATCGAGCCGTTTTTCCCGACTGCGGCTCTGGGGGAATACCTGACCCGAGACAGCGGCGGTCGGTTGAACATGATTGCCATGTCGGCCTTCTCTGTGGAGCCAAACTGATGAAACAGCTTCTCAAAAAGAGTGCGACCCCCTTTGTTCGGTTCCTGCATGAGACGCGGGCATCCGCAACGGTTGAGGCGGTGTTGATCCTGCCACTTCTTATGGCCTGGTTCGTGGGGAGTTTCGTCTTCTTTGACGGGTTCAAGAACCGAAACACATCGCTGAAGGCCACCTATACAATCGGCGATATCCTGTCACGCCGCACGAATGGGGCAACTGCAGAATACATAGACAACCTGCAGGAGCTGTACGATTCGTTGGCTTATACCAGCGGCAGTTCTGCGCTGCGGGTGACCAGCCTTACTTGGAACGGCAAGAAACACCGTGTTTTGTGGTCTCATTCGACCAAGAGCACCGTGCCAGAGCAGACGAACGAAGCTGTCGCGTCCCACGCATTTAAGAATCGCATCCCTTTGATGGCGATCGGCGAGACGGTTATTCTGGTGGAAACCTTCACCGACTATAACCCGGCTTTCAACGTGGGCTGGAACCACCGCATCTTCGAGAATTTCGTGGTGACATCTCCGCGCTTCGCGTCCTGTTTGTCTTGGGATGACGGCGTGAACGTGCCTAGCTGTTAAACTCGGGCGGCGTATTCGTCGCTCAGATACAATGCAATGTCGGGCAGGGCCTTTCGCTCTGCCCGTTTTGCTGTTTTTCTACCCGTGGTGATCACGGGAGACTTCTATGGGCTACAACGCCTTCCAAATCCTCAAAGAGGGTCTGACAGGAAACAAGGGCTGGCGACCAGTCTGGCGCGACCCTGAGCCGAAGTCCGAATATGACGTCATCATCATTGGCGGCGGCGGACACGGATTATCCACGGCGTATTATCTCGCCAAGAACCACGGCATCACCAATATTGCGGTGATCGAGAAGGGCTATATAGGCGGCGGCAATGTCGGCCGTAACACTACTATCGTGCGCGCCAACTACTTCCTTCCGGGCAATTCCGAATTCTATTCCCACTCCCTCAAGCTTTGGGAGGATATGGAGCAGGATTTGAACTACAACACCATGCACTCGGGGCGGGGGCTAATTAACCTGTTCCACTCCGACGGTCAGCGTGACTCCTTCGCGCGGCGCGGCAATATGATGTGCAACCAAGGTGATGACGCGATCCTGCTGGACCGCGAGGGCGTGCGCAAGCATCTGCCGTATCTCGATTTCGAGAACCACCGCTTCCCAGTCTACGGCGGCCTCTACCACCCGCGCGGCGGCACCGCGCGTCACGATGCGGTTGCGTGGGGCTATGCGCGAGCGGCGGACCAACTGGGCGTCGATCTGATCCAGCAATGCGAAGTCACCGGAATCGACGTCAAAGACGGAGTCGTGCAGGGTGTTCAAACCTCACGCGGCGCCATTCGGGCCAAGCGGGTCGGGATTGTCGTTGCGGGCCGGTCTTCACAAGTTGCCGCGATGGCTGGCCTAGAAGTCCCCATCGAATCCCACATCTTGCAAGCCTTCGTGTCCGAGGGGCTGAAACCCGCTGTCGATCACGTTGTCAGCTTCGGTATGGGCCACTTCTATCTCAGCCAGTCCGACAAGGGCGGCTTGGTCTTCGGAGGGGATTTGGATTTCTACGCGTCATACGCCCAACGCGGCAACCTGCCGATGATGGAGCATGTCATGGAGGCTGGGATGTCGCTGGTCCCCGCGTTGGGCAAGGCCAAAGTGCTACGTTCTTGGGGCGGTATCATGGACATGACCCCCGACGGCTCCTTCATCATCGACCGCACCAAGGTCGAGGGCCTCTACATGGATTGCGGCTGGTGCTATGGCGGCTTCAAGGCCGTGCCCGCGTCCGGCTGGTGCATGGCCCACCTGATGGCCGAAGATAAGCCCCACGAGGTCGCCAAAAAACACACGTTCGACCGCTTCCGCACAGGCGAGGGCATCATGGACGAAGAGGGCACCGGCTCTCAACACAATCTGCACTGAGGACGAAACATGCGTATCAATTGCCCCATCTGTGGCGACCGGGACCGGCGCGAGTTCTATTACCTCGGGGCCTCCGATTATCTCAATCGCCCTGCCGAGGGCGATCTGGATGCGATCCACAAATACCTCCACATCCGCGAAAACCCGGCAGGCGTGACGAAAGACCTGTGGCACCATGAGGCGGGGTGTTCCAGTTGGCTTGTGGTGGAGCGCAATGTGACCACCCATGAAGTCCTAGGTGTAGAGCTTGCATCCGAGGTGGCGAAATGAGGCTAGAGAACAAAGGTTTAGTTGACCGTTCCGAGCGGCGCAGTTTCACCTTTGACGGGATGAGCTATGCCGGCTTCAAAGGCGATACTCTTGCGTCCACCTTGCTTGCCAACAACGTCCATCTGGTCGGGCGCTCGTTCAAGTACCACCGTCCGCGCGGTTTGATCTCGGACGGCACGCAAGAACCCAACGGTTTGGTAGAGCTGCACAGGGGCAACCAGATCACCCCCAATGTGCGCCTGACGGGGCAGGAATTGGTTTCCGGATTGGATGCGCGCTCGCAAAACCACTGGGGCAGTCTTGAGTGGGACGTTCTGGAGCTTAACGATCTTGTGTCGCCGTTCCTAAGTGCGGGTTTCTACTACAAAACCTTCATGTGGCCTAAGGCGTTTTGGGAAAAGGTTTATGAGCCGTTTATCCGCCGCGCTGCAGGGCTCGGGCGGCTGTCGATGGCGCAAAACACCGATCGCTATGACAAGGCCTTTGCGTTTTGTGACGTACTGGTGATTGGCTCTGGCCCATCCGGGATCATGGCGGCGCTGACCGCAGCCAATGCAGGCGCTCAGGTGATTTTAGCCGAAGAGGACTTTGTCTTTGGGGGGCGCCTGAATTCGGAAACCTATGAGATCGGAGGCAAACCGGGCCATATCTGGGCCAAAGAGCAAATCGCGAAACTGGGGCAGATGGACAACGTTCGCCTGATGAAGCGCACAACCGTCACAGGCGCTTACGACGGCGGCACTTACGGAGCTGTCGAGCGTGTCTCGCACCATGTGGCACAATCAGGCGAAGCGCCGTTGGAGACATTCTGGCGTATCGTTGCCAAAGGGTGCGTCTACGCGGCAGGAGCTATGGAGCGCCCGATTGCGTTCCAAAACAACGACCGCCCCGGTGTGATGATGGCCTCCGCCCTGCGCGGTTACCTCAACCGCTACGGCGTCGCGGCGGGCAAGCGCGTCGCGCTGTTTGGCAACAACGATGATGCTTTCCGTACCGCGAAAGACCTGTCGGATGCGGGCGCGCACATCGTGGCCTATGTGGACAGCCGCGCCGACGCCGAGATTTCGGGCGACTTCCCGATCTACAGGGGCGCGCATGTGACCAATGTCAAAGGCCGCAAGCTGGTCGAGGGCGTGACAATCTCGAACGGCGTTGGCGATGTCATGGCGGATTGCCTGGGCGTTTCTGGAGGCTACAACCCGACGGTGCATTTGCCCTGTCACATGAATGGCCGTCCGCAATGGAACGAGCAAATCGCCGCTTTCATTCCAGTGCCAGACATGGTGCCGGGGATGGAGGTCGCGGGTGCTGCGGGCGGTAGTTTCTCGACCAAGGCGTGCCTCAAATCCGGTATCTTCCGCGCGAAGGAAGTGCTGAAGGCGTTGGGCCTCGACGCCCGTGCACCGACATGTCCCGACGCTGAAGATGACCCCACGAAAATCTCGCCGCTCTGGGCGGTGCCTGGCAAGGGCCGGGCGTGGTTGGATTTCCAGAACGATGTGACGGTTAAGGATGTAAAGCTTGCGGCGCAAGAGAACTTCAAATCCGTCGAGCATATGAAGCGCTACACCACCCAAGGCATGGCGCCGGATCAAGGGAAGAACAGCAACGTCAATGCCTTGGCAGTGCTTGCTGATGCAACAGGGCGCGGCATCCCCGAGACAGGAACCACGACGTTCCGACCGCCCTATACACCTGTCTCTATCGCGGCGATGGGGGCTTACGCGCAGGGCAATGGCTTCGCACCTCAACGTTTCACAACATCAGATAAGGTATCGCGCGACCTCGGTGCGCCAATGATCGAGGCAGGGCTTTGGTATCGCCCTAGTTACTTCCCAAAGGATGGCGAGACCCATTGGCGCCAGTCCTGCGACCGTGAAGTCAATATGGTGCGCTCTGCGGTCGGCATCGCGGATGTCTCCACCTTGGGAAAAATCGACATACAGGGGCCGGACGCGGGCGCATTCCTAGACTTCCTTTACATAAACACGTTTTCAACGCTGAAGCCCGGCAAGGTCCGCTATGGCATCATGCTGCGCGAGGATGGGCATGTGATGGATGACGGCACGACGGCTTGCATCGCAGAAAACCACTACGTGATGACGACCACGACAGCCGCCGCAGGGCAGGTGATGCGGCATTTGGAATTTGTTTCCCAGTGCTTACGCCCTGATCTTGATGTGCAGTTCATCTCCGTGACTGAACAATGGGCACAATTTGCGGTTGCTGGTCCTAGGTCACGTGACCTGCTGGCACAGGTGCTGGATGCTGAACTCGACCTGCCGTTTATGGGGTGCGGCGTTGTCTCTATCGGCGGTGTGAAAGCGCGGCTGTTCCGCATCTCGTTTTCAGGGGAACATGCTTATGAACTGGCTGTTCCCGCGCGCTATGGGGAGAGTCTTTTCAAGGGCTTGCTGGCTGAAGCTGAAGCTTTAGGTGGTGGTGCTTACGGGATGGAAGCCCTCAACGTGATGCGGATTGAGAAGGGCTTTATCACCCATTCCGAAATCCACGGGCGCGTGACTGCGGGTGATATCGGGATGGGGATGATGATGTCCAAGAAGAAGGACTTCATCGGCAAAACGGCGGCGATGCGCCCCGGCCTGCTAGAGGACCGCGAGGAGCTCGTAGGGCTTAAGCCTGTCGGTGCAGTGAAAGAGCTGAACGCCGGCGCCTTTTTCTTTGCCGAGGAGGCAGACGCTATTCGAGAGAACCAGCAAGGCTACACGACCTCGGTCGGGTTCTCGCCTGAGCTTGGAAAGATTGGTCTGGGCTTCCTCAAGAATGGCCGCGAGCGTCATGGCGAGGTACTGAAACTGGTCGATCATCTCCGCGAGGTCACCACGCGGGTGGAGATCTGCGACCCAGTATTCCTAGACCCCGAAGGGAGCAAAGCCCGTGATTGAACTTGTCGCAAAATCCGCCGCCGAAGGATTGCTACCTGTCGCTATCGGAAAGCTGTCATTGACCGAACTTCCTTTGCGCACGATGCACTCCATCGCGCCGCAGAACGGGGCGGAAGTGTCCGCCGTTCTGAAGAAGGCGGTTGGCGTTGCGCTGCCGGACGCGGGGGCTTCGACAGCAAAAGGGGACGTCGAAATCCTCTGGACCGCGCGCGGGCAGTATTTTCTGGTCGGGGCAACCCCGCCTGATTTGCCTGCTTCAGTTACGGATCAATCGGATGCATGGTGCGCAGTCCTGTTGACGGGGGAGCGGACCGAGGACGCACTGGCGCGGCTCTGTCCAATCGATACGGCTCAAATGGGAGAGGGCGATGTCGTCCGCTCGCTCATCGGTCATATGTCCGCGATCATTGTGCGGCGTGCGGAGGGCTTTGAAATTATGGTGTTCCGTGCTTTCGCGAAGACACTGGTGCATGAGCTGCGCGAGGTCATGGTCTCTTTGAATGCGCAAGAGGCCCTGCAAAAGCAACGCTGAGCCGCTTTCGAGAAAGAATTAAACTGAGATAGGTTCGCCATCACTGGACTTTGGAGCCGCGCGGCCCGATATTCTGGTCTATGAGCCTGCCACCCGGATTTCTTGACGAATTGCGCTCCCGCACCTCAATTGCACAGGTGGTCGGGCGCAAAGTCATATGGGACCCGCGCAAGTCGAACCAAGGCAAGGGCGATATGTGGGCACCATGCCCGTTCCATCAGGAAAAATCCGCCAGTTTCCACGTCGATGACCGCAAAGGCTATTATTACTGCTTCGGCTGCCATGCCAAAGGCGACGCGCTTGGATTTATTCAAGAAACTGAGAACGTGTCTTTCATGGAGGCAGTTGAGATCATGGCGCGCGAGGCGGGGATGACCATTCCCGCCCGTGATCCACAAGCGCAGCAAAAGTCGGACCGGCGTTCCCAGTTGGCAGACGTGATGGAGCAGGCGACGCAGTTCTACCGGTTGCAACTGAAGTCTGGCGCTGGTGCAGCCGCGCGCGATTACATCAACAAGCGGGGGCTCTCGCAGCAAACGCAGGACCAGTTCGACATCGGCTTCGCACCGGATGGCTGGCAAAACCTTTGGGATCATTTGACAGGGAAAGGCGTCGCAGAGGAGTTGATCCTTGCCGCAGGTCTGGCCAAAGCCTCAACCAAGGGCGGCAAGCCCTATGACACGTTCCGCAATCGCATTATGTTCCCGATCCGCGATCCGCGTAAGCGCTGCATCGCATTCGGCGGACGGGCGATGGATCCGAATGACAATGCCAAGTATCTGAACTCCCCTGAGACCGAGTTGTTCGACAAAGGCCGCAGCCTCTACAACCACGGACCTGCGCGTGAGGCGGCTGGCAAAGGCCTGCCGCTCATTGTGGCCGAAGGGTATATGGACGTCATTGCGTTAACCGCGGCGGGGCTGTCTGCGACCGTGGCACCGTTGGGGACGGCGGTCACCGAGACGCAGTTGCAGCTTTTGTGGCGCATCTCGCCCGAGCCGGTAATCGCACTGGATGGCGACAAGGCTGGCATTGGTGCTGCCATGCGGCTGATTGATCTGGCATTGCCGATGCTGTCCGCAGGGCAATCCCTGCGTTTTTGTGTTCTGCCTGAAGGGCTTGATCCTGACGATCTGATCAAGACCCAAGGCGTAGAGGCCATGCGTGAACTGGTCGAAAACTCCAAGCCATTGGTGCACCTGCTTTGGCAACGCGAAACTGAAGGCAAGGTGTTTGACAGTCCGGAACGTCGCTCGGCCCTGGATCAATCGCTTCGCGCGGCGTTGACTAGGATTTCAGATGGCAACCTGCGCAGCCACTATGGTCACGAGATCAAACGGTTGCGCGCCGAACTTTTCGATTTGAACCCTGCGCCACGACAAAGCGATTGGCAGCCGAGCCAGTCGCGCGGGCCTTGGAAAGGCAAAGGTAAATTCCCCGATAAAGGCGTCGCCGTCGCCTCAACCAAAAATTCCCTTTTGGCGCAAAGTACGGACGTGGAAGAACGGGTGCGCGAGGCCGTAATCTTGGTGATCCTTATGGCGCATCCGGATCTGCTGGCCCACTTCCTGTCGGATCTGGAGACGCTGGATCTTCACGGGGAAGATCACCGCCGAATTCTTGCGGCGCTGTTGCGACACACCGACGAGACCGATCCCGAGCATTTGAAGAACATTCTCACCGCCGAGATCGGGGCGGCCCCCCTTGAAAAGCTCTGGTCGCTTAGCCATGTGCAAATTGCTCCTGCCGTCAGGGCGGGGGCGGACCCAATTCTGACCCGAATGACCATGGCCGAAGAATTGGCCAAGCTTGAAGCCCGACGTGGTGTTCAGCGCGAAATTGAGGACGCTGTGGAAGACCTTGCTGGCGTCGCCGATGAGGCGCTGACATGGCGTGTTGGCCAAGCTGCAGAAGCGCGAAACGCCTCTATGCGCAGCAAGGGCATCTCGGACGGGGGTGACGGCGAGGATCGCGGATCTATGTCCGACTATCTGCAATCTCTCATCGACGGAGAGATTTGGGTGAAGAAAGGGCGCTAAGCCCTGTTGATAAACCGACGTGCGAATCACTCTGATTCGCGTTATTGATTCGCTTAGATTCGCGCGAATCACCCTAAGGCGCTTTTTTGGAGGCATTTCATGGCCAAAGACACCGACGATCAGACGCAGGCGCGCGAGGATGCCGCAGACGGACTCGACATGAGCCAAGCTGCCGTCAAAAAGATGATCGCCGAGGCGCGGGTGCGTGGCTACATCACCTACGACCAGCTCAATCAGGTTCTTCCGCCAGAGCAGGTCGCCTCCGAACAGATTGAAGACGTGATGTCGATGCTGTCCGAAATGGGCATCAATATTATTGAGGAAGAAGAGGCGGAGGACGACGGGTCCACCAAAGACCTCGTGGAAGTGAACAACTCCGCCAAGGATGTTGTGCTCGCATCGTCGACCACCGAAACACTTGATCGCACCGACGATCCCGTCCGCATGTATTTGCGCGAAATGGGTTCTGTTGAATTGCTGTCGCGTGAAGGCGAAATCGCGATTGCCAAACGGATCGAGGCGGGGCGCAATACGATGATCGCTGGGCTGTGCGAAAGCCCGCTGACTTTCCAAGCTATCACTATCTGGCGCGACGAACTTTTGTCCGAAGACATTTTGCTGCGCGACGTAATCGATCTTGAAACGACCTTTGGCAACACGCTCGACGAAGAGAGCGAAGAAACCGCTGCAGTCGTCGCCACGCCGGGAAGCGCCGAGACGAAAACCGAAGACTCCGGCCAAGAGCTGGATGCGGACGGCAACCCGATTGCAAATGACGATGACGAGGATGACGAGGACGAACAGGCCAACATGTCGCTTGCAGCGATGGAGGCCGCACTGAAACCGCGCGTTTTGGAAACCCTTGATCTGATCGCCGACGATTATCTGAAGCTGGCCGATATGCAGGATCTGCGAATTTCGGCTGCAATCAACCACGACGACACCTTCTCCAACAAAGAAGAGGGCGCATATCAGGCGCTGCGGACAGAAATCGTGACGATGGTGAATTCGCTTCACCTGCACAACAACCGTATCGAAGCGCTGATCGACCAGCTTTACGGGATCAACCGTCGCATCATGTCCATTGACTCGAGCATGGTGAAGCTGGCTGACCAAGCCCGCATCAACCGCCGTGAGTTCATTGACGAGTATCGCGGCTACGAACTTGACCCCGGCTGGGTCGAGCGGATTACCAACAAAACAGGCCGTGGCTGGACAGCGCTAATCGAACGCTCCCGCGAGAAAGTCGAAGACCTGCGTGCCGAGATGGCGCAAGTGGGTCAGTATGTCGGCGTCGACATCACCGAATTCCGCCGCATCGTGCAGCAGGTCCAGAAGGGCGAGAAAGAAGCCCGTCAGGCCAAGAAAGAGATGGTCGAAGCCAACCTGCGCCTCGTGATTTCCATCGCCAAGAAATACACCAACCGTGGTCTGCAATTCCTTGACCTCATCCAAGAGGGCAACATCGGCCTGATGAAAGCCGTGGACAAGTTTGAATACCGTCGTGGCTACAAATTCTCGACCTATGCGACCTGGTGGATCCGTCAGGCGATCACCCGCTCGATCGCTGACCAAGCCCGGACCATCCGTATTCCGGTCCACATGATCGAGACGATTAACAAGCTGGTTCGGACCGGTCGCCAAATGCTTCACGAGATTGGCCGTGAGCCGACGCCAGAAGAATTGGCAGAAAAGCTGCAAATGCCGCTCGAAAAAGTGCGCAAGGTTATGAAGATCGCGAAAGAGCCGATCTCTCTGGAAACGCCAATCGGTGACGAGGAAGATTCACAGCTTGGCGATTTCATCGAGGACAAGAATGCTGTGCTGCCTTTGGACAGCGCCATTCAGGAAAACCTCAAGGAAACAACCACCCGTGTGTTGTCGTCCCTGACGCCGCGCGAAGAGCGCGTACTACGGATGCGCTTCGGGATTGGTATGAACACCGACCACACTTTGGAAGAAGTGGGTCAGCAGTTCAGCGTTACGCGAGAGCGTATTCGCCAGATCGAGGCGAAAGCGCTGCGAAAGCTCAAGCACCCATCACGCTCGCGCAAACTGCGCAGCTTCTTGGACCAATAAGAAAAGCGCCCCATGGGGCGCTTTTTTACTGTTGGACCCAAGCTGAAAAGGCGGTCTCGCTTATTTGGCGCAATCTTTGCAGAATGGCGTGTAGGGCAGCAGCTCCAACCGCTCTGCGCTGATCTGGTCGTCGCACTTAACGCAGAACCCGAATTGACCGCCGTCTATTCGCCTGAGCGCGGCATCGATGCGGATGATTTCATCCGCAGCGTTGTTGCCCAAGCTTTCCAGTACTTCGTCGGTTTCGCGCTCGACAGCCAGTTCCTCCCAATCCTTGGAGTTATGTGCATCCAGTTCGCTTTCAACATCTTGGCTGCGCTCCACAAGCTCTGCGCGGCGGGCGATGAGTCTGGCCTTATAATCAGCAGTTGTAGGCATGGCGTTGGTCCTCTGTTTTCGTCAGCCTAGGCTTTGGCTCAGGCCATGGCTTTGACAGATGTCAATTTGCAGCTAATCCATAGCCTGCACACTCGTGCGACACCGCCACGCATTCAACCTTTGGCCGCGACATCTTAAGGTTTACCCATGGCACAGTTCGAACCCGACCCTTATGTGACCGCGCTGACCGAAGGGGCTGACATCGTTGTGTTTGACGGGGTCTGCGTGCTGTGTTCCGGCTTTCTGAGATTTATGCTCCGCCACGACCACCACCAACAGTTCAAGTTTGTCACCGCACAGTCGGATCTGGGCGAGGCGCTCTATGAGCATTTGGGCCTGAAATCCGCGGACTACGACACAAACGTCGTCATCGTCGGCGGGCACATTTTTACCAAGCTTGATGCCTTTGCTGCTGCGATGGGTGCGCTTGGCGGAATTTGGCGTGCCGCGAAGGTTGTGCGGGTCCTACCGTACCCGATTGCTGATTGGCTCTATAACCGCATCGCGCGCAACCGCTACAGCGTCTTTGGAAGAACGGAGAGCTGCATGATTCCGACACCGGACATTCAGGACAGGTTCCTTGCTTAAGAACGTCCTCCTGCTTGGGGCAACAGGTTTGTTCGGTGGACATCTGGCACGTCAGCTTGCGGCGCGTGATGATATCGCGCTGACCATCGCGGGTCGCACGCGGGACGCGCTAGACCAGCTAGCGGATCAGATCCGGGCCAAAGCGCATGCGGTCGACCGCGCTGACCTGAAAGCGGTTCAGCGCGTCTTGGATCAGGTGCAGCCCTTTGCAGTCATCGACTGCTCCGGCCCCTTTCAAAGCTATGGTGCCGCCCCTTATGCCTTCGCTGAGTCGGTCTTACAGGCTGGGGCGCATTATCTGGATATTGCCGACGGGGCGGAGTTCGTCGCCGGGATCAGCGCGCTCGACCAACTTGCAAAGGACAATGGCGTCTGCGCGTGGTCGGGCGCCTCGACAACTCCTGCGTTGTCATCTGCTATCGCGGCTGATTTGGTCCAAGGCTTTGACAGTATCGAGTTGATCGAAACCTCGATCCTTCCCGGCAACAAAACCCCACGCGGCCTATCCGTCATGCAGGCGATCCTAGGTCAGGTGGGCAAGCCTTTTTTGCGCACACGCGGTGGCCAAGTGGAGGCCGCTCTTGGCTGGGACGATAGCAAAAGCATCGCGCCGAGTGTGGGGGAGAAGGCACTCGCGCCGCGACTTGCGGCGCTTGTGAATACTCCTGATGTTGCGCTGTTCCCGGAGTATTTCAGAGCAGCCACCGTGACAGCCCGCGCAGGGTTGGAACTGGTCCTGTTTCACCGCGCGCTGAGTGTTGCACGCTTTATTGTGCCTCTCTTGAACATCAAAGCGCTGGACCGCCTGTCCAAACCGCTTCTCAAGCTATCCAACCAGTTTCTGCGCTTCGGCTCGGATGCGGGCGGCATGCGTGTGCGGGTGGTTGGCGCCACGATTGAAAAGCGGCAGGAACGCGTTTGGGACATGATCATCCCAGACGGTCATGGCCCGAAGACGCCAGTGCAACCCGCCGCCATTCTGCTGGACCAATTGCTGGCCGGACATATTCAGCCCGGCGCACGGCCCGCCTTGGCCGCTTTCACACGGCAAGAGGCCGAGGCGCAACTTGCCACCATTCACGCGGTGTTCGAGCGGCGGGACACAGACCTGACACCCATTTTTGCGCAAGCGCTTGGCGACAGATTCGACCAGTTGCCGGAAGCAGTGCGCCTGCTGCATTGCCCCGCTCATGTGTCACGCTTTGGAGGCTCTGCTGAAGTCCAAGCGGCGACAACTGTGCTAGGTAAACTTGCGGCCCTTATTGGGGGCTTCCCGCTTAAGGGCGGGCAGGTGCCCGCTCGGGTCGAGATCGTCGCGGACCGGCAATCAGAGACTTGGTCTCGCGATATGGGCGGCAAGCTCTTTCAGTCCGTGCTGCGCTATGATCCGGCAAAAGGCATGACCGAGACGTTTGGACCTTTGACCTTCGGTCTCGACCTGACCGTGGAAAATGGCGCATTGCACTTTCCCGTCACACGAGGGCGGGCCTTCGGGGTTTTGCCAATCCCGCACCTTTTGACACCCGTTAGCGAAAGCACGGAGACCGTGGATGCGGAGGGGCGCTTCCAGTTTGACGTGCGGCTCAGCTTGCCGACAGGCGGATTGATCGTGCATTACAAAGGCACCTTGGAGCCGAAATGACCATGTTCACCATCTCGACCCGCGGGCAGGGCCTGTATGAATTCACCCGAGACGTTCAGGGCTGGCTCGCTGCGCAAGCAGCAGCGGACGGGCTACTGACTTTGTTCGTGCGTCATACGTCCTGTTCGCTGCTCATTCAGGAAAATGCCGACCCAGAGGTGCAGACCGACCTGCGCAATTACTTCGCGCGGCTGGTGCCGCCCACAACCGATCCGAGCATGTCCTACCTCACTCACACCTATGAGGGGCCTGACGACATGCCAGCCCATATCAAGGCCGCGATGATGCCCGTATCACTGTCTATTCCGGTACAGCGTGGGCAAATGATGCTGGGGACTTGGCAAGGCATTTACCTGTTCGAGCATCGTGACAGCCCCCATCAAAGACAGGTCGTGGCGCATCTGTCTCACTAGGCTTTGGGGGGTGAATTCCCCACTACCCAAACTGTAGCGGACTGCCTATAGTGCCTGTGGATAACTGGGGAATAACACCCAGACTGGCGGGATAAGGGAAAAAGCAATGCGCTGTCCGTTTTGTGGAAATGTAGATACACAAGTTAAGGACTCACGTCCTGCAGAAGATCATGTAGCGATCAGACGGCGTCGGTTTTGTCCGGCCTGTGGCGGTCGCTTCACCACGTATGAGCGCGTTCAACTGCGCGATCTGGTGGTCATCAAATCCTCCGGCAAGCGTGAAGACTTTGACCGCGACAAGCTTGAACGCTCCATTCGCATCTCCATGCAAAAACGCCCTGTTGATCCGGAACGGATTGATCAAATGATTTCCGGAATCGTACGCCGCCTTGAAAGCATGGGCGAGACTGACATCAAATCCACCGCCATTGGTGAGATCGTGATGGAAGCACTGGCCCGCATCGACACGGTCGCCTATGTGCGGTTCGCCTCGGTTTACAAAAACTTTCAGGCCGCTGATGACTTCGAGGATTTCGTCCACGAGCTTCGCCCGCCTGTAGGCAAAGACGACTGACCCCATGACACAGCCTGATGACCAGCGATGGATGGCCTTGGCGCTGTCGCTGGGCAAACGGGGGCTGGGCCAGACTTGGCCCAACCCAGCCGTTGGCTGTGTGATCGTCAAAGGTGGCCGTCTTCTAGCGCGCGGCTGGACTCAAGCAGGCGGACGTCCCCACGCAGAACAAGCGGCGCTGGCGCAGTTGGCCAAAGGTGCAGCTAAGGGCGCGACGGCCTATGTCACGTTGGAGCCATGCTCCCACACCGGCCAAACCCCGCCCTGCGCTTCTGCTTTGGTTGCTGCGGGTGTTGCGCGCGTCGTCGTCGCGACCGGTGATCCTGATCCGCGTGTGTCGGGCAGGGGCCTTGCAATGCTGCGCGAGGCAGGCATTGAAGTAGTGACCGGCGTTCTCGAGGCTGAAGCACGCCGCGACCAACAGGGCTTTTTGCTTCGCATAACTGAAGGCCGTCCTTTCCTGACGCTGAAGCTGGCGTCGTCCTTTGACGGGCGCATTGCCACCGCCACGGGCGAAAGCCAGTGGATCACCGGACCACAGGCCCGCCAGCAGGTGCAGGCGCTGCGGGCAAGCCATGATGCGGTGATGGTGGGCGGCAGCACTGCACGACAAGATTTCCCCTCTCTTACGTTGCGCGGCATGGGCGACCGGCAGCAGCCGGTGCGTGTCGTCATTAGCGCTGAGTTGAACGTCCCGACCCACGGCCCGTTGGCAGAAGACGAGACTGGCGCTCCGGTTTGGTTGGTTCATGGGCCGGACGCAGCGCCATCGGCGCAAGAGTTCTGGCGCAAGCGCGGAGCTACCCTTGTCTCGGTAGGCGCCGAGCCCTCAGGCCTGGACCTCTCCGCGGCGCTTCAGGCTTTGGCGCAGGCAGGGCTGACGCGTGTGCTATGTGAAGGCGGTGGCTCGCTCGCGGCGTCGCTTCTGTCGGCGGGTCTGGTCGATCAGGTTGTGGGCTTCACAGCGGGTGTCATGCTTGGGGCGAACGGATTGCCAAGCTTGGGCGCATTGCAGTATCGCGCTCTTGATGATGCGCCGCGGTTCACTTTGCTCGGGTCGTCCAGAATCGGCGAAGACGTCATGCATGTCTGGCGCCGAGTCGGCGACTAACCTTCATTTTTTACCCTCTATTTCAACGACCTCACACTTCGTGAGCGGGTTCTCACGCGCCCGTTATCATGTCGTCTGTCTTGAAGGTTTATTGTGCGTAAAAGCGCAGAAGTTCGATTCAAATCAGAAATATATGCATTGAGGAACATTTCGATAGGGCTCATATTGGTTTCATCAAACGGCAACACGCCGAAACAAAACAACACAACCTTCTGGAGTACACACAATGAAAACCATCATCACAATCCTCGCCCTGTCCGTTACTGCACCTGCATTCGCTGACGTTTCCAACCCACAAGCCTTCTTCGCTCTGGGTAATGACTCTGCCGCCGAGCGCGTCGTCTCTGAGACGTCAGTGGGTGACTTGAACGCAGCATTGTTGGTCGGCGTATCGGCCAACGAGAGCGCCGCCGAACAGCATATCTCCCTGCGTGGCACCGATGTGAGCCGTGACGTTCAAGCGAAATTTGCACTGGGCAACGACTCTGCAGCCGAGCGTTTCGTCAACTAATTCCTGACTGGTCTCCTCCCAGACCACAAGAAAGCCCCTTCGCTTTACGGTGAGGGGGCCTTTTTTATCGCCAAAGATGAGCGTATCCCGCCAACGCACCTTGGGCCTTCGCCAGCAATCGGTTGCGCAGGCCTGCGCGGGGCAGGGTGCCGGTGGTCAGGCGCTCGACGACGACCTCCACAGGGCAGGGCTGCCGCGTTATGGGGTCAAAATAGCGCGGATATCCGATCAAGCTGGCATGAACCAACCCGTCTAGGCTTGCATTCGGGCCGCGCCGCGCAGGCACCGGCCCGCGATCATCGGTAAGGCCCCATCCCGCGTAAAACGGTGCACCATAACACGTTACAGGGACCGTACGAAGTAATGCCTCAAACCCCAATAGTGACGTCATCGTGCAGACACGATCCACGACTGAGAGCAGCGCCATAGCATCGGTTCTGGACGCAGTTATATCTGCGACCTCCGCAGGGATCGCGCCAGTGCGAAGCCCCGCTTCTACATCGGGATGCGGTTTGTAGATTATAAAGGCGTCTGGGAAGTCGCGCCGCACGGCAGCAAGCAACGTCTCATTGGTTGATATGTCCTTCGTGCCCTTCAGGATCGAGGCGTCGTCTTCGACTTGACCCGGCACCAAGATAACCTCGCGACCGCCTGCGTCGAAATCCAGCGTCGTCCCGCCCAAATTATATTTGCTCACGCCTGTTTTCACGATCGCATTTCGCAGCCGTTCTGCTCTGCGTAGATCGGCGGTTCCAAGTGTTCCACTGGCCGAAATCAGGGCCTCTAGCGCACTGGGACGGGTCGGGTCATAGTAGATGCCTTTGTCATCGGTCACCAAAGACAGTGGGGCGACAAGATCTGCGCCCAGCCCGCGTGACCGCAGAAACCCGTCCTCCACGCGCAACAGCTTTGTCTTCTGTGTTGAGGTGCGTAAGGCGTAATCGTCGGGTTCACGCCCCGCCCATACCAGAAGCGAGCCGCCGCGCGCCTCTTTTAACGCCTCTTCGGCGTCGGCGATAAACTGCACGTGGGAGTCTTTCCCGAAGCGACGCGCGCCAAACATCTGCTGGAGCGGCCCGCGTTTCCAAAGGCGCATTCCAAAGGCGACATGGCCGTTTCTGTCTTGAACTTGTGCGCGGGTTAGGGCCTCTAACGTGTCGATTACTTGCTCAAGCTCGCAAAGCCTGTCGCGGTAGGGGTCGTACCATTTGCAGTAGCGCAGCATGACGCCTGCAAAGAGTTGAGGCCGCGTTAAGGTCCTTTGACGGCGATCAATGGGTTGCCGATCATCGCTGAGGCCCCAGCCCGCATAGAAGGGCTGCCCGAAAACGACGGGTTTGTGCCCGGCCAGAATGGCCTCAAAGCCCATGCCAGAGCTGACGGTATAAACGGCCACCGCACCTTCCATCAGAGCATAGGGGCTTGCTTTGTGCTCATACAACGAAATGCGCCCGCCAGCGTCGCTTAGGGAAAAATGACCTTTCCGATGCCCCGCTTGCGTCTCGGGATGCGTTTTGATCACGATAGGGGCGTTCGGGTGCTCTGCCTGCGCATAAGCCAGCATTTCGCGAAAATGGTCCGCGCGCGCGCCACCG
Source organism: Litoreibacter janthinus (assembly GCF_900111945.1). Taxonomy (NCBI): domain Bacteria; kingdom Pseudomonadati; phylum Pseudomonadota; class Alphaproteobacteria; order Rhodobacterales; family Roseobacteraceae; genus Litoreibacter; species Litoreibacter janthinus. Next base: position 3,156,246 of record NZ_FOYO01000001.1, on the reverse strand, counting down.
TGCTTGATGGATGCGTCGCCGCGCGTCTGGTCGATCACGAGCACATATCCCGGCTTTGGAACAGGGGCATTCTCGTCGAAATCGTTGTATTTTGAAAGGTTTAACGCCTTGATGCGGGCCGTGGCGTCACGGGCGCGCGACAGTTCATGCGCGTCATCAAATACATCGTTGGAGAGCAGGGTTTCAAGATCGGACGGACCTGAACTGTCGAAGTAGGGCCGCTGGTGGTCCACGGTCAGACCCAAGGGCGGCTCGCCGTCACGACCGGGACGCAAGGACCGCAGAAATGCGTCCTCGATATGTACCAGCTGCGCCTCAGTATAATCGGCAATCTTTTCCCCGCGTTGGGCGGTCGGGCTTTTGCCCCAGACCGCGATCAGATCATCGGGTGTCGGTTTGCCAAGTCGTAGGTCGTAGCCCGCAAGCTCTAGAATGCGCCGGACGCGCGTTTGGGTGAAGAAGCCCCCGTTGAAATAGAAAAGCCGCGGGCGGAGGGAGGGGCCGCCCGCGGCATCAGTGGCCGAGCCAGATGGCTCCATTTTAGTTAGAGCCACCGAGACTCGAGAGAGCGTTGACCGATTGAAGCGAGCCGGTCAGCGCCGAGATTGTTTTGTTCCATGTCACGAACGGGGCTTCGGTCACGTAGACCGTATCACCGTCGCGGATCACGAAGTCACGCGCCTCGAACATGCCCGTGGGTTGGGTCAGGTCCAGAACGTAGGCAAACCTCTGGGTGCCTTGCAGGTCGGACCGGCCAAGCACCGAATTGGCGATCTCGGCGGGCTCGTTGCGAAACACAAAAACGCCAGTTGGGTCTGCGAGGTTCGAATTCAGACCGCCCACTTGCGCAATGGCTTCGATGGCGGACAAGGTTTGGGTCACAAACTCGATACGGTTTTGCGCACCGGTGGCGCCCAACACGGTAAAGGCGCGGCTATCCTCTTCGACCAGGATACGGTCGTTGGGGCGCAGGGCGATATCGAACTTGGGATTGGAGTACAGGTCTTCAAACCAGATTTTTGAGCGCTCCTTGCCGCGGATCACGGTGATCTGGGCAACCTCTGGCTGAATCGAGATGCCTCCCGCGCGGGCAATCATCGAGGACAGCGTGCGCGTCGGGCGTTCAATCGCGAACAAGCCCTGCTGACCGATACCGCCAACGAGAGACACCGTCGCACCATCGCCAGCCACACGGCGCACGATGACCTGCGGGTCTGGGGTTTGGGTGTCGAGCTTGCCGGTAATGATACGGCGCAGTGCTTCGGGTGTGTTGCCAGCGGCTTTGATACGTCCAGCATAGGGCACGAAGATAAAGCCCGCGCCATCGACCTGCACTTCATTCAGGTCAGTCGCGTTGGCACCTTCGGGTGCCAGAAGGCCGTCATCCACGTTCTCCCAGATCGCGAGACCAAGGGTGTCGCCAGGGCGGATGATGTCGGAGCCGACGACGCCGGCGTTCAAGAATGCGTCGCTGAAACCCAGCACAGGTTGCACTGAAGTGGCCTGCGTGACGCGGCTGTTCACCGCCACGATGAATGCATCGCCCTGCTTTTGCACAGAGCCTGCGAAGATTTGACGTTTTCCGGGGCCGGACTTCGGCAACCCGCAGGACGCGGCCATAACGGCCACAAGCGTAAAAGCTACTATTCGCGTAGCTTTGGGACCCAAGTTTTTCACTGGTGTCCTCCTCGATTATGAGACTGCCTCAAGATTTTTCTTTTTACCCTATAGCACATCTAAAGAATTGCTAGCCCTTTGCTCGGACGGGAAATTCGAGTGTTGCCAGCACGTCGCACTGGCAGGATTTCGCGTAAATTCCCATTCCGCGACGTCCTGCTGGATCGGTTTCGATCTGGCACGCGCCTGCTTGGAGGACTAGGGAGGCGGAACAACTTGAGAAGGTGGTTGTCGCATGACCAAACCCAAGAAACAGGTGCTGTTGAAATTTTGCCTACTTCTGGCCCTTTTGGCAGGGTATTTCGGTTATCTCAGCTACACTTATAACGTGGCCACGGGTGGTGCGGCCGCCGTGCTGACCTGGAGCTTCTTCGTGTTGTGCACTCCTGTCGCTGATGCGGGCTTTTTGTTAGATTTTCCGCTGAGGCTGCTGTTTGGCATTCGCATGGTGGTTTCAGAAGTTGCGGTTTGGGCCGTCGCGATCGGGGCCAATGTACTCATGTTGATCTTTGGGCCGAGCTACTACGAAACAACGCTTCTCACGCAAATCCTGCATCAAATCCTGACTCAGCCTTTCCCTTATTGGGGCGTTATCGTTCTGTCTGGGTTCGGAACTTTTCTATCGATCCGATTTGGCGACGAATTGCTGGACGTCATCCACCACCACGATCGCGCGTACTTTCATTCGCACCATTTCAAACACGAGATGATCCTGTTCGTGTTTTTCCTGTTCGTGATTTTTGGGTATTACGAATTGATCGCCTCCGTCGGGCTTGAGGCGGTGCTAGAGTAGTCGTCAGTTGACCACATGAAGTTGTTGCCGTGGTGTAGCGGTCCCAGCCACAAGCGCGTCGTACGGATCCTCGCGGGCCAGCATCATATCGACAACCTGCCGTAGCAATTGGCGCCGCCCGCGTGCCGAATAGAACCCACCGGGAATTTGCGAGGTTTCGAGCAGGTAATGGCGGTAGTCGCGGTAGGCGCGACTATCGGGGCGGGTTGGCGTGGTGAAAAACTCGGGCAGGCTCTGGGTCGATACAAACTCAGGTTTGTTATAGACCGCATCTCCGAATACCTTCAGCGGTAGACCGCGCCACAGCACCTGTTGCGCCGCCGTGGAATTGACCGTGACCGCAGAGCGCGCGGTGTTCAGCAAGCTCGCCAGCTTTCCGCCGCGCACATAGTGCACACGATCAGGCACACCGTGCGCCGCCGCAATCCGTTTGATTTCGCGACGCATGGGAACGCGGCCGTCTTCCAGCGGGTGCGCCTTAAGCACCAGATGGTGATGCGTCGGCGCGCCTTTTGCGAAACCGTCAATCGCCAGCTCCAGAAAATCGGTCATCGTCTCGAAAGGCGAGTGCATCTGAAAGCTGGAGTCGTGCTCTAGCTGAAGCAATGCAAGATGGTAAGGGAAGCCGCCATGCTTGATACGGAACGTTGCCAACCCGCGCTCCATCGCAGTGAAGGGCATGGTGACCAGCCGCTTCAGATAAAGCTGGAATTCCTGCGTCACACTCAGGGCACGGTGCGGGCGGAAATTGCGGTATTTCCAATTCCGCAGGAACACGAAGTAATGGTAAACCATGCCGTAGAACACATGCTGGCGCATGTCACCCCAGCGGGCAGGCGCGTCGGGCAAATCAAGATCCAGACCTTCAAGCGCATCGCGCATGTCAGCGACAGACATATCCATCAACCGCGAATGGCCGTTGACGCCGCCACGCTCGTAGCTGACCCAATAGGGGCGCAGATAGCCTTCTTCGAAGACGTGGATACGCAGCCCTAAGGCGCGGGCCTGCTCAATCGCTTGCGCATGGATCGGACGGGTATCGCCATACAGCACCAGATCCGTGATAGATTTTTCCTGTGCAATCTCTGTAAAGCGCTGCACCCAGTCGTCAGGTTTGCCCAGATATGGAATGTAGTTTTTGTTAGAGAACCAGAACGCGTCGTCGCCCTTGTTAAAGCCGACACGCCATACATCCGCGCCCGCCGCCGTCAGCATTTTGCCAAGGCGGTAGAAGAAAGGCCCGTGCGGGCCTTGCAGGAACAGAAATGTTTTGCCCTTGCCGGACAGGGTCATGATCGTGCCCTCAACTGGTCAACCCACACTCATACATCTTGCAGCCAAGATGCCCAGCCCGTAGGGCGCGCTTAGGGCCTAATTCCGGCGGAACTGTGGCCCAATTTCCTTGCAAATAGGTCAAACACCGCGCTACCTCACGTGGTGACAACGAAAGGGACAGGCCAATGTTTACAGGCATCATTACCGATGTGGGTCGCGTCACGCGGCTCAAGCAAGAGGGCGACCTGCGCGCGCGCATTTCCTGCGCCTATGATCCCAAGAGGATCGAAATCGGGGCGTCCATTGCCTGCAATGGGTGCTGTCTTACGGTGATCGACCGCGGACAGGATGAAACACCTTGGTTTGATGTCCAGATTTCGGCCGAAAGCGTCTCCAAAACCAACATTGGCGACTGGGCCGACGGCACCCGTCTGAATCTGGAGCGAGCGTTGAAGCTGGGCGACGAGCTTGGCGGGCATATCGTCTCCGGTCATGTTGACGGCGTGGCGACGGTTGTATCCATGACGGACGAGGGCGACAGCACCCGCGTTGTGTTCGACGCGCCGGAAGATTTGGCGAAGTTCGTTGCGCCCAAAGGCTCGGTCGCGCTGAACGGGACGTCCTTGACGGTGAACGAGGTCGACGGCACCCGTTTCGGTGTCAATTTTATTCCGCATACGAAGGTCGCCACCAATTGGGGTGACACGAAGGTCGGCGACCGGATCAATCTGGAGATCGACACACTCGCGCGCTACGTCGCGCGATTGCAGGAATGGGGCAATTAGCGGGCACGACATCGACGTAGCAAAACCTCTGGTGACGGGCAAAATTGAAGCCTAAGATTGCGCCACGCAAAAAGAGGATACGCCATGTCGGTTGCCAAGATCGGTCACAACAACGGCCCCACAATGGAGGCCGGTTTCGCCTTCCGCAAATATGCGTGGGGCAAGGCGCGTGCGGATCTTATCCCGAACCTGCCGATCGAAATCCTCAAAGGCCGCGTGAAGCGGGCGAAAGCACTTGGCCTTCCTTACAAAACCTATGCCTCGGTGCGGGCTTCCACTGGTCGTGATGTCGTTGGTTTCTTGTTTTCAAACAACGCATTGCGCGTCATGCGTGATGGGCAAGACACCCCGCGTTCTGAGAAGCTAGCACAGGTGGAAGCAACCCTGACAGGGCTCGTTCATCAGCCCGTGTCGCCCGACGCTGTGAAGCAAACAATGGCCGCACAAGGGCTTGAGATTTTCACCGCTCGGGCACCGCATTTTGCCCAAAGCTGGTCCGACATTCGCGTGGCTGTGCAGGCCCCCTTGCGGCAGGCCAATCTGCCCCTCGACGGTGTGCTGGTGATTGGCGACACGTCTCACGAACGCGATTGGTCGGAGGCGGCGCGTCTTGCCGGTTTCTTGACGTCAGATGCCTATTTCGAAGCATAGCGTCGCCCTAACTTCGCCAAAAATTTAAACGATACAACACCATCACATTGATGGAGGTATCGCTGATGAAACGTCTTGTACTTGCGCTGAGCCTTGTCTCAACCCCCGCCCAGGCGGGGCAGCCGATCTACGAGTCCATGGCGGAATGCGCAGGCATTTTCAAGGCGATGTCGGAAATGATGGAAACGCAGGAAAAGCGTGATCGATTGAACGGTGCTTATCTAAACTGGGCGAAAGCCAGTGCCGACGAAGCGGGTCACGACATGACGCCCCTGATCTCGGAGAAGGCAGAAGATTGGAGGTCAAAAGGTGCCAAAGTGGCGTTCACACAAGATTTTCGCGACTGGACGAAATATTGTCGCTCCCTTGCGAAACACAAGCACTTGGTTATCGACCCCAACAAGTAATGCCATTTGAACCACCGGCTGGCAGGTCGACCACGTAAAGACTTTGCGCGGAACCCTTCCCAAGGCGCGTCAAACCCTCTAATTGGCAGCAATCATTATACGCTGCCAGAGACTGACATTTCGAGTGCCAACCCCGTATTGGAACTTCGTCTGGTTGATCTTCGGCGCTTGCCCCATCGAAGGAGCCTGACCATGGCCACTGCAGAGCAACACCACATCATGGACACGCCTCAGTTTGACAAGCCGGTCAAGCTCGCCATCGTCGTATCGCCTTACTACAGGGACATCGCTGACAATCTGATCGCAGGGGCCAAGGCCGAGGCCGACAAGGCTGGCGCCACGGTCGAAGTCATCAACGTCCCCGGCGCGCTGGAAATTCCACCTGCTATTCGTATCGCGTTCCGCCAGTCCAATTTCGACGGCTTCGTCGCGCTGGGCTGTATCATTCGCGGCGAAACCACACATTACGACACGGTGTGCAATGACAGCTCACACGGGCTGATGCTGCTAGGTTTGCAGGGCGCGAATATTGGCAACGGGATCCTGACTGTGGAGAACCGCAATCAGGCCGAAGTTCGTGCGGACCCAAGCGATCAAAACAAAGGTGGCGGCGCGGCTGCTGCGGCCTTGCATCTCATCGCGTTGCAGCGCAAATACGGCGCTTCCAATTCGGGCGTAGGATTCTTGCCGCGCTCTAACGACGATGATGAGAGTTTCCAGATCGCATGACCACCTCAGGTAACCAAAAACGCGCTATGCGCTCCGCCGCACGGCTCTATGCCGTGCAGGCCTTGTTTCAGATGGAGCATAGCGACCATTCCATCGACAAAGTGCGTGAGCAATTTGAAGACCACCGCTTTGGCGAGGTGATCGACGATAACGAGATGATCGAAGGTGATATCGACACCTTCCGCGGCTTGCTTGAAGGCGCTGTGGCGGAACAATCCACGATCGACCAGATGACCGACCGCGCTCTGGTGGCCAAGTGGCCGATTGATCGCATCGACCCGACATTGCGCGCGTTGTTCCGTGCGGCAGGGGCCGAACTGGTCGCAGGCAAAACGCCCCCCAAAGTGGTGATCGTGGAATTCGTCGATGTGGCCAAAGCTTTCTTTCCCGAAGGCAAAGAGGCGAAGTTCGTCAACGCCGTGCTGGATCACATGGCCCGCGACGCACAACCGGACGCGTTTTAGGCTTTTCGTGCCACGATATATCGGCTGCCATAATCTTCGGCCTCGATGATCTCGTAGCCCGCATCGGCAATTGACTGTTCCAGATAGGCAGGTTTGATCAGCAGCACGTCGGGGGCTTTGCCAAAGAGCTGCATCACCCAAAGCAATGGTGCGAACAACCACTTCTTGGAGCCGAGGCACGGTGTCTTGGTGATCAGTAAACCGCCTTCGCGCGTGATCGAATGGATATGACCCAGCGTGGTGGGCAAATTTTCGACCAGATGCAGCAGGTTATACGCCATGACCGCGTCATAAGCCGTGCCAAGCGCGTCGCTATCCGCATCCGCCACGATGAAATCCAGATTGCTTTGACCCGCCTCCGCCAGCTTGTCCTTAGCGATTGCGATCATCTTCGGGGACACGTCGGAGCCGGTATAAAGCGCGACGCTCGGGGCCAGCAGCAATGCGGTCGAGCCTGTGCCGCAGCCCAGTTCCAGCACCCGGTCGCTCTCGCGGAGGTAGGAGCGCGTGCGCTCCAGTGACAGGTGATATTGCTCGGGATTACGTATCGCCATCTTGGCGTATTTCTCCGCCACGCCGTCCCAAAATTTTGCAGGTGTCATGTCGTGTCTCCATTGCTTGGGGACGTCATACATATGCGCAAGTCATATAGTAATTGCCTAATTTTGGCGATCTCCTATACATAAATGCATGAATTGGACCGCCATCTCCTTCGACTGGAACCATGTCCGCGCCTTCCTTGCGACGGTCGAGGAAGGCTCGCTCTCCGCCGCCGCCCGCGCAACGGGTCAAACGCAGCCGACGCTGGGCCGCCAGGTTGCCGCGCTGGAAGAGGCCATCGGGGTGACCCTGTTCGAGCGGGTCGGCCGGGCGCTGACCCTGACCACATCGGGCGCGCAACTGGTCGATCATGTCCGCGCCATGGGCGAGGCCGCCAGCCGTATCTCGCTTGCCGCGTCCGGCCAGTCGCAAAGCATTGAAGGTCTGGTGCGTATCAGCGCCAGCGATGTGCTCTCGGCCTACCAGTTGCCGCTGGTCATCGCCCAGCTGCGGGACCGTGCACCGGGGATCGAGGTCGAGGTTGTCTCCTCCAACGCCATCTCGGACCTGTTGCGCCGCGACGCCGACATTGCCCTGCGCCATATCCGGCCTGAACAGCCGGACCTGATCGCGCGCAAACTGGCGGACAGCGATGCCTATCTCTACGCGACGCCGGACTATCTGGCGCGGGTTGGCAATCCCAAGGTGGTGGACGATCTGAAAGCCGCCAATTTCATCGGCTACGGGGCGCCGGACGAGATGCTTCCACATTTCGTCGCCATGGGCCTGCCGCTGACCCGTGACAATATCCGATATCATTCGGATAGCGGGGTGGTGGGCTGGCACATGGTTCGTCAGGGGCTTGGGATCGGGGTGATGTCCGAGCATGTTGCCGCTCTGACGCCCGACATTGTGCGTGTAATGCCGGACTTGCCACCGGTCAGTTTCCCGACATGGCTGGTCAGTCATCGCGAGCTGATCACCAGCAGCCGCATCCGGTTGGTCTTCGATCACTTGGCCGAAATGCTGGGTTAAGCCCCGCAAAACCCGCGTATTGTCGCGCGTCGCGTATTGTCGAACACTGCGAAGCCGGAAGCCCCACCTGAGTTGATCCGCACCTCTGCTCCTGCGATCTCGCCGCCAGAAACTTGCGTCTGGCCCAGGTCGCCATGGCGCAGCACGTCATCCACGTCGATGGTGAAGCTGATCTCCGCGCCCTCAGGCCAGTCTGATACTGATAGGCTTAGCACGTCCGCCCCATCGCTGACCGTCACAGACGCCACGTCTCCACTTACGGCTTCGAAAGGCTGAAATACCTCGACCCCTGCGCCGCCGTCCTCAGTGTCAAAGATCAGTCCACCTGCGCTACCTGACATATCCAGCACAAGCGTCGTTTGCCCAAGGGCGCAGCCGGAGTTGGTAAAGCTGAATGTATCTTTTGGCGCACTTTCCACGAAGCGGGCCGCGATTTGGGCTATGGCGGGCAAGGGGGCGCACAGGGCAAGAATTAGGAGGAGGCGGGTCATGGGCGGGTTCCATTTTTCGGCGTTGTCTCGCTCATGTAGCGTCAAAATGTACCAAATCCAGCGTTCCACTTTGAACTGGGGCCCTGATCGGGTGTACCTTTATGACGGAAAGCGACTCAGGGAGATCCGAACATGCCCAAGCTCATTACGTTTTTGTTGCGCCATGCGCTTGGTGGCGCGGTCGCAGGGGTCGCATTTTCGGCATTGCTGATTTGGTCGAATGTCGCTGGTTTGCGGCATCTGGTGCTTGAGACCGCTGACGGTCCACTCGCTGCGGGGATCATGACAGTGTTTTTCATAATCACCTTCGCCTCGGTTCAAATGGGGCGCGCGATTATGGCAATGGCGGAGCCTGAAGATCACGACGACCTGACGCCGCCACGGGGCGGTGTGCTAATCCCTATCAAGGTCAGTGAGCGCGGGTGAGCGACGGAACCACCACAACCGTGGGAGAACTTATTCCCGCAGACCTGTATGTACAGGTGGGCACCAGGTAACTAGACCAGGGTCTAGACAGAGCCAGCTCCCGCGGAATTGCTTAAGGCCACCGGAATGTAGTCTCCATGTACGAGGAGGGCAGAACCGTCACTTCAGCAGATAGGCCTGCGCAGATCACAAAGCAAGGGTAAGCCTATGGTCAACTCCGAAAACAAGACCAAGCCGGAGCCGACTGACCCCGCCGCAATGATCGCACGCGTCGCACATCCACAGCGCCGCGCAGATGCGGAGGTCTTGCTGCCATTCTTTACCCGCATCACGGGTTGGCCCGCGCAGATGTGGGGGGCAGCGATCATCGGTTTCGGGCGCTACCATTACAAGTATGACAGCGGACGAGAGGGCGACTTCATGGTCACCGGCTTCAGCCCTCGCAAAAGCTACACGTCCGTCTACATTCTGCCCGGCTACCGTGACCTGTCAGAGCCTTTGTCGCGGCTGGGCAAGGTCAAGCACGGGAAATCCTGCCTCAATATCAACAAGCTGGCCGATATCGACATGGCCGTCTTAGAGGAACTCGTGCGCGACGGTGTGACCTATATGAAGGCCAACTACACCACCGCCGCGCGCTAGGGTTACTCCGCGTGGGCGTCCGCGCGCATCCGTCCCAGATGCTCGTCCCAGCCCTTGTCGAGCGCCAGCGTCAGGCCAAATGCTTCGGCTCCTTGTGGCAAGCCGGAATGCTCCAGTGATAAACGTGTCCCGCCAGCAACATCCTCAAGCGACCATTTGACGGTGCTGGTCGCATCACCCATCGGGGCGATTGTGAATGTGTATTCCAAATAGTCGTGCGGGCGCGCTTCATTGACATTGCCCCACATCAGCTTATCGCCGCTTTCGGTGCCATACATCGCGTATGCTTCTCCATCGACCAGCGCCGTTTTCGGTTTGTGAAACCAGATCGCCAGCTTGTCCGGGTCGGTGAGGTAGTCCCACACCTGTTGTTTGGTGGCGCGAAGGTAGATGGTTTTTCGGATTACTGCGTCAGTCATTTGGTTGATCCTTTTCGATTGCGGATTTCAAGTCGGAGAGACGGTCATCCCAGAACTGCTCGAAGAAGGTGAGCCAGTCGCGGACAGGGGCGAAGCCCTCGGGGTTCAGGGCGTTGATGCGTTCGCGGCCTTTGGTGCGAACGGTGATCAGGCCACCATCGCTCAGCACGGTGAGGTGCTTTTTGACAGCGGCGCGGGTCATGTCGAAATTGTTGCTGACTTGGGCGATGGTCATGTCGCTAGCGGCAAGCTGGCGCAGGATTTCGCGCCGCGTCGGGTCTGCCAGTGCTTTGAAGGTGGGTTGTTCGGTTATCATGGAGTGACCTCAGAAGTGGTACCGTTTGGTATCGTAATTTATATGAAACCGTTTGGTATCATGTCAATGATATTCTCGCCCTTGATTTTTGTTTACCTTTTGTTCACATTATTTCTATGCGTGACGACCTCACATCTCCCCTACAACCCGGCCAGCTTTTGGCGCGTGGCGTCGCGCGTCATCTGACGTCACACGGCTTTGCCTGCCTTGAGGAATTCGTCCCCGAGCGTGGCAAGCGCGTCGACGTGATGGGCCTTGGTCCAAAGGGGGAACTCTGGGTCGTCGAGTGCAAATCCTCACGTGCGGATTTCCAGTCTGACTGCAAATGGGAGGGCTATCTGGAATGGTGCGACCGCTATTTCTGGGCGGTGGATGAGAACTTCCCGACTGATCTGTTGCCCGATCAAACAGGCTTGATCATCGCAGACTCCTATGACGCCGAAATTATCCGTATGAGCCCAGAGGACAAGCTGGCCGCAGCACGGCGCAAAGTAGTGATCCAGAAGTTTGGGCGTGTCGCGGCGCTACGGCTTAATCAATTGCGTGATCCGGATTTAGGTAAGTTCGCATAGAATGCGCAACGCCGAGGGTAACCCATGGGTTACCCAAAACACAGCCTAGTCAACAGAACACCCTGTGCCGCCGATGCCGTCATCTTCGCCGGGGACGCAGTTCTCGATTTTGGTTTTTGGCGCTGGGGCAGTCTCAATTACCATAGGTTCCGCCAGGACGACCTCTGCCGCGCCGACCTCCGCCTGAGGGACGGCGCAGCCCGCCAAGGCCAGTAGCATTGCTGCCGCTACAATCCTCTTCATGTCGAGTCCTCGTGGTAGAAGTATCCGCCTGCGCGGAACCTGACGGGCGCGACCTCCGAGGGCAAGGCTTTCATCGCGGCGGCATCTTTGTTCAATTGTTCCAGCAACTTTGCTTGGCCTTCACGAAAACTCAGCTCCAAAGCTTGAACCTGGTCGGGCGCGAGGGCCGCGTAATGCACCGCGCGCTCGAAAAACGGCGGGGTGTCAGAGGTGATGTTGGTTGTCGCAGCACTCAGGTGGTCGCCCATGTTGCGAGCAAGGTAGGCCATCTGGTCCTCGGATCCGGCGAGTGGCTGATAGGAAGACTCTAGCAAGGTGACCGTCTCCCCCTCCACAGCGACTGTGCCGGCGGCCAGCAACGTGTCGAGCATGGTTCGAGGATGGACGTCGCGGCGGACCTCCCATGCAAGTGCTTCGAAAGACGGGGTAGGGCCGCTTTTGGTGAGGGGCTTGCCTGCGTACTCATCCTCGGTTTGCCACAAGGAGACGAGGCGGGACAGGTGCGTCAGACGCGGCTCGTTCGGATGAAAGTCTCGCAGGCGCGCAATGTCGCGACGTTGCAAACCTGTCATCACAGATAGGCGGCTGTCGGTGGGTTTGCCGTCGCAGGCCTTACGCGCGGCCTCGACGTAATGTGCTTTAAGCCGCTCCGCCAGATCGGCGAAGGGCACGCCAAGCGCCACCATTAGGCGTGCAAAGGGGGCGAGGAGGGCATCAAGCAAATCCAACATATGCGCAATATGCACATTTTTCTTGACGGGGGCAAGCGAATTGGCGATATGTGCAAAATACACATTATTTGGAGACCCTTTATGACCAGAACACTTTTAGCCCGCCGCTTGGCCTTTTTGTCCGCTGCGTTCCTGGCCGCCTGTGACGCCCCAAGTACCTATTCTGAAGGCGTTCTGGAGGAGCCCATGGTCTCCGTTGAGGCGGCGGCAAGCGCGAAAGCCAGCCCCGTTATCGCACCCGCACCAATGCCGGAACCGCCCGCGCGGAACCCCGGTCGAGTGCGTCGCGGAGTGATCACGGCAGGCGACATCGACGATGCGCTGAACCTTGCTGCGTTTACCCGCTACCAAGCCAAAGCACGACAAGATCTGAAGCTGCCGATGACGAACCTTTCGACCCCCGTTTTGGCGCAGTTGCGTGGCGCGGATGGCAAACCGGCCCCTGGAGTTCGCGTGACATTGCGCAAGCCCGGCGCAGCGGAGCCGTTCTATGAGGGGTATTCCGGCGTGGACGGCATGATCTCGGTCTTTCCGGCGAGCCTTGGGGCAGGGCAGCTGCGGGAGGTGGAGTTGCGCGCGATCCCCGACGCGCAGGGCGCACCGATGGTGCAACGCTTGAAGACTGGCCAACGTGCGCAAGTGCGGCTCCCGTTTAACGGGGCATGGGCGCCGGACTTTCTGGATTTGGTCTTTGTGGTCGACACCACGGGGTCGATGGCAGACGAATTGGCATGGTTGACCAAGGAGCTGAAGGGTTTGGTGCGTCAGGCCAAACGGGCGGCGCCCGGTGTCGACATCCGCTACGGGCTGGTTGTCTACCGTGACGATGGGGACGCCTATGTGGTAAAGAATTACGGGTTCACCAAGAGCCAGTCGGATATGCAGGGCTGGCTGCGCAAACAGTCTACGGGCGGTGGTGGCGACTACCCAGAGGCGGCAGCGCGCGCCTTGGCGTCAGCTGCCGCGATGCAGTGGCGCAGTGGCAAGGGGGAACGCTTGATGATCCATGTCGCAGATGCGCCGGAGCACAACAACCGTGCCAAAGGCTACTTACAAGCGGCCCGCGCGGCGGCGGATAAGGGCGTGCAAATCTTCGGGCTGGGGGCCAGTGGTGTTGGTCCGGAGGCAGAGTATCTGATGCGTCAGGCGGCTGTGCAGACGGGCGGACGCTACATGTTTCTGACAGATGACAGTGGCGTTGGTTACGGCCATATGGAGCCGACAGTTTCGTGCTACCGCGTCACAGCGTTGTCGGATTTGGTGAGCCGTGTGCTGCGGTCGGAGCTTTCAGGTCGGCGGATCGAATCTGCGCCTTCACAAATAGTGCGGCAGGTTGGCAGCTATCGCAACGGCGTCTGCCTGAACTAGCGCTTCTTGCCTTTTTGACCCATTGCGCGGGCGCCAGCCGCGGCCGCGCGGATTTCTTCCGCAATTTCTTCGGCCTCGTCTGGGTCAAAGTCGAAAGGCAGCTCGATGCCATCTGCCTCGACATAGATGCGGACCATGCCGTCGGTGGTGGGGCCGATTTGCAAGTTACCCGCAATTTCGCTTTCGCTGTTGATACCCATGGGATCCTCTTTGCCTTGGCTGGAGCTTGAGGTATCCCTGTTGCCACGCTGAGGCAAGGGGGCAGTATGCAAGATGACATTAAAGCCAAGGCCGCGCGGTCGGCGCTGATCACCGGCGCGGCACTAGTGACGATGCGGGATTTGCAGATCGGTGATGCGGGATGGATCGCGGCGCGCCACGGCGAGCTTTATGCCAAGGACGAAGGCTACGATGCCACTTTCGAGGCTTTGGTCATGCGGATACTTGCGGATTTTATCGACTCGCGTGACCCGACAAATGAACGGGCGTTCATTGCCGAGATTGTGGGCGTGCGGCTGGGGTCGGTTTTTTGCGTAATGGATGACCCTGCTACCGCCCGTTTACGGATGTTCTTTCTGGAGCCTTTTGCCCGTGGTTCTGGCGTTGCGTCGCAGATGCTGGAGGCGGTGATCGACCACGCGAAGGCGGTTGGCGCATCCAAGTTGGTGCTTTGGACCCATGCCAGCCACGTCGCGGCCTGCCGCCTTTACCTAAAGCGCGGATTTATTCTGACAGAACAGCGTGAGTCACACGCCTTTGGTCAGGACACGGTCGAGCAAGAGTTCGAACTGCCACTTTAGGCCGAAAATGTCGCGCTAACGGTCTTGCAATCACGAAGCGTCGTAGGTAAATCACCCGATACGTGCCGCCTTAGCTCAGTAGGTTAGAGCGCTTGATTGTGGATCAAGAGGTCCCTGGTTCGAGACCAGGAGGTGGTACCACCCCCCCTTTTTTGTCTGGCTCTACGGCTCTGGCGGTTTGACTACCACTGTGAGCGGTACATTCAGCTTGGCTGTGATGTCTTTGCCGTCAAGTTTCAGCCAAGCCGTGAACTCCAGAACAAAGCGTCGCGACCAACGATCCTCATCCGTAAGAACAATGGATGTCAGCGCGTGTCCCTGCACCGCAGCTTGCATTGGCGGCAAAATATAAAGCTGTGAATTTGGCAAGTCGTAGGTCGCGCCAGGGGCCAGCTTTACCGACGTTTCTTTTATCGCGTCTGCATCGACTGGGCCCGTCGTATCCTCGGGTTCCGACTTGGCGGATTTTCCCTTCGCATTGAATTCGGTTACATTGGTGACGTCGAAGGCCCGATCCACGACCGAGCCGTCATGGTGAGTGAGTTCCACTGGACGGTTGCTGGTATTGGTCACGTGTAATCTGGCCGCGTGCGGCCATGGGTTGAACTGGGCCGACGGATCCACGCATAGCGTCGGCGCGCCGGTCACGGTCAGGCGAAGCGGCCCTGCATCCACTGAGGCGAGCTGTTCTTGGGTCATGGTGCAGGTCTCGAACATTTCAGCAAATCCTGTATTCGCGGTGGATATGAAGAGCGCGGTCAGTGCGACCCCGCATCGGCGCAGATTAAACAACTTTGACAACCGCAATTATCCCCTCCGATCTCAATAGCGCGTCGACCTCGATTGAAATCCAGTGAAACAGGTATTTCGGGTAGGTCGTGTTTCCGTTGATCCCCATCACGGTGGCATTGTCAAAGGCAAATGACGTGGCCGGGCGCGGCGGAATTCGGGACGTTGACAGCGTGACCGTCTGGTTTGGATCAGAAGCGCCTTTGTAGTTCAGGCTGGGGGCGGGCGTCGCGGCGGGGCGGTTGTAAGTGTATTCATCGGACAGCCCGAAGGTGTGGCCGACCTCATGGATCATCGTCCAGCTCACATTCCCAGTTCCGTTGAGATACAGCGTCATGCGCGTGCCATGTGCCACATTGGAGGACGGGGTCGGGGCCGGGGTGTTGTCGACGCTTACCGAGACGTCCGCGTTGCTTGTGGTGATTGACGCTACATATTTGATAGTCAAATCCTGAGGGCTGCAGCCCGGTTGCTCTATGCGCACCTTGTATGACGCCGCAGCAGCTTCCCATGCGGCCATCGCGTCGGTGATGGCTGTCGTCGCGGTGGCGATGTGGGTGGTGGTGTTCGCCCCATTGGCGGCGCTGAGAGAGAAGGTTTTGGTGATCGTGACAGAGCCAGCCGTCGCTGTGCGCACGATCGCGATATGCGCCTTGTTCAGCCGCGAATAACTGGAAGACCTGAATGTCGTCGGGACGTAATTTGTATTGCCGTTCGTGGAAATCCGTCTGTCTGCCGGGCAAGCACAGCATAGCGCCGCCCCGCCTGAGGTGCCGCTCGGTGGGGAGCCCGGAACAGCAGGACCGGCGCCCGATGGCGTGGTCTGACCAATGCCTGTACATCCACACATTAGCTCGCCCCCGCTTTAGCGTCTGATAGAACCTTGCGCCCGCGCTTCATGGCGTAGTCCCCGATCGGAAGCATGGCGTCGTCAAGGGTTGCATGAGAGGCGACCAATTCGATTGCAAACGGGTAGAACGGGTCCTCGAAAAAGCAATGCCCCAGCATATAGGACAGCAGGACTGCGATACCCTGACTATGCGCAGAGGTGACGCCATGAGTCTTCTTGCAGTCCTGCTCGACCCAGGTCAGCACTGCGGCAAGGCGGTCCTTGTCATCTTGAGTGAGGTGTCCCAGCCCCGGCTCGATAAGCGCGCGGGCGTGCGCGGGGCTGAACTCGGCCCAACCGCCTTTGCCACGCAAATAGGTGGCCGTGCGTTGGTAGAGCTGGGCCCAACCTTCAAACGGTGCGCTGCCTTCCCCGTTGAGGGCTGCGTAGGCGGGTGGGAACGCCTTTTCCAGATGAACGCGTCGCGCTTTGCCATCTCCCTTCAAAATGCGCTCGACCTCCGGCATGCGGCCGGATTTGTGGACCCACCCTCCCATGAGGCTCATCATATAGAGCAGGTAGACATACTCGTCCTTAAAGGTGAAATGCAGAATGTCGCCTTCGCGCAGGCCGTGATCCACGACCGCATATAGCTGCTCTTCAGAAAAGGGTTTGTAGCGTTGCGGGTCCATGCGGAGCAGCCAATCGGCCAGTTCCTTTCGGAAGCGGGGGCGGCGGGCGGAGGCGAAGATCTGTGCGTCGCGGGGCTGGAAAACGAATGCAGGTGGGCGGTCTTCAGGTAGCGTGGCCGGATCGGGCGCAAAGACATGCGCTGTGGCGGCAACGGAAGAGATTGATATGATCCGGTCAACCAGCGTGCCTTCTGCCAATCGGTAGAATTGAGCCATGCGGTCAGGCCAGGCGCGAATTGCATCGAAGTATAATACCGCCTGCTCGGGGTCGTAGAAGCGGAAAAACTGCCACTCGGCACGATCGCCCTTTGGAACGCCCTCCATGCGCACCTTGGTGAATTTTCGAAAATGGGCACAAAGAAGCTCAAGTGACGCCATTGAGCGCAGGTATATGCCTGCATCCTTGTCCCAATGCGTCCAGGGGGCAGGCGGCTCAGTTTGGGTGAACAGGTTGCGGGTGAAACTGTTCTCGGCCTCCAGCCGGATAATCCAAGGGGCCACATGACCAAGCTCTTCTAGCGCATCGCCGGAGAATAGACATTGATGCTCCAGCCCTGAGCCTAACAGAAGTTCCGGCAGGTCTGGGAGTTTGGCGGCGTCGAGTATGGCGAAGGTTGCCGGTACCGCATCTCCGATGGGCCCAAACAACGACGCGAAAAGCGGGTCCGGCACAGCTTTGCGTTCTGTCGTGTCCGTCTGTGCGTCAAGCGGTGTCAGTTCCGCAATCAGGTCAACCGTTCCGGCCGGATTGGTCGGGTGGTCAGAGTGTGCGGTGGCATCGCTGGCGCCGTTAAGCAGCCAGATGTCTTCCATGATAAAACCCGAATGTTCAATTCAATGCTAAAATGCTTCTTCAGCATGCACCTCGATCATGAGTCGAGCAATGGATTAATCCGCTTTGTTTTCAGGGTGTTGGATTGGGTGGGAGTTGGCTAAGGGCGCGATTTAACTTTAATTTGCTGTGTCAGCTCGCCGCTGTCGCGATTGAAAATGAGGATGCGATCATCGTCTGTCACCACGGCATACCAGTTTGGCGCCTGCGTGAAGGACGCCGCGCGGGTGCCATCGGGGAGGGTAATATAGTCAGGTAAAGCCATGGTTGGCGGCGAGCCGTTCAAGCGGATGACAACCAGTGCAATCATCACTACAAGGCCCACAATCATCGTCGCGGTCAGGGTTGTCACCAGCCGTCGCAGAAACTTCAGATTGGCGGGTTCTTCCGCTGGAAATTCGGGATCACTGTTCATGTCGCCTCAAACTATCGCGGTCGAGATCACTGACGCCCCGCCCGCGCGCCTTGATAAGGCATTGGCATTGTTTGCACCAGTGGATGCGCAGCTCAGCCGCTCGCGATTGGTCAAATTGATCGAAACTGGTGCCGTTTCGCTGGATGGGGCGATTGTGACCGATCCCAAGACAAAGTCGCAGCTTGGGCAGGTATGGATGGTCACGATCGGCGAGGCCGTTGATTACGACACGGTTGCCGAAAATATTCCGTTGGATGTGATTTTCGAGGATGACGCGCTGATCGTGGTCAACAAGCCCGCTGGCATGGTTGTTCATCCTGCTCCCGGCTCGCCCCACGGCACGTTGGTAAATGCTTTGTTGCACCATTGCGCGGACAGCCTGTCAGGCATTGGCGGGGAAAAGCGCCCTGGTATCGTTCACCGTATCGACAAAGAAACCTCCGGCCTGTTGGTCGTCGCCAAAACCGATGTCGCGCATCAGGGACTCGCCAAGCAGTTTGAAAAACACACGGTCGAGCGGCGCTATAACGCGCTGGTCTACGGTGTACCTGAGGCGTCTGATCCTCGCATTAACGGATTGCCCGGCGTCGCCTTCGAGCAAGGGAATATCCTTCGCATTATTGCCAATTTAGCCCGCCATAAAACGGATCGCCAACGACAGGCCGTGGTGAAAAACATTGGTCGCCATGCAGTCACCCGCGCAAGGGTACTGGAACGGTTTGGCAATCCGCCGGTCGTTTCGCTGTTGGAATGCTGGCTGGAGACAGGGCGGACGCACCAAATCAGGGTGCATTTGGCCCATGTCGGTCACTCTCTTGTGGGTGATCCCGTCTATGGCGGGCGGCGTAAACTTGCCAAGAATGCCTTGCCCGAGGCGGCTCAAGATGCCATCCGAGACTTCCCGCGTCAGGCGCTTCACGCAGCTACACTTGGCTTCCAGCATCCCGTTTCACACGAAATGTTGCGGTTTGAGGCACCTTTGCCGCCTGATTTTCAAGCACTTTTAGATGAATTGGGCTGAACTTCTGACAATTATGTGAATACTCGTAACATAACCCTTTTGGAACCAAAGTCGAGTTCCTACATTAATTATTGAGAAACCCGCACAGTCTATGTGCGCACCAAAAACTTGAGCGGGGCGAAACCTGCTCTTATATTTACGATCCGACCAAGCACACCTTTTATGGGGGGCACGATACAATGGCGAATTACACAGGACTGCCAGCTCCAAGTCCGGAGCAAGGCCTGAACCGATATATGCAAGAAATCCGCAAGTTCCCGATGCTGGAGCCTGAGGAAGAATACATGCTGGCCAAGCGCTGGGTGGACCACGAGGACACTGAAGCGGCCCACAAGATGGTCACATCGCACCTGCGTCTCGCGGCAAAGATTGCCATGGGCTATCGCGGCTACGGCCTGCCGACCGCTGAAGTCATTTCCGAGGCCAATGTCGGCCTGATGCAAGCGGTCAAAAAGTTTGACCCCGAGAAGGGCTTCCGCCTCGCAACCTATGCGATGTGGTGGATTCGCGCATCTATTCAGGAATACGTCCTGCGTTCGTGGTCCATGGTCAAACTGGGGACAACCTCGGCTCAAAAGAAGCTGTTCTTCAACTTGCGCAAGGCCAAAAACCGCATCGGTGCCTTGGAAGAGGGCGACTTGCGCCCCGAGAACGTTGCACGGATCGCGCATGATCTGAATGTGACAGAGGATGAAGTGATCTCGATGAACCGGCGCATGTCGGGTGGTGATGCGTCGCTGAACGCGGTTATTTCGGCAGACGGCGAGGGTGCTACACAGTGGCAGGACTGGCTGGAAGACGAGGATGCCGACCAAGCAGGCGACTACGAAGCCAAGGACGAACTGGACACCCGCCGCGAATTGCTGGCGGAGGCGATGGAAGTCCTGAACGACCGCGAAAAGGACATACTGGTGCAACGTCGCCTGCAAGATAAGGCGATCACCCTTGAGGAGTTGTCAGGTCAATATGATGTATCGCGTGAGCGTATCCGTCAGATTGAGGTTCGCGCCTTCGAGAAGCTGCAAGAGCGCATGCGCGCCTTGGCCGCCGAAAAAGGATTGCTTGAGAGCGCCTAATTTTCGCCAAACTGAAACCTTAGAACGGGGCCGTGCAATGCGCGGCCCTTTTTCTTTGGCTGCGGTGGAAGGGGTGCAATGAAGGCAAGCCAGTCAGAACAGCGGGTGCGCGGATGATGTTCTCGCGCATAGCTCCTGTGGTGTTGTTCACTGCGTTCTCGTTGAGCGTAGCCGGTGCGTATGTGAGCGAAGGCCGTCAGCCGCTGACGCGCCCGGGGGTCATGAGCGATGCCCAGATGGAAGCGCTCACCACGTACTACACCGAAATGAAGCTGGCCCTTCAGGTCGGCGATGATGCCCGTTTTGAGGAACTGATCAACCAGCAAATTCAAAACATGCAGTCAGGGGCCACGCAGAGCGTTCAGCCAGACAGGCTTCCTGCGCCATATGGCGAACTGCGCGACTTGTTGATGGACGGCAGCGTCGCGTCGACGAAGGCGCTTTTGGCCCGCCATCCCGATCTGGATTTGAATGCGCCGCAAGGCCGGTATGGGGCCGTTCCGCTGATTTGGGCGACGGGGCATCCGGAGTTCATGCCCGCAATGGTCAGGCTTCTTCTGGAGCACGGTGCGGACCCCAGCTTCGAGGCCGCATCCGGATATACTCTGGTGCACGCGGCGACGTCGCCATTCACCTATTACTCCCAACCTCAAGACATGGACGCGCTTTTGGACATGCTTCCGCCAGAGCTTGCCGTTCAGCCGGACCGACGTGGGCTGACGCCTCTACACCTCGCGCTCATCAATTCCCACACGGTTCAAGCTTCGGGCCTGCTGAACCACGGCGCTGACCCTAATGCACCGCCGCCTCGAAACCTGTCGGTGGAGTTTCAGCCGGGTTATCCCCCGCTCATGATTGCGGGCGGCAATGTTTCGTTGGTGCAGGTCCTGTTAGGTGCGGGCGCTGATCCCACCGCGACAAACCTGCAAGGGCGCAGCATTCTGGACGTGGTGACCGAGGACGCTCGGCAGTCGGAGCTAGAGCTTCAAGACCGCCTCAGCGCCAGCGCCGCAGAGGAAAGCGACCGCGAATATGCCGCCGACTATGCGCGTGCAAGGGACATGATACGCGCGGCCGTCGACGGGCGCTTGGCGCGAGGCGACTAAGCCCCTAGTCTCCGTGCAACCAGCCAAGGGAGATTACCATGACCAAACCGCTCAACTGGGGCATTCTAGGTGCCGCCAAATTCGCCTATGAGCATATGGGCCCTGCCATTCATGCTGCCCGCGGGGCGCATCTGGCAGCGCTGGCCACGTCGTCCGCCGAAAAGTTCGCGGCGTTTTCAGACAAGTTCGGCGCGCTTCGCCACCACGACAGCTACGACGCACTGTTGGCAGATGACACCATCGATGCGGTCTATATTCCCTTGCCAAACAGCTTGCATGTCGAATGGGGCCTCAAGGCGCTAGAGGCGGGAAAACATGTGCTGATCGAGAAACCGGTCGCGATGAAGGCAGATGAGATCGACGCGCTGATCGCAGCGCGCGACCGCACCGGCCTGATGGCCACAGAGGCCTATATGATCGTCCATCACCCGCAATGGCAGCGGACGAAGGCGCTTCTGGCAGAGGGCGCAGTGGGCCGATTGCGGCAAGTGTCGTGCGCGTTCTCTTTCGACAACCGTGACCTTAGCAACATTCGCAACAAGCCCGACATGGGCGGCGGCGCATTGCCCGATATTGGCGTTTATGCGCTTGGCTGCGCGCGGTTCGCAACGGGTGCAGAGTTCGAGAACGTCGCTGCCCAGATCGAATGGGAAAACGGTGTAGACACCATGTCCCGCATTCAGGCCAGCATCGCGGGGGCGGGGTATCAAGGGTATGTCTCCACGCGCATGCATGCCTTCCAAGAGGTTGCGTTTCATGGGGAGGAGGGGATGATAAAGCTGCCCGCACCGTTCAACCCGAATGTCTACGATATGGGCCGGATCGAGCTGCAACTGGCGGATGGCGTCACGCGGGTCGAGCGGTTCCCGGCGGCCAACCACTATGTCAATCAGGTGGAGGCGTTTTGCGCCGCCGTGCAAAACGGGGCGGATTATCCGTGGTCGTTGGAGAACGCCAAGGGCACGCAGGCCACTATTGATGCGGTCTATGCGGCGGCGGGTTAGAGGCCGAGCTCTGCGCGAAGTTTCTTGGTCAGTTTCGCCGCGACCATGTCGTATGAGGCCCGTATATGCGCCTTGAGCTCGGCGTCGGACAGACCGGGCGGCTCGTAGTGCTGTATCCACTTCATCCCGCGTGACGCCAGATAGGGAGCTGGGCGTAGGCCTGGCATATCAGGCAGTATTTCCCAAGCGATATCAGATACTTTGAAGGTGAACGCATCCACTCCGTCGGCCCAACCACACAGCGCGAAGACTTTGGGGCCGACCTTCCACACATCCGCATTGCCCCATTGCACCACATGATTTGTGGCAGTCAGGGTGGCGCAAAAGGCGTTGAATTCGTCTCGGGTCATGGGCGGCTCGTTTGGGATGTTTGGGCAGTGTGATGTGCAGATGCCCCTATGGCAAGGGAGCAGAGTTTACGCGTGTGGATTTCGATTGGCATGGTTGCTACAGAGATTGCAGCACATGCCACGCGTTCCCGTTGCAGGCAGATTTTCAGCATATTGGTGCCAGAATGACATTGAAAACACATACCCTATGACCGCTTCCAACTTGCCCGCGCGGCCCCGCATATCCGACATGAACAGCGCCTTCATCATTGGCAGCGCGCTGACCTTCTTGGCCCTTTGCGCCCTGTTTTGGGGGTTTACAGCGGATGACGCCTATATCGTCGGGCGATACGCAAAGAACGCGGCGGCGGGCCACGGGCTTGTCTACAATTTGGGGGAATATGTAACGGCGCTGACGTCCCCGTTACACGGGTTGCTGGAGACGGGGTTGGCGCTGCTCGGGCTTGATCCGGTGACCAGTTACCGCCTTATCGCGCCATTCGTGGTGCTCGCGGGCTGGTTTGTCGCGCTTCGCCAGACGGGCATTCAGGGGCAGGCTTTGGTCGTGTTCACTGTGGTGGGATTACTGTCGCCATTCTTGGCGCTGTGGACCGTCGGCGGGTTGGAGACCCCGCTGCTGGCCTGTTTTACGACGCTACTGGTGTCCAAACTGATCGTGGTGAACCGTGCGGGAGTGGTCAGCGGCCGCGACTTCGCCATTTTGGGGTTGCTTGCAGGGCTGATGTTTCTGACGCGTTTTGACAGTGTTTTGGTCAGCGTTCCCGTCCTTTTGGCGGTTTTGATAACGCAATACCGGCGACCAGTCATTTGGGCAGGGGCTGCGTTTAGCTTGGCGTTGGCGGTAAGCTGGTTGGTGTTTTCTTGGGCCTATTATGGCGACATTTTTCCGACGTCTTATTACGTGAAATTGGCGGTCGGTGGTCGGCCACCTATTGATAGCCTGTCGGCGCTTTTGAATTTTGTTGTCCTGTCCGGCCTTTTGGTGCTCGTCTTTTTCGTGCGCTCTGGGGATGTGGAAAAGCGAACACCACTGTCGAAAGCAATCTTGCGTGGGGCGGCGATTAGCGCTGTGCTGCTACTGCTTTACGCCAGCCGGTCTTCGGGGCAGCACATGATGTTCGGCTACCGCCTGTTCATGCCGTATCTGATGGCGGCGGGGTTGGTGCTGTCTTTGTCACTTAGAAAAGAGCGCCCAATGTTGACTTCAGGGCTGGTTGGCGGACAGGCCGCGATGATAGGCATCGTCACGTTTTGCGGCGTAAACCCCGCCCCATTGGCGCGGCTTCCGCTGCTGGACCGCGCTTATGCGGAATATGAGTTTATAACCCCCCAAACCTATGGTCTTTTTATGGATATGCTGAAGGCGGATGCGCAAGACGTCGCGGCGCATTGGCAGGAGACTGGCCGAGACGAGCAACCGCGCATCTACTTGCGGACCGGTGGCACGGGCTACTGGTTGCCCGAGTTCTACGTGTTCGAGGCGCTGGTGTCGTACCGTCATGGATGCGGCGTACAAACAGAGGGCTCCATCCTCGGCGCGCATTACATGCAGCAGCTTGGTTTCAGTAAGATGGGAACATATGTCGAGGACAGGGGCCGCGCGCGCGATGATGTGGCGGATGATGCACCACTGATGTTCTCGACGACGCTAGATTGGATGGGCCCGCAGGTAACCGGCTACCTGTATGGGCCGGAGCCAACGCCGCTTGAGCTAAGCACCACAATTGGGGGCGGATGCAGCAAGTCGCAGTAGCGCCCGCCCCCTTGGGGGCAGGCACTTGATCGGAGGGGGTTACTCTTCCATCGCTTCCAATTCGTCGATCATTCCCGAGATCATCGACAGGCCCTTGTCCCAGAATTTCGGGTCGGAGGCGTCTAGTCCAAACGGGGCCAGAAGCTCTTTGTGGTGCTTCGATCCGCCTGCCTTGAGCATGTCGAAATACTTGTCCTGGAAGTCGTCTCCTCCTTCCTCGTAGACCGCGTAGAGCGCGTTTACCAAGCCGTCTCCAAACGCGTAGGCGTAGACGTAGAAGGGCGAGTGAACGAAATGCGGCACGTAGGACCAGAAGGTGTCGTAGCCGTCCATGTATTCGAACGCTGGTCCCAGGCTTTCGGCCTGAACCGACATCCACAACGCGCCGATGTCGTCCGGTGTCAGCTCGCCTTGAGCGCGGGCGGCGTGGAGTTTGCACTCGAAGTCGTAGAAGGCGATCTGGCGCACGACCGTGTTGATCATGTCTTCGACCTTGCCGGCGAGCAGGATTTTACGCTCGGCTTGGGATTTGGCCTTGGACAGCATTTTGCGGAAGGTGAGCATCTCCCCGAAGACCGACGCGGTTTCAGCCAGTGTGAGCGGGGTGGAGGACAACAGCTCGCCTTGGCCCGCGGCGAGGACTTGGTGGACGCCGTGGCCAAGCTCGTGCGCGAGGGTCATGACGTCGCGGGGTTTGCCGAGGTAGTTCAGCATCACGTAAGGGTGCACGTCGGCGACGGTGGGATGGGCGAAGGCGCCGGGGGCTTTACCGGGTTTGACGCCTGCGTCGATCCAGCCGCGTTTGAAGAACGGCTCGGCAATGCCGGCCATTTCCGGGGCGAAGTCGTGGTAGGCCTCCATCACGGTTTGCTGCGCCTCTTCCCAGCCCACCAAGCGCGGGTCTTCTAGTGGCAGTGGCGCGTTGCGGTCCCAGACCTGCATCACGTCAAGGCCTAGCCACTTACGCTTCAACTCGTAATAGCGGTGCGACAGCTTGGGGTAGGCGGCGACAACGGCGTTGCGCAGGGCCTCGACCACCTCTGGCTCTACATGGTTGGCAAGATGGCGGCCGGTTTGGGGCGTGGGCATGCCACGCCAACGGTCTTCGATGTCCTTTTCCTTGGCCAGAGTGTTGTGGACGCGGGAAAAGAGTTTGACGTTCGCGCCGAAGACACGAGACAGTTCGCGGGCGGCGGCCTCGCGCTGGCTGCGGTCAGGATCGGTGAGCAGATTGAGGGTCCCCTCGATGTTCAGCTCGTCGCCGTTCACCGTGAATTGCAAACCCGCGATGGTCTCATCAAACAAACGGTTCCACGCGGCAGCGCCAACCGTGGACTGGTCGTGCAGGAATTTTTCCAGCTCGTCCGACAACTGATAGGGCCGCATGGCGCGCAGACGGTCGAAGATTGGTTTGTAACGGGCCAGATCGGGATCTTGCCCGAACAGCGCATCAAGCTTTTCGTCGGATATGCGGTTGATTTCAAGGGAGAAAAACACCAGGGGCGTGGAGAACGCGGTGATCCTGTCTTGCGCGTTGGCCATGAACTGCGCACGCTCGGCATCGGTGGTGTTCTGATAGTAGCGCAGACCCGCATAGGACATAACGCGACCTGACACGGTGTCGATCTTCTCATAGCGAAGCACACATTCCAGCAGGCCCTTGGCGTCCAGGTCGGCCAGTTTGCCTTCGTAGTCAGAGGCGAAATCGGCGCAGGCTTGCTCCAGCCAGTCCATGTCTCGCTTGAATTCCTTGGCGTCGGGCGCGGTGTACAGATCGCTCAGATCCCAGTCCGGAAGGTTGCCCAATCCTCCGCCACCCTCGGCCAGATCGCGAAGGGGTAGTTTTGGGACGGGCAGGAATGGGGTGTACATGGGAAATCCTTTATTCGTGTTTCCCCGCAACTTATGTGCGGGGGGCAGGGGCAACAAGGCGTCGGTTATCAATTCACGGGGATTAGGCGGAATGGCCGTCCACTGTGGGCGCGCCGCGCGGGCCAAGATCGTCATTATGGACGATCACCCCGTCATCGGTGAACAGGACGACACCATAACCGCCGGGCTCATCGATGGAATGGTCGCTACCTGCGACGCCCAGATACATCGGCGTCTGGTGGCATGTGCCTTTGAAAGTCGCGTAGGGCGTGCCGCGTGCACCACCGGAGATGGTCCGGTGCACATGGCCACAGAGCAGTTGCACCACGTTGGGAAACTCTGCGATCAGTGCGTGGAGTTCGTCATCGTTGCGCAGGCGAATGTCGTCCATCCCGTCGAGGCCCGTCACAAAGGGCGGATGGTGCAAGGCCAAGGTGACCGGTGCACCTTGCGCGGCGACTAGCGCGTCGCGAAGCCAAGCCATGCGGGCTTCACACAGAACACCGGAATGGCGCGGGTTGGCATTGTCGTCGTAACTGTCGAGGCAGATCAGGTGATGATCGCCCAATTGCACGACATGCTGCACATGGCCAGACGGGGTAAGCGGGGCTTCGGGAAACGCCTCGATGAATTTTGCCCGATCATCGTGATTTCCCAGCATGAGCGAGACCGGTACGGCGACATGTGCAAGGAGGTCGCGCAGTCGGGCATATTGGGCGGCGCGTCCGTGATGGGTCAGATCGCCCAAGATCACGAGATGGGCGGCGTCAGGGTGGCTCTGCAACGCGTGATCCAAGACTTCGGTCAGCCGTTCTGCAGGCTCCAGTCCGATGATGTTGCCGCCGGATTCGACCATATGGGTGTCGGTAAGAACAATAAGTTTCATGGCGTTAGGTGATCCTGCTCAAGGCTCCGATACGAGCCGCTCACAAGAGCCTAGCTTCCGGTTTCACCGCTCGCCAGTCAAACCAGCCAAAATCATGACGCCGCCCGCAAAGCGGGCGACATTCAGGTCAAACGTCTTCGAACTCGATAAGCAAATCTTTGGCGTCAATCTGACCACCTGGAACCACGTGGACCGCCTTGATAACGGCGTCACGTTCGGCGTGGATGCCGGTTTCCATCTTCATGGCTTCGATTGTCAGCAGCAGATCGCCTTCCTTGACCTCGGCCCCCGCGCGCGCCGCAACGGTCGCCACAACGCCGGGCATTGGGGCGCCGATGTGGTTCGGGTTGCCGACCTCGGCCTTTGGCATCCGAGCGGTGGCGGACGTCGCTTTGCGGTTTGGCACGCGGATCACCCTTGGCTGGCCGTTTAGCTCGAAGAAGATCTTGGCTTCGCCCGCATCATTGGTTTCGCCTTCGGCCTGCATGCGGATTTCCAGCGTCTTGCCGGGATCAATCTCGGCGCTGATTTCCTCGCCGGGCTCCATGCCATAGAAGAACGTTCGCGTGGGCAAGGTACGCACTGGGCCATAGAGTTCGTGGCGTTCTGCGTAGTCGGTGAAGACCTTCGGATACATCAGGTAGCCGTTCAGATCCTCGTTATCGATCTCCCGCCCGCCCAGCTTCGTGGAAAGCTCGGCGCGGGCGGCTTCCAGATTGACTGGCTCCAGCTTTTCGCCGGGACGGTGGGTCATCGGCTTTTCGCCTTTGAGAATTTTCTTCTGGATTGCCTTGGGCCAGCCACCCGGAGGTTGCCCTAGATTTCCGCGCATCATGTCGATCACGCTGTCAGGGAACGCCACGTCGGTCTTCGGGTCTTCGACTTGCGCGCGGGTCAGGCCTTGTGAGACCATCATCAACGCCATGTCACCGACCACCTTGGAAGATGGCGTCACTTTCACGATATCACCAAACATCTGGTTTACGTCTGCATAGGTCTGCGCGACCTCATGCCAGCGTTCCTCTAGCCCGACGGAGCGAGCTTGCGCCTTGAGGTTGGTGAACTGCCCACCTGGCATCTCGTGCAGGTACACCTCGGAAGCCGGAGCTTGCATGCCGCTTTCAAACGCCGCGTACTGGCCGCGGACCGCTTCCCAGTAGTCAGAAATCTGGCGCACGGTTTTGATGTCTAGGCCGGTGTCGCGCTCGGTGTGGGACAAGGCTTCGACGACGGAGCCGAGCGTCGCTTGGCTGGTGTTGCCCGACAATGCGTCCATGGCGCAATCGACCGCGTCCACGCCTGCAGCTGATGCGGCAAGGATCGACGCAATCGCGCCGCCAGCGGTGTCGTGGGTGTGGAAGTGGATCGGCAGCCCGACCTCTTCCTTCAGCGCTTTGACAAGGATTGTGGCAGAGGCGGGTTTCAGAAGGCCAGCCATGTCTTTCAGGCCCAGAACATGTGCACCAGCGGCTTTCAGCTCTTTGCCCATATCCACATAATATTGCAGGGAATACTTGGCACGATCAGGGTTCAGAATGTCGCCGGTGTAGCAAATGGCACCTTCGCACACCTTGCCGCTTTCGCCCACAGCGTCCATGGCGACGCGCATGTTTTCAACCCAGTTTAAGCTGTCGAACACGCGGAATACGTCCACGCCGGTCTCGGCCGCTTGGCGCACGAACTCCTGCACTACGTTGTCAGGATAGTTTGTGTAGCCCACGCCATTGGACGCGCGCAGCAGCATTTGCGTCATGAGGTTGGGCATAGCCGTGCGCAGATCGCGCAGGCGCTGCCACGGGCATTCCTGCAAGAAGCGGTAGGCGACGTCAAAGGTCGCGCCGCCCCAGCATTCCATCGAGAACAGTTGCGGCATGTTGGACGCATAGGTCGGCGCCACACGGATCATATCGATGGAGCGCATGCGGGTCGCCAGAAGGGATTGGTGACCGTCACGCATGGTGGTGTCGGTGATCAAAAGTTGCTTTTGGTCCTGCATCCAGTCGGCCACGGCTTGTGGGCCGTGATCTTCCAGAATGTTGCGCGTGCCATAAGCGGGCTCGCCCACAGGCTCAGGTGCTTTGGGAATGCGGGCCTCGGCGGGCACAGGACGCCCTTCGGTCTCAGGGTGGCCGTTGATCGTGATGTCCGCAATATAGGTCAGGATCTTCGTGGCACGGTCGCGACGCTTCTTGAAATCGAACAGCTCCGGCGTCTCGTCGATGAACTTGGTATGGTACTCATAGTTCAGGAAGGTCGGGTGTTTGAGCAGGTTTTCCACGAAAGCGATGTTGGTCGATACGCCACGGATACGGAACTCGCGCAGGGCGCGGTCCATGCGTGAGATCGTGGCCTCGGGGGTCGGGGCCCAAGCGGTCACCTTTTCAAGCAGGCTGTCGTAATAGCGGGTGATCACAGCGCCCGAATAGGCGGTGCCGCCATCAAGCCGGATACCCATGCCCGTGGCAGAGCGGTAAGTGGTGATGCGCCCATAGTCAGGGATAAAGTTATTTTGCGGGTCTTCGGTGGTCACGCGGCACTGCAGCGCGTGACCGTCCAGTTTTACGTCATATTGCGACGCGCAGCCGGTGGCCTCGATCAGCGACTTGCCCTCAGCGATCAGGATTTGCGCGCGAACGATGTCGATGCCGGTCACTTCCTCGGTGACAGTGTGCTCCACCTGGACGCGCGGGTTGACTTCGATGAAGTAGAATTTGCCGCTGTCCATATCCATCAGGAACTCGACGGTGCCAGCGCATTCGTAGTTCACATGCTCGCAGATTTTCTTGCCCAACTGGCAAATTTGTTCGCGCTGCGTGCCCGACAGGTAAGGGGCAGGGGCGCGTTCCACGACTTTTTGGTTGCGGCGCTGAACCGAGCAGTCGCGCTCATACAGGTGATAGATCTGGCCATGGCTGTCGCCAAGGATCTGCACCTCGACGTGGCGGGCGCGCTGGATCATCTTTTCCAGATAGCCCTCACCATTGCCGAAGGCGGCTTCGGCTTCGCGGCGACCTTCAAGAACCTTTTCCTCAAGCTCGTCCTCGGAAAAGATCGGGCGCATGCCGCGACCGCCGCCACCCCAAGAGGCTTTGAGCATCAGCGGATAGCCAACTTCGGCAGCTTGCTCTTTGATCTTCGCCATATCGTCGCCAAGAACTTCGGTCGCGGGAATGACAGGCACATCGGCTTCGATTGCAACGCGTCGGGCGGAGGCTTTGTCACCAAGCGCCCGCATCGTCTCAGCCTTTGGGCCGATAAACTTGATTCCGGCGGCGTCGCAGGCATCAACGAATTCAGGGTTCTCGGAGAGCAAACCGTAGCCCGGATGGATCGCGTCAGCGCCCGACATTTTGGCGACGCGGATGATTTCTTCAATGCTCAGATAGGCGGCCACGGGGCCAAGCCCTTCGCCAATCTTATAGGCCTCATCCGCTTTGAAGCGGTGGAGGCCAAGCTTGTCTTCCTCGGCGTAGACAGCGACGGTTTTCTTCCCCATCTCGTTGGCAGCGCGCATCACTCGGATGGCAATTTCGCCGCGGTTGGCAATGAGGATTTTCTTGAAATCGGCCATGGCAGGGCGCCCCTATCTGTGCAGTTGCAGCATGAATAGGCTTAAAGGCGCATGTCGTAAACTGGTTACAACTGGGTATATCTAATTTTTGGTGGCGCTAACACCTACCTGTTTGCTCGAGTTTGCTAGGGCCGGAGCAGCCTGCCGGGCAAGTCGTCCAGCGTTCTCGTGCCCAATTGGCCCATGTTGGAGGCCATATCCTTGGCCAGCATATCCGCCAAATGGGCCGGACCCGCCTCACCCAAGGCCCCAAGCGCGTAGTGCCACGCACGTCCCAGCATCACGAAATCCGCCCCCAATGCGATGGCGCGCAGGATATCGAGACCCCCTTCGATACCGCTATCGAAGATAAGCGGCAAAGTGGTCGCGGCCCGAACGTGGGGTAACGTCTCGATGGTGGCGGGGCCGCCGTCGAACTGGCGGCCGGCATGGTTGGAGACCCACAGCGCGTCCACGCCCTCGTCTTGCAAGCGGGCAGCATCGTCGGCATTGGCCACGCCTTTGATGATCAGCGGGCCGTCCCATTCATCGCGCAAGTATTTGACGTAATCCCAATCCGGCGAGGTGCGCAGCAGGTAGCCAACATGCGCGGTCGAGCTGCGCATGGTCTTGTCGAGTTTTACGCTCTCGGCATAGCCATCCATCAGCTTCATGCGCGGCATCCCAGTCTTGCGGATACCATTGAGCCAAGCGGGGCGCATGGCAGCCTGCACGGCCAAACGACCTGTCAGACGTGGCGGCTGGGTCAGGCCACCACGGGTCTGGCGTTCGCGGCGCGAGGCGACGGGCACATCAACGGTCATAATCAACGTATTGAACCCAGCGGCTTTGGCGCGGGCCATCATGTCTTTGCGGATGTCCGCATCGCGGGGCGGGTACATCTGAAACCACGCGTTCTCGCCAAGATAGGGGGCGACGTCTTCGGGCGTTTGAGTCGCCACGGTGGACATGGAGTAGGGGATGCCTTGGCGGGCAGCTTCTGCGGCCAGCAAGCGCTCGGCGCCCGGCCAGATCAGGCCCGACATGCCGACAGGGGCGATTCCAAATGGCAGCTTGTAGTCGCGGCCAAGGAAGGTGGTGGAAAGATCCGGCGTAAATTCGCCGTGTAGGATGGAGGGGCGCAACAGCACCTCGTCCAACTGGGTGCGATTGCGTTTCAAGGTGGCTTCTTGGCCGGTAGCGCTGTCGAGGTACTCCCAAACGAAATGAGGGATGCGTTTGCGGGCGCGGGCCTTTAGGTCGGACAGTCCGGGGTATTTTGCGTGGTGATCCATTGGGGCGACCTCAGAACTGACCTAGGAACTTATACAGCCGACGTTGCGCGTCGCCGGTCCAGATATTGATATGGCCTGCACCCTGCACTGGGTAAAGCTCCTTTTGCTTCGAGCCTGCGGCGGCAAGGATTGCTCTCCCCATCTCAGGCGGGATCAGGTCATCCTTGGTTCCGTGCAGGATCAACAGCGGGGCCTGCAACTTCGGCGCGCGCTCAATCGAAGGCCAGCGGCTCAACATCAGCCCCGTCGCGATTGGAAGTTGAGGGTGCATATGCGCGGCTACATCTTTGAGCGAAGTGAACGGTGCTTCTAAGGCAACTGCGCGGGGACGCGGTGTGCTTGTTGTGGCGAGGTTGATTGCAACGGCGGCCCCGATGCTCTCGCCGTAAAGGATTGGAACTGTTGGCGTTCCGGTCAGTGTGCCGTCTGTCAGGGCGGCGTAGAGCGCACGAATGTCCTCGGAAATTCCAGCCTCGGTCGGCCAGCCCTTACTGCCATTGCTGCCGCGATAGGAAGGCGCCACGATCCCGTAGCCGCGATCCATCAGGCGCTGCAGTCGAGCCGTGCGTTTCGCAATATGACCCGCGTTGCCATGTAGATACAGTACTGTCGGCTTGCCGCGCTTGGGCGGTGCAGTCCAGACGACCATGTCGCCGACTTTGGTTTCCGTGATGCGCGCGTCCGAAGGGGCAATGGCCCGCGGGTCAAGCGGGTAGACGACCAGTCGTTCCAGCCCGAAATACGCGCCGAAGAAGAGGGAAAGAAGGACAACTGCCCGCAGTAAAACCCGCATTATTCGACCGTATAAGGCAGAGTGCCGCGCTGGTCGTGATCCACGCTGAGCTTGCTTTCAAGTGGCGGGACGGAGCGTTGGTGGCAGTCGCGGCGTGGGCAAATTCGACAGGAAATTCCAATCGGCTCAAAAGCTTGCGGGCTGGCGGGCAACAAGTCGTCTGCGTAGACAAGCGCACTGGCGTGGGTCATCTCGCAACCCAGGGCAATGGCATAGCGACGGGTGGGCGCCGTGAAGCTGCCTCCCGGTTTAGAAACATCGCGCGCGATAGAGATATACCGCACCCCGTCCGGTGTTTCGGCAAGTTGGCGCAGGAAACGTCCGGGCGTTTCGAAGGCGCGATGGACGTTCCACAAGGGGCAGGGGCCACCAAAACGGGCAAATTGCAGGCGGGTTGCAGAATGGCGCTTGGTAATAGTTCCAGCCTGATCCACGCGCACAAAGAAGAACGGAATCCCTTTGGCACCGGGCCGCTGCAGCGTTGACAGACGATGCGCGACTTGTTCGATCGACGCGCCGAATTGGTCTGCCAGTTGCTCCAGATCGTGGCGTGTGGATTGTGCCGCTTGCAAGAACTTCGCGTAGGGCATCAGGGCCGCACCTGCGAAGTAATTGGCCAGTCCGATTTTGGCGATATGGCGCGCGGCGTCAGTTTGGAACCGCGCGAGGTCCAAAGTCGCCTCCAAAAGCTCATTTTGTTCGAGAAGTGCAATCTGGTGCAGCAATTGGAACCGTTGCGTGGAAGGGAGGGCGCTGGCTGCAAGGCGCAGTGCGTTGCTCACCGGATCATAGCGGCGAAGGTTTTTACTATCGGTGAATTGCAGCTCGAACTTGAGGTTGCCAGCACGCAGGATGTCACCGTCTACTGTGCTTGCAAACAGCTCTGCGGCACGGTCGACGGCATCAATGTAATTATCGCAATAGTGAAAGAAGTCGCGAACCTCCTCCCACGGACTAGGCTGCAAATTGGTGGCTTCCTGCCCCAAAACCTCGTCCAACGAGGCGAGCCGCTCATGGGTTTGGCGGTAAGCGCGGTGCAGCTCGATAAAAGCGCGTGACAGCGCAGGGGCGTTTGATGCGGCTAAGCGTAAATCGGCTAAGGGCGGGGCAATTTCGGCAAATATCGGGTCCGACAGGATTTCGGACATGTCTGTGACCATCCGCTCCGCATCGCCGGTGGATAGCTCGGTGACGTCGAAGCCGAACTCGCTGGCCATTGCAAGGACCACAGACGTCGAGACCGGACGGTTGTTGTTCTCCATCTGGTTGAGATAAGGCAGCGATATCCCAAGCTTGGCCGCAAATGCCTTTTGCGTCAGCCCGATACGGGTGCGCAGTTCGCGTAACTTTGTGCCGACATAGAGTTTTCGTGGGGCCATCTTCGGCGCACCTTTGCAAGTTTGCTATGCCCCGTCATAGCCTTTGCAAAGCCGTCTCTCAAGCAGAGTTGCTGGCGCTTTCGCGGCGTAGCACCAACATGATCGACACAAGGCTTGCCGCAGCGCTCAGTAACATCACCCATTGCAACGGGAAGCTGCCATGGCCGTGTTCCAGCAGCGAGCCTGACAGGGCAGCCAGCGCCGCTCCGCCGCCAATCATGATCGCACCGCCTACACCGGATGCGGTGCCTGCCAGATGTGGGCGCACGGACAGAAGGCCAGCAGTGGCATTGGGTAAAACCATGCCATTGCCCAAGCCCACAAAGGTACAAAACGCGAAGAAGGTGAAGGCTGACCCGTAGCCGATTGTCGTGACCAGCAAGGATGCGGCCATTCCGAAGACCAATAGTACGCAGCCGATCAGGATCATGCGGTTCACCCCAATGCTGACGGAATAACGCCCCGAGAAAAGATTGCCGATGAAGTAACCGATGGCCGGGACGCCGAACAGATAGCGCGTCGTGGTGGGCGGGAGCTCATACACGACCGAGGCCACATAGGGCGACCCGCCAAGAAAAGCGAAGAACGCGCCGGAGGCGAACGCGGCGGACATTGCGTACCCCCAGAAACGCGGGGAGGTAAACAGTTCTGGGTAATCTTTGAATTGCGCAAGAAAGCTTACGGACTTTGCTTGATTGGTCTCGCCCTGATCCGCCCAGCAAAGCAGTGCTAGCCCTGCGCCAAAAGCGAAAGTGAACAGGAAAATACTGCGCCAGCCGAAGATCTCGTCGATGAAGCCGCCGATAGTTGGTGCAAACATTGGCACCAGAGACATTCCCATAGTCACATAGCCAATGGTTGAGGCGGCTTCCGCCATTGGGACCACGTCCCGCACGATTGCACGCGACATCACCATTCCAACCGCCACGGAGGCGGCTATCATGCGGAAAGTAAGGAACATTTCGATGGTCTGTGACGCATAACAGCCAATCGATGCCGCTGCAAAGATGACAAGGGCGCCGATCACAATAGGGCGCCGTCCGTAGCGATCCGACAGCGGTCCGATTAGAATTTGCAGCACGGCGGTGAAGGCCAGATAGAGCGAAATTGACAGCTGCATGATGCCGTATTCGGTGTGAAATGCCTCTGTCATCGCCGGGAGCGACGGGAGGAAAATCGACATGTTCATAGCCGACACGCCGGCCAGAAGCACGAGCGTCACAATATGCGGTGGGGTAGCGCGATCAAATAGGCGCGCGGACGAATAACTCATTTCCAGAACGATAGGGGCGGCACTTAGAGAGGTGAACCCATTAGTTCAGCTATTTGCAGCTTTGCATTATTCACCACTGTAAATTTGCTTAATTTGCAAATTTGCCGTTTGGTTCTTTGCCGCATCGCGGCGCAGGTGTAAGTTCCGCCCAACTTATATGGGAGGCCCGCGCCATGAAAGATATCCTCAGCGAATTGGAAGACCGCCGCGAAACGGCCCGCCAAGGGGGCGGTGAGCGCCGCATTGCCGCTCAGCACGCCAAAGGCAAACTGACGGCGCGTGAGCGGATCGAGCTTCTACTTGATGAAGGCAGCTTTGAAGAGTTCGACATGTTCGTGGCGCATCGCTGCACCGAGTTCGGCATGGAAGCCGAGCGGCCCGCAGGGGACGGGGTTGTGACAGGCTGGGGCACCATTAATGGTCGTCTGGTTTACGTGTTCTCCCAAGACTTTACGGTGTTTGGCGGCTCACTCTCGGAAACGCACGCGCAAAAAATTTGCAAGATTCAGGATATGGCGATGCAGAACGGCGCGCCGGTGATCGGTATCAACGATTCCGGCGGCGCACGTATCCAGGAGGGCGTTGCGTCCTTGGCGGGCTACGCGGAAGTTTTTCAGCGCAACATCATGGCATCGGGCGTCGTTCCGCAGATTAGCGTGATCATGGGGCCATGTGCAGGCGGCGCGGTCTACTCGCCCGCCATGACAGACTTCATCTTCATGGTCAGAGATTCGTCTTATATGTTCGTCACCGGCCCTGACGTGGTGAAAACCGTCACCAACGAGGTGGTCACTGCAGAGGAATTGGGCGGCGCGAGCACCCATACCAAGAAGTCCTCGGTTGCAGATGGCGCGTTTGAGAATGACGTGGAAGCCTTGGCCGAAGTGCGCCGTTTGGTCGACTTCCTGCCGCTCAACAACCGTCAGAAAGCTCCGGTTCGCCCGTTCTTTGACGACCCGGCACGCATTGAAGACAGCCTTGATACGCTGGTGCCATCCAACGCGAACACGCCCTACGATATGAAAGAACTGATCACCAAACTGGCGGATGAGGGTGATTTCTTTGAAATTCAGGAAGACTTTGCCAAGAACATCCTGACGGGGTTTGTGCGCCTTGAAGGGCAGACTGTCGGCGTTGTGGCAAACCAGCCGATGGTTCTGGCGGGCTGCCTCGACATCGACTCGTCGCGCAAGGCGGCGCGTTTCGTGCGGTTCTGCGATGCGTTCGAAATTCCGATCCTGACCCTTGTAGACGTGCCGGGTTTCTTGCCGGGGACATCGCAGGAATACGGCGGCGTTATCAAACACGGCGCGAAACTGCTTTTCGCTTATGGCGAGGCCACCGTGCCAAAGGTGACCGTGATCACCCGCAAGGCCTATGGCGGCGCCTATGACGTGATGGCGTCCAAACACCTTCGCGGGGATTTCAACTACGCATGGCCGACTGCCGAGATTGCGGTGATGGGGGCCAAGGGTGCGGTTGAAATCCTGTATCGTGGTGAGTTGGGTGATGCAGAAAAAATCGCCGCCCGAACAGCCGACTACGAGGACCGCTTTGCCAACCCGTTTGTGGCCGCCGAGAAGGGCTTCATCGACGAGGTGATCATGCCGCACTCCACCCGCAAACGCGTGGCGCGGGCCTTCGCATCGCTGCGCGGCAAGTCGTTGAAAAACCCGTGGAAAAAGCACGACAATATCCCGCTTTGAGGTCGTGATGCCGAAATTCCACAACATCTCTGACGCGCCGACACATGTCGCTCCGTTTTCCCATGCCGTGGAAAGCGACGGCTGGGTCATTCTGACGGGCCAAATGCCCACCAAGCCGGGTGGGGCCACGACTGACCCGCTCGAAGCGGGCGTGGAAGCGCAGACGCGTCAGGTGATGCTCAATCTTGAGACCGTGCTGAAGG
This sequence comes from Litoreibacter janthinus, assembly GCF_900111945.1. Lineage (NCBI taxonomy): Bacteria > Pseudomonadati > Pseudomonadota > Alphaproteobacteria > Rhodobacterales > Roseobacteraceae > Litoreibacter > Litoreibacter janthinus. The sequence continues at coordinate 3,119,058 of NZ_FOYO01000001.1, read as the reverse complement.
GCGTCGGGCTTGATCTGAGCCATGTGGTGCAATGCCGCTGCTTTCTGACCGAGTTCGAGCGCGACTATGCGGTGTTTAATGAGACCTACAAAAGCTTCTTCCCTGCCGACCGATTGCCTGCGCGCACGACCATCGGGGTGACGGCTTTGGCCGTCGGCGCTTTGGTAGAGATCGACTGCGTAGCGAGGCGGCCCACATGAAGCTCGCGGCGCTTTTGATGGTTATCGGAACGGGGGCGTTTGCCGCCGAATCAAAGCCGTTGCGCGCTGTGTCAGGCGTAGAATACCTGCCGTTCGAAAATCTGTTCGAGCCGCCCGGAGCATATGATGCTGTGCGACGGATGGTTCGGATGCGTCTGGTTGCCCCACAAATCGCCAATCGGGCGCAGTTCGGATTCGAAGTGATCGAGCCCGACTTTCAGGCGCTCTGCGAGAGCGAAGGCCTGCGGATTGTTGCCGAGTTTGCACCCAATGCGCGTGAAATTGTAGTGTCTGTTGCCTCAGAAGAGGTTCCTTTCGGCGAATCCGCGCCGAATGTCGTGCAATATTTCGACTTGTTCACGGTCGAGGACGGCACCTGCGTTTGGGGCGGAATATGATGAAAACACAAAATGTTGGCCCACAAGGCTCAAGCTGTGGCGCGGATGATGCATTCGCAACACATCGCGCCACAGACACATTGAAGATATATTTTTTTGCCAATGGAACGGCTACCTTGCAGCCAGGTTACATTTCTGTGACCCCTAATGTGTGCGAGGAAGGAGTGGGGATTAGCCCCATTAATGATTCGTCAGACCAAAACAGGAGACTCAGATGTCCAAGAGCATCAAAGCAATCGCCGTCTTCGGCTTCGTTGCAATCGTCGCAGCTTGCGGCGGCCAGCAAGAAGAAGAAGTTGTTATTGTTGAGCCAGTTGCTGCAGAGCCAAGCTACAACAAGTACTAATATATTTGCGGGGCGGGCTTCTCGCTACGCCCCGCAAAACCCCTCCGGCCAGACGGCTTCCACTAGGCCTGTCGCCGAATCGCTTTTCTCAAAACTTGATCTGACCTCGAAACGCGCCCGCGCGAGCAGTTGGCGTTTGCGCTACGGCTGGGGCAGTCCCAAGGACGTTCGCGCAAAGGTTTCGACATGCTGAAGCATAAAGGGTTCCCCTCACGGCTGCCGGGGACGGATTTTCAATTTACGATTCGCCGCGACAACAAGAACGGCCCCACGCCGTTGATTGCGCGGGAACGCTACGCCGACAGACGCCCTGCGGATCGACGCGCAGATGCCGGGTTCATGTGGGCGCTGGTGCAGCACTTCGGGGATGAACCGTTCGAGCGTGGCAATCTCGATGCTGGGCGCCTGAACTGGGTCTTCGGTCGCGAAGTCGTGCCCGCAGAAGAGCCTTTCGATCCCGCGAGTTACGAGGCGCTTCTGCGGATCGATATGAACCGCGTGCAGGCGACTTTTCCGAACGCTTTTGCTGAGGAATTCATCGAGTAATGGGCGGGATTGTGCTTCCATTTGACGGAATTGAGCGAAATGATGCTCAATTTGACGCTAGGGCAACATCCTTGTTTTCTCGCTCGCTGGCGCGTCGCATCCTAGGGGTGCAAGTCAATCCCTCCAGCACAGCGATGGACCTGCAAGTACAAGACCGTTACCCTTCCCCTCTAAAGAGGTCTGCTTTTGCGAGCAGACCTCTTTTTTTATTCAGATCAAGCGGCTGGCGGCATTGCGCCGATGCTCACCCTGTGCGACGCGCAGTTTTCCGCCCGATCCGGGGCGTTTCAAATAAAATGAAACTTTTCCCCGTGTTCAGGTGTTGGGTCTCCAAGAGTAATCAAGGAGAACCCCAATGCGTAAGACACTCATCACTTCGACTTTTATCGCCGCGGCCTTCGCTCTTTCAGCTTGTGACAGCGACGCTGAACGCGGCCTTGTGGGCGCCGGCGCCGGCGCGGCCATTGCCTCTGCAACTGGCGGTAGCGCAGTCACTGGTGCCGTTATCGGCGGCGCCGCTGGCGTGTTCTGTGACGACGCCGGCATCTGCAAATAAAAACCAGACAACCGACAACAAGACCAACAGGGCCGGGATGCGCGCAAGCGCGTCCCGGCCTTTTTTGATGCAAGACCCCCAGTCAATCGGCTGGGCAAGAGGGGACCTGACCTAATGTTCAAGAAAATCCTGATCGCCAACCGCGGCGAAATCGCCTGCCGCGTTATCAAGACCGCACGTAAAATGGGCATTAAAACGGTGGCCATTTATTCGGACGCCGATGCGCAGGCACTTCATGTGCAGATGGCGGATGAGGCGGTCCATATCGGCCCTGCGCCAGCGAACCAGTCCTACATTGTGATCGACAAGGTCATGGCCGCGATCAAGGAAACCGGCGCCGAGGCGGTGCACCCCGGCTACGGTTTCTTGTCTGAGAACTCCAAATTTGCCGAAGCACTGGAGGCAGCTGGCGTCGCCTTTATCGGGCCACCTGTCGGCGCGATCGAGAAGATGGGGGACAAGATCACCTCCAAAAAAATCGCCCAAGAGGCAAAGGTGTCTACGGTGCCGGGCCATATGGGCCTGATCGAGGACGCGGACGAAGCCGTGAAGATCTCCAAACAGATCGGGTATCCGGTGATGATCAAAGCCTCCGCTGGGGGTGGCGGCAAAGGGATGCGCATCGCTTGGAACGACGAAGACGCCCGCGAGGGGTTCCAGTCTTCCAAGAACGAGGCCGCCAACAGCTTTGGCGACGACCGGATTTTCATCGAGAAGTTCGTGACCCAGCCACGCCACATTGAAATTCAGGTTCTGGCAGACAGCCACGGCAACTGCATCTATCTGGGGGAGCGTGAATGCTCCATTCAGCGCCGCAACCAGAAGGTAATTGAAGAGGCCCCGTCGCCTTTCCTTGACGAAGCCACCCGCAAAGCCATGGGAGAGCAGTCCTGCGCCTTGGCGCAAGCCGTGGGCTACAGCTCTGCTGGTACGGTGGAGTTTATCGTTGATGGGGAGCGCAATTTCTACTTCCTCGAGATGAACACCCGCCTGCAGGTGGAACACCCTGTGACCGAGTTGATCACAGGTGTCGATCTTGTCGAACAAATGATCCGCGTCGCTTACGGCGAAAAGCTGGCCTTGACCCAGAAGGACGTCAAGTTGAACGGCTGGGCGATGGAAAGCCGTCTATACGCAGAAGACCCGTATCGCGGCTTCTTGCCCTCGATTGGCCGCCTGACCCGCTACCGCCCTCCTGCAGAAAAGCACACGGACAAGCGTGCCGTGCGTAACGACACGGGCGTCTACGAGGGCGGCGAGATTTCGATGTATTATGACCCGATGATCGCCAAGCTTTGCTCTTGGGGGCCAACCCGCGGCGACGCCATCGAGCATATGCGTGTTGCTTTGGACAGCTTCGAGGTGGAGGGCATTGGCCACAACCTGCCTTTCTGTGCCGCTGTGATGGACCACCCGAAATTTGTGTCAGGCGACATCACCACCGCCTTTATCGAGGAAGAATACCCTGAAGGGTTCGAGGGCGTTGCCCTGCCCAAAGACACTTTGGCACGTATCGCATCCTCGGCTGCCGCAATGCACCGCGTTGCCGAGATTCGTCGCGCTCGCATTTCGGGCACGATGGACAACCACCGCCGCAAGGTGGGCAAGGACTGGGTCGTCACGCTGCAAGGCGAGAGCTTCGAGCTGAAGATCAAAGCTGACAAGAAAGGCGCCACCGTGACCCACGCGGACGGCACCAAGCACCGTGTGACCTCCAAATGGACACCGGGCGACAGCCTTGCAAAGTTGAAGGTCAATGGCGACAAGTTGGTGCTGAAGGTTGACAAGATTTCAGGCGGCTTCCGTATGCGCCACCGTGGTGCAGACCTGAAGGTCCATGTGCGCACGCCGCGTCAGGCGGAACTGGCGTCTTTGATGTTGGAGAAACTGCCGCCCGATACGTCCAAGCTGTTGCTCTGCCCGATGCCGGGCCTGATCGTCAAAGTCGATGTCGCAGTCGGAGACGAGGTTCAAGAAGGCCAAGCGCTTTGTACCGTCGAGGCGATGAAAATGGAAAACATCCTGCGTGCCGAGCGTAAGGGCAAGGTCTCCAAAATCAACGCCAATGCCGGTGACAACCTCGCAGTGGACGACGTCATCATGGAGTTCGAATAACCCGCGATGGCCATGCTCGCCGACATCATCGACCCACGCGTCCAGCAGGCGATTGTCGGCGGGTTCTTCGTGGCGGTGGGCTGGGTCTATAACGGCTACCGCAACCGAAAGCGGGAGCGGCGACGGCGGCTCGAAAAGATGCAGGACGTCCAGACCGCTCTGATTGCCGAGATTGACCATTACGTCGTCACGCTCAAACAGTTCGATCTGGCCGCAACCTGGAGCCGGATCGTCACCGCGATGGAAGAGGATGACAGCTACATCCCTGTGGTGCCAAGCGAGCGCAATGACACGGTGTTCAGCGCGCTCATCGCGGAGATTCACGTGTTGCCGGAGCCGGTTATCCAGCCTGTCGTGGGCTACTACAATCAGGTGTTTGCGGTGGACGCGATCATCGACGACCTGCGGTCAGAACTGTTTCGCGAAATGGACCAGGTGCAACGTATCGGCATGTACACCGATTACATCGCGTTAAAGCAGGAAGCACTTGCACGTGGAAGATCTGCCCTGCGCGCGTTGCGCGAAAGCACGGGCCGAGGGTCCGTTTCTAGTAGCCGGGGCGTGGTCCCGTCTGACCAGTCATAGGGGGAGGAGATTTTGGCGTCTTTGACATATCACTCACCTCTGGGCTTAGCGGTCGGGCGGAATGCCCTTCCTGCACTTAATATAGGTAGCTTCGCGTTAAGACGCAATGAAGCACGCCGTCAATCGTTCAATTCTGCGTCTTGTGCGGCCCGCATTTCTTTGAGTTCCTGTAGCCGCAGCGGCATCTTGTCGATGGCGCGCGTGATCTCTCGGATGTCCCACGGGGACGGCTTGCGCAATTCGACCTCTCCGTCCTTACCGATCAGCACCATCATGAACCCACGCGGGCGCAGTTTGGTGCGAATATCGGACGGGGTTTTGGGATCCGTATCTACCAAAATCACGACCTCACGGTCGATCAGGGCCTGCGGGCGCGCCTCCAACAGCTCGATTTGGCGCTTGAAGCGCGGATCGGCGGGGGTGTCTGCAAAGACCACGACGGGCCGTTTCAGCCAAAGAAAATCGCTCAAATTCGCTTCAACTGCATCATATGGCCCGATCGCAGTGGGGTCTTCCAATGCCCCTTCCGGCAGCCCTTCAGCTACGGCCTGCAAAGAAAAAAATGTAGAAAAAACAAATAAGATAGCGTGTTTCATTGAAGCTCCTTCTGCCTCTAATATAGGGGGCATTCGCGGGAATGGAATGGTCAGCTTGGCGGCAATTGCGCCAACACGGCCTGTTAAGCGCTTGGTCAGCCTTTCGGCACACAAAGATCGCTCTAGCCAGTCGCATTGGGCGGCGGGTGTCATGGGGGCGAACATCGTGGAAATTTGCCTGCATCTAGGGGCGCACCGAACCGGCTCGACAGGTTTGCAACTGTTGCTTTGCAGCCAACGCCCCGCTTTGAGGCGTGCCAGCATCACATACTGGGGACCGGAACGCACGCGTGGTGGCCTGCTGGCAGGGTTGGTCAAGAACCCGCAGCATTTGACGGCGTCTGACATCAGTTTGGGCAAACGCTCCTGCGGGCGGCTTCGGATGGAGCTTTCACGTTTGGAGCAGGGTGGAGCGCAAGCCGCAATCCTGAGCGAGGAAAATCTGATTGGCACGATGGCGCAAAATCTGGAATCGGTGCGTCTTTACGCCCAAGTCGCGGATCGCCTGACACGCGTCGCTCCGGCCTTCGATAGGCGTGCCTTACGCATCAGCCTTGCGATCCGTGCCTATGATTTGCACTGGGCATCGCAACTGGCCTTTCGGGTGAAAGCAGGGGCGGTTTTGCCAACGATTGCGGATTTGGACCGTCTGGTGACGCAACCGCGACGCTGGCGCGATGTGATCGCGGATATCGGTGCGGTTTTTCCAGATGCTGAACTTGTGGTTTGGCCCTTCGAAGGCTGGGTCGCCAACCCCGTGCCTTTGATCCATGCCCTTATCGGGCGCCCTGTGATGCTTGGTCCTATGGGAAAGCCACACAAAGCAAACGCCTCCGCCCCCGCGGCGGAGCTTGCGGAAATTGCAGCCGAACGCGGCGATCTGGATGGGGCCTTGCGGCTCGCCTCCGCCGGGCTTGGCGCACGATACATGCCTTTTAACGCCGATCAGGCGTGGAAGCTTCAAGAAGATTACCGCGCGGATATCGCCTGGCTCGAAGCCGGTGCAGATGCCCGCGTGACCTACCTCAACCCGACCGAAGGCACATTCGGCGGGGCAGACATGACAGAAGGAAGCCACCATGACGGACAAGAAAGAAGCGTGGGAAACGCGCGCTGAAAAAGAACTGCGCGGCCGCCCGCTAGAAGATCTGACTTGGGACAGCCCGGAAGGCATCGCGATTCAGCCGGTTTATACCGAAGAGGATGCGACAGATCTGGAGCATATGGGCTCCATGCCGGGCGAGGGCCCGTTTACCCGTGGCCCACGCTCGACAATGTATACAGGTCGTCCTTGGACCATCCGCCAGTATGCAGGCTTCTCAACCGCCGAGGAATCCAACGCGTTCTACCGCAAGGCGCTTGATGCAGGTCAGCAGGGCGTCTCGGTCGCGTTCGATCTGGCAACGCACCGTGGATATGACAGCGACCACGAGCGTGTGGTGGGTGACGTTGGCAAGGCCGGTGTGGCCATCGACAGCGTTGAGGACATGAAGATTCTGTTTGATGGCATCCCGCTGGATAAGGTCTCCGTCTCGATGACGATGAACGGCGCGGTGATCCCCGTGCTGGCATCCTTCATTGTGGCTGGGGAAGAGCAGGGCCATGACCGTGCGGTCCTGTCTGGCACGATCCAGAACGACATCCTCAAAGAATTCATGGTGCGCAACACCTACATCTACCCGCCGGAGCCCTCGATGAGGATCGTGTCCGACATCATCGCCTACACCGCGTCCGATATGCCGAAGTTCAACTCGATCTCGATTTCCGGCTACCACATGCAAGAAGCCGGCGCGAACTTGGTCCAAGAGCTGGCATTCACGCTAGCGGATGGGCGCGAATATGTGCGTGCGGCGATTGCAAACGGGATGGACGTCGATGCGTTCGCAGGCCGGTTAAGCTTCTTCTTTGCCATCGGCATGAATTTCTTCATGGAAGCCGCGAAACTGCGCGCGGCCCGGTTCCTGTGGCACAAGATCATGAGTGAGTTTAACCCCAAGAAAGAAGGCTCTTTGATGCTGCGGACGCATTGCCAGACCTCCGGCGTGTCGTTGCAGGAGCAGGACCCCTACAACAACATCGTGCGCACGGCTTATGAGGCCATGTCTGCGGTGCTGGGCGGCACACAATCGCTGCATACCAACTCGTTTGACGAGGCCATTGCGTTGCCCACAGCGTTCTCGTCGCGCATCGCACGCAACACCCAGCTGATTTTACAGAACGAAACCAAGGTCACCAAGGTCGTCGACCCGTTGGCAGGGTCTTACTATGTCGAGAAGCTTACCGCTGATCTGGCGGACGAGGCGTGGAAGATCATCGAAGAGATCGAAGAGATGGGCGGCATGACCAAAGCTGTGGCCACTGGCATGCCTAAATTACGCATCGAGGAAGCAGCCGCTTTGCGCCAGGCACAGGTTGACCGTGGAGAGGAAGTGATCGTCGGCGTCAACAAGTTCCGTTTGGACAAGGAAGACCCGATCGACATTCTCGATGTGGACAATGTCGCCGTCCGATTGAGCCAGATCGAGCGGCTCGACAAGATCAAAGCCACCCGCGACCAAGCCGCGTGCGATGCGGCTTTGGCAGCTCTTGAAGGCGCGGCCAAGTCTGGGGATGGCAATTTGCTGGCCCTGGCAGTGGATGCCGCGCGGGCCCGCGCAACAGTTGGAGAGATTAGCATGGCAATGGAAAAAGCATTCGGTCGCCACCGCGCAGAGGTGAAGACCTTGGCGGGCGTCTATGGCGCAGCTTACGAGGGTGATGCAGATTTCGCCGCGATCCAGAAAGACGTGGAGAACTTCGCAGAAGAAGAGGGCCGTCGCCCGCGTATGCTGGTGGTAAAGATGGGCCAAGATGGTCATGACCGCGGCGCAAAGGTGATTGCCACCGCCTTCGCAGATATCGGCTTTGATGTGGATGTCGGCCCGCTGTTTCAAACACCGGAAGAGGCAGCCCAAGACGCCGTCGATAACGATGTGCATGTGATCGGCATCAGCTCGCAAGCGGCAGGCCACAAAACCTTGGCGCCGAAACTGGTGGAGGCGTTGAAAGCCGCCGGGGCAGGCGACATCCTTGTGATCTGCGGCGGGGTGATCCCGCAGCAGGATTACGACTTCCTCTACAACGCAGGCGTGAAAGCGATCTTTGGCCCCGGGACCAATATTCCGGAAGCGGCAAAAGACATCCTTGCCCTGATCCGCAAGGCACGTAAGTGATGGGAAAGCGTGCGCTCATCCTTCTTGGGATGGGCGCGGGTGCGATCTGGGCGCTGGCGGCGATCCCGTTGGCGCGCATGGCGTCATGGCAGGTTAACATGCCATTAACCGAAGCTCTGCCCTTCGCGCTTTTGCCGGGCGGTGTCATGTTGCTTTTGATGATTGGCCGTCTTGCGCAACGACGCTTCTTTGACGATAGGATCATCGACGGCGATGCCTATCCCGTAGGTTCCGCCGCCGAGATTGATCAGCGCGTCCTGCGGAATTCTGTTGAGCAATTGATGCTTTGCCTTCTGCTTTGGCCCTTTATCGGGACAGTTCTTGGGGCAGGGCCAATCTTGCTGCTTGGCGCGTCCTTCGGGGCGACGCGTCTGCTGTTTTGGTTGGGCTATCACCTGTCGCCCCCACTGCGCGGCTTCGGCTTTGCTGCTGGCTTTTACCCAACAATCACGTTCTTGGTGTTCGCGCTCATCATAGCGATTGAGGACGGGCGCTTTGCTGTCGTGATGCCTTGAAGGCGGACTTAAAGCGGCTATTTGGCCAGAAGGGGCAGTGTTGGCATCAAGACCATCAACGACGCAGGCGCGCTGGGTCTTGAGCTTGCCTGCCAGCATCTCGCGCTTCAATTGCTGCCCCTTGGGAAGAAGTAGATCGCCATGATCCCGTCCTTGCCCCAATGGATCAGCGCCTTTGACAGCCCCTCATCGTTCAAAGTCCGCGACAGATTGGCATTCAGAAAGCTGTCATAGGCTGGGCTAAGTCAGGAATGCGCGACCAAGTGTGCGGCGACAGCAGGCAACGTCAACAAGATGGCCCGGATGCGTCGTGCTTGAAGACCCTGTCAAGCGCGTGGGCGAGGCTTATGAGCGTCCCCTTGTCCTTACCAATGTGAATGACTTGCGCTTCAAGCCGGGGCGGGAATTCGTCAAAGAATTGCAAGGCTCTGGGGCAGGTTTTTCGCTTCAGAACCGCGCAAGCCTTGAAACCGGACCCGCCATAGGTCACATCTGGTCGAGAAAGAGGGATGCTCATGGCGCTACCAGTCCGAGAACAGGCAAAATATTGGGGCATCGCGACGGCGGTGTTCTTAGTTGCGCTTTGGTATCTTGGCGATGTGATGCTGCCGTTCATCGTGGGCGGTGCGATCGCTTACGGGCTTGACCCTATGGCGGACCGGTTGGAACGTATGGGCGCCAGTCGCGTGGTTGCCACCACAATCATCAGCCTTATTGCGCTCTTCGTATTCATCCTTCTGGCCGTGCTCATCGTGCCGATGATTGTCAGTCAGGCCGCAGGATTGTTCGAAAGCGCGCCGGATTTGTTTGCGCGGCTGCGCGACTTCCTGTCCGAGCGGTTTCCTGATCTGGGCGATGCGAATTCCACACTGCGCCAGTCGCTTGCGTCCATTGGTGCGACCATTCAGGAACGCGGTGGGGCGTTCGCCAAAAGCGTGTTCTCCTCGGCCTTGGGCGTTATCAACGCGGTGGTGTTCATCGTCGTGGTGCCCGTCGTGGCGTTTTACATGCTGCTCGACTGGGACAACCTGATTGCCAAGATCGACACGCTTTTGCCGCGGGACCATGCCCCACAGGTTCGCAAGATCGCGGCGGATATCGACAAAACACTCGCTAGCTTCGTGCGCGGGCAATTGACTGTCTGCACAATTTTGGGCGTCTTTTACGCCGTTGGCCTCATGCTCGTGGGGCTGCAATTTGGTCTCGTTGTCGGGTTCATCGCGGGCCTGATCTCGTTTATCCCCTACATCGGCGCCGTGATCGGCGGTGTATTGGCCGTTGGCTTGGCGCTGTTCCAGTTCTGGGGGGAGCCTGCAATGATCGGCGCTGTGGCTGCTGTTTTCGTGGCGGGTCAATTTCTTGAAGGTAATGTGCTCACACCGAAACTCGTGGGCGAAAGCGTGGGGCTGCATCCGGTCTGGCTGATGTTCTCACTATCCGTATTCGGCACGCTCTTTGGTTTTGTCGGGATGCTGGTCGCCGTTCCTGTCGCTGCCGCCTTGGGCGTGGTGGCACGCTTCGGTGCGGAGCAGTATCGCACAAGCCGGCTCTATAAGGGGCTGGACAACGACGAGACGCCGGAAGGCACTGAATAGCCCCATGCCCGAGCAACTGGCCTTTTCATTGCCCGCGAAAGAAGCGCTGGGCCGCGACGATTATTTTGTGTCCGGCGCAAACGCGCTGGCGGTTGCCGCTGTCGAAAGCTGGGCTGATTGGCCGTTGAACAAGATGGTCCTGATCGGGCCGCCCGGATCGGGGAAAACCCACCTTGCAATGGTCTGGGCACATGAGGCCGGCGCGCGCGTCGTTGGGGCTGATGCGCTTGATGACCCGATGGCGCTGGCCCAAGGCCCTTTGGTGGTCGAAGACCTGCATCTGATCGTGGGCGATCGTGCCAAGGAGACCCAAGCCTTCCATCTGCACAATCTTATGCAGGAGGGGGGGCATCCGCTCTTGATCACATCAGCCATTGCGCCTGCGCGCTTGGATTTCGCCGTCGCAGATCTCAAAAGCCGTATGGAAGGGACATCCCTTGCCACACTCGAAGCGCTGGACGACGCGCTTCTGATGGCCTTGGTGATGAAAATGTTCTCTGACCGTCAAATCGCTCTGAAGCCTGATCTGCTCAGCTACATCCTGCCACGGCTGCCGCGCAGTTTTGACGCGGTGCGCAGCTTTGTGGAAGCCATAGACGCTCGTGCCTTGTCCGAGAAACGCCCCATCGGCAAAGGTCTGGCCCGTGATGTTTTGGCCGAGATTGTCGACCTTTAGCCGCGTGCTCACTGGACAGCGCCGCGCATTATCCTCACATTCGTCATCGTGACGTTACATTCTCAAATCAAGACGCTTCCTATGAGTGGTGCCGACTTTCTGACCGCCGATTACCCCGAACCTGTCGAGATCGCCGATCTGGATACGCAGGGGCCAAGCCGGTTTTTCAACCGCGAGCTGAGCTGGCTCGCGTTCAATTGGCGTGTGCTGGACGAGGCTCAGAACCCTCGGGTGCCGTTGATGGAACGCGTACGCTTTCTTGCAATTTCTTCCACCAACCTTGACGAGTTCTACACCGTGCGTGTGGCAGGACTTCGCGAATTGGCAAATGCGGGCAATCGCACGCCGTCCTCGGACGGGCGCACGCCCGAAGAGCAATTGGTGCTGATCGACGAAAACGCCCGCGCGCTGATCACAAAGCAGGACGTAGTTTGGGAAGCCCTGAAGGACGAGATGGAGGCCAGCGGCATTTGGCTGCTTGAAGCAGACGATCTGACTGATCCGGACCGCAAGTTTCTTGATCGCTATTTTATGTCGAACGTCTTCCCTGTGCTTTCGCCTCTTGCAATCGACCCGGCGCACCCGTTCCCGTTCATTCCGAATGAAGGCTTTTCCCTAGCGTTGCAGATGGAGCGGCCCGCCGACGGCCGCACGTTGCAAGCGCTTTTGCCGATCCCTGCGCAGATTGATCGGTTCATTTCTATGCCCTGCGAGCCGGGCGAGATGCGCTTCTTGCCGATGGAGCAGTTGCTGATGTTGAAAATCAGCGAGATGTTTCCGGGATACGTGCCGACCGGCCATTGCGCCTTCCGGCTGCTGCGCGACAGCGATCTTGAGGTTGAAGAAGAGGCCGAAGATCTTGTGCGCGAATTCGAGGTTGCCCTGAAACGCCGCCGTCGCGGCGAGGTGGTGCGCCTCAAGATGAGCGCCAACGCGCCGACAAAGCTGCGCAATCTGGTGATGAAGTCGCTGGAAGTTACAGAAAATGACGTGGTGGAAATCTCAGGCATGATCGGCTTGTCCGATCTTGGGGAACTGGTGTCCGCCGCACCGCCGGACCTGCTTTGGACACCCTTCAGCCCGCGTGTGCCAGAACGGGTGCAGGACAATGACGGCGACATGTTCGCAGCCATTACCCAGAAAGATATGCTGCTGCATCATCCTTACGAAAGCTTCGACATGGTCATCCGCTTTCTGGCGCAAGCCGCGCGGGATCCGAATGTGGTGGCGATCAAGCAGACGCTGTATCGGACCTCAAACGAAAGCCCCATCGTGGACGCGCTGTGCGAAGCGGCAGAGAACGGCAAGTCTGTCACTGCGCTTGTGGAGCTGAAAGCCCGCTTTGACGAGGCCGCGAATATTCGCCAGTCGCGTAAGTTGGAACGCTCCGGCGCGCATGTGGTTTACGGGTTCATCAACTATAAGACCCATGCCAAAATTAGCACTGTGGTGCGCCGCGAAGGCGACACGCTTGTGACCTACACCCACTACGGGACCGGCAACTATCACCCGATTACAGCCCGCATTTACACTGACCTGAGCCTGTTCACCTGCGACGCGTCCCTGGGCCGCGACGCGACCAAAGTGTTCAATTATATCGGCGGCTACGCCCAGCCAGAGCATCTTGAGAACCTGTATCTATCTCCGACAGGCATGAAGCAAAAGCTCATCAAGATGATCGACAAAGAGGCGGAATATGCCGCCGAGGGCAAACCGGCCGAAATTTGGGCCAAGATGAATGCTGTGGTTGAGGCTGACGTCATTGACGCGCTTTATCGGGCGTCACAGGCAGGGGTGAAGATCAGCCTCGTCGTGCGCGGTATCTGCGCCGTGCGGCCCGGTATCAAAGGCTTAAGCGAAAATATCCGCGTGAAGTCGATTGTGGGCCGCTTTCTGGAGCATTCTCGCATCGTTTGTTTTGGCAATGGCCACGGGCTGCCGTCGAAGAAAGCCAAGGTCTACATATCCTCGGCGGACTGGATGGGGCGCAATCTGAACCGCCGCGTTGAGACTTTGGTCGAGATCACCAACAAGACGGTGCAAGCGCAGGTGATGAGCCAGATTATGGCCGCCAACCTTGCTGATACGGCGCAAAGCTGGATCCTGTCGCCTGACGGCTCTTACGTGCGGGCGGATGTTGAAGGGCAGGAAAACCCCTTCAACTGCCACCGCTTCTTTATGGAAAACCCGTCCCTGTCTGGCCGAGGCTCAGCAGGGGCAGGGGACGTGCCGGAATTGACCCACACCAAGGATTAAGCGGGAACGGCCACGGGTGTGGCGGCCAGCGCGCGGCTTGTTGCCCACGCGCCTGCGACCATGCTTGCCAGAGCCAGAAGCGCTGCGACACTCAGGGCCGCAGAGCCACTGAGGCCCGCGCCAACGGTGCAGCCGCCCGCCAAAACGCCGCCGAACCCCATCAACACAGCGCCCAAAGTGTAACGCCCTGTCTGTGCCGCGCTCTCGAAGGACGCGGTTTGCAACTCGCCACGGATCGCGGCGCTCGCGAAGCTGCCGGCCAAGATGCCACCAAGGAAGCCTGTGCCAAAGCCCGCAGGCACGGCCGTAGAGGCAATGATCCAGAACAATGTGTCGGCCCAAGGCAAAGTGAAGGCCGCAGACTGGATCGCCAGAGGGTCGAATTCGTCGAACAGCAGAACGCTCGTGATGGCCCAGCCAAGGACAGGCACCAGCCCGATGACCGCGCCCAGCAAAACATTGCGCCAGGACGGGCGGAAACGGACGACAAGCCACGCTGCAGCCAATACCGCAACCGCACTGCTCAGTGCCGCACCGCCGGAGAGCTCGGTAAAAGACGCGAAAGGCAGATCAATAGTGAAGGAGCTGAGGCCAACCCGAAGCGGCGACAGGACGCCTTTGAGCATCGCGTGGGCCGTGATCGCAAACACAAGCAGCACAGTGGCTGCCCGCAGATTGCCCGTGGCGCTCAGCACGGTCAGGCGCGACACGCAGCCACGCGTCAGCACCATGCCCGCTCCGAATGCGGCACCACCAAGGATAACAGCAAGAACGGCAAGGTCGCTGGATAGGAAGCGGTGCTCTTCGATGGCGATGAAGCCCATGGTGCTGGCGACTTGAAAGGCTACGATGGCTGTGGCAAAGGCCGTGACCCAAACCGCGCCCGCTGCCCCGCGATCCTCACTGTCGACGGCCACCGCACGTCGCAGGCAGAAACGCGAAATCTGGGCCGCGATGCCGAACAGGAGGCCAAGCCCCAGCCCGAACAGCAGTTGCAAAGTGCGGGCCTCAAGCCCCCAATCAAAGGATTCCAGCAGCATGGTTTTTCTCCGAGTAACTCTCGTGCGGGATATCGGTCTAAATTGAGCGGTGTCAAATGTCGCGAAGGGGATAATATTCCTCGAAGTCGCTCTAGTCTTGGAAAGTGTTCCAGCCGGCCAATGTGCGAACAATACTTGTACTGCATTTTATCCGCTTTCTATCGCTTGGTCCCTATTTTGGCTCAGTCCGCTGACTGAGAGGACAGAACACTACTCGACTTGCCCTTGAGGAGTTAAATCCGCGCAGTATGGCCTTTCACATTGACGCCTTGCCGCCCTAACCGCATGGTCAGGGTCAATCCAAGAAGCGTGAGCGAGGCAAGCTTTGGACGGACAACACGATGAAGATGGTCCTTTCGGCCGCCCCTTGTTCAATGACCCCAAGTCAAAGGCGCTGAAGCGGGTGGGGGCGATTGATGTCGGCTCCAACTCAGTGCGGATGGTTGTGTTCGACGGTGCCGCACGCAGTCCCGCGTATTTCTTTAACGAGAAAGTCATGGCCGGGCTGGGCGCAGGTTTATCGGAAACCGGCCATTTGAACCCGGAAGGGCGAGACCGTGCGTTGGCTGCTTTGCGGCGCTTTGCACTTTTAGCGCAGGGGATGGGCGTGTCGCCTATGACTTGCGTTGCAACAGCGGCGGTGCGTGATGCTGCGGACGGGCCAGATTTCCGTGCAGAGGTCGCCCGCGAGACAGGGCTGAACCTATGGGTCGCCGAAGGCGTCGAAGAAGCCCGTTTATCGGCACAAGGAGTATTCCTTGGCTGGCCCGAGGCACAAGGTTTGATGTGCGATATCGGCGGTTCGTCGATGGAGTTGGCAGAGCTTGGAGAAGGGGTCGTCGGGCGGCGTGTGTCGTCGCAGATTGGCCCGCTCAAATTGATGAGCATGAAAGGCGGCATCAAAGCGCGCAAGGCGCTGATAGACGAAACGATTGATGATCTTCGCGCGCAGATCGATGGTGACTATGAAACACTGTTCCTTGTTGGTGGCTCATGGCGGGCCATTGCACGTCTTGACATGGAGCGGCGGGGCTACCCCCTTAAAGTGCTTCACGAATACCGGATGACCGCCAAATCCATTCTGCAAACAGTCAAATGGATCAGCAATTTCTCGGTGGACGAATTGCGGGCAATGACTGGCAACTCCGAGGCGCGGATGCGGCTTGTGCCGATTGCCTCGCAAGTGCTCAAATCACTGATCCAGCGCTTCAAGCCGCAATCCGTGGCTGTGTCCAGTTACGGTATTCGTGAAGGGCTCCTTTACGAGCAGATGCCGTTCGAGCTGAAACGCCGCGACCCGCTTATTGAGGCCTGCCGTTACGACGAAGCGATGAACGCCCGTATTCCCGGTTTCGGCAAGTTTCTGTTTCGCTTTATTGAACCTTTGTTTGAAAAGGCATCTCCCGAACGTATACGATTGGTTAAGGCTGCTTGCCTTTTGCATGACGTGAGCTGGCGTGCGCACCCCGACTACCGCGCGGAGGTGTGTTTCGACAACGCGACCCGCGCCAACCTTGGCGGTCTGGATCATCCGGGGCGCATTTTCCTTGGGACGGCGTTGTTGCACCGCTACAAAAATTCCCGCTCCGGCACTCACTTTCAAGAGCTGTTCGATCTTCTGTCGGAGAAGGAACTCCGTGATGCTGAGGTGTTGGGCAAGGCTATGCGATTTGGTGCGATGTTCTCGGTCCAAAGGCCTGAACTGATGGGGCAGCTGAAGTGGCACCCCAAGAAGCGGTTGCTGAAGCTCAAGCTGCACCCCGATACCAAAGCCTTGTTCGGCGAAGTGGCGCAGGCGCGGTTTGCCTCTTTGGCATCGGCGCTTGAGGCGGAAACGCTCGTCACCTGAGCAGGGACAAATTGCACAAATGTTGAAAATCCCTGCGCCCCAACTTGGCAATGGGCGGGCATTGGCGTAACTCGGATGCAACCACTCATGAGAGAGACCCAGAAGCCATGCGCCTGTCCCGCTATTTCCTCCCCGTCCTGAAAGAAACCCCCGCAGAGGCGCAGATCGTGTCGCACCGCTACATGCTGCGCGCTGGTATGATCAAGCAATCCGCTGCCGGCATCTACTCTTGGCTGCCACTGGGCTACAAAGTGCTGCAAAAGATCGAGAAAATTGTGCATGAAGAGCAGCAGAAAGCGGGCCACCTGCCAATGCTGATGCCGACGATCCAATCTGCGGACCTATGGCGCGAAAGCGGTCGCTACGACGATTACGGCGAAGAGATGCTGCGCATAAAAGACCGCCATGACCGCGACATGCTGTTCACGCCAACCGCCGAGGAATTGATCACCGACATCTTCCGCTCCCATGTGACCAGCTACAAAGATATGCCGTTGACCATGTATCAGATCCAGTGGAAATTCCGCGACGAACGTCGCCCGCGCTTTGGCGTCATGCGGGGCCGCGAATTCTACATGAAGGACGGCTACAACTTTGATTTAACAAAGGAAGACGCGCTGCACGCCTATAACCGCCATCTGGTCAGCTACTTGCGTACTTACGAGCGTATGGGCCTCCAAGCGATCCCGATGCGGGCTGATTCCGGTCCGATTGGTGGTGACGATACACACGAATTCCTGGTGCTGGCAGATACCGGCGAGTCCGAGGTTTTCTACGACAGCGCCGTGACCGACCTGACCTTCGGCGACCGCGACATCGACTACGATAATGTCGAGCAATGTGCGGGCGTCATGGAAGAGTTCACAAACCTCTATGCCCGCACGGACGAGACCCATGACGAAGCATTGTTCAACGCGATCCCGGAAGAGCGCCGCAAGACTGCGCGGGGCATTGAAGTCGGGCAGATTTTCTACTTCGGCACCAAGTATTCCGAGGCGATGAACGCCGTGGTGCAAGGGCCGGACGGCAAGCAGGTTCCTGTGCATATGGGTAGCCACGGCATTGGTGTGTCCCGCCTTCTAGGGGCGATCATCGAGGCTTCGCACGACGACAAGGGCATCATCTGGCCGGAAGGCGTGACGCCGTTCCATGTGGGTATCGTGAACCTCAAGCAGGGCGACGAAGAGGCCGACGGGGCTTGCGAGGCGCTGTACAAGTCGCTCACCGCTTTGGGACTCGAGCCGCTTTATGATGACCGTAATGAGCGGGCAGGCGGCAAGTTTGCCACGATGGACCTGATCGGCCTTCCATGGCGCATTACAGTTGGCCCGCGTGGTTTGAAAAACGGTGTTGTTGAGCTCACCTCGCGCCGCACAGGCGAGAGCGTTGAAGTGTCGCCCGAAGAAGCCGTCAAAAAAGTCGCAGCGATCTACGCGGTTCACTGATGCGCACGGTCCTGGCATATGGCGACAGCCTCACATGGGGTTCGTGTCCTGAGGAGGGCGGGCGTCATGCCAAGGCAGACCGCTGGCCCACGCTGCTGGCGGACTTGACCGGGCTTGATGTCGTCGCAGACGGGCTTCGGGGACGGACCACCGCCTTTGACATGACGGTCAGCCCTGCCGACATGAACGGTGCCGCGATGCTGCCTTCGGTGCTGCATTCGCATGCGCCGCTTGATCTGGTGATCGTGATGCTTGGCACAAATGATGCCTATTGTGGGGTCGACCCCGGAATGGCTGCGCGTGGCATGGCGCGGTTGATCGAGATCGTGCGTCATCATCCTTACCGGACACCGTGCGAGGTACCTCAGGTGATGGTCGTGGCCCCGCCGGTCATCGTGCCAAGTTCGGGCATCACCCAAACCATGATCGACGCCAGTAACGCGTATCGCGGATTGGTTGCTCAGGTGGCTAAGGACAGCGAAGCGGCGTACTTTGACAGCAATAGCGTCGCAGTGTCCTCGCCATTGGATGGCTTCCACCTTGATGTGGAAAACACGCGCGCGATCGGCACGGCATTGGCCCCGTTGGTTACACGATTGTTGGCTTAAACGCCGCTATATTAGCTTCGCAGGGCGGGCGGTCAGTCTATGAAAGCATCCGCGCGGTGCCCCGCCTGCCGCTCCCAATGGATCGGAAGCGTTCGTCCATAGAGTTGTTCCGTGCGTTCCGGGCTACCAACCATTCCCGGCTCTTCCACGTAAGAGAAAATCGCCACATAGCGCGGCCTGTCGCCCCTTAACGGCGCGACGCGATGCAACGAATAGCGACCTCTGAACAACTGGAGGTCACCGGGCTCAAGCTCTAGCGTTGTCACCTTGTCTGACGTTCCGTCCAGCACATGCTTCACTTCATCGAAATTCTCGTCGCCCTCGCGGATGCCCGGCGCATACTCGAATGCGCCACCTGCGTCGGCGTTCTGGATCGCAAGCGTCACGGTGAAATTGTTGGTATCGAAATGCCAAGGAAACCCGTTTCCTTCACTGGCCATATTTACAATCACATCCGCCAAGGGATCGGCATAGCGGTAGAATTTTTCCTCCTGAAGGCAATCCTGAATGAATGCGTCAAACCCGTCAAAATCGTGGACGGATCGCAGTGCCCCGTCTTTTCGGAAATTGTCCGCCGGGATGAATGCGTTGGATCGGTCAAAAAACTGTCGACGGGGGTCATCCGCTGGCAGGGAAGGATCATCTTTAGTGAAATAGGCATTCGTTCGGTTGAAGGACTTGTGCCCGTTCTCTGCGACGCTTTCGGCCTCTGCGGTGAGGGCGGCGATGCCGTCTTGAGTCAGAAATCCCTTCAAGACCGCGCAGCCGTCGCGATCTAGGTTCTCTCGTGCGCTCTTCAAAACCGCGTCACGCTCGGAGCCCTTTTTGTGAATAGGATAACGAGTAAGATTGATAAGGCTTGCTCCAGAATGATCCATATTAACCTCGCTGCTTCTTTCACCGATCTAGGAACATTTTCTGAAGGCGATCTGGCCTAAAAGCGACACGCTTGGCTGTCGGAAAAAGCAGCGACTTTCCCTATCGATTTGACGATATCGTAAACAAAAGGGGCGCCCGAAGGCGCCCCGATAAATGTCATGTCGCTTTGAACCTAGTGCTCGTATTTCTTGATTTCGCCAGATTTGAGGCGTGAGGCGTAGGAGTTCAACTCCGTACGCACCAACTTCATCAGGAAGTAGAGGCAGAAGATGTTGACCACCGCCATGGCGAAGATCGCCGCGTCGGAGAAGTCGATCACTGGCCCAAGGCTTGCGGCCGCGCCGATTACGATGAACACGCAGAAGATCAGCTTGAAAACCAGCTCGGTCGTTTTGCCTTCACCAAACAGGTAGGTCCAAGCCTTCAGGCCATAATAGCTCCAAGAGATCATGGTCGAGAAGGCAAACAAGACCACCGCAATCGCCAGCACATAGGGGAACCAGCTGATGCCCGACGCAAACGCGGCCGAGGTCAACGCGACGCCCGAGTTGCCGTCGACAGTGGCAATCGCAGAGCCTGCTTCGTTGAGCATGTAGTTGCCCGTCGCAGGATCAATGATCAGTTGCTGCGAGATCACGATGACAAGTGCTGTCATAGTGCAGATCACAACTGTATCGATCAGCGGCTCCAGCAAGGAAACAAACCCTTCGGTGATTGGCTCTTTGGTTTTCACCGCCGAGTGCGCAATCGCCGCGGAACCCACGCCCGCCTCGTTCGAGAAGGCGGCCCGTTTGAAACCTTGGATCAGCGCGCCGACCATACCGCCTGCGACACCCAAGCCGGTGAAAGCCCCAGCGAAGATCTGGCCAAAGGCCCAGCCGATTTTGTCATAGTTGACCAGCAAGATGATCAACGCAGCGCCGACATAAAGGATGCCCATGAAGGGAACCACTTTCTCGGTCACAGCGGCGATGGATTTAACACCACCCACGATCACCACGAAGACAACCGCGGCAAATATGATGCCCGTGATCCAGCCGGGGTAGTCGCCGACAATGCCCGAGATTTGGGCATGTGCTTGGTTGGCTTGGAACATGTTCCCGCCGCCCAATGCGCCAAGGATACAGAAGACCGAAAACAGGATGGCCAGAATCTTACCGCCCGGAAGTCCCAGCTCGGTAAAGCCTTTGGAGATGTAATACATCGGGCCACCGGACACGGTGCCGTCTGGATATTCGTTCCGATATTTCACACCCAACGTACACTCAGTGAACTTCGAGGCCATGCCCAGAAGACCCGCGAGGATCATCCAGAACGTCGCCCCGGGACCACCGATGCCGACGGCGACGGCCACACCGGCGATGTTCCCAAGGCCCACTGTGCCAGAAAGCGCGGTTGCCAGCGCTTGGAAGTGGCTGACTTCGCCCGCATCATTCGGATCGGAGTAATCACCCTTTACCAAACCAATGGCGTGGCTGAAAAAGCGGAACTGAACAAATCCGAAATAGATGGTGAAGATCGTGGCAGCGACTACCAGCCACATCACGATCCAAGGAAACGCCGTGCCCGGAAGGGGCGCGAAGATGAAGCTCACGAACGGGCCCGTTGCGGCTGCAAAGGCTGCGTTCACGCGAGCGTCGAGGCTGGCTGCCTCTTGTGCCAGTGCCGGGCCGGCGGTGGCCGCCAGCGCAGCAGCAGAGGCTGCGACTTGGTTGAAACGTGTCATGTCAGCCTCCTTAATTGACGACCGTGACGGGCACACTTGCCTCCATCACGAGATTTGCGGTTGAGCTGCCAAAGATCCGTTTTGACAAGCCGGATTCCGTAGAACGCCCGACAATGATCTGCGTGGCACCAGTTTCCTTGGCGATGTCGTTCAAAGTGTCGGCGACATTGCCGTGCCGCACGCGGCCAGTGGCTGTCAGGCCGCTGTCTGTCAGTGATTTGACTGCGGGCGTCACCACGCGCTCTTGAGCAGTGGAAATCTCTTCTTCGCGCCGCTTGTGACGTTGCGCGTTTTCTTCAGCGGTTTGGAAGGAATAGGGCGACCATTCAATAACATAGACCACAAGCATTTCGCAGGCGCCAATTTGGCCTGCTAGGGTTTTTGCGAACTCAAGCGCGCGCTCCCCCGAGCTGTGACCATCTAGGCCAATTACCAATTTAGTTGACATTCTACTGTCTCCCGTTGCGACCGCCCGTTTATGGTTTGCGCGTTGGCGAGAGATCGATGACTTCAAGTTTGAAGGCCTAAGCGCATGATGGCGGGCGTGATTTTCTTTGATCTCTCACTAAAGAGTGTAGTCGAATTTATTGAAACGCTACGGCAAATCCTGCCAATCCACGGTGAAAATCCCCAAATTTGACGACGATTGCAGGCGAAATGACCTTACGGCACCAATCTTGCCAGCCTTCTGGGCTAAGCTGGATCTTCGGCAACATGTCGCCGCCAGAGGCTTGACCCGCACTTGGGATCAGCGCAAACGTGACGCAAAACCTAAGCTGGAGAGCGCAGTTGAGCAGCAACAGCCCCACCACCACCCCTCCGTTTGCGGGGTTTGAATGGATGATCGCATGGCGTTACTTGCGCGCCAAACGCGCCGAGGGTGGCGTGTCGGTGATGACATGGATCAGCCTGATCGGCATTACTCTGGCAGTGGCCGCGCTGATCATCACCTTGGCCGTGCGTTCTGGCTTTCGGTATGAGTTCGTCGATACCATTTTGGGGGCCAACGCGCATGTCACGGTCTATTCCTCTGGCCAGACCAGCGAGAATGGAACCTATGCGCAGGTCATTCAGGACTATGACGGTCTGACCGCCAAAATGGCTGAAGCGAATGGCGTGGTGCGTGCCGCACCTTTGGTGAAGGGGCAGGTTATGGCGGCGGCTACCTCGGGGAATGCAGCGGCTGAGGTCTATGGCATCCGTGCCGCAGATTTGGCCGGTGTGCGCCGCGTGGTTCAGCCGGAACAGAAGTTGGGCGATTTGGCGCAGTTCAACGTGGCAAACAATGGCATGACAATCGCCATAGGTTGGGGCGTTGCCCGCAGCTTGGGCGTGTCCGTTGGCGACAAGGTCAAACTGATCTCACCCAACGGAACAAAGACTGCGTTTGGCACGTCGCCGCGCATCGTGGCGTTCGAGGTCGTCTATATTTTCCAAGTGGGCCGCTACGACATTGACCGCACGCGGGTCTACATGCCGTTTGACAAGGCGCAGGAATATTTCAACCGCGAAGGCGTTGCCGACGAGATTGAGGTGATCCTTGATGATCCGGAGAACGTCAGCAAACATGAGCGGGATTTGCTGATGGCGGCTGGCGACGGAGCGCTGCTCTGGACATGGCGTGACAGCTCCGGTGCGTTTTTGCAGGCGCTGGAAATGGAAGACAACGTAATGTTCCTGATCCTGTCCGTGCTGGTTCTTATCGCCTCGATGAACATCGTATCCGGTCTGATTATGCTGGTGAAAAACAAGGGGCGCGACATTGGCATTCTGCGTACGATGGGCTTGTCTGAAGGCTCTGTGCTTCGGGTGTTCTTCATCTGCGGGGCGTCAATCGGGGTGATCGGAACGATCCTCGGGATGATCCTTGGGTGCCTCTTTGCCATCTATATCGACCAGATTTTCGGGATCGTGAACTGGGTTGCTGGGGGCGGTGTATGGGATCCGTCAATCCGGTTAATCTCCAAGCTGCCCGCGCGGCTTGAGTGGGGCGACGTGTTGTCCGCTATATCACTGTCGCTGTTCCTCAGCTTTGTTGTCACCATCTTTCCGGCCCGCCGTGCCGCCCGCATGAACCCTGTGGAGGCCTTGCGCTATGAGTAACGCTGCATTGCTGCTCGACGGGGTCGAGAAGGTCTATAATTCAGGCAAGCCAAACGAGATTGCCGTCCTGCGCGGTGTCCATCTGGAACTCGCCCCAGGGGAGGTCGTGGCCATGGTCGCACCATCCGGCGCGGGGAAATCGACGCTACTGCATATTGCAGGACTTCTGGACACGCCCGATGCCGGCAATGTGGTGATTGCTGGTGATGACCTCAGCGGTAAAAGTGATCGTGCGCGCACCGCCGCGCGGCGCTCCAAAATCGGGTTCATTTATCAGTTTCACCACTTGCTGCCGGAATTCACAGCGCTGGAAAACATCGTGCTACCGCAACTGGCTGCGGGCCTCTCCAAGCACGAAGCCGAAGCTCATGCGCTTGATTTGTTAGGGAAGGTCGGTGTTGCACAACGTGCCTCCCACCGTCCGGGCGAGCTATCGGGCGGTGAGCAGCAGCGCGTCGCCTTTTGCCGCGCGTTGGCAAACAAGCCGGGGTTGCTTCTGGCGGACGAACCGACGGGCAACCTTGATCCGGGCACGTCCGATCAAGTGTTTGACGCGTTGATGACGCTGGCGCGGAGCACGGGGCTCGCCGCGCTGATTGCCACGCATAACCTAGGCCTCGCGGGTCGTATGGACCGCGTTGTGCGTTTGGAAAACGGGGTTCTGGTGGACGCCTAGGCGTCCGCTAGCGCGCCCATGAACAGCTCGACTGCTGCATCATAAACCTCGGCCTGCACATCCGGCGTGTCCATGACCACCTCATGCTCCGCGCCCTCAACCATCCGCAACTCGCCATTGTGCCAGCGCGCCATGCGGTCGTGGATCGCCTTGGTGTCGACGATACGCTCGTTCGTGCCAAGGAAGGTAATCGTCGGAACATTCGGGGTCGGGCTCAGCGATAAGGCGCGGCATTCCTTCAGCGCTTCGTTGAGCCACGCAAAGGACGGGCCGCCCAAGGCCAGATCAGGGTAGGCAACCAATTGCTGGCGCATCCCCTCATACATCGCCATATCGCGGGTCAGCATGTTGTCTTCGAACGGCTGCGCCAGAACGTAGGACACCTCTGATGTGCCAGGGGCCAACAGATTTTCGAATTTGGTTTGACGGGTGAGGGTCGATAACGCCCAGCCCGCGCCGCGGCGGAGCGGATCAAGTGCGATTCCCCACATTGGGCCGGTGAAAACAGCACCATCTACGGGTAGCCCTTCCATAAGGGCGCGCAACCCAATGCACCCGCCCATGGAATGCCCCAGCAAGCCCATGGGGCTTGGCAGGTCCAATTCGGGCAAGGCCGCCATTACAGCGGCAATATCCTTTTGGTATTCCTGAAAGTCGCTCACATGACCGATGAGCCGGTTGGGCAATGCGCGATCCGCCAACCCTTGGCCACGCCAGTCAACTGCAACGGCAGAGAAGCCACGATCCATGAAGCCTTTCGCGGCAGCACCGTATTTCTCGATATATTCCGTTCGGCCCGGAAAAAGCAGCACGGTGCCTTTGTCACCACCACTCCACACGCCAATGCGAATGCGAACGCCATCAGACGTGGTCAGCCAATAAGCACGGCCACCATCAGGGCCGTTTGCGACATCGGCATGGAAAGGGGCAGGGGTCAGGGTCACGACAGGACGGAGCCCAGTTTCATCGCGGTGCCCATGTCACCATCGACGGTGAGTTTGCCGGACATGAACGCAGCGGTCGGGTTCATGTCGCCATCAAGAATGGCCTCAAAGGTGTCCGCGTCTGCGGTCATAGTGCACTCTGCTTCTTCGTCGCCAGCGCGCACGCCGTCGCCATCGACCATGATGGAGCCTTCGCCCTCAATCACGAATTTCACGGAGCCATCAAAGCCGCCGTCCATTTTGCCTGCGAGGGCAGCTACTGCCTGATTGATTACGTCGCTCATAAGAGAGTCTCCTGAAAAAGTGATGAGGCGGGTGCCTGCGCCTTTTGATTTTTGCAAATCACCCGCTAGAGTTAAAGGCGTTATGAAAGTTTCGCGCTCAGTCCTCAATATTTTCGTTACGGCATTTCTGTCGGTTTCAGCTTTTACGCTGCCAAGCGTGGCAGATGAAGCGAAACTCGATGATCTTTACGCCGAATTGGCCCAACCGGATATAAAAGACTGGGAGGGGGTCGAGCGGAAGATCTGGAAAGAATGGTCCCGCTCCGGCTCTGCATCGATGGATTTACTGCTGAGTCGCGGGCGGAAAGCGATGGAGCAGGGGGATTTTGCCAAGGCGATTGACCATCTAACCGCGCTCACCGACCATGCGCCCGACTTTGCCGAAGGCTGGAACGCCCGCGCTACCGCGTTTTTCAACGCAGACGAATTCGGCCTGTCAATCGTGGACATCCAGCGCGCCTTGGCCCTGAACCCTCGCCATTTCGGCGCATTGCAAGGCTTGGGCCGGATACTTGAGGAACTTGAGAGGGAAGAGGACGCATTGGCTGCCTATCAGGCCGCCGCTGCTATACATCCCCACCGCGAAGGCCTAAAAGAGGCCATCGAGCGGTTGGAGCGCAAAGTCTCCGGTCAAGACGTCTAGAGACACTGCAGGCCAACACAGTTTGGCCCCCGAAAACTAAGGGCCAGATATGAGCCAACAGGCACGCATCACTGCGGTTCTTGGCCCGACCAACACCGGCAAAACCCATTACGCGATTGAACGGATGCTGGCGCATCGGACTGGCATCATTGGCTTGCCGCTGCGCCTTCTGGCGCGCGAGGTTTATGACAAGATCGTCGCGTTGCGCGGCCCGTCCGTCGTGGCCCTGATCACTGGCGAAGAACGGATCGTGCCGGACCGCGCCGCCTATTGGGTCTGCACTGTTGAGGCCATGCCCGAAGGGATGGGCGCGGATTTTCTGGCGGTGGATGAGATCCAGCTTTGCGCAGACCCAGAGCGGGGCCATGTCTTTACGGATCGTTTGTTGCGCTCTCGCGGGCTGCACGAGACGCTGTTTATGGGCTCCGACACGATGAAAAGCGCCATCGCGGCGCTGGAGCCGAAGGCGCAGTTTCTGCGGCGGGAGCGATTTTCGGAATTAACCTACACAGGTTCGAAAAAGATAAGCCGACTGAAGGCACGCAGCGCGATTGTGGGGTTTTCTGTTGAGAATGTGTATGCAATCGCCGAGCTTATCCGCCGCCAAAAGGGCGGATGTGCAGTCGTTATGGGCGCACTTTCGCCGCGCACACGAAACGCGCAGGTCGAAATGTATCAAAACGGCGATGTGGACTATCTGGTCGCCACGGATGCGATCGGCATGGGGCTGAATCTGGACGTGAGCCACGTGGCGTTCTCTGCGCTAACCAAGTTTGACGGGCGATCCATGCGGCGGTTGCAGCCCAACGAATTGGCCCAGATCGCGGGCAGGGCCGGTCGGTTCATGCAACCCGGCACTTTCGGGGTGACGGGAGAGGCCCCGCCCTTGGAGGAAGAGGTTGTCGAGGCCATCACCTCCGCGCGGTTCACGCCGATCAAGAAATTGCAGTGGCGCAATGACAGGCTTGAGTTCGGATCAATCGGGCGGCTGCTTCAAAGCCTCGAGATGCGCACAAGTCACGATTGGCTCAGCCGCGCACGGGATGCAGATGACGTCGTCGCGCTGAAGGCTCTGCGCGATGTGGTAGAGGTGGATGCACGCGTCTCGACCCCGCATGACGTCAAACTGCTCTGGGATGTCTGTCGTATCCCTGATTTCAGGGGAATCAGCCAAGGGGAACATTCGGCGCTGCTGGAGGTTATCTTCGGCTACTTGCACGACAAAGGTCAGGTGCCACGCGATTATCTGGCTCGCCAGATTGCGCGCATTGACCGCTCGGACGGGGACATCGATACACTGTCCAAGCGTCTGGCGTACATCCGCACCTGGACGTATGTGGCTCAGCGCAAAGGGTGGGTGCAGGACGAAACTCATTGGCGCGGGGAAACCCGTGCTGTAGAAGACCGCCTGTCAGATGCGCTACACGGCGCGCTGACTCAAAGATTTGTCGACCGGCGCACATCAGTGTTGTTGCGGCGGTTGAAGCAGAAGGAGAGCCTCGTGGCTGACGTGAACGACAAGGGTGAAGTGACGGTTGAGGGCGAGATCATCGGCCGTCTTGATGGGTTCCGCTTCCGGCAGGATCAAACGTCGAGTCCGGATGAGGCGAAAATGCTGCGTCAGGCGGCACTGGCGGCGCTGACGCCGCACTTCAACCTGCGTGCAGACAAATTCTACAATGCGCCCGATACAGAAATGGACTTCACCGAGCAAGGTGGCCTGATGTGGGGCGACATGGCGGTGGGCAAGCTGGTCAAAGGCTCTGATGCGCTTAAACCCGAGGTGGAAGCTTTCGTTGACGAAGAAGCCGGCGCGGATGCTGCCGAAAAGGTGAAGCGCCGCCTGCAACACTTTATCGACCGCAAGATCGCCGCCGCTTTCGAACCGATGATCGCCATGTCTAAGGACGAAGCGCTGAGCGGTCTGGCGAAAGGCTTTGCGTTCCAGATGTCCGAAGCTCTGGGCGTCCTGACCCGTGAGGCGGTGGCGTCTGACGTGAAAGCGTTGGACCAAGACGCCCGTGCAGCCCTGCGTAAGCACGGCATCCGGTTCGGCCAGTTTACTATTTTCATGCCTCTGCTGCTGAAGCCTGCCCCCACGCGTTTGCGTTTGGTGCTGTGGTCGCTGCAAAAAGATCTGGCCGAGTTCCCTGAAGCTCCGCCTCCGGGTCTGGTCACGGTCCCAGCGGTTATCGACGCGCCCGAAGGCTACTACACCCAAGCGGGGTATCGTCTGGCGGGCGACCGCGCGATCCGTATCGACATGCTCGAACGCCTTGCCGACCAGTTGCGGGCCGAAGACAGCCGTGGCGGCTTCGAAGCCAAGGCGGATATGCTGTCGATCACCGGTATGACGCTGGAACAGTTTGCCAATCTGATGTCCGGTCTCGGTTACAAGGCCGAGCGGGCTGAACGTCAGAAAGTTAAATCGGTTCAAGAGGTTATCCCCGGGGCCGCTAAGGACGTTGCCAAAGATACCCCCGTTATGGACGTCGCCGAAGATGCCGCCGCTGGCGCCATCGCGGGTGAGGCGTCGCCCGCTTCTGCGGCAGACGTCGTAACACCTGACCTCGCGGATGAAGGGATTGCGCCGATTGCGGAGACTCCCGCAGATCAACCGGTTGCCGATCCGATCCCAGAGGTGTCCGAGACAGAAACACCTATCGGCCAAGCCGCCGACGCCGCTGTTGAGACCACAGAGATGGAAGTGTTCTACACCTTCACTTGGGGCGGCTTTGGTGTGCGCAAGCCACGTGAAGGTGGTCGCCCGCAAGGTGAAGCGCGCGGCAAGGGCAAGCCACGCGGCAAGCCAAAGGGCAAAGGTGGTCCACGCGACAACAACAAGGCGCAGAATTATCAGGCCCGTCCTCCGAAGAAGGAGAAAGCCATTGATCCTGATAACCCATTCGCGGCGGCCCTGATGGGGCTGAAAAAAGACTGACCGACGACGCGCCAAAAATTCGCCTCGACAAATGGCTCTGGCATGCGCGGTTCTTCAAAACCCGCACGCTGGCGGCCAAGCAGGTGAGTGGCGGACATGTGCGGGTCAACGCCAACAAGGTCGATAAGGCCGCCACCAAAGTGGGGCCGGGGGACACCTTGACCTTTCCGCAAGGCACCCAGATCAGGGTCGTGGAAATCGCTGCGTGCGGGCTGCGTCGCGGCCCCGCGCCAGAGGCACAGGCGCTCTATCTGGATAAATCGCCCGTGCAGCAAGCAAAGCCTAAAGCGCCGGGCGCTGACCGTGTTGGCGGGCGACCCACGAAAAAAGATCGCCGCAGTTTGGACCTTTCACGGGATCGTGGCCTTGAATGATTGCGCTGTCGGGCTTAGGACAATCGCGGTAAGAAAAATCGGACATAGCTCATGACATATATCGTCAACGACGCCTGCATCGCCTGCAAATACACGGACTGTGTTGAAGTCTGCCCGGTAGATTGTTTCTACGAGGGGGAGAACATGCTGGTGATTCACCCCGATGAATGCATCGACTGCGGCGTGTGTGAGCCCGAATGTCCCGCCGATGCGATCCGTCCCGATACCGAGCCGGATATGGAGAAGTGGGTCGAGTTCAACCGTAAGTATTCGGAAATGTGGCCGGTTATCATCACCAAGAAAGACCCTCTGCCAGAAGCGGAAGAGCGTGATGGCGAAGCAGGCAAGCTGGAGAAGTATTTCTCCGAGAAGCCCGGCGAAGGCGGCTAAGGTCGATTCGGCCTTTTCGCGTGGCTGCAGTCGCGGCCAAACGCCTGTAAACAATGCTTCACTGCGGCATAAGTGCCGTCAGGCTTTAGAATGTCGCTTTTTTGTGATATGATTCCTCTTAAGGAAAACCGACGTAAGGGCCGAAAGAATGCCCGCGTCCCAAACCAGACATGACAGTAGATTGACCGGAGGCGTTTCTCCGGCCCGTCTTTTTCGCTGTGCAAGAAGGGCGTTCCCCGCGGGGAACGAATGTATATGAGCAAGAAGAAACAAGACTTTAGCCCCAACGAGTTTGTCGTTTACCCCGCCCACGGGGTTGGCAAAATCGTCAACATCGAAACCCAGGAAGTTGCGGGAATCGAGTTGGAGCTTTTCGTCGTCTCGTTCGAGAAGGACAAGATGACCCTGCGTGTTCCAACGCACAAGGCGCTGGAAGTTGGCATGCGTCCGCTGTCCTCGCCGGATCTGGTCGGGCAGGCGTTCAAGACCCTCAAAGGCAAAGCCCGCGTAAAGCGTGCGATGTGGTCGCGCCGTGCTCAGGAATATGAACAAAAGATCAATTCCGGCGACCTGATCGCGATTGCCGAAGTGGTGCGCGACCTGCACCGCCATGGTGACCAGCGTGAGCAAAGCTATTCCGAACGTCAGTTGTATGAAGCGGCTCTGGAACGCCTGACGCGTGAAATCGCAGTGGTTCAGGGCAATGACGAGCCTTCGGCGATGAAAGAGATCGACGACGTGCTGGTAAGCCGCTCCGCAGCCTGAGACCGAGCGATGATCGAGATTTTAAGCCGCGCGCCGTAACGGGCGGGCGGCTTTTTCTATATTTCGCCGCGTGTTTCACGCGTCGACCGGCTGGGGGCGTTGCCCCCAGACCCCCAGAGTATTTTTCACCAAATGGAACCTAAAGAACCAGAGCGCAAATCGCGCCGAGCACCGCAATTTCGGTGATTTGCTGTGTCGCGCCGAGAATGTCGCCAGTTTGACCGCCGATTTTTTTCTGCGCAATGGTGCGGCAGACGATGAGGGCCGCAGCGGCAAACAGAAGGGGCCAGAGGCCAGCCAGACCGAATGCCAGCAGGGTTGCAAGGGTTGCGATTCCGGCGGCGATGCGCGGGGCGTCCTTGCCGGGACGCCCGGTTAGTTTTGAAAGACCTGTGCTTCGCGCATTCGGAAGTGCTCCCATAAGGGAGGCCATCGCCGCGCGGGATGCCATGGCTGCGATTAAAAGAGGGCTCCATAGATAGCCAGCGGACATAAGGGCGCTCAGGGCGCTCCAGCGGAGCGCGAAGCCGGAGATAAGCGCGATCGTGCCGTAGGCCCCGATATGGCTGTCTTTCATGATCTCCAAGCGGCGTTCCGGCGTCGTACCCCCCCATAGGCCGTCGGCGGTATCGGCCAGCCCGTCCTCGTGCATCGCGCCGGTGAGCATGGTCAAGCTGAGGAGGATCGCGGCGGCAGTCATGTCGACGGGCAGGCCCAAAGCAAGCAGGAGCCAGCCTAAGACCGCTGCCAGAAGACCGAGAAGAAATCCGACAAGCGGATAGGCCCATGCGGCCAAAGCTGCGGGGCGGTTCGCGTCCCAGTGGCGCGCGGGCAAGGGAAGGCGCGTCAGTAAGCCGAGCGCCACCCAAATATCTTCACGCTTGAGCGGGCTTGTGTCGGAATTGTCCATAAGGTGACGCCGTCATCCACTTGTGTCTGTGCGCCTCAGGGGTAAACAGATGCAACAGGTAATACAATTGCGAGCAGATCATGGCCCAGTTTTCCACCCTTTCCGAATTTGCGGAACTTTTGGCGCAAGCGCCTGATGCAGATGCGCAGGCAATCGATGCTGCGCAAGAGCGAAACCGCCAGCTTACCAAGCCGCCCGGAGCCTTGGGGCGCTTGGAGGAGTTAGCGATTTGGTATGCAGGGTGGCGCGGCACGGGACGTCCGGCACTTGAAGCGCCTCAGATCGTGGTGTTTGCAGGCAATCACGGCGTCTGCGCGCAGGGCGTTTCAGCCTTCCCGCCGGAAGTGACCGTTCAGATGGTTGCGAATTTCGAGCATGGGGGGGCAGCCATTAACCAGTTGGCCAAGGCGTTCGGGGCGAAGATGGATGTACATTCGCTTGAGCTGGACCGCCCGACTGCGGATTTCACCCAAGCGCCGGCGATGAGTGAGGCGGACTGCGTTGCAGCCTTGCAGATTGGCTGGGATGCAGTCGATGCCTCAGCAGACTTGCTGGTGACGGGGGAGATGGGGATCGGCAACACGACGGCAGGGGCGGCTCTTGGCGCGGCCTTGTTCGGCGGCGCGGGGGCGGATTGGGTCGGGCGCGGCACTGGCGTCGATGACGCGGGGCTGGCGAACAAGGCACGTGTTGTAGACGAAGGACTGGCGTTGCATACGTCCCGCGCGCCGCTGGAGGTGTTGCGCTGCCTTGGCGGGCGAGAATTGGCTGCGATGGCGGGCGCGATTGCTGCGGCGCGGGCTCACCGGATTCCCGTAATCCTCGACGGGTTCATCTGCACCGCTGCCGCCGCGGTGTTGGAAAAGGCGCAGGCGGGGGCTTTGGATCACTGCATCGCCGGACATCTGTCGGCCGAAGGCGCGCATCACAAGATGCTGGACGGGCTGGGAAAGGAGCCGTTGTTGTCGTTGGGCCTGCGCTTGGGTGAAGGGTCCGGCGGGGCGGCAGCAATCGGCGTGCTGAAGGCTGCAGTGGCCTGCCATTCCGGCATGGCGACCTTCGCAGAGGCAGGTGTCAGCGACGGCTGATTATTCCGCCGCTTCTACCACTTCGGGCTTGGTCAGCTTGGCCAGCAGTTCCACTTCCAGATCGCGGTTCAGGGCCTTGGCGCGTTCCAGATAGGCCTCGTTCTCGCTGACAGGAATCTTGGGATCCCAGAGATCGGCCAAGTCGGACATGGCGTTGCGATCCATACGGAAGAACGCGACCTCTTGTTCGTGAGCGTCGTGCTCTGTCAGACCCATTTCCTCGAGTGCATAACGTCCCGCGCGCAGGGAACTGTCGAACATCTCGCGCACAATTTTGTCGGCCCCAGCCTTATAAAGTT
Organism: Litoreibacter janthinus; assembly: GCF_900111945.1. Lineage (NCBI taxonomy): Bacteria > Pseudomonadati > Pseudomonadota > Alphaproteobacteria > Rhodobacterales > Roseobacteraceae > Litoreibacter > Litoreibacter janthinus. Next base: position 3,086,498 of record NZ_FOYO01000001.1, on the reverse strand, counting down.
CGAACACATGCACGCGGTCGCGAGCGCGGGCGATGATCTTGAGATCAGGGCGTTCCTTGCGGGCGAATGCCACGATTTTGACCGCGGATTTCGGGTCATCCAAGGCAACCACCAGAACTTTGGCGTCAGCCAAACCAGCAGCGTGAAGCATTTCTGGGCGGGTCGGATCACCGAAATAGCCCTTGAAGCCAAAACGGCGCATCAGTTGGATTAATGGCAGATCATGGTCAAGCACGGTTGTCTGGAAACCTGAGCTTTGGAGCAGGCGGTTGACCACCTGACCAAAGCGGCCGATGCCAGCGATGATGATCGGTTGCTGATCGTCGATATGGTCGTGAGGGACGGCGATGCTTTGTTCCAGAAAGCGGTGTTGTAACTTGTCATAGGCGATGAACAACAAGGGCGTCAAAAGCATCGAAAGGGCGATTACAAGAAGCAGGGTCTCCGACATTTCGGTAGGCAGCACGTTTTGCTGAACAGTGAAACTGGTCAGCACGAAGCCGAATTCACCGGCCTGCGCCAGTCCCAATGTGAACAGCATCCGGTCGCGCCCTTTGATCTTGAACAGGATGGCGAGCACGAACAGGACAGCGGCCTTGATGGACATCATGCCAAGGGTCAGCCCTAGGATGACGAAAGGGGCGCTCATCAAGGTGGCAAAGTTGATGCCCGCACCGACGGTGATGAAGAACAGCCCGAGCAAAAGTCCTTTAAAGGGCTCGATGTCGGCGGCCAACTCGTGGCGGAATTCGCTGTTGGCCAGCACCACACCTGCAAGGAAAGCCCCAAGGGCGGGGGATAAGCCCACCAGCACCATCAATGCGGCGACACCGACAACAAATAACAAGGAGACTGCCGTATACATCTCGCGGAGCTTTGCGCGGTGGATGTAGCGGAAGATGGGTCGCGTCAGGTAATGGCCGCCGACGACGATAAGAATGATTGCCGCTAGCGTTACCAATGTGACGCCCCAGCCGGGCAACCCCTGCAGCATGAGCATGACCTCGCTTGCCGCCCCGTGATCGGTATCTGCATGGGCGTCGTCGAGGGCGGCACGGGTGTTCAGACCGGGCCAGACCAACAGCGGCACCAACGCCAGCATCGGGATGACCGCGATGTCTTGTGTCAACAAGACCGAGAAGGCAGATCGCCCGCCATTTGTCCCCATGAGTGACTTTTCGTTCAGTGTTTGCAATACGATAGCGGTCGAAGATAAAGCAAAAATCAAGCCAATCGCGGTCGCGCCGTGCCACGGGACACCCAACGCCATTGCGGCTGCAAGGATCAGGCCCGTTGTCAAACTGACCTGAAGTCCACCCAGCCCAATCAGCCTGTGCCGCATGTCCCACAAGGCGCGCGGCTCCAGCTCCAGCCCGATGATGAACAGCATCATGACCACACCGAACTCGGCGAAATGTTGAAGGTTCTGGGTCTCGGATCCGACCAACCCTTCCAGCGGGGCGATGATGATGCCTGCCGTCAGATACCCCAACACAGAGCCTAACCCCAAACGCACAGCCAACGGCACTGCCACGCAGGCCGCAAGAAGGTAGAGGGTTGATGCGAAGAGGAAGGAATCCATTTGCTGCCCTTGTTGTGTCGTGGGTTACGCTGTTGCTAGCGTACGGGGATGGCTCGACCGAAATATAGCAAGATTTGTAACATGTGTTTGCATTATTCAGGTCTTGTCAGTTTGGAGGCATAATTAGCCATGCATGATCGTATTCCAACCGAAGTCTCTAATGTTTTCGATGCTCTGCCGCCAGAAACGGCTGAGGTTTTGCGCGCCACGCGTCTGAAAATTCTGACTCAGGCTGCGGCGGCCGACGGAGTTGGGCCGCTGACCGAGACGCTGAAATGGGGCGAGCCTGCCTACCTTACCAATGCGCCGAAGACAGGCACAACCATAAGGCTGGGTCAAATCGGTGGAGCGCCCGCGATGATGGTTCCGTGTAGCACCACGATCATAGAAGATGCCCGCGCGATATTCGGTGATCTACCCGACCTGTCCGGCAAACGGGGACTGATCTTGGGCGGCGCGTCCGAAGTGTTGTACTACGTGATAGACGCTGCGCTGTGCTACCACTTGCGCAAATGCCGTGCGGTCGTTGGTTAATGCGTCAATTCGTGACGGACTTGCCCATAGGTGATCAGCGAGAAAACGACTGTTCCGCCAACAATATTCCCCAGCAGAACGGGAAAGAAGAACCCCATCAACGCGGGCCATATGGTGAGCTGACCTGTCACCATCAGTAACGCCATTTCCACGGACCCAGCGACAACATGGGTGAAGTCGCCTGCCGCGATAAGCCAAGTGAATATTAACACCACCCAGAAGCCGAAGCCTTCGGAATTGGGCAGCATCCAGACGATGGCAGCGACGATCATCCCCGCTGGAATGGCGCGAAAGAAGCCCTCGCTCGCCGGCATTCCTGTGGCGTGGTGGGAGAGATCCATCAACGCAGGAAGCAATTCCGGTGGAAGGGCGGGCGTATGTGCATACAGGATCGCGATTGCGAAGGCACCGACCACGTTGGCCATCAGAACCACCGCCCAGAGCCGTGCGACGCGACCGAGCATGCGCAGACTGGGGCGTGACATCAAGGGTAGCACGGTGGTGATAGTGTTCTCGGTGAACAGCTGCATTCCCCCGAGGATCACCACCAAGAAACCGAGTGAGTAACCCAGATTTTCGAGGAGGTGGCGCCAAGGCGCGTCAGGGAGGTAGGTGCGGAATATGCCTTCGCCCAGCACGGACAGGCTGATCATGATGCCCGCAGCCACGCCGGACCACATCAGCGAGCGGATCGGGCGTTCAAGCTCCTCTTCGCCCTCGCGGCGCACCACCTCGAAGATCAATTTCGCTCCAAGGCTTTGGGCGTCTTCGATTGAGCGGTCGTGTTTTTCTTTTTGTTGCCGGGATTTCGGGGCCATGTCATCGCGCCTTTAAGGAATATTTATATACGTTAACTGTTTAAAGGATTTTCTCTTTGAGGAAACTCTCAAGGGTGTGCCCTTTTCGATGAACGATCTGGGCGCCTAAATGGTTCCAGCCATGCCGCAAAAAGAAAGACAGTGCCTAATGACTGGATTCAGAGGTCAGCCTTGGCACGGCTGCGCCGCGGGCGACGCACACGCGGCTTGTTGCTCAGGGCTATAGAACTCTCTTTTGCCGGTATGAACCGCGTCAAAGAACACCGCATAAATCGCGGGACCGTCACCTTTGGCGAACCGGCGCAGCGTCAGGTCACGCGGGCGCGAATTCTGTAAGCGTCGCGGTCCCAGAGGCGGCCCTCCATGATCTCTTGCAGTGTTGTGGCGGCGCCCATGATGTCATCGTGGCTCACATAAAGAGGGGTTATGCCGAAGCGCAGAATGTCCGGCGCGCGAAAGTCGCCGATGACCCCGTGGGCAATGAGCGCCTGCATGATCGCGTAACCTTCGGAATGCGTGAAAGACACCTGACTGCCGCGTTGCGCGGCGTTGCGTGGGGACGCAAGGGTTAGTTCGGGACAGCGGGTCTCGACCTCATTGATGAACAACTCCGACAGCTCGACGGCGCGGGCGCGGACATCCGTCATATCGACCATATCCCAAATATCGAGTGCGGCCTCCAGCGCGGCAAGCTGGATCACGGGTGGGGTGCCGACGCGCATCCGCTCGATCCCCGCACCAGGTTTGTAGGTCAGGTCGAAGGCAAACGGTGCTGCATGGCCTAGCCAGCCAGATAAGGCGGGGTTCACTACCTCTGCGTGACGCGGGGCGACGTAGATGAAAGCGGGGCCGCCAGGGCCGGAATTGAGGTATTTGTAGCTGCACCCGATGGCGAAATCGACGTTCGCGCCTGCAACATCCACCGGCACCGCCCCAGCCGAGTGTGCCAAATCCCAGACCGCAATCGCGCCTGCTTTGTGGGCCAGGTCCGTCAGGCGTGCCATGTCGTGCATCCGCCCCGACCGGTAATCCACTTGCGTCAGCATCATTACGGCAATGTCTTCGCCCAGCGCCGCCTCTACCTCTTCGGGGGCCACAACGCGCAACTCCAAGCCACGATCAAGCATACGGATCAGCCCTTCGGCCATGTAAAGGTCTGACGGGAAATTGCCGCTGTCGGACAGGATAACCTTGCGGTCTGGGTTCAGTTCCAGCGCCGAGGCGAGCGCTTGATAGACCTTGATCGACAGGGTGTCGCCCATAACCACGTGACCGGCCTCAGCCCCGATGAGCCTGCCAACGCGGTCACCCACGCGGGAGGGCTGCTCCATCCATCCCGCCTTGTTCCAACCGGTGATCAACATCTCGCCCCATTGGTCGCGGATCATTGCATCGACGCGATCCTGCGCGGCGTAGGGCAGGGGGCCAAGCGAATTGCCGTCCAGATATGTCATGCCCTCAGGCAGATGAAACATGGCGCGTGTCGTCTTGAAGATGTCCATTTCGCGATCCTTATACCTGTCCGCCTGCGATTTCGATTGTTTGGCCGTTGACCGAGCCTGATCCAGCCCCGCACAGCCACATCGCCGCCGCGCCGATCTCGTCGGCTTTGATCAGGCGTTTGTGGCGGTTGGAGCGGACCATAGTGCCAAGGGCGTCCTCTTCGGACAGGCCCGCGCGTTTGGCAATCTCGGCGGTGTTGCGGGTGACGATCTCGGTGTCGACATATCCGGGGCAGAGCGCGTTGAAGGTGTAGGGGCCGCCCATGTAGTCCTCACTCAGTCCACGGATCAGCCCGATCAGCCCGTGCTTGGAGGCGGTGTAGGCGGGTGCACCGCGCAGACCGCGCACACCCGCGATCGACGATACTGCGATGACACGACCCCAATCAGTTGTCACCATGGATGGCAGGCAGGCCTGAATTGTCAGCATTGCCCCGTCGAGGTTGGTCGCCATGGTGCGCCGCCAGAAGGCGAGGTCCATTTTGGTGATGCTGCGGCCTTCCGCGATTCCGGCGTTCGGCACGCAAATCTGGATCGGCCCCCGCGCGGCCACAGCGGCTTCGACTCCTTCGAAGACTTGTTGCGGTTCGGTCACGTCCATGACCAGCGGATGTAGCCCATCGGCCGTGACCTGTTGCAAAACGTCGATCCTGCGGCCCGATATTGTGACCTGCGCTCCGGCGCTTGCCAAGGCTTGTGCGATAGCCAGACCGATGCCGGTTCCGCCGCCCGTGACGAGTGCGTGTTTGCCTGACAATTCCATGTGCGATCCCCTCCAGATTACCGCCACCCTAGCGCCGCAGACAGGGACGTCCAGAGGGACATATTCTTGCGTTCTGACGTAAGGTCGGTGAAGTATACTTTCGTATACCGCGCCAGCGACTTGTGAATCACCAGAAGCGACGATATTGACGCTCATCTGTGCGTGACATTCACTTAGACGATGGGGGACCCTCTATGAAAATCGGGGCACCGAAAGAAACTTACGAGGGCGAGGCACGTGTGGCCATGACGCCTGAGTCTGCGCTTCAAATTCAGAAACTCGGCCATGAATGCGTGATCGAGACTGGCGCGGGCGAAAAGGCAGGCTTTTCTGACAAGGCTTACAAAGACGCTGGCGTTGAGGTCGTAAAGACCGCCGCTGCATTGTGGAAGGCGGCCGACGTTGTCGTCAAAGTGCGCCAACCCAACGCTGCCGAGAGCAAGAAGCTGCGTGACGGGCAAACCCTGATCTCTTTCTTCAACCCTGCCGCCAACGAGGATGGCATGGAAGCTGCGAAGAAAGCGGGCGCCCGTGTCATTGCGATGGAAATGGTGCCACGTATTTCACGCGCACAGAAAATGGACGCGCTGTCGTCCATGGCAAATATCGCGGGCTACCGCGCGGTGATCGAGGCCGGTAACAATTTTGGCCGCTTCTTTACGGGGCAGGTGACTGCCGCTGGTAAAGTGCCACCCGCCAAGGTTCTGGTTGTGGGCGCCGGTGTGGCTGGTTTGGCCGCGATCGGCACCGCGACATCGCTGGGTGCCATCACTTATGCCTTCGACGTGCGCCCTGAAGTGGCGGAGCAGGTTGAATCGATGGGCGCAGAGTTCGTGTTCCTCGACTTTGAAGAAGAGCAGGCCGACGGCTCCGCGTCGGGCGGTTACGCCTCGGTGTCTTCGCCGGAGTTCCGCGAAGCGCAGCTCGCCAAGTTCCGCGAACTGGCCCCAGAGATCGACATCGTGATCACAACCGCGCTGATCCCGAACCGCGAAGCACCAGAGCTGTGGACCGAAGACATGGTCGCAGCAATGAAGCCCGGCTCGGTCATCGTGGACCTTGCCGCTGAAAAGGGCGGTAACTGCAAGCTGACCGTCATGGACGAGAAGATCGTCACCGACAACGGCGTGACTATCATCGGCTATACCGACTTCCCATCGCGGATGGGCGCGCAGGCGTCTACGCTTTATTCAAACAATATCAGACACATGCTGTTCGACCTCACACCGGAAAAAGACGGTGTGATCAATCACAACATGGAAGACGACGTTATCCGTGGCGCCACCGTGACTTTTGACAAAGAGATCACATTCCCGCCACCACCACCTAAAGTGGCAGCAATTGCAGCGGCACCCAAGAAGCCGAAAGTTCCAGAGCTGACGCATGAAGAGAAGGCCGCCAAAGAGGTTGCCGAATTCAAGCAACAGACCAAAACACAGGTCACGTTGCTCGCGATTGGCGCCGCGTTGTTGCTGGGTGTGGGCCTCGTGGCTCCGGCCAGCTTCATGCAGCACTTCATTGTGTTTGTGCTGGCGGTCTTCGTTGGCTTCCAAGTGATCTGGGGCGTGGCGCATTCGCTGCACACCCCGTTGATGGCTGTGACCAACGCAATCTCGTCGATCATCATTCTGGGCGCTTTGATGCAGATCGGATCAGGGTCGTTCCTTGTGATCTTGCTGGCCGCGCTGGCGGTCTTCATGACCGGCATCAACATATTCGGCGGCTTCCTTGTGACACGGCGCATGCTCGCCATGTTCCAGAAATCGTAAGTAGGGGTAGAGATCATGGAATTCGGATTTACCACCGCGGCTTACGTTGTCGCAGCAGTTCTTTTCATTCTGTCTTTGGGCGGGCTGTCTGGACAAGAAAGTGCTAAACGCGCTGTTTGGTATGGCATCGCAGGTATGGCTTTGGCCGTGGCTGCGACGCTGATCGGGCCAGGCTCCGGCTTCTGGCTGTTGTCGTTGCTTCTGATCGCGGGTGGCGGGGCCATTGGCTACCAACTGGCGACCAAGGTTCAGATGACCCAAATGCCAGAGCTTGTTGCCGCGATGCACTCGCTGGTCGGTTTGGCTGCGGTTTTTGTTGGCCTTATTGCCCATATCCAGATCGGCAATGTGGCGACTGCCGACCCAGAAACATTCGGCACCTTTGCCAAGCTCATTGCCAAGAAATCGGGCGTCGAGATTTCGATCCTGCGGGTCGAGCTGTTCTTGGGCATCTTCATCGGTGCCGTGACCTTCACCGGCTCCGTCATTGCCTATGGAAAACTGGCCGGCAAAGTGGACTCGGCGGCGAAGAAATTGCCGGGTGGCCATATGCTGAACGCGGGCGCTGCGGCGCTGTCGCTGATCTGTCTGGTTTGGTACTTCAACACAGGCGGCTTCTTCCCGCTGTTCTTGATGACTTTGGCGGCGCTGTTCATCGGCTACCACCTGATCATGGGCATCGGCGGTGCGGATATGCCTGTCGTTGTGTCGATGCTGAACAGCTATTCGGGCTGGGCGGCTGCGGCGATCGGCTTCTCGCTTGGCAATGATCTGTTGATCGTGGTCGGCGCGTTGGTCGGCTCGTCGGGTGCGATCCTGTCCTACATCATGTGTAAGGCAATGAACCGCTCCTTCGTGTCGGTCATTCTGGGCGGCTTCGGCGGCGCGGCTGGCCCGCAGATGGCGGTCGAGGGCGAGCAGATTGCGATTGATGCGGACGGTGTTGCCACTGCTTTGAACGAAGCTGACAGCGTCATCATCATTCCGGGTTACGGCATGGCCGTGGCGCAGGCGCAGTCTTCGGTGGCTGAACTGGTCCGCAAGTTGCGTGCCAAAGGCAAGAACGTGCGGTTCGCCATTCACCCGGTTGCGGGGCGATTGCCGGGCCACATGAACGTGCTGCTGGCGGAAGCCAAGGTGCCTTATGACATCGTTATGGAGATGGACGAGATCAATGACGACTTCCCTGATACGGACGTGGCCATCGTGATCGGTTCCAATGACATCGTGAACCCTGCGGCGCAGGACGATCCAAACTCGCCGATCGCCGGTATGCCGGTGCTGGAATGCTGGAAGGCGAAGCAAGTCTTCGTATCCAAGCGGGGACAGGGCACGGGCTATTCGGGCATCGAGAACCCGCTGTTCTTCAAAGACAACACACGCATGTTTTACGGGGATGCGAAGGCGTCTCTGGACAGCCTGCTGCCCAAAATTGATTGAGTGTGCGGCGGGGTATCCCCGCCCTGCACATGAAAACGGGCGCTCCAATCGGAGCGCCCGTTTTTGTTTCGGGGACCGGCGATGGCCGGCCCGCGTATGTCTTAGTTAGAAGCAGCGGCTGCTTCTGCCGGGCTGTTCATCGGTGCGGTTTTGCGCAGGGCGATCAGTTGCGCCATGCGGGACTCATCGTCCATCTCGAAAAACACCTGACGCTCGGCGGCGCTCATGTTGCCCAAAGCAAACTTGATCTCTGCTGCTTCGACGTCACCGGTAGAAGTCTCTTCGACCATGCGTTCAGCGGCGGAGTTGTTGGACAATGCCAGATACTCTTCAACGTTGATGTCTGCAAAAGCAGGTGCTGCGAAGGTAAGGGCGATAGCCGTTGTTGTGAAAAACTTGGTCATTTGTAGTCTCCTAGTCGTTAGGTCCAGTGCGTCTGAATTCATTCCGGACGCTGTATGGGAAGACAACGGGCGGTTTGATCAAATTGTTCCCGCATTTTTTGAGGAAGGCTGGTCCGGAACGGTTGCAGTGACGTTATAGTGAAAGAACGCCCGTGCCTGAGGTGGTGGTGTTTTATATAAATGAAAACAGTAAGTTGTTCTGGTTTTGTGTCTTGCACTTCGCCCCTTTGATTGATCGAATTTTTGCTGGTGAAAGTTTTTCGGTTTGCACCTTCCGGCGCGACGGGGTCATGTGTGTTCAACCTCTAAAACGAAGGGAAACTCCATGGCTGAAGAGTATACTCCACCTAAAGTTTGGACATGGGAGGGCGAATCCGGCGGCACCTTTGCGTCGATCAACCGCCCGATCTCTGGGCCGACCCATGACAAGGATCTGCCGGTCGGCAAACATCCTTTGCAGCTTTACAGCCTCGCAACCCCGAACGGGCAGAAGGTGACGATCATGCTGGAGGAGCTTTTGGCCCTCGGGCATACGGGCGCGGAGTATGACGCGTGGCTGATCAAGATTGGCGACGGCGACCAGTTCTCCAGCGGCTTCGTGGATGTGAACCCGAACTCCAAAATCCCCGCCATGTTTGACACGACGACCCTCACGCGCGTGTTCGAGAGCGGCTCGATCCTGTTCTATCTGGCCGAAAAATTCGGAGAGTTCCTGCCAACGGATCACGCGAAACGAGCCGAATGCATGAATTGGCTGTTCTGGTTGCAAGGATCCGCTCCGTACATGGGCGGGGGCTTTGGCCATTTTTACGCCTATGCGCCGACCAAGCAGGAATACCCGATCAACCGTTTTGCAATGGAAGTGAAACGCCAGTTGGATGTGCTCGACAAGCATTTGGAAGACAACGAGTATCTGGCGGGCGAAGACTACACGATAGCGGATATGGTTACTTGGCCGTGGTATGGTCGAATGGTGACGGGTGGAGGTTATGACGCGGGCGAGTTCCTGAGCGTGCATGAATATGAACATGTCATTCGCTGGGAAAAGCAGATCGCGAAACGACCTGCGGTGCAACGCGGGGTCATGGTCAATCGCACCTCTGGCCCGTTGGAAGGGCAGCTACACGAGCGCCACGACGCCTCCGACTTCGACACCAAGACGCAAGACAAGCTGGAAGGCTAGGCCTCCTGCTTGCGCAACGGCGTCTTGATACCGAGAACGTCGATGCGCACCAGATCGGTCGCACGGGTGGTCACGAGGCCACCCCACGCGCCAAGCAGGTTTGCCGCGACGGCGGCAATCAGGATGCCCGTGTAGCCCATCACCAAAACACCAAGCCATGCGAGCGGCAGGTAGATCACGAAAATGCGGCCCAATGACAGCGACAGCGACCACAGCGCCTTGTCGCGCGCATTCATCGCGGCATTGGCGACCACGACGATCCCATAGCCGAACATCGACACGCCTACGATGCGCAGGTAGGACGCGGCGTAGGCCACGTCCTCCCCACCCGAGCCGACCCAGCCCGCCAATGTGTCCGCAAACACGATCAGGACAGCTGCAAGGGCCAGCCCGTAGATCAGGCAAAAGGTGAAAGCTTGCTGCGTCGCGGTCTGCGCACGGTCGCGTTTCTCGGCCCCCCAGTTTTGGCCGACCACAGGCCCAATGCCGGAGGATAGGGCCATCAGCGGCACAAGTGCAAAGGACTGTACCCGCGACGCCGCGCCAAACCCCGCCACTGCGCTCTCGCCGACTGTGGCGACTGCTGCGGTAACCAAGGCCATGCCGGCAGGGTTGATGGCATTCGAGAATGCGGCGGGGATGCCAACATTCAAAACCTGCCTGACGGATGCCAACAGCCCGTCAAGAGCATGACCGCACACACCCAACATGCCACGACGCCACGCGATCCATAAGGCCGCGGCCATTGCCACGACGCGTCCGATCAAGGTGGAGAGTGCGGCACCCAACGTCCCAAGCTCGGGCAGGGGGCCCCAGCCAAAGATCAACACCGGATTGAGGGCGATCCCGAAGAAGGCCGCGAGCACCATGATTGCGGCAGAGGTAGCACCGTCCCCATGCGCACGGAACACCGCGTTGGTGACCATCATGACGACAAGGAAGGGGAAAGATAGGGCCCAGACGGGGATATACTGCGCGACTTCGCCCAAGACGTCCTCGCTTGCGCCCATCGCGCTGAACACAAAACGGTAGCTAGGCCAAAGAAGCAGCGCCATGATCACAGAGAGCACCAATCCCAGCCCGATGGCGTGCAGCCCTAATCGGCGCACGTCGTCGTCGGTATCCGCTCGCCCGACGGCCTGAGACAGGGTTGCATTCGCACCGGCGCTCAACCCAATTGAGAGGGAGGTGATGGCGGTGATCACCGGATAGATAAATCCGACCGCCGCAAGAGCCGTAGCGCTGACTTTACCAAGGAAGTAGGCGTCTGCCAGTCCAACGGCGATTACAGCGAAAATCCCGAAGGACATGGGGGCAGACATGGCCGTCAGCGCAACCCAGACAGGGCCTTCGGTCAGGTCGCGTTTTTTGGTGCTGGGCAAGAGGCAATCTCCGGTTAAGCCCCTCAACGCGCGGATCGGTGGGGCGGTTCCGGAGCGTAAGCTCAACCAATTTCGGCCCCCACAAAAATAAAGCTTGCACCGACTCGCGTTTGGCCCGATACGGCGGAAATAGACGCCAACGCACGCGCCTCTGGCCTGTAGCAGTCAACGCAACACGTGTTTACGTAGCGACGGTAACGTCTCCCCTTGGAAGTGAGCGGTCTCGCACGGGTAATCCCCGTTATGGCCGGGTCTAACTGGAGATGACCATGACTGTACAATTCTCGGACGCTCAGGCGTCCGCTCAACCTGTTGTCCGAAACCGTCTGGATGCCTTTGTTGCTTCGCGCGAATTTGACCGCCCCACACTTGTGGTCGACACTGCATTGGTTGCACAGCAATACCGCGCATTGAAAGCTGGCCTTGGCCGCGCCGACATCCACTACGCCGTCAAAGCCAACCCAGAGCGCAAGGTTATCGAGACACTTGTGAACCTCGGCTCGCATTTCGACGCGGCATCCCGTGGCGAGATTGAACTCTGCCTTGGTCTTGGCGCTGACCCTGCTGACATCTCCTTCGGCAACACCATCAAACGCGCGTCCGACATCGCTTTTGCTTATGCTGCTGGCATCACACTCTTCGCAGCCGACGCTGACGAAGAGCTGGAGAAAATCGCCGAGCATGCCCCCGGCGCGCAGGTCTATATCCGCTTGATCGTCGAAGTATCGCAAGCTGACTGGCCGCTGTCGCGCAAGTTCGGTTGCGACCGCGACACAGCCCTGCGCCTGCTGGACTACGCCAAAGAATTGGGTCTGGACCCTGTCGGCTTCTCGTTCCACGTCGGCTCCCAAACCCGCAAGGCGGACATGTGGGCGCCGACTTTGGACGCGCTGGCGCTGATCTGGCACGCTGCCCGTGACGCGGGACACGATCTAAGCCTGCTGAACATCGGCGGCGGTTTCCCTGCGTTCTATGGCGAAGCCATTGAGGCCCCGACGGCATACGCTGCTGCCGTTATGGCGCAAGTGACCGCGCGTTTCGGCAAGGTCGCCCGCATCATGGCAGAGCCAGGCCGCGGCATGGTCGCCGAGGCTGGCGTTATCGTGGCAGAAGTTATGCTGGTGTCGCGTAAATCCGAGCGTGACATGCACCGTTGGGTCTATCTCGACATTGGCCGTTTCTCGGGTTTGGCCGAAACTGAGGGCGAAGCGATCCGCTACCAGTTCGAGACTGCGCGTGACGGCGACGAATGTGGCCCTTGTGTTATGGCCGGGCCAAGCTGCGATAGTGCGGACGTTCTGTATGAGAAGCGCCCGATGCAATTGCCACTGACCCTAAAGGCAGGTGACCGTGTGTTGATCCGCAACACAGGCGCTTACACATCTGCCTATTCCTCTATTGGTTTCAATGGGTTCCCGCCCCTCGCGGTCGTTACCATCTGAACCAATTACGCGCCCCGAAGACGGGAGGCTTCGGGGCGCGGCCGTTTCCAATGGGTGGAACCGTATGCAATTGCACACCGCTAAACCCATGATTTTGATGAAAAAATTGTTTTCATAAGGGCTCGTGCGCCCTATGGCTAGATCAACGCCACTTAAGATTGATCGCATGACCCACCTTGAAGACCACCCGCTTCGCTACGCTTTGGCCAACGAACTGCACGCACGACCGTTTCCATCTTTGGACGCGCCGTGCGGAGCCATCTATCTTGCCATCAAGCGCCCGGAAGATGCGGCGGGGCGCGACCGCGACGCGGACCGGACGCACCTGACCCAACTGCTGGACCGATATGGAGCGCAGCACCCTCAGCCAGACGCGACGCATTGGTTTGGCGAATTGGGCAAGTTCAAACTCAAGTGGGAGCAGCACACCGAGTTCGTGACCTACACGCTGTTTCTCCCGACCTTGGAGGAGCGCCCGTTCGATCCCAAAGCGTTTGAGTCGTTTCCGGCGGATTGGCTGGCGAAATCACCCGGCGCGCGTATCACCTCGGCGCTGATCCGTGTGGATGGTGACCCGGGTGCGGACGAGATCGCGAAGCGCGTGGATGACTGGTTCGTTCCTGAAAGCCTTGCGGTCAGCACCGTGCTGGACGGGGCGGCGACAATTGCGGGGGATTTTCGCATCGACGCCGCCGGGCATATGCGCCTTGCAGTATTTGCCAGCGAGACGACGGGCGAGCGGCGCATCGGGCGTATTGTGCAGCGCCTGTGCGAGATCGAGACCTATAAAAGCATGTCCATGCTGGGCCTTGCCCGCGTGCGGGAACTCGGGCCGCGAATGGGAGAGTTGGACGGAACCTTGTCTGGCCTGATGACGGCGATGACCCAAGGCGGCACAGGCTCAGAGGAAACCCTGCGCGAGCTTTTGGCGACGTCGGCCGAGTTAGAAAGCCTGTTGGCGCAATCGTCGTTCCGTTTCGGCGCGACAGGGGCTTATGAAGCGATTGTAAACCAGCGGATCGAGGTTCTGCGCGAGGAGCGCTTCGACGGACGTCAGACCTTTGCCGAGTTTATGATGCGTCGCTTTGATCCGGCGATGCGCACCGTGAAAGCGTCGGAGCGACGTCTGCAAACCATGGCCGAGCGGGCCATTCGGGCGGGCGATCTGCTTCGGACACGGGTAGATGTCGAACGCTCTGCGCAGAACCAGAAACTGTTGGAAAGCATGGACAAGCGGGCAGATCTTCAGCTGCGGTTGCAAAAGACCGTCGAGGGGCTGTCCGTCGTGGCGATCAGCTATTACGCAGTCAATCTGGTGCTTTATATGGCGCAGCCAGCTGCCTATGTGATCGGCGTGTCCAAACTGGCGCTCGCTGCCGTCGCCACACCGCTTGTGGTTCTGGCTGTGTGGTGGATGGTCCACAGAATCCGAGAGAAGATGGAGTAGCTGTAACGTCAACTTCCACTATATGTTGACAAAACTGCCTAAAAAATGATCACTTTGCGCAACCGCAGGCGAAGATCTGCGGGTCAACAGAGCGAGGGATCCTTATGGAAGCACTAATTTCTCAACTGGTCGGTGGGGCCGTTGGCGGCTTGGCCGGTGGCAAAATCAACTCAGGCGGCAGCATGGGCGGCATTGGCAACTTGGTTGCTGGCGCTGTCGGCGGCGTCGGTGGTGGCACGTTGTTGGGCGGCCTTCTGGGCGCAGCAGGTGGCGACGCCGCGGGCGGTATGGATATGGGCGCAATCGCTGGCAACCTCGTTGGCGGCGGTGTTGGCGGGCTGGTCGTACAGATGGTCGTCGGCATGATCGTGAAGAAGATGAAGGGTTAAGTTTCCTCCCATCTTGACCCAAACAAGAAGGCCCGGAGCGTTACTGCATCCGGGCCTTTTTTGTCTGGCAGAGCGTTTAGCGCCCGCGAATTTTCGGATCCAGTGCGTCGCGCAGCCCGTCGCCCATGTAGTTCACCGACAGAACAGTCAGCGAAATCGCTAGTCCGGGCCACATCACCCGCTCCGGGTATTGTTGAAGATAGTCGACGCTATCGAACAAAAGGCGGCCCCATGTTGGGAAGTCCGGTGGGAAGCCGAGGCCAAGGAAGCTAAGCGCGCTTTCGGTGATGATCGCATTGGCGATGCCCAAGGTGGCGGACACCATGATCGGTGACAGCACGTTGGGTAGGATGTGGCGCGTGATCATACGGCGGCTAGGCGTGCCGATGGATCGGGCCGCGAGGACGAACTCGCGTTCCTTGATGGCCAGGACGTCGCCGCGCACGATCCGCGCGGTTTGCATCCATGACGTGGCACCAATGGCTGACACCATCAGAATAAAGATGCCGCCTTCCGGCCCGAAGGCGGCGTTCAGCTTGTCGCGGAACAACATGATGATAACCAGCAACAGCGGCAAAAGGGGCAGGGCAAGGAACAGATCTGTGGTGCGCATCAATAGCCCGTCGAGCTTCTTGAAATAGCCTGCCATGACGCCCACCAAAGTGCCCAAACCCAAGGCCAGAGCCATAGCGGTCAGGCCTACAGCCAGCGACACGCGACCGCCTGCCATCATCCGTGCAAAGGTGTCACGGCCCAGTTGATCTGTGCCCATCGGGTGCGCAAAGCTCGGGCCTTGGTTGCGGGAGCGGATATCAATGAAGGTCGCATCGATCCCCCAAATCCATGGGCCGAAGAGGACACCGAGGATGATCAACACAAAGAAGATCGCTCCGATAAGCGCTCCTTTGTGGGTCTTGAACTGGTCCCAGACATCCCACCACTGATTGCGGGGCGGGGCGGTGATCTGCGTTGTATCAGTCATAGCGGATCCTCGGGTCCAGAATGCCGTAGAGAACGTCGGCAATCAGGTTAAAGAGCACGATCAGGATGGCGAAGATGAAGGTCAGCGTTTGCACCGTTGGCACGTCGCCGCCTTGGATGGCGATGATCAGCAGCTGGCCAAGTCCGTTCACTTTGAACACCTGTTCGGTGATGATCGCGCCGCCGAAGATCGACGGAATGCCAAGGGCAATCACGGTCACCACGGGGATCATCGAGTTGCGCAGCACGTGGACCAGAACCACCGTCCGCTCGCGTAGGCCTTTCGCGCGGGCTGTGCGCACGTAATCCTGGTTCAAGTTGTCGAGCATAGAGGCCCGCGTGAACCGCGAGATTTGCGCAGTGATCTGCAAAGCCAGCACCATGACCGGCATGATCATCTGTCGGAACTGGTATTTGAAGCTTTCCCAATCCACGACCTCATGCGTCGTGTCATAGATTGAAGGCAGCCAGAAGTAACTGTCAGACGGGATCATCACCGAGAACAGCACAATCACCAGCACACCCGAGAAGAAGGGCGGCACCGAGAATCCGATCATCGAGACCAGCGTGCCAATCTGGTCGAACACAGAATACTGTTTGTAGGCCGAAATAATCCCGATCGGCAGGGCGATCAGCGTGCCCACCAGATACGCGGTGCCCACTACCATCAGCGTTTGCGGCATACGCTGCATGATCAGGTCCATAACAGGCGAGCGGGTCTGGTAAGAGATCAGGCGCGTTTCGCCAGCGGTGCCAAGATCCCAGCCGAAGGCGTGCTCCATATAGATGCGCGGCTCCAGCCAGAAGAACTGTTTGAGCCACAGGCCATATTGAACAATCAGCGGTTTGTTCACCCCAAGCGCTTCGCGGATTTGCTCGCGCACCTCAGACGGGATGGTCAAGGGCAGGTTGCCTGTCGGGTCGGACGGGCTGAGCTTCACGATCATGAAGATCACGAAAGAGATGAACAGAAGCGTCGGGACCGTTAGGATCAGCCGGCGGATCGTGAAGGTGAACATGTTCGACGCCTCGGTTCAGGTCTTAAGGAAGGGTGGGGGAAGTGAGGCGGGGCAAGCCCGCCTCACGATGTGATAGATTATGGCTTGCGGTACCAGTCGGCCACATTCCAAAGCTCGGAGTCCCAGACGTTCAGGACGACGCCACCCAGAGAGTTGGCATGAGCGGACAGACGACCACGGTGCACCAGCGGGATCATACCGCCGTTTTGCACGATGATATCGTTCAGCTTTTTGCCGATTTCGGCGCGGGCTTCGATACCAGCTGTCTCGGCCAGCTGCTTGTGCAGTGCGTCGAACTCTTCGTTACAGAAACGCGAGATGTTCTCGCCCTGCCACTGTGTCGCTGGCGAAGGTGCCTTGTCGCACAGGCCGTTGGCCAAATAGGACTGCGGGTCGGTGCCGTTGAAGGTGTTGGCGTACATTTCCACGTCCGCGTAGAACTTCTGGAATGTATCCGGGGACGCCGCGTCGCCACCGAAGAACACCGACGCATCGATGTTGCGCAGCTCTGCGCCGATGCCGATTTCCGACCACCACTGTTTGATCAGGGCTTGGAAGTCCTGACGCACGGCGTTGGTGGAGGTTTGGTACAGCAGGCTCAGCTCGACACCGTCTTTGTCACGGGTGCCGTTGCCGTTGCTGTCGACCCAACCGGCATCTTCCAGCATTTTCTTTGCGCCTTCGATGTCTTGCTTGTCGCAGGTCATCGAGGTGGAGTTGAACGCGTCAGGGGCAGGGACCCAGTTACAGGTGACTTTACCCGCTTTGCCGTAGCCGACTTCCACCAGCAATGGGCGGTCGATCGCCATAGACATCGCTTTGTAGACGGCCGGATCACCCAAGAACGGGTGCGGGCGGATGACCGAGCGCTCTTCAGGGCCCAGATCAGCAGACGGGTTGGTTTGGTTGAGCATGATGCGCTCGACCAGCGGGCCGAAGCCTGCAACCGGCATGCCTTTGCCGCCTTTTTCCATGTTGGCAATGACGTCTGGTGCCAACTGGAGGTTCCATGCGTAGTCAAACTCGCCGGTCTCCATGACCGCACGGCCCGCAGCGGTTGCGTCGCCGCCGCCTTTGAAGGTCACGGTTGCGAAGGCTGGCTTACCTTCTTCGCGGAAGTTTTCGTTGGCTTCCATTGTGATCACGTCGTTCGGCTTGAACTCAACAACCTTGAATGGGCCGGTGCCGATCGGGTTGAAGTTCTGTTCCGAGCAGGAGGAAGCCGCAGCGCCCGTGCAGTCCGCGAATTGCGCTGCTTGCAGGATCGGGCTCTCGCCGCCGACGAAGGGGCCGTATGGGAATGGGGTCGGCTTGTCGAATGTCACTTTGACGGTCATGTCGTCCAGTGCTTCGACGTTTGAGACACCTTCGAACTTTGTGACCTGTGCGCAGCCGCCATCCGGATTCATGCAGTAGTCGGCGGTGAATTTCACGTCGGCGGACGTGAACGGTGTGCCGTCCGACCATGTGATGCCCGGCTTGATTTTCCACGTGATGGTGGTCAGGTCTTCGGAGACGCCGCCATTCTCGGTGGTCGGGATTTCTTCCACAAGCCAAGGCACGAGTGCGCCGGTTTCATTGTAGCGCGCCAGTGGCTCGATCACCATCGAGGCGGCTTCAACGTCCTTGGTGCCACCTGACAGGAACGGGTTCATGATGGACGGGGCTTGCCAGTAGATAATCGACACGTTGCCAGCGCGACCGCGCTCGCCTGCGTGCCCATCCGCCATCGCCATTGGCACGAATGCCAGTGAGGCTGCGGCGCCCATTAGGGCTGATTTGAGTTTCATTTTGTCTCTCCTTGTTGAGTGCTCATCTTGCCTCGTTTCGGCGTTTTAACAACGCTCTACGTGATGTCGTTAAAGTGGTGACAAGCGACGAAGCGCCCCGGTAGAACCTCTCGGAATTCCGGCTCGTCGCGCTTGCAGATATCCATAACTGCCGGACAGCGGGTGCAGAAGTTGCATCCTGTCGGCGGGTTTGATGGCGACGGAACGTCACCGGTCAGAATGATGCGTTCAACCTTTTCTTCGATCGAGGGATCCGGCTCCGGCACCGCACTTAGCAACGCTTTCGTGTAGGGATGCAGCGGCTCGTGATAGAGCGCATCGCGCGGCGCAAGTTCCACGATGCGACCCAGATACATGACCGCAACACGGTCGGCGATGTGCCGCACCATAGACAAATCGTGCGAAATAAACAGGTAGGTCAACCCCAGCTGATCCTGCAACTCTTCCAACAGGTTCACGACCTGCGCTTGGATCGACACGTCCAGCGCCGCGATCGGCTCGTCGCAGACAATGAACTTCGGATTCAGGGCCAAGGCGCGGGCGATGCCGATACGTTGGCGCTGCCCGCCGGAAAACTCGTGCGGGTAGCGGTTGGCAAAATCGCGGTTCAGACCGACCTGATCCATCAGTTCCAGCACACGCTCGCGACGGTCGGCTGCAGACCCTGCACGGTGTTCGCGCAGGGGTTCGCCGATGATCTCAGAGACTTTCATTCGCGGGTTCAAAGACGCCTGCGGGTCCTGGAAAATCATTTGCATCTGCGTGCGCATCTGGCGCAGCTCTTCCGGCGGGGCATGGGCAATATCTCGCCCGTCGATAGTGACGGAGCCATCGGTGACTTCATACAGACGCAGGACAGAGCGACCGACCGTAGATTTCCCGCAGCCGGATTCGCCAACAAGGCCTAGTGTTTCACCCTCGTAGATATCGAAGGATATCCCGTCGACGGCCTTCACCTCGCCAGTGCGTCGTCGCAAAAGGCCGCCATAGATCGGGAAGTGCATTTTCAGCTTGTCGACACGGACAAGAGGCTGCTTTTGCTCGTCAAGCACCGCGCGGTCCTCCGGCGTTGAAGTCATAAAAACAGGCGGCGTCGTGGCCGGGGCCAGCTGGGAAGCGCGGCGGGTTTTCTTTGTTGCAGCGCTCGAACCGGTATTGGCAGCGATCGCGGAAGGGGCAGGCTATGGGGGCAGCACCAAGGATCGGCGGCTGGCCTTCGATGACGTTCAGCTTTTCGGGTCGCTCGCCGCGCACGGTTGGAATCGTTTCCAGCAATGCACGGGTGTAGGGGTGCTGCGGGTTGCCGAACAGCTCCCGTGTGGGGGCCTGTTCTACGACCTGACCGCCATACATAACCATGACGCGATCCGCGATACCCGCGATGACGCCCAGATCATGGGTGATCCAGATGATCGCCATGCCCAGCTTCTCACGCAGGTCTTTGACCAGTTCCAGAATTTGAGCCTGAATGGTCACGTCCAACGCTGTGGTGGGTTCGTCTGCGATCAGAACTTTCGGGTCGCAAGCCAGCGCGATGGCAATCATAACGCGCTGTCGCATCCCGCCGGAAAACTGATGCGGGTAGTCCTTCAGACGCCGAGAGGCATCGGGAATGCCCACCAGCTCCAACAATTCCACAGACCGGACACGGGCTTGCGCTTTGGTCATGCCCATATGTTTGCGCAGTGGTTCCATGATCTGGAACCCGACCGTGAACACCGGATTGAGCGAAGTCATAGGATCTTGGAAGACGAAGCCGATCCGTCCGCCACGCACACCGCGCAGTGTGTCGGCGTCGGTGTGCAGCAAGTCTTTGCCTTCAAACAGAACTTGTCCGCCGCGAATATCTGCGGGCGGCGAGGGCAGCAGTCCGATCAGCGACATCATGGTAACGGATTTGCCCGAGCCGCTTTCGCCGACGACGCCCAGAAGCTCACCAGGGCGCACGTCGAAGCTGACGTCATTTACGGCGTGAACCTCACCGGAGCGGGTTTTGAAAACGGTCTTCAATCCCCGTACATCAAGTACGGGTTCTTGGACTGGCGCGGGCCCGTCAGGCATTCAGTTCCCCCTGCGAAGCGGCATCAGTATCTCCCGATGCTCATCTTAAGCCGTGAGGTTATCATCAGAATTTCGCGTGGCAACGGTTTTTCTGACCGAACTGCGCGACGTAACGGCACCTGATGAATTCTTAGGCGAAGGGCATCTGAAATCTTCCGCGCAGCCCTTGACGCGCCGCCGTCCGAGGATCAACCTCCGGCTGTAAAACTCCTCGACAAAAGGAACTTTCATGGACGCGCGCGCCATTCTCGACAAGCTGGTGTCATTTCAGACGGTCAGTCATGTCAGCAATCTGGATCTGGTCGATTGGGTCGAAAACTACCTGAAGGGCCACGGCGTCACGTCCACACGTGTTTATAATGAAGAAGGCAACAAAGCTTCGCTTTATGCCAATGTCGGCCCCGAAGTGGAGGGCGGCGTTATTTTGTCAGGCCACACTGATGTGGTTCCCGTCGAAGGCCAAGCGTGGGACACGGACCCGTTCACAGTTGTTGAGAAAGACGGCAAGCTTTTCGGACGCGGCACTTGTGACATGAAAGGCTTTGATGCACTCGCTTTGGCCGCCGTGCCCCTAGCGCTGAAACGTGGACTCAAGCGGCCCCTACAAATCGCGCTTAGCTATGACGAAGAGGTCGGCTGCCTTGGTGCCCCGCCGATGATCGCCGAGATGCGCAAACACATGCCTGCGGCCAGCGCTGTTGTCGTTGGGGAGCCGTCGATGATGAAAGCCGTGTCCGGCCACAAGGGCGGCTATGGTTGGTGGATTCACGTGCACGGGTTCGAGGTCCATTCGTCGCTGCTGCATACTGGGGTCAACGCCATTATGTACGGTGTGAAGCTGATCGAATGGGCCAACACGGTGAACGACGCCAACATGGCCGCCACGCCGTCGCCGCTTGCAGCCGAGTTTGATCCGCCCTTTACCACAGTTCATACCGGCAAGATCTGGGGCGGCACGGCGCATAATATTACTGCGAAGGATTGCGAATTCGGCGTCGATTTTCGGCTTGTGCCTGGGGATGACATTGAAACCTACCGCAACGCACTGTTCGAACGGGTGGCCGAAGTTGAGGCGGCGATGCAAGCAGTGGTGCCAGAAACCCGAATCGAGATCACGCAACGTTTCCACGTTCCGCCATTACAGCCAGAGCCCGAGGGCGAGGCCGAACGTCTGGTCCGCCAGTTGACCGGCGACAATGCCAGCCACGTCGTCAGCTACGGCACTGAGGCAGGGCAGTTTCAGGAAAAAGACTACTCCGCCATCATCTGCGGCCCCGGCGATATCGCCCAAGCCCACCAGCCAAACGAGTTTCTTGAAGTCGCGCAGTTTGAGGCGGGGCAGGCGTTCATGGAGAAACTGGTGGATCATCTGGCAAGCTGAACGCAACTTTGCAACCAAACTGCCCGCACCGACGTTGTCCTAGCAACCGAAATGCGAGGTGGCGTGATGGACAAGCAGAAATACGGATCCGAGCGCCCCCATCTCCTGTTATGCCTTGGCGTTCTGGGCCTGCTGGGCTGCGTCTCGCTAATCTCCGCGACCATCATCGGTCCTTATTTCGTTCCAAATCATGACTGGGTTGCTGACACCATCTCCGACTTGGCGGCCGGCGAGGGCGAGATCATTATGGATGTCGGCCTGTACGGATTTGCCATTGGATTGATGGCGACGGCGCTTGCGGCCTCCCATGCTCATTTGGGCAATGTCGGCTGGTCTGTTGGCATCCTTAGCTTGGCTGCCCTTGCCGCGTTGGTCATCATCATCGGCGCGCGCAACGAATACGGTGATGGAGACAGCGATGGCGTGGTGATCCATATCTACCTTGTTTACGGGTTGGGAATTTTCTTTCTGCTTGCCCCGCTGTGCATGGCGTCGGGGGCAGGGTGCCACGCCCCATGGGCGAAGGTTGCATGCTTCGTTCTAGCGGGGCTTTGGGCGGTGGCGGCGCCGGTGTTCTTCTTTTTGCCAACGGGAATAGACGGACTTTACGAACGCGCATTGGGCGCTATCGCCTGCGCCTTTGTTATACTCTTGTCGGTCATATTCATTCAAAGAGCCCGACAAGCGCGGGAAGAGAAGCCATGAGCATGACGCTGGAACTGCTGATGCGCGCGGCAATATCCATTGTGGTGATCGTCGCGCTGGTTCGGATCAATGGCTTGCGGTCATTCTCGAAAATGGCAGGTTTCGATTTTGCGTTGACGGTGGCAATAGGGTCGATCCTCGCGTTCATCATGACCAGCACGTCGACGCCCGTTTGGATCGGTCCAGTGGCACTGGTGTTCCTGTTCGCGCTGCGCCACGCGCTTGCGCGTCTGCGAGAGCGCTTCGACTGGGGCGAGGCGCTCGACAACCCGCCGGTGTTCCTGATGTATGACGGGGAAATACTGGAGGCCAATCTCCAACGAACCCGTGTTACCCGCGCGGAGCTGATAGGCAAGTTGCGAGAGGCCAATGCGTTGGAATTGTCGAAGGTGCGCGCGGTGATACTGGAGACCACAGGCGACGTCTCTGTGCTGCACGGTGATGCTGTTGACAATCTGCTGCTCGCAGACGTTTCTTGGGGCGACGTGTCAGCCCGCAACTGAGCGAACGTGACTTGCAGGGACGGAACAAGGCAGGCAGTCTGGCGAGTGAGTCCAATCAGGAGACACTCCCATGCCCGTCAAAAACCGCTTTGCCGAACTTTTGCCAGAGATCACCGAATGGCGTCGTGACATTCACGAGAATCCTGAAATTCTGTTCGAGACCCACCGCACCTCCGCTCTTGTGGCTGAGAAGCTGCGCGCATTCGGCTGCGACGAAGTGGTTGAGGGCATCGGGCGCACGGGTGTCGTCGGGGTGATCAAAGGCAAGTCGGACAATTCGGGCAAAACCATCGGCCTGCGGGCCGATATGGACGCGCTGCCAATTCTGGAAGCAACGGGGCTGGACTACGCGTCCAAGACACCGGGCGCGATGCATGCGTGCGGGCATGATGGCCACACCGCGATGCTGCTGGGCGCTGCGAAATATCTGTCAGAGACGCGCAATTTTGACGGCACGGTCGTGGTGATTTTCCAACCCGCCGAAGAGGGCGGCGGTGGCGGTCGCGAGATGTGTGAAGACGGCATGATGGACCGCTGGTCGATCGACGAGGTCTACGGGATGCACAACTGGCCCGGCAAACCTGTCGGCAGCTTCGCGATCCGTCCCGGCGCATTCTTCGCGGCGACCGACCAGTTCGAGATCACGGTAAAGGGCAAGGGCGGTCACGCTGCCAAGCCTCAAGAGACGATCGATACAACGGTCATGGCGTCCCACTTGGTGCTGGCACTCCAGACCATCGTGTCGCGTAACGCCGATCCCGTGCACAACATGGTCGTCTCGGTCACCAGCTTCGAGACGGAAAGCAAGGCGTTCAATGTGATTCCTGAGACCGTCACCTTGAAAGGTACCGTGCGCACCATGTCCAAAGAGATGCGCGATATGGCCGAAAAGCGCTTACCGGAAATCGCAGCAGGCGTGGCCACGACATTTGGCGGCACAGCGGATGTGACGTATTTCAAAGGCTATCCGGTCATGGTGAACCATGAAGAGCAGACCGAATTCGCGGCGTCTGTCGCAACCAAGGTTTCTGGCGCGTGTGAAGAGGCCCCGCTGGTCATGGGCGGCGAGGATTTCGCCTTCATGTTGGAAGAACGACCTGGCGCCTACATCCTTGTGGGCAATGGCGACACGGCCAGCGTTCACCACCCTGAATACAATTTCAACGATGAAGCGATACCGGCAGGATGCAGCTGGTGGGCCGAGATCGTTGAACAGCGCTTAGCTGGTTGAGGTCATCAACGCGGTGCCAACTCCGCCTTCTGCTTTCGGGGGCAAAATGATCAACGGGCGTCGCCAAGCACGATAGGCCTGATACCCGTTGATGCATCCCAGCAGCAGATTGAACAGCAGAATTGGCATCAGCTCCAGCGCGAAACCATAGGCCACAAAAAGCAGGTTGGAGCCGAAAAGCGCCGCGCGGAGCCAGCGAATATCGTTGGTCGAGGCGGACAAGAGCACGAATGCGTAAGCAAGAAACCCAAGGCTGTCCATCAGACAGAACTCCAAAATAATGAACACCGGCACGAAAATATAGCTGTGCCTGATCCTTGCTTAGAGCGGGATTTTTCTTCTGCATATAGGCGGGCGCGGGTATTCACGCGCCTCACACAGTTTTCTCACGTTAGCGGGGCGCAGGCTCACGCCCCGAGGTATACGCGGTAGAAAAACACGCCGCTCATGACGAATCCAACCGTCGCTACGATGGCGCGCACAACGGGCAGGGGCAGGGCCTTCGAGATCGGGGCGCCCGCATAACCGCCGGCGGTCGAAGCAATCATCATCATCAGCCCTGCTTTCCACTCGACGATGCCCGCACTCGCAAAAATGGCGACGGAGATGACCGACAAGACGAAGCTCATCGCAGTTTTCAGGCCGTTCATCTGGTGGATATTGGTCATCCCCCAAAGCGAGAACAGTGCCAGCAGGATGATCCCCAGCCCGCCGTTGAAATAACCGCCATAGGTCGAGACCGCGAACATGCCAATGAAGCCGTAGGGCGTGACAGATTGCGACCGTTTGGCCGCCCAATCACGGATTTGCGCTCCGAACAGGAAAACCAGTGTCGCGAGGAGCAATAAGAAGGGCACCAGCGCTGAAAACGCACGGTCCGAAGAAATGAGCAGCAGGCCAGACCCAACCGCGCCCCCCAAAAGCCCGATCCCGATCAGGCGGATCAGCTGCTTGCGGTCGAACGCCATGATCTCGCGGCGAAACCCGAGCGCGCCCCCCAGATAGCCGGGCAAGACCGCAACGGTCGAGGTCGCATTGGCCACCACCGGCGGTATGCCCACGAAGACAAGGGCAGGGAAGGTCAGGAAGGTGCCGCCCCCCGCGATCGTGTTCAAAACGCCCGCGCCAAAGGCAGCGGAGAGGAGCAGAAGAATCTCGAAAAGGGTCATTTTAGTCCGGTCGCTTTCTAGATAAGGGCGTGATCCTCTGCCACAGTGCGACGGCGCTGGCCAGCGGGGTTATCGATTGCGGGTAAGCCATATGAATGGGATCAAGCCGATCAGGGTCGCCATTGGCGTTACCCAAGGGGACCACATAAGTTCCCCAAAAGGCTCTTACCAATACCAAGTCGCCCCGAAATGCGAACGGTACCCAGAGGCCGTCGTGAAGTACCCCCAAAAGCAGATCACCAGCCATAGATTTCCAAGAGCCGTCTGCCTAAAGCGCACAGACTTGAACACATAGGCGACTGGTCCGAACGGCAAAGCGCAGACCGCCGCCATCAGTAGTGAGACAAGAACGATTTCAGACAGCCCCGAGGGGTAAAGGTAGAACGGGAGATCTTTTTCACCGGTCAGGAAGCCATGGATGAGACCAAACGATATGATCTCATGCGTTAACCACGCAGTGGTCAGGCTTAGCCAGCCCACCACCCAAATCCTAGCCACCCGTATGGCTCATGTGGCGTGTCATCTGGCCACCCAGCTCTTGGCGCGAATAGTCGAAGTCATGGCCTTTGGGCTTCAGCCCGATGGCGGCGCGAATGGCTTCTTCTAACGGGGCGTCGCTTTCTGACGCCCGCAATGGGCCGCGCAGGTCGGATTTACCCTCTTGGCCGAGACACGTGTAGATTTCGCCGGTGCAGGTGATGCGCACGCGGTTGCAGCTTTCGCAGAAATTATGGGTCAGCGGGGTGATGAGGCCGATTTTCTGGCCGGTTTCTTCCAGACGCATGTAGCGGGCAGGGCCTCCGGTGCGCTCCGACAACTCGGTCAGGGTGAATTGTTCTGCCAAGGTGGCGCGCAAATCGTCCAGCGACCAATATTGCCCGATGCGGTTCTCGTTGCCGATATCGCCCATCGGCATGACTTCGATAAATGTCAGGTCCATTCCCAGATCTGCGCACCATGCGGCCAGATCGAACAGCTCGTCCTCGTTGAAGCCTTTCAGCGCCACCGCGTTGATCTTGACCCGCAGGCCCGCCTTCAACGCCGCTTCGACGCCGCGCAACACTTGCGGCAGGCGACCCCAGCGGGTGACTTCGGCAAATTTCTTCTCATCCAGCGTGTCGAGCGAGATGTTCACCCGGCGCACGCCAGCGGAATACAGGTCAGCTGCGTATTTTTCCAGCTGCGAGCCATTGGTGGTCAGCGTCAGCTCTTTCAGCGCGCCGGTTTCCAGATGGCGTCCCATGCTTTCGAAAAAGCTCATGATTCCGCGCCGCACCAAAGGCTCGCCGCCTGTGATGCGCAGCTTTTCAACGCCAAGGCGGATGAAGGCGGTGCAAAGCCGGTCCAACTCTTCCAACGTCAGAAGCTCTTTCTTCGGTAAGAACTGCATGTTTTCAGACATGCAATAGACGCAGCGAAAGTCGCAGCGGTCTGTCACAGACAGGCGCAGATAGGTAATGGCGCGTTGGAACGGGTCAATCAAAGGGGTTGTCATAAGGAAGAAGGTAGTCTTCTCCCTAGATCGCCACAACCCTCCTAAGGTCGTTGATGATCGCTTTGCGACACGCTAACGTTTTTGTCATGACACGCCATTTCCTTTTCTTCGCCCTCGCCCTGTCTCTCACAGCTTGTGGGGGGCAGTTCTCCAACCCGTTCGAAGGCCTGATGACGCGGCCCGCGCAGGAGGAGCCGCAGGTTGACGAACCTCTGAGCGCCATCAACGCGCCAGAGGAACCTGTGGCGGAGCCGTCCGTCGTGGAAGTCGGTGCCGGAGGACAAAGCGCCGCTGCGCTTGATAAGACCACCGAGGCAGAGAAAAAGGCAGCAACGGTCGCACCCGCAGGTGGATCGGTGCTGGGCACCACGGTGGCCAGCCTTGGCGATCCGACTGAGCAGGGGTTCTGGCTGCGCACACCTTTGGTGAGTGTTGAAACCCAAGGGTCTGTTGAGACGCAGGGCGGTGCTGTGGTTCAGGTCAAGCTTATCCCCATCGACGGGCCGTCCTCCGCAGGAAGCCGCATTTCACTGGCGGCCATGCGGGCTTTGGATCTGGGTTTGACCGATCTCGCAACCCTGACAGTGTCGAAAAGCTAGCCTTGCCGTTTTAGCATTTGCGCGGCTTCGCGACGCGCCGAGCGGGTCATGCGTTCGCCGTGTTCCTCCAGAAACGCCTGAACGCGCGGGGCATCATGGCGCGACAGATCACGCAACCACCAAGCAACGGCGCGCTGGATTAGAGGGTCATGATCTTCGGCATATTGAGCCGCCCACCCCAAAACAGTGTCGCGAACGGCCTCATCTGCCAGCTTTGCACGGTTCTGCTTTGTCCAAGGTTGGGTGAAATCCAGAACCGCGCGGCGTGTCCAGACATGGTCCGAGGCGGTCCAAGCGACCATCTCTGACAGGCGCGTGGTGTCCCAAACAACGCGTTTGGAGCCCGCGTTTGCAACTTGGTCGGCGATCGCTACACAGTCCACATCGGGCAGCCAGGACACAATCAAATCCCAAGCCGCTGTATCATCGGGACGAAGGCGGGCCTGCGTGAGCAGCTTGGCGGCGCAAATCCGCGCCTCGTGGATGTTGCTGTCCCAAAGGGCAGCGGCCAGGCTCAGCCGCTCGGCCAAGTCCTCTCCGCGCCAGTCTTTTGCCAAAGCGTCGAGTTCCGGTGTGGCAATTCCTAAATAGCGCCGCTCGACCCCGTGATAGGCTGCCATGCCTGCTGCCTTTCCGGGGATGCCGATGCTTTCGAGATGGGCCAGCGCCTCTGCGGGGCTCATTCCACGGTCACAGATTTGGCGAGATTGCGCGGCTGGTCCACATCAGTGCCCTTGGCGACGGCCGTGTGATAGGCAAGGAGCTGGGCCGGAACGGCATAGAGAATGGGCGCGAGGAACGGGCTGATATTGGGCATGATCACGCTTTCCCAAACTCCGTCACTGGCTATTTTTGCGCCTTGCGCATCGGTGATCAAAACGACCTTGCCGCCGCGCGCCATGACTTCCTGCATGTTGGATACCGTCTTGTCGAACAGCTCGTCCGTCGGGGCCATAACCACCACTGGAACGTTCTTGTCAATCAGAGCGATCGGGCCGTGCTTCAGTTCGCCTGATGCATAACCTTCGGCATGTATATAGCTGATTTCTTTTAACTTAAGCGCGCCTTCCAGTGCCAGAGGGTACATCGGTCCGCGCCCCAAAAACAGCACATCTTGGGCCGAGGCGATTTTACGGGCGATGCGTTTGATGGGTTTTTCCAGCGCGAGGGATTGGTTCAAAACGCCCGGCAGAAGGTTCAGGTCTTTCATATGAGCGGCGAGTGCTGCATCGTCGAGATGCCCGCGCTGATGACCTGCTTTAAGCGCCAGCGCCGCAAGGGCGAGCAACTGACACGTAAACGCTTTGGTGGAGGCCACACCGACTTCGACACCCGCCATGATTGGCAGGGCCAAATCGCTTTCCCGCGCGATCGAGCTTTCGGGCACGTTGACCACCGACAGGATCATCGCAGCGCGGTCCTTGGCGTAGCGCAAGGCGGCCAAAGTGTCGGCGGTTTCGCCGGATTGCGAGACAAATAGAGCGTAGGATTTGTCCGAGATAACCGGCTGGCGATAGCGGAATTCAGATGCGATATCGACATCAACGGGCAGCCCCGCGATCTGCTCGAACCAATATTTAGCGACCTGACAGGCAAGATTGGCTGTGCCGCAGGCCACCATTGTGATGCGATCACATTTGGTAAAGTCCAAGGTTCCGCTGGGCAGTTCGATGCCTTTGCGATCCGGGGTGCTGTAAGCCGCAAGCGCATCGGCAAGAACGATGGGTTGTTCCGCGATCTCTTTGGCCATGAAGTGTTTGTGGCCGGCTTTTTCGATCCGGGCCTCATCAAGAGCCAGGGTCTTGATCGGACGGTTCGCCAAGTTCCCTTGGCCATCGAAGATTTCGACGCTGGTGCGGGTCAGGACGGCTCGGTCGCCTTCCTCCAGATAGGTGACGCGGTTTGTCATCGGTGCCAGCGCAATTGCGTCAGAGCCGACATACATTTCGCCATCTCCATGGCCAACGGCAAGGGGAGAGCCCTTGCGTGCAGCGATCATCAGATCATCCTCACCGTGGAACAGGAAGCACAGCGCAAAGGCCCCTTCCAGCTTAGCAATGGTCTGCTCGGCGGCATCGCGCGGGCTCAGGCCTTGATCCAGAAAGCGGCGCGCCAGAAGAACGACGGTTTCCGTATCTGTCTCCGTTTCGGCAACATAGCCGTCTTTCTTAAGATCTGCGCGTAGGTCTTTGAAATTTTCAATAATTCCGTTGTGAACCACGGCAACTGGGCCGGAGCGGTGCGGGTGCGCGTTCACCACCGAAGGCGCACCGTGCGTGGCCCAGCGGGTATGCCCGATCCCGGCCTTGCCGGGCAGCGGGTTGTGAACCAGCAAGTCCGACAGGTTGACCAGCTTGCCCACGGCGCGACGACGGTCAAGCGTACCATCGTTTACCGTCGCGATTCCGGCGCTGTCATAGCCGCGATACTCAAGGCGTTTCAGCGCCTCTACGATAATCGGGGCGACTTCATGTGTCCCGAGAACTCCAACAATTCCACACATTTACGCGTCCTTTTTCATCTTTTTAGCGCGCAGCATTTGCATCAGCTTACGCGCGAAACCCGCTTTGTTTGTCTGCCGCACCCGCGACAGGGCCAGATCGCCGTCGGGCACATCTTCTGTCACGACAGTGCCAGAGCCGGTCATGGCATCTGCGCCGACATCGACCGGCGCGATCAACAGGGTGTTTGAGCCAATAAAGGCGCCTGCACCAATAGTCGTGCGGTGCTTGAAGACCCCGTCGTAATTACATGTGATGGTGCCCGCGCCAATATTCGCGCCTGCGCCTACATGCGCGTCGCCCACATAAGACAGGTGGTTGACCTTGGCACCTTCGGCCAATGTGGCGTTTTTGATCTCCACGAAATTGCCAACCTTGGCACCTTCTTCCAACTCTGCGCCCGGGCGCAGGCGTGCGAAGGGGCCAACGACGGATCCTTGCGACACATGGCACCCTTCGAGGTGGCAGAAGGCCTTGATCTCTGCGCCGGATTCAACCGTCACGTCAGGGCCAAAGACGACATTTGGCCCGATCATCGCGTCACGGCCTAGAACCGTGTCATAGGCAAAAAAGGTGCTGTCCGGATCGGCGAGGGAGACGCCGGTCTCCATAGCCTCTGCGCGCATTCGGGTTTGGAACGTTCTTTCCGCAGCGGCGAGTTCTTCGCGGGTGTTGATGCCCAGTGTCTCTGCTTCGTCGCAAGTCACAGCGACAGCGGTCAGGCCGCGCTCGCGGGCGAGGCCGACGATATCCGTCAGGTAGAATTCGCCAGTTGCGTTGTTGTTCTGAACTTCTGAGATCAGCTCGAACAGCGTTTGGGACTGACACATAATAACGCCTGAATTACAAAGCTTTACGGCAAGTTGTTCAGCCGTTGCGTCTTTTGCTTCAACGATCTTTTCCAAAGATGCGCCGTTGGTGATAAGTCGACCATAGCGACCCGGCTTGTCGGCCTTGAACCCAAGCACGACGACGTCTGCCGTCTTACGGGCGTCGGCCATGTGTTGAAGCGTGTCTCCTGACACGAATGGCGTATCCCCATACAGAACCACCGCGTCACCAGCAAAGCCTTCTAACGCCGAGCGCGCTTGATCGACCGCGTGGGCGGTGCCGTTTTGCTCTGTCTGACGGGCGAAGATCAGATCGTCATAGTGCTTTGATAAAGTCGCCTCGACCTTGTCAGCACCATGGCCCGTCACCACAACTGTCTTCTCCGGCTCAAGGGCCGTTGCGGCACGCAAGGCGTGGACGGCCAGCGGGGCGGACCCGATCTGGTGCAGAACCTTGGGAAGGTCCGAGTTCATGCGGCTGCCTTGTCCGGCGGCCAAAAGTATCAAAGCGACTGGTTTACTGCTCACGCGCGAGGCCATTCCCGGTTTCCCGGCCTTTCCTTCTTGTCGGCCCCGTTCTATCCGTATCGCGCTGCGGTGCAAGGTGCGGATACGTCACAACAGATTTCGCCGCGTTACAGGAGGCTTTCATGCGTACGGTAATATTTGACCTCGATGGCACGCTGGCCGACACCAGTGGCGACCTGCTGGCCGCTGCAAATGTCTGTTTCCGCGCTCTGGGGCACGGGGACGTTCTGACCACAGCCACTGACGCTGGAACTGCGGTCAAAGGCGTGCGTGCGATGCTGACGCTCGGGTTCGACCGGCTTGGGATTGACTATAGCTCTGCTGATATCGACGCCAATTTTCCGGTCGTGATCGATGCCTATGCGCGTGACATTGCCAGATATACAACACTCTATCCCGGAGCGCGGGAGGCAGTGAGCCGCCTGCGTGACAATGGCTACAAGGTAGGAATTTGCACCAACAAACCCGAAGGATTGGCTGAACAGCTTATGGCAGAGCTGGATTTTCGCGACGTCTTCCACAGCCTTGTCGGTGCGGACACGCTGCCTGTACGCAAGCCCGACCCAAAGCCCTTCGTTGAGGCGGTGATGCGGGCGGGGGGCGATCCGTCCCGCGCTGTACTGGTGGGCGATACGCAAACCGACCGCGATACTTCGACCAATGCCGGAGCGCCGTCGATCCTTGTGACCTTCGGGCCGGGGGGGCGTGAGGTGGTTGCGCTGAAGCCAGAGGCGTTGATCGACCACTTTGATGATCTTGACGCGATTGTTGCACGCCTCATCGCTTGACTGTCCTCAGGCGCCCGCCCAAGGTCGACCCCGCAACGTCCGGAGGCAAGAAAGATGTTCGAGGTTTTTGACGGCAGCTTTACCCAACAAGAACCGATCCCTGAGGAAGGGATTGCTGCCGCGATGGCTGTTTTGCAGCACGGTCGCCTACACCGCTATAACGTCACTTCGGGCGAACTGGGAGAAACCGCGTTGCTAGAGCAGGAATTTGCAGCCTTCACGGGCGCAAAATACGCGCTGGCTGTGGCCTCCGGCGGCTACGCGATGGGATGCGCGCTACGCGCGGTAGGCGTCAAGCCGGGCGACACGGTCTTGTCCAACGGGTTCACGCTGGCACCAGTACCGGGGGCGATTGCCTCGGTCGGGGCGGAACCGCTATTCGTGGAAACTGCCGACAATCTGACCATCGATTTGGATGACCTTGAGGCGCAGATCGAGGCCTCCGCCGCGCGCTATCTGCTGCTGTCCCATATGCGGGGACATCTGTGCGACATGGATCGACTGATGGCGATTTGCAACGCGGCGGGCGTCACGGTGATTGAGGATTGCGCCCATACAATGGGCGCCAGTTGGCAAGGCACCCCGTCAGGTCGTCATGGCAAGGTGGGTTGCTATTCCTGCCAGACCTACAAGCACGTGAATTCGGGCGAGGGCGGCTTTCTGATCTCCGACGATGATGAGGTGATGGCCCGCGCTATCATTCTGTCCGGCTCCTATATGCTTTATGAACGTCACTTGGCGGGACCACCTGCCGAGGTCTTCGAGCGGGTGAAATACGTCACCCCGAACATCTCGGGCCGCATGGACAATCTGCGCGCAGCTATCCTGCGCCCGCAACTTGCGCGTCTGACTGCGCAGGTGGATGCGTGGAACGCACGCTACGCAGCGCTGGAGTCCGGTTTGCGCAATGCCCCCGGACTGGCCATTATCGAACGTGACCCGCGTGGGGTTTATGTCGGTTCATCCATCCAGTTCCGGCTGCCCGAGGCTTCGCCTGCTGAAATTGAGGAGTTTACCTCCAGATGCGCATCGCGCGGTGTTGAGCTTAAATGGTTCGGCGCGGCCGAACCCAAGGCCTTCACCTCGCGCTATGACAGCTGGCGCTATGCGCGGCCTCAGGCTTTGGCGCGGACGGACAACATTTTGTCGGGCCTGCTGGACATGCGCCTGCCGCTGACCTTCTCCATCGAGGATTGCGAGCTGATCGCCCGAATAATTCAAAGCGAGGCCCGTGCCCTTCATGGCCGAACGGCCTTGGCGGGCTAGGACGGACAGTCCATTGGCAGGATATCCCGGCTCGTTGGCTGGCGACGGCGACAGGTCCGGTTGCCCCGCAACGACCCCGTGCACAGGCAAAGACTGTGTCGCGGCGATATGGGCCATGCGGTAGACGCGGTTATGCTCTTCTACGATGCGTTTCAGATCACCCGGCGCGTAGGTATGCGCCTGTGCGAGGCCAAGTGCCTCCGCACATAACTTGGAGCAGAAATAGCGATCCTCCACATGGCGGCGCAAGTTGATGAACTGGCTCATCAGCAATCCCCAATAGTCGTAGCCTCGACCGACATGCCGGGCTGCGCGGGAGAATGTGTCATGCGGGGCCCAAGGCACCTGCACGAATTCATAGGCGCCCTCTCGGAAGTAGAGGTCGCGCACGCAGACGCCGCCGTTTTTCCCTTGGGCGGTGACGCAGCGATGGGTTTCGCCGGTTTTGGGCTGGCGGGAACTCACTAGTAACTCACAATGCGAGAACTCGGAGCGGGTGACCCACTTGACGAGCGTGTCGCTTAACGGCCGACCCTCTCCCCTGTAGAAGGCTAGATAGATCATTTTTGTTGTCTCGATTATCTGGGTGTTAGACTGTGACGAAAATGCGGCAGAATCTGCTCCAAAGGCAAGGTAAATGCAGGAATGACAAGGGCTTAGTGGCGAAACGCCGCCCTTGAGGTAAGGAATACCTTACCTTTTGGGGCGCCTGAGATGGTAACTGCCAACAATTGATTTTTTATGAGTCGCCTCTAGAGGTCACCGACTCTGTTGACCAGTGATAATCCCCGCTCTAGTATTTGAACGTGCGTTCAATAACGGGGAGGACTACCATGTTTAACGCTTCGATGAATTTCGACTTGGGAGAAGACGTCAACGCCTTGCGCGACATGGTGCACCGCTGGGCGCAAGAACGCGTCAAACCGATCGCCGCCGAGGTCGACGCCTCCAATGAATTTCCCGCACATCTGTGGACCGAAATGGGCGAACTGGGCCTGCTTGGGATCACCGTACCAGAGGAAGACGGCGGCTCCGGCATGAGCTATCTGGCCCATGTGATCGCGGTCGAGGAAATCGCCCGCGCCTCCGCATCCGTGTCGCTGTCCTACGGCGCACATTCCAACCTTTGCGTAAACCAGATCAAGCTGAACGGCACCGCGGAGCAGAAGGCGCAATACCTCCCCGGACTCATTTCCGGCGAGCATGTCGGCGCTTTGGCGATGTCCGAGGCGGGCGCAGGCTCCGACGTTGTTTCCATGTCGTTGAAGGCGGAAAAGCGCAACGATCACTACCGCCTCTCCGGCAATAAATACTGGATCACCAATGGCCCCGACGCCTCCACCTTGGTGGTCTACGCCAAGACCGATCCTGACGCTGGCCCCAAAGGCATCACAGCCTTCATCATCGAGAAGTCGATGAAAGGCTTCTCCACCTCCCCACATTTCGACAAGCTTGGCATGCGCGGCTCCAACACCGCGGAGCTGATCTTCGACGATGTCGAAGTCCCGTTCGAGAACGTGCTGGGCGAGGAGGGGCGCGGCGTGCGTGTCCTCATGTCCGGTCTAGACTATGAACGCGTGGTTCTGGCGGGTATCGGCACCGGCATCATGGCCGCCTGTCTGGACGAGGTCATGCCCTACATGGTGGAGCGCAAGCAGTTCGGCAAACCCATCGGCTCGTTCCAACTGATGCAGGGCAAGATTGCGGATATGTATACAGCCATGAACTCCGCCCGCGCCTATGTCTACGAAGCGGGTCGTGCCTGTGATCGTGGGAATATCACGAGGCAAGACGCGGCTGCATGCTGTCTCTATGCGTCCGAGCAAGCCATGGTCCAAGCCCACCAAGCCGTGCAGGCGATGGGCGGAGCTGGATTTTTGGCTGACGCCCCCGTGGCCCGCCTGTTCCGCGACGCCAAGCTGATGGAGATCGGGGCAGGGACTTCCGAGATCAGGCGGATGCTGGTCGGTCGGGAGCTGATGGGGGCGATGGGGTGAGGCTGGCTCTCACACTCTTGGCCTTGCTGGCCCCTGGCCCAACCGCGGCTCAGGCCTTTGATCCCGGTGTCTCGCTGCAAAGTTGCGCGCGCTATGTCGATACGCTGCCAAACGACCGCGCCGAGATCTACGATCAAACTTGCATCGAACACATCTCTGCGGTGTGTAGCTTCGAGAGCAAACCACGCCTGTGCGCGCTCAAATTCCGCGATACGCTTGCCGCACACACCGAAACCCTGCGCGCGGAAATTCCGCAAGACTTTAAGCCAGATAGTAAGTTCCGTGCAGCCTCAGACCTGATCGCTATGGTTCGAAATGGCACTCAGTCATTCGATTGCACCGACGATGCGCGCGCCTTTTTCCGCAAGGACCCCAAGCTTCGCAAACTCATGCCAGATGCCAACGCCTTCTGCGCTCACATGACGGTATTTCTGCAATGGACCTCAGCTAGAGAGGCCGCGCGACTGGTACAATCAGGTGCGCCCAAATGACCCTCCGCCCCGTGCACTACATCTCCCTTACGCTCCTGACCCTGCTGCTCATCGCAGCCGCTGCCGCCTACCGCTCCCAAACCCTCAAACTCACCGAAACCCAGATTATCGAAACCTACGCCGCCCGCTACCTCGACACCCACCAAGACGCGCAGCTGACCCATTGCCGCGCGCGGCCCGGGCCGGTCAAAACCACCCGCATGGTTGTCATTTGCGGCCCGGAGCCCTTTGATGCCACTCGGCACTATGAATATCACGTCGGCCCCTTGGGCGGGCTGATCGCGCAAAACGGCCCCGCCGACTGGGCCACCAAAACCCCGCTCGCCCCGCGCGATGCGGCTTGAAGGACCGTCTATGAAGTATTTGCCCCTCATCGCCGCCCTGTTCGTGAATCCCGCCATGGCACAAGACACCATCGCGCAGGACAAAGTCCTTGTGCTGGCGTGCTTGGAAACCATGGAGGCGGGCACCACATGGCCGCAATGCGTGGAGTTGATGTTCCAGCCCTGCGTGCGCCACGAGGTCGGCACCGACGCCCACGCAACCTGTCTTGGCGGCGTGCGGGAGGAATGGTCCGGCACGGTGAAAACCTTGCAGGACGAGGTGATCGAGGCGGTCACGTCCGAGGGCTCGTCCGAGTTGCTGGACCTGATGGGCCAGTGGACCGGCTACGTTGTGCAAAAATGCCAAGAGGTTGCGGCCTCAAAGCCCAACGGCGCAGAGAGCGCGCGGCTAGGGTGCGAGATCAGCGAATTGGCGGGCCTGTCGGGGGAGTTTGCGGCGTGCTTGGAAGGCCGCTCTGCGGCGGGCTATTGCGAGATCAAACAATGAGGTTCGTGCTGCTATTGCTTGCGATGGCATCTCCGCTCTCTGCTGCGGACCTGACCGTCGAGCCCGCCCGCATTTACGCCTGCCACGCCGCCACGCCGGAAGGCCAGCGCAGCCCTGACTGCCTCGGGGCCGCGTCGGACCAGTGCCAGTTGCTGCCAGGAGGGACCACCTCGCAAGGTATCGCGACCTGCATCACGGCGGAAACAGCCATTTGGGACGATATCCTGAACGAAGAATACCAGACCACCCGAGCCGACTTGAAAACCCGCGACGCTGACGAAGGCACCGATCTCGCGGGCGGCTTGCAAAACGTGCAACGCGCGTGGATCGCCTTTCGCGACGCCGAATGTGACCTGACCTATGACCAGTGGGAGGGCGGCTCCGTGCGCGGCATCGCCTACGCCAATTGCCTGCTGGTCATGACCGCCGAACGCAGCATCGCCTTGCGCGACATGAGACCGAGGTAACGCCCCATGAAACTCACCTCCAACATCGCCGCCGGCTCCGAGGCGTTCCGCGCCAACGAGACCGCCAATTTAGAAGCCTTGCGTGTCGTGCGAGAGGCGGCACAGCACGCCGCATTGGGCGGCGGCGAAGGCCCGCGCGAACGCCACGAGAGCCGCGGCAAGATGCTGCCCCGCGACCGTGTCGCCAACCTGCTCGACCCCGGCTCGCCGTTTCTTGAAGTCGGTGCCACGGCTGCCCACGGGCTCTACGATGGCGCGGCGCCCTGTGCGGGTGTCATCGCGGGCATCGGCTTGGTGCAGGGCCGCCAAGTCATGGTGGTCTGCAACGATGCCACCGTAAAGGGCGGCACCTACTATCCGATGACGGTGAAAAAACACCTCCGCGCGCAGGAGATTGCCGAGGAAAACCACCTGCCTTGCGTCTACCTCGTGGACTCGGGCGGGGCGAACCTGCCCAATCAGGACGAGGTCTTCCCCGACCGCGACCATTTCGGGCGCATCTTCTACAATCAGGCCCGCATGTCCGCCAAGGGCATCGCGCAGATCGCCGTGGTCATGGGCTCCTGCACCGCAGGCGGCGCTTATGTGCCCGCCATGTCCGACGTCACCATCATCGTGAAGGAACAAGGCACCATCTTCCTCGCAGGCCCGCCCTTGGTGAAGGCCGCCACGGGAGAGGTTGTCACAGCGGAAGACCTCGGCGGCGGTGACGTGCACACGCGCCTGTCCGGCGTGGCGGATTATCTTGCCGAGGATGACGCGCATGCTTTGGCCTTGGCGCGGCAGGCGGTTGGAAACATTGGCGGCGGGGTTGGCAGCGTCACGCAAGGCGAAGCGCCCGCCTATGACCCGTCCGAATTGCTCGGTGTTGTGCCAGCCTCCTTGACCACCCCCTACGACATCCGCGAGGTGATCGCTCGGATCGTCGACGGCTCCCGCTTCGACGAGTTCAAGAAGCGCTTCGGCGAGACGCTGGTCACCGGCTTTGCAGACATCTGTGGCATGCAGGTGGGTATCATCGCCAACAACGGCGTGCTGTTCTCCGAGGCCGCCCAGAAGGGCGCGCATTTCGTCGAACTCTGCTCGCAACGCCGCATTCCACTGGTCTTCCTGCAAAACATCACCGGCTTCATGGTCGGGCGCCAGTATGAAAACGAAGGCATCGCGCGGCACGGCGCCAAGCTGGTGACCGCCGTGGCCACGACCTCCGTGCCGAAAATCACCATGGTGATCGGCGGCTCGTTCGGGGCGGGGAATTACGGCATGGCGGGCCGCGCCTACCAGCCGCGTTTCATGTGGTCTTGGCCCAATTCGCGCATCTCGGTCATGGGCGGCCCGCAGGCTGCCGGCGTTCTGGCGACGGTCAAGCGCGACGGGATCGAGCGCAAGGGCGGCACATGGTCCGCCGAGGAGGAGGCCGCGTTCAAGCAACCCACGATTGATATGTTCGAGGAGCAATCGCATCCGTTATACGCCTCCGCACGGCTCTGGGATGACGGCATCGTCGACCCCCGAAAGGCCCGCGACGTGCTGGCGTTATCTTTGCGCGCCGCGCTGAACGCCCCGATAGAGGAGACACGCTTCGGCGTGTTCCGGATGTGAAGCGGCGTTCGGATGAAAAATGGCTTCGGTCTTTGCTTTCTGACCGGCAGCCCCGAGCCAAACGGCCTAGGCAGCGTTTTTCTCTGCGTCGGCCATCTCGCACGATGATCGGAGCAGGGGCCGTGTTCGCGCTGTTGGTTGGACCACCCGCGATTGATGTTGCCAATGGTTTGGCGCGGGCAGGTTCGAGTTGCGTGGCGCTCGACATCATCGACGGGGATACGCTTCGCGTCTTCTGCCCAGAAGCGGGTGTCCGGTCGGCGCGGATCAAAAGCTACGACGCGCCGGAGCGCTTTTCATATAAATGCCTTTCAGAGTTCGCCGCGGGTTGGTTGGCAACGCAAAAGCTGCGGTCCCTGCTTTGGACCTCCGGCGAGATCATCATCACACCGGACGGATCGGACCGCTACGGGCGCTTACTTATCTACCTGCGCGCAGGTGGTGAGGGGGTTGCACGTAGCATGATAAAAAGCGGTCACGGTCGCGCTTATACTGGCGGGCAGCGTGCGGGGTGGTGCGCATGACGATGTCCATCGAAAGCGGGGCGTCCCCAAGGGACATCGAGCCCCTTGGTGCCGCCCAGCCCTGCGGCTTCGCCGCGTGGGCTGCCCATATCTCAAAACGAGGTGCTAAAGATGTTCTCTAAAATCCTCATCGCCAATCGCGGCGAAATCGCTTGCCGGATCATCGATACCTGCCGCCGCTTGGGCGTTGGCACTGTGGCGGTCCATTCTGATGTGGACGCAAAGGCCCGCCATGTGGCGATGGCTGACGAAGCTATCTCCCTCGGTGGTGCCACGCCTGCGGAAAGCTACCTGCGGGGCGACGCCATAATTGACGCAGCTTTGACAACCGGCGCGCAGGCAATCCACCCGGGCTATGGCTTCCTGTCGGAAAACCCCGATCTCGTCGAGGCGGTTGAAAAGGCGGGCCTGACCTTCATCGGCCCCTCCGCCCACGCCATCCGCGCGATGGGATTGAAGGACGCCGCCAAGGCGTTGATGGTCAAAGCGGGCGTACCCGTGGTGCCGGGCTACCACGAGGCGGGCCAAGATAATCTCGCCGCCGAGGCCGACAAGATCGGCTACCCCGTGTTGATCAAGGCGGTCGCGGGCGGTGGCGGCAAAGGCATGCGGCGGGTCAACGCCCCCAAGGACTTCGCGCAGGAGTTGGAAGCTGCCCAAACCGAGGCGCAAAAGGCCTTCGGCAACGCCGCCGTGCTGATCGAAAAATACGTCTCCACCCCCCGCCATATCGAGGTGCAGGTGTTCGGAGACGGCACGAAGGCGGTGCATCTGTTCGAGCGCGACTGCTCCTTGCAACGTCGCCACCAAAAGGTGATTGAGGAAGCTCCGGCCCCCGGCATGACACCCGAGATGCGCGACGCGATGGGGCAGGCGGCGGTGCGCGCAGCGGAGGCGGTGGGGTACGCTGGCGCGGGCACGGTGGAGTTCATCGTGGACGCGTCCGACGGTCTACACGCAGACCGGTTCTATTTCATGGAGATGAACACTCGCCTTCAGGTTGAGCACCCCGTGACCGAGGCCATCACCGGCGTCGATCTGGTCGAATGGCAGTTGCGCGTGGCATCGGGCGAAGGGCTGCCTGCACGTCAGGAAGAGCTTTCAATCACCGGCCATTCCTTCGAGGCCCGCATCTATGCAGAGGACGTGCCCGCAGGCTTCCTACCCGCAACCGGCACGCTGCGCCACCTGCGCTTTGCCAGCGGCGCGCGCATTGATACCGGCGTGCGGGAGGGCGACGGGATCA
The DNA here is from genome assembly GCF_900111945.1 of Litoreibacter janthinus. Lineage (NCBI taxonomy): Bacteria > Pseudomonadati > Pseudomonadota > Alphaproteobacteria > Rhodobacterales > Roseobacteraceae > Litoreibacter > Litoreibacter janthinus. Next base: position 3,045,838 of record NZ_FOYO01000001.1, on the reverse strand, counting down.
GTCCGCATTACGACCCGATGATTGCCAAGCTGACGGTGCATGGCCCCGACCGCGCCACAACCTTGGCGCAGCTCACGCGGGCGTTGAAGGCGACGCAAATCGGCGGGACGGTCACCAATATCGGCTTCCTCGCAGCACTGTCGGAACATGAAGGATTTGCGGCAGGTGATGTCGATACAGGCCTGATCGAGCGCGATCTTGCGGCTTTGACCGCGCAGTCCGCACCCTGCACCAAAACCCGTGCATTGGCTGCGGTCGCAGCCCTTGGGTTGCACCGCACGGTGCCTGCGTTCGCAGGGGTGTCGCTGTGGGGCGGGGTTGAGCAGACCGCTCGCTTCGCCTTTGACGAGGCGGAGGAGGCGCGGGTTGAAACACGCGCGCCCTCGCAGTTCAAGGTCACCTTGCCAGACGCTGTGCACGAGCTGGAACACATAAATGGCGCATGGATCATCGACGAAGCGAAAACCGCTGCGGGCCTTTGGTGTGACGGGGCGCAGGGCGCAGTGTTCTGGGGTAATACATACGCGTTCACCGTGTCAGATCCGCTGGACCGCGATGCGGGCCAAGGGGCAGGCGATGGGGTGACCCGTGCACCGATGCCGGGTCTGGTGCGGGTCGTAGATGTGGCCGCTGGGGCGCAGGTTAAAGCGGGGGACCGTTTGCTTGTGCTGGAAGCGATGAAGATGGAACACGCCCTGCGCGCCGACGCGGACGGGATCGTCGCTGAAGTGATGACAAGCGCGGGCGATCAGGTGACGGCAGGGGCTGCCTTGGTGCGGATGGAAGCGGATGATGACTAAGATCACGCTGCATCACGCGCACCAGACCCGCTCCATGCGCAGCCTGTGGTTGCTGCACGAGCTGGGCGTGCCGTTTGATGTGGTGGTGCATCCGTTCGGCAAGAACCTGCGCTCTGAAGCCTTTCTGAAGCTGAACCCCTCGGGCCGCGTTCCAGCTTTGGAGATCGACGGGCAAACGCTTTTCGAGACAGGTGCGATCACCGAATATCTGTGCGAAACGTTCCCCGCAGGGAACCTTGGCCGCGCTGCGGGCGACCCCGAGCGGGCCGACTGGCTGGTCTGGGTCCATTTCGCCGAGACCATCACCCAGCATTGCGCCGCGCTGACACAGCAGCACATCGCCCTGTATGAAGATCATATGCGCAGTCCCATCGTGATGAAGCTGGAGGCGGCGCGGATAGGAAAATGCTACGCCGCCCTGGAGGGACGGCTGCAAAATCGCGACTATTTGCTGGAGGGTGGCTTTTCCGCAGCCGACATTTCATGCGGCTATTCAGTGTATTCGGGCCGTCATTTTGCACATATCGAACCTTTCCCGCGCCTTTGCGCTTGGTACGCCCGCATCACCGCCCGCGAGGGCTTTCAAAAGTCTCTGCCGCCGGACGGGGAGCGTCTTTACCCCAAAGAGTTCTATGAGGTGCCAGCATGAGTGCGGTCGAAATCTTCGAGGTCGGGCCCCGTGACGGGCTGCAAAACGAAAAGGCGCAGATCGCCACCGCCGACAAGATCGCGTTGGTGGATATGCTGTCCACGGCGGGCTTCAAGCGGATCGAGGTGGCCAGTTTCGTCTCGCCCAAATGGGTGCCTCAAATGGCCGACAGTGCGGAGGTGTTGCACGGCATCACCCGTGCGGACGGTGTGTCTTACGCCGCGCTGACGCCCAATATGCGCGGGCTGGAGGGAGCGATTGCCGCGAAGGCGGACGAGGTGGCGGTGTTCGCCAGCGCCTCGGAAGGGTTCTCCAAGGCCAATGTGAACGCGACGATCGAGGAGAGTATCGCGCGGTTCATCCCGATCATGGAGGCCGCCCCGATGCCCGTGCGCGGCTATGTGTCCTGCGTGGCGGAATGCCCCTATGACGGCCCGACGGATCCCGCTGATGTGGCCCGCGTGGTGGCGCAACTGTTCGATCTGGGCTGCTACGAGGTTTCGTTGGGCGATACCGTTGGCCGTGCCACGCCGGAGCAGATTGATGCAATGTTGAAGGCTGTCACGCAAATCTGCGACGCTGATAAACTCGCGGGACACTTCCATGACACTGCGGCGCGCGCATTGCTGAACATCGACGTGGCCATGTCCCACGGAGTTCGAGTGTTTGATGCTGCGGTCGGGGGCTTGGGCGGGTGTCCCTATGCGCCCGGTGCGGCTGGCAATGTCGCGACAGAGGCCGTTCTGGCCCACCTGGAAAACGCGGGCCACACGACCGGACTTGATGCAGACATTGTGGCACGGGCGGGCCGGATGGCCCAAGCGATGCGCGGATAAGGAGACGAGCCGATGTATGAGACCTTGCTGACAGACACCGATGCGCGCGGCGTGGCGACGGTCACCCTGAACCGCCCCGACAAACGCAACGCCATGTCTGGCGAGATGATTGCGGAGTTAACGGATTGCGCCGCAGCGCTCGCATCGGATGACACGGTGCGTGCGGTGGTGTTGCGCGGGGCGGGGGCGTTATTCTGTGCGGGCGGTGACCTGAATTGGATGCGTGCGCAGATCGACGCGGATGCGGCCACCCGTGGTCGCGAGGCGGGCAAACTTGCTACGATGCTTGGGGCGTGGAACGCTTTGCCTAAACCGGTGGTTGGCCGTATCGAAGGTGCTGCGTTTGGCGGCGGTGTCGGGCTGGCCTGCGTCTGCGATGTGGCCTTGGCCGCACCCGATGCCAAGTTCGGGCTGACCGAAACCAAGCTGGGCCTGATCCCAGCCACCATCGGCCCTTACGTGATCGCCCGCATGGGCGAAGGCAACGCGCGCCGTGTGTTCATGTCCAGCCGCGTCTTCGGCGCCGATGAGGCGCAAGGCCTAGGCATCATCGCCGGCGTAACCGACGATTTGGACGCCGCTGTTGAGGCCGAAATCACGCCTTATCTGTCCTGCGCTCCCGGGGCCGTGGCCGAGGCCAAGGCGCTGGCGCTTCATCTGGGCGGCGCACCGGGGCAGGCGGAGGTGGAGCATTCCATTCAGGCGCTTGTCACCCGCTGGGAGAGCACCGAGAGCGCGGAAGGCATCGCCGCATTCTTTGACAAGCGAAAGGCGGCTTGGGTTCGCTAACCTGTATTTCGAAGTGTGACGGAATGCGTTATCAAGGGGCAAAACAACCCCATGAGAGGGAGCAGTCCTATGTTTACACGCCGTCATTTTATCGCCCTGAGCGGAGCCACCGCGCTTCAGGCTTGCAGCACAGGGGGCAGCGTGTCCGCACCGACCGCTGCGGACCCGTTGTTGAGGACTGTGCCAAATCCTGCCTTCGACGCTTGGGTGGCCAACTTCAAAACGCGCGCCTTGTCCAAAGGCATCACCGCCAGCACGTTGCAAAGCGGAATGCGCGGCGTCGGTTTTTTGCCAGAGGTGATCGAGCGTGACCGCAACCAGACCGAATTCAAACGCAGCTTCGAGGACTACCTTGCTATCGTCGCCTCGGAGGAAAAGATCAAAGCTGGCCGCGCAGCCTTTGCCCGTGAACGATCCCGCCTGAACGCCATCGAGGCAAAATACGGCGTGCCGGCCAATGTGGTCTGCGCGATTTGGGGCGTTGAAAGCAATTTCGGCACCCGCCGGGGCAATGTTCCGGTTGTGTCTGCCACCGCAACGCTGGCCTTTGAGGGGCGGCGCGGGGCGTTCTTCGAGAAGCAACTGATCGCTGCCTTGAAGATTTTGCAGACGGGCGACACCACGTCGAACCGCTTGGTTGGCTCTTGGGCGGGCGCTATGGGGCACACGCAATTTATCCCGACGTCCTATCAGCTGTTTGCGGTGGATTTCACCGGCGACGGGCGGCGCGATATCTGGTCCGACGATCCGTCCGATGCGCTGGCGTCGACGGCCGCCTATCTGGCAAAATCCGGCTGGCAGCGCTCGCAGCCTTGGGGGCGCGAAGTCACTTCCGGCGGGTTGCAGCCTGATCCGGGAGGGCCGCGCTTTGAGGTGGGGCAGAATTTCCGCGCGATCAAGCGCTACAATAACTCAGACAATTACGCGTTAGGCGTGGGCCATCTGTCCGACCGCCTTGCAGGCGGCGGCCCCCTGCGGACACCGTTCGGGCCGGATAAATACGGACTGACCATCAAGGACCGAAAGCGCCTGCAAGAGCGTCTGACTGCCAAGGGTTTTGACACGGGCGGCGCGGATGGAGTGCTTGGCCCGAAAAGCCGCAATGCCATCGCTGCCTACCAGCGTAGCGTCGGGTTGGAGGCCACAGGCAATCCCTCTCAGGCGCTTTTGCAGAGGCTCGGGTAGGCGTGCGACTCGGCGCTTTGAGGTTGGCAAAATGAGCCCTCTTGCTGCGCTGCACGAAAAGCCAGCTAAAACTACAGCGCCAGATGCTGCAAAAATTAGGACTATTCAGTGACAAGGGAGGGGGTCCATCGGTTGACCCCCTGCACGCGCGGGCGTAAAGATCACGGCAGCCAACAAGTCCTGTGAGTCATCTCAAGCAGGCAAGAAGGAGACTTACGTGGACGAGCTTCTACGCGAATACCTGCCCATCCTCATTTTTCTGGCAATAGCCATTGGTTTGGGATTGGTGTTGATACTAGCCGCGGCTGTTGTCGCAGTCCGCAATCCTGACCCAGAAAAAGTCTCTGCATATGAATGTGGTTTCAACGCATTTGATGATGCGCGGATGAAGTTCGACGTGCGGTTCTATCTGGTGTCGATCCTGTTCATTATTTTCGATCTTGAGGTCGCGTTCCTGTTCCCTTGGGCGGTTGCCTTTAAGGATGTCGGGCTACTTGGCTTCTGGTCGATGATGGTCTTCCTCGCGGTGCTGACCATCGGCTTCGCTTACGAATGGAAAAAGGGAGCACTCGAATGGGAGTAGCAACCGGCGCAAACACTGCGGGCTGGGACAAAGATGTCGCCACCGCGCAGTTGAACTCCGAGCTTCAGGACAAGGGCTTCCTTGTCACCTCGACCGAAGACATCATCAACTGGGCGCGCACCGGCTCGCTGCACTGGATGACCTTCGGGCTGGCGTGTTGCGCCGTGGAGATGATGCACACCGCCATGCCACGCTACGACATGGAGCGGTTCGGCACAGCGCCGCGCGCCTCCCCACGCCAATCGGACCTGATGATCGTGGCCGGCACGTTAACCAACAAGATGGCCCCGGCCCTGCGCAAGGTTTACGACCAGATGCCAGAGCCGCGCTACGTGATCTCCATGGGATCCTGCGCGAATGGCGGCGGCTATTACCACTATTCTTACAGCGTTGTGCGCGGCTGCGACCGGATCGTGCCGGTTGACCTCTATGTGCCGGGCTGCCCGCCCACGGCTGAGGCATTGCTGTATGGCATCCTCCAGCTGCAACGCAAAATCCGCCGGACGGGGAATATCATTCGATGACTGCTGCCCTTCAAGAACTCGCAGCTCATATCGAGCTGAAGCGCCCTGACTGTGTGCTGTCCACCGAGATCGCATTTGACGAGCTGACCGTGCATATCGCACCCAGCTCACTTGTTTCGTTTTCGGAGTTTCTGAAAACCGACCGCGCTTGCCGCTTTTCCACCATGGTGGATATCACGGCGGTGGACTACCCGACCCGCGACGCGCGGTTCGACGTCGTGTATCAATACCTGTCGATGTATCAGAACCACCGCATTCGTGTGAAAATGGCGATCCGCGAAGACGAGATCGTGCCATCGCTGCACGAGGTCTATCCGGCGGCAAACTGGTTCGAGCGCGAGATTTTCGACATGTTCGGCATCCTGTTTTCCGGCCATCCCGACCTGCGCCGCATCCTCACCGATTACGGCTTCCGCGGCTATCCGCTGCGCAAGGATTTCCCGACAACCGGTTATGTCGAAGTGCGTTATGACGAAGCCGAAAAGCGCGTTGTCTACGAGCCGGTGAAGCTGGTGCAGGAATACCGTCAGTTCGATTTCATGTCCCCATGGGAGGGCGCGGAATACATCATGCCGGGTGACGAGAAAGCCGAAGAGGGGGCGAAGAAATGAGTTTGGGCGTGTTTCCAAATGCCGACCCCTTTAGCCAAATGATCTTGTTAGGCGCATATCTGGTGTTTGCGTTTCTCTATATATTTCCTGCGCGCGTCATTCAGGTCCGCCACGGCTACAATGCTTGGATATTACTCGTCGGGTTTATACCCGCAATCGGGGCAATCGCGTTGTTTTGGGCCTTCGCGACGTCGGAACCTAAACTAAACTCTGAGGTGTCGGCATGATGGACGGTGGCAAATTCGACGACGCCCTGACGGGCGAGCAGAAGATCCGTAACTTCAACATCAACTTCGGCCCGCAGCACCCTGCGGCCCACGGCGTGTTGCGCTTGGTTCTTGAGCTGGACGGCGAGATTGTAGAACGCTGCGACCCGCATATCGGCCTGCTGCACCGTGGGACCGAGAAGCTCATGGAGAGCCGGACCTACCTGCAAAACCTGCCGTATTTCGACCGTCTCGACTACGTGTCGCCAATGAACCAAGAGCACGCTTGGTGCTTGGCCATCGAGAAACTGACCAAGACCGAAGTGCCGCGCCGCGCATCCCTGATCCGCGTGCTGTATTCCGAAATTGGCCGTATCCTGAACCACCTGCTGAACGTGACCACGCAGGCCTTGGACGTGGGCGCGCTGACGCCACCGCTTTGGGGCTTTGAAGAGCGCGAAAAGCTGATGGTGTTCTACGAGCGGGCCTGTGGCGCGCGGTTGCACGCAGCCTATTTCCGCCCGGGCGGGGTTCACCAAGACCTGCCGGATGACCTGATCAACGACATCGAGGAATGGACGACGACCTTCCCGCAGGTGCTCAGCGATATTGACGGGCTGCTGTCCGACAACCGTATTTTCAAGCAGCGCAACGCTGACATCGGGATCGTGACCGAGGATGACATCCTCAACTACGGCTTCACCGGTGTCATGGTGCGTGGCTCCGGCCTTGCATGGGATTTGCGTCGTGCGCAGCCTTATGAGTGCTACGACGAGATGGAATTCGAGATTCCCGTCGGCAAAAATGGCGACTGCTTTGACCGCTACCTGTGCCGCATGGAAGAGATGCGCCAGTCGCTGTCGATCATGCGCCAGTGCATCGACAAATTGCGGGTAGAGAAGGGCGACGTGATGGCGCGGGGCAAGATGACCCCTCCGACACGTGGCGAGATGAAAACCTCCATGGAGGCACTCATCCATCATTTCAAATTGTACACCGAGGGCTTCCATGTTCCCGAAGGTGAGGTTTACGCGGCGATCGAAGCCCCTAAGGGCGAGTTCGGCGTGTATCTGGTGGCGGACGGGACCAACAAACCCTACCGCGCCAAAATCAAGGCACCTGGGTTCCTGCATTTGCAGGCTATGGATCACATGTGCAAAGGCCACCAGCTTGCTGACGTGGCCGCGATTATTGGAACGATGGACGTAGTTTTTGGAGAGATTGACCGATGAAAAAGTTTACTGCTTTCGCCGCCGTAGGTGCCATGACCCTGAGCGCTTGCCTTCCCGCCCCCGAATTGAGCGTCGATGACGTTGATCTGGCGCGTTACGCGTCGGCTATGGCGCAGGTTGGCTGCGTTGATTTTGACGGCATCACCCATGCTGAAATTCGCAACATCACCGGTTGGAAAGATATGAAGCTCGACAAAGTGCAGGGTGAGGCAATTGCCCAGCTGCAAGCCATCGAGCAAGCCGGCGGCGGTATCCGCTCCACCGTAGGGGCCTGCGCGTAAGCGCTGCCCCTGACGCACAGATAAAGGCCTCAGACCTCCATGCTTCGCAGACTTCACGCAGACCAGCCTGACAGCTTCGCCTTCACCCCCGCCAACCTCGCGTGGGCCGAAGCGCAGATCACCAAATACCCCGAGGGGCGTCAGGCCTCGGCGATCATCCCTCTCTTGTGGCGTGCACAGGAGCAGGAGGGCTGGCTGACCCGTCCCGCAATCGAGCATATCGCAAATATGTTGGACATGGCCTATATCCGTGCCCTTGAGGTTGCGACCTTCTACTTTATGTTCCAACTACAACCCGTTGGTTCTGTTGCGCATATTCAGGTTTGCGGCACCACCTCCTGCATGATCTGCGGGGCGGAGGATCTGGTCGCAGTCTGCAAAGAGAAGATTGCACCTAAAGCCCACCAGCTGTCCGCAGATGGCAAGTTTTCGTGGGAGGAGGTCGAGTGCCTCGGCGCATGCGCCAACGCGCCAATGGCCCAGATCGGTAAGGACTATTACGAAGACCTGACCGCCAAAAGCATGGCCGATATCATCGACATGCTGGCCAAGGGCGATGTCCCGACACCGGGTTCGCAAAACGGCCGCTACGCCGCAGAGCCACGCAAGGGCCTGACCTCGCTGACCGAATTCGACAGCGGCAAGACCCAATATAACGCGTCCGTTCAACTGGCGGCTGATATTGGTGACACGGTAAAACGCATCGACGGCACCGAAGTGCCGCTTCTGGCACCGTGGCAACATGGCGGCAAAGCCAAGTCGGGTGCGGCCAACAAGGGCGCCAAGCCAACAGCTGCCAAGGCGAAGAAAGCCGCGCCACGCGCGGTCGAAGCGACCAAAGCCGAGGTTGATGCAAAGAAAGTGGGACGCCCGAAAACGGGCTCTGTCGCACCTAAAGCCAAAGCTGCGGCACCAAAGGCCAAGCCTGCTGCCACACCAGCGACAAAGGCCAAGCCGGTTGCCGCTGATGGCAAGCCGGAGCTTTTGAAAAAAGCTCGTGCCGGCGGCGCGGACGATCTCAAGATGATCAAAGGCGTCGGCCCGAAACTCGAACAGCTTCTGCACAAGCTGGGCGTCTACCACTTCGACCAGGTCGCGTCCTGGCGCAAAAAGGAAGTGGAATGGGCTGATGAGAACCTCGAAGGCTTTAAAGGCCGCGTTTCCCGGGACGAGTGGGTGAAGCAAGCCAAAGTGCTCGCCAAAGGTGGCACTACGGAATTTTCAAGCCGCGTAAAAAAAGGCGGCGTCTACTAGTCTGAAACAGACGGGGAGTACTAAATATGGGACAGAATAATACTGGCAGCTCAAGCTGCAAAACAATGTGCTGGCTGGTGGCTTTGGTTGCTGGCGTGCTCGTTGCCGCAGTTTTGATGTCGATGCGCCATCACGGGTTCTTGCCCGCGGTGTTCTGGGGGTTGGTCACGCTGCTTGTTGGTGGCTTCTTGCTGCCATGGGCGTTCTGCAACAAAGGGTCTGATGCGCACGTATCTTCCGCCCCTGCGGCGAACCCGGATGCCAGCACCGCAGCAGATGCCAAGACGGCTGCCGCTCCACTGGCCTCAAGTGATGCGGCCACCACTTCTGCTCCGGTTGCCGGATCAGCCGGCGCCGCTGCCGCAGCGCTAAGCGGTGCACCTGCTGCTGCTGTCGTGAAAGATGCGCCCAAAGTGAAGCCATCCACAGCACTTGCGGGCGAGGCTGATGTGGCTGGACGCAAAGGCGAATGGAAATACGAAGCAGAGGCGAAAGCCGATGCTCCGGCGAAGAAAGCCCCAGCCAAAAAAGCGGCCGCCAAGAAGCCTACCGCGAAGAAACCGGCGGCGAAAAAGCCAGCGGCGACAAAAACCGCCGCAAAATCCACGTCTGGCGCGGATGCGACAACCAAATCCGAACCAAAGGCCAAAGCCGCCGCGAAGCCGAAAGCTGCGCCAAAGGCAAAAGCCGCTGAGGCCAAACCAGCTGCGGCCAAGGCGAAAGCCACGCCTAAAGCCAAAGCTGCCGCCAAGCCCGCCGCTGCAAAAGCTGCGCCTGCTGCCAAGCCCAAAGCCGCACCAAAAGCCAAAGCCGCGCCAAAGGCGAAAGCTGCGACTGCTGCCAAGCCAGCCGCGAAAGCCAAGCCGGTGGCTGCCGATGGCAAACCAGAGCTTCTGAAGAAAGCCCGCGCGGGCGGTGCCGACGATCTCAAGCAGATCAAAGGCGTTGGCCCCAAGCTGGAAAGCGAGCTGAACAAACAAGGCGTGTACCACTTCGATCAGGTTGCCAGCTGGCGCAAGAAGGAAGTGGAATGGGCAGACAACAACCTTGAGGGCGTAAAAGGCCGCGTTTCCCGTGATGAATGGGTGAAGCAGGCCAAGGTTCTTGCCAAAGGCGGCGAGACCGAGTTCTCGAAGAAGGTGAAAAAGGGTGGGGTCTATTGACCTCAACCGTGACTAAACGATGAGCGGGCCCTCGCAAGAGGACCCGCGTATGGTCAAACAGGCCCGACAGGCGGCGATCGTAATTTTTGCCACGATGCTGATCTGGATAGGGGCGCAGGCGATAGGGGGGCAGCTGGGCTGGCCCGCACGGTTCGCCTTCCTGTTCGACCTTTTGGCAGGGGCCGCGTTCGTTTGGGCGCTGGTCGTTTTATTCAGGGTGTGGCGCGCCAGACGTTAGGCGCGCGTCACCCGCACATGAAGAGCAGACAGGACGCGAAAGCTATGTTGGCAGACAAGGACCGCATCTTTACCAACCTTTACGGGATGCATGACCGCTCCCTTAAAGGCGCGATGGCCCGTGGGCACTGGGATGGCACCGCTGCCATCATCAAACGTGGCCGCGACAAGATCGTTGAGGAAATGAAGGCCAGCGGCCTGCGTGGCCGTGGCGGCGCGGGGTTCCCCACCGGATTGAAGTGGTCCTTCATGCCCAAGGAAAGCGATGGCCGCCCAGCCTATCTGGTGATCAACGCCGACGAGTCAGAGCCGGGCACCTGCAAAGACCGCGAGATTATGCGCCATGACCCGCACACGCTGATCGAGGGCGCGCTGATCGCCTCTTTCGCGATGAATGCGAACGCCTGCTACATCTACATTCGCGGCGAATACATTCGTGAGAAAGAGGCGCTGCAAAACGCCATCGACGAATGTTACGAGGCCGGCCTGCTGGGCCCGAACGCAGCCAAGTCCGGTTGGGATTTTGATCTGTATCTGCACCACGGGGCAGGGGCGTATATCTGCGGCGAAGAAACCGCGCTGCTGGAAAGCCTTGAGGGCCGCAAAGGCATGCCGCGCATGAAGCCGCCATTTCCTGCGGGCGCTGGCCTTTATGGCTGCCCGACTACAGTGAACAACGTGGAATCCATTGCGGTTGTGCCGACCATTCTGCGGCGCGGTGGCGAGTGGTTTTCCAGCTTCGGGCGTCCGAACAATGCGGGCACCAAGCTGTTCGCGATCTCGGGACATGTGAACAACCCGTGCGTGGTTGAAGAGGCGATGTCGATCTCCTTCAAAGAGCTGATCGACCGTCACTGCGGTGGCATTCGTGGCGGGTGGTCAAACCTGAAAGCAGTTATTCCGGGTGGCTCCTCCGTGCCCTGCCTGCCTGCGGAGATTATGGAAAAAGAAGCCATCATGGATTTCGACTGGCTGCGCGAGCAACGTTCGGGCCTTGGCACCGCAGCGGTGATCGTCATGGACGAAAGCACCGACATCATCAAAGCAATCTGGCGGCTGTCGAAGTTCTACAAACACGAATCTTGCGGTCAGTGTACGCCGTGTCGCGAAGGCACCGGCTGGATGATGCGCGTGATGGATCGTCTGGTGACGGGCGAGGCTGAGGTTGAAGAGATTGACATGTTGCTCGACGTGACCAAGCAGGTCGAGGGCCACACCATTTGCGCCTTGGGTGACGCCGCTGCTTGGCCGATCCAAGGTTTGGTGCGCCACTTCCGCAACGAGATCGAAGACCGCATCAAGCATCAGAAGACCGGCCGTGTGTCGGCGGTGGCGGCAGAATGATGCGCGCTCTGACCCTGATCCCCGTTGCGGCCTTGCTTGCCGCTTGTGTGCCACCCGGAGCGGTCACCGAGAAGCCCAAAGGCCCACCAATCGACATCGTCGAAGCAGCCCGTGCGGGTGACACGACCCGTGTTGTTCTGCGTTACAAAGACGGCGAGGCGATCCCTGCGGCAGACGAAAACCGCGCTGTTGTCCGCGCGATGGAGATCGCGTGCCAAGACGGTGAAAGCGCCATTCCGGACACTCGCACCCGTGCCGATGGCTTGCTGACGGTGAATGTGTTCTGCGTAGGCGTTCTGGAAAGCGATCAGGTCATTGACGGATCGGGGCTCAGAACATGATCCGCATCGCCTTGATAACAGCACTGTCTCTCAGCGTTGCTTCTTGCGGGCTGCTGAGCCGTGACAAGTCGCGCAACGCCGAAAGCGAGCGTGCGCTGCCGTTCAAGGCCAAGTTGTCCTCTGGCGAGGATAAGCGCGATATCAGCATCGCGGTTGTTAACAACGGTGCAGGCGTCGAAGAGGTGCGCGAAAGCGTTCGGTTCGAGGCAACCAAATATTGCCTGCTGAACTTTGGCGGGTCTGATGCGGACTGGCAGATCAGCTCCGTAAGTGACGATTGGGCCTTCACCCAAGACGGTGACAAACTGGTGTTCAACGCGCGTTGCATCGCGCGGTAGAATGGAATGAGAATGTCGAGCGTAGTGAAATTCGGACCCTTCGCCGCTGCCGCCAGTCTGGCGGCTGCGCCTGCGATGTCCGAGACGCGCATGATGCCCGACTATTTCGTGTCTGCTCTTGTGGCGACCTCTGCCGCGCAAGCGTTGGCTCTGTCTTGCGCGGAGTTGAGCGTTGATCCGGTAGCGGTTGTTCAAGCTTCCGAAGCGCTGCTGGGTAAGCTGGAAGCCGACGGGTTTGATCCAAACGATCCGTCCGCGCAGATGGAAAGCGGCGAGGACCGCCTGAGCGCCGTGCAACAGGCCTTCATGGACAAGCACCAGCTTGAGGGCGCGTCGGGTGATGCCGTCTGCGCCGCTGGCCGTGCCGAGATGTCCGAAGGCACCGAGATCGGGTCCTTGCTGGTGGAGGTGCCGAAATGAAGGGACACCATCTGGCAGAATTGAACGTCGGCAAGCTGATCGCCCCAGTGGGTGACCCGCGCGTGGCCGAGTTCATCGACAATATCGAGCGGATCAACACTCTGGGAAAACGTATGCCCGGTTTCGTGTGGATGCTGGAAGGCTCCGGCTCTCCGGGGGCAACGGAACACGCGATTGCAGGCGATCCGCTTTACGTGCCGAACCTGACCGTGTGGGAAGACGCGGCCAGCCTAGAGACGTTTGTCTGGGGCACACTGCACAAGAAATTCTACGAAAAGCGCCAAGACTGGTTCGAGGTGCTAGGCAAAATGCACTTCGTTATGTGGTGGGTGCCGGAAGGGCACACACCGACACTGGACGAGGCGCTGGAAAGACTTGAGATGCTGAGGGAGCAGGGCGACAGCCCCGACGCCTTCGGCTGGGACTATTTGAAAGATGCGACCATGTGGAAAACACATGGCTGCCAAGTGGCTGCGGAGTAACGCATGAGCGACCTAAAGAAAGTTATCATCGACGGCAAAGAGGTCGAGTGTGAGGGGGCGATGACCCTGATCCAAGCTTGCGAGCAAGCAGGGGTCGAGGTTCCGCGTTTTTGCTATCACGAGCGCCTGACCATCGCCGGCAACTGCCGCATGTGTCTGGTCGAAGTCGTTGGCGGCCCGCCAAAGCCTGCGGCGTCCTGCGCCATGCAAGTCAAAGACTTGCGCCCCGGCCCTGAAGGCCAGCCACCGGTGGTGAAAACCAACTCGCCCATGGTCAAGAAGGCCCGCGAAGGGGTGATGGAATTCCTGCTGATCAACCACCCGCTGGATTGCCCGATTTGCGACCAAGGCGGCGAGTGCGACCTGCAAGACCAAGCGATGGCGTATGGCGTTGACTTCTCGCGCTACCGCGAACCCAAACGCGCGACGGACGATCTGGACCTTGGCCCTTTGGTCGAAACTCATATGACCCGCTGCATCTCCTGCACCCGCTGCGTGCGCTTCACGACCGAGGTCGCAGGCATCACGCAGATGGGCCAGACCGGCCGCGGTGAAGATGCGGAGATCACCTCCTATCTGGGCGAGACACTGAACTCCAACTTGCAAGGCAACATCATTGACCTGTGCCCAGTTGGCGCGCTGGTCTCGAAGCCTTACGCCTTCACCGCCCGCCCTTGGGAGTTGACCAAGACCGAAAGCATCGACGTGATGGACGCGCTTGGCTCCAGCATCCGCGTGGATACCAAAGGCCGCGAAGTCATGCGCTTCCTGCCACGCAACCATGACGGCGTGAACGAAGAGTGGATTTCCGACAAAACCCGTTTCGTCTGGGACGGCCTGCGCCGCCAGCGTCTGGACACGCCTTACATCCGTGAAAATGGCAAACTGCGCAAAGCAGGGTGGGGCGAAGCATTGGAAGCAGCGGCCAAAGCCATGAAAGGCAAGAAGCTGGCCGGTCTGGTGGGTGATCTGGCTCCTGTCGAAGCCGCATTTGCCCTGAAGCAGATGATCGAAGGCCAAGGCGGCGTTGTTGAATGCCGCACCGATGGTGCGAAGCTGCCTGCTGACAACCGTTCGGCCTATGTCGGAACCGCGCGTATCGAGGATATCGACAGTGCGAAACACATACAGCTGATTGGCACCAACCCCGCCATCGAAGCCCCCGTGCTCAACGCTCGTATCCGCAAGGCTTGGATCCACGGCGCAAATGTGGGTCTGGTCGGCGAAGCCGCTGATTTGACTTATGAATATGCGCATGTCGGTACCGACCGCGCCGCGCTCGAAGGCCTGCTGAGCCACAAGTTCGACAAGGTTCTGGACGAACCGTCGATCATCATCGTTGGCATGGGCGCCTTGACCGAGGCCGATGGCGCTGCTGTTCTGGCCAATGCGATGGAGCTGGCTGGCAAGACCAACTCCAAATTCATGGTGCTGCACACCGCCGCTGGCCGTGTAGGCGCAATGGACGTGGGCGCAGTGAACGACGCTGGCATGGACGGGATCAAGGACGCAGAGGTGATCTACAACCTCGGTGCGGACGAGGTCGACATCGATGCAGGCCCGTTCGTGATCTACCAAGGCTCCCACGGGGATCGTGGCGCGCACCGTGCCGACATCATCTTGCCGGGGGCTGCCTATACCGAAGAGCAGGCGTTGTTCGTCAACACCGAAGGCCGCCCACAACTGGCGCTGCGTGCGGGCTTTGCCCCGGGCGAGGCGAAGGACAATTGGGCCATCTTGCGCGCCTTGTCCGCCGAACTGGGCGCAGCGTTGCCGTATGACAGCTTGGCGCAGTTGCGTAAGGCACTGGTGGCCGAGGTTCCGCATCTGCTCGGCGTTGACGTCGTGCCGGAGAATACGTGGACGCCGCTTAAAGCCAAGAAAATGGGCAAAGCCGACTTCCGCCTTGCTCTGACAGACTTCTACCTGACCAACCCGATCGCACGCGCCTCTGAATTGATGGCCGAGCTGTCGGCAAATGCCAAAGCGCGGGCCAGTACCGCGATGGCGGCGGAGTAACGTGACATGCGCACGCGCATATCCTTTCTGGGGGCAGCCATGTTAGCGGCCTGCACCCCGACCGAGGGCCCGCCGCAGGAGTATTTTGCGCCGGAGTATCTTGGCATTGAAACCAGACGGCTTGACGATGACCTCGTCAGTTTTCTGGTGCGGATGAAGGGCGCGCGGACTAAGGCCGATGTGGCGGACTACGGAAAATGCGCCGCGGCGCAGTATGCACTGATCCGGGGCTTCGGATTTGCGCGCCATGTGCGCACAAACGTACAGGAAGAGGGTGGCCTTTGGGCCGGAGATGCGGTTTACACCATCTCGGCTGCGCTGCCCGACGGATTGCAAACAATCGACGCCGAAGTGGCCGTCGCAGAATGTGCCGAAACCGGCATACCAACAGTTTGAGGGACCATGGCTGACTTTCTTTCTTCTGGACTGGGGATCACCCTGATCATCGTCGCCCAATGCTTGGCAATGATCGCCTTTGTGATGATTTCTCTGCTGTTCCTCGTCTATGGCGACCGCAAAATCTGGGCGGCTGTCCAGATGCGGCGGGGGCCAAACGTCGTGGGGGTCTTCGGGCTGCTGCAATCGGTGGCCGACGCGCTGAAATACGTGGTTAAAGAGATCGTCATCCCCGCAGGTGCCGACAAGTTCGTGTTCATGCTGGCCCCGATGCTGGCCTTCGTGCTTGCGATCATCTCTTGGGCGGTCATCCCGTTCAACGACACTTGGGTTCTGGCCGATCTGAACGTCGCCATTCTCTATGTTTTCGCCATTGGTTCGCTCGAAGTCTACGGTGTGATCATGGGTGGCTGGGCCTCGAACTCCAAGTACCCGTTCCTTGGCTGCTTGCGCTCTGCGGCGCAGATGATCTCCTATGAGGTTTCCATCGGCCTGATTATTATCGGAGTTGTGCTGTCGACCGGTTCTTTGAACTTCGGTGACATTGTCCGCGCGCAGGACGGCGATTACGGCTTCTTCAGCTGGTACTGGCTGCCGCATTTCCCGATGGTTTTCTTGTTCTTTATCAGCGCCTTGGCCGAAACCAACCGCCCGCCATTCGACCTTCCGGAAGCTGAATCGGAGCTGGTTGCGGGCTATCAGGTTGAATATTCCTCAACGCCGTTCCTTCTGTTCATGGCCGGTGAGTACATTGCGATCTTCCTGATGTGCGCGCTGATCACACTGCTGTTCTTCGGTGGCTGGTTGTCCCCGATCCCGTTCCTGCCAGATGGCCCGCTGTGGATGGTTGGCAAAATGGCGTTCTTCTTCTTCATGTTTGCCATGGTGAAGGCCATCGTGCCGCGCTACCGCTACGACCAGTTGATGCGCATTGGCTGGAAAGTGTTCCTGCCGCTGTCGCTGGCTTGGGTCGTGATCGTGGCATTCTTCGCGCAATACGGTGCTTTCGGCGGGGCTTATGCGCGCTGGGTCGTAGGGGGCTAATTGATCATGGGCGTCGACTGCACCCTGTTTCAGCAATTGGTGGATCTTTCCACTCGCTTCCGGCCTTCGGGCCGGTCGTTGATGCTGGGCCGTCAGTCGTTCAAGATCGAGCCGCCCTTTGCCAAGTCCTACGAAAAGGCGCTGCGGCGCGCGAATATCGGCGAAAAGCGGTTCCACTTCCTGCAAGAGGACGGCTATTCCGAGACGCTGTTCCGCAACCTTGGTCTGGGCGAGATCGAGACGATGGATTACGCGCCCTATGAAGGGCCTGTGATCGAGCAAGACCTGAACGAGCCGGTGCCTGCAAAGCTGCACAACCAGTTCGGCTTTATCTTTGACGGTGGCACGATTGAGCATGTGTTCAACGTCCCGCAGGCTCTGGAAAACGTCTACAAGATGCTCAAGCCCGGTGGACGCTTTGTCTCGGCGAACGGCATGAACGGCTGGGTCGGGCACGGGATGTACCAGTTCTCGCCTGAGCTGGTGTGGACGTTCTGGAAACGCAAATGCCAGTGCCTCGTGCATATCTGCGCGGGCATCCACAAAATTCCGGGAACAGCGAAGCCGCTCAACTTTCCGGACGCCGCTGAGACCGGTCGCAGGTTGCGCTTGAAGGGAATGATCCCCGAAGGGCGGATGTATCTGCACTACGAAATAGAAAAGACGACTGCAAAGATCCGGAGCGGATCGGCCTTGCAGAGCGACTACCAAATGAAATGGGCCGACGCATGACGCGCCGCCTTACGGGAGAGATGAAATGAGCGTGAGTTTCGGCCGTCGTGCCAAATACTTCCTGCTGATGGACATGTTCAAAGGCATGCAGCTGGGGCTGAAGTATTTCTTCGCCCCCAAAGCGACCGTGAACTACCCGCACGAGAAGGGGCCTTTGTCCCCGCGCTTTCGTGGTGAACATGCTCTACGCCGTTACCCCAACGGGGAAGAGCGCTGCATCGCCTGTAAGCTTTGCGAGGCGATTTGCCCTGCGCAAGCCATCACCATCGACGCGGAACCCCGCGACGACGGCTCGCGCCGCACCACCCGCTATGACATCGACATGACCAAATGCATCTATTGCGGTTTCTGCCAAGAAGCCTGCCCGGTGGATGCGATCGTCGAAGGCCCGAACTTCGAGTTCGCCACCGAGACCCGTGAAGAGCTGTTCTACGACAAGAGCAAGCTTCTTGAGAACGGCGACCGCTGGGAATCCGAAATCGCACGCAATCTGGAACTGGATGCCCCTTACAGATGAGCACCCACGCCACATATCCCTTTGACCCCAGCATTCTGGATGACTTGGTCGACATGATCGAAGACATGGGCGCCGAGTTTGCCATCGGCACGCTTGATGCTGTCCTGTCGGAGAGCAACGGCGTGATCGTCTCGGAAGGTGTCACACGGGACATGTATGAAGGACAGGTGATCACGGCTGTTGTCGCAGCGGATGCGGTCGCCGTCAGCCATGGCGAGATGCCGTCCGTTCTTGACGAAAAGCTGATGCGCGCCGTCACGCCGCTTGCCAAAGAGTTGCGCGATACCGATGGCGTGGTTGATCTGGCGGCGAAAGCGCTCGCCGTGATCACGGACGATTCCAGCCCGTTTTATGGCACCATGACAGGCGAGCTTGCGACGCGCTCCGAGTTTCTGGAGATCACGTCCAAGGTTCAAAGCTCGGTCGCAGCTGCCAAGGATCGCAATCCCGGCGAATGGATCGAAATAACCGGTGATGGCACGTTCGAAATTACTATGTACCCCGAAGATGGAGAAGCTAATGTCTGACCCCAATAACCCCTTCGAGGCCATGATGAAAATGGGCCAGGATATGGCGAAGACCATGAACCCTGCATTGGAGGCGTTTACCCCCAAAGGCTTCGAGAACATGATGCCCACCATGTCTGCCGAGATGATGGAACAATTCATGGGTAAGGGGTTGAGCCCGGAAGGACTGGATGCCAAGACGCGCCTGTTGCTGACCCTGTCGGGTCTGACGATTCAGGGCGCTCAGGCAGAATCCCAAATCAGGATCACCGTGCGCCACCTTGTCGAGGCGGGTGCAACGAAACAAGAGATTGCCGAAACCATCGCCCAAGCCGCGATGTTCGGCGGTGTTCCAGCCATGTCGAAAGCGATGGAGCTTGCGACCGAGGTGCTGGACGGAGAAGGAAAAAGCTGATGGGCTTCGCTGATTTTGCATTCTACCTTTTTGCCATCACGGTTGTGACCGCGGGGCTGTTTGTCGTGGTCTCTCGCAACCCCGTGCACTCGGTGCTGTGGCTGATCCTCGCGTTTCTGTCCTCGGCAGGGCTGTTCGTGCTGCTGGGTGCCGAATTCGTCGCCATGCTGATGATCATCGTCTATGTCGGCGCGGTGGCTGTGTTGTTCCTGTTTGTGGTGATGATGCTGGATGTCGACTTCGCGGAGTTGCGCGGCGAGTTGGCCAAGTTTGTGCCGCTGGCAGGGCTGATCGGCGTTATTTTGTTGATGGAACTGGCGCTGGTCTTCGGCACTTGGACAGGCGCTGAAAACGCGGCATCACTGCGCGACGCCGTGACCCCTGCGCTGGAAGAGACCCAGAACACCGCGGCCTTGGGCCAGCTGATCTACACCAAGTACATATATCTGTTCCAAGCGGCGGGCCTGATCCTGCTGGTCGCCATGATCGGCGCCATCGTGCTGACCCTGCGCCACCGCCCTGACATCAAACGCCAGAACGTGCTCAGCCAAATCTACCGCGACCCTGCGAAGCAGATGGAGCTGAAAGACGTGAAACCGGGGCAGGGGTTGTGATGCACCTTTTCGGACAGAAATCTGAGACCATCTCGAAGGAAGCCGCCAAATGATCGGACTTGAACACTATCTCACCGTAGCGGCGGCGCTGTTCGTCATTGGCATCTTCGGCATCTTCGTGAACCGCAAGAACGTCATCATCATTTTGATGTCGATCGAGCTGATGTTGCTCGCGGTGAATATCAACTTCGTGGCTTTTTCCAGCTATCTTGGCGACCTCGCGGGGCAGGTATTTACCTTGTTCGTGCTGACGGTCGCGGCGGCTGAGGCGGCGATCGGGCTGGCCATTCTGGTCTGCTTCTTCCGAACCCGCGGCACCATCGCCGTGGAAGACGTCAACGTGATGAAGGGCTAAGTCACTATGGAAACCATCATCCTCTTTGGTCCTTTGATCGGCGCATTGATCTGCGGCTTTGGCTGGAAGTTCATCGGCGAGCAGGCGGGCTGCGTGATTGCTACCGGACTGTTGTTCCTGTCCGCGCTGCTGAGCTGGATTGTCTTCCTCACCTTTGACGGGACGACGGAAACCATCGAAATCATGCGCTGGATCCAGTCCGGCACGTTGGACACATCCTGGGCCATTCGCGTGGACCGGTTGACAACGATCATGCTGATCGTGGTGACAACGGTTTCCAGCCTCGTGCACCTGTATTCCTTCGGCTACATGGCCCATGACGAGAACTTCGGTGAAGGCGTTGCTTACAAGGCCCGCTTCTTTGCCTACCTGTCGTTCTTTACCTTCACGATGCTGATGCTGGTGACCTCCGACAACTTGGTCCAGATGTTCTTTGGCTGGGAAGGCGTGGGTGTCGCATCCTACCTTCTGATCGGCTTCTATTACAAAAAGCCGTCTGCCAACGCCGCCGCGATCAAGGCCTTCGTGGTCAACCGCGTAGGTGACTTCGGCTTCGCGCTTGGCATCTTCGGGCTGTTCTACCTGACCGACAGTATCAACTTCTCCGATGTGTTCGCCGCCGCGCCTGAGCTGGCAGAAACGCAATTGCACTTCCTCTGGGCTGACTGGAACGCCGCGAACCTGCTGGCCTTCCTGCTGTTCATCGGTGCGATGGGCAAATCGGCACAGCTGTTCCTGCACACGTGGTTGCCGGACGCGATGGAAGGCCCGACCCCTGTGTCCGCGCTGATCCACGCGGCGACCATGGTGACGGCCGGTGTCTTCCTTGTTTGCCGCATGTCGCCGCTGATCGAGTTTGCGCCGGAGGCCAAGACCTTCATCGTCATCATCGGCGCATCAACAGCGTTCTTCGCCGCGACTGTGGGTCTTGTACAAAACGACATCAAGCGCGTCATCGCATATTCGACCTGTTCGCAGCTTGGCTACATGTTCGTGGCCGCTGGCGTCGGCGTCTACTCGGTTGCCATGTTCCACCTGCTGACCCACGCCTTCTTCAAAGCGATGTTGTTCCTTGGGGCCGGCTCGGTCATCCACGCGATGCACCACGAGCAGGACATGCGCAACTACGGCAACCTGCGTAAAAAGATTCCGTTTACATTCTGGGCGATGATGATCGGCACGCTGGCGATCACCGGTGTCGGTATCCCGCTGACCCATATCGGCTTTGCAGGCTTCCTGTCCAAAGATGCGATCATCGAGAGCGCGTGGGGCGGTGGCTCTAGCTATGCGTTCTGGTTGCTGGTCATCGCGGCTGTGTTTACCTCGTTCTACTCATGGCGTTTGATGTTCATGACGTTCTACGGCACCGAACGCGGTGACAAGCACACGCATGAGCACGCCCATGAAAGCCCGAAAGTTATGCTGGTGCCGCTGGGCGTTCTGGCCATCGGCGCAATTTTCTCGGGGATGGTGTTCTTCAAACCGTTCTTTGGCGATCACCACGACGTCGAGAAGTTCTTCGGCATCACCCAAGGCGAGCAACACGCGCTGGTTGATCCCGACACGCTGAGCATGGCGGCTGTCGCCGCTGGCACCGAAGAAGCGGCAGAGGGTCACGGCGAAGAAGTGGCCGGTGGCGCTGGCGACGCGGCGCTGCCAGGCCAAGGTGCCATCTACATGAGTCCCGACAACCACACGATGGACAACGCCCACCATGCCCCCAACTGGGTGAAGGTCGCGCCGTTTATCGCGATGTTGCTGGGCTTCTGCACCGCTTGGCTGTTCTACATCAAGAACCCAAGCTTGCCCGGTCGTTTGGCGGCCAACCAGAAGCACCTGTACCAGTTCTTGCTGAACAAATGGTACTTCGACGAGCTGTATGACTACATCTTCATTCGCCCTGCGAAATGGCTCGGCAACTTCTTGTGGACCCGTGGGGATGGCAACGTCATCGACGGCTCGATCAACGGGGTCGCTATGGGTGCCGTGCCGTTCCTGACGCGCCTTGCCGGTCGCGCGCAGTCCGGTTTCATGTTCCACTACGCCTTTGCCATGGTGATTGGCGTGGTTCTGATTATCACATGGTTCGCCATCGGCGGCCCAACTGTCGGGGGTGTCGAATAATGGACAACCTGCTTTCCATTATCACGTTTGCCCCACTGGTCGCGGCGCTGATCCTTGCGCTGTTCCTGCGTGGCGACGACGCAGCGGCCCAACGCAATGCCAAGTGGTTTGCGCTGATCGCCACGAGCGTGACGTTCCTGCTGTCGATATTCATCTACACAGGGTTTGACGCTGCCAATACCGGCTTCCAGTTTGTGGAAGAGCGCGACTGGCTGCTGGGCCTCAAATACAAGATGGGCGTTGACGGGATCTCGGTCACGTTTGTGTTGCTGACGACGTTCCTGATGCCGCTGGTCATTGCCAGCTGTTGGGATGTGAAGCACCGCGTGAAAGAATACATGATCGCGTTCCTGCTGCTTGAAACGCTGATGCTCGGCGTGTTCTGTGCGCTGGACATGATCCTGTTCTACCTGTTCTTCGAGGCGGGCCTGATCCCGATGTTCCTGATCATCGGCATCTGGGGCGGGGCGAACCGCATTTATGCGTCGTTCAAGTTCTTCCTCTACACGCTGCTCGGTTCGGTGCTGATGCTGGTCGCCATGATCGCCATGTATATGGATGCTGGCACCACAGATATCCCAACCCTGCTGACCCACACCTTTGCCTCCGAATCCTTTAGCATCGCGGGTGTCACCGTGGTCGGGGGGATGCAGACGCTGATGTTCCTCGCGTTCTTCGCCAGCTTCGCGGTGAAGATGCCGATGTGGCCGGTCCACACCTGGTTGCCAGACGCGCACGTGCAAGCGCCGACCGCAGGATCTGTGGTGCTGGCTGCGATCTTGCTGAAAATGGGCGGCTACGGCTTCTTGCGCTTCTCGCTGCCGATGTTCCCAGTCGGTTCCGAGATTTTGGGCATCTACGTTTTGTGGCTGTCGGCCATTGCGATTATCTACACCTCGTTGGTGGCGCTTGCGCAGTCCGACATGAAGAAGCTGATCGCGTATTCCTCGGTCGCGCACATGGGCTATGTGACCATGGGCATCTTTTCGGCCAACCAGCAGGGCATTGACGGGGCGATCTTCCAGATGATTTCCCACGGCTTCATCTCTGGCGCGTTGTTCCTGTGCGTCGGTGTGATCTACGACCGTATGCACACCCGTGAGATCGACGCCTATGGCGGCTTGGTCAACCGGATGCCTGCCTACGCGCTGATCTTCATGCTGTTCACCATGGCCAATGTCGGCCTGCCTGGCACCTCCGGCTTTATCGGGGAATTCCTGACGCTGATGGGTGTGTTCCAAGTGAACACATGGATCGCGATGCTCGCCACGACCGGTGTGATCCTGTCGGCGGCTTACGCCTTGTGGCTCTACCGCCGTGTGGTGATGGGTGATCTGATCAAGGAAAGCCTGAAGTCGATCACTGACATGACCAGCCGCGAGAAGGCGATTTTCGCGCCGCTGGTTGTGATGACGATCCTGCTGGGCGTCTACCCTGCGCTGGTTCTGGACCTGATCGGGCCAAGCGTCGAGGCGCTTGTCTCTAACTATGATACCGCGTTGCTGGACAGCGGCGTGACCACGGCTGTGGCCGGACACTAAGGACGGATAAGATGATCCAAGCTGACCTGAATATCGTTCTGCCCGAAGTCTTGCTGGCGGTTTTCGCCATGCTGGCGCTGATGGGTGGGGTCTATACGACCAAGGACAAAGCGGCACCGCTGATCCTGTGGGGCACCAGCCTCGTGTTCGTGGTGTTGGCCGCTTGGATCGGGGCCAGTGGCGAGGGCGTGAACACTGCCTTTGGCGGGGCCTTCGTGGATGACGGGTTCTCGCGCTTTGCCAAAGTGACAATCCTGCTATCCGCCGCTGCGATCCTGCTGCTGAGCCAAGACTTCATGACACGTCAGGGCCTGCTGCGGTTCGAGTATCCCATCCTTGTCGCCCTGTCCGTTGTCGGCATGATGATGATGGTGTCTGCGGGTGACTTGATGGCACTGTATATGGGTTTGGAGCTGCAATCCTTGGCGCTTTATGTCGTTGCCTCCTTGCGCCGCGACTCAGCCAAATCTACCGAGGCGGGCCTGAAATACTTTGTGCTGGGCGCGCTGTCCTCGGGGATGTTGCTGTACGGCTCATCGCTCGTTTACGGCTACGCGGGCACCACGCTGTTTGCTGGCATCTTCTCGACCGTCACGGCTGGCGAAATCTCCTTGGGCTTGCTGTTCGGCTTGGTCTTCGTGGTTGCAGGTCTGGCCTTCAAAGTGTCCGCAGCGCCGTTCCATATGTGGACGCCGGATGTCTACGAAGGCTCCCCCACACCGATTACAGCTTTCTTTGCCACCGCGCCAAAAGTGGCCGCGATGGGTCTGTTTGCCCGTGTCGTGCATGACGCCTTTGGCGGTGCCGTTGCAGACTGGAGCCAGATCGTGGCCTTCCTGTCGGTGGTTTCCATGTTCCTTGGTGCCATCGCCGCAATCGGCCAACGCGACATCAAACGTCTGATGGCCTATTCGTCGATCGCCCATATGGGCTTTGCGTTGATGGGTCTGGCCGCTGGCACGGCCGAAGGCGTGCAGGCGATGCTGATCTATATGGCAATCTATGTGACCATGAATATCGGCACCTTCGCGTTCATCCTGTCGATGGAGAAAGACGGCCAACCCGTCACCGATATCGATGCGCTGCAAAACTATTCCAAGAAAGAGCCGACGCGTGCGCTGGCAATGCTGGTGCTGATGTTCTCGCTGGCAGGTATTCCGCCGCTGGTGGGCTTCTTCGGCAAGTTCTACGTGTTGAAAGCGGCTGTCGACGCCAATATGGCGTGGCTGGCTGTGGCTGGTGTGATCGCGTCGGTTATCGGCGCGTTCTATTATCTGCGTGTGATCTACTACATGTATTTCGGCGAAGAGCGCGACGCACTGAACGGCTCCATGCCGATGATCAACTGGCTGCTGCTGGTCGGCTCGGCGGCTGTGATGGTGCTGGGTGTGATCAACCTGTTCGGCATCGAAGGTCTGGCGATGGCCGCCGCAGGTGCGCTTGTCAACTGAGCCCCAAAGTTCGATTTGGCCAGAAGGCGTCGACCGCATCATTCTTGATGAGGTCGACAGCACCATGGCCGAGGCTGCGCGGCTTGCGCCGCAACTCAAGCGTCCGACATGGATCATGGCGCGGCACCAAACTGCGGCTCGTGGGCGGCAAGGGCGGGCTTGGCACAACCCCGAAGGTAATCTGGCCGCGACACTGCTGATGCGCCCCTTGGGCGGTCCGGCGGATGCGGCTTTGCGCTCGTTCATGGCAGCGAATGCGTTGTTCGAGGCGCTGGCACTGCATGTGGATCGCACCAAGCTGGCGGTGAAATGGCCCAATGACGTGCTGCTGTCCGGTGGCAAGGTCGCGGGCATTTTGCTGGAAAGCATGGGCACGTCACAAGGGCTGGATTGGCTAGCGATTGGTGTCGGTGTCAACCTGGCGGCCGTGCCAGACGGCGTTCAGGACGCTTCTTTCCCGCCAACCGCCTTGTCCGAGCATGGGGAGCTTGTGCGTCCCGAAGCGTTTCTGGATGCGCTGGCGGCAAATTTCGCTACGGAAGAGGCGATTTTTGCCGAACTAGGCTTTGCCAAAATCCGTGAGAACTGGTTGAAACGCGCCGCGCGTTTGGGGGAGGTCATCACCGCCCGCACGTCACGCGAGGAAATTACCGGCACGTTCGAGAGCATCGACGAGGCCGGAAACCTGATCCTGCGCACGCCGAAAGGCGCGCAGGTGATTGCTGCGGCGGATGTCTATTTCTCGTGAGGATAGTGGGTTGAAAACCCACCTTGCGGGGAAAGGGAAAGGCGGCGCCGCCCGAGCTTTTATCGGACGCTGCACATGGGTCAGCCTTGTCTCACCGGTGATTGCGGCTTGTGTGCAATCTGGTCCTTTGATGGCGCGCGGTGGGTTCAGTCTCCCGAAGCGGCCTGCTAGCGGGGCAGGGTATAGCGCATGGCCGGTTAACGACGCACAAAGCCTGCGCGCGCGGCGCTTTGACCCCACCCGCCGCGCACTATACAGACGGGGCACGAGGCAAGAGGGCTTGAGACATGCTACTGGCGATTGACTGCGGCAATACCAACACCGTGTTCTCCATCTGGGATGGGGAGCGGTTTATCGCGACTTGGCGCACCTCGACCGAGTGGCAGCGCACGGCGGACCAATACTACGTCTGGCTGTCAACGCTGATGCATTTCCAGAAGATCGAGGTGGACATCACCGAAGTGATCGTCTCCTCCACCGTGCCGCGCGTGGTGTTCAACCTGCGGGTCTTTGCGGACCGCTATTTCAACACTCGCCCGATCGTTGTGGGCAAGGATGGCTGCGTGCTTCCGGTGGACGTTCGGGTTGACGAAGGCACCGCAGTGGGGCCGGACAGGCTTGTAAACACGGTTGCGGGCTACAATCTGTATGGGGGCGACCTGATCGTCGTCGACTTTGGCACTGCGACTACCTTTGACGTGGTGGACAGTGACGGGGCCTATATCGGCGGCGTGATCGCGCCGGGTGTGAACCTCAGCCTAGAAGCGCTCCATCAGGCGGCGGCGGCGTTGCCCCATGTCGACATCAGCAGGCCGCAAAACGTGATCGGCACGAATACGGTTGCGTGTATGCAGTCGGGTGTGTTCTGGGGCTATATCGGGCTGATCAAGGAGATCTGCGCCCGCATCAAGGCCGAGCATGGCCGCGAGATGAAAGTAATTTCCACCGGGGGGTTGGCGCCGCTGTTCCAGCAGGCAGACGCCCTATTTGACGAATTTAACGATGACTTGACCATGCACGGCTTGGTGGTCATCAACGAGCACAACAGAAAGCATACCTAATATGGCAGGCGAACGATTGGTCTACCTTCCCCTTGGTGGGGCGGGTGAAGTCGGCATGAACATGTACCTCTATGGCTACGGGAAACCGGGCAAAGAGCGGTTCATACTGGTCGACGCGGGGGTGACCTTCCCCGATATGGACGGCACCCCGGGTGTCGATCTGATTTTCCCGGACATCGAGTGGATTGCGGATCGCGCAAAGCAGCTTGATGCGATTTTCATCACCCACGCGCATGAAGACCATGTCGGCGCGATCGGGCATCTTTACGGACGGCTGAAAGCGCCGATCTATGCACGCAAGTTCACCGCCCACATCGCGGCATTGAAAATGGCCGAGCATGGCTATGACGGCTCCGAGATTACTGTGGTCGACAAGATGCCGGAACAGGTGCAGGTCGGGCAGTTCAAGGTGGGCTTCATGCCGATCTCGCACTCGATCCCAGAAAGCTCCGGCCTTGTGATCGACACGCCCGACGGGCGTGTGGTGCATTCCGGTGACTTCAAAATCGACGTCACCCCTGGCGTGGGCGAGCCGTTTGATCACGACGCATGGGCGGCTTTGGCGCCGGTGAAAGCGCTGATCTGCGACTCCACCAACGTATTCTCGCGTCACGAGGGCCGGTCCGAGGCGACCGTCGGCCCGAACATCGTGCCCATCGTTCGTGAGGCGACTGGGATGGTGGTGGCGACCACATTTGCGTCCAACATTGCGCGGGTGAAAACACTGGCTGAGGCCGGTCGTGAAGCAGGACGGTCCGTCGTGCTGATGGGCCGCTCTATGCAGCGGATGGTGAAGGCAGGCATAGAGACTGGCGTGGTCACCGATTTCCCGCCCTACATCCTGCCTGAAGAAGCACGCGACGTGCCGCGCCAGAACCTGATGATCCTCGCCACAGGCTCGCAGGGGGAACGCCGTGCCGCGACCGCCCAGCTGTCGCGCGGCAAGTTTCTTGGCATATCGCTGCGTGAGGGGGACACAGTGCTGTTCTCGTCCAAGACCATTCCCGGAAACGAGACGTCTGTTGGTCAAATCGTCAATAACTTCAGCGAGTTGGGTGTCGATGTGATCGACGACAAGATGGCGGATATTCACGTCTCTGGCCACGCGAACCGGCCCGATCTGGAAGAGATGCACCGCTTGCTGAAGCCACAAATCCTGATCCCGAACCATGGCGAGCACCGCATGTTGCGCGAGCACGCGAAGGTGGGTGAGGCCAGTGGGATTGCTTCCGTCGTTGCGCCCAACGGCACGATGGTGTCGCTGTCCGGCAATCGGCCCGAAGTGGTCGAGTTCGTCGAAACGGGGCGTCTGTATCTGGATGGCTCTGTGCAGATCGGCGCGTTGGACGGTGTCGTGCGCGACCGTATCCGCATGGCGCTGAACGGGCAGGTGGTGATCGGCGTTTTGATTGACGAGGATGACGAGCCGTTGACGGATGCGTGGTGCGAGCTGCGCGGTCTGCCGGAAACCGGCCGCTCCAAGGCTCCTTTGCAGGACATTCTGGAAGAAGAAGTCGGGCAGTTCTTGGGCCGTGCCGATGCGAAGACGGTTGCCGATGACACAAAGCTGGAAGAGCAGATCAAACGGATCGTGCGCCAGGCGTCGCAAAACGAGATTGGCAAGAAACCAGAAGTGGTTGTCCTGATTTCGCGACTAACTGCGTAACCATCACGTAGAACGAAAAAAGCCCCCGAAGCGGTTGATGCTTCGGGGGCTTTATTTATGTCTGAGGCTTGGGCGCGGTTTAGTCGGTCCGGCGCTCTGCGAAGCTTTTCTCGATGAAGGTCGGCAGGTGGTCGCCAAGACCGACAACCTTTGGTCCACGATCGTCGTTGCGGCTGCGCCCTTTGCCCCCGCGCGAGCGGGAGGAGGATGAAGACGAGTTCGACGAAGAGGATGAGGACGCGCTTTCGCGAGGCTCCTGCTCGCGCGACTGCTGTTCTTTTTGAGGGGCAGGGGCCGCCTTTTGGGCTTTTGGCTCCGGCTTCACGTCGCGCGCTTCTTCGGCAACGTTTGCGTCCGCGACAGGAGCGTCTGCTTTCGCGTCGTCCTTCGGTTTGGAGCTGCTGCGCGACCGCGAACGGGACCGCGACTTCGGACGCTCCTCGGTGGCGCCGGCGGCGACATCGGCCTCACTGGCTTTGGAGACGGGCGCTTTTTGCTCGCCCACGTCGCCACGCGGGATGGTTGTTTCGATCAAGCTCTGGATCGCGGCCAGAAGTTTCTCGTCCTTTGGGGTCGAGATCATCATGGCGGTGCCAAGACGGCCTGCGCGACCGGTCCGGCCGATGCGGTGGACGTAATCTTCAGCATGGCTTGGGACATCGAAGTTGAACACGTGGCTTACATTCGGGATGTCCAAGCCGCGTGCCGCCACATCAGAGGCTACGAGGAAGCGGATTTTGCCGTCTCGGAAACCTTCGAGCGTCCGCGTACGGTGCGACTGGTCCAGGTCACCGTGGATCGGTTCAGCGTCGTGGCCGTATTTTTTCAACGACTTCGCAACGATATCCACATCGACCTTACGGTTGCAGAAAATGATTCCGTTGGTGACTTTCTCGCCCTCTTGGTCGATCAGTTTGCGCAGGAAGTCGCGCTTCTGCTTGGCCAAAGCATCGCGACGGGTGCCGGGAAGCTCGAACAAGAGCTGTGTGATCGTGGCAGAGGCAGAGGCCTGACGGGCCACTTCGATCCGCTCGGGGTTCGACAGGAAGGTGTTGGTGATGCGTTCGATCTCTGGTGCCATAGTGGCCGAGAAGAACAGCGTCTGACGGGTGAAGGGCGTCATCTGGAAGATGCGCTCGATATCCGGAATGAAGCCCATGTCGAGCATCCGGTCAGCCTCGTCGACGACCATGACTTTCACGTCGGACAGGATCAGTTTGCCGCGTTCGAAGTGGTCCAGAAGGCGGCCAGGTGTCGCGATCAGCACGTCCACGCCACGGTCGATCAGGGCGTCTTGCTCCTTGAACGATACGCCACCAATCAGCAGCGCTTTGGTCAGTTTGGTGTGTTTCGCGTAGAGGTCGAAGTTTTCGGCAACCTGCGCGGCCAGTTCGCGGGTCGGGGCCAGCACCAAAGAGCGGGGCATACGGGCCCGTGCTCGACCACGGTTCAGCAGGGTGATCATCGGAAGGGTGAAGCTGGCGGTCTTGCCGGTGCCGGTCTGTGCGATCCCCAAAACGTCGCGGCCTTCTAGGGCGGGGGGGATGGCGCCTGCTTGGATCGGGGTGGGT
This sequence comes from Litoreibacter janthinus, assembly GCF_900111945.1. Taxonomy (NCBI): domain Bacteria; kingdom Pseudomonadati; phylum Pseudomonadota; class Alphaproteobacteria; order Rhodobacterales; family Roseobacteraceae; genus Litoreibacter; species Litoreibacter janthinus. The sequence goes on along the minus strand of NZ_FOYO01000001.1, from coordinate 3,015,803 downwards.
TCGGTATACCCAACCTCGTCAATGGCTTTGAGTACTTTGGCGTGTAGCTTCAGGTCTGAGAATTTTATCATGTATATCCAAATAGCGCGGCCCCGGAATTGGGGGAAATGCGGCAGAGATTTGGGACGCAGGTACCAACGCGTCCCTGCGTCGGCCTGTGGACGTTTTCCACAGGTAAGGAGCGTTTAGACCCATCAGGCCAGAAGGTCAACAAAAGCAGGGTGTTCGGCCCCTGGATGCGACAAATAAGGCGTCAAATCTGGCTATATATGCGCATCAATAGCGAAAATCCGCGCATCAAGACCGAGAGAATCGGCGCGTGGCGACAAACACACCAAGCACGACCAACCCCACGGCGAGCCAGTTCACACCAATGGCGTTTTCCTTGCCCAACCCGACCATCGCCATCACGACCAACCCGGAGCAGGTCATCAGCGCGCCAAGCATGGCTTGCCACGGTCCGGGGCGCATATCTGCCGTGGTTTTGCTACCCGCCTCGAAGCGCACGAAGATCAACACGAAGGGGATCAGGACGAGGGTGAAGAGCGCGATCCAGGTGGGACGTACGGCCCACCACGTGCCGGTGCCTGGTGCCTCGATCAAACCCAAGCCGCCGAACACGTAGGCTGCGATGCCGACCACGATGAGTAGGGCGGTCATGTGCCAAAGGTAGATCGACATAATCATCTGGTTGAACACGATTACCCATGCCCAGACCCGCACGTTTCGCAACCACATCTGCGCGAGATCGGTCAGCAATAAGATAACGCCGATTTGCACCGAGCCGACGGCAAGCATCGCCGTGGTAGGTGGTCGCGTATTTGACATCTCAGCCCCCGGCACGCTGACCATGGCGACAGGGAAGCCGAACTGGACGATCAGCAGATAGAGCCATGCGATGCCCAAGGCTACGAAGCCAAGCGCCCATGATTTGGGCCGCTCTGTGCTGCGCCACCAATAGCCAAGCTGGTGAACGGCAAGCCAAACAAAGGCGTAGTTTGTCCAGCGCAGCCAGCCTTGATCGGCACCAAAGGCGATGGCGTCTACGGCGATGGCGGCAAGGGCAAGCAGCCCGACAGAGGCGACCCCGAGCTTGTCCCACAAGGCAACAGTGACAGGCACGGCCATGGTCATGATGATGTAGACGGCCAAGAACCAGACGGGCACGAGGGCGGCTTGCGAGGCGGATGAGATGAGCTCGACCGGCACGCCCATCGCATGGGCGACGACGCCCGCAAGCGCCCAGACCAGCACGACGGGAACGGTTGGTTTCAGCAGGCGAGACAGGCGCGAGGCGGCCCATGCTTTCTTTTTGACGGGGTCTTTGCGGGCCGAAGTCCAAGACAGCCCGTTCGAGAAGCCGCCGACGAAGAAAAACACGGGCATGACTTGGAACAGCCATGTCGCGTAGTGGGTCCAGCGTTGCTCTGACAGGAGGATGATGAACTCCAGCTCCCCGCTGCGCATGGTTCCCGCGACCAGCAACCAATGGCCCAGGATCACGAACATGATCGCGATGGCGCGATACAGATCGACCGCGCGATTGCGGGTCTCAGGGGTGCGCTCTGCGGCCCAACGGGCGGCGGACAGAAGCCCTTTGGGCATCTTCTCTTTGGCTTGGGATGTGGTCACTGTCGCTGCTCTATCTATTTGTTGTTATTGTATTTTGACCGTTTTCCGGCCTTGATACAGCAAGCGTAGCAGATGTGCTTGCGCAAATCGACACTGATGCGCGGCGGAACCCTGAAGCTTTGGCAGACGTTGGCTTATGAACCCCACCCAAATTAAGGAGAACACCATGTCTGTTAATACAGGATCGGCCAAATGGTCCGGCACCCTCAAAGAGGGCAAAGGCCACGTCTCCACGAAAAGCGGCGCGCTAAACGATCAGCCCTACGGCTTCAACACCCGCTTCGAGGACGCGCCCGGAACCAACCCCGAAGAGCTGATTGGTGCGGCACACGCGTCGTGCTTCTCCATGGCGCTGTCGATGGTGCTGGGCGAGCACGACCTGACCGCAGACAGTATCGAAACTTCTGCCGATATCACACTGGAGCAGCAGGCTGGCGGGTTTGCCGTCACCAAATCGCATCTGACAGTGAAGGCCAAAATCCCTGACGCTTCGGAAGAAACATTCATGGAAGCCGCCAAAGGCGCGAAGGAAAACTGCCCGATTTCCAAGCTGCTGGACTGCGACATCACCATGGACGCCGAACTGGTCAGCTGACCGGTTGGCCTGACTTAGCGCGCCAAGGGGCTAGACCATCATCTCCTTGGTCGCGCTGAGCGTCACGTCGGGATAATCCCGCGCCACGCGGTCGATGTCCCATTGCAAACGAGTCAGGAAAACGACATCGCCATCGTTGTCATGGCTGATGTGCTGCTTGTTGGCTTCGATGAACTTGTCCACGGCGGCCTTATCACCGGTGACCCACCGCGCGGAGGTGAATTGCGATGCCTCGAAACGCACGGGCAGGCCGTATTCCAGCTCAATCCGCGACGCGAGCACCTCGAATTGCAGTGCGCCGACGACACCGACGATGAAGCCGGAGCCGAAGGCGGGTTTGAACACCTTGGCCGCGCCTTCTTCGGCGAATTGCATCAGGGCTTTTTCCAGATGCTTGGCCTTCATCGGGTCACCCGCGCGGCAGGTTTGCAGCAATTCTGGCGCGAAGGAGGGGATGCCGGTGGCGCGGATCATTTCGCCCTCGGTCAGCGTGTCGCCGATGCGAAGCTGGCCGTGGTTGGGGATGCCCATGATGTCACCGGCCCAAGCCTCCTCGGCCAGCTCGCGGTCGGAGGCGAGGAACAGCACAGGGTTGGTGATCGACATCTGCTTTTTGGAGCGCACATGGGTCAGCTTCATGCCCCGCAAGAAATGCCCCGACGCAAGGCGCACGAAGGCCACGCGGTCGCGGTGCTTGGGGTCCATATTGGCCTGCACCTTGAAGACAAAGCCGCAAACCTTTGGCTCTTCAGGGGAAATCGCACGAGGGCTGGCCTTTTGCGGTTGCGGCTGCGGGCCGTAATCCGCGATGCCTTGCATCAGTTCCTGCACCCCGAACGAGTTAATCGCGGAGCCGAACCAGATCGGTGTCAGTGTGCCATCAAGGAAGTCTTGGTGATTGAACTCAGGCAGCAATTCTTTTGCCATTTCAATCTCCTCGAGGAACTGTTTCAACTGCGCCTCTGGCACATGTTCGGCCAGCTTCGGGTCGTCCAGTCCTTTGATCTCGATGCTTTCGGCGACCTTGTTGCGGTCTGCGCGATCCATCAATTCAAGGCGATCATTGATCAGATCATAGCAGCCCATGAAGTCGCGCCCGACGCCGATGGGCCAAGAGGCGGGTGTCACGTCAATCGCAAGGTTTTCTTGGATTTCGTCAATAATCTCGAAGGTATCGCGGCTTTCGCGGTCCATTTTGTTGCAAAAAGTCAAGATAGGAAGGTCGCGTAAGCGGCAGACTTCAAACAGTTTTTGCGTTTGGCTTTCCACGCCTTTGGCCCCATCAATGACCATGACGGCAGCATCGACCGCCGTGAGCGTGCGGTAGGTATCTTCCGAGAAGTCGGAGTGACCGGGGGTGTCCACAAGGTTGAACCGGTGCCCGTCAAAGTCGAACGACATGGCGGAGGCCGAGACAGAAATGCCGCGATCCTTTTCCATTTGCATGAAGTCGGAGCGGGTGCGGCGTGCTTCGCCTTTGGCGCGCACTTGGCCAGCCATCTGGATCGCGCCCCCATAGAGAAGGAACTTCTCGGTCAGCGTCGTCTTGCCCGCATCGGGGTGCGAGATGATGGCGAAGGTCCGGCGCCGAGCAATCTCGGGCGGAAGTTCTGGCTGGTTATGAGCGCGGTCTAACATTCTGAGGGATATAGAGGCGTCGGAGGGGTTCCGCAATCGGTCAGGAGGTCTGTCTTGATTGCAACGCGCGAGTCAGGCATCGTGCGAACATAATAAGAACATCTTACGGGAGAGATTTAATGAAACTGATGGATATCGCTAACGAACTGGTCGCAGGCTGTCGCGAGAACCGCGAGCTTGCAAATCTCGATAAGCTTTACGCCGCTGATGTTGTCTCAGTCGAGTCTGTCGACATGGGAAATGGCCGCGAAACAAATGGGATCGAAGGGGTGAAGGGGAAGCATGCTTGGTTCGCCAGCATGTATGACATTCTGGACAGCGACATCTCTGACCCGTTCCCGCATGGCGATGACCGGTTCGCAGTGATTTTTGAGATGACCGCCAAAAGCAAGGAGACGGGCGCGATCGAGCCGATGAAAGAGGTCGCGGTTTACCACGTTGCCAATGGCAAGATTGTTCGGGAAGAATTCTTTTACGGGATGTAGCTTAAAGCCTGCCGGTCTGGCGGAGCAGGTTGGCGGCGTCTTTGCTTTTGAGCGGGACGCGGCTGAACTTCGGCTCTGCAGAGGGCAGGTCAGGGAAAAGCTCTAGCACCTCGATTGCGACATCTTCGGGCAGGCCGTTCAGGATTTGCTGCGACATGTGCAGGCTTTCGGTCGGGACGCCCTCGGCATAGAGGATCTGGTGCTGGTCAAACACCAGCTGGGTGTATTCAACGAAGCCGCCTTTGCGCACATAGATCGTATCGTCATTGACCAGATCAATGGCCGAGATCAGCACGTCTTTTGAGCCGACCATAACCTCCGCGCGCCAGTCCGAGACCAACATGCGGTGTTGCTGGCTGACAGTGATGTCCTCGGCATTGCCCATAGCACCTTGGCTGATGACAACCGGAGCAAACTCGCCAGCGCCTTGCACGGTGCGGGTGCCGACCCAGCGGACTTCTTGCATCCCGTTGTCGCGCGTCAGGACGCGGTCTCCGGCTTGCAGGCGTTCGACTGGGCGCTGCGATCCGTCGGACATGGTGATGCGGGTGCCGCGGCCAAAGCTCATTCCCGTCAGATCGGCGAGCGGGATTTCGCGAGGGGAATCCTCGGCGGCGATTAGCGTGTATTCAACACCAGTTTCAATCGGGCCAAGAGGGTAGAGATAGTTGCGTGCGAGCGGCGCGTCGCAGGCAATGACCAGCGCATCCACTGAGGCACCGATTTGCGTCATGAAGGTCAGGCGGGCACAGATGCGTGTGCGGGTGCCGGGCACCTCGATCTGGCTGCCATCGGACACCGAGAAAACGGGGCGCAGGCCGGCTCCTATAGTTTCGGACAGGTCCATGGAATAGATCTGGGCGCTGCGCTTCAGGCTGTAGCCGTCGCCGAGACACACATCATCGACACCTGCGACGGGATCGCCGTGATTTACGCCGTTGGTCACACGGAATTCTGCGGCTGGATACACCAGAAACGCATGGTTGGTGACAAAGTCGGTCGGCAGATGGTGTTGCATGTGGCAGCTCACTCATAAACATACAGCGGTGATCAGCTCCTCCGGACTCATGATGATTGCGCCCCCACGCAACACCCCTCCAGCGAACCCCACCGCCATAGTAGGTTAATCCATACTCTGCATGCCCGATGCATTGCAACGATTGCAGGGGAAATTGGCTAATTGTGGCGCAGAACGCCAAGAAACAGGAAACAATTCAGCCAAAAGCGATGGTTTGGTGATCTGCTCAGAAAGCGCTCTGGCGCCACTTTGGAGCGACGATGCGAATCGAGACGCGGCATGCGGGGTTGAGTTGCTACGACGCTGCGCCCCGTTTGAGATCAATCAGAAAGCTGCATCATGCAGCGTCGGCTGTGTGAATATACCTAGCCGCTGCAACTACGGCGATTGCTCTCGCAGCATACTCTCGCGTTGGCAGCAGTGATGGCCCGGCAGTGCCGCATTTTTCACCGAGGCGGACCCCCTAGAGCGCCCATATGGCTTGCTTCCAATCGGTCTTTGGCCGGATCTGCTCATTGCCGCTTCATCGAGCCGAGTCGTTTCCAGAAATATGCGCCACTGCCCAGTCGAGAGACTGATTTGCAAATGCAGGGTGTCGATGCGTCACGGAACTTCGTGTCCTGCATCAGGACCTTCTGTGCAAGTTAGGGCCGCGTCGCCGGGGTCGATCACGTCTTAGGAATTTGGTACAGGTCGACGGCGTTTGGCCCAAAAATTTTGGCTCTTGAGACGTCACAAGATATCAAAGACTGTGCGATTTCAATCCATTGCCCGTAGCTGGCGGCGAGCGTCAAGACCGGCCAGTCGCTGCCCCAGACGAGCCTTTCAGGCCCAAAGCTTTCCAGCACATGTGCGACATAGGGCGCGACGTCGGCCGTCGTCCAGTCGTTGCCCGCTTCTGTCAAAAGGCCCGATAGCTTGCAAAAGGCTCTGCTTTCCTTTGCGAGGGCAGACATATCGTTGGCCCATTTATCAAACTGTCCGGTTGCGATTTCGGGTTTCGCTGCGTGGTCGATGACGGTGCGCAAATTCGGATGGCGAGACAGCAGCTGGCGCATTCGCGACAGGTGACGCGGCAGCACCAAGGCGTCAAATGTCAGGCCGTGCCGGGTCATTGCATCGAAGGCGGGTGCGAGGTCGGGGCGCAGCATCCAGTCGTCGTCGGCGATATCCTGGATCATCGGGCGCAGTCCCACCAGCTTGGGATGTTTGGCAAGCCGTGCGATATCATCGGGCGCTGAGGCGGCGCTGAAGTCGGTCCAGCCCACTACGCCTAAAACGAACGGTGTCCTCTGGGCGATCTCAAGCAGGAATTCCGTTTCGGCCGGAGTCGGTGCGGCTTGCACCAAGATCGTCCCGTCAATGCCATGCCGGTCCAGATGCGGTGCCAGATCGTCCGGCATAAAGTCGCGGTAGAGGGGCTCAAGCTCTGGCGTGAGCCAGCCGTAGTCGCCGCGATCCAACTGCCAAAAATGCTGGTGTGCATCGATTATCATGTGCCGATCACGCCTTTCTTCAGGATAATGTTCCCGTAAAGTCGCGTCTCGCCGGTTTGGACAATGGCGAATGCTGTTTTTGCGCGGTCATAAAATGCAAAGCGCTCCAACCTCTCCAGAGCGACAGGATTATCGGCAGTTGCGGTCGTGATCTTTTGGAATTCCCCCACGACTGGTGGCACCGCGTCGGGGTCGTCGACAACCTCCATAACCAAGGCGGGGTCTGGCACAAAGCTATCAAGTGGCATGACGCGTAGCACCGCCTCCAGAACATCTGTAGCACTCACGCCGTCCAAACGGTGGCAGCGACTGGCAAGTGCGGTTGCGGGGAAGTTGGCATCTGCGATCACGATCTCGTCCCCGTGGCCCATGGCCCGCAAACTTTGCAGCAAATCGGGTGACAGGATGGGGGGGATATTACGCAACATGATTGGGCTCCGATGGGGTAGGGGCGTCGGCACGGATGAGACCCTCGGACTTGAGATCCGACCAAAGCGCTTGCGGAATACGTTCCTCGAAAATCGCAACGTTCTGGCGAACCTCATCCGGGGTGGAGGCTCCGGGAATAACGGTCTTCACGGCCGCGTGCCCGAGCGGGAACTGCAAGGCCGCCGTAATGAGCGGGGTGTTGTGAGCGGCACAAACTTCGCCAAGCTTTTGGACCCGTTGCAGGATTTCGTGCGGGGCAGGGGCATAGTCATAATGCGCGCCTGCGACCGCGCCCGTTGCAAGAATTCCAGAGTTGTAAGGGCCACCCAAGATAATCCCGACATCGCGTTTGACGCAGAGCGGCAGGAAGCTGTCGAGCGGGTCTTGCTCAAGAAGTGTATAACGCCCTGCCAACAGGAACCCGTCAAAATCGGCCTCGCCCAACAGCCGCTCGCAAATTTGCCACGTGTTGACGCCCGCACCGATTGCGGAAATCTTGCCTGCGTCGCGCAGTTCAGACAAAGCGCGGTAACCGCCTTGGGAAAATAGTTGGCGCAGGTTGTTGTCTTCGAACGTTTGACCGCGGGTGCCTGCGTCGATGTCATGAAGCAGCAGCATATCAATCTGATCAGACTTCAATCGTGCGATGCTATCTTCATAGCTGCGCATGATCCCCTCGTAGGTGAAGTCAAAAACGATCCGCTTTTGGGGCACATCGACGAAAGCCTCCGGTGTGACATCTTCGGGGGCGCAGTCCTCAAGAACACGGCCAACCTTTGTGGAGAGCGTCAGAGCGTCGGTGTCAAAGCGGGTCAGAGCCTCGGAAAACCGCATCTCGGATCGGCCTAACCCGTATTGAGGGGCGGTATCGAAATAACGGATGCCAGCGTCCCAAGCGGCATCGAGTGTGGCCTGTGCGTCGGCGTCTTCAATCTTGCGATACAGATTGCCCAAGGGCGCGCCGCCAAACCCCAGTTGGGTCAGCGCAACGGGGGATTTGGTGCGTTGGTTCAGTGGGTTTTTTGTCGCCAGCTTCATGGTTTCCCAATTCAGGTTGTGCGGAAGTATTCCGGATGTTCGCGTTCAAGAGGCACGATACGTTTTGTCATTTGGCGAAGGTGCTGCGCCATCGTGGAGCGTGCCGCGTCGACGTCCTTGGCCTCGATTGCTTTGAAAATCTCTTGGTGTTCAGCCACCGCTTGGGCGGGGCGTCCGGGTTCCGGCAAGATCAGCTTGCGCGCGCGGCGCAGTTGCAGTGTCATTTCTTCGGCTACTTGGTTTACCTTTGGAAAGCCGGTGAAGCTGAGGATCAATTCGTGGAACTCTAGATCCGCCTCGAAGAACCCCTGAAAATCTTCGTCCTCGATAAGCAGGGTCTGATAGCGCAGGTTCCGCGAAAGCCGTGTGAGTTGCTCGTCCGTCCTCTCATTTGCAACGCGTGCCACGGCGGCCACTTCGACCGCTTCGCGTAGAAAGTGCTCTTCCAGAAGCTCGGCCAACGAGAATTGCGAGACTCGGGTGGCAGATTGCGGAATGATGTCGACCAGCCCGTCCGATGACAATCGCCCCAAGGCTTCGGCCACAGGGGATCGGGACACACCCAATTGGTCGCAAAGCGCCCCTTTGCGTAAGACTTCCCCCGGTTTCAGTGCCATTTCAAGAATGCCAGTTCGCAAGGCGGAGTAGACCCGTTGCCCCAAGGGGCCGTCCAAGCCGTTAATATCAAGCGTGTGGTCTGGCATCGGCATTCTTCATTCCTTCAACTGACATGTTAGTTGACACATGATGCAAGTCAAGCTAGTCGTCACATTATCGAACTGGCCCGCTGGCAACCAGAGGAATGCGCGAAATGAGTGACCTCCCCCGCACGCTAAAGCTCAACGCGCAAGACAATGTTGCGATTGCTTTGAGCGACATCGGTGTTGGTGAACTCAGCGGTGAGGGGGGCGTGACGCTGTCGCAGTCCGTCAAGCGCGGCCACAAGTTTGCAGTCTCACCGATCAAGGCTGGTCAGAATGTGCTGCGCTATGGGCAAACCATCGGGCAGGCAACGCACGACATTGAAGTCGGCGAACATGTTCACGTGCAGAACCTTGGCATGGGCGAACACGCTCAAGACTACGCTCATGCGAGCGAGATGATCGCGTTGGAACCCGCCACTGAAGATCGGACGTTTCAGGGCTATCACCGAGCCGATGGCCGTGTCGGCACCCGCAACTATCTGGGCATCCTGACATCAGTGAACTGTTCAGGCTCGGTTGCAAAATTTATCGCGGAGGCGGCTGAGAAGTCCGGCTTTCTCGACGACTATCCAAATATCGACGGGATTGTTCCTATCACCCATGGCACCGGCTGCGGGATGTCGGGCGACAACGAGGGCTATGACACTTTGCTGCGCACCTTGTCGGGCTACGCGCAGCATCCCAACTTTGGCGGCATCCTATTGATCGGGCTTGGCTGTGAGGTCATGCAAGTGTCGGCGCTTGTTGGGGGTCGGCCTATCCGTGCAGATGGTGCGTTGCGGTATATGACGATCCAGAACGAAGGCGGTACCCGTAAGACCATTGAAAAAGGTCTGGTCGAATTGCGCGGCATTGCCGAGTTGGCAAATGCCGCTACGCGCCAAACTGCACCGGTGTCTCAACTGACGGTGGGTATGCAATGCGGCGGCTCAGATGGATATTCCGGTATCACCGCAAATCCCGCGCTGGGCGTGGCCTCTGACCTCGTGGTGCGTCACGGCGGGACAACAATCCTTTCAGAAACGTCTGAAATCTACGGCGCAGAGCACCTGCTGACCCGCCGCGCGGCTTCGGTCGAGGTGGGTGAAAAACTGATTGATCGCGTGCGCTGGTGGGAAGACTACACCGCCCGCAACAAAGGCGAGATGGACAACAACCCCAGCCCCGGCAACAAGCGCGGCGGTTTGACGACGATCCTTGAAAAGTCGCTTGGTGCGGTGGCAAAAAGCGGCAGCGCACCCCTGACCGATGTTTACCTGTTTGGCGAGAAAATCGACAAGAGCGGCTTTGTTTTTATGGATAGCCCGGGGTTCGATCCTTGCTCTGTCACAGGCCAAGTTGCATCGGGCGCAAACCTGATTGTCTTTACCACAGGGCGCGGTTCGGTTTCGGGATACATGCCCACGCCATGCATAAAAATCGCGACCAATTCCGAAATGTATGCGCGCATGTCTGACGATATGGACATCAATTGCGGGGACATTATTAGCGATGGTGTCAGCCTTGAAGACAAGGGCCAAGAGATATTCGAGATGTTCATTCGCGTGGCCTCTGGTGAACAGACAAAAAGCGAAGACCTTGGCTTTGGCGGGGTTGAATTCGTACCATGGCAAATAGGAGCGGTGATGTGACCATGGGGGCTGATGTGACACTCAAGACCAAGAGAATCCTGATCACGGCCGCCGGTCAGGGGATCGGTGCAGCGAGCGCGCGGGCCTGTGCCGCTGCGGGCGCCACTGTGATTGCAACGGACATCAACGGCGATTTGTTGGCCGATCTGGCAGGTGTTCCCGGGATTGAGACCCGCGTGCTTGACGTGACTGAAGGGGCTGCAATTGACGCACTCGCCGCTGAGCTGCCAGACCTAGACGGGTTGTTCAACTGTGCGGGCGTCGTTCACCACGGCACACTTCTTGAGCTGGACGATGCGGCTTGGGACTTTTCGGTCAACCTCAATGTCACTTCAATGGTTCGTATGTGCCGCGCCTTTGTGCCCGGCCTGTTGCGCCGCGCCGAAAGCGAGGGCAGCACGTCGATCTTGAACATGTCGTCGATGGCCTCATCTGAGAAGGGCTTTGTGGCTCGGACGGCCTATGGCGCGACCAAGGCCGCTGTGATCGGGCTGACCAAGGCAATTGCTGCGGATTTCGTGGCGCAAAATTTGCGGTGTAACGCGTTGTGCCCCGGAACGGTTGATACGCCCGCCTTGCGAGGCCGTATCGCATCGGCACCCGATCCGGTTCAGGCCGAGAAAGACTTCATCGCGCGTCAGCCAATGGGGCGTCTGGCGACGGTAGACGATATGACACCAACCGTTGTTCATCTTTTGTCGGATGGCAGCCGGTTCGTGACCGGACAGGCCGTCTTGGTTGATGGTGGTTGTACGATCTAGGATCGGTGATCGGCTTGGGAGGGCATTCGACATGACATATTTGGTTGAAATGAGGGGGATCGAAAAACGCTTTCCCGGAGTTCATGCGCTCAAAGCCGTGCAATTCGATCTCAAGCCGGGTGAAGTTCACGCTCTGATGGGTGAAAATGGCGCCGGAAAATCCACTCTAATGAAGATCATGTCCGGCATCTACACCCCCGATGGCGGCGAGATGTTCGTGGATGGCAAACCCGCGTCCCCCGACGGCCCGCGGGCGGCGCAGGATCTTGGGATCGGGATCATTCACCAAGAACTGAGCCTGATGAATGACCTGACCGCCGCGCAAAACGTCCTGATCGGGCGCGAACCCCGTCGCAGCTTCGGCAGGCTCGACGAGCCGGAACTGAACCGGCAGACAGCTGAAATTTTCGCCTCGCTCAATCTGGCGATGGACCCGCGCACGCAGGTCAGCACCCAAACCATCGCCCGCCAACAACTTATCGAGATTGCCAAGGCGCTGTCCTACAATCCGCGTGTTCTGATCATGGACGAGCCGACTGCCGCCCTGAACGATGTGGAGATTTCGGAGCTGTTCAAGGTCATCGAAAAGCTGAAGGCCGATGGCGTTGGTATCGTCTATATCAGCCACCGGATGGACGAGATTAAGCGCATTGCGGACCGTGTGACGATTTTGCGCGACGGGGCCTATATCGACACAGTCGAGGCCGCCGATACACCTTTGTCAAAGATCATCCAGTTGATGGTTGGTCGTGAAGTCACCCAAAACGCGCCGGTTATTCCCGACACGACGCAATCGCCAGTCGCACTGGAGGTGCGCAATCTGTCGCGCGGGAAAGAGGTGCGCGGGGTCAGTTTCGACCTGCGCAAAGGCGAAATTCTGGGTTTTGCAGGCCTTATGGGCGCGGGCCGGACCGAGGTCGCGCGGATCATCTTTGGCGCAGACCCCCGCGACGCTGGTGAGATTTTTGTCGCAGGCCAGCAGGTTAATATTCAGACGCCCCATGCGGCTGTCGAGGCAGGGATCGGGTATCTGTCCGAAGACCGCAAACATTTCGGTCTCGCTGTAGACATGACCGTACGCGCCAATATCGCGATGGCGCATATGAGCCAGTTTACCAGTCGCGTGGGTGTCCTGAACGAAGCCGCGATGAAAGACACCGCGATCAAGTATATCGATCAGCTGGGCATCCGCACCCCGTCCGACCTTCAGGAAGTGCGGCTGCTGTCGGGGGGCAACCAGCAAAAGGTCGTCATCGCCAAGTGGCTGCTGCGCAATTGCGATGTGCTGATTTTTGACGAACCGACCCGCGGCATCGATGTTGGTGCAAAATCCGAAATCTATGCGCTGCTCGAAGATCTTGCCGCGCAAGGGCGTGCAATCATCGTGATCTCCTCAGAGTTGCCCGAGGTCATGCGCCTGAGCCACCGCATCGCGGTCATGTGCGAGGGGCGACTGACAGGAATTTTGCCCGGCGGTGCCGACACAACACAAGAACAGATCATGGAACTGGCCACGCAGCGCGATCTCGCGCCGCGTGTCATGGAGGAAGTAGTATGAGCACCACCACAGCAGAGGCGCCAAAGTCCACGCTATCTCGGATTGTCGCGGCCGGAACCCACCAACGGGTGTTGGCCTTCGCCAGCTTGGTCGTACTTTTGATCGGGTTTTCCATTGCCTCCCCCAACTTCATGCAAACGTCCAACATGCTGGCCATTCTACAGGCCACATCCGTGAATGGCGTTCTGGCCATTGCGGTCACATTGGTCATCATCACGGGTGGGATCGATCTGTCGGTCGGCACCATGATGACGTTCTGTGCGGTCATTACGGGTGTCGTGCTGACCTATGCGGGACTGCCGCTGATGCTGGGCGTGGTCGCCGCCGTGCTGACGGGAGCGCTTTGTGGCGCAAGCTCTGGTACATTCGTCGCGAAGATGGCCATTCCGCCGTTCATTGCGACCCTCGGAATGATGCTGATCCTCAAGGGGCTGAGCCTTGTGATTTCCGGCACGCGGCCGATCTATTTCAACGACACTCCGGGCTTCAGCGAGATTTCCCGCGGCTCGCTAATCGGGGAGATCATCCCTGCCATTCCAATCCCCAACGGCGTGTTGATTTTGTTCATTGTGGCGGCTGTAACGGCTTACATCCTGAACCGCACCGTGCTTGGCCGCTACTGCTTTGCGCTTGGGTCGAACGAAGAATCCGTACGTTTGTCGGGGGTGAATACCGACCGCTGGAAGATCGCGATTTATGCGCTCGCCGGCTCAATCGTCGGTATCGCGGGCCTGTTGATCGCGTCGCGCCTGAACTCTGCGCAACCGGCTCTGGGCCTTGGCTACGAGCTTGAAGCGATTGCTGCGGTGGTGATTGGCGGCACGTCGCTGTCAGGCGGTCGCGGCTCCATCCTCGGCTCGCTCATCGGAGCCTTGATCATGGCCGTTCTCACCAACGGGCTGCGCGTGCTGTCTGTTGCGCAGGAATGGCAAACCGTCGTTACCGGGGCGATCATCATTCTGGCAGTCTATGCCGACATGATGCGCCGCAAGAAGTCCAGTTAACCAACCAAGACCAAATTGCCCGGGAGGAGATCCGGGCATCCACGACAACCTAGGAGGAACCAACATGTTGTCACGTCGTACCCTAATTGGCGCACTGAGCGCGTCTATCGCTCTGGCATCTGCGCCCGCTGCCTTCGCGCAGAACGAAATCTACATCCCGCTCGTTTCGAAAGGCTTTCAGCACCAGTTCTGGCAGGCTGTAAAAGCCGGTGCGGATCAGGCAGCGGAAGAATTCAAAGTTCGCATCACCTTCGAAGGTCCCGACAACGAAACGATGGTTGACCGCCAGATCGACATGCTTGCTGCTGCTTTGGCCAACAAACCTGGTGCCATCGGTTTTGCAGCCCTTGATAGCCAAGCGGCCATTCCCTTGCTGCGTCAAGCGGCAGACGCGGGCATTCCGATCGTCGCATTCGACAGCGGCGTGGACAGCGACATACCGGTAACGACAGCGACAACGGATAACGTCGCTGCCGCTGCCCTTGCCGCTGACAAGATGGCCGAATTCCTTGGTGGCAAAGGCAAGGTTGCCGTTGTGGCCCACGACCAAACCAGCCGCACCGGCATCGACCGTCGTGATGGTTTCCTGAACCAGATGAAGTCGTCCTATCCGAACATCGAAGTTGTCAGCGTCCAGTATGGCGCGGGCGATCAGTTGCAATCCACAGAAGTGGCCAAGGCGATCCTGACCGCCAACCCAGATCTGGCGGGCATGTTCGGCACCAACGAAGGCTCTGCCATCGGTATCGTTAACGCCGTGCGCGAAATGGGCACGGAAGGCTTAACTGTTATCGGCTACGACTCTGGCAAGGCACAAACCGACGCAATCCGCGAAGGCCTGATGGCAGGCGCGATCACGCAGAACCCTGTTGGCATTGGCTACGAGACTGTCAAAGCAGCTGTCGCTGCGATGAATGGCGATAAGCTGCCGACCATCATCGACACAGGCTTCTACTACTACGATCAGTCCAATATCGATAACGCCGAAATTCAGGCCGTTCTCTACGATTGATCAACCCTGCGTCGCGGCTTTGACTCCCTTGGGCCGCGACGCTCTTCATTTTTGAACCAAAGTCTGAGGACATCATGAAATTACTGCGCTATGGCCCCGCAGGCCAAGAAAAACCCGGCTGTCTGGATGCGGAGGGTCGCGTGCGCGATCTGTCGGGTCATGTCGATGATATCGCGGGGACAGCACTGCTGCCTGAGACAATTATGCGGTTGCAGGCGCTCGACGTCACGACGCTGCCTCTGGTCGATGGCGCGCCACAGGATACTCTGCGCCTTGGGCCCTGCGTTGGACAAACCGGCAAGTTTGTCTGCATTGGATTGAACTACGCCGACCACGCCGCTGAAAGCGGGTTGGATGTGCCGCCAGAGCCTGTGATCTTCAACAAATGGACCTCGGCGATTATTGGCCCCGATGACGATGTGGTTATTCCGCGTGGCTCTTCCAAGACCGATTGGGAGGTCGAGCTTGGCGTCGTGATCGGCAAAGGTGGCAGCTATATCGACGAGGCAGACGCGATGGATCACGTCGCAGGGTTCTGCGTCGTCAACGATGTCTCCGAGCGCGAATTCCAGATCGAGCGCGCAGGCACATGGGACAAAGGCAAAGGTTGCGACACGTTTGGCCCGACTGGTCCTTGGCTGGTCACACCTGATGAGGTTGGCGATTATGATGACCTTTCCATGTGGCTGGAAGTTGACGGCACGCGCCATCAGGACGGGTCAACAAAAACAATGGTTTATAAAGTTCCACATCTGATTTCCTATTGCTCCCAGTTCATGAGCCTCCAGCCCGGCGATATCATCTCAACGGGCACGCCTCCAGGCGTCGGGATGGGTTTGAAGCCGCCAGCATATCTGTCGGGCGGAGAAACTTTGCGTCTTGGGATCGACAAGCTGGGCGTGCAAACACAGACCGTCCGGAGCGCGAAGTGACGCGATAGCCGTGGCGGGCCGAGGCACGATTGGTCCGCTGCTACGCTCTAGTGATAGCATCGAGTTTAAAGCCAACGGGCATTTGGCCGGCGGCACCAAATCTTGGCCTCTTCTCCCTGATCGTGATGGGTGCTAGGCATAGGGCAAAGCCGTATTCTGCAGTAGATTTAGGGAGATAGACATGGATCTAGGGATCAAGGGCAAGCGCGCACTGGTGTGCGCGTCGAGCAAGGGGCTGGGACTTGGTTGCGCCGAGGCCTTGGCAGAGGCAGGGGTCGATCTGGTGATCAATGCCCGCACTGACGGCCCGCTTCAGGAAGCGGCGCAAGACATTCGCGACCGGTTCGGCGTTGAAGTCGTGGCCGTGGCGGCGGACATCACCACTGACGAGGGGCGCGCCAAGGTTCTGGAGGCTGCAGGGCAGATAGACATTCTGGTCAATAACGCGGGCGGCCCACCTCCGGGGTTGTGGAGCGACTGGGAACGTGACGATTTCATCGCTGCTCTAGACGCCAACATGCTAACGCCGATTGCGCTAATCAAGGCGCTGGTGCCGGGCATGATGGAGCGCGGCTGGGGCCGCGTGGTCAACATCACCTCGCAATCCGTGAAGGCACCGATTGCTGTGCTGGGCCTGTCGAACGCGGCGCGCGCTGGTCTGACCGGCTACGTTGCTGGCACCTCGCGGCAGGTTGCGCCGTCCGGGGTGACGATGAACAACCTTCTGCCGGGTATCCATTCGACCGACCGCGCTGTGTCGCTGGATACAGGCGTGAGCAAGCAGCAGGGGATCACGATTGATGACGCCCGTGCGGCGCGTGAAGCCACCATCCCCGCCCGCCGGTATGGCACGCGGCAAGAGTTCGGCGCGACCTGCGCCTTCCTATGCTCGCAATATGCTGGCTTCATCGTCGGGCAGAACATCCTGTTGGATGGCGGCGGCGTGAACTCAACTCTCTGATCTATCACGTTTTAGTTGGGTCATCTGTAAAGCCTCGCCCGATGGGCGGGGCTTTGTTATGCGCGTCTGAACGAGTGTATCTCAGGACAGGACCGTTTCATGATCAGCCTCTACGTTATCGCCGCTTTTGCGGTCGTTATTGTCTTCTCGTTCCTGATTGCACCGCGCCGCGCCTCGGTCGAGGGGTTCTTTGAGGGGCAGGTCGCAGGGTGCGCACCAGGGTTGTGGACCTTGGTTCTGAGCCAAGTGACCACATGGATTTTCGCCCGTTCTCTGATGAACTCTGCCATTCTGGGCTATTATTACGGGGCCGCTGGAACCTTGGCCTACGCGGCCTACTACCTGTCGTTTCTGACAGGTGGCTACATCATCGGCCAGCTTCGCGCTTGTGATGCGACATCGGTGCAGGACTGGCTGGGCGCGCGGTTTGGCGCTGTTGGGCAAGGCACCTACAATGCGGTCATAGCGCTGCGTCTGCTGTCTGAAGTGTTCGCTAATTTGCTGGTGGTCGGACTGATCTTCAGCGCAGTGCTTCCAGAGATGGCAGGGGCGGGCACTGTCGCTGTCGTCGTGGTGGCCGTTATGGGGTTGGCCTATTCGGCGTGGGGCGGGTTGAGTGCCGCGTTGCGCACGGATGTCGTGCAGATGCTGCTGTTTCTGGCGGTGTTTGGCGTGGCGTTCCTGTATCTCGTCGCGTCGCCCGAGTTCTCGTTTGCCGCGATCGTGACCTCTGAAGGCACGTCCGGGTCGCGTCAGGGCTGGGTGCTGCTGGCAGTGGCTCTGCTGCAGGTGTTCTCATACCCCGCCCACGATCCTGTTATGATGGATCGCGGCTTCATCGCGGACCGTAGGACCACGCGAAACTCGTTCTTGCATGCGTTCTGGCTGTCGGCCCTGTGCATCCTCGCCTTTGGCGTGTTCGGCATCCATGCGGCCAATCTGGGTGCGGCTTATGAGGGGCAGTTACTGGCCACATGGTCGGGCATGTTCCCGACATGGGTGTTCGTGGCGCTATTGGTGTCCTTGCTGGTATCGGCCTTGTCGACGCTCGATTCGGCGTTGGCGTCTGCGGCGCGCCTTTGCGTCGAGGAGCTGCGGCTTGCACCACGCTCGTTGGCTGGTGGTCGGGTCGTGATGGTGATCTTCATGGCACTTGGCGGGGCGCTTACACTTTGGGGGAACTCAACTCTGTTTGACGCGGTGGCGGTGTCTGGCACAGCGTCGATGTTCCTGACGCCGGTGATGATTGCGGTGTTCGTCTTTGGTTGGTCTGTGCCGGTTTGGTCCTATCTGGTGTCATTCAGCGCGGCAATCATCGGTGCCGCCGCTTACTTTTTGCGCAGCGCTGATTTCATGGTCTCGATCCTGCCGGATGCGCCCAAGTATGAGCAATTGCTGGTAATATGTGTTGCTGTGCTTGTGGTCGGCTTTGCCGCAGTGCTGATCGGTTCGCGCAGGGTTGCCGACTAGGGGCGAGGCTGCTACCTAACTCCCCGAGTTTTCCGATTGTTTTAATCGGGTAAGAGGCGGCGAGTGACGTGACCCCAAGGCTTGAGCTGAAGAATATTTGCAAGGAATTTGCAGGGCGGCAGGTCGTGTCTGACCTGTCTTTAAGCGTGGCGCCGGGGCAGGTAACCTGCCTGCTGGGGCCATCGGGTTGCGGCAAATCCACGACGCTTCGGATTATTGCTGGGGTCGAGCGACAGACCAGCGGGGAGCTTTGGGTCGACGGGCAGTTGATCTGCGGCGACGGTCTTCGCGTGCCACCAGAAGGCCGTTCTATCGGCCTGATGTTTCAGGATTTTGCGCTGTTTCCGCATCTGAGCGTCGCGCAAAACGTGGCCTTCGGGCTCAACGGCAAGAAATCCGAGAATAGCCCACGTGTGCACGAGCTTTTGGCGCGGGTCGGCCTCGCAGATTTCGGAGCGAAATACCCGCATGAGTTGTCGGGTGGCGAGCAGCAGCGCGTCGCACTGGCGCGGGCGCTGGCACCGCGTCCGAAGATCATGCTGATGGACGAGCCGTTTTCCGGTCTCGACGACCGGCTGCGCGATGGCATTCGCGATCAGACGCTGTCCTTGCTGAAAGAAGAGGGGACTGCCGTTCTTCTGGTGACCCACGAGCCGCATGAGGCGATGCGGATGGCCGACGAGATTGCGTTGATGCGCAACGGGCGGATCGTGCAGCAGGGCAACCCCTACAACATCTACAATGCGCCGGTCGATAAGGCTGCGGCAGGCTTTTTTAGTGATATCAACGTGATACGCGGACAATCTAATGGCGCGTTGACCGACACACCGTTCGGCCAGTTCCTGACACCCGGCCACGCGGATGGTGGCGCGGTGGAGATCGTGATCCGGCCCCAGCACCTGAAGATCGATTTTGACCGCGACGGGCATGGCCCGAACCCGACCCCGCAGGACGGCACGCCCGCGCGCGCAACTGTTGAACGTGCGCGGTTTATGGGGCGGGAAAGCCTTGTGGAGTTTCGCATGGAGTCTGACGGCTCTCACTTGAAGGCCACGGTTCCAGCGGTGTTCTTGCCCAAAGAAGGCACGACCCTTTGGTTGACGATGCGGCGCGACCGCTGCTTCGTGTTTCCGGCCTGAGATTTAAGCTATTTCGTGACCAACAGGCGGGTCAGACCGTGGAAGTGGTAGTTGGTCGCGTAGTCAGGCGTGCCTACGAGCTTCAAGTTAGGGCATCGGTCAAAAAGGGCCTTCAACGCGATTGAAAGTTCCAACCGAGCCAAAGGGGCACCGACGCAGAAATGCAGCCCCGCGCCGAAGCTTGTGTGTGCGGGCATTGGGCGGGACGGGTCAAAACGGTCGGGGTCCGCGTAGACCTCTGGGTCACGATTGGCCGCACCCAGAAGTAGCCCGACCTGTTCGCCCTTTTTGAAGGCATGGCCGAACGCATCGACATCTTCCATCGCGTAGCGCGTGAACATGTGCAGCGGCGGATCGTACCGCAGGACTTCCTCGGTGAAAGCATCCGGATCGTCAGGCCGCAGTCCTGTTTCAAGTGCGGTTTTCACCCCGTTGCCAAGGCTGTGGACCGTGGCTTCGTGCCCTGCATTGAGCAGCAGGATGCATGTGGTGATCAGCTCTTGTGTGCTGAGACGTTCACCGTCTTCCTCGGCTGCGATCAGATGGGTAATCAGATCATCCGCAGGGCTGGCGCGGCGCGCGTCGATATAGGTTGTCAGATAGGCCGAGAAATCCTGCGCGGCTTGGGCTGCGGCGTCCTCATCGGCACGGGTGCGACCCGCGACATACATGCGAACCATCGCGTTGGACCAGCGCAGAAGGTCGGGGGCTTTGTCTTCTGGCACACCCAAAAGGCGGGCGATGATAATGACCGGCAGGTGCTGGGCAAAATGAGCGAGCAGATCGAAAGGGTCATCGGGCAAGCCGTCGATCAACTGATGGCTTAGCTCCTCGATTTCTGGTGCCAAGGCCTTGATGCGCCGCGAGGTGAAGGCGCGCAGGACAAGGCCGCGCAGGCGCGTGTGGCGCGGTGGCTCCAACTCCAGCATGGAATGTGCCTCGACGGCGTAGAAGGGTGCCTGATGCGCGGGGATCACCGGCGGAAACGGGTTCTCGCGTCCAAACCGGCGGTCACGTAGAAGAGCAGACACCACCGCATGAGAGGGGGCGACGGGCATGTTGTAGTCCTCCCACCAGACAAGCGGCCCCAAAGGGCGGATGCGGTGATAGAACGGGTAGGGATTGTGGTTCAGCGCGATATCCGTCGGCGCCTGCGTCACCGACTGCATTCAGATTGCGTCTTCCAAGGCCTGAATGATGCCGGAGAAATCGTCGGCCTTCAGCGATGCGCCGCCCACCAACGCGCCGTCCACATTCGACACGGCGAAAATTTCGGACGCGTTGGATGGTTTGACCGATCCGCCATATAGCAGCCGAATAGAGCGGCCCACGCCATCGCCAAAGCGCGCTTCCAGCTTGCTGCGGATGAAGTCATGGACTTCGCCAATTTGCTCCAGCGTCGGGATTTTGCCGGTGCCGATGGCCCAGATCGGCTCGTACGCGATGATCGTGTTTTCGCCGGTCAGGATGTCAGGCAGGGAACCCGCCATTTGGCCCGCGATGATGTCGAGCGTGTTGGCGGCTTCGCGCTCCTCTAGGGTTTCGCCGATGCAGATGACGACTTTAAGCCCTGCGGCCAGAGCCGCCCGCGCCTTGGCTCGCACGTCATCGTCGGTCTCGTCATGGTCCTCACGGCGCTCCGAGTGGCCGAGGATGACATGGGACGCGCCTGCATCTTTGAGCATTGCTGCCGAGATGTCGCCGGTATGCGCACCACTGTCTTTCGCATGGCAGTCCTGACCGGCGACCTCCAGCGGGTGATCGGCCGCGGTTACGACCATTGAGGAAATGAGCGTGGCGGGAGGGGCGATCATGATTTCGACTTTGGGATTTGGATGCGCCCCGCAAAGCTTTTCCACTTCAGCCAGCTGGTCCGACAGACCGTTCATTTTCCAGTTTCCGGCGGCGAGTTTGCGGCGCATACGAGGTGTCCTTTAAAGGTGTTCCAAGGCGCGTGCGGCAAGGGCGCTGGCCTCGGACGGATCGTCAAGAAACTGATCGGGAAGCGACCAGTAGGGCATTCCCGTCACTTTGCCGTCCTTGCGCGTGTAGGTCCAGCGCGTTCCGCCAAGCCCTTCGATTTCAGCTACGAAATCGCCCTTTGCCTTGAGGTAAATCTGTCCATCAGAATAAAGCAGGGCGAAGATTGTGCCTTCTGAATAGAGGCACAGGCCGCCCATCATTTTGCGGGTCGAAATGGCGGGAAGCGGGGCGAAAAGCTCGCGGGCGAAGGCGATATCGGCTTCGCTCACACTCATTCTTTTGCGAACAGGCTCTCGTCGAACTTGATCGATTCACCGCAGCCGCAGGCCTCGGACACGTTGGGGTTATTAAACTTGAACCCGCTTTCTAGAAGGCTGGTTTCATAGTCGATTTCGGTGCCGAACAGGAACATCTGTGCCATCGGGGCGATGATCACGCGGGCGCCGTTTTGCTCGACCACCTCGTCATGGGGGTCGACCTCGTCCACATAATCCATGGTGTATTCCATGCCCGCGCAGCCGCCCTTTTTGACGCCTATTTTCAAAGCCTTATGCCCGTCGCGTTCCATCAGCTTGGCGATCTGGGACGCAGCCCGATCGGTGATGGAGACCGCTTGTTTGCCGGGAATGGAAAACATCACATGAACCCCAGTTCCAGACGGGCCTCGTCAGACATCATCTCCATACCCCAGGGCGGATCCCATGTGATGTCCACATCGACCTGCTTCACGCCAGCAAGAGGCTCAACCGCTTCGGCCAGCCAACCGGGCATTTCGCCAGCTACAGGGCAGCCTGGGGCCGTGAGAGTCATAATGATCGACACTTCGTTCTGGTCACTGATCTCGATCGTGTACACCAGACCAAGATCGTAAATGTTAACTGGAATTTCAGGGTCATAGACTGAACGACAGGCCTCTACGACGGGCTCGTAAAGAGGGTGGTCGGTGGAGGACGGCTTAATCAGCGGCGCGCCTTCAAGTTGTTCTGTTGGCTGGTTCATCTTTAGCATCCATGTGGGATAGTTGAGTAAAGATATAAGGTTTAGCGACGGCATCGTCCAGTGCTGCGCCTACACCATTTTGTCACGTCAGGTTTGACCAGTGCGGGATGGTTGGCGCGGGCGGGCTAG
This sequence comes from Litoreibacter janthinus, assembly GCF_900111945.1. NCBI lineage: Bacteria > Pseudomonadati > Pseudomonadota > Alphaproteobacteria > Rhodobacterales > Roseobacteraceae > Litoreibacter > Litoreibacter janthinus. The sequence continues at coordinate 2,993,189 of NZ_FOYO01000001.1, read as the reverse complement.
GTCCGCGGGAAAAACTCGCGCATTCTTGCGTCAAAATAGGCGCGGGTTAGGGTGGCGCGATTGCCTGCGTAACCATCGTAATAGCTTTTGCCGGAAGAGGTCGGCAGGCCCGCCCAAATCCGCGCGAGATTGTTCATGAAGCGTTTGCGAGACATGCGACCCGCCTGAAACTTCTGAAGGCCCGCGTCTGCAAGCAACAAATCTGCTAGCTGATCCTGAACCTGCGGTGAAAAGCGGGTGCTGTTGGAGAGCCCAGCGCGCCCGATCAGGACCCGTAAAGTCGTGGGGATGAACTGATACCGTCCGATGGCATGGGGCTGTCCGGGGGTGCGTTTGATCCACGCCAAAATCTGGCCCAGAGACAACTGCGTTGGTGGTTTTGGAGGTTTGACCTTCGCGCCGACATGCACGGCGTCATAGCCCTTTGGCCCGGCCTCGGCCAAGGCGATCAGCGACTTTAGGCGGGCCACTGGAGTGCCGCCACCGACATGGGTCAGCTCGTACGTCGTTACGCGAGAGCGGCCTGATCGCGCACGTTCAATCGGATCGCCGGTGAGCCAGTCCTTGTTGCCAAAACTGCGCCATTTTGCGCGCTCGGTCAGGGAGTTTTCCAGCTCATACCGCGCCGACTGCCCGAATGCAGGTAGGGCTGCGGTCGCCAGTAGGGCGCAGAGAATCGCGCGGCGGGTCATCCGACCTTCTTGCGCGTTTTCTTGAGTGGCGCGGGCCGCACACGCATTTCGATCTGATCGAACAGCAATGCCGCGATGTTTTTTCCTGAGGCCTTTTCGATCCCCTCAAGTCCGGGGGAGGAGTTGACCTCCAGAATTTTCGGCCCTTCGGACGAACGAAGTAGATCAACACCAGCCACGCCGAGTTTGAATGCCTTCGCGGCGCGGGTGGCCATGTCACGCTCTGTCTTGGAGATGCGGGTCACGGCTGCGGTGCCTCCGCGATGCAGGTTGGAGCGGAAATCATCGCCATCCGACGTGCGCTTCATCGCCGCCACGACCTTACCGCCGATCACAAGACAACGGATATCCTCGCCGGCGGCTTCCTTCACGTAATCTTGCACAAGGAAGTTGGCTTTCAGGCCGCGAAAGGCATCGATTACGGATTCCGCGGCTTTTTTAGTTTCGGCCAGAACCACGCCTTTGCCTTGGGTGGATTCCAGCAATTTCACGATCAGTGGCGCGGTGCCCACAAGATCCATCAGGTTCTTGGTATCTTTGGGAGACGCAGCAAAGGCGGTGGTGGGCATTCCAATACGGTGGCGGGCGAGCACTTGGTGGGCATGAAGCTTGTCCCGTGAGGCGGTGATCCCCTCAGAGCCGTTTACACAATAGGTGCCAAGGGTTTCAAACTGGCGCAGGACCGAGCAGCCATAGGTGGTAATCGACGCGCCGATGCGCGGGATCACGGCGTCAAAGCGGGGCAGGCGTTTGCCGTCATAGTAGACCTCTGGCGCCTTGGCGTTGATCGCCATGTAGCAGCGCGTCGTGTCGATGACTTCGACCACATGACCGCGCGCCTCGCCCTCTGTCACGAGTTTTGCTGTGGAGTAGCTGGCCGCCTCACGGGACAGGACGGCAATGCGCAACGCACGTGCCTTGGTGGCTGTGCGCAGTTTGGAGGCGGTGTAGACGTCGTAGCTCAGCTCTGGCTGGCAGAACCGCTCGGACGGGGCGACCACAGTGTTTTCGCGCAGGGCCTGACGGCCAAGCAACATGCGATATGCCATGGAGCCGCGATTGGTCAGAGTGACCTCAATGGGCCAGCTTTGGCCGCCGACGGACAGGTTCGTTTCGATCACATAGCGTAACTCGGATTCACCATTGGAGGAGATGACGTCGCGTCGGTCGATGATTGGGGCAGAGCAGGGAATGATCAGGCTGTCGTTGCCCGGAATCGGATGGATGGCGAAGCGCACTTGGGGCCGCGTTGCAGAGCCGAAAGGCTCGATGTCAAAGGCGTGCAGAGCAGAAGTTTTCGCCCCCGTGTCCACCTTTGCCTTAATGGTCGGCAACGACAGGTCAGGCAAGCTGAGCCACTCTTCCCAACCCATCGTGAGAATTGAATCGTCGTTCATATTTGGCTCTCTCTCTTGCGCAGAGTTCATGTTTACCCCTAAAGCGGCAGGCATGACACAGAGATTTCGATTTGACCTTCACGCCAAAGATGGCAAGGCCCGCACGGGCATTATTTCCACTCCGCGTGGCGAGATTCGCACGCCCGCATTCATGCCCGTAGGCACCGCCGCGACCGTAAAGGCGATGATGCCCGAAAGCGTTCGTGCGACTGGCGCCGACATCCTGCTGGGCAACACCTACCATCTTATGCTGCGTCCCACCGCAGAGCGGATTGCCAATCTGGGCGGGTTGCACAAATTCATGAACTGGGAACGGCCGATCCTGACAGATAGCGGCGGGTTTCAGGTGATGAGCCTCGCCGATTTGCGCAAGCTCACGGAAGAGGGCGTGACCTTCAAATCGCATATCGACGGTTCCAAACACATGCTTTCGCCAGAACGGTCGATGGAAATCCAGAAGCTGCTCGGCTCCGACATCGTGATGTGCTTTGACGAATGTCCGGCGCTGCCGGCGGATCGCGCACGGATCAACGAAAGCATGCAGCTGTCCATGCGCTGGGCCGCGCGGTCGCGCGAAGCGTTTGGCGATCGTCCGGGCTATGCGCTGTTTGGCATCCAGCAAGGTGGGTTGGAGCAGGACATGCGTGCGGAAAGTGCTGCGGCGCTGACCGAGATCGGCTTTGACGGCTATGCGGTCGGTGGTTTGGCTGTGGGCGAGGGGCAGGAAGCAATGTTCGGCTGCCTCGATTATGCGCCCGACCAGCTACCGCAGGACAAGCCGCGCTACCTGATGGGCGTGGGCAAGCCTGACGACATCGTTGGCGCAGTTGAGCGGGGCATCGACATGTTTGATTGCGTGCTGCCCTCACGATCTGGCCGCACGGGGCAGGCGTTCACGCGACGCGGTGTTGTTAACATAAAGAACGCGCGGCACATGGATGATCCAAGACCGCTAGATGAGGCCTGCACATGCCCGTGCTGCTCGCAGTATTCGCGGGCGTATCTGCATCACGTTTTCAAGTCACAAGAGATCATCTCCTCCATGCTCGTGACTTGGCACAACCTGCATTACTACCAAGAGCTGATGGGCGGGTTGCGTGGGGCGATTGCCGCCGGCGATTTGGCAGGGTTCGTGAAGAGCTTCCACGAGACCCGCGCGATGGGCGATATCGAGCCTGTCTAAGGCCTAGGTCCACCGCATTTTGGCGCGTGGCAAATTGGCGGTGATCATGTCGCGCAGGGTTTCCAGTTCCCAGTCATCTTTGGTGGCGCGCTTCGGGATGATCGACAACCCACGCCTCGGTAGGGTGAGGAAGAAGAACTCCGGCGTTTCCGCGTATTTCGTGAAGGTTGTCCAAGGCAATGTGGATGTACCCTCTGCCGATGTGGTTTCGACCACGTCACGGGTGAAACTTGCGGTGATTGGCGCGGTGTATTTGATCATTTTGCGATAGCCCCGCCGCCATAGCGCGTTGCGTATCATCGTAATGACTGCGAACAACGCGGCGGCGCCGACCCAGATCCAACCCACGTTGAGATCCCAGACCAATAGGTTGATCCCCGCCAGAAGGCTAAGCGCAGCCAAAATCCAGTTTCCACGATCGCCAATGCCCCGATAAGACCAGTAAGCGCGGGCGGCGCGCATGAATTCCTGCTCGTCAATGTGATAGGTAAGTGTGATCATGCTCCGAAGGCTAGACCAGTTTGGCAGCCCCGCGCCAGAGATGACTGTCGCTTGGGGGTGCTTTGGGACTTAGTCGGCTAAGGCGACCTCGGGTTTGCGTGGCCCGTAAGTTTCGCCGTAGCGTGCATCAAGCATTTCAAGCAGTTTGTCCTGTTGATAGCCAAGCGCATCATCGAACCAACGCTCGACCAGACTGCCAAGGCTCAGGCCACAGCGTTCCTCGACGCAGGAGACGAAGCAGGCGTCCCGTTCCAGCACAGTGATGCGCAAAGAGAATATGCCGTCGACCACAGTTCCGTCAGCCTCGCTTCCTTGAAAGAAGAAGCGGCAGGCGGACGGGTGATCACGTTCCAGAAAGGTCAGCGTGTATTGCGCAGCGCGATCCTTGCGACCTTTGAAGGTCACATGAACGGTGTCTGGGTCTTCTTCGTCCTCGTCATAGCGTGCCATCATGCCAGTGCAGTGATCGGCGGGCTCAGCTGCACCGGGCACCACGTGGCGCCAGATAAGTCGGGCAGGGTAGGGCACATGTCCGGAATGGCGGTCGCGCCAAGTTGTCTGGGTGCCGATCTTTCGCGACCATTTGCTGTGGAGCAATGTTCTTAGCCCGACTGCAATCAAGAGCAGGGCGATGACACCACCAATTCCTTGGATCATCCCGCCGTGGCCAAATTTGTGGGCATAAAACAGGATGATGGCGCAGATGATCCCAGCTGCGCCGGTGATCTCCAGAAGGCCGCGATGGCGAGGAATCCAGATGTAAACGCCCACTGCCGCGACCATGAACAGCGCCGCAATCGGAAGAAAGACCGCTAAAAGGCCAATCAGCGGAAGCTCAAAACCCGTACCAATCAGTTGGGCTGTGCAAAACAGCGCCATACCGCCCGAAAACACGGCAAAACGGCGGTAATGGCGAAGGAGCAGGGTGAGCATTTTGGGGCCTAAACATTAATGTGGACTTGTTATTCGGACTTTCTAGACGGGCATTAGGGCATGAGTGAGGCTGGATTTGGCGCTTCCAAAGGCCCTGATCGGGTAAATTTGGGTGAAAATTGCGCCGTGATCCGCTTGTATCCGCCGCAATGCGCGTTCACACTATGATCAAGCCAATCGGTGGATGGTTGAAAGAGCTGTGGGCCGCCCCCACTTCTTAAATCGATACCGGAGATTGCATGACGGTTGCTGCTTATGCGGGGCCATTGCGATCTTGCCAAAAAGGAAAACGAATGACCGAGCAACAGACCCTGTCCTATCCCGTTTTGCCACTGCGCGATATCGTGGTGTTCCCGCACATGATTGTGCCGCTTTTCGTTGGACGCGATAAATCCGTGCGCGCACTTGAAGAGGTGATGAAGGACGACAAGCAAATTCTTCTGTCAAGCCAGATGGACCCGTCCGAGGATGACCCAACTGCGGAAGGCATCTACGAGACCGGTGTGCTGGCAAATGTCCTGCAACTGCTGAAACTGCCTGACGGCACAGTCAAAGTTCTGGTGGAAGGGCGATCCCGCGTGAAAATCGTGGAATACCTTGAAAACGAAAGCTTTTTCGAGGCGCGCGCTGTCGAGTTGGACGAAACCGTCGGCGACGAAACCACTGTCCACGCCCTTGTGCGGTCGGTTGGCGAAGAGTTTGAGCGCTATGCCAAGGTGAAGAAGAACATTCCCGAAGAGGCCTTGGCCTCGGTGGCGGAAACCGAAGCACCTGACAAACTGGCCGACCTTGTTGGCGGCCATCTGGGCGTCGAGGTTCACCAAAAGCAGGAGCTTCTGGAGACCCTGTCTGTGGCCGAGCGTCTGGAGAAGGTCTACGGGCTGATGCAGGGCGAAATGTCCGTGCTTCAGGTCGAGAAAAAGATCAAGTCCCGCGTGAAAAACCAGATGGAGCGCACACAGCGTGAATACTATCTGAATGAGCAAATGAAGGCCATTCAGAAGGAACTGGGCGACGGCGAGGAAGGCCAGAACGAAGTGGCCGAACTGGAGGCCAAGGTCGCCAAGACAAAGCTGTCGAAAGAGGCCAAGGAAAAAGTCGACGCCGAGATCAAAAAGCTCAAGAACATGAGCCCGATGTCGGCTGAGGCCACCGTGGTGCGGAACTATCTTGACTGGATATTGGGTATCCCGTGGGGTGTGACCTCGCGCGTTAAAAAAGATTTGGTTAAGGCACAGAAAGTGCTCGACGATGATCACTATGGCCTTGAAAAGGTTAAAGAACGTATCGTGGAATACCTTGCGGTTCAGCAACGCTCCAAGAAGCTCAAGGGCCCGATCATGTGCCTAGTTGGGCCTCCGGGTGTGGGTAAAACGTCCCTCGGGAAGTCTGTGGCCAAGGCGACGGGTCGTGAGTTCATCCGTATCTCCCTTGGGGGCGTGCGTGATGAGTCCGAAATCCGTGGCCACCGTCGGACCTATATTGGCTCTATGCCGGGTAAGATCATTCAGGCGCTGAAAAAGGCGAAGACGACCAACCCGCTGATCTTGCTCGATGAGATCGACAAGATGGGGCAGGACTTCCGTGGCGATCCCGCGTCTGCGATGCTCGAGGTGCTTGATCCGGAACAAAATGGCACGTTCGTCGACCACTATCTTGAGGTTGAATACGATCTGTCCAACGTGATGTTCCTGACCACGGCCAATAGCTACAACATGCCTGGCCCGCTTCTGGACCGTATGGAGATCATCCCGCTCGCAGGTTATACCGAGGACGAAAAGTCCGAGATCGCCAAGCAGCATTTGATTGCCAAGCAGGTGAAGAACCACGGTTTGAAAAAGGGCGAGTTCGAGCTGACCGACGAGGCACTTCTGGAAATGATCCGCACCTACACCCGCGAGGCGGGCGTGCGGAATCTGGAACGTGAAATCGGCAAGCTGGCGCGGAAGGCCGTGACCAAAATCGTCCGCAAGGACGAAACATCAGTGGTGATCACACCGGACAATCTTGACGACTATCTGGGCGTCAAGAAATACCGTTATGGCCTTGCGGAAATGGATGACCAGATCGGGGTGGTGACGGGCTTGGCCTACACCTCTGTCGGGGGCGAATTGCTGTCGATTGAGGCTCTGCGCCTTCCGGGCAAGGGCCGGATGAAGACCACCGGTAAGCTCGGCGATGTCATGAAGGAATCGATTGATGCGGCGTCGTCCTATGTACGCTCCATCTCGCCGAAGATTGGTGTGAAACCACCGACCTTTGACAAGATTGACATCCACGTTCACGTGCCGGACGGGGCGACCCCGAAGGACGGGCCATCGGCTGGTCTGGCTATGGTGACATCGATCGTTTCGGTGCTGACACAGATCCCCGTGCGTAGGGATATTGCCATGACGGGCGAAGTCAGTTTACGCGGCAACGCCATGCCAATCGGCGGCTTGAAAGAGAAGCTGTTGGCGGCGCTGAGGGGGGGCATCAAAACGGTGCTGATCCCGACGGAGAACGAAAAGGACCTGCCAGAAATTCCGGACAATGTGAAAGCAGGGTTGGAAATTATCCCGGTCAAGCACGTCTCGGAAGTGCTGAAACTTGCGCTGATCTCCGAGCCGGAGCCCATTGAGTGGGACGAGGCTGCGGAAGAAGCGGCACAGGCTGCGCTGGCTGCCAAGGGTGCCGGCAGTTCCGCAACCGTCGCGCATTAAGCTGCGGGATTAGTAAGATTGAAGAATGGGCGGCCTTGTTGGGGCCGCCCTTTTTCTTTTTCGGGTTAAGAAGCCGTGTCAGGCATCGCCCTCGTCGATAGTTATCAGGGTCAGATCGCCGCTTTCCTCGAGTTGGCGAATTGCGGCGGTGAGCTTGCCCATCGCCGCTTCCGCCGCCTTGCCGGAAAGTGGTGCCGCTTCGGCCAATTCTTCGCGGATGGCGTCGCCCATGCGCTTGGAGAGGTTGGCGATGATGAACTCTACGACTTCGGGATGTGCCTCAGAGCCAGCTTTGAGGGCCGCGTTCAACTCGTCGCCGGGTAGAACGCGGATTATGGCAGGCACATCGGTCGGTTGCAGCCGCGTGAGGATGTCCGCGAAGGTGAAGATCGCCTTGCGCACTTGGGCCGCGAAGATCGTATCGAGCGTGTCGAGGGCTTCGAGGATCGCGTCGCGTTGGGTCGCAGCCGCAGCATTGAGCAAGGCGGCAGCGCGCGCGACAGGTTTGGTGGTGAAGGCTCCGCCTTGGGTTTGGTTTTCGTTTCCGTTCAAGATTGCCTGCGCCACAATATCAACGGTTTCGGGTCGCACGGCTGCGGTTTCAGACATGGCGAAGGTCACGGCATTGGCGGTTTCAAATTCCAACAGCTCCATCACATTTGTAGAGGCGGCTGCGGGCAGCTTCGACATGATAATCGCCCCCACGCGCGGGCTTTCGGCGGCAACTAGCTCTGCCAGTGTCTCCACGGGGAGGTCTGCGATCATCTCCCACGTGTTTTTGGGCAGAGTCGGGCTGTGAATCTGGCGCATTCGCTCCAGAAGGCTGTCACTCAGGTTGCCTTCCAGCGCATCAAGCGCCGCAGAGGTGTCGACGGGAAAACTGAGGCCATGCGCATCAAGATGTCGGGCGAATTCGGTCAGGACAGCGGCAACGGTGGCCTTGTTGATGGGCCCCATAGAGGCATAGACACGCGCCAGATGCACTTGCGTGGCTTCTGACATGACGGCGAGCGGGATTGAGCCGCCCGCGTGCAGGATCATTTGGACAATAACGGCCGCCTTTTGCGCGCCGGTCAACGCGAGCGGCGTGTCGGATCCATCAAAAGAAAATGCTGTCGTAGCGATCTTGCCGCCAATCCCAAGCCCGACGCTGCCGCGCGGCTGTGTCACCAAATCCATGGCCTGTCCCATCCCGTTAATCGTCTCGCACCGTTTAATAGAAGGGACGGACGTTAACGGAAGGTGAGGAGCAAAGTGTGGGATAAGTCGGGTTTTAGCGAAATGCAGTGGGGGCGGCGCTGGATATCCAGAGCCGCCCCCAATTTCTGTCACGGGTCGTGTCGCGCAGCTGGCTTAGCCTGTCGGCTGCGCCACGCAAGCGCCTTTTTCAGCATCCCAGGTGGATCCTGCTTGGCACGATGCGGCCTGCTTGTGCTGCCCGAAGGCGCATTCCGCTGATGCAATCGCCGGCGTCAGGGTGAGGGCGAGAGCGGCCAATAGTGTTTTGGTCTTCATCTGAATTTCTCTCCTGTTGGTCTGTACCGAAAAAGATAGCATGAGAGTCTTCAAAATCAAAACGCCCGCGCATTGGGCGGGCGTTCGACAGTTTTTGATTTTTGGTGCGGGCCTTAACCAAATACGCGCTTGAAGATCGTATCGACATGCTTGGTGTGGTAACCCATGTCGAATTTCTCTTTGATCGCGTCCACGCCAAGGGCTGCGACGACGTCTTCGTCCGCCAGCAATTGTTCTTGAAAATCAACGCGATGCTCCCAGACCTTCAACGCGTTGCGCTGGACCATGGCGTAGGCATCCTCGCGGCTGACGCCAGCTTGCGTAAGAGCAAGCAGCACACGCTGGGACATCACCAGTCCGGGGAACTTGTTCATGTTGTCGAGCATGTTGTCTGGGAAGATCAACATTTTGTCGATCACGCCTGTCAGACGGGCAAGCGCGAAATCCAGAGTGATTGTGGTGTCGGGGCCAATCATGCGTTCTACCGAGGAGTGGGAGATGTCGCGTTCGTGCCAAAGCGCCACGTTCTCCATCGCAGGGACCACTGCCATGCGAATGGTGCGCGCCAGACCCGTAAGGTTTTCGGTCAGGATGGGGTTCTTTTTGTGCGGCATCGCGGAGGAGCCCTTTTGGCCCATGGAGAAGAACTCCGCGCCTTCCAGCACTTCTGTACGCTGCATGTGGCGGATTTCGGTCGCGATGTTTTCGATAGAGGAGGCGACCACACCGAGGGCCGCGAAGAACGCCGCGTGGCGGTCGCGGGGGATGACTTGCGTGGAGATCGGCTCTGGCGACAGGCCCAGCTTTTCGCAGACATGTTCCTCAACGCGAGGGTCCACATTGGCGAAAGTCCCAATCGCGCCGGAAATGGCGCCGGTGGAGATTTCGTCACGTGCAGTGCGCAGGCGGGTCAGGTTGCGGTCCATTTCGGCATAGAAGCGTGCGAAAGTCAGGCCCATGGTGGTCGGCTCGGCATGGATGCCGTGCGAGCGGCCAACGCGCAGGGTATCTTTGTGCTCCATCGCGCGACGTTTCAGGGCGGCGAGCAGGCCTTCCACGTCGGCAATCAGGATGTCAGCGGCGCGAACAAGCTGCACATTGAAACAGGTGTCGAGCACGTCAGACGAAGTCATGCCCTGATGTACAAAACGGGCTTCTTCAGAGCCGACATGCTCGGCCAGATGGGTCAGGAAGGCGATGACGTCATGCTTTGTCACCGCCTCGATTTCGTCAATGCGGGCCACGTCGAACTCGACGTCCTTGGCTTTCCAAACGGCTTCAGCGTTCTCACGCGGGATCACGCCCAGATCGGCCATGGCGTCGCAGGCGTGCGCCTCGATCTCGTACCAGATGCGAAATTTGGTCTCGGGGGACCAGATGGCAACCATCTCGGGGCGGGAATAGCGAGGGATCATATCAAGCGCTTTCAAGTTTTGTGTGGCAGTTGCGGCGGTCTTAGACTGACCCCGCGTGAGGGACAACCGAAGATAGCAGCCTGAGACAGGGCGTCGCTGCCCTTTGCACTTATTTTATGATATGCTTATCCAGTTGGCTTACGGCCCACCGTCGCCGCGACAGTAAGGGCAATTGGCGGATGGGCGGGGATCGCTAATCTGAAATACGGGTATCGCTCGACGGATGCTTTTCGCGAGGCGGGGAGGAGCGATAACGCGACCTTAAGGGTTATTGAAGACAGTGGCGCACAACTTGGTAGCGCCTGGTCAGAGTGAGGGGATGGGATGCACAAAGGCTTGGACCAATTCGAAGGCGAATGGCAACTGGCACGCATCATCGAGGATCGCCGCAACGGCATTGAAGGGCGTTTGGCGGGCATTGCCACATTCACGCGGTCCGGTCCTTTGGAGATGCAGTACTCTGAAGAAGGGGAGCTGGTCTACGGCCAGCAAGCGGCAATGCTGGCCACCCGCCGTTATATCTGGCGCGGGTTCGAGGGGGAGTTCGCCAACAAAATCGCGGTCGAGTTCGGGGATGGCCGCCCTTTTCATGTGATCGCGCTGGACCGGTCGATGCCCGACGACAATCATCACTGTGACCCCGATGTCTACCATGTCAGCTACGACTTTTCGCACTGGCCGGAATGGGAAGCAGTGTGGCGCGTCGTTGGTCCCGCGAAGGACTACCGCATGATCTCCCGCTACACGCGGGGCTGAGGCGGCTGCTTCAGCACTTTACCTTTTGTCGGGCGATAAAGTCGGCCAGCGACTTGCCTTGTTCCTCTACGAAGAGTTCGGCCAATGGCTTCAAGGCGCGGATGCGGTCGGCGCGGAACAGACGGAAATCCCCGCGCAATTCGCACCAAGCCGAGACCGTCCAGACGCGCCCCCAATATTCCATTTGCAGCGGTCGGATGATCCGCTCTGACGGCGTGCCTTCTGCGGTGGCATAAGTGATGCTGAGTTTCTGGCGGGTGCGGATCGCCGTGCGTAGTTGCGGCATGAAACGAAAACCACCGGCTGCGTCCTTGAACGGGTAAACCGCGAAGCCCCAGCCAGTGGGCGGCGCGGTGCGGTCTTCTGGCAGCACCGCATCGATCTTGGCGGACAGCGAGCGGGCGGCTCCTTGCAATTCTTCATCGGCCACCTCACCTACGATCGCCATACCCAGATGAAGTGCTTCCAACTCCGTCATCGTCAGGTTCAGCGGGGGCAGGGTAATGGGGGCTGTCATCATGTAGCCCAGCCCCCGCTCGCCCTCGACAGGGACGCCTGACAGTTGCAGCGTTTCCATGTCCCGGTAGATCGTGCGCACGGACACTTCCAGCTCCCGCGCCAGGTCTTCAGCGCGATGCAGGCGGCCGTTGCGCAACAGCAGGATCAAGTCGAACAGGCGGTCGGTGCGTCTCATGGAGTCCTCATGGGGCGGCCATGAAAACTGTCTCGTGCCGCATTTCCAAGGTTTCGTGGTTTAATGCTTCGCCCATATCAGGCGCAAAAGTCTGCCGGCCAAAGCTGTCCTGCGCCGCCTTGGCGCACGCCGCGTTTGCCCAAAGGATGTTATCCGTCCACCGGCCGTCAGCGCCACGTGTCACTTGACGGCCCAGAAAGCCGGGCATGCCGTCCACCCAGCTCTGGGTAGCGCGCAAAGTTGCGAGGAAAGCGGATTGGTCGGTGCCGTCTTTGAGAGTGAAAGTTACGATTTCTGCAACCTGTGGGCCGGTGTTGATGGTCATGGGAAAGCTCCTGAGGTGATTCTGTTTGAATATGAGCTTTGTGACACCCCACTACTGACATAAACCTGTCAGTAGGCTTTCCGCAAGTTGCACATCGCTGCTTTTCGACAGCATTTCCCCCCGACTGGGGCGTTTTGCGCCTTTTCCCCGACCTGTCGAACCCCTAGATAGAAGGCAGACATATTCATCCGCGCAGCATCCGTTCTGAGCGCGACCAAGGGAGACCTAAACATGTTGAACAATATCGGATTGCCGGGCCTGCTGCTTATTGCTGTTGTCGTTCTGGTGCTTTTCGGACGCGGCAAGATTTCCGGCCTGATGGGCGAAGTCGGCAAAGGCATCACTGCGTTCAAGAAGGGCGTTGATGACAGCTCCAAGGAATTGGACGAGGCGGATGTGGCTTTGAAAGACGTCACTCCCGAAGACGAAAAAGACAAAGTCTGAGTCTCGTGAGCAGGGCCGGAATGCGGACCGGAGGCGTGCGCCATGTTTGACATTGGCATGACCGAGCTTTTGGTGATCGGGCTTGTGGCCCTGATCGTGGTTGGCCCCAAGGATCTACCGGGCATGTTTCGCACGCTTGGGCAATTCACTGCGAAAGCCAAGCGCATGGCCCGCGAGTTCAGCCGCGCCATGGAAGACGCCGCCGATGAGGCAGGGGTCAAGGATGTGGCGAACACGGTGAAAGCTGCGGCGAACCCCAAGAAGATGGGGCTCGACAAAATCCGAGAAGCGACGAATTTCGACAAATACCCCGACGGCTCCGAAACCAAGAAATTGGCTAAGGAGCGCGCTGAGGCGGCTGAGAAAATCCGCGCCTCGACGGCGAAAGCCGCTGAAACACGTATCGCTAAAGAAGCGGAAGCTGCGGCGACTGCCGATGCCTCTGCCGCAAAGCCCAAGGCTGCAGCGAAACCCAAGGCCAAGGCTGCTGCCAAGCCCAAGGCCGCTGCGAAGCCGAAAGCCGCGGCCAAGCCGAAGACTGCTGCGAAGCCTAAGCCCGCCTCGAAGCCCAAAGCTGCCGCAAAGCCGAAGAAAGCTGACACATGAGCGCCGAGAGCGATATCGACGATAGCTCCGCCCCACTGATCGAACATCTGGCCGAGTTGCGCACCCGCGTGATCCGTGCGGCCATGGCGTTTATTGTGGGCATGATCATCTGCTTCACCTTCGGCAGCGCAATTCTGGATTTCCTGTTGGTTCCGATCGAGAACACGATGCGGTCGCTGGGCAATCCCAACCCGGTCATGCAATACACCGCGCCGCAGGAATACTTTTTCACGCTGATCCGTATTTCCATGGTGGGGGGGCTGTTCGTGTCGTTCCCTGTGATCGGCTATCAGCTGTGGCGGTTCGTGGCGCCGGGTCTCTATAAAAACGAAAAGAACGCGTTTTTGCCTTTCTTGATCGCGTCGCCGATGCTGTTTCTTTTGGGCGCGGCCTTCGCGCATTACATCGTTGTGCCATTGGCGATGCAGTTCTTCTTGGGCTTCGCAGACCTGCCGTCCTTTTTTGCGGCAATGGTCGCATCGGGCGAGATCGTCGACGCCACGACAAGCACCGGCATCGACATCGTCTTCAACGGCAAAGTCAACGAAAGCCTTGATATTACACTGAAAATGATTGTGGCCTTTGGCCTGTGTTTCCAGCTTCCGGTGCTGCTAACGCTGATGGGTAAGGCTGGTTTGGCCACCGCCGAAGGGCTGCGCAATACTCGTAAATATGCCGTCGTGGGCATTTTGGTCGTCGCCGCCTTGGTCACGCCGCCGGATGTGACGACGCAGTTGATTTTGTTTGTTGTGGTCTATGGCCTTTATGAAATCTCGATCTTCCTCGTCGCGCGTGTCGAGAAAGAGCGTGAAGTCAAACTGCGCGAAGAGGGGCTTTGGGACGACGAAGATGACCTCGGCGATGACGAGGACGACAGCGAAACCCATACCGAAGATCGCGGACCGTAAGATGAACGGCATGATCGACGACCCGATGGACCGCATTGCCGCCGCGTTGGAACGCATGTCTCCACCACCCGGCGATGCCCCTGATTTCGACAGCGCCTCCGCGTTTTTATGGCATGTCGATCCGGACCGCCTTGCGGCAGTCCACAACGTCAATGGCATAGCACTTGATCTCTTGATCGGGATCGAGCGGGCGCGCGATACGCTGCACGCCAACACTTTACAGTTCGCCAAAGGGTTCGCGGCCAATAATGCGTTGCTTTGGGGCTCACGGGGGATGGGTAAATCCTCGCTGGTCAAGGCCGTGCATGGCGATATCGTCGGCGCTGGCTTGCCGCTGAAACTGGTCGAAGTGCAACGCGAAGACCTGCCTTCCATCGGGCGGCTGCTGAACCTGCTGCGCGCTTCGGACCATCGCTTCGTGCTCTATTGCGACGACCTGAGCTTCAGTCATGACGACCAGCACTATAAATCGCTTAAGGCTGTTTTGGACGGGGGCATCGAAGGCCGACCGGACAATGTCATTTTCTATGCCACCTCGAACCGCAGGCATTTGATGCCGCGTGATATGATCGAGAACGAACGGGGTGGGGCGATAAACCCGTCTGAGGCGACGGAAGAAAAGGTGTCGCTGTCTGACCGCTTTGGTCTGTGGCTTGGCTTCCACCCCTGCACGCAGGACGAATATCTCGATATGATCCGCGGGTATTGCGCGGCGCATGATGTGACGATTGACGACGACACCCTCCGGGCGGAAGCGATCGAGTGGCAGCAAACCCGAGGTGGCCGTTCAGGACGCGTTGCGTGGCAGTACTTTACAGATTTGGCCGGACGTCAGGGGATGTCTGTTTAAGCTTTTGCTGGTTGCAGGCAGTCGTGGTCTTCGATGCGCGGCGTCATGTCCAAAAGCTTGTTGAGCCCGCAATTCCCCTTCACCAGATCTTCGAGCGTCACCATATCGAGTTCGTGGTAAAACGCCTCCAGCGCGCGGGTGATGAAACTGCGCAGGCGACAGGTCGCAGCGAGAGGACAGGTGTTGGTCTCAGCATCGAAGCACTCCGCAAAGGGTGCGCCTGACTCAAAAAGACGGAACACTTCGCCGATCGAGATTTGGTCCATCGCGCGCGTGAGGCGGATGCCACCGCTGCGCCCGCGCAGCGTCTCCACAAAGCCGCCGCCTTGCAACAGGTTCACGACCTGGAGCAAGTGATTGACCGACGCATTACACTTCGCGGCAATCTCGGACGTGCGAACGGTTAGACCGTCATTGACCGCACAGGCCATCAAAATACGGGTGGCAAGGTTTGTCCGAGTGGTCAGTCGCATAAAAGTCTCATCGCAAGATCAAGTTTAGTTAGTCTAGGGTGGTCATCTGGCCGTGTTGTTGATCCAGATCATATCTACACCGCCAAGTGAGGAATATCTGATGCCAAAGACTCGAGTTTAAAGGATGCCTCGTGACAGAACAGCAGGATGCTTCCGATGGCGTGGACCCTAAGGCTCCGCGAAGCTTAGCGCTGTGGCTGGCGTCAGGGGCAGACTTCCAGAGGCGCGCTGCTGCGCTGTCTTTGGCGTCAAGCCTCGTCTGGCCGCTTCAAGCCGCTTTGGTCGCCTTTGCAATTGCGGGACTTCTGGTTGACGACAGCATCCCGCCCCTCAAGGTTGCGCTGGCGTTTGTACTTTTTGGCGTTCTGCGTGCGGGGTTGAGCTATTTGTCGGAAACGCAGTCTGATGCGGCATCCGACACCATTATCCGAGAATTGCGCAGCTACGTGCTTGCCACCGAGGCCCGTCGCGCCGCGAGCAGCCCGTTTGGCGGGGCGGGCAGTATTTCCGCGCTTGCCGGAGAAAAGTTGGATCTGCTCGCGCCCTACATCACGCGCTATGCGCCCGCAAAGGCGCGGGTGATGGTTGTACCCTTGGTGATCCTTGCGCTGGCGCTGTGGAACTCATGGGCTGTGGCAGTGATCTTCGCGATATCCGGCCCACTGATCCCAGTGTTTATGGCACTGGTCGGGATGGCGGCCAAGGAAGCCAGCCAGCGCCAGATGGACGAGATCGGCAACCTGAACGATATGCTTGTCGAACGGCTCTCCGCCTTGGTCGACATTCGTTTGCTTGGCGCGGGAGACACGGTGATGGCAGGGTTTGCAGCGAAGGCAGCGGACCTGCGGCAACGGACGATGGTGGTTTTGCGCGTGGCGTTCTTATCGTCAACCGTGCTGGAACTGTTCGCCGCGATTGGTGTGGCGATGGTGGCGGTCTATGTCGGGTTTTCCTTGCTTGGCGTGCTTGAGTTCGGCGCATGGGGCGCGCCGCTTTCGCCAGAGGCGGGGGTCTTCCTTTTGCTTCTTGCACCGGAGTTCTACCAACCCATGCGAGATCTATCAGCCGCGTG
Organism: Litoreibacter janthinus; assembly: GCF_900111945.1. Taxonomy (NCBI): domain Bacteria; kingdom Pseudomonadati; phylum Pseudomonadota; class Alphaproteobacteria; order Rhodobacterales; family Roseobacteraceae; genus Litoreibacter; species Litoreibacter janthinus. The sequence continues at coordinate 2,976,723 of NZ_FOYO01000001.1, read as the reverse complement.
GCACGATAAGGCCGCGGCGGAAGCCGTAGGGGCGGATCTGGCAAACTGGGACGCAGGGAAAACACCTGACCTTATGGGGGCAGGGGGACCGGCAGAGCCACTGTTCGGGCCAGCTCGGATTGCACTGAACGGGTGCGTTCTGGAGGGCGGGATCGTCTTGCCCGATATGCGCATTGAGGCGGGCGAAAGCGTGGCGTTGATGGGCCCAAGCGGTGCGGGAAAAACCTCAGCACTTCGACTGATGGCCGGCCTGTCCGCCCCGGAGTCCGGGCAGGTCAGTGTCGCTGACCGCACACTTGATGCGAGCAACGCGGACGCGTGGCGCGCACGCATCGGTTGGATGCCGCAATCACCGCATTTCCTGAACGCAAGCTTGAGGCAGAACCTGACGCTCGGGCGTGGCGGGGACCCTGACAGGGCCCTTCAGCAGGCGGCAGTAGCAGACGTCGTGGCGGCTCTGCCAGCAGGGTTAAACACAAAGCTTGGCGAAACCGGGGGCGGCCTGTCCGGTGGAGAGGCGCGGCGGGTGACGCTCGCACGGGCCATCCACGGGATGCCTGACATAATCCTAGCGGACGAGCCCACAGCGGACCTTGATGCGCAAACAGCGCAAGCGGTTGCGGACGGGCTTCTGGCGCAGGCGCGACGCGGGGCGACCTTGATAATTGCCACGCATGACAAAGACTTAGCGGCGCGCATGGATCGGGTCATCATGATCGGAGAGCCCACATGAAAGCGCTTTGGACGATCTTCCAAATGATCCTGAGCACGCAACGCGCGGCGCTGACGCGAGGTGCACTTTTGAGCTTGGTCGTGCTGCTAATGGGCGCGGCGCTTTTGGGGCTGTCGGGTTGGTTCATCACGGCTGCTGCTGCGGCAGGTTTGGCAGGGTTGGGCGCTGTGTTTGATGTGTTCAGGCCCTCCGCGATGGTGCGATTTCTGGCGCTTGGCCGTGCGGCCGCACGCTATGGCGAACGCGTGTTAACACATGACGCTACGCTGCGAGCGCTTGAGGTTTTGCGCCTGCGTTTGCTGGGCGGGCTGCTGACGGCGGAGTACGCGCGCATGATCCGTCTGAGGGGAGCGCAGGCGCTCAACAGACTGACAGCTGATGTTGATGCGCTTGACGGTATATCGCTGCGACTTGTCTTGCCGGTACTGGCAGGGATATTCGCCCAGTTGACGGCATTTGTCGTGCTATGGGTCCTTGTCGGCCTGCCGGTTGCGCTCTGGGTGCTCGTCGGTTTTGTCGGTGGGGCGGCCTTAATTTTCTGGCGAACGGCGCAACGAACGGCCCCGTTATCGCGGCGTGCAGAGGCCGCAGGGCAAGCTTTCCGCTCGCGCTTTATTGACCTGATCCGAGCGCGCCGCGACCTTGCGGTTCAGGGACGCCTGACGGCACAAGCAGATTTTGCTTTGGCAGCCGATGAAAGACGGTTCGACTTGCAGCGCGTTCAGGATCGCGCCGAACGGCAAGCTGGTGCCGCGATGCAGGTTCTGGGCTCAGTGGTTGGGGCAGGGGCTTTATTCCTAGGTATCACGATGGCGCAGGGAGGCAGCATCTCCCCGGCTTTGGCAGCGCTCGGGTTTTTTACCACCTTGGCCTTGGCTGAGACGCTGGCACCGCTCCGTCGTGGCGCAGCTGAATTGGGGCGCATGGTCGAGGCTGCGCGTAGGGTGTCGCGGGATGTGGCGCAGCCTGCGCCAGTCGCGGCAGGTGGCCGCATCACCGGAGGGGTTTTGCGTTTGGAAGGTATTGCGCTGAACCGCATGATGACAGTGGCATCCTTGGTGAAGAACCTGAGCCTGACCGTGGAACTTGGAGAGACCGTCGCCATGACGGGCCCCAGTGGGGCGGGCAAGTCGACAGTCTTGCTGGCGTTGGCGGGGCTGCATCCGTTGGCCGCGGGGCAGATCACTTTCGGGGGCGTGCAACTTGCAGATTTGGACGAAGCCGCATTGCGCGAGCAGGTTGCTTTGTTGCCACAACGAAGCGCGTTGATGGAAGGCACGGTTGCCGATGTATTGCGCCTCGCTGATCCGCAGGCAGATGACGTGCTGCTTTGGCGTGTTCTGGCTGCGGTTCAGCTGGATCACACCTTGGCCGCGCGTCAGGGGCTGAGCACATGGATCGGCGCACGCGGCGAGGGGGTGTCGGGCGGGGAGGCGCGACGCCTGACTTTGGCCCGCGTGCTTTTGCGAACCCCGTCTGTGCTGCTTTTGGATGAGCCGACCGAAGGTTTGGACGAAGCAACCGCCGCTGCTGTCTTGCGCGGAATCCGCGCATTTTTACCGCAAGCCGCTATCGTCGTCGCGGCCCATCGACGTATTGAGACGCAATTCGCCGACAGAGTAGTGGCGCTAAATAACTCATATTAAAGATATGACTTATTGATCCAGATCAATGCTGCCAGCTCCGATATTCATGATACATTCAAAAATGAGAATTTGAATCTGAGGGTGAATCCCCTCTGATATCTGGAGCTGAAGATATGGAATTTGGGATCGTTGAGCTGTCGCGCCTGCAATTTGCGATGACGGCTATGTATCACTTTCTTTTCGTGCCGCTGACGCTGGGTTTGTCAATCCTCGTGGCGATCATGGAAACGGTCTATGTGATGACCAACCGCCCCATCTGGCGGCAAATGACGAAGTTTTGGGGCACATTGTTCGGGATCAACTTTGTTCTCGGGGTGGCGACAGGCATCACCATGGAATTCCAGTTCGGGATGAACTGGAGCTACTACAGCCACTACGTGGGAGATATATTCGGGGCCCCCTTGGCCATCGAAGGGCTTATGGCCTTCTTTCTCGAAGCGACCTTTGTCGGGCTCTTCTTCTTTGGCTGGGATAAACTGAGCAAGGTCGCCCACCTGACAGTTGCTTGGCTCGTCGCCATCGGGTCGAACTTTTCGGCGCTTTGGATTCTGATCGCCAATGGCTGGATGCAAAACCCGGTCGGGGCCGAATTCAACCCGATGACCATGCGTATGGAGATGACGGACTTTTTTGAGGTCCTGTTCAACGAAGTGGCGCAGGCTAAATTTGTGCATACCGTGTCCGCTGGTTATGTGACCGCGTCGGTATTCGTGCTTGGCGTTTCGGCTTGGTACATGCTGCGGGGCCGTCATATCGAACTGGCCCGCCGGTCGATCACTGTGGCCGCCGCATTTGGTCTGGCATCGGCGTTCTCGGTTGTGCTGCTGGGGGACGAATCCGGTTATTCGGCAACCCACAGCCAGAAGATGAAGCTCGCCGCGATTGAGGCGATGTGGGACACCCATGAAGCCCCTGCGCCGTTCAACCTGATCGGCTTCCCCGACCAAGAGACCCGTGAAACGCATTACGCGATTGAGATTCCTTGGGCGATGGGTCTGATTGGCACTCGATCTTTGACCACTGAAATCCCCGGGATCAACGATCTGGTGGCCACAGCTGAGGACCGTATCCGCTCTGGCATGATCGCCTATGAGGCGTTGCTGGAAGTGCGTGAAAAACGCGATGCAACCGACCCGCTGACGATGGCGAAGTTCGAGGCACATTCGGCCGACTTGGGCTTTGCCTTCTTGCTGAAAAAATACGTCGACAACCCGCTGGACGCGACAGAGGAGCAGATCGTTGCCGCCTCCAATGACACGGTGCCGACTGTTTGGCCGCTGTTCTGGGCGTTCCGACTGATGGTTGGCCTTGGCTTCGGCTTCGTCGCAACCATGGGCTATTTCTTCTACCGCGCGTCGTTCAAGGGGATGAATTTCCCCCGCCCAGCCTTGCACATGGCTGTTTGGATGATCCCTGCGCCGTGGATTGCCGCAGAGCTGGGGTGGTTTGTTGCCGAGTTTGGCCGCCAACCTTGGACCGTGGATGGTGTGTTGCCCACCGCGATGTCGGTCTCTGCCTTGTCGATGACAGAGGTGGCTCTGACGCTGGCGGGGTTCGTCGTGTTCTACACGGTGCTGTTCATAATCGAGATGGGGCTGATGCTGAAATTCATCCGCAAGGGGCCGTATCAGGACGTGGACGAGACCGAGGCTTGGAACACGCGTCACAATGATCGCTTGGCCGGACGGCGTAACGCCGACGCCATAGCCATGCCAGCGGAGTAAGAGACATGATTTTGCATGAATTGCTGAGCTACGAACTGTTGCGTGTCATCTGGTGGGGCCTTCTGGGCGTGCTGTTGATCGGCTTTGCCCTGACGGACGGGTTCGACATGGGCGTTGGTGCCTTGCTGCCTTTCGTTGGAAAAACCGACATTGAGCGTCGCGTAGCCATCAACACCGTCGGCCCTGTCTGGGAGGGGAACCAAGTTTGGTTCATCCTCGGCGGTGGCGCGATCTTTGCCGCTTGGCCGCCGCTCTACGCGGTGAGCTTCTCGGGCTTCTATCTGGCGATGTTCGTCATTTTGTCCTGTTTCATTGTGCGCCCGGTGGCGTTCAAATACCGCTCCAAGCGCGAAGACCCACGCTGGCGCACGGCTTGGGACTGGGCATTGTTTGCCAGTGGTGCTGTGCCGGCACTCTTGTTCGGAGTTGCGGTGGGGAACGTCATCCAAGGTGTGCCGTTCCACTTCACTGACGACCTTCACACCATCTACGAGGGCGCATGGTATATGAAGTTCATCGGCCTGCTGGACCCATTCTCGATTTTGGCCGGTGTGGTGTCGCTGTCGATGCTGGTGATGCATGGTGGGGCGTGGTTGACGCTGAAGGCCGAGGGTATTGTTCAAACCCGTGCCCGCGCCATTGGATCCGTCGCTGCGTTGGTGGCCGTGGGAACCTATGTGCTGGCTGGGTTGTGGTTGGCGGTCGGGATCGAAGGGTTCCGCATTGTCGGCGACTACGTCACCGACGGGCCGTCCAACCCGCTGCATTTCGAAGTAGAGCGCACTGCCAGCTGGCTCACTTCCTATCAGGATCGCCCTTGGATTGTGGTCGCCCCTGTTATGGGCATCATCGGCGGCCTGCTGACGTTCCTGGGCCTGCGGGCGGGGCGCGAGGTGTCGACCCTGCTGTTCTCCAAAATGGCAATCTTCGGGGTGATCTCTTCGGTCGGTCTGACGATGTTCCCGTTCATCATGCCGTCGTCAAGTGATCCACGGTCGTCGCTGACGGTCTGGAACAGCTCGTCGTCGCATTTGACCTTGTTCATCATGCTGGTGGCCACTGCAATCTTTTTGCCGCTGATCCTGATGTACACCGCATGGGTCTACAAAGTGCTCTGGGGCAAGGTCACCGAGGCAGACGTCACCGACAATTCTCATTCCGTTTACTGAAGAAAGGACCTCCGATGTGGTATTTTGCATGGCTTCTAGGTCTCCCGTTGGCCGCCATATTTGCTGTGATGAATGCGATGTGGCTTGAACTGAAGGAAGACGAGCGTGTCATCGCTTCCGGCGCCCAAGATCCGCGCGCGTAAACGCGGAGGAGAAGCGCGGTAGCGGTAGCATTCCACCGCTGCCGCGCCCTCCCGAAAACCGATCCATACCTAAGAAAGGTCTGCCCATGTCAGTTTCAGCAGCAGAGGCTGTGGCGTCTCCCCGGCTTGCCAACTTCCAGATCAGCTTTTTCGCAATCGCGATGGGCTTGTTCGGCTTTACCCTTGCCTTGCGCGCAGCGGAGTCGTCCTTCGCGACGGGTCATGTGATGTCTCAAGCTGTGCTGGTCGGCTCTGTTGTGGTGCTTGCCGCCATCACCTTGGGTTATATGGCTAAGGCGCTGCGCCACCGCGAAGAAGTTGTGGCAGACTGGAACCATCCTGTGAAGATCGCCTTCTTTCCCGCGATCTCGATCTCACTGCTTTTGCTCGCGACCGCACTCGTCGACGCTGCCCCGGCCTTTGCCAAGCCGCTTTGGCTGTTTGCAACACTGCTGCAGGGTGTGCTGGCGCTGTCTGTCCTCTCAACCTGGATCGGCCACCGTCCGTTTCAATACGGAATGATGACGCCAGCGTGGTTCATTCCCGCCGTTGGCAACGTGATCGTGCCGCTCGCTGGCGCAAAGCTGGGATACATAGAGCTGTCGTGGCTGTTTTTCTCGGGCGGGATGATCTTCTGGGTCGTGCTTCTAACTCTGGTGATGAACCGCCTGATGTTCCACGACCCGCTGCCGGGTAAAATGGTGCCGACATTGATGATCCTCGTGGCGCCCCCCGCGGTCGCGTTCACCGCATGGCTGCGCCTTGAGGGCGAGGTCGGGCCGTTCGGGCACTTCCTGCTCAGCGCGGGTTACATCTTCGCGCTTCTGGTCGCCACGCAGGTTGCAAAGCTACGCGGGCTACCCTTCGCGCTGTCGTGGTGGGCGCTGTCTTTCCCGATCGCTGCGCTGTCGATTGCCAGCTTCGGTTACGCGCACGCAGCAGGTTCCGACGCCCATCGCTGGATCGGCGCAGGGCTTCTGGCGCTGCTGCTGGTCGTCATCTTGGGGCTGATCTGGCGCACAGCCATGGCAGTGCGCGCGGGCGCGATCTGCGTTCCCGATTGAACTACGTCACACAACACTTGTTACGGCATATGCCATTGCCGTGGGGCTCGCCACATTCTGAGGAAAGAAGCAAAAATGACTGATATTCATGCCATCCAGACGTCACGACGTGCCTTTTTCGGGCTTGTTACCGGTGGCTTGGTCGCAGCTGCCGCCGTGCAGCCCGCCAAAGCCGCCAAGCTCCAGACCAAGGCCCGCATTGTGATGATCGGCGCAGGTGCTGCGGGGACGTCGCTGGTCAACCGCTTGATGGACCGGCTAGACGGCGCGGACATCACCATCCTCGACCCCAGTGCGGTGCATCTGTACCAGCCCGGTTTGTCGCTGGTGGCCGCAGGGCTCAAGCTCGCGTCCTACACGCAGTCGAAAACCACCCAATGGCTGCCCAAAGGGATCACGCATATTGCAGAGGCCGCCGCCGCCATCGACCCGATTGCCAAGACCGTTGACACGACCGGCGGCACAACTGTGCCGTACGACTTCCTGATCGTCGCGCCCGGTCTTGTGCTGGACCATGACGCAATCGAGGGGTTCTCGCTTGATATGGTCGGGACCAACGGCATCGGGGCGCTGTATGCGGGGCCGCAATATGCCGCGAAAACCTGGAAAGCGGCGTCGAAATTCGCCGAAGACGGTGGGGTCGGGGTGTTCACCCGCCCGGGCACCGAGATGAAATGTGCAGGCGCACCTCTGAAGCACACCTTCCTGATCGAAGACATCGCGACACGCACAGCGGGCGCGGGCAAGCACGAGATGCATTATGCCTCTCATGACGGATCGCTTTTTGGCGTGCCTATTGTGTCCGAAAAGGTGCGAATGCTGTTTGAGGATCGCGGAATTGCCCCGCATTACAGCCATGTTTTGAAGGCGGTTGATGCAGGAAGCAAGCGCGCCACCTTCGCGACGCCTGATGGCGATGCGGAGATGGAATATGACTACCTCCACGTCATCCCGCCGCAACGGGCGCCGGATGTGATCCGCCAGTCGGGCCTGAGCTGGGCTGATAAATGGACCGATCAGGGCTGGGTCGAAGTCGACATGAAAAGCCTCCGCCATCTTCGCTATCCTGACATTTTCGCGTTGGGTGATGTGGCGGGTGTGCCAAAGGGCAAAACCGCCGCGTCGGTCAAATGGCAGGTGCCTGTGGTCGAAGATCACTTGATTGCCGCTATCGAAGGGCGCGAGGGGGCCGCAATTTATGACGGCTACACCTCTTGTCCGCTGATCACACGAGTGGGGCGGGCGATGCTGGTCGAGTTCGACTACCACAACAATCTAACGCCGTCTTTTCCGGGGGTGATCGCCCCACTGGAAGAGCTGTGGATCAGCTGGTTGATGAAGGAGGTGGCGTTGAAAGCTACCTATAACGCAATGCTGCGCGGCAAAGCCTAAGGGGACAAGACATGGAACAACTCACTTTTGAGACAATGATCGCGGTGTTCGAAGAAATCTTCGGGCGCGGCCTATTTTGGGCTATGGTCGTCGCGGCGGCGGGTGTGACGCTGGCCTATCTCTATGTGCTGATCCGCGACAGAGCGATGTCGATGCGCAAATTTCTGTGGGCGCAGCTGTCGATGCCGTTCGGCGCGGTGCTTGCAGTGGTGTTTGTGCAAGCCATGACGCATTCCAGCCTGCGCGACATTGGCGGGCCGGTTGACGTGATTGTGCTGTTGGGGATCGGGGCCACGGGGGCCGTTGGCGCCGCGATCTTGGTCTACACCGCGCAATCTTTGTTTCGCAAAGCACCCGAGGCGTAGCGAAACCCGGTGACGGTGCAGATTGATCTGCCGCATTGCGATAGATCATGTCGTTCGTCATGGTCAAAGGGTTAAGAGCCTTTCATCGCGACAAAAAACATCTTCGGAGCATGTATGACCGACCAGTCCGACCAAGATCTACCCATCGAGATTGTCCGTCATGGTGACGGCACTGACGGCGCGGTCGCAGCCGCCCCTCGGGCACGGTTTCGCAAGCGATATCTGTTGCTGTTGTTTATCCCCGTCCTGCTGTTCTCGGGAGGCGTAATCGGGTTGTATTTCCAGCCGCCCGGGTTGCAGAAATTCTATGAAATCACAGGTCTGCAACCCGGAGCTGGGTCCGCATCTCCGATCGCGCTGCCGCCGGATATCGAAATCCCGCAAGACATGGTCGAGACCATGCGAGTGACCGATGTGGTTGGCCTTGCTCGGTTGCTGCCACAGGGTGACGTGTCGATTGTTGCCGCGCCTTACGGCGCAGGAGATGCGCGGGTTGCGGAAATTTTGGTGGCCGAAGGCGACCGTCTGGAAAAGGGCACACCGGTTGCGCGCTTGGACAATCACGACGTTCTGCAAAGCGCGGTGCTGCAGGCCGAGGCCAACGTTGCAATCCGTGAAGCGACGCTGATGCAAACCCGCGTGGCGGTGCAAAACAGCCGCGATGAAGCGCAGGCGGCGCTGGATCAAGCGCGCAGCGCCGCTGTCGAGGCCAAGGCAGAGCTGGAGCGCACCCGCGCGTTGTTCCAGCGCGGTGTCACCACGAGTGCCACCTTGGACGCCGTAACAGCTGCAGAACAACAGGCGGCATTGGCTGTGACCAAGGCGGAAGCCACGCTGTCGCGCTACGCCAGCGTTGCGGTGGCGGACCAGCCCGACGTGATCGTGGCGGAGCGGAATCTGGACGCAGTGAAAGCTGATCTGACCCGCGCGCAGCGTGATCTTGCACGGGCTGACGTGCTGGCCCCGATCACTGGCACCGTCCTCAACATCCACGCAACGCCCGGCGAGCGACCTCCGGCAGAAGGTATCATGGAGATGGGGGACACCGCCCATATGATGGCAGAGGTCGAGGTTTATCAGGACAGGATCGTTCAGGTCCAGCCCGGGCAGCCCGTTGAGCTTGTCTCGACGGCGCTTGGCCGGACCTTTCAGGGCATGGTAAAATATATCGGTCTGACGGTAGGGCGGCAGGGGTTGGTCTCGGATGACACGGCCGCCAACACCGACGCACGCGTGATCCGTGTAATGGTGGAGTTGGACGCCGCATCATCTGAGATCGCATCGCGCTTTACCAATCTCGAAGTGATTGCCCGCATCGACACCCACGCGACGCCGCAACAATGACAGGTTTGCTACAAGCCTTGCTGGGGCGGCTACCAATCGGGTGGTTGCAGCTGACCCATAGCCGTCCGCGCTTTGCGGCGGCCCTTGCAGGCGTGGCATTTGCGAATGTGCTGGTGTTTGTGCAGCTTGGCATCATGAATTCGATGGCGACGGCAACGCTAAAACCCTACGACTTTTTCCGCGCCGATATCATGATCTCCGCCGATGATGCGAACTCCATGACAGAAGGGGGGAACGTTGCGCGGCAATGGCTTTTGCAGGCGCTGGCCGATCCTGAGGTCGAGGTAGGAACGGGGTTGTTTATCGGCAATGTCACTTGGCTGAGGACCAACGCGTCGCTGGGGTTGACGACCTACGGGCTGGATCCTGCGCAAAGCAAGTTTTTGGCACCAGAACTGGCCGCGAAAACCGAGGTGCTGCAACTCAACGGAGCCGGGTTGATTGACCGTCTCTCGCGTGGGCTCCCTAGCGCGGTTGCGGCGTCGATCCGCCCGCAGACGCCGACATCCTTCGAAGTTTCAGGGGCAACATTGACGCTATATGATACGTTTTCTGGCGGCGGCGGGTTTGGCGGTGACGGCTACATGATTGTGTCGGACCAAACCTTTTTGAGCCTGTTCGGTGCAAGAAGCTCCTCCGCGCCAGACCACATTTTGCTGAAAGTCACTCTGGGCGCCGATCCGGATGTGGTGGCAGAGCGATTGCGCGACCTAATTTCGGATAAGTCCCTGCGGGTGCGCAGCTTTGACGCCGCCGCGCAAGAAGAGCTTTCTTACCAACAGACACAACGGCCTACGGGCATCATCTTTGGCTTTGGTGTGATCATCGGCATACTGGTGGGGATCGTCATCGTTTATCAGGTTTTGTCCACGGATGTGGCCGACCACATGCGCGAATATGCGACCTTCAAGGCGATGGGCTACGGCCACACGTTCTTTCTTGGCATTGTGCTGGAGGAGGCGCTTATTCTGGGGATCTTCGGTTTCGTGCCGGGAGTCATAGTCGGGACAGCCATCCTGACGGGCATGGCCGCCGCAACAACTTTGCCGTTGCAGATGACAGTCGGAATGGCGGGTGCTGTATTTGTTGGAACGGTGGTGTTCTGCGCCCTGTCGGGTGCCATTGCGACGCGTCGGCTTGCGGCGGCTGACCCCGCTGATTTGTTCTGAGGCGCTGATGGATCATCAATCCCCCGTATCTGCGAACGGTCTGAACCACTGGTTCGGCGAAGGCGAGGCCAAGAAACAGGTGCTCTTTGACGTCAACCTCGAGGTGGCGCGCGGGAGCCTGACTGTTCTTGTTGGCCCGTCCGGGTCCGGCAAGACAACCGTGCTGACGCTTTTGGGTTGTCTGCGCGATGTGCAGGATGGCTCTGTCAGCTTGCTTGGGCATGAGCTGCATGGTGCAAACAGCGCGCTTCTGACGTCACTCAGGCGGCGGTTGGGTTTCATATTTCAGGCGCACAACTTGCACAACAGCCTAACGGCGCGACAAAACGTGGTTATGGGGCTGGATGTGCATGGGAATGTCGATCCTGCACAGGCGAGCGCTGCGGCGAGCCATGTTTTGACGCTTCTTGGGCTGGGTGATCGTTTGGACTACTTGCCTGCGAACCTTTCAGGGGGGCAGAAGCAACGTGTTGCCGTGGCGCGCGCTTTGGTGGGCAACCCCGACATTGTCTTCGCCGACGAGCCTACCGCAGCGCTTGACCGCGAAAGTGGTGCGACTGTTGTCGACATGCTCAAACGGTTGGGCCGCGAGCGGGGCACGACAACGGTAATGGTCACCCACGACAACCGCATTCTGGATCAGGCGGACCGGATTGTGACGCTGGAGGACGGGCAGATCGTGGACGACACCGGTGCGATCTCTAAGGCGGGCAGGCCACGGGACTAGGGGCGACTTCGGGCTTCGGCGCTGCCGATCCTAGTTTAACAGGCACGCAGCTTCGAAACCTTTAAGACTCATTCGGGCGGAGTTTATAGCCGGTGCTCCGAAACACTGCAGATCAGGGAAAAGTCGCAACAGCTCGTCGCGCGGGCCTTGATCCAAGGCACCAAGGGCCTGCGGGCCGGGGTGGAAACTTTCCGAGGCAGCCCCTTCCGCAAACACCACTTGGTGATCGTCAAACAGGATGTGATGGTAGTTCACCTTGCCGCCTTCGCGGATGTAGATGGTGTCGTCATTCACGATGTCTTTGGCCTTCACAAAGACTTCCGCCTCACCAAACAGCAGCTCTGCCTGCCAGCCTTCGATCAACATGCGGTGCTGCGGGGAGACAACCAGATCGCGGGTGTTGCCGAGCGCGCCTTTGGTAATCACGATAGGGGCCAGATCGCCTGTAGCCTCCACACGGCGTCCACCCGTCCAAGTCAGTTCTTGCAGGCCCGCGTCACGTGTCATCACCATGTCGCCGGGTTGCAAATACTGCACCTCTACCAGGCCGTTTTTGGTCTCGATCAGCGTCCCAGCCGCAAAACAGACGACCTGCGCGCCAAGGCCAGTATGTGGCGTAGAGGCGTCGTTTTCGACAATCCCGCCAATGGTATAGTTCACACCTGCTGGTGGAACACCGTCGGGAAAGACGAGGTAATAGCCATCCTCGGAAGCGCCACCGACAACGTCGTTCAAATCGTCGTCATTGTTGAGGTCCACGTCAATGACGCCGATGCGGTAGACGGTGAAGTCGGGTCCGGGGCCGGTGACCTCAAACGTGTAGTCCCAGATTGTTTGGTAATAGGTGCCTCCGATAAGGGTGACCTGTTCCCAAGTGCCGCCTAGTTGCTCGTTGGTGCTGACCTGCTCATTGGTGCTGTCGCCGTTGTAGAGCGTGGCGCCGTCGTTCTCGCGGACGTGGAAGCTGGTGGTCGTACCGGTCCATGTCCATGTCCCGCCAGTGGGGGGGCCATAGGCATAATCCTGCGCCGAGCCGTTTACCGTGCTCTGCGTGCCAAAGATGGCATTCGAATATCCATAATAAATGGCCATGGAAGGCCCCGATCACTGTTTGCATTCGGGAAACAGTGGCCTTCAAATGCGGATATTTTGCGGAGGAATTTCGACAAAGGCGAGGAATATGTGTGCCACATTCCCCGCCTTGCGCGCTGTCTTTTACTTCAAGAAGGGGGCGGGATCGACGCTTTCGAACCCTTCGCGCACCTCGAAATGCAAGAAGCTGGGTGAGCCTTTTCCGACCTTCGCAATGGTCTTGCCCCGCGAGACTTTGTCGCCTTTTTTCACTGTAATATCAGAGATGTTGGCATAAACTGTCAGCAGGTTTCCAGAGTGGCGCAGCACGAGGATTGGGACCTGATCGGTGTCGCGCGTGATGGCTGCGACTTCACCATCTGCGGCGGCCTTCACGGCTGTGCCGGTGCTTGCCGCAATATCGATGCCTTCGTTAGAGCGCTTTTTGTACGGGCGCAGAACGCTGCCGGACACAGGGGTCAGAAGCTTGGCGGTTTTGCTTGCTGCGGCTTGAGGTGCCGCAGGCGTCGCGGCAGGTGCGGCAGCGGGCGTCACCTTCGGGGCGATCTTTTCAGCCGGAAGCGGTTTGGTCGCTGACGGGGGCTGCGGGGTCGGCGATCCCGCGCCAGGGGCGACAACCGCAGTTTCTTGCACGGGTGACTTGACCGTCGGCGAGCCGTCTTTTGCCACCGGGATCAACAGGTACTGCCCTTCGCGTACTTCTAGGTCAGGCCCAAGCCCGTTCCATTCGGCCAGCGAGCGGGCAGATACGTTGTAAAGCCGCGCGATAGAGTAGGCGGTTTCCCCGCGACCGACCTGATGGCGGATCGGCTCTGGACCATCGATGCGTTTGGACGCGCTCGCCTGATTGATCTGGGATTGCGGCGCACGGCCAATGGCTGTGGTCGCGATCTGGGTGATATCAAGCGGTCGGGTTTCGGTACCGGTTGTTGGTGTCGTAGTCGAAACTGTGCCACGCAAGGCCAAGACCTCACCCTTGTTGAGCTTGTCGTCGGGGCGCAGCCCGTTATAGCTGGCCAATTCCTGCGCGTTGACGCCGATACGGCTGGCGACGGAGCTTACGGTGTCGCCGCGTTCGGCAACTGCGACTTGGTAATTCGGGTAGGAAATCACGCCCCTTGTATCAGGGCTGGGGCGCGTGCCGGTGGCCTGACGTGCTGCACTGGAGGTGTCCAACCCGCCGGCGGTGCCGCGCAAATCGAGATCCAGATTGGCAATGCTTTGCCCGATCTGCCCGTCGCAGGCCGACAGCCCGAATCCAAGTGCCACAATAGGCAATAACTTGCTGAAACGCCTGTTCCGCATATTCTTCTTCCTCAATCCATGGCCCTTATGTCTGGGCCTTTTGGTTTAGTCCTGCCCCAAACCCTCTAGCAGAGGGACGAAGCGAACCGGCATTAGTTCTTCGTAGTCAAACCCTTGCGGGGTCTTTGTCACCTTGATCAGGCTTTGCACCGCGTCGGACTGCCCCACCGGCACAACCATGATACCGCCCTCGCGCAGTTGCGCCAAGAGGGGCCCGGGAGGATCTTCCGCGGCGGCAGTCACAAGGATGCGATCAAAAGGCGCTTGCTCGGGCAAACCGTAGCTTCCGTCGCCAGTCACGATGGTGACGTTGTGAATATCCAAGTCCTGAAACAGCTTGCGCACAGGGCGTGTCAGGCGCGCATGGCGGTCCACGCTGTAGACGCGCCGGGCAAGGTGGCTGAGAACGGCGGCTTGATAGCCTGAGCCGGTGCCGACCTCCAAAACCTTGTTGCGCGGCTGCACATCCAAAGCCTGTGTCATGAGCCCCACCACAGAGGGTTGAGAGATCGTTTGCCCACACGCGATTGGCAGCGGCATGTCCTCATAGGCACGATCAGCGAAGGTGCCGGTGATGAACGCGCCGCGGTCCACCTTTTCCATAGCCGTCAGGACACGCGGGTCCATGACGCCCTTGGAGCGCAGCCCGTAGAGAAACTGCATTTTGCGTTCCGCGTCAGAGGTCGTCTCGTCACTCATGCCAAGCGGCTCTCCAAATCGTCAAGCAGATCATGGGCCGTCAGATCGCAACGCATCGGTGTGACTGAAATCCAGCCATCGATATTGACGGTGGCATCGGTGTTTTCGCCCGAACAAGTGTTTTGCGGGTTTCCCTTGATCCACAGATACCTGCGCCCGTTCGGGGGCATGTGGCTTTGAACGCCCATTCCACCAGTTGGACGTAGCCCTTGCCGCACGACGCGGGTGCCTTTGACATCAGCGCCCGAAACGGGCGGAAAGTTGACATTGTAGAAGGTTTGGTAGCCATCGCCGCCCCAAATGCCGTTCTTAAGCAGGTTTTTGACAAGTGACGCACCGTGTTGGGCGGATGCTTCAAACTGGTTTTTCAGTTTTGCATTGGCCGGCCCGAAATACTGCGACATGGCGATCGACCTCACCCCCTGCAGCGCGCCTTCCATGGCCGCACCGATGGTTCCAGAATAGACGGTATTCTCGGCGGAGTTGTTGCCCTTGTTCACGCCCGACAGGATCAGGTCGGGCTTGGCTAGTCCCATGACCTCATGCACGCCTGCCAGCACGCAATCGGCTGGGGCACCTTCTGCTGCAAAGCGGCGTTCTCCCAGCTCCACAATCATGGTGGGATGCGCGTAGTTGATGCAGTGGGCGACGCCTGATTTCTCGAAGGCAGGGGCGACGGTCCAGACTTCACCACTTGGCCCCGCAACCTCGGTCGCGATGGCGTGGATGACTTCTAGGCCCGGTGCGTTGATGCCGTCGTCATTGGTTATCAGGATGCGCATGGTTTGGACCGCCCTTTTTGGCCTAGCTTTAGGGAAAAGGGGGCTGTGGGTAAAGCGGGGTCAGCGGGTTCAACGCAACTGACGCAAAGCCAGTCCCGAAATTGCCACAACTCCGGCCAATGCAAACAGGGTGACAGATAGGGTCTCGGTGCCGTTGCGCACGATGATGCCGACAAGGGCCCACGCCAAGGCCAGCCCATAGGTCCAGACGCCAAAGGCTTTTCTCTGGACCAACACGCCCAGCAGCATCGCGACGGCAACCATGAGCAACGCCCACATGGCCGCTCCGCCGCCGACGCCATACCCTGCGCCCAAAAGACCGATAGAGACGCATGACGCGGCTGTCAGCCAGCCCGCATACAGGCCGACTGGCAAGGAAAACTCCCAAGCTGGCTTGATGCCGCGTCCTGCGATCAGTGCCCAGATGGCGGTGACTAACATCGCCCAGATCAGCACGGTTGCCCAAATGACGGACAGGGTTGCAACCTTGATCCAGAAAGCGCCAATCGCGAGAGACAGGATAAGGGGCAGGCGGGCGTCGTCCCACTCTGGGTCGTCGCGGTGTTTCCAAAGACCAAGCCCCGCAGAGACCAAGAGCCATAGGTAGATGACCGACCAGATGGCGAACGCGTAGCCTGACGGTTGAACCGGCGCATTGTCTTGGGCGATCGGAAATTGATCCGGCCTGAAACCTGCGAAACCTTCGGTGATGAACGGCGCGATTATAAACGCCAAACTCGCGATCAATGTGGCCCAAGCTTTCATAATGTCTCCATTGGTTTCCAGCCCGTCTCCGGCGGATGTCCGACGATCCAGTCAAACACCTGCCCACCGCCACCGGGGCCTTGATCGTATCGGCGGTCAATTTCTACTCCGCGCAGCGCGCAATAAAGCAGGGTGCCGACCCCGCCATGTCCTACAAATAGCACGTCACCGGATGTTTCCAGCAATGCGGTCTGTACACTAGCGGTAATCCGTTTCTGCGCTGCTCTGGCTGTCTCCCAACCCCGCACGTTGCGGTCGGGTTCCGCGAAAAAACGGTCAGCGGTGGTTTCGAATTCTGACGGCGGCAGAAAGCCAGTGGCAGAGCGATCGTTCTCGCCCATATCTGCGCGGGGTTGCAGAGGGCAGCAACTTGCGTCGGCGAGCGGGCGGGCTGTTTCTAACGCCTTGACCTCAAGTGAGGAATAGACCGCGCTTAGATCGGGCAAGTCGCGTGCAATGAGCGTGGCCACACGGGCGCGGCCCACATCTGACAGCCCCCATTGATCTATCTCCACCTCAGGCTCGATGTGAACCTGAGGGTGGCTTAAATAATAGGCGCGCCGCATGGGCGCTTAAATAAGCGTGCCGAAGGGATCGAGCGTTGTCTTGCCGCCCAGATATGGGTGCAATGCGACCGGCAGTTCGACCGAGCCATCCGCTTGCTGCCCATTCTCCAGAACGGCAATCAGGCAGCGCCCGACTGCAAGGCCGGAACCGTTCAGCGTGTGGACATACTCCGGCTTGCCGCCATCTGCGGGTTTGAACCGCGCATTCATGCGACGCGCCTGAAACGCCCCCATCACGGAGACCGAGCTGATCTCGCGGTACATCTGCTGGCCGGGAAGCCAGACTTCGATGTCATGCGTACGCTCAGCGCCGAACCCCATGTCGCCCGTGCAAAGAACAACAGTGCGGAATGGCAAAAGAAGCGTCTCGAGGATGCTCTCGGCGGCGGCGGTCATGCGGTCCAGCTCTGCGCGGCTGTCTTCGGGCTTGGTGATCGACACCATCTCGACCTTTTCGAACTGGTGCTGGCGCAACATGCCCGACGTATCGCGCCCTGCGCTGCCTGCCTCGGAGCGGAAGCATTGCGAATGGGCGCACATGCGCATCGGCAGCTTGGCTTCTTCCACTGTTTCGCCGTTGACGATGTTGGTCAGCGTCACCTCGGACGTGGGGATTAGCCATTGGCCGTTGGTGGTCTGGTAGCTGTCTTCGCCAAATTTTGGTAGCTGGCCGGTGCCGTACATCATCGCTTCGTTCACTAGAACGGGGGTCCATGTCTCGGTCAGGCCGTTTTCTACATGGGTGTCGAGCATGAACTGGGCGAGCGCGCGGTGGATACGGGCCACAGCACCTTTGAGCAGCACGAAGCGCGAGCCGGACAGTTTCGCAGCCGTCTCGAAATCCATTCCGGGGATCACGCCGGGCAGATCGAAATGCTCCTTCGGTTTGAACGGGAAGCGGCGCGGCGTGCCCCAGCGGTTGATCTCGACATTGTCGTCCTCGCTGTCGCCGTCCGGCACATCGGCCATCGGGATGTTGGGCAGGCCCATCAGCAAGTCGGTCAGTTTGTCGTCCTCGGCCTTGGCCTCGTCATTCAGGCGGGCCACTTCGGCTTTCTTTTCGCCGACCAGTGCGCGCAGGCGCTCAAACTCGGCGTCGTCGCCTTTGGCCTTGGCGGCACCGACCTCTTTCGACGCGGCATTCTGCGCGGCCTTGGCCTCCTCTGCGGCGCTGATCTTGGCGCGGCGGGCAGCATCTATAGCCAGAACGTCTGCAGAGGACACATCCGATTTCCGCTGCTTCATAGCTGCGTCAAAGACCTCTGGGGTCTCGCGGATCATGCGGATGTCATGCATCTCTGGGTCGTCCTTATTAGTTCTGAATCGCAGGAGCCTTATGACTCGTTCTCGTGAGGGATGTAAGTGTCGGGATGATCAAGCCAAAGACGCCATTGTTCGAAGAAATAGTTGTAGTCCCTTAGCGGGAACGAAAGCCAATGCTTGGGGAATGCTAGTGAGGTTTCGATTCCAGTCTGACTGCTTTTCTCGGAGTCTCTACCTAGTTTCGTATCGAATGCACCATATGTGCTCTGCAGTTGTTTTTCCGTCAGTGAAGCGGAACTAAGATCGCAACTAAAAAATGCACCTCCTGCCAAATTTGCATCGGTGAAACGGGCTGGCTGATACATCCTTATGCGTTTGAAAACACACATGACTAGCGACGTGTGACTAAGATCGGAGCTAGTGATATCTGTCCAGTCTAAATCTGACCCGTCCAGCGTTGCACCCGTAAGATCTGTGCCTCCAAGATTTGCATTTTTGAGATCCACAGCTTTCATGATGACACCTTCCAAGTCAGCAACTTCTAAGTCTGCCGATTCAAAGTTGGCGAAGTTCAGCTCCGAGAATCGAAGATCGGCTGATCGAAAATGTGAGTATTCTAGATTTGCGTGATTCAAGTTCGCTTCCTGAAGGTGAGCGCCATCGAGATATGATCCCGCGAAATTCGCCCCTTCAAAGGCCGGTTCTGTGAGTTTGATACCTTGTAGATTGCAATCTCGAAGGTCGATCTGATATCCCATTCGCGAATATCGCGGGTCACTGCGTTCAGCTTGGATTTGCTTCGCGCTTCGGCGCGCTATTACTTGCATTGCGGACTGAATATCAGCCCTCGGGCGAAGGCCAGCAGCCCACCGACGAGAATGACATGCATGTTGACCAAAGGTGTTATCTTCTGCTTTCCCGCCTGATTTGCGATGAGCACGACCTTTTGTTTCCCAGTATATCGTTAAATACCGGCGTATTCGTTCAGGCGACCAACCGTCCGTATCGACCCAGCGTAAATCGGGATGGTTGGTAGCAACAGGGAAGTCGTCTTGTTGGAACTTGAGCGCAGATGCCGCAGGCGCGTTTTCCCTGACATAGGCGGTCAGAATTTCCATGATCTGCACATGATCGCGCGGGCTGTCCTGCGCGATGCGCTCCAAGGCATAGATCGCTCCCACGCGGACTTCGATATTGGGGCGGGTGGTCTCAACCCCATCATCCGTTTTGACGTTCTTCTCCGTGCCGAGACCCTCCACCGCTTTGTTGATCTGGTCGGTGATGTGGCTTTGCTCACTGGTTTTGGTTTGCCGTTCTGCGATCCAGACTTTGACGAGTTGAAAGATCATCGTCGTAGCGGCCGCTAAAGCTGCCAGCAATACGGCAGTGGCCGTGGCCAGATTTCGCAAGTCTTCTGCGTTTGGCGTGTCGCGCCAAGCCTCCGCGCGCAGGGCGTTCACGATGCCGGCAACGGAATAACCGACTTCCGCCAGATAAAATGTCGTGGCGCCGATGCCAAGCCCAACACCCGTTATCAGCATTGCAACCCAGTAGTAATTGCGCAGCCACGACAGAACGCTTTCTCTACGGCTGGACGACGGCTTCGGTTTGATCCGCTTGAGTGCCGCGAGCACGAGGAACAGCGCCACCCCAATGAGCATCAACCACGCGACCAGGATACCGCCTTGGGTCAATGAGGGGACCGGGATGTGGGCGACGGGATCGTCAAAATTCAGAGGATTCAATCTGGGATCACTTCAATCGGAAAAATATGGCCTTACATAGCAATCTAGAAGCGCAACTTCCGCCCGTAAAGCCGTTGCACCCCCCGCCACCCCAAAGTAGGGTGCGGCGCAACTGACAAAGGCCGCTCTTGGCCCATAGATAAAGGACTGCAGATGTTCGTCACACCTGCCTACGCACAGGCCGCCGGAGGCGCTGGAAGCGCTTTCACTTCATTCATCCCACTTATCCTGATTTTCGCGATCATGTATTTCCTGCTGATCCGTCCGCAACAAAAGAAGCTTAAGGACCATCAGGCGATGGTTGAAGCTGTGCGTCGCGGCGATCAAGTGATCACCCAAGGCGGCATCGTGGGCAAAGTCTCCAAGGTCAAGGAAGACGGCGAAGTGGAAGTGGAAATCGCTGAGGGCGTTAAGGTCCGCGTGATCAAATCCACCATCGCCTCGGTCGTCAGCAAAACCGAACCGGCGAAATAAACCATGCTTCAGATGTCTTCCTGGCAGCGGGTCCTGATCCTGCTGACGGTGCTTGTGGGGTTGACGTTGGCGTTGCCCAACGGCTTTTACCCGACTGTAGAAAAGCACAATGATGCGGTCGCCGCACTGGATGCGGGGGCCGGGGTCACACCAGAGCTGACCGCAGATGCCGCGAGCTGGCCGGGGTTCCTGCCATCCGGGCTGGTCAATCTGGGTCTCGACCTTCGGGGCGGGGCGCATTTGCTGGCCGAGGTCAAAGTGGAAGATGTCTATGACAGCCGTATGGACGGGTTTTGGCCCGAAGTGCGGGATACCTTGCGTGACGCGCGGGACACCGTGGGCACCATCCGCCGCCAGAATGCGGCGCCCGGAACGCTGAGCGTCAAGATTTCCAACCCCGCTGGCATGCAAGAGGCGATCACCCGTGTGCGGGCGCTCGCGTCGCCCGTGGTGAGCCTGACGGGCGCTGGAAGCAACGACATAGAAGTGTCTGGGCAAGGCGACGTTCTGACCGTGACATTGTCCGAAGCAGAGCGTGTCGCCACCGACGACCGTACCATGCAGCAATCGCTGGAGATTATCCGCCGCCGTGTGGACGAGGCGGGTACCCGCGAGCCGACCATTCAGCGCCAGGGCGATCGCCGCATTCTTATACAAGTGCCAGGCATCGGCTCTGCCACGGAGCTGAAGGAGCTGATCGGCACCACCGCCAAGCTGACCTTCCATCCGGTCATCACGCGGACCTCCAACCCCAACGAGCGTGTCTCGGGCCGCCAGATTCTGGTGCCGTCCATCGACCCGCAAGAGCAGGGGACATTCTACATTCTGGAACAGACCCCTGTAGTCACCGGTGAAGATCTGGCGAATGCGCAACCTGCGTTTGACCAGAACGGCCAGCCTTCCGTCACCTTCCGCTTCGACACGACCGGCGGACGCAAATTCGGTATTTTCACCAGTGAGAATGTCGGCGCGCCGTTTGCTATCGTTTTGGATAACGAGGTGATCTCTGCCCCTGTGATCCGCGAGGCGATCCTTGGTGGCTCTGGTCAGATTTCCGGCAGCTTCACCGTTGAGGAATCCACCAACCTTGCCGTTCTGCTGCGGGCCGGCGCGTTGCCAGCGGAGATGACCTTTCTCGAAGAGCGCACCATCGGGCCAGAGCTTGGTCAAGACAGCATCGACGCGGGTAAGATCGCCTGTATCGTGGCCTTTATTGGTGTGCTGGTGTTCATGGTCCTCAGCTACGGCACGTTCGGCCTGTTTGCCAACATCGCCCTTATCATCAATGTCGGCCTGATTTTTGGCCTGTTGTCCTTGATCGGGGCGACACTGACACTTCCGGGCATCGCGGGTATCGTCCTGACCATCGGTATGGCCGTCGACGCCAATGTGCTGGTGTTCGAGCGTATCCGCGAAGAACTGAAAACCTCCAAAGGTCCGGCCCGCGCGATCGAGCTGGGCTACGAGAAGGCTCTGTCGGCCATTCTCGATGCAAACATCACTACGTTCATTGTCGCAGTTATCCTGTTCGTCATGGGCTCCGGCCCCGTGCGCGGGTTCTCTGTGACGCTGGGGCTTGGGATCCTGACTTCGGTCTTCACCGCGATTTACGTGACGCGGTTGATCATCGTGTTCTGGTTCGAACGCCGCCGCCCCAAACAGATCGAGGTCTAAGATGCGCTTGAAACTCGTCCCCTCCGAGACGTCTTGGGATTTCTTTGGCAAGTGGAAGCTGTGGCTGGGAATTTCGGCCGTGCTGATCGTTGTTGGCTTTGCGTCCTTCCTGATCCAAGGCCTGAATTACGGCATCGACTTCCGTGGCGGCACGACGATCCGCACCGAAAGCACCCTAGCGGTCGACGTGGCCGCCTACCGGGCTGCACTGGAGCCTGCAGGGCTTGGCGATATCTCGATCACAGAGGTGTTCGATCCGACATTCGCCGCAGATCAGAACGTGGCCATGATCCGCATCGAGGCCCAAGAGGGCGACGAGTCGGTGACGGCCGAAACGATCTTGGCGCTTGAAACGGCCCTGCGCACTGTCGACCCCGGCATGACGTTCCCGTCAGTTGAATCTGTTGGCCCGAAAGTGTCGGGAGAGCTGATCCAGACGGCTGCCATCGCTGTTATCATGGCAATCACGGCTGTTTTGATCTACATCTGGCTGCGTTTTGAATGGCAGTTCGCCGTCGGTGCGGTTATCGCGCTGGTCCATGATGTGGTGCTGACGCTTGGCATTTTCTCGGAGCTGCAAATCAAGTTCGACCTTGCGATTATCGCGGCGTTGCTGACCATCGTCGGCTATTCGATCAACGATACCGTGGTGGTTTTCGACCGCGTTCGCGAGAACCTGCGCAAGTACAAAACCAAGGACCTGTCCGAGGTATTGAACCTGTCGATCAACGAGACCCTGTCGCGCACAATGATGACCTCGGTCACCACTTTGTTGGCGCTGATTGCGTTGTTTGTGCTGGGCGGCGACGTGATCCGCGGCTTCGTGTTCGCAATGATCTGGGGCATTATTGTCGGCACCTATTCGTCGATCTTCGTGGCCTCCACGATCCTGCTGTTCCTAGGCGTCAAGCGCGACTGGTCTAAGAAAGACCCGAACGCTGGCGGGCAATACGCCAATATTGATGCTTGATCTTCTGGCTCCGGCCCTTGCCCAACCGGGCTTGGGCTGGGTCACCTGCATCACCATCATCGCGGGCATCGTCTACGGGTTTGCTGGCTTCGGCGCGGCGCTAATCTTCATGCCGGTCGCCACGATCTTCTGGGTGCCGGAGCTTGCGGTTGCCTCTTTCTCTGTCTCCGCCCTCGCGTCCTTGGTCACGCTGGTCCCACGCGCATGGCCGCAGATGGACAAGCCGTCGGTGCTCACGATGATCGGGTTTTCCGTGCTTGGCGCGCCCGTCGGCATCTACCTGCTGCGCACCAGTGACGTCACGCATATCCGATGGGCGGTTCTGGCCATCGCGGCTGTGACCCTCGCCGCCCTGATGAGCGGCTGGCGGCAAAAGCTGTCCTCCTTGCGCAGCACGCAGGCCTGCATCGGGATGGCCACCGGCTTTGTCGGCGGGGCGACGGGGCTACTTGGGCCAGTGATGCTGTTGTTCCAGCTCAGTGGCTCCGATCCCGTGGCGCGGGTCCGTGCGAATTCGCTGGTGTTCCTGACCATCAGCAGCTTGCTGTTGCTGCCCAGCATGGCCCTGCAAGGCATCCTGACCGGTCAGGCGGTCATACTGGGGCTGGTCCTGCTGATCCCTTACGGCGTCGGGGCCAAGCTGGGGCAGGCGGTCTTCATTCCGCGTTTTGAGGTGTTTTACCGCAATATTGCATATGCCATAATTGCGGCGGCCATCCTTATGGGCCTGCCAATCTGGGACTGACGACATGCGCCTGACAGAAATTGACTATGATGCCGCTCCTCCAATCGACGGCTATGGGCCGGGCTTTTTTCGCATCGGTGGCGAGGTTGTGCAGGGCGGGGTGCTGTTGCTGCCGACGGAGCGTTTCGAGTGGGGCGGGTTCGACGACTGCGACACAATCCTGAGCCGCGCCAAACTGATTGATGTGTTGTTCATTGGCACAGGGTCCGAGATCAGCCACTTACCCAACGAGTTGCGCGAGGCGCTAGACGAGGCGCAAGTCGGGGTGGAGTTGATGGCAACTCCGACAGCCTGCCGCACATATAATGTTCTGCTGTCAGAAGGCCGCAGGATCGGGGCAGCGCTGATCCCCGTTTGACGGGCAAGGGGTGGAGGATGGGCAAATGTTTTCACATGTGACCCTTGGCACAAATGATCTTAAAAAGAGCCTGTCATTCTACCGTCCGTTTCTGAAGGCGGTCGGTTGGGAGTTGAAGTTTACCGAAGAGCATTGGGCGGGGTGGATGCCACCAATCGGCGATCGGCCATTGTTCATTTTGACGACGCCGGTTGATGAGCGTCCGGCAACTGTCGGGAATGGCGCAATGGTGGCGTTTGACTGCGCAAATCGCGAAGTTGTCGTGCGGGCTTATGACTTGGCGCTGAGTTTAGGGGCCTGCGACGAAGGTGCGCCGGGTCTGCGCCCCGAATACCACCCGGACTATTTTGGCGCTTACTTGCGCGATCTGGACGGAAACAAGCTTTGCCTATGTTGCCATGCGTATGAGCATCCCCAAAGGGCGTCTTCGCCGTTGACTGCCGTCTAAGGCTCTGCGCTTCGTGAGTGACTTACCGCAGTCGGATCACTTCTTGTCGCGGGCGGACTTCTCGTCTTTGGTCAGCTTGTTGTTCCAGACATTGTTGCTCAGGCCCAATTCGGCGGGCAGGGGCTTGGTCTTACCGACACTGACTTTGCCGCCATTGTTCAGGAACTCCTGAATGAGCGCGTCATCGGTTGTTTCTTTTGGGATGTGTTTCATAGCGGCAAGTTTAGGGGCGTGTGCTGCCAGTGGCAACAGGGTGCGCTACTCCAAAGCACCTAAAACCAGTCCCTTCAGTTCGCGCAGCAGCTTGCGCTCCATCGCGCGCTGGTAATCTTCGAACCCCATTGCCACCTCGATAAATGCGTCGTGGCCGTGGATCACGCGGGTGCGGTAATAGGCGGAGAGTTCCATGATCTCCATCTGCCGCTCGTCACGCCCCATTGTCGTGTCGGATCCGATGACCAACCCGTTGATGGTGACGCGCTCGAAGCGCGGATCTTTACGGACAGTCTGAGGGGAAGGGCCGTCGTTGTTTTTGCCGTCGCCGGACAAATCCAGCGTGTAGGTCCAACAGTCCGGACCTTCTCGGAACAGCATGTCAGCGAACCCCATGGCGCGGCCAATTGCCGTTGCGCCCTTACGGGATTGCCGTCGCGTTTTGCGTAAGGTGGTGGCGATCCGCGAAAGATCAGCGGGCGATTGCAGGGCGGTCCAGTTTATCAGAACGCGCTGCCGCGATTGGCCGGACCACTCGTATACAGCGATGAAAACGGGTGTCTCCGGCGAGGCTAGGGCCTTTTGCGAAACCTCCGGTGCAAGCAAGGCCGCTGCCAGCCCGTCGACTTGCAGCCGGTATTCCTGCGCGTCTACCGAGCCTGAAATGTCCAACCCCAGAGCCAGCGCTTGGCGGCAGGCCGCTTCGGCCCCGCCACCTAGCAGGGCCCATGCCAATATCGTGGCATTTAGGACTGGCAAATGGCCTACCAATGGCCGGTGTTTTCCATCGAAGCCCATGGTTCTTGTGCGGGCAGGGACTCTCCCATCTGCAACAGCTCGACCGAGATGTTGTCAGGCGAGCGCACAAACGCCATATGGCCATCGCGCGGCGGACGGTTGATGGTGACGCCCGCATCCATAAGCTGCTGGCACATCTCGTAGATATTCTCGACACGGTAGGCGAGGTGACCGAAATGGCGCCCGTCTGATGGCAGCCCGTCATCGCCGTCCCAGTTATAGGTCAGTTCTACATCTGCGCGGCCGTCGGCTTGGTCCGGTGGGCACAAGAAAACCAACGTGAAACGCCCGCCTTCATGTTCGGTGCGGCGGCGCTCGATCAGGCCAAGCATTTTGTAGAATGCGATTGATTTATCCAGGTCCTTCACGCGGACCATCGTGTGCAAGTATTCGACTTTCATCGGGGACTCCTTAGGTTTGTCCCCTTTAGTCTAGCGCCTCCGGCGCGGATGGCGAGGCCCTAAGCTCTGGCTTTATGGCTGTCTGTGACAGCGCACCGCGTGAGACCAGCGTGACGGTCACGAAAGCCACCCACAGCAGTAAATACCAAGAGCCCATTTTCGCGAAACTCACCATCTGCAGCGCCGATTGTCCGGCGTAGATCCATGTGCCGGTCATGGTGCCGACATTCTCGGCGATCCAGACCACGAAGGCACACAGGAACGCAGCTACAGGCATGGGCATCCAACGCGGGTTGCGGCCGACATAGAACCAGATGCGGGTGCGGGCGAACAGGATCAGGGACGCGGCGAACAATCCCATCCGGATGTCGATGGTGTAGTGATGGGCAAAGAAGTTTACATAGATGGCGGCCCCGAAGATGAAGGTGATCCATAAGGGCGGGTAAGGGGCGAAGCGCATGTGAAAAATGCGGATCACTCGGGCGATGTAGCTGCCGATAGAGGCGTACATGAACCCGGAAAACATCGGCACGCCGCCTAGCACGAACAGTCCCGGTTCCGGGTAAGACCATGATCCCATGCGAATTTTGAAGAGTTCCATTGCCGTGCCGGTGATATGGAACAGCAAGATCACGCGGGCCTCGTCCCAGGTTTCTAGCTTAAAGTAGAGCATGGCGATCTGGGTGGTTACGGCGAAAATGAAAAGCCCGTCATAGCGCTGCAACGCCCAGTCGTCCTGCCAGATCAGTTTGGTGCCGATCAAGGCGATGATGAAAAGCAGCCCGAACAGGGCGGCCCAGCCCTGTTTGAAGAAAAACATGAGCAACTCGCCCAGACCCCCTTGCAGACGCGTACGTACAAAATCGCCTAGGGCGCGCTCTAGGCGGCGGGTCGTGGGGATGCGTTGTGTCATATCAGAAGGTCGAGCGAAGGCCCAGTTTAAGGCCTAGATCATCATTGCTGTATTGCCCGAGCGTAGAGCTTGTGCGTTTGGCGCTGAGTTCGGCTGTTGGTGCAAATCCCATGTAGTCGAGGTTGCTGAAAATCATCGTGGCGGAGGCGCTGACCGTTTGATCTTCGCGGCGGACGAAGGGAAATTGGGCGCGGTCGAACCTTTTATTCTCGTACCCGATAGAGAGTTCAAGCTTGGTGTCCGCGAAAATCGGCTTTCCATGTGAATAGTTGAGGCTGGCGCCCGCGGTTTCTTGGGCGATTGAGCTAGATTCGGATGCTGTATCCCTCACAAAGCCGGTGACCCAGATCGCGCTGCCATTGGTCAGGCCATGGCCCCAAGTGGAGGACAGAGTTACCACGTCAGCCGACCGCTGCGCGTTGTCTTGTCGCCATTGCCGTTCTGCCCCGAGATTGACCTGCAAACTTGAGCGCTCCCCGATCTGATATTGTCGCGCCGCTCCTACGCCCGCGAAGCGCGTGAGGGTCGATCCACCATACCAGTTTTGCCCGGCTTTCACGTAAAGGCTGGTTGATGCTTTCCGATCCGCGTCGGTGCGGTTGGCCGCAAGGCTCACCTGAAGCTGTTGGAACGCGTAATCAGAGCCGGACACTGTCGGGGCAATGGCTTTGGCGCTAGAGGATAACGTGTAATGTTTGGACTCAACGTTCGCGCCCGCGGTCAGAGTCCATGTGCCAACGGCCGGAAGTTTGTAAGACAGCGTCGCGCCAAGGGAATACTCGACGCCGGAGAGCGCCTGCAGGTCACCACTGAGCGCGAAGGGCAGGCCGAACACTTCGATTGTGTCCGACTTGGAGCCGTTGTTAATGTTGGAAGAGGGCGCGACCGACAGATCGAAACTCAGTGCGACAGGGCTTGTGCCCCGAACGTAGCGCAGGTCGCGCACGGCTGTGGCTTTCAATTGATCGTTCGGTGCGACCTGAGCGGCGCGGCGCAGCCAAATCTGCGCGCCGATCTTGTTTCCGGAGGATGAGATCGCCTGCGCGGTCAGCATTGCTGCTGTGTAGCGATCCTCAGGCGCGTCGGCGGCGCGCCACGCGCGTTTTCCGGCTTGTTTCGCCGCAGGCAAATCGCCAAGCAACCGTTCCGCACGTGACAGGACAAGCAGGGCTTTTATGTCGTTCGGGTTGCGCTCGAGCAGCGTGTTGGCGATGGCGCGGGCCGGGGTCGGTTGGCCGCGCGACACCAGATTGAAGGCAAGCGTGCGGCTATCTGCGACAGATACCACCGTTGGCGCGGTCTGGGCCAAGCTCGTTGCCGTCAATCCAAGAGTAACAAGCAGAAGTTGCGCCCCCCGCGCAACGCCCCGCAATGGGTTATTGGGCAACCAGCAAGACGCCGAGTTCGCGAACCGCAACACCAGGGATCGGCGGCAGGCCAACGACTGGGGTGGACGGGGTGGTGCCGTTCAGGATGAGGTAGGCAGCGACCTCTTCCCCGTTGGCGCCGCCAAAGACGCCTTCCCATGTCCCCGATAGCGTGCCGTCCAGTGCAGACGCGGTGCTTTCGTCGATGGTGGCGTCGGTGCGGTCGATGAAGGACTCAGCCAGTGAAACATCGGACAGGGTGCCCACAAGCGCGCCGGTGTCAGCATTGTAGACCTGCCGACCGCTGATAAATCCAACGATATCGCCTTGAATGTCGAAGTCGTCGAAGTCGATGCGGATTTCGGCGTTGCCGGTGACAAGTTCAATGCCGGGATCGGTTGGGTTGGCATCGTTGTCGAGTTCACGAATGCCGCCATAGGTGCCATTATACTGGATAATGCCGTTGATCGGCAGAGAAACCGAAGCGTTCGTGCGGCGCACAACCGCGCCCGCATTGCCGCTGGACCCGGTCCAGTTCGGGGAGGCTGCTACACCGCCCTCGACATTGCCTGTCGCGGATTGATGGAACACGGCGGTATAGTCGAGACGTCCGGCTTGGCCGCGCTCGTCGTTCTCGTAAAGGCCCCAACCATTCGGCAGGGTGCCGACGCGGTTGTAAAAGCCGGTCTCGGTATCGAAGGGAATGTTGTTGATATTCAGCGTGTCGTCCGACGTGTCGGCGGTGCCTTGGTCGTCATAGGTCATCGAATTCGCAACAAGGCCAATGGTTTGGTCGAACGCGAATTTCTGGCCAGCCACTGTGTTCGGATTCGTTGGGTCAACGACGGTGTCTACGGTGCCGCCGGTGACAGGGTTAGAGCCAGAGCCGCCACATGCGACAAGTGCGGAAATGGAAAGAACCCCAAGGGCCTTCACGGCGGTAGTCTGGATCATGGTTTTGTCTCACTGCCCGAGTTAACGCCCTATGGCGCACTTTTGTCAGGAAAGTCTTGTGCGCTGGCCCAAAAGTCAACGCCGCAGGTCGCTGGTTTGGGGGGTAAATTAGGGAGTGTTGCTAAACAATCGCCCGTTAAACGGGGGAATTCGGATTACCTTGTGGATAACGCTAACATCATCTTGATGCACATGCCCCCTTTGACGCAATATGTGGTCTGAACCCCCGAATCCCTCACGCCGGAGACCGCACATGCCCATTTCCCCAGAGCAAGCCCAGGAAATCGCCGAGGCGCGGTCCCAGACGCACACCACGATGCGCGCCACCGTGCCGGGGATGGAACAGCACCTGTATACCGCCCACGAAGTCCTCGACCATGGGTTCATCCGCGTCATCGACTATATGGGCGACGACAGCGCCATCTGCCAAGCCGCCCGCGTCAGCTACGGCAAGGGCACCAAGTCGGTGCAAAACGACGAAGGCCTGATCCGCTACCTGATGCGCCACTGGCACTCGACCCCGTTCGAGATGTGCGAGATCAAGCTGCACGTCAAACTGCCCGTCTTCGTCGCCCGCCAGTGGATCCGCCACCGGACGGCCAACGTCAACGAATACTCCGCCCGCTATTCGATCCTCGACCGCGAGTTCTACATCCCCGCGCCCGAGCATATCAACGCGCAGTCCGTGGTGAACAATCAAGGCCGCGGCAAAATCCTCGAAGGGGAGGAGGCCGCCCGCGTCCTCGAAATCCTCAAGGCTGACAGCACCCGCGCCTATGACAACTACGAGGCGATGATCTCCGACGATGGTCAAGACGGCCTCGCCCGCGAGCTGGCCCGCATGAACCTGCCTGCCAATATTTACACGCAATGGTACTGGAAGGTGGACCTCCACAATCTGTTTCACTTCTTGCGCCTGCGGGCAGATAGCCATGCACAGTATGAAATAAGGGTTTACGCCGACGCGATTTGCAACGTCGTCGCCGACTGGGTCCCCGCCGCATACTCCGCCTTCGAGGACTACCGTCTGGGCGGCGCACAACTCAGCGGCAAAGCCGTCGACTGCGTCCGCCGGATGCTCAAGGGCGAGGAGGTCACACAGGAAACCTCCGGAATGAGCAAGGGGGAGTGGCGGGAGTTTCAGGGGGTTATTGGGTAGATGTTTCAAGTAAGCGTATTCATTAGCCACTCTTGGAAGTATTCAGAGCACTATCAAAAGCTGAGTGAATGGCTATTCATTGAGAAATGGAATGTTGATGGGGCTCCCTTGGTTTTCAATGATACTTCTGTGCCTAAAGAGAATCCGATTCATAACGCTCCAAATACGCAAGCGCTTAGAGATGCAATTTACTCGCGTATCAATAATAGCAATGTGGTCGTAATCCCCACCGGGCTGTACGCCAACTATTCTAATTGGATTCAAAAAGAAATTGACGGTGCACGGTGTTACTCTCGGCCAATTCTTGCGGTGAATCCTTGGGCACAAAAGAAAGCATCATCTGTTGTGTCTAATGCTGCCGCTGAGCAAGTGGGTTGGACAAAGCAATCGGTTGCGAACGGTGTTTGGCAGCTTGCGAAGAGAAGTCGTTGATGAAAGTTTTTGTGATTCATAGGCATAGTGATCGCGCGAAAGCTACTAAATTTGTTAAAGACGCTAAGAAAAGCCTAGGGATATCACTTGACCCAATCCTATTAAATAATTCGAGCGCCCCCAACTGGAAGGCGCGGGCGGAAGAAGAGATTAGGACTGCCGAACTCGTCTTGGTATTCGATACTGAAGCGTGTTCGAAATCAGAGAACGCTGAGTGGGAAATCGAGATCGCAGGTAAGCTCAGCAAACCCATAGTTGAGTTCAATCGACGAGAAACGATTGAAGTTGCAATGGAAGATTTAAAGTTAGCGTATAATTTTGAAAATGAATTTGACGAATGTTTCTCCGTAGGTCAGCAACAGACTGAGGGAAACTTCGAGCTGTTCAAAATAATGGTCGAGACCTCTGAGGAACTAATTCGACGTCGACAGATTACTAATGGATTTTTCATAACTATTATTGGCGGCTTGCTTGCTGGTTCTGGGTTTGCTTTGAAAGAAAAGCTCATAGCGGACGAGGCGACGCTACTGTTACTCGTTCCTACGGTTTTGGGAATGCTTCTCTGCTGGTCTTGGCGAAATCTAATCGACAATTACGGGAAGCTGAATAAAGCAAAGTTCAAGGTCATAAACAAGCTTGAGATGGAGTTGTCATCACGTGTCTTCTCAGCGGAATGGATAGCGTTAGGCAAGGGCGTTAGGAAAGAAAAATACCGTTCGTTCACTGAAACTGAAAAGAACGTGCCCTTACTATTTATGATGCTCTTGTTCTTGGTCGCTATCTACATTTCTCTCGACTGGTTATGGCCTTCTATCCTCAGTCTGTGGACGCAAATCCAAGGCATCTCTCATCCTCCATAGCAATCCGTAGACTGGGGTGAAACCCCGCCCAACATTTGCCCGACAGAAAGCCGACGCTTTGCAGACAGCCCTCAAACCTTAACGCCACGCAGCAAAAAGCCCGCCGGTGGGGCGGGCTTTAGTCGTTTCTTAACGGTCTAGGGCTTAGTCTAGCGCTACCAGATCGCCAGCCGATGCGCGGCCGTCGCGACCTTCGATCATCTCGTACTGGATCTTCTGGTCGTCGCGCAGGCCGGTCAGACCAGCGCGCTCGACCGCGGAAATGTGAACGAAGACGTCCTTGCCGCCATCGTCAGGTGCAATAAAGCCGAAGCCTTTGGTGGTGTTGAACCATTTTACGGTGCCAGTGGCCATTCCGTATCTCCTTCTAGTATCCGCCCGCGGTATGCGGCGGGGTGGTGCAGCAGTGTCTTCAAGTTAGGCGTCTGCATCCGTAGAAGAAGGCCGAAACGTAAAGTCTGTCTCACGAACAATAGATTAGGCGAGCTTTTTAAAACTTCAATGACAGATATTAAGCATGTCGCGCGCAGCGGGGTGACGCTAGGTAAGCCTTTGATCCTCAAGCTTTTCGCATGGGCGGTTTCTGGACAATTTTTGTGACAATGCCCATAAAACAGCAGGAATCAGAGGGGAAAACCGCATGAAACTCTACGGCATCAAGACCTGCGACACCTGCCGCAAGGCGCTGAAAGCCCTACCGAATGCGGCGTTCGTGGATGTGCGCGCGACACCCTTGGACCGCGCCGAATTGCAGCGCTTTCTGGACGCGTTCGGGGCCGATCTGGTCAACACCCGCTCCACCACGTGGCGTGGTCTGTCCGAGGCCGAGCGCTCCGCTGATCCCCTGGACCAGCTGACCGCGCACCCGACCTTGATGAAACGCCCCGTTATTGACGACGGGACGCTCTATCTGGGATGGGGCAAAGACGTTCAGGCTGCGCTGGTTTGAGACCCGATTACTTGAGGTCGGGCGGGCAAGCCTCGGCCTTGAGATCAGCCACCAGCGCGTTGACCTCCACCACAGAGGTCTGCTTTTCGCCCAAACGGCGCAGCGTGACCGTGCCGTCCTCGACCTCTTTCTTGCCGACCGCGAGGATCACAGGGACCTTGCCGACGGAGTGCTCGCGCACCTTGTAGTTGATCTTCTCGTTGCGGATATCGGCCTCGGCACGGATGCCTTGGGATTTCAGTTTTGCAACAGTTTCAAGCACATAGGCGTCGGCGTCCGACACGATGGAGGCCACAACCACCTGACGCGGTGCCAGCCAGAAGGGGAGCTTGCCTGCGTGTTCCTCGATCAGGATGCCGATGAACCGCTCGAAAGAACCGAGCGTTGCACGGTGCAACATCACCGGACGGTGCTTGTTGCCGTCCTCGCCGATATAGTTCGCATCAAGGCGTTCGGGCAGCACGAAGTCCACTTGGTGGGTGCCGCATTGCCAGTCACGGCCAATCGCGTCGGTCAGCACGAATTCCAGCTTCGGCCCGTAGAACGCACCTTCACCGGGGTTCAGTTCTGGCTCGATCCCCGCAGCACGGGTGGCAGAGAGCAGGGCGGCCTCTGCCTTGTCCCAGACCTCGTCGCTGCCCGCACGGGTGTCGGGGCGGTCGGAAAACTTGACGCTGAACTTCTCGAACCCGAGGTCTTTGTAAACATTTGACAGAAATTCGATGAAGATCGCAGTTTCTTCTTCGATCTGGTCCTCGCGGCAGAAGATGTGGCCATCGTCTTGGGTAAAGCCACGCACCCGCATGATGCCGTGCAACGCGCCGGACGGCTCGTAGCGCGCGCATGATCCGAACTCGGCCATGCGCAGGGGCAGGTCGCGGTAGGATTTCAGGCCCTGATTATACACCTGCACGTGGCAGGGGCAGTTCATTGGCTTCAGCGCGTTGACGGTCTTTTCGCGGGCGTGCTCTTCATCGACTTCGACCACAAACATGTGCTCTTGGTATTTTTCCCAGTGGCCCGACGCCTCCCACAGTCTGCGGTCGACGACCTGTGGTGTGTTAACCTCGACGTAACCACCCTTGCGCTGCATCCGGCGCATGTAGTCTTGCAATTCGGTGTAGATGGTCCAGCCATTGGGGTGCCAGAAAATCTGACCCGGCGCTTCTTCTTGCATATGGAACAAGTCCATCTCGCGGCCCAGCTTGCGGTGGTCGCGCTTGGCGGCTTCCTCCAGCATGTGAAGGTGGGCCTTGAGGTTTTCCTTGTTCTGGAACGCCACGCCATAGATGCGTTGTAGCTGCGCACGGTCGCTGTCCCCGCGCCAGTAGGCACCTGCGATGGACATGAGTTTCCATGAATCCCCAGGCACTTGGCCGGTGTTCTGCAAGTGTGGGCCACGACACAAATCCTGCCAGTCGCCATGCCAATACATGCGCAAATCCTCGTTGCCGGGGATGCTCTCGATCAGCTCGACTTTGTAAGGCTCGCCCTTTTCCTCGTAATGCTTGATCGCGCGCGTGCGATCCCAAACTTCGGTACGTACGGCGTCACGCTTGTTGATGATCTCGCGCATCTTTTTCTCGATGGCAGCCAAGTCTTCTGGCACGAAAGGCTCGGCGCGGTCGAAGTCGTAATACCAGCCGTCCTTGATCACGGGGCCGATGGTGACCTGTACGTCAGGCCACAGCTCTTGCACCGCGCGCGCCATGATATGGGCGAGGTCGTGGCGGATTAGCTCCAGCGCAGGGGCTTCATCCTTCATGGTGTTGATGGCGATGGCGGAATCTGCGTTGATCGGCCATTGCAAATCGTAATGAGCACCGTCAACGGTGGCTGAAATGGCCTTTTTGGCCAGCGATGATGCAATGGATGCGGCGACTTCAGCGGGGGTCACGCCCGCTTCATAGTCGCGCGAATTGCCGTCAGGAAAAGTCAGAGAGATTGAGGCCATTGTCTTGGCTCCTCGTCAGTTTGGCGCCCACGGAACGCCCGGTTGCGGGTTATGTGTTTGGACTAAATGGCGGCGCTGCGCGCGAAGGTCAAGCGGCGAAGATCACCAGCGACCTCTCGTCCCACTGAACCCGTGTTTTTGTGCCACGCTCGAGCACAGGGCGGGAGATCAGGTTCTTCATGGATATCGTCACGGGAGTGGAAGACCCTTCGAGCGTCACTTCGTAGTAGGTCATATCCCCGTAATAGGCGAGGTCCTGGACCACGGCATCGACCTCGCGGCCGGTAGAGGGTTGGCCTTCGAACAGGATCGACAGGGCCTCTGGGCGCAGGCCCACGACGTCTGCAGCGGCGCGCGCCCCGTCGGGTAGCTGATCAACGGAAACCTCCGCTGCGCCAAGGCCTTCGACGTCAAAGCTCACAGTTTTCTCGGAGCTTCCGGTTTGCTTGGCTTCGAGGAAATTCATCACCCCGATGAATTCGCCGACACGGCGTGTGGCGGGGCGACGGTAGAGTTCTTGCGGGGAGGCCATTTGCGCGATCTCGCCCTCGAACATCACGGCGATACGGTCCGACATAATCAGCGCTTCTTCTTGGTCGTGGGTGACCAGAATGAAGGTGATGCCGACTTGGCGTTGCAGCCGTCGCAATTCGGATTGCATCTGCTCGCGCATCTTCTTGTCGAGCGCGGAGAGCGGCTCGTCCAGCAGCAAAACCTTCGGTTTCAAAACCAGTGCACGGGCCAAGGCCACCCGTTGCCGTTGGCCACCTGACAGAGCATGCGCCGCGCGGTCGCCATAGCCCGCGAGGCCGACCATCTCCAACGCCTCGGTGGCCGCCTTTGCCATGTCGTCCTTGGACAACCCCTTCTTCCGCAACCCAAAGGCCAC
Source organism: Litoreibacter janthinus (assembly GCF_900111945.1). Classification (NCBI taxonomy): domain Bacteria; kingdom Pseudomonadati; phylum Pseudomonadota; class Alphaproteobacteria; order Rhodobacterales; family Roseobacteraceae; genus Litoreibacter; species Litoreibacter janthinus. The sequence continues at coordinate 2,941,472 of NZ_FOYO01000001.1, read as the reverse complement.
GTTCTGACCGACGGTCAAATGCGGGAAGATGGCGTAGCTTTGGAACACCATGTTGGTCGGGCGCTTGTTCGCAGGCACGCGGGCCATATCGGCGCCATCAAGCAATAGCACGCCCTCGGACACGTCCTCGAACCCTGCAATCACCCGCAGCAACGTGGTCTTGCCGCAGCCTGAGGGGCCGAGCAGCGAGAAGAACTCGCCCTGCTTTATCTCGAGGTCGATGCCGCGCAAGGCGTGGTAATCCCCGTAGTATTTCTGAATGCCGGAAAGCGAGATGATGGAGCTCACAAGAACCCTCCACTGTCTTTAGCCCCGGTGCGGCGGATGCCCCGGCGGCGGAAATATTCGGCGATGCTGAGCAGCACCAAAGAGGCCACGATCAGCAACGTCCCTAGGGCCATGACCGACGGCAGGCGTTTGGGGAAGCGCAGTTGTGACCAGATATAGACGGGCAGGGTCGGGTCCGCACCGGTCAGGAAGAACGCGATGATGAACTCGTCCATCGAGATAGTGAACGCGATCAGGAAGGATGCCACGATACCCGGTGTGACCAGAGGCAGGATGATTTTACTGAACGCGCCCCAGCGGGTTTCGCCCAGATCAATCGCGGCTTCCTCCAGCGACTGATCCAACCCTTGGAAGCTGGAGCTGAGAATTGCGATGGCGAAGGGCGTGCAGATCAGGGTGTGGCCCATGATGACAGTCCACGAGGTCAGCGAGAAGCCCAGCTGCATCAGGACCACCAGAAGGGATACGGCCACGATGATTTCTGGCAATACCAGCGGCAGCATGATCGCCCCCATGATCGGGGCCTTGAACGGGAAGCGGTAGCGGGTAGAGGCGCGGGCGGCGCAGATGCCAAGGATCGTGGACAGGGTGGCCGACACGATCCCGATGAACAGCGAGTTCTTCAACGCACCGTGCAGCGCGTCGATGCCGGCCAGCTCTTTGAACCACTGGGTTGTGAACCCTTGCAGCGGGAAGGCGATGACCGTCGCGTCGTTGAACGAGAAAACTGGCAGCAGAAGCACCGGCAGGTACAAGAATACCAAATAGACAATGGCGTAGACGCGCAACCAGTTCATTTCAGGAACCTCCTGTTGGCGAACAGGAAGATCAGCGAAATCAGCGTCACTGCCCCCATGGCCAGCACCGACAATGCAGCCCCCATGGGCGCGTTATTCAGCTTCAGGAACTGGGTCTGGATCATGTTGGCGATCATCAGCCCGTCCGGCCCTCCCACAAGGCGGGGGGTGACATAGTCTCCGATGGTCGGGATGAACACGATCAAAGTCGCTGCCACCACACCGGGCATGGCTAGCGGCAGCGTCACGCGGAAGAAGGTGCGCGCGGTGCCTTCGCCAAGATCCTTTGACGCTTCCAGCAGCGAGCGGTCGATTTTTTCAAGCGCCACGTAGATTGGCAGAATTGTGAAGGGCGCAAACGCATGGGCAAGCGTGATGACCACTGCGTTGGTGTTGTAGAGGATAAACGTGAGCGGCTCGTCAATCAGCCCGAGGCCCAAGAGGCCGGAGTTGAGAACCCCGTTGAAGCCCAAAATCACCTTCCACAGGAAGGCTCGCAGTAGGTAGCTGGTCCAAAATGGGATGGTGATGAGGAATATCCACAAGGCCTTGCGTTCGGGGGGGACGTGGAAGGACACGAAATAGGCGATGGGAAAGGCCAGAACGACCGTCACCACCGTCACCACACCTGATATCCACAAAGAACGCAGCAGGAAGACGCGGTAGATCGGGTCGGTAAACGCCTCGCGGTAGTTCTTCAGGGTCAGGGTTCGGTCGATGCTCAGGAAGTCCTGCGACCAGAAACTGAATGCAAAGATTGTCGCCAAAGGCACGGCCAACAGCAACAAAACATAAATTGCTGTCGGGCTGATCAATGCCAGACCGCGTTTCGCGTCGGTGTCAAAGCGTGCAGAGATTTGTTTCGCGCCCCCAAAATCCGTCTCATAGATTACGATAACCTCGGCGTGGAGCAAGTGCCTTCGCGCATCAGACCGACTATTGAGCAAACCAAGATGACTTTTGACCTATCGGCGTTAGATTTTGCCTAAGGGGGCCGCGAAATGAAATCCACAGGGCTGGGGTCTATCCTGTTTGAACTGCTTGTAGACAAGCCCGACGGGAGTGAAGGCTTGAGTGACGAGGCCAAAGCGCACGAGCCGCGCAGCTTCCTGCGCCATGCGGCGGCTTTGGCGATGACCAAGCTATCAGACGGTTTGATTGACCCGAAGCTGGTTCTCAGCTGGTTATTGTCGTCCCTTGGCGCGCCAGCATTTTTCGTGGGCCTTCTGGTGCCGATCCGCGAAGCGGGGGCTTTGCTGCCTCAACTGGCACTCGCTTCTTGGGTTGAAGGCATGCGCCGTCGCAAATGGGCTTGGGTCGCCGGGGCCATCGGGCAAGGGGTTTCGGCCGTTGCAATCCTGATTTTCGCACTGAGTTTTGAAGGCGCCTTAGCGGGCGGTTTGATCTGCCTCGCACTGGCCGTGTTGGCGTTGTCTCGCAGCCTGTGCAGCGTGTCCTACAAGGACATCTTGGGCGATACCGTCGCGCAAAATCATCGGGGAAGTGCCACAGGAACTGCAAGTTCCTTTGCCTCCGCAGGGGTGATCGTCTTTGCGTTGCTGCTGATGAGCGGCGTGTTCGAGCGGGAATGGCTGGTGCTGGCCTCAATCGGGCTTGCCGCGTGCCTCTGGGGGCTGGCGGCGTTGATCATGGCCGGATTGCATGAAGAAGGCGGAGAGCGGAGTGCCGAACGCCTGAACCCGCTGTCCCAGTTCGGAATTTTGCGGGAGGATGCCCAGTTGCGCCGCTTTATTTTCACGCGCGGTTTGTTGGTCTCGACCGCCTTGGCGCCGCCCTACATGATCCTGCTCGCAGGCAGTGAGGGGGCCTTGTCGCAGCTGGGCGCGCTGGTTTTGGCGTCTGCGCTGGCGTCTCTGCTCAGCTCTTACGTGTGGGGGAGGATGTCTGACAGATCATCGCGCCGCGTTTTGCAGCTGTCTGGTGTCAGCGGTGCGGCGGCCCTGATCGTCACGCTTGGCTTTTCCGCACTGGGTGTGCTTGAAAGTGTCTGGGCGCTTCCTTTGGCGCTATTTGGGTTAATGATTGCCTATCACGGCGTACGGCAAGGCAGATCGACCTATCTGGTGGACATGGCCCCAGAGGGGCAGCGCGCATCCTACAGTGCGGTGTCAAACACAGTTATTGGGGCCCTTTTGCTGGTCTCGGGTGCGTTCGGTGCTGTGGCGGGGCTGGTGGGTCCTGCGGCGACACTGATGGTCTTTGCGGCGATGGCCGTAGCGGCAGCCGTGGTCGCCAGCGGTTTGGATGAGGTCGAGAGCGCGTAGCGTTTCGGTTGCAACCAGTTTCCCAGTCGCTAGCTTGGCGGAAACGACACTTGGGGAGGGTCCATGCCCGACTATCTCGACACGGCCACCGGCCGCCGCATCGCCTATCATCAAAGTGCGGGAAAAGGTCCCGGCGTTGTTTTCCTTGGCGGGTTTAAGTCCGACATGGAAGGCACGAAGGCCATTCATTTAGAGGCATGGGCCAAGGTCCAAGGTCGGGCGTTCTTGCGGTTCGACTACTCGGGCCACGGTCAATCCTCTGGGGCGTTCACGGACGGGGCCATTGGCGATTGGGCGCAAGATGCGCAGGATGCGATCGAGATGTTGACCGAGGGTCCGCAAATCCTGGTCGGGTCGTCCATGGGAGGCTGGATATCGCTGTTGATGACACAGCGTATTCCGGAACGCATTGCCGCGCTGGTTACCATCGCCGCCGCGCCGGACTTTACCGAAGACAGCATGTGGGGCGGCTTTACGGACACCCAAAAGGCAGAGCTTGAGGCGGGGCAGGTCGCGCTGCCCTCCGACTATGGGGAGCCCTACATTATCACCAAACGGCTAATAGAGGACGGCCGCAATAATCTGGTTCTGCGTGCGCCTTTGCCGCTGCCTTTCCCCGTGCGGTTCTTGCAAGGCACGGCTGACGCGGATGTCGATATGTCTGTTGCCCTGCGCCTGCTGGACCATGCTGAGGGTTCGAACATCCAGCTGACCCTGCTCAAAGATGCGGATCATCGATTTTCGGACGACCAAGCCTTGGGCCTGATCGAAGCGGCGCTCGATGATGTGTTAGGAGTGATCTGATGCAGAGTTTTGGTAAATGGTTGGGCCGTGTTTTACTTGCCCTTGTGGTGTTTGGAACGGCGATCTGGTTTTTGGTGCCGAGAGAACCCGTGGATACGGAAATTGCATTTGATCCAAGTGCGTTGGGCGAAGATCTTGATACATATCTCGAGCGCGCCGAAAGCCAATTTGACGACATCACCGAAGGGGTCGAAAAACGTATTGTCTGGGCTGGCAAAGTCGGTGCGCAGACGCCGCTATCCATCGTCTATATTCACGGCTTCTCTGCGACGTCCGAGGAAATCAGGCCCGTGCCGGACAAGCTGGCGGCGGCGCTTGGGGCGAACTTGTTCTACACAAGGCTGAAAGGCCACGGGCGCGGTGGTTTGGCGATGGTGGAGCCAGTCGCAGGCGATTGGTTGGAAGACACCGCCGAAGCCCTAGCGATCGGACGGCGTATCGGGGAAGAGGTGATCGTGATCGCGACATCTACCGGTGGTACAGCGGCCGCAATTGCCGCGACAAATCCCAAGTTGATGGAGCGGGTCAAAGGTATTGCAATGGTGTCGCCGAATTTCCGCGTTCGATCGCCCGCCGCAGTCATTCTGGAATGGCCACTTGTGCGCAGCTGGGCGGCAATCGTGGCGGGCGCGGAGCGCAGCTTTGCCCCGGTCAACGACGCGCATGGCAAGTACTGGACGACGCTCTACCCGACCACGGCGCTGATCCCTATGGCGGCGTTGGTGAAATACGCCCGTGATGCGGATTATTCCCAGGTGACCACTCCCACGTTGTTTATCTTCTCAGACAAGGACGGCGTGGTGTCTTCAGAGACCACGCGCGCGATGTCGACGAGATGGGGCGGACCGGTGAAACTGGCCCCGCGCGTGATGGGGGATGGGGACGATCCGTTCAACCATGTGATCGCGGGCGATATCCTAAGTCCGGGGCAAACCGATAGCACTGTGGCGCTTTTGAACGCCTGGGTGGAGGGATTGTGATGGAACAGCGCGTTTCCCTGATCACGTTGGGCGTCGCCGATATAGCGGCGTCGGCGGCATTTTACGAAGCCCTTGGCTGGCAGCGCAGCGAAAGTCCTGACGGTGTCATAGCGTTTGACATGATCGGCCAGACATTGGGGCTTTACACTAAGGCCGCACTGGCGACTGAGCTTGGGATCGAGCAAGCAGCGATTGGCGGGTTCTCGGGCATCACGCTGGCGCATAACGTGCGTCGCAAGGACGACGTAGCGAAAGTTCTGGCGTCGGTTGAAACTACGAGGGGTACGATCCTCAAGCCTGCACAAGATGTGTTCTGGGGCGGACACCATGGCTACTTCGCTGATCCTGACGGACATGTCTGGGAAGTCGCCTACAATCCGTTTTCGCCTTTGCGGGAAGAAGACGGCGCGTTTCGGTGGAACGGATATGGCACGGCGTAAGCCAGCCTCCATGTGGTCTCTGGAGACCTTGGGCCGTGAGCGGCTGTCCAAGTACTTCTATATGCGGGAGTTTCTGTACTCGGAGATCGGGAATTTTCACCAATGTCCAAACATTCCGGACGATGTGGAGCTTACCTTGAATGTCGGGCGGGCCTTCTGCACCGAGTTACTTGACCCGCTGCACGAAACATTCGGCTGCGTCAGCGTGCGTTCGGGCTATCGTTCTGCGGCGCTCAACCAGTTTGGAAACGAAAATAAGCTGAACTGCGCGCGCAATGACTATCCCGGCGAATGCCATATCTGGGACCGCTCGGCAGACGCACCTATAGGCGGGGCGACCATTGTGATCCCTTGGTTTGCTGATCAATACGCACGGGGCCGCGACTGGCGCGATCTGGCATATTGGATTCACGACCATTTGCCCTATTCGGAACAGTGGTATTTCCCCAAACTGGCAGCGTTCAATCTGACTTGGGAAGCTCAACCGAGGCGAACCATTTCCAGCTATATCGCGCCGCGTGGCAAATTGGTGGCGGCAGGGGCGGAGCCGCCAGAAAATAGCAAGACCCGCGCGGCCCGCTACAGGGACTTTCCAAGCTTTTGCGGAATGGCCCAACCCGCTATCCCGACCGCGTGGACAGGAGAGATTTAGATGACATTACCCCGCACCCCTTCATTCCGGCTTGATGGAAAACGCGCCTTTGTCCCCGGCGGTTCGCGCGGGATCGGGCTGGGCTGCGCCGTGGCACTTGCAGAAGCAGGGGCAGAGGTGGTGATCGCCGCGCGATCTGCGGACCAAGTGGGGGCAAGCGTTGCGCAAATTCGTGAGGCAGGGCTGAAGGTCAGCGGTCTGGCCTTGGACGTCACCGATTTGGATGCTGTTAAAGCCGCTTTCGCAACACACGGCCCGTTCGACATCTTGTGCAACTCCGCTGGTCTGGCGCGCCATTCCAACGCGAGCGACACACAAGTTGCGGATTTTGACGCGGTCGTGTCGATCAATATGCGCGCCGCGTATTTCTTGGCAGTAGAGGCGGCAGCGCAGATGCGCAAGCGAGGCGGTGGCTCGATCATTCAGATCTCCAGCCAAATGGGCCATGTCGGGGGGCCAGAGCGCGCCGTCTACTGCGGCACCAAACACGCGGTCGAAGGGTTCAACAAGGCGATGGCTATCGATTGGGGGCCTGACAACATCCGCGTAAATTCAATCTGCCCGACATTCATCCTGACCCCGTTGACCGAAGAAACCTTCGCCGATCCGGCCAAGCGCGCTTGGATCGACGATAAGATCAAGTTGCCTCGGGTAGGGATGATCGAGGACATTATGGGCGCTGCCGTGTATCTGGCGTCCGACGCGTCTTCGCTGGTGACGGGCACTTCGATCCTTGTCGATGGGGGATGGACGGCAGACTAGACGGCTCGAGAAGCGCTATGATTGGCAATTGCATCGGCTAGCACTTTGGTGAACAACTGTCGGCGCTAGGGAAAGCTGCGATTTGACAGGATGAAATCGGTTCTGATCGATTGCGGCTTCCCGCTAACCGACTTCAATCGCAAGGTGCCTTTAAATGCCTGAACCACTCGTCCTGTTGCCTGGAATGATGTGTGATGGGCGCCTTTTTGGCCCCCAGATCAAAGCTTTAGGGCGCGACAGGGCGATACACCTTGCACCGATCTCGCGTCATGACACGGTCGAAGCACTTGCGAATGACGTGTTGGCGACGGCGCCAGACACATTTGCATTGGCGGGTTTGTCGATGGGCGGCATTGTCGCGATGGAGGTTCTGCGCCGTGCGCCGACCCGTGTTACACGAATTGCGCTGATGGACACCAACGCGCTTGCAGAAACACCAGCCTACGCCGCCGCGCGGGAGCCGCAGATCGCTCGGGTCATGGCAGGCTCGCTTGTGGAAGTTATGCGCGAAGAGATGAAGCCCGACTACCTTGCTCCTGGCCCCGGCCGCCAAGCGGTTCTGGATTTGGTGATGGATATGGCACTGGAGATGGGCGAGGGGGTTTTCTTGCGCCAGTCTCGCGCACTTCAACGCAGGCCCGACCAGCAAAACGTCTTGCGCAAGCTCAAGATTCCGACGCTGATCTTATGTGGGGAGCATGACAGGCTGTGCCCTGTGGCCCGCCATCAATTCATGGCGGACCTTATCTTCAGGGCGTCTTTGGTTGTTGTGCCCGACGCCGGACATTTGCCGACGTTGGAGCAGCCGGAGGCGGTCAATGCCGCCCTCAAGCAGTGGCTTGAGGCTTAAGCTTTCTTTTTCTTAAGCTCGGCGACATTTGTTTTGTCGGCCTTCGGCGCGTCGGAATTCGCGTCGATGAACTCCAGAACCAGCGGCCGGATGTTTTCGCGCCAGCTTTTGCCGGCAAAAATACCATAGTGGCCCGCGCCCGGTTCCAAATGCGATGCCTTTTTCGAATCGGGCAGACCGGTACAAAGGTCCAATGCTGCGATGCACTGGCCCGGAGCCGAGATATCATCATTCGCGCCTTCGACCGTTTTTACGGCCACCGAAGTGATCTTTCCGATGTCGACAGGCTTGCCGTTCACGACGAAGCGATTCTCTGCGATCTCGCGCTCTTTGAAGATGCGTTCTACGGTAGACAGGTAGAACTCGGCGGTCATGTCCATGACTGCCAGATACTCGTCGTAGAATTTGTTGTGCTTCGCTTGAGCGGGGATATCTTCTTGTGACACGGACATGATCTGGTTCTTGAAAGCAGTGCCGTGACGATCGGAATTCATCGACATGAACGAAGCAAGTTGCAGCAGGCCTGGATAGACCATGCGGCCCACACCATTATACTTGAAGCCGACCCGTTGAATTGCGGTTTCCTCGAGCTGACCCATGGTGATGCGTCGGCCAAAGTCAGTGACGTCCGTCGCTGCGGCATCGGGATCAATCGGGCCACCGATCAGGGTCAGAGAACGCGGCTGCGCATCGGGATCTTCATCGGCAAGATAGGCGGTTGCGGCCAAGGCGAGCGGGGCGGGTTGGCAGACGGCAATCACGTGCGTGTCTGGGCCCATCTCTTTCATGAAATCAACAAGATAGAGGGTGTAATCCTCTACGTCGAACTTGCCATCGCTGACCGGAATATCGCGCGCGTTGTGCCAGTCGGTGATGTAGACTTCCGCATCGGGCAGCAGGCTCACAACGGTAGAGCGCAGCAGCGTTGCATAGTGGCCGGACATCGGCGCTACCAGCAGAACCTTGCGGTCTTTCAATGGGCGGTCGGTGACGTTGAAGTGGATCAAATCGCCGAACGGTTTGGTTACGACATGCTCGATTTTCACAAGGTGATCGCGGCCGTCTTCACCCACCACAGAGGCGATATTCCAAGCCGGCTTCGTTACCATTCGTGCGAATGTGCGTTCAGTAACTTCACCCCATGCACCCAGCATTTTGAAGAAGGGGTTCGGTGCCAGGGCGACAGCAGGATGGGCGCCCATGGCTTGCGCAGTTGCACCTAACCATTGGTTAGTGACGCGCATAGTTTCCATCAGGTCATAAGTTGCCATATACTTCACAGGAGGCTCCTTTCGAGCGTAAACTTGTCCCTACGTCAATTCGTCGCTTTGCCTCCCAAGCTGGCTGACGATACTTCGCAGGTGCAGCATCAAGGTATTGTGGAACTCTTTAGATGACAACCAAAACTGACACTTCGGACGATATTGACGCAGCTGAGAAGCTTGAACGCCTCAATGCCAATCTCGCCAAGATGGACGAGCTTTCCAAACGCCTGGTCGCGGCCATGGGTAAGAAAAAGTCGGCAGATCCCGGCCTGCAAGCACCGGGACAGGACGTATATGTCCAAGCCGCGGCTGCTTATATGGCCGAAATGATGAACAACCCCTCAAAAATTCTTGAGCAACAGGTCAATTATTGGGGCAAGTCGCTAAAACACTATGTCGACGCGCAGCAGCAGCTTGCTCATGGCAAACTTGCACCACCTGACGATAAGGGGCCGACCGACCGTCGCTTCAAGTCAGAGCTTTGGGACACGCACCCGTATTTCAACTTCATTAAGCAGCAATATCTGTATTCCTCCGAGGCCATCACCGACGCGATGCAAAATCTTGAGGGGCTGAATGACCATGAAAAGGGCAGGGTGTCCTTTTTTGCGCAACAGATTGTCGACATGTTCGCGCCGACCAACTTTCTGGCGACCAATCCGGAAGCGTTAGCTAAAGCAGTTGAGACCGATGGCGCGTCTTTGGTTCGCGGCCTTGAGAACCTTGTCCATGACATTGAGGCCAATGAGGGTGACCTTCTTGTCAGCCTCGCCGACGAGACAGCCTTCAAAGTGGGCGAGAATATCGCCGCAACCGAAGGCTCCGTGGTGTTTCGCAACCACATGTTTGAACTGATCCAGTATAAACCCACCACGGAAAAGGTTCACGCGACGCCGGTGGTGATCTTCCCGCCGTGGATCAATAAGTTCTACGTGATGGACCTGAAGCCAGAGAATTCCTTGATCAAATGGGTCGTGGATCAAGGGCACACACTGTTTATCGTGTCTTGGGTGAACCCGGATGCAAGCTATGCGGACGTGGGGATCGATACCTATGTGGATGACGGTTACCTAACCGCATTCGAACAGGTCAAGAAAATCACCGGCCAGAAGCAGCTGAACGCAGTTGGCTACTGTATCGCAGGGACAACATTGTCGCTCGTGCTCGCCCTTATGAAGAAGCGTGGTGACAAAACGGTTAAGTCGGCGACCTTCTTTACCATGCTATCGGATTTTGAAGACCCGGGCGAAATGGGCGTCTTCCTTGAGGACGACTTTGTCGACGGGATTGAACGGCAAGTAGCTGAAAAGGGCTTCCTGCATTCCTTCTTTATGTCGCGCACATTCTCTTATCTACGAGCGAATGATCTGGTTTATGCGCCGGCGATCCGAAATTACATGATGGGGGAGGCGCCACCGGCGTTCGATCTGCTGTATTGGAACGGCGACAGCACTAACCTTCCCGGGCGTTTCGTTGTCGAGTATCTCAGAGAGCTTTGCCAAGAGAATAAGCTGGCTAAAGGCACGATGAGCCTACTGGGCGAAACACTGGGCCTTTCCGATATTGAGTTGCCGATCTGTGCGATTGCATGTGAGACCGATCATATTGCGGCATGGCGCGGCTCTTACGCGGGAATCAAGCAGTTCGGTTCTAAGGACAAGACCTTCATTGTCTCCGAGTCGGGCCATGTTGCGGGTATCATTAACCCGCCGTCGAAGAAAAAGTATGGGCATTATACCAACTCCGACATGACAGGCACTCAGGATGATTGGTGGGCAGGGGCAACCTTTAACGAAGGCTCTTGGTGGCCGCGTTGGGATGTTTGGTTGTCTGAAAAATCATCCGATATGGTGCCAGCAAGGGAGCCAGGAAGTGAAGAATTTCCGATACTTAGCCCCGCACCCGGCACCTATGTTCAGGTGAAGTCGAACAAGACCTAAGCAGCTTTGAGGTCCTTATAAACAAGGCGCGGGTGTGAAAAATCACCTGCGTCTTCGTCGTTTCAGACTGTAATCTACCTTTGGAAAAAAGTTTATGCTGCAGCGCAGAAAAGACTTGCAATGCTGCGGTGCAGCGCGTAGATATGCTGCAGACGCAAACAAGACACAGGGCCGACATTGGCTCAAAAACTGGAGACCATGACAATGGCTAACAAGACACAAGACTTCACCAAAGTATTCTCCGATATGGCAGCTGCTTTCCCAGTTGACATGTCCGCTTACAACGAAGCGCTGAAAAACTCGGCAGCTCTGGGCGAAAAAATGTCCAAAGTCGCTCTGGACGCAGCAGCAACTTCCGCTGATCTGTCCTCCAAATGGACCAAAGAAACTCTGGCAAAAATGTCCGGCGTGACCAAAGCCCAAGCAGAGCCAGCTGACTACGCAAAAGCAGTCTCCGACTTCGCTTCTGCACAAGCTGAAACCTCCGCTGAGCACATGGCTGCTTTCGCTGAAGTTGCGAAAAAAGTTCAGATGGAAACTGTCGAGCTGCTGATGGCTGCTGGCAAAGACATCCAAGAAGACACCACCGCCGCTGTTAAAAAAGCAACGGACGAGCTGGCTGCTTCTGCAAAGAAAGCTGCTAAAGTCGCTTAAGCTTTAGCACTTAAAAATACTGCCGCTTTTCCTCCCAATAGCGTGCAGATTTATAGGGTGGGCCTCGTGCCCACCCTTTTTTGTTGCGTGGGGGCAGGGGCGTTAGGCCTTGCCGTTGCGCCCCAGAAGCTTCTTGGCTGTCACAAACATAACCAAGGCGAGCGTCAACAAGCCGATCGGCTGATTTGGATTGTAGCCCTCTATCGGCTCCAGTGGCCCGCTGGCTTTACTGATCTCGGCGGTCAGCTTTTGCGACTGCTGCGGATTTAGAACGATTTCGTCCCCACCTTCGGTGATCGCTTTGAGCGCGGACTTGAAGCCATTCATAATCGCCACTTCATCGCTCACCGGGTTGGTGGCCGCATTGATCAGGTCAGCGATCTTGCCCAGCAGCTTCAGCAGGTCTTTGCGCAGACGGTTCATATTGCCCATCTTGCTGTTGAAGCTTTGCTTAGCCTCGTAGTTACCGTGCTTTTTGAGGATGCTGGCATGAGAAACAGTCAGCAGCCCTTCTTTCGAGCGAACGGCCTTTTCCATATTGGCAGCGCGGCCGCGCCACAGCTCGATCTTGCGCGCCAGATCCGCATGTGCGGCTGTGCCGGGCTTCACGGGTTCAGTGCGTCCGAGGAGTTTGGTGAGTTCGATATCGACTTCTTCTGAGAGCCGACGGATGGCAATCACCTGGCCTTCATAATTTAGCATGAGCCAAATCCTTCAAATGAGTTTTCGTCTAAAAATGGTTCGACACTTCCAGATTTGCTCAGATTTGACGGGCTTGGCAAGAGGTTGGTGCCGAGGACAGCCCTTATAGCGCCCCCCTTTCTTTTCTTTCGCACCTGCGGTAGCGTTTTTTCTGCGCTGCAATATTGGGAGATATTTCGTGGTAAAAGCCGACATGAAGCCGTTGCTGATCAAACGATACGCCTCGAGGCGGCTGTATAACACCGAGACGAGCGATTACGTGACGCTCGATGATATTTCCGGATTCATCAAAGAGGGCAGAGATGTCCAGATTGTGGATCTCAAATCTGGTGACGATCTGACCCGCCAATACCTGCTTCAGATCATTGCGGATAACGAAAGCAAAGGCGAAAACGTTTTACCGATCAACGTGTTGACCGACCTCGTCCGCAGCTACACAACCAATGCGCAAAGCATGGTCCCTGACTTCCTTGCAGCCAGTTTCGAGATGCTGCGCGAGGGTCAGAGCAAGATGGTGGAGCGGATTTCTAGTCCGATGTCAGCGGTCCCCGGTTTTGAGCAGATCAAGGCCCAACAAGAAGCCTTTATGAAGACGATGATGGGCGGTTGGACGGGCCCTGGATCGGATGAATACGCAAAGACCGAGTCTGCCACGAAAGCCGCTAAGGAAGACACGTCCGAGCTCGATGCAATCAAGAAACAGCTCGCCGATATGCAGGCTGCGGTCGCAAAAATGGGCAAACCATCCAAGTAACGTGACGGAATCCCGACAAGTTGGGGTCGCCTTTCTCTGATTTGCGGCTAGGTTTTAGGGCATGGCCGCAAATGAAACCCAATATCCGAGCTATTCGCGTGCAGAGATTGTAGCCGACGGGCTGGTCCATGCGCTTGGCCTTGCCGCATCGCTGATCGCCATCGGGATGTTCCTTGCCTTTCGCTGGGACCATTTGTCGTCAGGCCAACTCGCAGCTCTAAGCATCTACTGGCTGGGGCTCATCGCGATGTTTACAGTGTCCGGGGCCTACCACATGACCCCGTGGGAGCGGTTCCGTGCCCGACTACGCCGCGCGGATCACGCAACGATATTCTTAAAAATTGCCGGAACCTATACCCCCTTCGTCGTCACAATCGGAACGGGGTTCGGCTATATAGTGCTCGCGATTGTTTGGGCCTTGGCACTGTTCGGCGCAATCACCAAGCTTTTCCGCTGGTCGGCCCCCGGTCGCTGGAATGCAGCACTCTATGTGGGGCTGGGATGGATTAGCGTAGCGCTGATGTGGTCCGTTTTCGAAACCTCGCCTGCGGCTGGCGGGTTTGCTGCGGCCGGCGGTATTCTCTACACCGCCGGTATCCTGTTCTTCAAATGGGAAAGCCTGCGCTTTTCCAATGCGATCTGGCACGGCTTCGTCGTCGCCGCCTCGGGCTGCTTCTTTGCGGCTGTCAGCTTGGCTGTGTCGGCCTAAACGACCTCTTCAAATACTTTGTTCAGCGCGGCCTCGAGCTTTTGGAACATCTCGTCCATTTGCGGCTCAGTCATGATGAAAGCGGGGCACAGCACGACAGCCTGACCCAGCGGGCGGCAAATCAGCCCGTGGTCGGTGCAAGTATTTGCGATCCGCTCTGACACGCTGAGCGATCCGTCAAAGGGTGTTTTGGTTGCCTTGTCTTTGACGGCCTCCAATGCCCCCATAAGACCTTTCCCGCGCGCTTCGCCAATGTGAGGGTGCTGCGCCAATCGGGCCATCTCGGCTTCGAATTTCGGGGTGAGGGCGCGGACATTCTCAATCAACGGCGCGGCCCCGTCGGACCCTTCCATGATCACTTCGATGGCTTTCAGGGCGATGGCACAGCCGACGGGGTGGCCCGATGCGGTGAAGCCATGCGGGAATTCTTCGATGGCGTCGGCGGCGGCTTGCAGGCGGTCCGTCAGTTCGGGGCCAAGGATCACCGCGCCCATCGGGAAGTAGCCCGCAGTCAGGTTCTTGGAGGAGATGATGGCGTCCGGCATAAAGTCGTATGCCTGACAGCCCCAGTCAGAGCCGGTGCGCCCAAAGCCGGTGATGACTTCGTCTGCCACCAGCGGAATTCCGTGTTTCTTCAAGATTGGTGCGACCGTTTGGAAGTACCCATCGGACGGCGGGATCACACCACCTGCGCCCATCACAGGTTCAGCAACAAAGGCCGCAATTGTGTCAGCCCCTTCGCGCGCGATGACCTCTTCCAATTCCGCACCCATGCGTGCTGTAAACTCGGCCTCTGTTTCGCCATTGCGGCCTTCACGCCAGTAATGCGGGCAGGTGAGGTGGAAGAAGCCCGGCAAGGGTAGCCCGAAGACTTCGTTATAGGGTTTGCCGGTCATCGAAGCCGAGACCGCCGTAACCCCATGATAGCCATTCTTGCGCGTCAGAATTTTGCGCCGCTCTGGTTTGCCTTCGGCGCCGCCCAAGAACCACAGCATCTTGACCAACGTGTCATTCGCCTCGGAGCCGGAGTTGGTGTAGAACACTTTGCCCCGCTCGAACGGCGAGACTTCGATCAGTTTTTCGGACAGCATAACGGTCTGGTCCGACATGCGCCCGAAGAAGGCGTGATAGCCCGGAAAGCGGTCATATTGCGCCTTGGCGGCGTCGGCCATGCCCTTGTGGTCGAAACCTGCCACCATGTTCCAAAGGCCGGAATTGGCATCAAGGTACCGACGGCCATGCACGTCGATCACATATGGGCCTTCCCCATGGGTCAGCACCACCGTGCCGCGCTCTGCGATGGAGGGCAGGTCAGTGAAGCCGTAGAAGGAATGGGCGTCCGCGCGGGCCTCCCAGCTGTTGGGGCTGTCGTCACGCATGTCTCTGGTCTCCGGTTTGAGTTGAGGGTAGCTTACGCTTGGCGTTTGACCTCGGCAATCGGGATTAACGCTTTGCGGGCTGGGGATTTCAGATGGTCGACACACCGGGAAAAATTACGCTGTGGCAGGTGGAGATCTTCGTCGCGGCTGCGGAAGAGCCGTCGATTACGGCCGCTGCAAGGAGGTTGGGGGCCAGCCCCTCTGCGGTCAGCCAGCAGCTGTCAAATCTGGAGGCCGCACTTGGCGCCCGTCTGCTCACGCGGACGGAGCGACCGATGCCGCTGACCCAAGCCGGAGAGCTGTTCTTGCGCCGCGCGCAAACAATCTTGCATGAAGCTGCGATGGCGACCTCGGAGCTGGCGTTGAAAGACCTGTCGGCGCGGATGCGATTACGGATCGGCATGATCGAAGACTTTGACGCGGATGTAACGCCCGCCATGCTGACCCGCTTGGCCGAGCAAATGCCCAAGACGCAGTTTCTACTCGAAACCGGCGCGTCACACCGCCTTCTGGACCAGCTTGAATCCCGCGCACTGGATATGGTGGTCGCCGCCGAGCCGAGCGATCTGCCGCCATCCTACGAGGTGCACTCTTTAATGGAAGATCCGTTCGTCGTGGTTACTCCGCGCCGCATGGTGCGCGAAGGGGCGGACCTCATGGCGACCCTGCGAGCCAACCCGCTGATCCTCTACACGTCGCGGCATGTGATGGGACGCCAAATCGCCTCGCATCTGTCGCGGGTGAAGCTGCAGGCCTCGCACCGTTTCGAGCTGGACAGCTACCATGCGATCATGGCGATGGTTGCACGCGGCGAGGGGTGGACCATTCTGACGCCATTGGGCGTGATGCGGGCAAAGCGATTTATCGACCGTGTGGACGTGTTCGAGCTGCCGTTCGAGCCGTTGTCGCGCCGCATTTCTCTCATGGCAAGGGAAGGGGCGACGCAAGACATGCCTGCCCAAGTCGCGAGTGAACTCGGGCCGTTATTACAGAGTGAGATCGTCGAATACTGCACTCATAAAATGCCTTGGCTTAAAGGGCAGATGCGAATTTTACCTTGATGTCACAAGCCGCCCGCATCGGTGATTAAATTACGCGCGCACCTCAGCCGCCGCAGCAACAAGCGCCTCCGCTATATAGTCCAACTCGTTGCGGGTCAGTCTCGCAGGCAGGCGCGTGTCGCAGGCTTTTGCAAGCATGGCGCGGGTTTTGGGCAGGGCTGGCACCTCCCCGGGGATAAACTGCCAATTCCAGAATGCGCGTGCGTTGTCTTTCGACAAGCCAAACACCTGAGTGCTGACACCGCGCTGCTTCGTGGCATCCATAAAAGCACTGGCCTCGTCGGCGGTGAAATCGTTCAGGTTGAATTGGATTGAGTCTGGTGCACGCATCTCGTGCTTAAGTGGGGCGGGAACAGTGAAATACCCGCTTTGGGTCAGCTTTTCGGCGACATAGTCGTGGTTCGCTCTGCCATCCGCGACGCGGCGTGCAAGCAACGGAAGCTGTGGCCGGATCACACAAGCGCTCAGGTTCTGCATTCGGACGTTATACAGCGGAAGTTTGTTTTGCCATTTCGCTGCGTAGTCCCCGATGATGGCGTGTTTGGACCAGTTGTGCTCATAGGCTCCGGACATGATGACCGCGCGGGCGATCAACTCAGCGTCGTCGGTGATCATAATGCCGCCTTCGCCCGCATTGATCATCTTATAGCTTTGGAACGAGAAGCACCCGATTTTGCCCAATGTCCCGATGTTGCGATTGTCCCATTTGGTGCCCAAGGAATGTGCTGCGTCCTCGATAACAGGCAAGCCATGCAGATCAGCGAGCCGCAAAATCGCGTCCATATCGGAGGTATGGCCCCGCATGTGGCTAATCAAGACAGCGTCTGCGGTCGCGATCTTGCGTTCTAGATCGACCAGATCAACGCGGTAATTGTCGCCGACCTCTACCAGCACCGGCAAGCAATCCGCGTGGACAACCGCCGACGGTACGGCCGCAAACGTAAATGCAGGGATCAGGACTTTGGCGTCGCGCGGCAGGTCCAGCGCTTTGAGGGACAAAAACAGCGCGGCAGAGCAAGATGACACCGCAAGTGCGTATTTCGCGCCCAAAAGATCTGCGAATTCCTGCTCCAGCAGGGCGACTGGGGAATTTTCGGGGGCGGTGTAGCGAAACAGATCGCCGGATTGCATCAATGTGTCAATCGCATCGCGTGCTGCCTGCGGGATCGGTTCTGCGTCATATGTATTCGGGGCTTCGATGGGCATGTCGCGCATGACGGGTTCGCTTTTTCCAAAATGAACTTTCGGAAAACCTGTAACCTATTTTTCGATCATCCGAAAGGGGCTCTAGATGCCCAGCCTGTCGCGGGTTGCGTACCATGTCATGGCCAACGCCAGGAGCGGTGACCGGAATGCAGAGCCGCCTGGAAAACGTGCTGTAGGAAGTCTTTCCAAACGGTCGAACCCGTCGCTATCGCCGCGCACCGCGCTTGCCAGTACTTTGCCCGTGAAGGCCGCCAAAGCGACACCGTGTCCCGAATATCCCGCCGCTGCCAACACACCCGGCTGCGGGCGCGAAATATGGGGCAGGCGGGACATCGTGATCGCCAGTGTGCCGCCCCATGCATGGGTGATCTCCACGTCTTTGAGTTGCGGAAAGACCTGCTCCATCGGCTTGCGCACCACAGAGGCGATATCGCTTGGAAATCGGTAACCATAGCTTTCGCCGCCACCGAACAGCAGTCGCCCGTCCTCGCTCAGCCGGTAATAGTTGACCACGAATTTGCTGTCCGACACCGCAATATCGCGCCGCAAGACATCCGCCACGCGATCACCAAGAGGCGCGGTGGCCGCAATGAAGTTGTTGATCGGCATGACTCGGGACGCGGTGGGACGGCTCAGGCTTGTGCCATACCCGTTGGTCGCTTGAATGACATGGGAGGCGTCCACGCGCCCTTGGTCGCACCGAACGCTGGTGCCCTTAATCTTGTGTGCGCGAGTGGTTTCATAGATGCGCACGCCAGCTGCGACACAGGCACGCGCCAGGCCGAGCGCGTAGCGCAACGGATGCAGGTGGCCAGCGCCATGATCGAGCGTGCCGCCCTTATAGGCAGGGGCGCGGATCACTTCATACAGCGCTTCTTGCGACAGTGACTCGATCTTATCATAGCCGTATCGTTCCGCCAGATACGCCGCATCTTCGTGATCTTCGCGGGTCCCGCTGGCGTGCCAGTTTGCGTGCGCGATGCCGGCCTTAAAATCGGCCTCCGGCGCGTATGTGGCGGCAAGTTCCTTGGTCAGTGCCATCGCCTCTTGCGACATCTCCCAAAGCTTGGCCGCATCCTCGAAACCCACGATTTTTTCAAGATCTTGTTGGGATTTGTTGAAGCCCGATTGAACTTGTCCGCCATTGCGCCCAGATGCCCCGAAGCCGACGCGCTGGGCGTCAATCAGAACGACGTCTAGGCCGGATTGCGCGGCATGTAGTGCCGCCGACAATCCGGTGTAACCCCCGCCAATGACGCATAGATCAGCACGGATTTCGCCACGCAGCGATGGGAAAGGGGCCAAAAGGTCAGATGTCGCGGCGTAATAGCCGTCAGGATAGGCTCCGCGCCGATCATTGGAATCGAGTAAGTTCATACGTTTAGAAGAAGATGCTCGCGCTCCCAAGGAGAGATCACTTGCAAGAATTCATCGTATTCAGCGGTTTTGACGATCTCGTAGACGCGCGCAAATTCCGGATGAAGTACGTCCCGTATTTTTTGGGAATCATTAAGCAATCCTAAAGCCGAGAACAGATCGCGCGGAATGTCCTCCATGCCCTCATAGGCGTCGCCCTTGAATTCCTTCGTTGGGCGTTTGCGTTCTTTCAGCCCCAGATAGCCACAGGCCAAAGACGCGGCAATGCCCAGATAGGGGTTGCAATCCATGCCCGCCAAACGGTTCTCAACGCGGCGCGAGTTGGCATCAGAAATCGGCACGCGAATACCTGTGGTGCGGTTGTCCCGGCCCCACTCCAGATTGATCGGCGCGGCGTGATCTTTGACGTAGCGCCGATAGCTGTTCACATACGGGGCCAGCAGCGCGATGACAGAGGGTAAATGGTTCTGGAGACCCGCTATGAAGTGGTAGAACGCGTCTGTCTCTGCGCCGCGCGGACCTGTGAAGATATTCGCACCGGTTTTGGTGTCCACGACAGAATGGTGGATATGCATCGCGCTTCCCGGCTCGCCCTCTATCGGCTTGGCCATGAAGGTTGCAAAGCAATCGTGACGCAAGGCGGCCTCGCGGATCAGGCGTTTGAAATAGAAGATTTCGTCGGCAAGTTTCACCGGATCGCCGTGGCGAAGGTTGATCTCCAACTGACCTGCGCCGCCTTCTTGGGTGATACCGTCGATCTCGAACCCCATATCCTCGGCGAAGTCGTAAATGTCGTCGATGACAGGGCCGAATTCGTCGACGGCGCTCATGGAATAGGCCTGTCGCGCAGCGGCGGGCCTGCCTGATCGCCCCATCATCGGGGCGATCTCTTCCGCGGGGTTGATATTTCGGGCAACGAGGTAGAATTCCATCTCGGGGGCCACAACAGGCTCCCAGCCTTCTTTGCGATAAAGCTCTACAATCCGCTTGAGGACATTACGCGGCGCAAAGGCGATCGGCTCGCCTGCTTGGTCGAACGCGTCATGGATGACCTGCAAGGTCCAGTCGCCCGTCCACGGCGCCGCGCAGGCGGTTTCCATATCGGGTTTCAGCACCATATCCGGCTCTGTGAAGCCGCCTTCGCCGGCAGCCTCGCCCCAACCGCCGGTAATCGTCTGGAAATAGATCGAGTTGGGCAGGAAAAATTGCGCCTGCTTGGCAAATTTGCTCGCAGGGACCGCCTTACCACGGGCAATACCGGGCAAGTCCGAGACGACACACTCCACTTCGTCGAGCCGGTGCCCTTGCAAATAGTTTGCGGCGGCTTCTGGCAGGTGCGCCATCCAGTCGATTTCGCTTTGTTTTGGCTTACTTGGCATTTGCGGCCTCTCGGGACTGCTTGAAAAACTCGGCGAACTTCGCGCCGAGAAGGTGATTGTCAGCGCCTTGAACAGCGTTCTGTGCCGCGCGGTCCATCAGATCGTCAGGATAGTCGGCACTGCCTTTGCGCAGACGCACATATTCGCCGATGACTGGACCGCCAAATTCGGGGTGGGGTTGCACGGTGTAGGCGCGGGTATCGTAAACGAGGGCGGCATTCTCGCAAAAGTCATTCGATGCGATAGTTTTCGCGCCTTCCGGCAGGCGAATTACTTGATCCTGATGCCACGCGTTCAGCTTGACCGTGCCTAGATCTTCGAAGTTGTAGTCGTTCAACCCGATGGCCCAGCCCCCGTTGAATTTCTCCACATGTCCGCCAAGGGCTTGCGCGATGATTTGATGGCCGAAGCACACGCCGACCATGGGGACGTGTTCGGCATAGGCCTGCTGGATGAAGGTTTCCAACAGCGGGATAAAAGGGCGGTCATCATAGGCGCCGTGGCGCGAGCCTGTCAGAAGCCAGCCGTCACAGGCATGGACGCTCGCGGGAAATTGCAGGTTCTCCACGTCGTAATCCTCGAAGGTGAAGCCGTTCCCGTCGAGCAGGTCGTGAAACATGCCGGGATAGTCGCCGAATTTCTCTTCCACTTCGGGTGCTGCATGGCCGCAGGTCAGGATACCGATTTTCATTTTGGCCTCGTTGAGGGGTTTGCCGTGAGGCTATCCGAGCGTTTTGAAGCTGGATAGGGGGAGGGATATGTTCGATGGATTTTTTTCGACGCGGCCCCCGCCTAAACCGTGTCCAGATAGAGATCGATGCGCTCTGCTTCGGTCAGCTCTTGGTAATATTGCGCCTCTTGCTTCTTGGTCATCAGGAAGTTGCGGATCAGTTGACGCGGCAAAATTCGGTGCAGCAGTTCGGAGCCTTCGAACACCGCAATTGAATCAGCCCATGTGGTGGGCAGTTGCGGCAAGTCGGCGTCATAGGCAGAACCGGTAATCGGGGCGGGCGCTTCCATTTTGTCTTCCAACCCGACCAGAGCAGCGCCGAGGACGGCAGCCAACATCAAATAAGGGTTGATATCACCACCCGCGACGCGGTGCTCGATCCTGCGGGCCTGATGCGCGCCGGCAGGCACGCGAATGGCGGCCGTGCGGTTCTCATAGGCCCAGGCAATCCCAGTGGGGGCGTGCGCACCTGGGGTGAAGCGTTCGTAGCTGTTGCCATGGGGGGCAAGGATCAGCATAGATGCAGGCATGGCGGCGATGCATCCCGCAATCGCATGACGCAGGGCGGGCGTGCCTTCTTCGCCTCCATCGTCGAAGATGTTTTTGTCTGCCTTATCAAGGATCGAAAAATGCGTGTGCATGCCTGTGCCGGTGTGCTCTGCATAGGGTTTGGCCATGAAGCTGGCCGCAAAGCCATGCTTGCGGGCCAGCCCGTGGATCAGCAGCTTGAACAGCCACGCATCGTCCGCGGCCTTCATGGCATCGTCGGTATGCACAAGGTTTATCTCGTATTGCCCCATCCCCGCTTCGGAAATGGCGGTCTCGGCGGGAATATCCATGGCCTCGCAAGCGTCATACAGCTCGGTGAAGAAGTCGTCGAACATGTCCAGCGCACGCATCGACAAGACCTCGCCGCCCAAGCGTCGTTTGCCGGAACGGGGCGAGGGGGGCGGCTGCAATTCGTCGCTGGAATCGTCGATCAGGTAGAATTCCAACTCCGTTGCTACAACCGGCCGCAGATCCATTTCCGCAAAGCGGTCGAGGACGGACTTCAACGCATGACGAGGGTCGCCTTGGAATGGCGTGCCATCCTCCAGAAACATCCACATCGGCAACAGCGCGGACGGGTTTGCCAGCCACGGCATCGGCACAAAACCGCGCTCCGTTGGCATCAGGACGCCATCGCGATCGCCTGAGGCAAAAACCAGCGGGCTGTCCTCGATGTCTTCGCCCCAAATATCGACGTTCAGCACTGACATCGGCATCCGCGAGCCGTCAGTCGACAGCTTGTGTGCGAAGCGTGCGGGCATGCGCTTCCCGCGTGCCTGACCGTTCAAATCTGCGACTGCAGCGCGAATGTTGCGCACGGTGGGGTTGTCGCGAAGCCAACTGTCCATATTTTACCTGATGATTTGGGGGCGATAGCGCAGTTTGCGCCGGTGTTCTTGTGGAAGGTGGCGGTTCAAGTAGCGGTTCACAAGGCCGAACAGCGCAATCACCGTCAGTGTCAGCAAAATAAAGTACCCCGCGACGATGGGGTAAGGAACGAACGGGTTGAACGTCTTATCCGCGAAGTAATTCGCGTAGTAGAGCGCATCGCCCTTTTGCTGAAACGCCGGAAAGCCCGAAAAGAAGACGAGCGTGGTGGCGTGGAATAGGAATATCGCCTCATTTGTGTAGGCGGGCCATGCGAGCCGAAGCATCGTAGGCCATACGACGCGGCGAAAGCGGGTCCAACCTGCCATGCCGTAGGCATCGGCGGCCTCGACTTCGCCTTTGGGCACGGAACGCAGTGCGCCGTAAAAGATCTCGGCCGAATAGGCGGAAGTGTTCAAGAAAAGCACAATCAGCGCACCTGCCCATGCAGAAGTTAACCAGTCAAACCCGCCGGTAGATTGCTTGAGATTGAGGAACAAGAAATAGGCGAGGAAGAACTGGATAAACAGCGGCGAGCCTCGGAAGATCAGGATGAACCAGTCGGCAGGTTTGCGCAGCCACGGGTTTTGCGCAGCTTTGGCCACGGCGACCAGATTGGCCAGAAAGAAGCCCGCCAGCAGTGCCAGAAGCCCGAAATAAATGTTCCAGAACATTCCTGAGCCAATGAGCGTCACCTGCTGGCAAATCGTGAAATCGTCACGCGGCAGCAACCGCTCGCCGTAGCCCAAGCTGCGGAATGCGTAGGCCTGCACGGTGTCCCAACAGCTCACGTGGCACCCCCCAAAGTGGCTTGGCCATGTGTCAGACGCTTCATCACCCGTTCCAGAACGAACTCAGAAAGTTTGGTAAAGGCGAGATAGAAGACCAGAAGCGCAAGAAAATACCACAGACGCCAGTCCCCATGGGGATAGTCGGTAAAGCGCGGCGTTTTCGTTCCGCCCAACTCACGCGCCCAATAGACGATATCCTCCACGCCTAGCAAGAATAGCAGCGGTGTGGCTTTGATCAGCACCATCCACAAGTTGCTCAGGCCGGGCAGGGCGTAGACCCACATTTGCGGCACGATGATACGACGGAAGGCTTGGGCTGTGGTCATGCCATAGGCCTGCGCCGTTTCAACCTGGGCTTTGGGGATCGCGTTCATCGCGCCATAGAGCACGTTGGCGGCGAAGGCCCCGAAAACGATGGCAAAGGTCAGAACAGCGGTGAAAAAGCCGTAAACCTCATGCACCCATTGAGGCGCGTTGCCCAAGGGCAGTTTTGCCGCTTGGCATACGACGAAATCATTGCCCTGCCGGATCGGTTGATCCCAGTCAGGGCAAAGATATTGGTGGCGCATCCACTCGAACCCCTGATCCAGCGCAATGACGAAAAACAGGAAAAAGGCGATGTCAGGTACACCGCGCACAACCGAGATGTAAATTTTGCCAAACCAGCGGATCGGCAGAATCTTGGATCGCGCTGCAACTGCTCCGCCAAATCCGAAGATCAAGGCAGCAGGGGCGGTGATGGCCAGTAGCGTTAGCACGGTGCCAAATGCCCAATAGAGTCCCATATGCTTGCCTGTGGTCAGGTAGCAGCTGAGCCATGACAGGCCTTCAAGCGTTGATGGGTCGGCGCAATAGCTAAAAATGGGATGGCCCGCTAACAGGTCGGAAATTACACAATAGTGCCCGAGAAACGAGGTGGAGCAACGCGCCCCACCTCATTCGAGTTCTTAGAACGTTGCGGAGCCAGGCAGGTGCTTGGTGATCAGTGCGTTCAGGGAGCCGTCAGCCTTCATCGACTGGATGGCTTTGTTGAACTTCTCTTTCAGTTCGCCGTCGCTTTCACGCACGCCAAGACCGATGCCACCGCCCAGCAGGACGTCGTCGCCCACGAGGGACAGTTCGGCTTCGGCTTCCGCAACAGGCTCAAGGAAAGCTTTGTCGGCCAGAACCGCGTCAGCTTCGCCATTTTTCACTGCGGCCACGGTTTCTTCCGGTGTAGCGAACTCCACCAGAGTAACACCCGCCATAGAGGCGACGTGGCTTGCTTGGATGGTCGAAGCTTGTGCCGCGATGACGCCGGAAGTCAGGTCTGCATCTGCCGACATTGCGAGGAAGGCGGATGGATCCGGCTGGGTGTAAGGATCAGTGAAGTCGATCACTTCATCACGCTCTGCGGTGATGGACATGCCTGCAATGATGGTGTCGTAGTTGCCGGACACGAGGTTCGGGATGATGCTGTCCCACTCGTTTGTTACCCATTCGCAGGTCAGTTCGGCGCGTTTGCACAGCTCGTCGCCCAGCTCGCGCTCGAAGCCATCAACTTCGCCGGCATCGTTGATGAAGTTGTAGGGAGGGTAAGCGCCCTCGGTGCCCATGCGGATGGTTTTGCCATGGCCGTCAGCCAGCGCAAAACCTGCAGACATGACCAGAGCGGTCGTTGCAAGGATCAGGTTTTTCATAATTATTCTCCTAAGTTATGAGGTATTCTTTGTGTAAGTCAGGCTGGAACAGTGGCACTAAGAAACTGTTGCAGACGTTCGGTTTTAGGCGCGCCAAAGAGGTCGCTCGGGGCGCCTTCTTCTTCGATTTTGCCTTGGTGCAGGAAGATCACGTGGTCGCTCACATCTGCCGCTAGGCGCATGTCATGGGTCACGATGATCATTGTGCGGCCTTCAGCAGCAAGATCTTTGATGACCTTTACCACCTCTTGCTCCAGTTCAGGATCAAGGGCGGAGGTTGGCTCGTCAAACAGCAGCGCCTTGGGTTGCATGCAAAGCGCCCGAGCAATCGCGGCGCGTTGCTGTTGCCCGCCCGACATTTGGGCGGGGTAGACGTCGCATTTGTCACCGATCCCAACTTTGTCGAGCAGGGCACGCGCACGGGGTTCTACCACCGCGCGGTCCTCGCCCAGAACGGTGACCGGCGCTTCCATAACGTTTTGCAGGATCGTCATATGGGCCCACAAATTGAACTGCTGGAACACCATCGACAGGTTCGTTCGGATACGCGTGACCTGCTTGTGGTCCGCGGGGCGGCGGTTCATGCCGCTGCCTTTCCATGTCACGGGTTCACCGCAGAACAGGACCTCGCCTTGCTGGCTGTCTTCCAGAAGGTTGGCGCAACGCAGTAATGTGGACTTACCCGAGCCGGACGACCCGATGAGCGAGACAACGTCGCCAGCCTGCGCCGAGACGGAAACGCCTTTGAGAACCTCCAGCGTGCCATAGGCTTTGTGGAGATCTTGAATTTCCAGAACGGGGGGCGTGTTGGCAGACACGTAAGCTCGCAGATTGTTTAACAGTTGCGCAGTAGGGCCGAATTCTTCTGGTTTTGCAATGGGGTTCTCGGGGGTAACGCAGGGTCAGTTTTGCGGAGGCGGCGGAGTCTCGACCTGCAAATAGGCGCTTGGATTGATCTGTGTCGTGCCGCGAAGCCCCAAGCACGCCCTATCCGCCTGGCTCATCGCATCGACCGCCGTTTCCAGTGCCGTTGAAATAAGCGCCGCGTCATAGTGCGGGGCGCATATATAGGGCAGGGTCGGCGTCGGCGCTGTCTCTTCGATCACGCAAAGCTCTGCCGCGACGTCGTCCCACTTGCAAATCATTTGCCACGTAAGAGCGTCAATTGCCGCAATCGCGGCCCGCCCTTCAGCGACAGCACGGGCGGAGGCGCGATGCGCGCCCGTCTCGATCATCGGGCCAAGCGTCAGGCCGGTTTGGATCATATGTGAATGAAGCGCGGCCCAACCGCTTTGTGAAAGTGGGTCGTTATAGGCAGCGGGTGCTTCGTTGAACTGCTCTAGCGTCGCGCCGTTTCGATCGCGATGGGCGATTATCACGGAATAGTAGTGCCCTGCAGGGCAATCGAGGGCCAGCACAGGCGTTGCCACCAAGCGTACCTTGTCAGAAAGGAGCGCACGGTAGGGATAGCCGCAGGTTTGCGACAGGACCAAATCAGGCGCAGTCCAGTGACCTATCAGATCAGGGAGATCGCGGGTCAGTCGTTCAGGAGTATCAAAGGGAAGCGATTTTCGAATTGCCTGCCAGAACCGGTCATTGGCGGCAGCCGTTTCCGGCCGGTCATACATGGGCAGACTGGCAATCATTCCAACCGGGCTTCGACCCTTTGACGCGCGAGGGCGCTGTCGCGGTCGTTGATGCCCAGAAGCGGCGCAATCAGTCGAAGCGCACCTTCCTCTTCGTGGTCGCGCTCACCATCGGCTAGGACCAACTCCCAAAGGGCCTCGACTACCTCTGTGCGGCTGTCGAGATCCACGGCATCCTTGATCGAGCGCGTGAACTTCACCGTATCATAGGCCGTGTTTTCAATCTCTTCGGCTTCGTGGCGCAACGCAGCGGCACCCGCAGCGCCCAGATCGGGGTAGTGGCGCGACAGGATCACGTCGATCTTTTCCACTTCGCTTTGTGTGTATTCATCATTGGCACGGGCCACACGGACCAGCAGCGCAGCAAGAGCAAGGCGGGCGTCGCCTGCATCCAGCGGTTCATCTTTGGCGGCGGTGAGCCGCTTGAAAAAATCAGCAATCATATCGGTAAAGGACAGGCGGCGCGGCGCGGTGTCAAGCGCTAGGCGTCATAGCCTTCGACGATGACAAGGTCAGCTTGGGAGATCGGGTCACGGATCGCTTTGGCCGCTTGGTAGTCGGCGCTGTCATAACAATTTCGTGCGGCTTCAAGAGATGGGAACTCTATGACAACAGTCCGCGACCTGCTGGCCCCCTCGCGGACCTCTTGCGCGCCGCCGCGCACGACGAAACGTGCGCCGTATTTGGCGAAGGGGGCGGCGTTGGCGGCTTTGTATTGCTCGTAAGTCTCGGGGTCCGAGACATCGACATGGGCGATCCAGTAAGCTTTGGGCATTACACCAGCCTCGAGTTTTCCTTAGCCGCCCGCACGAAGTCGCGGAAAAGCGGGTGAGGGGCGAAGGGTTTGGATTTCAGTTCGGGGTGGAACTGTACGCCGATGAACCACGGATGGTCTTTGACTTCGACGATTTCAGGCAATTTTCCGTCGGGCGACATGCCAGAGAAAATCAGGCCTTTCGCCTCAAGCTCCGCCTTGTATTTGATGTCCACTTCGTAGCGGTGGCGGTGGCGTTCTTCGATGGAGGTGGTGCCATAGACCTCGGCCACGCTGGACCCTTCGGTGAGCGTCGCGTTGTAGGACCCAAGACGCATGGTGCCGCCCTTGTCGTCGGTTTCCTTGCGTTTGACCCGATGGTTGCCCTGTACCCATTCCTTGAGGTGGTAGACAACTGGTGTGAAGCGCTTCTTGCCCGCCTCGTGATCAAATTCCTCGGAGCCGGCATCGGCCATGCCGGCCAGATTGCGCGCGGCCTCAATCACGGCCATTTGCATGCCAAGGCAGATGCCCAGATAAGGAATCTTCTTTTCGCGGGCGAATTGCGCCGCTTTGATTTTGCCTTCTGTCCCTCGCTCGCCAAAGCCGCCGGGGACAAGAATGGCGTGGAAACCTTCCAGATGGGGGGCCGCATCTTCGCGGTCAAACACCTCCGCGTCGACCCATTCGATGCGAACTTTCACACGGTTGGCCATGCCGCCATGGGTCAGGGCTTCCGCGATGGATTTGTAAGCGTCTTCCAACTGGGTGTACTTGCCAACGATGGCAACGCGCACCTCACCTTCGTAATTGTGGACACGGTCCGATACATCTTCCCAGACCGCCAGCTTCGGTTGTGGGGCGGGGGAAATGCCGAACGCGTCCAGAACGGCCTGATCCAGCCCTTCTTTGTGATAGGCCAGCGGTGCATCGTAGATCGAGCCGAGGTCATAGGCCGCAATCACACTGTCAGGGCGCACGTTGCAGAACAGGGCCAGCTTTTCGCGCTCCTTCTCGGGGATCGGATGTTCCGAGCGGCAGACCAGAATGTCCGGTGCGATGCCGATGGATTGCAGCTCTTTAACCGAGTGTTGCGTTGGCTTGGTTTTCAACTCGCCCGACGCCGCCAGATAAGGCAGCAATGTCAGATGCATGAACAGGCATTGCCCGCGGTCACGCTCGTGACTGAACTGGCGAATGGCTTCGAAGAAGGGGAGACCCTCGATGTCGCCAACGGTGCCGCCGATTTCGCAGAGCATGAAGTCGACCTCGTCCTCACCAATGGAGATGAAGTCTTTGATCTCGTTGGTGACATGCGGGATCACCTGAATGGTTTTCCCCAAGTAGTCGCCGCGACGTTCTTTCTCCAGAACGGTGGAATAGACGCGACCGGAAGAAATGGAATCAGTCATCCGCGCAGCGACGCCGGTGAACCGTTCGTAGTGGCCGAGGTCCAGATCGGTTTCGGCGCCGTCGTCGGTAACGAACACTTCGCCATGCTCGAACGGGCTCATCGTGCCGGGGTCTACATTCAAATACGGGTCCAACTTGCGCAGGCGCACCGAATAGCCACGGGCTTGCAGCAGTGCCCCAAGCGCCGCCGAGGCGAGGCCCTTGCCCAAAGAGGAAACCACCCCGCCGGTGATGAATACGAATCTTGCCATGGCTGGATATGTCCCGTGCTACCTGATTTTATTGGTGTTTCAGGGCACTGAAATGCCCTTACTCACGGGATTTAATCCATAAAGGATTCGGGGCGCTCCCGCAACTGTGCGCCGCAACATTATGTGGGTCGTTTTAGGTAACTACCCAGAATTAGTGGTAATTTGGTTCTATTCGTCGACGCGAGGAGGCGCCAGTGGTGCATCACCCGACGAAGGCAGTGTCGGCGGCAAGAGCGCGTCACCCGTAGGAACTTCGGATGGTGCAGGGGCCGTGATGGCTGTCGTGTCGAGCACCGAGCCAGAGTTGGAATTGCGCGCTGCAATAACCGTCAGGCTGATCGAGGTGATAACGAAGGCAATGCCAAAGACCCATGTCAGTTTACCCAAAGCGGAAATTGCAGGGCGACCGGACATCGCACCGCCGCCACCGCCGCCCATGCCCAAGCCACCGCCCTCGGAACGTTGGATCAGGACGATACCGATCAGGCACAAAGCGATGATCAGGTGGACAGTGAGAACGATGTTTTCCATGGGGCAGGGGCCTATGACGCAATTGTTTGGTGGTATGTAGTAGGGGCGGCGTCGTGGCGCAACCCGCCAATTGAGGCTTCCCCCCACGCCAAGGCGCTTGTATACGGGCGCGGGTTTAATCTCCGGGACAAGGAATTCAGCATGGCCAATGTGGTAGTTGTCGGCGCGCAATGGGGCGACGAGGGCAAGGGCAAGATCGTGGACTGGCTGTCGGAGCGTGCGGACGTTATCGCGCGCTTCCAAGGCGGTCACAACGCAGGCCACACGCTGGTCATTGACGGCAAGGTCTACAAGTTGTCCCTGCTGCCTTCGGGTATTGTGCGTGGTGGCAAGTTGTCGGTCATCGGCAACGGTGTTGTGCTGGACCCTTGGCATCTGGAAAAAGAAATTGCGTTGCTGAAAAGCCAAGGCGTAGAGATCAACGCCGACAACCTGATGATCGCGGAGAACACACCGTTGATCCTGCCGGTGCATGGCGAACTGGACCGCGCCCGCGAGGAAGCAGCCAATCCCGGCACCAAGATCGGCACGACCGGCCGCGGCATCGGCCCCGCCTATGAAGACAAGGTGGGCCGCCGCGCCATTCGCGTCGCTGATCTGGCCGACCGTGAAACACTGGAAACGCGCGTGGACCGTCTGCTGGTGCATCATGACGCATTGCGCCGCGGGATGGGCCTTGAGGCCGTTGATCGCGAAGCGCTGCTAGCGCAACTCGAAGCAATCGCGCCCTCGGTTCTGCAATATGCGGCGCCGGTCTGGAAGGTGCTGGCCGAGAAACGCAAAGCGGGAAAGCGCATCCTGTTTGAAGGTGCTCAAGGCGCATTGTTGGATATCGACTTTGGGACTTACCCATTTGTGACCTCGTCTAATGTTATCGCAGGTCAGGCTGCCACGGGCTCCGGTATGGGGCCAGGTGCGATTGATTTCGTGCTGGGCATCGTCAAGGCCTACACAACTCGCGTCGGGGAGGGGCCGTTCCCGTGTGAGTTGGACGACGCCGATGGGCAGCGTTTGGGAGAGCGTGGCCATGAGTTTGGCACCGTGACAGGCCGTAAGCGGCGTTGTGGCTGGTTTGACGCGGTTCTGGTGCGCCAGACCTGCGCGACCTCCGGTGTGTCCGGTATCGCCTTCACCAAGCTGGATGTGCTCGACGGCTTTGAAGAGCTGAAGATTTGCGTCGGCTACGAGTTGGACGGAAAACGCATTGACTATTTGCCCACGGCGTCTAGCCAGCAGGCCCGTTGCACACCGATCTATGAGACGATGCCCGGTTGGTCGCAATCCACCGAAGGCGCGCGGTCCTGGGCCGATTTGCCGGCCGAGGCGATCAAATATGTTCGTCGCGTGGAAGAGTTGATCGACTGTCCCGTCGCGCTACTCTCTACCTCGCCGGAGCGGGAGGACACGATCCTCGTGACCGACCCGTTCTCCGACTAAGGAGGCTCTCGTGGCTCTAAGCTACAAAGCACGTCGCCGCTGGGCGCTGGTTATCCTAATCATCGGGCTGCCGCTCTATATTGCGGTGGCGTGGTGGTTGGTCGGCACGCTGAGCCGTCCGAATGTGCTGGTTGAGTTGCTGATCTACGTGGCGCTCGGCATCGTCTGGGCGCTGCCGTTCAAGTTTATCTTCAAGGGCATCGGTCAGGCCGATCCTGATGCGGACGAATAGACATCCTTAAGGGCTTGCTGCGGATGCTGTTGTTGGGGGGCAAGGTCAGCTATGCGGACGAAGTGAGCTTTCTCTGCAGCTCCCCCGAACGGCTGCTTCATTCAAATGGCCTGTGAGCATAGCTTCTCGCCTCTCCGACGATCTCTTCTACCATGGACGCAGGCGTTGGCCAGCACGGATGGAGGACAGCTTCAACCGCATCCTGATCATTGCGCAGCAAGGCATGGTGCTTTGTCGCAAGGTGCCTCATGCGGCTGTTTTCTTTCAGGCACATCATCTGAATGGTCCTGACGCCCCTGTTTTGGGCCATTGCGAACATTCGCTCAAACAACGCATCTCCTATCCCGATATTTTGCCAGTCAAGTTCGACAGAGAAGGCAGCTTCCGTCGTTGATGGCCAGGAATGAAAGACGCCGCGCAGTTCAACAATTCCCCGCAACTGACCGCCGACACTAGCGCCGCAGACAATGCTGTCACCACGAAAGATGTTCTGTGCGTACTCTAAGATCCCATCGTCGCTGACTGCTCCACAAAACCGCGCACGACGAGATCCAAAATCGAGGCGTAGAAAGTGATCGCGAATGTTCTCTTGATTGGCTGCATAAATACGACTGACCAGTAGATCCTGTGGATGTCTATTGATACGCATTGCTGGGGCCTCCTGTTTGCACAACAGTTTGGGCCAGCATCCTCGGGAGGAGGTGAAGATGCTGGCCCTGTGCATTGGCGTTCCCTGTTGGTTTTTTTATCGCCGCTGCTCATGCTGGCTTACTCTGGGAGGAGCGAGAACCAGCACTTTTCGTTTATTTCTCAGACCAATCGACCTGTGCCTTTATTCGTTCGCCATCAATGTTTCAGCGTATTTGGGTATGTCGGATCGCTGGATACCGATCTGGGCAAGCTGATGATCACTCATGTTTGAGAGCGTCGACATCATCCGGGCAACTTGCATGGTTTTCAGTGCGGAGTTTGCCTTGCCTCCAATCCACGCCAACATTGACAGAAAGCGATGGGAGTTCTTTAACAAAAAGTTGAAAGCGGTGGCGGCGTAACGGTTTTCGGGTCCAACCGTATGTGAATTAACAGTCATAAGCGGCCTCCATAGCGTGTCTCTTGATGTTGCTACGCGAAATGCCCAGATCGAAAAGAACACGGTCTGAGAGCACCGAGAGTTCAAAAAGCGTGGCGCGATAGACCTTACGTTTGGCCAGAGCCTGTCGTATCTGATCTCGCTTTTGATGAAAAATTGTGCGGCCAGCATCCAAAACGACGTCTAGCCCACTGTTTGATCGCGTAACTGCCATGTGATTACCTCGTCCATTGCTGCGATGCAGTATTTATGCTGCACTGCAGAAGTGCGATTGTTTGGTAGCGCTCACAATTGGGCGATTTGGCAAAGGACCTGTTCCGGATTGGCATAGAGAAATGATGTAAAATGGATATTTCTGCGCAGATGTTAACCTTTGCGACTGTGGTCGAACGCGGCAGCATTTCGGCTGCGGCACGCAACATCGGACAGTCGCCCTCTGCGGTCAGCAAACAAATTGGTTTGCTTGAGGATCAGGTTCACTACCGTTTGCTTAATCGGACCAGAACAGGCGTGACTCCGACACAGGAAGGTCAGGAATTCTACGAAAAGTGCAAAGCCATGGCGGAAAAGTACAAAGAGGCCGAAGCACTAATCATGAACTTGGACGGTATCCCGCGTGGCATGCTCAGAATCGCGTCCAGCGTTGCGTTTGGTAACTCTAAGTTGATCCCTGTTTTGCCTGCATTTCTAGAGAAGAATCCCGACGTTCAAGTCTCATTGGAGCTCACAGATCGCGTTGTCGACTTGCAAAGCGAAGGCTTTGACGCGACCATATGTTTCGCCGAACAGCGTAAAATTCCCGACATCATGGTCCGTCGCATCATGCAGAGTCGTCGGGTTCTAGCTGCGTCACCTGCCTATCTGGAACGGTGCGGAATCCCCCAAAGTTTCGAAGAACTTAGAGAGCATAATTGCCTTAGGATTGCGGGAAATAACGGGCGAAACTCTTGGGGCAACCCCGAGCCATTCAATGACCAAGGCTTCGAAGCAACGGGACGTTTTGAGGGAAACAGCACTGACGTTGTCTATCGAGCAGCGCTTGCCGGCATTGGTATTGCGCGGCTGCCCTGTTACATGGCGGATCAAAAATTCCAGTCGGGTGAGTTGGTCCATGTTTTGCCGGAATACGCGCCACCAAGTACCGACATCGCCATCATGTTTGCCGACAAGCGCAACCTCGCACCGAAAACCCGTGGGTTCATTGATTTCCTTGTGCACCAATTTCGAGATGCCCCTGAATATTAAATGTCAGGGTCTTAGTCGCTGATACGTGAAGAATTACCGAAAGTCGGAAGAACCATGACGGAAAATACTACACAAACAGGCAGAGAACTCTCTGAACGTTTGAACCCAGGGATGGAAGACGCTCTGAATGCACGTTATGGCCACCTGCTCCCCGGAATGGCCGAAGGGGTCGTCGACTTCGCATATGGTCGCCAATATGCCCGACCTGGGTTACCCCTGCGTGACCGGTATTTGGCGACCATCGCCGCTTTGACTGCATTGGGTGGGCAGACAAGACCACAACTGATGGTCAATATCGCGGGTGGACGCAAAGCCGGATTATCCCAGGAAGAAATCGCAGAAGTCATTTGGCAGATGGCGCTCTATGGTGGCTTCCCTTCGGCAATCAATGCGCTGAACGCCGCGTTGGAAGTTTTTGAATCAGAGAATGGCGACGCCTGAGGAGCAAAATTTAAGAGTGATAACCGAGTGGTGAGAAGTCTCGTTCTCTAGCAGAATCGGACATTATGAACGCGCGGAGCGGACCTTCATGCGATGTGCAGCATCTGTCACTCTGGGCTCTACTCGGCCATTCAGGTTTTCAAGGACAATGCACATTATTTTCATCTTCAAACGCGAAACGAGGAGCGCATTGCTGCACTCCTCGTCCCGTGGTTGGTGCCCAGCCGGGAGCAGACCCGGCCAGCGGGCCTCTTAGGCGAATTTCGAGCTCTGAGAGAGCGTGAATTTGCCGTTGTCGGTTTTAACGATCTTGCCGGTGCGCAGCAGTGTGCCGAAGGCACGCAGGCCATCTTCACGCGACGGTGCTTCGGGGCCCGAGATCTGTGCCAGTTTACGCATCAACATCGGGCGGGTGAAGTGCTCGGCCCCCTCGATTTCAATGTAATGCGCAGCGGCGGCTTCCAGCAGGTCAGGAAGTTCCAGCGCACCAGCTTTTGCTGCATATTCTGCGAAAGTGATCTGGTCTTGGTCCGTGAACAGGTTGTCCTCGGTGTCGAACTCTTCTTCCATTTCTTCCTGCAAGGCCAGGTTGCCACGGGTCACGCGGCGCGGGCGCACGTCGATGGATGGGGCCGAAGCCGCCAAAGCATCAGGTGCATCCTCTGGACGGTCGATGCGTTGCTCGCTGACCAGCACCAAAGGCGCCGGACGGTCGGAGCGGCTGGTGCCTGCCACAGGGCGAGTCGGGCGAACCACACGGGCCAGATCGTCGCGATACTGGTCGAGCTCTTCCTCTTCGCGCTTGCCTGCGGCTTCAGCGATGCTGGAGTCGGCTTTGGTGGCGGCAACGGCGGCCTTCAGATGTGCGATGGAGGCGCGGCGGACCGAGCTTTCATCGTTTTCCAAACGAGAGCTTGTGGTGCTCATCAGGCGTTCGATTGCATCATCCTCAGCCATAGCAGCGAAGGATTTGCGTTTAGGGGCGTCCGCTTCAACGTCGGCTTGGGCTTCAACTTCAGCTTCGGCTTCGGCTTGGTCCTCGATTTCTGTTTCGGCCTCTGCCCCGGCTTCAGCTTCTGCCTCGACCTCTGCTTCAACGTCGACCTGCGCTTCAAATTCTTCTGCGACGTCCACCTCTGCTTCAGCCAGTGCGGCCTCCGCGTTGTCAGCGTCTTGCATCAGGGATTTCAGAACGTCAGCGGACTCATCTTCGTCGTCGAAGGTTGTTGAGACCGGTGCATCATCTTCCATGATGTCGGTGGACGGTGTGTCCATCGAGCTGCTCAGGCGAGCGAGGATATCTTCAGCGTCGTCGTCTTGCGGTTCGTCTTCGATCGAGATGTCGGCGACGGCGTCTTCAGAAGGCGTGTGCTCCATCGTTGCGGCTTCGGCCTCTACCTCGGCCAGTTCGGCCATCAGTTCGGCTTCCATCTCAGGTGGAAGTTCTGCTTCTTTGGCGGCCTGAGCGGCTTCCATGTCGGCGCGCGAGATCTTCTGGACCACGATACGGCGGCGCGGTTTGGTGCGCAGTGGGCCGATATCTTCGAGGTCCAGATCGACATTCGCATCCTCTGCCAGCGCATCCTGCATGGCGTCGGCTTCGGTGTCTTCGTCTTTGGTTTCCACCTCAGCTTCGGCCTCGAC
This sequence comes from Litoreibacter janthinus, assembly GCF_900111945.1. NCBI lineage: Bacteria > Pseudomonadati > Pseudomonadota > Alphaproteobacteria > Rhodobacterales > Roseobacteraceae > Litoreibacter > Litoreibacter janthinus. Next base: position 2,905,888 of record NZ_FOYO01000001.1, on the reverse strand, counting down.
CTCAGCTTCGACTTCGTCGTGAGATTCGGCTTCGACGCTGGTCTCAGCTTCTGCCTCGACTTCGTCTTGGGTATCCGCTTCGACTTCAATCTCAGCCCCGGCCTGAACTTCGTCTTCTGCTTCTACTGCGGCTTCCGCCTCTTCTTCGACTTCATCCTGAACCTCTGCTTCGACTGCGTCGTGGGCTTCGGTTTCAACTTCGGTCTCGGTCTCGGTCTCAACTTCGATCTCGTCTTGGACTGCTAAGTCGGCCTCGACATCGTCAGCCACTTCGGCCGCGCTTTGGTCTTCGACTTCAAGCGTGTCTTCCAACTCATCGACCGGTGCCTCGGCTTCCGCCTCGACTTCATCCAAAATCGGTTCGTCTGCGATGTCCGCTTCGGCAACGCCTTCGGAAGAGTCGATGTCCGTCAGATTTGCCATAACCGCATCGAGCGTGTCGTCTTCATCTTCGAAGTCGGTTTCGATTGGAGTATCGAATAGTGCGCTCGGCGCAATCTCTTGGGCGAATTCTTCGGCGTGTTCGTCTTCGCTATACGGGGCAGGGGCCGCGTTTTCACGGGCCACAACCGCACGGATGCGTTGCAGCTTTTCAGCGACGGTGTTCCCACCGCTTGCAATAGGGGCTGCCGCGGCTGCGGGCGGAGCGGCTCGAACCGGCGTTTGTTGCGGGGCGATTGGCACTCCGGATACGGAAGACATGACGTCGGCCTTAGGGGCTGGGCTCTGCTCTTCCCGGCGTTCGGCTTTCGGCATCTCTACTGCCAAGGCAGGTGCCTCGGGCGCGGGCTGCTGGCTCGCTTCGGTCTGGCGCAGGATCACACCATTCTCTGCCAGTTCGGCAGCGACACGGCGTTGGATTGTGCGCTCTGCAATCTGATGCAGCATTTCAGTATCTGGCGTCGGAGGCTCCGCGCCAAAATAGCGGTCATCTGCCGCTAGATCGCGGAAATACTCCGCAATCGCTTTCATGGTCGAGAACGGCTCGTCGAACCCCTCTAGCGTACATGAAAACGTCCCATACGAGACTGTTAGAATCTTACTTTCACCAACCACGGTAAACTCACTTTCTCCCCAACCCACAGTGAAAACTACCACCCAGTATTTCCGGAACCAAAACAAAAACCGTTAAATCAGCCTGATTTATACGTAGAAATGTTGCCGTTTGTTTCCAGTGTGGTCATTAATACACGCACTATGGCAAGAATTGTGCACACCCCCTTATTTATGACACTTTTGGGTGGGGCGCCGACACATTTTAGCCATGTGAATCAATCGCTTATGAAGGCCCCGATTCTGGTCTGCGCGGATGGCGGCGCAGATCTGGCAGTTGAACAGGGATGGAAGCCAGAGGCCGTGATAGGCGACATGGACAGCCTGAGCGTCGCAGCGCGTGCCAAGCTGGACCCGTCGCGCGTCCATCATATCGTCGAGCAAGATAGCACCGATTTCGAAAAATGCCTGCGCTCTGTCTCAGCACCGGCCATTCTTGCGCATGGTTTCACTGGCGGTCGACTGGACCACCAGTTGGCAGCCTGCACCGCGCTGGTGCGTCACCCCGAACACCATTGCATTCTGATGGGGGAGGAAGACATGTGCTTCCTCGCACCGACGGAATTTGAAATAGATCTCCCTGCCGGCACCCGCTTTTCGTTGTACCCGATGGGAGAGGTGAGCGGTTGCAGCACAGGGCTGAAATACCCGATTGATGGGTTGATCATGTCACCATCAACGCGCGGGGGCACTTCTAACGAGGTGACAGGCCCTGTTCGGATCAGTGTCGAGGCACGATTGATGCTGGTGCTTCTTCCTGTCGAGCATGTGGATGCGGTGCTGCAAGCGCTTGTGCCACAGGGCTGAAACACCCCACCGCAAACGGTCCTTCTAAACAACTGGGTGCGGCCGCCGCTTATTCCGTCCTATGCACTGTAATTTTAACGCCTTTAAGCATAGCCGCCCGCGCGCATTACGCGTATAAGCGCGTCGGACACCACACGAGGACACATCTATGTCAGGCACGCTATCTCCCATTGATAAAGCCAAGTTTGTCGCTGCGAAACGCGCGGTGGATTACGTGGAGGACGGTATGAAGGTCGGTCTGGGGACCGGTTCTACCGCTGCGTGGATGGTAAAGTGCCTTGGTGAGATGGTCCGGCAAGATGGGCTGAAGATCACTGGCGTTGCAACCTCTACACGGACCGCCGAGCTTGCTCAGAAGGTTGGCGTCCCGATTGTGACCCTGGACGAGGCGAAGTGGCTGGATCTGACCATTGATGGCGCGGACGAGTATGACCACAACCTCAACTTGATCAAAGGCGGCGGCGGCGCGCTCTTGATGGAGAAAATCGTGGCGACGGCCTCTGACCAGATGATCGTGATTGCGGACCTGTCCAAGCAAGTCGAAACGCTTGGCTCCTTCCCGCTGCCGGTGGAGGTCATCCCGTTCGGCTGGCAGACCACGAAGGCATTGGTCGAAGAGACGTTGGTGAACCTTGACGTTCTGGGGCGTGACGCTTCGCTGCGGATGAACGGGGCGACGCCTTTCATCACTGATGAGGGCAACTACATCTTGGATTTGCATCTGCGCCGTATCGGCAACCCGCGTCAGCTGTCTTTGGTGATGAACCAAATTCCAGGCGTGGTGGAGAACGGGTTGTTCATCGACATTTGCGACGTGGTCGTGATCGGCAATGGCGATGGCTCCGTGGAAGTGCGCGACATAAACAACGGCACCGTAGCACATGAACAGATAGACGTTGTTGAGACGGACAATCTGTTCGTGGACATTGCGGACTAAGAGGCGACCCAGATGGAATTCGACTTCGACTTGTTTGTGATTGGTGGCGGCTCGGGCGGGGTGCGCGCGGCGCGGGTTGCTGCTGCGGGCGGTGCGAAGGTCGGCTTGGCCGAGGAAAGCCGCATGGGCGGCACCTGCGTCATCCGCGGTTGTGTCCCGAAAAAGCTGATGGTGTTCGCCTCGGGCTACCGTGACGCGGTGGGCGAAGCTGACGATTACGGCTGGGACGTCTCCGTCGGTGACTTTGACTGGAGCAAGTTTTCCACGCGTCTGAACGGTGAACTGGACCGCCTGGAAGGCGTGTACCAGAAGCTGTTGAAAAATTCCGGCGTCGAAACCTTCGATACGCGCGCGGTGATCGCGGACGCCCATACGATTGAACTGGCAGATGGCACCAAGAAAACGGCCAAGCACATCCTTATTGCAACTGGCGGTCGCCCTGTGCGCCCCGACGAGAACTTTGACACCAGTCTGGCGATGGTGTCTGACGACATCTTCAAAATGGAAAAGCTGCCGAAATCGATATTGATTGTCGGGGGCGGTTACATTGCCTGCGAGTTCGCCTGCATTTTGCACGGACTCGGGGTGGAAGTGACCATGTTCTACCGTGGTGCCCAGATTTTGCGAGGCTTTGACGACGAAGCGCGCGGGCTGATCGCGGAAATGATGGCCCATCGTGGCATTCAGATTCACACCGGCACCAACATTCTGGACATGAAGAAAAGTGATGACGGGTTGTGGGTAAAGGGGACCAACGGCTCGGAACATTCGTTTGAGCAGGTGCTGTATGCTACCGGCCGTGCGCCGAACACCGAGGCGCTGGGGCTGGAAAATGTCGACGTCGAAGTTGGCCGTCGCGGCGAGATCTTGGTCGATGAGTTCAGCCAAACGGGTCAGCCTTCGATCTATGCCATCGGCGACGTTACAAACCGCGTGAACCTGACTCCAGTGGCAATCCGCGAGGGGATGGCTTTTGTGGAAACCGTGTTCAACGGCAACCCGACACCCGTAGATCACGAATTGATCCCGTCGGCGGTGTTCACTCAGCCCGAAATGGGCACCGTGGGCATGAGCGAGGAGGACGCCCGTGACGCCGGGCCTATCGACATTTATTCTACGTCCTTCCGTCCAATGCAGCAGGCCTTCATTGAGCGCGAAGACCGCGTGCTGATGAAGCTGGTTGTCTGCAAGAACACAGACAAGGTTTTGGGATGCCATATCGTGGCCCCTGCTGCGGGCGAAATGATCCAGTTGGCAGGGATCGCAGTGAAGATGGGGGCCACCAAGGCGCAGTTCGATCAGGTCTGTGCTGTTCATCCGACCATGTCGGAAGAGCTGGTGACCATGAAAACACCTGTCAGGAGTGCCTAGGCGCGCTTGATATTCGGGGCAAGACGCCCACTTACAACTAGATACGTAAACTTAAGACGAAATAATAAGGGGAAGAAGCTGCATGGCCGGTAACAATGGCGGACCTTGGGGCGGCGGTGGAAACCGCGGCGGAGGAGATGATCGGGGTGGCTCAAACGGCTCTGGCAATGGCGGTGGACGCCGGCCGGGCAATGACAACCCTCAGATTCCTGAGATCGACGAGCTGATGAAAAAAGGCCAAGAGCAACTGCGCGTGCTGATGGGCGGGCGCGGTGGCGGCTCGAACAATGGCACAGGCGGCGCGGGCGGCTCTGCCGGCGGATTTTCCAAAGGCACGTTTGGGCTGATCGCTTTGGGTGCCGTGGCAATTTGGGTGTTCCAGTCTTTCTACACCGTGAAACCTGAAGAACAGTCTGTTGAATTGTTCCTTGGAGAGTATTCCGCGACCGGTGGTCCGGGCCTGAACTTTGCGCCTTGGCCCGTTGTCACGGCTGAGGTTCTTCCGGTAACGCGCGAGCAGACCGAAGATATCGGCGTTGGTGGCCGTGGTGAAAGCGGCCTGATGCTGACCACGGACGAAAACATCGTGGACGTGGATTTCCAAGTTGTTTGGAACATCAACGATCCCGCGAAATACCTCTTCAATCTGGCAGAGCCGCGCGAAACCATCCGCGCTGTGTCTGAATCGGCCATGCGCGAAGTTATCGCCCGTTCCGAACTTGCTCCGATCCTGAACCGTGACCGTCAGTCTATCGCCGACACGACCTTGCAGCTGATCCAGGACACGATGGACCAATACGATTCTGGTGTGAACATCGTGCGTTTGAACCTCGATAAAGCCGACCCTCCGCGTGAGGTGATCGACGCCTTCCGCGAAGTGCAGGCCGCCGAACAGAAGCGTGACACGCTGCAACGCCAAGCCGATGCCTATGCAAACCGAGTGTTGGCTGGTGCGCGTGGTGAGGCTGCGCAGTTGCTGGAGCAGGCGGAAGCCTATCGCGCCCAACAGATCAACCAAGCAGAGGGTGAAGCCTCGCGCTTTTCGGCCATTCTGGAAGAATACGAGAAGGCCCCTGATGTGACACGTAAGCGTCTGTGGCTGGAAACGGTCGAGCGGGTCTATGGCGGTGCCAACAAGATCATTCTCGACAGCACAACTGAAGGCACCGGCGGAGGGCAGGGCGTAGTGCAGTACCTGCCGCTTAATGAACTGATCCGCTCAGGCTCCAACACCGGAGGGTCCAACTAATGACCAAAGGAACCATATCCCTAGTCGCCCTGGTTGGCGTCTTGTTCGTGATCCTGTCATCTGTCTTTATCGTGGATGAACGCGAAAAAGCATTGGTGCTACAGTTTGGCCAAATCAAATCTGTGAAGGAAGACCCAGGTCTGGCGTTCAAACTGCCGTTCATTCAGGAGGTTGTTAAATATGACGACCGGATCTTGGCTTTGGACACCGTGCCAACCGAAGTTACCCCGTCTGATGACCGTCGCTTGGTTGTGGACGCATTCGCCCGTTACCGTGTGTCTGACGTTGTTCAGTTCCGCCAAGCTGTGGGTGTCGGAGGCCTTCGTGCCGCCGAGGATCGCTTGGAAGGCATCCTGAACCCCGTTATTCGGGAAGTTCTCGGCTCAGAAGGTGTGACATCGAACACCATCCTGTCCGCAGACCGTGCGCAGCTCATGCAGCGGATCACCACGCAAGCCCGTGCGCGTGCTCTGCCCTTGGGCCTTGAGGTTGTGGATGTTCGTTTGAAGCAGACCAACCTGCCTGAGCAAAACCTTGATGCGACCTTTAGCCGGATGCGTGCAGAGCGTGAACGCGAAGCCGCAGACGAGATCGCACGGGGTGAAGAAGCTGCCCTTCGGGTGCGTGCTCAAGCCGACCGGACGGTCGTGGAGCTGGTGTCAGAGGCCCAAAAAACCGCTGATATCTCTCGCGGTGAGGCAGATGCGCGTCGGAACGCCATTTTTGCCGATGCGTATGGTGCGGACGAGGAGTTCTTCGAGTTCCGCCGCTCGCTTGACGCATATGAGAAGGCAATCCAAGGCAGCAACTCGACGCTCGTGATCAACCCTGACAACGCGTTCTTCGACTATCTGAAGTCCGATCAGGGCGCGGCTGCCAACTGATGCTAAGCCATATCGCACTGGCCGTTGGTCTTGTGCTCGTTGTCGAGGGGCTGGTGCTTGCACTGGCCCCTTCGCGTATGGAGGACATCGTCAAGGCGCTCGCTGAGATTCCACCGGAGACTCGTCGGTTGATAGGGTTGGCAGCGGTCGCACTTGGGGTAATTTGCGTCTGGCTTGCTAAAGGCGCCTTCTCGTAAGCTCTAACCCTCTAATTCCAAATAAGAAATCTCACCCACCTGTGACGCCACTGCAGAAGGCAAAATTGGATTGACTCAGGTTAATTATGTAATAATGTAATTACATGATTACTAATGATGACATGGACAGCGTTTTTCACGCCTTGGCGCATACAACGCGCCGCGCAATCCTTGATCACGTCAGAGCGGAGCCCGGTCTGCCCGTGGGGAAGCTCGCGCGTAAATTCGACGTCAGCCGGATTGCCGTGATGAACCATTTGGCGGTGCTCGAGAAGGCTGGCCTGATCATCAGCGGCAAGGATGGCCGGACCCGTCGGCTCTACATGAATGTGATGCCAATCCAAGGAATTTACGATCGATGGACCGATACGTTCTCCGCCCATTGGGCGGATCGGCTCAGCACGATCAAATATGCAGCCGAAGCCGTTGCCCGTAAATCAGAGAGGGGAAATGAGGATGACTGATCCGAAATACGCGAAAGCGAATGTTAACCGCACCTTGATAAATGCACCCATCGAGACGGTTTGGTCCACATTGGTCGCAACCGATAAGGCGCTGCCGTTTTTCTTCGGGTCGATGTGCCAGACGGCTGAAGGGCTGAAGCCAGGTGCCCGCTACCGGATGGTTCACCCCAATAAGAAGATCGCGATGGTCGTAGGGGAGGTCATCGCCTTCGACCCACCACATCTCTATTCGCATACATTCCAAATGACCAATATCGACGAGCCTCCCTGCAAGGTTACGTATGAGCTAACCCCAAAAGACGGCGGCACAGAGTTCAGCTTGACCATTGAGAACGCGATTGAAGGCGGTAAACTGCTCAAGGAAATGGTCTCCGCCCAAGGCTTCATCGGGTCGAATTTGAAGGCATTGTGCGAAACCGGAAAGCCCGCGTTTACGGGTCGGATGGTCGGCATACTTTCCCCCATATTTGGACTTCTGGCGAAGAAGGGTCAGCGCATCGAGAACTGGCCGCTCAAGTAAAGGATTGCTGCAATTCTGGCTGGGCTTTTCCATGGACACTGCTAGCGCAGCCGAAACCGGTGCCATCAGCGTCGACTATGCGGAGGCTCTTGCGGAAACACTCGCGTTGATCTGGCTGTCCTTCGCAGTTGCATCCGGTGCCGGATTGGCGGAATTAATGCTGTTGGCCCAAGTTAGGCCAAAGCGTGCGCGGGCTTTGCTATCTCGCGTGTCTGCAGAGCACTCTACTACCTGAGGGTCTTTGGGCTTTGCGGAATGGGTGCGAACCTTCCACCGCAAGACCCCGTGATCGCCGTCGAAGTGACTTTGCCGTCCTGCCAGCTCATCCGCCGCCGGTCCTGACAAACCCGCGCATATTGTAACAGCAAACAGCGTGAACTTGCCGATCTACCGAGCCTGATATGTTATGCTGACTTGTGCTGGGTTGTCACAACTCTCACAGTGAGTTGAAGCATTGCGACAGCGCGGGTGCTTGATAACCGCCGCAGAGGCGCACAGTTTATGTGCATGGCGCGTCTTGCCCGATATTGGGTGGGGGACGGCGCAGCACAGGCAGAGTTCGCAAAGGAGCGAAGACGTGAAAGCAGACATTCTCACTCTAACAGATAGGCACACTGGCAAGGCGCGGGCGTTCACTGCGCTGATGCTGGGGCTGGCGCTGGTGTTCGCACAGGCCATCTCCGCGAATGCCAAGATGCCCGAAAGCTTTGCGGATCTGGCCGACCAGGTCAGTCCCGCAGTTGTAAACATCACCACCTCCACCACGGTGGCAGGCGTCGACCAAGGGCCGCGTCCGATTGTGCCGGAAGGCTCTCCACTGGAGGATTTTTTCAAGGACTTCCTTGATCGCCAGCAAGAAGGCCAGCGCCCGCGCCGGTCCTCGGCACTCGGCTCCGGGTTCGTGATTTCGGAAGACGGCTATATCGTCACCAACAACCACGTGATCGACAAGGCTGACGAGATCGAAATCGAGTTCTTCTCCGGTGAAAAGCTGGATGCCAAACTAATCGGCACCGATCCGAAAACCGACATTGCGTTGCTGAAAGTCGAAAGCGACAAACCGCTGCCATTCGTGTCCTTCGGTGACAGCGACGCCGCCCGTGTGGGCGACTGGGTCGTGGCTGTTGGTAACCCGCTGGGCCAGGGCTTCTCGGTCTCCGCAGGGATCGTGTCGCAACGTGGCCGCGCATTGTCGGGCACCTATGACGACTTCATCCAGACCGACGCCGCCATCAACCGCGGCAACTCCGGCGGCCCGCTGTTCAACGTGAACGCGGAAGTCATCGGCGTGAACACCGCGATCCTGTCGCCGTCGGGCGGCTCCATCGGGATCGGCTTTTCTATGGCTTCCAACGTGGTCACCAAAGTTGTCGACCAACTCAAAGAGTTCGGCGAAACCCGCCGCGGTTGGTTGGGTGTTCGCATTCAAGACGTCACCGCTGATGTGGCCGAAGCGCTGGAGCTGGCAGATGCCAAAGGTGCGCTGGTTACTGACGTGCCAGAAGGCCCAGGTATGGACGCAGGTATCAAGGCAGGAGACGTGATCACCACGTTTGATGGCAGCGACGTTGAAGACACGCGCGAGCTGGTCCGATTGGTTGGCAATACCACAGTCGGTAAAGCCGTCCGCGTCGTCGTGATCCGCGATGGCAAGTCCGAAACGCTGAAAGTCACATTGGGCCGCCGCGAGGAAGCCGAAGCGACTGCAGTGCCAGTGGCGATGGACAAAAGCGACGTTGAAGAAACCACCGTGCTCGGCATGACAGTCGCAGCGTTGAGCACCGAGCTGCGCGAGCAGTTGGGTCTTGATGACGGGCTTGAAGGTCTGGTTGTGAAGGACGTGGCCGAGGACAGCGACGCCTACGAGAAAGGCCTGCGTGCGGGTGACTTGATCGTTGAGGCTGGCCAGCAAAAAATCGCATCTGTGGATGATCTGGAGGCCCGTATCACCGAGGCCAAAGACGCAGGGCGCAAGTCTTTCCTGATGCTGATCCGCCGCGAGGGTGATCCACGTTTCGTGGCGCTTAGCCTCGAAGAGTAATCGTTTCTATCAAACCTATCGAAAAGGGCGCTCCGTTTGGGGTGCCCTTTTTCGTTTCGGGGCACCCTTTTCGTTAGCGGTCTGGGGGCGTCCAGTCGTTTTCGACAGCGGCGTTTTGGTGGCGAAGCCTCAGGGCAAGACCGATGGAGACGCCGACGCCAATGGCGATTGTGAGATCCGCGAAGACTGTTAGCACCAAAGTAAGCAGCAGCAGAATTTTGTCCGCGGTGGTGGTCTGCAGGTATCCCCGCCATTTATGCGGCTCGCTCATGTTCCATGCGGTCAAAACGAGCAAACCCGCGAGTGCAGGCATCGCAAGGTAGCCCGCCATTGGGGCAGCCAGCAGCATGATCAGCAGGATCGTCAGGGCGTGGACGACACCGGCGACGGGGGTTCTGCCGCCCGCCCGCACGTTTGTGGCCGTTCGGGCTATGGCGCCAGTCGCTGGGAGCCCACCAAAAAGCGCGGACCCGATATTGGCCAGCCCCTGGGCCAGCACTTCGGCGTTCGGCCTGTGGTGCCCACCGATCATGCGATCCGCGACCATTGCAGAGAGCAGGGATTCGATACTGGCTAGGAAAGCGATCACAAGTGCCGACGGTAGCAATTCGACAAGCCGTGCGCTGCTGATTTCGGGGAACTCCGGCGCTGGAAGCGCGCTTGGCAATGCTCCAAAGCGCGAATAGATCGTATCCACTGGCAAAGCCGCCAAGGCGACAATTGCAGAGGTCAGGCCAACGGCGACGATCAGGCCCGGAAACTTCGGGGCGAGGCGGCGCAGGATCACAATCAGGATCATTGTCCCAAGACCAATACTCAGGGCAAAGACGCTGACGCTGTCACGCGTGGCCCAAAGGGCCTCTAGCTTCGCGACAAATTCCGCCGGAACCCGAGCGGTGGACAGGCCGAGCAGGTCCTTGATCTGGCTTGTCGCGATGATAACCCCGATGCCGATGGTGAAGCCGTTGATCACCGGCTCTGGGACGTAGGCGACAAGACTTCCGGCGCGCAAAAATCCGGCGACAAGCATGATGACGCCGGCCATAAGCGTCGCGAGGATCAGCCCGTCATAGCCGTGTTGGTTAATCACGCCAAAGACCACGACGATAAAGGCCCCTGTCGGCCCGCCGATCTGCACGCGGCTGCCCCCGAACAAAGAAATTATGAGGCCCGCGACGATCGCGGTGACCAACCCCTTTTCGGGGCCAGCGCCAGATGCAATGGCGATCGCAAGGCTGAGGGGGAGGGCGACCATGGCCACAGTGACGCCCGCAGCAAGATCCCCGACAAATTGCTGTCGGTCATATGTGGCCAGCGTCGTGAGTATTTTGGGCTTCATGCCGAAATGTAGGGCCGATACCCTGAGGAACTCAATCGACAAGAATGGATAGCTGGTATTCGACAAGCGACTTTGTCAACTTGACCTTGCACTACGCGTCGGGTGTTTCGGTTTCCAACTCTACCGCAATCAAACCCAGTTGGCGCGCTGCGGATTGGCTCAGGATGGCGCTGTCGAGGCCTTGCGGCGTTTGGTATTCATGCACGGCCCGCAGGGTCCGTTGGTCCATCACACCCGTCACATCCCCCCGATACAAGCCGCGCACAGACAGCGCGCGTTGCAGGGTCATCACGAACTCTGGCGTCATGTCCGCATCGCAGGTGCGGGTGAACCAGCGGCCATCGCCCTCGTTAAAGGTCTGCGGGCGCGTGACCTCGCGGTAGATCGCCGGAGAAATCTCTTCTCCGTTAGGGCCGATCTGAGCGGGTGTCGCAACGACGATATCCGAGACGATCTCGGTGATCTGAGGGCCGGGAATATGGCCCCAGCAAACGCCCGGCATGTCTGCGGGGGGCTTCATATCGGTGGCCGTGATATGTGTGGGGGAGATCAGTTTGGTTACGTCAGGGCCAATCGGCATAGGGGCACAGCCCGCCAAAACGGCAAGTGACAAGGCAGCGGCAAGGCTGCTTTGGGATGTCATTCGGGGCATAACTGCTCGGCCCTATCTAATGCGGTCTGGTGCCGCGTTCGGGGCACAATAGCGCAACACGCCGCAACGCGCCAAGCGTCATGATCTGGCTCGGCGCATAACTGCGACTTTCGGGTCGCAGAAGCGTGTAACGCGAGGTCTGGCAAAACCGCTCAGCTTGCACTAAATGCGGTTGGGACTGATTTCTAAGACAGGGGCGCAGCAGATGGCCAAGATCACTTATATCGAACACAACGGCACCGAGCATGTCGTGGACGTGGCCAATGGGCTGACCGTTATGGAAGGTGCTCGCGATAACAACATTCCTGGCATCGAAGCCGATTGCGGCGGCGCATGTGCGTGCTCGACATGCCACGTTTATGTGGACGAGGCTTGGGTGCCGAAACTACCTGCCAAAGAGGCGATGGAAGAGGACATGCTTGATTTCGCCTATGAGCCGGATACGGAGAAATCCCGCCTGACCTGCCAGCTGAAAGTGACAGACGCACTGGACGGTCTTGTGGTGCGTATGCCCGAGAAGCAAATCTGATTATGGCGCGGCGTCTCCCGTCGCGCTTGCTGCCCGGTCTGGCGCGCCGCGCGTTTTTGGCCGCGTGCGTGGTTGCAGGCGGAGCTGCCGCGGCTGACACAATTGTCGAAGCGCGTTACACCGACCCCACCACCCGCTATGCACATGGCATCCTAGGGGATGCGATCGAATGGGGCACGTTGGAGCTGGTGGTCGAGGATTGGGCGCACAAAACCAAGGTCTTGATCGATTTGCCCGAGGACCGCGTCTTTGAGGATGTCGCGCCGCGACTGGCTGACGTGGATGGAGATGGTACCCCCGAGGTTGTTGTGGTGGAGACGCAAGTCGACACGGGGGCTCAACTGGCGATCTACGATGAAACGGGCAAGATCACTGCTACGCCGCATATCGGGCGGTCTAACCGGTGGCTGTCGCCGGTCGGGATCGCGGACTTGGATGGAGACGGTTTCGTCGAGCTGGCCTATATCGACCGCCCTCATCTGGCGAAAACCTTGCGCGTCTGGCGGTATCGCGACGGCGCGTTGGAGCATGTCGCCGACCAGGCCGGACTAACAAACCACCGCATCGGCGAAAACGATATCGGCGGGGGGCTGCGAGACTGCGACGGCGGATTCGAGATGATCACCGCCTCTGCAGACTGGAGCCGCGTGATCGCGACGCGGTTTGAGGGCGGTCGCTTTATAATGCGTGATCTTGGGCCGCATCAAGGTCGTGGGTCATTGAACGCGGCCTTGGCCTGTCGCTAAAGCGCGCGCCAGCCGATGTCGGTGCGGTTGAACCCTTCGGGCCAGTCAATCTTATCTACCATTGCGTATGCGCGCGCGCGTGCCTCGGCCAGTGATGCGCCGCGTGCTGTGACGTTCAGAACGCGCCCGCCGTTGGCGGTAATCTGCTCGCCCCTGGCTTTTGTCCCTGCGTGAAACACCATGTTGAAGCTGTCTTCGGGCAACGCCTCTAGCCCGCCAATGATGGAGCCTTTTTCATAGGCACCGGGATAGCCGTTGGACGCCAAGACCACAGTGATTGCATGGTCGTCGGCCCAATTGACTTGCGCCTCGGCCAGACGTTCTTCGGCACAAGCCAGCATGAGGTCCAACGCCTGTGCGCCCAAGCGCATCATTAGAACCTGACATTCAGGATCGCCAAAGCGGCAGTTGTATTCGACCAAACGCGGCTGGCCATCTTTGATCATGAAACCTGCGTAGAGCACGCCTTGATAGGGAGTGCCGCGTTTTGCCATTTCGTCGATGGTGGGTTGAACGATTTCGGCAATCGCTTTCGCAGCAATCTCGTCCGACAACACAGGGGCAGGGGAATAGGCCCCCATGCCGCCTGTATTCGGGCCTTCGTCGCCGTCATAGGCGCGCTTGTGATCTTGGGCAGTGCCGATGGGCAGCACGGTTTTGCCATCCGACAGCACGAAATAGGAGGCCTCTTCGCCTTCCATGAATTCTTCGATGACGACTTCTGCTCCGGCTGCACCGAAGGCACCGCCAAGCATGTCATCAAGCGCGTCCAGCGCGGTTTGCAAATCCATTGCCACGACGACGCCTTTGCCTGCCGCCAAACCGTCCGCTTTAATGACGATCGGGGCGCCTTGCTCTTCCACATAGGCCTTCGCCGCAGCCAGATCGGTGAAATGGGCGTAGCCTGCCGTTGGCGCGTTTGCCGCGTCGCAGATTTCCTTGGTGAAGCTTTTGGAGGCTTCCAGTCGCGCCGCCGCTGCCGAAGGGCCAAAGCAAAGCATGCCCGCATCGCGAAGCGCATCCGCAACGCCCGCGGCGAGCGGATCTTCGGGGCCGACAATGACGAAATCGATAGACTGGCTTTGGGCAAAGTCGACGACCGTGTCCGGGTTCATTATGTCAAGCGCTGCGCATTCCGCGACACCTGCGATGCCCGCGTTGCCGGGGGCTACGATCAACCGGTCGCATTTGGGGTTCTGCATGACCGCCCAAGCCAAGGCGTGCTCGCGTCCACCGCTTCCAAGGATCAAAATATTCATCGCGCGCGCCCTTTCGGCCATATTTGTCTGCTAAACTGGCCACCGAATACCGAATGACGCATAGGGGAACAAGTGTGAAGGACCAGCAGTTGTGGCGGCGCATCTCCGCCTTTGAACTCGATGCTCAGACTGGCAGTGCGCCGTTTTCTGCCAAGCTTGCTCAGACCGAGAACTGGAGCGACATCTACACCAAGCGCGTGATCGAAGAATACAGGCGTTTTTTGTATCTCACGCAAGTGAGCGAGATGCCAGTAACCCCCTCCAAGGTGGTGGATCGGGCGTGGCATATGCATCTGACATTTACGCGAAACTATTGGGAAGCCCTATGCGGCGACTTGTTGGGCGGTCCATTGCATCACGACCCTTGCGAAGGGGCTGAGCACATGCCGCGCTATCAGGCCCAGTTTGCGCATACCATGGCGCTGTACCGTGAGGAATTTGGCGGGCTGCCGCCAGCGGATATCTGGTGTGATCCACATGTCAAACGCAAGCTCACCATCGTAGGCCTAGCGGTGTGTGCTGGCGGGGCGATGATTGTTGCGGCCAAGGTCATTCCCGGTGTGGGACATCCGGGTCTTATGATGTGGGGCGGTTTGCTCTTGCTGGCTGGCGGGGGCCTGTTTGCGATATTGAACCTGCCCGCGAGCGCTGGCTCCGCCAAGGCTGGCACGCAGGGGGCTGCGACTGTAGGCGGGTGCGGCAGTGGGGGCGGATGCGGCGGCGGAGGATGTGGCGGCGGCGGCTGCTAGTGCCAAGCGTTGCATCCGGTCGCGGGAGATGGGAGAAGTTCCCAGTCACCTGAAAGCGGAGCGGACGTTGGACCTTCTTGAAGACGATCAACCCGGGCGGAACGAGCCGGAATATACGGTCTCGGAAATCTCGAGCGCAGTAAAGCGAGCCATCGAGGGCGAGTTTGGCCGTGTGCGCATTAAGGGAGAATGCGGGCGTGTCATGGTTGCGCGCTCTGGCCATGTGTATCTGGACCTGAAAGACGATCGCGCGGTGCTGGCCTCGATCATTTGGAAAGGGCAGGCAGCGAAGCTGGCGGTGCAACCCGAAGAAGGGATGGAGGTTGTTGCGATTGGTAAGCTGACCACATTCCCCGGCCAGTCCAAGTATCAGATGGTGATCGAAGACATCCGTCCGGCGGGCGTCGGTGCGCTGATGGCGATGCTGGAAAAGCGCAAGAAATTGCTGGAAAGCGAAGGGCTGTTCGAGCCTGCGCGCAAGAAACGCATCCCCTATCTGCCGGAGATCATTGGCGTCGTGACCTCGCCGCAAGGGGCGGTGATCCGCGATATTTTGCACCGTTTGCGCGACCGCTTCCCACGAAAGGTGCTGATCTGGCCTGTGGCCGTTCAGGGCGAAGGCTGTGCGCCGCAAGTGACGGCGGCCATAGAAGGCTTCAACGCGATGACGCCTGGTGGGGCATTGCCGCGACCTGATTTGATTATCGTGGCCCGCGGCGGTGGATCGATCGAGGATTTGTGGGGCTTTAACGAGGAAAGCGTTGCCCGCGCGGCGGCTGCATCGGACATTCCGCTGATCTCGGCGGTGGGGCACGAGACGGATACCACGCTGATCGATTATGTGTCGGATGTTCGAGCGCCGACACCCACTGCCGCTGCAGAGATCGCGGTTCCCGTGCGGCTGGATCTGTTAGCGACCGTCGACAACTACGGTGCACGCATGGCGCAGGCGCTGAGCAGCAATGTGGGTGCGCGTAAGCAGCGCTTGGCGGATGTGTCGCGCGCACTTCCACGGCGGGATGAGCTGACGCAGATTGCGCGGCAGCGCTTCGATATAGCGGGCGGACGCTTGGATGCCTCACTCAAAGCGGGGACGGCTGCGAAACGTTTGGCCTTTGAGAAAGCCGCGTCGCCCCTGCGCCCGACCATTCTGGCACGTCAGACCGAGCGCATGCAGGCCCGTCTTGCGCAAGCAGGCGGCAAGCTTGGCGTGGCATTGGAGCGGAAATCGGAACGGTCGCGCGCGCGCTTTGACCAGATTTCAGGTCGGCTAACGACCAAAGGAATTGCCCGGGACCTTGGCCTGCAAAAGGATCGCTTGTCACGCGCCACCCGCGCGGCATCCCAGGCGGGGACCGGTCAGGTCAGAGCATGGCGTGATCACATGGAGAAACTGGACCGGTTGCGCGAAACCCTTGGCTATCAGGCGACGCTTGACCGTGGTTATGCCGTGGTCTGGGATGGCGACACAGTCGTCACCGACAGCAAAGCCGCCAAGAAAGCCGCTAGCTTGGATGTGCAATTTAAAGATGCGCGTATCCCCGTGGGGGCGGCAGCGAAGCCTGCGCCCAAACCAAAGCCGCCAAAAGCGGGTCAGGGAAGCCTGTTCGACGACTGATCCTCAGGGGCGGTAGCTTACGCCCACATCAGGACCGGGGCAGGACAGTGGCGATTTGCTTTGGCCCGACACCACAAGATCATCTGCCGGATCATCGCCGACGATGCGCGCGCTTTTGCGTTGACCATCGTCGAAGAAATACCAGCACAACGCGTCTGGTTGATCGTCGTAGAGGAAGCAGATCTCATCACGTTCGCCGAACCAAATGCCCCGCTGGCAGGTGCCATCAAGGAAACTCCAGATCACCTGTTTATTTTTAAGATATTGCTCGGCCCCGTAGGGTGCGCCGTGGCGGTTGAAGAACACGGTGTACCCTTCGGAGAAAGCCCCGAATTGGGTGGCGGTCATTTTGGTTTCTGCCTGAGCAGGCAAGGCAAGTAGAGCGAAAAGGCAAAAGCGTTTCATAGCTGCAAGATGGGCGCCGCGTGGCTTGGCGTCAAGCGCTGCGCCACGCCTCCGCATGGGGGTTCATCACTTTGCGCCACAGCTTTGGCCACAACGCGATACACGCCATGACAGGCAGCGCATGGGGCAGCATCGGAGCCTCTCCACGCGCGGGGATTTCCAAGGCGGTGTAGTGCTTTGACGGATGCGCGTGGTGGTCAGAATGGCGCGGAGCATTCAGCATCCAGAGCGACGACAGCCAATGCGGCGCGTTCCACGAATGGCGGGCGTCAACCGGCTCGAAACTTCCGTCGTCGCGTTGCGCCCGTTCCAGCCCGTAATGCTGAACATAGTCCGACAACATCAGTTGTGTTTGTGCAAAGGCGGCCAGCAGCACATGAACGATTACGCCGCGCCAGCCCGCGATGATGAAGGAGACCAACAGCACGATGCCAGCGCCGCCAATATACAGCAGGTAGGGGTGCCGAATGTCCCAACGGTCTGCGCCAATTTGCGCAAGGCGTTTCTCCTCGGCCTTCAGGCCCGCTTTAAAGCTGCCTAGCCAAGCGCGGCGGACAAAGCGGTAGAAGCTTTCGTTCATGCGCGAGGTGTTCGGGTCATTTGGCGTGCCCACATGGGTGTGATGGACCAGCGGATGGGCGGATGTGTGGTGACCAAACAGCAAAGAGATGTAGACCCACTTGCCCGCGCGTCTGAGCGGGCGTGCACTGCGGTGAATGAGCTCATGGGCGTTCGAATTGCTGACCTGACCCATGAACAGCCCGGTTGCCGCGAACAGAGCCAGTCCGTCGAAAGAAAGCAGCCCGGTGCCACGGCCCGACAAGGACCAGACCATCAAGAACAACAACAAAAAGTGCGCACCGACGAGGATCAGGGACAAAAGATCAGCCTCTTCCGTCTCGGCGGGCTCTCCATCGCGTGTCAGCGCGGGGATGAATTCGTCAACGCCCGCAACGAATAGGGTGATGTAGAACAGTGCAATCCATACAGCCCAGCCGCCAAACAGCGCCCCAGCCACCAGAAAGGGAAGCGGAAATAGCGTGGCCAGTGTGAAGGCCAGAAATGAGCGTGGCATCGGCGTTTTGCCCCAAGATTAGTCGACTTACGTTTCCTAAATAGTACGAATGTGCCCAAATGATGGAAATCCGCTAGGATTTTGATACCAGCGATGCGCAGGAAGGCACATAGACGTCGTTTTTGCATCGTCTTTGCAGGGCTGTGCGCCCTAGGGTCTGCTCAAGTCAAGATCGGGAGAGCAATATGACGCTGGCTGAAAACAAGGGCGTTTGGAAATCGGGCAAGGGCCGGGGGCGCAAGTTTACAAAGGGTCGCCAGTATGACGACGCGGCGTTGGCCGAGGTGCAGGCGTTGCTTGGTAACCGCCCGCGCAACCGTGATCTGCTGATCGAATTCCTGCATCTGATCCAAGATGCATACGGGCATCTCTCTGCGGCGCATTTGCGTGCATTGGCCGAAGAGATGCGCTTATCCATGGCCGAGGTTTACGAGGTCGCGACTTTCTATGCCCATTTCGACGTCGTCAAAGAAGGCGAGGCAACACCACCCGCGTTGACCATCCGTGTGTGCGACTCGCTGTCATGCGAGCTGGCTGGCGCTCAGGCGCTGAAGGCGGCACTGGAAGACGGTTTGGATGCGTCCCAAGTTCGCGTGTTGCGTGCCCCTTGCATGGGGCGCTGCGATACCGCCCCTGCGTTGGAACTGGGCCACAATCATGTAGACCACGCCACGTTAGAGAGGGTCGAGGCTGCAATTTCTCAGGGAGATACACATGCGCATATTCCTGATTACGAAACTTACGAAGAATACAAAAAATCAGGTGGTTACGCGGCACTCCTAACTCTTCAGGGCGATGGCGATTGGGAAGATGTTCAAACCTTGCTAAAGGACAGCGGTTTGCGCGGTTTAGGCGGGGCCGGCTTCCCCTCCGGCACCAAATGGGGCTTCGTGCGTGGCAATGCTGGCCCGCGCTATCTGGCGGTGAACGGCGACGAGGGCGAACCGGGGACCTTCAAAGACCGCTACTACCTAGAACGCACCCCGCATCTGTTCTTAGAGGGCATGTTGATCGCCGCATGGGCGGTCGAGGCGGAGCGGTGCTACATCTACATGCGCGACGAATACCCTGCCGTTCTGGAAATTTTGCGACGCGAAATAGCGGCCTTGGAAGACGCCGGGCTGGTCACGGAAGGATTTATTGATCTGCGCCGTGGTGCGGGGGCCTATATCTGCGGCGAAGAGAGCGCGATGATCGAATCCATCGAAGGCAAACGTGGCATGCCGCGTCACCGCCCGCCATATGTTGCGCAGGTCGGGCTATTCGGGCAGCCAACCTTGGTTCACAACGTCGAAACGCTCCACTGGATTGCCCGCATTTGCCGTGAAGGGCCGGAGGTATTGAACGCAACCGAAAAGAACGGCCGCAAAGGCCTGCGCAGCTACTCCGTGTCTGGGCGCGTCAAAGAGCCGGGCGTTAAATTGCTGCCTGCGGGCTCGACGATTACCGACATAATTGCGGCGTCGGGTGGCATGCTGGATGGGCACAAATTCAAAGCCTATCAGCCGGGTGGACCGTCCTCTGGCCTTTTGCCTGCCTCGATCAACGATGTGCCGCTTGACTTCGACACGTTGCAACCTCTGGGCAGTTTCATTGGGTCTGCGGCCGTAGTGATCTTGTCGGATCAAGATTCCGCGAAGGCCGCAGCGCTCAACATGTTGCGCTTCTTCGAGGACGAAAGTTGCGGGCAATGCACACCCTGTCGCGTGGGCTGTGAGAAGGCGGTGAAGCTGATGCAGGCTGATGAGTGGGATCAACCGCTGCTGGAAGAGCTGTGCACCGCCATGTCTGATGCGTCCATTTGCGGGCTTGGTCAAGCTGCGCCCAATCCTATCCGTCTGGTGATGAAGCACTTTAACAGCGAGGTTTAACAATCTGTTTTTGTGGTTATTTTTGGTTTCTGCCCTATGTGCGACGGTGTATGGCGCGTTCTATTGCTATCGCGCCCCGCACTGGGTCGGCGGTTTGGTCAAAACGGTGTCCACAGCCAGTCTGGGATTGCTTGCACTGTTGAGCGGATTTCCAGTGTTGGCTGTCGCTCTGGGTTTGTCATCTTTGGGTGATTTGGCATTGTCGCGGCAGGGCGAGCGTTGGTTTATGGGCGGCCTCATTTCTTTCGCCTTGGCCCATGCCGTCTACATCTTCTTGCTTTTTGGCGCGGGATGGCCCCCCGTGCTGATCATCGCAGCGCTTGGTGGGCTTGCCGCATCGACCCGGTGGTGGTTGCTGCCATATACCGCCGAACTTCACGTGCCAGTTGCCGTTTACGTTCTGCTGATTACCGGAATGGGGCTGGCGGCGTGGGGTCATGACAGTTGGCTTTTGCGGATCGGGGCAACCCTGTTCATCGCGTCCGACGTCACACTGGCGTGGCACCTTTTCCGCGCAAAGGGCAATATGCCCGCCCGTCAGGTCGCCCTATGGGCGTTATATTACACGGGTCAGGTGGCGTTGATGATGGGGCTCGGTCAGTTTTTGTAGACCGCGCAGACGCAGCCTTGTTTGCGCAGCGTGTTACAGAGGGATTGGGCCGCATCCCGCGTGTTTCGGCTGATCCGAGCCATATACCAGCCCTTCAGCTTCGCGACGCGGTGCTTTTTGTAGATCACGTCCAGCTTTTCCTGAGCCACCAGATTGCGACAGTTTGCTGTGCGTCTGGCAAATTGCGCCCGCGCGCCCTTTTTTGACTGGTCCGCAGCCATTTGCACGCCCCACGGCTTGTAGCGCGGCGCTTTGCGTAAGGGGGTCAGTTGCCGCTTCTGTGCCAGCGCGTAGCACGCTTGTCGAAAGGACGAGGTTTTGGACAAGCGCATGTCATGGATTTTGGGTTTCCCGTCACGCCACTCCTCGGCCTCCAACCCTGTGATGATTGGCACGTAATCCACGGTTTCTGAAGCCAGCCCTTTGCCTAGAAGAAAGCCCTCCGCACGGGATTCACCACCATTGTAGCCGATCGCTGCCATGCCTTCGTTGCCAAATCTCTGGACCATGTCCGCAAGATACCGAGCCGAATGGTCCAAAGCGTCGGCAGGGTTGTAAGGGTCTTTCAAGCCGCGCTTGTCAGCGGTGGAGCGAATGAACTGCGCGATCCCCATCGCATTGGCGGCAGACAGCGCATTGGGGTTGAACCGGCTTTCCTGCCAAATCAAGCGCGTGAAGAAATGCGGATTCAGCCCGTGGGTCGCGGTTGTGGCTTCGATTAACTGGCACAGGTCAAAGACGAAATGCTCTGCACGGATACACTGCACCTGACCCCATTTCCCCGAGGTGCAGTTCGGGTCTGGGGGCGCGGCCAAGGCTGGGGCCGACATCAGCAAGAGCGCAATCATCCATCTCATGGCGCATAGCCCTAACCCGACAGGCATTTGAGCGCCACATCTTCCATCTGACCGCGCGAGAGGTTAGGTGGGGTAAAGTCGGAACACTGAAGGCCTCGCAGACCCCCATGTCCTTTTTCAAGAAGCTCAAAAGCAAGCTGTTCAAATCGTCCTCTAAATTGGAAGAGGGGCTGGATGCGATTGTCGGAGATGGCGGCGTTGAAGAGGAGCAGGACGTCGCGGAGATCGCGACACAACCTGCGGAAGACGCAGCCCAGATTGAGGCTGCCCGTCGCGCAGAGGAAGCCGCAACTGCTGAAGCGGAGGCGGCTAAACTAGCTGAGGAAACACGTGCGGCCGAGGCCGCCGCGCTTGCGGCAAAGCAAGCAGAGGCCGAAGAGGCCAAGCGACTGAGCGAAGCTCGCGCAGCGGAAGAGGCAGCGGCTCGAGCGGCCGAGGAGGAGGCGCTTCGACTGGCCGAGCAGAAGGCGCGCGACGACGCGGAAGCGGCCCGCATTGCTGAGGTCGAAGCAGCGGCTCGGGCCGCCCAGGATGCCGAAATCGCGGCGGCGCAATTGGCCGATGAGAAGCAGGCACAGGACGCCCGCGCGGCGCAGGAGGCCGCACGTTTAGCGGCTGAAATCGAAGCAGAAGCGGCAAAGCAAAAAGCGATTGAGCAGGCCGAAGCGCAAAGAATGGCCGCAGAAGCTAAACTGGCAGAGGAAACGGCGCGTGCTGCGCAGGAAGCAGCTGAGGCTGAGGAGAGGACGCGCCTCGCCAAAGTTGCCGCAGAGCAAGCCGCAGAACAAGCCGCTGAGGAGGCGAGGGCTGCCGAAGAAGCCGCCGCGGTAGCTGCGCTTGAGCTTGAAGCCGCCAAAGCCAACGTCGCAACGGCGCTGGATGCGCCCCAAGCGGCGGCTTTGCTTGCTGGAGACGACGAGCCGCAAGAGCCCGTCAAGAAGCCGGGCCTCTTTGGCAGGATGCTGGGTCGCAAAGAGCAAAAGACCGTTATCCGCCGCGAGTTGGACGACGACATGCTCGAAGCGCTTGAAGAACTGCTGATTGCGTCTGATATGGGCGTCGACACTGCGTTGCGCGTGACTGCCAATCTGGCGGAAGGGCGGTTCGGTAAAAAACTCTCGACGCAGGAAATCAAAGAACTTCTTGCCGCAGAGATCACCAATATCATGGAGCCGGTGGCAAAGCCCATGCCAATCTATCCCAAGCGCCCGCAGGTTGTGCTGGTGGTGGGCGTGAACGGCTCTGGCAAGACCACGACCATTGGCAAGTTGGCACTGCAATTCAGTCAGGCTGGCAAGAAAGTGGTTATTGCCGCGGGCGATACGTTCCGTGCGGCAGCAGTGGAGCAGTTGCAGGTCTGGGGCGATCGCGCAGGCGTGCCGGTTCTGACGGCGCCCGAAGGGTCGGACCCCGCATCGCTGGCCTTTGACGCCATGACCAAGGCCGAAGCAGACGGCGCGGATCTTCTGATGATTGATACCGCAGGACGTCTGCAAAACCGTGCTGACCTGATGGAAGAGCTGGCGAAGATCGTTCGCGTGATCCGCAAGAAAGACGAAACCGCGCCGCATAACACATTGCTGGTGCTTGATGCCACGACGGGGCAGAACGCGCTCAATCAGGTCGATGTATTCCGCCAGATCAGCGACGTGTCTGGCCTTGTGATGACCAAGCTCGACGGCACCGCCAAAGGCGGCGTGCTGGTGGCGTTGGCAGACAAGTTCGGATTGCCGATCCATGCCATTGGGGTAGGGGAGCAGATAGACGATCTTGCGCCGTTCGATCCCGAGGAATTCGCCCAAGCCCTGACCGGCGCGGCGACCGAGTAATACCGCTTTAAGGGAACGCCCTCATGGTTTCATCTTGGTCGGACGACACCCGTCACTGGGGCCTTGCGAGATGAGTTCATGGCTCACATCCCTTGAAGGCACGGAGGCGGGGCACGATCTGGCTTTGGCGTTGGCGTTGCTGGCAGCCTTGCTGCACGCCATCTTCGGGGCGCTTCAAAAGGGACGCCACGACCCTTGGTTGTCACGAGGGGCCATTGATTTCAGCTACGGCCTGATCGCTGCGCCGTTCGCGCTGTTTGTTGTTCCTTGGCCGGAGCCGCATATGTGGCCGATCTTCGGGACGGTGTTTGTCATTCACGTGATCTACAAGCTGCTGCAAGGCTTCACCTACAGCAAAGGCGCCTACACCGTGGTTTATCCCGTGGTGCGTGGCACAGGGCCGCTGTTTGCGGTTATTGGCGCGTATTTTTTGTTTGGCGAGACCTTCAATGCGACCCAATGGTTCGGGGTCGCTGTCCTACTGGCAGGCATCTACGGGCTGGCCGTTTATAATCTGCGCACAATTACCGTGAACCGCGACACTCTTGTGCCCGCCTTGTGGCTGGCGGTGGCAACGGGGATGTTTGTAGCGCTCTACACCACTTACGACGCCTATGGCATCCGCGCGACGGCCGATCCGTTTACCTTCCTTGCATGGTTCTTCTTTCTGGACGGGCTGTTCTTCATGCCGCCGCTTGCGGCCTATCTCTGGTGGCAGAAAGCAGACAGGCCCGATCTAGGGCCACTGATGAAGCGCGGAGTCCTCGGGGCATTTGTGGCCTTCTTCTCGTTCGGGGCGATTATGGTGGCGACGCGGCTGGACAATGTGGGTGAGGCGGCTGTTTTGCGGGAAACGTCCACGGTTTTCGCGGCCTTGATCGGTTGGTTGATTTTGGGCGAAAAGGTCGGGCCGCGCCGTCTGACGCTTATGGCGCTTATCGCATTGGGCGCGGTTATTGTGGAAATTGGAGGCTAGGAATGGCTGAGACGAAAATCTCGCAAGGGTTGAAATCAGCATTGGAACTGGGGCCGGTTCTGCTGTTCTTCGTGGCCTATTTGAAGATGAAGGAAGAGGTCTACACCATTGGTGTAACTGAGTATTCCGGCTTCATCGTAGTAACCGCACTGTTCGTGCCGCTGCTGCTGCTTTCGATGGGGGTTTTGTGGAAGCTGACCGGCAAACTGAGCCGGATGCAGATACTCACCGCATTCATGGTGATCTTCTTCGGCGGGCTGACCATCTATTTCAACGACGAGAAATTCTTCAAAATCAAAACCACAATTGTGTATGGATTCTTCGCCGGAATGCTGGGGCTTGGTTTGCTGTTGAAGCGCTCTTGGCTTGAATTCGTGATGGACGATTTCCTACCATTGAAGCCCGAAGGATGGATGATCCTGACCAAGAGGCTGACGGCCATGTTTGCTGGACTGGCCATCGCCAACGAGTTGGTCTGGCGCTTCATGTCCACAGACGCATGGGTGAAGATCGAGACGTTCGGCTTTCCCGCCGCCCTGTTCGTCTTTTTCATGTCGCAAGCAGGCATGCTGCAACGCTATTCGGACGAGCCGGAAGACGAAGCCTAGATTGCCTTCTGGTTCACTCGTTTAGACAATTCCACATGGCTTTCCTTGCGCTCTGAATACCGATCGACCAGCTGTTCCTTGATGTCACGGGTCAGAAGGGTGAAGCGCATCAGCTCCTCCATCACGTCGACCATGCGGTCGTAGAAAGGGGACGGCGTCATGCGGTCATCGTTTCCAAACTCCAGAAACGCTTTCGGGACTGATGACTGGTTCGGGATCGTCAGAAGTCGCATCCAGCGGCCCAAAATACGCAGCTGGTTGACCGTATTGAACGACTGCGATCCGCCATTGACCTGCATGACCGCCAGCGTCTTGCCCTGCGTCGGGCGAACTGCGCCAAGGCTGAGTGGAATCCAGTCAATCTGCGCTTTCATGATGCTGGTCATGGCGCCGTGCCGTTCGGGCGAGCACCAGACCATGCCTTCCGACCACATAATCAACTCCCGCAGCTCTGCGACTTTCGGGTGCGTCTCATCATCGCTATCGGGTAGGGGCAGGCCGCGAGGGTCAAATATGCGCACTTCGGCCCCCATGCGGGCCAGAACGCGGGCGGCTTCCTCGGTCATCAGCCGCGAGAAGCTACGTGCCCGGAGGGAGCCGTAGAGCATTGCGATCTTTGGCTTGTGCGTGCTGGGGGAGTGCGCTTGGAGCAGGTCAGGCACTTCGAAATGGGCGTCATCGAGCTGTGGGGTATCAGTCATTTGAATATGGCTTTTCGTTGGGAAGGCGGATTAGATTCGCGCGTTAGCTTTTAGGGAAGATGAGCGGGGTACCGTCTTCTTTGGTCATAGTGTCTGGCGGTAACTGGTTCAAAAGGTCCAAAACAGCTTCGCTGGGACGGCACAGACGCACACCTTTGGGCGAACAAACGATGGGCCGGTTGACCAGAACGGGGTGCTCCAGCATTGCGTCCAACAGAGTGTCGTCACTGACAGAAGGGGCCAGCAAGCCCAGCTCTTCGGCAGGTGATTTTGACGTGCGCAGGGCTTCGCGCGGTGTCAGATCTGCCGCTGCAAACAGGGCCAACAGTTGTGGCCGTGTCCATCCGGTCTTGAGGTATTCGATAACGATCGGCGTTTCACCGGATGCCTCGATGATTGCCAGCACATTGCGCGACGTGCCGCAATCGGGGTTGTGGTGGATCACTATGCTCATTGAGTGGCCTTCTTTATTGTGTGGCAGGGTGCTAGCAGGCGCAGGCAATGCGCTCGATTATCGGTTGGCAGTGTTCTGGTTGACCACCGCAACAGTCTTCCAGCAGGAACGCCAACAAGCCGCGCATCCCGCCCATATCCGCGAAGTAGCGGATGCTGCGGCCGTGCCGTTCATTCCGGATCAACCCTGACCGTGTCAGGATCGCGAGATTGGCGGACATGGTATTTTGGCGCACATCAAGCGCGTCGCTGATGTCGCCTGCGGACATGCCGTCTTCACCTGCCTTGATAAGCAGGCGAAATACATCCAGCCGCGTAGATTGGCCGAGTGCGTCAAAAGCGGCGAGAGCTTGTTGTTTTTCCATATATCAAGATTTATTGATATATTGTTAACGCGTCAAGCAAGGTATCGCGCTCGCCCGTCGAAATCTTTGCCTGTTTGGCTGGAATTCCCTTTTGTGATAGGGTGGCGCTGTTCATTTTGAAGGTATCTATTTCATGCGAAAACTCTCCAAAGCCGCATCCGCTGGGTTCACCCTCTCGATTGATGGGGTCGAAATCGCAAGTTTCTCTGAATTACAGGGGATTTCGACGAAGGCGACTGCTAAAAGCGAACCCCGCAAACTTCTTGCTCATGAATTGACTCATGTAGCGCAAAAAACGGTTGGAGCGGGTGCTGTCAGTCTGACGGTCAAGACAACTGATCTGGGCCAGATTGCGGCCCAGAAACTCCGGGGTGGGTCAGGACGTATGCTAACCGTCACCGCGACCAATGCCCGTGGTGGAGACATCGCGAGCTACAGTGGCAAGCTGCTGCCACCGGATCGGTCCGCGACATCTGAGACCGTTACGATCGTGTGCGAGCATCTACAACGCGTGGCGCTCTAAATACGAAACCATAGCTAAAAATGGCGGAAAAGTCAGCCGACGTGGAACAACGTGTTGAACAGCTTTGGATCTAGGCTGTCAGATGCGAATGTCGGGCCTTCGGTCATAACCGACACAGCGTCATGGCTGTGTAGGCTTTCTTGGTGCGATGCGACTACACGGAAATCCTTGATCCTCGGGTCTGCTTTCAGTTGTTCACAGAACGACCGCGCCGCGTCCTCCACGAAGATGGGGTTTGCGGCGTTCAGCTCTGCAAATGCCTGCTCGTCTTCGCGCTTGACCATCACTTGCGTCTCGGTCGGCACAGCTGCGCGACATAGCTCGATGAGGTCTTCAAACCACAGGCAGTTTTGCTTGCAGTCCACCTCGACCGACACCCGCGCGACGGAGCGTTGCGAATGGGGGGTGGCCAACTGACCGCGGAATTGGCGGGCATGCTCTGACAGTTCCAGCGAGCAGGGGCAGGTGGAGGAATACACATAGTCCAGATGCATGATTTTCTTGCGGGTGCCTTGGGTATCCACAACCTCGAGCGCAAGGTCGTAATATTGATAGCCCTCTAGCCCCGATCGCAGGCTTTCCACTTTCATGGGGAAGGAAAACCGCATTTGAATGCGCGCGTCGAAGCTTTCCAGATCGGATTTGTACGCGTCCAGCGTGGCTTCGATCACTTCAAAGCTAAAAGTTTGCTCGGCGCGCTTGTAGAAGCTGCGCATGATGCGGGACATGTTGATGCCCTTTTTCTCCGCCTCCAGTGACACAGTGCCTGTGACGGAGGTTTCGAGCGTCAGATCGCCGCCGCCGCGGGTATGAACGCGCACGGGAAGGCGGAAATTGGAGATGCCGACATGCTGGATATGCTGTTTTGCGCCGCGGATCAGGGACGAGGGGCCGTTTTGCAGATCGGGCATGGAGGCTTTGTAGGCCTCGTCCACCGCGAAATCCTCAGGATAGGCACGGGCCAAAGCGGGATAATTCGCAAGTTCCTGGCCAGGGATGAGGCGAGAGACCAGCGGGTCCAGATCCGACACCTCTACAGGGGAAACCTTGCCCGCCCATCTGCGCAGTAGTGCAAGGGCGGCTTCGGCCTCCTCGCGGGTTGGCTCGTCTGGCTCTGGGGCGTGGACGTTCATGGGCTTCCCTCCTAAGGGGTGCAGCGGCAGCGTGTGCCACTATATGGGGCGCGACGCTGTCGATACAAAGGAAAACCGACCTTTTCGGTCAGACTGCGTTCAGCGCCGAGCGGATGTCTTCCAGCAGATCGGCCTTGTCCTCCAAGCCGATTGAAATGCGCACGAGGCCGTCTGTAATTCCCAATTCCGCCCGTTGCGCGTCGCTGAGGCGCTGGTGGGTGGTCGTGGCGGGGTGGGTGACGATGCTTTTGCTGTCGCCCAAATTGTTGGAGATCAAGATGATGTCCAACGCGTTGAGAAAGCGGAAAGCCGCGTCCTTCCCGCCTTGGATGTCCAATGAGATCACCGTGCCGCCAGCGTCCATTTGTTCTTTTGCAACAGAGTGTTGCGGATGAGAGTTCAAGTAAGGATACAGCGTGCGGTCCAGCTTGTTGTGGCCTTCTAACGCCTCGGCGATGAATAGCGCGCTCGTGGCTTGCGCCTCGCAGCGCAAATGCATCGTCTCAAGGCCTTTCAACATGACCCAAGCGTTGAATGGCGACAGGGCGCAGCCTGTGTGCTTTAGGTAGGGCTCTGCCGTTTTACGAATGAATTCCTTGGTTCCGCAGATCACCCCGCCCAGACAGCGACCTTGGCCATCAATATGCTTGGTTGCAGAGTAAACGATGACGTCGGCCCCCAGCGCAACCGCGTTGGAGAAGGCAGGGGTTGCGAAGACGTTGTCGACCACCACCAGCGCGCCTTTGGCGTGGGCGATGTCGGCGACGCCCTTCAGGTCAATGACCTCAAGTGTCGGGTTTGAGACCGTTTCCAAGAATACCGCCTTGGTGTCGTCGCGCACGGCGGCTTTCCATGCGGCCAGATCGGTGCCTTCAACAAAGGTGACCTCCACGCCGAAGCGGGTCAGGATGTCTTCGAGCACGTATAGGCAGGAGCCGAACAGTGCCTTGGCCGAGACGACGTGGTCGCCAGCCCGCAACATCGAAGTGAGCGCTCCGTTCACTGCGGCCATGCCGGAGGCGGTCGCGAACGCATCCTCGGTACCTTCAATCGCGGCGATACGTTCCTCGAACATGCGCACAGTGGGGTTGCCGTAGCGCGCGTAGATGAATTCGTCAGCACCGCTTTCGATGAAGCGCGCCTCGGCCTGCTCGGGAGTGTCGTAGACGAAGCCTTGCGTCAGGAATATCGCTTCGGACATTTCGCCATATTGCGAGCGGCGGGTGCCACTGTGGACGGATTTGGTGCGGGGGGACCAGTCTTTAGTCATGTCATCCTCGATCGGGCATTGCCCAAATATAAAAGCCTCCACCGGGAAAAGGGGGAGGCTCATAGCAATCCATCCTCTTTAGCAGCATATTTAACGTGGCCCGCAATCCGGTAACAAATCGCCACGGACTCTTGGATACGTCCCTGCGTTGGCGGGGTCAAGACAATGGTGTGCTTCGTCGAGGGTTTCCGGTGGCATGGCGTCCGGGTTGAGACATTTGCGAAATTTCAAGTTCACGTGCCTGCTGAGACCTGACATATCGGTGAGCATGACGCTGAGAAAACCGCATAAATCGGACGCTTCAAGCATAGCAGCCATTTCAATCGAGGTCTGGCTAGGCACATATATTAAGCGCGGCGTCCGTGGGGCTTTTGCCGATTATGCGTTGAGCGAGTTCACGCAGTCAAAGACAGAACAGCTCATCTGTGACCCCGCGCAATTCATGATGGTTTCCGAAAACGAAGACGGGATTGACGGCTTTATACGCGTGTCGACAGGACGGAGCGCACCAGTAAGCGGGTGTTCAGACGTCGAAATCTCGACCCTCTACGTTCAGCCCTACCATCACGGGAAAGGGATCGGGAAACGTTTGCTTAGCGCTGCGTTTCAATATGCCCGCGGCAAAGGGGTTAAGTCTGTTTGGCTGGCGACAAATGCTGAGAATTCTCCGGCCATCGCGTTTTATCTGTCTCAGGGCTTTGAGCATGTTGGCGAAACACACTTCCAGATCGAGAACGACGCTTACCTGAACAATGTGTATTGCTACCGGCTTGAGTGATTTCAGCCTCCAGTAAACCATAGCCGCGTTGCCCGGCAATGTTGCCTCGGCCCGACATCAACGGAGTTGATCGCTGTTCCGTGAGAGGCGGGTATAGGGCGCGGATCAGCAATGCATCGTCGGGCGCTATTGCTCACGCCACCGCTTGACACTTTGTTGCCTCCGCTCCAAGCCTTGGCGCTATGTTTGACGTGCGCCCAGTGGCCTATGTGATCGGCCTTCTTACCGCCAGCCTCGGGGTTTCGATGCTTGTGCCGCTGATGCTCGACCTGTGGGTGGGCAACGGGCATTGGCCGGCATTTGCCGAAAGCGCCATCATCACCACGGCGATTGGCGGGCTGATGGCGCTGGCCACCGTGAACGGGGTCGGGGACAAGCTCACCATTCAGCAGACCTTCCTTCTGACAACGGGTGTTTGGTTGGCGCTGCCGATTTTTGGCGCCTTGCCACTTTACCTAGGTGCCACGGAGGCGCGCTATGTGGACGCATTTTTCGAGGCCATGTCAGGGCTTACCACGACGGGCGCAACTGTTCTGACCCAGATCGAGACCCTGCCAGACGGGCTGAAGCTGTGGCGCTCTATGCTGCAATGGTTCGGTGGCATCGGCATTATCGTGGTTGCGATGGTATTCCTGCCAGAGTTGCGGGTTGGCGGTATGCAGATTTTCCGCTCCGAAGCGTTTGATACGATGGGCAAGGTGCTGCCGCGCGCGGTGCAGATCGCGGCACAAATCTCGTATTTCTACGTCGGGCTGACCGTAGCGTGTACGGTCGCCTATCTGATGGTGGGGCTTCCCGCGTTCGAGGCGATCAATCACGCGTTAACCACCATGTCGACGGGCGGGTTCTCGACGTCCGACGCGTCATTCGGGGCGTTTCAGGGCAACCCGGAATATGTGGCGTCGTTCTTCATGATCTTGGCTTCCTTGCCTTTCGTGCGCTACGTGCAGCTGCTCTCCGGCTCGGCCATGCCGCTGCTGCGTGACAGTCAGTTGCGCGCCTATTTGGCGACTATTTTGGCCTTTACGGTTCTGTTGACGCTGTTCCGACTGTTCGCCTTCGGGGACCACCCTGAAGAAGGGTTTCGCGAGGGGCTTTTCAACGTGGTCTCGATCATTTCGGGCACCGGGTATGCCAGCGTGGACTATCAGCTTTGGGGAAGCCTCGCGGTGGCGATCTTCTTCTTTCTTGGGCTGATCGGCGGCTGCGCCGGCTCGACCGCCTGTTCGGTGAAGATATTCCGCTATCAGTTGCTTTTTGCGTCGATCAAGGCGCAGGTGCGCCGCATTCACACACCGCATGGTGTCTTTCATCCCCGCTATGACGGCAAACCGGTGAGCGAGGATGTTTTGTCATCTGTGATGTCGTTCTTTGTGATGTTCGTGGTGTCCCTTGGGCTTCTGTCAGTGCTTCTGGGGATGACGGGACTGGATTTTATCACTTCTGTGTCTGGAGCGGCCACGGCTTTGGCGAATATCGGGCCAGGGCTGGGGTCAGAGATCGGGCCCGCAGGCAATTTCTCAGGTCTGAATGATGCCGCCAAATGGATGCTCGCGGCTGGCATGTTGATTGGCCGTCTCGAAATCCTAGCAGTTTATGCCATGTTCACGATCCGCTTCTGGAGGGCTTGATATGTCGACGAAACCACTTGGTGCGCAACTGTCGCATATGTTGAAAGATCGGGGCGTCGAAGTGATCTTTGGCATCCCGGGAGTCCACAACCAAGAGATGTATCGTGGCATTGAAGAGGCGGGTCTGACCCATGTCTTGGCGCGCAACGAGCAGGGCGCAGGTTTCATGGCGGACGGGTATGCCCGCGCCACTGGCAAGCCGGGCGTGGCCTATGTGATTACCGGGCCGGGCTTGTGCAACATCTTGAATCCCGTGGGGCAGGCCTACTCGGATTCAGTTCCGATGATGGTGATCGCGTCCTGTCTTGACGAAACCGTCGCGACACGTGGCCAGTTGCACCAGATGCTGGATCAAGAGGGCGCGGCTGCGACCGTTGCCGACTGGTCCGAGACCGCCCGCACCGCAAACGCGGCCTATCACATGATCGACCGCGCTCTGCTGGAATTCCAAACGTCGCGACCGCGCCCAAAGTTGATGAATGTGCCGATCGCATTGCTCCAAGGCGACGCAGCGTCCGCACCACAGCGCTCGGTGCAGGTTGCGCTCGATGCGCCTAGCACTGCGCAGGTTACCCGCATTGTGCAAATGCTGACTGACGCCAAGCGTCCGATTGTGATCCTTGGCGGCGGGGCGCGCAAGGCATTCAAAACAGCGGGGCAGGTGGCGACCAAATCCGGTGCTGCTGTCTTTATGACCAATGCTGGGCGGGGTTTGTATCCCGATGACGCACCGCGAAGCTTTGGCGCTTGTTTGGGTCGTACCGGCAGTTTGGAGGTTTTCGCTCAGGCCGATCTGGTGCTCGTCTTGGGCAGCGAGCTGTCGGAATGCGATCTGTGGCGGGATCCCCTAGGCCATGATTGCCCACTGATCCGCGTGGACATTGACCCTCAGGTGCTGGCCGACCGCCACATTGTGACCGATCCCGTGCTGGCCGACTGCACAGTGTTTTGCGACGCGTTGCTGAAGGCAATGGAGCCGTCGCGCAGCGACTGGGACGCCGCCGCCATCAAAGCCACACGTGCGCAATGGCGCGCCGAGACCGATGCTGACCGCCCGGGCATTGTGCCTCTGGTGGATGCGCTGCGGGCGGTGTTGCCAGTCGAGACGATGATTTTCTCAGACATGACTCAGTTCGCCTATGTCGCAAATGAAACCTACCCGATGGACCGCGCTGGCCATTGGCATCATCCGTCTGGCTTCGGCACCCTTGGCTATGCACTGCCCGCAGCCATTGGTGGCAAGGTGGGGGCGGGGGACAAACCGGTGATCTCGATCAACGGTGACAGCGGTTTTCAGTATAATATTCAGGAGCTTGCCACGGCGGTGGAACTGGGCCTCAGCCTGCCGATCATCGTCTGGGATAATGGCAAGCTAAAAGAGATTGAAGACAGCATGGTCAACGCTCAAATCGCACCGAACGCCGTGATCGCGCGCAACCCCGATTTCTGCAAGCTGGCCGAGGCCTATGGTGCCAGTGCAGCGGCCCCGCGATCGCTGGAGGCGTTCAAACAGGCCGTGACCGATGCGCTGGCCGCTGATGGGCCCACGCTGATTCACGTCACGCCGGAGACGGCAGGGGCTTAGGGATCGCGGATTTCCGATAGTCATTGTTTGCTGTGAGGCGTCTGACCCGATCTTTCAAGCAATGGCCGCAGAGTTGACTCACAACCCCTGGCGCTGCCACTGTTCAGAATACAACCGAACTGAAGGGCTATCGAGATGCTTGATGACGCCTATGGGAATTCTGTTGGCACATCGTCACCTGATGCACTCACCGCTTATGATTTAGGCGTGCAGCGCTTCCTCGGCGCAGAGCCGGGGGTGACGGAGGCCTTTGAGGTCGCAATCGATTTTGATGAAGGCTTCGCACTCGCACATATTGGTCTCGCGCGCGAAATGCAGATGCGAGCTCGGCCTGAGCAGGTTAAGGCAAGCCTTGCGCGTGCCCGCACACTGGCACCGGGTCTCAGCGCAAGAGAGCGCTCACACATCAATGCAGCGGGGCTGCTTTTGGAAGGAAAGTCAGCTGCGGCTCGGAGTGCGGTTTACGAACATGTTCAGGAGTGGCCCGCAGATGTGATGATTGCGCAGATGTGCACAAGCGTCTTCGGCTTGATCGGTTTTTCAGGGTTGCCCGGACGCGAGGCGGAACAACTGGCGTTTATCTCGCGGCTCGCGCCGCATTACGGTGACAACTGGTGGTATCGGGCTCAACTCGCATTTGCGCAGTTAGAGGTTGGGCAGCTAGCGGACGCAGAAACCAATGTGGAGGCTGCGCTTGTTGCCAACCCGAATAGCGCGCATTCCGCACATATTCGCGCGCACCTGTATTACGAGGAGCAGGAAGACGAAGAGGGGTTCAGATACCTATCAGACTGGTGGAAGCGGTACGATCCCGCAGGGGCATTATACAACCACGTGTCTTGGCATGTTGGATTGTGGTCATTGGAGACCGGCGATCTGGACCGAATGTGGGAAGTATTGGACGGCGCAATTGCTCCGGAACATAGCCAAGGCCCGCCGCTGAATGTGATGACAGATACGGCAGCTCTCTTGTTTAGGGCCGAACTCGCGGGCGTCACTGTTCCGATCGAGCGCTGGAAAAAGATCAGCGCCTATGCTCTCGCGCGTTTCCCGAAACCGGGTCTTGGCTTCGCAGATTTGCACGCAGCAATCGCGCACGCACGCAGTGGCAACCGTGATGCGTTAGATGTCATTATCGACAGCGGTGCTGGACCGGCCGGCGATCTGACACGAGTGCTTGCGACAGCGTATCGCGAGATGGAAGATGGGAATTGGGCGAAGGCGGCTACGAAATTTTGTGAGGTCATGCACGATCACGCCCGTCTCGGTGGATCGAATGCGCAACGCGACCTGATCGACTTCTCTTTGGCGGCGTGCCTCGTCCGCGACGGGCGGAGGCAGGAGGCCCGGACTGTTCTGTCCATCACCAGACCGCGCGCGCTGGCCAAGGAGCTAGTGGCCGGTCTCTAGGGGCCATGTCTGCGCGACATTCGCCCCTATCTGTTTCGCCACCGTTTTGAGGCTACTCCCAGCAGCCCACCAGCACGGTCATATCCGTGCCCAGAACCACCAAGTCTTCCGCATCCAGCTCTGCCGTCCCGTCCGATGCGGCTGCGACCACGCCGCTCTCGCTCAGGAACGTCGCAAGTTCGCTGGCTTTCAGCGCGAACCGCACAGCGCTGGGCAAGGACTTGCCATTCACGTCATGGTCAACCAGCATGCCGGTCACCGCGCCTGTCATGTCCATCACAGGGCCGCCAACGTCACCGGGTAGGGCCGCTAGGTCCAGCCGCTTTAATTCCGCCTCACCGCCAAGCCCTTTCAGGTCTTCCAGCGACCCATAGGTCAGAGTGGGCGCATCCAGCGCACCTTCGTAGGAGTAGCCTGCCACAACAACTGGAGCGTGCAGGCGTCCGATTGCACTCGCCAGACGGGCGTAGTTCAGCGGCACAAGGCTTGTTGTCGGCTCCAAAAGAGCCAACCCGTTTCCGGTTGCTTTGACGGTCGCCTCATAGGTGTCATCCAATGTGACGCGCCCGCAAGAGGCGACGGTTTCCGCTGTGGTCAACACGTGGCCGCGCCCGTCAACATAAAAGCCGGAGCGTGCCAGCTTTGGCGTGCGCACGTCCAAGCCCGATAACAAATCCAAGCCTTGGTTCGCAGCGTTGGACAGGTCCGGCGTTAGGGTGCCTTCGGTTATGACCATGCTGTCTTGCATAATCTCGATTACTCGCGCCATGTCGGCTGCCTTGGCCGGAGGGTAGACTAGTGTAAAGCCTTTGACGTAACCGCCCTCGGAGCGGGCATAGGTGTAGGACTGGATTTCTTCGTTCTGGCCAGTCAGAGTAAATGATCGACGCCCCTTGGAGCGCTCGCCTTCCAGCGGCACGATTTCCAGCGTTTGCATGATCTCATAGAGACCAAACAGAGTATCCGTGTCGCCGGGTTGTGAAATCAGCAGCGCCTCGATGCCGGAGCCATTCTTCTCGCGGTATTGCACGAAAGGGTATTCGTACTTGTCGAACTCGACGAGGCCGATGGGCATAGTCAGCTCCAGCCCAGCTTTTTCTTCCTTTACTGGCCCCAGACCCAAGGCGGCCAGCGCATTGGTGTAGTTGTCCACCAAAGCCGCGCGCTGCTTGGTCGTCAGAATGCCAGTGGCGGTGAAGCCGTTGGCCTCCTGCCATTGTGCCATAGAGTTGCGGGTGCCTCTTCCAAACGATCCGTCGATAGCGGATTTGTAGAAGCCGAACCACTGCATCG
Organism: Litoreibacter janthinus; assembly: GCF_900111945.1. Taxonomy (NCBI): domain Bacteria; kingdom Pseudomonadati; phylum Pseudomonadota; class Alphaproteobacteria; order Rhodobacterales; family Roseobacteraceae; genus Litoreibacter; species Litoreibacter janthinus. The sequence goes on along the minus strand of NZ_FOYO01000001.1, from coordinate 2,870,100 downwards.
CGACTTGCAGGTCTTTCTTCTGATCGCGGCTGAGCAGCGCCTCGGAGGCGCGGGCCTCTCGTGGGGTTTCGTCCAGCTCCACGGGTACAGGAGGTACGGCTGGCTCTGCCACAGCCTCTGGGGCTGGCGCCGTTGCTTCGGGCTGTTGTGGAGCTTGTGGAGCGGTGGCCGTGGTGGCTGCGCCGACCGGCCAGAACTGCTGGCGGTAGGGTTGGTTGTCAGAAATATAGCTGTCGCCTGGAATGATGCCCGCGCTGCGCAACTCACGCAGTTTGGCTTGAGCTTCCGCTTCGCCATACGGACCAAGGGCCAGAGCATACCAGCCCGAGCGCAAGCGGAACCCGTTCACGTCTTTCAGCGCGGAGCCATAGGCGCGGGCGCGTTCTTGGGCCGTGCGCAAATCGGGCAGGGCTTCGACTTGCACCCAGGACTGGGCTGCCGCCGAAAACGCGACACTCGACATTGAAAGAAACAAAGCTGCAAAAACACTGCGCGACATACTCAAATCCCCATTGGTCCGACGAGCGATCTAAGGGCCGCCCCGAATCTTATCTGGCGCAAGTTATCACTTAGGGCGGCAGGTGCATCTGAAAAGCTCGTGTTCACTGCACTGTTATGGCGGTTCTGTTGATTGACCCTCTTACACGGGTTGCCTATTGAGGGGCCAAACACCCATCAAGGCGAGTATCATGGCCGAAAAGCTGCAAAAACCGCGCTCCTTTCAGGAGATCATCATGCGACTGCAAAGCTACTGGGCAGCTCAAGGCTGCGCCGTGCTGCAGCCCTATGATATGGAGGTGGGTGCCGGAACCTTCCACCCGGGCACGACGTTGCGCGCGCTGGGCTCGACCCCGTGGTCGGCAGCCTATGTGCAGCCGTCCCGCCGCCCAACCGACGGGCGCTATGGCGATAGCCCGAACCGTTGGCAACACTATTACCAGTATCAGGTGATCATCAAACCTTCGCCGCCCGATTTGCAGGCGCTCTATCTCGGCTCGCTTGAGGTGATCGGGATCGACATGGCGATGCACGACATCCGGTTTGTCGAAGATGACTGGGAAAGCCCGACGTTGGGGGCGTGGGGCTTGGGCTGGGAAGTCTGGTGCGATGGCATGGAAGTGTCTCAGTTTACATATTTCCAGCAGGTTGGCGGCCATGACTGCAAACCTGTCTCGGGGGAGCTGACCTACGGGTTGGAGCGTCTGGCGATGTATGTTCTGGGTTATGATGACGGCAACGAGATGCCGTTCAACGATCCCGATGCGCCGATTCCGTTGACCTATGGCGACGTGTTCCGCGAAGCCGAGGCGCAATACGCGCGGTGGAATTTCGACGTGGCCGACACGGACACGCTGCTGCAACACTTCAAGGACGCGGAAGCGGAATGCGGCCGTATCTTGGCGCAGCCTGCAGACGATCCCAAGACCGGCCGTCGCATCGTGATGGCGCAACCGGCCTATGACCAGTGCATCAAGGCCTCCCACCTGTTCAACCTGTTGGACGCACGCGGGGTGATCTCGGTCACCGAACGCCAAGCCTATATCGGGCGGGTGCGCACGTTGGCGGTGGCCTGTGCCGACGCGTTCGTGCAGACGGCGGCGGGGGGCTACAGCCCCGAGACCGCGGCATGAGCGGGAAGCTTATTGGGGTCGCCATCATGATCATCGCACTCATCGCCGGCGCGAGCCTGTATTACCTGCAGGTCTATCACTTCTACGCAGAGGTGGAGACGCCGGACGCGGTGGAGCTTGTGTCCGTTTCCACAGGCGAGCCTGAAGGGATCATCGCGGATACCATCACTGCCATCGACGCGACCTCTTCGCCGATCCGCTACCGCGCCTGTTTCAGCACACCTATGTCGCATTCCATGCTGACGGAAAGCTACGAATTGGCCGATGGGGCCATCCCTTTGACCGCGCCAGAGTGGTTCGACTGCTTTAACGCCGAGGAAATCGGCGAAGCATTGGAAAACGGCACTGCGCTGGCCTTTGTCGGGCGCGAAAACATCGAATACGGGGTGGACCGCATCGTGGCCATCTTTGAAGACGGGCGCGGCTATGTCTGGCAGCAGCTCAATGATTGCGGGCAACGGGCCTATGACGGAACTGCCGTCGGCCCTGAATGCCCAGCACGACCTACGGAAAGCAACTGATATGCCTGATCTTCTGATCGAACTCTTCTCCGAGGAAATTCCTGCGCGGATGCAGGGCAAGGCCGCGGCTGATCTGAAAAAACTGGTGACCGATGGCTTGGTCGAGGCAGGGCTGACCTATGCCTCTGCCGGTGCGTTCTCGACCCCGCGCCGTTTGACCTTGTCAATTGAGGGGGTGCTGGCCGCATCGCCCGCACTCAAGGAAGAACGAAAAGGCCCCAAGGTGGGTGCGCCGGAGCAGGCGATGGCGGGCTTCCTGCGCTCGACCGGCCTGACCCAAGACCAGCTGGAGGCCCGTGACGACAAGAAGGGCCAAGTTTGGTTCGCGGTGATCGACAAGCCGGGCCGTCCGGCGGCGGAGATCGTGGCGGAGGTGCTGGACCAGACCGTGCGCAACTTCCCGTGGCCCAAATCCATGCGCTGGGGGATTGGCACGCTGCGCTGGGTGCGTCCGTTGCATTCCATTCTGTGCATCCTGTCCGACGAGGCAGGGGCAGAGGTGGTTGATCTCGATATCGACGGCATCAAGGCTGGCAATACGACCCAAGGTCACCGCTTCATGGCGCCGGAGGAGTTTTCTGTAACGTCTTTCGAAGACTACGCGGCAAAGCTAAAGCGCGCCAAGGTGGTTCTGGACGCCTCCGAGCGGGCGGATCACATCTGGGCGGAGGCCACCAATCAGGCGTTCGCGCAGGGCATGGAGGTGGTCGAGGATCGTGGATTGCTGGCAGAGGTTGCAGGGCTTGTCGAATGGCCCGTGGTGTTGATGGGCAAGATCGAAGAGCAGTTCTTGGACCTGCCGCCGGAGGTACTGAAAACCTCGATGAAGGAACACCAGAAGTTCTTCTCGGTGAAGAACCCCAAGACGGGCCGGATCGAGCAATATGTGACCGTGGCCAATATCGAGACCGCCGATCACGGTGCGACCATTCTGGCTGGTAACGGTCGGGTGCTGTCCGCGCGTCTGGCAGATGGCAAGTTCTTCTGGGAGAACGATTTGCGTGCATCCAAGACCGATCGTTCGGCTTGGTTAAATCAACTTGCGATGGTCACCTTTCATAATAAGCTGGGCACTCAAGCTGAGCGTATCAATCGGTTTTCCGCTTTGGCTGCGCAACTCGCTGGGTCAGTCGGTGTTGATGCGGTTCTGGCTGAGAAAGCCGCACGTGTGGCTAAAGCCGATCTTAGTTCCGAAATGGTCTATGAATTTCCGGAATTACAAGGAGTTATGGGGCGTTACTATTTAGAAGCGGCGGGGCTCGAAGACGAAGTTTCGCGGGCCGCTGAAGAACACTACTCGCCCTTGGGGCCTTCCGACGACGTTCCGACTAGCCCGATCTCATTCATTGTAGCACTGGCTGACAAGATTGATACGCTCGTCGGCTTCTGGTTGATTGACGAACGTCCAACCGGTTCAAAGGATCCATTTGCTCTGCGCAGGGCTGCACTTGGTGTCATCAGATTGCTAGTCACGAATGATCTTAGCGTGGAGCTGGCGGACATGCTTCAGTTGCATGGGATACGGTCCGCTAAGTATCTTGCCGAAGAATACCCTGCGAAAAGAGAGCAAAGGGAGCTTGATGAGGTCGTGGATGAGATGCTTGGACGTATTCCTGACCTCATCTCCTTCTTCCACGACCGTCTCAAAGTCTTCCTCAAAGACAAGGGCGTGCGTCATGACATCATCGACGCTTGCATCGCCATGCCGGGCAATGACGATCTGAACCTTCTGGTCAAACGGGCAGAGGCGCTCTCGGAGACGTTGAAAACCGACGACGGCGAAAACCTGATCCAGGGGTTCAAACGCGCCAACAACATCCTGTCGGCGGAGGAGGAGAAAGACGGCGTGTCCTACGAGTTGGACCCAAACCCGAAATTCGCCGAAAACGACGAGGAAAAGGCACTGTTTGCAGCACTCGACACTGCTGATGCTGTGATCAAGCCCGCAATGGCGGATGGCGAGTTTGCGAAGGCTATGCACGCCATGGCAAAGCTGCGCGGCCCGATTGATGCGTTTTTCGAGGCCACGCAGGTGAACTCGGACAACCAGATCGTGCGTCGCAACCGCCTTTGCCTGCTGCACCGTATCCGCACCATTTGCGGCGGGGTGGCCGATCTGACCAAGATCGAAGGGTAACACCCGCCAAAAAATCTGCGGCGTGCCGGTGCGTCGCCCTTGTTTGAACACTTAACTCCCCTATGCTGCGCCGCAGTATGTTGGACCATTTGAACTTTGAGCTGATTACGCCCACCGCTGCTGTCCACCGGAAGCTGCACGGCGCGCGGGCGAAATGCCTGCAGCGCCTTATTCGGCTTGGTATGCCAGTGCCTGACACCGTGGCACTTTCCGCGGCGACTGTGCGCGCGATTGCAGGCGGCCAGCAGCCCGATACCAAGGCCCTGCTGGAGCATTTCGGCAGCTGGCCGGTTCTTTCGGTGCGGGCTTCGCCGGTGATGCCGGATTGGGGCGGGCCGGGGACGATCCTCAACATCGGTATGAACCGCACCAACGAGGCGTTTTTTGCGTCGCGGCTGGGCTCGACTGCCGCTGCGGCTCTGCATCTGAAATTCATCCGCTCCTACGCGGTCGATGTGGCACGGTTAGATGACGAGATGTTCGACATTCCGAACCTGACCGTCGAGAACGCGCTATCCGCCTATGAAGACGAGACCGACGAAGCTTTCCCGCAGGATGTGGAAGTGCAGTTGTTCAACGTGCTGAAATCCATGGCGCGGGCATGGGAGGGGACCTCCGCCCGATTACTACGGATGTCCAAGGGTGCGCCCGAAGATGCTGGCTTGGGCCTTGTGGTGCAGCGCATGGCCTTTGGCATGGGCAAGGGCGAAAGCGGCTCCGGGGTGATCCAGTTCATCAACTCCGACAGCGGTGACGCGCAGGAAGTTGGCCGCTACAAGCCGCAGAGCCAAGGGCGCGACGCGTTGAGCGGCGGCGAAAACGACACGATGTTCCTGACGCAGGACAAGCGTGGCCCGTCTTTGCAGGAGAGCAAGCCCGACGTTTTCAACGAGCTGTGCCGCTTGGGCGAGGTGTCACGGACCGGACTGCGCGAAGAGATGCAGATCGAGTTCACGCTTGAGGGTGGGAAATTGTTCATTCTCGACGCGGTGAATGCCCCGAGGTCCGCGCGCGCTGAAGTCGCCGTCGTCACTAGTCTGGCCAATGACGAGATTATTTCGCGCGAGGATGCCGTTTTGCGGATCGAGCCTCGCGCCCTTTCGGAACTGCTTCACCAGCAGGTTTCCCCAAAAGCCAAGCGCGACGTGTTCGCCCGTGGTATTGCCGCCAGCCCGGGTGCGGCGACGGGTAAACTGGTGTTTGACTCCTTTGCTGCGCAAACCGCTGCGGCCCAAGGCGAGGCCTGCATTCTTGTGCGCCGCGAAACCAGCCCCGAAGACGTGCGCGGGATGCATGCGGCACGGGGTATTCTGACCGAGCGAGGCGGGGCCAACGGCCATGCCGCCGTGATCGCCCGTGGATTGGGATTGCCTTGTGTCGCGGGGGCCACTGATATCGACATCAACACCAAGGCCCGCACGATGCGCGGCGCTGATGGGCGAGTGTTTTCGGAAGGCGACGTCATTACGCTGGACGGCACCAAGGGGCAGGTTCTTGTTGGGGCCATGCCCATGGTCGAAGCTGGCATCGGCGGCGCATTCCGCGAATTACTGACTTGGGCCGACGAGATGCGCGATATTGGCGTGCGGGCGAATGCCGACACGCCAGAGGATGCAGAAGTCGCCAGCCTATTTAATGCCGAGGGCATCGGGCTGTGCCGGACCGAGCACATGTTCTTTGGCGAGGACCGCCTGACTGTGCTGCGCGAAGCAATTTTTGCCGAAGACGCGGAGGACCGCGCGGCGGCTTTGTCGCGTCTGCTTCCGATGCAACGCGCGGATTTCCGCGACATGTTCCGCATCATGGCGCCGCGCCCGGTCTGTTTGCGTCTGTTCGACCCGCCCTTGCACGAGTTCTTGCCCTCGACCCGCGCCGGCATCGTGGAGTTGGCCGATGCGCTGGATATGAGCGCCCGCGAGGTTCAGGCCCGCGTGGATGATCTGTCCGAGGTCAATCCGATGTTGGGTATGCGCGGCGTGCGGCTTGGGATTACCGTCCCTGAAATCTACGACATGCAGGCCCGCGCCATTTTTGAAGCCGCGATTGAGGCGTCCTCCGAAGGCGCAGTGGTCGTGCCGGAGGTTATGATCCCGTTGGTGTCCGCCAAGCGGGAGGTCGAGATCGTCAAATCCCGCATCGACGCAGTCGCGGCCGATGTGATGAGTGAAACCGGCAAGACGCTCGAATACCGGCTCGGTGTGATGGTGGAGACGCCGCGCGCCGCCCTTCGTGCTGGCGATATCGCCACCCACGCCAGCTTCCTGAGCTTCGGGACCAACGACATGACTCAGATGACTTACGGGTTATCGCGCGATGATGCGGGCCGCTTCATGTCCACCTATGTCAATCAGGGCGTCTTCCCTGAAGATCCGTTTTTGGCTCTGGATCAGGACGGAGTAGGGGAGCTGCTTGCGCTGGCCTCAGAGCGGGGGCGACACGTGCGTGCCAAGCTGACACTTTCGGTCTGTGGCGAGCATGGCGGCGACCCCGATAGCATTGAATTCTGCCGCTCTTTGGGGATGGACTATGTGTCGTGTTCGCCCTACCGCGTCCCGATTGCAAGGCTTGCGGCGGCGCAGTTAGCGATTCGCAAACCACTTGAAGAAGACGACGTGTACGAATTTCCCGAAGATGACGGATTTGTTCCGCTCTGAGGTGGGGCCACTACATCTAGGGTCATTTCGGCCAAATTAAGGCGAAATGACGCGGCTAAGCCCCGATGGGTAGATTCCTTAAGCCTCTGGCCTTAAGTCACACTGCTGACGGCTATCTGGCGGCCGTTGTAGCGGGGTATGGCCCCAAGGCAGAGAGTAATGGGTTTTCGTTGTGCGGTGTTAAAAGCTGTTGGCGCATTTTGCGTTGTTATTTCGGTTGGCACTGCGTCAGCCGATGGTGTGGCCTCCACATCTTCCGGGGCCTCCTTGGCGTTCAATTCTGCGCTGTTGCGCGCAGAACGCGTGCAACAGGATGGCTTGGCGTCCTTGCAACCTGAACGCCTGATCAAGATTTCGACCCCGCTCGGGCGCAAGAGCGTAGGTGTCGGCCGTCTTGTGACGAATGTGTCCGCTCTGAACGCAATGCCCAAAGCGACAGGAGGGGCGCAATGGCGCTGCCTGTCCGAAGCGCTTTACTTCGAAGCGCGGGGCGAGACACTCAAGGGTCAAATCGCTGTGGCTGAGGTTATTCTGAACCGCGTGTCATCCTCGCGTTTTCCAGACACCGTGTGCGGCGTGATCAATCAGGGCACGGGTCGTAAATACGCCTGCCAGTTCACCTATACCTGCGATGGCCGTCCTGAGCATATCAGTGAGCCTGCTGCGTTTGACCGTGTCGGCAAAGTTGCCCGCATGATGCTAAACGGGGCACCGCGTCAGTTTGCGGGCGGGGCGACCTTCTATCACACAACTGCCGTGAATCCGCGTTGGGCGTCTAAGTTCCGTCGGACGGCACGTCACGGCGTGCATCTCTTCTACGCACGGTCCTAATCCCGCAGGCGACAGCAAAAGCGTCGCAAATGAACTGTTGTGTGCTGTCGTGCGCCTGCTAGACAACGCGCGACACTGCTTTGCGACCGAGAAGGCCCGCCACATGAGTTCCGATATCCGATTGGCCTTTGCGCACCCGTCTGAGCGTGCGGAGGCAACATCCGGTAGCGAATTGCGCGACCGCATCTCCCTGCGCGACCATATCCGCGAAGTAGAGATCGGCGCATTCCAGCAAGAACGTGGAACGCTTCAACGGATTTGTTTCAACGTGGTCGTCGAGGTGCGTCTGCCCGAGCTGACAGGTGCGGGCGGTGTTGATGACGATGTGGACAAAATTCTATCCTATGACACCATAACCGAAGCCATTGACCGCGAATTGCAGGCTGAACGTCTGAACCTGCTCGAAACACTCGCCGCTCGGGTTGCTGAGGATATTCTGGCCGACCCACGCGCAGCGCGGGTGTTCGTGCGCATCGAGAAGCTGGATCGCGGTCCCGGTGCGCTTGGCGTTGAGATCGTGCGTGACCGCGAAATGCTCAGCGGGGCGACGACGCCTGCTGAAGATGTGGCCCCGTTGGTTGTTTTGTTGGGCAACGACGTCATCGGCTCAAGCGCGTTGCCTCAGGCACTGGACGTGCTGGAAGGCAGCGGTGCGCCCGTAATTTTATGCGTCCCGTTGGGGCAAGCCGATGCACCACAGGCAGCACATCCGGCAGCGCAACGCCGGATCGACTTGCTGGCGCTGGAGCAAAACGCTTGGGTACTGGCCGCACGGGACCGGCGCTGCGTTGTGGTCGAAACCCGGACAGAATTAGACTGGGCGATCAAGCATGACCGGATGAGCGTCTGGGCCCCGTCCAAACTGGTGCTCGACGCCACAGATGGGCCGGAAGCGGACACCCGCGATGCGGTCGCGCTCGCGGTCTGGCTTGCGGAAGAGTTTAACGCCGCGCGGGTGTTTTCGGTGGGTGAGATGAAGCAGGGCGCGGGCGATGTCCTTTCCCTGAGCGATCTGTTGGCCTCGGGGCCGTTGCTGGGATAGGTAGCGGGCATGACACTCCGTTTTCGACCGATCATACAAGCGGACCTGAAAATTCCCGCCGATGCTGTGCCGTTGCATGGCGGCCCGCTTTGGTTCGACCGCGTTGAACCTTTGGAGCGCGGCGCGACTCACGCGCTTATGCCTGCGCGGGATTTGCCCTCCACCTTGTTGGATGCCCTGAGTGCGCCGCACTTGCTTCCCGATCTTCCAAAAGACCGCCCCGCCGTGATGGGCGTTTTGAATATCACCCCTGACAGTTTTTCGGATGGCGGCAAGTTTATTGCACCACAGGACGCGATTGCCCGTGCGCAGGCGATGGGCGCGAAAGGGGCGGACATTTTAGATATCGGCGGGGAAAGTACCCGCCCGGGTGCGGCTCTGGTGCCGGAGGCGGAAGAGGTCGCGCGAACGGCACCGGTTATCTCCGCCTTGCGGGCGGCTGGAGTCAGTGTCCCGATCTCCATCGACACACGCAAAGCCGCAGTGGCAGAGGCGGCGCTGTCAGCGGGGGCAAATATGCTCAACGATGTATCCGCAATGACCTTCGACGACGCCATGGCGGCGACTGCAGCCCGCTCTGGTGCGCCGATCTGTCTGATGCATGCGCAAGGTGACCCCGCGACCATGCAAAACGACCCACATTACGACAATGTGTTGCTCGACGTTTATGACTATCTGGCCGAACGTGTTGCGGCCGCACAGGCTGCTGGCATCGCCAAGGATCGTATCATTGTTGACCCCGGCGTGGGCTTCGGAAAGACGCAGGCGCACAATCTCACGCTGATCCGTGGCCTGAGCTTGTTTCATACATTGGGCTGTCCGATCCTGCTTGGGGTCTCACGAAAACGCTTCATCGGTAACATTTCGGGCGTCGAGCGGGCGGAAGATCGCGCATTCGGCTCGGTTTCCGTTGCCTTGGAAGGTGTTCGGCAGGGTGTTCAGATCATCCGTGCGCATGATATAGAGGCGCACCGTCAAGCCTTCGCCCTGTGGCAGGCCATTCATACCTAATCATTAGATCCGCGCAGCATCCGCGGGCAAGTAAACAGGAACGCCAACTATGGCTCGGAAATTCTTCGGCACCGACGGGGTGCGAGGTCGCGCGAACACCTATCCCATGACAGCAGAGATGGCTTTGAAACTGGGGGCTGCTGCTGGGCGGTATTTCCGCAAGGACCAAGGGCGCCACCGTGTTGTGATCGGCAAGGACACGCGGTTGTCGGGCTATATGTTCGAGAATGCTTTGACAGCTGGGTTCACCTCCACCGGTATGGATGTGCTGTTGCTGTCGCCTGTCCCAACGCCTGCGGTAGGGATGCTGACGACCTCTATGCGTGCGGATGTTGGTGTGATGATCTCTGCCTCGCACAACCCGCATTACGACAACGGCATCAAGTTCTTTGGCCCCGACGGGTTCAAACTGTCGGACGAGGACGAGATGGCGATTGAAGCCCTGCTGGGCAAAGAGATCGTTCCCGCACAGTCGCAAAATATCGGACGTGCCAAGCACATCTACGACGGGCGGTTCCGCTACAATGAGCGGGTGAAATCTACCTTGCCCTACGGCATGACGCTGAAAGGGTTAAAAGTCGTGATCGACTGCGCCAACGGGGCCGCCTATGCCACCGCGCCCGAAGTGTTGTGGGAACTTGGGGCGGAGGTGATCCCGGTGGGGGTCTCTCCGAACGGGTTCAACATCAACGAAGGCTGCGGGTCGACCAATGTGACGACTGCAGCAGAAGCCGTCGTGGCCCATGGTGCGGATGTGGGAATTTGCCTTGATGGCGACGCCGACCGCGTGATGATGCTGGACGAAAAAGGTGCTGTTGCCGACGGCGACCAGCTGATGGCCTTGTTGGCAACCCGTTGGGCGGAAGAGGGTCGCCTGAAAGGGGGCGCATTGGTTGCAACTGTAATGAGCAATCTGGGGTTGGAGCGGCACCTGGAAAGCCACGGTCTGCGACTTGAACGCACCAATGTGGGTGACCGCTATGTGGTCGAGCGGATGCGCGAAGGCGGCTACAATCTGGGTGGCGAGCAATCTGGCCATATCGTGATGACAGATTACGCCACCACTGGTGACGGTCTGGTGGCGGGGTTGCAATTTTTGGCGGCAATGAAGCAGTTGGACAAACCCGCCAGCGCTTTGGTGAAACAGTTCGAGCGGTGCCCGCAATTGCTGGAAAATGTCCGCTACAGTGAAGGGCAAGCGCCGCTCGACGACGCCTCGGTCAAAGCTGCGATCTCAGATGCAGAGGCTGCATTGGTCGGAAATGGCCGTCTACTCATTCGCAAATCCGGTACCGAGCCGCTGATCCGCGTGATGGCCGAATGCGAGGATGAAGCGAAACTGGCGCAAGTTGTCGGAAGCGTCGTGTCCGCAGTGCAGTCCGTCACCGCCTGAGGAATGTCATCAATGCGCGGGATTGGCTGAGGCCGATCCCCGCTAAGATGATCGCCAGCGCTAAAAACAGTTGTGGCGGCAGGGTTTCTCCCATGAAGCTCACCCCCAGAATGACGGACCAAACCGGCACTTGATAGCTTGTCAGGCTCATAAACAACGAGCCCGCGGTGGTGATCACTCGCACGCGAATAACGGCGGCCAAAGCGGTCGGGAACAGTGCTGCATAGACTAACGCGCTTGTTGGTTTGGGGGGAAAGCTGTCCGGCCAACCTTCTGAAACGACGGCAATCGGGATCAGGATGACAGCAGCTACCAGCAACGTTGCCGTCGCAAAGGCGATCGGGGGCATTTTCGGCGCGCGGCGGGTGATGACAGAGCCGCTGGCGTAGCATCCCGCAGCGGCAAGGCAGGCGAGGCGGCCCAACCACTCGTTCTCATGTCCTGTCGAGGCGGCGGCACCGGGCCCCACAAGGATGAATAGCCCGATAAAGCCGAGCGCCATCCCCAAGACCCGGCGGGGGCCGATGCCTTCCTCTTTGGAAAACAGGTAGACCAGCGGCAAAACCAGCAGCGGAACGGCCCCCATGGCCACGCCCGCAAAAGCCGACGGGATGAATTGCTGACCCCAGCTGAGTAGGGCAAACGGCAACGCCACCGCGCCAGAACCGATGATGGCTGCAAACTTCCAAGCGCGAGCAGAGGGGATGGTGCGAAGGCCTTGGCCCAAGGCTGCCCCGATCATCGCAAGGGTTATCCCGCCTAAACCTGTGCGCCACGCGGCAACTGTCCACGGCCCGAAGCCGTCCAACGACAGGCGCACGGACATGAAAGCGCCGCCCCAAATGATGCCAAGGCCTATAACGAGGACCCAGTTCAAAAGGCCGGGATTTTCAGGTGTCGCTGTGCTCATGGCCTTAGCGGTAAATGAAAAAGGCGCCCCGTGCGAGGCGCCTTTTTCGATTGCTGTCCATGGTTCGGCCTTGGCCGAACCATAGGGACTTAGTTCTTCGCTTTGTCGACCATTTTGCCAGCGGAGATCCACGGCATCATGCCGCGCAGTTTCGCACCGGTTTCTTCGATCATGTGCTCGTCGTTTGCACGGCGGGACGCTTTGATCGTTGGCTGTCCAACAGCATTCTCGAGCATAAAGTCACGCACGAATTTACCCTGCTGGATGTCCGCCAGAACTTCTTTCATACGAGCTTTGGTTTCGTCGTATTTCAGGATACGTGGGCCGGTGACGTACTGGCCGTATTCCGCAGTGTTGGAGATCGAGTAGTCCATGTTGGCGATGCCGCCTTCATAGATGAGGTCGACGATGAGCTTCACTTCGTGCAGGCACTCGAAATAGGCCATTTCTGGCGCGTAGCCAGCTTCAACCAAGGTCTCGAAGCCACAACGGATCAGTTCGACCAGACCGCCACACAGCACGGCTTGCTCGCCGAACAGGTCGGTTTCGCACTCTTCGCGGAAGTTGGTCTCGATGATGCCGGAACGACCACCGCCGATGGCGGAGCAGTAGGACAGGCCGATTTCCAGCGCTTTGCCGGAGGCGTCGTTGTTCACAGCAACAAGGCAAGGAACGCCGCCGCCTTTGGTGAACTCGCCGCGCACGGTGTGGCCTGGGCCCTTAGGTGCCATCATGATGACGTCGATGCCTTCTTTCGGCTCGATCAGGCCGAAATGGACGTTCAGGCCGTGGGCGAATGCGATGGCGGCGCCTTCGCGGATGTTGTCGTGGACGTATTTCTTGTAGGTCTCGGCCTGCAATTCGTCGGGCATGGTGAACATGATCACGTCGGCCCAAGCAGCGGCTTCGGCGATGCCCATCGTCTTCAGGCCTTCGCCTTCGGCTTTGGCGATAGAGGCAGAGCCTTCGCGCAGCGCCACCACGAGGTTTTTCGCGCCAGAGTCGCGCAGGTTCAGCGCGTGGGCGTGGCCTTGGGAGCCATAGCCGAGGATGGCGACTTTTTTGTCTTTGATCAGGTTAACATCGCAATCGCGATCGTAGTAAACGCGCATATCGGGCGTCCTTATGATTTGGTTTCGATTGAGGCCAACATACTGGTCTGGCGGGCAGGGGCCAGAGTTGAAGTGACGGTATTTTGCGGAAATATGTTGACTAGTATTCGTCAGGATATTGATTTAGTAAAAATTCATGCTTGATGATGCTGACCGCCGCCTGTTGCGCTATTTGCAATCCGATCCGACCGCCCCCGTGTCGGAACTGGCGGAGCGCTGCGCGATGCAGCCTGCCACTGCCGCGCGGCGGTTGGAGAAGCTTAGCGCGAAGGGGATCCTCAAGGGGCAAAATGCGGTGATCGACTGGACGAAGCTGGGTTTCGCGGTGGAGGTCTCGTTGCGCTTCACGCTGGATAAAACTGCGCCGCGCGCCTTTGACGAATTCCAACACGCCGCGCGGAAAATCCCTGAAATCATCGCCATTCAGACTTTCCTCGGGCGTGTGGACCTGCGCCTGTCGGTGATTGCCCGCGATATGGGGCATTACCAGAGCCTGTACCGCAACCAGATCCTGACCCTGCCGCATATCGCGGAGGTGGAGGCACTGATGCATGTGGCCACCATCAAGACGACAGAGACGCTACCGATATGAGTTGGGACGCCACCGATTTCGCCATCCTGCGCGCGCTGAGTACGGATGCCACGTTGAGTGCTGGCGCGTTGGGGCGTGACCTTGGCCTCAGCCAGCCCGCTACATGGCGGCGTATCAAGCGGTTGCAGGACGAGGGTGTGCTGGCAGGTCGCCGCGTTGATCTGGATGCGGAAGCGTTGGGGTTTGGGGTGACGGTGTTCCTAGGCGTGAAGCTCGCCACAAAGGGGCGCGTCAGCCTTGAGGATTTCGAGCGCGCGGTGACGGCCATCCCAGAAGTGCAAACCGTGCAGCACGTGCTGGGGCTGTATGATTACCGCCTGCGCGTGGTCGCCCGCGACCTGTCCGACTTCGAGCGCGTGTTGCGCCGCCGGATCATGACCTTGCCGGGGGTCGGGGATGTGGAGGCCAACGTACTGCTGAGCGAGGAGCGGTTGGCGGGGCCGCTTTAGCAGACAGGATTCCACTTGCAGTACCACTTAACCTCATTGGCGGTGGCATCTTGAACGGCTTTGTCTGCGCCCCAGTTGAACCAACCTTGCTGTTGGGGTTCTACTGCGACCTCGGCCGCATTGTTGAAAGGCCAAAAATCGAACCAACTGCCAAACCAGCCTGTCATGCTGTCTATAATATAAGTTGAGATGAGCAGCACGATTATCCCGAGAATAATGTAGAACGCTACGCGACCCAAAGACTTGCCACCTTCGCTCGCTGCATTGAAAGTGAATAGCTTGAGCGACCGCGCTAAGACTTCGCCCCAAGGCTTTTTGGATACGCAATCGTCATTTTGATTAGTGTGGGCCATGCGGTTAGCTTTCAGTCGATGATGTCATCACCCGATATATTCAGGGGAATACGGCATTATTGTGCGCCAAATGCTGCTAAACGTAGATATTGCTTCATTTGAATCCTTGATGATCTTCAGGTTTCGATCTGCTGGTTTGCCATGAAGATCGGTCTAAGATTCGAGAAATTAACCCGTGCATCCCCCTACAATCCCCCCTAATTTCCTCCTGAAACTCAGGAGGCTTACCCATGTCCGCATTGCTCGAAAACGTCGATCCAGAAGGTCTGCGCGAATTTTCGGTGGTGTTCACCGATCGCTCGCTCAACTCTATGTCCAAGGCCTTCCAGAAGGTGATGACAGACATTTCGGGGATATTGAAAGAGGTTTACAACGCCGATAGCGTTGCCCTTGTTCCCGGTGGCGGCACCTACGCGATGGAGGCTGTGGCCCGTCAGTTTGCCCGCGACCAGCGGGCGCTGGTGGTGCGCAACGGTTGGTTCTCTTACCGCTGGAGCCAGATCATGGAAGCGGGCGGCTTGCCGTCCGAGGCGACCGTGATGAAGGCCCGCCAGACCGGCAACGACACCCGCGCGCCCTTCGCGCCGTGCCCGATTGACGATGTGGTGACCCGCATCCGCGACGAAAAACCCGCCGTGGTCTTCGCGCCGCATGTGGAAACCTCCGCCGGGGTGATCCTGCCCGACGACTACATCAAGGCCATGGCCGACGCCGCCCACGAGGTTGGCGCGTTGATGGTGCTGGACTGCATCGCGTCGGGCTGCGCTTGGGTCGATATGAAGGCGACGGGCGTGGACGTGTTGATCTCGGCGCCGCAAAAGGGCTGGTCGGCGACGCCTTGCGCAGGCTTGGTGATGATGTCGGAGCGCGCGCGCAAGAAGATCGACGAGACCACCTCCGATAGCTTTGCGATTGATCTGAAGAAGTGGCTGACCATCATGGAAACGTATGAGGGCGGTGGGCATGCCTACCACGCGACCATGCCAACAGACGGCTTGCGCGCCTTCCGTGACACGATGATCGAGACTCAAGACTACGGCTTCGAGCGCTTGCGCGAGGCACAGTGGAAATTGGGCAATGGCGTGCGCCAGATATTGAAGGCCAAAGGCGTCACCTCGGTGGCGGCAGATGGCTTCGGCGCACCGGGTGTCGTGGTCAGCTACACGGATGATCCCGCGGTGCAAAACGGCTCCAAATTCGCAGCGATTGGGGTGCAGATTGCCGCTGGCGTTCCGCTACAATGCGACGAGCCCGATGACTTCCGCACCTTCCGCATCGGATTGTTCGGGCTTGATAAACTTTATGATGTCGATGGCACCCTTGCGGCGTTGCAAGAGATCATGGACGAAGTTCTCTAACGTCATTATCGGGCGCCAAGTCCCAGTTTCATAAGAGATTTCCGGATCGGGGCGGCGTCATGGATCGCCCCGATCCCCGCTGAACGCAGGCTTCTGATCCATTCGGTCTGCGACATGGATGTTCGGTTGAGCAGGTCAATTCCTGCGACCCTCGCACGCACGGCCAAGCGCCGTTTTTTGTCATAGGCGTCCAGCATGTCTTTGCTGCCCAGCGGGTGCAGGTGGCTCAACTCCAGCAATTCTGACAGGTCGGTTAAAGACATGTTCAGCCCCTGCGCGCCAATCGGTGGGGCGACATGGGCAGCTTCGGCGACCAAGGCCACGCGTTCCGCGCTAAAGCGGTCCGCGATTTGTGCAATAATCGGCCAGATGGTGCGTTTGGACGCCAGCGCGAGCGGGCCGAACAGGTGGCAGGACCGCTCCGACATTTCCGCGTTGAAGGCGTCATCTGGCAGTGCGTTTAGACGCGCGGCTTCGGGGCCTTTCTCCATCCACACCACGGCGGAGCTTGGCAGGCCGTTAAAGTCGGGTAATGGAACCAAGGTGAACGGTCCGCCTGTGCGGTGAATTTCGGTCGAGACATTGGCGTGCGGGATCGGGTGGGTCACGGCAAAAGCCAGCGCCTTTTGCCCGTAACGCGTTGTTTTCACGCCGATCCCGACACTTTCGCGGATCAGAGAAGTGCGTCCGTCAGCGGCAATCACTAGGTGCGCCATGCGGGTTGTCCCGTCGCTGAGCCAAAGTTTGGCAGAGGCGGAACGCGTGAAGATCTTTGTGCAGGCGGTGCCGGGCAAGAACTCGACATTTGGCAGTTCTGTCAGCCGTGCGACCAGTTCGCGGCGGATGAGCCAGTTGGGCAGGTTCCAGCCAAATGGCAGATCCGATATGTCGGAGGCGTTGAAATCGCGCGTGGAACGCGGCTCCGCCGTTTCGCCGCCCGCATCGACAATCCGCATCGTTTGTAGCGGCATCGCGTGGGGGCTGAGCTTGTGCCAGACACCTGCCATTTCAAGCACAGGAATTGCCGGTTGCAGAAACGCGGTTGAGCGCAGGTCTGCCCCGTCGGCATCGCGTTCAGTTACGGGCGGGGCAGGGTCCACGCAGGTCACGCTGAAGCCTTGGCTGCCAAACAGGCAAGCTGCGGTCAGACCCGCGACGCCCCCCCCGGAAATGAATATCTCTGTGCTCATATCTTTCAATCTAGGTGTGGCGCGGGCGCAGGCCAAGTGTCAGCGGATCAGCTGGGTCAGAAAGCCGCGCAAATCGTCGGTGTGGTGGTGGATGTGGTCGTGCACCAGCGGGGCGGGTGCCACATGCACCGTGCGCATCCCCATGGCGTGCGGGATCGCGAGGTTGCGTGGATCGTCCTCAAACATCGCGGATTCAGAAGGGTTCAGGCCGTCGGTTTTGAAGACTTGTTCGAACGCGGCACGGTCGGGTTTAGGGTGAAAATCTGCATGTTCCACTCCATAAATTGCATCAAATATGCCTGACAACCCTCTGGCCTGTATCACATTTTCTGCGTAGGGCGCCGTGCCGTTTGTGTAGATGATCTTGCGACCGGGAAGCTCTGATATGGCCTCGCGAAGTTCGGGGTCCGGGGCCAAAACGGAAAAGTCGATGTCATGCACGTCGATCAAATACTGATCCGGCGCCACCCCGTGCACTCGCATCAACCCCGCTAGTGTTGTGCCGTGCTCGCGCCAGTATTTGGCTCGTAGTCGGTCGGCCTCTGCGCGGTCTACGCCAAGCTCCGTCATCACCCAATTGATCATGCGGATTTCGATCTGGGCGAAAAGCTGCATCTCGGGCGGATAAAGGGTGTGGTCTAGGTCAAAGACCCAAGTGCGGACGTGGGAGAAGTGTTCAGCAGGCATGTCCGAGAACCTAGCGTGACTGCGGCAATGCGCAACCACGAAAGCCCTGTCAATAACTTGCACCAAAGAGGGGGGGCGGCTAGCGTGTTGGGACGAAATTGGAAACGGTGAAGAATGTCGATTGAATTGCCTGCGACCAACGATGCTTACGGTTTGATCCTGCACGCGATCGACACCGGCATTTACAAACCTGGTAACCGATTGGTGGAAAGCGAATTGGCGGACAGGTTCGGAGTATCGCGCACCCCGATCCGCGAGGCGCTGCAGCGGCTGGAAACCCAATCCATGCTTACCCGCGACGGGCGATCGTTGATCGTGGCATCTCTGGATCACAACCAGATGGCAGAGCTTTACACCGTGCGCACCGCGCTGGAAGGTCTGGCGGCGGAACTCGCCGCGCAACATGCCGCCGTGGAAGAGGTTAAGGTGCTGTACGCCATGGTCGAGGAAGACCACGCGTTCCTGTCCGACCCGTCAAAGCTGTCGCAAGCAAACCGGCGGTTTCACCGGCAAATCCATCTGGCGTCGCATAACCAGTTTCTGGTGCAGCAGTTGGACCTTGTTTACCGCTCCATGGCGCTGCTTGCCACGACGTCGCTGGCGGCCGAAGGGCGCGGCGAAGTGGCTTTGGCGGAACATCTGGCGATTGTGCAAGCCATCGAGGCGCGGGACGGGGCTGCGGCGTCAAAGGCGCTGCGGGACCATTTGTCCATCGCCTTCCAGACGCGGCTGCGGATCGACGCCGGGGCGATCAATGCCGAGTGACGCTTCGCTGGCCCCGCCGAACATGCCGTGTTCGGTTTTGTCCCAGTAGAACGGGTTGAACAGCAGCTCTGCTAGTCCTTTATATGCGGCTACCGTGCCGAAGATGAAGTACACGGGCAGGGTTAGAATCCATCCGATATGTGGACGTTTTGCGATACTTGCGGTGGCTGTGACAAAGACCGCCAAAGTCACGAGTTCTGCCAGCAAAAAGAACCCAGATGCCCCCACAACCAAGGCTTTGGGCATCGGATCGAACACGGGGTTCGGCCAGTTGAACAGAAACGTCAGCAAGCTCCACCACAAAACGGGGGCCAAGAAGAACGACATGAGCGTACTGAGAAACAGGATTTGAAACCCGATGAACTTCCACGTCCCCAACTCGCGCCACAACAAGACAGGCTTGCGCATGTGGACGCACCACGTCACCGCATAACCTTTGAGCCAGCGGGAGCGTTGTTTGACCCATGGCCAGACATGGCTGTTTGCCTCTTCTTGAGTGACCGACTGCATCATTTCACACCGGTATCCGCGCCGAGCGAGACGCATGCCCAGATCGGCGTCCTCGGTCACGTTATGGGCGTCCCATGCACCGAGTTTGACCAATACGTCTCGGCGGAAAAACAGCGTGGTGCCACCAAGCGGGATGGCGAAGCCAAGTTTTTGCAACCCCGCTAGCATGACCCGAAACCAGCCCGCATATTCGAAGAAAAAACAACGCGATAGCCAGTTTGTTTTGGCGTTGTAGAAGCTGAGGATACCTTGCACGCAGGCCAGATCCGCACCACCTTCGGCAAATTTTCGGGCGACCTGATGAAGCTGGTCGGCATCCGGCGCGTCTTCTGCGTCATAGACCCCCACAAGCGAGCCGGAGGTGAAATCCAGCGCGTAATTTAAGGCGCGGGGCTTGGTTTGAACACCACCTTTTGGCACCCGCACGACCCGCATCCAGCGGGGCAAGCCGCCTTTGGTGAGAGCGTTTTCGGTGACCGTGTCTGAGGCCTCCACCACCAGACAGATTTCCAACAGTTCGTGCGGATAGGACAAGCGGGCGAGGCGTTTGACCAAGGCACCGGCAATGTCGCGCTCGCGAAACAGCGGCACGAGAATGGAAATTTTAGGGAGGCGGAGCGCGGGGCGAGGTCCCTCCGCCGGAGCAGGGTACGGGCGCTTTTTCAGCGCGATAACGGCACAGGCAGCTTTGAGCGTGCTGTTGAGGGCCAGCGCCAGACTTGCGGCCCCGAAGACGGACCAGATGAGCCATACCGGCGCGAAAAGCGCGCCTGCAACCGAAAGTGCCGCCACCGTCAACAACACGAGCCGCATCGCGCCTGTTGACCAGTTTCGGCAGCTGTCTTGCGGCGCTGTGCGGTGCTCGGCTTGCGCGGCGAGGGTGTCGCCGTATTGGGTGTGGATTGCATTCTGGACATCGCTATGGGCGGCCAGCACGAATTTAGCATCGCTCATCTCGGGCGGCAGCTTCACGCGAATGCTGGCAATCCGTTCGGGATGGGCTGTGGCGATCACCACGCGGTCGCCGCGTCTTCGCCACGGCATGAAGCCCAGCCGCAAACAGTCCTCTGCAACAAGGAGCGCCGCAAGCCTTGGGTCAGGTGGGGAAGCTTCGATATTTACCAGATGGGTGCCGTGCTGTTTGGCAAGAATGCGCAGGATGTCCTCTTCCGCGACATGGCCTTGCGCGATCAGGATTTCGCCCAAGGGCACGTTTTGGCGCGCTTGCAGGGCAAGGGCGATGAGCAGCTGCGGAGGAGTTATAAGCCCTTGATCTACCAGCAATTTGCCCAGCAGGGGATGGCTGCTATCACCCCCGTCAGGAAGGGTCGCGTCAAGAAAGACCCGCTGATCGGAATGCGCGTCGATCCGAACAGGGGCTTTGAGTGGCGCATTCATCTCGCGGTCTCCGGCGCAGCATATACACCGGAACTCTGGATGATCTAGGTTAAGGGTCGGTTAAGCGGAGACGTTGGCCTTTTCCGCCATGGCCGCTGCGAACCGCTCGAACAGGTAGTAGCTGTCTTGCGGTCCGGGGGAGGCCTCGGGGTGGTATTGCACCGAAAATACCGGACGATCAGCCATGCGGATACCACAGTTTGACCCGTCGAAAAGCGAGATATGGGTCTCCAGCACACCTTCGGGCAGGGTCTGGCTGTCCACAGTAAAGCCGTGGTTCATCGAGGTGATTTCAACCTTGCCAGTTTCCAGATCCTTGACAGGGTGGTTGGCGCCGTGGTGGCCGTGGTTCATCTTGATGGTTTTCGCGCCAAGGGCCAAAGCCAGCATTTGGTGGCCAAGGCAGATGCCAAACACGGGCAGATCTTTTTCCAGAACACCCTTGATCATTGGCACGGCATAAGTGCCTGTCGCCGCCGGATCACCGGGGCCGTTCGACAGAAACACACCGTCAGGGTTAAGGGCCAGAACATCTTCTGCCGTTGCAGTCGCGGGCAAAACGGTGACGTCACACCCAGCGGAGGCGAGACAGCGCAAGATATTGCGTTTCGCGCCGTAATCGATGGCGACAACCTTGTGGCCCGGTGTTGAGCGTTTGGTAAAGCCTTCGGGCCATGCCCAACGTTGCTCGTCCCATGTGTAGGATTGCGCGCAGGTGACTTCCTTGGCGAGGTCCAGACCTTCCAGCCCAGCGAAGCTACGCGCCGCGGCAACGAGCGCTTCCAGATCGAAATTGCCCTCAGGGTCATGCGCCATCGCCACATGCGGCGCACCTTGGGCGCGGATGGCGCGGGTCAGGCGGCGGGTATCGACGCCTCCCAATCCGATGCGACCGCGTTTCGCTAGCCAGTCGGTTAGCTCACCCGTGGCGCGCCAGTTGGACGGCTGGGTCGGGTCCCATTTGACCACCATGCCTGCAGCAACGGGGTCGGCGGTTTCGTCATCTTCGTCAGTCACGCCTGTATTGCCAATATGGGGGAAGGTGAATGTCACGATCTGCCCCGCGTAGGACGGATCGGTCATGATTTCCTGATAACCAGTCATCGCGGTGTTAAAGCAAAGCTCGGCGGTGGTCTGGCCGGTTGCCCCAAAACCGTGGCCGTAGAACACGGTGCCATCGGCCAGAACAAGACAGGCTGTCGGTTTGGAGGTCATGGCAGCGTCTCCCACAAAGCTGATTTTAAACTCGCCGATATCTACGGGGGGGCGCGGGGGGCGTCAACCACAGCGGGGGCCTTTTTTGCAACGCGCAAAGCGGCGGTTGTGATGTGACGGCGATTTGGGTAAAAGACGCGCCTCACAAGGTTTCAGGGAAGGCACCTTATGTCCAATGATTTGCGCGCACGCATTACAGACGCGCTTAAAGAAGCGATGAAAGCCAAGGACGCCGCGCGTCTGGGCACATTGCGTCTGATTAATGCTGCGATCAAAGACCAAGATATCGCCCTGCGGGTCGACGGCAAAAGCGTCGGCGACCCCGAGATTCTGGCGATTCTTGGCAAGATGGTGAAGCAGCGCCAAGAAAGCGCACGGGCCTACGAAGAAGGTGGGCGGCTGGAGCTCGCCGAACGCGAACTGGCCGAGGTTAAAGTGATCGAGGATTTCCTGCCAGCTCAACTGAGTGAAAAAGAAGCGGAAGCAGCAGTGGCTGCGGCGATCAAAGATGTCGGTGCCGAAAGCATCCGCGACATGGGGCGCGTCATGGGCGTGCTGAAGGGTAAATACACCGGCCAGATGGATTTCGGTGCGGTTGGCCCGATCGTAAAGGCACGACTGGGTTAGGGGCTTGGCCCTTCTGACATCCACAAAACGCGTCACGGGCAACTGTTGGTGTTGCCCGTGATCTTGAGGCTCAGGCTTGATGCGGCCCTCCGATCTATTTCAGTGAGTTAATGCCGAACATGTTGCCTTCGCTGTCTTGGCACAGGGCGACAAAGCCGAACTCCCCGATCGAGAACTTCGGCTTGATGACCACGCCGCCAGCTCCGGCCACGCGTGCTTCAGGCTCGGCGCAATCGTCAGCCATAAAATAGACGATCGTGCCGCCGACTCCCGGGCCTGCGTGAGGGGATTTCGTCAAAGCGCCCGCCGCACCGTAAGCGCTCATGTCGGCGGGGAAGGCCATCATTTGGGTTTCGCCGGTCGGGTCACCCATCTGCTCCAGCTTTGCGCCCAACACTGTTTCGTAAAAGGCGACCGCCCGATCAAGGTCGTCTACAAAGATGTCGAACCATCCAACTGCATTCATTTTTGACATATTCAGCTCCATTGCTTGTCGTTATGCCAATCACCTAACAAGCAGCAGGTGGTCCTGTATTGTAGATTTCAGACATCGAACTTTCGCGCGTATTTTCCGGGGGTGTATCCTGTCGCTTTTCGGAAGGAATGGATGAAATGGGACTGATCTGCATAAGACCATGTGTCATTCCCGTTCAGCGACTGCTGTAAACGAAGAATCTTGAGGAAATCATGCGGTGCAAAACCGGTGGTGCGCTTGAGCGTTCGTTGCAACTGGCGCGGTGATAGATGCGAAATCTCCGCCATGTCTGCCACGGACTGAATGTCGTCGAGATGCTGGAATATCTTCTCGGTTACGGGGTTCACATCGACTAGTTTGCGGTTGATCAGCTCTTCGACGAGTGTGGTTAGGGTGTTTTGCTGGTCGGCGAAGTCGCGACCTGCAAGCTCTTGGTTTACCTCGATCAAGGGCAGTTCGCCTGTGTAGGCCGCATCAACCATGCCGTGGGACACCGGCTCGACACTGCTTTGCCAGACACCAGGCAGGAACCGGATGTTCACGAAATGGAAAGAGCGTCCAAGGTTGAATTCCTCGGATGTGGCCCGCAACTTGGAGACGCCGGTGATATTGCGGTCGCGCTGGTCGAAAACGACATAGGCGCAGGCGTCGGGCAGGGCGTGGAAGCGGTAGTCTTCGGGCAGCACTCCGTCAGTCTTCAGTTCCAGATACCGATGCACAATTCCGCGCAAGTGGCTCGGTGGTTCGGCCTCGACGAAGTGGACTGTTTGGACGGCCTTGTCTTTGCCGTTGCCTTTGGGATCGTACATACCTGCGGTGCTTCTCGTATAGTCAGTCTGGGCCGGTAAGTCGTTGTAGCGAGACAATGTGGTTTGGCAAAGCGAAGGCTTGGCTTTGAGCCGTCAACGCGGCTCGACCGCGAGAAAGCGCAGTTTGTCTTCCAGCTCTTCCTTAAGCTCTATGCGTTCCTCAGGAGTTAGGAAGGCACCCATTTCCACTTCGCGCGGCCCGCCGCGCAGGGTCAGATACGCTTCAACAGGTTTGTCGTGGGATATGACTTCGACCCAGTACGGGTTTGCCTCCCAGTCTTGGCGCGTACCATCAGGGTTGCGGCGCACCAAAGTCATGTGGTCTGGCCAAAGGCTAAGTTCCTCCACCAACTGGCCCGAGCGGTAGCTGCGCATGATGAACACCCAAAGCAGGGCGACGGTGAGCACCAGAAACGGCAGCAAGACCCAGATAGCGGCGGTGCCGATCAGGGGAAGCAGCGGGAAGGTGAGCATGATGCAGGTGATCGCGATGAAGAATACGAAACCGCCGCGGGGTAGGGAGCGGTGCGGCCAAAGGAGCACGCGATACATCGGTGCTTTGCCTTCGTAAGAAGAAAGGGCCTCGGGATAGTCCGAGGCCCCTTTCGATAGGTTTATATGCTGGATTGGCATGGCCGGTTAATGGCTATGGCCTTTGTCCCAGTCCGACTGCTTAGGCAGGATCTCGAACGTGTGTTCCGGTGGAGGGCAGGGCAGGGTCCATTCCAGCGTGTCAGCATATTCGTTCCATGGGTTTGCTTCTGTCACGCGGCGACCTTTGGTTAGCGTGTAGAACAGAACACCGATGAAGAAGATGAACGATGCAAAGGACAAGAAGGCGCCCCAGCTCGACACGTAGTTCCAGTAGGCGAAGGCCTCCGGGTAGTCGATATAACGACGTGGCATACCTTGGCGGCCCAGGAAGTGCTGTGGGAAGAACGTCAGGTTGGCCCCGATGAACATTGCCCAGAAGTGCAGCTTGCCAGCCCATTCAGGATACATGCGGCCCGAGAACTTCGGCAGGTAGAAGTAGATGCCTGCGAAGATACAGAACACAGCGCCCAAGCTCATCACGTAGTGGAAGTGTGCCACAACGTAGTAGGTGTCGTGATAGGCTCGGTCGATGCCAGCTTGCGACAGCACGATGCCGGTCACGCCGCCCACGGTGAAGAGGAACAGGAAGCCGAAGGCCCAGAGCATTGGCGTTTTCATCTCGATTGAGCCGCCCCACATGGTGGCGATCCACGAGAAGATCTTGATGCCTGTTGGCACCGCGATCACCATCGTGGCCATCATGAAGTAGGACTGCTGCGACAGGCTCATGCCAACTGTGTACATGTGGTGCGCCCACACGACGAAGCCAAGCGCGCCGATTGCAACCATTGCATAGACCATCGGCAGATAGCCAAAGATCGGCTTCTTGGAGAAGGTCGCGATGATGTGGCTGATGATGCCGAAGCCCGGAACGATGATGATATACACCTCGGGGTGACCGAAGAACCAAAGCAAGTGTTGGTACAGGATCGGGTCGCCGCCGCCTTCAGGTTGGAAGAAGGTGGTGCCGAAGTTCCGGTCTGTCAGTAGCATGGTGATGGCGCCAGCCAGCACAGGCAGGGACAGCAGGATCAGCCACGAGGTGACGAAGATCGACCAGCCGAACAGTGGCACTTTGTGCAGGGTCATCCCCGGCGCGCGCATGTTCAGGAAAGTGGTGATCATGTTGATCGCGCCCAAGATGGACGATGCGCCGGACATGTGGACTGCGAAAATCGCGAAGTCCATCGACATGCCTGCCTCGGAAGTGGACAGCGGCGCGTACAGCACCCAGCCAACGCCGGAGCCAAGCTGGTCGTTGCCACCCGGGGTCAGCAGGGAAGCCACCGCCAGCGAACAGCCAGCGACATACATCCAGTAAGACAGGTTATTCATCCGAGGGAACGCCATGTCTGGTGCGCCGATTTGCAATGGCATCAAGTAGTTACCAAAGCCGCCGAACAGGGCAGGGATCACGACGAAGAACATCATCAAGATGCCGTGGCCGGTGATCAGCACGTTCCAGAGGTGGCCGTTCGGGGTACAATCCGCAACGGCTGCTGCCGTCAGGCGTGCGCCCTCAAGGCACATGTATTGAACGCCGGGCTCCATCAGCTCCATCCGCATGTAGACGGTGAAGATGACGGATACCAAGCCCATCAGGCCGGCGGTGAAGAGATACAAGATCCCGATATCTTTATGGTTCGTGGACATGAACCAGCGGGTGAAGAATCCCCGCTCGTCGTGGTCGTGCCCTTGGATGGCTGCGTCGGCCATGCGATTCTCCCGTTTCCACTCGTTTTTGCACAGAGCTGTTGGTCCCTGCACGAAGATCGGGGCAGAGTCGCCCCGTTATTGTTCATCTGTTTTAGAGACGATAGGCGGGCGGGGCAATGTTTCAACCGCCTGTTATACGCGCAAAATGTCGCATTTTCTGCGAATGTCAGGTGGCTGCCCAGCCTTTGAGATCCGTTATCTGTTAGCCAGGCCGCAACCTGTCAAGTTGGCGGCTGTGCAAATGGTCCTTAGACATCAGTTGGGGCAGAGCACCAAAGACACAAGCCTATCGCCAATCAGCAGGCGGGTTCTGCGGGAGCTGGCGTTAAACAGCTAGTCGTCCATGCCGAATGCCGTGTCGAACTGGGTCCGGAGCGCGACATCAAGATCGGCCATGGTCACGGGCAAACCCAAATCGATCAGGGAGGTCACTCCGTGTTCCGAGATGCCGCAGGGGACGATGCCGCTGAAATGTTCCAGATTGGGTTCGACATTAATCGACAGCCCGTGAAACGTCACCCATTTGCGGACCCGAACGCCGATCGCGGCGATTTTGTCCTCGGCCAATTCACCGCTGGGCTGGAGCGGTTTGTCCGGCCGTTCGACCCAGACACCAACGCGACCTTCGCGAATGTGACCCGTGACGTTGAACTCTGCCAGAGTGGCAATCACCCAATGCTCAAGTTGCTGGACGTATTTGCGCACGTCGCGTCCGCGCCGGTTCAGGTCCAACATCGCATAGGCCACCCGCTGGCCGGGCCCGTGATACGTGTATTGCCCGCCACGTCGTGTCTCGTGGACAGGGAAACGGTCGGGTGCAACCAGATCGGCGACATTGGCGGAGGTTCCGGCAGTGTAAAGCGGCGGATGCTCGACCAACCAGATGCACTCTGAGGCTTCGCCGCGATGGATCGCGTCAGCGCGGTTTTCCATGAACGCGACTGCTTCCGCATAGTCGGTTAAGCCGTCGGTTGTGATCCAGTCCACCATGGTTTGTGCCTTTGTTTCAAAGGGCTCTCGCCAGACGTTGCATGTTTTTTCTAGGCCCGAATTCGCTCGGCGTGCTACGCTGTGAGGGTATTTAGCTGTGTTTAAGGATGAATTGCATGTTTTTTAAAAATATTACAATGGCTTGTGCTGCGGCGGCAATGCTGACCGTTCCAGCGACTCGTGTTTCGGCAGATAGTGGAGACTTCGCTGCGGGTATCGTGGCGGGCGTTGTCGGTTCCGCAATTGTTCGGAACGCAGGCAAACAAAAACGCGTTGTGCGGAAAAGAACTTACACCCCGAAAAAAGCGGCTGTGCCGTCTTACATCCGGCAAGAGCGCCGTGAAATCCAGACCTCTTTGAACTACTTCGGTTTCCCGGCTGGTACGCCAGATGGCGTTTTGGGGCGCAATTCGCGGGCTGCCATTTCCAACTATCAGGCCCATATGGGCTATCCTGCCACGGGGCAGCTAACGGATTACGAAAAGAACTTCTTACTGCAAAGCTATAACCGCGCACTTGCTGGCGGAGCGGCCACAAGTCAGCTGATCGCGGCCAGCCCAACTGGTCCACGCGGTCTTCTGACCCGCTACCGGAACGAGGCCGCTGGCGTCGCCACGGCTGGTGCCGTGGCATCTGCGCCTGCAACGACCGTTGTCGTGGCACCGCAGCCGCAAGTTTTGCAGCCTCAGGTTCTTGGCGGAACGACCACGACAACTACCACTGTGACGGCCTTGGCCGGAGCCGGGGCGGCTGCATTGGGCACACCGCAGACGGGCTCGCTTCCAAGCTTCATGGCGCAGACCGCTGACGTCTCTTTGGCCTCGCACTGCAATCAGGTGTCGTTGCTGACGTCGACGAATGGCGGCTTCATGACCACTGAGACCATGGTGGACAGCAATCTGGCCCTGAATGAGCAATTCTGCCTTGCGCGGACCTACGCCATCGCCGAAGGCGAGCAACTGGCATCGAAAATCCAAGGCTTCACACCGGCGCAGATCGCGCAGCAATGTGAAGGCTTCGGCCCTGCTTTGAAAGAGCATGTCGCCGCCATGTCACTGAAACCGCACACCGCCGTGTTGCAAGACGTTTCCGGCTTCGTTTTGGGCACAGGCATGTCGCCGGTCCAACTGGCTGGCACTGCAAAGATCTGCCTCTCGGTCGGGTATCGCACGGATAACATGGATGTGGCCGTCGGCTCTGCCTTGCTCTTGGCGGTGCTGGGTGAGCAGGTCTATGCCGAGCTCATGGGCCACCATTTGGCGCAAGGGTTTGGCGTGTCCAAGCGGACCGATCTGGCGCTGGCATGGTACGACATGGGTCTCACGGCAATCGAGAACGGCGCAACACCGGTCTTCGCACCCGGTCAGCCAGAGCGTAACGCGCTTTTGCGCAAGGCGTCCTTCTCGCTGGGAAGCAACGCGGCAATCGTTCCGCAGGTGCAGCCCGCATCGGCCCTGCCAATCTTTAAGGTCGAGCCATAAGCGACCCGACACGCAACAAATTGAAGGCCGGAGATGGACACCATCTCCGGCCTTTTTCAATCCATGCGTTTTTGCGCTTCACAAGGGCGGGGGGGCAGGCTAGAACGCCGCCCACATCCCTATGATTTTGCGGTCGTGGCGGAATTGGTAGACGCGCAGCGTTGAGGTCGCTGTTCTGTAACAAGAGTGAGGGTTCGAGTCCCTCCGACCGCACCAAATCTTCCAAAGTTATTAATTTAATTCAATGAATTGAGCGGATTTACTTTAGCCTAGGCCACCCTTTTAGCTCCAATCAGTTGAAATTTTGGGGGTGCCAATTGAAGCGTGGTAAGCGCGCTCTGAGGGTTATGCCTGATCTCAGAAGTGCTTTGCAGGATGTTCTTGCAATGTTCTATTTTGAGCTATGCCAGCAGCGCGCCCATCAGCTAACCCACTCCGAAATCACCGAATGCGAGAAGCGGCGAACCCGAACCGATTGCTCGCGGTCCGGTGCAACCTATGCCGCCGAACTGTCATTTTTTGGGCGGGCGACTTGGTTCAGGTGGTTGGGCGTGACCACCAAGTGCATTTGCCACCATTCCCCTATTCCCAATGCAGAACAGGTGAATACCTCAATGTCGTTTGTACAATCCCGTCAGCGTCAGAGCTAGAAATCTTGTCCGTTCGTCGTCCAGTGAAGAGGATTGGCACGTGGATTTGGCGAAACGAGAAGGGGCTCTTTCTTGACAACATCTTTGTCGAGCGACTGTGGCGGTCTTTGAAATGCGAGTGCGACTATCTGCATGCTTGGCAGATCAGGCCAAAAGCTAAAGCTGGCGTCAGAAAGTGGATCGAGTTTGATAATCACAAGCGACCGCTATCTGCCTTTGGCAGTCAACCACCTGCCGTGTTCGATTGACAGAGAAACGAAACAACCAGCCCCGATCAGCAGGTGCAAAGAGTAGCTTAATTTACGCCAGATACCGTCCAACTAATGGGGGGTAGCTCAGCTGCATTGGTTTTCTTTTCTTCAACCGTGACACCCGCCAGCAACTCTTCGACGAGAAATGAAATGATCTGTTGACGGTTCATGAAGTTCGATTTGCGATAAATCGCAGTCATTTGGCTTTTGACCGTGGAGGCCGATGTGCCGCGCAGATCTGCGATCTCGGAATTCGAAAAGCCCTTCATTGCAAAAATTGCGATCTCGCGCTCAGAGTCTGAAAGACCCCAGTTGATAAACTGCGTCTCCAAGTAGGCGCGATAGTTGCCTGATACATTCGCAATCTGCTGGTCGAGTGCCGAAATACGCTGTTGGCTACGACGTAGAAAGACAGAGGTTACAACAACTCCCGTGATCAGTCCGACACTAGCCGATATTTGGATAATTTCCTGGATGTTCCACGGCAAAGGCCGCGACCTCAACCCAAGGACTTCTCCCCAGAGCTCACCAAGAAAGAACAAAGCGCTGACTGATTGAAAAATCAGTGCGACATAAATGAAAAGCAGAGAGGGTCGTACATTGTTCAAGCTCATATGCCTTCCTACCTTTACAACTCAACGATTTGACAAAATAACCGGCATGAAACTCATACTCTTTCGTTAGATTTCAGAGCCCAAGCCCATCAATAGCGCTCTCGATTGCGCCACCGACATTTCCGACAACACCGCCTGCTGTCCCGGTAAGGCCCCCCGAAGTGCCGACAGAGGCTCCAATACCGTTACCAACACCTACCGAAACTTCAGAATTCAAGCTTGCTCCAGAAGAAGACGAACTAGAGTTGGTCTGGCTCTCTTCTACTTGGGTCGAACCGCTACTAGAGATAATAGCGTCTCGTTTAATCTCTCCCGTAGAACGGCTGATGATGATCTCGCGTAGGTTGTTGTTTTTGAGAGCCAATACCCGGATGCGACCGAGCAAGGATTTTTTGACAGAGACGATCTTAAAACCCTCACTGCGCAGTTTCTGAACTGTATGTTGGTAGCTTTTGCCAGCGACCTCAGTCCTGACCACCTGCGATCCAATAGCGTCAAGGCTTTGCGATTGGGCGACCGAGGCCCCAGAGATACTCACAGCAAGGGCCGTACCAAGCACTGCAATGCACCGAGAGTTGAATGCTATCATAATTGCTACCTTTCAAGGAACATGAGTAGCCACCCTTTCAGGCAGAGATGTGACCGTAATCTGACGTAATTTATGCTTTAGATGAATCCACCCTTGGGTAGCTACTCGCATTCTACTACCAACGTATGATGCCAGGTTTTTGAACGATAGCTAAGGCCCAAAGGTGGACTGGATCAGATCTTCACAGGGCTGGATTAGAGAGATCTAAAGATCATCCTCCTTTGGGTGGAAACGCTGATTTTCCACCCTCGAGGGCGTGTTACGAACGGGAGATTTGTTCAACGATTAACTCAGCTGGCCGCTGCGGCCGCGCGTTAAATTCTGAGTTACCGTGAGGAACCATCATGTACCATGACCGTTACAACGAACTTGATGATAGCACGCCAATTGGCATCACTGGCCCCACTCTAAGTAAGACTGAGGTTATCAGCCTATTCGCAAAAGACCTTGCGGCGCATGCCTTGGTAAGGCCTGCCGATAGACGTCGACTTGGGCTGGTCGCCACTCAACCTTCCTACCGGAACTTCGACAAAGTCATGCGTCGCGGTCGTTTAGCGGCACTAAAATCGAATATCGATGCCCGTAACCCGGTGCCGAACCAGCTATCATGATTTTTGTCTGATTTCAGATTGATCATGAACACTGTCCAGGCCGGCAATCAGGTATCGCGATTTTGAAGCCAGTTCTGGGGAGGTATTCGAAAGAACACTGGGTGACCAAACACGCGCTGAGCCTACGGTGTCCGCTTGCCCAAGGTTACTGTCAAATGGGAAAAGCTGACCAGACGGTTGTTCCATCCGGTCAGCTTCAAAAAGTGTAGCTGCTAGTCTTCAAATCCAATCACAGCGATCTTCGGATTTTTCTTACGCTGGTATTCAAGCTTATCCCACTTGAACTCACGTTGGACATCGGGAGCTTCATCCGGATCTCAGCCACTTCGTCGAACAACCCAGCATCGAGCGCAATTGTAATGTCGACGTAACGCTTATCAAAGGAATTTACAGCCTTGACGACACCGACAGCCTTGTTGCCTCGTGCGACCACTTCCATACCGACGAGGTCGCTAGCAACCAACCTCACCAATTTCTTGGCTTGCCCACCGCTAGCTGCGCGTGTTGCCAAGCGGGCCACTGGTGCTTGAGAAGTTGCCTGTTGCGAACATGAAGCGCTTCCAACGCACACTTCCGCCGTCACATTTGTGGGGGTCGTGCCGTTGCCGATTGTTGCATTTACGGTTTCGGTTGCGACAGTCCCGCCTCCTAAACTGACATTGCCAGTTTCGCTAACGCTGGCAACACTATCGCTGCCACCTAAGCTGCCAGAAACCGACTCTGTTGCGCTGCCTACGCCGCCGACGCTTGCGCTGGCAGTTTCCGTAACGCCACCAGAAACACCACCAACAGCGCCGCCCAATCCACCGCCGCCTCCTAAATCGATTGCGGCTGCTGGCGATGCGAGCAGGGCTAGCGTCACGGCCAGCGACTTGGTGTTCTTCAAATGAAACATGACAATCTCCTGTTTTTTCTAATTCTATCTGCGACTCCATGAACCCAGAGAATGGAGGCCATGATTTGGTGTAAATACGGCAAAAATTTGAGCTTTTTGACTGGTTGGTAAACTATCGGTTTAAAGTCCTTTGATGCCATCATCTTAGCGGCCGAAGGACTTGCAAAACTGTTTGATAAATTGTTGATTGCTTAGATGGTTTCGACATACAGTGCGGAACTCACAAGTTTCGACACACTTTTTCAAAGATGCGACTCGTTTGTGAAAACCAAGAAGTTTGGAAATGCATTACCTTTTCTTAGCGATGGCGAAGAAAAGGTGCGCAGCTTGATCGTTTGACCGCTATCGCGTCGAAGATTAGGCCTTACTGATAATATTTGAGGTCAACATACTCATGCTACGTATCTGGTTTTCAGGGATAGTATTGGTGACAGTAGTTGGGATTGTTGGAACTTTTAGCGTCTTGTACTTTGTTTTCCCGTTAGCCGCGATTGGCCTAACGAGAGTATTCGGGCTTTTTGCTCTGTTCTTCGGGCTATCAGGAGTCGTAGCGTGCGTCAGCTTCGCTTTGTCCAAGGCCTACTCAGACAATCATTTCAAGCAGCGATTAGCGCCTAGAGTAGAAGAACCAGAGGAGAAAACGGCAGTCATTTTACGCAACGCACTCAAGTGGGGTCTGTCACGGGCAGAAGCTGACGTCGCTATTTTTGTGGCCAAGGGGTTTTCCAATAGCGAGATCGCTGACATGCGGGGCTGCGCGGTTGCGACAGTGAAATCTCAGCTTGGTAAAATCTACCAGAAATCGGGCCTCGGTTCACGCTATCAACTCATTACTTTTGTCGCCGATGAAGTCTACATTTCGCATGGCGAACCGAAAGACAGTAAATCAGAATTATAAACCCGTGACGCGCTTCCACTGGCTGGAAGTGTCAAGGGAGCTCCATGAAGTGGGGTTGAGGTTTGCTAACTGCTACCTCAACTTGCGAGTGTCGAGGCTTAGATCGTTGTCGCACCACGACCGGCTTGAGCTTGATTATAGGTCCGGTTCAGGCCGATTTTTATGGGTTGCTTCCTAGACTTTCCGATGCCCGAAATTCACTGGGAGGCGAAAATTCCGTAAAGTGGGTTCGAAGCGGGCTTTCGTTGCACGTCCAGAGTTTCACGTTACAACTTCAATAGTGTCTCGCACTTTCCTGCCAAGAAGCGACGTCAAACGACGAACGTTTTCCATCTCTTTTGTACGCATCCCGTGCCGGTAGTTGGGATGCGCAGTACCAAACGGCGCGCCACCTTCAGCGCCATGCAGGCGGCAAACGTTCCATCCTCGCTTAGAGGGGCACTTGCATCGTTGCCGTGTGCTCTTTGCCGTAAGCAAGCGCAAGGCCAGCTCTGTCACCGTTCCCTCCGAGAGCGATTGATAAAACGTCGGTACGTCGCGCCAATGCAAAGAGGGAATGTGCTTAACGGTGTGGCGCTGTTTACCCAGCAAGGCCTTGGCCTTGTCAGTGGCTTGCATATCAACGTCCAAGCCCAGCGCCGCCGCGTGACGTAGGCATATGCCCAAACGGTCCATCGCCTTTTTGGCGGTATCCGCTTTCGTGTGCCAGATCGGCGCGAGGGTATCCCGGATGTCGCGTTGGTCTATGTCTGAAACGGGTACCTTTCCCAGCTTTGGGAGGACGTGAAGTTGCAAGGGGGAGAACCAACGACCCGCTTTGCCATCACCTTTCAGTTCTGCCTTGCGGCTTTCAAAGGCATCAAGCGCCACGTCTTGCAACAGGTGCATGTCGCGGGCCGCGTCTCGGTTCTGCTTGTCTCGTAGCTTGATCGGGTCTTGGCCCTGCCTGACAACTCCACGCCATTTTTCAGCATTAAGCCGAGCTTCTTTCAACGATACACTGGGATAGGCACCCAAGCCCATTTCGCGACGCCGCCCTCGTCATTCTTCGCAAGCCATAGCCCGCCGCCATCGGAATATTTGCCCGCCTTAGCTGTCTTGGCTGTCTGCGCTGATAGCTTGTTCAATGCTCTCGTCATAAAGCCCACCTTCTGGTCCACCCTCTACATATAGTATAGGGTGGTGCCCCGTGGAGCACCCTAATACAACAAACTCCTTTAAAATATGAAGTTATAGCGCTGGGTGATGCACCGTGAAACACTAAGGTATAGGACTACAATGCCTCCGACCGCACCATTCTCTGACATTTCAAACTGATGGAGACGAAGCCCGCAGGCTTCGCCTTTAACCGTGTCAGACCTTAGAACTGGAAATAGTAGCCGGCACTCGCGCCGACGGTGGTTGTCCCCTCGGACGTGCGCGCGATGTTTGCGCCAAGGTTCAAAGCGCCTGTGTCGCTGATGATCGTCACACCGCCGCTCAGGCGCGGGGTGGTGAAGCTGTCGACATTGCCAAATCCGTCATCATTGCGGACGTAATCAATCTCGAACCCTGCGGTTGGCAGATAGGTCAGATTGCCTTTGTCGATCGGGTTGTAGTTCACGTTTGTGCCGATCGTGGCCACGAAGCTTTTGATCTCGGTTGCGCCATAGGGGACGATTGGCAGCACGCTGGTAAAAGCGGGCAGCTTTTCACGCACTGAGGCGACGCTGATGAAGGGGGATAGCTGTGCGCGTTGTAATGGAATGCTGCCGGTCAGAGTCAGATTGCCAAAGGTCTTCTCGCCGGAGAATTGCCCGCCATCAATGTTGTAGTCGGGCTTGCCGAAGCCGATGAAGCCATCGAGGCTGAGCGAGTCTGACAGTCTGGCGGAAAAATAGGGTCCCACGGAAAACCCGTCAGCCTTTACCCGCTGCCCGCTCGGGAGGTCCACGGAAGAGCGGTTATAGCCGCCGATCAGCCCCACAATCAGGGAATTGCCCACGATGGCGTCCGCCCCGAACACAAGGTTAGACGAGTTGCCCGAGTAGGTGCCGCTCAGACGTTTTGTATCGACCGACGCCCAAGCAGAAGAGATGCCACCCCAAGATGGGCTGCTTGAGCCTGTTAGGCTGGTGTCGTCCTGACGCACTGAAGGCTGGCCCGTCTGGCCGCGCCGCTGAGCAATCGCGTCACGGAAAGTCTTGAGATCGGAGCCGACGATGGCACCGAGCGCTTCGGCGCGCGGATCACGACCATATGTCGGATAGCCTTGGGCGCTTGCCGCGATCGGCGCGATCAAAGACGAAAATAAGATTGGCAGAGCCAAGTAAACTTGGCGGGAAATGGGGGAATTGGTCATGAAATTACCTTAGCGTTAAGAGCGGTTCATCATACCTCAATGCAGTGGTTTCACCTATAGCCTCCGCATGGGAATGCTCAGATGATCTGTTCATCGGCAACAGACCGCTCACCCGCTGCATTGCGCGCCGCCACTTTTGAGATACCCAACTATGGAAACACATCGTTTCTGTGATGGCGGGATTTGCCCCTGATTTGACATGCTTGACGGCTGTTCTGTCAGGTTTGAGACAAAGTTTGATCTTACGCTTCGGGCTGACAGTATTTTTCGGATTAATTTTATGTCTCGCCATCAGGTTTATATTTCGCCGCAGTCTGAACTTTCTGTTTCGCGCAGACGTGCGTTGAAGCCGTGTTTCGCACTTGGCACGCATATTCTGACGCCGCTGGGGGACCGTTTGGTGCAGGACCTCAAGGTCGGCGATCTGGTCGAGACGCTTGATCACGGCGCACAACCCATCCGCGCTACAGGTGTCCGCCGGTTCGAGGCGTTGGACGACGACGCCCCGATCCGGTTCAAAGCGGGCACACTGAACAATGAACACGATCTTTGTGTCACCGCAGGCCACCGTATCCGCTTTGCCGGATGGCAGGCCGATTTGCTGTTTGGTGAATGGGAGGTGCTGGTAGCGGCCCGCGATTTCGTCAACGGTGTCGACGTGACCCGCGATATTGGCGGTATGGTAGGCTATGCCTATCTGGGCTTTGACGCCCATCACATCATCTTTGCCGAACGCGTTCCGGTAGAAAGTGCGCAAACCGATCCGAAGGCGGCGGTCTCGGGACCGAGCAAGGACAAGCTCGCTTTCCCGCCGCTTCAAGATCACGAAGCGCAAGTGTTGCTGCGGTCTTATGCTAAGGCAAAAGAGCCAGCCAAACCCATAGCGTAAGAACCGACAGCGCGGTCGAGATTAGCACCGCCGAGGCCGCGACCCGTTTTGCGACGCCATACATGTTGGCGAAGACATATGCGTTCACGCCGGGTGCCATCGCCGCTGTCAGAATTACCGAACGCGACGCACCTGTCGTTAGGCCTACCGCGCCCGCGATTAGCCATGTCAGGCCGGGTTGAACCACAAGCATCAGTGCGCAGATCATGATAACGGGGCCTGTGTCGCCCTCCAATTTGTAACGGGCGAGAACGCCGCCCAGTCCGAAGATCGCCGCAGGCAACGCCGCGCGGATCATCAGATCAATCGCATCCGTCAGCACGCCGGGCAAGGGCAGGGAGGTGATGTTGACCACAAAGCCCAACGCAATGCCGATGATGAGCGCGTTATGGGTGATCGCCCGCCAAACCGCCTTTGCGGTGTGCCACAACCCGCCACCCTTGTTGCGCACAACTTCCATCGCGGTGATGCCGATGCCGTAGCAAATCGGCGCATTGACTGCGATGATCGCGTAGTTGGGTGACAAAGAGTCGGGGCCGTAGGCGCGCTCTGTGATCGGCAAACCAAGCAGCACCGCGTTGGAGAACAGGCAGCAAAAACCGATTGCGATGCTGTCCTCCCAAGGCCGCTCGAAGATCAGCCGTGCGCCCAAGGTGCCAAGGCTGAAGCCAGCAATTGCAGGAACATAGTATGAGGTCAGCAGGCGTGGCTCGAAATAGGCACCTAGCTCCAGTTCCGAGATGCCGCGAAACAGAAGGCAGGGAATTGCAAAGCTCTGGGTGAACTTCATAAGTGCATCCGCGCCCTCGTTGGAAAACAGATCACGTTTGACGGCGACGTACCCCGCACCGATAACCAGAAAAACCGGAAGAATGACGTCGAGCAACGCGCCCATCTAGACGTCGAACTCGATCGTCATTCCGTCATAGGCAGGTGTGATGTGTTCCGGCGTCTCGGCCTCCAGTGTCGCGTAGTCGAGGTCGATATGCATGTTGGTGATCACGGCCTTCTTCGGCGAAAGCTTTTCGATCCAAGCAAGCGTGTTGGCCAGATGCGAATGGCTTGGATGAGGCGTGCGGCGCAGCGCGTCGATGATAAAGCAGTCCAGGCCCTGTAATGCGGCCCATGTCTCGTCATAGAAATCTGCGACGTCGGGCAAGTAAGCCAACCCGCCAATGCGAAAGCCGAGAGAATCAATGGTGCCGTGATTGGCCTTGAACGGTGCCAGCGGGATGGTTCCACCGGGGCCTTTCACTTCGATGAGCCCCTTAATCGACTTCAGGGTCAGGATCGGCGGGTAGGGGGAGCCTTCAGGCTGCACGAAAGCATAGCCAAAGCGCGAGATCAGATTGTCGGTTGTGTCACCGTCAGCCCAGACCTTCAGCCGTTCCTTCATGTTGAACACGATCATTCGCAAGTCATCGATGCCATGCACATGGTCGGCATGGGAATGGGTGTAAACCACCCCGTCCAAGCGGCCAACATTGGCGTCCAGAAGCTGTGAACGCAGGTCGGGAGACGTGTCGATCAGCACAGTGGTTGTTCCGTCAGGGCCGATCTGTTCGATCAGAAGGGAGCAGCGGCGGCGGCGGTTCTTCGGGTTCATTGGATCACAATCGCCCCAGTGTCCGCCAAGGCGCGGAACCCCGCCGGACGAGCCGCAGCCCAATATGGTGAACCGGCGCTTCATGCGGCTTTCCAGAACAGGCGTTCGAAATTGGCCTGCGTTTGGGCGGCGAATTCGGCATAGTCGAGGCCAAAGACCTCCGCGCCGACTTTGGCGGTATGGGCCGTATAACCCGGCTCATTGCGCTTGCCGCGATAGGGCGGCGGGGCAAGGTAGGGGCTGTCTGTTTCCACAAGAACGCGATCAAGCGGTGCAGCGGCGAAGATGTCGCGCAGCTCTTGGCTTTTTGGGAAGGCGGCAATGCCGGACATGGACAGGTAGAAGCCCAGATCAAGCGCGGCCAATGCCAGCTCTTTCGACGAAGAGAAGCAGTGCATCACGCAGGAATACGCGCCCTTGGCATGTTCGTCGGTCAGAATGCGGGCCATGTCGTCATCCGCAGCGCGGGCGTGGATGATCAGCGGCAGCTTGGTTTGCCGCGCGGCTTCGATGTGCACCAGCAGGCTTTCTTGCTGAATATCTTTGCTTTCAGCGGTATAGTGGTAATCCAAACCGGTCTCGCCAATGCCCACAAACTTGGGATGTTCGGCCAGCTTAATCAGCTCTTCTATCGTCGCCAGAGGCTCGTCCGCGGCGCTCATTGGATGGGTGCCTGCGGCATAATAGATGGACGGGTGGGCTTCTGCGATGGCGCGGACTTGGGGTTCCAGCCGCAGACGCGTGCAGATGGTGACCATGCGCGTCACTCCGGCCTCATGTGCGCGGGAGATGATGTCTGGAAGCTCGCCGTCGAAATCAGGGAAATCGAGATGGCAGTGGCTGTCGGTAATCTGGGGCGTGCTCATTCTCGGCCTCTTTAGGCCGCGGTTTTCGCAGCCACCTCGTTCATTGCCAGAACCATATCAATGACCAGCGCGGAAGGGTCAAGGTTCACCGCACGCCCGTGTTGCGCCCGCGCGGAGATATTTGCCGACACGGAGGCCCATGCGCGCGCAGCGTTCGCATCAGGTGACAGGCGGGCAAGCATCGCCAATTCGCCCGGTGCGGCTTCGCTTTGGGATTGGCCCAGCCCCGCCCGCGCAAGTCGGGCCAGCAATACATCTGCAAGGCGCAGCATCAATTCGTAGCGCGCTTCCTGACCGCGTGCGGCGGCTTTGTCGCCAAGCATGATCATGAGGGTGCGGTCGAGCTTGGGGAAGCTGGCAGCGAGGGCGACAAGGTCCGCGTAGACCTCTAGCCCGCCAAGGTTTAGCATCCGCAGCGCTTCTCCGACGGATCCACCGGAGAGTTCTGCCAGCGCCGCGCTGTGGGGGCCAACATTCGCGCCGGTGGCAACCAGTGCCGCTGACATGTGGTCGGCATCCAACGTGACGCAGCGCAATTCGCGGCAGCGCGACCGGATCGTGGGCAGCAAGCGCGAAGGCTGGTGGCTGATCAGGAACAACAGCGCGTCGGCCGGCGGCTCTTCCAACACTTTCAACAGCGCGTTTGCGGCGGAGACGTTCATGTCGTCAGCGGCATCGACGATAACGATGCGTCGGCCGCCCTCAGTGGCAGATAACGAGAAGAAGCCCTTCAGCTTGCGAACCTCATCCACGGTGATCTGCTGTTTGAACTTTTTCTTGTCCTCGTCATAGGGGCGTTTGAGCACGAACAGCCCCGGCTCGCTTCCGGCGGCCATTCGGGCAGCGATGGGGTGGTTCGGGTCCGTGTCCAGCGTGGTGGGGGCAGGCGGGGCACCGAACATGTCGTTGTCATCGACTGGCGGGTTGGCCAGCAAAAATTTGGCGAGCTTCCACGCCAGCGTGGCCTTACCCACACCGCGCGGGCCGGTAATCATCCAAGCATGATGCAACCGGTCGCCATTGAAGGCTTCGAGAAAGTTTTCCTCTGCCAAATGCTGGCCTACCAGTGTCGCGGTTTCCCGTGGATGGGGGGCACCGTCGATCTGGTCTGATTGCGGCAGGGCGTCGTCGGTCATGACTGTGCCGCCAGATATGCATCGACGATAGACGCGATCTCCTTTGCGACGTCGAGCGCACCCTTGGTGCCATCAATGACACGGGTGCGGTCTGGGAAATCCTGCACCAACCCAAGGAAGCCAGCGCGTAGCTTGTGTTGGAACTCAGCGCCAAAATCTTCAAACCTGTCTTCGCCAGAGCCACGGGCTAGCCCGCGTTCCAGTGCAATGTCTGGATCCATGTCGATGATCAGCGTCAGATCCGGCTCGCGACCGATCATTCGGGCATGCAGCGCATCAACCGTTGCGCGCAGGTCGCCGCGGGTTGCGCCTTGATAGACACGGGTGCTGTCGGCGAAGCGGTCGCAGATAACGATTTTACCAGCCTCTAGGGCTGGGCTGATCAGCCGTTCCAGATGATCGCGGCGGGCGGCGGTGAATAACAGGATTTCGGTTTCGGCGGACCAGCGGCCTGGCTCACCTTCGACGAGGAGGCGGCGAATGTCTTCCGCACCGGGGGAGCCACCCGGCTCGCGAGTGAGCACGACCTCGTTTCCTGCGGCCTCCAAATGGCCAGCCAAGAGCCGCGACTGGGTGGATTTGCCCGAGCCGTCAATGCCCTCGAATGTTAGAAACAGCCCGGTCAAAAGAGGGTCGCTGCCTGACCGGTGAGCTGGCGGAACAGCACAGTAGCGGCGGTTCGAATGCGCACCATAAATCCGCCGGAGCTGATCGTTTCTGTGGCCACCAGATCGTGAGTAGCGTCGCCAATTCCGGGAACACTTACGATGAGTTCGGCGACTTTGTCACCCGCGTTGATCGGGGCTTCCAGCGGGCCTTGATAGGTAATTTTTGCGGTGACGCCGTCTTTCTTTAGCACTGGCACCAGCACTTTGATGTCTGTGGTCGCGGCCATGCCAACCTTGGCAGCAGAGCCCATCCAGACTTCGGCTTCAGCCATGATCACGCCTTCTTCGGCGAGTTGCTGTTCTGCAAATTGACGGAAGGCCCAGTTGGTGATGCGTTCGCTCTCTGAGGCGCGTTCTTGCTGCGTGCCAAGGCCAGACATCACAAAGACGATCCGACGGCTGCCCTGCTTGGCAGAGCCGACCAACCCGTAGCCTGCCTCGGATGTATGGCCGGTTTTCAACCCGTCCGCACCGATGTTGAGTTTTAGCAGCGGGTTGCGGTTGAAACGGTTGTCAGGCGCACGGTTGTCGAACGCGAATTCGGTTTCAGCAAAATAGCCGTAATACTGCGGAAAAACGACGATCAGACGCTTTGCCAGTACGGCCAAGTCCCGCATGGACATCCGTTGGGCCGGCGCGGGCCAGCCATTGGAATTGGCAAAGGTGGAATTGGTCATTCCCAGATCCAGCGCGCGCTCGGTCATCATCTGGGCAAAGCCCCGCTCCGTGCCATCGGGGGAGATCGCCTCGGCCAACACCGCGGACGCGTCATTGCCAGACAAAACGATGACACCGCGAATAAGGTCCTCGACCGACACGCGATCGCGGGTGTTCAGGAACATGGTTGAGCCGCCATATTGCTGCGCGTGTTCTGACACAGGTAAAAGCTGGTCCAGCGACAGGCGGCCGTCCTCGAGTGCCTCAAATGTCATGTTAAGCGTCATCAGCTTGGACATGGACGCAGGAGGCAGTGCCATATCCGCGTTCTTTTCCATCAAGGTCAGATCGGTGCCAAGATCGAGAACAATGGCAGATTTCGCAGAAGTTTCAAATGCATGTGCGGCGAAGCTCATGCATATGGCAGAGGTGATGGCGGCAAAAAGCGTGGCAGCGCGGATGCCCATGGCGGCTCCTTTGATCTTTTCTAGTTGGTCACGAAATAGGCGTCGTTGAAGCCCAGATCTTTGACCTTTTTAAGTAGTGTGGCGCGTTCGGAAGACGAGCCCGATGGGCCAACGATGACCCGCCAGAATTTCTTGCCCTGGCTTGAGCCTTCTTTTACCGACGGCAAAATCCCGATACCGCGCAGCGAGGTCGCGGTGTTGTCGGCATTTGCCTTGACCGAGAAGATGCCAATCTGAATGAACGGTTTGGACAGGCTCGATGACTTGCGCGCAGGCGCTGCGGCAACCTGAGTTGGCTTCGGCGCCGGGGCTGCCGCGGGGGCAGAGGCTGATGGTTTCGCGGATTTGTCGAGCGCAGCTTTGGCTTTGCTGATCGGGTCAAGCGGTTGCGCTTCGATGGCGTCAGGGGCGGGCAGGCTTTCGGTGCCGTCTGGTTTCGAGATTGTAGGCTTCGCCACCGGAACGCTTTCAGTCCGCAAGGCCACGACGCTCATCTTGGTCGGCTGGCCTGCGATCATGCCCAAGGTTTGGGCGGCATCAGAGGATAGCTGCAATTTTGGTCCGGGATTATCGCGTTCACGGCGGAAGAGGGCTCCGATCACCGTCTTGTTGTTCGACAAGTTGCGGATCACAACCCGTTCCGGGTCTTTTACTCCGGGATAGGCGACCCAGACGCCGCCAAGTGACGGCCGTCCGTCCCAAAGCCCGTCTTCACTCGCTTGGAATACGTCGGGGGCTTCCACCTCTCGCTCGATCGTCTCGACGCCCTCAGCGGCTGGCGCTTCTGCGAGCGCTGCCTCGCTGGTGTCTTTTTTCTTCAGAAAGTCAAAGCCTTGACTATCCTCGCACGCGGCCAGTGCCGCAGTCGCTCCCAATAGAAGCGCAATCCGCCATGCTCGTGTCATTAGTTGATGATGACCCATTTTGTTGCCCTCTGCCCGCAGCGCCCTTTGGGCGTATTTGCCGTCGCTTGGCGCGACTTTATCAAGGACCGGCCCGGTGAGGGCGTCCCATTGAGCGCACCCTAGTAAATAAACTCCATTTTGCAAAGTGGTCCATTGCGAGGTCGGCAATATTTGGCGCGGCAAGATAGGCCGCGCGAGGGGCTTCCAGAATCGAACTCGCGCAGTTAAGTCGTGTGCGTCGGAGGAGTGGCAGAGTGGTCGAATGCACCGGTCTTGAAAACCGACGAGGGTGAAAGTCCTCCGTGGGTTCGAATCCCACCTCCTCCGCCACTTGGCGAAATCGAAGAACTGGCCGTGAACGTCAGCAGATTTGGACTGCCGCT
The DNA here is from genome assembly GCF_900111945.1 of Litoreibacter janthinus. Classification (NCBI taxonomy): domain Bacteria; kingdom Pseudomonadati; phylum Pseudomonadota; class Alphaproteobacteria; order Rhodobacterales; family Roseobacteraceae; genus Litoreibacter; species Litoreibacter janthinus. Next base: position 2,827,223 of record NZ_FOYO01000001.1, on the reverse strand, counting down.
TACCGTTGGCGAGAGTGCCGAGGCCTAGATCGATAAGGCGGCACTTTATTCCTAGGGTGCAAATGGCTTCAACGTTTGGGACTGCTGACATATTTCGCCTAACCGTCCCCTGCCGCCAGCTTCATTGTAACCACCGAGACATATTTCACGGCTCAGTGTTATGGCGTCGCTCGTCGGGTCCGACGGCCCGCATCACAACACTTTGGGTTTAGGGCGCTGCGATGCATCTGAAATCTGCGCTAAGTCGAAATTAAGAACTGGCTAGAAACGACATCGCGTCGCTGCCGGGCAATTTCAGCGGCCTCATTTGGTTAGTGTTACGGCACAGAACCCGAGTTTTTAAATGCATGAGCGGCGCATACCTGAATGGCTTCGTCATGCCCCTGCGCCTAGTGTGCGGGGGTTTGCACTGCTTGCGGGGGCCGAAGCCATGGCGCGGGGCATCCTGATCTCTGTCTTCCCCTTAGCGATGTATCAGGCCTTGCAAGATGCGGCAGTGGTTTCAAAAGCCTATTTCGGCATTGGCATTTGTTCCCTGATCGCAGGGCTTATGGTGCCATTTGTGTCGCGGTTTTTCCCCCGCCGTTGGGTCTACATCCTCGGAGCCAGCTTTTTCGTAACAGGAGCATTGTTGGCCATCAAAGGCTCGCCCGAGGCGACCGTTTTGGGCTTACTTTTGACCACGATCTCTACGGTCATCACCTTCGTGTGCTTCAATGCCTATGTGCTGGATTACATCGCTCGGATCGAGCTTGGCAGGTGCGAGACATCGCGGATGTTTTACAGCGCATTGGGGTGGACGATTGGTCCAGCGCTTGGCGTTATCTTGATGAGCTGGTGGAGACCGGCCCCCTTTATTGTCGCTGCAGTCGCGTCATCGCTGATGCTTGGATTGTTCCTGTTTATGCGACTTGGGAATGGAAAACTCATCACAAAAAGCCGCAAACCTCCGACCAATCCGCTGGCGTTTTTGCCCAGATTCTGGTCGCAGCCGAGATTGGTTGCAGGCTGGTTGTTTGCCGTTATCCGATCATGTGGGTGGTGGGTCTACGTTGTGTATCTACCGATCTTTGCAATTGAGAACGGGTTGGGCGATCAGACGAGCGGCATTGCACTTTCAATCTCAAACGGTGCGCTTTTCTTGACACCTCTTATGCTGAGATGGATGCAACGGCGGTCGATAAAACGCGCCGTTCGCACAGGGTTCTTCGTCGCGTCTACTTTGTTTGTCCTCAGCGCCTTGTTTTCGGGGCTGCCTTGGGTGTCATTGCTCTGCCTTATGTTCGGGTCATTCTTTCTGATATTGCTCGATGTTTCGGCTGGCCTTCCATTTCTTCTAGCTGTCAAACCGTCGGAAAGGACCGAGATGTCCGCCGTCTATGCCAGCTACCGCGATGTGTCGGGCATCATAACACCTGGGGTTGCATGGCTGATCTTACTGGTCACCCCCGTTGCCGGCCTCTTTGCGGCCGGAGGGGCAGGCCTGTTAGGTGCTTGGGTACTATCTGGTCGACTGAACCCAAGGCTTGGGCAAAATCGAGCTGGCGCGCCTGATATCCAGAGTCCAAAAGCCGGCAGAGCGTAGAAGCTCGGACCCAACGATAAAGTCTCGGCACGTCGGTTCGGTTCGAAAGCACTAACTGGTGCTTGCGCAGAGGGCGCTGACGGCGCGATGGCAGGCAAGGCGCTGTAAGGAATTCCCCTTAGAGCGCCGTGACGGGGACGCCGTGAGAGGTCGAGCGCTCGCAGGGCGGCACGGTAAGCCAATAAGCCCAAATGATGCTTGTCGTTGTTTTTGATTAAGAATCGGTTAGTCTTAATCTAATTTATTAACGTCGATTATTTTGGTGACCTCATGAATATTCAACTGCTTCAGGCAGACCGTGCGGGCATTTTGCATACTGACCTTGGCAAGGACGAACTTGTCTTGATGCGCTTTCGGGGCGCAGAACATGTCAATTCACTGTTCGAATTCGAGGTCGATGCACTTTCGCTGAACGACAACGCTGATTTCAACGCTTTGGTGGGGACCCATGCGAGCTTGGAATTCGACGTGCAAGGCACAGGCAATAAACGCTTTTTCGATGGCATCGTCACTCAGGCGCGTTGGCTTGGGCCTGCTGAAGGCGGGTTTCGCTATCGTATGTCGCTGCGCTCGTGGTTCTCGCTTCTAGATCAGCGTCGGGACCAGCGGATTTTCCACAAGATGACCGTGGTGCAAATTCTGGAGGAGGTGTTTGCACCTTATCTTGGGCTTGGTGATCCGGCGGTGAAGTTTGACGTGGTTCAGAGCTACCGTGAGCTGGAATACACGGTTCAATACCGCGAAAGCGATATGGATTTTGCGATGCGCCAGATGGAGCGGTTCGGCATTTCCTATCATTTCGAACACAAACGAGGTTCGCATTGTCTGGTGCTGACCGATGCCGTCGACAGCCACGCCAAAATTGAAGGCGGGACGCGGGATTTCTGGCAGGTTGACGGTCAAAACCGCCCACCGGGAGAGCATTTCTGGCAATGGGAGCCGGAGCGCAACATGACTGTCGGGGCCATCCGGCTCACCGACTACAACTTCAAGAAGCCGCGCGCCGCGATGGAAGCGGACCAATTGGGCGACGCACAATATGCGCAAGGGCAGATGGAAAGTTACGACTATCCCGGCGACTACCTTGAGCAGGGGATAGGAAAAGGCGTTGCCGCGCTGCGGGTCATTCAGGAACGCGGTCACGATATACGTCACCGCGCTGTGGGCGACTGCATTTCGCTTGGGGCTGGCATGCGGCTTGGGCTGACGGGTGATCCGCTTTCGGCGGTGTCCGACAAGGACTTCATCTGCCTGAGTGCGACGCATAATTACACGTCGAACGCGTTCGCAACCGGCGACACAGGAAACGACAATTATTCCTACACTGGCGACTACACGCTGATGCCTGAAACCGCGCCGCTTGCGCCGGAACGCAAAACGCACATACCCGTCGTTGAAGGCCCGCAAACCGCGGCTGTCGTGGGCGACGGGGAGATCGATTGCGATGAGTATGGCCGTATCTTGGTGCATTTCCATTGGGACTTGCTCAAGCGCCATTCCATGCGCTGCCGAGTGTCGCAAAACTGGGCCCATAAAGGGTGGGGCGGCATGGTCATCCCGCGCATCGGGATGGAGGTTGTCGTCGAATTCTTGGAGGGCGATCCAGACAAGCCCTTGGTGACTGGATGCGTCTATAACGGCCAGAACGATCCGCCCTATACGTTGCCTGCCTATAAGGCGCGCTCGACCTTCAAGACCGACACCCACAGGGGCACGGGCTATAACGAGTTGCGGTTTGAGGACGAGAGCGACGAGGAAGAGGTTTATCTTCAGGCCGAGAAATACCTGAACGCCTATATCAAAGATAACGAGACATGGCTGACGCAAGGCTCGCGCCACCGCCGTGTTGATGGCTCACAGTCACAATCAGTCGGGGGCGACAAGGACATGGAGGTTCAAGGCGACCACCGAGAGCACATCAAGGGCAGCCAACACATGCAACTTGATGGCAGCCGCGTGGATGCAATCAAGATTTGCGACTATCTCAAAGTGACCGGCGACCGCGTGATTGAAGTTGAACGCAACGCCGACACCTATGTCGATAAGGACATGCGCACCGAAACTGGCGGCAAGCAGTACAACAAGGTGGGGACCACCCAGTTTGTCGACGCAGGCACGGATATTGTGCTGACTGCCGGTTCGACCATTTCATTCAATGTCGGTGGCAATTTCGTCAAGATCGACGGCTCCGGGGTGACGATCAATGGCACGCTCACGCGGATCAACTCTGGCGGTTCTGCAAAGAAGGGTAAGAAGATCGACCGAATGAAACCGTTGAAGCCGAAAAAATATGCTGGGCCACATGCGACGCGCTACGCGCGGTCGTTCAAGAAGTAACGAAGGGAGCATTCGATATGTCAGGAAAACCCGCAGCCCGTTTGGGCGATATCGGTTCCGGCCACGGGTGCCATTACCCGCCCACGCCTGCAATTTCTGGGTCGGGCGACGTGCTGATTAACTACCGCCCGGCATTTCGCCAAGGCGATGCGTATGTGCCGCACCCTTGCCCCGTTTGCCCTGCGCCGCCGCATCCGCGCAACCTTAGCCAAGGGTCGCCTACGGTTCTGGTGAACAACAAACAGGCGGGACGGGTGGGCGATCCGATCTCCTGCGGTGGTGCGCATTCCACCGGCTCCGGTGATGTGCTGATCGGTGGCAATTCGCCCCCCGGACTCACGCGAGAGGCGTTCTGCGAGACCTGCGAAGACGAAGCGACCGGGGCCAGCTAGCTTATGGGGCGCGGACCTTTTCCCACGTCCCCCGGCGGCGGCAGTGCTGCGGACGATCTGGCGCGTGCGCTGCGGGACCTTTACCGTCGGCTCAACCCACCGATGCCACGGCCTGTGCCACCACCTCCGATCCCTGTGCCAGTCCCTGTGCCGGGCAATCCGCCAGCCCCGGCTCCGGGAACAGTGCCCGGAACAACGCCGGGTGCCCAAGCCCCCCCTGCAATTCCAGAGTCTTTGACGGGCGAGGGGTATGAGGCGCCGCCATTCACGGGCACCAACACCCAAACACGGCTTGGGGAAACTGTGCGGGCCGAAAACCGGATCCGGCGGCGTACGAAAAGCTGCTGTCATCCGGTGCAATTCCGCACGGTATGGCTCAGGCGCGGCAATGTTCCCGTGTCGAACCGGATGCGGTTCCGTCCGACTTTTGACGAAAGCGATTTTTTGCGTGGCAGCGGCGGCCAAGTTGCGATCCAGCGCGGGCATCAGTATCAAATCGATACCTGTGGGAACTGGGAATATACGTGCCGTGGCGGCGGCAGAATTGCCCAGCCCGATGGGGAGCGATCCGCAAGCTGTTGGATGCGCGAGGCCAAATACCAGATGCCGCGCCCCACGCGCGGCTTCGGGGATAACGACTACACACCGCCCCATGATGCCTCCCGTATCCAGCGGCAATTCCAGACATACGGGGTTGTCGCAAACAATCCCGATCCGCCTGCGCGCCCGTGTTGGCATATCGGGCTGGACGTCAATTGCAGCCAAGCGGGTGGGCCGATAGTCTATTACTACGGTCTCCTCGTCGCAAATCGGCTTGCGGGCATCGTGCGTCACTTACCCGCAATTGTTGAGGCGTATAACGAGATCAACCGAGCGAACGAAGCCCTTCGAAACCGAGACGCTGAATAGGTAAGCACCCAAGATGGTCACAACATCCGATGACGAACGCGAATGGCTGAAAACCCAGTTTGATGTTCCCTATCATTTTCTGTTCGCCGGTCAGCAGGCCGGAAAGCCAGAAGGCATGCTTGATTATCTCGAAGAGGATCTGATGCTCTGGCTGAGTGACACCATTGGCGTTTTGGGGGTGGAGCGCGCCGAGTTCGACGGCTTCGAGATGCTGCTCACCAGCGTTCCTGACCCGAGTGCCGACGATCTCGCGGACCTGCCGCAGGTCGATTTCAAACGACCCGACGGCACGATCTTTTTCGAGAACGCAACGCCAAGATTTGGGATCCGCTTTATTCATGCTTTCCTCTCCCGGTTCCGGCAGGCCCGTCCGCTTTTTACCGTTTACGGCGGCGTAGCCCTGAACAAGTTCGACCCTTCGCTTTCCGAAGAGGAAGCGATGATCCAGCTCATGCTCGACGATCCCGACTTCGCACGAGAGCTTGGCTTCCCGGAAGAGCGATAGGGCCTACCTCATATGATCTCCCCCGAAGAACGCAGCGCCAATTTGCAATTGGCTTTAGAGCATTGGAGTGCCGGAGCTGCCGCTGACGGCACTCACGCGTATCTGGTCATCGACGGGAGCTGGCAGGAAGATCTTGTAAAGTTGACCCGCGCCAAGCCGCACGGCTGGGAGCCGCTTTTCGGCCAGCCAAACCTGCCGCGCGACGAGGCGCATGCGCGCTCCCCGCTGCTCATTGATCTCGCTCAGCGACCGGAGCTGATTCCGTTCTGGATTGAAGACGGCTTTCCACGCAGGCTGGGAATTGTGGTGTTCATGGCGCATGATCTATCCGCTGCCCGAACGCGGTTGAAACGGTTCCAATCCGTGCTGATCCCCAGCCAAGACGAGCCTGCCTATTTTCGCTTTTTCGATGGCCGGACGCTAAGCTGCTTTCTGTCCACCGGCTTTTCAGAGCAGTGGGAAGACTTCATGAGCGGCATTGATACTGTCGCTGCGCCAACAGATTTGACACAAGGGTGGACGCTGTATCGCATGGAGGAGGGCGCGTTGCTGCGTGGGATCGAAACCTCGCCAGGCGCGGAATATGAATGGACGCCAATTGAGCCGCAGCCCACGGATGAAGGCTATCATATGGCGCAACCATTCCGCCGCATTGATGCGCCTCAGTTCGAGGCCCTGACGGCTTGCGTTCAACGCGGCTTTTACACAGAAATTACCGTGTTCATCGCGGACGCTTTTCCAGACCTGCCGCGCGCTCAGGAGCATGATAACGTGTATCAACTTGTCGTCGCAGCCGCCGAAACTGCCCGTGGCAAAGGTCATGAGGAAGAAGACGAGATTTACTATTGGGCCGTGCTGACCTTTCTGCTGGGGCCGGACTTTGATCAAGAGCCGAAAGTGGCCAAGCATTTGGCGAAACGGCATCTGGATATGGCGGGCAAACTTGAGCAGCTCCTGTCGATTCTGAACGAAACGATTGGGTCGCCCGCCTTGACAGAGCTCATTGACACCGAAGAGTCGCATTTCGAGTATTCAGATGGATCTAAACTCAGTTTCCGCCGCAGGAGTGGCAAGGTGCTTGAGGATTCCCGTAAATAACAAGGGTAGGTCTGTCGCGTAAGACATGGAATTCGGCGAACGGCGCTGGCGATTTTCGGGCTCATCAGCAATAAATATCGATTTTTTTTGCAATCTAGCAGAAGGGCGGTAAACTGACCTCAATCTAGGGAGGATTCTATGTTTACATCTATCAAAACATTTATGGGTGCTGCTGCGCTCACTGTTGCTGCCTCAACTGCGTCCGCTGAGGAGCTGAGAATTGGCACCGCATCACTTGGCGGCGCGTTCTACCCGATGGGGCAGAGCATCTCGAACGTTGTGACCAAACATGCTGGAAACGGGATCTCCATGGTTCCGATTGTGACAGGCGGATCGGTGCAGAACCCCAACTTGATCGCCGCGGGGGAGGTCGAGATCGCAATTACCAACAACAACCTCGCTGTGCTGGCTGTGAAGGGCAAAGGCCCCTACACCAAAGCCGGCCCGATCGACATCGGCGCAGTGGCGGCGCTGCATCCGTCGGTTTTGCATATGATGGTGCTGGAAGACAGCGACATCCAGACATTCGAGGACTTGGCTGGCAAGCGCGTGGCAGTTGGCCCCGCGGGCGGGGGCACGCTGGGCTTTGTCAACTTCCTGATGCCTCTGCACGGAATGGCGATTGAGGATATTACACCAAGCTTCGTGTCCTACTCTGACGGGTTCAGCCAGTTAACGGACGGCACGGTTGACGCCGCATTGGCACTGTCGGGCTATCCGGCTGGGGCTGTCATGCAAGCGACAGCGGGGGCGAAGCTGCGGTTCATAAAGTTCTCTGACGGCAAACTGGATGAGGCACTTGAAGCAAACGGTGCCTATCTTCCGGTTGAGATCGGGACAGACGTTTACGGCACCGCCGATAGCGGCATGGTGATCGGGGTGAACAACATGCTTGTCGCGCCGAATTCATTGGATGCGGCGACCGTGCAAGCGGTGACGGCTGCAATCTTCGACAATCTGGACGAGTTGAAAGAAGAAAATGCGAACGCGCGTCAGATCGACCCTGCGATGTCTTTGAAACTGGCGATCCCGTTGCACGCTGGTGCTCAGGCCTATTTCGACTCGAAGTAAAGCCAATAACGGGGGGCATTCCGCCCCCCGTTCCCTTTGATCGTTGGGTCCACTTACATGACAGTCTCTAAGCGCCTGTTCACGCTCCAAAATGCGATCCTTCTTGCTGGCTTCGGCTTGGGCGCGTATCACCTATTGATCGTCTCGGGCGTTGTGGCGATATCGACCATGCCGATGCGCGTTACACATGTCATGTTGGCATTGTCCTTGCTGTTTGTGATCAAGCCCGCGTCGGCGCGGCTGGCGGGGACTGTGGCGAATAGCTTGGTGTCGGCGGCGCTGGTTGCCGCGACCCTTGGTGCAAGCCTCTGGCTGCTTAGCCGGTGGAAAACCATCGCTTTCAGCGGCGGGATCACATCAGAAGGGGACTACATCGCAGGTCTTGTCTTGTTGCTGGTGGTGTTTGAGGCCGCCCGCCGGGGGATCGGGTTGATCCTCGCGGGCATCACGCTGGTGTTTTTTCTCTATCCCTTTGCCGCGCCGTATCTGCCCGGTGTTTTGGAGGGACGTGGCTCCAGCCTCGAGCGGATCGTGCTGGTTCTGACCACTGACACTCAAGGCATATACGGCATACCTGTCGGAGTGGCTGCGACTTACATTATCGTCTTCACTATCTTTGGCGCGCTCTTGTCAAACTTCGGCGCAGGCGACTTCTTTTTCGAGTTGTCCACGCGGTGCACACGTGGGCTTCGGGCCGCCAGTGCTAAATCCGCCGTGCTGTTTTCGACGCTGATCGGCATGGTATCCGGCTCCGCGGCAGGCAACGTTGCGGTGACGGGCACTGTAACGATCCCCATTATGAAGCGCGAAGGTTACAAACCGCATCAGGCGGCGGCGATCGAGGCTGTGGCGTCGACCGGTGGGCAGATCATGCCGCCAGTGATGGGCGCTGCCGCCTTCATCATGGCCGAGATTGTGGGCGTGCCCTACACCTCGATCATGGTGACGGCTCTGTTGCCCGCATTGCTGTTCTTTGGTTCAGCTTTTGTTGTGGTGCATTTGCAGGCAGTTCGCATGGGCATCGCACCGAACACCGCAGAGGCGGGGGAGGAAGTACCGCTTCTCCATGTTCTTATCAAAGGCGGTCCGTTCATTTTCGCTTTCGGCACGCTGATTACCATGATGCTGATGGGCTACTCACCCTTCATGGCGTCGCTTTGGGCGATGGTGGCTCTGATCGGGTTAGATGTGGTCTGGAACCGCAAGATTGATGGGGCGTTCTTTGCAAAGATCTTCAACAGCGTTTCCGAGGGTGCGCGGAGCGTTGTGACCATCTCGGCGGCCTGTGCGGCGGCGGGGATCATTGCAGGCGTATTGGGCGTCACCGGCTTGGGCTCCAAGATCGCCACGCTGATTGACGTCGCGTCCGGCGGCTACCTGTTCTTGGCGCTGTTCTTCACCATGCTGACGTCGATCGTGCTAGGCATGGGGCTGCCGACCACGGCGGCCTATCTGATCCTTGCGACGGTTGTGGCTCCGGCTTTGGTGCGCCTTGATGTGCCTGTGTTGACGGCGCATTTCTTCGTCTTCTACTACGGTTGTATTTCGACAATTACACCCCCTGTGGCGCTGGCCTCATACGTGGCTGGGGGGATCGCGGGGGCGGATGTCAACAAGGTCGGCTGGACGGCTGCAAGTTACGCGGCCACAAGCTTTGTGCTGCCGTTTGCCTTTGTCTACGGCCCCGGAATTTTGATGCAGGGCAGCATGGTTGAAAATGTGCTCGCCGTCGTTACCGCAGCTTTGGGCACCGGTGCGATTGCCGTCGCAATCATCGGCTGCCTGACACAACGCCTGACGCCGCTTGTGCGCTGCTTGGCGGCTGCGGCGGGGCTCGCGCTGCTGTTTCAAGGATGGCAGAGCGCCATTATCGGCCTGATCCTGATTGCCACGGTTATTGTCTTGGACCGTGCGAAACCCAAACCCATCACGACCTGAGGAAGTCCCATGCATAAAGAATACAGACGCGTTGTTACCGGCCACGACGAAAAAGGTGTCGCGATCATTGAAAGCGACCAAGTCGCGACGCAAATTCTGGAGCGGCCCAATCGCCCCGGCGTGCGTCTGACGAACTTCTGGCTGACGGATCAGACCCCCGCCGAATATGACGGTCCGACGGAGACCTGCACGGGGCCATTCATCCTGCACCCGCCTGCCAATGGGTCGGTCTTTCGCTGTGTCGAATTCATGCCCGAAGACCCAGAGGTGATGGCAAAGCTGTCCAGCGAAGACGGCGCTGCGGCCTTTGCAGAGATGGGGGCGGGGGCCAATGTCGTGCAAGGCGGGCGGCACCCTTGGATGCACCGCACGGACTCGGTCGACTACGGCATCGTCATGAATGGCGAAATCTGGATGCTAATGGACAATGAAGAGGACGACGTTCTGCTTAAGGCAGGCGACGTGGTCGTTCAGCGCGGCACCAACCACGCATGGGCCAATCGCGGAACCGAGCCTTGCACGATCATGTTCGTGCTGATCGACGGCGTGACGACGGCTGGTAACGGCAAAGGGCTCCCGCCGCGCGACTAGGCCTCGAGCCATGCGAAGATGGCGACCAGAACCAGATAACAGATCAAGCCGTAACGAAAGTTCCACCGCCATGTCAGCGTGGTCGGTGGAATATTCGATGTGGCCGAGATGAGCAGCGTCGCTGTGGCATTGGGCGAGGCAAACATGCTGATTGCCCAACCCGCGCTGAGCGCAAAGACGATGTTCGTCGGATCGGCGGGAAGAGCAGGGATCGTCTGAATGACCTGCCCGATGAATACGACAAGGATGATCGGGCTGAGTGCCACCTGACCGCCTAGGGTGATCAGGATAGGCAAGACAGCAAGGAACACCCATCCTGGGATCGTGCTGAGGTCAAGCCCGGAGGTCAGCGCGTCGATGGGCAGCACCTCGGCCAAGACGCGTCCAATGAAGCCTGATAATCCCAAAGCCATGGCGCTGCGGGCCAACCCTGACGCGTTTGCATCGAAAGCGGGCCAGAACCGTTTGCACTGGGAGGAAAGCGCGATCCCCTCCGGCTTTTGCAGCACGAACCAGATGAGCGTGATCACGGGGGCCACGAACATCAACGACAGCGCTGTTGTATAGCCTGCCGAAACCTGCAAAATCGCAACTAAGCCGATGAGCGAGACACACACTACGCACAGCACCAAAAGCGCGCGTTGCGGGCAGATCGGAGCTTCGCCTTCGGTCTTGGGAGGCAGGCGCCGCCATTCAAATCGATCATAGAGATAGCCGATCAGCATCATCAACACAGATGTCGCTGTCCCCATCAGTACGATCCGCGTCAGGTCAATCTCGGTAAATAGCGTCAACAGAACTGCTTGCGTCAATGTGGTGGGCGCCCAGAGCAGGATCCACGCAAACCCACGCATCAGTGCGGACAACTGCCTGCGTTCCAGATCAACGTCGGTACTGCCATCTGGGTGCTTTGTGGCGGACTGGATCAGCGGGGCCATGAGGCTGACAGCGCCGAAGTTCAGGAAAACCCCGAGGATGTGTCCGCCGGAAGCGGTTGCGAAAAATCGTCGCCCGGTCGGCTGCCTGATTAGATAGCGCCCGACCGCCAGCACGGATCTTGACCGCTCGGCGGCGATTTTCAGCGCCGTAAGCAGCACGATGAAGGCCGCGAAATAGGCGGCAAGATCCAGCGCAGTCAGCAGATTTGTCCAGCCATCTGGCTTGGTCATGACCAACAAGGCGAGGAGGACTGCGACGGCAAGCAATATCGTTTCACGGATCGATCGGGCTGCTAGGCCGAGCACGCAAAGCGTGCAGAACAAGAGACGCACCAGATGTTCGGACAACGCACCGCCGACCGTGTTGGTCCACAGCACACCCGCCGACAATGCAATCAACGTTATCGCAAGGAGCGTCTTCATCGAGTGCCCGCAATCATGCTAGCCTTGATCTGATCTAAAGGAGAGGCCGCGCCATGTTCATGTCCATCATCAAAGGTCGCGACGATCAGCCAGGTGGCGATATCCAACTTGCCATGAGCTGGAGTGCATCGGGGGAGGATGGGGCACACCCCGCAGGGCACGCGCAGGTCGGACTGATGCCGGATGCGGATTTGGTTTTTGCATTGTCGTTGACCCCCCTGAGCGGTGCCGGCGTCTTGGCGACCAATCAGATCTTGGGCATGACGGGACCAGCGCTGCTGCGGGTGGACGAGGTGTGCTTTCCTGTTGGCGCGGTCGCGCATCGCCACACTCATGCGGGCACAGGATTTCGCCATTTGGTGCGCGGCTCGCTTCGTGTAGAGGCTGTTGCCCACACACAAACCATGACTGCGGGCGACAGCTGGTTCGAACCTTCGGACACGCCGGTGAGGGCTGTTTCGCTGCAAAGCAAAGGCGTGACCAGCTTTGTGCGGTGTATGGTCGTGCCGCCGGAGTTTGAGGGAAAATCGACCTTCTCGCTCGTCAATCCGGCGGATGGCGATCTTCCACGCCTTCAGATGACCCACCGCCATATCGATCACGCCATCTATTTGGACGCGGGGTAGTGATCTGACAGAGACGATGTGCGCCACTCCGAATTCGGCTCAGCTGGCTCTGGAAAAAATGCTGCGGCTTTTATCGCTTCGATCGCGCAATACTCGTCCTTGTCCGACGTATCACCACTGATGCCGACTGCGCCTAAAGTGATGCCGTCTGAGGTCTCGACCAGCACGCCACCCGGCACGGGGATCAGTTTGCCGCCGGACGCTGTAGCGAGCGCGGCTTGAAACGTCGGCCGCTCGGACAAGCGGTCGCGGATCAGGCGGCTGGAAATCCCCATGCCCAAGGCGCCGTAGGCCTTTCCGAACGCGATCTCGAGCCGGATCAGACCGGAGCCGTCTTCCGACTGCATTGCGACCATTTTCCCTCCTGCATCAAGGACAACGACGGTAAGCGGCAACAGCCCAGCCTTGCGGCCAAGACGTAAAGCCTCTGCAACAATCAGGTTGGCTTTTTCCAGCGGGAGAGAGGTTTGCAAGCGCATCTAATTGGTCCTTATGTCGAGGCTGCCCAAAGGCCGTTCCACCAAACTTCAAACTCGAAATTTGGGAGCCATGTAACGATCTCTGGGAACATCAAAAGCACGGCGATGGTGATCACATCTGCGATGAAAAACAAGGCCACGCCGCGAAACACTTGGCCCAAGGGTATGTCGGGGCGCACGCCGTTTACAACAAAGCAGTTGAGGCCGATTGGCGGCGTGATCAGACAAATCTCGGCCATTTTAACTGCGATGATCCCGAACCAGATCGGGTCAAACCCAAGAGCCATCACCGCAGGATAGACCACAGGCAGGGTCAGAAGCAGCATACCGATGGCGTCCATGAACATGCCCAAGACAGCATAGGCCAAAAGGATGCAGATCATGATGGTCATGGGGGCGGCATCGAGGCCAACGACCCATTCGGTAAACGCGCCCGGAATGCCGGAGAAGCCGAGGAACCGAACGAAGATCAGCACGCCCCAGATCAGCGAGAAAATCATCACCGTTAGCTTGGCCGACTCCATAAGGGAGTTCTTGATCGCCGATAATGGCGTGCCGCGCACAAGGGCAAGAACAAAGACGACTGCCGCGCCCAAAGCACCTGCCTCGGTCGGGGTGGCCCAACCACCATAGATGGAGGTCATGATGATCAGCACGACCAGCATGATGGGCGAGATGCCGGGTAGGGTCCGCATCCGCTCGCCCCAGGTGAACCCAGACACCGAAGGCGCATCGCCGGGCTTGAGCAACGCCCAGACCACGATGATACCGGCGTAGATCAGCGCGGACACGATGCCCGGCAAGAACCCTGCCAGAAGCAATTTGCCGACGGATTGCTCCACAATGATTGCGTAGATCACGAGGATTGCGGAGGGCGGAATCAGCGTGGCGAGCGTGCCAGCAGAGGCCACGACACCTGCTGCCATCTTGCGATCATAGCCATGTTTTAGCATTTCGGGGATTGCGACGCGGCTGAACACGGCGGCTGTCGCAGTAGATGCGCCTGACACCGCTGCAAAACCCGCAGTCGCAAACACTGTCGCCACGGCCAAGCCGCCCGGAAGCCAGCCGAGCCATTTGCGCGCCGCATCGAAAAGCTGTTGCGTCATGCCCGCGTGGAACGCGAGGAAGCCGATGAAGATGAACATTGGCAACACACTCAGCGCGTAGGTAGAGGCCTTGGAGTGCGGGATCGTTCCGACGATACCCGCAGCAGGACCCCAGCCGCGAAGTTCTACTAGCCCCAGAAGGCCGACGATGGCTGCCGCGAAGACCACGCGCACCCCGATCAGGATGAGCGCCAGAAGTAAGCAAAGCGTTATAATCCCCACCAAAAACGGGTTGGACATTCCGATGCCGAGGATCATGATCGCCCCTCCTGACCGGCAGGGTCGACATCGTCACCCATGACTTCGTGGATTTCATCCTGCGCCTGTTGCGCCACCGCTTTGGCCGTGACAACGGCGACCGGAACCGCATCAGGGTTCAGAACCAGGCGCATTGATCCTGCGAACTGCAAGGCGAGCCGAACGAACCAGATCGAAAAGGCCACGGGGACCAGCAGTTTTGACGGCCAGATCGGATACTCGGCGTCCATTGTTGTGTCGCCCAACGTGTAAGCACGCAGGAAGTGGCCAAAGCTGTAATAGATTAACACCCCGATTATGAAGAGCGCCAGCGCCGCGCCCAAGCCCTCTAGCAGCCAGAGCGAGCGCCCCTTGAGGCGGCCGACAAGCAATTCCATCCGGATGTGGCTGCCCAATCTCTGGCAATAGGCCGCGCCGAGGAACGCCATGCTCGCCATCGAAAGCTCGACAAGGTCGATATAGCCCGAGATAGGCGTGTTGAAGACAGTCCGAAGAACGATCTGCAAAACTCCCAGTACCATCAGCATCATAATGGCGAAGGCTGCCAGAAGGTTGGCGAGGTCCTCGACAGGGATGAACGCGCGGTGCAGGCGGCCTAACAGGCTCCCATCAGCGTTTGCTTGGTGTGCCATGGGTGATCCTTACATGGAATGGGGGCGTCGTGGTCCGGCCCAGAGGGGCCGAACCCTGTGCAAGCGCCTTACTTGGCGGCTTCTTCAGCGTAGGTGAAGATCGCGTCAAACACGCCTTGCGCATCGAACTTGTCTTTGTTCGCCTCGATCCATGCGTCCCAAACCGGTTGCCCTGCGACCTTGCGGAATTCGGCCAGCTGTTCTTCGGAATAGACAATTTCCTGCATCGTCTCGCGGAATACCGGCAGGTTTTTGGCGTCTTGCGTGGCGTAGGCCTCTTGCTCGACATCCATGCCCATGTCGCGCAGATCCATCAGCAAGGTCTGGTATTGCTCTGGCAGGGCGTCATAGGCGGTTTTGTTGAGGACCCAGCCGCATTCCGACGTGCCCGGAGCGAGGTTGGAGGTGAACCAGTCGGCCTCCTCCGAGATACCGAAGGACACATGTGCATAGGTGTAAGGGAAGGCCGCGGCATCCAGCGCACCACGTTGGAACGCGGTGGAGGTCTCGCCGGCAGGCAGGGTTTGCTTGGTCGCGCCAAGCGCTTCCATTGCGTCACCCAAACCGCCGCCTGCACGCACGCGCAGACCGTTCCAGCCGGACAGCTCCGTTGGGGCGGGGCCTTTACCAAGAACTTCATACTGCGGCAGTAGTCCCGTCAGGTAAGGCATCGCATTCCATGCAGCCATATCGGCTACGATGGCGGGATGTTCGAACATTCTGGAGCGCACTTGCTTGTCGATTTTTGGGTCGCCCAACGGCAGGAACGGCAAAGAGAACACCATCCAAGCAGGGTTCTTGCCGGGGTGGTAGAAATTGCAAATCGCAGCGCCTTCGAAAGCGTTTAGCAGGATACCGTCAAGGTTTTCACGAGAGCTGGACAGCTGCCCGCCATAGAAAACCTCGATCTTGAATTTGCCGCCGGTGGCTTCTTCGACGCGGTCAGAAATTGCTTCAATGCCAGCCGACAAAGCGCGTGGGTTGCCCCACATGGACAGGCTCCAGTTCACTTCGGGCCCGTCGACTTGCTGCGCCATTGCTGAAGTTGAGGCCAGCATCAGGCCAAGAACGGCCGTCCGTTTAAAGTAAGTCATGTCATCCTCCCAGATGGTTGTGGCTTTTCGCCGGTTGTTATGCCGCCTTTTCCCCAAGGCGGTCGTAGATCAGGTGCTGTATTCCTCTCGCAGAACATTCTTTTGCACCTTGCCCATTGTGTTGCGCGGAAGCGCATCGATCAGGATGTAGCGGCGCGGATGTTTGAAGCGTGCCAGAAGAGGCTCGACCTTTTCAGCGATGCAATCGCTGTCGAGCGACGCGCCTGCTTCAAGAATAACCGCGGCCAGAACGCTTTCGCCGAAGTCGGGATGCGGCACGCCAAACACGGCACTTTCAAGCACACCGTCCACGTCGTTGATGACGTCCTCGATTTCCTTGGGGTAAATGTTGTATCCGCCTGAAATGATCAGGTCTTTCTGACGGCCCACGATGCTGATCCGCCCGTCTTCGGTCTTTACGCCCAGATCGCCGGTGATGAAGAAGCCCGTGTCACGAAGCTCTTCCGCGGTTTTCTCGGGCATCTTCCAATAGCCTTGGAAGACATTATCGCCGCGGACCTCGATCATGCCGATTTCGCCAGTAGGGATGGGCAATCCGGTATCGGGGTTGGTGATTTCAACCTCGGTTCCGGGCAGGGCGTACCCAACGGTGCCCTCGATCCGATCCCCGGAATATGGATTGGAAGTGATCATGTTGGTTTCAGTCATTCCATACCGTTCCAGAATGCGGTGACCAGTTCTGTCGCTAAAAGCTGTATGCGTTTCAGATAGTAGCGGCGCGGAGCCGGAGACGAACAGCCGCATATGGGCGCAAAGCTCTTTCGTCAGTCGTGGATCGTCGAGCAGTCGCGTATAGAACGTCGGCACGCCCATCAGCATGGTGGATTTGGGGAGCTCTTCGATAATCACATCCGGTTTGAAAGCCGCCATAAATCGCAGCCTAGCTCCAGCCAGAAGGCACGTGTTCATGGCTACAAACAGCCCATGAGTGTGGAAGATCGGCAAAGCGTGGATCAGCCGGTCCTTATTGGTAATCTCCCAAAGGTTAGTCAGCGACTGCGCGTTTGATAGCAAGTTCTTATGCGACAGCATCGCACCCTTGGACCGTCCAGTTGTCCCAGAAGTGTAGAGCAGGGCAGCCAGGTCATCAGGGCCGCGCGCTATAGTATCAAATTGCTCAGGGGCTGCGTCAGCTGCTGAGGCAAGGCTGCCGGTGCCGTCAGAAACGAGCGTTAGGACCGTCGCTTTGACGTCTGTCTGAATGCCGGATATCGCGGCTTCATCCTTGCTGTCGCACACAATGACTTTGGGTTCCGCATCCTCCAGAAAATACGACATCTCTGCCTGCGTGTAAGCAGTGTTGAGGGGCAGGTAGACGGCCCCCGATTGTACCGCGGCACCGTAAAGCGCGATAGTGTCGGCCAGCTTGGGGGCCTGCACCACGATGCGATCTCCCGGAGCCACACCTGCGTCTTTCAGAACGTTGGCCAGCTGCGCGACGCGGCGCACGAAGCCCGCATAGCTGAGCGTCGTGCCGTCGTCGCATTCCAGAAACGGGCCGTTATTGCTGGCGTGGGGGGCAATCAGCGCGTCATAGAGCGTATTCGTCACGTTGTCGGTTCCTTGGGTTTTGTCACGAGGGTCGCCGTGGACAATGCCTGAACCGAGCGCGAGGCCGCAACCGTGTACGCCGTCGCGAAGTCTTCGTGGTTCCGTTCGGCATGGGTCAAGTCATAGAGGTAATTGACCATGGCACCGCTGGATTGCGCGCTGCCATTCGCAGAGGTGTCAGCACCCGCATGGATGTCGTGCACCTCGGCCCCGTTGCCCAAATGAAAGCGGGCCACAGGATCGCGTGGAAGGCCATCGCTCCGTTTCGCGCCCAGCAGATACCGAGCGGCCATCGCACGCACATCTTCGGGGACGGCATCGCCCGAAAGAACCGATTGCGCAGCGGCCCCATGATCAGGGTCATCGGTCTGGGTTTCCAGCCAACGGTTTAGTCCTGGAATAGGTGAGAGCGTGACAAAGGACTCCAGCTGCGGGCATTCCAGAGAAAGCTCCGACACCACTTGTTTGATTAACAGGTTGCCAAAGCTGATCCCGGTTAGGCCTTTCTGGCAGTTGGAGATCGAATAGAAAACGGCCACCTTTGCCTGATCTGCCTCCAGCGGTGTGCGGCTGTCGGAAAGCACGGCGTCGATGGAGTTCGGGATGATCTCGGTCAGCGCGACTTCTACGAAGATCAGCGGTTCATCCGGCATGGCAGGGTGGAAGAATGCAAAGCAGCGGCGATCCGGCGGATATAGTCTGCGGCGCAGATCGTCCCAGTCGTTGATTTGATGCACTGCCTCGTAGGCCACGATCTTGTCGAGAATCCGCGCGGGCGTGTCCCAACTGATCTGCTGAAGCACGAGAAAGCCGCGATTGAACCAGCTGCGCAACAAGTGCACAAAATCCTGGTTTGTGCGGGCAAGGTCAGGCTCGTTTTTCAAGTGCTTGAGCAGGTCGACCCGCATCGCCACAAGTCCTGCAGTTGCACCAACAGGCTGGTTCAGACGGCGGAGAAACTCTTGTCTTTTGGGCTCTGCCGCCTCGCACAAGTCGTGAAAGAGCTCGGGCGTCGGGGCGGCGGCATAGGCCGTGGCAAGCTGGGCCACGTCTTCGGGGTTGATCTCAAGTTCGGTGTTCAAAAACAGGAAGAACGCGAGCCTTTCTCCCATATCAAGTGCCGCATAGCGCGCCATGATGGTCGACGCGAGACGGAGGCCGGAGACTTCACCTTCTGCAGAAAGCAGCGCATGGGAAAGCTCGTAAATATCGCGCGTATCGTCTTTGCCGCGCACGGATCCGCGCCGGACGAGAAGCTGGGACAACAAGTCCCCGAGGAAGCGATTGCGCTGCACTGTCATCTCCGAGTGAAAGAGAGTCGTTGCAAATTTAATATCGATATTTTTTAAGTCAGTCCAATTAAATCGTCAAAAAATTGACCTCAACCCTCGATCGTCCGCGACAAATACTTGCCTGTGAGGCGGTAATGGTTGAGCAAACTGGAGGATGCACGGTCGGCATCCCGCTGAACAGTTGCTTCCAGTATCTCTTCGTGCTCGGCAGGGATATCGCGGTTCTGATACCGGCTGCTGCCCGCAGCGAGATAGCGATACCGGATATTGAGATCGTAAAGCTGATCGCAGAGGCGTTCCAGCATAGGGGAGCCGCTATTTGCCAGAAGTGCCATGTGGAAGGTTTTATGGGCCGCTTCAAAAACAGCCGTTTCTTTGCCGGTGGCTTTCTTCATGTGGTGATGGGTGAGCACCAAGCGTTCTTCCCAATCTGACGTCGCGTTCGCAATGGACTGGCGCAGGGCCATATCCTCAAGCGAGCAGCGCAGGGCCAAAATCTCTTCGAAATTTGCCTTACTGGCCGGGGCCGCTCGAAAGCCGCGCTGGTCGATGCGTTCTACAAGCATGTCAGATGTCAGCAGGCTAAGGGCTTCCCGCACCGGCGACGCGCCGGTGTTCAGAAGTCCGCGCAACTCTTCGATCTTGAGCTTCTGACCCGCAGGTAGCCGACCCGTCAGGATCATGTCACGCAGGGCAAGATAGGCACCATGGGTGGCCGAGGTTTCCTTGCCGCTGGTGGCATCGATCATGTTCATGGTCCGCACCCCTGTTCTGGTTATGTCAAGCTGATGGTCTTGGTAGATAGGCCGACCGAAAGGGTCAGCGATCCCTCGTTTATCATCCAGCGGCGCAATGTGAAACTACGCGCGCCGCTTTTGTGCATCGGGTCATCTTCGGCGAGTGCGCGCGCGGTTTCGAGGGACTCTGCGCGGTAAATGATCAAGCCCATCCCTTGCATATGGTCGCCGCTTTCGTCCGACATAGGTCCGGCAAAAGCAAGCTTTCCTTCCGCTTCAAGCCGCGCTTGATAAGCGAGATGGTCGGGCAGGGAGGCTTTGACGTCTTCCGGGGCCTTCGCTGGTGTGCTGTGCGCGACGTAAAGTTCTAGCGCCAGAGCGCCGCGTTTCTTGGCCTCTGCTTTATAGTCCGCCCATGCAACCATTTCCGTGCTCCGTAAAAAAATCGATATTTATTGACATTAAGGGTGATTGTAGTCAGAATTTTTCCAAACTGACAAGGACAGCATTCATGAAATATTTGGTAGGCGAGACAAAAAGTGGAACTGCGGTGTTCGCAGTTAACGGCGAAAAAGCCGTTAATCTTACGGCTTTGAATGCCGAGATCGGTGACGATCTCATGGCGCTCATTCAGACACCTTCGATGCTAGAATCGGTCGCTGGCAAGATTGCCGGAGCACCTTCCGTTGACGTCTCCTCGATCACGCCAGCCCTGCCAGTGGCCAAGCCCGGCACGATCATTTGTCTTGGGTTAAACTATACCGACCACATCAAAGAAGGCGGCTATGAAATCCCGGACTATCCGGCTCTTTTCATGCGTGGAAAGAACTCGATCATGGCCGCCGGTGCGCCTCTGGTCCGCCCGACCTGTTCCGAAAAGTTGGACTACGAAGCCGAACTGATGATGATCATCGGCAAGGGAGGGCGTCACATTTCCGAAGCTGACGCTCTGGACCATGTGTTTGGCTACACCGTGTTCAATGACGGGTCGGTGCGGGACTACCAACGCAAGACCCACCAGTGGACGCCGGGCAAGAATTTCGATGACACCGGCGCGATTGGGCCGTTTGTAGTGACACCGGACGAAGTGCCAGCAGGGGCCAGTGGGCTTAAAATTGAAAGCCGTGTGGGCGATGAAATTTTGCAGTCCTCCAACACCGCCAACATGATCTGGTCCGTGGCGCAAACCATCGCGACCATCTCTGAGTACACAACCCTAGAGCCGGGCGATCTGATCGCGATGGGCACGCCTCCGGGTGTGGGCCACGCCAAGAAGCCGAACCCGCGCTGGTTGGTTCCGGGCGAAGTCGTGGACATCGAGATCGAGGGCATCGGCATCTGCTCCAACCCGATTGTGGACGAGAAAGACCACGCAGCATCGGTGGCCGCGGAATGAATGCACCGACCGGCAAAGAGCTTGAACAGGCACGAAGTTCGGCGCAGGAAAACCACCGCGCGTTGCACAGACGTATCAGTCGGCTGTCGGATGATGCGATCGACCTGATCTTGCGCGATGCGCGATCTCATTATGCGTGGAAAGACCAACCGATCGCCGACAGCGTCTTGCATGAGTTATATGACATCACGATCAACGGCCCGACGAGCATGAACACCTTGCCCGCGCGGTTTGTCTTCGTGAAGACTCCCGAAGGAAAGGCGCGGTTGGCCAAATCGCTGAAGCCGCAAAACGTCCCTAAGATGATGGGCGCGCCTGTGACTGCGATTATCGCCCATGACATGGATTTCTGGAAAGAGCTTCCGTTCCTGTTCCCGCACGAGGATCGTCGTCACCTCTTTGACGGAAACCCCGAATATTGCGCCGATACCGCGTATCGAAACGGTACCCTGCAGGGCGCTTACTTCATGATCGCAGCGCGCGCTTTGGGTCTTGATGTAGGTGCGATGTCGGGCTTCTCGAACGCGATCGTGGACGAGGAGTTCTTCGCCGGAACGACGCTGAAATCCAACTTCCTGTGCAATATCGGCTACGCTGACGAGACCGCATTGTTTCAGAAACTGCCGCGGTTTCCGTTCGACAAAGTCTGTAGTTTCGCCTGAAAGGAACGTCCCATCGCAATCAAGATGAAATCCGTCGTGACCTATCGAGCAACCGCCAGTTGCCCGACACATGCGCGCACAGAGATTCCCGTGCGCGATGTAAAGGTCATCATCGACGAGCCAATAGAGCGCGGGGGCACCAACATGGGCCCCTCACCAACCGAGACAGCGATGACGGCGCTTATCGCCTGCACCAATGTCATCGGACACAAAAATGCACATCGCCTGGGTGTTGATTTGGGGGAAATCAGCATCGATGCGGCGTGTCAATTCGACCGGCGTGGCGTTCTCATGGAGGAAGAGATCGACGTGCCATTTCCTGCAATCACCCTGACGGTGAATTGCACCACACCCGCCAGCCAAGAGGAGTTGGAAAACGTAGGCCGCGAGACTGCGAAATACTGCGCAATTGCCAAGCTGTTTGAGGCGGCGGGCACGGATTTAACGGTCAACTGGGTGAAGCTTAACTAACTATAATTTAGGCAAAATGCCAAACTTTCTGGGAGGAAGACAAAATGAACAATTGGACACGACGTAGCCTTATGGGGGCGGCCCTCGCGACGATGACGGCGCTGCCGCTTGCCGCTCAAGAACGGATTTCTGCAGTCGTTATCGACGGCTATCCAGCCCGCGCCTTGTGGGTGAAAGAATTTACCGACTTCTTCATTCCTGAGGTCGACAAACGCCTTGCCGAAAGCGGAAAATACGCGATGGACTGGCAGGAAAACTATGGCGGCTCCATCGTGAAACCCAAAGGCGTGCTTGAAGGCGTGCAACTGGGCTTGGGTGATATCGGTATCGTCACCACGATCTTCCACTCGTCCAAATTGCCGAGCCAAGGTCTGGCGGCTGTCACACCATTCGTTTCGTCAGACGCGCGGGCTGTTGCCAAGGCCATTGACGAAATCGCCCGCGAATATCCGGCCATGCAAAACGAGTTCGCCGCCCAGAACCAAGTGTATCTGGCCACGGGGGTCGTGCTCGACAGCTATCAGGTGTTCTCAACCAAGGAAGTGGCCAGCATATCTGAACTGGAAGGCTTCAAAGTTGCGGGCGCGGGCATGAACCTGCGCTATCTTGAGGGCATCAAGGACGCCGCAGGCGTGCGCGGCGGGCTGACCGATTTCTACAACATGATGCAGACCGGTCTGGTCGATGCGAGCATGCTGTGGCCGGAAGCAGCCAAGACTTTCAAGATTGCAGAAGTCGCACCTTACATGCTGCGCGCTGATCTTGGCGCGGTGAACTCTAAAACCATCACGGTCAACGCGGATTACTGGAAGGGTCTGCCTGACGAGGTCAAAGAGGTTCTGAAAGCTGTGGCAATCGACTATCGCGACCATGTTGCCGGCATTGCAATGGACCGCGCCAAAGCGTCCGAGGACGCTTACGTCGCGGGCGGTGGCAAGATCATTGATGTCTCTGTCGAAGACCGCGCGGCATGGGCTGCTGCGATGCCAAACATCGCGCAAGAGTGGGCCGAACAGTTGAACGCCAATGGCGAGCCGGGCACCGAAATGCTTGAGGCCTATCTTGCCAAGCTTGCGGCTGCAGGTTTTACCGGCGCCCGCGACTGGTCCAAGCCTTAAATCCTACGATCCGAGAGGGGCCAACACTATGCTTAAGCCTGCACTGGCTGGCCTCACTCGGGTCACCAACACCCTTGCGATTGTCGCCAATGTCGCCGGAACCATCGCTGTTCTGGGGCTGGTGACGATCCTCAATGTCGATGTCGTTGCGCGGGGCGTGTTCAATGCCCCGCTCAAAGGCACCTACGAAATCGTCCAGATGGCGGTGGTTTTCATTGTGTTTTTGCAGCTCGCAGATGTTGTGCGAGTGGACCGGCTAACACGGTCGGACGGCTTCCTGCTTATTCTGGATCGCACGCGCCCGCGGCTCACGGCGAACCTGCGTCGCATCATCAACGCGGTCTCTGCGATCTTTATGGGGCTTATTGCCTACATCATGTTCCCCGAGTTCCTTCATATGTGGGAAACGCAGGACTTTTTCGGCGTTCCGGGACTGTTCACCGCTCCGTGGTGGCCGGTCAAACTGGTGATCGCGTCGGGATGCGCGCTGTCATGCGTCATCTTCGTTCTCAAGGTAATTACCGCGCAGGATCGCCCGCAGCTGATCCGCGCCCCAGAACATGACGAGTCCAACTGATGACACCTATTGAGATTGGCCTGATCTCGGTCGTCGCGATCGTTTTCTTGATCTACGCTGGCGTCTACATTCCCGTAGCCCTTGGTACGGTGTCGTTCATCTCGATCTGGCTCATGCGTGACAACTTCACGTTGGCGCTGAACCTGCTGAAGGTTGCCGTCGGAGACAGCGCGATGGAATACAGCTTCGCCACAATTCCGCTGTTCACGTTTATGGGGCTGATAGTTTCGAAGGCAGGGCTGGGGCGAGATATTTACGAGGTTATGACCATGCGGTTTCGCAAGGTCAAAGGCGGCATCGGGATGGCAACGGTCGGGGCGAATGCAGTTTTTGCGGCCGTGACCGGATCCTCCATTGCGTCAGCCTCGGTGTTCACCAAGGTCTCCGTTCCGCAGATGATGGCGCAGGGGTATAACCCGCGCTTTGCTGTGGGCGTTGTGGCGGGCAGCTCGGTCTTGGGCATGATCATTCCGCCTTCCGCGATGTTGATCATATATTCCTTCGTGGCGGAGCAATCGGTGGGCGATATGTTTCTTGCGGGCGTCATTCCCGGCATCTTGCTGGCGCTGGCCTATGTCGCAGCGATCTGGTTTATGGGGCGCTTCACCCCGGACTTCATTGGTGGCCGCGCGATTGAAGACACCGAATGGATGTCAACGCGCGAAGTGGCCTCCAAGACGTTGCCAACACTCGGACTTATCACGGTCGTTTTGGGCGGGATCTACACCGGCTGGCTGACAGCAGTAGAGGCGGGCGCCGCTGGCGGGCTGGTCGCGTTGGTCATCGCGGTTGTGCGGCGGTCCATGAGCCTAAAGAATTTCTGGGATGCGTTGCTTGAGACCGGCCACATCACCGCCGCGATCCTGTTCCTGATCACCGCCGCTTCGATCTACAGCCGGATGCTGGGCATGGCCGGGTTGCCAAACCAGTTGGAAGATATGCTGGCGGGCAACTCGGCCTCATTCTGGACCATTATGCTGATCTTCGTTTTGCTGATGTTGTTCTTAGGAACGTTGCTGGACACCGCGTCGATCATTTTGATCGTGGTGCCGCTGTTCTTGCCGATGATCGAGACGATGAACCTGTCGTTGATCTGGTTCGGCATCATTACCGTTGTCGGCGCAGAGATCGGGTTGCTGACGCCGCCGCTGGGCATATCCTGCTTCGTTATCAAATCGACGATCAATGATGATCGCATATCGCTTCGCGACGTGTTCATGGGCGCGCTGCCCTTCGCGTTCGTGATGCTAATCGTGCTGCTGCTGTTGATCCAGTTCCCAATTCTTAGCCTTGCCCTAATGTAGGAGGCCACCCCATGCGCACAGTTACCAAAGAGAACATCACCGACGTTTTCGCAGCCTATTTCGGCGAGGATACCGATCCTCGAACCCGCGAAGTGCTTGTCGCGATGGCGCGGCATTTGCATGACTTCGCACGCGAGGTGAACCTGACCCATGCAGAATGGCGCAAGGGGTTGTCCATGTTGGAACATGCGGGCCGGATCACCTCGCCAGAGCGCAACGAGTTTGTGCTGTTTTCGGACGTGCTGGGGCTATCTTCGCTGGTTGACATGATGCATTCAAACCCTCGCGCCACCAGCTCGTCGGTGTTGGGGCCATTCCACGTCTCGAACCCGCCAAAGCTAGAGATTGGCGGCGACATGAAGCGCGACTTCGAGGGGCCGGTCCTATGTGTGGAGGGGCAGGTGCGCGATCTTGATGGCAACCCGATCCCGCATGCCGAGATCGATATTTGGCAAACCGCGCCCAACGGGCTCTATTCTAGTCAGGACCCCGATCAGGATATCCATTCCTTCCACGGATTGATGACCGCCGATGACAGCGGTCATTTCCGGTTCACCACTGTGCGTCCGGTTGAGTATACCGTGCCCTCTGATGGCCCGGTCGGTGAACTGCTGGATGCTGCCGGACGCCACCCGTGGCGTCCGTCGCATCTGCATTACATTATCAAAGCTCCGGGTTTTATCTCTTTGGTGACGGAGGTCTTCCCCGACGATGATCCGTATCTGGATCAGGACACAGTCTTTGGCGTCCGCGATGATTTGGTGATGTCCTATGTGGAAAAACCCGCCAGCGAGTTCCCCGATGGGATGGCGCTGTCGGCCCAAATCACCGATCCGTTTTTGTATGTGAAGTTCGACGTCATTCTGGCACCTGAGTAATCCGTAGATCGCGCTGCCTCTCGTGAGCGTTCGTAGAGACAGTTAGGGCCACGCGTCGTCATTCTTTTGCCGCCTTTTTGTAGGAGATTACGCCTGAATTCTTCGGACGTTTTGAAGGGATAGCGCGATGGCATTTGAGGCAATTGCAGCGTGTGAGACAACTGTCAGCTTGTTGCGCGCCGTCACATTGGGGGCGGGCGATGCATGTGTTTCGCTTGATCTATGGTCGCTTGCAGCGTTTGGGGCCGTGTTCATCGGTGCCGTTATCGCATTACAGTTCGGCGCGCACCGCGCGCTAGGCTTGCGTAAGTCGCGCAAACCCATGGCACCACCAGCGAAGGTCGATGCGTTTGACGTCAAATATGATGGCGGTCCGATCAAATCGACTGAGGGATGGCGGAGCTAAAAATCAGGCTGCGTCGACGCCAACTTCGCGAAACAACTCAGCAATCGCGGTTAAATGCTCCGCCAGAGGATTGGTGTTACGCCAAACCATTCCGACAGTTCGGGACGGTTGCGGATTAGGCAGATGTGCAATCGACACGGCCGCCGAGCGTGTCTCGATCCGAACCGCCATTTCAGGGATCAACGTCACACCAATTCCCGCGCCCACCATTTGAACCAGCGTCGAAAGAGAACTGGCCTCCATCAAGTCGCGCGGCAAAGACGATGACAGGTTGCAGTAGGAGATCGCCTGATCTCGAAAACAGTGACCTTCTTCCAAAAGCAGAAGCCGCATTTCGCGCAGTTTGTCCGAACTGGGCACAGGCTTGCCCGCGTCTTCTTCGGATCGCACCAGAACAAAATCTTCTTCGAACAGAGCGACTTCGGTCAAGGATGGCTCGGACACGGGCAGCGCCACAATCGCCGCGTCGATGCGCCCGTCGAGCAACTCGTCAATCAGTGTCTGAGTGACAGCCTCACGCGGGTGCGGGTCAAGATCGGGGTGGCGCAAGGACAGCCGTTTCACAAAAGCGGGTAGCAGGTAGGGCGCAATCGTCGGGATGATGCCGATCCGGAACGGGCCGGACAGGTCATTGCGGGAGGCGCGGGCAAGGTCGCTCAACTCGTCTACCGACCGTAACACCTCGCGGGCGCGGGCGGAAAACTCCTCTCCCAAGCGGGTGAGGCGGATACGCCGGGCTCCACGCTCGATCAAGGGCGCGCCAAGGATCCGCTCCAATTCTTGCATTTGGACCGACAAGGCGGGCTGCGAGATGGCACAAACATCTGCGGCCCTGCCAAAATGGCCGTGATGGGCTAGCGCTTCGAAATATCTGAGGTGTTTCAGGGTGATCTGGCTCATAGTCTTAGATTATCGATATGATTAGAAAATACAAATTTTAACTATCGCATCTTGGGCTTACACTAACTCCGTAAGCCGTAGGTGCCCCGTGGGGGATTCTTTCTTAAGCCGACCCTTCAGAAACGTCATCAGACG
Organism: Litoreibacter janthinus; assembly: GCF_900111945.1. Classification (NCBI taxonomy): domain Bacteria; kingdom Pseudomonadati; phylum Pseudomonadota; class Alphaproteobacteria; order Rhodobacterales; family Roseobacteraceae; genus Litoreibacter; species Litoreibacter janthinus. Next base: position 2,799,790 of record NZ_FOYO01000001.1, on the reverse strand, counting down.
CACCACGCCACGAAACAACAAGCGGAGAGTATTATGGACGGAAACAAGATCAATGGCGCGGGCGGATGTCCGGTAATGCACGGGGCCCATACTGATATGGCGTCGTCGGTGATGGACTGGTGGCCGAACGCTCTGAACCTGGACATTTTGCACCAACATGACTCCAAGACCAACCCGATGGGGGCAGACTTCGACTATCGCGAAGAGGTCAAGACACTCGACTTCGACGCGGTAAAGAAAGACCTGCACGCGTTCATGACCGACAGCCAAGACTGGTGGCCGGCTGACTGGGGTCACTATGGTGGCCTGATGATCCGGATGGCATGGCACTCCGCAGGGTCCTACCGCTTGGCCGATGGTCGTGGCGGCGGCGGCACGGGCAACCAGCGCTTCGCCCCTTTGAACTCTTGGCCGGACAACGTGAACCTTGATAAGGCCCGCCGTCTGCTGTGGCCGATCAAGAAGAAATACGGCAACAAGCTGAGCTGGGCCGATCTTATGATCCTGGCGGGCAATGTCGCTTACGAATCCATGGGCCTGAAAACATACGGCTTTGCCTTTGGTCGTCCTGACATCTGGCATCCAGAAATTGACGTCTACTGGGGGGCAGAGAAGGAATGGCTTGCCCCAAGTGACGAGCGGTATGATGACGTGAATGATCCGTCGACGATGGAAAACCCTTTGGCCGCCGTCCAGATGGGCCTGATCTACGTCAACCCCGAAGGGGTAAACGGAAGCCCGGATCCACTGAAAACCGCACAGCAGGTTCGCGAAACCTTCGCCCGTATGGCGATGGACGACGAAGAAACCGTGGCCTTGGCCGCAGGCGGGCACACTGTCGGGAAGTGCCACGGCAACGGCAGCGCGGACGTGCTGGGCGAGGCGCCAGAAGCTGGTGGCGTCGAAGAAATGGGTCTCGGGTGGAATAACCCGCAAGGCTCTGGCGCGGGGGGTGACACAGTTTCGAGCGGTCTCGAAGGCGCTTGGACCACAAACCCGACCAAATGGGATAACGGCTACTTCTACCTGCTGTTCACCTATGACTGGGAGCTGAAGAAGAGCCCAGCCGGTGCTTGGCAGTGGGAGCCAATCAACATCAAGGAAGAAGACAAGCCTGTCGATTCCGCAGACCCGTCGGTGCGTCGCAATCCGATCATGACCGATGCGGATATGGCCATGAAGATGGATCCGATCTACCGCGAGATTTCCGAGAAGTTCTACAAGAACCCTGACTACTTCTCTGAGGTGTTCGCGCGCGCTTGGTTCAAACTGACCCACCGCGATATGGGCCCGAAGGTTCGCTATATCGGGCCAGAAGCGCCGCAAGAGGATCTGATCTGGCAAGACCCGATCCCGAATGGCAACACAGGCTACGACATTGACGCAGTCAAAGCCAAGATCGCGGCAAGCGGGTTGAGCATCAGCGAGATGGTCTCGACCGCTTGGGACAGCGCGCGGACCTATCGCGGGTCTGACATGCGGGGTGGTGCGAACGGTGCCCGCATTCGTCTGGCCCCGCAAAAAGACTGGGAGGGCAACGAGCCGGACCGTTTGGCCAAAGTGCTTGATGTGCTAGGCGCTATCGCCGCTGATACAGGTGCAAGCGTTGCGGACGTGATCGTGCTGGCGGGGAACCTTGGGGTAGAGCAGGCGGCCAAGGCGGCTGGGTTCGACATCTCGGTGCCTTTTGCGGCGGGTCGTGGTGATGCGGCGGACGAGATGACAGATGCTGAGTCATTCGAGCCGCTGGAGCCGGTACATGATGGCTACCGCAACTGGCTGAAAAAGGACTACGCAGTCAGCGCTGAGGAGCTTTTGCTGGACCGCACGCAGCTTATGGGGCTGACCGCGCATGAGATGACTGCACTGGTCGGAGGCATGCGCGTTATCGGCACCAACCACGGTGGCACAAAACATGGTGTGTTCACCGATCGGGAAGGGGCACTGACGACGGACTTCTTCGTCAACCTGACCGATATCGCGAATGTGTGGAAACCGGCAGCTGGTAACCTTTACGAAATCCGTGATCGCAAGTCTGACGCGGTAAAGTGGACGGCAACGCGGGTTGATCTGGTGTTCGGTTCGAACTCCATCCTGCGGGCCTATGCCGAAGTTTACGCCCAAGATGACAACGCCGAGAAGTTTGTGAACGATTTTGTCGCCGCTTGGACAAAGGTCATGAACGCGGATCGTTTCGACATCGCCTAAAAAATTCCCCGCGCGGCCCATGGGCAGCGCGGGGACGTTTCTTTCTTCGCTGGCGGTAAGGGTCAGTGGGCCATGAACACTGCGACACCGCGTTGCTCTACAAGGCTGGCTGTGGTGCCGCCGAACAAGGTTTCCCTTAATCTCGAATGGCCATAGGCGCCCGCGACGATCAGGTCCGCGCCCAGTTCTTCAGCACGTTCCAGCAAGCACTCCGAGATCGCCCTGCCGCCACTTGGATGCTGCTCCACCGTGACGTTGCAGCCGTGATGGCTTAGCCATTTACCCAAGTCGGAGCCGGGGTTGTCCCCATCCGCCATTTCGCTCATCACTGGATCGACGCATACAATCGTGACGGTTTCCGCCTGTTTAAGCAGCGGCAAGGCGCGCTTGACCGCACGAGCGGCAGGAAGGCTTGTGTTCCACGCGATAAGAATATGCTTAGCGCCGAGCGCTTTGGTTCCGTCCAAGTCGTTGAGCACGACGGGCGCAGCGGAGCCGAAAAGCAAGCCGTCCAACACATTTTTGAATGTGTGAGGTTCGTCTCTCAACCCATTGCAAACCAATGCTAAATCGCAAAGCTTAGCGCGACGAGCGACAAGGTCGGTGAGACCTGTCGGCTCCGCACAGGCGGATTTCACATCACCTGACAGGCCTTCCTTGGACAGGAAATCTTCGATCTCGTCCAGTTTGATCTTCAGGTCGGCCCCAACCTGCTGAACCGAGTCTTGCCACGTATCAGGGACAACGGGCGTCCCGTAGGGAAGCATCCCAACGCCGTAGTTCGGGAACTGGGGAATTGCCCCGACAGCCAGATAGGCCAAGTGGATATTCTTTGCGCGGGCAATGTCGGCGATAGGGGCGAGTACGTCATTTGGGCATTTCGCACCAATGACGGTCAGGATCGTTGAATTTTCCATGTCATGCACCTTGTTGCTATTTGAGTCGATTATAGCAGATGACGCATCGCTCTGCTTGAGATAGCTCAAAGGCAGGCGGCCTATTTCGTGATACACTAGGTGCTAATTGGCTTATTCGGCCGGAGTGTGAACCGACTATGGACTACAAAGACTATTACAAGGCGCTTGGGGTAGACCGCACAGCGTCTCAAGACGAAATCAAGCGAGCGTATCGCAAACTTGCGCGCAAATATCACCCAGACGTCAACCCAGACGAAGAGGCGGATGCCAAATTCAAAGAAGCGGGCGAAGCCTTCGCTGTTCTGGGCGACGCCGAAAAACGGGCGGCCTATGACTCGCTAGGGTCCGAGCCTGCAGGCGGTGGGCAGGGCTTCCGTCCGCCCCCCAACTGGGATCAAGGCTACGAATTCTCCAACGCCCGAGGTGGAGCGGGCGGACCGGATGACGCGGCGTTCAGCGACTTCTTTGAAAACCTGTTCCGCTCAGGTCGTAGGACTGAGGGCTTTTCGTCTGGCATGAAAGCGCCGGGGCAAGACCAACATGCCCGCGTCACGCTGGATATCGACGATGCCTTCAAAGGCACGAGTCGTGTTTTGACGATGCGGGTGCCGGAAATGGATGGCTCGGGGCGCATGTTTTTGAAAGACCGCAGCGTGTCGGTCAAAATCCCCAAAGGTGTGCGCGAAGGGCAGCATATAAGGCTGAAAGGCAAGGGCTCTCCCGGCATCGGTGGCGGACCTGCAGGGGACTTGTTCCTTGAAGTGGCCTTCGCACCGCATCCGATTTACCGGCTTGATGGGCGCGACATACACGTCGACCTGCCTGTGGCCCCGTGGGAGGCCGCACTCGGTGGCAAAGTGACTATGCCGACGCCAAGCGGGGAGGTCGGTGTGACGATCCCGAAAAACGCGCGGTCGGGTCAAAAGCTGCGCCTGAAGGGCCGGGGGCTTCCGGGCAAAACGGCGGGCGATCTCTACGCGGTTCTGAAAATCGTGAACCCGCCAGTGACGACGGACAACGCACGGGCGCTTTACGAGCAAATGGCCAAAGATTTAAATTTTGATCCACGAGCAAACATGGAGGGCAAACCATGAAGTTACATAGCGAAGAGGGCGAACCCCTCGGAGAACTGACATTGCGCGAGCTTTGCCGGTTTTGTGATGCTGATGAAGCGTGGGTGGTTGAGCTGATTGAACACGGCGTGGTGGAGCCTTATGGCGCAGCCGTGCGGGAATATAGCTTCAGTCAGGTCAGCGTGCTCCGTGCGAAAAAGGCGCGACGACTGGAACGCGATCTTGGCATCAACATGCCGGGGATAGCCTTGGCGCTGGACTTGTTGGAAGAACGCGACCGTCTGCGTCGAATGTTAGGACGCTTCGATCTGGCATCATAACGGGGTTATTTTTTTAGCCGGTTCCGCGATTTTTGGTAGAGCCTTCGGTTGAGGGCGACGAACTGCTGGATTGGGCGTACCAGCACGCCTGTTTCGGTGCCAGTCAGGTACAGATACCCGACCAAAGCGCCGATGGCGCCGCCGACGGCGTTGAGAATTAAGTCCAGCATAGTGTCGTTTAGGCCTGACTTTTGCATGTTCAGGCCAAAGGCGTTGTCCATAGAAAACTCGAATACTTCCCACAATGCGCCTGTGGTCATTGCCACGGAAAATGCAATCAGGCACAGCGCCCAATGTGGCGCTGCAAACCTGTCGCCCTCGAATAGCATGAAGGCGAACAGGAACCCCGTCAGGCCGAATCCGACTGCCGATGCTGCGTGTAAGGCCAAATCCCACCACCAGAAGCGTTCGTAAAAACCGAAGGCCTCGCCCAGAAATACCGTGGCGAAGGCGAAGACGATGATGGTTGCCACAAAAGGCACGGGCAAAGTGATCTTCAAACGCGAGGCCAGCATACTTGGAGCAAGAGACAGGCCAAGCGTAGCCAGCGCAACAAAGGCCATCGACCATCTGCCGAGACCCAATGCAATCAGCGTTAGCAAGAAGAGCAGGCCCCATAAGGCAAGAAGCAACGGGCTTTGGTTTTTCAGGTTTATAGCCAAGCTCTGGTCCTCCTTCCTTCAAACGTGGGGTTAGTGGCCCTATCTATCAACCATGAACCAGCCCAAGTCACCCGCTTCGCTACGCATTGCCAGCTACAACATTCGCAAGGCGCGTGGTCTGGATCAGCGCCGCAACCCTTCGCGCATTCTCCAAGTCATAAACGAATTGCAGGCTGATGTGGTCGCCTTGCAGGAAGCGGACCTGCGTCTTGGCGCGCGCCCTGCGGCCATCTCACGTGGCCTGATCGAGCGGGAAACCGACTTTGCGGTGGCACCTATAGCTCGAAACGACGTCGGGCTGGGCTGGCATGGTAACGCCGTTTTGGTGCGGAAAGGGATATCGGTGGGCAAGGTCACGCATCTTGACTTGCCGGGGCTGGAGCCGCGCGGTGCGGTGCATTTGGCGCTGAGCGGGCCGTTCGAGGTCGATTTGATCGCAGCGCATTTGGGTTTGATCCGACGCCACCGCGTACAGCAGTTTGAAGCGATCCTGAAAGCGGTGGCATCGGATCGGCCAACAGTCGTGGCGGGCGACTTCAATGAATGGTCTACCAATCGCGGTATGGAGCCACTTGCAGGCCGGTTCGAGGTTCATGTGCCGGGACTGTCCTTTCATGCACGCCGACAGATCGCATCGCTGGACCGCATCGCATTGAGCGCGGGGTTGCAATTACGCCATGCCGGCGTGGAGGAAGGCCCCCTTGCGCGTCGCGCGTCAGACCATTTGCCGATCTGGGGCGACATCGCGCTGGCTTAGGTGCAGACTCGTTCAGGCATGGAACATTGTTCCGACAACATAGGCAATCGCCGCCGCGGTCGAGCCGATGGCCAACGTCTCTAATCCGGACCGCCACCATGGTGACAAGGACCAGCGGCTTTTGCCGGTGCCGATGGCAAAGAACACCAAAGCAGTCGCGCAAGTCGCGATCAGAAACGGATCAGGAAGGCCGAACAGAAACGGCAGGAGCGGCACGATCCCAGCAACAAGGAACGCTAGAAAAGTCGCAATGGCCGCAGCCATTGGGGCAGGCGGGGTGGGTGATAGGCCGTATTCATCGGTCAGCATCATCTCCACCCATTTTTCGGGGCGCTTCGCGATGGCGTCGGTGGCATCGTCCAGCAAAGGGCCGCTTAGACCCTTCAGTTCAAGGATTTGCCGAAGTTCTTCCCGCTCTCCTGTCGGGTATTCCTTGATATGGCGGTATTCGATCGCGCTCAGGCGGTTGCGATCATCAAGGTCAGCCTTGGTGCCCGAGTAGTTCCCCGCCGCCATCGAAAATCCGTCAGCCAGCACGTTAGCGATGCCCAAAGCTATGATCACCGTCGTGGGCAGGCCTGCCCCCTGAACGCCCGCGACAATGGCAAAGGTCGTCACTGCACCATCGATCCCGCCATAGATCATGTCGCGCAAGTGTGTGCCTTGCCCGCCGCCCGCAATGCGCTTGGCTATCTCTTCTGTGCTGTGCCCGTGGTCTATCATATGTGCGCCTTTCACTTGGACAAGATTACGAGCTGACGGGTGCTTGCGTCTTGACCACGATCAAGTCGGGCGGTCGGATCTGTGATATAGTTCTGGAGTAGAAGCATCAGGAGAATTTCGACATGACCGAGAAAACCACAGCAAAACCCCAGAATTTCTTTGGAATGCCAAGTTTGGATGCACTGAAAGATGTGCACTCCGCTGGATCGACCACCTACGCTGCAATCGGCACGGCATGGGCAGAGGCGCTTAGCGATATGGGAGCAGAGGTTTTGGGATTCGTTGCGGAACGCGTCAAAGAAGACGTGCAAACGCAGCACCAGTTGATGCACGCCAAATCCTTGCAAGATATCCACCATATTCAGAACGAGTTCGTGCAAAAAGCGCTGGACCAATACTCTGCCGAAACCGGAAAGCTGGTTGAGATGAGTCAATCTGCAATGGCAAAAATTCCCGGCGCGAAGCTCATGCCGGACTGATCCTTTCGGGCGAGCGGTGCCTTGACCTCGATCAAGGCACTTCCGACCGATTGACCTTAGGGTATCCATAATCCTGCACAACAGCCTGTCGCGAGTGTCGTTGTAAAAGCTGCTGTTTGAAGGGCGCAACGCGATGGCTTGCGGGCCCGTTCTGGGCTGGTTTCGCCACGCGGCACGCATTGCGTGCCATAGGAAGGAACAGGACAATGATTCAACCTAAGAAGATGACGCCGGATATCAGCGTGAGTGCGCAACCCTCTGCAAAGGACTTGGCTTTGATCCATACGCTTGGGTTCAAGTCGATTGTCAGCAATCGACCGGACGGCGAAGCTATTGACCAAAGCCTGTATAATGAGATGAAGCAGGCCGCGAGCTATGCGGGTCTGGAAGCCGCATATCTGCCGATCGAAGCCGCTGGCCCTACCGATGAAGACGTCGACAAAATGGCCGAGCTTTTGAAAACACTGCCCCGCCCAATTCTGGCTTACTGCGAGACTGGCGCGCGCTGCGAGAAGCTGGTCAACGCGCTCATGGCGAAAGAAGTTTGAGACCGAATTGCGGTGGTAACTCGGCGGCGTGATGGGTATCTTGGTCTTCGTTCGTCAGAAATCGAAAGACATAAGGGCCTCGACTGTTGATTAAAGCTCTCTTTGTGGGGTCCGTGGTCATTGTGATTACGATGCTCGCTGCCGCAATGCTGTTCGAAATTGCGGGCCGCGCGCTACGTCGTGTGGATGCTGCTTTGGAACGCAAAAGCCGCGCGCTGCAAACGCTGGCTGTCCTGGTGATCGCACTGTTCTGGATATTGCTGGTTTTGACGCTTTCCATCTGGGGATGGGCGGGCGTGTTCATGTATATCGGGCTCTTCGATCGCCTTGAAACTGCGCTTTATTTCGCCATCGTGTCCTTTACCACTGTCGGTTATGGCGATGTGGTGATCGATGAAAATTGGCGGTTGCTTGCAGGGATGACGGCCACCAATGGTCTTTTGGTGTTCGGGTTATTCACCGCATTTCTTGTCGAGATTTTGGATGTCGTCCGGTTCCGCCAGCGTTAACGCTGAAAACAGGATTGCTGCTCCACAGAAAAGGGCGCGCCGATCATCTCGGCGCGCCCTTTTTTGTGTGATGCTATAGCGTTAGCCGCCGCCGTAGAAATAGACTGGCAACCAAGTTGCTATGGCAGGGAAGGCGAAGACCATCGCAAGGCCGATCAACTGGATGACCATGAACTGCATCATCCCCAGATAGATGTCCTTGAGGTCCCATTCTGGCACCACGCCTTTCAGGAAGTAAGCCGATAGCGCCACGGGCGGACTGAGCCAAGCAGTTTGCAGACAGACCGCGACGAGGATCGCGAACCACAGCATGTCGACCTCCAATTCCAGCAAGACAGGCGCGAGGATTGGCAGGATGATCAGCACAATCGGCACCCACTCCAACGGCCAGCCAAGCACGAAGACCAGCGCAAGGATCAAGATCACCACCATGGACGCGGAGACATCAAGGTTCAGCAGAAGCTCAGTGATCATGGTTGGCGTTCCCAAGCGCGAGAACACCGCACCAAAGAAGTTGGACGCTGCGACGAGGAACAAGATCAGGACCGAGATTTCCAAGGTTTTGATCAATGCGTCGTAGAAGCCCTTAATCGTGAACTTGCGGTAGCCCATCGCGAGCAGGATCGAGCCGAACGCTCCCATGCCTGCGCCCTCGGTCGGGGTGGCAAGGCCAAACAGGATCGAGCCCAGAGCGAACGCAATCAGGATGGTGGGGGGCACAAACCCCCACAGCAATTCCAACGCAATTTTCGATTTGTCTGGCTCGATCAGATCCTCCGGCAGCGGGGGGCCAAGGCTTGGGTTGATCCAGCAGCGGCCAACCGAATAGATCAAATAGAGCGCTGCCATCATGACGCCCGGAATGATCGCGGCGGCAAATAGGTCGGTGACCGGGATTTCCAGCACCGGCCCCATAACGACCAGCATGATCGACGGCGGGATCAGGATACCCAATGTGCCGCCCGCGGTGATGGTACCAGCCGCGAGACGCACGTCATAACCGGAGCGGTTCATCGTTTTGGCGGCCATGATGCCAAGGATCGTGACAGAGGCACCCACGATGCCGGTTGCCGCGCCAAAGACCACGGAAACGAACAGCACTGCGATATAGAGGGAGCCTTTCATGCGGGCCAGCATCATCTGGATCGCCGCGAATAATCGCTCCATCAATCCGGCCTGTTCCATCATAAAGCCCATGAACACGAATAACGGGACAGCCGCGAGCGTCTGCTCCATCATCGAGTTGTAGAATTGCAGGGTCATCAGGAAGATGGTCAGTTTCACACCGAAGCCCCAAGCGCCGAAGACGACGCCAAGGAAGATCAGAGTGAAGGAGATCGGGAAGCCAACAAAGATCGCGAACAGCATGGCTCCGATCATGAACAGGCCGATTATTTCATTCGAGAATTCCATCAGACCGGCCACTTTCCACGGGTCGCGGCGTACCACGATTTGAGAATTTCAGAGACCCCCTGAATGCATAGGAACAGCACGCCGGTTGTCAGCGCAATTTTGACCGGCCACACGATGGGCGCCCATGTGCTGTCGCCCGCGCGCTCGCCTTGAAGGAAGGACTTCAAAGAGAAATCGTAGCCCGCTTTCAGGAAGAACAGCATCGAAGGCATGAACAGCACGATATAGAGGATCAAATCGACGCGGCCTTGGGTGCGTTCGGTGAAGCCGCGATATAGAAAGTCGGCACGGATATGCAGCCCGCGCATCAGCGCATATGCGGCGCCCAGCATGAAGGACACGCCATAAAGGATGCGCGACAGATCGTAAGCCCAAAGGGTCGGCGCGGTGAAGAAGCTGCGTGCGATGACCTCGTAGAACATCCCGAAGATGATCGGCACCACCAGCAGACAGGCGATCCGGCCTTGCCAGTTCGAAAAATTGTCGATCGCGTAGATGGCCTTGCGGGCCAGCGGGTGCATGTCGTCGGGCAGTGTTTTGCCAACCGCACCGCCTGCGTCCGCAAGAAGCTCGTCGCCGATGTTCTCGTATTCCGAGAAGTCGATCTTGTCTTGATCTTCGTTGATCATGGGGAATGTCCCTATCTGGCGAAATGACGCCCCGGTTACAGTGCTTTGGGGGCGGTTATTTGTCCTGCCCACATCCGTATCGGACGCGGGCAGGCCAAGCCTTGAGGCTTACTTCTTCGCAAGCTCAGCCGCATATGCGCGGCCTAGATTGGCGTTGGAGGTTTGCGCACCGGCCCAGAATGGAATTGCCGTACGGGCGAATTCTTTCTGGCTGTCCCAGACTTCCTTGAAGAAAGCGTTTTCCGCAGCGTTGGTTTCCAGCGCTTTGTTCGCGGCAGCCATATACTCGGTGAAGTAGTCGGCTGGAGTGTCATGAAGGATGACGCCGTCTTCGTTCACCAGCTTGTCCAGTGCCAGACCGTTTTCACGGATGCGGTAGGCCATAGACTTCATCAGCGAAGCGTTCGCTGCGACTTCAATGGCTTTCTGCTGGAGTGGGGTCAGCGCGTTATAAACGTCTCCGTTGATATAAAGGTCAGCGTTCACAACGACTTGGTGCAAGCCTTGAAGGTAGTAGTGCTTCAGAACTTTTTGGAAGCCAAAGACCGAGTCAGGCTTCGGGCAGCACCATTCCGCCGCGTCGATTGTGCCTTTTTCAAGCGCGGGCAAGATGTCCCCGCCGCCCATAGCGACCGAAGCCACGCCGATGTCCTTATAGGTCTGGCCCGGAATGCCCGGAGGTGTCCGGAAGCGGTACTTGCGGAAATCGGCCATGGTTTCGATCGGCTCTTTGAACCAACCCAAAGCCTCTGGGCCAACCGGTTGCAGCATGAAGCCTTTGACATTCACGCCCATCTCTTTCCACAGCTGGTCATACAACTCTTTGCCGCCGGCATTCAGGAACCACGACATAAACGCGATGTTGTCGATGCCGACACCGGCACCGGCCACGGGCGAGCCGAACAGCATGGCGGCAGGGTGTTTGCCGGACCAGTAGTGTGTCCACGCAAAGCCCCCTTCGATCAGGCCCGCGTCAACCGCATCAAGCGTTTCCTGCACACCCACGACGGAGCCTGCGGGCAGCACTTCGATGACGACTTCACCGTCCGTGAGGGCTTTCACATCCTCGGCGAAGTCTTTCAGCATGACAATCTCGTCCGCAGAGGACGGGATCACAGACTGTACGCGAATTGTGGTCTCAGCAAGTGCTGCCGAGGCCAACATCGACAAGCCAAGTGCGCCTGCCGTTATAGTTTTCAAGTTCAACATAAGGTCCTCCCTTAAGGTCCAAGCCTCCTGTTATCCTTAAAGCCAACGGGGGAAGGCATCCCCGGTGGCGGTTTCTTCAACGGGTCACCGCGCGTCCTCCTCCAAGGTTGCGGTGGTTGAATATCGTGAGCAGGGAGCTAGTGCCCCTTGCTTAAATTGTAGCCCTCGAACCAGCCCATCATCGGACCAATTCCGGTGTGCATGTCAAACACGCCGCGGTAGAACATCTCGCCGGCCACATAGAGCAGCACGATCAGGCCCAACCAGCTGATCCAAGGATAGTGGGTCAGAAGTTTCATGATCATTGTCGCGGCGAAGGCCATCAGCACGATCGCAAGGACCAGCCCGAAGATAAGCATGTTCGTGTCACCATCCGCGATTGCCGCAACGGCCAGAACATTGTCCAGCGACATAGACACGTCAGCGATGGTGATTGAGAGAAGGGCGGATCCCATCGTGCGGGTCGGCTTGCCGGTATAGCCCCGCTCGGGGTCTTCCGCGCGTTCAAGCGCGCGCTCCGCTTGCTCGTCCACATTGTCGCGGATTTCCGTATAGAGCCGCCAGCAGACCCAGAACAGCAACAGCGACCCGACAAAAAGAATTCCCGGAATGCCCAGAAGTTTCGTTGCCACGACCGCGAATACGATGCGCAAGGCTGCGGCAATTACCATACCATAAAGGATGGCCTTTTTGCGCAGTTGAGGCGCAAGACCCGCAGCGGCCATGCCGATAATTAGAGCGTTGTCTCCGGACAGGATCAAATCCGCGATGACGATCTTGGAGAAATCTAGAAGAGTGTCAATCATGCTACGGCGTCCTCAAGGATCATGTCTGAAGCTTTCTCGCCGATCATAATCGCTGGAGCGTTGGTGTTTCCGCTCACGATGCTCGGCATAATCGAACAATCCGCGACGCGAAGCCCCTCGACCCCTCGAACCCGCAGGCGTTCATCGACAACTGACATGTCGTCTTGCCCCATCTTGCAGGTGCCAGTGGGGTGGTAGATCGTTACAGCCGTATTGCGAGCCCAGTCGAGCGTTCCCTCGTAATCATCAAAGGCGACCTCGCGTCCTGGGGCAAATTCTTCAAGAATATGTTCTTTCAACGGGCTGAACTGAGCGATCCGGCGCGCCACCTGTATGCCTTTGACAATGGTGCGCTGGTCGGTTTCCGTCGCCAGATAATTCGGATGAATGGCCGGATGGTCCTGCCAGTTTGCGGATTTCAGTTCCAAATGCCCCGCGCTTTCAGGGCGCAGTTGCAGAACCGAAGCGGTGAAGGCCGAGAACTTGTGCGGCCCTTCTGCCGGATGCGAGGCCGAGAAGGGCTGGATATGGAACTGGATGTCAGGAACGTCCATGTGCTCTTCGGTTTTCAGGAACCCCGTGCCAAGGCTCGCGGCCATCGCCATCGGACCCGAGCGCTTCAGCGCATATTCCAGCGCGATCAACCCTTGTTTTAGGTAGTTCGACACCTCGACATTTATGGTCGACAGATCGGTCTTGAACACAGGTCTGGCTTGCAGATGGTCCTGGAGGTTGCGCCCGACGCCTTTCAGCTCGTGAGCCATATCGATGCCATGGCGCTTTATCCCATCAATGTCACCAATGCCCGACAACATGAGGATTTGCGGAGAACCTATTGAACCTGCTGATAAAATGACTTCCTTTTGCGCACGGATTTCAGTGTGCGTCCCCTTAAGATCAACCTCGACCCCCACGATGCGTTTGCCTTCCATGATCAGGCGCTTGGTTTGGGCATGGGTGATGATGGCGAGGTTCTTGCGGGACCGCGCTGGCTTCAGGTAAGCCACCGCGCTGGAGCATCTGCGCCCGTTGGACATGGTCAATTGGAAATAGCCGACGCCTTCCTGATCGCCATTGTTGTAATCGGTGTTACGCTTGTAGCCGGCGGCGACTGCAGCATCGATCCATTTGTCGACAATATCGCGTTTCAACCGCGTCGGAGAAACTTGCAACGGGCCGTTCTGCCCACGTTCTTCCCCGACCACGTCACCTTGCCAATTCTCCGACTTCTTGAAATAGGGCAGGACGCTGTCCCAGCTCCAGCCGGAATTTCCTAGTTGCGCCCAGTGGTCGTAGTCTTGCGATTGTCCGCGGACATAGAGCAGCCCGTTGATCGATGACGATCCGCCCAAAACACGCCCGCGCGGCCACGGGATAGACCTGCCATTGAGGCCCGGGTCGCTGGCAGCTTTGTAGCGCCAGTCGGTATTGGGGTTGTCCATGGTTTTGAAGTAGCCGACGGGGATATGGATCCACGGATTAGAGTCACGGCCGCCCGCTTCAAGCACGGCGACAGTATACTTACCGCTTTCGGAAAGACGGTTCGCAATGGCGCATCCGGCAGAGCCTGCACCGACAATTACGTAGTCAAATTCCAAAAAACCCCTCCGATATCAAAAATTGAGACTTTTAGTCTCGTTTTTGATAGGAATAACCTACAGCGATTCGTGGTTTGGGCAAGGGGATTCCGATTGTCCTATCCGCGGCTGCGGTGCATTTTCAGAGGACGCGATGCCAAATACCATGACCGCCCAAGACGATTTAGATGCACGTATCCCGACTAATATGCGCACGCTGCTACTGCTGGAGGCACTGGGCCATAGCGATAGGGCCATGACGCCAACGGAGATGAATGCATTCGTCGGGCTACCCAAGCAAACGGTCCACCGGCTTTGCGCGACGCTCGAAGCCGAAGGGTTCTTGGTGCGCGATGGCGACGGCAAAGGGTTCCGGGCCGCTCGGCGCACCCGGCTGATGGCGTCAGGTCTGCTTCACGCCGGTTGGGCCAATATCGCTCGTCACCATATTCTGGCCGAGGTAGCTGGCGCTGTCGGCGAAACGGTGAACTATGTCGTCCCCGAAGAGGCGGGGATGCGGTATCTGGATCGGGTCGATACGCGATGGTCATTTCGTATCCAGCTGCCAGTGGGGACAAATGTGCCGTTCCATTGCACAGCATCCGGCAAGGTTTTCATGGCCTCGCTGGCTCCCAAATCGCGCGCTGCTTTCGTCAACACGCTGGAGTTGAACCAGAAAACCGCAAAAACCCATGTCAGCGCCGAGGCGTTGATGCTTGAGCTTAAGCGTATTGCCAAGCAAGGTTATGCGGAAGATGACGAGGAATTTCTTGACGACATGGTCGCTGTTGCAGTGCCAGTCCGCGACCATTTCGGGCGATATGTTGCGTCCCTGGCGGTTCACGGCCCGTCACAGCGTATGACCATGCCGAATGCGCGTGAGATGGTGCCAACGCTCCAGTCCGCCGCGGAAAAACTACGCGAAACCTTGTTTAGCTAAGAGTAAAAGCTAACCCTCTCATTCCGTTGTGGTCCCACTTTGCTCAATGGGAACTTGCTTCGGGGTTTTCTGATGAGGTGGCGGATCCTAGGTCGAATATTCGACATTAATCTAAAGATAAATAATATATTTCAATTCAGTAATGGGCGTTCTTCAAGTTATGAACAGGCCCGAAAATCGGCTTCCCGTCCAGAGATCTTTGGGCGAGTTCCTGCGGAATGATCCATGTGTGTGTACACGTACCAGATCGCACCGACGACCGAAGGGCACGCTTTGTTACATGTTTGGCATGTTTCTAAACCCCTGATCGCAGGAAAACAGGCAGCATGTTGAAAATCGCGGGTTGTGGTGGGTGATTTGCCCGCGAATCTCTTGCCGTAACGTCAAGGAAAACCACTACATATGGAAATTGATCGAATATATCGGCATTTCCCCTTGGATAAATCGAACATTTCTGGTTAAAGATAGTCACAATAATCGAGGCGCTGAAGCGCCCGTAGATGCCAGAGGCGGAGTAGTAACTATGGAAGCGATTGAATTCGTTGTTCGCGATCGTGCGGGTAACATTAGGCGTGGTGTGCTCGCAAAGGCGGACGCAGCAGACACAATTTTCATCAACAGTGGCGACGATATCTCCCTGAACCTGCGTAGGTTTCAGGTCGCAGGATATGAGCGGGCAGGGGATGCGGTTATCGTAACTCTTGCTGATGGCCGCAAAATCCGGCTGGAAGGATACTTTAGCGCGGATGCTGATCTTTACCTCAGTGCGGACGGGTTGCTGACCGAAGTTGACTTGGCGGGCGCGCAAGAAGGTCTTGTGAGTGCTGACTATGCTGAAGCGCAGGTTTTTGGCAAATGGAGTCCGGATGATGCGCTCTTCTACGTGGGGGGCTCTGAAGTTGACACCATTATAGCTGCCGACGCTGTGGCTTCTGAGGAAACGGCAACAATGTTGGCCGCTCCGATCCTTGCTGGTTTGGGCGGTGCAGGTGCGACCGGCTTGGGCGCTGCGGCAGCGGTTGTCGGTGGCGCGGCTGTCATTGGCGGTGCTGGCGGGGGTGGCGGGTCCACTCCTGATACAGTGGCGCCAGAAATTTCGCTTGATCAAGGCGTTGTCTCAGTCGATCACGTTTTTGACGCGGATGACCATGCGGATGGCATCGAGATTGGCGGCACTGGCGAGCCCGGAGTTGAGGTTGTCGTTGAGATTGATGGCGAGACTCAAGAGGCTGTCGTCGACGAAGACGGTGTCTGGGGTGTTGTTTTTGATCCGACGCAAGTCCCAGAGGGCGAGTATGATGTCGACGTGACGATCACGGCGACTGACGATGCGGGCAACGTGACCACTATCACTGACGTCGTGCGTATTGATACTGTCACGACAGTTGATGTGCTGACAATTGACGGCGCGGCCACAGGGTCGGGCGACGTGATTAACGCTGTAGAGCACGCGGACGGCGTGACGCTGACCGGCACTGGTGAAATCGGCGCAAATGTAGTCGTCACTCTTGACGAAAACGGCGCAACTGCGACGGCGGTTGTCGATGCGGATGGCAACTGGTCTGTGGAGTTCAGCTCTGATCAAGTGGCGACCGGCGAATACACAAGCTCAGTAACGGTGACCAGCACCGACGCCTACGGAAACTCCGCCACTGCAACGGCGCAGATGGTTGTCGATACGGTGACGGATGTTGCCATCACCGGCAACAATTCCGGTATCGACGGCATCTATAATGGCTCCGAAGTTGGTAGCGCAACGACTATGTCAGGGACGGCTCAGGCGGGTTCCAGTGTTGTTGTAACGCTGACAGGTCCGAACGGACAAGTTCTTGGAACTCAGACGGTTACAGCAACTTCTTCAGGTGAGTGGTCCGCAGAATTTGCGGGCGGCACGCTTCCTGGTGGCGAGTATGATGCGACCGTGACGGCAGTCGCCACTGACACTGCAGGTAACACGGCGTCGACCAGTTCCACCTTCCCAGTTGATACGATCACCAACGTGGAGATCACCGCGAACAACGCTGGCGTGGACGGTGTCTATAACAATGCAGAGGCGGCAAGTGTTGCTGTTCTGAACGGCACTGCGCAAGCGGGGGCTTCGGTTGTTGTGACGCTAACCGGACCAACGGGCCAAACGCTGGGCGTTCAAACGGTCACAGCAACGGCTGGAGGAACATGGACCGTGGAATATCCGTCGAATTCCCTGCCGCAGGGCGAATATGATGTGACTGTGAGTGCAGTGGCAACAGATGCGTCGGGCAACTCCGAAACAACCTCCGCCACGGTCCCAGTGGATACGATCACTCACGTAGAAATCGGCCAGATCGAAGGTCAGCCTGCCGGGACCGGCGTTGTGAACGCGGTGGCTCATGCCGATGGTGTCGTGATGTCCGGCACAGGCGAGCCTGGTGGTCAGATCACGGTCGCTGTTGCCGGTGGCGGCAGTGTGAACAGCGTCGTTGGCGCGGATGGGACGTGGCAGGTCAACTTCTTGTCCTCACAGATTCCAACTGGCGAGCTTGCCCCAACCGTCACGGTGTCCATCACCGACGCAGTGGGTAACACGGACTCTGCCACGGCGATTATGAACATCGATACCGTCACAGATGTTGCCATAACCGGCAACAATACCGGCATCGACAATGTTATGAACCTTGTGGAAAGCGCCAGCGGCACTGCTTTGAACGGCACCGCGCAAGCGGGGGCATCTGTAGCAGTCACCTTGACGTCGCAAGCGGGCGTTGTTCTGGGCACCCAGACGGTTATCGCGAATTCCAACGGCACTTGGACAACCAACTTCCCGGCCAGCACGCTGCCTGGTGGTGAGTATGATGTAAACGTCTCCGCCGTTGCGACGGATGGGGCGGGCAACACTGCGACTGCGTCGTCCACTTTCGCGGTGGACACGGTCGCTAATGTGTCGGTGAACACGCTCAATGTTGAAGGCGACAACGTCATCAATATCCAAGAGGCCAGCGACGGGGTGATCATCACCGGTACCGCCGAGGCGAATGCGCGGGTCGAAGTCGATTTCGGCGGCGCGTTGCGCACTGTGGTCGCTGACGGAAGCGGCAACTGGCAGGCCTCATTCGGCCCGGGCGATGTTCCGGCCGGCGTCGAGACGACCATTCCGGTTCAGGCAACCTTCACGGATGCCGCAGGTAACACTGCAGTGGCCAACGGGACGGTCGAGGTTGACACAATCGTGCGCAATCTGGGTGTGAACGAGGTTACAGGTGACGGCGTCGTTGACGCGGGCGAGGCCGGAACCGGCTTCACCCTGACGGGCACCACCGAGCCGGGTGCGCAAAGTGTCATGGTCACCTTCCACAACCTGCCAGCACGCGCTGCAACGGTTGGTGCGAATGGTAGCTGGTCGGTCACCTTTGGCCCGAATGAAATTCCGACAGGGGAATACACCTCTAACGTGACCGTCACGACGGTTGATCGCAACGGGAACCCCGATAGCGTATCGACCCCAGTGACTGTGGATACTGAAGTGCCAGACGCACCGGTCGTGATCTCCTACACGGAGTACACCCGCGGCGATCCGGGTGTGTCAGGTATCGGCACCGAGTTGACGGATGACATTGTGGCCATCAGCCAAGTGAGCGAGACCGGTCAGGTCAGCAACGTGGCCTATGACACGCGCACAGTGTCCGAAATCCCAGGTGTCCGCGATGGTGAGCTGCAGTTCACCTTCAACGAACGTATCCCGGACGGCTCCAACCTTGTGGTCAACTCGGAAGATGCTGTTGGCAACGAAAACGCGACACTCGTGGTGCTCGACGACAATGCGGCAGGGGCGGTCAACGTCTCGCTGGCAGGGTTGTCCAGCTTCGATGTCGGCGCAATCGATCTGTCCATCGTGGCTGAAAGCCAGCTGACGCTCAGCGAAGCTGATCTGCTTGGACTGTCGGATGACACCAACTCACTTATCATCCACGGCGATAACTCCGACGTGGTTAACGTGGCAGGCGCGCAGGCGACCGGACAGACCGAGGTAATCGGCGGGCGGGTCTACGATGTCTACACATTGGGCGACGACGGCAGCCTGATTATCGATCAGACAGTCACAGTAAACTACTAAAAGCGGGCGGGGGCGTATTCACGAGGATACGCCCTTTTCCAACCTCTCGATGTAATAAGAAGGGGCTCCGCATGGGACAGGGTAAAAGTAATCGCGCAGTTATGCGCATGGTGCTGGCAGGCACCACAGCAGTTTCACTAATGGGCTGCATGGGCGACGAGGCAACGCGGGGGACATTCTCCGGGACGCGGCCCGCATTGACCGAAAAGGTGAAAACCACAGGTCGATTTGCCGAAAGCGTTCAACTGGAGCGTGAGGGCAAAGAGACCACACCAATTTTCGGGTTTCTGAAACGTAGATCCACAGACGAGACCGCGACGCGTAATGCGTCGGACATTCAAGTGGGGGAGAACCTCTCGGCGGCAAACTCGCAGGCGCAACCCGCGCTTGCCGGTGGCACCGGCGGCAAGGAAAGCTCCGTCCTGATCGAAACCTTGCTGGAACGCCAATCAGTTCTAGACGCACGCTCGCCTTACGGCAAAGTTGCAGGCGCGGTTCTAGCGGCAAACTCCCGCGCGGCAGAGGCAGAGCTACGCTCCGCCAAATTGCGCGCAGAAGCGGCCTCCAAGAACTGGCTGCCTACCATTGGACCATCGCTTTCGCTGTCCTCTTTGGGGGAAGTCGTAGCGTCTTTGGTGATCGACCAAGTGCTGTTCGACAACGGACGTAAGAAAGCCGAGCGCAGCTTCGCCAAGTCCGACGTCGAAGTCGCAGCGGTTGCATTGGCGCAAGACACCAATGACCGCGTCTACGCTGCGCTTGAGCTGTATATCACTGCCGAGCAAGGTCGCGCACAGGCCGAAGCAGGCAGCCGCGCTGCCAGCCGTTTGGGCGAATTCGCGTGGATCATGGATCAGCGCGTGCGGGGCGGGGTGTCCAACCCTGCGGACTTGCAAGTGGTAAACCAGAAGCTGGCAGAGGCCGAGAACCAGAGGAATTCCGATCTGGAAACGGCGCGCACCGCGGTTGCAGAACTCAACGCGATGTCCTTCAAGCCTTTGTCTGACGTGCGCGGGTTGGCGTCGATCTCGAACGCGAAGGCCGCCAAGCCTCTGTCGATCCTGAAGGCAGAAGCCGAACGGGACCGCGACATTGCACAAGCCACAATCAGCCGCGCGGGTTTTCTGCCAAGCGTTTCGGCACAAGCTGTCGTTGCGAATGGCGGCTCCGGCGTGGGGCTGAACGCGGGCGCTGCGAACGGTTTCGGGTTTGGTACCAAGGCCAGCCTGAAAGCGATTGAAGCCACCAAAGAGGCCGCAGGGCGTCGTGTATCCCAAGCGTTCGAGGATCAGTCGCGCACGATGCGTCGGCTGGAACAGAACCTGATCTCGCTCAAGCGCCAGCAGGTGCAGGGCAAGGGACTGCTAGAGTCAGCAAACGCCAACCTGTCTCTGTTTGATCGCCAATATAAGGGTGGTCAGCGTCCCGTGATGGATGTCGTGCGCGTCTATGAAACCAAGGTCGCAACGGAGCGCGACCAGATCGGCCTCAAGTATCAGATTGCGTTGGTAGAGTTGCAGATTGCCCATCTTATGGGTGCGTTGGTTGATGGTGAGGATATATGAACACGCCCGTCATTGCGTTTGACATGGCACGGGCCAAGGCCGCCCAAGCATCGAATACTGCAAAGCTAAAACCGGTTCAGACGCCAACCTCCGTCGCAAACGATCCGGGGCTGCGCGTTCCGATGCCACAAACGCCGGATAAGGCGGGCCGGTTTTCCAAGAAGCTGCGCAGCCGTGCTGATCTGGTGTCGGTCTATGCAGGGCTTTTAGGCGTAGATCTGCAACCATCCGACGTTCTTGATGCCGCGGTTGAGCTTCCTTTGGATGCGGGTGGCGTTTCGCCAGAGCTTTTGGCACGGGCGATGAAGTCGCTTGGGCTCGTCTGCTCGGTCCGAAATGTGCGGTTGCGCCCTGACTTGTGGCCCGCATTGGTCGAGATGAAGACGGGCCAGCTGGTTTTGGTTCTGGAGCAGCATGATCAGACGTTGACGATTTTCGATCAAACGATCGGCGACCGCCGTGCGGAAGTCCCGCTCGGTGAGTTCGCAAAGGTGTTTTCCGGCAAGGTCTTGAAGGCCGAAAGCTCTATGGCGCAGGTGGCGGCGAAGCATCGTCTCGAAACCAAGCCAGCCCATTGGTTTTGGGGCGAATTTTCGAAGTATAAGCGCCACTTGATCGAGATCACCGCAGGCTCCTTCGTTGCCAATATCTTGGCCGTCGCAGTCGCGCTGTTTTCGCTTCAGGTTTATGACCGCGTTATCCCGCACCAATCTCACGCTACTCTGTGGGTTCTGGCCATCGGGGCTGTTGGCGCGCTGACGCTGGAGGCATTTTTGAAGATTGCCCGCGCCCGGATGATGGACGGGGCGGGGCGCAAGATCGAACTTGCCGTGCAACAAACCCTGATGAGCCGTCTTCTGGGCATGCGCGCAGGCACCGCAGGGGCGACGCCTTCGGGCACGTTTTCCGCGATGCGCGAGTTCTCATCGATCCGCGAGTTCTTCACCGCTTCAACCATCGGCTCACTGACCGATGTGCCGTTTATTTTCCTGTTTTTGCTGCTCGTCAGCTCAATCGCTGGCAATGTGGTCTGGGTCTTGGTCCTCGGCGGCATCTTGATGCTGCTCCCGGGGTTCTTCCTGCAAAAGCGCATGATGAAGCTGACCGAAGAAACCCAAGGGGCCTCGGTTAAAGCGAACCGTCTGTTGCACGAAGCCATTTACGAAGCCGACACCGTTAAGTCGCATCGCGGTGAAGAGCGGTTCGCGCGTCTTTGGAACGAGCTGAATGCGCTGTCTGCTCTGAAGTCGTCCGAGCAGCGTCGCCTCGCCTCCGCGCTGACCTTCTGGTCGCAGGGGGTGCAGCAGGCAACTTACGTTGGCGCAGTCGTTCTGGGAACATTTCTTGTGTTTTCGGGGGAGTTCACCGTTGGCTCCATCATTGCCGTTGGTATTCTGACCTCACGCACTCTTGCGCCTCTGACGCAACTGGCGGGCACCATGGCGCGGTGGTCCAACGTGAAAACTGCGCTGGTAGGGCTCGATGCGGTCGTTGAAAGCCCGCAGGACTATGACGCAGAGCGCAGCTACCTGCGCCGCGAACGGATCACCGGCCGGTTCGAGCTACGCGATGTGCTCCACCGCTATGACGAGGACGCGGCACCGGTTCTGGATCTGGGCGGTCTGGCTATTCCAGCAGGTCAGCACGTAGCAATCCTTGGCGCCAACGGGTCCGGTAAATCGACACTGATCAAACTGTTGTCGGGCCTATATTCCCCCGACCAAGGCCGCGTCCTGATTGACGGGATCGATATGGGGCAAATCCATCCCAAAGACCTGCGTCGCGGCGTGGGCTACCTGAGCCAAGAAGTGCGCTTGTTCGCGGGCTCCTTGCGCGAGAACCTGAACCTTTCGGGGCTGGAGCGTGATGACGCCCGCCTTCTGGCCGCTCTCGATTTCGCTGGGTTGGGCCGATATGTGCGCGAACACGCCAAAGGGTTGGACCTGCCAATACATGACGGCGGCATGGGGCTTTCCATCGGCCAACGCCAGTCCATCGGTTGGGCGCGGTTATGGTTGCAAGACCCGTCGGTTGTATTGTTGGACGAACCGACCGCTGCGCTTGATCAATCGTTGGAAACGGCGCTTGTCGCCAACCTGAACGGTTGGCTCAAAGGCCGCACGGCCGTGATCGCGACGCACCGGATGCCGATCCTGACACTGACAGAGCGTGTGATGGTCCTCAAAGGCGGGAAACTGTCTGTAGATGGCCCACGCGAGCAAGTGCTCGAGCACCTCAAATCGACGACGGCCTCGGCCAAAGGTTCTGTTCAAATCAATACGCCGAAAGGGGACAAGTGATGGCCACGATCGACGCTGCTTTTGAGGATGACCTGCGTGGCCCGTCTTGGGTGATCCGCCTGATCGGGTTGACCGTTTTCGTCTTTATCGTCTGGGCATCCTTTGCTTGGGTGGACGAGATCGTTCGCTCGGACGGTGAGTTCGTGTCATCCTCCCGACCGCAAATTATCCAGAACCTCGAAGGCGGGATCCTGTCGGAGCTACTGGTGACGGAAGGCGACACCGTGAAGCCTGGCGATATACTCGCCCGCCTGTCCGGCACCAACTTCCAGACCTCCGTTGATGATCTGCAAGACCAGATCGACGCGCTGGAAATTCGCCGGATGCGCCTAGAGGCTGAACTGGCTGGCCAGTTTGATTTCTTCGTGCCAAGTCAACTGGAAGAACGCCAGGCCGACATCGTCGCCTCCGAGCGCGCCTTGCTGAATGCACGCCAGTCCGACTTCGAAGGTCGCACCGAAAGTGCGCGTGCAATCCTCAAGGAAACCAGCCGTGAGGCCGCCTTGATGGAAGATTTGTTGGAGCAGAATATCGTCTCTTTGATCGAAGCGACCCGCGCGCGCAAGTCGAACACTGATGCTCAGGCAAAGTACAAAGAGATCGTGTCCAAGGCCGAGCTGGAGCGCGCATCTGAATATTCCGACACGCTCAAGGAATTGGCGACGCTGCGCCAGAACATGAAGCTGAGCGAAGACCAACTGGCCCGCACCGTGATCCGTTCGCCGATGAAAGGGATCGTGAACAACGTGGCGATTTCGACAATTGGTGGCGTTGTGCGTCCGGGTGAAGAGATTTTTCAGATCATCCCGATGGGCGAGGAACTGTTCGTAGAAGCCAAGGTTAAGCCCAAGGACATCGCCAGCCTGCGCCCCGGTCAAGACGCCACGGTCAAGCTGTCGGCTTATGACTACACGATCTACGGAACTTTGGAGGGCAAGGTTCAAGTGATCTCTGCCGATACGTTCAAGGACGAGCGCGTTGCCGATGGGGATCCACATTACAAAGTGCTGCTGTCTGTCGACATGGCGCATCTGTCGCCGCGTCAGAAAACAGTAGAAATTCGCCCAGGTATGCTGGCTCAGGTCGAGTTGCACACGGGCGAGAAGACCATTTTGCAGTATCTGACCAAGCCGCTATACAAATCCCGCGAAGCGTTTCGCGAGCCTTAGGGCTCGCGCTTAACGTCTAATAAAGATTTGCACGTCGGCGACATTGGTGCCGGTGCCACCTGTCATCAGCAGATCGCCAGAGGCCCCAAGGGCTGCGTAAGCGTCGTTATTTGCCAGAAGCGCCTCTGGGTCGACGCCGGCAGCGCTCATTCGAGTATGAGAGCCGGAATCGACCATCCCGCCTGCGGCATCTGTTGGCCCGTCGCGGCCATCTGTGCCACCCGACAGAAACACCCAATCACCGGGGATATCTTGGAGCGCCATGCGCAGGGCAAGATCCTGATTTCGCCCGCCTTTCCCGTTTCCGGTTATCGTTACAGTGGTTTCCCCACCGAACAGTAAAACAGCCGGTTCGTCCTGTGGAAGCGTGCGAAAGATATCTGCCAATTGGGGCGCTACATCTGCGACATTGCCTTCGAGCCTGTCGTTGAGGATCTGCGCCTCGGGGCAGGCGGCGCGCATAGCGTCGAGGCTTTGGCGGTTTGACGCGATAAGGTGATTTTCAGCGGCGGGAAGGGCGGGCATCGTTGCGTCACGCGCACTCAGATGCGTTTTCACGCTATCAGGCATGTCGTCCCAAATGCGCGCGTTTTCCAGCAGTTTTCTGGCACTGGCCTTGGTGCCAATCGGGCTTACCGTCGGGCCGGATGCAATTGCGCGCAGGTCGTCGCCCACGACGTCTGACAAGATATAGGCCGTGACCGGAGCAGGGGCCGCAGCACGCAGGAACCCGCCGCCTTTAAGCCGAGAAAGTTGTTGGCGGATATGGTTCATGTCATTGATTTCCAACCCTGACCCAAGCAGCAGTTGATTGACGCGGGCTTTCTCTGCCAAGGTCACACCTATGACTGGGGCAGGGAGCAAGGCAGACCCACCGCCAGAAATCAGCGCAATTACGCGGTCCTCGGCTGTGGTGTTCGACAGAATCCGTTCAACCTCGGCCGACGCGGCCTCGCCAGCAGCATCGGGGACAGGGTGACTGGATTGCAAAACGGTGCATCCATCAATCTGCGCGGCATTTTCCGGATTGGTCACGACAAGCGCTTCGACTTGCGCGTGCGGCTTCACGTTGCCGAGCGCCGCGCGCATCATCGGAACGGCAGCTTTTCCCACAGCAATCAGATACAGCGTTCCCTGTGCGCTCAAGGATGCGCCAGCCAAGGCTTTTTGAACAGCCTGAGCTGGCTCCGCGGCGGCGACAGCGATCTTGAACAACTGCTTCGCTTCAGTGCGCATGTCAGATACAGCGCTCATGATTTCACGTTATATATTATTGAAAACATGATCTTACGGTCCAATGTAAATGTAGATTCTCTAGGGCGATCGGCGGAGATGAGAGCGAAGCGCTTGAATTGCGGGACTCGCTCCCAAAAGTTGGGCACAAAAAGCCCGACAGATGCCCTCAAGTCAACCTGAGCCGTGGGGTGCGGTGGCGCTTCCTTGGTTTTATGCGTCTGATTTGTGTCTCGATTGGCCAAGCTTGAACTTCGCTTTCGGCGACCCAATTAACTCTGACACGGATAGCGGGCGAGATGCGCTTGCACCCGTTTTTCTCCGACACTAACCTCGCGTTCATATTTACGCACTACGAACCGCTCAAAAGCAGAAGGCAGGCAGGCATGTACGATCCAGTCGAAACCTATATGAACCTCGTCCCCATGGTGGTCGAACAGACCAGCCGCGGCGAACGGGCTTACGACATTTTCTCGCGCCTGCTGAAGGAGCGTATCATTTTCATCAATGGCCCGATCCATGATGGTATGTCCCATCTGGTGGTCGCGCAGTTGCTGCACCTTGAGGCGGAAAACCCCTCCAAAGAGATCAGCATCTACATCAACTCGCCGGGTGGTGTGGTGACCTCGGGGCTGTCGATCTACGACACCATGCAATACATCAAGCCGAAAGTGTCCACGCTGTGTATCGGGCAGGCGGCGTCCATGGGATCCGTGTTGCTGGCTGGTGGCGAGAAGGGGATGCGGTTCTCGCTTCCGAACTCGCGCATCATGGTTCACCAGCCGTCTGGCGGTTATCAGGGGCAGGCGTCCGACATCATGATCCACGCCGCCGAGACGCAGAAGCTGAAAGACCGCTTGTACGACATCTATGTGAAGCACACCGGCCAGACCAAAAAAGCAGTCGAGAAGGCGTTGGATCGCGACAATTTCATGTCGCCTGAAGAAGCCAAGGAGTGGGGCCATATTGACGAGATCGTCGAAAACCGCGTGAAGGGTGACGACGACAAATAAGGCCTTCCTGCGCCCTGAAACCTTGCGGAAGGCAGGGCGCAGGAAATACGTTTTTGACGTTGTGCCTCCCTTGATGGTGGCCTAACTTGAGACGACAGGCAAAATCGCGACGCTACGCTACATCAAGTGGTGGGCAAAATCAGGATAGGTGGTGCAATGGCAAACAACTCTGGTGACGGCAAAAACACCCTCTATTGCTCGTTCTGTGGGAAGTCCCAGCACGAAGTACGCAAGCTGATTGCAGGCCCGACCGTGTTCATCTGCGATGAATGCGTCGAACTTTGCATGGACATCATCCGCGAGGAAACCAAAACAGCGGGCCTGAAGGCCGCTGATGGGGTCCCGACGCCACAAGAGATTTGCGAAGTTCTGGACGACTATGTTATCGGCCAAAGCCACGCCAAACGCGTGCTGTCCGTGGCTGTCCACAACCACTACAAGCGCCTGAACCATGCTGGAAAATCCGGTGATATCGAGCTGGCCAAATCCAATATCATGCTGATCGGCCCGACCGGCTGCGGTAAGACCTTGCTTGCGCAAACGCTCGCGAGGATCCTTGACGTGCCGTTCACTATGGCTGACGCCACCACGCTGACAGAAGCGGGCTATGTCGGCGAAGATGTCGAGAACATCATCCTGAAGCTGCTTCAGGCCTCCGAATACAATGTCGAGCGCGCGCAGCGCGGGATCGTCTACATAGACGAAGTCGACAAAATCACCCGCAAGTCGGACAATCCCTCGATCACTCGCGACGTATCGGGCGAGGGCGTTCAACAGGCGCTGCTGAAAATCATGGAAGGCACCGTTGCTTCTGTGCCGCCTCAGGGCGGGCGCAAGCACCCGCAGCAAGAATTCCTGCAGGTAGATACCACCAACATTCTGTTTATCTGCGGCGGCGCATTTGCCGGTCTCGACAAAATCATCGCGCAGCGCGGCAAGGGCTCTGCGATGGGCTTTGGTGCCGATGTGCGTGAAGAAAACGAAAAAGGCGTCGGTGACCTGTTCAAAGAGCTGGAGCCCGAAGACTTGCTGAAGTTCGGTTTGATCCCCGAGTTCGTGGGCCGTCTGCCAGTGATTGCAACGCTCGAAGATCTGGATGAGGACGCATTGGTCACCATCCTGACCCAACCCAAGAACGCGCTGATCAAGCAATATCAACGCCTGTTCGAACTCGAAGATGCCAAGCTGACCTTTACCGATGACGCGCTGACCGCCATTTCCAAGCGCGCAATCGAGCGTAAGACAGGTGCACGCGGGCTTCGTTCCATCCTCGAAGACATCCTGCTGGACACCATGTTCGAGTTGCCAGCATTGGACAACGTGGACGAAGTTTTGGTCAACGAAGACGCCGTGGGCCGGACAGCGAAGCCGCTGATCATCTATGGTGAAGCCAAGAAAGAAGCCGGAGCGGAAGCGGGCTAATGTCCATTCGCCGGATTTCTTCAGGCGGCATTTACGAACCGAAAATCGGGTACTGCCGTGCCGTCGTCGCGGGTGATTGGATTCACGTCTCTGGAACCGTTGCTGCTCCTTTGGTTGAAGGAGGCGATCCGCCCGAAGGCGCGCCGGCACAAACTGTTTCTGCCCTTCAAATCATCGAAAAAGCTCTAAAAGAAGCCGGTGCGACGTTCGCGGATGTTGTTCGGGTCAACTACGTCCTTCCGGACGCGCGCGAGTTTGAAGCGTGCTGGCCTGCGCTCAGCGCTGCATTTGCAGGCAATCCGCCCGCGGCGATGATGATAGAGGCGGGACTTATTGACCCCAAATACCGCATCGAGATTGAGGTTACGGCCTACAAACCGGGGCTCTAGCCGCACCCTGCGCTCTGGACTGTAGCGTGGCGATGGTCCATATAAAGCGAGACGAATTTCGGAGGCCGACATGGGCATTCTCAACACTCTTCTTCGCGCAGTGACTTGGTGGAACGGCCAAACGCTGAACACGCAGCTTTTTACATGGCGCAAGGGCGTCAGGGTGGGCGAGGACGAAGGCGGGAACATCTTCTATCAGACCGCAGACGGCAAACGTCGTTGGGTGATCTTCAACGGAGAGGCGGAAGCGTCGCGCGTTAGTCCCGATTGGCATGGCTGGCTGCATCACACTTGGGATGAGCCACCGACCAAAGCCCCAATTGCCCATAAAACTTGGGAAAAACCGCACCAACCGAACCTGACGGGGACGACAATGGCCTACGCGCCACAAGGCTCTCTGCGACGCGCCGAGCCGAAAGTCCGTCAGGATTACGAGGCCTGGTCGCCAGAATAGCAGCGACAGTTTGCTGGGGGCTGATATGTCTGAGAACACAACTGAAGTAATCGTTGGCACGGGTGTCCTGGCCGTGGCGATCGGGTTTCTGGTCTTTGCGACCGGTGCGACCTCATTGGCAACAGGCGGTGACGCGTACCCGTTGGCGGCCAGTTTCCGGTCTGCTGAAGGCGTCAAAGTCGGCACTGATGTGCGCATGGCGGGCGTCAAAGTTGGCACCGTCACGTCACTGGATCTGAACCCACAGACCTTCCGCGCGGATGCGACCTTCACGATGAAGCAGGGGATCGAGGTCCCTGATGACAGTGCCATTTCAATCAGCTCCGAAGGTCTTCTGGGGGGGAACTTCGTAGAGGTGATCCCGGGCGGGTCGCCGTTCAATCTTGAGCCCGGTGGCGAGATTGAGGACACCCAAAGCTCGGTGTCGCTCATCACGCTTCTGATGAAGTTCGTGGCGGGGAACGACGACGAATGAAGCGCTTCATTGCGGCATTGTTGCTGTTGGCAGCGCCAGCAGCCGCGCAGACGACTATTCAGGGCGACGACACGGTGATTAGCCTAGGCAACGCGCCTGTGGCAGAGAGCAAGATGCGCCATGCGGCCTCCAGCGCGGCTCAAGCGGTTATGCGCGGCTTGGACAAGTTGGCAGGGGCCAGCGAGGATATCATCCTCACGACAGGCGAAAACACGCAGTTTGGGCCGCTCACCATCACAATGCAGGATTGCCGCTATCCCAAAGGCAACCCAAGCGGCGATGCTTTTGTCAGCTTGACGATTGTGGACAACAGCACTGGCAAGGTTGCGTTTCAAGGCTGGATGGTCGCCTCAAGCCCTGCGCTGAATGCGATGGATCACCCGCGCTATGACGTTTGGGCGATCAGGTGCAAACTTGATGACCGGACACCGTCAGTGGTTGCCGGAGAAAGTTCGCCTCGACCGATAGAGCGTCCTGAAGGGCTTGGCGGTAACTAGCACGCGGAATTTCGATGCCGCCCAGAGACGCCAGATGCGGGGTCAGGAACTGGGTGTCGAGCAAGAGAAATCCCCCGGCGTTTAGGCGTGAAACCAAATAGGCTAGTGCGATCTTCGAGGCATCTGTGCTCCGTGAGAACATCGATTCACCGAAAAACGCACCGTTGAGCGTGACGCCGTAGACGCCACCGATTAATTCCGCGCCGTCCCACACCTCAACTGAATGGGCATGCCCGGCCTCGAACAGGTCCAGATAAAGCTGGAAGATCGGACCATTGATCCAAGTCTCTTCGCGGTCTGCACAGCCCTCGATCACGCCGGCAAAGTCGCTGTCGACTTTGATCTGGTAGGGCTCGCGCAGAATGGTTTTTCGCAGACTGCGTGAGATATGGAACCCATCCAGCGGGATGATGCCGCGCAACTCCGGGTCAAGCCAGAACAGCCTGTCATCGTCGCGGCTTTCCGCCATTGGAAAGATCCCTTGGGCATACCCGCTCAGGATCAGCGCGGGCGTAAGCTCAAGGGAATGTTCATCTTTAGCCATAGACTTAGAAAAGCAGGGCTGCGCGCAAGGCGCAACTCACTTAGGTGTTTTCTTCGAGCCAATGCTCCAGCCAGTGGATGTTGTAATCACCGGTTTGGACAGCTTCTTCGGCCAGTAGGGCATGGAACAGCGGGGTCGTGGTGTCGATACCGTCCACGATCAACTCGCCCAAAGCCCGATGCAAACGTGCCAATGCGGCAGGGCGATCCGGGGCGTGCACGATCAGTTTGGCGATCAGGCTGTCGTAATAGGGAGGGATCGAATAGCCGTCATAAAGCGCCGAGTCCATCCGAACGCCAAGCCCGCCAGGGGCATGATATTGCGTGATTTTCCCGGGGCAGGGGCTGAAGTTGGGTAGCTTTTCCGCGTTGATCCGCACCTCGATCGCGTGGCCGTTAACGACGAGGTCTTCCTGCTGGAACGACATCGGCAATCCTGCGGCCACGTTGATTTGTTCGCGCACCAGATCGACGCCAAAAATGGCTTCGGTCACGGGATGCTCCACTTGAAGACGGGTGTTCATCTCGATGAAGTAGAACTCGCCGTTTTCATAGAGGAACTCGATCGTGCCTGCGCCAGCGTAGTCGATACCTGCCACCGCATCAGCGCAGATTTTGCCGATTTTTGCGCGGGTTTCAGCGTCGATTGCTGGACCGGGGGCTTCTTCGAACACCTTTTGGTGGCGGCGCTGCAAGGAGCAATCGCGCTCGCCCAAATGTACCGCGCGGCCTTTGCCGTCGCCGAATACCTGAATCTCAATGTGGCGCGGAGTGGTCAGATATTTCTCGATGTAGACTTCATCATTGCCAAAGTTGGCTTTGCCTTCGGAACGCGCAGTTTGGAAGGCGCTTTTCATGCCCTCACGGGATTCCGCGACTTTCATGCCTTTGCCGCCGCCGCCAGCAGTGGCTTTGATGATGACGGGATAGCCGATTTCGTCGCCGATGCTGTAGGCATCCTCAAGCGTGGCTACACCGCCGCCTGATCCGGGCACGCACGGAACGCCCAATTTTTTCATCGTCTCGATGGCGGTGATTTTGTCGCCCATGACGCGAATATGTTCAGCAGTCGGGCCGATGAATTTCAGACCGTGATCTTCCACAATCTGAACAAAGCCCGCGTTTTCCGAAAGAAAGCCGTAACCCGGGTGGATCGCTTCGGCGCCGGTGATTTCGCAGGCCGAGATGATGGCGGGAATAGAGAGGTAGCTTTCGGTGCTGGAGGGCGGCCCGATGCAAATTGCTTCGTCCGCCATACGCACATGCATGGCGTCACTGTCTGCGGTGGAATGCACTGCGACGGACTGGATGCCCATTTCGCGCGCGGCGCGGATCACGCGCAGGGCAATTTCGCCCCGGTTCGCGATAAGGATTTTTTTAAACATGGAGGATTACTCCACGATCATCAGCGGCGCGCCGAATTCCACTGGTGTGCCATCTTCGACCAGCACGCGTTTTACAGTGCCGGATTTGGGGGCAGGGATGTGGTTCATGGTTTTCATCGCTTCGATGATCATCACGGTTTGCCCTTCGGTCACTTTGTCGCCAACGGCGGCGAAGGGGGGCGTGCCCGGCTCGGCCTGCAAATAGCAGGTGCCTACCATAGGTGAGGTGATCGCGCCGGGATGCATCGCTGGATCGTCATTGGCGGAGGCAGCAACAGCAGACGGCGCGGCGGCAGCAGGCGCGCCCGCAACTGGCGCGGCGGCGGCCATGGGAGCGGCAGCAACAGTTTGCTGAACCACGGTAACCTGTTTGGATACGCGAACGTTCAGGCTGTCGTCTTCGCCATATTCACGCTTGACCTCAAGCTCGGTCAGGTCGTTGTCTTTCAAAACCTCGGCCAGTGCTTTCACAAAAGCGACGTCGCCGTCATGGGAGTTCTTTGCCATTTGTCTCTTCCTCGACCCGGGTGCCGTTCTTACGTCCCGGAGATAGGTCCGGTAATGCGGCTTGCTTCGACTGTTCTCCGCTTATAGGCCAAGGCTGTTTAGGTGAAAAGCCGTGAAATATCGCTTCCTAAGTGGGGTTCGGGTCCGGCAAGCTTGGGCGTGGCACCAACAGGTCGACCCTTTCCCCTATGGGGCGAGGCGGCTCGATGCCTTGCATATTGCGGAGCAGAGCTTGCAATTCATGCTCTTGGCGATCGCGAAGCGCTGAAGCCGTTGGGGTATCTGCCGGAAATAACGACGCGATTGCCGTCGCAGCCGGGGCGACGGCCTTCACCCGCGCTTGTGATGCAGGCGGTGCCAAAAGCGGGGTGTCGGGCGACTGCGCCCGAACGGCTGCTGGAGGGGTTACAGGTTTTAAAGGCAGCGGCAACACACTGTTCAGCTGCTGAGAAAGTAAAGCCATCGCAAAGGCCTTTCCAAATAGACGAGGCCCACCCAAGGCCAAGTCTGTGCCGATGCCCTAAAGCCTTTCCTAATAGCAGCCATGAAAAAAGGCGCAGTTTTAGAAAACTACGCCTTCATTCGTGTGTTTTTCGGCGCGCTAGATCGCCAGATATTCGGCCCGCAGCGCGTCATTTTCCAGCACTTCTTCGGCAGAGCCATCAAAGACCACAGAGCCCGTATCCAAGATCACCGCACGGTCGGCCAGCTTCAACGCGGCTACGGCGTTTTGCTCAACGATGATCGTTGTGATGCCTTGGTCGCGGATGATCTGCAGCGTTTTGGCAATTTCCTGCACGATAACTGGGGCAAGGCCTTCATAGGGCTCATCCAGCAGCAGCACTTTAATGTCGCGGCACAGCGCGCGTGCGATGGAAAGCATCTGCTGCTCCCCGCCAGACAGCGTGACGCCCTCTTGCTTGCGACGCTCACCTAGACGTGGGAACAGTTCGTAAACGCGCTCGATTGACCAGCCAATTGGCGGGGCGATTTGTGCGAGTTGCAGGTTCTCTTCAACGGTCAGGCCGGGGATGATGCGGCGGTCTTCCGGAACCAGGGCGATGCCCGCAGCCGATGCTTCGTGGGACGCCATGTTGTGCAGCGGTTGGTGATCCAGCCAGATCTCGCCATGCTTGAGCTGTGGGTCGCCAAGGCGGGCCAATGTGCGCAGTGTCGAGGTTTTGCCAGCGCCGTTGCGGCCCAGAAGGGCGAGGATTTCACCCTCGTGCACGTTGAAGCTGACACCTTGCACGATATAGCTTTCGCCGTAGTAGGCCTCGATGTCCCAGACGGACAGGAAGGCAGGGGCGGTGGCCGCGTTGTTGGCATTCTTGTTGAAGTCGGGTTTTACATTCATGGGGCCAATCCTCAGACTTGGGCTTCACCCAGATACGCTTCGCGCACCTTGGGATGGCCTTTGATGTTTTCAGGCGTTTCTTCAACCAGTGGCGTGCCTTGGGCCAACACTGTGATGCGCTCGGCCAGCGAGAACACAACGTGCATGTCGTGCTCGATGATGGCCATGGTGATGTCGCGCTTCTCTTTGATCTCTTTCAGCAGGTCGATCGTGTTGTTGGTGTCGGCGCGTGCCATGCCAGCGGTCGGCTCGTCGAGCAGCAGCAGTTTGGGCTCTTGGACAAGGCACATGGCCATTTCCAAGCGACGTTTGTCGCCACGTGACAAGCTTGACGCCGTCATGTTGCGTTTGTCGAGCATGCTCACGTCTTCAAGGATGGCTTCGGCCATCTCTTTAATATCGTTTTGCCCGCGGATCGCCGTCAATGCGTTGAGCTGGAACGAGCCGTCCCGTGCCGCAAAGCAGGGGATCATCACGTTTTCGAACACTGTCAATTCGGCGAAGATCTCGGGCGTTTGGAACACCCTCGAAACGCCCATTTGGTTGATCTCATGAGGCTTGCGCCCGAGCAGAGACTGTCCCTGAAAGGTGACAGAACCGGTGTCGGGGATCAGCTTGCCCACAAGGCAGTTCAGCAGGGTGGACTTGCCAGCCCCGTTGGGGCCGATGATGGCGTGGACAGTGTTTTCTGCCACGCTCAGGTTCACATCGGACAGCGCCTGCAACCCGCCAAAGCGTTTGCCGACATTTTTGATCTCTAGGATTCCCATGTCATTCGCTCCTTATTCAGCAGGGGTTGAGTCAGGTGCAGCAGGGGCGTCGTCTTTTGCCTTCTTGCCGCGGAACTTGCTGATGATTTTCTGACCACCTTCGACGAGCCCACCGGGCAGGAAGATCACGATGGCCATGAACAGCAGACCAAGCGTCAGGTGCCAGCCTTTGCCCACGAAGGGGTGGATGACCGCAATCAGGAAGTCCTCAATGCCGTCTGGCAGGAACGCGAACCACTGGTGCAGGACGGTGTCGTTGATCTTCGAGAAGATGTTCTCGAAATATTTGATGAAACCCGCACCCAAGACCGGGCCGATCAGTGTGCCTGCACCGCCGAGGATGGTCATCAGAACGACTTCACCGGACGCGGTCCACTGCATACGCTCTGCACCTGCCAGCGGGTCCATGGAGGCCATCAGACCGCCAGCAAGGCCAGCATACATGCCGGAGATTACGAACGCTGCCAATGTGTAGGGGCGAGGGTTCAGGCCGGTGTAGTTCAGGCGCGTCTGGTTGGTTTTGATCGCCTTCAGCATCAGCCCGAACGGGGAGCGGAAAATGCGGATCGCAATGTAGAACATCACAAGCATGATCACCGCACAGATGTAGTAGCCGAAGTTGAAGTCAAAGCTCCATCCGCCCAGCGACAATTTGAATGTGGACTGCATTTCCTGACCGAACAGATGCGGGATGTTTGGCAACGCGTCGGAGTGGAAATACTGCGGGTCGGAGTTGTAGACCTGCAATCCGGTTTCGCCATTGGTCAGCGGCGTCAGCACCGAATAGGCCAGCGCGAAGGACATCTGCGCAAAAGCCAAGGTCAGGATCGAGAAGTAGATGCCCGAGCGCCGCAGAGAGATGTAGCCGATCAGCAGGGCAAACAAGCCCGAGGTGATCACCGACAAAACGATGCCTGGCAGGATGTTGTAGCCCAAGAGCTTGAACATCCAAACGGCAGAGTAGGAGCCTATCCCGAGGAAGGCCGCGTGGCCAAAGGACAGGTAGCCGGTCAGACCGAACAGGATGTTGAACCCGATGGCAAAGATGCCAAAGATCACAAAGCGTTGCATCAAGTCGGGGTAACCCGCGTTGAACTGCGCCATCGCCGACCCTTCAGGGAAGGGGTTCAGGATGAAGGGGGCACACATCGTCAGAATTGCAACGATGATGAGCAGGGAGGTGTCTTTCTTTTCGAGACCTAGCATTTTCTTAGTCCTCCATCACACCCTTGCGACCCATAAGGCCACGAGGACGAACTAGCAGAATGATGATTGCAACGAGATAGATGATGATTTGGTCGATGCCCGGCAGGATTTGCTTGATTTCATTCATCGAAGAGAAGCTCTCGAGAATGCCCAGCAAGAAGCCTGCGAGAACGGCGCCGGGCAACGAGCCCATGCCGCCGACCACAACCACCACGAAGCTCAGGACAAGGAAGTCCATACCCATATGGTAATTGGGCGAGTTAATCGGCGCATACATGACCCCCGCTAGTCCTGCCACCGCGGCCGCTATCCCGAACATGATGGTAAAGCGGCGGTCGATGTTGATGCCCAGCAGCCCCACGGTTTCGCGGTCCGCCATGCCGGCGCGGACAACCATGCCGAAGGTGGTGAATTGCAGGAAGCCGAAGACGGCGGCGATAATCAGCGCGGCGAAGAAGAAGTAAACCAAGCGCCAGTAGGGGTAGATGACCACATTCGGGTCAAATCCCAGCAGCGAGCCGAAATCGAACGAGCCTTTGAACGCGTCAGGGGCAGGGGTCGGGATCGGGTTCGCACCGTAGAATTGCTTGATGACCTCTTGGATCACGATGGCGAGGCCAAAGGTCACAAGGATCTGGTCCGCGTGTGGACGCTTGTAGAAGTGCTTGATCAGGCCGCGTTCCATAATGTAGCCGACACCGATCATGATCGGGATGGCGAACAGAATGGCGAGCGGCACAGACCAGTCGATGATCGAGCTGCCCAGCTCCGGTCCGAACCAGCTTTCTATATAAGGCGTTTTGATCTTTGCAGGATTGCCAAGGAAGTCGGTCTTGGTGGGGTCAATCGTCTCGAAAGACAATGAAAGGATGCGTTGAAGAGTCACCGCACAAAAGGCACCCAGCATGAACAAGGCCCCGTGGGCAAAGTTCACCACGCCAAGCGTGCCGAAAATCAAGGTCAGACCCAAGGCGATCAACGCGTAAGCGGAGCCTTTGTCCAAGCCGTTCAAAAGTTGAAGAATGATTACGTCCATCGTTCCCGTCTCGCCTGTTGGGGTGATCTTGCCGAAACCAGTGCCGCGCGCGCGGCCCGGGAGGGCAGGGGGGTGCCGAGGCCTTCTCCCTTGGGAAGAAAAGGCCCCGGCGTCGTGTCGTTAGGTCGACTTATGCGCCTGGGTTGCAAGACCCCAGATCGCCACCGGCGAACATTGGGTGATCAACCGCGTACTCAACCTGTGCACGTGGGGTGATTTCCACGATTTCCAGAAGGTCGAACTCGGAAGTCGGGTTGTCTTTACCCTTCACGACCAGAACGTCTTTGAAGCACTGGTGGTCTTCGGCACGGTATTCGGTTGCGCCGTTGCCCAGACCATCGAACTTGAAGCCTTCGAGAGCTTCTACGATGCCACATGGGTTGAACGTGCCAGCACGCTCGGCCGCATCCGCATAGAGCATAGTTTGCACGTAGCATGTGTGCGCCGCCTGCGACGGTGGGAAGCCATACTTTTCGCCGAAGGATTTAACGAATGCTTTGGAGCCTTCGTCGGTCAGCGACCAGTGCCAGTTGGTGGAACCGAAGATGCCCTTAACGTTTTCGCCAGCACCTTTCGCCATCAGGCGGGAGTAGAGCGGAACAACGATTTCGAAGTTCTTGCCGTTTACTTGCTTTTCACGCAGGCCGAACTGAACTGCAGATGTCAGCGAGTTCACCATGTTCCCGCCGTAGTGGTTCAGAACCAGAACGTCGGCGCCGGAGTTCAGAACCGGAGCAACGTAGGATGAGAAGTCGGTTGTTGCCAGCGGTGTCAGGACGTTGTTCGCAGTCTTCCAGCCCATAGCTTCAGTCGCAGCTTGGATGGATTCTTGCTGGGTCCAGCCCCATGTGTAGTCGGCTGTCAGGTGGTAGGCGGTACGGTCGGTGCCGTAGCGGGCTTTCAGCACTGGTGCCAAAGCTGCAGCAGACATGTAGCCGTTAAAGAAGTGACGGAAGCCGTTGGCTTTCTTGTCTTTACCGGTTGTGTCGTTGGAGTGGGTCAGACCCGCCATGAAGATCACGCCAGCTTCTTGGCACAGACCTTGAACAGCAACAGCCACACCGGAGCTTGAGCCGCCAGTGATCATGATTGCGCCGTCTTTTTCGATCATCGACTTTGCCGATGCGCGGGCTGCGTCAGATTTCGTTTGCGTGTCGCCCGTGACGAATTCGACTTTCTTGCCCAAGATGCCGTTGCCTTTCAGGGCTTTGGACGAGAAAGTGTTCATCATGCCGCCGTCGCCGCCACCGTTCAGGTGCTCGACTGCCAGCTCATATGCGCGCAGCTCGTCTGCGCCTTCGTCGGCGTAAGGGCCGGACTGTGGCACGTTGAAGCCCAGAGTTACGGTGGAGCCGGTTGGCGCGTTCAGATAACCGGAGTGAGCGTCGGCCCAGACAGAGCCGTCATAGATGGTAGGCATCGCCAGTGCGCCGCCAGCCATTGCGGACGTCTTGAGCAAGCCACGACGCGTGAAGTTCGATTTGGACATAAAATCCTCCCTAAGTGATTGTGGCCTTCTCCTCCTCCGAGAAAGCCGCAGCCTGATGGTTCTCAAGCCATCGCCAGTATCAGGGACGTTACGTAAATCGCGCAACAAGCCATTGGGTTCGCTTTAAAAATTTGTAAACAAATGGACATTGCGCGTGCAGAAACTGTAAAGTAATTTTCAACGCGGCGCGGAAAGCCGCTGGATTCGTTCGGGAAATCTGACCGGAGCTTCGGAACACTAAGGAGTTGAAATGCCAAAATCTGCCCTGACCGGCTCCAGAATTCGCGAACACCGACTGATGCGGGGCTATAAGCAGGCCGACTTGGCCCGCCAGATCGGAATCTCCGCCAGCTATCTCAATCTAATCGAGCACAACCGCCGAAGAATCGGCGGCAAAACCCTGCTCGCCCTGTCGGAAGTGCTGGGAATTGACCCCTCTACCCTGAGCCAAGGAGCCGAGCGCGCGGTGGTGACGGAGCTTCAAGACGCTGCTGCCACGGATACAAATACAGCAGTGGAGCTTGACCAGATCGACGATCTTGTGGCGCGCTTTCCGGGGTGGGCGGCAAAGATTACCGCCCAACACCGTCGCCTGCGGGCACTGGAACAAACCGTGGGTGGGTTGAACGACCGCCTGACCCATGACCCAGTGCTGTCTGAAAAAATGCACGAGGTTCTGTCGACAGTGTCGGCGATCCGCTCCACCGCGTCGATCCTTGTTGCGACGCCGGACCTCGGGACCGAGTGGCAGGCGCGGTTCTACTCTAACATTGACACCGAAAGCCGACGGCTCGCGGAAAGTTCGGCGTCGATGGCGGCGCATCTGGATCATCTATCGCGCCGCGACACGGGGAGTGCCACCCCGCTGGAGGCGGTCTTCGCCGCGTTTGACGCACGGGGGCATCATTTGGTGGAACTCGAACAAGGCGGGGATCCCGAAAGCCTCACCGCCCAGATGCCAGAGCTCGACAGCGCAGAGGCCAGATCGTTGGCTTTGCATTACTTCGGGGTTTACCTCGCAGACGTTCAGGCGATGCCGCTGGAAGTCTTCGAGGCTGCTGCGCATGAAGTGCGATTTGATCCCGCAGCGTTGGCGGTGCAGTTTGGTGTGCCATTGCAAGCGGCCTTCCGCCGCCTCGCGAGCCTTCAGCGGAGTGCAACCATTCCCGACATCGGTTTGGTCAGCTGCGATGCTTCTGGGGCCTTGCTGGTGCGCAAATCGCCATCGGGACTGGCCTTACCCTGGTTTGGGGCAGGGTGCCCGCTTTGGCCCTTATATGCTGCGTTGAATGCGCCGGGCGTGCCGATCCGACGGAACATCGAAAGCGAGGACGGCACGCAGTTCACCGCGATGGCTTTGGCGCATCCGGCGGGGCCGCTCCGCTTTGATCGCGCCCCGGTCTACCAGTCCATCATGTTGCTGGTCGCGCACGATCGAAACGCGTCGGGCACGCCCCTTTCCGTGGGCAGTTCTTGTCGCGTTTGTGCCCGAGACGGGTGCGATGCCCGTCGAGAACCGACCGTTTTGACGCGTGGTTTAAACAACGGCGTTTTGACAAGCGGTGGAAATCCCGTCTAATTGGGGCACACGGCCAAACTTGGGGAGGGGTACGGCTCATGTCGAAGTCCGTTTTGCTCGTCGAAGATGAGCCGAACATCATTGAGGCCATAAGCTTCCTTCTGGAACGTGACGGCTGGACGGTGCGCATTCATTCGGAGGGGGCTGACGCAGTTGACGCTGTTGCGCGGGTCAAACCGGATGTGCTGGTGCTGGATGTGATGCTCCCCGGTCGCAGCGGTTTCGACATCTTGCGAGACTTGCGCAACGCGGCCGAGACCAAGAACCTTCCTATTTTGATGCTCACAGCGCGTGGGCAAACCAAAGACAGGGAACTGGCGGAAAGCTACGGAGTGAGCCATTTCATGACCAAGCCGTTTTCGAATGAAGAGATGCTTGGCAAAGTGCGCGAACTCTACGCCGCATCCGCGCCGAAGGCCTAAGCTACGCGATGCCTGATTCCGACGAGCCAAAAGGGCAGGGTCGCCGCCGCATCAGGCTGAGCGCTACCAGCCCCAATTCCCGCACTCTATTTCTGGAACGACGCGTCTACCAACGCCGCCGCCTGATTGACGCTGCAAAGTTGTTGCCTTTTGCGGGGCTGTTTTTGTTTGTTGTCCCAGCGTTGATCCTTGGTACGCCCGGGTCAGACAACGCAGCGGGGAGCACATCGCTTCGGCTGATCTACTTCTTTTTTGTCTGGATCTGTCTGATTGCCACCTGCGCCACGATTGCGCGAGGACTGTTTGGGGCCGATTTCCCGAACGATGGCAAACCGGACGATGACGAGGCGTCACGCTGATGGTGAGCTTCAACGTCCTCATCACGGTCGCCGTGATTTACACCATGGTGCTGTTCGGGGTGGCGTTCTACGCGGATCAGCGGGCGCAGCGCGGGCCGTCACGGTGGCTGCGATCTCCTTGGACCTACACGCTTTCGCTAAGCGTGTATTGCACCGCGTGGACGTTTTATGGCGCGGTCGGCAACGCCGCGCGGTCAGGTTTGGAATATTTAACCATCTATTTGGGCCCCACCGTGGTGTTTCTGGCATGGTGGTGGTTGCTGCGAAAGCTGGTGCGGATTGGCAAAGCAGAGCGAATTACCTCGATCGCCGACATGATTTCCAGCCGCTACGGCAAATCCCCAGCTATCGCAGTCATAGTAACCGTGCTCGCCATCGCGGGAACGACGCCTTATATCGCGCTGCAATTGCAGTCCGTGACATTGTCCGTGGCCGTATTTTCGGAATTTCCCGTGTCAGCCGGCGGCGGCTCCGATCTGAATGCTACCGCGTTCTGGCTGTCTGCGGGCTTGGCGTTGTTCACCATTTTCTTCGGTACGCGCAACCTAGACGCGAATGAGCGACACCACGGTGTGGTGACCGCCATCGCGCTGGAAGCCATCGTGAAGCTGGTGGCGCTGCTGGCGGTCGGGATTTTTGTGGTCTGGGGGGCGTCCGGGGGGCTGGCGGATACGCTGCGCGCGATTGAGGCTAGCCCTGTTGCGCGTTGGCAGCCCAGCCCAAGCCGCTGGACGTCGATGATTTTCGTATCGGCGGCGGCGGTGATCTGCTTGCCGCGGATGTTTCAGGTTCTGGTGGTCGAGAACTCGGACGAGCGGCATTTGCGAACCGCTGCATGGGCCTTTCCCGCCTACTTGATGGCGATGAGCCTCTTCGTGCTGCCCATCGCTGTTGTCGGGCTTGCCGTTATGCCCGAAGGTTCCAACCCTGACTTGTTCGTTCTGACCCTTCCGTTGGAATTGGGCCAAGAGGGGTTGGCACTACTGGCATTTTTGGGCGGGTTCTCCTCGGCAACGTCCATGGTGATCGTCGCCTCCATCGCGCTTGCGACGATGGTGTCGAACCATATCGTTGTGCCTATCTGGCTGAACACCCGCTCTACCGGCGCATCGATGTTTGGGGATATGCGTCAGGTGGTGTTGTTGTCGCGGCGCGTCTCAATCGCAGCGGTTTTGGGGCTGGGCTACACCTATTACCGCACCACAGGTGGTTCTGCCGCGCTGTCCGCGATCGGTCTGGTGAGTTTTGCGGGCGTGGCGCAGGTTATTCCAGCCCTGCTTGGCGGATTGTTCTGGCGCGGTGCGACCCGCCGCGGCGCGATTGCGGGGCTGGTCGTCGGGTTCGGGCTGTGGGTTTACACGCTATTCATGCCCGCGATCGGTGTGTTCCCTGCCGCGATGTTGTTGGAAGGTCCGTTTGGTGCGGGCTTGCTGCGGCCTCAGGCCTTGGCGGGGCTAACCGGGATGGACCCGCTGGTCCACTCCATTTTCTGGTCCATCTCGCTTAATACATTGTCGTTTGTCATCGTATCGCTCGTGTCTTTCCCGACGCCGATGGAGCGTCTTCAGGGTGCGGGCTTTGTGAACGTGTTC
This sequence comes from Litoreibacter janthinus, assembly GCF_900111945.1. NCBI lineage: Bacteria > Pseudomonadati > Pseudomonadota > Alphaproteobacteria > Rhodobacterales > Roseobacteraceae > Litoreibacter > Litoreibacter janthinus. The sequence goes on along the minus strand of NZ_FOYO01000001.1, from coordinate 2,758,168 downwards.
GAACGCGGGGACGGTGCAGTTGCCCCGTCCGGCGGCCAAGCCGAGACAGAAGATTTTCTGGTGATGGCGCAGCGCTTGCTGGGTGCGCGAGAGGCACAGACATTGTTTCAACGCGAAGCCACACGTCAGGGAAAGGCCGGTTACTTGCCAGATCCGACGCCGGATTTCATATCTCTGCTGGAACGCGAGCTGGCAGGCTCGGTTGGTGGGGCAACGGCACATGCGATGATCGCCCAGATCAACGGGCAAGCCTCGATTTCGGTGCGTGACCTTCTGGCGGTGGCCGACGAGAGTGCGCAGATGCTGGAATATTCCAGCCAGCTCGAGACCCAGTCGCGCGAGCTGGAGCAAACCGCCCGCAAGCTTAGGGAAGCCAACGCCAAACTCACGGCACTATCTGTTCAAAAGGACGCCTTTCTGAGCCAAGTCAGCCACGAGTTGCGCACGCCGATGACGTCAATCCGGTCGTTCTCCGAATTCCTGATGGAAGGCGGCATGGATGAGCAAGCACAGGGTCGCTATGCCGGTATCATTCATGAGGAAAGCATCCGCCTGACCCGCTTGCTCGATGACTTGCTGGACCTGAGTGTTTTGGAAAGCGGCCAGATCGTGCTGAACCGACAATCTGCCGTTTTACGCGATCTTTTGGACCGCGCCGTCTCGTCAGCGGGGTTGGAGACTTTGAAGCCTGATTCTCTGAAAGTTCTACGCAGCGGCGAGGGTGAGGAGGCATTTCTGGAAACCGACACCGACCGGCTGACGCAGGTGTTTATTAATCTGATTTCCAACGCGCAAAAATACTGCGTGGCCGAAGCGCCGCAGTTGCGGATCGCCGTGTCCAAAACGCAAGGCAGCTTGGATATCGACTTTATCGACAACGGTCAGGGGATCGCGCCCAAAGATGCGTCTGTGATCTTCGAGAAATTCGCCCGCCTGAGCGATCAGGCCTCTGCGGGAAGTGCGGGGTTGGGGTTGGCCATCAGCCGCGAGATTATGCACCGGTTGGGCGGAACGCTGGATTACTTGCCAGGGCAGGGTGGCGCTGCGTTTCGGGTGCACCTGCCGCTTTCGGTCGCAGTACGCACCGACTGATAAAAATCCACGCTTAAACTTGTCTGGGTTAATCAATTGGCAGGACCTTGTGGTCAATTCTGCCAAGGAACTAAACAAGAACAGATAGGCCGCAACCGTGACCGGACCCAATACCGCCTTGGCGCTGATGGTGCGCCCAAGAAAACCGACACGCGGCACGAGCCACATTCTGTTGGAGGATATCGCGGACACCTTGTTCCGTGGTCCGGCCAAGACAACTCAGGGCATAGATCTTTTGGTGAAGGCGGCTGAGGCGCAGTGCTTTTCTCAGGCCAACGCCGTTGCATGCATCCCCGATGTCGCGGTGCCCCATCTGTTAGAAGGGCCTGACGGAGCGACAGGGTTGATCGTTTTCGATGGTATTCTGGTCGACGCTTTAATCGAGCAGCAGACCTTGGGGCGCATTTCGGCAGCGCCACGTGTGGATCGTCCGGTGACGGCAATCGACGCGGCGTTGAGCACTGCGTTCGCGTCTGCAGTGGTCGCCAAACTGGCGCAGGTTTGCGCTGACCGCAGAGACGCCAGTGCGTTGGCAGGATTTTCTTGCGGCGCACCGCAAACCGACCGTGCTGCGCTTAGTCTGGCGTTGTCGGACAGGGCGTATGATGTGTTGCAACTTTCTGTCGACTTGGGACCCGGTATCAAGTCAGGGCGGGCGCTTTTGATGTTTCCCGCGGTGGTGACCGTCGCGCAGCCAAAGCCGAAAAGGGTAAACCCTGCAATGGTTGCGATCCTTCAGGATAGCCCGCTTAAACTGGAGGCATTCTTGCCGTCAATTCGACTGCCGGTTTCAACGCTATTGGGATTGGAAACGGACTCGGTAATTTCCCTGCCCAACGATATTCTGACTCGCGCTCAACTGCGCGACAGCCGCAACACGACTTTGGGCAAAGGGCGCTTGGGCCAGTTGAATGGACGACGAGCGTTGCGTCTGGAAACGCCTCATGCGGATCGGGGTAAACTTCCCGTCAGCGCGGCTTCCGATCTGCACATTGATGATTTGGCTGCGACTGGGGCTGATGCTTTGCTTTGCGACGACGCTAAATTAGCGCCAAGCGAAGCGAGCCTGAACGAGCGGGAGATGCCTTCCTCTGAGCCCAAGGAATTGACAGAACAGCCTCACTAGCGCGGCAGAGGTCTCTGGCGTCTTTTCGTGATCGCCAAAAGAAAAAGGCACCCGAAGCGGGTGCCTTTTCCGATAGATTGGCGCTAATCTTAGCAGCTGTAGTACAGCTTGTATTCGATTGGGTGCGGTGTGTGCTCGTAGGCATAAACCTCTTCCCACTTCAGCTCCATATAGCCTTCGATCTGCGACTTGGTGAATACGTCACCAGCCAGCAGGAACTCGTGATCTTCTTCCAGAGCTTGCAGAGCTTCGCGCAGGCTGCCGCACACTGTTGGGATGCCGGCCAGTTCTTCTGGTGGAAGATCGTAGAGGTCTTTGTCGGACGATGGGCCCGGATCGATTTTGTTTTTGATGCCGTCGAGGCCAGCCATCAGAAGGGCTGCGAAGCACAGGTAGGGGTTCGCCGCTGGATCCGGGAAGCGGGCTTCTACGCGCTTGGCCTTGGGGGATTCGGCCCATGGGATACGCACGCAGCCGGAGCGGTTGCGAGCAGAGTAGGCGCGCAGAACCGGAGCCTCAAACCCTGGGATCAGGCGCTTGTAGGAGTTGGTCGACGGGTTGGTGATCGCATTCAGCGCTTTCGCGTGCTTCAGGATGCCACCGATGAAGTACAGGGCTTCCTGAGACAGGTCAGCGTATTTGTCGCCGGAAAACAGTGGCTTGCCGTCTTTGAAGATCGACATGTTCACGTGCATACCGGTGCCGTTGTCACCTGCGATTGGCTTCGGCATGAAGGTTGCCGACTTGCCGTAGGCGTGGGCCACGTTGTGGATCACGTATTTGTACTTTTGCAGCTCGTCCGCTTGGTGCGTCAGCGAGCCAAAGATCAGGCCCAGCTCGTGCTGGCAGGACGCCACTTCGTGGTGGTGCTTGTCGACCTTCATGCCCATGCGCTTCATCGTGGACAGCATTTCCGCACGCAGGTCTTGTGCCGCGTCGGTTGGGTTCACAGGGAAGTAGCCGCCCTTGATGCCAGGACGGTGGCCCATGTTGCCCATTTCGTACTCGGTGTCGGAGTTCCAAGCCGCGTCTTGCGCGTCAACTTCGAAGGACACTTTGTTCATCTGGACCGAGAAGCGAACATCGTCGAACAGGAAGAATTCAGCTTCTGGACCCCAGTAGGAGACGTCACCGATGCCGGAGGTTTTCAGATAAGCTTCAGCCTTCTCTGCGGTGCCACGCGGGTCGCGGTCATAAGGCTCCATGGTGTCGGGCTCGACAACAGAGCAGTGAACGCAGATGGTTTTTTCAGCGTAGAAGGGATCCATATACGCGGATTTCGCGTCTGGCATCAGCTTCATGTCGGACTGGTCGATAGACTTCCAACCCGCGATGGAGGAGCCGTCAAACATGAAGCCCTCTTCCAAGAAATCCTCGTCCACCAAATCGGCGACGACGGTCACGTGCTGCAGCTTGCCGCGTGGGTCGGTGAAACGAATGTCGACGTATTCGACACCCTCGTCCTTGATGGTCTTCAGCAGATCTTTGTTGCTCATCTGACCGTTCCTCTTCTGTCAGTTAAGATAGTGTTAGTTACAATGCGTCGTCGCCAGCTTCGCCAGTCCGGATACGAATGGCTTGCTCTACGGTGGAGACAAAGATTTTGCCGTCACCGATCTTGTCTGTTTTGGCTGCTTCGATGATCGCTTCTATGGCGCCATCTAGCTGGTCATCAGCCAGCACAACCTCGATTTTTACTTTAGGCAGGAAGTCCACAACATATTCCGCACCGCGATAAAGCTCTGTGTGGCCTTTCTGACGACCGAAGCCTTTGACTTCGGTAACGGAGAGGCCTTGAATGCCAAGCTCCTGTAGCGCTTCTTTCACTTCGTCCAGTTTGAACGGCTTAATGATCGCTTCAATCTTTTTCATCGCAGATCGACTCCCTTTGCTCGTCTGTTCGGGTCAGACCACTTTCATTTCCCACGCACAATTGGCAGGGTTGCCGAAAGCAGGTCGCCATGGGTGATTGACTACGCCATGCTTAAATTTTGTGCAAACTGATTAATATGAAGTCGAAAAGTGAAAAGACGGCAAAATGAACACTGCTACCACCCTCACCAGTGACCAGATGCGCGCCTTGGAACAGGCCGCGATTTCATCAGGCGACGCCACTGGGCTTGAACTGATGGAGCGCGCGGGCAGGGGCGTTGTGGAGGCGATTTTTGAGGAATGGCCTGAGTTGGAGCACGCATTTGCTCCAGAGGTTTGGGATGAGACACATGAAGTTCATTGGGGCGACCTATCGATTTGGGCAAAACGTGCCGTAGTTTTTTGCGGGCCGGGCAATAACGGGGGCGACGGATTTGTCGTCGCTCGGCTCCTACGTGAATTGAAGTGGGAGGTCAGTGTATTTTTCTACGGTGATGCGGAACGGCTCGGACCAGATGCGCGTCGGAACTATGATTTATGGGTTGGCGAAAGCAGATGCTACGATCTAGGGTTTCCAAACCTCAACCCAGCTGATGCGGACGAGTTCCTGAAGAGGACGGATAGCCTCACGGGAACGCCTCTAATCGTTGACGCTTTGCTTGGCATCGGACTTAGTCGTCCGTTGGAGGCGTTCCAACCAATCTTCGAGAATATTGAGCACTTTGGTTTTTTGCGTTTTGGCGAGACCCCCATTCGTGCGCCAAGATGTGTCGCGATTGACATCCCCAGTGGGTTGAACAGCGATACTGGCGAGGCACCAATATGCGATCCGATCACATCTCTTTACTTTCTTGCAGTTCATGCTGACCTGACTGTGACGTTTCATAGCAAGAAAATTGGGCACGAGTCGGAGCACGCGAAGGTTCTTTGTGGGAACATTATCGTAAAGGATATCGGCCTATGACTCTGCTCGCCATCAAGCCGGAACAGCTGCTGACCCTGCGCAAGCGCGCTGACCAGCACAAGTTTGACCATGGCTCGGTGTTGGTACTGTCTGGTCCTGCGACCCGCACGGGAGCGGCGCGGCTGGCGGCGATGGCGGCGCTTCGCGTCGGGGCAGGGGTGGTGACGGTCGGCGCGCCGCAGGATGCGTTGCCGGAATGTGCTGCGCAGTTGACGGGGATCATGCTGCGTGAGGTCTCGGAAGCGTTGGACTTGTCGCTGATCTTGGCCGAAGACCAAAGGATCAACGCGATGTGTATCGGGCCTGGCTTCGGATTGGAGGCTGCGAACGGTGCTACCCTGCGTGCGGCACTCGCCACGCAGCGCGCGGTGGTGCTAGATGCGGACGCATTGACCTTGATGGCGCAGGACCGCGAATTGTTCACCCAATTGCATGAGCAGTGCGTGTTAACGCCACATGCGGGAGAGTTCCGACGGCTGTTTCCAGGCTTGGGCGAGGATGACGTGCCGTTCGATCTCAATGAAAAGAAAGACGCCACGATGCGCGCGGCGGATCTGTCGGGTTCTGTGGTGCTTTATAAAGGGGCGCTGACCACCATCGCGGCCCCCGGATGTCCAGTAGCTGTCATGGACACCACGTCCGAGCCAAAGGCAGCATGGTTGGCTACGGCGGGGGCGGGCGATGTGCTTGCGGGCCTCATTGCGGGCCTGCTGGCGAGGGGCAACTCACCAGCGGAGGCCGCTGAGCTAGGCGCGCTGTTGCATGCCCTGGCCGCGAAACTGGCGGGGCCTGGGCTCATCGCCGAGGATTTGCCGAAGCAAATCCCGGTGCTCTATCGCGAATTGGGTGTGTAGGTGTTGGCGGTGTGGGGCCCCTTGTTAAGCGGGGCCCCGCTGCCAATGCGGTGTAGCGGTGCGGTGGTCGGTCGGCCTTAGGCGGCTTCGCGGACCTTGTGGCTGCCTTCGGCTGTCTCTGCCGTGAAGTCGGAGATCACCTCAACGCCGTCTGCGTAGAAGATTTCTTCGCCGTCGAAGCGCAGCTGGTACACGTCGTGCAAAGCCAGCTCTTCCTCTTCGGCAATGTATTTGCCATCTACCATCGTGCTGATGTTGACGATGACCATGTCGCGGCCAAAGAGCATCTCGGCGCGCCAGTCGCGAACCATGACCTCTTGGTCAGGGGCCATGAGCATGTCAGCGTTAGGACGCGAGAAGCCCAGCGTGCCCTGGCCGACGCGGATAGGGCGCATCATGTGACGCTCTACGCGCAACTCTTGCAGTGTGCGCATTCCGTTGCGGGTGATAATGCGGTCGCCGACTTCAAGGCCGGCAATCGGCATGTAGCCGCGCATCGTCAGTACCTGGGCGCCGCCCAGAAGGCCGGTCAGCTTGGTGTTGGTTTCAATTCCCCCACCGAAAGTCTTGTGCATGTTGGCAGACATGTGTTCGCTCCGTGTTATTGGTTGCGTCTTTCGATGGTTAATTAATGCAAAGCAAATAAGGCAGAAAATGGACATGACCCTGTCGAGTCCAAGGCCATGTCGGGATGAATCAGAGGCAACTGGGGCATAAGGTCTGGGTTGCCTTACCTTTTGGTGGCGAATTGAGTGATTTTCGTCTCGCATCCTCTGACGGGCTTTGCTACATGGGCGCGAAGCAGGCTTAGGGGGCGACTCTCAAGCCTACAGAGATATGCGGGTGTGGCGGAATTGGTAGACGCACCAGATTTAGGTTCTGGCGCCGCAAGGCGTGGGGGTTCGAGTCCCTTCACCCGCACCATTATATATAAGGACGACTAATATGAAGGTCACCGAGACCCTGAACGAAGGCCTCAAGCGCGGCTACAACATCGTAGTCACCGCCGCTGAGCTAGAAGAGAAGGTGAATGAAAAACTTCTCGAGGCGCAGCCTGAAGTTGAAATGAAGGGGTTCCGCAAAGGCAAAGTGCCTATGGCACTGCTGAAAAAGCAGTTCGGCGACCGCGTCATGGGCGAAGCAATGCAAGAAAGCATTGATGGCGCCATGTCCAAACATTTTGAAGAAACCGGCGACCGCCCTGCGCTTCAGCCTGAAATCAAGATGACCAACGAAGACTGGAAGCCAGGCGACGACGTTGACGTGTCTGTTGCCTACGAAACCCTGCCAGAAATTCCTGACGTTGATCTGAAGAAGATCAAGCTGGAAAAGCTGGTTGTGAAGGCTGAAGACAAGGACATCGACGAAGCGCTCTCAAATCTGGCGGAAAACGCACAGAACTTTGAAGATCGCAAAAAAGGCGCGAAGTCGAAAGATGGCGATCAAGTGACGATCGACTTCCTCGGCAAGGTTGATGGCGAAGCGTTTGAAGGCGGCGCTGCGGAAGACTATCCGCTGGTGCTAGGCTCCAACTCTTTCATTCCGGGCTTTGAAGGTCAGTTGGTTGGCGCCAAGGTTGGTGACGACGTCGAAGTCAAAGTGGATTTCCCTGCAGAGTATCAAGCAGAGCATCTGGCCGGCAAAGCCGCCGTGTTCGAGTGCAAGATCAAAGCCGTGAAAGAACCCAAAGCCGCTGAAATCAACGACGAGTTGGCAAAACAGTTCGGCGCTGAAGATCTGGCATCTTTGAAAGGCCAAGTGGCCGAGCGCCTTGAAGCCGAGTTCGGCGGGGCTTCCCGCGCGGTTCTGAAGCGCAAGCTTTTGGATGAGCTGGACACTTTGGTGAAATTCGAGCTGCCTCCATCGCTGGTCGATGCGGAAGCGGGCCAGATTGCTCACCAGCTGTGGCACGAGGAAAACCCTGACGTGCAAGGCCACGATCACCCAGAGATCGAAACCACTGACGAGCATAAAAGCTTGGCCGAGCGCCGTGTGCGCCTTGGTCTGCTGCTCGCCGAGATGGGCCGCAAGAACGAGATCGAAGTCACCGACGCCGAGATGACACAAGCGATCATGAACCAAGCCCGCCAATATCCGGGCCAGGAACGCCAGTTCTTCGAGTTCATCCAGCAAAACCAACAGATGCAGCAACAGATGCGCGCGCCGATTTTTGAAGACAAAGTCGTCGACTACATCTTCGAGCTGGCTGAGGTTAAGGAAAAGACAGTCAAGAAAGCCGACCTTGAGAAGGCGGTTGAGGCACTGGAAGACGAAGCTTCCTAAGTCTTTGACTTGTAGGCACTATCTGGGCCGCCCTTCGGGGCGGCCTTTTTCGTTTCGTCAAAACGTCCGGCTAAAGTCTTAGGTTTTACCCAAGTTTGCTTAATTTTCGTCTCATTTGGTCGCCAATGATCATCCAAGGGAAAAGACTAAAAGGACGATCGTTATGACATTGATGGATTTCACGCTAGATACGCCAGATCAGCAACCAACAATCGAAATGAAACGCAACTCATCCGGTTATCGCCTGCGCGAAGCAAAGGCTGATGGATGGCGCGTTCAAGCCGCGCGCGCTCTGACCGCGGTCGTTTGCTTCGGGATGATGGCGGCTGGCGGGATGATCTGGACGTTGACCGACGCGAGCTTCCCCGGTGATCCAGCCATCAGCAAGGCGGTTTTGTCGACTGCCATTTATATCGTTGCTGCTGCTCTGGTGGCCAACGGTGTCTTCACACAGCAACCTGATGAAGTCCAAGTGGACGTCAAAGGCCGCGTGTTGCGTATCACGTCTCGCTCGCCGAATGGCTGGTTCAAAACACGCAAGACGCTCCGCTTTGAAGAAATCACCCGCATTGATCTGGCAGAGACCAGCTTGGTCACCGAGCTGCGCAGCGCCATTTCTCGGCTGGACTACGGACGTATCACCCTCAGCGCCGATGGTGGCCGTCGTTTCAATCTGATTGGCGGGGATATGATGGATCTGGAACCATTGTTGAGCCGTCTGCGCGGCGACACCGGAGTGGCTTAAGCCCCGATCTGGAACGCGCGGAATTATCGTAAGACCTTTTCTACAACTTTTCGGGGCGCCCATGTCATGTGGGCGCCCCTATTAGTGTAAGGGATACCGAAGCCGTTACAGGCCCGCACAACGAAAAAGGCCGCCCCGAAAGGCGGCCTTAAATTGGTGAGGACGGAAGAGGGGCTTACGCCTCGTCTTCAGCTTCCTCAGCGGCAGGGGCTTCAACAGCCTCGGCCAGATTTTCGTCTTCAGAAGCGGCGGCACCGATATCGTCGAACAGTTCGGCGATTTCGAATTCTGCTTCGGCCTCGGCCTCTGCTGCCAGTTCTTGAATGGATTTGCCGGAGGCTTGCAGTTCTGCTTCCTCTACCGAGCGGGCCACGTTCAGCGCGAAGGTGGTTTCCACTTCAGGGTGCAGACGCACGGTCACGTCATGCACGCCGAGATATTTGATCGGGCGTTCCAGCACGATTTGACCACGATCAACAGTGAAGCCTTCAGCAGTTGCGGAGTCAGCAGCGTCACGCGTGGTGACAGAGCCGTACAGCGCGCCTGCGTCAGAGGCCTGACGAATCACGATGAACTGTTGGCCGCCAAGTTTGTCAGCCATTGCTTCGGCTTCTTTCTTGGTTTCCAGGTTGTTGGCTTCGAGTTGCGCTTTTTGCGCTTCGAAGACGGCCATGTTGGCTGCGGTCGAGTTCATCGCCTTGCCTTGTGGCAGGAGATAGTTACGAGCGTAGCCCGGCTTTACGTCTACGATTTCGCCCATTTGGCCGAGTTTCGCGACGCGTTCCAGAAGGATGACTTGCATGTGCTTGAGCTCCTTACTTCACTGCGTAGGGCAGCAGGGCCAAGAAACGTGCGCGTTTGATGGCACGGGCCAGCGCACGCTGGTTCTTGGCGCCCACAGCGGTGATACGCGAGGGTACGATTTTGCCGCGCTCAGAGATGTAGCGTTGCAGGGTGCGGGTGTCTTTGTAGTCGATCTTCGGGGCGTTATCACCCTCGAATGGATCGGACTTACGACGGCGGAAAAATGGTTTAGCAGCCATGGTTTAGCTCCTTGAATTCAGGTCAACAGGTTACGTGCGAGGGCGGCGTTCACGCTCGTCGCGCTTCTGCATCTGGACGGATGGGCCTTCTTCGTGCTCGTCGACCTTGATGGTCAGAACACGCATGACGTCGTCATGCAGGCGCATCAGGCGTTCCATCTCCTGAACGGCGGCGGCTGGCGCATCCGAACGGACGAAGGCGTAGTGGCCCTTGCGGTTTTTGTTGATCTTGTAGGCCATGGTTTTCAGGCCCCAGTACTCGTGCTCGACAACTTTGCCACCATTGTCCGACAGGACGGTGGAGAAGTGCTCGATCAGACCTTCAGCTTGAGTGTTGCTCAGGTCTTGGCGCGAGATAAACACGTGCTCATACATTGGCATGTGTAATTCCTCTATATTTCAGGCGTGCTTCATAGGACGGGCAATCAAGACCTTCGCACCCATCCACGAGAGGCGTCGCGGTTCAAAAAGATTCACGAAGGTTGGGGCGGTATAGCAGGGTTCGGGCAAGGCGCAAGGACTTTGGCAGCACGCCTAGCAGCCGTTGACCAATTGGCCGATTGCGAGGAAAAACACGAAGTCCACCACCAGCAGCACGTGCCAGAACACCAGCGCGAGGATGAACGCCGCTGCGCCGCGCAGTGCGCCCATCGGGAACAGCTGGAAATATAGTCGCAAGGAAGCGATCCAGTAGACGATCAGCGCTAAGAAGATGACCGTCGCCTGAACGTTGTTGAGCATGTTGACCAGCGGATCGCTTGCCACCAGATCGTTCAGCCGCTGGATTTTCGCACCAAGCCCGTCGTCGCAATTGGTCAGCCCGTTATGGTATTCACGGTAAAGCTGCGGCGACAGTGCCTTGAACGCCCCGTAAAACAGCAGCGCCCCGAGGGTTGTGATCGCCACATATATTCCGTTGAAATAGAATCCCAGACGCATGAGCCGTCTGAAATTTCCCCTGTAGCGGCAGATCCTCCAAGCCAGCGCAAAGCTGACGAACCCCAGCAGCGACAGAAAGGCCGCATTAATGCCAAGGATCACCACGCGGCTCATATCGGTCAGGCTTTGCCCCAGCACCAGTGTGATCAAAACCGCATTGGTCAGCAGCGCGGAGCCGAGAAACAGCACCGAATTGCGCATGCCGCTGTCGTGCCGGACCCTGTAAGAAATCTCGTGGATGGGCCGCAGCAGCGCAGCGCCCAGCAACTCCCAAAAGCGCAAATAGTCGTCCCAATACTCTTTGATGAGGCCAATCATCCGCCCATCCCATATGCTGAAATCCCGATGATAGCAGTTTGCGAAGAGTTTTTCGCGGCCATCGTGTATTTGCGCACACAAACTGTTGATCGTCGCCGAATTGCTATCTGAGGGCATTTAGGGACTTTAGCGCCAGAAATTCAGTCTTGAAAGGACGCCCCGAAATGAAAACTCTTACCCTCGCGACAGCCTTCGCACTTGCCACGACTGCCGGCTTTGCCGCCGACACTTACACGCTTGATGCAAGCCACAGCCAAGTTGTGTTCAACTACAGCCACCTCGGCTTTTCCACGACATATGGCATGTTCTCCGGCTTTGAGGGCGAGATTTCATTCGACGAGGCCGATCCGGCAGCGTCTTCCGTTTCCGTCTCGATGCCGGTGAAAAGCATGATCACTGGGTGGGACGCGCGGACAGGGCATTTCATGTCGCCCGATTTCTTTGGCGCCGAAGATGGTGACATGGTTACTTTTACGTCCACGGCAATCGAGGTCACGGGCGACGCGACCGCTTTGATCACCGGTGATCTGACGATGAATGATGTAACCAAATCGGTTGTGCTGGATACTAAGTTGAACAAGGCAGACGTGCATCCGATGGCAGGCAAGCCTTGGCTGGGGTTCGACGCGACGACCACGCTGCTCCGTTCCGACTTTGGCTTGGGTGCGTTCGCGCCAGCCATAAGCGACGAAGTTCAGCTGATGATCTCGGTTGAGGCACAAAAAGCCGAATAATCGCATTCGATTTTTACGAAAAGCCCCGTCTGGCATCTCTGCTGACGGGGCTTTTTTTGTGCGCTGACGTGGGCCTGCTCAATTTCGCGTGGCAGTTAGATTGACCTCCACCGCGACGTCGAAGCCCAAAGAACTTTCGTCGGGATAGCTCTCACCCACGCGGAAGCTCGTACGGTTTAGCCGTGTTTGCCCCTGCATCGTTGCAGTGTCGCCGTCGATACTAAGCGAGAAGGGCAAAAGCACCGGCGCTTCGATGCCTTTCAGGGTCAATGTGCCTTCCGCCTTGTAGTTTTGCGCGTCGGCTAGAATGTCGGCTTTGAACGACGCTGTTCCATGCTCCGCCGCATTCAGAAAATCCGGCCCCATAGCTTGTGCTGTGACCGAGCCGAGGGTGAGGGAGCTGATTGCGATCTGAACCTCCACAGTCCCGTAGACGCCCTCCGCGTTCGGTACCTCGGTGAAGTCGATGGCGGCAGTCCAGTCGGCGAAGCTGCCCTGCACGTCGCTCCCCAATTGTCGCACGGTAATGGCAAGCGTGCCATCCTGAACCGTCCAGCCACTTTCGACGACCTCTAGCGCGGGTTCATTTTCCATCACAGTCGTGTCAGCGAACAGCCCCATGCTTGCGCCGACGACCATGGCCAGAAGGTAGGCGCCAACTGCACTCAGAATGGGTAGGGCCGAACGATGCTGCGCCGGGATTAACTCGGGCTCGGTTGTGCCGGGCAACATGCGCTTCAAGGTGGCATCCTTGTTTATGAAGTGATGCTTCAACGCGCCAGCCACGTGGAGGAAGATCGAGATCGCCAGCACACGCTCGAATATGATGTGCAACGAGCCAAACAGGTGGGCGACACCTTCGTCTTTCGGCACGAAGGGCAAACCTTGGCCAAAGGGCCACCAGATCGGAGCGAACCCTGTAGTGGCTGCGTGATGAATCCAACCGCTCAGCGGGACCAGCACCAATGCGGCATAGAGCGCCCAATGCACCATTTCTGCTAAAGTGGCCTCAAGCCGCTTGTTGGCATTCAACAGCGCGGGCTTTGGTTGCGACACGGCCCAAGCAATGCGGGCCAGCGCGACGAAGAAGATGAACACTCCAAGCGTTTTGTGCAGCGAGAAGACCTGCGCCTTGAAGGCCAGCGCGTCGCCCGTGTCGTAGGGTAGGTCATTGGCGTAGATGCCAAGCGGGATCATAGTGATCACCAAAAGCGCAATCAGCCAGTGAAATCCTTTGGTTACGGTGCCGTAAGTTGTCGTGCTATTGCCACGCATTGGGCGATGCTCCTGAATGGGTTTCCGGTTAGGCTATGGCGAAACTCATGTCGATCCTATCTCAGAATTGCGCACAGGATTTGTGCACTTAGGGGTCGGGGCGCTTGTGAGGGGGGATCGTGTCGGCTAGACCCGTATAAAACGCCTAATCCATGAAGGGGAGCAGCCAATGCGCGCATTTGTATTTCCGGGCCAAGGGGCCCAGACCATCGGGATGGGGCGCGATTTGGCCGAGTCCTACCCAGAGGCAAAAGCCGTCTTCGACGAGGTCGACGAGGCGTTGGGCGAAAAGCTGTCCAAGCTGATCTGGGAGGGCGAGCAAGATACGCTGACTCTTACCCAAAACGCACAACCCGCGCTGATGGCAACGTCCTTGGCTGTCATGGCCGCGCTGAAATCCGAAGGGGTGAGCATTGACGCTGCTGCCTACGTCGCAGGCCATTCGCTGGGCGAGTATTCTGCCTTGGCCGCTGCTGGCTCTATTACCGTTGCGGACACTGCTCGGTTGCTGCGGACCCGCGGCTTGGCAATGCAAGAGGCTGTGCCGGTCGGTGTCGGTGCAATGGCGGCGCTGCTGGGTTTGGACTTCGCGACAGTGCAAGAGGTGGCCGCGGAGGCCGCAGGGGACGACGTTTGCCAAGCCGCGAATGACAATGATCCGGGCCAAGTTGTTGTGTCCGGTCATAAAGCTGCGGTGGAGCGCGCGGTGGAGATCGCCAAGGCGCGCGGTGCGAAGCGTGCGGTGCTTTTGCCTGTTAGCGCTCCATTCCATTGCGCTCTTATGGAGCCTGCCGCCCGCGTAATGGCAGGGGCGTTGGACGATGTGGATATCGAAGTCCCAGCTGTTCCGGTGGTGGTGAACGTGCTTGCCTCCGCCGTGAATGACCCGCTGACCATTCGCAACCTGCTGGTCGAGCAAATCACCAGTTCCGTGCGCTGGCGCGAAAGCATTGGGTACATGGGCGATCATGGTGTGACCGAGATTTGGGAGATCGGTGCAGGCAAAGCGTTGTCGGGTATGATCCGACGCATCAATCGCGACATCGGCACCCTTGCGGTTGGAACGGCTGACGATGTGAAGGCGGCCGTGGAGTCGCTGAGTGCATAAAGCCCGCCTTCTTTCGCTGGCCCTTCTGGCGGGCTGCGGGACGGTCGAGAACATGTCCCAAACCCTGAACTTGCAGGTTGAAGGGCAGGTTCTGCGCATGGATGGCATCATCAACACCCGCGCGCTCAGGCAGTTTGTGGGGGTGTTGGACGATAATCCGACGCTGAGAGAAGTCGTTTTAGGCAAGGTTGAGGGTTCTCTGGACGACGACGTGGTCGCTGAGATGGGATACACGTTGCGGGACCGCGGCTTGGCGACACGGATGCTGCCATCCTCCGAGGTGTATTCGGGCGGGGTCGATCTATTCTTGGCCGGTGTGCAGCGCACGGTGCCTGCGGGCGCTGTTGTGGGTGTGCATGAATGGGAAACCGGGTTCGGCACGGCTCGAGACTATCCGCGCGGTGCCAAGCAGCACGAGCCAACGCGCGGCTACATTGAAGATATGTTGGGCTCTGACGCCTTTTACTGGTTCACAGTGGAGGCCGCACCGTTTGACAGTGTGCATGTTATGACCCGAAATGAGTTAATCAAATACGGTGTGGTCACACGCTAACGAAGTTTAAGAAAGGGCAGTAAGATGTTTAACCTAGAAGGAAAATCGGCGCTGGTAACGGGTGCGTCCGGTGGTATCGGCGGCGAGATCGCCAAAGTGTTACACGCACAAGGCGCAACGGTCGCGCTGTCTGGCACACGGGTAGAACCGCTGGAGGCATTGGCAGCTGAGCTGGGCGACCGTGCGCATGTACTACCTTGCAACCTGAGCGACTTTGAAGCCGTCGACGCGCTTCCCAAGCAGGCAGTCGAGGCGATGGGCGCGGTGGATATTCTGGTCAACAACGCGGGGATCACGCGGGACAACCTGTTCATGCGCATGTCGGATGACGAGTGGCAATCGGTGATCGATGTCAACCTGACCTCGACCTTCAAGCTGTGCAAAGGCGTTTTGCGCGGCATGATGAAGGCGCGTTGGGGGCGGATCGTGAATATCTCCAGCGTTGTCGGGGCCACGGGCAATCCGGGGCAGGGGAACTACGCGGCATCCAAGGCTGGAATGGTGGGGATGTCCAAGTCGCTGGCCTATGAGGTCGCGTCGCGCGGGATCACAGTCAATTGCATCGCGCCGGGCTTTATCACCACCCCAATGACAGAAAAGCTGACGGATGACCAAAAAGCTGGCATCCTTGGGCAAATTCCGGCTGGCCGGATGGGCGACGCAGGTGAAATTGCTTCGGCCGCACTCTATCTTGCCAGCGCCGAGGCGGGCTATACTACAGGGACGACGCTGCATGTGAACGGCGGAATGGCAATGATCTAAGCGCTGCGGCGCGGCGATTTCCCTAAGGTCAAATGAGGGTTGTATAAGCGTTTGCGTTCCCCATTTGGTGTGCTATAGGCGGCGCAGATACGCTAGGGGGTTTCCTCTGGTGGCCGCGTTTGCGGCGAGATAACAGGCCAAATGGCCGATACCAACTGGGCGGGGAAACCTGCCCGCCACAAATCGGGGCCTTCCCGAGCAACTACGAGGAATACAACATGAGCGATATCGCAGACCGCGTTAAAAAGATCGTTGTCGAGCACCTTGGTGTAGAAGAAGACAAAGTTGTTGAAAACGCATCGTTCATCGACGATCTGGGCGCAGACAGCCTCGACACCGTTGAGCTGGTTATGGCGTTCGAAGAAGAGTTCGGGATCGAGATCCCAGACGACGCTGCAGAAACCATCCAGACTTTCGGCGACGCGACGAAATTCATCACCGAAGCTTCCTAAGTT
This sequence comes from Litoreibacter janthinus, assembly GCF_900111945.1. Classification (NCBI taxonomy): domain Bacteria; kingdom Pseudomonadati; phylum Pseudomonadota; class Alphaproteobacteria; order Rhodobacterales; family Roseobacteraceae; genus Litoreibacter; species Litoreibacter janthinus. The sequence goes on along the minus strand of NZ_FOYO01000001.1, from coordinate 2,742,045 downwards.
CACCTTACAGCTTTGACGAGATTAAAGATGGCGCTCTTCGGGGCGCCATTTTTTGTTTTGGGAAAAGATGTTTGATTGTCGGCTTTGCGGACGAAGCACCAATTCGCTGCGGCTGCGCCAATGTCTGCTTTTGGACGGCGACTTCGACGTAATTGCCTTTATAGTCTTCGGCCATATGGCGAAGTCTTGATAGAAGAGGTGGGCAGCAAGTCCTTTGGGAGGAAGAGATGGCCGTCGAGAAAGTTGGTTTTGTTGGTTTTCGTTCGACTGATCTAGAAGCCTTACGTGAGATTTTTGAAGAGGGTCTCGAAATGGTTCCGACTGATACATCACCTGATCAGGTCGGGTATCTTCTATCAGACGGTACGCGGTTGGAAGCTTACGGCTATGCAAACGCCTTCCACAGTTTCTTCACGACGGGGCCAGTCGTCGGTTTCTCAGTTCCGGATTTCCAAAGAAGCTGGGAGCGACTGACGCGGATCGGAGTTGAGCAACTCACCGAAATCCAATCCGAAGATGACCGTCATTGGGTGCACTTCCGATTGCCCGATGGAACAGTGGCTGAACTCGTTGGCTCCTAGACGGGGATGATCGGAATATCAGACAAAAGCCCCTTGCCACAACTTATGTGCCCAAGTTGGCCGTACATGGCGGCTTATACTCGCTCAATCAACCGGCGAATACTTTCAGTTTTCTGGCCGTCCCGCCATGAACGGTTCGGAATGACGCGTGGCTTCGTTCATTGCGCTATCAAGAGCTTTTGCTTTGCCCCGTTTATGCATCAAATCCGGCCTTAGAAACATCGATGTACCGCTGTCCGCACAGAAACGAATGTGAACAGGCTACCCACTTCCGTCAGATATGCAGGTACTTCTGAGGGCGTGTCAAAACCGGACATTCGTGCACTGTGCCGCATCCGGCAAGTTGGGCTCAAAATGGACATTCACCTAAGCTATTTACTGATCAAGTTGCCTCACCCCAACTTCCCCTCCATCCACTCCCGCATATGCGGGCGGTAGAACGCCAGTTCCTGCACGACCTGGGGAAGGGCGGACATCTGCGCGCGGTAGGTGCGCACGGTGTCTGACCAGTGCAACAGGGGCAGGACGGTGTGGGTCTCCATTAGCTCCAGCCATTCCAACGTGACGATCAAGCCGCAATCACTTAGCCAGAGGCGGTCGCGGGGGAGCGGGCTTTGGTCTAGCAGCGTGCTCAGCGCAGTCAGGCGTTTGGTGATCTCGGCGTGCGCTGCCTGCACCTCGGACGCAACGCGCGTAGCCGGCGAGACATTGCGGAACAGCAACCGTAGCGCCGGTTCCAGTCTTGTGTCGTGAAAGCGCGACAGCTCGCGGCATTTGGCGCGCGGGATAAGGCCCTTGGGCAGCATCGCGGGGTCGGGGTGTTTTTCGTCGAGGTATTCGGCAATCGCCTCGCTGTCTGTCAGGATCAGCTCTTTGTCGGCCAACGCGGGAAGGTTCCCCGTGGGGACCAGCGACAGGTAATCCTCGGGCGGGGCCAGGTCGCGCCAGTTCAGCCCCTTGGTGCGCAGCACGAGGCGGAGTTTGGCACAATAGAGTGAATGATCGACGGAATAGATGTCATACATAGCCCAAGTGTAACCTTCCCCCTTGCAGGCGTGAAGTTGCCAATCCATCTTGTGCGCAGTTATGAATTCCCATGCTGACGCCTTGCCCCTTTGGGTCGTGGGCGTGTAAGACGCGGGGGATAAACCTTGTGCTATAGAAAAAAGGGGTGGGGTATGCGTCGAGTTGTTGTGACCGGTCTTGGGATGGTAACGCCTTTGGGCGACGGCGTGGAGACCACGTGGAAGAATGCGCTGGCAGGAAAATCCGGGGCGCGGACTATTCAGAAATTTGATGCCTCCCATCTGGGGACGGGCTACGCCTGCGAAGTGCCGCGCGGTGAGGGCGAAGGCGAGTTCAACGCCGACATCTATATGGAGCCCAAAGAGCAGCGTAAGGTTGACGACTTCATCCTTTACGGGATGGCTGCAGCCCAACAGGCTGTGGAAGACGCAGGCTGGACCCCCGAGGACCAAACCGAACTGGAACGCACCGGCGTGATGATCGGCTCTGGCATTGGCGGGCTATCCTCGATTGCCGACACGGCTGTGCTGATCAAGGAACGCGGCCCACGCCGCGTGTCGCCGTTCTTTATTCCGGGGGCCTTGGTGAACCTGGTGTCCGGGCAAGTGTCCATCCGCTATGGCTTCAAGGGACCGAACCACGCTGTTGTGACGGCGTGTTCCACCGGTGCGCATGCCATTGGCGACGCCGCACGGTTGATTGCGCTGGACGACGCCGATGTGATGATTGCAGGCGGTGCGGAGAGCCCGATTTGCGAGATTGGCATTGCGGGCTTCAACGCATGCAAAGCACTGTCGACGACTGGCGCGGAAGATCCAACCAAAGCCTCTCGGCCTTGGGATGCGGACCGCGACGGCTTCGTGATGGGCGAGGGCGCGGGCGTTGTCGTGCTGGAAGAGTACGAACATGCCAAAGCGCGCGGTGCGAAGATTTACGCCGAAGTGCTGGGCTACGGCCTGTCGGGCGATGCCTATCACATCACGGCACCGCCCCCTGACCACGAGGGTGCAGAGCGGGCGATGCGGGCGGCAGTGAAACGCGCGGGGATCAAGCCGTCGCAGATCGACTATATCAACGCGCATGGCACCTCGACCATGGCCGACACGATTGAGTTGAGCGCCGTGGAGCGGCTGCTGGGCGATGCCTGTAAGGGCGCGACCATGTCGTCAACCAAATCAATGACGGGCCACCTGCTGGGTGCTGCCGGCGCGATCGAGGCGATCTTCTGCATTCTAGCATTGCGTGACCAGATTTGCCCGCCCACGATCAACCTTGATAATCCGGCGACAGAAACGGACATTGATCTGTGTGCAAACAAGGCTGTAGAGCGCGAAGTTAATGTCGTTTTATCCAACAGCTTCGGCTTCGGCGGCACCAATGCTTGCCTGATTATGGGGAAAGTGTAATCCGCTCATGTGGAAATCTATCGCCTCGAACTTTCTGACTCTGTTTATCTTGCTGCTGATTGCTGCCGGCGCATTGGTGGGCTGGGGGCAGTCGCAATACAGCAAAACAGGCCCTTTGGACGACGCGATTTGCGTTCGGGTTCCTTTGGGCGGTTCGATGGCGCTGGTGTCGCGCGAGCTTGAGGCGAAAGGCGCGGTGTCCAACGGGCGCATCTTCCGCATTGGCGCGGACTATGCGGACAAGTCGCAGAAACTCAAAGCGGGCAGCTTTCTGGTGCCAGCCGGCGCATCGATGGAAGAGATCGTTGATATCGTGACCCGCGGCGGTCAGAACACCTGTGGCACGGAAGTGGTTTACCGCATTGGCGTGACCTCGCGCCGCGCGGTGGTGCGTGAGTTGGACCCTTCAACGAACGCATATGTGGAAACCGCGAACTACACCCCCGGTGTGGATGAAGTTCCGGCGGAGTATCTTGAAGCGCGCGACGACCGTGATGTCCGATACCGCGTTACCGTGGCTGAGGGCGCGACCAGCTGGCAGATTGTCGACAGCCTGCGTGCGCTGGACGTGCTGGAAGGCGAGATCGACGCAACGCCCGCAGAGGGGAGCCTTGCCCCCGACAGCTATGAAGTGGTGCCCGGAGCGCAGCGCGAAGAGTTGATTGCGCGGATGACGGCGGCTCAGGAACGGATTTTGGCTGAGGCTTGGGAAAACAGAGACCCTGATGTTCCGCTGAAATCCCCTGAGGAGGCGCTGGTGCTTGCCTCAATCATCGAGAAAGAGACCGGCATTGCCGAGGAGCGGCGTCAGGTTGCCAGCGTGTTCACCAACCGTTTACGCCAAGGAATCAAGCTGCAAACCGACCCTGCTGTGATCTACGGGATTACCCGGGGGGAAGGCGTTCTTGGACGCGGCCTGCGGCAGTCGGAGTTGCGCCGCGAGACGCCCTTCAACACCTACGTGATCCCGGCCTTGCCACCGACGCCGATTGCCAACCCTGGCCGGTTGTCGATCGAGGCGGCGCTGAACCCAGACGAAACCCCGTTCATCTTCTTTGTGGCGGATGGCACCGGCGGCCATGCGTTTGCTGTGACGATCCAAGAGCACAACGAAAACGTGGCGAAGTGGCGCAAGATCGAAGCAGAACGCAACGCCAATAACTAGGCAGGAATTGACGTTAACGCATTGTTAACAAACGGCGTTCGCAACTTCTGGTGAGGCGCAACTTCTTGACTTTTGCCCTTTGGTGAGAGACAAGTCTTCTCAAGACGGACGAATAGAGAAAGCGGCTCGGGTCACGAGGATCCAAGGCCGCTTTTTTGTTTTTCCGTCCCTAGACTGAGCCTCCCCGCCGCTGGCGAGGGACGCAGGAGGCCCCATGACAGAGACCCCTGATTCACCCGGCTCGCCGGACACATTGGTGACGAAGACTGTAGACGAGATTTTGGAGGACCTAACGATCATGGCCCATGACCTGACGATGGAAGTCAGACGGGAATGGCGGCGTGTGCGTACAGACCAATCGGTTCCTTCAACCCTGAAAGCAAAGCTGAAGACGGATCTTCAGCATCTGTTGAACACGAGTAGAGACGCAGAAGGAAAACTGGATGAACACCGCAGAAAGCGTGCCGGTCGAGCTGGAGAATACGCCCTCGACCTTGGAGCAGCCCGAATTGAGATCAGGCGCCGCCTTGATAGCATCCGCGCCGCGAGCGGTGCAGGACGCCTTTCTTGACGGGTTGAGCGAGCAGGAAATGTCGGCTCTGCCGTTCCTGTTCGACTTTTGGGCCCATCCGCATCAGCTGCCACCGCAAGTCGATTGGCGATCTTGGGTGATTATGGGCGGGCGCGGCGCGGGTAAGACACGTGCCGGCGCCGAATGGGTGCGGATGATGGTCGAAGGCAACATGCCCGGTGACGCGGGCCGTGCGCGGCGCGTGGCGTTGGTGGGCGAGACGTTTGACCAAGTAAGGGACGTGATGATTTTTGGCGACAGCGGGATACTGGCATGCTCGCCCCCTGATCGGCGCCCTGAATGGCAAGCGACACGGCGTCGCCTTGTGTGGCCGAACGGAGCTGTCGCGGAGGCGCATAGCGCGTCCTCGCCTGAGCATATGCGCGGCCCGCAGTTTGACGCGGCTTGGGTGGATGAGATTGGCTGCGCCGCAATCAACAAAGCTCCGAACGAGCCGAACAAGTTTCTAGATCCGAAATCTAGCGAAAGCGCGATCCCGCATTTCTCAAGCGGCAAGCGGGATGACTATGTTCAAATGCAGTACTTGCGCGCCTATTACGGCTTTTTTGGTGAATCCGAGAACAATCCCGAGAGCTCTCTTTACGACGGCCCGATGGTGGACATGTCGCGGGCTTTCGTTTGGGCGTGGGATGCGCGACCTTGGCCGAATTTTCCAAGCGATCTTTCGATTTGGAGTGACGGGCAAAATCACGTGACGGGGCATTGGCTGACCGGTCGGACCTCTGTGATGCCGTTGGCGCATGTCGTTGGTGAAATCTGTGAAAGTGTCAGCTTCATAGATTATGACGCGACCAACCTTCATGGCATCGTGCGCGGTTTTAGCGTCGCCGATTTCGATACACCCCGCGCGGCATTGCAGCCGTTGATGATCGCGCTGGGTTTCGATGCGATCGAACGCGGCGGCAAGATTGTGTTTCAAACCCGAAAGGATGCGAGCGAACATGGCGTGAGCGATGCGGAGTTGGTGGTCAATTCCGGGGACGCCACGCTTGAGAAGGTTCGCGCGCCAATGGCAGAGGTCGTGGGAGAAGTGCGTCTTGGCTATGTCGAGGCCGAAGGTGAGTTTGTCGCGCGTATTGCAGACGCTCGGTTCCCCCATGATGGCACATCTGACGTAACCCAGAACGAATTACCGCTGGCGCTAACCGAAGCGGAGGCGACCACAATTGCCGAGCGTTGGTTGTCGGAAGCCCGGGTTTCACGGGATGCGGTCAGCTTTTCTTTGCCACCCTCTCGCAGCGATCTGAGGGCAGGCGACCTGGCAGAGCTCACGGATGCGCGGGGTGACACGACATTGTACCGTGTTGACCGGATAGAGGATCGCGGTGCGCGCCGGATTGAGGCAGTGCGGGTGGAGCGCCACATTTACACACCAAGCGAAGCAGTCGAGACAGTCGGCGAGGTGCGCCCCTTTGCGGTGCCTGTTCCGGTGGTGGCTCAGTTCATGGACCTGCCGCTTCTTAAAGGGGACGAGGTTGCGCATGCCCCATATGTGGCAGCGTTCGCACGACCTTGGCCGGGCGGCGTTGCTGTCTATGGCTCGTCAGAGGATAGCGGCTACGACCTAAACTCGGTGATCGAGCAGCCCTCGAGGATTGGGGTGTTGGAGACTCCCCTTTTGGCGGCGAAAGCAGGTATCTGGCAACGGGGAGAACCACTGAGGGTCAAGATTTCGGGAGCTCCATTGAGCTCCGTTACCCGAGAGGCAGTTCTGAACGGGACCAATGTTGCGGCGATCGGTGACGGCTCGTCAGATAATTGGGAGATCATCCAGTTCGCTCAAGCAAACCTTGTTGGCACAGACATGTTCGACCTGTCGGATCTGTTGCGGGGGCAGGCGGGGAGCGACGGTCTGATACCAGAGCTTTGGCCCGCAGGTAGCCGGATTGTGATGCTTGATGGCGGGCCAGCCCAAATTACAGCGCAACTATCCAATCGTGGGTTGGCGCGGCATTACCGGATTGGCCCCTCGCTTCGGCCGTACGATGACCCGTCCTACAGATATTATGTCGAGGCATTTCAGGGGATTGGATTGCGACCGTACGCGCCGACGCGGCTCAAGGCCCACAACACTGGCAGCGATCTGGCCCTAAGCTGGATCCGCCGCACGCGGATCGACGGAGATAGTTGGGCTTCGGTGGAAGTTCCATTGGGTGAAGAAGTCGAGCGCTATCTCGTACGGATAAGCCAAGGCGGAAGCGTCAAGCGAGAGATCGAAACGGCCACCCCATCTTGGATCTATTCAAGCGCAGCGCAAGCCGCCGACGGGCTGACAGGCCCCTATGACATCGAAGTAGCGCAAGTGTCGTTGCGCTTTGGACCGGGATTATTCTCAAGGATCGAAATCAATGGCTGAAACAACAACTCTGAAGCTTCCTTTGCTTGCGGCATCACAGGCTCAGAAGCATGTAACCGTGAACGAGGCGCTGGCAAGGATTGACGCGGCACTGCAACTTAGCGTGCTCAGCCGGTCCTTGGCAACGCCGCCCGCCTTGGCCGAGGAAGGGGATTGTTATCTCGTTCCGGCGGGCGGGGTGAATGCTTGGGACAATGAAGACGGTAATCTTGCGTTCTTCCTGAACGGCGGATGGGAGTTCCTGACGCCGCTGGTCGGGTGGCGCCTTTACGTGGCTGATGAAGCGGTCAGGGTTAGTTTCGACGGCATTGAATGGCAGGATAACGTGCTGTCATCATCGCCCTTTGGTGCCTCGATGCGGGCCGAAACTGTCGAATTCGACTTTGATATTGGTGCCGGAGCTAACGCCCTTACGGGTTTTGTTATTCCAAACGGCTCTGTCGTGCTTGCGATTACTGGGTTGGTCGTCGCGCCGATAACAGGAACTTTGAACGATTGGTCGTTAGGAGTGGATGTCTCCGATACGCGCTACGGAAGCGGCCTTGGCATAGGCGCGGGGTCTTGGCTGCGCGGGATAACAGGGCAGCCACAGGCCTATTTTAGCAACACGCAGCTTAAACTTACGGCGAATGGCGGGGATTTTGCTGGGGGCACAGTTCGGCTTGCGGTGCATCTGCTTCGGTTTGATTTGCCGCGCGCCTAACCAGCCGTGATGGGCGAGATCACGCTTTTGCGCGTGACACGGGATTGGAATTGCCAGATTTTGCCTATGTAGTGTAAGGAAGCAGTGACACCTGAAAGGATAACTGATGGCACATTCCAACCCGAAGCTGGCCGAGGTTGACCCGGTCTGGGCCCAGATCACGGATGAAGCACGCACTGCCATCACGGCGGAGCCGCTTTTAGGGGGGCTTGTCCACGGCTCTGTTTTACATCACAAAAAGCTGGAAGCAGCCCTTGCGTATCGCTTTTCGCAGAAACTCGCATCCCCTGAAATGTCAGAGCAAATCCTGCGTGAGATCGCGGATGAAGCCTATGCCGTAGAGCCCTGGCTGGGCGAGGCCGCACGGGCCGATATCGTTGCAGTTTACGATCGTGACCCTGCTTGCGACCGGTTCATTCAGCCTGTTTTATTCTTCAAGGGGTTCCAAGCCATTCAGGCCTACCGCATTGGTCACTGGCTTTGGCATCAAGGGCGCAAAGACATGGCCTATTTTGTCCAGATGCGAACATCCGAGGCATTTGGCGTAGACATTCACCCTGCCGCCAAGATTGGCAAAGGCATTATGATTGACCATGCCCACTCCATTGTGATTGGCGAGACGGCTGTGGTGGGTGACAACGTATCAATGTTGCACTCGGTCACGCTGGGCGGGACCGGTAAAGAGCATGATGACAGACATCCCAAGATCGAGAACGGGGTGTTGATTGGAGCGGGTGCCAAGGTGCTTGGCAATATCATAGTCGGCCACTGCTCGCGGATTGCTGCTGGTTCGGTTGTGCTGGAGGCAGTGCCGCCTATGAAAACCGTAGCTGGCGTTCCTGCCAAGATCGTGGGCGAGGCGGGCTGTGCACAGCCGTCGATTTCTATGGATCAGATACTCGGCCGAAAGAGCTAATCTTAAAGACTTAAAGCAAAAAAGGCCGGATCCCTCGATCCGGCCTTTTTCGTTCATATGAGTACTTGATTATGCGAGCATGCCCATCGGGTTCTCAAGGTTATCCTTGATCGCGTTGAGCAAATTGGCCCCGAGCGCGCCGTCAATCACACGGTGATCGACGCTGAGCGTGGTGGACATCACAGTTGCGACTTTCAGCTCTCCGTCATCGCCAACAACAGGCTTCTTCGCACCAGCTCCAACTGCCAAGATCGCGGCATGCGGCGGGTTAATGATGGCGTCGAAATTGTCGATACCGAACATGCCCAGGTTGGAGATTGCGAAGCTGCCGCCTTGGTATTCGTGCGGCGCAAGTTTGCGGTCGCGGGCGCGGGCTGCAAGGTCTTTCATCTCGGTCGACAAAGCCGATAGGGACTTCATCTCGGCGTCTTTGAGCACAGGCGTAAATAGGCCGCCCTCGATTGCCACAGCGACGGCAACGTCCGATGGCTTCAGGCTAAGCGTCCGATCACCGGCCCAGACAGCGTTCGCATCCGGCACCTGTTGCAACGCCAGAGCGCACGCTTTGATGATGAAGTCGTTAACGGACAGTTTGATGCCGCGAGGCTCCAGCGTTTTGTTCAGCGTAGAGCGGAACTTGAGCAAGGAATCCAGTTGGATGTCGCGACGCAGGTAGAAATGCGGCACCGACTGCTTCGCTTCTGTAAGGCGCGCTGCAATAGTTTTGCGCATCCCGTCGAGTGGCTGTTCCTCGTATTCGCGGCCCTCGTACATCTTGCGTACTTGATCAGTTGTCGGACCTGAGGCCATTGCGGCGCCAGCGGGCGCTGCTGACGGCGCAGCGGTGGCCGGAGCTGCTTTGGGGGCTGCGTTCGCGTTCTCGACGTCGGCTTTGACGATGCGGCCTTTCGGACCCGAGCCCTTTACGCCAGCAAGATCAATCCCTTTGTCGGCGGCGATACGGCGTGCCAGAGGGGAGGCAAAAACGCGGTCGCCGTCGGCGCGGGCAGGGGCAGCGGGCGCAGAGGATGCTGCCGGTGCGGCTGCTTGTGCAGCTTTGGGCGCCGCTGCAGGGGCTTCGGCAGGTGCCGCAGAGGAGGACGAGCCGATATCGTCGGCGCTCTCGCCATCTTCCAACAACACAGCGATTGGCGTATTCACTTTGACGCCATCTGTGCCTTCGGCAATCAGGATTTTGCCAACGACGCCTTCGTCGACGGCCTCAAATTCCATGGTCGCCTTGTCGGTTTCGATCTCGGCCATGATGTCGCCGGAGTTAACCGTGTCGCCTTCTTTAACCAGCCATTTGGCCAGTGTGCCTTCTTCCATGGTCGGGGAAAGCGCGGGCATGAGAATTTCGATGGGCATGATCTGCGCTCCTTAACGGTAGGTGACAGCTTTGACGGCGTCGATGACCTCTTTGGTCGTCGTCAGCGCCAGCTTTTCGAGGTTTGCAGCGTAAGGCATCGGGACATCCTTGCCGGTGCAATTGATCACAGGCGCGTCGAGGTAGTCGAACGCCTCTTGCATCAGGACCGAGCTGATATAGCTGCCGATGGAACACACGGGGAAGCCTTCCTCGACTGTCACGCAGCGGTTGGTTTTCTTGACGCTTTCGATGATCGCACCGGTGTCCATCGGACGCAGCGTGCGCAGGTCCAGAACTTCTGCGCTGATGCCGTCTTCTGCAAGCTTATCAGCAGCTTCCAGCGCATACCTCATCCCGATGCCGAAGCTGACAATGGTAACATCTGTGCCTTCGCGCCAGATTTTGGCTTTGCCGAAGGGAACGGTATAGTCGTCCATCACCGGCACGTCGAAGCTCTGACCGTAAAGGATCTCGTTTTCGAGGAAGATCACCGGGTTCGGATCGCGGATCGCCGATTTCAGCAGACCTTTGGCGTCGGCTGCGGAGTAGGGCATGACAACTTTCAAGCCTGGAATTTGGCTATACCAAGCAGCGTAGTCTTGCGAGTGTTGTGCGCCGACGCGTGCTGCTGCACCGTTGGGGCCACGGAACACAATTGGGCATCCCATTTGGCCGCCGGACATATATAGCGTCTTCGCAGCGGAGTTGATGATGTGGTCAATGGCCTGCATGGCGAAGTTGAAGGTCATGAACTCCACGATCGGGTTCAAACCACCAAAGGCGGCTCCCGTCGCGATGCCGGCAAAGCCGTGCTCGGTGATCGGCGTATCGATGACCCGCTTGGCGCCGAATTCGTCCAGCAGACCTTGGGAGATTTTGTAAGCGCCTTGATACTCGGCGACTTCTTCACCCATCAAGAACACGTCTTCGCTGCGGCGCATTTCCTCGGCCATGGCGTCGCGTAACGCCTCGCGGACCGTGGTGGGCTTCATTTCAGTGCCTTCAGGAATTTCTGTTTCAGCCGGGACGACCACGGCAACAGGTGCGCCAGGATTGGCGGCAACTGGTTCGTCGATCGGGGCCTTGTCGCCAGCATCGCTTGACCCGCCGCCGGACGAGGCTTGAAGATCGTCGGCGCTTTCGCCTTCTTCCACCAGAATGGCGATAGGCGTGTTCACTTTGACGCCCTCGGTGCCTTCGGCGACTAGGATTTTGCCGACAACTCCTTCGTCGACGGCTTCAAATTCCATCGTGGCTTTGTCAGTTTCGATTTCGGCCATGATGTCGCCGGAGGAGACCGTGTCGCCCTCCTTGACCAGCCATTTTGCAAGTGTGCCTTCTTCCATGGTGGGGGAGAGGGCGGGCATTAGAATTTCGGTCGCCATGTCTTAAGCCTCCGCTTCCATGTAAATGTCGGTGTAAAGCTCGTCCAAGCTTGGCTCCGGGCTCTCTTTAGAGAACTCAGCGGCCTCGTTGACGATGGCTTTGATTTCTTTGTCGATCGCTTTCAAATCATCGTCGGACGCATGCTTGCCGGTCAGCAGCATGTCGCGCACTTGCTCGATGCAATCACGTTCGTCGCGCATTTTCTGAACTTCTTCACGGGTCCGGTATTTTGCCGGATCAGACATGGAGTGACCACGGTAGCGGTATGTTTTGACTTCCAGAATGTAGGGGCCTTTACCTGCGCGGCAGTGCGCGACGGCTTTTTCGGACGCTTCTTTGACCGCAAGTACGTCCATCCCATCGACCGCTTCGCCTTTGATGCCGAAAGCCGCGCCGCGTGTGTAAATGTCGGGGGAAGACGTGGAGCGGGCCATCGCCGTGCCCATGGCATATTGGTTATTCTCGATCACGAAAATCACTGGCAAGTCCCACAGTGCTGCCATGTTGAAGGCTTCGTAGACCTGACCTTGGTTCGCCGCGCCGTCGCCGAAATAAGTAAAGGTTACGTTGTCGTTCCCTTTGTATTTGTCAGAGAAGGCCAAGCCCGCGCCGAGCGGAACCTGTGCTGCTACAATCCCGTGGCCGCCGTAGAAATGCTTCTCCTTGGAGAACATGTGCATCGAGCCGCCCTTACCTTTGGAGTAGCCGCCTTCGCGGCCGGTCAGCTCTGCCATGACGCCTTTCGGGTCCATCCCACAGGCCAGCATATGGCCGTGGTCGCGGTAGGAGGTAATGCGCTTGTCGCCCTCTTTGGTCGCTGCTTCCAATCCAACCACAACAGCCTCTTGGCCGATATAGAGGTGGCAGAACCCGCCGATGAGGCCCATGCCGTAAAGCTGGCCTGCTTTTTCTTCGAAACGGCGGATCAAAAGCATGTCACGGTAGTAGCTAAGAAGCTCTTCCTTCGAGACATTCGCTTTCTTGGTGGTTTTCTTGGCAGCCATGCTGGCAGTCCTCCCAGAGTGTAAGCGCAAAAGGGTATAGTTTAACGTTAAACTATCTTTTACCAGAGCTTTTTGGAAAGATCACCCCTCTTTAATTGCCGCAAGGTAAATTTCCCTGAGGCACGAGCATGGGCCGAAAAATATTTTTGTTATAAGTGCTTAGCGCAGAAGAATCTCGTCGGAACGCATCAGCCCAAGCGTGGAGCGGGCCTGCATGTCCAAAAGATCCAAATCCAGATAGGTGTCAGAGAGTCGGCGCGTTTTGTTGCGCATGTCGGCAACCTCGGCTTCCAAAGTGTCCAATTCGGTGCGCAAGGTTTCTATCTCGGCTTCGACTTGCACGCGACGAAAAATGCCGTAGTCGCCCTGAACCGCGGCGAACACGAAATACGCCCCCATCAGGAAGAGAAGTGAGAAAATCAGCAATGGTGTAATACCGAAAGCGGTGCGCGGGTTGGTCATGTTAAGCCTCAGGCGCGTCTCTTACTGGACGCTGCCCTTCATGACTCGCACATGCGATTCGGTTTGTGAATCCCCAAATTGCAAAAAACGCAATTTTTATTGGGGTTTTCGGCAATTATCCCGCGACAGATGCGTCATAGATGCTGTCGATCGTGCCTGCGATCATCTCGTTGAACTCTGCATCGCTTTGCTGGGCCGAAAGCCCTTCCGTCAAAGCGCGCGAGAAACTGGCAATGACACCGGCGTTTTGCGACAGGCGGTTGTTGGCTTCCTCGCGTGAGTAGCCACCAGACAATGCCACAACGCGCATCACGCGGGGGTGGCTAACGAGTGGCGCATAAAGGTTCGCGACTTCTGGCAAGGTCAGCTTCAGCATGACGTCTTTGCCTTCGGGCAGAGCATCCAGCTGTTTGGTCAACTCAGCCAACAGGATCGCCTCTGCTTTGGCCTTATCGGTGATAGAGATCGTGACCTCCGGCTCGATAATTGGAACAAGGCCGTAGCCCAAAACTTGGCGACCCACGTCGAATTGCTGTGCTGCAATGGCGGCGATACCGGTTTCCGACGCGGCAGAGATGACAGAGCGCATCTTGGTGCCAAACATACCTTTGTCGCGGCCACGCTTCAGAAGTGCGTCCAATCCGCCAATATGTTTCATCAACTGCACGCCGTCTGCTTCGGCTTCGAGCCCTTTGTCGATCTTGAGGAACGGGACCACGCCGCTGTCTTCCCAGATAAACTGACCTGAAGGCACGCCGTCCATTTCGCGGTCCATGGTTTTCTCGAACAGGATCGCTCCAATGACCTTCTTTCCATTAAATGCAGGGGCCTTCACGATCCGCGTGCGCATCTGATGGATTTGGTCGAACATCTCTTCGTCATTGGCGTAAGCGTCTTCCTCGACGCCATAAAGCCGCAAGGCCTTTGGGGTCGACCCGCCGCTTTGGTCCAAGGCGGCGATAAAGCCATTGCCGTTACGGATTTGTTCGAGCTGTTCGGAATTCGACATGTGGTCCTCGCCTTGGATGCGCTAAGTTGAGCAATCTCTAGGGGAGGCTCGATTACGTTGCAATCATGCTTGCGCTAACATGGCGCAACCAATCAAGATCGCACGTAAAACTGGGCCACTACCCACGTTAAAACGCGTCCTGGTAGAAAACGCGGTAGGATCGAGAATACTTTATTGGACAACCCCGGGACGACCACCCGCTTGCCGCGCACCATACCGGCCCAGCCTGCGTCTGCCACGGACTCCGCGCTCATCATTAGCCCCAGCTTAAGCAATCGAACGTCTTTCATGTCAGCGTCACGGAAAAACTCGGTCTTTGTCGGGCCAGGGCAAAGGGCCGTTATGGTGACACCGCTGCCCGCCAATTCTTGCGCAACAGCCTCAGACAGCGACAAAACATAGGACTTGCTGGCGTGATAGACGGCCATTTGCGGGCCGGGCATGAACGCGGCAGTCGAGGACACATTCAGGATTTTGCCCGCGCCGTTGGCGACCATGTGCTGAACAGCGGCTTTCATCAACTGCGTCGGCGCGATCATGTTGACCTGCGACGATGCCTCTTCACGTGCCGTGTCGGTCGTGGAGAAGGGGCCGTTGATCGCAAGCCCAGCGTTGTTCACCAGAACCTCGATCTGGCCTATCTGGCGTGCTTCGGCCCAAAGGCTTTTCGCGCCATGGGGATCGTTCAGGTCCGCCACGATGACATGCACTTCGCGGCCTGCTTGTAGCAGCTCGCCGGCCAATGCGTTCAGCTTGTCTTTGGAGCGCGCACTCAGGATCAAGTCGCACCCGTCCTGAGCTGCGCGGCGGGCGATGGCTTTGCCGATCCCCTCAGATGCTCCGGTGATCAGCACATAGCCCATCGGTTATCCCTCTAATGCCGCTACGCCGGGAAGGGTTTTGCCTTCCATCCATTCGAGAAACGCCCCACCTGCGGTCGAGATGTAGGTGAAATCCGCTGCCGCATCCGCGCCGTTGAGCGCAGCCACGGTATCGCCACCGCCAGCAACCGAGATCAGTTTGCCAGCGCGGGTCAGGTCCGCCGCCTTGCGGGCCGCGGCGTTGGTTGCCGCGTTGAAAGGCTGGATTTCGAACGCACCCAAAGGGCCATTCCAGATCAGCGTGTTGCTGTCGCTAAAGACCTGCTCCAACGCCGCCACGGTGTCGGGGCCTGCATCAAGGATCATCGCATCGGCGGGGCATTGGTCAACGGGCAGGATTTGGTGATCCGCGCCAGCTTTGAATTCGCGGGCGACGACGATGTCAGTCGGCAGGTGAATTTTGCACTCGGCGGCGTCGGCCTTGGCGAGGATGTCGCGCGCGGTGTCGGCCAGATCATGTTCGCAAAGGGATTTTCCGACATCGATCCCTTGCGCGGCAAGAAAGGTGTTCGCCATGCCGCCACCGATCACCAGATGGTTCACCTTGCTGACGAGATTGCCCAACAAGTCCAGCTTGGTCGATACCTTCGCACCGCCAACAACAGCGCAGACGGGGCGCTTGGGCGTGGCCAAAGCACCTTCCAGAGCGCTCAGTTCGGCCTGCATCAGGCGGCCAGCACAGGCTGGCAGCAGCTTTGCAAGCGCTTCGGTCGAGGCGTGGGCGCGGTGTGCCGCTGAAAACGCGTCATTTACATAGACGTCGCCCAGACCGGCAAGGCGCTGCGCGAAGCTCGCGTCATTGGCCTCTTCGCCCGGATTGAAGCGCAGGTTTTCCAGCAACGCGATTTCGCCGGGCTTCATTGCCGCGACGCGCTCGCCGTAATTGCCGTCGATAAAGATGACAGGTTGGCCCAGAATGTCGGACAGGGTAGGGGCGACGTGGCTCAGCGACATCTCGGGGACGACCTTGCCCTTCGGGCGGCCGTAATGGGCCATCAGGATCGGCTTGCCGCCAGCGGCCAGAACATCCTGCACTGTTGGCACGATACGGTCGATCCGGGTCGTGTCGGTGACACGTCCATCCTCCATCGGCACGTTGATATCCACGCGGATCAGCACGCGTTTGCCGTTCAGATCCATATCGTCGAGAGTTTTCCAAGCCATCAGTGCCGTCTCCATAAATGCCTACGGCCCGCTTCTATAAGGAGCGGGCCGCGTGATCTAGTCATGTGATAGGTAAGGGGAAACAAATCCGACCTTAGATCAGCTTGCCCATTGCAACAGCCGTGTCAGCCATACGGTTGGAGAAGCCCCATTCGTTGTCATACCAAGTCAGGATGCGGACCATGGTGCCATCCATAACTTTGGTTTGATCTGCCGCGAAAATGGAAGAGCGTGGATCATGGTTGAAGTCGGAGCTGACCAGCTTCTTGTCAGTGTAGCCGAGAATGCCCTTCAAAGGGCCGTTGGCAGCGGCGGCTGACATTAACTCGTTGATCTCTTCGACAGTGGTGGCACGAGCTGCCTCAAATGTCAGATCGACGACGGACACGTTCGGTGTCGGGACGCGGATCGCCACACCGTCCAGCTTGCCGTCAAGTTCGGGCAGAACCAGACCAACAGCTTTGGCCGCTCCGGTAGAGGTCGGGATCATCGACAAAGCCGCCGCGCGGGCGCGGTACAGGTCTTTGTGCATTGTGTCCAACGTCGGCTGGTCGCCTGTATAGCTGTGAATAGTGGTCATGAAGCCTTTGACGATGCCGATATTGTCTTGCAGCACATGGGCAACGGGCGACAGGCAGTTGGTGGTGCAGGACGCGTTGGAGACAACGATATCGTTCGACGTCAGAGTGTCGTGGTTCACACCGTAAACGATGGTTTTATCTGCATCCTTGCCGGGGGCAGAGATCAGAACACGCGAAGAGCCGTTTTCCAGATGTGCTTGGCAGGCTTCTTTAGAAGTAAAGATACCGGTGCATTCCAAGACGATATCCACGTCGGCCCATGGCAGGTCCGCAGGATTGCGAAGAGCGGTCACAGTGATCGGGCCACGGCCGACGTCAATCGTGTCGCCGCGTACGGTGACTTCCTGAGGGAAGCGACCATGAACGCTATCATATTGCAGCAGGTGGGCGTTGGTCTCGACCGGCCCCAAATCATTGATTGCGACAACTTCGATATCGGTGCGGCCGCTTTCAACAATAGCGCGCAAGACGTTACGCCCGATCCGGCCAAAACCGTTGATGGCTACTTTAACTGACATGGGGGAAACCCTCCTGATGGGAGATTGGAGAAACTGTTACCGCTAACAATTACATTTTGGGGCAAAGGTCAAGCTTTGGGTCGTTCACATGAAGCAGGAGGGGAGAAGGATTTTCGAGGGGGAATTGGCGGTCGGGCCTTGCGGGGCTTGCGCTTATTGTCATCAAATTACCAACGTGTTTGTTTAACAGTAAGGCGGTCTTCGACATATCGTAACATACATCTAGGATTCCTCAGAATGCTCAAGAAGCCAAAAACGAGAGAATCTCTAGAAGTTATGCTGGCCTCCTGCTCAGACCCCCTTTTTCCCGAGGGGATGGGAGAAGCACGCGTGACTTTGAATAGTCGCGATGTTTCTGGCCTGTCCGAGTTTGGACGGTCACCGCGTGACCTTGCGGAAGAGCTGGGAGGGAAGGCGCGCCGACTTTTCAAGACAGCGAAGGGGGCCTAGTTTCTCGATCACCAAAGCCGTCTCCGGCAGCCCGGCCACCACTTACCGCCAGAACGCCATATACTCGGTCAGGACCATGAGTTTCTTGCCCAGGAAGATGTGCAAATCCCAGCCGAAAACGAAAAGATCAGCGGCAAGAATGCCGCCGATCAGAAGCGCCAGAATTATGGCAATCTTGTTGGTCATGTAAGGCGCGGGCCCTCTGAGGTGTCAGAGGCGTCCCATTGCAGAGGCCACGTCGGCCATGCGGCAGGAAAAGCCCCATTCGTTGTCATACCAAGCCAATACCCGAACCGTGCGACCGCCGACAACCTTTGTCTGGTCTGGCGCGAAGATGGAGGAGTAATTGGTGTGGTTAAAGTCGATGGAAACTTTCTGCTCTGGGTCGTAGCTCAGCACGGCGCCCATGTGGCCAGCAGCGGCTTCGCGCACCACTTCGTTCACGTCTTCGACGGTCACGTCCTTGGACGCCTCGAACGTGAGGTCGACGGCGGAGACATTGGGCGTAGGGACGCGCATCGCGGTGCCGTCCAGCTTGCCTGCCAGCTCTGGAAGAACTTCACCCAAGGCTTTGGCGGCACCGGTAGAAGTCGGGATCATCGCCATGGCCGCTGCGCGGGCGCGATACAGGTCAGAGTGGCGACGGTCCAGCGTTGGCTGGTCGCCTGTGTAGCTGTGGATCGTCGTCATGATGCCGCGCTCGATGCCGATGGTGTCGTTCAGGACTTTTGCCAAGGGGGCGAGGCAGTTGGTGGTGCAAGACCCGTTGGAGATCACTTTGTGCTCCGGCAAAAGGTCACGGTGGTTCACGCCGTAGACAATGGTGCGATCCACGTTACTGGCAGGGGCCGAGATCAACACGCGCTTGGCGCCGCGCGACAGGTGCACTTCGGATTGCTCTTTGGAGTTGAACTTGCCGGTGCATTCCAGAACCACGTCTACGCCGCTCCAGTCCAGTTCTTCGGGGTTGTAGGTCGAGAAAACCTTCATTGGACCGCGGCCGATATCCATCGTGTCACCGTCGACGCGAACCTCTTGGCCAAAGCGACCGTGGACACTGTCGTATTTCAGCAGGTGGGCGTTGGTCTCGATAGGACCGGTGGCGTTGATGGCGACGACTTGAACATCGTTGCGCGCGCTTTCAGCGATATGGGCCAATGTGCAACGGCCGATACGGCCAAACCCGTTGATAGCTACGGTGGTGGTCATGGTCACTGGTCCCTTTACGCTCCGTTCAATCTAGTCACGGGGTATAAGGTGCGAGACCCAGTCTGGATAGGCAGATTTTGCTGAAAAATGAGGCTGTTAGCGTTAACAGGTAAACAATTCGCATGCGCAGAATGCCGCAGTTTCCGTGTTAGCGTTAACGAATTGGAACGCTTTGCAAGAGGCGTCCGAGACCGACTCACCCCGTGCGGAAGATCAGGCTCGAGCCGTTGAGGCAGTGACGTTTGCCGGTGGGCGCGGGGCCGTCATCGAAAATGTGGCCCAAATGACTGCCACACCGACGGCAATGAACCTCGGTGCGCGACGTGAATAGGTTGTTGTCAGGTTTGGTGGCCACTGCGTTCTTCAGCGATGCCGTGAAGCTGGGCCAGCCGGTGCCAGAATCGAACTTGGTTTGCGAGGAATAAAGCGGCAAATTGCAGCCACGACAGATATAGGTTCCAGCGCGTTTTTCGTCGTTGAGGGGGCTGAAATAGGGCTTCTCGGTCTTTTCCTTTCGCATGACCAGATACTGGGTGTCGCTCAGCATGGCCCGCCATTCCGCCTCGGTCCGAGTGATCTCGAAATTTCCTCCTGCCGCATGACCTGTACGGGAAACGCAGATGGCAGCAGTCGCGCTGAGCAAAAAAAGTCGGCGGGTCTGGGATGGCATGGTTTAGAACTCCTCGGATGGCTGAATGTGGGGGAGGGTGGCCCGACCGGGCCACCCGTAGATCGTTGCAATTATTTCGGCACGAGTACCGAGTTTACCACGTGGATAACGCCGTTCGACTGGTTCACGTCAGGGATGACCACGCCAGCGCCGTTGCCGCTTTCGTCAACGATATAGAGTTTGCCGCCCTTCACTGTGGCCGACAGCGTGTCGCCGGACACTGTCAGGAACTGGTAAAACCCGCTGTCGGAGGCTTTCGCCTTGGCGACCAGATCGGCGCCCGACATCTTGCCGGCCACGACATGGGCTGTCAGCACTTTGGTGAGAGTGGCTTTGTTTTCGGGCTGCAGCAGGGTTTCGACGGTGCCAGCTGGCAGGGCGTCGAAGGCAGAATTGACTGGCGCGAACACGGTGAACGGCCCAGGGCTGGCTAGGGTGTCAACCAAGCCTGCGGCCTTGACGGCGGCGACCAGCGTTGTGTGATCGGCGGAGTTCACTGCGTTCTCGACGATATTCTTGCTCTCGAACATCGGAGCGCCGCCCACATCTGGGTTCGCAGCGAAGGCTGTTGCTGTCAGGGCAAGGGTGGCTGTGGTGGCTGCGATGAAGTGCTTGATCATTAGTGTTGTCCTTTGCAAAGAGCCAGACGAACTGTCCGGTCATGCAAGAACACACGAGCACTGCGTTATAAGAGTTTCATGCCACCTGCGGAAAAGCGGTCACGTATCCGTGACCGCCCGCATCGGTCAGGCGCGTTTGGCTTCCAGCGACTCTGCCAGAGCTTCGGATCGCGCAGCCAGCTCTGCCAACGTATCGGTGACAGAAGCAGGCACTACGGGCACTTCTACTGTCTGCACAGGGGTTGATTTCACGCTTTCCAACTCGCGGCGCATCTTGTCCAGACGGTCTTCGGCGGCGCTGAGATCCTCTTCAAGACCGGCGGTCTTGTCGGCCAGCATCAGACCCGCCATCAACAGCATCCGCGTCTCGGGCATCCGTCCGATCTGTTCGGCCAGCACGCTGGCTTCGTTATCTAGAAGTTTGGCGGCGGTCTGCAAGAAATGCTCTTCGCCAGTCTGGCAGGCGACTTGGAATGTCCGGCCGCCGATCTCAATGTTAATCTCCGGCATAGCTTATCCTTCCTTAACCAGTGGGGCGATGTCGCTCAGAATTTCTTCCATCTCCGCCAGATCGGCGGCGCGGGCGGCGTGCAGGGCGGCGTTCTCGGTTTCAAGCGCAGTGTTGATCGCGGTATCGGCCCCTTGGTGTTCGGCATTGGCGGTGCGCAACTGCTTGTTGGTTTCGCGCAGCGCTCCCATAACAGCCTGAAGGCGCTTGTTCTCGGCATCAAGGAATTCCAGCCTGTCCGTCAGGCGGGCCACACGGGTTTCAAGCCGTTCCATACGAGCTAGGCTTTGTTGGCCCGCTTCCACCAGCCGCGCATTGGTGTCGCGCTCGATTTCCAGCTCTTCAACCAGATCGGCATCAGGTGCTGCGGGTGCGCTGGCGATCTGGTCGGCGCTATACGCAATTCGGTCCAACGCAGTGATAATGCGCTGCTCTAGCTCGGTGACATCAGTCATATGGGTCCCTCGTCTCGTAGGAGCGTCAGAAGGCGGTTTTTACCGCTACGAATCAACTCCGTGCCTCACAGGCTTGATTTTAACCACAGATTGCGGTGAATGCCTCCTCTTTCGGTGGATCAAGCGGCGAAGGGGTGGCTTCCAAGTCTTGAACTTCGCGTGAACGCTGGTATCACCGCCTTCGACATATACCGCCAAATAAGGATCAGGCCTTTGGATATTGCTGCTTTGCGCAAAGCCCACCCCGAACACTGGATGCGCGCTGCCGCCATCCGTACTCTGACGCTGGACGCTGTTGCTGCGGCAAATTCCGGCCACTCTGGTATGCCGATGGGCATGGCCGACGTTGCGACGGTTCTTTACGAAAAGCACCTGAAATTCGACGCCTCCGCCCCTGATTGGCCTGACCGGGACCGCTTCATCCTGTCGGCGGGCCACGGCTCCATGTTGATCTATTCGCTGCTGCACCTCACCGGCTATTCCGACATGACGCTGGAACAGGTCAAAAACTTCCGCCAGCTGGGCGCGATCACCGCAGGCCACCCTGAATACGGCCACGCCAAAGGCATTGAAACAACCACTGGCCCACTTGGGCAAGGTATCGCCAACGCTGTGGGTTTTGCCTTGGCAGAAGAAAACCAGCGCGCTCGTTTCGGCAAGAAGCTGGTTGACCACTACACCTACTGCATCGCGGGCGACGGGTGCCTGATGGAGGGCGTCAGCCAAGAGGCGATCGGCATTGCTGGCCGTCACGAACTCGGTCACTTGATCGTGCTCTGGGACAACAACAACATCACCATCGACGGCACGGTAGAGCTGTCCGACCGCACCGACCAAGTCCAGCGTTTCAAGGCGTCTGGCTGGCATGTGCAGGAGATCGACGGTCACGACCCAGAGCAAATCGATGCGGCCATCGAGAAAGCCAAGAAGACCAAAAAGCCGTCTATGATCGCGTGTAAAACCCATATCGCGCTTGGCTCTTCGGCCCAGGACACGTCCAAAGGCCACGGTGCCCTGACCTCCGCAGACCTGATCCGCGACACCAAAGAGGCTTACGGCTGGTCTTACGGTCCGTTTGAAATCCCTGACGACGTCAAATCGCAATGGGAAGCCATCGGCAAGCGCGGCGCGTCAGAGCGTCAGGCTTGGGAAGCCCGTTTGCTTGAGGTGTCCGGCTCCAAGCAAAAGGAATTCGCCCGTTGCTACGCAGGGGATGTGCCCAAAAAGCTGTCCGCGACGATCAAAGCGCTGAAAAAACAGATCAGTGAAAGCCAGCCCAAGGTTGCCACGCGTAAAGCATCCGAAATGGCGTTGGAGGTTATCAACCCGATCATGGGCGAAACCTTTGGCGGCTCGGCTGACCTGACAGGTTCCAACAACACGCTCACATCGGATATGGGCGTGTTTGGCCCCGACAACCGCAAGGGCCGCTACATGTATTACGGCATCCGTGAGCATGGCATGGCTGCGGCGATGAACGGCATGGCTTTGCATGGCGGAACAAAGGCTTACGGCGGAACATTCATGTGTTTCACTGACTATGCGCGCGGGGCAATCCGCTTGTCCGCGCTGATGGGCGTCCCGGTTACATACGTAATGACTCATGACAGCATCGGTCTTGGTGAAGACGGCCCGACCCACCAACCGGTCGAGCATCTTGCCATGTTGCGCGCGACACCAAACCTGAACGTGATCCGCCCGGCGGATGCCGTTGAGACGGCGGAAGCTTGGGAGCTTGCATTGGCGTCAAAATCAACGCCAACGGTCATGGCGCTGTCACGTCAGAACCTGCCAACCGTGCGCACAGATCACACGCTGAAGAACCAGACCTCCATGGGGGCCTATGTTCTGGCGGAGGCCGAAAGCAAGCGACAGGCGATCCTTATGGCAACCGGCTCTGAAGTGGAAATCGCTTTGGCTGCCCGCGATTTGCTTGAGGCAGAGGGCATCGGCACTCGCGTCGTTTCCATGCCATGCTGGGAATTGTTCGATCAGCAAGACGAAAGCTACCGCCGCAAAATTCTGCCAGCAGGGCCGGTGCGGGTTGCCGTTGAGGCCGCTGTTGGCTTTGGCTGGGATCGCTGGCTCTTTGGCGAGCGCGGCAAGCGCGACAAGGGTGGCTTTGTCGGGATGGAGGGCTTCGGCGCCTCTGCACCAGCTGAAACCCTTTACGAGCATTTCGGAATCACAGCGCAGGCCGTGGCCGATAAGGTAAAGAGCCTTCTCTAAGGGGCTAACCTAAAACAAAAAAAGCCCGGCAGAAGAGGTCTTCAGCCGGGCTTTTTTGTGGACGGCGTCACCCTAAGGGTTCATGTCGCGGAACTGCTGGGCCACGGCCTCGTCAAAAGGAACCTTTTTCGAGGTCAGGATTTTGTCCAGCTGTTTGGACTTCAGCGCGGGCGTCAGGTTGTAGCTGTCACAGATGAACTGGCCATCGATGAAAAACTGCGCCACTTGTTGCCAGTCCGAACGTTGCTGAACAGCGGCAAGCAAGCGCGGATCGCGGCTGACATCGACGGGATGGAAATCAATTTTCAACGCGCCAAGAATGTCGCGCGCCATCATCGACTCCGCGTCCGTCGGGGCTTGAACCCCGCCATTCATGAACAAGACCACGCGATGCTCAGAGAAGATATCATTCAGGTATTCTTCAATCTCATCGCTCATGATCTTGGCCCTTTAGCTGTTATGTTCGCGGATCTTGTTGGCCGCGTCCTTGTCGAAGCTAACACCGTTTTGCTCAAGCAGGGTATCCAACTCGCCGGACAGCGTCATCTCGGTGATGATATCGCAGCCGCCGACGAATTCGCCTTTGACGTAAAGCTGCGGGATCGTCGGCCAATCCGAGAATTCCTTGATGCCGGACCGGATTGCGTCATCGGCCAGCACGTTCACGTCCTTGTAGTCGACGCCCATGTAGTTCAGAACGCCCGCCACTTTGGACGAAAAGCCACATTGCGGCATCTGAGACGTGCCTTTCATGAACAAGACAACATCGTTGCTGTCCACGGTTTCTTTGATCTGGGTGTTTGCGTCAGTCATCACTTACTCCGGTGCTTTTGTTGTCAGGGCCAGCGCGTGCAATTCGCCGCTGTCCACTTTGTCTTTTACTGAGGCCATGACCGCGCGCTGTTGTTGCACGCGGTTCTGACCTTTGAAGCTTTCATCCACCACGAGCGCCGAGAAATGCGCGCCATCATCGCCCTCAACGGCGATTTTAGCATTGGGGAACGCGACGCGGATCAAATCCTCGATATCTTTGGGTTGCATGGGCGCACGGGGCTCCTGTGAGGTTCGTTCGTTATGAAGGTAGGCAGCCGTTCGGTGGGTGACAACCCACGTTCACGCGACGGCGGCCTCAAAGCTTGTATGATAGACTTCGGACAGCTCTGCCAGCGGCGCGGACGAGGCCCCGATGGTCACGGCATCCCCTCCAAATTTGCCGATGCTGGCGAGGGTGACACCGGCCTGACCTGCGGCGGTCATCAAAGCCTCGGCCTTGTCAAAGGAGCAGGCGATCAGATAGCGGCCCTGGTCTTCGCCAAAGGCCATCTGCGTCGCGTCGTCATCCAATGTCACGCCAACGCCTGCGGCATCAGCCATCTCGAAGGCGGCCACGGCCACGCCGCCATCGGACACGTCGGTGCAGACGTCGATCCACTGGCGTTCAGCGCGAATGAAGTCGCCATTGCGCTTTTCGGCGTCCAGATCGACATGCGGCGCATCGCCGTCCTCACGGTTAAACACCTCGGCGAGCAGGGCGGACTGGCCCAAATGACCAACCGTATCGCCAAGCATCAACAAGACATGGCCCTCGCGCACGGTGCCCGCGATGATGTCGTCGAGATGCTGGATCAGACCGACCGCTCCGATTGTTGGGGTTGGAAGGATGCCGGTGCCGTCTGTCTCGTTGTACAGCGAAACATTGCCCGACACGATCGGCATGTCCAAAGCTTTAACGGCAAGGCCTATGCCTTTGATGGCACCCACAAATTGCCCCATGATCTCGGGCTTTTCAGGGTTGCCGAAATTCATGTTGTCGGTGGTCGCCAGTGGCACAGCACCCACAGCGGTCAGGTTGCGGTAGGCTTCGGCCACAGCCTGCTTGCCGCCTTCAACGGGGTTCGCTTTGACGTAGCGCGGGGTCACGTCGGAGGTAAATGCAATTGCCTTGTCTGTGCCATGCACCCGCACGATGCCAGCACCCGCGCCGGGCGCGTTGATGGTGTCGGCCATGACTTGGCTGTCATATTGCTCCCACACCCATTGTTTGCGCGCATAGTTCGGGCTGGTCAGGATCATTCGCAATGCGTCGATAGCGTCGACCTGCGGGATATCCTCCAACGGCGCGGCGGCAGGGGTTTCTACCCAAGGGCGGTCATATTCAGGGGCAGAGCCGGACAGCGTTTTCAGCGGCAGGTCGGCTTTGACCTCGTTGTTATGCATGATCAGGAAGCGGTCTTCGTCGATCGTCTCGCCGACAATGGCGAAATCGAGGTCCCATTTCTCGAACACCGCGCGGGCTTCGGCCTCAAGCTCTGGCTTCAGCACCATCAACATGCGTTCTTGAGACTCGGACAGCATCATCTCGTAGGCGCTCATGTTCTCTTCGCGCTGCGGCACGTTTTCGAGATAGAGCTTTACGCCAAGGTTCCCCTTGTCGCCCATTTCCACAGCGGAGCAGGTGAGGCCAGCAGCCCCCATATCTTGGATCGAGATCACAGCACCGGTCGCCATCAGTTCCAGCGTGGCTTCCATCAGGCGTTTCTCGGTGAACGGGTCGCCAACTTGCACGGTGGGGCGCTTGTCTTCGATCGTGTCGTCGAACTCTGCAGAGGCCATGGTCGCGCCGCCCACACCGTCACGGCCGGTTTTTGCGCCCAGATAGACCACGGGCATGCCCACGCCCGACGCGGCGGAGTAGAAGATCTTGTCGGTGTCCGCGATGCCAGCGGCAAAGGCGTTCACTAGACAGTTGCCATTATAAGCAGGGTGGAAGCGCACTTCGCCGCCCACGGTCGGCACGCCAAAGCAGTTGCCATAGCCGCCCACGCCCGCCACCACGCCGGACACAAGCTGGCGGGTTTTCGGGTGGGCTGGCTCCCCGAAGGACAGGGAGTTCATCGCTGCAATCGGTCGCGCGCCCATGGTGAACACATCCCTAAGAATGCCGCCCACACCGGTCGCGGCGCCTTGGTAAGGCTCGATGTAGGACGGGTGGTTGTGGCTCTCCATCTTGAAGACCACGCATTGGCCGTCGCCGATATCTACGATGCCTGCGTTCTCGCCCGGACCGCAAATGACCTGAGGGCCTTCGGTGGGCAACGTACGCAGCCATTTCTTGGAGGATTTGTAAGAGCAGTGCTCGTTCCACATGGCCGAAAAAATGCCGAGCTCGGTAAAGGTCGGCTCGCGGCCTATGATCTCCAGAATGCGCTGGTATTCGTCAGGCGAAAGCCCATGCGCTGCGATGAGATCATCGGTGATTTGTGGTTCCTGCATTCCGTGAATTCCCCAGATCAGTTCTGCTTGCGCACCTCATATTGCACAGGGGCCGCAGGGGGAAGGGGGGATGGGCTATTCTTCTTTCGTCAGGGACGCGATCCAAGCTTGCAGGGCAATTATGACTTTCTGTCGCCACGCCGCTGAATTTCGCCCGCCATTGGCTTTTTCCTGACTGTTGAAGACATTAAAAAGGAGTTGCGCTTCTTCTTTCGACAATTTCAAAGCTGCGACTTGGCGCGACACCTCATCCTGGCTGGGGTTTTTTCCGGCCATGCCCGACAATTCTTGGTAGCCGATAGCTGTGTCGACCTGCTGTTTCGGAGAAAAGCGATTGAACGCGCCTAGATACTCCATAACCCCGATCGCAAGTAAGACGAGCATCAGGATAAGCACGACCCAAGGTGTGATGCCGTCCAAACCGAATACAACGAGTAACATTTGAATCTCCTGATATCGGGAAAAAGAATACCACAAGGGCAAGCTAAAACCTAATTGCCCAAAAAAAAGGCCGAGCATAAAGCTCGGCCGAAGTCCAACAGGGAGGTGGGAAACACATAATGTCTCCCGATGACTGTGAAGTAGGCATCCAGACCGCTTGGATCAAGAAAAATAGGCAGTTTTTAAAGCATAACCGGTATGCGCTCAGCGCATATCAACCCCTAAATTAATCCTTTTCAGACATTTGCACGCGTTTCTTCTGTTCACTGATCTGCTCAACGACGAAGTCGCGGAAGGCCGAAATGCGTTTGGACTGCCGGAGTTCTTCGGGAAAGGCGAGGAAAACCGGCACGGCGTTCGATTCGACTTCCGGCAGCACACGCACCAGTTCCGGGTCGTCGATTGCCACGTAATCCGGCAGGACGCCCACGCCCAGATCGTTGCGCACCGCTTGAAGACAGCCAAAATAGTTGTTCACCGTTAAAAGATTGGGCAGGTCGTAGCTGATCAGTTCGCGCACCAAAGTCGCACCAGCTGAAACCTGCTCGGAATTGACGTTTTGGCAGATCAGGCGGTGGTTCTGCAGGTCTTCCATGGTTTGCGGAATATCGTGCGTGGTCAGATAGTGACGCGACGCATAAAGGCGCATCCGAACCGACATCAGCCGTTTGCGCACCAGATCAGCCTGCGACGGCTCTTTCATTCGGATCGCAACATCTGCTTCGCGCATGGGCAAATCCAGCACGCGCTCGTCCAGCATCAGGTCGATATTCAGATCGGGATAGTTGGCATAGAAACTCGACAAGCGCGGAGCCAGCCAAAGCGAGCCGAAGCCGATGGTTGTGGTCACGCGCAGTTCGCCGAACACTTCTTCTTCGCTGTCTCGAATGCGGGCCGATGCAGCATCAAGGCGCTTGGTCATGGCGCGGGTCGCGTCAAACAGCAACTCGCCTTGCTCCGTCAGGATCAGGCCGCGCGCATGGCGGTGGAACAGGGTGGTGTTAAGAGAGTCTTCCAACGCGCGCACCTGCCGCGACACGGCGGATTGTGATAGGTGTAGGGTGTCGCCCGCATGTGTCAGGCTGCCCGCATCAGCAACCGCATGAAAAATTCTCAACTTGTCCCAATCCATAAAGGACCCACTTTCTATCATAACGCGTTCGATTTCGCCCATGTAACCTGTCGGGGGCTAAACCGAAAAGAGATCATTTGGAAAAATCATTTGATAGGTCAGCTTTTGTGACCTATAATGCGAATAACCTGAGCACTGGGAGGCGCGGCATGGGCGATCAATCTATTTCACTGAATGACCGGTATGACCTTGAGAAGTCACCAGTTCTCCTGAACGGCACTCAGGCGCTTGTGCGTTTGATGCTGATGCAAAAGGCGCGGGACGCCGCGGCAGGGCTGAACACCGCCGGATTCGTTACGGGGTATCGCGGCTCGCCTTTGGGCGCGGTCGACATGCAGATGACCAAAGCCGCCAAAGTGCTTGGGCCTGCCGATATCAAGTTTCAACTTGGTCTGAACGAAGACCTGGCCGCGACCGCGATCTGGGGCTCCCAGCAGGCGGAACTGCGGGGCGAGGGGCGATATGACGGCGTCTTTGGCCTTTGGTACGGCAAAGGCCCGGGTGTGGACCGATCCGGCGACGTGATGCGCCACGCCAATATGGCGGGCACGTCCCCCAATGGGGGGGTGCTGATGGCGATGGGGGATGACCATACGGGTGAATCCTCGACCACGTTGCACCAATCCGACTGGGCAATGGTTGATGCCTATATGCCGGTTCTGTCGCCAGCAGGTGTGCAGGAAATACTTGACTACGGCATGTATGGCTGGGCCCTGTCGCGGTTCTCCGGCCTGTGGGTCGGGCTTAAGACCATGAAAGACACGATCGAGGTTACGTCCGTCGTCGATGGTCGTCCCGACCGGATGCAATTCATCACGCCAGAGTTTGATATGCCTGAAGGCGGGCTGAATATCCGGCTGGTTGATACGCCGCAGCTGCAAGAGGCGCGCGTGATTGATCACCGCAGGTTTGCAGCGGAAGCCTTTGCAAAGGCGAATAAAATCGACAAACGTGTTTGGGGAAAGCCCGGCGCGAAGATTGGCTTTGTGGCTGCCGGCAAGAACTACCTTGATCTGGTCCACGCGCTGTCGCTGCTCGGCATCGACGCAGCCGAGGCCGAGCGGCTTGGCATCACCACCTACAAAGTCGGACAGGTCTGGCCGCTGGACATGGACAGCTTCCACGATTTCGCGGAAGAACTGGATTTGATCATCGTCGTCGAGGAAAAGCGCAAGCTGATCGAGGTGCAGGTCAAAGAGGCGCTGTTTGACGATCACCACGGCCAGCGCGTCTATGGCTGGCACAAGGGTGATACTTGGGAACATGGACGCCGGATGGAGTTGTTCCCGACGCGCGCAGCGCTTGATCCCATTGATATTGCCGAAAAAATCGGAGGTATCCTGATCGAAGAGGGGCGCCGCACCGACCGGATCGAGGCTGGCTTGGCGAAGCTGGCAGAGGCACGGCGGTCCGACAATGCTCAGGACATCGCGGCGCGCCTGCCGTATTTCTGCTCCGGCTGCCCGCATAACTCCTCGACCAAGGTGCCCGAAGGCTCTCGCGCCTATGCGGGGATCGGGTGTCACTACATGGTGCAATGGATGGATCGGGAGACCGTCGGTTTCACTCAGATGGGCGGCGAGGGCGCAAACTGGATTGGCGAAGCGCCATTCAGCACCCGTGATCACGTTTTTCAGAACATTGGCGACGGGACCTATAACCACTCCGGCATTCAGGCCATCCGCGCGGCCGTCGCGGCGGGCACCAACATCACTTATAAAGTCCTCTATAATGACGCCGTGGCGATGACCGGCGGGCAAGGCAATGATGGCGGGCTGGATGCCCCGCGCATCGTGGCTGAACTGCGCGCGATGGGCATCAAGGATTTGGTGGTGGTCTATGACGAGAAGGAAGATGTCGACTTCTCGCAATTCCCGTCCGACGTGGAGCGTTTTGAGCGCGACCAGATGCCCGTTGTTCAGGAAAAACTGAGCAAGGTCAAAGGTGTATCTGCCATTGTTTACATTCAAACCTGCGCCGCCGAGAAGCGTCGCCGCCGCAAGCGTGGTCTGTTTCCCGACCCAGACAAGCGCGTATTCATCAACACGGATGTTTGCGAGGGCTGTGGCGATTGCGGCGTTCAATCCAACTGCGTTTCGATCATTCCGGCAGAGACAGAGCTTGGCCGTAAACGCGCCATTGACCAGTCCTCCTGCAACAAGGACTTCTCCTGCGTGAACGGCTTCTGCCCGTCCTTCGTGACGGTGGAAGGCGCGCAATTAAAGAAACAAGCCACCGCAGAGGTGGATCTACCCGATCTTCCCTCACCAACGCTTCCGGTGATCGCAGGCACCCATAACGTTGTGATCACAGGTGTCGGCGGCACGGGCGTCGTAACCATCGGTGCTGTTTTGGCGATGGCGGCTCATATCGACGGAAAAGGCGCGGGGATGATGGAAATGGCGGGGCTCGCGCAGAAGGGCGGCGCGGTTCATATCCATTGCCGCCTTGCGAATGCTCCCGAAGACATCAGCGCGATCCGCGTCGCCACAGGCGAGGCTGACGCTGTCATTGGCGGTGATTTGGTGGTGACGGCTGGGGCCAAAACCATGGGGCTGATGACGACCAATCGCACCGGCGCTGTCGTGAACAATCATGAGATCGTCACAGGCGATTTCACCCGTGACACAGAGTTCAAGATACCCTCGGATCGTCTACAGCTTTCACTTCAGGCGCGGCTACAAGATGAGGTGCAGTTCTTTGATGCGTCGGAACTCGCCCGTGTGCTGATGGGCGACAGCATTTACTCCAACATGATGATCTTCGGGGCGGCGTGGCAGCGTGGTTTGCTTCCGATCAGCCATGACGCGCTGATGCAGGCGATCGAGTTGAACGGTGCCGCGCCAGAGCGCAACAAACGTGCGTTCGAGCTTGGCCGCTGGGCCGCTGAGCACCCGCAAGATGCGGCAAGCTACACTGAAAACAAGGTTTTGGGCCTGCCCAAGTCGTTGGATGACAAAATAGCGTTTCGTAGCAGGCATTTGCAGGCCTATCAGTCTGGCCGTCTGGCAAAACGGTATGAGAACGCTTTAACCAAAATCGACGATCCAGCGCTGAAGGAAGCCGTAGCAAAAGGCTACCACAAGCTCTTGAGCTACAAGGATGAATACGAAGTCGCGCGCCTGCACCTGGAGACCGAGGCGAAGGCCCGTGAGGCGTTTGATGGTGACTTGAAGCTCACCTACCACCTCGCTCCTCCGATCTTGTCGAAGATGGGTGCGAACGGCCGCCCGATCAAACGGGAATACGGCCCTTGGATGGTCCGCGCGTTCCGGATTCTGGCGAAGATGAAAGGCCTGCGTGGCACTCCGTTCGATCCGTTTGGCTATAGCGCCGAGCGCAAGACGGAGCGCGCGTTGATCAAGCAATATGAGGCTGATTTACCTAAGATCCTTGCCGCCTCCAACCGTGAAGCAGCTATCGCTCTGGCGGAATTGCCGCTGCAAATTCGCGGTTTCGGACCGGTGAAGGATGCCAACGAAAAGAAAGCGGCGAAACGGCGGGAAGAATTGCTGGCGGCCTTGAACGCGGCAGAGCCGTCAATGGCGGCACAGTAAGCGCGTTAGCCCTTGCGCAAATGGTAGATTTGATGCGCGTCTGCGTCGGCCACTGACACCAGTTCATGGCCGGCTTCGGCGCAGAAATGTGGCATGTCGATCAGGGCTGCCGGATCGTCAGCCAATACGCGCAAAACCTGCCCCGAAGACAAGGCCTGCAACCGCTTGCGTGCCTTCAGCACCGGCAGGGGGCAAAGCAGCCCCAAAGCGTCAAGTTCAGCGTCAAAATCCATAGTAGTGATCTAGGGGACACGACTGTGCTTGTCCACGTGCACGGTTCTTACTTTTGCCCAAAACGCGGGCTAACGTGCGGCAATGAATGAGGTGGCAGATCACAAGCAGGCACAAAGCGTGCAAAGACGGCGGGTGTTTTACATCCCCGGCTATGATCCCATTCATCCCCGCCGCTACCGAGAGCTTTACCGGAAAGAGGGCGCGGAGCAGGCGAAGATCAGCGGTTATCAGGTTGATCTAAAACCGAAAACAGGTGAAGAAATCTACGGCTGGTATGCCGCATCAGAGATCGACGGGAAGCGCACCAACGCGCAGGTCGATGTGTTGGTGTGGTCTGACATCGTGCGCAGTTCAATGTCGAATTCCATCCCAGCAACCTACTTGCAGCTTCTGCGCACAGCGTTTGCTTATATCTCGACAGGGGCTCTGTTCCGGCTGATGCGCCTGCGCAAAGGGCCAATCA
Source organism: Litoreibacter janthinus (assembly GCF_900111945.1). Lineage (NCBI taxonomy): Bacteria > Pseudomonadati > Pseudomonadota > Alphaproteobacteria > Rhodobacterales > Roseobacteraceae > Litoreibacter > Litoreibacter janthinus. The sequence continues at coordinate 2,709,685 of NZ_FOYO01000001.1, read as the reverse complement.
TCGCGGCGCTGTATCCCATTGGCATGTTGCTATTGCAACTGCTGGTGGCATGGGTGCTGGGCCGCGTCGCGGGACGGGTTTTGGAATGGGGCGGCGAGCGGCTGCTTCGCTGGGTTTTCGGCCCGTTGATATCCGGCCATTATGTGTGGATATTCGAAGCCTTGGGCTGGGCGCTGACGTTGTCCATCGTGGTGTTGATCCTGCGATGGTTCAAATCCAAAGACGGTAAAATCTACGCGTACTATCTGATGCATGATTACGCCTATTCCGCCCGCTGGATGGGGGCCAACCCGCCCGCACTGGAAGAGCGCATGGCGGAATTTGTCGACGTCATCGCAGCGGCTTTGCAAGACGACGTGGACGAAGTTCTGGTTGTGGGCCATTCTTCCGGCGCGCATTTGGCGGTGTCGATCCTCGCTGACTTGATCCGCGAGGGCGGCGTGCCTGCAAACGGGCCGAAACTGGCATTTCTGAGTTTAGGGCAGGTGGTGCCGATGGTCTCCTTCCTGCCCAAGGCGGATCGATTGCGTGGCGACTTACACTTCTTGTCGTCCAGCGATGCGCTTACATGGATTGATGTCACTGCGCCGGGGGATGGCTGCGCCTTTGCGCTGTGCGATCCGGTATCCGTGAGCGGCGTTGAGCCTAAGGGTAAGAAATGGCCGCTGGTGTTTTCTGCCGCCTTCACACAAAGCCTCAGCCCTGAGCGGTGGGCGGAGTTGCGCTGGCGCTTCTTCCGGCTGCATTTCCAGTATCTTTGCGCCTTTGACCGGCCTAAAGACTACGATTACTTCCAGATCACGGCAGGACCGTTGACGCTCTATGATCGCTATCATGATCGCCCGCAGTCGCGGTCGCGCATCGATGTGCCTGCCTCCGGCTACACGTCCATGACATGATCCCTCCCAAACCGCCATCACGCCCCGAAAAGGTTTCGCTGCTAAAGTATGTGCGGCTGTTCCGGCAGGACATTCTGTCAGCACAGCCCGCGAAATTGTATCGCGCGTGGATGGCTGAGTTCAAAACGCCCTTCTTTCGCAGCTACATGATCAACCAGCCGTCACTGGTGAAGACGGTCTTAAACGAGCGTCCGCGGGACTTCCCGAAATCCGACCGCATTGGCGCCGGGCTAAGACCGCTGCTCGGCAATTCTGTCTTTCTGACCAATGGCGAGACGTGGGAACGGCAGCGCCGCATCATTGATCCGTCCTTTGAGGGAGGGCGTCTGCGCGACACGTTTCCTGCCATGTGGGATGCGGGGCAGGCGGCCACTGCGCGCTTGGGCGAGGGAATCCAAGAGGTCGAGGAAGTCACGAGCTTTGCCGCCGCCGATGTGATCTTCCGTACGCTCTTTTCTATTCCGATCGAAGACCGCATTGCGCAGGCCGTGTTCACCGAGTTTCGCGACTACCAGCGCACGCAACCCATTCTGAACCTTGCCGCCTTTGTCAAAGGCCCCAGATGGATGCCACGTCTGTTTCGAAAGCGCACGAAAGACACCGCGCGCTCTATCCGTGCGCTGATCACGCAGCTGACCGAAACGCGCATGGTGCAGATCAAAGACGGCACCGCGCCCGATGATCTGGCGACCAAGATCATGACGACCGCCGACCCCAAAACCGGCGAGACTTTCACAACGGAAGAAATGGTCGACCAAGTGGCGATCTTCTTCCTCGCAGGGCACGAGACCAGCGCGTCCGCCCTTGCATGGACGCTCTATCTTTTGGCGCTGTTCCCCGAATGGCAGGACAAGCTGGCGGACGAGGCCAAAGCCTTGGATGAAGGGTGTGATTTCAAAGTCATGTCCAAGCTGCGGGTCTCGCGTGATGTGTTCCGTGAGGCCCTGCGGCTTTATCCACCGGTGCCGATGATGGTGCGCGAGAGCACATGTCCCGAAACGTTCCGTGACCGCGCGATCAAGCCCGGGGCGCAGGTGGTGATCTCGCCGTGGCACCTGCATCGTCACGAACGCCTGTGGGACAACCCCGACGGGTTCGATCCCGCACGATGGGCAACAGAGAACGGAAAACAATGTATGCGCGAGGCGTTCATACCGTTCTCCAGCGGGCCACGTGTTTGCACAGGAGCGGGCTTCGCGATGGTCGAGGGGCCGTTGTTGCTATCTATGCTGGTGCGCACTTTCCGGTTCGAGACCACCGACCGCACCCCGGTTCCCGTCGCGCATTTGACCGTGCGCTCAAAAGACGGAATATGGTTAAACCTGACAAAGAGAGCGCGCGATGAATGATGACCCTTCGGATTACCGCAAAGAATACGTCCCGCCTTGGGGCGTGATTGCGATCTGCTTTGCTCTGGGGCTCGTGTTCCTAGGGATGGGCAATGCTGACCGTGTGTTCTGGCATCTGACCTCGGTGGGCGATCCTGTGCCCGGGCGTGTTGTGGAGACCCGCAGCCATCGAGTGTCGCCCAGAGATACCTACCTTACCTTTACGCCCCGTGTAGAGTTCACCGATCCCGGCGGTGTGCAGCGCGAGATGAACGTCGAGACCGGCTCCAGCCATTACAACTTCCGCAAAGGCGACAGGGTCACGGTTCTTTGGAGGGCAGAGGATCAGTCGATCGCCATTGAGCTTCCGTTCAAGCGGCATTTCGGTCTGTCGATCCTCTTGTGGACCTTCACTTTGATCGGCGCGGGGCTGGTGTTGCTGTCTTTCTGGTTCATTTTCGGTCGATGGCGCGGACGGCGACGTCAGGATTAAGGCTGCCGAATTGTCGCCAAAGTGGAAACAAATAACGTAGCCTCAACGGCATTGGTTCTCGGAGCGGGTTCGATCCAAGTGTCGGATTTGACAGCATTTGGCATGTGACGCGGCGTCATAAGTGGCGCATATCGATCCGCCGACGTCAAATAAATCTTTCTTTTACATAGACATACCGATCTCTCGTTTTTGCCAGCTGGGCATTTGGGGGAATTCGGGTTGCTGTTCCCCCTGAAAGCCACACAGGCAATGGCCGACATTTGCATCACTGATCGAAAGGGATGCTGCCATGATGACCTTTGATAAATTCGCAACGACCGCCAGACAGCTGTTTGGTGCGATGACACTGCCCCGCATTCGCATTGCCGTGCCAGCGCTAGGCCGAAGATCCACTGTGGATCACGCACCAGTCGCGGAGGACAGGCTTGGCCGAGATGAATTGATGCAGCTGTTCAAATCAGACCTCACGGCGATGAAGACCTTGAAGTCCACGCCCGCGAAAAAGAACGTGGTCCCGCTGCGACCCGTTCGTGTTGCTGCTTTGGCAGGGCTGAACCGCGCGGCCTAGGGCGTTGTCAGGTCGCGCAAAACGAAAAGGCGGATGGCTGAAGCGAGGCCGATATCTGTCCCGCGTTCGCGATCAATCTGTGCCGCGAGGTCGTTGATTGGCCGGCCGTCCTGCGCCGCAATCCGGCGGAACTCGGCCCAGAATTCGTCCTCAAGGGACACCGACGTGCGGTGCCCCTTGAGGGTCAGAGAGCGTTTCTTAGGTCTGCTCACTTGTCCAGCTTATGGCCGTCGAGCTTGGTGCGAGCGGCAAGCTGCGCTTTCATGTCAGCCTGCTTTTGCTCTTTGGTGCGCCCGAATTTGAGAGCATTGGCATCGCCCTGCGCCCGTTTGTCGGCGCGTGTGCGTTCCTTGCGAGCCTTGCTCAGGTTCTTGGCTTTCATTTTGGTCCAATCATATCTTCAGGCCGCACCACGCGGTCGAAGGTTTCCGCATCAACCAACCCAAGTGCAATCGCCTCTTCCTTGAGGGTCGTGCCGTTCTTATGGGCGGTTTTGGCGACTTTTGTTGCGTTGTCGTAGCCGATGGTGGGGGCCAGCGCGGTCACCAGCATCAGTGACTCTTTCATCAGCTTGTCGATCCGTTCCACATTGGCCTGCGTGCCAACCACCATGTTGTCGGTGAAGCTGCCAGCGGCGTCGCCAAGCAGTTGCATGGACTGGATGACATTGTAGCTCATCATCGGGTTGTAGACGTTTAGCTCAAAATGGCCCTGAGAGCCAGCGAAGCCCACGGCTGCGTCGTTGCCCATGACGTGGGCGCAGACCATGGTCAGCGCTTCTGCCTGCGTCGGGTTCACTTTGCCCGGCATGATGGAGGACCCAGGCTCGTTTTCCGGCAGGATCAACTCGCCCAAGCCCGAACGCGGGCCGGAACCCAGCAAACGCATGTCGTTGGCGATCTTGAACATCGACGCGGCGACGGTTTTCAAGGCGCCGGAGAACATGACCATTGCGTCATGCGCGGCCAACGCTTCAAACTTGTTTGGCGCGGTGACGAAGGGCAGGCCGGTGATGGCGGCGATCTCTGCCGCGACTTTCTCGGCAAAGCCTTTACGGGTGTTAAGGCCGGTGCCAACTGCCGTGCCGCCTTGGGCCAGCTCGTAGATGTCAGGCAGGCAGGCTTCGACCCGCTCGATGCCTTTTTTCATTTGGTGCGCATAGCCACCGAACTCTTGGCCCAGCGTCAATGGCGTCGCATCTTGGGTGTGCGTGCGGCCGATCTTGATGATGTCTTTGAACTCTACGGATTTCGCTTCGAGTGCGGCGTGCAGTTTGCGCAGGCCGGGCAGCAGCGTGTCACGGGCAACCATGCCGATCCCGACGTGCATCGCAGTCGGAAAGGTGTCGTTGGACGACTGGCCCATGTTGCAGTGGTCGTTCGGGTGGACGGGGGATTTGGAGCCCATCACGCCACCCAGAATTTCGATCGCGCGGTTCGAGATCACCTCGTTGGAGTTCATGTTGGATTGTGTGCCGGACCCCGTCTGCCAGACAACCAGCGGGAAGTTATCGTCGAACTTGCCGTCGATCACCTCTTGGGCGGCCTGCTGGATTGCGGGCGCCAGATCGGCATCCAGATCCCCGAACTCAAGGTTGACTGCGGCGGCGGCTTTCTTGATCACACCAAGCGCGCGGACGATGGCAACCGGCTGTCGCTCCCAGCCAATTGGAAAATTCATGATTGAGCGTTGCGTTTGCGCGCCCCAGTATTTGTCGGCAGGGACCTCTAGGGGGCCAAAGCTGTCGGTCTCGGTGCGGGTCGCGGTCATGAGGGTCGTCCTTCCAAATGCAAGTTTGGCCCCGATGTAGCGGGGTGCGGGCGACTTGACAATTAGCGGATGACGTAAGGTTGCGCTAACAGGCGCTCAAGGCTTGCGAAAAGCGTCGAGCGAGACGACTTCTGCTTCTTTTGCCGCGCTTTTTGCGTGGTCATGCTTGCTGACAGGCTCTTCGGCCTTGTCCAGATCAAGCGCCTCTGCGAGGTCGACATCCGGTAGCTCTACCACCTCGTGCTCTTCGTCCTCATCGTCTTGGCTTTCGAACCGCAGGCCGAATTCCACAGACGGGTCCACGAAGGTTCGGATGGCATCAAACGGGATCGCCAATGGTTCGGGATTGTCGCCGAAATTCAGGGTGATCTGGAAGCCGTCCGGGGCCACGATCAGATTGTCGAACCAGTGCTGCACCACGATCGTCATCTCCGACGGGTAGCGGTCGAATAGCCAATCTGCCATTTCAACATCGGGGTGACGCGTGTCGAAGGTAATGAAGAAATGATGGTCGCCCGGCAGCCCATTTGCCCCGACATCTTCCAACACCTCAGCAATCAAGCCGCGCATCGCGCGATGCATCTTATTGCCATAGTCGATTGTGTCGGACATGTCGTCTTAGCCCTCTGGTTTGACCTCGGAACCTACCATGCGCGGATTCGCAGGGAAGGGAAAGGGGGACTCAAACCAGCCCGTTCAAAACCAAGCCAAGTGCCGCGCAAACGGGCAAAACCACGAGCATATCCCATTTGCGCCAAAGCAGCAGAGCGGCGGCGACCAGCGCAATTGTGATCGGAATTGGCTGCGGTGTGCTTGTCTCAAGAAACACAGCTCCAGCGAACCATAGCCCCAGATTGGCGATGACACCGACCACGGCGGCTGTGATCGCGCTCAGCGCTCCCGACAGGCGCGGCATATGGGCGAGGCGGTCAATATAAGGGGCACCCGCGAAGATCCACAAAAAGCACGGCGCGAAGGTCACCCACAACGTCACCAATCCCGCGATCAACGCCAGCGCCACACCGCCTGCCTTGAAGCCAGCGACCATGGCCACGAATTGCGTCACGAGGATCAACGGGCCGGGGGTGGTCTCTGCCAGCCCCAAAGCATCTACCATTTGCGCCGTGGTCAGCCAGCCGAACTCTCCGACGACCGCTTGCGTCATATAGGCCAGCACCGCATAGGCCCCGCCAAAAGTTACGACCGCTAGGGTCGAGAAAAACAGCGCCATCTCCACCAAGATGGCGGGCGCGGTCAGCGCCAGCAGCACAACAGGCGCAAACCAGATCACCAGCCAAAGCGCCACGGTCTTGAGCGTGTCGCTGGCAGAGGCTTTCGGGGCAGGGGCTCCGCCTTCCGCTTCTCCCTTTAGGGCAAGGGCTCCAATGGCAGCGGCAACCAAAATGACCAGCGGGAAGGGCGCGTTAAGCGCGAACAACGCCAGAAAGCTGGCGGCTGCGATCATGTAGTGGATCAGGCCGTTCAGGGCCTTCTTCGCGACCTTGATAAGGGCTTGGATCACGATCACGACGACGCAGGCTTTCACGCCGATGAACAGCGACTGCACAAGCGGAAGCTGGCCATAGACCCCATAAGCCAAGGCCAGTGCCATGATCACCAAGGCGCCAGGCACGACAAACAACAGCCCAGCTAAAAGCCCGCCGGTCACCCCGCGCATCCGCCAGCCGGAATAGGTGGCAAGTTGCATCGCCTCCGGCCCAGGCAACAACATGCAAAAGGACAGCGCGCGCAGGAATTGCGCCTCGGTCAGCCAAGCGCGGTCTTCCACCAGTTCCTTGTGCATCAACGCAATCTGCGCGGCAGGGCCACCAAAGGACAGCACCCCTATGCGCCCGAACACGCGGGTCATTTCGGCCAGCGTTGTCATGCGCCCGCTCCGGGCCAGTCATGCCCTTCGCCTTGTCCATCCCGCGCCCAGCGGTAGAGCGCGTCATAGAGTGCCATGCCTGTCTCCAGTTGCGCGGTGTCGTCTCTATATTGCCGTGACAACCCCACCGATAGGGCCAGCAGGCCCGCAGCCTCCGGCGCGAGGTCGTGGCGATTGGTATCCGCCGCGCGGATGACGGTTGCCATGGTTTGCAGTGGTGGCGTGTCGAGCTTGAAGGTGGTGAGCATGGTGTCAAAGGTGCACCGCTCGCCCTCATGGGAAAACGCAACACCATCGACATCGAACGGTGTTGCATCGAATTTTTCGGCGACGTTGAGCACCTCGGCGGGCGGCACAAACAGAAACTGCGCCATTGGGTCTACAAACCGCCGGATCAGCCATGGGCAGGCGATGCGGTCGATCTTCGGGCGGTGACGCGTGACCCATAGGGGCGCGGGGATGGCGGCGGCGGGGATCAACGGCAATCCTGCGTCGCGCCACGCGACATTGCCCCCCTCAAGGGCTTCGGCTTGAAGGCCCTTGGCGCGCAAAAGTGCCGCCGCGCCATGGCTGAGCTTCCGGCCTTTCTGACAGACAACGACCACAGGACCATCGCCCGTAAATTGGTCGATTTGCGTATGTGGCCACCGTTGCGCTGTGGGGATCAGACGCGGATCCTCGGCAAAATCAGCGTCGATGCAGACGTCCAGAAGGGTCGGCGCCTCGGGCGTGCCGATCAGGCGCATCAATGCGGTGGGAGTAATTTCTGTAAAGCCAGCCATGGTAAAGCACCCCGTGTTTTCGTGGCAAAAGGGTGCGAACTTTCGGCTGTCGCCTCACGGGGTGTCGCGGGGTCCCCATGCGGCCAGAGTGCCTTGCAGCTCGAAAGCCGTCAAGGGCGGTAAGGGCATCCATGCGCCGCGTTGCTGTCGGCGGGAGCCTGATCGCGCCGCTCGTCCAGCCCGTAATCTCGGATGACAGACCCGATGCGCAGTCGGTAGTTCTCGAAGATGCCACTACGGCCTGCGTTTTGCGCCGCGCGGTGTTCCGCCAGTGACCGCCAGTTTGCCAAAGCCTCTTCGTCGCGAAAGAAGCTGAGGGACAGCATTTTGCTTGGATCGGTGATGGACTGGAACCGTTCGACAGATATGAACCCGTCTACCTCCTCCAGCAGCGGCCGCAGGCCCGCGGCGATGTCCAAATAGGCGTCTTTCTTGCCCTCGGCGGGGGTGACTTCGAAGATGACGGCGATCATGTGCGGCTCCCATGGGGTGTGCTGGCCAGCTTCAGGAAGGTGCGGTCCTCGCGCAAGATAAACTTTTCGGATTGGGCGAACTCATAGTTCTCACGGCCCAAGGGATCGGCGGCAAGCCTCGCGCGGTAGGCCTCGTATTCAGCCAAGGACGGGATGTTGTAGACCCCATAAGCCAGCGTGGAGGAGCCTTCGTGAGGTGCGTAATACCCGATCAGGTCCGCCCCGTTGCGCGGGATGGCTTGGCCCCAATTGCGGGCATACTGCTCGAATTGGGCGCGTTTGGTGGGGTCGATCTGGTAGCGGATGAAGCAAGTCAGCATGGGGGTGTCTCCTTTGGTGCTGACCCTTCATAGCTGTTCGGTGTGCTTGGATAGTTCGTTACAGGCCGAACTGTACTTGCAAATCTCTGTTGCTCATGGTTCGGTCTGTCCCGAACTATGGAGTGCGCATTATGAAAGACGGCCCCGACATTGCCCGTATCGCCAGCTTGATCGGAGATCCCGGTCGCGCCAACATGCTCGCCGCCTTGATGAGTGGCAAAGCCCTGACGGCGGGCGAGTTGGCATCTGAAGCGGGGGTAACCATGCAAACTGCGTCGGGCCATCTGACGCGTCTGGAAGAGGGCGGATTGATCGCACGGGAGCGCCAAGGGCGGCATCATTACTTCCGGCTTGCCGATACGGATGTGGCGGGGGTGCTGGAAGCCTTGATGGGGTTGGCGGCGGCCAAAGGACAGTTGCGCACCCGCACCGGCCCGCGCGATCCAGAGCTGCGCCGCGCGCGGGTGTGCTACAACCATCTGGCGGGCGAGGTTGGCGTAATGCTTTACGACGGCCTGCGCGCGCGCGGCGTTCTGACGGGGGAGGGCGATGGTATCACGCTCAGCGAGGCTGGGCGGGCAGAGATGACTGCACTTGGCGTCGAACTGAACCAAATGTCGCGCAGTCCCGAGTGTAAATCCTGCCTCGACTGGTCGGCGCGGCGGTCGCATCTGGCTGGGCGTCTGGGACGGGGCATTCTGGATTTCACCTTCGCGCAAGGCTGGGCCGTGCGGCCAACAGGGACACGCATCGTGCGCTTTACCGGCATCGGCGAGGGCGCGTTTCGCAAGGCGTTTCAGGTGTGAGGGTAAGCGCAGGTTTCTGTTGCCAGGTACCTGCAAACCCCGCCTTAAGCTGCTAGGCCTAAGGGCTTAAGTTTTCAATAGTTCCGACTGCTTACGCAGCCATCGCCATTGGAGCTTTGTTGTCGTTTGCAACTAGCTTGAATGTACCGATAACGGTGGTAACTCACCGAGACAAAGCTTACCCCTTTAGACGTTCGTCGATCCTATTTCGACCCCATGATCCCCAAACGAGGGAGTGTTGGTGGAGTCGCCGGGTACCGCCCCCGGGTCCGATCCGCTTATTACGAGCGCGTTTATGTCCATAGTCCCGAAGGACCTCTAATATATAGGAGGGACAGGCTGCGGTTGCAATTGCTCATCCTAAGTCTTTGAAACCACCCTCGTTCCGCACTTCTTAAATTTTTCCTTGTTTTGAAGGCCAAGTGCGGGAATGCTGATCCAATAGTTAACGGTTTTTTAAGCTTTTGGAGGGTTGCAGTGATTGTTCAGCCGGATTGGGCCTTTACAGGACAGGCCAGCACCGACGAATTAGGGATTGAAGTTGCAACCGCTGGAGATGTGAACGGCGACGGCTATGACGACGTGGTTGTGGGCGCCTATCAGGAAGGGGCCGCAGGTGCGCCCGGCGGGGCTTACGTTTTTTTCGGCAGCGCTGACGGGCTGTCCGAAACGCCTGACTGGCACTATCAACACGACATGCCACTTGCCAATTTCGGACGCTCCGTCCGCTCGGCGGGTGATCTGAATGGTGACGGCTTTGATGACATTGTTGTCGGTGCACCGACCTTTTCCAATCGACCCTCAGACATGGTTCCGGGCTCTGCTTATGTGTTCTTTGGTGGCGTAAATGGGCCATCGGCCACGCCTGACTGGTCGGTGACCTCGCCGCAATTTGGCGACCGGTTCGCGCGGGCTGTGGGCGGCGTCGGGGATACTGACGGGGACGGGTTCGACGATTTGCTGGTCGGAGGCTACTTCCACGACATCATGTTCGAGAATGAAGGCGGGATTATCCTGTATTCAGGTGGCGTCGATGGGCCATCAAATCATCACGATTGGGTCGGACTTGGCGGAGGCGTCGGGGCCGGGCTTGGCTGGGCTGCGGGGGCGGGTGGCGACATCAATGGCGATGGCTACGCAGACGTAATCGCCGGCGCACCGAAGTTTGATGCAGGCGAAGGGCCGGAAGGGCGGTTGTTTGTCTATTACGGCGGTGAGAACGGATTGAACACCACGCCTGACTGGACATGGGATATGGGCGACCGTGGTGCTGATCTGGGACGCAGCTTTGCCTCCGCCGGTGACATAAACGGGGACGGGTTCGACGACGTGATTGCGGGCGCACGGCTGGCAGATGACCCTAGCGGTATCGCGAAATCCGGCGCGGCAATGGTCTTCTTCGGCTCTGCCGACGGGTTGCTTGAGGAGCCAGCGCTGGTGCTACGTGGGGAACACACTCTGTCGTTCTTCGGCAATTACGTCACGGGACTGGGCGACATCAACGGCGACGGGTTTGACGACTTTGCGGTCGGAGCACCGGGGGCGTCGTCGTTTTCCGGCCGGATTTATGTCTATTTGGGCGCGGCGGACGGGTTGTCCGAAGATCCCGCTTTGATCTTGGAGAGCCCGGACCAAGGCAGCGCCTTCGGTTTTTCCGTCTGGAGCGCAGGCGACATCGACGGCGACGGGCTTGGCGACATGATCGTCGGTGCGCCGTTCACCGATGTCGGCGATCTGGAGTCGGCGGGGGCTGCCTATGTCTACACGGGCGCCACGCTGAGCGCGATGATCGCATCGCCGTCTGATCTTGAGTGGCAGGTCGTGGCGGGCAACGTTCTTGATGATGTGTTGGTCGGCGGTGACACCAACGATCTGCTCATCGGCCATGGGGGGCAGGACAGCCTCACGGGTGGGGCGGGCAACGACCGCTTTGTGATTATGCCGAACAGCCCGTTGACCGTGATCGAAGACTTCATGACCGGTGAAGACGTGCTGGACCTGAGCTATCTTGGCATCCGCCGCGCCGAATTGGGATATCGGATGTCGGCCGAAGGCGAGTTGATCTTGCTGGTCGGGCAGGGCGACGAGGTGCTGCTGCGTGGCGTTACCTCTGGAAGCCAGTTCAACGACGAGACGGACATCATGTTCTACGAGGGCGAGTTGGAAAGTGGCTTGGACATCGTCGGGACGCCAGGCGACGACCTTTTGGAAGGGCTTCACACGTCCGACAATCTGGTTGGCGGAGCGGGTGACGATGTTCTAACGGGCGGCGGCGGTGCGGACCATTTCATCTTTGCGCCCGGGTCGGGCCATGATGTCATCACGGATTTCGTCAGCCGCGTCGACAAGGTCGACCTGACGGGCTACGCGACGGATGCCTCAGCCTTAAGCGTCGGGTTCACTGCGGAGGGGTTTGTGCAATTGACCATGCCCGATGGCAGTCAGATCGTTTTGCAGGGCCATGACAGCAGCACGGGCTTTTCGGGCGACGACATACTGTTTTAGGGCACAAGAAGGAGCGGGCCATGCTTGCACAGCCACGCTCCGAGGTCTTGAAACGGCTTAGAAACCGGCTTTGATGCGCTCGAATTCCTTGATCATCATTTCACGCAGAGAAATGTCCATCGGCAGCTGTTGCAGCTGCGGGGCAGTGATCTGGTTCAGTCCCACTTCGGTCAGGGTTTCTTCGCTGAAGCTGCCCATCGCGGTGGTGTTGGAGTGACCGTAGCCCCATTCGTTGACGATGTAGTCGGCTGTTTCCTGCGACAGGAAGCTCTCGATGAAATCATGGGCTTTCTCTTCGGAGCCGGGACCGTCTTTGAGGTTCACGTAGCCACAGAACCAAGCGGACGAGCCTTCTTTGGCCTGACGCTCGAACCCGATATTGTAGCCGTCGCCGACCATTTGCACCGGCGTTTCGTTCCACGACCAAGCAATCAGCACTTCGCCGGTAGCCATAAGCTGAGCCAGCTCTGCACCGTCTGCCCAATAGGCGCGGGCGTTTGCATGGGCCTTGCGCAACCATTCGGAGGCTTTCTTGAAATCTTCCTCCGTGGCTTTGGTCCAGTCAGAAGTGCCGGTCGCGAGATAGGCCAGCGCGTAGGAATCCTCGACGTTATCCGGCAGCGAGGTGCGTCCAGACATTTCAGGGTCGGTAAAGACTTCGAGCGAGGCGACCTGCTCTGGTTTGATCTCATCGGCGTTGTAGGCAATGCCCGTCATGCCCAGATCGGTCGGAATGAAATAGACGGCACCGTCGCGGACGAATGTCGGATCGGTCCGGTAGTTCTCTGCCAGTGTCGCGTAGCTTGGCACTTTGGAAATGTCCCAAGGTTCCAGCAGGCCAGCCTGAAACCATTTCTCGATGGACTGGGAGCATGGATGTGCGATGTCTGCCTTAAAGCCGGAGCGCAGTTTCTGAAAAGCTTCTTCCTCCTCACCGAAGAACGCGTAGGTCGGGCCGGAGCCGTGCTTTGCAGCGTAATTGATAAAGAAGCCTTCTTCCTCGAAGCCGGACCAGTCAAAGACCAAAAGGTCAGGGTCGGCAGCGAAAGCTGCGGTTGAGGCCAAGGTAAGGGCTGCGGTGCCCAGCAGTTTGGTCAGGCGGTTCATTTGTTGAAGTCTCCCAGATGGATAAAGGCGATACTGGGATCGGAGCCTAGGCGAGCTATCGAGGGGCGGCAAGCGGTAAACTCACCGCATTATCGGTGGGCCCGGGCGTCCATCACATCCTTCGCAAGCGAAATGGTGTAGGTCTCCAGCGCCAGCAGGGCCGCGTCGGCTTGGGCGGCGTTCTGGGCTTCCAGCGCATCGGCGATTTGGCCGTGCAGAGCGACGATCCGTTCGCGCGATCTTGCTGTGAAAGTGATCATGTTCATCAAGGGTTGCATCGCCTCGACAGCGCCGGCCAACTGGTAGGACATCACAGGATTCTGCGCACCGTCGACTAGTGCACGGTGGAAGGCGACATCGGAGGCGCAAAACGCCTCGTCGCTGAGGCCGGGTTGGGACTGGCGGAATATCTCGGCACGCATGGTGGCCAGATGGTCGGCGCTGCGACGTTCGGCGGACAGAAGGGTGCAGGCCCGTTCCAGCGCGAACCGAGCTTCACAGGCGGTGGCAAAGGACACCTCATTCATCGACAAAAGAAGTGTCGAGGTGGTGATCTGCTGTGCATAGGCGTCGGGGTAGGTCAGATGGTTGACGAAGGCGCCACCCGTCGCGCCACGCTGCGTGCGGATCAATGCTTGTGCGGCCAGCCGCTTCAGCGCCTCGCGCACGGTGGGGCGGGAGACGTTGAACTGTTCTGCAAGCTCCGCCTCGGAGGGGAGGCGGGCGTCTACGATCAACTCGCCCGCGATAATGGCGTCGCGGATGGAGCCTGCGATCTGGGCGGATAGATCGCCTTGTGGAGTAGAAGGGTTTTTCATCTGTCTCGCGTCAAATTCAATTGTCAGACATATAAAAGTCTGACACCTTAACCTAACAGGTCGTGGGGGAGTCGCAACGCGCATGTGGTCAGATAGGATCAGAGCAATGTCTGGAGCGCACTGGCTCGTGCTCTTTGGACTTATACTGGCCTCTTGGGCTGCGCTTTATGCGATGTCCGTGCCCGCCGAGATGCGTCTGCTCGAACAAGTCTATGGCCGTGATTTCTGGATCGCGCTTTGCACCATTACGCCTGATGCGGCTGGCTTCCTGCGCATGATCTTGATGTGGTGTTTGATGTCCGCAGCGATGATGGCCCCCACAATCTTGCCTGCCTTGGCGACTTATGACGATCTGACCCATGTGAGTGACCGCGCGCATTTCGGGACTTTGGTGTCGGGCTATCTGGCCGTCTGGTTCGGCTTTTCGATCCTTGCGGCAGGGCTGCAAATGGCGCTGTTTCAGGCGGGATTGATCGGAACATTCGGCGACAGTCTGTCCGGCGTGTTGTCCGGCGCTTTGCTTGTTATGGCGGGGCTGTACCAGTTCTCGACCCTGAAAGAGGCTTGCCTGAGCAAATGTCGCCAACCGATGACCTTTTTCATGCAGCATTTTGACGAAGGCCCGTGGCGGAATGGCGTGCGTTTGGGCTTGGTCTGTCTGGGATGCTGCTGGGCGTTGATGCTTTTGGCCTTTGTCGGCGGCGTGATGAGCGTCGGCTTCATGGGGCTCGCGACACTGATCATGGTGGTTGAAAAACTGCCTGATCTGGGGCGCTATATAACGAAACCACTGGGGGGGCTCTTGCTGATGGCAGGGGCGTGGACTCTCATGACTGCGATTTAAGGGAAGGAAACTACCATGGCGTTAGACGCGCAAGAGCTTGGGACTGTTCCGTGGAACATCAAGGGCGAGCTTATTCTCAACTGTAACTGCACGGTGTTTTGCCCCTGCGTCGTGTCGCTGGGCAAACATCCGCCCACCGAGGGCTATTGCCAGGCGTGGTTGGGCATTCGCATCGACGAAGGCCATTACGGCGACGAAGACCTGTCCGGCACGGCTGTTGGCATGTTGATGGACATTCCTGGCAACATGGGGCGCGGCAACTGGAAAGCTGCGGCCTACATCGACGATCAGGTGTCCGAGGCGGCTTATGACGGTCTGGTCGCGATTTTATCGGGGGCCGCACGTGGCACAACCGGCCTGTTCAGCATGTTGGTCGGGGAGTTCCTTGGGGCCGAGCGCGCGCCGGTGTCCTTCACCACTGAAGGCAACGCGCGCCGCCTGATGGTTGGCAAGAAGATCCAAGGCGAAGTTGTGCCCGTGTCCGGCAAAGACGGCAAGGACATGGTGATCACCAACACCGAATACTGGATGGGGCCGGACATCACCGTGGCGACTGCAAACAAAGGCAAAGTGCGGGCTTACGGACGCGTCTGGGACTTTGACGGTCGCTCCGCCGAGATTTGCCAGATCGATTGGGGAGGGCCTGCGCCAAAATGATTACTGTTGAATATTGCCGCATGATGGCCCGCTACAATGCGTGGCAGAACCGCGGGCAGATGGATGTGATGAAATCCCTTAAGCCCGCAGATCTGACGCGGGACCGCAAGGCGTTCTTTGGCTCGATCTTCGGGACGGCGAACCATTTGCTGTGGGCGGACCGGCTTTGGATGTCGCGCTTTGATGGTGGGTTCGCGCCTCGTGAAACCGCTGCGGAAAGCGCGCAACTACATGACAACTTGCAACTTTACTTCGATGACCGAATGCGCACCGATGCACATATCAACCGGTGGGTGGCGGGGCTGTCTCAGGTCAGCCTGATTGGCCCTTTGACCTATCATTCGGTTGTGGCTGATCGCGAAATCAGCAAGCCGGTAGCCATGTGTGTGTCGCATTTCTTCAACCACCAGACCCATCATCGCGGGCAGATCCACGCGATGATGACAGCGGCGGGTCACACGCCCGGTGATACAGATCTGGTGTTTTTGCCGGATGACGATTGATGCCAGTTGTTCTGGCAGCAGTGCTGGCAGTCGCGGGCTTTGTCTGGTGGAGTTGGGGGCGCCGACGCGCAGGGGATGAGGTCGCGTTTCGGCTCGACTCCCTGTTCAGGCGTAAACCTTGCAAATGGAAAGCAACGGGCGACGCCAAAGGGGCGCTGGAAGACTATCAATGTGCCGTTTGCGGCGTCACCGCGTTCAGTCGCACGGGCCAAGGACCCGTTGATTGCAAGCGCAGCCTGAGAGGAGGGCTTTGAACATGGCCACTATCGCACCATCGCGCCGCGTGCGCCGAACGCCGTTCTCTGACGGGGTCGAGGCAGCGGGCGTCAAAGGTTACACGGTTTATAACCATATGCTGTTGCCGACGGTGTTCCGTTCGGTTGTCGAGGATTACCACCATCTGAAATCGGCCGTTCAGGTCTGGGACGTGGCGTGTGAGAGGCAAGTAGAGCTGCGCGGGCCGGATGCGGGCCGCTTGATGCAAATGCTGACGCCCCGCGATCTGCGCGGGATGCTGCCGGGCATGTGCTACTACGTGCCCACAGTGGACGAAACGGGCGGGATGCTGAACGATCCCGTAGCGCTTATGCTGTCGGATGACCGCTATTGGGTGTCCATTGCCGACAGCGATATGTTGCTTTGGGTCAAGGGGATAGCCTACGCCTTTCATCTAGATGTGATCGTGGACGAGCCGGATGTCTCCCCCCTTGCGATCCAAGGGCCGAAGGCCGATGAACTGGCGGCGCGGGTCTTTGGAGACGGTGTCAAAGATCTGCGCTTTTTCCGCTATGGCTATTTCGACTTCCAAGGCCAGCAGATGCTCGTGGCGCGGTCGGGTTACTCCAAGCAAGGCGGATTCGAAATCTACGTCGAAGGGGCCGAAAACGGCATGCCGCTTTGGAACGCGCTGATGGAGGCAGGCAAGGATCTGGACGTCCATGCGGGCTGTCCAAACTTGATCGAGCGGGTCGAAGGCGGGCTGCTGTCCTATGGCAACGACATGACACGCGACAACACCCCGCATGAATGTGGTTTGGGGCGGTTCTGTTCAACGCAGACGGCGATCGGCTGTGTCGGGCGCGATGCGCTGCTCAGGGTGGCCAAAGAGGGGCCTGTCAAACAAATCCGCGCGATCAGCATCGAGGGCGAGTTGCCCCCCTGCGACCGGCTTTGGAAGATCACCGCAAAGGACAAGGTGATCGGGCAGGTGACCTCGGCAGCGAAAAGCCCTGATTTCAACACCAATGTCGCCATCGGCATGGTCCGCATGACCCACTGGGACGAAGGCACGCAAATACAGGTGGAAACACAAGACGGGCCGCGCATGGCGACGGTTCACGAAGAATTCTGGATATAATGGAGAGAGCATATGTTTAACGCACTGATCGTCGAGAAGGATGAAGAGGGCAAAACCAGCGCCTCCGTCCAAAGCATCGGCGAGGACCGCTTGCCCGAAGGAGACGTTACTGTTGCCGTGGAATACTCCACGGTGAACTACAAAGACGGTCTGTGCATCGGGCCGGGCGGTGGCTTGGTGCGCAATTATCCTCATGTGCCTGGCATCGACTTTGCGGGGACCGTTGAGACGTCCGATGACGACCGATACAAGCCCGGCGACAAGGTTGTTCTGACCGGCTGGCGCGTGGGCGAGGCCTATTGGGGCGGCTACTCCCAGAAGGCCCGCGTAAAGGCGGATTGGCTGGTGCCATTGCCCAAAGGGTTGGACACGCGTCAGGCCATGGCGGTTGGCACCGCTGGCTTCACCGCGATGTTGGCGGTGATGGCGCTGGAAGATCACGGCATCAAAGACGGGCCCGTATTGGTGACGGGGGCTGCTGGGGGCGTTGGCTCCGTGGCGACGGCCATCTTGGCCAATCTTGGCCATGAGGTTGCTGCAGTGACGGGGCGGCCAGAAACAGCGGATTATCTCAAAAGTCTCGGCGCGACACAGATCGTAGCGCGTGACGAGATTAACGAGACCACCAAACGTCCGCTTGAAGCGGAAACCTGGGGCGGGTGCGTCGATGCCGTGGGCGGCGAGATGCTGGCGCGGTTGCTCGGACAGATGAAATACGGCGCGTCCGTTTCGGCCGTGGGTCTCGCGGGCGGGGCTGGCCTGCCTGCGACGGTCATTCCATTCCTGCTGCGTGGGGTGAACCTGTTGGGGATCGACAGCGTGATGCAGCCCTATGACAACCGCCTGCGGGCGTGGCAGCGGATCGCGAAAGACCTGCCGATGGACAAGCTGGAGGCCATGGTTCAGCCCGCGACGCTTTCGGATTTGCCGCAACTGGGCAAGGACATCCTCAAGGGGCAGGTGAAGGGTCGCGTTGTAGTTGACGTCAACGCGTAGACCACCGCATCCGAAGAACGCAAAACGGCGCCCGATCTGGGCGCCGTTTCTATTTGTGGCCGTCTGATTGTTTACTCCGCCGGCTGACTTCCTGCGGCGAACTTGTCGCGCTTGCCGTCGCGGTATAGCGCCTTTGTCAACGAGATCATCATTAGCCCCATGACCATTGTAAACGGAAGCGCGCCGATAATCATCGCGTTGCGCAATGCATCCATCGGGTTGTTGTCCCCCGCAGCAAGCAGCAATGTGCCGATCACCAAGGTCAGGATGACGCCCCAAACGATGCGGTGCTTGATGCCGGTTTCCTGTGCGCCGCCGGACATGATGGTGTTCATCACCAAGATGCCAGAGTCGGCAGAGGTCACGAGGAAGGTCATGATCAGAACCACACACATGATGGTGATGGCAGACAAGAACCCGCCGGAGATCATCTCGCTCAGTGTGACGAACAGCTTGGCGGTGTTGGAGGCTCCGATGATGGCACCATCTGCGCCACCTGTAAGCTCTAGGTCGATCGCAGTGCCGCCAAGGATGGTCATCCATGCAAAGCACACCAGCGACGGCGCGATGACGCAACCGATGATGAACTCACGTACCGAACGGCCTTTGGAGATGCGCGCAAGGAACAGACCCACGAATGGCGAAAACGCGATCCACCAAGCCCAATAGAAGGTTGACCACCCGGATTGCCAGCCGAACTGGCGACCTTGGTTGCCCGCCTCATAGGCCGCAGCCAGAACATCGTCTGGCAGCTCTGCCGCAGCCCCTTCAAGGCCGGATTTAAACCCGTCGAAAGAGCCCCAAGCATTCGTCGCCCCAGCCATCAGATCACCGGCCAGGGGTTTGGCGGCGTCTGGCAACGCGGCTGCAAACGCTTCAGCCGATTGCGGCCCATAGGCGCCGAAGGACAGTTGCACGAAGTTCAAGATGTAGTCGATGAAGGCCGCGCCATAAGTCGACAATGCGAAGGTGAACGATCCGAACACGATGAACACCAGCAGCAAGATCAACGAGAGGACCAAGTTTAGGTTGGAAAGATACTTAACGCCTTTGCCCACACCCGACACCGCCGAGATGATCGACATGGCCATGATCACGACAAGGCCAGCGACTAGGCCAACTTTGCCCGGTGCTGGGGCGTCGCCCTCCATATTCATCATCCACTCCATTCCGGTGATCGCGTAGACCCCGTCAATGAACTGGCTGACCCCAAAACCGATCGTCACGGACACGCCAAGGATCGTCGCAACAACACCAAGCACGTCGACGACATGGCCCAAGAAACCGTTCATCGCACTGCCGAACAACGGTGTCAGAGCCGAGCGGATCGTCAATGGCATGTCGCGCGTGTAGGCGTAATAGGCAAGGCTCAGCCCGGTGATGACGTAGATTGCCCAAGCATGGAAGCCGTAGTGCAGGAACGTATAGCGATAAGCCGATTGCAATGCTTCCTCCGAATTGGCCGGAACGTCGCCTGCCAGCACGACAGGGTTGGAGCCCCAAAGACCCAGCGGCTCGGCGGTTGCGAAGACCATGAGGCCGACGCCCAGACCGGCGCCAAACATCATCGAGAACCAAGAGAAATTCGAAAACTCCGGCTTTTCTCCGGGCGCGCCCATGACGCGGCTGCCCGTTGACGGAATGATTGCGATGATCGCGAGGAAGAAGAAGAACAGCCCCGTGATTATGACGTAGAATGAGTTGAAGCCCGCGAGTATGAGGCTGTTCCAACTGCCAAGCGTGCTGTTGGCATTGCCCGGAAAGACCAATGCCCACAACACCAAAGCGACCATGATCCCTTTGGAGATCAAGGCGATTGGAACACTGTTTCCGTGGTAGAAGCCGCCATCAGCGGTCCTGATGTCTAAGTCGGTGAAGGGTGGTTTGATACTCATGTTTCCCTGTCCTTTTTTGGGCGGGGCATTCAGTCTGTTGTTCTTAGAGATCTTGTGCGCCCCGACTTTCCGTCCTTCTGTGACGGATCATGGCGAGAGCCTAGGCTGGTGACAGAATGTCGCAACGCCTGAATGCGGTGCGATTCCGCCCAATGACGACAGATTGGGCGCTTGCACCTAGAAAACTGGCAGGCCAATGTTGCAATATGAAGCTAGATATTGAATTCGTTCGGGCGCAATTCCCGGCTTTCGACGCTGCCCCGTTGAAGGGGCAGGCTTTCTTTGAAAACGCAGGCGGCTCTTACACTTGCCGGCATGTTATTGACCGGCTGCACCGGTTCTATACGGAGCGCAAAGTGCAGCCCTATGCCCCTTACGAGGCGTCGACCCTTGGTGGTAGCGAAATGGACGAGGCGCGGGTCCGTCTGGCGGCCATTCTGGGGGTTGATACGGACGAGCTGTCTTTCGGGCCGTCGACCACCCAGAACACATACGTTCTGGCGCAGGCCTTCGGGCAATGGATGCAGCCCGGCGATGCGTTCATCGTGACCAATCAGGATCACGAGGCGAATTCCGGCCCTTGGCGCAGACTGGCAGAGCGCGGATTCGAGATGCGCGAATGGAAGATCAATCCCGAGACAGGGCATCTGGACCCCGCCGATCTGGCGAACCTGTTAGACGACAAAGTGCGGGTGGTGGCATTCCCGCATTGCTCCAATGTGGTGGGGGAGATCAACGATGTCGCTGCGATCTGCAAGATCATCCATCAGGCTGGCGCGGTCGCCTGCGTCGATGGCGTCTCCTATGCGCCACACGGGTTGCCCGACGTGGGCAAGCTGGGCGCGGATATCTATCTGTTCTCGGCCTATAAGACTTACGGGCCGCATCAGGGCATCATGGTGATCCGCCGCGATCTGGGGTTCAAGCTGCCTAATCAGGGCCACCATTTCAACGGTGACAGCCTCTACAAGCGCTTCACACCCGCGGGGCCGGATCATGCGCAAGTCGCCGCCAGCGCAGGTATGGCGGATTACATTGACGCCCTTTATGCGCACCACGTCGGCGGAGACGCTGCACCATCCGTAAAAGGAGCGGCGGTGCATGATTTGATGCAAGCCCATGAGCATGAGGTGCTGCAACCGCTGCTCGACTACGCATCGGCCAAGAACTCGGTCCGTTTGATCGGGCCTGAACAGGCGGCGTCACGAGCACCGACCGTTGCGCTGGCGCTGCAAGCGAACGCCGAAGAGGCCGCAGCGCAATTGGCACCGCACGGTATCATGGCGGGCGGCGGTGATTTCTATGCGCAGCGTCCGCTGGGGGCGATGGGTGTGGATATGGATCTTGGCGTGCTGCGCTTGTCTTTTGTGCACTATACTTCAAAAGCAGAGGTTGACCGGCTGATTGAGGCGCTAGATCACGTTCTATGAGTGATACACCAATTCTGTTCTGGTTCCGCCGTGACTTGCGTCTGGGTGACCATGAAGGCCTGAGTGCCGCTGCCGCCACGGGACGCCCCGTTATTCCTGTTTTCATCCACGACGAGGTTGTTGAGACCCACGGCGCCGCGCCCAAATGGCGGTTAGGTCTCGGGGTCGAGCATTTTGCAGGAACGCTGGAAGGGATCGGCTCCAAACTGATCTTGCGGCGTGGCAAGGCGCTGGACGTGTTGCGCGATCTGATCGCGCAGACAGGGGCAGGGGCCGTTTGGTGGTCGCGCGCCTATGACCCTGCCGCGATCGCGCGGGACACAGGCGTAAAAGAGGCGCTCAAAGATGACGGGATCGACGCGCAGAGTTTCAGGGGGCATTTGCTGTTCCAACCTTGGTCGGTGGAGACCAAGACAGGGGGCTTTTACAAGGTCTTCACCCCGATGTGGAAATCCGTGCGCGGGCGGGAGCTTGCGGCGGACATCTCGGCGGTGAGCGAACTATGCGCGCCCAGCACATGGCCCGCCTCGGACGACATTGAAGATTGGCAAATGGGCGCTGCAATGAATCGCGGCGCGGATATTGTCGGCAAGCATGTGGCGGTCGGGGAGCAGGAAGCCTCTACCCGGCTGGCCACGTTCATTCGGGACCGCATTGCCGGATACAAGGACGCCCGCGATCAGATGGCGGAGCGCGGCACCTCCATGCTGTCGGAGAATCTGACCTATGGCGAAATCTCGCCCCGACGGTGCTGGCACGCCGGATGGCGGGCACTGCATGACGGCAAGTCCGGGGCAGAAACCTTCCTGAAAGAGCTGGTCTGGCGGGAATTTGCCTATCATCTGGCCTACCACACTCCGCGCATTATCGACCAGAACTGGCGCGAGGAATGGGACGCATTTCCGTGGAAAGATGACGAGCGCGCCGCCGAGGTGAAAGCGTGGAAACAGGGGCGCACGGGCATTCAATTGGTCGATGCCGCCATGCGCGAGATGTATGTCACCGGTTACATGCACAACCGCGGGCGGATGATTGTGGCGTCTTACCTGACCAAACATTTGATGACCCATTGGAAAGTGGGGCAGGCGTGGTTCGATGACTGCCTGATCGACTGGGATCCGGCTTCTAATGCAATGGGATGGCAGTGGTCTGCGGGATCCGGCCCCGATGCGACACCCTATTTCAGGGTGTTCAACCCGGCGACGCAGGCCGAGAAGTTCGACGAGGACCGCAGTTACCGCGCGCGATATCTGGGGGAGCTTTTCGCCAATCATGGCGCAGAGGCCGAGGACTATTTTGCAGCTATTCCGAAGTCGTGGAACATGGCGATCAGTGACGACTATCCCAAACCCGTTGTTGCTTTGGACGAGGGGCGGCAGCGTGCATTGGACGCCTATCAGCAGCGCGACGAGTAGAGCGCAGTAAAATCTCACGAAGAAACACGACCCTGTTGCTTTACTTGAGAAATTTCGGGCTATCTGTCAAAATTCTAAGAGTGTCTTAGTTTGGGAGGCAGGGCATGAATGCTCTCACAGGCGAGGTTATGACCCAAGAGGTGCTGACGCACACGCAAGGTCACAGTCATCTGCCGCGGTACTTTGCACAGGCGTTTTCGACTGCGCAGAAAATGCGGGCGGGGCGGCTGGATATGAAGCTGCCGGATGGACGGGTGTTCCGCGCGGAAGGCCGCGAGGCTGGCATTTGTGCCGAGATCGACATTCACAACAATGATCTGTTCGCCCGCCTGATCCGCGAAGGGGATTTGGGATTTTGCGATGCCTATCTGGACGGCTGGTGGACGACACCGGACCTGCAGGCCTTCATGGACCTCATGCACGCAGATAACGAGGAGGTCTATGACGGCTTCCCCGGGCTGGGCTTGGTGCGGGCCTATGAGAAAATGCGCTTTTGGATGCAACGCAATTCCAAAACCCAAGCGCGCAAGAATATCTCCTACCACTACGATCTGGGAAACGAGTTTTACGCGCTGTGGCTGGACAAAACGATGAGCTATAGCTCAGCATTGTTCAAAGGCGATGAAAGCCACGAGCAGGCCCAAGAGAACAAGTATGCGTCGATGCTCGAGCAGATGGGCGCGCAAGCGGGCGACCACGTGCTTGAAATTGGCTGCGGCTGGGGCGGATTTGCGGAACATGCCGCTCGCAAAGGGATCAAGGTCACGGGCCTGACAATTAGCCAAGAGCAGCATGATTACGCAGTGGAGCGCGTTGCGAAGGCGGGCCTAAGTGATCTCGTTGAGATCAAGATGCAGGATTACCGCGACGAACGCGGCGAGTATGACGGCATTGCCTCTATCGAAATGTTTGAAGCTGTGGGCGAGAAATACTGGCCTGTCTATTTCGACACGATCCGCGACCGCCTGAAGCCCGGAAAATGTGCCACCTTGCAGATCATCACAGTCGAGGATCGCCGCTGGGAGGTCTATAACCGTCAGGTGGATTTCATCCAGAAGTACATCTTCCCGGGTGGTATGTTGCCATGCCCCTCGGTTCTGCGACAACAGATTGATCGGGCGGGACTGGAGCTGGTCGGATCTATTGAATTTGGAGAAAGCTACTCGAAAACCCTGCGGATCTGGCACGACACATTCAACGGCAGATGGGAGGAGGTCGCGGCTTTGGGCTTTGATCAGCGGTTCCGCAATATGTGGAATTTCTATCTGACCTCTTGCGCCGCTACGTTTTGGAGTGGAAACTGCGATGTGACGCAGATCACCATGAAAAAAACCGAGTAGTTTCTAAAATGACCACCACTGCCAAGATGCCCACCGCAGCGAAACTTGTTGCCGGCGTCATTTTTGCTGTCACCGGATATTTGGTGGCAGAATTCATCCGGCCGACCCTTCCTGAAGGGCAACCGTTGAAATGGTTGTTGCCCGTTTGTGTTGGTGTTCCTTTGGTTGTCGGCTGGCGCGTGATGGGCAAGCTGGTTGGTAAAAACTATGGCGCGAGCATGAACAACGGCTTGTATGTTGTTGTTTTATCTACGGTATCAGTCACGTTTATTTTCGCTGTCGCTCTGATGATCAAAAAGTCGCGCCGCCTGCAATATGACGGCCCGATGGAAGCCTTGGTTGATGTGTTTGCGTTAATGCTCGAATACGGTTTGCTTTTGCTGAACCCGTTCGTACTGGCGACTTTGGTGATCGGCGGCTTCTTCGGCGGCATCGCCTCCGAGTGGGCGCATCGCAAGTTCGAGTGATCGCGTGAGCCAAGCGAATATCCCGACCGACATCGTTGTTTTCGGCACCCTAAGGGATCCCGAACTGCTTCAAGCCGTCATAGGCGCTGTGGCAGATGCGCAACCCGTGGCGTTGCAAGACCACGGCGTTTTCGCGGCCGCCGGAGAGACCTTTCCGCTGCTTTTGCCTATCAAAGGCGATCAGGCGGAAGGGCTGCTGTTACAAAACCTGACCGACGAGCAGGTGGCGCGGCTGGATTACTACGAAGCGCCGTATGGCTATTATTTGGACCCGGTTGTGCTGGCAGATGGCCGCGCGGCGCGGCTCTACAGGCCCGCTGAAAACCTCTATGAGCGCGGTACGCCGTGGAGTTTAGCGCACTGGCAGGCCACTCAAGGCCCGATGACGCGGGAGGCTGCACGCGAGATTATGGGGTTGTTCGGCGCGGTTTCCGTTTCGGACTTGATGCCGCTGCTGGGGCCGATCCGGTCTCGGGCGCAGGCTCGGGTGAATGCGGTCACCGACCCTGTGGCAAACACATTGCGCCAAGGGTTTACACGTGAGGACGTCGTGCTGGAGGCGCGGCATCGTCCGTATTCAAAGTTCTTTGCTGTTGATGATCTGTCGCTGCGCCACCGCCGATTTGACGGCGGAGAAAACGTTGTTGACCGGACCGTGTTTGTGGCGGTCGATGCGGTTGTGGTGCTGCCTTATGATCCGGTGCGTGACACGGTTTTGCTGGTCGAGCAGTTCCGTCCAGCGCCCTATGCGCGCGGGGATCTGAACCCTTGGTGCCTTGAAGCTGTTGCGGGCCGGATCGACGGGGGTGAAACTGCGGAAGCTGCCGCCCGCCGTGAGGCGCTTGAAGAAACCGGCGTGGCGCTGTCGAAACTGCTTCCAGCCGCCAATTTCTACCCGTCACCAGGGGCGCTCACCGAGTATCTCTATTGCTATATCGGCCTTGCTGATTTGCCCGATGATGCCGCAGGGCATGGCGGTTTGGCCTCGGAGGCGGAAGACATCCGGTCGATTGTCATCAGCTTTGACGTGCTGATGGAGGCGGTGCGCCGAGGCGAAGTCCAAAACGGGCCGTTGCTGATCTGCGCGCTATGTCTGGAACGTGAACGCACGCAACTGCGTTCGGACGCAACACCTGCTTGAGTTCGCTCCGTGCGATGCCTATCAAAGGCTAAGTGCTGAACAGGAGTTGTCGCTGATGACCATCAGAAAGAATCTAGTCGAGTTGGTGGGCAACACGCCGCTGATCCGGTTGAACGCGGCCAGCGAGGCAACGGGCTGCGAAATCCTCGGTAAGGCCGAATTCATGAACCCCGGCCAATCGGTCAAGGATCGCCCCGCGCTTTATATCATTCGCGAGGCCATTGCCTCGGGTGCGCTGAAACCGGGCGGCACAATCGTTGAAGGCACGGCGGGCAACACGGGCATCGGTCTTGCATTGGTGGGCGCGTCCATGGGGTTCAAGACGGTGATCGTCATCCCAGAGACGCAGAGCCAAGAAAAGAAAGACATGTTGCGCCTCGCGGGGGCCGAACTGGTGCAGGTGCCCGCGGCGCCTTACCGCAACCCGAACAACTTCGTGCGCTATTCCGAGCGGCTTGCAAACAAGTTGAACGCGACGGAACCGAACGGGGCCATTTGGGCCAACCAGTTCGACAATGTTGCCAACCGTCAGGCGCATATCGAAACGACTGGCCCTGAGATTTGGGAGCAAACCGGCGGCAAAGTTGACGGCTTCATCTGCGCTGTGGGCTCTGGCGGCACTTTGGCGGGGATCGCCATGGCGTTGCAGCCCAAGGGTGTGAAGATCGGTTTGGCCGACCCGATGGGCGCCGCGCTTTACGACTGGTACACCAAGGGCGAGTTGACCATGGAAGGCGGCTCGATTGCCGAAGGCATCGGTCAGGTGCGCATCACCAAGAACCTTGAGGGGCTGACGCCGGACTACAATTATCAGATCCCTGACGAAGAGGCTTTGCCGATTGTCTTCGACATGCTGGAGCATGAGGGCCTGTGCCTTGGCGCATCCTCTGGCGTGAACATTGCGGGCGCGATCCGGCTGGCAACAGACATGGGGCCGGGCCACACAATCGTGACGATCCTTTGCGACTATGGCACGCGGTATCAATCGAAGCTCTGGAACCCGGAGTTCCTGAAAGAAAAGGGCCTGCCATTCCCTGAGTGGCTGGCGCGCGAGCCTCAGTTAATGCCAAGCGTCTACGAATAGATGACCGGTTTTGGTTTGTTGCGCGCGCTGCTTATTGCGCTGACGTTGTGTTTCGGCGTTGTTGCAGGGCATGGCCCCGTTTTGGCGCAAGCAGTCACATTAGAGACAGGCGCGCCGGATTATGAGGCGTGGGAGCAGGACGCGACGCGGGCCAATGACGTTTTGGAGGCCAACCGTGCTTCTCTTGACGGGCTTCAGACGCTACGTGCACAGCTGGTCAGTTGGCGCGAGCTGTTTTTGCGCCGCCAGTCTGTCAACAAAGACCGTATTGCCACTCTGAAAAGCCAGATCGAAGCGCTTGGGGCCGCCCCCGCTGACGGCGAAACTGAAGCGGTCGAGATTTCCAACCGTCGTAACGAGCTCAATACAGAGCTTGAAACGATTACAGCGCCGATCCGACGGGCGGAAGAAGCGTATACGCGCGCGGATGGTTTGATCTCTCGGCTCGATAGTATCGTCAGGGACAGGCAAACCAACCAGATCCTAGAACTTAATCCGACGCCTGTGAATCCGGCTCTCTGGCCCGAAGCGGCGCTATCGCTTGCCGACGTCTGGGGCAAGGTCGTGGCCGAGGTGAAGACCAACTACGCGTCGACCCTTCGCTCCGAAGAATTGAAAGGCAATCTGCCGCTGATCGTGGTGTTGCTTGTGGCAGGCCTTGCGCTGGTTTTGCGCGGAGGTGCGTGGGTCGAGCGGGGGCTGACTGCGCTGCGGGGCAGTCGCCATTCCAGCCGTGCCCGTGTCAGGGTCGGCGTTTTCCTGATCTCGCTTGTCGCTGTGGTGTTGCCCATCACCGGCCTGATCCTGCTGCTGACTGCCGCGGATCAGAGCCAGTTGAGCGGTCTCGCGGGGTCATCGCTGCTTGATATTCTGTCCGCTGTGGTCATCATCATCTACGTCGCCCGCTGGCTTGGCCGTCAGATCGCGCCTCCCGCATATCCGCCTCATGCACTGCTTTTGCTTAGCGAGGGGCAGAGCCTGCAGATGCGGGTCTTGATTAATTTCGGGGGCCTACTGATTGCGGCGAACGCGGCGGTGACAGGCCTTCTGACCGCAGGGTTGATGTCCGAAACAGCCGCCTCCGTGTTGGGGTTGCCAGTCATTGTTTTGGCTGGGTTGATACTGTTCCGCATTGCGCAGCTGATGGTGACGTCGGCCAAAGCCGCACAAGCCAAAGCGGCCGAGGATGCAGCGCTGGCAGAGGGCGACAATCCTTCGGCGGAAGCCCCGTCTGGCGTCGTCGTTCGCTATCTGGGGCGCGGCGCACGGGTCGTGGCCATTTTGGGGCCAGTGCTTGCAGCGATCGGATACACGTTTGCTGCAAACGCCTTGGTCTATTCTTCCTATCTGACGCTCGCGTTGATGGCTGGCGTTGCGATCCTTCAACGTCTGGTGCGCGACATCTATGCCATGATCCGTGGAGAGGAAGCAGGCTCCACAGGCCTGATCCCTGTCCTCATCGGCTTTGGCCTTGTGCTGTGTGCGCTGCCAATTCTTGCTTTGATCTGGGGCGCACGCGTCACCGACCTGAGCGAGGCGTGGAAGCTTGTGGCCGCAGGTGTGCCTTTGGGCGAAAGCCGTATCTCGCCAGTGGATTTCCTGAAGTTTGCGATCATATTCATCCTCGGCTATGGCCTGACCCGCTTGATGCAAAGCACGCTCAGAGGCCAGATTTTGCCACGGACCAAGCTTGATACGGGCGGGCGCAATGCCATGGTCGCGGGGACCGGCTATATCGGGATTTTCCTCGCGGCGCTGATTGCGATCACCAGCGCGGGGATTGATCTGTCGTCGCTAGCAATTGTGGCTGGTGCGCTGTCGGTGGGTATTGGTTTCGGCCTTCAAACCATCGTGTCGAACTTCGTGTCAGGGATCATTCTGTTGATCGAGCGACCGATTTCCGAAGGCGACTGGATCGAAGTCGGCGGCACCATGGGGGTCGTGCGCGATATTTCGGTGCGGGCGACGCGGGTAGAGACCTTTGATCGTCGCGATGTTATCGTGCCGAACGCCGACCTGATCTCCACCTCGGTCACGAACTGGACCAAAGGCAACCTGACAGGGCGGATTATTTTGCCCGTAGGGGTCGCCTATGGAACCGACACCCGCAAGGTTGAGCGGATTTTACGCGAGATCGCAGAGGCGGAGCCTTTGGTGATCCTGAACCCGCCACCGAATGTCTTGTTTACGGGATTTGGGGCTGACTCACTGGATTTCGAAGTGCGCGCCATTATCCGCGATGTGAACTACGTGGTGAAAGTGCCCTCGGAGATGAGGCATGAAATCGCACGCCGCTTTGCTGCGGAAGGGATCGAGATACCGTTTGCCCAACGCGATGTCTGGCTGCGCAACCCCGAAGCGCTGAACCCGCCTCCCGCCGAGAAACCAGCTGCGAAGAAAACCACAAAGAAGGACCCGGACGCATGAGCCTGTTGTTTCGCGATGACGCCTACATGCAACAGGCGCAAGGGTCCGTTCTTGCGCTGTCCGGCCAAGGTATCGTTCTTGACCGCGCGCTGTTCTACCCCACAGGGGGCGGGCAGCCCGCAGACACGGGTAAGCTGGAATGGGATGGCGGTGGTTGTCGTATCATAGATGCGCGCAAAGGCGACGGTGAACAGGTCATTCTGGTCCCGGAAGAGGGCGCTGAACGTCCGGAGCATGATGCGGTCGTGACTCAAGTGCTCGACTGGGATCGCCGCCATGCGCATATGCGGATTCACACGGCGCTGCACCTGCTATCTGTGGTGATCCCTTTGGGGGTGACTGGCGGTCAGATCGGCGCAGAGAAGGGCCGCCTCGATTTTGATATGCCAGAGCCGCCTGAAGACAAGGCTGCGCTGGAGGACGAGCTGAATGCGCTCATCGCCCGCGATCTAGACGTGACTGAGCAGTGGATTTCCGACGCAGAGCTGGAGGCGAACCCCGGGTTGGTGAAAACTATGTCGGTGCAGCCGCCCAAAGGGGCAGGGCGCGTGCGCCTCGTGCGGATCGGAACCGAGCGGGAGCAGATTGACTTGCAACCCTGTGGCGGGACCCATGTGGCCCGCACGTCAGAGATTGGCCGCGTGCGCATTGGCAAGATCGAAAACAAGGGCCGCAATAACCGACGGGTGCACCTGCATCTGGACGGCTAAGATGGCCCTGCGGCGACACGGGTTTAATATCTATCTGAAAAGAGCCGATTTGCCCCTTGCGCTTCCCCCGTGCTTTTGGCTAAACCCTGCGCCACGGACAGGTGGCCGAGTGGTCGAAGGCGCACGCCTGGAAAGTGTGTAGGCGGGAGACCGTCTCCAGGGTTCGAATCCCTGTCTGTCCGCCACCACCCCTTTTTTTGTAGAGTTTGATCCGTATGGCGCGCAGCGCTGGATCGGGTGGATGCTTGTGAACGATCAGACGGAAAAGACTGATGCTTCCGAAGGTCACGACGTCGCGTTGAAGAGCGGCGAGCAGATCTGTCATCGTTAGGCGACGTCCACGACTGCACCAAACTGAGGCAATCGTGGGCCGCCAAGATGCAGGTTACTTCTCTGCGGCGGCCTTCAGCTCTGCATTGAATAATTGATACATCGGCAAAAGTTGGGTGACGAAGTTTGCGGCATAAGGGTTGTCGACAATGCCGTCGGATTGAATGAACAGCGTTCTGTCGTCACAGGGCTGGACTTGATAGAAATGATTGTCGTGCCCACCCCCGATGTCCGCTGGGAATGGATCAGACCATCCGATTTTGCTGCCCTCTTCATAGATCAGTGTGTGCGGAATTTCGTTCGCAACAGGGTCGCCATTTTCGTCAACCCCGAAGAGGAAAGTGATCACGACGCGTCCGCCATTTCGGATGTCGCCGGTCATGCCCTGCAAGGTGCCCGTGCTCCAATCTGCCATAGCCTCGAAATCGGTTAGGGTGGCCCAAACATCTGCCGCTGGGGCGTCGATTAGGATGGATGTATTTACAGTGGCATGGGTCGCGTTCAGTTGCGCGATGCTGCCGCTCATCATCGTGGCATCACAGGCCAATTCTGCGCCTTGGCCAGACGTTTCGGCAAATATCGGGGTGCCGCTGGTAACTACGACAAGGGATGCGACAAGGCAGGCGGACTTGGAGAGGCGAGGGTGTGTCATGTTCATTCCTGTGACTTCAGAGATTGGCTGTTTTGAGGTGTTACGCTTTGGCGCGCAGTCGGTTCACCAGCAGGTCGTCCCGCAATATTTCGGGTTTGAGCGCGGTAAGCTCTGTGACATCCCAGTTGGCGCTCAGGTATCGTCCTTTGGCCCAATCCGCGTCGCCAGTGCTCAGCCAGACAGCAAAGCTCGCGGCCAAACTCGGGTCGTCGACAAGATACTCATGCATATGGGCGGGCATGCTGTGCCCGATATCCGTCGCGACGCCACCTGGATGGACAGCAAAGCACTTGATCCCGTCCTCGTCGTGGTCACTTTGCACGAACTCGCACAGACGGTTGATAGCATGTTTGGAGGTTTGGTAGTCGGACGCGCCCGGCATTACAAACTGCGCACCGATTGACGAGATGAGGATAAGATGGCCGCCGCTGCGGCCCTCGGCGCCCCGTGTCTTGGCGCTCTCGATCAGATGGGGCAAGGTGTAGCGGATAACGTGGTAGCTGCCCTGCATATTGACCTCCCAGTTGCGCCACCAGCCTTCCGGATCGCTTTCACCGATCTTAACCCACGGCCCAAGATATCCCGCGTTGGCATCTGCGACATCGATGGCTCCGAACTGTGCTGCGCAATCCTTTACTGCAGCTTCAACTTGGCGTGCATCCGTGACATCACAAACCGCGTAAGCGCATCGTGTGTTCGGGTTGGCAGTCCTCACAAGGTTCTGCGTCTCTTTCAGGGCTTCCTCAGAGCGTGCTGTGAGGTAGACCGCTTTGGCACCTGCTTGCGCAAAAGCCGTGGCGGTGGCCTGACCGATCCCCTTTGACGCACCAGCGATGAATATGACTTTATCTGAGGCGCTGTCTTTGAGCGCCACTTGCGGATCGATTGCGTCATAGCAGGTGTTATGCGCCGTAAGATCGAGGAACTGGGATTGAATGGATGACATGGGACTACTCCTGGCTTCCCCTACGTAAAGATTCGCCTGCTAATCTATCTAGACTTTGAGCTTTACTTCACGCCTCATTTTCAGAACTGTACGATCGTACAGTTTTAAAGAGGGCGCGGATGAGTTCGGGATTTAGCGATGCACTCTTGCGTGACATAAAAAACCTTGCACCATCAGGGTTTAGGGTCGTTCGAAATGCAAGCATCACTGATGCGGTCAGCGACTTCGTCGAAGGTATGCCAGAGGCGTGGGTCAAGGTTTACGTCAAAGGCGGCTATGCAATGGGCGACCCGGTCTTTCTGTGGTCGGTCCTGAACAGCGGTTCCAAACGCTGGTCGGAAATCAGAATAAACGACTTCCACGGGGTCCTTGAAAAATCAAAAGAGTATGGGCTGAATTTCGGTGTTGTCACTTCGCGACTAGAGAACGGACGGTTCTCTATTCTGTCAGTGGCGCGCGCCGACCGAGAGTACACGGACGCAGAGATCGATTTATGCAAAGGCCTGTTAGACAAGGCGGTTTTGGAAGGGGGCACGATCGCCTTATTGAAGCCTACCGAACGGGACGTTTTGTGGGCCTTGTCACAAGGCGAGACTCTCAAGGATTTCGCAGAGCAAACGGGTGTCCCGATCTCTACGATCAAGGATCGCCTGAGACGGGCGCGTATTGCGCTTGGAGCCAAAACCGCAGCTCAGGCTGTCGCAGAGGCGATACGAAAGAAGCTGCTCTAGCAGACGGTCGGCGTAGGAGGCGTTTGGGGCAAAGTGGTGGTTTGTTCTTACGAGCGAGGCGGAGCTGTTCAAGCGCTCTTGAGGTTCTGAAAGAACTTACCATTCACGCAGCAAAGTTCCGCAGCACCGGAAAGCTAAATACCATTATTCAGTATAGGCGAGCGCCTTCATCGGCAGAGTGATCTTCCTGAACGTCGTCGAGCGTTTGCTCTCTATCAACCGTCTCAATTACCCACTCTGCAAGCGTCGGCGCAGACTTCCGCGGGGGCCAATGATCCGGATGCCACAATCGAGAGCGGATGAAAGACTTCGAGCAATGCATGAAGGCTTCTTCGACTTCGATCACCAAGGCGAGCAATGGCTCTTTTCCGTTTACCGCATGCCTTTTGCTAATGGCTGCGTCCTTCACGATGCGGGCCTTTCCAGCAATTCGGAGTGTGTCTCCATGGCCGGGCACGATGAACAATAGCGCCACATTGGGGTCTTCCAAAAGGTTTTGAAACCCGTCGACCCGATGGTTGCCAAGCCTATCGGGGATGATAAGCGTCTTGTCGTCGTAAACCTCTACAAACCCTGCCGGGTCGCCCTTGGGCGACACATCGATGAGGCCGTCGGTTGCTTTGGTGGCCACAATAACAAATGGCGCAAGTTCGATGAATTTTCGGGCCACGTCATTCAAGCGGTCACTCACCTTGAGGAAAGTGTTGGTGAAACCCTCGGTTGGCAATAGCTCCCTGAGGCGTTCGACGGTCTCGATCTGTTCATCAATTTTCAGCACGACACGCTCCGGATAAGTGTTTGGAACGAGTCTACGCCCAAAGCCCTATTTCTCAAAGCCGCCCTGGTTGGCCGACTTCCAGTACACTCTTTGGCTGGCGCATCGAGTCTCGCGAGACTTGTCGTATCAAGTGAAAAGCCTTGGAAGTGGATATAGTATGAACGGCTGTGCGCGATACTCAGGCATTCCAAATCAAGTTCGGGAGCTTGCGTTCCCGCACAAAAAAACGGTTCCGCCGCGCGATCACACTCAATGAAATCATTCGCGCGCTCGGCCAAGGGGAGTAATGTGCCTCAGAGGGTGCGGCTCGGGTGCGAAAGGAGCGACTGGGGATGGCGATGATCACCGACGCGGATGATTTCTTTACCAAGGGGTGTGGTCGGTGCGGCCGCTTCGACACGCCGCAATGTTCAGTGCAGCGGTGGGTCGACGGGCTGCGCGATCTGCGCCGCATTTGCCTTGATATGGGGTTGGTAGAAACTGTGAAGTGGGCGCACCCCACCTATATGCACGCTGACCGCAACATCGCGATCCTCGGCGCCTTCAAGGGCGATTTCAGGCTTAGCTTCATGAACCCTGGACTTCTGAAAGACACCGAAGGCGTGTTGGAGAAGCTGGGACCGAACAGTCAGACGCCCGGAACAATCCGCTTTAGGGATTTTGCACAGGTTAGCATCATGGAACCGGTGATCCGGTCATATCTGGGGCAGTTGATGGCTCATGCCGAGGCAGGGACGAAACCACCGAAAGTCGACCGCAAGAGCGATATGCCCGATGAGCTGAGCGCGGCGCTGGACGATGATCCGGAGTTGGCTGACGCGTTTCACGCCCTGACACCGGGTCGGCAGAAGAGCTACATGTTCAACCTCAATCAGGCCAAGACATCCGCGACCCGCGTGGCCCGGATCGAGAAGTTTCGTGACAAAATACTTGCGGGCAAGGGCGCGATGGAGCGTTAAGGGTCGCGTCGTTGCAGCCATTAAAGTGCGACCAACATACGACGCGCCTTAGCTGGCGTTCGACAAGAGAGCCATGTAGCCCGCGGCTGCGTATGTGACTAAGCCGTCTAGCCCAACGTGCGCGCCGCCTTGTGCGGGTTGCCCTGCAAGCGCGGCGATGCGCCAGCGCGACGTTGACAGGGCCAGCATCGAGGAGACCGTGTAGACAAATCCCTGAGAAATGGCCAAGGGCTGCGCATCCGGAAAACGGGATTGTAGCGCTACCAAGAAATGCTGCGCCGTAGGATCGAAATAGGTCGCGGCCAAATCCGACCATCGCACATCGGAGGAGATTTGCGCCACAAGCCGTGCATAGGCCCGCCAGCCCAGATCATCCTCAGCAAGATGCAAGAACGGCCCGATAAATGCAGTTAGAATGGCGCTCAAGGCAGCGTCATCAGAGACGGTCGATAAGGTCGGTGCAATCAGAGTGAGTTGCTCTTGTCTCAACACGGCCAATGGTTGGGCGCGGCGGGCGACAATGGCCTCGAAAAACACTTCCTTCGGGCCGCCGTGGTGGTTCACCAGAGCGGTCTGCACATCGGCTGCTTTCGCAATATCGCGGATCGATGCGCCCTCGAATCCCCGCTCTGCAAACAACTGCTCGGCGGCGTCGAATATCCGCTGACGGGTGGCCAAGGACCGTTTGGACGGCGCTCTTTTTCTTTCTAATTCATTCACTTCACGTCCTTTCAAAATACATCTTGCCTTAGTTTGAACGATCGTTCAATTTAATTTGCGACGGAGGAGACATTTCCATGACACAGGCGAAGGTCCCGGCAGTGCTGACGGGGACAGAAAATTCCTATGCGCTGATCGGAGCGGGCCCGATGGGCCTAGCGATGGCAAAGAACCTTGCAGAGCAAGGCATCGCGTTTCACGGGTTCGAGCTACACAGCGATGTGGGTGGGCTGTGGGATATAGATGCGCCGCTGTCCACAATGTATGACACCGCGCACCTGATCTCGTCCAAAACCATGACAGAATTCGCCGATTATCCGATGGATGACAGTGTCGCCGAATACCCGTCGCACCGCGAATTACGCGATTACTTTCGAGGGTTCGCAAAGGAATTTGGCCTTTATGAGCACTATACCTTTGGCGCAAAAATCCTGTCCGCTGAGCCGCTTGGGGATAGCGGTGACGGCTGGCGCGTCACTTGGGACTGTGATGGTGCAACGCAATCTGCCGTCTTTGCGGGGGTTTTGATCGCCAACGGCACTTTGTCAGAACCCAATATGCCAGACTTCAATGGCGCATTTGATGGCGAGTTGATTCATTCCAGCGCCTATCGTTCCCCCAAGCAGTTCGAACGAAAGCGCGTGCTGATTGTGGGGGCGGGCAACTCTGGCTGCGACATTGCGGTGGATGCCATTCACCACGGAGTGTCGTGCGAATTGTCGATGCGGCGCGGCTATTATTTTGTCCCCAAATATGTGTTTGGCAAACCTGCGGACACGATGGGCGGGGCGATCAAGCTGCCGATGTGGCTCAAGCGCAAAGTTGACGGGACCATTCTGAAGTGGTTCGTCGGCGACCCTCAGAAATACGGGTTCCCGAAACCGGATTATGCGCTCTACGAAAGCCACCCAGTGGTGAATTCGCTTATCCTGTTCCACGCAGGGCACGGGGATATCAAGATCCGCGCCGACATTGAGCGGCTGGACGGGAAGACCGTTCATTTTAAGGATGGCACGCAGGGTGAGTACGACATGATCCTCGCGGCGACAGGCTACAAGTTGCACTATCCGTTTATCGATGATGCCCTGCTCAACTGGCAGGGCTCTGCCCCGCATCTGTATCTGAATGCCATGCATCCCACACGGGATGATCTGTTCGTGCTGGGTATGGTCGAAGCGTCAGGCCTTGGTTGGCAAGGGCGGCATGAGCAAGCCGAAATGGTCGCGCGCTATATTGCAGGCTTGGGTAAGGGGACTGCCGCCGCCAAGGCGCTTCAGGCCGAAAAGGCTGAGGGGTTTGAGCGTGCGACTGGTGGGATGAATTATATCGACCTGCCGCGCATGGCTTATTACGTTGATAAAAACACCTACCGGAACGCGGTGACAAAGCAGATCAGAACGCTGAAAGCGGGGGCGTGATGGGCGACGTAGACGGCATCTTGCTGAATTTCAGCCCCGGAAGCCTCATGCTTCTGAATGCCATTCTGGCGGTGGTGATGTTCTCGGTTGCGCTGGATTTGAAGCCGGACGATTTCCGTCGTGTCGCAAGCTCGCCCAAGGCCTTGATCACCGGCTTGTTCTCGCAATTTCTGGTGTTGCCTGCGCTGACATTTCTTATGGTGCTAGCGTTGAATCCACGGCCCTCCATCGCGTTGGGGTTGATCCTCGTGGCGGCGTGTCCGGGTGGAAACATTTCCAATTTCATCACGCACCGTGCGGGGGGGAACTCCGCGTTGTCGGTGTCGATGACAGCGTTCGCAACAGTGGGTGCGGTGCTGCTTACACCTCTCAACATCGCGTTTTGGGGCGGGCTCTACGGCCCGACGCGCGAGATTTTGAAAGCGACGGCAATCGACCCGATCCAGATCGCGATCACCGTAACGCTGATGCTGTTCTTGCCCTTGGTGCTTGGCATCTGGCTCAACAACGCCAGACCCGAGCTTGCGGCGCGTTTGCGCAAGCCGTTGCAGCATGTGTCGCTGGGGATTTTCGTGGCCTTTGTCATTCTGGCCTTGGCGGCAAACTGGGCGTTCTTTTTGCAGTATGCGTGGATGGTGGCAGGGCTAGTCGTCCTGCACAATGCGTTGGCGCTGTCGGGTGGGTTCATAGCCGCAACGCTGGCAGGCCTCAGCCCCTATGACCGTCGCGCGATTACCATCGAGACAGGCATTCAGAATTCCGGCCTTGGCTTGGTGCTGATCTTCGGCTTTTTCGGCGGGCTTGGTGGGATGGCGGTCGTAGCCGCGTTCTGGGGAATCTGGCACGCGATTTCTGGCATCGCACTGGCGGCATTGTTTAACCGGACCGAGGCGGCGCGATGACGCGGATTCTAATCACCGGAGCTGCGGGCGCTGTTGGGCAGGCGCTGATGCAGGAACTGGCAGGCACAGGGCATGAGGTGATCGCCACTGACTTGCGTCGCCCGACCTTGCCCGACGGGGTGCGGTTCGAGGTGCTGGATGTCACCACCGACGCGCCGGACCATGTGATCGGGGCGGTGAAGCCAGATACAGTTGTCCATCTCGCCTCCATCGTGTCGCCGCCGAAAAACTCCACGCGCGAGTTCGAGTATGACGTTGACGTGAATGGCAGCCGTGCCGTCATTGGGGCCTGTGTGACGCACGGGGTGGGGCGCATCGTGGTTACGTCATCGGGGGCCGCCTATGGCTATCATGCGGACAATGCGGTGCCGCTGACCGAAACGGACCCGATCCGCGGCAATGAGGCGTTTCCCTATTCGCACCACAAGCGCTTGGTCGAAGAGATGCTGGCCGAGGCGCGACGCGATCATCCTGAGTTGCAGCAGGTGATCTTGCGTGTTGGCACAGTGCTGGGGGCAGGGGTTGAGAACCAGATCACGGCATTGTTCCGCAGCCCAAAGCTGCTGATGCTAAGGGGCTATGAAAGCCCGTTTGTATTTATCTGGACCAAAGACCTTGCCCGAATTTTGCTCCGCGCGGCCACAAACGGGCCTGCAGGCATTTTTAACGTTGCTGGCGATGGCGCGTTGGGTCTGCCGGATTTGGCCAAAGCAATGGGCAAGCCGCTGCGCCAACTGCCCGCGTGGTTGATTGAAGCCGCATTGCGGGTGGCCAAACCGCTCGGCCTGGCACGGTACGGGCCGGAGCAGGTGCGGTTCCTGAAATATCGCCCTGTGCTGGACAACACCGCCTTGAAGCAGGATTTCGGATATACGCCGGAGTTGACAAGCGCCGAGGTTTTCGAGCTTTGGAAAAGGGCGGCGGGCCTTTGAAAACGGCCGTAATTACAGGCGGTGCCGGCGGGCTGGGACAGGCGTTGACCCATGATCTTTTGCGCGCGGGCTGGCATGTGGTGGTGCTAGACCTTCCAGGTCCCGAGCTTGACCGAATTGCCGCCCAAAACGGCGTGACCGCGCTAGCGAGCGACCTGTGCCGCGAGGAAGACTTGTGCGAGGCCGTTGGTTCGATCCTCAAGGCGCGGCCCAGCATCGATCTGGTGATTTACAATGCGGGTCTGACCCTGATTGGTGCGTTCGACCAGCAAGAAATGGCGGCCCATCGCAAGTTGTTCGAGGTGAATTATTTCGCCGCGGTGTCCTGTGCCGCGTTGTTCTTGGAGGCGGTCCGCAAATCCAAGGGCACCCATCTGGCAGTGTCTTCGGTTGCGGGCTTTGCGCCGCTGACGCGCCGGACGGCCTATGCCGCTAGCAAACATGCTCTGGAGGGGTTCTTTAAATCCCTTCGCTCGGAAGAACGCCCCTATGGCGTGCGGGTTCAAATCGCGGCGCCGTCCTTTGTGGGCACAAATATCGGTCGGCCCGATGATCAGGGGAATGGGCTGTCGCGGCCCGGCGCGGCCTCGGATGCGGTTGATATCATGACACCGGAGCAAGCCAGTGCCGTCATCTTGCGTGGTGTGTCCAAAGGGGCGGATATGATTCCCGTGGGACGGGTGGCTTGGATGGCGTGGTGGCTGAACGGCTTGGTGCCAAGGCTGTATCAGCGGGTCATGGAACGGAAGATTTCGGACTAGCGCTTTTTGCTCCCATTGACCGAGGGTTGGCCGCAATCCCGGCTTGCATGACACTGCAACCGCGCTAGCGTGGCGAAGGATGGTCTTTGCGACAGGGAAATCTCTTATGACCGAAATGGAAGTGCTCGCCGGCCCCAAACCGATTTTTGATGATCTGAGCAAATGGCTGCACGGGCTGGATGCGGATGCACTACCGGTAGAGGTCATGAGCACAGCCAAGTTGCTGGTTCTGGACCTGCTTGGCGTTCTGGCCGCAGCGCACCGCTTAGAGGCAGGGCGCATCGCACGTGATCACGCCGTCCGCCACTGGGCCGCTGGGCCAGACGCCCCGAAAGCGCGGCTGGCATTTGACGGTCGCGTGGCGTCCTTGCCCGGGGCGGCGTTTGCGATGGCGACGCAGTTAGACAACCTTGATGCACATGACGGCTGGCAGCCATCCAAGGGCCACGCAGGGGCGGCGCTGTTGCCTGCGCTGCTCGCGTTGGCAGAGGATGCAAAAGCGCTGTCTGGCCGCGAGGCTCTTGTGCTGATGATCGCGGGTTACGAGACCGCTTATCGCGCCGCTGCTGCCTTACACGGGACGGTGCCGGACTATCACACATCGGGCGCGTGGAATGCCCTTGGCTGTGTCGTGATGGGCGCTCGGTTGCGCGGGGTATCGGACGACGTCTTCCGGCACGCGCTTGGTATTGCGGAATATCACGCCCCGCGCAGCCAGATGATGCGCGAGATCGCCAATCCGACGATGTTGCATGACGGAACCGGTTTCGGTGCGCCGGTGGGGCTCTATGCGCTGCTTATCGCAGAGGATGGCTTTACCGGAGCGCCCGCTGCAACGATCGAGTTTGACGACGCAGCAGGATACTGGGCCGATCTGGGAAAGTCATGGCTGACCTGCCAACAATATGTGAAACCCTATCCGATCTGTCGGTGGGCTCATGCGCCCATTGATGCCGCCTTGGGACTTAAGGTGGCCCACGAAATTGATGCCAAAGACATTGCGGCGGTCGAGGTTCATACCTTCAAATACAGCGCTGACCTGAGCATGAGCGTGCCTGACACCGCGCCCAAGGCGCAGTATTCGTTGGCTTGGCCCGTGGCCTGCGCCTTTGCGTGCGGCGTGGTCGGGGTGGATGAGGTGATGCCCGAAGCTTTCGAGGATAAAGAGCTGATCCGGCTCACACATCTGACCACCGCCCATGTCGATCCCGCATTGGAAGCTGACTATCCGGCGCGGCGGCAAGCCTCCGTGCGGGTGACGTTGACCGATGGACGTCGTTTCGACAGCGGCGTCGTGGAGGCATCGGGCGGGCCTGACCCACAGCCCACCGAAGCCGAGATCGTTGCAAAATTCAGACGCTTTGCGGGCAGCGTCCTGAGCGTTGCACAAGTGGAAGAATTAGAGCGCGCGGTGATGAGTTTGGACAGCCAAGACGCGGACTTCAAAGCTTTGGTGAAGCTTGTAGCAGAGATGAAGATCGCGCCCTAACTGTATGAATTCATCCAGCTAAGACCAGATTCTACAGCGCCACGCGGCTTGTATTCTGCGCCGAATGGGGTGGCCCATCCCAGCTTCGCCAGTTCAGGCAGAAGCCTCGGGAAATTCACCTCGCCCGTGTCGGGCTCACCACGATCAGGCACGGCGGCGAATTGCACGTGGCCGACCTGCTTCTGACACCCTTTGAAAAGGTTCAGAAGATCGCCCTGCATGATTTGCAGGTGATAGCAGTCAAACATGATTTTCAGATTTGGCAGATCGACGTCTGCTAGCGCCTCCTGCGCCTGCGGGACGGTGCCGATGTGATAGCCATTTGCATCGCGGTGGTTCAACGGCTCGATCAAGATCGTGCGTTGCGTCAGGGCGGCTTGGGCGCAGGCATAGCGCAAATTCTGGGCGAAGGTGGCCTTAGTCGCAGCGCTTTGGTCGGTAAAGCCCGCCATGACATGGACATTCATAGCCCCGATCTCGCGGGCGTAGGCCAACGCCTCGTCAATGTAACCTCGCGCTTCGGACTCGCGTCCGGGAATGGCGGCGCAGCCGTTGTCTCCGGCGGCAACGTCACCGCGCTGTGTGTTCAGGCCCAGACACGGCAAGCCGGTTTCGTCCAAAGCAGCTTTGACCTCGGCGGAAGGCGTGGCGTAAGGCCAGTGCAGCTCCACAGCGACAAAGCCTGCCTCTTTGGCATTGTGGATCGCATCGGGTAAGGGCAGGTCGTTCCATAGAAAGCCCAGATTGGCTGAAAACTTCACCATTATTCCCACTCCACATCGAATTTGGTTACGAGGTTTTGGACCTGTTTTGCACTGAGCATCCGCGGGTTGTATCCGCGCATCAGCAGGGCGAGGCGGGCGGTGTCTTCCAGCTCTTCAATCGCATTGC
The DNA here is from genome assembly GCF_900111945.1 of Litoreibacter janthinus. Classification (NCBI taxonomy): domain Bacteria; kingdom Pseudomonadati; phylum Pseudomonadota; class Alphaproteobacteria; order Rhodobacterales; family Roseobacteraceae; genus Litoreibacter; species Litoreibacter janthinus. The sequence goes on along the minus strand of NZ_FOYO01000001.1, from coordinate 2,668,153 downwards.
AGGCGGCTTCGACATCCTTGCCAGCCACCACGGGCCCGTGATTGGCAAGCATTACCGCGGTCCGTTTACCTTCTAGCCCGCGCACGGCTTCACCCATCGCAGGATCGCCGGGCATGAAGAAGGGCAGCAGTTTGACCTTGCCCAGCTTCATGATCGCATAGGGGGTGAGCGGCGGCAGGAAATTATCCTCGTCCGCATCGGGCATCATCGACCACGCAACAGAGTGGCAGGCATGAAGGTGGACAACGGCCCCCGCGCTCGAACGTGTGTCGTAAAAGGCAGCGTGGAGGGGCATTTCCTTGGTTGGCGGGTCGCCGTCCACTAACTGGCCGCTTGGATCAAAGCGGGACAGACGGGCAGGGTCCAGACGCCCGAACGATGTGCCGGTGGGCGACACAAGCAAACCACCATCCTCGGTGCGGGCCGAGATGTTACCAGTCGAGCCTCCAGTGAGGCCGCGATCAAACATGGATTTCGCCAGCAGGCAAATCTGCTCACGCAGTTGGGTCTCGGTCATGGGGCCTCCAAATGCAGTCAGATGTTCATCGCCGTAAAGCGCAAAGAAATCAACCTTTTACCGCAGCCAACCTTTTGCGAACTCCAGGTTGGTGGTGCCTGCAAGGGCTGCGCTGCGGGCGATCGCAGTTTCCAGCGCTTTGATGCGACCGCTGCCCATGCGCACGCCACGTTCGGGCCAAAAAGCGCGCACGGACATCACATCTTGCGCTCGGTTGGCCTTCATATCAATGCGTCCGATCATGCGGTCGCCTTCCATCACCGGGAACACGTAGTAGCCGTATTGCCTCTTGGCCTCCGGAACAAAAACCTCGATCCGGTAGTGGAAGCCGAACAGGCGTTCGGTCCGTTTGCGATCCCGTAACGCAGGATCGAACGGGGAGAGAATGCGCACGCGCTTGGTCGGCTCCATCAGTGGCACATCCAGCACGTCCGGCCGCGCGAAGGAGCGGCGGGGTTTGCCTTGGGCGGTGTCCAACATCACCTCGATCAGGTCGCCCGCTGCGAGTTGGGCGGCACACCAGTCCCGCGCCTCGGCTGGGGTGATGATATCCCAAAAGGCGGCCAGTTCGCCCGAGGTGGCAAAGCCCAAACAGTCCATCGCCGTGGTGCAGGCGTGGTCGATCGTCTCTTCGGGAGTGAACCTTTGGTTGAGATGCTCGGGGGGAATAACCCGTTCTGTCAGGTCGTAGAACTTGCGAAAGCCCTCGCGGCGGGTGACGGAAAGCTCACCCGCGCGCCACAGATATTCCAGCGCGGTTTTTGACGGATGCCAATCCCACCAGCCGCCAGAGCCCTTTTTTTCATCTTCGCCCACATCAGCGGAACAGCAGGGACCATAATCGGAAATGCGTTTGAGGACTGTCGCAAATCTTTCTTCGAACCCGTCGCGGTGCCAATTCTTGTAGCGCACCCGCAGATTGGCCGCATCACGCGCGAATTTCAGCCGCCAATGACCAAAATTATCCATATCAATCACTGAGGCATCATGGGTCCAGTGCTCGAAGACGAGGCGGTCTGCCAATAGCTTGTCGAGCGCTTTGGGGCGATAATTGGTCCGGCGGGCGTGCAGGATCATATGGTGGGCGCGCGCGACGGTGTTGATGCTATCAAGTTGCACGAAAGTCAGGTCTTGCAGCATCTGGTGCAAATCACCGGCTTTCCCAAGTCCGGTCGGCGCTTCACATAGCCTATGCCGCGCCAGATGATGGTGGCGCACAGTGGAAAGCGGAATAACGGGCAGGGTCATGCGTGGCTCCAGCGGTGTTTTGCCACTATGGCGCAGCAGGGGTCTTTCGCGCCACCCGGAACCTGCGTATCGTCGCGAAAAAGACATCGGCAAGAAAAATCGGGGCGGCTAAGTTTCATGACCAAAAAACGCGCAGTAGTTGCGGGCGGCGGTATCGGCGGTCTGGCTTGTGGTCTGGCGCTGGCGCAAACGGGCTGGGAAGTCGAGGTATTGGAGCAGGCGCCAGAGCTGGCAGAAGTTGGCGCAGGCCTTCAAATCAGCCCGAACGGGATGGCCGTGCTTGATCGTTTGGGCGTGACCCCGTTGATTGAAGGTGCGTTGTTCGAGCCTGAGGCAATCGAGCTGCGAATGGGGCGCACAGGCCGACAAATATTCCGGCTGCCGATGAAAGGCACTGCCGAAGCGCGTTGGGGCAACCGGTTTATCCAGATACACCGTGCGGACCTCCACTCGGCGCTGGCAAAAGCGCTGCGTGCGCAGCCATCCGCACGGGTGCGGACCAACGCGCGCATCACGGGATATGTGCGGGAGCGCGGCGGCGCGTCTGTCTATCTGGACCGTGGTGACCGCGTGTTTGGCGACATCCTTGTCGGGGCGGATGGCGTGCGCTCTCAAATCCGCCAGCAAATGTGCGGTGGGGATCGCGCTCGTTTTACAGGAAACGTGGCGTGGCGCGCTGTGGTGCCCGTGGCGGCTTTAGGGGAAAACGCCCCGCCGCCAATTGGCGTCATCTGGGCTGGCCGCAAAAAACATGCGGTGACCACGCGGATCAAAGGCGGCAGCCATGTGAACTTCGTGGGCATCGTCGAGCAGGACAGCTGGACCGAAGAAGGCTGGTCCATTCCGGGCAACGTTGAAGAGGCATTGGCCGATTTTGGCGATTGGCAACCTTGTTTAAGGTCGGTGCTGGAGGCGTCGACCGGATTGTTCCGGTGGGCGCTGTATGGTCGACCCCCGCTTGCCAAATGGTGCGATGGGCCGGTGACACTGCTGGGCGATGCGGCACATCCGATGCTTCCGTCTATGGCGCAAGGTGCGGTAATGGCCTTGGAAGATGCGGTGGTTCTGGCAGATGCTCTGTCACAGGACGGCGATAAGACAAGCGCGCTGCAAAGCTACGAAGCGACGCGCAAACCGCGGGTCACCAAGGTTCAGGCCCGATCTGTCGCAAATTCGCACATGTTCCACCGTCACAGCACGCTGTCACAGGTTGCAACTTACGCTCCAATGGCCGTTGCGTCCCGCTTGTCGCCCGCCTTAATACACCGCCAGCAAGACTGGATTTATGGATATAAAACATAATCTTGCGACCCGCTTCTTACGGAGCCACCGGGGTGTCCTCGACCACATACTCGATCGCCACCTCTTCACTGCGGGTGGCGTTCAGGAAAGCCTCCCACATCGCGTCGAATTCCGGCCCTGCATGAGCGTCGTGACGCTCAGGTGTGTGGGGTTCAATCATCAGCAATCTGGATCGTGTTTTATCGATCAGCGCGTGTTCGATCGCCTTCATGGGATGCCGCCACGGTCGCGATTTGCCCCAGGCCCAAGTTTTGTTGGACGGCACCATCGCCACAAAATCATTCGCATAAGCGCCTTGGGCCATCCAGTTGAGGTTGGGGTGGGCGCTGTCCAGCGAGCCGTTGAGCGTGGCATTGTGAGACCCGTGATGCCCCGCCTTGTAAAATGTGCAGCGGGCCAGCAGATCTTTTGCGGTGATCGTCGCGCCGTCGATCTGCCATGACAGATCAGCCCAAGACACCCATGATCCGCGCTGCGCATCGCCGGTGAACAGCATGGTCTTGCCGCTCTTTTCCAATTCAAAAGCAAGCACTAACGAGGTGTTGTTCACTTCGGAATTCAGCCGAAGCGCCAACCCTTCGGCCTCTCCCATCCAGTCGCCATCGATGCGGCGGTCCGCTGCATCCTCGGCCAAATAGGTCCTCGAAAGATAAGACCGCTCGGGTGCTGCGTCTTCCTTCACGCTGTCGCTGATCTCGCCTTCGGCAATGACGTAGCGCGGTGCGAAGGGCGAAGAGCTTTTGCCCTTCGTGTCCCCGTCAAACGCTGCGAACAAGCCTGCGCCGACATCGCCCATGGCAAATGGCCCAAGGTGAAACTCCTCGGATTGGCGTGGATCGAGGCTGGTGAGCAAGTGTTGGTCGCGCGGTGGGCCGAAGGGGAAGACGCGCACATCTTTCACGCCTTTCAGCGCAAGAGGCGGATCACCGGGGGACAAGAACTTAATCTCGCCTTTCACCATCGATCGCAGCCCGGCAAGCCGTTCCTTGTAGCGTTTGCCGCGAATTTTGGTGCTGCGCGCGGCGGCAAAAGCGTGTTCCGGCCCTTCGATCATGTCGCGTGGGGCGACGCCCATTTCGATACAGGCCTCTTTCAAGACCGCCGCGCCGGTTCTGTGGCCCGTCTCAAGCTCCAGAAACTCCGCGATCTCTTCTGCTGCCCCTTCGGGCGCACCGATGCCCTGCAACGCGGTGAGCTTCTCGTGGGCGAGGGCCAAGGTCAGCAGCTTGTCTCCGTAAATCTCGCGGTAACGGTTGGCATCCGCGTCGGTTTCGTCTTCCGTCCAAGCAAGCCAGAGGTCTTCGACATGAAACTTCGAGAACGGATGTGTGTCGTCGCCCGCCTTGGGAAAGCCGGAGACGTGATCCTCATGCTCGTGCGTGACCACAACCACATCCAACTTGCCGCCAGTGTCTTTCCAGATCTCTTCAATGACGGCGTCGATGTCGATCTCTTTTGCCACCAAGTCATCCGGCGTGCTGCCTTTCTTGCGACCGCAATCGATCAGCATAAAGAATGGCTTAGGGCTGCGGCTGCGCTTGAAGGTCAGCAAGAAACAGTCGCCATGGCCTTGCCGATACATTCTGACGCGTGCGCCGGATTTCGGGGCCTTCAGTCGTGGGGTCGGGGGCTTGGTCATTGGAAACCGTCCTTCACATGGGGCGGGTGGTGCAGATCGGCAAAGGCCGCCGCGCGCGAGGAGCGACCGGAGTAGAATGCATTGGCTGTGCGCGCGTCGGTGCTGTCGATATAGGTGCGGCAGGAGGCAAGCCCGGCCGGATCGTCCACCGCATGGGTGGAGCGGATCAGCCGTGTGATCTTGAAGCTGCGCGCGTCGACCAAAAAGGTGGTTCCTGCGCGAAATTTGAAGTCGCAATCGCGATTGGAGTCTCTTGGATCAATGGGGCGGGCATCCTCATGGGCCTGCCTGTCTGGGTCTAGGTAGCCGCGCCGCGTCTGGATCACCTCGATCACGTATTCACGTTCCGGCCGCCCGCCTTGGCCCAGCCTGCGGGCGATGCGCAAGGCTGCGACATGCAGCGAGGGCAATTCGGTGGTGCGGGAGCGGCGCACGGTGGCGGGGGCGTCAGGCGAAAAGGTCAGCCCGCTGAGTTCGGCAAAGCGGGGCGAGCTTGCAGAGTTCATCAGTAGCCACAACAGCCGCTGATAGTGGCTGGAGGCGTGGTAGACGATTTCGCGGTCGCGGCTGTCATCAACCTCCAGCAAGTTTAGATCCAGTTGCAATGCACGGGCTGGCACCTTTTCCTTGACCGTCATGGTCGTGCTCGCGTCGTTGAAGCGGGTCAGACGTTCATGCACCAACAAGCCGACGCGTTGCGCCTCAAGCTCCGCGCGTTGCACTTCGGCCTGATAGCGCGCGCGGCGTTCTTTGCCGGTGTGGCTCATCGGGCTGGCGAAGTGGGACAGCATTTTTCGGGGCTGGGACAGCATAAGCCCTAGATTGGAATGGATTTTGTCGAGCCAGTCCATGTTTTCGGAAATTCCGCGCAGGGCCTGACGGTCGGCTTCGGCCACGGCAAGGGTCGGCCAGCATAATGCGGGCTCCGATATGGCAGGCATGCCTTCGGGCAGGATGCCCCAGCTGGCGAAGGCTTCGATAAACGCCGCGCGGTAGCTCTGGGTGTCTTCAGGGAACAGATCGCTATCTGCGGTTATGATTGCGCGTAGGTAATCCCCAAAGCTGACATTGACCGGCGGGGTATAGTCCATCGCACGGATGCAGATGCGCATGACACGGCGCGCACATTGAGCGGCTTCTGCCGCAAGGCGACGCTTCAGGTCTGGGTCAATCGCGCCGTCACGCAGAACACCAGACCCGTTGGAGGCGATGCGGAATAGATCACCGACGCGGGTTTTGTAGATCGTCAGAAAGGCGCGGAACACCGCTGCAACAAGGACCGCGCCGCGTTCATGCGGGCCTGTCGCATCGCGCAGTTTTGTCGGGTCGGGTTCTTTGGCTTTCCAAACCCCATGCTCGTTCACGCCACCCAAAAAGTCGCGCAATGCGCCACCGCGCCCGACGGCTTGGCCAAATTCCTGCGCCAGTTCGCCCAGCAGGTTCTGTCGACTGAGATCGCCACGGGTCTTGGCGATCTGATCCTCCAGCACCGAAGGGAACGAGAACAGCTGGAACAGCGCAATAATATCGGCGAACGCCTCGTGCAGCGCCCGCATGTCAGGGTTGGCGTCTTCAGCGAAGCTGGGATGAAGCCCGTCCAAGATGGCGTGGACGGTCTCGTGGACAATGATGTCATGGCTCAGGCAAGTGAAAACCGTGGTGCCGGACGGGGCGCTGGTGCTGTTGGGGCCTGCGGTGAAATAGCCGAAGAGCAGGGCCTTTTTGTCGGGATTGTAGTAGGCGTTGGCCTCGCGCAAAGCGTGGGGATAGATGCGCAAACGTCGGGTGAATTCATAGCTCCAGTCAGGGTCTTTGCCCTTGGTTTCGATCTTGCGCACCGTTGGAGCCCACTGGATCACGCGACCCAAAGCCTCTTCGAACGCGGCGATCGTGTTCATCGAGACTGCATAGACCATTTGCTGGTGGAACTGCGGGTTCTCGGGCGAGGGGCGCAACCCGTCATTGAACATGGTCGCATCGTCATTGAGATTGACCGGCGCGTAAAAGGCTCGGCTGGCGGGGTCGAAATCCACCACTTCGACATAGTTGCCTTTGGGGCCGAAAAACGGCTTGGCCGGATCCTGCGGGTCCAATTCGAACGGCAGGGTGATCTTGACGGTGCGTGCGCCCCGATGGGCGAAGCTGCGCGCGGTGGATGGATCAAACGCAAAGACGTTCAGCCTGCGCGGTGGTCGGAAGTCTGGCATCATGGCAGCACCGGCGCGGCGTCAGGGGCAGGGGCTTCTGGCATCACGAATTTGCGGATCGTGGCATCGGCATAGGAATAGCCTGCCAAGACCGCCGCGCGTTGGTTATCTATCGGGAACTTTTTCAGGCGTGTCGCCATGTCTGAGGCCAGTTTGAGTTGTGCGGGGCTTGCTTTGAAACCGTCCCATGCCAGATTGGTTGTTGGTGTCTTTATGGTCCAATACGCGCCGTTGCGCTCTTTCAACCCGTCTGACAGTTGGTTGCGGAACATGTTGACCAGCATCCTTTCGCGCCAGTTTACCGACACGTCCAGAAACGTGTTCACGATGCGCATCATCATGCCCAGCCGGAATTGCGAGGCCTTGGCGGGGTTGTTCGATCCCGCGTTGGAAGCGAACAGGATACCGCATCGCTTCCAGATCGGCTCCAGCCCGATATTGTCATAGACGCCGCCATCAACCAGCACAGGGTTCGTGCGCAATGCTTCGGAGTCGTAGCGTGCGCCTGCGGGGGCGGTCACGGTCTCGTCGCTCAGGTCGAGGCGCAGCGGGGCAAGTATCGGCGGGAAGCCGGAGGAGGCCGCAACGGCTTCGCTGAGTTTGACATTGTGGGTGGTCGATATGAACGCCTGCCAATCCGCCACATATTCCTTGGTGAACCGCACCAGCCCACCGGTCTGAAGGTTTGACGCACAAAACAGAAAACGGCGACTGGCGGTGATCGTGTTCAGCTTCTTGTTGTGAAAGATGTGTTTGTCATAAGATCTCGCCAGTTGGTTGCCGCCCGAAATCCCGGGCACCAGCCCAAGCACCGACACGCCAACATCTATGCTCAGACTTGTCGCGGCCATCAGCGGCTTGATGAAATGCTCGCTCATGGCTTCATGGGTCGCGACGTGGGGGGCTTTGCCGTTCCAATCGATCTTGTCCCAGTTCATCGCCAGAATACCGGTGGTGATTGACCCGCCCGAGACTGAAGCGATGCGCGATGCACGAGACAGGATGCCCAACTCGTTCAGGCGGATTACTGCGCCTGCGTGGAACAATGACGCACGATATCCGCCGCCAGAGAAGGCAAGACCAATAGCAGAAGGATCGTATTTGCTGTCGCGGCTTTCTGACGAGCGAAAGAAGCCGAGTTCAGTGGAGGCGGGGGATAGGGGCATGTGTCATTCTCCAAATCAAATTTCGTTTTATTGGAAGAGCTTGACGGTTTCGGATTCCGCCTTTCTCAGGGAAACATACAGATTCTTTAATACAATTTTCATCTTACGCTCGGCACCGGCCGGGTCCGAATTGATGGTCTTCACCTTTGCCACTTCGGGCAAATATACCTCCCGCACCGCGCTGGCGTGGTTGGCGGTCCGCGACTCCAAAACACGCTGGATTGCGGCCCGTTTCTTGGCGACGAAGCTTAACCGTGCTGCGGGAATGCCAGATCGCACATATTCCGCGGCGTCGCTTTGATAGTCGGCGGTCTTGACCGGTGCTCTCACGGTGTCGACGGGTTGCTTGACGGCCGAAGTCACTTCAGTCGCCAGCGGTCGATAAATGGGCACGGCAAAGCCGTCATCGTCAGCATAGCCCAAAACTTTGGGTTTGTCGGAAAATAGAGGCGTGGCCTCCAGCTCAGCCAAACGGTCCAAACGGGCTTGAAGTTTTGACGTCGCGTTTTTGTCGGAGGCTAGTTTGACCGGCAATTTTTCGTGTGCGTCGATGATTTTATGGCTCTTGGCGGCATGGACGAAGGCCTTGTCGAGGATGTGATCATACTCGATAAAGTCTCCTATCTTCGATGAGCGCGCGCCGTATTTCATGCCAATTCCTTCGATTTTGATCAGGTCATTTCCATTCGCCTGACCGCCTTCGAACAGGATGTCGCTGCCGTTATTGGCCTTGGCGGTGGCGAGTGTGTGTGGCGTTCGTTTGGGTTGCACGCGGTCGAGCCCGTAAAGCGCCATGTTCTGTGCCTTCAGTGCTTCTATCCCCTTAATGACGTTGGTTTTTACGAGATCAGAAGCAGACGGATCGGCTTGATAAATTGCTTTGATATCCTCGGCCTCGGCGTTGAGTTGTGCTTTGATCGCTGATTTGACATCACTCACCCGCTCGTCGACAGTTTTCTTTGACAGGGCAGCTTTTATGATCGTGCTGGCGTCTGGAAGGTTCTTGCCTTTGCCCTGAATATGGTTGCGGTGGTAGACCGCCATAGCAGGGAAGCCTCCGGCGTCCGGGCCGATCTTGTCGCCTGTGGCTTTACTGTTGAGCAGTCCCAGTACGGGAGCCGCTTCTTTCTGAACGCTGGCTTCCAGGCTGGTGCCCGGCAACGCATTGATGCCGGTTTTATTCGCCTTTTTCTGCCGCGATGCCCGTAAGAATTCAGAGTCCAGCTGTGGTGTTCCTGACAGATCATTCAGAACATGGAGCTGTTCGAAGACCCCCAAGGGAAACCGCTTTTCGATGGTGTGATCCAGTTCGTAGAATCTTGAAAGCCGATAGCCGTCTTTGGGATCATTCTTCGAGGCAGCAGCAGTGAGTTTACTATAGGTGTCGACCGTACCCTCGAAAAACTCGGAACGCGGCTCTTTGTTGCGCAGGAGGGACTGACCTTTGCCCGAGGTATCGAGGAAGGGGTTCTTTTCGATATCCAAGCCCAAGCGTTCGAACTCCTCTGCCGCTTCGATGAGCTCGGCGTGCAGGGTTGCGTATTTGGTTTGATTGTTCTGCTTTTGGGATTGCGGGTCGATGCCGCTGGTAACTTCTCCGGTTTCGGACGCGGATTCATTGCTGGATTTCTCCAGAGTGTTGGACGCTTCGGTCGCGCTTTTCTCTTTGTTATCGGCAGTCTCGGCATTTGTGGCTGGGCCTTTGCCGCTTAGTGGCCCGTCTTCGGAGGCCATATACACCTCGACCTTCTTGCCGACATACTTGCCATAAAGGGTGTGAGGGGTGCGTCCGATCTTGAATGCCTTGGACGGCAGCTTTCGCTTGCCGTTCAGCTTGCCGATCAGTTTCGAAAAGAGCGCTTTCGCTTTCTTGATGACGAAGCCGATCATTTTGCCCATAGCCTTTTTCACCGGCGCTTGAAGTCTGGCGATGATCTCTCTGATTTTGGTGGATATTCCGGTGATGCCGAACGCCGCTGCGAGGAATGAAATGACAACCGGCACCGTGCGCCCGATCGTCTCTTCAATGAAGTTTGCGGCAGACGAAACCTGACCTCTGGCGATGGCACCAATGGACGAGAAAATGGACTGGGCAACGGCCATGATCTGGTCGAGCCGCTCAACAAAGGCGACAATCAGGTTGTAGATGGACAACACCACCTTCACCACTGCGCCAATCGGGTTCGAGAGCCCGGCAAGCAGGCCAATGCCCGCCTTGACGATCGACGTCGTAACCATGCTGATCAGCCCGCCGATCAACGTGGATTTGAAGTTCTCGATCATCTCCAGCATTTTTTGCCAGATGCCTGCGAACCCTTCCTTCAGCAGGACACGCACGATTTCGACCGATGCCTCGATCATCGCGACTTTACGCTCACCTGATGGGCCGAGCTTTTTGACCAGCTCTTTGCGAAAATTGGCATAGGTGATGCCAAGAAGTTGCATCGCAAGCGACATAAGCCCTTTGAAATCCAGCTTTTCGGGCATGGTGATGCCTGCCTTGGCGACGGCCCCGAAAAGCCAGCCCAGAAGGCCCTTTTTTAGATGCGCCAGAATGTTGGTGCCGAACTGCTTGAACCCGCCGACGACGGCCCTGACAAGGTTCATGGCGAAGCCAAGTGGATCTTTCACGATCAGACCAAGCACCTGACCTGCGCCTTGCAAGACGCCCCAAACCTTCGCGGCCCAAGGCCCAGCGAGCTTCAACGCGCCTTGCACGATCAGCTCCAGAACCTTTTTGCCGACATCGGTGGCGAACGTGATGATATCGCGCACCAAGGGCGCGAACAGGCCGATGATGTATTTGATCGTCCCGGACCAAGGCGCGTCCCAGATCTTGTCGATCAGGCCGCTGACGCGACTCCATGTGATGTTCAACTGAGACAGTCGCAGCTTGGTCCACGCGAACGCATCTTCAACGACTTTGGCTTCTTTGAGCTTGTCGAACAGGACGGTGCCAAGCGGGATCAGGCCAAATAGCCCTTCCAGCAGGTTGGAGGCGGTCATCGGGACCTTCTTGCCGGAGATCAGGCGCTTGCCGACCAGCACAGTGATCAGCGTGTAGCCCGGCACATGGCGCGCGTAGCCTTCCAATTTACCTGACAGCCAGCCTTCCTCCTCCTCGCGGCGTATCGGCTCGCGCTGCACAACACCGTCTTGGCCCTGCCTGCGGTTGATGGGCAGGCGATCCGCGCCTTCGGTCTGTTGCACGACGTGCGTCAGTTCATGAGCCATGAGCCGCGTGTTGGTGGGGCTTTCGCCACGCCCCAGCCAGATGCGGTTGCGGTGGGCAAAGGCGCGGGCACCAATGCGGGCAGCGGCGTCTTGATCGGCGGGGCCGTCATGGAGGCGGACATGCTCGAAGCTGGTGCCAAAATGAGGCTCGATCCTCTGCCGCACCCCGTTTGGCAAGGGGCGACCGGGGCCGGGGTTGGCGACAAGGCGCGATACATCGGCGGGTGCCCGGCCACCCATGCGTCCGACGGCAGCCTGCGGAGCGGCAGAGGCCTGAACCGCGCCTTCGGCACTGCCGCCAGCGGCCATAGGCTCGCCACTTTCCAGCTCGTCCATGTCAGTGGCTTCCAGACCGTCGGCCGCAACATCGTTTTCTGTGGGCAGTTCGAAATCCTGATGCTCCGCAGGGGCGGGGTCGGGGGTGAGCTCATCCAGATTGGGCTGGCTGGTGGCGTCGCGCCGTAGGGGGGCGGCGGTGGCTGGTCCAGCCCCACCGGCAGCGGCAACAGGGGGGGAGGTCTGAGTTGGTGCCGTCGCCCCAACGACGCGCGCGGCCATGGTTTCGGCCTCCCGTTCCGCCGGATCATTGACCGCCCCAACAGTGAGCGAAGGCTGAATAAGGACCGCGCGCGCAAGCGATGGCTGCGGGCGGCGCACAGGAACCACCGACCTTTGGGGCCGTGCCGTTCGGGTGACTGTGCGCGCCTTGGTTTTCATGATTTATCCACCTTGCATTTCAACGTCACCTAAGATGACCTTTTGGGCTTGGTGGTGCGCCGCCTCGCTGCACGTTCAGCGCGGAGTGCGCGCTTTTTCGTGCGAGTTTCCGTTGGGGTGGGCGGCGTAGTAGCGCTCGCTCCCGTTCCCAAATTTCGCGCGGGAGGCATTGACAGGATGACGTTCGTCTCTCGGTTGATGGCCGCCGCGGGCGTCGTTGCCCGTTTGGCTTCGTCCTTGCGAGTGTCTTCCTTCGGCTGGTTTTCAAGCGCGATTGCAATGGCAGCGGCGGTGACCTTGGCGTTTGCCAGTAACCCCGGCTGAAAGACAATATCCGTATCCTTGGCTTTCGTATCACTCGCGGCTGAGCCACTACTGCGCTTACCAGTTTCAGTTGTGTCGGCCGCAAGCTGCCCGCCTAGGAACGTCCCTGTGAAGAGCGGCACCATGAGCCTACCGAAGAAGAACGCTTGTTTGATGACAACAAACTCGATCGCCGTCTCGCCTTTGGCGAGCAATGCAACGGTGTCGCCCTTCTGCGGGCGGCGGTTGAGCAATGGTTTGCCCTCTGGGGCGAGTGCTAGCAATTCGTCGATGCTCGATACCACTGGCGGTTCCGAAAGCTCGAAACCTGCGTTCTTGAGCAGTGACAGCGAATCCTCGACGGTTTTGCCTGTCACGTCCTCGATTTCTGGGTTGTCGGCGCGTTGCCACTGGTTCAGCACGGACGCCGCGCCACCGATGGTTTGACCACTGTTCGTGGTCGTCACGCTGCCGCCATAGGTTGGCTTCGGGGGCCAAAGCGGAGTGCCATAGGGCGGATCCCACGGGGCGGCGCCCGCTTCGCGCAACCATTCGCGAAGGCGGACGGCAGGACTGGCTTCGGCGCGCAATTGTTCTTCGGCGCAAAGCTCTTTGACGCCTGCCAGAATATCGCCCACGACATCGCCCAAATAGAAGCGCTGGCTGCGAGGTGTGTTGGCCTGCTTGCGACAGCACATCATGCAAACATCCGTGGCCGCGACCTTTCCTGCGGAGTAGTTGGACAAGGTCACGCAGGCGAGCGGGATCAAGCTCCATTCGTTCGTGTCCAGTCCGGGGCAATCGGGGATAACATTATCGCACAGGCAATCGAGGCGGAACTCTTCGTCCTTTTTCATGATCGCCGCATAGCGCAATGTCATGCTGACCAGATCGCGCTGTCCCTCAGAGCCCTTGATGCCGGAATCGCGGAGATCCTTGTCCAACGTCTCGTTAATGGTTTGCAGCTCGTTCTTTTTTGCCTCCCACAGTGGGTCGCCAGAGTTCTTCAGGGCGCGCCCGTATTCGTCGATCAACTCGTTCAAAAGCAGATTGCCTTGTTTCACTTCGGTTGACGTTAGTTCGACATTGTCGATGACGCTGATTGCGTTGCGCAGGCAGATGTGAATTTTGGTAAGCGTGCGCATCCGAACGGGTTGGTCTGGCAGCTTTTCGAACAGTTCGCTCTTGGTGAGGGCACCTTTTCCTTGCAGGCAAATCTGTACCTGGTCCGACAAGGTGAGGTCCGCATCTCGGTAGATCAGGTGCGCGGGGGCCAGAAAGATGGTCTGCGCATTTCCGTTCACCCCGAGCGCGAGGCAGATTTCATCATTCGTTTTGGAATAGGCCTCGAAGTTCTTCACATCCTTGGCGTGCAAGAGCTGTTCCGGCGAGAGGCCGTCGAGCTTGATCGTCTGACGCGTCACCTCGTGCAGGGTGCCGTTGCGATCCAGTGCGACGCCGCCGCCAAGCTCGATGCCATCAGGGGTGAGTTGTGCGCTCAGTCCGCATACCACGCCCCAATCCATCATCGTGCGGAGCATCAGTTGTAGCTGTTTGTTGTCGTCAGCGCGGCACAGTGCGTTCAAAGCATCATCGACGGAACTGGAATTTTTCAGCGTGTCACATGCCTCGTCGGAGGGAGTGAAGGCCACGTGCGTCGCGTCGATCTCGCAGACACGATCCAGCGCGTCCTGGACAGTTTCGGTGCCGCCCAACAGATCGCAATCGGGATCGGAGTCATAGCTGACATGACCCGCAGGCAAATCTGCAAGCGTCGGAAACGAGAGGCGACGACGCAAGGTGTCAGGAAGAGGGAGAAGTGTTTCGGAGTCGCTAAAGCCCAACGGGCAGAAATGGTGCAATGGACCCAAAGGCGGCTGCGGGCGGCCCAATGGCTCACCGTTCAGTAAGGCTTGCTCGTCTTCGGGGGCATATCGGCGCAACTCCGCCAACCAGTAGTCACCCGCGACCATTTCTTTGCCGCCATGCTCAAGCTGCACAGTGAAGAACTCGGTGGTCAACGTAATTTCGGCGGTGTTGACGCTTGGCTTGGCGCTCGCGGCACTGGGACCGGTGACTTTGGATTTGGTGTCCAGCGGCAATCGCACCATGCCGTCCCAACGGCGCACATGGGTGTAGCCAAGCGCTGGCGTGTTCTTGGGCAGTGTCGGATCATCTGGAGTGTCGGAGCTCAGGTCCGTCGAGAAGGCACCGCGCGCGGGGACGTGGGCCTCATGGAAATAGCCCAGTTGGGCTTCGGTGGAGGCGGAAAAATACTCGTATACGGCTTTATCCCGCTCTAGCGCTGTGCGGGTGTCGAGCGGCTCCACCGCCTCCGCGTTTTCGGACGACCAAGCAAGACGGATGGCGGACAGACTTCCCTTGCCGTCGCGTTCTACAGAGATAACTTCAAAGCGGATCAGAGCATTCGGCAGCACCTTGTCGATGCTGATCAGTTCAGCGCAGGGATCGCAGGCGTCAAACTCTGTCGTAGTTTGCGCCAGCTTTAGGGATAATTCTGCGTTTCCTTTTGCCCTGAAGGCCGGGTGCCCGGATAGGGCCTTTGGTAAGTCTTCCACACTGCTGAACTCGGGCAGGCTTTTAATCTGGACCAGCGTGCGGGTCCGGTATGAGGTTTCGGCCCCGTGAAGCCCTGCATCGGCCAAGTAGGGCTGCTCATGCGCCATAATCGGGCGCTCCCAGACATCCACATAGACCAACCCCTTGGTCAGGTCAGGGCCGTTTGGTAGATCTTCTTGCAAGGCAAATGCGGACGAGAGGTCACGGCCTTCTTTCTCAGTTGCCCCAAGCCTGAAATGCCCTTGTTTGCCTTGGGCAAATACGGTGCCGGGTTGAACGAAAGCGTCGCCCTCTTTATTGAACGCGATCATGCCTCCTGCTGCGGGGACGCCAGACCCTGCGAACGCCGCACCTTGGGCTTCGTCGCGGTCTTGATGGATTTGTCCGGCCTCGGTCAGATCCGCGTCGGTAAGCATTGCCCCTTGGACGTGACCAATATTCGAGTAGCGGTTTGCTTCGTGAAAACTGAGCCTAGAATGTGAGCCCTTCATCTGAAATCCCTCTCTATGTGTCGCTGTCAGCGGAGCCCGAAATGGGTGGGCTCAGGGCCAGCATGGGGTCGTAAAAAATGGCGATCTCCTGCCCAAGCGGCAGGAATTGTTCGAGCTTCTTTCTCAGCGCTCGTAGGCTCGCGGCGTGATAAAGCCCGTGCCCCACGCCGATCTCACCTTCATCTTCCGCGCCGGCGGTGATAGCGGCCGGTGTGTCGGTATCGAGCACCGCATATCCAGCCTCGCCATATCGGGCAATGCGCTTGACGCAGGTCTTGCCGGACTTATGCCAACGGTCGATGAATTGGGGCAGGGCCGTGGTGTTCGAGCCGCTGCGCGCATCAAGGCATTGTTTTGTCCGTTTGCGACCCGGATCGCGCGGAGCGAAGCGGGAATAGCGGATGCAGCTTGGCGCGGTCTCCCCATCGGCACAGACCAGCGTGTCGGCGAGCGAGGCGAACAAGCAATCGGACGCATCGAGACGGGTGAAATCCGCGGCCTCCATCACGGTGCAAAATTCCATCTGGCCATGGCGACGGTCCGCGAGGATCAGCTCGAAGACCGAATTTTGCGCGCGAAAGCTCACTTCGCGAGTTTTGGGCAGCGCGAGGTCAACTGTGTGCACGGCGCAATCAATAAAGCTAACAACGGTGTTGGCTGCGCCTTTCAATGTGACCGGACCCTTTGCGCTGACAAAACGGATGCCTTCGAACGTCACAGCGCGGTTGGGCAGGTTCAGTTTGGCGGGCGTTCTGGCTATGACGGCAGGGCCGGTGATCCCTTCGCCGAGCTGCTCCATCGGGAGCAGATCTTCAGCCCGCAACACCTGCTTTTCGCCTAGCAACGTATTTAGAGATTTCTGGCTCAGAGCGACCTCAGGCAGCGCGTCATGAAAGATGCCTTGCGGCGGGCGCACATGAATCAACGTGCGTCGCGGATGGGGGCCGATGCGGCGCACACGCTCGGGGTCGCGCAGATCGGGCGTGCGGGCGGTGCTGTCGTCATAGGCGCGTGGAAAGCAGGGCACGCCGCCCTGTGCCAGCGCGCGCCAGTACAGGTCGGATGCGTCAGGATCATTCCTGTCAGGCTTCAGATGATACAACGGATTGGAGCCGTCCTTATCGACAACCGCACGGTCAAGCTTGCGAAAATCCGGTGTGATGACATTGGCGCTGCCGGTTGTCTCGGGGCGTTGGGTGAAGGGCGGCAAATCCATACGCGGGGTTTGCGCCGTCATCCTCCAGCCTTCCTTGGCCACGGTTTCGGTGCGGGCGACCACATCGCCGATATCGTCAATCGACGCCAATGTGCCTTTCGATTTGAACCACGCGACGGAATGGTTCAATTCCTCGGCGCGGGCGACGGGGTCCGGGGCCGTCAGCTCCGCCCCCAGCAGTTCCGCCAGATAAGGGACAACCCAAGGCTGGATCGTGCGCCCGTCGTCCAGTGGTTCGGCAAAGCTGTCGGCATGAGCCTGTTCTGTGGTGGCGCGGATCTGGTCCAGCAGATGGCCGAACCCGTGCAAAAGGGCCTCAAGATCGCCCAGTTCGTCGGGTGTGGCTGTATCACGATACCGGTATTCTTCGGGTAGTTCCCGATACAGGATGCGGCCAGCCCGCGAGCGCAGATCATTGAAGCTGTCAGTCATGTAAACCTCGCACATTCACGGAAATGGAGGGCGCGCCGGAAATCGCCGCGGCGGTGGAATTTTCGCCGATATGGGCCACCTCATTTGCGCGGGGGAAAATGGTGACGATCTGGTCGTCGCGCACCATCACATGGGGCAGGCTGCGCGGGGTGTCGGGACCATAGTCAAAGCGGGTGATGATGCTGGTGGCGACGCCGGGGACGGCCTCCAGCGCGGCGATCGCCTCCGAGATATACGCAGGCTGGCCGAAATCACGACCTTCGAGCGCGAAGCGCGACCGCAGGGCGGAATCACACGCCCCTGCGATGTCGGTGGCGTCATAAGAGGTCAGGTCGGCCCGCACATCGGCCCAGATGCGCAGGTAAAGCGGCGCGTAGGCTTCGAAGGCCAGCGATACACCGGGCAGGACTCTCGCGCCCAAGGCTTCCTGCAAGTCACGCTTGAGTTGCGCGCTTAGCTCGGCGCCGCCTGCGGGAACGACATGGAGCTTGACCAAACGTGAGCGCCGCGCGCTGGCCACTTCCTTGGCCCGCGCCCGCCAGATGGCCGCGTGACGCATACACAGCATCTCGGTATCGCGCAAAGACACGGCCCGCCCGTTGGAAGAGAGGCGCGCCGGCGCAGAGCTGCGCAGGCTGTCCACAGGCTCGCGGTTGGCTCCACCGGAGGAGGCAAAAGGCTGGTAGATCGCTTTGACATGCGCGTGCTTTTTTGCGGGCTCTACCAGCGAGAAGGGCGGCACGCCCGACCCGCGCGCGCCTGTGCCGATGCGGTGCCGCAGCAGTGCTACATTGTTGGTGCCGGTTGGCAGGCGGCGGCGGAAATGGATCGTCAGAAACCCGTCTTCGCCAAGCGTGGAAGACCAACTGCGCGTCCCGTCCGCCGCAGGGTTGATATAGTCGGCATAGGGCCAGACTTCGCCTTCAACGGTGACATCAAGTGCTGGCATGACGCCGCTTTCTGCAACTGGGGACGGGACGTGGCTGACATCGGCCAATTGCAGCAAGAAGCTCTGGCGCATACGTTCGCCATCGCCCGATCCCAGCGTCTTGGGACCTTTGCTTTCCCCGTGGCCTGCGACCACCGTATTCAGCCGGAACACTGTGTCCCCGCGGCTCATCTCGGCAATCGATCCGGCAATGTCCAAACTGACCTGCACGCGGTTTTGACCCAATGGTTTGATCGTCGCGAGACTGGCTTGGACGTTGGTGGTGCCATCAGTGATGATCAAAGGCCGCCCGGGGCGCAGGATGTCCAGCGCCTCATCTGGGATGTTCTCAAGCGTCAGAAGCGCCAGATTGCCGAATTCGGCTGGGTTGTAGTCGTGATCTTCAGGTCGCAAAGACATGCGCATCGGGCCGATGAATTCCGACGCGTGCGGGGCAGGGACGGCGGCGTCGAATTCGATATGAAACTGCCCCTTGTCCTGCCGCAGGCCTAGAACGCGCAGGGCTTGCATCGTGCGGTTTGTGCGGTGACGTCGAATGAAATGTGCGCCGCGTGACAGGCCCTTGGGCAGGGTGCCCCGAAAACTTGCGACTTTGCGGCTGCTTTCGCCCGTCACCTTCGGATCTTGGGAAAGTTTGGCATCGATCGCTTTCTCACCGCGCAATCGCATGTAAACGACATCGGGGCGTTCGGGTGGACGGAATGTGTAGCCCATAACCTTCGCGCCCGAGGTATCTGCGATGACTGCGCTCACGCCATCTCGAACCGCTCGCAGCCCCTCAAGCCCGAAGTCATCTGAGCTTTTCTCCCAGACTTGTGCGACGACCTCGCTTCCATCGAGATAGAACACGCGGTCGATGTCGGGGCTGGGGCCTTGGAATACCCCTGCTTTGATGCTGGCGAGCGGCGTCAGCGCCGCCAGTTGGAACGCTTCCGGAAGATCCAGCCCTTCGGGCAGTGCAAGGGAAACGCGGGTCTCATCGCGATCCACAACGGCTAGGATGCGTGAGGGTGTCAGGCCGCGCAATTCGACAAGATCACCCTTTTGGAGCGCATTGGACGTGTCGAGTTCGACGACCGCAATACCAGCTGAGCTACGCGGCAGAGCGCGCAAAACATCCGCCGGATCGCGCCACAGACGCGCGGACGAAATCGCGGGTCGGCGGGTCAGGCCTTGGGCAAAGTTCAGCTCCAAGATGGTGTCGTCATTTTCCTCGCTCAGGTCGTCAACACCCGACAGCGTTACGACCTGATCCTTGCCTTTGCCCGAAATGATCGCCAACTCACCCGGTGCCAAGGCTCCGGCGTCAGGGTTTAACCAGACGCTGTCTCGCGCGGGTAGGGGTGTTGCATTGACGTTCCAGCCTTCCACCCGCGCGGCGTTTAAGGCGGGGTGGGCAAGGAGCTTGTTCAACGTCTCGAAGATCAGGGGTTTGCCCGTTGCGGGGCTGTGTTTCATCGCCAGACCCGCTGTGATTTCTACAGCGCCTAACTCGGGCTTTAGATCAAGCGCGACAAGCGTGCTCGCAGAGGCTGCTGGCGTAGGTTGGTAGTTTACCAAAGCGGCAAGGCGGCGCAGGTTGTCCCATTGAGTTGCAGTGCGCAGGTAGCCCTCGTTGGCGTAGGCGTTCAGATGGCCAAGTGTGACGTGGCTGGCCCGCGCGAAGGCGCGCAGGATGTCCCATGTGTAATCCCCGTCGCTGGTATTCATATATTGTGCGCGGATGCGGATACCGCGCTGGCCGCGGCTTTCCAGTGTTGGGCCGGTCTCGGTCTCGGCGGGCAGCGCGCGGGCCAGCCGCTGCCAGACAACCGCATTGCGCAAGGCTTCAGTATCGACCTGCGCGCGGGCCAGGTCTGCAGTTTCGTTCAGAAACAGATCGCGTAAGACATCGGGCTGGCGCATTTCGACTGGGACACCCTTTGCATAAAGCCCCGTCAGTATTTCGCGTAGGCGTTCGAGCCAGATGGCGGCGTCCCCGTCGACATAGTCAAACCGGCTCATCCCCGAGCGATTCCAGCGTGTAAGATCTGTGGAGGTTGTGCGGCTCATCCGGTCTCTCCTCCTTGGACTGTGACGCGGAACGCTCCTCGCTCTGGGGCGCGGGTGTCACCTGCGCATAGAACGTAGCTGTCAGGATCAACTGCAATGAACCCCTCCGCACCGCGATCCTCGAACGCGCGTCCGACGCGGCGGAAGCGGTTCAGGCACGCCACAGCCACGCCCTCGATCTGCATGGCACTCTCAATGATGTCGGAGGCATAGATCGCCTGGCCAAAGTCGAACCGGCCGGGCTCGAAGAAGCCGCCCTGATCTGATGTGAACACTGCCGCTACGGCCTGACGCAGCTCTGACCGGAAGAAGCCCGGCTTGGCGCGAACGGACAGCGTGACGTTGATGGGCGCGGCGCGGGCGGGTTCCAGAAAAACCTCCGATCCGATCATCCGATAGGCATCGACCAGAACCCGAAGGATGGCGCGGCCTGTCAGCTTTGGGCCAAGCGGGGGGAGCGCCAGATTGCGATTGGAATGAAAGCCGGTGATCTGATCCCACAAGTCCGCCCTCAAACGGTTGGGTCGCGGTGCTGACGTTGGCCCGTCATGGAGGGGCGCATCCATCGGCAAGTCATCCTCAAGAAGTGTTGCGATCAGGATGGAGTTCCATGCGCCGGACCAAACCAAACGCGTCTGGGCAAGCGCCACAAGCGGGTGGCTTTGCAATATCGCGCTGTGATCTTCGAGCGTTACCATCCGGTGTTGCGCCGCGATCTGGCTGGGGCCTTCATGGCGCGCACGATCCATAGCGGACGGGACGCGGAGCCAGTATTGCTCCAATGCCTGTGCGTCTGTGGGGTTTGTCCCAACGGGGCGATATAGGCGGTGTGCCTCGGCTAGGTCTGCGTCATCGGGCTGCCAGCCGATCATCGCAAGGAGCCTGCGCACCGATCCAGGTTGGCGCGCTGTGTCCAGGAACCGTTCAGCCTGCACGCGATCAAGCGCATGGGAGGCGCGGTCCAGAGCGGCTGAGAGCAGCTCGACCAGCACAACTTCCATGTCCGCAGGGGTCCAGCGGCGCCGGTCAGGATAGCGCGAGGCGAGTTCTTGCATCATGAACAGACGGAAGCTGTCATAGTCGCGCACCTTCCAGTCGAAATCGTCTTCGACGCCGGGGATGGGCAAGGGCAAGACCTGTTCGCGGCTGCCACAGTCAGGGCAGGTGCCATCGAATATTAGCTTGGCTGGGGCAAGGTCGGCCATCACGTCACCTCAAATCGATGGGTTTCTTCTCGGGCCAGCGCCGCGATGGTGTAGCTGATCTCAACCATCAGAACTTCGGGTTGATCGGGCGGAGCGCCCACATCCACGCGGATTGTTTTGGGGTCCACTTCGCCCGCCAGAGCCTCTGCAAGTGCACCGTAAAGGCGGTTTTGCGCCAACTCCCATAGCCCAACCGCGTTAGGCTCGAACACATGCTGGCGCGCGCCAAACCCGTATTCTGGGCGGAACACCCGCTCTCCCGGTGAGGTGAACAGAACCTGCTCGACCTGCTGGCGGATGTGGTCGAACCGCGCCACCTGCGCCGCGCCGCTTTCCGTCATGCGGAAGGGGAAGGCCATGTAGCGGACGCGCGGCAGGGTGTTTTCATGCTGGGCCATCAGCTTGCCGTGCTCTTGGTGGTCAGGACCGACGGGGTCAGCGGTACAATCGGCGGCGAGGTCGGCGCGCCGATCGAGGTCGCGTTATGGGTGTGGGCATTAAACAGCGACAGGAAAGTGGTGCCTTTGATCAGCGGCTCGCCCCCCGATCCGGCGACCGTCACCATGGAGCCTTCAATGTTCACGGTTGCCGAAGATTTCACTTCAACACCGCTGCCTGACATGCTGATTTCGTTGCCATTCGCATCGGTGCAGGTGACGCCGGACGACGTCATGACCAATTCGTTGCCGTTGCCGTCGGCCACGGTGAGCTCCCCGTCTGCGGCGTTGAGCGTGACGGTCGACCCGGCAGAGTCTGTCAGCACCATGGAGCCGTCCTGGTCCATCACGACCGTCGCTTCGGCGGCGGATCTCAGGGTCACGACCTCTGCGTCTTCCGTGTCATCAAGCGACAATACGTGGCCACTTTCGGTTTTGATCAGCTTCACTGACTGTCCTGTGTGCTCCTCCGGGACTTCACCACCCGTGCGCCAGAATGTGCCGGTCCACATCGGGCTGGCGGCGTCGCCTTCAAGAAACTCGGCCACAACCTGCGAGCCGACGGGGGGGATGGCGAGCGTGCCGAAGCCTTCCCCTCCGCCATAGGCAACTACGGGCAGAGCCCAATCAGACGTCTCTGAGCCCAGAACAGACGGGATCACAAGCTTGCAACGCCCGCGCAATTCCGGGTCTTCGACATCAGCCACAAAGGCGCGGTACTTGCCAAAATAGCTGCGTTGCTGCTTGCGGATCGTGCTTTCGAGGGCTTGGAAAACCTCTGACATCTCAAACTCCTCAGAACAGGTTCTGGATGGCGGACAAAACGGACGACAACGGTGGTGCGCCGATCGCTTCGGTCTCGCCCACGGCGTTGCGGATCAACTGGAATTGTTGGCGGTAGCCATCGGGAGAAAACTGGTGCGTGACAGTGTCGACGTAGTAGATCCCACCATTGCGAGAGCCGACGCCATCGACCGTGACCGTTCCGCCGACGCGCAAGACATGGCCGTAGAGGGTCCCGTCCAATTCGCCACTGGCTTTGATGCGAAAGCTGGCCTCATTGACCAAACCTTGCGCGCGCGCGGTGACTTCATCCACGGTCTCGTCGCCTTCGCCTTTGATGCGGGCAATCGCTGGGGTGCCGAGTCCAGCGCCCTCTGACGCGGCGGGGTATCTTCCCAACAGCGGCAGGTCCGCCACGGCTTCGCCAGTCACGGCCTCGGCACCGTCCGTCGCTGGGGCTTTTTCCCACGCCACGATGTCAGGTTTGTTGGCCTCATCTGACACCTCGAAGTTGAGGCAATTCGTGGCGCTACCGGCATAAACCATGATCTTGGCCTGTGGGTCGGACTCCAGACGCTTGGGGCCAAAGTAAATCTCGCCACGCTCGAAGATCATCTCGAACCCGTTGGCTTTGGCGCGGTCCTGCAAGAAGGCAATCGGGGTTGCGTCTTGGGTCAGCGCGCGTGCGCTGGCGCCCTCTGGGCCGCTGGCAAGGGTCAAAGGCAGGGGGCTGATTAACTCTTCCAGAATGGCGCGATCGGTCATGGGGGCGGTCTCGTCCCCCCAGATGCGGCGCTGGTGCTCGCGGGACAACGCGGCGCTGTCGTCGAGACATTCGATCACCAGCTTCGCTTCACCACCATTTTGGGGATAACTGGGTTTCAGTTCCATGATGTAGCCACGAAAAACTTCTTCGATATGGGTTTGGAAGTCTGCGTTGATGACGATTGCGGCCCAGCGGGCGAACAAGCCTGAATCCGCCGCCATGTAGTCCCCGTTGGTGTCGCGCCGGTCATCGATGGTGATCGACGCACTCGCGGCCTCCATGCGTGCGGAGCGCACCTCGATGGAGGAGACCAAGTCGGCTAAGCTTCCCAGATCGGCTTGTTCAGCCCCCACAAGGATTTCGACCGAAGCGGCCTGACGAAATCCGGGGTCTAGGAGTTGATCCAGCAAGCCCATCACCGCACCTCACGCCTGCGCGGCACAAGAAGTGTAGCGCCGGCTTTCTCTGCTGCTACTTCGGGTTTGTCGGGATGACCGTCGGGGCCATAGATCAAATCTTCGGGGAACATGATTTGCGTGTTGCAGTCTGCGAGACGTCGCCAATCCCTTGGGTTAGCGTAATAATTTTGCGCCATCTGGTCGAGACGGTCGCCTATTTTAACGCTGTGTTCCAGCACAGCTTCGGGGTTGGCAATCGCGCGGCCCCGCACGCCGCGAAAGCCGCGCGTACCGTCTTCCGGTGGCTCGAATAGGGCGGTTGTTTCGTAGTAGCTGCCTTTGAAAAATGCCATCGCGCTATCCCCCCAAGCCAGAGACAAGGTTTAGCCCTGTGCCGATGGTCTGGCGGACCTTGTCGGCAAGGAAGAACGGGTTGGCGCTTTCGATGACCTGCATCGTCAGCCCCATTTCGGCGCGGTAGGGCATCAAGTTGGGCAGATGCAGCGTCTCCTTTTGCGTGACACCGGTCAGGAAGACCGGAAGCAACTGCATCCCCCAAGCGAACACAAGAACGGAGGCCGTTTCGTCCCGCTCGAACGCCCGCGCGCCGGACAGCCCCAAAGACGCAAGTACTTTCACGCCGCCGGGGCCTTGGGCTTTGGGCTCTGCCATGGACCGCAAGGTGTCAATCTGGGGCTGAACACCAAAGGTCTTGGCAATGGCGTCCCCGTCATTGAGGGCATCTGTGGCGTCCAACAAGATCGTGACCGAAAAGCTCTCGGCCTGCATTTCAACGCCTTGGGCCACGCGGGAGGTTTCCAGAGGTGAGAGGAAGTCATAGCCGCCGCGCGATCCCGGTGCGTTCCCCGTTTTGACCGTCACTGTGCGAGAGCGGCTGATTTCCTGCGGGTTGAACTTGAAGATCAACGCCAAGGGAGGGAGTGTCAGCCCGTATTCGAACAACATGCCTTTCGTTTCAACGGCCATGACGCCCGCCTTTCAGCCCTGCGGTGACCTGACTGGCCAGCACGGTTCCGCGTTGGCCGTGGCTATGGATCGCAATCGGCCCGTTCGGTTGCGCCCCTTTGGCCAAGGCCTGTCCAACTGCCTCTGCAATGGCGCGGGCATCATGGGACGCGGTGGCCGCCATTGAGGCAGGAAGTTTAACAGTTAAGCGCTTGAGCTTCATCGCGTAACCTCCAGATATTCAGAAAGATATCCGATTTCTGAGGGGCGCACTTGGCGCGTGTCTTTGGTGAGCTCTGCCCAGATCGCGCGGGCAATGTGGGGCAGGTCGATATCGCCTTTCTCAGCATAGGCGAGCATCGCTGCATAGGTCGCTGCGTTGGCAATAGCGCCGCCTGACAGGCGTGCGGCCGCACCAAGGCGTTCGAGGTCCAGTCGTTCTGCCAATGGCGCTTGAGGGGGAAGAAGCACCCGCCACAGCGCAGTGCGGGCTTCGTCATCCGGGGTTGGGAAGTCCACTACAAGCTGGAAGCGGCGCAGGAAGGCGGGGTCGACATTGGCACGCAGGTTGGTGGTCAGGATTACGGGGCCGGAATGCCGCTCGAACCGCGCGAGCATGTGACTAACCTCAAGGTTGGCATAGCGATCGCGGGCGTCACTGACTTCGCCGCGCTTGCCCAGCAAGCCGTCCGCCTCGTCGATCTGCAAAATGGCGTTGCGACCTTCGAGACTGTCTAGCAGCGCGTTGAGGTTCTTCTCTGTCTCGCCCACGTATTTCGACATAATGCGGCCAAGATCGAGGCTGTAGAGCGCCCAAGGCGTGCCAGTGCGTACAGTGAGCTCAGTTGCGAGAACTGTGGCCGCGAAGCTCTTTCCCGTGCCGGAGGCACCGGAGAACAGCGCCAAGGGGCCATGCACGGCACGCGCTCCCCAGTCGCGGGTCAGTGCGTGGCGATGCTCCACCCACGCCCCAAACTCGCGCAGCTGGCGCAAAATCGGCTCCGGTAGCACCAGCTGATCCCAAGTGCCGCGCGCCGTCGATAGCGATGCACCAGGCGGGGGCGACAGCTCTGGATCGCGGCCCAGAAGGGTGCGGATCAAAACGGGGCCGGGGCGGAGCGTTTGTGCGGGCGTGTTCCCTTCGACCTTCAGCAGACCCGACGCCACCATCGGGGCGGTAGGCGTCAGGCGCGCAATCAGGGCGGCGATTTCGTCGCTGGTCTCAAGCATCAACAGCTCTTGCACCAAGGCCAGACCCGGCCACGGCGTGCCAAGTTCGGGCTGTAAGGATTGGATGCGTGGTGCGAAGGCCGGGCGCGCGACAGGGGCGAGTGCCAAGGCCATCAGGTCTATGTCCTGCGGGGTCAATTGCTCCAGCACATCACCAGAGATCATAGCGCTTAGGCCTTGCCAGCTGCCTGCTGCGCGCGCGTCCGAGACGCACGATGATAAGGCCGCAAAGCGGTTTGAAAATTCGTCATCTAAGCTCGTGCCCGTCCGCAATGCTTCGGCCAAGGACAGCATGTCGTGCACACGCGCCCATTCAAGATCCATGCTTGAGGAAATCGCGTCGACGCTTGTCACGGGAGGGGTCTCGACATTCATGTGATCACCACCCGCACAGTGTTGCCCGCTGGCATATCCGCGCCGTCGGGACGGATGATCAACGTGGCCACGTCTCCGGAGGCAGCATCCGTCAAAACGACAGATGTGGTCGGTGTGTCGAGATCCAGCGCTGTAGCCGCGATTGTAGCGGGCTGGGCGGCTTGGATCTGCGGCGTTCCATCCGACCTGACCCAAGCGACGGTGATCTGCACATCCTCATTTTTTGGGCCGGCGATAGCGAGTTGAACCTGAGCCGTGCCGGTTGGCACCGATGCGTCCGAGGAGAGCATGTTGCCGTCGCGGATCATCGAGAAGGGTAGCCAGTTGGAAAGGGCATTCGGGGCCGTGATGGCGATAGGTGTCGGGCCAATCTCGGTATCAGGGACCGCGTCCGGGCCAAGATCCAGAACAACGCTTTCCACCGGTGTCGGCGGCGGCAGATATGTCAATGGTTCCAGCGGGATAAGTGCCAATTCGTAAGCGACGGATAGCCTGTAAGAGATTTCGTTCCCCTGAATGGACCAGATGTGGTTCATCTCCTCCATTTCGGTCGCTTGCAGGACTGCTTGAAGGCGATACTGGCTGACCTCCGGCGCGGGCACGCCGCCGGGCAGGATTGTCGGGATGACTGGTTGCGACTGCAATACCCGCACCGCGTGGCCCAGCACGCGCAAATCCTTATCCTTAACTTGCGCATCAGTGGCGTTGGAGAACGCCGTCAGCAGAACGTGGGCCCGAACGAAGGCCGGTTCATTCAATGTCAGGTCCGGATGGATGCCAGATGGTGAAATCCTGTAGCAAAACACGTTCAGTACGGCCTTGTCGGAGCCTTTGGCCTGCTCGGCCGCTGCGTTCGGGCTTTCGACTGTGACGGTCACATCTTGTGTGAAACTTGCCGCCAGATGGTCGGCAAAGCCTTGCATGGCTACGGAAAGGGAGCTTGCGTCGATCGCCATCTCAGAAGCCCCCAAGATAGCGGCGGCGCGCCATTGCGGACAGGTCAGCCATCGGCGAGGACGGCGCAGCTGCGCGTGCGGACTCATGAATGACAACGTCGACTTGGTCGATGACCACTTTGGCGGGGCCGTGCTGTTCTGGCGCGGCGTCGCGGGGCGGATCAAAGCGGGCAGGCGGTTCTATGGCGCTGTCATGGATAGCCTGCTCGAACGGTGCAGGTGTGGTGTCGGATTCCTGTGATGGCAATGGTCCGGCCTCGGTCATCGCCGGGATAACTGGGGCGCTTGGCATTGCTGCGGGGCCGGGCGTGTGCTCGCGGCGCAGGGCCATTGCGGCAGGTTGCTCGTCCATGCCAGACATGTTGGCAGGCTTTGGGCTGCTTTCGGCCGTCAGGTTCTGCTCATCGGGGGGGCTGAGCCGCGCCAGGGGCTGGGCGTCCTCCTCCTCCATGCGGTGGAGGGGTCGTGCCTCGTCGTCATATGCGCGGTGTAAGGGCTGTGCCTGCTCTTCTTCCATTCGGCGTAAGGGTTGAGCCTCTACTTCTTCGTCCGCGGCGCGGCGCATGGGCTGCGCCTCGTCCTGCTCTGTATCCGTGCGCTGCAGGGTTTGGGCTTCTTCCTGCTCAGCGCGGCGTGCGGGTTGGGCTTGGTCTTCCTCTGACCGGCGCAGGGGTTGGGCTTCATCCTCGGGTGCACGGTGCAGGGGTTGGGCTTCGTCCTCTTCCGCGCGACGTAAAGGATGCGCTTCTTTTTCGTCTAGACGGGCAAGCGATGGTGCAGGGCTGTTCTGCCGCCTCAATGGTGTGATCTCTTCCTTGGTTTCTTGCCGCTTAAGGGTCTGTGCCTCTTCCTCCTCTGCCCTTCGTAGAGGTTGTGCCTCGTCCATCGGTTCCGCTGAGCGGGCGATGCCCTTAACGCGGGCGGTTGCGATAGTCCCGTGACCTGCGCGGGGTAATAGGCGGCTCAGCAAGCTCATCGTCCCGCGGCCTCTGCGATGAGGCCCGCGTAGGCCTTGCGGCGGGCTGAAGGCATGTCGAGGATTGCGTCCTCGGCCCAGTGATAGGTTTTGGCCAACAGATGAACCTGACGGAGCAAGCGGCCCGCGTCGGGGAAGGCGAAAGTCAGCGGGTCTAGTCGAACTTCCGTCTCGGCGTCGCAGGTTGGGCAGGTGCTGGTTACAGTTTCGGTGATGTCAGGGGTTGCGGCATCAAGCTGGTTGTCGATGAGTTTAAGGTCAGAGGGGTTGAACAGCGCGGCCTGTGCTGGGGCCTCGCTGTCCAACCCGCACGATGCCGCCAACACTTGAGGGGCGTCATGTGGGGCGGCATGGGCCAGAGCGCGTTCCGTCGTCCCGTTGGGAACTTCGAACCGGCGCGGACCGAGAGATGTTTCAACTTCGACAACTGGAAACGCATCGGGGATGTCGGAGCGTGGCGTGTCGGCTAGCGATAGCGACAGATCGAAGACCTCCCCGCACGACGTGCAACTGGCTTGGTACCAGCGTTGGCCGGGCAGGAAGGTCAGCGCCGCACGGGTGAGACACCACGCACGGGCACCGGTGGCCAGACGCTCTACTAGGTCACGGGTTACTGGCAGGCCACCAATGGTTGAAAACAGCGCGCCTAAGACTCCGGTGACCCGCTCGGGCCGGGTCGGCAGGCGCATGGCGTCGGCCAAGGCTAGCTCGACCCGACCCGTTAGGGCACGGGGGTCCGCTGTGGGAAATCCCACGGCGAGGGTAATGGGCGCGCGGTCTGGCATCAGGTTTCAGATGGCTCGGCGACAGCGGCGTCACGGGTGAAACCTTCATAGGCAAGCGTAATGGATTGAATTCCAACAGCATTCATGCTGTTCGCATCCATTTCTGGCAGGGCCTGATACTCGGTCACGAAGGCACGGCGCAGCACGTAGGAGATCGCAGGCGTGCCTTGAAGATTGAGCACATTGATCACCACATCGCGGCGGAAGTTCAGCAGGCTCATGCCTGCGTCGCCATCGGCCACGTTGTTGACCGCATTGGCCCATTCCTCAAACACGGGGTCGTGGCTTAAGCCTTGTTCCAGAGTGACATTTTCGAACTTCGTGCCACCGGGCATGGCGCGTTGGTAACTGGGATCACCAGCAGCGCGCCAGTTGACGACTTCGGTGGTTTTTTTCAGGGCACCCATTTTGGAGAGACCCGCGACCACCTTACCGCTGATCACCACCTGAAACTTGAAGGTGCGGTAGGGGTCGTAGCGGTGCGCATTGGCAGAGAACATAGGGGCTGGCATTTGAAATAGTCCTTTCGGCAGAAAGCGTTATGTCTGAAAACTCATGTGACCGGCGCTAGGCGGTTTGCCCGACCTTCTGGCTGATCTGAACCACGACAAATTCGGCTGGTTTCAACGGTGCGAACCCGACAGCGACCCGAACGATACCGGCGTCGATGTCGCCTTGGGTCATGGTCGATCCCAGCCCGCAATTAACGAAGTATGCGTCACTGGACTTCGCGCCTTGGAATGCGCCTGCGCGGTGCAGCCCATCCATGAAGTTGCCGACCGAGGCGCGTAATCCGCCCCAAAGCTTGTGATCGTTCGGCTCGAACACAACGGCTTGCAAGGCATTGTAAAGGCTTTCGCCGATCATGTTCTGCGTGCGGCGAACCGAGATATAGCGGTATTGCGGCTTGGCCTTCGTCGCCGTGGTGCGAGCGCCCCAAATGACCGTAGGGCCGGTGATCGACCGCAAGCAGTTTACTCCCCATTCGTTGAGGTTGTCCTGCACGCCGTTGCCAATCAGACGCTCCGGTCCAAAGGTGCCACGGACGCCCGCCTCCAGACCTGCGGGGGCCTTCCAGACGCCGCGGGTTCCGTCGATGCGCGCCCACATACCAGCGGCCACGGCAGCGGGGCCAACGGCAAAGCTGCGCGGCTCGCTTGGGGCAAGTTCCGCATCGAAATGCGGGTTTCCGAGCTGGACGCGCGGGTAATACAGCGCGGCGTAGGGGGAGTTGGTGAAAACCGCGTCCTTAGCCTCTTTCGGGGTGGTGATTATCGCGTCGCCGGGATCCACGATCACCATGCGGTTTTGCATCTTTTCGGAATGGGCAATGGCTTCTTGATAGATCGTCTTGCCGCTTGGGTCGGGGATGACGTTTGGCAACACGATGATGGATACGTCGCGGTAGTCTTCCAGCCGCGTCAGCGCCTCGGTGTATTGCGCTTTGGCGGGGGCACCGGTGTCCACACCGCCTGCGGTCACGTCGTTCACCACCTTGTCACTGGTTGGCATGGCGACTTCGGCACCAAAGGCGACCTCGATCAGCGTAGAGCCCTTTTTGATCGTCTCGGTGGCCAGATCGGTGGCGGCTTTCAGTTTGACGGCGTCAGTGCCGTCCCCGACTTCCCAAGCAAAGCCAGTGAAGCTTTCGATGACCTGATCGAGTTTCTTACTGTCGTCGGGCTGTAGGGCCCATGTGCCGACAGTAATGTCAAATGTGGCCGTGTCCTTGTTGCTGGTCATCTGCACAAACAGGTTGTTCGCCCATATGCCGTTGTCCTTGGCGGTGACGGTCACCGATTTCGGGTCCGTCGCGCCAGAGATTTTCAGCTGCGCAGTCGCCTTGGTGCCGCCGGACCCTTCGACCGGCACGATATAGGCCTTGGTGCCGCCATTGGTGAAATAGGTGTTAACGGCCAGCCCGAAGAGGTCGGGTTTCGTCGAGTCGGCCAGTTTTTTGACACCGCCTGCCGACCCGTCTCCGGGGCCAAATAAGGTCGTGTATTGCGCGGGGGAGGTAATGAAGGTTGGTGTCCCGCCTGACTTGCTGACGGCAGTGCCGCGCCGCACATGACCGATGAAGGCGGTGACCGATGTGGAGGCCGCTTCGATGGCTAACGCGTTGGAAGGGACGTGTTCGATATAGACGCCTGGGTGTTGGTACATGGGGCTCTGGCTCCTTGGCAGCGTGAATGTCAGCAGATTCGGTCCGGCCCCGAGCCGGCGGGCGCGGAAACGGTTGGACTGGTCTTGTTTTCGCCGAAACGCGCGAAGCCCGCTGGCCCTCGGGCACGGGGGAGAACCGCGCGAGAGGGCCAAACGTTTCGACACAAAAGGGGACGGTGCTGGGGGCACCAATGTGCCGTAACGCGGGGCTTGCGGTGCCCGGCGGCCTGCAAAGGGAAAATCCTCGTCGAAAGCAGCGCGGCCGGGCGGCAAGTAGAGTTACGTAATCAAATAAGCGGTTCACTCTCCGCCTATGGGAAAACCCTGCGCGATTCCCCTTGAAACGATCAAGTACGGAGTTAACGCTACGTTAACGTCGGCTGGCAAAAGTCTTTATAAACAGGCGCTTAGTCAGCGTGAATAAGGTGTGAAAGGACTTTCACGCCCGTGAAACGCATTCCCTAAGGGGATTTCAGGGGTGTTTTGAGCGCGCAGACCTGTCTGAGTCTCAGGTGCTCGCAGCCTAGTTGTTAGCGGCAAGATAGTTTGCACAGCCGGTCAAGGCGGCGAAGTCGTCCTCGATCACGCAAACCTCGAAGTTTCCCATGAAGCCAGCGAAGCGCCCTTTGTCCCGAAAGGCGTCTGCAAATCCAAGCGATGCGAAATGGCGCGAAAATGCCCGCGCAACGCCACCCGAGAAGAAGATGCCACCAAAGGGCAGGTGGATCAGGGCGAGATTCCCTGCAACGGTTCCAAGCATCCGCACGAACATCTCCGCAGCTTCGCGCGCACGTGGGTCCGTGCCGTTTTCGAATCCGGCCATAATGTCTGCTGCGCGCGCTTCGCGTGGCTCGCCCGCGTCTATGCCAAGCCACGCGTAAACGCGCTCTAGCCCACGTCCTGACATCATGTCTTCTACGGCTGGGAAGCCATGAGCATTCTCAAAATACTGGGCCAGCCGAAGTTCTGTCTCGGACCGTAGGGGCAAGTTGGCGTGACCACTTTCCGAAGGGGGGACATGCCGACCCCAGCGGGTTTCATACACAGGTGCCACGTTGAAACCGGTGCCGACCCCGATTACCAGCTTGGTGGCTTTGGCGTCGTGATCCTTGTCATGCGCGGCCACTAACTGCGTCACCGCGTTGTCGCCCAGGGCGCCCAGGGCGTGTCCCTGCGCCTGAAGGTCGTTCAGCAGGCAGGCGGTCTCGGCGTTGGCGGCGCGCGCGAGGGTTGCCTCGTCCAGTTCCCAATCAAGATTGGTCATGGTACCGCGCCCGTCTTTGACGGGACCCGCAAGCGCGACACAGGCTGCTTTGCAATCTACCTTTTGTGCGTCGATGAAGGCCCGCAGCACAGATTCCAGCCCCGCATAATCTACATTTGCATAGCGCGTTACCGTTTCGGTCAGCAGCTGCGTGCCTTCCGCAAGGGCGACACGCGTGTTGGTGCCGCCAATATCGGCCACGAGGGAGTAGGTGTCAGCTGGGCGGTTCATAACGGTCAGGCTTTCAGGGCACGTGCAAGCGCGTGGTAAGAGGCTTTGGGCGTGCGTTCAAGTGTATCGAAGTCAACATGGACCAGCCCGAACCGCTTTTCGTAGCCCAAGGCCCATTCGTAATTGTCCAAAAGGGACCAGAAGGTATAGCCCGCCAAAGGGGCGCCGTCGGCGATTGCATCGCGGGCGGCGGCCAGATGTTTGTTGAGATAGTCGATGCGCGCGGCATCCGGCATGTCACGCATGTCGGGGTTCGCCATGCCGTTCTCTGTCACATATAGGGGGAGGCCATTCGTGTAGTTGTCATTGACCCAATTCAGGAAATACCGAAGCCCTTCAGGATAGATTTCCCAACCCATTTGCGTCTTTGGCAACGGGCCCTCGACATCATGGTGGGACGGCCACGCCTCGGCATTTGCAGAAATTCGTTTGCAAGTGTAATAGTTTAACCCTAGCCAATCCAGCTTTTGACCAACCAGCGGGAAGTCATCCTGCCATCCTTTCGGCATATGGGGCTCCAGACCCTCCATAACGTTTTCGGGGTAGGCGCCATTGAACAAGCCGCCAAGGAAAAAGCGGTTGTAGTAGCCGTCGTAAAGTGCCGCTGCTTTGTGGTCTGCCTCGCTGTCGGTCGCAGGGTGCGCGTATTCGAAGTTGCACACCGCGCCGACATTTTTGACATTCAGATCGCGAAGCACCTCCACTGCGCGGCCATGTGCGCACAGGACGTGATGCATGGCATGGGCGGTGGCGCGAATGTCACGCAGGCCGGGTGCATGATGACCAAGGAAGTGGCTTAGCCAGCCGACACACCACGGCTCGTTGATAGGCGCAACCGAGAACATGCGATCCCCGATCCGGTCCATGATGACGCGCGTGTAATCGCCAAACCAATGCGGCAGATCAGGATTGCGCCACCCGCCAAGATCCGCCAGCGCCGAGGGAAGTTCCCAATGGTAGAGCGTCGCCATGGGTTTCAGGTTGCGCTCCAGCATGGCGTCTACAAGCCGGTCGTAGAAGTCGAGGCCTTCGGCGTTCGGGGTGCCGCGCCCCTCTGGCATGACGCGCGCCCACGAGGTGGAAAACCGATACGCGTCTAGCCCCATGGCGGCCATGAGGTCGAGATCTTCCTCGAAACGGTGATAATGATCGCAAGCAACTGCACCATGTTCCGCGCGGACAACATTGCCGGGCGTCTGGGCGAAATCGTCCCAATGGGTGCGCCCGGCACCGCCAAAGCCATGCCCTTCGATCTGATAGGCCGAGGTGGCGGCTGCAAACAGAAAGCCGTCGGGAAAATCAGCGCGGGAGTGTTGCATCAGGCGAAGGCTTTCACGGCTTGAGCGGGGGCAGGGCCGGTGGATTGGCCGACCAAAAGCTCGGCCTCCCACAATTCGTGGATTGGCCCGCTTGCCTTTCCTTCGATCAGGTCGAGAAGCA
This sequence comes from Litoreibacter janthinus, assembly GCF_900111945.1. NCBI lineage: Bacteria > Pseudomonadati > Pseudomonadota > Alphaproteobacteria > Rhodobacterales > Roseobacteraceae > Litoreibacter > Litoreibacter janthinus. Next base: position 2,634,122 of record NZ_FOYO01000001.1, on the reverse strand, counting down.
TTTCACCACAACGGCGGCCTGCGTCCCGCACGGACGAGCGCGTTGCAGTGAAAATCGGCGACCCCACACCGTTGGGAAGATATGAAAGCGCGTCATCAAAGCAGATGATGGACACGTCTTTCCCGATTGCCAGCCCGCGCTCTTCAACAGCGCGCCTAACCCCAAGCGCAGGGATCAGGGACGAGGTAATAATTGCGGATGGCGGAGTTTCCGCGTCGAGCATCTCGCAGGCTTTGGCGTAGCCGAACGGCTCGGTCATTTCGAAGGAATGGGTCAAGGCAGGATCAACCGGTAGACCGCGCGCTTCAAGGGCGCTGGCGTAACCATCCCGCCGCCGCATGGCGAAGTCCATTGACTCTATGCCGTTGATCAGCCCGATCCGCCGGTGGCCCAGATCCAGCAGAAAGTCCGTTGCGCGTTGAAACGCGGAGCGGTTGTTCACATCCAGCCAGCTATAAGGGGTTGTGCAGTTGCTGGATCGACCATGGACCACGAAGGGCAGGCCCAGTTTGTCGAGCAGAGGAATCCGCTCATCATCTAGCCGCGGTCCATGCACAATGACGCCATCGACTTTGCCTTCGCGCGCAAGGCGCTCGTAAGCTTGCGCCTCGTCGGAATCGTCGACCACAGATACGCGCATGTCGTAGCCACGGCTGGCATATGTCTCGCCGGCGCCTGCAATGAAGTCAGAGAACACGCAGTTCACCATTTCATGGTGATTGGAGAGCGGGATGACGTGGCCGATGGACATCGTGCGCCCGGTGGCGAGGCTTTTGGCGCGGGTGTTCGGGTGATAATTATGTGCGTGGGCCGCTTCCATAACGCGCTTGCGCGTGGCTTCCTTGACCTCCGGATACCCGTTCAATGCGCGGCTCACCGTGGTTTGTGACAGGCCCAACAGGTCAGACAGTTCTCGCAAATTCATCTGGCTCGGACCTCCCGCGGATTTTCAAAGCGCTTTGAATATTTGATTAATTCTTACGGTCAGTTTGTCAGCCCGTCAAAGGGGTTTATTTCTGCTGCGTCGCAGAGATTTCCTTCGCAACCGCAGAAATACTATGTTTTTCATGACCTAGACAGGACAGTTTGTTGACAGGAAGCTAACGCTAGGCCATTTACTAAAGCATCCAAAGCGCTTTGGGGATTGCGATTCTCATGGCGTGGCGTTCAAAAATTCCGGCGCATTACGCGCCGACACTGGGAGGAAACCATGAAATCACGTCTTTATACCTCGGCTGCAATCGTTGCCCTAAGCAGCGCTGCCGCATTCGCAGACGGTCACCTTGCCTTCGGCATGGAGGGGGGCGACTTTAGCTGGGACAGCTACAACGCCTTCGCTGACTCCACAGATCTGACTGGCCAAACGGTCACGATCACTGGCGCATGGACCGGCAACGAGAAAGAAAAAGTCGAGAAAGTCTTTGCATATTTCACCGCCGCAACTGGCGCCGAGGTGAATTACTCCGGCTCTGACAGCTTCGAACAAGACATCGTGGTGTCCGCACGCTCCGGCTCTGCGCCGAACTTGGCGGCCTTTCCACAGCCAGGGCTGGCGGCAGACATGGCCAGCCAAGGTTTGCTGACGCCACTGGCAGACGGAACCGATGCTTGGGTGCGCGACAACTTTGCAGCGGGTCAATCCTGGGTTGATCTGGGGACCTATGCAGACAAAGACGGCAACGATCATCTCTATGGCATGTTCTACCGCGTCGACGTGAAATCCCTTGTTTGGTATGCTCCAGAAGCCTTTGACGAAGGCGGCTACGACATCCCAGAGACGATGGAAGAGCTGAAAGCGCTGACCGACCAGATCGTTGCGGATGGTGGTACGCCTTGGTGTATCGGTCTGGGATCGGGTGCGGCCACCGGCTGGCCTGCGACCGACTGGGTCGAAGACATGATGCTGCGCACCAACTCGCCCGAAGACTATGACGCGTGGGTGGCCAACGAAATGAAGTTTGACGATCCTAAAGTGATCGCTGCCATTGAAGAGTTTGGCGCATTCGCCCGTAACGATGCTTATGTCGATGGTGGTTCCGCCGCAGTGGCCAGCACGGATTTCCGTGACAGCCCAGCGGGTCTCTTTGCGATCCCGCCGAAATGCTACATGCACCGTCAGGCGTCCTTCATTCCAGCGTTCTTCCCAGAAGGCACCGAAATGGGGACAGATGTAGATTTCTTCTACTTCCCGGCCTATGCCGACAAAAATCTTGGCAAGCCCGTTCTTGGGGCAGGGGCGCTGTTTGCGATTACCAATCCGTCCGACGCGGCCAATGCGTTCATCGAATTCATGAAGCTGCCAATCGCGCATGAGATGTGGATGACCCAAGGTGGCTTCCTGACTGCGCATGCGGGGGTCAATCTTGCGGCCTACGCGGATGACAGCCTGCGCGCGCAGGGTGAAATTCTGCAAAACGCCACGACTTTCCGTTTTGACGCCTCCGACCTGATGCCAGGTGAGATTGGTGCAGGCGCGTTCTGGACCGGTATGGTCGACTATGTCACCGGCACGTCTGCCGAGGATGTGGCAAAGGGCATTCAGGAACGCTGGGACGCGATCCAGTAAGCCTCGGTCTTATGCAAAAACGGGATGCGCCACGATCTGGCGCATCCTGCCCCGAGGGGCGCGGGATAAAACGCCCACCTGATACAAATGCCAGCTGTGAAAGCCGATTGGGGGGCATATCCCTCCGAAGCATCGTCAGCACGGGGCACTTTCGGAGGACCGATCCATGTCACCATTGTTGCAAGGCGTCCTTACCATCCTCGTCGGGGTTGGCGGTTGCGTTGGCTACTTTATCTTGTCGAACCTGTTCATCGACAAAGTTCTGTTCCGACCCGTCGCATTGGACGCGGTGCGCGTTGGCAAACGGCGCAAACTGGGATTGGTCGCGGTTGTTGTTCTTTTGGTAGCATTGTCCACGGCGGTGGTATTCGCGTTAGGTGGCCTACTTCCGCAAAGCGTCGTGAACATTCTGGTCACCCCAGTGGCGAGCATCGTCGCGCTGGCGCAATGGGCCGGTGGCGTTTGGGGCGTTATCATTGTGGCTTTGCTTTTGGCGGCAGTGATGGTTTTCGCACCGTGGGCATGGCTGCCAAAGCGGGCCGTGACACTGGGCGAGAACATCAACCGGGCCAACATGATCCGCCCATGGTTGTTCTTGTTTCCGGCGCTCTCTGCACTTGGGCTTTACCTGCTTTATCCGGTGGTCGGATCGTTCTACCGCTCGCTCTTCAACCGCAGCGGGGATGACTTCATCGGGTTCGGGAACTACGCCACCATGTTCGCCGATGACGGCTTTCAGGTTGCGCTGGTCAACAACTTTCTTTGGGTGCTTGTGGTGCCTGCCGCCGCGACGTTCCTAGGGTTGCTGGTGGCGCAGCTGACTGACCGCCTGGTGTGGGGCAATATCGCGAAGTCACTGATTTTCATGCCGATGGCTATCTCGTTTGTCGGGGCGTCGCTGATCTGGAAATTCGTCTATGCCAACAACCCCGATATCGGGTTGATCAATGCGATCCGCGACAGTTTTGGTGCGGCGCCGCTGGATCCGCTGCAACTGCCGTTCTGGAACAACTTCTTCCTCATGTTCATTTTGGTGTGGATCCAGACGGGCTTTGCGATGGTGATCCTGAGTGCCGCCCTTCGTGGCATCCCCGAAGAAACGATTGAGGCGGCGATCATTGACGGCGCCAACCCGTTTCAGGTGTTTTTCAAGATTAAGGTGCCGCAGATTATGGGGACGATTGTGGTCGTATGGACCACCATCACCATCCTTGTGCTTAAGGTGTTCGACATTGTCTACACCATGACAGGAGGCAATTTCGGCACTGAAATCCTGCCCAGCTACATGATGAGCTACATGTTCCGCGATGACGGGCGCGCAACGGCGGTGGCCTTCGTCATCATGATTATCGTGCTTCCGGTGATGATCTGGAACATTCGCCAAGCTCGCGCGGAGATGAAATAATGGACAACATTGCTGGAACCAAATCCTCGCTGTCTTGGGCGGTCAACATCTCGGTCGTGCTGCTCGTTGTCTTGTGGTTGATCCCGACAATCGGCCTTCTTGTGTCGTCCTTCCGCGACCGTGACCAAATCAGCGCCACGGGGTGGTGGCTGTCACCATTTCCGGTAGAGCAAAATTATCAGGCCAAAGCGCCTGCAGGGGACGTTAAAGTTGTCGATGGCATCTACATCATCGAAGGCAATGTGTTTGGCGACGAGACGGGGGCTGTGGCCCGCTTCGGCGGCACGCGCGCTGCGCCGACAGAATTCAAAGCGGGTGACACAGCGCAGTTGACGAAGGACCGCACGCTGACGGTGCAATCCGATGGCAACTACGTTTACACCTCACCCGCGGATATCAAGCGCGACCCGTCGGTCTATTACTCGGCGTCCAGCCCGCCGGATTTCTCGTTGAGCAACTACCGAACCATTCTGGCCTCCGACAACATGGACCGTGCGTTTATCAATACGTTAACGGTGACCATTCCGGCCACCATTATCCCAATCCTGATCGCCGCTTTCGCAGCCTATGCGCTTGCTTGGATGGACTTCAAAGGGCGCGGCTTCTTGATTGCTTTGGTCGTTGGGCTGCTGGTTGTGCCCTTGCAGTTGGCACTGGTGCCACTGCTAACGCTTCACAATAAAGTTGGTATCGGGCAAAGCTTTCTGGGCATCTGGATGGCGCATACGGGCTTTGGGCTACCCTTGGCGATCTACCTTTTACGCAACTACATGGTTGGCCTGCCGCGTGACATCATTGAATCCGCCAAGGTGGACGGGGCGACGGATTTTCAGGTCTTCACCAAGATTGTTCTGCCGCTGAGCTTTCCCGCGCTCGCCAGCTTCGCCATCTTCCAGTTTCTGTGGACGTGGAACGACCTGTTGGTGGCCAAGGTCTTCCTGCCGTCCAACTCTGAGTCTTGGGTGATGACTGTCAAAATCGCCGACGACCTCTTGGGCTCCAAGGGTGGGGACTGGGGCATCCTTGCCGCGGCGGCCTTCATTTCGATCGCAGTGCCGCTGATCGTCTTCTTCACAATGCAACGCTATCTGGTGCGCGGTCTGTTGGCCGGCTCCGTCAAATAACAAGAGACCGATATGAGCGAAATGGACCCAAAACTGCAGGCCTCCACAGCCATCGACAAAGACTGGTGGCGCGGGGCTGTGATCTACCAGATATACCCGCGTAGCTTCCAAGACAGCAACGGCGACGGCGTGGGCGATCTGCTCGGGATAGTGTCGCGTATTCCCTATATCGCCTCGCTTGGGGTGGATGCGATCTGGATCAGTCCGTTCTTCACGTCACCGATGAAGGACTTTGGCTACGACGTCAGCGATTACTGTGACGTGGATCCGATGTTCGGGCAGTTGAGCGATTTCGATGTGCTGGTGAACACAGCCCACAGCCACGGCTTGAAGGTCATGATCGACCTTGTGCTGTCGCACACGTCTGATCAGCACGCTTGGTTTCAGGAAAGCCGTGGCAGCCGCGATAACGACAAATCCGACTGGTATGTCTGGGCGGATCCCAAGCCGGATGGCACGCCGCCGAACAACTGGTTGTCGATCTTCGGTGGCTCTGCGTGGCAATGGAATGCGCGTCGCGAGCAGTATTACTTGCATAACTTTCTGGTTTCGCAGCCAGATTTGAACTTCCACAATCCAGATGTGCAGGACGCATTGCTGGACGCGACACGCTTCTGGCTGGATCGGGGCGTGGACGGGTTCCGACTTGATACGATCAACTTCTATTTCGCCGACAAGCAGTTGCGCGACAATCCCGCTTTGCCGCCCGAGAAGCGCAACGCCAGCATCGCGCCCTCGGTGAACCCGTATAATCATCAAGAGCATCTCTATTCCAAAAACCAACCCGAGAACCTCGAATTTTTGAAGCGGTTCCGCGCCTTGTTGGATGAGTATCCGGCCAGCACTTGCGTGGGTGAAGTGGGCGATGCGCAACGCGGGTTGGAGCTGTTAGGCGAATACACCGAAGGCGACGACCTCGTGCATATGTGTTACGCGTTCGAGTTTCTTTCGGCGGAACCGCTGACCGCACAGCGCGTGATGGACACCATGGGCAGCCTCGACAATTCGGCCCCTGATGGCTGGGCCTGTTGGGCGTTTTCCAACCATGACGTGATCCGGCACACGACGCGTTGGAACCTGACCCCTGCGGCGCATCGCTGCTACACGACGATGATGAGCGCGCTGCGCGGCTCTCTGTGCATCTACCAAGGTGAGGAGTTAGGCCTACCGGAGGCCGACGTGGCGTTCGAAGACTTGCAAGACCCTTACGGAATCGAGTTCTGGCCCGACTTCAAGGGGCGGGATGGCTGCCGCACACCGATGGTCTGGGAGCCGTCGAACCAGAACGGCGGCTTCACCACGGGCGCGCCTTGGTTGCCGGTGAGCCACGATCATCTGATGCGCTCGGCCGAGACGCAGGAACAAGATCCCGCTGCGCCACTGCATCACTATCGCCGCGCTTTGGCTTTTCGCCGCACGCATCCGGCCTTGATGAAGGGCGCTCATTCGGGGTTTCGTGCCGAGGGCGACGTGCTCAGTTTCAAGCGCAGCCACGAGGATCAAACCATTTTCTGCGCCTTCAATCTGTCTGACACACCGTCAACGGTTGACATGCCAACCGGCGATTGGGTGGCGATCGGGGCGGAACTGGGCTCGACCGGTGCGGCAGCAGACGGAAAGCTACATCTAGGGCCGTGGCAGCCATGCTTCGCGCTTCAACGGTAACGGGGAGGATAGGACAATGGCAGACCTGAAGCTTACGGGCGTTGGCAAAAAATATGGCGGCACAGTCGAGGTGCTCAAAGAGATCGATCTCGACATTACTACGGGAGAGTTGATTGTTTTTGTTGGCCCGTCCGGTTGCGGCAAATCTACCTTGTTGCGGATGATTGCGGGTCTGGAGAAGATCACGTCCGGTGAGCTGCAAATCGACGGCGAGGTGATGAACGACGTTCCTCCGGCGCAACGTGGTATCGCGATGGTGTTCCAGAGCTACGCGCTGTACCCGCACATGACTGTGCGTGATAACATGGCCTTTGCCCTGAAACTTGCCAAGAAATCCCCCGATGAGATTGATGCAGCCGTGAACCGTGCGGCCAAAGTGCTGCAACTGGACGAGTATCTGGACCGCCTGCCGAAAGCCTTGTCAGGAGGTCAACGTCAGCGGGTCGCCATTGGTCGCTCCATCGTGCGTGATCCGAAGGTTTATTTGTTCGACGAGCCGCTTTCCAACCTCGATGCCTCTTTGCGTGTCGCCACGCGTATCGAGATAGCGCAACTCAAGGAATCCATGCCGAACTCTACGATGATCTACGTCACCCACGATCAAGTGGAAGCCATGACACTGGCGACCCGTATCGTGGTTTTGGCCAATAAGGGCATCGCGCAGGTCGGCTCGCCGCTGGAGTTGTATGAGACGCCAGAAAACGAATTCGTTGCGCAATTCATCGGGTCGCCTGCCATGAACTTGATGGCTGGCGAAATCGTTGAAACTGGCAAAAATACCACCGTGACGTTGACCGAAGGCAAGGGGACTATTTCGACGAATATTCCAACTAACGCTGAGGATAAGGGTCTGAAGGTGAATGTTGGAATTCGTCCCGAAGACATGATCGCAACGGACCAGGATAACTACGCCTATTCTGGAACCGTCGATATCGTTGAGGCCTTGGGTGAGGTGACTCAGCTCTACTTTGCCAAATCAGCGCCAGAGCATGAACCTGTGATTGCCAAGCTACAGGGTATTCACACTGACCTGCGCGGCAAAGTGATCAACATGACGGCCGATCCGGCAAAGGTGCATCTTTTCGCGGACGGCCGGTCTCTGCTGTATCGCTGAAGTAGACCTCGACCGAGTTTGGCGCTCGACCGAAGTGTCGTATGATTTGAAGAATAGTTTTGGCGCTACGGGCGAGGACTGCGTCACTCCGGCGCAATTCGTGACCGCTTGGGGGGTTTACCGTTAGCGCTAACAGGCGTATACGAAGCTCAACACACGGAGGGCTCCATGCCGTTGAATTCAAAAATCGAAGACGTCACCCAACGGATCGTCAATCGGTCCAAAGACAGCCGCGCCACCTACATGGCGCGTATGCGCCAAGCTGCCGAGGAAGGTCCTCGCCGCGGCCACCTGACTTGTGGCAACCAAGCGCATGCCTATGCCGCGATGGAAGGCGATCAAAAACCCATGCTTGAAGGGCAGGGTGGCAATATTGGGATCGTTACCGCGTATAACGATATGCTTTCAGCGCATCAGCCGTTCAAAGACTATCCTGATCTGATCAAAGCAACGGCACGGGCCAATGGCGGCACCGCGCAGGTTGCGGGTGGCGTGCCGGCCATGTGCGATGGCGTGACACAGGGTCAGGTGGGCATGGAATTGTCGCTGTTTTCGCGCGATGTGATCGCACTCGCCGCTGGCGTGGCGTTGAGCCATAACACGTTTGATGCGGCGGTCTACCTCGGGGTCTGCGACAAGATTGTGCCAGGCTTGGTGATCGCGGCGGCGACCTTCGGCTATCTTCCTGGGATTTTCCTGCCTGCAGGGCCAATGCCTTCCGGCTTGCCGAATGACGAAAAGGCCAAGGTTCGCCAAAAATTTGCATCTGGTGAAGTGGGTCGCGATGCACTCATGGCGGCAGAAATGGCGTCTTACCATTCCCCAGGCACATGCACATTTTATGGCACCGCGAACTCCAACCAGATGCTGATGGAGTTTATGGGGCTGCACTTGCCCGGCTCCAGCTTCGTCAATCCCGGCACCGACATGCGCGATGCGTTGACCAACTACGGGGCCAAACGGGCGCTGGAAATCACGAACCTCGGAAATGACTATACTCCGGTTTGCGACATCCTTGACGAGAAGACCTTTGTAAACGGTCTTGTCGGATTGATGGCCACAGGCGGATCCACCAATCTGGTGATTCACATCATCGCTATGGCGCGTGCAGCGGGTGTGATCCTTGACCTGCAAGACCTGTCCGACATTTCCGACGCAACTCCGCTGATGGCGCGTGTTTACCCGAATGGCTTGGCCGACGTGAACCATTTCCACGCCGCTGGTGGGTTGACCTATATGATCGGTGAGCTGTTGGACGCAGGTCTGCTTCATCCTGACACTCGCACTGTAATGGGCGACGGGCTTGCAATGTACGCTCAGGATCCGAAGCTGCGGGACGGCAAATTGACTTGGGAAGACGCGCCACGCGAGACCCAGAACGACCGGATCTTGCGTCCGGCATCCAATCCATTTGCACCCGAAGGCGGGCTGAAACAGCTCAACGGCAATCTGGGCCGTGGCGTGATCAAAGTGTCCGCAGTTGCCCCCGAACGCCATGTGATCGAGGCGCCCGCGCGGATTTTCCAAACGCAAGATGCAGTCAAGGCCGCGTTCAAAGCCGGCGAATTCACTTCGGACACGATTGTTGTAGTCCGGTTCCAAGGCCCGAAAGCCAACGGTATGCCAGAGCTGCACGGCCTGACCCCGATCCTAGCAGTGCTGCAGGATCGTGGGTTGAAGGTCGCTTTGGTCACAGATGGCCGTATGTCCGGGGCGTCCGGCAAGGTGCCTGCGGCGATCCATGTTTGCCCGGAGGCGGTTGATGGTGGCCTGATCGGCAAGTTGCAGGACGGCGACCTGATCCGGCTTGACGCGACCCAAGGTACGCTGGAAGTGCTAACGCCGGACGTGCAGTCGCGAGCCGCAACCGCCCCTGACCTGAGTGATAACTCGCACGGGATTGGTCGCGAGCTGTTCTCCATCTTCCGCGAAACCGCGGGCACTGCTGCCGATGGTGCAGGGGTTGTGGTTTAGTCGCGCGACGTGTTCTAGATATCTAAGGGTCGGATGCATTAACGACCTGACAACAAGGATAGAAAATGATGACTCCTCTTCAAGCCAGCCAGCTTGCCCGTGAAATCTGCGAACTTGCTCCTATTGTCCCCGTTCTGGTCGTCGACGACGCGGCGCATGCCGAGCCTTTGGCACAAGCCCTTGTTGCGGGTGGGTTGCCTGCTTTGGAAGTTACATTGCGCACACCTGCGGCGCTGGAAGTGATTGCGGAGATGGCAAAGGTCGAAGGTGGTGTCGTTGGGGCAGGGACACTTCTGACCCCCGCTGATGTTCATGCGGCGATCGATGCTGGCGCGAAATTCGGCGTCTCACCCGGTGCTACGGACCGTTTGCTGGATGCGTGTGAGGAGGCTGGACTTCCATTGCTTCCGGGCGTTGCGACTGCATCGGAGGCGATGCGCCTTCTTGAACGCGGTTACACTATGTTGAAGTTTTTCCCGGCAGAAGCCTCCGGCGGAGCACCTGCGTTGAAGGCCATTGGTGCGCCGATCCCGCAAGTGAGCTTTTGCCCGACAGGAGGCGTAAGTCCCAGCAATGCAAAGGATTACCTAAGCTTGCCAAACGTGATCTGTGCGGGTGGCTCTTGGGTCGCGCCGTCCGACAAGGTGCGTGCGGGCGATTGGGATGCTATCACCAAGCTGGCCAAAGACGCTGCGGCTTTGCCGCGCTAAAGCTTCGCTGTACAAATGCAACGGACTGGGCCTGCCCCCGTCCGTTGCAATTCAATGAGCCGAAGCGCCTTAGACGGGCAGGTGGATGGCAAATCTCTTGCGGATGGCAGCATCTACCGCCGGATCGAACTCCGCCAAGGACCGCTCCGCCAGAATTGCCTCTTTCTTCTCGGTTGCTTTCTCTAGCAGGTCTGGCTTGTCCTTCTCCGCCCATTCTTTGGGAGAGGTGCGGTCGCCCAAGTTGGGGTAGACATAGTCACTTTCCATCCGGCTCAGTGTTTGGTCTGCGCCAAGGTAATGGCCCACGCCTTTCGCCCCGTTTACCCCAAGACAGGTCGCGCGCATCACGTCGAGCGCAAGTGTCTCTTCGTTTACGTCGATCCCGCGTACGCAACGCAGGGCTTGGCCAATCAAGTCGTCGCCCAAGATCAAACTCTCGTGGCAAAAACCCAGCAATGACGCGTGCATCCCCGCCGCCTCATAGACCATGTTCAGCCCTGACAGCCCCGCCATGACGTTGGAGCACATTTGCTCCCAACCCGCCTGCATATCCGGCATTTTGGAATCCGACGCACCAGCAGCAGCGCCGCCGGGAATGCCATAAAACTGGTGCATCTGGGCGCAGCCAGCCGTTAGCAATGCTTGTTCACCCGAACCAACGGACATGGCACCCGTGCGCAGGTCCAGCCCGAAAGGCCAAGTGCCAAAGATCGCAGGATAGCCGGGTTGGATGGCGTTTACATAGACAACACCCGCAAGGCACTCCGCCACGGCTTGCACAATTGCGCCTGCGACGGGCGAAGGCGCGGTGGCCCCTGCCATGCCTGCCGACAACAACAACACCGGCATTCCACCTGCGATGCATTCCTCCATGACGCGGCACGCTTCTGTCGCGAATTTCATCGGGGGCACCACAAAGCAGTTGGAGTTCGACAAAAACGGACGCGCGCGCCAGGCGTCTTCACTGCCCGCGATCATGTGCAGAAGCTCTAATCCACCTGCAACGTAATCTGGCTCGGTGAAGGAAACACCGACATGCTTCTTGGTGCCGCGACAGCAGGCATAGATCGTGTTCAGGTCCATCTCGTAATTGTTCGGGATATCACGACAGACCATCGGGCGTTGCAGGAAGTGGATGTTGTCCAACCGGTCGGCAATCCGCGCCGCATCAAACAAATCCTGCACGGTGCTTTCGCGGTAGTCTCGCCCGGCAACATCAACAAGATGGACGGCGGCGCCCGCGGTCCCGTAATGGACCTTTTTGCCGCCGAGATGCATATCCCGCGACGGATCACGCCCGTAAAGCGTGACATCCTTACACGCCACCGCAAGCATGTCTTCGACCAAGGCGCGCGGGAAGCGGATGCGGCCGTCATCGCCCAGAATAGCGCCCGCGCCTGTTAGAATGGCAATGCCAGTGTCGGGGGCATCGGCCAGCCCGATCTCTTCAAGCGCGGTCAGTGCAGCCTCGTGAATGTTGGCGATGTCGATATCTGACAGAACGCGCAATTGCCCGCCTTGAAGGCCCGGGCCGATGGCGCGTTTGTCTAGGGCGAGGGGGGCAGACCGTATGGCGCGGCGCGCGGCGCGTCCGCCACTGCGACGAGGGGAGCTTGGGGTTTGATCGTTCATTGTCGGGTCTTTCGGAAAGGAAATTGGGAAAGGATCAAATCACTTTCATGCCGGACGACCGCGCGCAGCGCGACCGCGCCGCGCCCCGATTGTGCGGGTCACCAAAACATCCATGCATCCGCGTTGCTGCATAAAGCCCCTCCGATCTACCGATTTTGGCAAGCGGCGAGGGGTATTCTGTCCTGTTTGCGCCAATCGGGTCTGTTTGCGTCAATAAATCGCTACCAGCTGCCCGACGCACCGCCACCAGACGAGCTGCCTCCACCGAATGACGATGAGGAGGACGAGCTGCCGCCAAAGCTGGAGGAGCTACCGCTGTCATTGCGGGAAATGCGTGGGATCGACTTTTTCTCCGACGCGGTGTGGCCGCAATTCTGGCAGGTGTGGTCCAGCTGCGCGATGCCCATGCTGATGGTGCTGGGATGCGACAGAACCGTCCGCTTGGTCTCGTAGGTGTGGTAGCCACATTCAGGGCAGGCAGCATGTTTTGAGAACATTTTCGGGTAGCCGACAACGGTGACATGCTCGTCATTCGTACAAAACCACACGCCGTAATCTTTGGACTGGACGCGCTCTTCGACCAGTTGCCCGTGATCCAGATACTGGTCTTCTTGTGCTTCACCCAACCGCATCATCATGTTTCCGCATTCGGGGCATTTGCGGGGGCGATAGCGTTGAAAACCGCGGAAGCCGAAGAAGCCCGCCACGGCGGTGATGGCAGCAAGGATCATAGCACCAATCGGATTGCCGTCGAAGAACGCCCGAATGCGGTCGAGTAGCCCGGTTTGACGCGGCTCGGGAGGCTGTTCCAGCACGCGGGGCTGTGGGGCGACGACAGGCTGCGTCTGCGGTTGCGTTTGGTCTTGTGGGCTTGCTGCGCGTTGGTCATCAGGGTGAGTGATCCGGCTTAATGCGGCGCGCGTGCCTGCCAGAATGCCATCTGCCACGCGGCCTTCGCTGAAGGCGGGAATGATGTCGCTTTGAATGATGCGCGCCGCGATGCCGTCTTGGCGGGCAGGGTAGCCCGCGCCAAGTGCAATGCGCACCTCGCGGTCCTCAATCGCCACGAGAAGCAAGATGCCGTCATTCCGTTCGGCATTTCCGATACCCCAGCCATTGAACAGGTCTTTGGAAAAGCTCGCGATGTCGGTCGAAGGAAGGTAATCCTCACGTGATCGGATGGTCACCACCGTCATTTCGCGGCCGGATTTTTCACGGGCGGCCTGAAGCTCTGCGTTAATTCGCGCCTCTGCTTCGGGGCTTAGAATGTCCGCAAAATCATTGGTGAGGATAGTATAATATTGCGGATAGGGCAGTTTGTCCTGCGCCGCAGTTACCGCGGGCACAAGGGCCACAAGCAGCACCATAAGAAAGCGAACCATCAAATTTATCCCGTCCAAGAGCCTTAGACGACGTGATGCCCGCTAACTTAATAGTTTGTCCACCTCTGCACTTGAGATTCCTTGGCTCAGAGGTGTGAAATCGCCATCCTTCAGCATCGACAGGCCTGCGTCATGGATCACGCGATGCGTCGCCCGCGCCAGAGCGGAGCCAACGGAAATGCGGGCGGCCCCCAAAGCCGCGTAATCCGCAAGGCTGTGTTTTGCGTTGCGTCCCGCGGCCAGCACGTTTACCGGCTTGTCGGTCGCGTCAATGACGCGTTTCAGGTCGTCCATCGTTTTTGGAATTGGCACATAGAGCCCGTCGGCCCCGGCCGCATCAAAGGCGCGAATACGGCGAAGTGCTTCTTCGATGTCATAAGCTCCGGTCATCACCCCATCTGCGCGGGCGACGAAGAAGAAATCCTCGCTTAAGGCGCGTGCAGCGCTGGAGGCTGCGCGTACGCGTTCTACCGCAAGATCAAAGTCATAGACGCGATCGGATGCCTCAATGGTGTCTTCAATGCAAATTCCGGCTAACCCGGCTTCACCCGAGAGGCGGACCGTCTCTGCGCAGGTCTCCGGTGCTTCGCCAAAGCCATCTTCAAAGTCCCCTGAAACCGGCACATCCACCGCCGCCACAAGGTCTTGCGCATGAGCAAGCGCCTCATCCCGGGTGACTTTGCCGCCGTCTGGTCGTCCTAAGGTAAAAGCATGGGCTGCCGAGGAGGTGCCGATGGCCTTGGCGCCCAAACCTGCCAGCATCTTGGCCGACCCTATATCCCAAGCGTTCGCCAGAACGAACGGATTGCCCGGTTGGTGCAGTTCGCGGAAGGTCATGGCTGTATCTCCTTGGCAAAGTCGACAATTGTTTTAAGTGCGGTGGCGAAAGCGTCGTCGTCAACAGTCATGGCAACACGTACGTGGCCCGCGGCACTGGAGCCGAAGCTTTCGCCCGGCATCACGGCGATTTTGTGCGTGTCGAGCAACTTTTCGGCAAAACCCTCGCCTGTCAGTTCGGTCGCGCGCATATCGAGCATCATATACATCGCCCCGGATGACGGGACGAGCCCGACGACGTTTTGCTCGGCAAGGATCGCCTGACCAATTGCGCGGCGGCGGCGGAAGGGGGCGCCCACCTTTTCTTCCAGAGCTAACCCTTCGCCCAAGGCGAAAACAGCGGCGTCCTGAATGTACCCTGGCACGCCGTAGGTGGTATGCGTGGCCAAGGTGATCAAATTGGCGATAACGTCTTTCGGCCCGACGATCCAGCCAACGCGGCTTCCGGTCATTGCATGGCTTTTTGACATGGAACCGACGACCAGCGTGCGCTCTGCCATGCCCTCTAGCGTGCGGGGGCTGATATGCGTGCCTTCCCAGACTTGGGTGTCATACACCTCGTCCGAAATGCACCACATGTCGTATTCGCGGCAGGCACGCGCGATGCCTTCGACTGTCTCACGGGTGTAGACGACACCGGTCGGATTGTTCGGGCTGTTGACCAACAGCGATTTGGCGCCAGAGGATTTCGCTGCAATATCCGCAAAGGCTGGCTGGAACGCATTTTCCGGCAAGCAAGGGACAGCGCGTGGTACAGCGCCAACGCTGCGCAGGGTGCCGGGGTAGGTGGCGTAATAAGGGTCGCAATAGAGCGCGACATCGCCTTCGTCACACACAGCATGATGCGACGCAAACAGCGCCGACTGGCCACCGGGGGTAATCAGAACGTTGTTACGCGTGGTGTGCACACCCGTGCGTGCGGTCAGGCGGGCGGCAACGGCGTCTCGCAAGCTATCGGTTCCGGGCACCATAGCGTAGCCGGTATGCCCTCCGCTGGCAGAGCGGTGCATGGCATCCAGAATGCTTTGATCGGTGCGGATGTCATGCTCGCCAATTGTCAGTTCGGTCACAGCCACGCCGTCATCGACCATCTTGCGCGCCTTGTAAAACACGTCCCAGCCGTCCGAGCCGCCGCCCGTAAGGCCAACAATTCGTTTAGACATATTCATAAGCCGCTCCTTTTGCCTCACGCGAATGGGCCAGCCCAGACCCACAGTGTCAAATCGAATTTTGTGATAGTCATCATTGCTGACCTAAATCCGCGCTCGACCGATTGGTCAACGCCTGCTATGCAATCCTTATGACGACACGCACCATCATTATTTGTTGCTGCATTACCTTCTGAGTTTCTCAGGCGGGTCGTTTTGCGTTTTCCATCTTAGGTCAGTTTCGCTACACCCGCCGCAACACCTGCGCGTGAGGCCCTTATGACGATCAAGCTTTATAACACAAAGACCCGCTCCAAAGAGGTCTTTACCCCGATCGACCCGAACAACGTGCGCATGTATGTCTGCGGCCCGACCGTTTACGAGCGTGCGCATCTGGGCAACGCACGCCCCGTTTTGGTGTTCGACATGCTCTACCGCCTGTTGCGCCATGAATACGGTGCGGATCACGTGAAATACGTGCGCAATTTCACCGACGTGGATGATCGTATCAACGCCACAGCCTTGGCGCGCAAAGAGGCGGGTGCCAGCGGCACGCTGGAAGAGCTGATCAAGGCCCGCTCCGACGAGACAATCGAGTGGTATCACGACGACATGGATGCGCTTGGCGCGATGCGGCCCGATGAAGAGCCACGCGCCACGGCTTACATCGGCGCAATGATCGCGATGATCGAAGACCTGATCGCCAAAGGCCACGCCTATGCCGCAGAGGGTCATGTGCTGTTCAAAGTGCGCAGCTACAAAGATTACGGCAAGCTGTCCGGCCGTTCGGTTGATGATATGATTGCCGGTGCGCGGGTCGAAGTGGCGCCCTATAAAGAAGACCCGATGGATTTCGTGCTGTGGAAGCCGTCCTCGGACGATCTGCCCGGTTGGGAGAGTCCATGGGGCAGGGGCCGTCCGGGCTGGCACATCGAATGCTCCGCCATGGCGTACGAGCTGTTGGGTGACAGCTTTGATATCCACGGCGGCGGCAACGACCTGACCTTCCCGCACCACGAAAACGAGATCGCGCAGAGCAAATGCGCAGGCCACGGTTTCGCGAATGTCTGGATGCACAACGAGATGCTACAGGTCGAGGGCAAGAAGATGTCCAAGAGCTTGGGCAACTTCTTCACGGTGAGGGACTTGCTGGACCAAGGCGTGCCGGGCGAGGTGATTAGGTTCGTGATGCTGTCCACCCATTATCGCAAGCCGATGGACTGGACGGAGAAGAAGCGGGAAGAGGCGGAGAAGACGCTTGGTGACTGGGTCAAAGCAACTGATGGAGTTGTGCCGAGCTTGCCTGACAAGGGTGTAGTTGCAGCACTTTCAGATGATCTAAATACTGCTGGAGCGATTACCCGTCTCCATGAGCTTTCCAAGTCCGAAGATAAGGCGAGTCTGAAAGCTTCTATCCATTTTCTAGGAATTGATATCGACAAGTTCGCGAAGGAGCAGTCGATCTTGAGTTCGATTGAGGAGGGTTTGAAGACAGCGCCGATTGTAGAAGCGCTTGAGATTGAGTTGAGAAAAGCGCGACTTGAGAAGAATTTTGCCCGTGCTGATGAAATCCGAGATGGGTTCAAGAATGCAGGGCTCGCTATTACCTATGACAGCGATGGCGGTATAACTTTCAAACGAGAAGCGAATTTCGACCCCACCAAACTTGAGGCCCTCAAATGAGCCCTCGCGAACGGATCACGCTTTTCGACACCACTTTGCGCGACGGGCAGCAGACGCAGGGGGTGCAATTCTCTACGCCTGAGAAGGTCGAGATTGCCAAAATGCTCGATAAACTCGGCATCGACTACATCGAAGGTGGCTGGCCCGGTGCGAACCCGACGGATAGCGAATTTTTCGCCAATCCGCCCAAGACCTTTGCCACCATGACCGCGTTCGGAATGACCAAGCGTGCGGGGCGCTCGGCGGGCAACGACGACGTTCTGGCCGCCGTTTTGAACGCCAACACGCCAGCGGTGTGTCTTGTGGGCAAGACGCATGACTTTCATGTTGAAACCGCGCTTGGCATCTCCCTCGACGAAAACCTTGAGAACATTGAGAAAAGCTTCGAGCATGTCATCGCGCAAGGCCGCGAAGCGCTGTTTGATGCCGAGCATTTTTTCGACGGCTACAAATCCAATCCCGATTATGCGCTCTCCTGCATCCACGCGGCGTTCAAGGCCGGCGCATTGATCGTCCTGTGTGATACAAACGGTGGCACGCTCCCTTCGGAAATCTCTGAGATCGTCGGCAAAGTTATCGAAAGCGGTATCCCCGGGAAGCGGCTTGGCATCCATACACATAACGATACCGACAATGCTGTTGCGGGCTCCTTGGCGGCGGTTGACGCAGGTGTGCGCCACATTCAAGGCACACTGAATGGGCTGGGGGAGCGGTGCGGCAATGCCAACCTGACTTCCCTGATCCCGACGCTGCTGTTGAAAGAGCCTTACCGGTCAAACTACGAGATCGGGGTAAGCGAGGACAATCTACACCTGCTAACACTGGCGTCACGCAAACTGGACGACATCCTGAATCGCGTTCCCAACAAGCACGCGCCCTATGTCGGGGCCTCCGCTTTTGCGCACAAGGCTGGCCTTCACGCCTCTGCCATCCTCAAAGATCCGACGACTTACGAGCATATCGACCCCGCCTTGGTCGGCAACGCCCGCATCATCCCCATGAGCAATCAGGCAGGGCAGTCCAATCTGCGCAAGCGCCTCGGTGAGATGGGGCTGAAAGATATTGATGCCAATGCCTTGCCGCGTATTCTTGATGTTATAAAGCAGCGTGAAGATGAAGGCTATTCTTACGACACCGCGCAAGCCTCCTTCGAGCTTCTGGCCCGTCGGGAGTTGGGCCTGTTGCCGAACTTCTTCGAGGTGAAGCGCTACAAGGTTACGGTGGAGCGCCGGAAGAACAAATACGACAAGATGGTCAGCCTTTCGGAAGCCGTAGTCGTGGTCAAAGTGGGCAAAGACAAGATGCTGTCCGTTTCCGAAAGCCTTGACGCGACAGGGTCTGACCGTGGCCCTGTGAACGCCCTGTCCAAGGCATTGGCCAAGGATTTGGGTCCGTATTCCGCGCTCATCGAAGATATGCGGCTGGTGGACTTCAAGGTCCGTATCACCCAAGGCGGCACCGAGGCTGTGACCCGCGTCATCATTGACAGCGCTGACAGCTCTGGCCGCCGCTGGTCAACCGTCGGCGTGTCCCCGAATATCGTCGATGCCTCGTTCGAGGCGCTGCTGGACGCGATCAACTGGAAGCTGGTGCAAGAGGGCGCGCATGTCTCTTGAGGCCTGTCGCTCCCTTGTGGAGCGCGCTGATCCCGACAGATTTGCCGCGGCGCAGTTAGGGACTGAGGCGGCACAAAAGGTTATGTGGCCGCTTTATGCGATGAATGTCGAAGTCAGCCGCGCTCCGTGGGTCACACAAGAGCCGATGATCGCAGAGATGCGTTTGCAATGGTGGCGTGACGCGCTGGAAGAAATCGTTGAAGGCAAACCTGTGCGCGGTCACGAGGTCACCCTCGCTCTTGCCGCCTCCATCGGCGCGTCGGAAGCGTTGCAACTAGACCGATTGGTGCAAGCCCGCCGTTGGGACATCTACAGTGAGCCCTTTGAAAGCGAAGCTGCGCTGCTCAGCTATCTCGATGACACTGCCGGTGGGCTGATGTGGTCAGGGGCTGCGGCACTTGGCGCACCGACTGACGCCAAGGAAGACGTCTTCGCGTTCGGGCGGGCTACGGGTTTGGCGCGTTTCTTGCAAGCTGTGCCAGAGCTGGAGGCGCGTGGACGCTATCCACTGGTGGATGGTCGGCCGCAGGGGGTGGCCGATCTGTGTGAGCGTGTTCTGACCACCATGCCGAACTACAAGGCGTTAAAACGCCGTTTGGGTGGTGATGCAGCGTCTGTCCTGATCGAAGGTTGGCAGGCGCGCGTCTTGCTGAAACAAGCCAGCGCAAATCCCGCGCGGGTTGCGAACGGTGCTCTGGCCCTAAGCGAGTTTGGCAAGCGTTGGCGGTTGCTGCTTAGTTAGTGGCGGTTTTTGGCCGCAGAGCCAGCCAGATCAACGCGCCTCCCGCAAGCGTCAGGAACGGGACCATCGCGATGTTCACGGCGTTCCAGCCTTCGATTGCCGAGCCGCCGGAGCAGTTCATCAACCCGCCAGATGCCAAGGACGCCAAGGTCACGCAACCGAAAACGATCGAGTCGTTCAGGCCTTGGACGACACCGCGCTCCGCAATCGTGTGGGACGAGGCGAGCATTGTTGTCGCGCCAATAAAGCCGAAGTTCCAGCCGATGCCCAGCAAGATGAGCGCCGCGAAGAAATTGCCCAGCGTCACACCTGTAAGGGCCACCACACCAGCAAGGCCGAGGATTACGAGGCCGGTTGCGACGATTTTTTCCACGCCAAAGCGGTTGATCAAATGGCCAGTGAAAAAGGACGGGATGAACATCGCAAGCACGTGGGCCGATACGATGTCATTGGCGCTGTCTGCGGTGTATCCGCAGCCCATGACGGCCAGCGGGGTCGACGTCATGACCAAATTCATCAACGCGTAGGACACCATCCCGCAGATTACTGCGACGCCAACGCGCGGCGTTTTCAGCAACTCCATCTTGGATCGGACGGCCTCGGTGGTTTTCGCTTTGGCGGCGGCCATTGCTGCGGCGTTGGGCAAGTCCAGCAGGAAGAACAAAGACATTCCGACAAGGTTCAGCACCACAATCGCTATGTAGCTGCCCAAGAACGGGATCACGCTGAAGTCAAACATCACCTTGTTCAGCTGTGGGCCGACGATCGCTGACAACAAGCCGCCCGCCATGACATAGGAAATCGCCTTTGCGCGGAACTGCTCGGATGCGCCGTCGGCTGCGGCAAAGCGATAGAATCCCTGCGCAGACATGTAGATACCGCTGATATAGCTGCCCAGAAGCAAAAGCAGGAAGGAGCCCAGATAAAGCCCGAACCCTGCGACCGTTGCGCCCAAAGCTCCTGCGATCGCGCCGATTACAAACCCCGTGCGCCGTCCGCGGCGTTGCATCAAGGGGCTGATCCATGGCGCTGTCGTCATCGAACCAAAGACGATCATCGAGATCGGCAGGGTGGCGAGGCAGGGATTCGGCGTCAGTGAATTGCCGACCAATCCGCCCACAACAAAGAGCATGGGCATCTGGCTGCCCAGTATTGCTTGGGCAGCAACCAGAACCGCGACGTTGCGACGGGTGCGGGGATCGGATTTGGCGGGGGCGATAGTAGCGTCAGACATATGCTATCGCTACGCCTTGAGGGCGAGGGTGTCCAGACGATCAATCACATGCGCGAATGAGCCACAGACACGCCCCTTTCGCAGCCCCATGGGCGGAAGCGCTGAGCCCTCGGCATCAGTAGCGTCGAACAACGGCTCGCCTTCGGCTTTCAGCGTGGTGGCGTAGTGGAATTCGTGGCCTTTGAACACGCCCTTAAACGGAAGGCATGTCCCGGCGAGGTTCCGATAGCCCAGATGAAGTTTCCGTTCAGCGAAGCTGGTCTGTAACGCGAGCAACCCAGCCATCTTATGGGAGGTACCATCTGCGTCAATCAACGCTTCCCCGAGCACCATGTAACCTCCGCATTCTCCATATATATCAGCTGTTTCGGAAGCCTTTCTCAAGCTGTCCATAAAAGTGTAGTTACCGGAGATGCGCGCTGCGTGCAGTTCGGGATAACCACCGGGTAGGAACACAAGATCGCACGGGGGGACCGGCTGGTTCTTCAATGGCGAAAACGTCTTGATTAACGCCCCTCCAGCCCGCCAATCGTCCAGCAAATGGGGATACGCAAAAGCAAACGCTTCGTCTTGAGCCACCGAGATGCGTGGGTAAGGCAGGCTCGCCGTTGGATGACCCTGCGCGCGCATGACAAGGCTCGAAGGCAATGCGCCCAGATCAACATGGGCTTCCACGAGATCGGCCACCTCATTGAGCCACTTGTCTAGGTCGGGGCGCTCGGAGGCTTGAACCAACCCGAGATGCCGTGACGGGTGGGCCAAATCAGGGCGCCGTGGCAGGGCCCCTAAAACTGGCAAATGATCGGGGAAGTGACGCCGCAGCATGGCCTCGTGGCGCGGGCTGGCAACTTTATTGAGGATGACGCCTGCCACATGAACGCCTTCGCGATGGCGCGCGAAGCCTTCTGCGATGGCGGCCGCGCTTTGCCCCATGCCAGAACCGTCGATGACAAGAACAACTGGAACCCCGAGGATCTGTGCGACATCAGCGGCGGATCCTTTGCCATCGGGCATCGCGCCATCAAACAGGCCCATCGCGCCTTCCACTACAAGGAAGTCGTCGCCCAGTCCTTGTGCCAAGGAGCGGATGCGCTCGGGGCCCATGGCCCAAGCATCAAGATTGAAGCAGGATCGCCCGCAAGCCGCTTCGTGAAATCGCGGATCGATATAATCAGGGCCGGATTTCGCGCCGCGCACAGGGCCGCGACGCGACAGCGCACGGAGCAGGCCAAGCGTGACTGTTGTTTTTCCGGAGCCGGACGAGGGGGCGGCAATCAACAGCCCGTGGCCCGGGATCATGCGCTTTCGGCCGGACGGCCCCGACCCAACGGGTCCAGATTGCGCGGTGCCTCGCCCGCCATTTGGCCTTGCCAATCCAGCACCTGACGCATGGCAACTGCGCGGCCCACACAAATGATCGCGGGCGGTTCGGCCCCAGCAGCCTCGATATCGGCGACGCAGGTGCCAAGGGTGGTTTCAAGCACTTGCTGTTGCTCGGTCGTGGCGGTGGTGACGATGGCGACAGGTTCAGTAGCCGGGCGGCCAGCGGCCAGCAGTTGCGCGGTGATATGGGCGATATGCTTCATTCCCATATAGATCACGATCACCTGCGAGCCTTTGGAAATCGCGGTCCAGTCAAGACTGCTTGTGGCGTTGCCGGACTGGTCGTGGCCGGTCACAAAGGTCACCGATTGGTTCACGTCGCGGTGGGTGACAGGGATGCCTGCGTATGCCAAGCCACCGATCCCTGCACTGATGCCGGGAATAATGCGGATCGGGATGCCGTGCTGGACCAGAGTTTGCGCCTCTTCACCGCCACGTCCAAAGACGAAGGGATCGCCGCCTTTCAAGCGCAGAACGCGTTTGCCCTCGCGCGCCAGATCGACCAACCTGAGAGAGATGTCGCGTTGCTTTGCCGACGGCTTACCGCCGCGCTTGCCTGCATAGATGTGTTCGGCCTGCGGCGCCCAAGCCAGAATGGCCTCTTGGACCAATGCGTCATAGATCACCACATCCGCCTGCCGAAGCGCATTCAACGCATGCAGTGTCAACAGACCCGGATCACCGGGGCCAGCGCCACACAACCACACCCAACCTTTTTCAAGGACGGGCCATTGGCCTTGGGGAAGGGGCATCGAGTCGCTCATGGGTCCTTTATGACCTGTAACCCAGCCGTGCAAAAGCGAAAGAGCGACGCCGCAATCGCCATTGGCGGCGCGATGACGTGGCGCTAAGGTCGCGCCTATGAGTGATGAAACCCCTCCCAAACTGCGACGTGGCTGGACCACTGGAGCCTGTGCGACGGCCGCAGTGAAGGCTGGATTGCAGATACTATGGGGCGAGGGCACCCCGACAGACGTCACAATCACATTGCCCAAGGGCGAAACACCGGTTTTTGCGCTAGCAACCGTCTCTGAAGGTGCCGGATGGGTCGAGGTCGGGATCGAAAAGGACGCAGGCGATGACCCCGACGTAACACACGGAGCTCTGATCAAGGCCCGCGTCGCTGCCTCTGACGGAGGCGTTGTCTTTCGCGCAGGCGAAGGCGTGGGAACTGTTACCAAACCGGGGTTGCCGATTGCAGTGGGAGAGCCTGCGATCAACCCGATGCCGCGCGCGATGATGGACGAAGTTGTCGCAGAATTGGCCGGCGAGTACGGAAAAATGCCTGATGTCGAGATCACGGTGTCTGTTCCAAATGGGGCGGAGATTGCGAAGAAAACATGGAACCCAAGGCTGGGGATTGTCGGAGGGCTATCGATCTTGGGAACCACAGGCGTGGTGCGTCCGTTCTCGTGCTCGGCGTGGATCGCCTCAATCCACCGCGGGATTGATGTCGCGCGGGCGGTGGGGCTGACCCATGTTGCAGGGTGCACCGGCGCCACCTCGGAGCGCGTGGTTCAAGAGATGTTGGGACTGCCTGACCACGCAATGCTGGATATGGGGGATTTCGCGGGTGGGCTGCTCAAGTACCTGTCGCGCCATCCGGTGGATAGGATCACGATCGGGGGCGGGATTGGCAAGATGACGAAGCTGGCGCAAGGCGCGCGCGACTTGCATTCCAAACGCTCTCAAGTTGATTTTAATGCTTTGAATGAATGGGTTGCAGTAGATATCTCAGGTTCCAATACGGCGCTGGAGGCAGTGACGGCTGCACCTGAACTGGCTGAGCGTGTGGCACGGGAAGCGTTGGGAAACATCAAAGCTATCCTGAAAGACGCACCGGTCGAGCCAAGCGTCGTGATTATTGATCGGGCGGGCAATGTGCTCGCTAAGGCAGGGCTATGAAGATCCTGCTTTTGGCGGGCACAAGCGAGGCCCGGGATTTGTCGATTGCGTTGCAAGCGCGTGGCCACACGGTCGTGGCCTCACTGGCAGGCGCGACCCGTGCGCCGCGTGACTTAGGCTGTAAGATGCGGATCGGCGGGTTTGGGGGCGAGCAGGGATTTCGCGACTGGCTGGCTGCTAATCCGGTGGATCTGGTGATCGATGCGACGCATCCTTTTGCAACCAGAATATCTGAGCGTACAGCACGAGTTTGCGCGGATGAGGGTATCCAATGTTTGCAAGTAAGACGTGAAGAATGGTCGCCAACCATCGACGATAAATGGAATTTTATTGATGAACCCCCTGAAGCAAATGGCGTCATTGAAGCGGGCTCGCGGGTGTTCCTTGCGACGGGGCGACAAACTCTTGAACAATTCTCAGGTCTGTCGACATGTTACCTGATTTGCCGTCAAATTGATCCGCCGGAGGGGCCATTTCCGTTCAGCAATGGAGAATTTTTGGTCGGGCGCCCTCCGTTTTCAATCGAGGATGAGGTGCGCCTGTTTACCAAGCTCAAGATAGACTGGCTTGTCGTGAAGAACGCTGGCGGGGAAATGTCCCGCTCCAAGCTTGATGCTGCGCGGCAGTTGGGGATGCGGGTGCTGATGATTAACCGAAAGCCCCCGCCGGAAGGGGCCATCGTCACGACGGTTCAGGCTGCGCTGGATTGGCTCGATGCGCATTATTAAAGGTGACCCATGTGTGGCTGAAGGTGCCGCGTGGTTGGCGGGCCGCGAGCCACGCTTTGCGCTGGCGTTGGAGCAAGTTGGACCATTGCCCTTGCGCCTAAAGCCGGAGGGGTTTTCCGAGCTGCTTTCCGCAATCATGGGCCAGCAGGTCTCTATTGCCTCTGCGGCGGCGATCAACGCGCGGCTACGCGAGGCGGGGATGACGCATGAGGCGGCGGTAGCCGCGGCCAGCGAGGAGGAGCTACGTGCCTGTGGGCTGTCACGCCAGAAGATCAAATACGCCCATGCCTTGGCAAATTCCGGAATCGACTTTGATGCCTTGCGCGGTCAGTCGACCGTTGAGGTCGTCAAAACGTTGACCGCGGTTTCAGGCATCGGGACTTGGACGGCCGAGATTTACGCGATGTTCTCATTGGGCCATGCAGATGTTTTTGCATCAGGTGATTTGGCCCTACAGGAAGCGGCGCGGATTTTGTTTGAACTGCCAGCGCGTCCCAAGGAAAAAGAGATGCGTCAAATGGCGCTAGAGTGGTCACCGTGGCAAAGCGTTGCCGCCCGCATCTTGTGGGCCTATTACCGAGTGGCGAAAGATCGAGAGGGGATCACATGACACGGGTTTTGGAAAGCAGCCGCAAGGCGTCGAAATCGGGCGAGGACAGCTCGCTGGTGATCTTCCTGCACGGCTATGGTGCCGATGGTGCCGACTTGCTGGGGCTAGCGGATCCGCTTTCGGAACATTTGCCTGATACTGTCTTTGTCGCCCCCAACGCGCCAGAGCGCTGCATCGGTAATCCGATGGGATATCAATGGTTTCCGATCCCATGGATCGACGGCTCCTCCGAAGAGGAATCAGAGCGCGGGATGATGCAGGCGGTCGAAGACCTCAACGCCTATATCGACGCGACGATGGAAGACGAAGGTGTCTCCGAGGCAGAGACCATCCTTGTCGGCTTCTCGCAAGGGACGATGATGGCGCTGCATATCGCACCGCGTCGTGAGGATCAGTTTGCCGGTGTTGTCGCGTTCTCCGGACGGCTGCTGCGGCCGGAGTTGCTAAAAGA
Organism: Litoreibacter janthinus; assembly: GCF_900111945.1. Classification (NCBI taxonomy): domain Bacteria; kingdom Pseudomonadati; phylum Pseudomonadota; class Alphaproteobacteria; order Rhodobacterales; family Roseobacteraceae; genus Litoreibacter; species Litoreibacter janthinus. The sequence goes on along the minus strand of NZ_FOYO01000001.1, from coordinate 2,608,213 downwards.
CGAGGCAAAGTCGAAGCCCCCAGTGATCTTGATCCATGGAGATCAGGACGACGTTGTGCCACCGATTTCCATGCCAGAAGCAGGCGATGCGCTGCAAGAAGCAGGCTTTCCGGTCTATGGCCATGTCATGAAAGGCACGGGCCACGGGATTGCACCGGATGGCCTAGGTGTCGCGCTGTCCTTTATTGGGCAGCAGCTGGGATTGGACCTTGGTTAAGGCGGCGGGCGGCACCTTTGAGTAGCGCGCGCGCATAGAGTTTGTGCAGCGGAAGCAACGCGTTGAACAACATGCCTAGCTTTCCGGTGCCCTTGTCGACTGTTACCGCTGAACCGAAATAAAGCTGCGTTCCGCCAGCGACGTTTTGCGCCATGAACCAAGATCGGGTTTTGGCGGCCATGTCACACATCAGCAATTGTGAGCCCGTGCGGTCTTCGAGATCCCATGCTGCAAAGCGTTGTGTGCGGGCATGAGCAATATCAGATGCGTCTTGGTCGGTTGACGGGCGGCGTGCGGCGATCTTCAGAACAATTCTCTCGCACCGAAACAGCGGTGCCGTGTAAAACGCTTCGACGAACTCCGCGAGTGATACCGACCGCGCGATACTGAGAGAAAAGCAGTCTGTATAGTGTCCGGAGCCGTCATCATAACGGCGCAAGAGCGCGTCTTTGGGCAGAGGAAGGGATGAAATAGTGGGCACCGCTTTGATCCTTGCATTGCTCGTTGCAAGCTTAGCTACCAGTTGATCCTTATGTCAGTTGGGAAAATCGTCACATGCACGTCACATCGCGCTGCCAGGTGTGTTGAAGCAAGTTCCATATAGCGGGGCTTGTCAGCTTTGAATAACGATATATAGTTTTTTGTAAGACTGGGGCGGGGCTCCCCGCTCTGGTGTTTTCAACGGCACGACAGAGCAGGAGACTTCTTCTCTATGGACGGCGACTTCAGGCAAGATTTTGTACGAGAACCGGGGTGCTTGAAGCACAATCCTGCACTGGTTCTGAACGCAGATTACCGGCCCCTTTCCTATCTGCCCTTGTCGCTGTGGACTTGGCAGGAAGCGGTAAAAGCTGCGTTCTTGGATCGTGTCACTATTCTGAGCGAGTATGACGACGTTGTCCGATCTCCGACCATGGAAATCAGAATTCCGAGCGTGGTGGTGCTGAAAGACTATGTGAGGCCGCAAAAGAAAGTGGCATTCACGCGGTTCAACCTGTTTTTGCGCGACGAGTTTTGCTGCCAATATTGCGGATCGCGGGGCGATTTGACGTTTGATCACGTTGTGCCGCGCGCGCATGGTGGGATCACCTCGTGGGAGAATGTCGTCGCCGCCTGTTCCAAATGCAACCTGCGCAAAGGGTCAAAGTGGCTGCACCAGTCGGGGATGGCGTTGCGGAAGCCGCCATGCCGGCCGAATTCTAGTCAGCTTCTGAATATGGGGCGAAAATTTCCGCCGAACCATTTACACGAAAGCTGGATAGATTTCCTGTATTGGGATGCCGAACTCGAAAGCTAGGCGTGGCCGATGATTTCGGCAACCGCGCAGGCATCATCCGGATGTTCGAGTTCTAGAATGATTTCGGATATGCCGTGATTTTGTTTGATTTTCGTTTTCAAGGAGTTGCGTACTGACATTGATGTATCAGACGTAACTATATGTGCGCTCAAAGCTGCTTGATCCTCTTCCATCTGCCAGACATGCAGGTGGTGTACGTCAACGACTCCGTCATGTTTGCGGATGTCCGACAGCAACGCTTCCATATCCAACTGCGGTGGCGTGCCAAGCATAAGGACGCGGATCACAGGGCCGATCTCGCGGACGGATTGCCACAGAATGTAGCCTGCAATCAGGAAGGTTATGAGCGGGTCAATCAACCACCAGTCAAACAACAAAATTGTCGTACCGGCGATGATGACCGCAACGGAGCCCAACGCATCCGCCAGATTGTGAAGAAACGCGGCCCTGATATTCATCGACGATTTGGACATTGAATATGTGAGCGCCGCAGTCACGAGGTCCACGATCAATGCTGCAACTGCGATCCACACGACCAACCAACCGTCAACAGGGCTGGGGCTCCAGAGGCGCAGAGTGGCCTCATACAGAAGATACAGGCCGATCACGATCAGCGTTGTGTAGTTGATCAGCGCAGCGACGGTTTCGGCGCGTCTGTAACCGAAGGTCATCGTTGCGTCAGCGGGTTTGCGACCGATTTTTCGCGCAGCAAATGCGATGATCAAAGCGACGGCGTCAGAGAAGTTGTGTAGCGCGTCGGCAATGAGCGCGAGGCTGCCGGACAGGATGCCACCGACAACCTGCAACACGGTGAGGCCCATATTCACGGCGATGGCCCAAGCGACTCGTACGTCGCCGTCTTCCGGACTTATGTGGTGGTGATGATGATCATGCGGCATATCAGGTGTTTACGCCGAACAGCTGGCCCCGCCAAGCACGCAGAATTTGGCGCAATGCGGATGGTTAAGTTGCACATCGCGTTCAGCCTCTTTGAGCGTCGCCCCAAGCTCGAATTCCGGCGCGTAGGCCAGCAATGTGCAGGCCAGAACAGCCGGTTTGTCGGCGCCCTTGCGTTTCACCACCATGCGCGAGGAGGAGCACATAACTGCGTCTGGCGACTTGTTGAGGATACCCCAGCAATCCGTGGTAATTTCCGGGACCTCTACCTGTTCATCCATTTCTGGAAAAAGAACAGTCTCCGCAGGGCTTTCCGCGTCGATACTAAAGTTAAACCTCTCGTATAGTGCAGCGTAGCCTTCGCGCGCAGACACATCGCTTTCTGCCCAAACAGAACGGCCAGCAACGGCCATTTTCGCACCTTGCGCGCGTAGCCATTCCATTCCCTCGATGGTGCGTGCAAAGGCTTCTTTTCCGCGCTCTTTGTCGTGCACCTCGGGTGACCAGTGGTCGAGGGAAATCCGAAGGGTCAGTTTGTCTCCGTACTCGGCGATGAGAGCGGACAAGGCCTCCCGCACCGATTTTCGCATCATCGGGCGCATCGCGTTGGTCAGGATCAGAACGTCATAGCCGCGCTGGAGGGACACCCGCGCCATCTCGCACATATCAGGGTTCATGAAGGGCTCGCCGCCAGTAAAAGCGATCTCGCGCGCTGACCAGTTGCGATCTTCGAGCTGGTCTAGATAGTCTTCAACCTCTGCGGTCGTCAGATACACCAAGGCATCGTTTGTCGGGGAAGACAGAATGTAGCAGTTCTCGCACTCGATGTTGCACAACGTGCCGGTGTTGAACCAAAGCGTTTGAGGGCTCGTTAAGGCGACCGACGCGCGGGTTTCGCCCTTAGCTGTTATGAAAGGATCGGAAAATTTCCCAGCATTGGCGTGTTTTCCTTGGTCAATCTGATCTTTCATACGTGTCGCTCCATTCCCTTTGGGCTATGGCTAGCGCGTTGTCATAAGAAGAGAAAGTCTTCAAAGTATCATCTGACACGGTTGTGACCACAGCGGAGGGTGTTAGGATACGGACCTGAAATTTGCTCTGGAAATGACGCCTCGTTAGCGCTAACAACGCGCGAAAGCTTTGCCAACAGAAGGGTAATCCCATGGTCTCACGTGTCATACCAGTAGATAGCTTTGATCTTGTGATCTTCGGCGGCACAGGCGATCTGGCCCGTCGAAAAATATTGCCCGGTCTGTATCGCCGCTTTCTCGCAGGCCAAATGCCTAAAGACGCACGGATAATTGGTGCGGCCCGTAGCGATCTGGACGACGAGGGATTTCGGGCTCTCGTGGGCGAGTCCATTGAAGAATTCGTGTCGGAGAAGAAGCGCAAGCCGAAAGTTGTTGAGGCGTTTCTGGCTCAATTGCATTACACCGCTATCGACGCCAAAGGGGCTGGAGGCTGGGATACGCTGGCCAAACTGGTGCGCAAGGATGTCGTTCAGGCGTTCTATTTCTCGGTCGGGCCTAGCCTGTTTGGCGATTTGGCCACACGGCTGCACAAGCACAAGATTGCCAATGCCGAAAGCCGGATCGTAGTCGAAAAACCATTTGGCCGCGATCTTGAAAGCGCAAAGGCCCTGAACGCTGTGCTGGCGGCGAGCTTTGACGAGCACCAGATTTACCGCATCGACCACTACCTTGGCAAAGAAACGGTGCAGAATCTTATGGCGGTGCGCTTTGCCAACATGCTGTTCGAGCCGCTATGGAATGCCCAATATATCGACCACGTACAAATTACCGTCGCCGAAACCGTCGGCGTAGGTGGACGTGGTGGCTACTACGACAAATCCGGCGCGATGCGGGATATGATCCAGAACCACCTCATGCAGCTGCTGTGTCTGACGGCTATGGAGCCGCCCTCGCAATTTGACCCCGACGCCGTGCGGGACGAGAAATTGAAGGTGATCCGCGCGTTGGACCCTTTGCCGTCTGAGAATATCGTTCGCGGCCAATACGCAGCCGATGACGAGCAGGAGTCCTACATCAAGCACTCCGAGAATCCGTCCAGTAAGACCGAGAGCTACATCGCGATGAAAGTGGACATTTCCAACTGGCGTTGGAAGGGGACACCGTTTTACCTGCGGACAGGCAAGCGACTGAAAGCGCGGATGTCAGAGATTGTCATCCAGTTCAAAGAAGTGCCGCACTCGATTTTCGAAGAAGATGCAGGCAGCAAGGCCAATGTGCTGGCTATCCGGCTACAGCCCGACGAGGGCATGGATCTGCGCGTTACCATCAAAGAACCAGGGCCGGGCGGTATGCGGTTGGTGGACGTGCCACTCGACATGACCTTTGCGGACGCACTTGGGCCGGAAGGTGCAGATGTGCCGGACGCCTATGAACGGCTGATAATGGATGTGATCCGTGGTAACCAAACGCTGTTCATGCGTGGAGACGAAGTCGAAGCCGCGTGGGCATGGACCGACCCGATCATCAATGCGTGGACGGAACGCGGCGACAAACCGGTGCAATATGAACCGGGAACATCGGGACCAGAGGATGCGTTAATGCTGTTGCACCGCGACGGGCGACGCTGGCGGGAGATCAAGTAATGAACCTCGTAGAATATCCAGACCGCGACATGATGATGATCGACCTTGCCAATCATTTGGCAGGGGAGCTGGCCGAAGCATTGATGACCCATGAACACGTCAGCTTCGCCGTTCCAGGAGGCTCTACGCCGGGGCCGGTGTTCGACGCGCTGTGTGCGGCGGATCTGGATTGGTCGCGCGTGAGCATCCTTGTGGGCGACGAGCGCCGGGTGCCTGCGGACCACGAACGCTCGAACGAGCGCATGATCCGCGCACGCCTTCTGACCTCGCGGGCGGCTGCGGCGAACTACGTGTCGATCCGCCCGGAAGGCGATGTCTTGCCGGATATCTCAAACCATTTACCGCTTTCGGTGCTGGTCGTCGGGATGGGTGACGATATGCACACCGCCTCGCTGTTTCCCGGATCGCCCGACCTTGAGGCCGCGTTGGCTCCTGACGCGCCTGATCTGATGCTGGTTGAGGCTTCGGATGGTTTGGAGCCGCGCGTTACCCTTAGCGGGCGGGTTCTGGAAGAGGCGATGAGCACCCATGTACTGATCGCAGGCAAAGATAAACGTGACGCGCTGGACCGCGCTTCCCATGCCACCCGCATGGAAGCTCCGATCCGAACCGTCTTGGCGAATGCAACTGTACACTGGGCTCCGTAATGAACTGGACTGACCTCAAGAAACGTGCCGATGCTCGGGCAAACCTGTCCGAGTTGTTTGACCAGAACGCGGACCGAGCAAGGGAATTTTCCTTGCGATATGGCGACATGCTGTTCGACTACTCCAAGACCCATATCTCTGAGGATGACCGTGCGTTGCTTCTGGCGATGGCTGCGGACGCAGGTGTTGAGGCCCGTCGCGACGCGATGTTCGCAGGCGAGAAGATTAACGAAACCGAAGACCGCGCGGTGCTGCATACTGCGTTGCGTGAAATGGGTGAGCGTTCGGTGCTCGTGGCTGGCGAAGATGTCATTCCTGGTGTCCGGGCTACGCGCGCACGGATGGCCGAATTCGCGGATGGTGTACGCAACGGCAGCATCAAAGGGCAGGGCGGTGCGATTACGGATGTCGTCAATATCGGCATTGGCGGTTCCGACCTTGGACCCGCGATGGCCGTTCTGGCGCTCGCTCCTTACCATAATGGACCACGGCTGCATTTTGTCGCCAACGTCGATGGTGCGGATATCGCTGATACCCTGCGCGGGCTTGATCCTGCGACGACGCTGGTCATCGTGGCGTCGAAAACATTCACAACCATCGAAACGATGACCAACGCGCGCACCGCGCAGGCTTGGATGGCGAAGGCTGTAAAAGACACGGGCGCGCAGTTTGCGGCCCTTTCCACGGCTGACGAGAAAACCGCTGAGTTTGGGATCGCGCCGGACAGGGTGTTCGGGTTCGAGGACTGGGTCGGCGGTCGCTACTCCATGTGGGGACCGATTGGTCTGTCGCTGATGATCGCCATCGGCGCGGATAATTTCAACGCGTTCCTGAGTGGTGGCTACGATATGGACTGCCATTTCCGCGAGGCGCCGCTGAATGAGAACCTGCCCGTCATGCTGGCTTTGGTCGGGGTGTGGAACAACCAAGGCTGCGGTCACGCGACCCGTGCGGTTCTGCCATATGATCAACGCCTGACGCGGTTGCCTGCCTATTTCCAGCAGTTGGAAATGGAAAGCAACGGCAAGTCTGTGGCGATGGACGGCTCCGCGCTTGAAGTGAATTCCGGCCCTGTCGTCTGGGGTGAACCCGGTACTAACGGGCAGCACGCCTTCTACCAGTTGATCCACCAAGGCACCCGGGTTGTTCCGTGTGAATTCATGGTCGCTCGCAGCGGTCACGAACCTGAACTGGCGCATCAGCACGAGCTGCTGGTTGCGAACTGTTTGGCGCAGTCAGAGGCGTTGATGGTGGGCCGGAGCCTAGAAGAGGCCACGGCAATCATGGCCAGACGCGGGCTGACCGGCGACGAGTTGGACCGTCAGGCGCGGCACCGCGTGTTCCCGGGGAACCGCCCGTCCACCACGCTGGTGTATCCGAAGCTCACGCCGTTTGTGCTGGGCCAGATCATCGCGCTCTACGAGCACCGCGTTTTTGTGGAAGGGGTGATGCTGGGCATCAATTCTTACGACCAGTGGGGTGTTGAGCTTGGCAAAGAGCTGGCCAACGCGTTGACGCCAGTTCTACGTGGCGAAGCGTCGGACGAGGGCAAAGACAGCTCAACCCGCCTGCTGCTGGATTACCTTCGCGGATAACGGCGATCAGGCGTCTTCGGCGCCGTCACGCTCTTTCAGAAGCGCCCTGATCTCGTCAGGGATCGGGCGCTTGCTGCCATCTTCTTTGACCAAAACGACAATCGCGTGGGACGTCGTACGGAGTGCGCCGCCGGCCCAGACTGCGTAGTCCATCTGAAAGCTGGAGGTGCGCAATTTGCTGGCGCGTCCGGTGACGATGTAGTCCTCGTCCAGCTTGATTTCGCGCAGATAGTCCACCTGAACCTGACGCAGGACCATAATCAATGCGTTCTCACCAGTGAATGAAAAGCCGTAGGCCTTCATATATTGCAGGCGAAAATTCTCGAACCACCCCAGATACGCGGCGTTGTTGACGTGCCCCAAAGGGTCCAACTCACCGAAACGCGTGCAATCCGCGACGCCAAAGTTCCACGGCTCGGGAATGCCGAGCGCGCGAAGTGCGTCCGCGTCGAGCGGTGTGTGATAGGGGATTTTGTTCATAATATTTGGAGCGGGTAACGAGAATCGAACTCGTAACTAAAGCTTGGGAAGCTGCCGTGATACCTTTTCACCATACCCGCCTTGACCCTTGAGTTAAGTGAGCCGCGGGGTGGCGTCAAGAGCGCCTACGCCTCCTACGACCACCTTCTTTATCGCCTCCACCGGTGTTGAAGGTGACATCAGGCAGGGTCACGATCGAGTTCAGGATCGGGAAAGGTTCGACCGCGTTCGGGATATTCGAGGCGTTTACAAAATGCTCTTGGAAGCGTGGCTCGATGGCGGTTTCGATCTTATGGATGTTGCGCACCGTCTGCTCGATTTCGGCGCGGGCTTTGGTGTTCAGGAGCGCGATACGTGCGCCAGTCCCCGCCGCGTTCCCCGCGGAGGTTACCTTGTCGAGCGGCGCGTCTGGGATCATGCCCAGTACCATGGCGTGTTTGGGGCTTATATGCGCTCCGAACGCTCCTGCGAGAACCACGCGATCGACCTTGTCGACACCGAACTTATCCATCAACAGACGCGCGCCGGAATAGAGCGCAGCCTTGGCCATTTGGATTTCACGAATGTCGCGGTTGGTCACGGTGATCTGACGTTCACCATCCTCCCAGACCATATAGCTGTAGGTTCTTCCATCGAGAAAACAACGACTTGTGCCGGTTTGTTCAGGTGACCCGATCAGGCCGGGACCATCGACGATCCCCGCGAGACGCATCTCGGCCACCATCTCGATTATGCCGGAACCGCATATGCCCGTGATCCCTGTGCTGGCAATAACCTCGTCAAACCCGTCCTCGTCGGACCACACGTCGGAGCCGATGACGCGGAAGCGTGGCTCTTTGGTGATCGGATCAATCTCGACGCGTTCAATCGCGCCTGGCGCGGCACGTTGGCCGGAGCTGATCTGCGCGCCTTCAAAGGCGGGACCGGTTGGCGAGGAACACGCAAGCACCTTGTCCTTGTTGCCCAACAGGATTTCAGCGTTGGTGCCGACATCCACGATTAACACCAAGTCGTCAGATTTGTCCGGCGCCTCTGACAGCGCCACAGCGGCCGCGTCTGCGCCGACATGACCCGCGATGCAGGGCAGGATGTAAACGCGGGCAGCTGGGTGGAGGTTCAGCTCCAGCTCCATTGCGCGCAGTGACAGGGCTTCGGACGTGGCGAGCGCGAAGGGAGCTTGGCCCAACTCGAACGGATCAATACCCAGGAACAGGTGGTGCATGACGGGATTGCAGACGAACACAGCGTCGACGATCAGGCTGCGGTCGATTCCGGCTTCCGTTGCGATCTGCACGAATAGCGAGTTCATTCCTTCGCGCACCGCTTGTGTCATTTCCTCGGCACCACCTGCATTCATCATTGAATAGCTGACGCGGCTCATCAAATCCTCGCCGAAGCGGATTTGCGGGTTCATGATGCCGGAGGAGGCGACAACCTCGCCGGTCGCAAGGTCGCACAAATGGCCCGCAATGGTGGTGGAACCCAAATCGACAGCCAAGCCGTAAACTGACCCTTCGTAGAATCCGGGCCAGATATGCATGATGCGCGGCCCGAACATGTCGTCGCCCAAGTGGACGGCGCAGGTCACCTTCCATTCGCCTTTGCGCAAGGTGGGTTGCAGCGTTTTCAGAAGGCCAAGGTCGGCCTCCAGCTCCGGCAAACCCCAATCGGTACGCAGCGCCTTGATCAACCGCTCCAGATCGCCGGACGGCTCGTGCATGTCAGGCTGCTCTACCTCGACATAGAACAGTTTGGTGGAGGGGTTGAGCGTGATATCGCGCGCTTCGACGCGCTTGCGGACGACCTGTTTGTGCACCTGACTTTCCGCGGGCACATCGATTACGATGTCGCCTTGGACTTTCGCCTGACAGCCAAGGCGGCGTCCTTTGGGCAAGCCGCGCTTGTCGTCATAGCGCTGCTCGACGCTGTTCCAGTCGCTCAGCGCGCCTTCTTTCACCGTTACGCCATGCTTGGGGAACTCACCGTAAGAGGGCGTGATCTGGCATTTTGAGCAGATTCCCCGCCCGCCACAGACGCTGTCGAGGTCCACACCAAGTTGGCGGGCAGCTGTCAGCACAGGTGTGCCCACAGCGAAATGCCCGCGCTTGCCGGACGGGGTGAAGATCACAAGTGGGTCGTTGGACATGCGCGCGCTCCAAAGGGTTGCGCCGTATGTGTAGGTCTTTGACCGGCCTGCGCAATATCTGTCTGCGACAGGTTCTGGCCTAAATGCGCATGTTTGTTATGAGCCAGACTGAAGCGACCTCGAAAACGCATCATCGCAGGCGGAGTTTGTGTCTTCTTTGGGCTTCTAACCGTTGTTTGGTGCTGATCACTGCGGATGACTCTTGGCGGGTTCGACCGCCAGTGTGCCGCCAAATCTTGCTTTTTCTCTGTTGTTGCTTTGGGCGGTCAGAGCGCCGCGCGCTGAGGCTTAGCCCCGACGCCGACGCCCACCCGCGCGCCCGCCACGCGCTGCAGCGGCTGTGCCATCAGCGTTCTTGGGCTTGTTGAACGTGATCCAAGCGCCGCCGGACGGGTCTTGGTTCATCAGGAAGTTCGCGGCGCGAATAGCTTCCATTTCCTTACCGGGCTGCGGTTTAGTGGAGCCGAGGCCGGTCAGTTGCGCCAGCAATTCGGGGTCAATGTCATCTGGGACGATGATGCCAGCGGCGGCAAGCGCATCCAGCTTTTCCTGCATCTTGATCGGGCCGACGGGCAGGGCGACAGGGTTCATGATCGCGCTTGTCATGCCAGCGGCCATCGCCATCGGCAGGAAGGCGTTGTTGATGCCATGACGGTTTGGCAGCCCGAACGAGATGTTAGACGCGCCGCAAGTGGTGTTCACGCCCAGTTCCTCACGAAGGCGGCGTACAAGGGTGAAGACTTGCAAGCCTGCAGTGCCCATCGCGCCAATTGGCATGACCAGCGGGTCGACCACGATGTCATGGGCGGGGATACCGAAATCGGCCGCGCGCTCTACGATCTTTTTGGCCACGGCGAAGCGCACGTCCGGGTCTTCGGAAATGCCCGTATCATCGTTGGATATGGCGACGACTGGGACGTTGTATTTCTTGACCAAGGGCAGCACGAGTTCGAGACGCTCTTCCTCGCCGGTGACGGAGTTCAACAGCGGGCGACCTTCAGCGGCGGCCAAGCCGTTTTCAAGCGCGCCGGGCACGGAGCTGTCAATGCACAGCGGAATATCGGTGACCTTCTGCACGCGTTCTACCAGCTCTTTCATCAAGGTTGGTTCAACAAAGTTGTTGTCGGCGTAGCGGGGGTCTTCGGCCATCTTGTTGGAAAAGACAGCGCCGGAGTTGATGTCGAGCACATTGGCACCCGCCAAGGCTTGTGCGATTGCATCGGCCTCCACGCGGGAAAAATCGCCGCGCTCCAGCTCTTCGTTCAGGATCTTGCGGCCCGTGGGGTTGATCCGCTCCCCAATGACGCAGAACGGCTCGTCAAACCCGATCACAGTGGTTTTTGTTTTTGATTCCAATATGGTGCGGGTCATTGTTGATCTTTCTTATGCTTGGTCTGCTGGAACGGCGGAGCTGCCGCCATTTGCGATTGCCCAATTGGCATTTGTCTTGATGCCGCCGAGCGGGAAGAAATGCACTGCCTCGATGTTGAATTCGGGGTTCGCCGCCTTGTGTGCTGCCAGCGCCGTGATCACCTCGTTTGGCTCATAAGGGAGCAGTAGTTTGGTGACGTCCATCGCGCGCTTCTGGAGCACTTTGAGCGACGGGCCCACGCCGCAGGCAATGGCGAACTTGATCAAGGTTTGCAATTTAGCAGGGCCGGCGATGCCTATGTGAACTGGCAGGTCGATCCCCGCGGCCTTGATTGCATTTGCCCATTCTATGATCGGACCTGCCTCAAAAGCGAATTGGGTCGCCAGCGCCATCGTTGCATCTGACGTTTCAGAAAACTTCTGTTTCCAAGCAAGAGCTTCATCGACATTCTTCATGCTGCCATCAGGGTCGATGTCGCGGTTGCCCTCTGGGTGGCCGGCGACATGAATGCGATCGAAACCAGCTTTGCCGAAGAGACCGGTTTCCAGAAGCTGCATTGAACTGTCGAATGTGCCATGAGGCTCTGCCACACCGCCTGCAAGCAGCAATGCTTGCTTGACGTCAGCTTCGCCTTGGTAGCGGGCAATCCAGTCTGCGAGCGAAGCTTCGTCTTTGATGATGCGCGCGGGGAAATGGGGCATAACCTTGTAGCCGTCACGGTTCAGGCGGGCGGCCGTTGCGACCATGTCTTCGATGGGTGTGCCTTCGATATGGGCCACATAGACGCGCGTGCCTGCGGGCAGCAACTCGCGGAAATCTTCAACCTTTTCGGCCGTGCGGGGCATCACCTCGATAGAGTAATCCTTTAGGAAGCTCTCGACCTGCGGGTTTACGGTTGTCTCGGTCGCCGGTGCGCTGCGTTTGAAGTTTAACAAGGCCATGAGACCCTCCCTAATGCGTGTGACCATCGTTTCAGACGGCATTGCCATCATTCGCGATCAACTGCTTGATCCTGTCGGTGTCGTATTCGGCCTCTAGTCGGGCCGCTTCGGCTTTTGCGACCTCTTGGGGGTCGCCTTCGACTTCGTAAGGTGCCGCCTTGCGCCAATCGGCTAGATAGGCATCCGCGTCCTTGGCTCCGACCTTCATGGCGGCCCGGTCAATGGCTTGCTCGAACCGTTCCTCAAGCTGGACTTTATGGCCGCGCCGACCTTTGCCCACGATGACCTGAGCGGGAATGTCGCGCCAGTAAACTATGGTCACATCTGGCATCGTTCGAATCCTTCTTTTGGCGAGCCGTTTCAGAGACACTAGGCGTCCCTTGCGCGTGGCTAAGGTGTGTTTTCGACATTTGAACAGGGCAGAGCGACCCCATTCAGTTCACCACCTAGTTAGGATGGATCAAAGTTGCAGGCCAGTGGGGCCACGCGCCAAATGATTCATGGTTTTTATGAGGTTGGTCGAGGTCTGTGCTTGCTTCAGAGCATTTGCACTCCTACGCTGCTTGCAACCCTGATTTTAGGAGGCCCTGCGCCATGGCGAAACGTCCGCCACACAGCGCGGGCCCGTTCGTCAAACCGGCCCTAGTGCCGACCGCGCGGCCCGCGACCCTTCCTGCGCAAGCAGGCAAACCTGATCCAGCCGACCTCTACGCGGCGCTGGACCTTGGCACGAACTCCTGCCGGATGCTGATTGCCCAGCCCAAGGGTAGCCAGTTTCACGTTGTCGACAGCTTTTCCAAATCGGTTCAACTTGGGGCAGGGCTTGAAAGCTCTGGCAAGCTGTCGCGCAATTCGATGGCGCGCACCGTCGGGGCTTTGAAGATTTGCCAGAAAAAGCTGCGCCACCATGAAGTAAAAAGGATGCGGCTGGTCGCAACTGAAGCGTGCCGTCGCGCCAGTAACTCGGTCGAATTTCTGAACCTTGTGACGCGTGAAACCGGATTGGATCTTGAAATCATCGAACCCGAGGAAGAAGCGCGTTTGGCGGTGATTTCCTGTGCACCACTGGTGTCGGTTCAAACAGAACAGTTGCTGGTCGTCGATATCGGCGGCGGCTCGACGGAACTGGTTTGGATCGACCTGAGCCGTGTGCCCAAGGTCGATCGTCCTCGTGCCATCATGCGGCTGCATACGGGGTTTGACCCGAAAGACACCGAATTTCCTGCCGCTAAGGTCGTGGATTGGATTTCCGTACCGTTGGGGGTTGCAACCCTGCGCGACCAGTTTGTCGATGTCGACGATGACGGCGCGCGCTTCGCGTTGATGTCGTGGTTCTTCGAGGAAAATTTAGCCGAGTTCACGCCCTATATTGACGCAGACCAAGTCCGTGCCGGTTTTCAGATCGTCGGCACCTCGGGCACGGTGACCACCGTTGCGGCCTCCCATCTTGGCCTCAAGCGCTATGACCGAAACAAGGTGGATGGGCTTCGGATGACGTCCGACCAGATCGACCACGTGATCCAGAGCTATTTGCACATGGGCCCAGAGGGACGACGGACCGACCCGCGGATTGGCAAAGATCGCCATGCATTGATCATGTCGGGTGCTGCAATCTTGCAAGCGTTGCTACGGGTTTGGCCTACCGACCGCTTGTCTGTAGCGGATCGCGGCTTACGTGAAGGTCTCCTTTACGCGCAAATGTCGAGCGACGGCGTCTTGGAGGAGGGGCCTTACTAGGCTGGCCTTTATGTGGCTGGAGAGATAGGGAGGCTTCTCTCGGATTAGATTTTACTAAATGAAGTTGAGACCATGGCCAAATCACCCACCGGACCGAATGGCGGCAAGACCGGCAATACCTCAGGGCGCGGACAGCGTGATCTGAAGGTTAAGGTGAAGTCTGCGCGCGGGCGGACCATGTCTTCGACGCTTTGGCTACAGCGGCAGTTGAACGACCCTTATGTGAAGCGGGCCAAGGCCGATGGGCTTCGCGGGCGGGCCGCTTACAAGATTTCCGAGATTGATGACAAATACCGTTTCCTGACACCGGGCAAGCGCGTTGTCGATCTTGGCTGTGCGCCTGGCGGCTGGTGCCAGATTGCGTCCAAGCGCGTGAACGCCTTGGGCGAACGCGCTGGCAAGTCCCAAGGTTCGGTGCTGGGCATAGATTTGCAAGAGGTAGAGCCGATTCCGGGCTGCGAACTCCATGTTCTCGACTTCCTTGAAGAAGGGGCCGATGACAAAGTGAAAGAATGGCTCGGCGGGCCCGCTGATGTGGTGATGAGCGATATGGCGGCAGCGTCCTGCGGTCACAAGCAAACAGACCACTTACGGATCATCGCCTTGTGCGAAGCAGCGGCCTATTTCGCATTCGACGTGCTGGAAGAGGGTGGCGTGTTCGTGGCCAAGGTTTTGGCTGGCGGCGCGGAGGGGGAGTTGCAGCACATCCTCAAGCAGAAATTCAAGAAAGTGGCGAATTTCAAGCCGGGGGCCAGTCGGTCGGACAGCTCCGAAAAGTTCGTCGTTGCCCAAGGGTTCAAGGGGCGCGAGGACTAAAGTCCTTCACGTTTGAGCCTTTGCAACTCACGGTCCAGTGCGTTCAGGAAGTTTGACCGGTCTTTTTGGGAGAAGGGCGCCGGGCCAGACGTCTGTTCCAGCCCCGCCCGCAAGTCCGCCATAATGGCCCGCGTGGCGATAGCGCCGCCGATGTTTGACGTGTTGAACGGCTTTCCCGTTGGAGACAGGACCGTTGCGCCAACCTCGATACAGCGCCCTGCCAGCAAGATGTCGGCGGTGACGACCACGGCTGCGGGTGTCGCGTTTTCTGCGATCCAGTCATCCGCCGCGTCAAACCCGTCAGAGACCACCTGCATGGAAATCAACGGATGGTTGGGCGTCCGCAGGTAGCTGTTGGCGACCAAGGTGACGGGCGTGTTAAGCCGATATGCGACTTTGAACACCTCGTCTTTGACGGGGCA
Source organism: Litoreibacter janthinus (assembly GCF_900111945.1). Taxonomy (NCBI): domain Bacteria; kingdom Pseudomonadati; phylum Pseudomonadota; class Alphaproteobacteria; order Rhodobacterales; family Roseobacteraceae; genus Litoreibacter; species Litoreibacter janthinus. The sequence continues at coordinate 2,593,032 of NZ_FOYO01000001.1, read as the reverse complement.
GGCGTCGGCGTCGACAAGAATATTTGGCATATTTGGTGCTCCGAACGTGTTTGCGCCCATTTGCCACAAAATCTGCCCTTTCGCATCTGCGAAATCCATGAAATAGGAAACTGCCAAACGAACCCTCCCCAAGGAGTTGCCCCATGGAGATTCGCGAGGCCCTCACCTTTGACGATGTGTTGCTTGTTCCAGGCGCATCCAACGTGCTGCCATCAACGGCTGACACGCGCACTTTTGTGACCAAATCGATTGCGATGAACATTCCTTTGCTCTCTTCAGCAATGGATACAGTAACCGAGGCCCGGATGGCGATCGCCATGGCGCAGGCTGGCGGGATTGGCGTGATCCACCGCAACCTCGATACCGAAGAGCAGGCCCGTCAGGTCCGCCGCGTGAAGCGGTTTGAAAGCGGTATTGTTTACAGCCCGATCACGCTGACATCTGACCAGACCCTTGCCGACGCGAAGGCGCTGCAAGAGCGCTACAACGTGTCCGGGTTTCCAGTGGTCGACGCTAAGGGACATGTGCTTGGCATCGTGACCAACCGCGATATGCGGTTTGCCAGCGACGACAGGACGCCGGTGTCCGCAATGATGACCAATGACAACCTTGCCATGTTGCGCGAGCCTGCCGATCTGGGCGAGGCCAAGTCGTTGATGGAAAGCCGCCGTATCGAAAAGCTTTTGGTGGTGGACGGGAAGGGTAAACTGACGGGGCTTTTGACCCTCAAGGATATTGAGCAGGCGGTGCTGAACCCGCAGGCCTGCAAGGATGAGCTGGGCCGCCTGCGCGTGGCTGCAGCCACTACTGTTGGCGATGCCGGGTTCGAGCGCTCCGAGGCCTTGATTGATGCAGGCGTCGATTTGGTCGTCATCGACACGGCGCATGGGCACTCAGAAGGGGTGGGCATCGCGGTGGAGCGGATCAAGAAGCTTTCCAACAAGGTGCAAGTCGTTGCAGGCAACGTTGCCACAACAGAGGCAACGCGCGCACTTATCGGCGCAGGGGCGGACGCGGTGAAAGTGGGCATTGGTCCAGGCTCGATCTGCACCACCCGTATGGTTGCCGGTGTGGGCGTGCCCCAACTGACGGCCATCATGGACTGCGCTTCGGGGGCCGGTGACGTGCCGGTTATTGCCGACGGCGGTATCAAATTTTCGGGCGATTTCGCGAAGGCGATTGCTGCTGGCGCAAGCTGCGCGATGGTCGGCTCAATGATCGCAGGCACGGACGAATCCCCCGGAGAAGTCATTTTGTATCAAGGCCGTAGCTTCAAAAGTTACCGCGGCATGGGGTCTCTTGGCGCTATGGCGAGCGGCTCGGCCGATCGGTATTTCCAGAAGGATGCTGCATCTGACAAGCTGGTCCCAGAAGGCATTGAAGGGCAAGTGCCTTACAAAGGTTCCGCCAGCGCGGTTGTGCACCAGATGGTCGGCGGTTTGCGTGCAGCCATGGGCTATACCGGCTCCGCCACGATCAAGGACATGCATGAGCGCGCGAATTTCGTACGCATTACCGGTGCGGGCCTGAAAGAGAGCCACGTGCACGACGTGCAGATTACCCGCGAGTCTCCGAACTACCGGGTGGGTTAAATGACGCCCTCGGCGCGCCTGTCAGCGGCGATCGAGGTGCTTGACCAATATCTGTCAGGCACCGCTGCAGAAAAGGCGCTCACCAACTGGGCGCGCCGGTCGCGTTTTGCGGGCTCCAAGGACCGTGCCGCTGTGCGCGACATCGTGTTTGATTGTCTGCGAAAACGTGGGGAATACGCGCGACTGGGACTGACGGCGCGCGCGCTTGTTCTGTGTCATGCGGCGCAAGGCGCTTCATCGGACGAGGTGAAGGACGTTTTCTCAGGAGAAGGGCATGCTCCCGGGCCGCTGAGTGCCGAGGAAGCGGCAGGGCTGAACGAAGTCGAGCCAGAAATCTCACGTGACATGGCTTTCAACATGCCGGATTGGTTAGCCCGAGAATTAAAGGTCTCGGTTGGGGACGACGCGCTGGCGGTTGCCAAAGCTCTAACCGACCGAGCTGCGGTGTTTCTTCGGGTGAACCTGTCGCGAGGGACGCGAGAGCAGGCAATTGCGTCGCTTGCTGCCGATGGTGTGATTGCACAACCGCATGAACTCGCGTCGACCGCACTTCAAGTGATTGAAAATCCGAGAAAAGTCGCCGCGAGTGGTGCGTATCAGAATGGACTGGTAGAGCTTCAAGATGCCGCGTCTCAGGCGCTTTGCGCTGAACTCCCACCCGTCGGGCGTATGCTGGACTACTGCGCTGGCGGCGGCGGTAAAGTGCTGGCTTACGGGGATCGAAATGATGCTCAATTGTTCGCGCATGACCTCAATACGCAGCGCCTGCGCGACCTTGGCCCGCGCGCCAAACGGGCAGGGGTGAAGGTTCAAACTCTTACCAAAGAACAGTGTCGCGCCAAGGGGCCGTTTGATCTGGTGCTATGCGATGTACCGTGCTCAGGCAGTGGCGCATGGCGGCGGTCGCCGGAAGGAAAGTGGTCGCTCTCAGAGGCCGCGTTTGAGGAGTTGCTTGCAGTTCAACAAGCTATTTTAGGCGAGGCGAAGGACCTGGTGGCAGATGGCGGCGTTCTGGCCTACGCGACCTGCTCGGTCTTCTCGCGTGAAAACGAAACCCAGATCGCCCGGTTTTGCACGGATCATGGCGGCTGGCGCTGTGAGTTTGAGCGCAGGTTTTCCCCGCTGGAAGGCGGCGACGGGTTCTATATCGCGTACTTGACGAATGACCGAAGCTTTAAATAGTCATCCAAAGCCATGACGTTAAGGGCCAATTAAGGCTTCTGACTGAAGGTTTTGGGGATTGATTCTATTTGGAGTGCGGGGTTTGAACCAACTGGTAGAGACACGAAGCGTTCTGGACCGGGCTAGGGCAGGTTTGGCCGCGCGGCAATGGCTACCAATGACTTTGGCGATCGCTCTGGCACTCGCTTTCCTGCTCATTCCTGATGTCCGTGTTTTCGCCGGTGTCGCTTTCGCCAGCGTTTTTGTGGCAATTGGCATTCTACTAAAGCATCAAGCGATAAGCGCTGGCGCATCGGATGCGTCATCATTTGAAGATTTCATCGCCCATGATGATATGGCGGTATTCGTAACTGACCCATCCGGCTTTATCCTGTCAAGAAATGTAGCTGCGCTCGATTTGTTCTCTTCGCCCGAGGGCGATGCGCTCGAACAAGTGCTCGGGCAACTCATGGGCAATGCGAACGCAATAGTGTTCCGGCTTCAGGCAAAGGCTCAAAAGGCCGATTCCGCGCATGAGCATGTGGTGACCCGTCGCGGCAATTTCGACATTTCCACTTACCGAGTGGCAAACTCTGAAAATTTGGTTTGGCGCATAAACGGCCAGCCCGATCAACCCGGCGCGGGTCACGCTGCAGACAGGCTGTCGCTCCCGATGTTTACGACCGGCGGGTCAGGCACCGTGTTGTTCATGAACGAAGCGATGCGAAAACTCACAGGTGAGCGGCCCAAGTCACTGAGCGCAATTTTTCCGACTATCCCAGACAGCTCAGGCCAACAGTCTGTGGTGAGTGGCGTGGACGGCCCGGTTGATGTCATGGTCATTATTGTGGATGCGGTACTTGGTCGGACGGAATATTTTCTTGCCCCGGTGACCGAGACAGAGCGCCCTGCAAATATCATGGCCCAGTTGGAAGATTTCCCAATTGCGCTTCTGGAGCTGGATCCAACTGGCCGGATCAAGGATTCGAACCGGATTGCGCGATCGTTGTTGTTCCTTGGTGAAGACCCCGCTGACAACATGAGTGATTTAATCGAGGGGCTTGGGCGACCCTTGAGTGCGTGGCTATCCGAGGCTGCAGAAGGCAAAGGGTTGCATAGAACTGAAGTTCTGAAATGTCGACGAGGACCTGACGAGATGTATGTGCAGGTGACATTGGGTCGTGCAATTAGCGATGGCGAAGTGTCCATCATAGTTCTTGTAAACGACGCGACTGAGTTGAAATCCCTTGAGGAACAGTTTGTTCAAAGCCAGAAAATGCAGGCGATCGGCCAACTTGCGGGCGGTGTGGCCCATGACTTCAACAATCTTCTGACCGCGATCTCTGGTCATTGTGATTTACTGATGCTTCGACATGATCCCGGCGATAACGATTTTGCCGACCTAGAGCAGATCAATCAAAACGCCAATCGCGCAGCGTCGTTGGTCGGTCAACTATTGGCGTTCTCGCGTAAACAAAACCTCCAGTTGGAAGTTCTTGATATGCGCGACACTCTCTCAGATCTGACCCATTTGTTGAACAGGCTTGTCGGAGCTCAGATCTCCCTGACATTGACACATGACCCCAACCTGATGTCGGTCCGCGCGGACCGGCGTCAGCTGGAGCAAGTATTGATGAACCTCGTGGTCAATGCGCGTGATGCGTTGAGCGGGCACGGGCAGATCGGAATTGAAACGCGAAACGTAAAACTCAACTCGGAGTTGCGTCGTGATCGCGCTGTGGTTCCGGCAGGTGATTATGTTTTGGTCAAAGTCAGTGACGATGGTTGCGGCATCCCTGCCGAGAAACTCCCCAAGATTTCGAGCCATTTTTCACGACCAAGAAAACCGGCGATGGAACTGGACTCGGATTGTCCACTGCATATGGGATTATCAAGCAATCTGGTGGATTTATTTTTGCTGATAGCGAATTGGGTAAGGGAACAGTCTTCACGATCTATTTTCCCACACATGACAAACCAGTTGTAGCGACGAAGTTTGTCGAACCTGAACCCATTCAACTGGATGCCGGACCGGCGGATGGAGTTGTCTTGCTCGTCGAAGACGAAGCACCGGTCCGGGCGTTCGCAAGCCGCGCCCTGCAGTATCGCGGGTTTCAGGTGATCGAGGCGGATTGTGGTGAAACCGCACTGGATATTCTGGAAGACTGTAGCTTGGATGTTGATGTGGTTTTGACCGATGTCATCATGCCTGGGATGGATGGCCCGACCTGGGTGAAAGAGGCCCGCAAATTGCGCCCGCACCTTCGGGTTGTCTTTATGTCGGGTTATGCAGATGGAAGTGCAGTGGAAGAACAACTCACCGTTCCGGAATCTGTCTTTCTGCCGAAGCCGTTTTCACTTAATCAACTGACTTCGACCGTGGCAGCACATCTCAGCCCGGCTGCGTAAGCTCGAGACCGCTTCAGGAAAGGGACAATGGGCCTTCTTCTAAGGCGGCATAGATATCGAAATCTAGCGCGCATCTTTTGTGAAGTTCAGCCCGCAGGTCAGGCGACAAAGCCAGTTCGCGCTTTGGCGATTGATTGACGGCCTTCAAGGTAATCTCGTGGCTCAATCGGTTCTCTAGGAACCTAACCGCTGCACCGAGATCGCGATATGAGAACAAGTGATTGACGAGTAAATCCCCACTTTTGTCGGTCACAAAGCGGGCCTGACTGCCGACCTCAGCATAGGAAGGTTGATCGGAGGATAGATATGCAGCGACAAACGCGTCGAAGGTCATGTTTGCTGTGCTGTTGGGATGCCCGTCGATCGCTGGACGCTGCCTGTAGCGGTACCAGCTTCCGAGCCACTCGACAGGCTCGCGCATCACCGCCATTGTTTCGATCGGCCGAAGGTTTCCACGTTCAAACAGCTTGCGATACTTGGATTCGAAACCGCGCGCATTGGTGTGCTTGATTCCCGGTGGATCACGGAACACAGCAGAGGCTTTTGACCCTAAAGCCCGCTCCAACGCTGATGTTCCGGTTTTAGGAACGGCAAGGAAAGCGAGGCGCTCCTTAAAAAAGATCATCATTGTGGGGGCGCCCGGCTGTTTTTGCTATGTTTTAAACTACTCCTTAACCGGTGCACAGAAAAGATGGCTAAAGTTTTTACTTGAAGTGTTCTCTTTTTGTCCTCATATAGGTGAGAACAAGAGGCGAACATAAGCAGTCATTGCCGCGCATAAGCCGGTGTGAAATAAGGGACGAAACCATGGCAACAGCAGAACTCCTTAAAATGAATCCTAAAGACCAGTCGGACAAACAAAAGGCGCTGGATTCGGCGTTGGCACAGATTGAACGCCAGTTCGGTAAGGGCTCCATCATGAAGCTGGGCGGCGAGAACGCAATTCAGCAAATGGAAGCCATTTCGACTGGGTCTCTGGGGCTTGATATCGCGCTTGGCATTGGCGGTTTGCCCAAAGGGCGGGTCATCGAAATTTACGGGCCGGAATCGTCAGGTAAGACAACGCTGACGCTGCATTGCGTGGCGGAAGCGCAAAAGAGCGGTGGTGTATGTGCCTTCGTGGACGCAGAACACGCGCTTGATCCTCAATATGCGCGCAAGCTTGGCGTCGATCTTGATGAATTGCTGATTTCTCAACCCGACACGGGCGAGCAGGCGCTTGAAATCGTCGATACGCTGGTCCGCTCCGGTGCTGTGAGCTTGGTTGTTGTCGACTCTGTGGCTGCTTTGACACCGAAGTCGGAACTTGAAGGCGACATGGGCGATAGTTCTGTCGGCGTCCATGCGCGTCTGATGAGCCAAGCGATGCGGAAACTGACAAGTTCGATTTCGCGCTCGAACTGTATGGTAATCTTTATCAACCAAATCCGGATGAAGATCGGCGTGATGTTCGGCAGCCCGGAGACCACAACTGGCGGGAACGCGCTGAAATTCTACTCGTCCGTCCGCCTTGATATTCGCCGTATTGGCGCGCTGAAAGACCGTGACGAAGTGGTTGGCAACCAAACCCGCGTAAAAGTGGTGAAAAACAAGGTTGCGCCGCCGTTCAAGCAGGTTGAGTTTGACATCATGTATGGCGAAGGCATCTCCAAGATGGGGGAATTGCTTGACCTGGGCGTCAAAGCCGGGGTCGTCGAAAAATCTGGATCATGGTTCAGCTATGGGGATGACCGTATCGGGCAAGGTCGTGAGAACGCCAAGACCTTCCTGAAGGAGAACACCCGCATTGCGCTTGAGATCGAGGATAAAATCCGCGCCGCGCATGGGCTTGAATTCGACATGCCAGAGATCGAAAAAGCTGCGGTGGCAGACGACGACAGCGATGGGTTGATTGAAGGCGAGTAATGACTCGGCGGTTAAAATCGCAGTCTTAAAAATAGAAAAGGGCGGCTTTCGGGCCGCCCATTTTCGTTTCACAAAGCCAATTCGCAGGGGATGGCTTTACCTGCAGGACGTGGAGGGATATTTGCTGTTGCAAACAACGCAAAGTGATCCTTATGCCCAGCCTGAATGACATCCGCTCGACCTTCCTGCGCTACTTTGAAAAGCAGGGCCATTCCGTGCAACCATCCAGCCCTCTGGTGCCGCGCAACGATCCGACGTTGATGTTCACCAACTCGGGCATGGTGCAGTTCAAGAATTTGTTCACAGGGGTCGAGACCCGCGACTACACGCGCGCCACATCAGCGCAAAAATGTGTGCGGGCGGGCGGCAAACACAATGACCTGGACAATGTGGGTTACACGGCGCGTCACCATACCTTCTTTGAAATGCTGGGAAATTTCAGCTTTGGCGATTATTTCAAGGATGAGGCGATTGCATTTGCTTGGGAGTTGATCACCAAAGATTTCGGGATTGACAAGAACCGGCTGTCGGTGACCGTCTATCATACTGATGATGAAGCGTATGATATCTGGAAAAGCCTTGGCGTGCCTGAGGAGCGGATCATCCGGATCGCGACCTCTGACAACTTCTGGCAGATGGGGCCGACTGGACCCTGTGGCCCATGCACCGAGATTTTCTACGACCATGGTGAGCATATTTGGGGTGGCCCTCCGGGCAGCCCCGAAGAAGACGGAGACCGCTTCATCGAAATCTGGAACATCGTGTTCATGCAAAACGAGCAGTTTGAGGACGGCTCGATGCGTGCACTGGATATGCAGAGCATCGACACCGGCATGGGGCTGGAGCGGATTGCGGCGCTGTTGCAGGGTAGCCACGACAACTACGACACCGATCTGTTTAAAGCACTGATTGAGGCTTCGGCGAATGCGACCTCGACCGATCCGTTCGGGGATCAGAATGTCCATCATCGCGTGATTGCCGACCACCTACGTTCGACGTCGTTCCTGATTGCGGACGGAGTTATGCCCGCCAATGACGGTCGCGGCTATGTTTTGCGCCGCATCATGCGCCGTGCGATGCGTCACGCACATTTGTTAGGGGCGAAAGACCCTGTGATGTATCAGCTCGTTCCCGCGCTCGTCGGGCAGATGGGGGCGGCTTATCCTGAATTGGGTCATGCGCAGGCCCTGATCGAAGAAACCCTGCGTGCGGAGGAGACCCGTTTCAAGCAGACGCTGGAGCGCGGCCTTCGCCTTCTGGACGATGAGCTTGGTGGCCTGGCCGACGGTGCTGAACTGCCAGGGCAGGCGGCATTCAAGCTCTACGACACTTACGGATTCCCACTTGATTTGACGCAGGACGCTTTGCGCGAAAAAGGGCGCGGTGTTGACGTCGACGGGTTCGACGCGGCGATGGCCGAGCAGAAAGCCAAGGCGCGGGCGTCCTGGTCGGGCTCGGGGGAGGCGGCTGACAGCACTGTCTGGTTTGACATCGCAGACAAGCACGGCACTACAGATTTTCTGGGGTATGATACTGAGAAGGCCGAGGGTCAGCTGCTGGCGATCCTAAAAGATGGCGCGCAGGTTGACTCGGCGAAGACGGGTGAAACGGTGCAGTTGGTTTTCAACCAGTCCCCGTTTTACGCTGAAAGTGGCGGGCAGGTTGGCGATCGCGGGACAGTGAAAACCGACGCTGGCGCAGGCACCGTGACCGATACGCGGAAGTCTGCTGGCGTATTCATCCACTTTACCGATGTGACCGAAGGCGAATTGCGCGTCGGGGCGGGCACCGCGCTGGTCGTGGATCACAGCCGCCGCAGTGCAATCCGTGCCAACCACTCGGCGACGCACCTGTTGCATGAAGCCCTGCGCGAAGCGTTGGGTGATCACGTTGCGCAACGTGGCTCTTTGAACGCGGAAGATCGGCTGCGGTTTGACTTCAGCCACAACAAAGCGTTGTCGCTGGCAGAGTTGCGGCAGGTCGAGGCTGACGTGAACAGATTTATCCGTCAGAATTCCTCGGTCGAGACGCGGATCATGACGCCGGATGATGCCCGCGAAATCGGCGCGCAGGCCTTGTTTGGCGAGAAATACGGCGACGAAGTTCGCGTGGTGTCCATGGGCCGTGAGGCGACGGGTAAAGGTGCGGATGGCCAAACCTATTCCATCGAGCTTTGTGGCGGCACACATGTTAAGCAAACCGGCGATATCGGGATGTTCGTGACGCTTGGAGACAGTGCCTCCAGCGCAGGTGTGCGCCGGATTGAGGCGCTGACAGGGCAGGCGGCCTTCGATCACCTGAGTGCGCAGGATTCTCGTTTGGCCGAAACAGCTTTGGCGCTGAAATCCTCTGCCGAGGATGTGCCTGCGCGTGTGAAAGCCTTGTTGGACGAACGCAAATCCCTGAGCAACGAAGTGGCCCAGCTGCGACGAGAACTCGCGATGAGCGGCGGAGCGGCCCAAGCCTCTGACGAAGACGTTGGTGGCACCGCATTCTTCGCGCAGGTTCTTTCCGGCGTTTCCGGCAAAGATCTGCCCGCTTTGATCGACGAGCACAAAGCACGTATGGGGTCAGGGGCTGTTGTCTTGATCGCAGACGCAGATGGCAAAGCCGCAGTTGCCGCGGGTGTCACGGACGATCTGACAGACAAGCTTTCGGCTGTCGATCTGGTACGTGCCGCTGTTGCGGAGCTTGGTGGTAAGGGGGGCGGTGGTCGTCCCGCGATGGCGCAAGGCGGCGGCGCAAGCGCCGAGAATTCAGACGCAGCAATCAGCGCGGCGAAGGCCGTCATTGGAGGATAGAATGCCCACAGCTTTATGGATCGCACATGTGAAGGTGACGGACTCCGAACGCTATGCCAAATATGCGGCTGGCGCGACGGTTGCGATTGCAGAACATGAAGGTGTGTTCTTGGCCCGCAATGGTGCTTACGAGCAGCTGGAAGGCAATGATCGTGCGCGCAACGTTGTGGCTCGGTTTCCGTCGCTTCAAAAGGCGCATGATTGTTATTATTCAGATGCTTATCAGGCGGCTTTGAAGTTCGCCGAAGGGGCGGCCGAACGTGATCTGATGATTGTCGAAGAGCTGGAATAGCTTTTCGGTCGCACGCGCCTTAGCCCGCCAGAAGACCCTCTGGCGGGATTTCCTTTGTCCGGCGCCATCACCCACGCATGCGTGCTCCATCAGCGTCAAAGGGCGGTGTTGTGATCAGTGTGGCGGGGCGCAGTTGCCCTAGAATTTCGACCTCAACCTTAAGGCCTTCTTGCGCCAGTTCCCGTGGGATTAGCGCCATCGCTATGGATTTTCCTGAATGGTGGGCATAACCGCCAGAGGTGCAGAAGCCCTTGACCTCGCCATTGATAAAGACGGGCTCGTAAGCCGTGACATCTGCATCAGTCGCATCGACCTCAAACGCGCATAGCTGGCGTGCAGGCGGGGTGGTGCGCTCTGCCTCCGCTGCATTTCGTCCGATGAAGTCTGCGCTTTTCTTGAAGCTGATGAATCGGTCCATGCCTGTTTCCGCCGCTGTATAATCGGGCGAAAACTCCGACAACCAAGAGCCGAAGAACTTGTCGAGACGCAGGCTCATCATCGCACGCATTCCGAACGGGGTCAGGCCTTTGGGCTGACCTTTTGACCAAAGCGTGTGCCACAACTGGCGCTGATCCATGGGGTCGCAGTAAATCTCGAAGCCCAGATCGCCGGTGTAGCTGACCCGTTGAACGCGGCAAGCGACTTGGCCCACCGTCATGTCGCGCACATCCATGAACCGCATGGAAGAAACGTCGGTGCGCGTGCAGGATTGCAAAATCTCACGCGACAGAGGGCCTGCAATCTGGAATCCGGTCACTGCATCAGAGATGTTTTCGACGCGCACGCCGTCTGCCGCGTTCTGGTCGAACCACCGTTTGTGGTAGGACTGCGACCCGTAGGACGCCGTCAGGTAAAACTCGCTTTCTGTGGCGCATGACACAGTGAAATCCCCGATCAAGCGACCTTTGTGCGACAACATTGGCGTGAGTGACAGACGACCTGGGGCAGGGATGCGGCCTGCCATGATGCGGTCAAGCCAAGTACGCGCGCCGTCGCCTGAGACGCGAAACTTGCCGAAGTTCTGCACCTCGTTGATGCCTGCCGCGTTCCGAACTGCTGCGACCTCGCGCGCGGTGGCTTCAAACGCGTCGGAACGGCGGAAGCTGGGTGTCTCGAAGATTGGCTCGTCGTCTTGGGCGAAGTAGTTCGCGACCTCTAGGCCAAATTGCTGCCCCCAGACCGCACCCATATTCGTGAAGATGTCATACATAGGCGTGGTGCGATGCGGGCGGGCGGCTGGCAATTCCTCGTTCGGGTAGCTGACTGAAAACCTGCGCTGATAGTTCTCTATCACCTTTGGCCGCGTGTAGCCCGGCGTGATCCAGTCGCCAAAGCGGGAAACGTCCATGGCAAAAGTGTCGCGTTCGGTTTCGCCCTCGATCATCCACTGCGCCAGCATAAGGCCGACACCGCCGCCCTGTGAAAAGCCTGCCATCACGCCACATGCCGACCAGTAGTTGCGCAAGCCCGGCACGGGGCCGACCAGCGGGTTGCCGTCCGGGGCGAAAGTGAAGGGGCCATGGATGACCGATTTGACGCCTGCGCGTTCCAGCACGGGGAAGCGTTTGAAAGCAAAGGCGATTGAGTCCTCGATTTTGTCAAAGTCATCAGGCAGCAACTCATGGCCGAAGTCCCAAGGCGTGCCGTCAACGGCCCACGGGCGACATGGCTGTTCGTAGAAGCCGATGCACAACCCGCGACCTTCCTGACGCAGATAGGACTCGCCCGCAGGGTCCATGACATGTGGATGCTCTGTATCTCGCTCGTAAATTTCGGGCGTTTCTTCTGTGACCAGATATTGGTGCTCCATCGGGTGCAAGGGCAGGTAGACGCCCGCCATCGCCCCGACTTCGCGCGCCCAAAGCCCAGCAGCATTGACGACATGTTCGGCGTGGATCGTGCCTTTGTTGGTGACAACATCCCAAGTGCCATCAGGCCGTTGGGTGGTTGCCTCGACCTTCACATGCGTCTCGATTGTCGCACCGCCCATGCGGGCCGCCTTCGCATAGGCGTGGGTGGTGCCGGACGGGTCAAGGTGGCCGTCCAGCGGGTCGTATAAGCCGCCGACGATGCCATCCAGGTTGGTGATGGGCGCAATCTTGGCGATCTCTTCGGGGCCGACGATCTCGGTTTCTAGGCCCATGTAGCGGTGCTTGGCGCGCTCGGCCACAAGCATGTCGAAACGGTCCTTGTTGTCCGCCAGCGTCACGCCACCCACATGATGCAATCCGCAAGACATGCCGGTGATCTCTTCCAGCTCTCGATACAGCTTGATCGTATAGCCCTGCAACGCAGCCATATTGGTGTCGCCGTTCAGCGTGTGGAACCCGCCCGCCGCGTGCCATGTGGAACCCGAAGTCAGCTCTGAGCGTTCAACCAGCATGACATCGGACCAGCCAAGTTTTGTCAGATGGTACAAGACGGAGCATCCGACGACGCCGCCGCCTATAACGCAGACACGGGTGGTGTTTTGCATGGGAGTTCCTCATTGACTGTTTTGCGTTACTGTATGGAATACAAAGCCACCGAATTGCATGAAAGCGACGTCCAATGTCGAATAAGACCAAGGCACTAAGATGGATCGGGTAAGCTCTATCCTGAGCCATTTCGCGGCGTGGCCCAAGACATTGTTGCGGTTTGGTCAAGAGCTCTGGCGGGAGCTTTGGGTGCGCGTTGTGCTGATGGGGCTGCTGGCCGTGCTGGCTTTGGGTATGGCCCAATTGGTCGGGCACTTCCTGCCGCAAGACCTCAACGGGTTCGTTTCGGGTAAGGCCGCTGACCGCCTCTTGGGGATAATTGCTAACGCCATGCTTGCAGTGACGACATTTTCGCTGACGGTCATGGTGACAGTCTATCGAAGCTCGTCATCGCAATTCACGCCACGCCTGCACCGTTTGATCATTCAGGACCCCACAACCCAGAACACTTTGGCCGCATTTATCGGGGCATATGTCTATGCTCTGATCGGGATCATCCTGCGCGAACTTCAGGTTTTTGGCGATGACCATGCTGCGGTTTTGTTTGTCACGACGATATTGGTGCTGGCTTACGTAGTGGTTTCGATTATCCGCTGGGTTTTGCACTTGCAGACGTTCGGTAGTCTGATGGACACGACCCGACAAGTCGAAGGGATCACCCGAAAGCACTTTGATGCACGCCTGTCGAAGCCCTGCCTCGGGGCCAATCCTTGGACGCAGGATGTCAGCGTCCCTGAGGGGGCCGAAACCGTTCGGGCGTCCGAAGCCGGGTACATTCAGCAATATTACGAAGAATCGCTGGACGAGGCAGCCCGCACCTTTGGGGCAGAAATCTATATCTGCGCCGCGGTAGGGCATTTCGTGATGGCGGGCGAGGCACTTGCTTACTGGGTGACAAAAGGCGAAGCGGATGACGACGCAGGTGATGACTTCGCAAGCGTCATCCGCTCGCATATCCAGATTGGCGACATGCGCACTTATGATCAGGATCCGCGTTTCGGGTTGATGGTGTTGGGAGAGATCGCGTCCAAGGCGCTTTCTCCGGGTATCAATGATCCAGGAACAGCCATTGATGTGATTACGCGGGTGGCGCGGACACTTTCACTGTACCAAGATGAGACCACATCCGATGAGCCGCCGAAACACGACAGGCTTTGGGTCCGCCCGCTTGATCCTAAGGACTTGATCGAGGACGGATTTGGCGCCTTGGCCCGCGACGGGGCGAAGCTGATTGAAGTTCAGCAAAGGCTGCAATCTGCTTTCTCGCGCCTTATGGACCATGACTGCCCAGAGATGGCACGGGCTGCAAAGGTTGCGGCTTGCCTTGAGTTTCGGCGGGCCAAAGCAGCACTTGACTTCGAACCGGATGTGGAACGCTTGCGCAGCTCGACCGCGCGCTCAGTTTTAGAAGAGGTCGAGGGCGCAGACTGACCACCGCTTCATCGATTTGTCGCAGTGAGGAAAGTTTTGTCGCCTTGGAGGGATGACCACACCTTACGGAACCTGCACTCTGGCTGGAACCGGACAAGGATTTGAACCCATGAAGACCCACGCGCAGGCTGTTGTCATTGGGGGCGGCGTTATCGGCTGCTCCATCCTCTATCATCTGACCAAGCTGGGATGGACGGACGTTGTCTTGTTGGAACGGGATGAGCTGACCTCCGGTTCGACTTGGCACGCGGCGGCAAACATTCACGGGTTGCACGACAATAACAATATTACCCGCATCCAGAACTACACCATGGATTTGTACAATGCGCTGGAGGCCGAGACGGGGCAATCCTGCGGCGTGTTCCAGCCCGGATCGCTCTATCTGGCGCAGACCGAAGCGCGTGAGCACCAGTTGCGGCTGCAGGCGGCCAAAGCCAAGTATTACGGGCTGAACTTTTATGAAGTGGACCGTTCTGAAGCCGAACGTCTGCATCCGCTGGTCAATTACGACGGTATCCGCTGCATCATGTATGAGCCGTCGGGGGGCAATGTTGATCCGTCCGGAGTGACCAACGCCTATGCATCCGGCGCGCGCCAGAACGGGGCAGAGATTTACCGCTTCACCCCCGTCACCGCGACCGAGCAGCAATCAGATGGCACATGGGTCGTGAAGACCCCGAAGGGCGATATCGTGACGCCCGTGGTCGTGAACGCCGCCGGACTTTGGGGGCGCGAAGTGGCGGCGATGGCGGGGGTCACGCTGCCGCTTCAGCCGACGGAGCACCAGTATTTCGTCACCGAAACCATCCCGGAAGTCGCGGCAATGCCGAACCGACTCCCCTCTGTGGCTGACCGTGACGGCGAATACTACTTGCGGCAGGAAGGCCAAGGTCTGTTGGTCGGCGCCTACGAAAAAGATGTTCGCTTTTGGGCCGAGGATGGCACACCGCAAGGGTTCGGGCATGAACTGTTCGCCGACGATCTGGAGAGGATCGAGGACAACATGATGCGTGCGATCGACCGCGTGCCAGTGGTGGGCACTGCCGGCATCAAACGGGTGATCAACGGCCCAATGATCTGGTCACCGGACGCCAACGCCTTGTTTGGCCCAGTGCCGGAATTGAACGGCTATTTCTGTTGCAATGGCATCATTCCAGGCTTTTCGCAATCGGGCGGGCTGGGGTCGCTTACCGCTGAATGGATCGTCACAGGCGAGGCGCATTTGGACATGTTCCCGTGGGACATGGCACGATTTGGCGCATGGGCGGACAAGAAATTCACCAAGGCAAAAGTGGGCGACCAATACGCCAACCGCTTTTCGATCCATTTCCCGAATGAAGAACGCTCGGCAGGGCGGCCCGCCCGCGTACGTCCGATCTACGAGATACAAAAAGAAATGGGCGCGGTCTTCGGGCTTAACTACGGCTGGGAGCATCCACTCTGGTTTGCGGATGCGCCCGGTGTGCAAGACACCAACGGATTTACCCGGCAGAACTGGTTCGAGCCAGTTGGGGCAGAATGCCGGATGTTGCGCGAAAAGGCTGGGATCATTGATATCTCGAACTTCGCCAAATACAGCGTCAAAGGGCAGGGCGCGTCTGACTGGCTGAACTCTGTTTTCGCAAACAATATGCCCAAAGCCGTGGGTCGATCCTGTTTAACGCCCTTGATCGGTGTGCGCGGTGGAATCGCGGGTGACTTCACAGTGACCAAACTGGATGAGGAGGACTTCCTGATCATCGGATCCGGTATGGCGGAGCGGTATCATCTGCGCTTCTTCAACATGGTGGAAAGGCCCGATACGGTCAGCTTCGTCAGCATGACGGAGGCCATGTGCGGCTTCAACGTCGCTGGTCCTGACAGTCGCGCGATGCTGGAGCGTTTGACCAATACGTCTCTCGCGACTGAAGACTTTCCGTTCATGCGGTCGCAGAAGATCACCCTCGCAGGTGTGGATTTGATCACACTGCGCGTGTCGTTCACTGGCGATCTGGGGTGGGAGTTGCATTGCAAAACCGAGGATCAAAAACGACTTTACGAGGCGTTGATCGAAATTGGGAAGGAGTTCGGTGCAGGCCCCGTCGGCTCGCGTGCGTTGATGTCCCTTCGGGTCGAGAAGGGCTATGGCAGCTGGTCGCGCGAATACAGCCCCGAATACTGGCCTCAAGAAGTTGGGCTAGATGGACTGATCAAGATGGAAAAGGACTTCCTGAATAAGTCGGCCTACGCGGCGCTGAAGGACAACCTGCCGCGTGAACGCCTTAGCATTGTGGAGGTCCTTGACGTCGATCAGGCCGATGCCACGGGCGGCGAACCGATATTCCTGCCAGACGGCACACCTGTCGGACGGGTGAGTTCGGGCACCTATGGATACACGGTCGGTAAATCGCTTGCGCTAGGATTTCTGAAAGGTGTGTCAGCTGGCGACGAGGTGGACGTGATGATCCTTGGAAAGCCCCATCGCGGGGTTGTTCTTTCTGAGCCGCCGTTCGACCCAGAAGGGGCGAAGCTTCGGGCTTAAGTCAGGTAAAGTGCCAAGAGCGCGACGACTGCCGGAAAAGTTTGCACGTAGAGGATGCGCTTCGACGCTGTGGCCGCGCCATAGACACCGGCGACAGCGACGCAAATCAGGAAGAATGTGGCGACGTTCGTGGCCCAGTCCTGCGTTCGGATGATTAGCGACCAGATCAGGCCCGCCGCTAAGAACCCGTTATATAGGCCTTGGTTCGCGGCCATTGCTTTGGTCGGCTCAAACAGATCTTTGGGAAACTGCCGGAAGATTCTCGGGCCGCGCGAGGTCCAAGCGAACATTTCAAACCACATGATATAGGCGTGAAGCGCGGCGATTAGGCCGATCAGGATCATGGTTATGCTGGACATGACGACGTTTCCTTCGGTTTAAACGAAATCGCCGACGCCCATCTCAGGCATCGGCGTGTCTCTTACATCGCGGTCGAGGTTATCGCTCTGGTATCAAGCCGCGCGGACTGAACCGCAGAACGAGCAACAGAACCAACCCCATTGTCAGCAGTCGCATATGTGCGGCGCTTTCGATCAGATGGGATTTCAGCCAATAGCCGTCGCTCATCCCCGCTGTGACAAGGTTCATAAAGGCAAGGCCGATTGGCTCAACTTGCACCCAAAGGAACCAGATCAGGAAGCCGCCCAAAACTGAGCCAAAGTTGTTACCGGAGCCGCCGACGATCACCATCACCCAGATCAGGAACGTATACCGCAACGGTTGGTAGGTGCCGGGTGTAAGCTGCCCGTCAAGCGTGGTCATCATTGCGCCTGCCATACCGCAGATCGCAGAGCCGAGGATAAACACCTGCAAGTGCCGCGCCGTCACGTCTTTGCCCATCGCTTCTGCTGCGACCTCATTGTCCCGGATGGCGCGCATCATCCGGCCCCAAGGAGAGTTGAGCGCCTTTTGGGCCAGCCAAAGCAAGATGATCAAAACGATCGCGAACAGAATGGCGTAGACAAACTTGACGTAAAGCGTGGAGGCCGTCGTCGGATCCAGCCCAAGACCCGCCGCGCGGGCGATGAAATCGGCATTGCTCTGCAGATCAACCTCGTAGGGGACACCCGTCGGGCGTGGCAGGCCTACGACGTTCTTCACGCCACGTGACAGCCAGTCTTCGTTTTTCAGCACAGCGATGATGATCTCGGCGATGCCGAGCGTGGCGATGGCGAGATAGTCGGACCGTAGCCCGAGCGCTGTTTTCCCGATAATCCATGCAGCACCTGCTGCGAGCAACCCACCCACAGGCCATGCGACAAGGATCGGCAGGCCCAATCCGCCCAGATAGCCCGTCGCGGCGGGGTTCACAGCCTCAACGGCCTCAACGCCCGCGTCAAAGACATAGCGGAACAAGAAAAACCCGCCGATCAATACGGCAAGCATCGCAAGCGCGCGATTGCGTCCCGATGGCAGTTTTTGATGGACCATGATCGCGGCAATGATCGTGCCAGCGCCCAAGAGCAGCCCGAAAATAACTCGCACGCCGCCAGCCGACCACGCATCTGCATTCGCGGGCATGGAGGTGATGACAGCGGCCAGACCACCCAAGGCCACAAAGCCCATGATACCCACGTTGAACAGCCCGGCGAGGCCCCATTGCAGGTTCACGCCAAGTGCCATGACGGCAGAGATTAGCCCCATGTTCAGGATCAGCAGCGCCGAGTTCCAAGACTGCACAAAGCCGGTGAGAAGGATCAGCAGGCCAACGAAAACGAAAAGGAGTGCGTCGCGGCGGGTCATACGGATTGTCCTTTAAACAGGCCGGTCGGTTTGAACAGCAACACGATGATCAGGATCGAGAACGAGACCGCGAATTTGTAGTCGGTGCTCATCAGTTGCGCGAGCCCGTCCGGCGCCAGTGCATCGGGCAAAATGTAGTTTGCGACCTTCTTGAAGGCGTAGGTCACCGTCACTTCCGAGAAGGCGATGACGAAGCCGCCAGCGATGGCCCCCAAGGGATTGCCAAGACCTCCGACGATTGCAGCCGCAAAGATCGGCAGCAATAGCTGGAAGTAGGTGAACGGTTTGAACGATTTATCAAGGCCGTAAAGTGTCCCAGCGACGGTGGCGAGTGCTGCAACAATCAGCCATGTATACAGCACCACGCGCTCCGGGTTGATGCCAGAGAGTAGGGCCAGATCCTCGTTGTCAGAATAGGCGCGCATCGACTTGCCGGTGCGGGTTTTGTTGAGGAACCAGAACAGGATTGCCACAACGATGATCGCTGTGACAACTGTGATGCCTTGCGTCGTTTTGATCGCCAAGCCTTCGTCCAGACCTGTCATGGTCTTGAAGTTGCGGGCGGAGATGATGAAGCGCTCTCCATCCGCAAATCGTTGATCATCGGGCCCGATAATAAACCGGGTCAGACCGTTCATAATGAACATCACCCCAAGCGAGACCATCACCAGCACCACGGGCTTCACCTTTCGCTGCCTGTAGAATTGGTAAACGACCTTGTCAGTACCGATCAGAACCAAGCCAGTAAGCACGATGCCAAAGGGCAGGGCGAGCAGGGCGGTCGGCAATGGGCCGAAGCTGATGCCGAGGCTTTGAAAGCCCCACGTGATCAGGATGACGAACATCGTCCCGAAGGCCATCGTGTCGCCATGGGCAAAGTTGGAAAACCGCAGGATGCCGTAAATCAGCGTCACGCCAAGCGCGCCGAGCGCAAGTTGAGCGCCGTAAGCGGTGCCGGGGATCAGGACGAAGTTTAGAAAGGCCACAATGGCGTTGAGGAAGTCCATCAGTCTGCCCCTTCGCAGTTGCCGAGATAATTCACCATCAATGGCCCGTCATAGAGATGTGTGGAGTAACGTGCGGTGCCATCTGTCGCGAGGCTCATCAGGTTAAAGGCGCTATCGGTCACGCCGACATAGATGCGAACGGCGTCACTGCCGCCGACGCTGACAGGGAAGCTTTCTGCGTCGCTTACCAACAAGGTTGCGCCGTCTTTTTCCTCAATCGCAACGGTAAAGGCGCTGTCAGCGCAGGCCTCCGCCTCGAAGCATTCAGTGATGAAGGTGCATTGTACTGCTTCAGCCGCGACGGGGAGTGTAAGTAGAGACAACATGACAATTGCGGTCGGAGTGTTCGTTAAAAGCATTAGCTGGTTACCTTTGCTGCACTACATGTTCCAAAATAGGCAAGAAAGTCGCCGTTCTTGAACTGAATGTCCCAAAGAGCTTCACCCTTTGCACCAATCGTAATATTCTCCTTGGAAACCTCTGTTTTGAAGCTGAATTCCATCGCGCCACTTTTCAATTTTCTGGCTTTGGCTTTGTAGTCACCGCTACCAGTGACAACGACACGTCCGGACGCGTCCTTGTTTGCGATGGCAACCTTCCAATCAACGTCGGCTTGTTGACCGTCGGACTTTGTCGCGAGTGTGAATCTGCAATTGCGTTGCTCTGTCTGTGCGGCAACTGCTGCAGAAGAGAGGGCGGTTGTTATGATGGCTGTGATTGCGGCTCGGCTAATACTTGTTCTCACATCAGCCTCCCAAAAAGCTTTTGCGAACTTCGGGGTCATTCAGCAATGCCTGCCCGGTGTCGGTGAAGCGGTTGCGGCCCTGTACCAAAACATAGCCTTTGTCCGCAATTTCAAGTGCTTGTCGCGCGTTTTGTTCTACCATCAGGATCGAAATCCCGGTGCGAGCCACCTCGATAATGCGGTCGAACAGTTCATCCATGACGATGGGCGACACGCCTGCAGTCGGCTCGTCCAGCATCAGCACTTTGGGTTGTGTCATCAGAGCGCGGCCTACCGCCACCTGTTGACGCTGGCCGCCGGACAGTTCTCCGGCCGCTTGATTGCGTTTGTCGCGCAAGATCGGGAACAGCTCATAGACTTGCTCAATCGTGCTTTGAATATCGTCGCGGCGCAGGAAGGCGCCCATTTCGAGGTTCTCCTCGACGGTCATCGAGGTGAAAATGTTTGAGGTTTGCGGAACGAAGGCCATGCCTTTGGCCACACGTGCTTGCGGGGTCAGTGACGTGATGTCTTCTCCCCCAAGGCGCACAGCACCCTGGCGCACATCCAGCATTCCGAACACAGCCTTCATCGCGGTTGATTTGCCAGCACCGTTCGGGCCCACGATCACCGCGATTTCGCCTTCGTTCACGGCGAGCGTGCAGTCGTGCAAAATGTCAGGGCCTTGGCCGTAGCCGCCCGACATCGCGTCGCCGATCAGATAAGGCTCACCCGCAACGCCCTTTGTTGCCGCGTGCTTGGTCTTTTGTTTTTCGATTGTGCCACCCACAGCATTCGTCGGGTTTTTGCCTAATGACGCGTCTTTGTTGCCGCGCGCGCTGTAGTTATCATTGCTCATGCGGACGCCACCTTATTCTTAAGCCCGGTGCCCAGATAAGCCTCGATCACATGCTCGTTGGCCTTGATCTCGTCCAGCGTGCCTTCGGCCAGTACGCGGCCCTCCGCCATACAGATGACGGGGTCACAAAGGCGACCGATGAAATCCATGTCATGCTCGATCACCACGAAGGTGTAACCGCGCTCTTTGTTGAGGCGGATAATCGCGTCACCGATGGTGTTGAGCAGGGTGCGGTTCACGCCTGCGCCCACCTCGTCCAAAAACACGATCTTGGCGTCCACCATCATTGTGCGGCCCAATTCCAGCAGCTTCTTCTGTCCGCCGGAGATGTTGCCGGCCCGCTCATCACTGATGTGGTCAATGGTCAGGAACTCCAGCACTTCATCCGCTTTCGCAGCCAGCGCGCGTTCCTCGTCAGCGATCCGTTTGCGGCCGAACCATGTGTTCCACAACTTCTCACCCGCTTGATTGCCTGGCACCATCATCAGGTTCTCGCGCAGGGTCATCGAGGAAAACTCATGTGCAATCTGGAACGTGCGCAAAAGCCCCTTGCTAAACAGGGTATGCGGCGGAAGGCCGGTAATGTCTTCGCCGCCCATCGTCACTTTGCCGGATGTTGGTTGAAGAACGCCTGCGATCACATTGAAAAGTGTCGTTTTTCCGGCTCCATTGGGGCCGATCAGTCCGGTAATTGAGCCTTCCTGAATGGTGAGGGTCGCCCCGTCCACCGCATGGAAACCACCGAAATGTTTGTGAAGATCGTGGACCTGGATCATCTTATGCTGCCCCTTTGCAAAGGCAGCCCGAGATGCGAAACCTCGGGCTGCCTTTTTCGGTTAAAGAGTGATCTTAGCGATATTTGATCGTGGAGTAGACACCGTCAGAGAATTCGATCTCTTGGTAGTTACCAGCCGATTCACCAGCGCCGATTAGCTCGACTGCAGATGCACCGACATAGTCGATGTCTTTGCCTTCAGCGATCAGTTTGAGACCTTTTGCCAGCTCGCCCGGGAAAATCTCTTCACCAGGTGCGTTGGCGACGTCGAAGATGTGGTCTTTCAGGTCGGCAGATGCGGTGGATTTGGCAGCTTGCATCGCCAGCATGATCAACGCCGCGGCATCGTAAGATTCCGCAGAGAACGCGGAAGTGCCGTCATAGCCGGCAGCCGTAGCCATCTCGCCATAGGTGGCTGCACCTGCGCTGTCAGTACCAGGATACGCGCCGTAAGAGCCGTTCAGCTCAGCGCCGAAGTTTTCGTTCAACTTCGTGCCCACCATGCCGTCTGGCAGGTAGAACGTGTCAAACGCACCGGAGTCCAGAGCCGCACGGATAACGCCGGAGCCACCTTGATCAACATAGCCTGCAACAACCAGAACTTCGCCACCGGCGGATGCCAGTGCGCCAACTTCGGCAGAGTAGTCGGCTTTGCCGTCTTCATGTGCTGCGGAAATGGTAACTTCGCCGCCAGCTTCTTCGAAGGCTGCTTTGAATGCGTCGGCCAGACCTTTGCCGTAGTCGTTGTTAGTGTAGGTCAATGCCACGGATTTCACGCCACGATCCTGAAGGATATTCGTGATGATCACGCCTTGGCGCGCGTCGGATGGGGCGGTGCGGAAGAACAGACCGTCATCTTCTGCGGTGGACAGACCGGGGGAGGTTGCAGATGGGGATACCATCACCACACCGTTGGCGCGGGCCACGTTTTGCAAGATTGCGCCGGTCACGCCGGAACAGTCAGCGCCCATGATGGCGTTTACCTTGTCGGAGGTGACGAGACGTTCAGCAGCCGATGTTGCCGCGCCCGCGTCCACGCAGGTGCTGTCGCCGCGGATCGCTTCGACCTTGGTGCCGTCCAGCAGGGCGCCGGACTCAGAGACTTCCTTGATCGCCAGTTCAGCGCCGTCAGCCATTTGTGGCGTGATCGATTCCAGCGGGCCGGTGAAGCCCAGAATGATACCGATTTTCGCGGTTTGCGCGTGGCCGTCAGCGAAGGCGGCACCTGCCATCATGGCAGTGGCGGTGGTTGCAAGAAGCAGTTTTTTCATGAGTGATCTCCCTGATCTCTACTATTTATCGCACGACACTACGCACCGATTCCCCAAAAGAAAAGAGGGGTTGAATGCCTTGCCTTTACGGCAATTTGGGGGTGTCAGCCCCATCCCGACATCACGATCGGGTTAGAGAGATAGAAGCCCAAGCCGGACGTGCTATCTTCCTTATATTGCCACTCGGAGAGACGAATGACCCTGAAAATTACACTGATTGCCGCCATTTTGGCTTTGGGCCTGCCAGCACATGCGCTTGACAGCAGCTTGGGTCAATTGACCATCAAAAAGCTGGCTGACGGGTTTGACGAACCTTGGTCGGTAGAAAGCCTGCCAGACGGCGGGATTCTGGTCAGCGAGAGGGGCGGGGCCTTGACCCACCTGCGCGCCGACGGGTCACGCGTTGCGGTGAAAGGCGTACCAAAAGTCGTTGATCGCGGGCAGGGCGGTCTGCTGGACATCATGATCCCGCGCGACTTTACGAGAAGTCGCGAAGTGTATCTGAGCTACGCCAACCGGAACGGCGACAATTACGGGACGGCCCTCGGTCGAGGCAAGCTCAGCCCTGATGGCACCGCGCTGACGGGTTTCAAACGGATTTTCCAGCAGGCACGGGGCAGTAGCGACGCCAAGCATTTCGGCTCCCGCATGGTCGAGGCCCGTGATGGCACGATCTTTCTAACCATCGGCGAGCGTGGGGAGCGTCCGAAGGCGCAAGACCTGAGCAACCACAACGGCACCGTGGTGCGGTTACGCCGGTCCGGAGTAGTCCCACCCGACAATCCTTTCATCGGGATGCCGGGGGCAGAGCCCGAGATATATTCTTACGGCCACCGCAACCCGCAAGGCGCGGCGCTGGATCTAAACGGGAACCTCTATGTCGTCGAACACGGCGCGCGGGGCGGTGATGAGGTGAATGCTATCAAAGCGGGTGGAAATTACGGCTGGCCGGTAATCAGCTACGGACGACACTACTCAGGCCTCAAGATCGGAGAAGGCACATCGAAACCCGGTATGGAGCAGCCGGCACATTACTGGGATCCCTCCATCGCTCCATCCGGCATGATGATCTATTCAGGCAAACTCTGGCCGCAATGGAAGGGCGACATCTTCGTGGGGTCGCTGAAATTCGACATGATCTCGCGGCTCGATGGCAAAACCTTTGCTGAGGAACGACTGGAGGCCCCCGAAACCGGTCGTGTGCGCGACGTAATAGAAGGTCCGAACGGGCAGATATGGTTCCTATCGGTCATTGACGGCGCCCTCTACGAGATTACCCCCTAGTTTTCAGAGCGCTCCAACTGTTTCCATTTGGTTCCAAATACTCAAAAAGCTGACGCGCTTCACGCGAGCGATGGCAGCCAGAGCACGATTCCGGGGAAGGCAACCAGCATGGCTATCGTCAACCCGTCCGCGATGAAGAACGGTGTTACGCCCTTGAAAACGTCCTGCACGCTCAGGTCGTCGCGCACACCGGCAACGACAAAACAGTTCAACCCAATCGGCGGCGTGATCAGGCAGAATTCGGCCATTTTCACCACCAGGATCCCGAACCAGATCGCACACATCGGGCCAGACATGCCGAACGTGCTTTCCGCAGCGCTGACGGCTTCGCCCCCGTTCAATGCCATGACGGCAGGATAGACCACCGGCAGTGTGAGCAGCAGCATTCCGATTGCATCCATGAACATGCCCAAGACAGCGTAGGCCAGAAGGATGCAGATCAAGATCAACATCGGTGACATCTCGAGTGCGGTGATCCAGTCCGAAAACGCCCCCGGAAGGTCCGCAAAGCCCAGGAAGCGCACATAGATGAGCACGCCCCAGATGATGGTAAAGATCATCACCGTCAACTTGGCCGTTTCGATCAGGGCTTCTTTCAACTGGCCCCACCGCATCCCACGATAAAGGGCCATCAGGAACACGATAAACGCACCCACGGCGCCGCCCTCGGTCGGGGTCCCCCACGCGTCGCCAAACGGGTTGTATACAAAGAAGATGATGATCACGACCACCGCCACAATCGGCAGTGCGGGCGGCAAGGATGCAAAGCGTTGACGCCATGTGAAGCCCGTCACCGGTGGGCCGACATTCTTGAAAACCACAGCAATGCCGATGATCAACAGCGCATAGATCACTGCCGAGAATGCTCCGGGGATAAATCCTGCAAGCAGTAGTTTTCCCACGTCCTGCTCTACGATGATGGCATAGATCACCAGGATCGCTGATGGCGGAATAAGCGAGGCCAAGGTGCCGCCAGCGGCAACAACACCGGCTGCGAACTGCTTGTTGTAGCCGACCTTCAGCATCTCGGGGATGGCGATGCGGGCGAACACTGCGGCCGTTGCCACAGATGCGCCGGACACCGCGGCGAAGCCTGCCGTGGCGAACACTGTGGACACGGCCAAACCACCCGGCACCCAAGCAAACCAACGCTTGGCAGCCTCGAACAGGGCGGAGGTGAGTTTGGCGTAATAGGCGAGATAGCCGATCAGGATGAAGGTCGGGATCAGGCTCAGGGCTTGCGACGAAACTTTGGAATGGGGGACTTGCCCCGCGATCTTGACGCTGATCTCGATCGACTTCCAAAGGCGGTCTGGATTGTAATCAAAGCCGTTCCAGCGCAACCAGACTAACCCTAGAAGTCCGGCCATACCTGCTGCGAACGCCACGCGCATACCCAGCACAACCATAGCAAGCATGAAGCCGGATACCCAAAGGCCGATGGTGATTTCGTCCATTATTCGGATCCCTCAAGCTGCTCGGCCTCGAGGCGGGCCTGTTCAGCCACGGTCAGGATCAGCGGCACGGCGACCGGGTTTTCCAATCCCAAAACAAAGGCACGGCCGTATCCCCACGCTTGCAGGCACAACCGCAACGCGAGGACAGAGAAGGCGACTGGCACCAAAAGTTTGGAGGGCCAGATCGGCAGGCTGATATCGATGGAGCTATCACGGCTCCAGAAGGGCTTGGACATATCGAAGCTACGGTCGAAATGGGACCAACTTCCCCAAATGAGCGCAAGGATCAACACGAGGATAAACAGGATCGAGATCAACTCGAACAACCAAAGTGCGCGCCCCTTGAGTGAGCCAATCAGAATGTCCATGCGAATATGGCCGCCCTCACGCTGGACGTAAGAAATGCCCATGAATGCCATCAGCGGCATCGCGGCCTCGATCAAGTCGACATAGCCCATCAATGGCGCATTGAAGAATTTGCGGCCCGTAACGGAGTAGGCCGCCAGAAACATCAAAGAGAACACAGCGAGCCCTGACACAAGTGCGAAGATGCGCTCCAGCCTCACCAGCTTTCTGTCGAGCCCGCTTAGGAGGCTGGAATCCTCCAGCACGGCGGCTGATCCGGCCATGGCTGTCTCCCCCAATGGCCGCCAAGGCAGGCGGCTCTTATTGTTAGATGCAAGTCACCGCGCCTTCAGAGCAGTCCAAAGGCGCGGGATGACAGGTTGCTTAGCTACCGCGTTTTTCAGCCAGCGTTTTCTCTACCAGATCATATAACTCCTGACCCGGAATGCCTTGGGCCTCCATGTCCTTGATCCAAGCGTCGCGGATCGGATCGGCGGCAGTTGCACGGAACTCTTTCAGAACGTCATCGCTGATTTCGACCTTGGTCACGTTCTTCTCAGCCAGAACAGAGTCCCATTTCTCCAGCAGCTTGCCGTAGTTTTCGAGGTAATACGCGATTGCCTCGTCAACTGAGCTGTCCAATGCGGCGCGATGCTCGTCGCTCAGGGACTCGTAGGCGTCGATGTTCACAACAACAGGGCAGTTCACAGTGCCGGGGTTCAGGTTGGCGGTCCACCAGTCGGCCTGATTGATCGTACCAAAGGACAGGTGCGCGTGTTGGGCAAAAGCCACCGTATCAACAACACCGGATTCCATCGCCTGATAGGCCTCGGACGAGGTGACCGAGGTGGGAACCGCGCCGACAGCTTTGAAAGCATCGCCAAGGCCGCCCGTTGCGCGAACGCGCATACCCGACATGGATGCAAGTGTGTTGCGAGGCTCGCCAGTGCCGACAAGGTTGTATTGCGGCATGGGCGAAGTCATCAGCAGCTTGGCATTCCACTGCGCCATCTCTTCGGCGGCTGCGGGGTGTGCATAGACCGCGTTGGAAACCGCGACTTCCTCTTCAAGGTTGGCGACGCCGAGGAACGGCAGTTCCAGCACGGTAATCACGCGGTTCTTGTCACGGTGATAGCCGGCGCAGAACTGGGCCATCTCGAAGGCCCCGATGGAAATGCCGTCAAGGTTTTCGGTGTTCTTTGACAGCCCGCCGTAGCTGACATTCATTGTGAAGTCGCCGTTGGTCTTCGCGGAGACCAGCTCGGCCAGCTTTTCGACATGCTCGGTAAACGCGCGACGTTTACCCCAAACAGAGACGTTCCATTCAGTTGCTGCCGCTTCGCCAACAAATGAAAAAGTCAGCGCCACCACCGAGGTGGTTTTCAAAAGTTTGTTCATAGAGTCCTCCCAGACAGGATGTATTTCATCCATTTTTGTGAGACAGAGCATGTGATTAAATCTAAGCGGGTTCAACCGATTTTTGCTCTGAAAGGGATTGTTATGGGGTCACTCAAATCACGACTTGTCGCTGGAAAGGTCCAATCCGGTATCTGGTTGGGCCTTGGCAACGTCGCCTCTGCCGAGATCGCGGCCACATCGGGATTTGATTGGTGCCTGATCGACGCAGAGCATGGACACTATGACATTGCCACCATCGCGGCACAGGCGCGCGTGCTTGGGAATGATGCCTGCGTTCGCATCCCTCACGCTGAAAGCTGGATGATCAAACAGGTTCTGGATTTGGGGCTGCATACAGTCGTTGTTCCCATGGTCGATACGCCAGAGCAGGCCTTTGATCTGGCCTGTGCCATGCGATACCCGTCCCAACAGTTTCCCAGCGGGACGCGGGGCATCGGGGCTTCGATCGTGCGGGCGTCTGGCTACGACCATGACACGGATTACATGTCTCAAGCCAACGACCGCGTCTGCCTGATGGTGCAAGCCGAGAGCGCGACTGCGCTGGATAATCTGGATGCGATCTGCGCCACCGAGGGCGTGGACGGTGTGTTTATCGGTCCTGCCGATCTGGCAGCGTCTATGGGGTATTTGCACGATCTGGATGCGGCACCGGTGCGCGCAGCAATTGACAACGCTTTGGAACGCATCGCGGCATCGGGTAAGATCGCAGGATGCCTGAGCTTCGACGCACAGAGAGCGCAGCACTATGTCGACAAGGGCGCGCGCATGATCGCAATCGCATCTGATGTCGCTTTGCTGAGCGGCGCGATGCGCTCTGTACCGCGTCCAAAAGCTTAGCCACTTGTATTGGGCTGCATGGAATTCTACGCCTGTCAGTCAAATAGCAATTCCCGGAGGACTGTAATGCTACAGATACATCAATTCCCGCATCCACCGCTCGAAAACTACGGGGTGTTGATCCATGACCCCAAAACGGGGGAAACTGCAGCGATTGATGTCGGGCACGGTCCGTCCTACCAGTCGGCCATTGCTGAGACCGGTTGGACACCAACCCAGATTTGGGTCACCCACCACCACCATGACCACATCACCGGTCTGGCGGCGCTGAAGGTGTCATCCGGTGCCGGTGTATTTGGGCCTGCGGGGATCGACGGGATTGATCATGTTCTGTCAGGCGGCGACAGTTTCCAGTTCGCGGGGCGGGATGTGTCGGTGATCCATACTCCCGGTCACACAATGGACATGCTGAATTACCATATCGCCTCTGATGGCGTGGTGTTTACGGGTGATACGCTGTTTGTTATGGGCTGCGGTCGGCTTTTTGAGGGGGCGGCCGCTGACATGTGGACCAGTTTGCAAAAGCTGATGGATTTGCCCGAGCAGACCAGAGTTTACTGCTCTCATGAATACACCATGTCCAATGCCAAATTCGCGCTTTCTGTCGACCCCGAAAATCTAGCTTTGCGTAACCGCGCCATAGAAGTCGAACAGCTTCGCGATCAGGGGGATCCAACAGTTCCATCCACCATCGCAGCGGAATTGGCGACAAATCCGTTCCTGCGGTGCTCCGATGCCAAAATTCGCAATCATCTGCACATGGAAAACGCGAGCGATGCGGAGGTGTTTGCCGAATTGCGAAAGCGCAAGGACAACTTCTAGCGCTGCGCGGGATCGTCTGGCGGCTGTCGTTGTCCAAAGGCCCCGAAATTGCGCGCCGAAATTAAACGCTGTCATGCGCATTGGTGAAACCCGTTAAACCGAGTTCAAGGTCGAGGGTTTCGCGTGAACTTGAGGTTTGGACGTTGGCCTCCAGAACATAGCCGCGATTGATGGCTGTGAGTAGGGCAGGCGTCAACTTCAAGACCGCGTGGCATTCTTCACGTTCGCACGACAACATAAATGGCTGGAAACGCGGCGCGTGTTGGACTTCCGTCAGTCGATTGTTTGACGCGTCATAAGAGGCCTAATTCGAAATACTACCGAGCGTTAGGCGGGTTTGTCCGACACCAAGCGCATGCCTAAATGAGCGGGCGGGGTCCCAACAGCGCAACCGCCGCGGGCGGGATCTCGGATCAGGTAAGACATTGCGGCGACGTGTTCACCACCGACGAAGAAGGCGGGACAACGGTCGGAAGCGATTCCGTCTTCAACACCAGCGTAGCATTCCTGTGTCCATTCCCACACGCTTCCGTCGAGGTCTACGACCCCTTCGGGCGATGTTGAGAAACTGCCCTGAGGTTTGAGCGCACGCGGCGCCAAGCCCTCGGTGAGGTAGGCTGAGGCCCAAGTCAGGGAAGGGTCGGTGAAAATGGGATCCTGTACTTTTGGCAAGACGGATTGCGCCATCTGGTTCCATTCTTTGGCGGTCGGCAGGCGGTAGCTGCGCCCCGAAACCTCGTTGATCCACTTTACGTACTGTTGGACGTCAACATAGCTCAGTCCGGTTGCAGGGGTGAGCGCGGGGTCTTGGTCTGCGCGTGTCCGTAGTTTCAAGGCGCAAGCACCTTGGGCCACGCATTTATTCCATTCCGCAACGGTAACTTCGTGTCGTTGCACGTAGAGCGCGGAGCCATCTGGAAGGATGATTGGGGCGGCTGCCATGACCGGAAGGTCAGTCAAATCGGGGCCGCGCTGCATGAGCGCAACCCCGGCTGCGACCGCCGCCAAAAGACCCAAAGCCGCGAAACGAAGCAGTGTTCGGGACGGGAGTTTGTTTCTTTCAGCGGTGGTCATCGGTTTGTCCTTTAGGATCAGGTTTCGAAGCTATGCGGAGCGACAACTTGCTCCATCAAAGCGTTGTCCCATTCGCCCTCGACCACGAAGTGTGCAGTGGCCCCGAGCATGGCGCCTTCGATGAGGTTGTGGTTGACGTAGGCGTAAACGCCGGGCTGCTCGAAGGTATACATCGCCGCCACCGCGCTACCGCCGCGCACGAACCATGTCTCCATGCCGGTGAGTGGTGCATCGCTGAACGAAGATTCCCAGACGAAGTTACCGTGTCCGCCGATCAAGTGTGGACGCGAGTCCCGGTTGGCTTGGTTGTGGATCATCAAGACGGTCTCGCCAACAGCCGCCCGCAACGCGGTTTCGCCGGTCAAGGCGCCGACGGCACCGTTGAATACCGAGTGTGTCGGGATCAGTGTGCGCATCGCGTCAAGGCTGTCGGAATAGTCGTCGCCAGCGACCTCATAGGTCAAGAAGTCGCCGTTCTCGTCCATCGGCAGGTAGTAATCCTGCTCGCCGATATAGGCGATCCGGTCGTATTTTAGCGGATTTCCTTGCCCGTCTTTTAACCCGTCACGTGGTAGCACCATGACCGCGCCATTCATCCCGTGTGTCACGTGATAAGGGATCATCGCCCCTCCAGGTGCACAGTGATAGGTGAAGCAGCCGGGCTTGGTGGCTTTCCAGCGCAACACCGTTTCCTCACCCGGGAAAACGTGGGTCAGACCACCGCCGCCCAAGGCACCTGTGGAGGCGTGAAAGTCGATGTTGTGCTCCATTTGGCTGTCGCTCGGGTTGCGCAGGGTCAATTCGACCATGTCGCCCTCGTGGACAATGATCAGCGGGCCGGGAACCGAGCCGTTATAGGTCAGCGCCCAGACTTCGGCGCCGGTGTCTTCGTCGACGACCATCAGGCGCTCTTGGGTTTCCATAGTGATTTCGACGATTTTTGGCCCGCCGGTTGCGACCTGTTCATGGACAGGGGCGAAGGGTGGTGCGACCAGTTCTTGCTTGACGCGTGTGTAACCAGACAGATCGGCGGGTTTCGCGGTGCTCTCTGTGGCTTGCGGGGCGGCCGCTTTGTAAAGCTTGGCCGAGGTCGCGTTGATCGCTTCCATCTTGGGCGCGCGCGGTCTGATCATGGCGCCGGCACTCGCGCCGGTCATGGCCGCCGCGCCCGCGAGTACGGACCCGCGCAGCACATTGCGTCGGCTGGTTTTCATAAGCCCTGGATTGATGATTTTGGTCATGGAAGTCTCCATATTTTTTTGCGCGGGATTGGTTTGCTCAGACCCCGCAAGGATTGCTGTTAGAGATTGCCGAGCTGAGCTTCGAACCGCTCTTTGGCTTTTGGGGGCACCCGGCCTTCAAGAAAGTCGGCAGGGGCTTCGGTGTCGCCAACGGCAATGGTCATCACCATCCCCATGGCGTAGTGGGGTTTGCAGATCACGCCGTAGACGCCTTCGACATCCAGCGTGACCTCGATTTCTTCGTTCACCTTGCCTTTGAAAGCTTCGGCTCCTTCAGGGATCATGCCTTTGTTGATTTCAGCGTTGTGACCTTTGTTGGTGGCTACAAAGCGGATCGTGTCGCCAGCGGCGGCCTGAACGAAGGCAGGCTCAAACACCATCCGTTCGCCATCAGAACCCTTGTTCATCATTTTAATTTCGAAGGTCTCGGCAAAGCTTGCGCCCCCCATAAGAGCTACGAGCGCCAGAGCTGTTGCTAATTTGCGGATCATTGTATT
This sequence comes from Litoreibacter janthinus, assembly GCF_900111945.1. Lineage (NCBI taxonomy): Bacteria > Pseudomonadati > Pseudomonadota > Alphaproteobacteria > Rhodobacterales > Roseobacteraceae > Litoreibacter > Litoreibacter janthinus. Next base: position 2,561,088 of record NZ_FOYO01000001.1, on the reverse strand, counting down.
GTTCCTTTCAGATCGCATTATCGCTTGATCCCAAGGGTAGTTGATTCAAAAGGCAGCTATTTGAGCCACAACAAACTTCTGGCCGATTGTCGGCGCGCCGACGGACAGTTGCAGATAGATTTGCTACAATTGATGTGGCATGAGGTTTGGCATGGAAGACCAAGCGCCCCGAAAAGTATTGCCGCGTCTCGACGAGAGCCTGCTGACGCATTTGCCGCCCTTCTCGAAGCTCGACAAGCGCCAGATCCGCACGATTCTGGATCAGGCGACCTCGCGGCGCTACGAGACCGGCATCGCGATATTCGAGGAAGGGCACGCCGCCGAGCGGTTCTATATGCTGCTTGATGGCTATGTGCGTGTGGTGCGCATCACCCCAACAGGAGAACAGGTGACATCGCTTCATATCCCAGCGGGACAGCTGATTGGTATTGCCCGCGCACTTGGACGCGATACCTATCCAGCAACCGCGATAACCGCCGCAGAATGCTTGGCACTCAGTTGGCCCATGCGGTTGTGGGATACGTTCGTGGCTGAATATGACGGCTTCGCAACGGAGACGTATAAGACCGTCGGTTTACGCGTTGGTGAGATGAACACCCGGATCGTCGAAATGGCGACCCAACAGGTCGAACAACGTGTGGCCAACGCTATACTTCGCCTGATTAACCAGACGGGCCGCAAAGTCGCTGACGGGATCGAGATTGATTTTCCGATCACCCGACAGGACCTGTCAGAATTGACGGCGACGACCCTTCATACCGTTAGCCGCTTGCTCAGCGGCTGGGAGAAGAAGGGCCTTGTCGAGAGCAAGCGTAAACGCATTAAGGTTTGCGATCCCCATGCATTGGTTATGCTGACTCAAGGCGCCTAAGACCGTCCCTCAGGCAATGTTTGCGATGGCTTCACGTAGTTCGGCCAAGAACATATCCTCGTCGAGATTATACTCGGCGCAGGCATCAATCACGGTATGAAACGGGCTGACAAGACACCCAACGCATAGCATCTGACGTCGTAAGAAAACCGGGATCACCTGCGGCCATTCCGTTAGCAAATCGGCCAGCGGCAGATCCGGATTGTCTAGATCAACTCGGCGCATGCGTGGTTCCTTTCATTGGTCAGGTTATCCTCTCCACCGTCTCAAACGTTGTGCCAGCGCAAACTTGGCCGTCGTGGCGCGGGCTAAAGCTGGGCATCCCCGAGTTCAAGGAGGCCACAGCATGGCTGAAATTCTGACCAAATCGCGGGCGCGCAACATCTTTTACGGGGGCTCGATATTCTTTGCCGTCGTCTTCGTAGTGCTGACCGCCCAGAGCCACAGATATGTGGTTCAAACATCTACTGCCGGAATGCCGCTGAGCGAGGACGTCGTCCTTGGGAAGCATGTCTGGGAGCGCAACTCCTGCATCAACTGCCACACGCTGCACGGGGAGGGCGCGTATTTCGCTCCCGAACTTGGCAACGTGATGACCCGCTGGGGCGTGCAGGAAGATCCGGAGGACGCGTTCGAGACGTTGAAGGCATGGATGGAGAGCCAACCGAGTGGGATCGAAGGCCGTCGACAGATGCCGGACTTCGGCCTCACCGATGAAGAGATTCGTGGACTGGCGGAGTTTTTCCGTTGGGCCGATCAAACAGACACACAGGGCTGGCCGCCCAATGACGCAGGCTAAGGAGGCCCGATCATGAAATATCAATCGCAAAAAGTGGCGCTGGCCTATTTCGTCTGCGCGATGGCGTTGTTCGGCATCCAAGTGCTGGGCGGGCTGCTTGCAGGCTGGATTTACGTTTCGCCCAACTTCCTGTCGGAACTGTTGCCCTTCAACATTATTCGCATGATTCACACCAATGCGCTGATCGTCTGGCTGCTGCTGGGCTTTTTCGGAGCCGCTTACTTTCTTGTGCCCGAGGAATCGGAACGGGAACTCTACTCGGTCAAACTGGCCTACCTGCAACTGATCATCTTGATGGTCGGCACGCTGGGCGCAGTTGGTTCGTACCTAGTGGGCATCCACGGCGGGCGCGAGTTCCTTGAACAACCGCTTTGGGTTAAATTTGGCATCCTCGTCGCGGCGCTGATCTTCTTGTTCAACATCTCGATGACGGTGTTGGCGGGCAAGAAGACGGCCATCACCAATGTGTTGCTGATGGGGCTTTGGCTGCTGTCGCTGTTGTGGATTTTCGCCTTCATCAACCCCGACAACCTGTCCCTGGACAAAATGTACTGGTGGTTCGTGGTTCACCTCTGGGTGGAAGCCACATGGGAGTTGGTTATGGCCGCAATCCTAGCCTTCCTGCTGCTAAAGTTGACGGGTGTGGACCGTGAGATTGTGGAGAAATGGCTCTACGTCATCGTCGCCACAGCGCTGTTCTCCGGCATCCTTGGCACAGGTCACCACTTCTACTGGATCGGCTTGCCGGGTTACTGGCAATGGGTGGGTTCTATCTTCTCGACTTTCGAGGTGATCCCGTTCTTCCTGATGATGAGCTTTGCCTTTGTCATGGTCTGGAAGGGCCGCAAGAACCATCCCAACAAGGCCGCGTTGCTGTGGTCTTTGGGCTCGTCCACCGTGGCGTTCTTCGGGGCTGGGGTCTGGGGCTTCTTGCACACGTTGCATGGCGTCAACTTCTATAGTCACGGCACGCAAATCACTGCTGCCCACGGTCACCTGTCGTTCTACGGGGCTTACGTAGCGCTGAACCTTGCAGTCTTCACCTATGCGATGCCGATGCTTCGCGGTCGGGAGCCTTACAATCAGGTGCTCAACATGGCGAGCTTCTGGCTGATGACAGGCGGCATGGCGTTTATGACCTTTGTTCTGACCTTTGCTGGTACGATCCAGACGCATATGCAGCGGGTCGTCGGTGACTACTACATGGAAGTCCAAGACAGCTTGTCGATCTTCTATTTGATGCGCTTTGGCGCGGGGTTGGCTGTGGTGATCGGCGCACTGTTGTTCATCTATTCGATCTTGGTCGTGCGGAAGGATGAGATCATCGCACCTGGCCCGGCCAACCCAGTTCCAGGAGAGTGAACATGAATATCGCAACCACTCCGACACTGCCGTTCTATCAGTCCACCGCGCAAGAGTGCGACCTGTTCGAAACGGCTTATGAAAACGGTTTGCCCCTTCTTTTGAAGGGGCCGACCGGCTGCGGCAAAACTCGCTTCGTGCAATACATGGCGGCGCGATTGGGCAAGCCTCTTTATACAGTTGCATGTCACGACGACCTGTCCGCCGCCGATCTGATCGGGCGCTACCTGCTTAAAGGCGGGGAGACGGTTTGGGTCGACGGCCCGCTGACTCGCGCTGTGCGTGAGGGCGGTATCTGCTACCTCGACGAAGTGGTTGAGGCCCGTAAGGACGTCACTGTCGTGCTTCACCCGTTAACAGATACGCGCCGCACGCTGATGATCGACCGGACGGGTGAGGAATTGGTTGCGCCGAAGGGCTTCATGTTGGTGGCCAGCTATAACCCTGGCTATCAGAACGTCCTGAAGCGCCTGAAGCCATCTACACGGCAAAGGTTTTTGTCGATCTCCTTCGACTTCCCCAAGCCGGAAACGGAAATTGCGGTCGTCTCTCAGGAAAGCGGTCTGGAACCCGGTCGTGTGGCACCTTTGGTGCGGCTTGCAGGGCATATCAGGGCTTTGTCTGGCATGGATCTGGAAGAGGGCGTCTCAACCCGTCTTTTGATCTATGCGGCGACGCTTATGGCAGGTGGGATGGGCGTCAATCAGGCGCTGGAAGCCGCAGTTATCGAGCCACTGAGCGACGAGCCAGACGTTCAACTGGCGCTGCGCGACCTCATCGCCACAATTTACGGATAAGCAGGATGCACCTTCTTGATCTCATGGAACCCGAAGAAACCGTCGGCAACCTATGGCACGATATGGCCAGCGGGATCGGGGCGGGGGTCACGCATCCCGAGGCGGGTGTATCGCTCGCCTCGGTCCGGCCAAGCCTTGCGGTGCTGTTTCGTGCGCTTGGTGGTGCTCAAGGGGTCGAACTGGGGGAGGCGAGTATCACCGTGTCCCAGCACCGTCAGCCGTTGCGACGCAAGCTTGGGGCGGAACGCGACCGTGAATGGGTGGCGCGTTTTGACGGTGAACGCCTGTCGCTCCCTCCAATGATTGCGGCCTTTCCCGACCGCGCCTTGAACCGCGCGGCCTATTTCTGGCTAACGGCTTTGGCAGCAGTCAGTGAGGTGTCGACCTTCGATTTGGCATGCGACGGCCCGGCGCTGGACGGCGCGCAAATTCGCGCCAACGCCGTGGCCGCCGATGCGGCATATGCTGCGTGCCCCGGTTTGAGGGAAACTTACGCGAAAATGGCCGATCTGTGCGTGGCCACGCGCCCTGATGTGGTCCGGCCTGCACAAGAAGCGATTTTGGAGACGGCAATTCGGGACCAGCTTTGTGGCGGGGCACCTGTCTTTGCGACCGATCCGGCTCCACGCGGCTATATGCCATTCGCGCCGGTGCCGATTTGGCTGCATTTTGCGCTCCCTGGGTCGGGCGTGGCAGCAACCGACGAACAGGCTGATCCTGCGACACCGCCACCGAGCGCTGCGCTGACGTCGCGCAAGCTGGGGGTGCGCAAGGATCAGGACCAGCAAAACCGCAAAGACAGCTTCATCATTCACCGCTTCGAGTCGATCCTGTCATGGGTGGAGTCGATGAACATCAACCGCAGTGTGGACGATGACGACGACGAGAACGCCCAAAAAGCGGCGGACGATCAAGACACCATCACATTGTCCAAGCAGGACCGCAAAGCGGCGACGCGCCTGCGTCTGCATCTGGATTTGTCACCATCAGATGCAGATCATGAGGCACTGGCAGGCACCCATACCTATCCGGAATGGAACCACCGCAGCCGCAGCTACATGGAGGACCATTGCCGCGTTCTGGATGCACCGGCACTGCCTGACGCGCAGCCTTACCGCCCCGATCCGCGACGAATTCGCGAGGTGCGTCGCCAATTCGAAGCGCTTCGGCCGCGCCGCATCTTGCAACCGCGCCAAGTTGACGGGACCGAGTTGGATTTGGACGCGCTTCTCAGCGCGTGCGCTGATCTGGTGGCAACGGGACGGGGCAGCGACCGCATCTGGCAATCCGCGCGTCAAATAGAACGGGACTTGTCTGTCGCGTTCCTGATCGACACATCGCGCTCAACCGAGGCCGCAATCGGCGATACCAGCGTGATCGAAGTGGCCCGCGAGGCCATGGCCGCCCTAGCTGCGGGCATTGATGCGGCTGGGGACCGTCTGGGTATCTGGGGGTTCTCCTCTTTGCGACGCGATCGCGTGTTTCTGACGCGCTGCAAGGAGTTCCACACCCCGATGAGCGACGAGATCACGGCCAATATCGGCGCGTTAAAGCCCGGTCACTATACGCGCTTGGGCGCGGCGATCCGGCATGTTTCGGCGCAGCTTGCCGATCAGCCCAGCGCGCGAAAGCTTCTGATTGTGTTGACTGATGGCAAACCCAACGATCTTGACCATTACGAAGGGCAGCACGGAATAGAAGACAGCCACATGGCTGTGCGCGAAGCGCGGCGCGCAGGGCTTAGTTTGCATGGTGTCGTCATCGACGAAGACGGGCAGGATTGGTTTGCCAGAATTTTCGGGCGTGGTGGCTTCACACTATTGCCCCATCCCGAGCGCCTGACACGGGCGCTCCCCGACATTTACCGCACTTTAACGCAGGAGACATGAAATGCGTATTTTGACCGTCCTTTTCGGGGTTGTCGCCATGCCGGCCTTCGCCAGCAGCTTTGATCGTCCAATCCCACAGCCGCAATCCGCCACGGCCGAGTTCTGGTTTGCCCTCAGCAGTCTGGCGCTAATTGCCGCGCTGGTCCTCGTGCAACGACTGGTTTCGCGAAAATGACACGCTCGGGCTGGTCCACGCCGCAGATTGCGCTGGCTCTGTACCCTTTCGGTGCGGGCGCTGCAGCGGTGAACGTCTTTTTCGCCTCCCTGATCTTTAGCTGGATAGGCGGGCCGGTGGCGTCCTCTGCTTGGTCGATCGGGTTGGGGTGTCTAATCGGGCTTCCGGCCACATGGTATTTCGCCCGACATATCCGCCATTTGATGGATGTGTCAGATGGCCGCGACACACAGTAGGGATTATTAGGCATGGCGCTTTCATCGGCAGAACAGATGCGCGCGTGGCAGGGTCCGGCGCTGTTTAGCTTCGGGTTCCGACCGTTCTTTCTATTTGGGGCGGTTTGGGCAGCACTCGCCATGATGATCTGGATCGCATCCTTGTCAGCTGTGATCGCGTTACCCTCGCGGTTCGATCCGGTCTCGTGGCACGCGCACGCCTTTCTCTTCGGCTATTTGAGTGCGGTATTGGCAGGGTTCTTGCTGACCGCAGTCCCCAACTGGACGGGGCGTTTGCCGATGGTCGGATGGCCCTTAGCAGCCCTGTTTGCGTTGTGGTGCCTCGGGCGATTGGCGGTCACGATATCGGCGCTTTTGCCTTATGCGGTCGCACCGGTTCTGGACCTCGCCTTTCCGCTGGTGCTGGGTGCAGTGATCCTGCGCGAGATCGTAGCGGGGAAAAACTGGCGCAACCTGATGGTGCTAGGGTTGTTGGCGGTGTTTACGCTCGCCAACGGGCTGTTCCATTATGAGGCTGCACGCGGGGATTATGCAGCACAAGGCATCGGGCTGCGGTTGGGACTTGCGACTGCCTTGATGATGATCGGTCTTATCGGAGGGCGGATTATACCGTCCTTCACGCGAAACTGGCTGGTGCGCATCAAGCACGACGCACGTCCGACACCACCGATGCAACGCTTTGACAAGCTCACTCTGCTGGCGAGTATCGCAGGACTTCTTGTCTGGGTGAGAGCGCCAGATGCCGTTGTCACAGGCGTAGCACTGGTAGCGATCGGACTTGCGCATTTGGTGCGGTTGGCGCGTTGGGAGGGGCAACATAGCGGCTCTGAGGCATTGGTCTGGGTCTTACATATCTCCTACATGTTTATCCCATTGGGGGCTTTGGCCTTAGGGGCAGACATCCTGATGGGCATCAAAGGGCAAGCCCCGGCTCAGCACTTATGGATGGCGGGGGCAATTGGTTCGATGACGTTGGCCGTGATGACACGCGCTACTCTGGGACATACTGGGCGTGATTTGCATGCGGGTCCTGCAACTTTAGCTATCTATATTGCGCTGCTGGGGGCAGTTCTGGCGCGCTTAGGGGCCGGAATGCTCCCGGGTTTGACAGAGCTGGCAGGAGTCTTATGGGTCTTTGCTTTTGGCGGCTTTGCCGTGGTCTATGGTCCACTTCTGCTGCGGCCCAAAACGAAGGGATAACCGATGACTTGGACAGGGTTTGCCTCGGTCTTTGCCGCGTTTTTCATAACCCATTCGATCCCCGTGCGCCCAGCGATCAAATCGCGCATCGTGGCTAAAATTGGCAGTCGGGGGTTCGGGCTGGCCTATTCCACCTTATCGCTTGGGATGCTGGCGTTGCTTATTTGGGCAGCAGGGCAGGCCCCTTATCAACAGCTCTGGCCACAGATGCCTTGGCAGCGTCACGTCGTTCATCTGGGCATGTTGATAGTATGTCTGGTCCTGGCATTGAGCATCGCGCGACCCAACCCATTTTCGTTCGGGGGCAAACACAATGACAAGTTCGACCCGATGCGACCGGGGTTGATCCGGTGGACGCGACATCCGATCTTGCTGGCGCTGGCACTTTGGGCTGGGCTGCATCTGTTGCCCAATGGTGACCTTGCGCATGTGCTGTTGTTTGGAGTTCTAGCTGGCTTTGCCATTGCCGGTCGGTGGTTGATCGATCGCAGAAAACGCCGCGAGATGGGGGAGGGGGTGTGGATCGCGCTAAAGGAGCAATTGGCACAATCGCCTATGTTCTATCGCGATGTTCAGTGGTCTGGCCTCATCTTCCGCTTGGCCTTGGCAATTACGGCCTACACGCTATTGATCCTAGCGCACCCCGTCGTGATCGGCGTACCGGCGCTGTAGGGCAAGCAAGGGATGAATGGTGGAGAGAAAAAGAGTCCGGATTGTTCTGCGGCCACTTGATAGAAAAGACTTCAGCCTGACAATCCGAACATGGTTCACCCTGTCAGCACCCGTATACGGCCTGATACACAGCTGCGAAGCCAGCACTGTCCAGCGTCTGGCTTCAATACCCAAAGAACATCCAAGCCGCTTCTTGACACTAGCGGTTCAACGAGATGCACAGGGTACGAAAAGCACTTTTCACAGCAAATGGATGGTCGAGCCGTGGAGCACTGGGCCAGGCTCTGCCTACCTTACCTCTCAGGTATCCGAAGCGAGAATATAGTATGGCTCTCGGTTGATCGAACATCCAGACTTCCATCATGCGCTTTGGCGATTTCGGAGGCTATATAGAGGCCCAGCCCCAACCCAATTTGATCGCCATGATTGTTGCTTCTTACAAATGGATCAAACAGCCTTTCGATCGCACAGGGCGGAATAGGCGGGCCATAGTTTTTAACGCTCAACTCAAAATAGTTATCAGCTGATTTTCTGGCAACAACATGGATCGGTCGTTTCGGGTCACCGTAGGTAATCGCGTTGCCTAGGAGATTTGACAAAAGTTGGCCAAGACGGGGCACATCGCATTTCACGTCATCGGCATTGCGAAGATCAAGTAACACGTCCCGGTCTGGGTGCACGGAACGCAGTTCAGCGACGACCTGTTCGATCTCACTTTCCAGTGTCGCCCCCTCCGAAAGAGTCAGATTGATCCCATCGCCCAAGCGGTTACGCGCAAAGTCCAAGATGTTGTCGATCAAGAGCGACATTCGCTGAATGCTGCCTCTGGTCAACGTGACGATGCGCTCGTTTTTCTCGCTCAGTGTCTCCCTCGAGAGAATGTTCATTGCAGAAGCGATCGAGGCCAAGGGGTTGCGCAGGTCGTGACCCAGTATCGCGATGAACTGCTCGCGAAGCTCGCCTTCACGTTGAGACGAAGTCAGTAGGGTTTCGGCTTCGACCTTGGCTTTGGCAAGGTCGCGCTCAAAGGCACGTCGGGCGTCTGCCAGTAAGAAAACGAAGGTTGTAACAGTGTTCTCTCCAGAGCCGCTAACCCCTGCGCTGAGCAATACAGGCGTCTTCGCGCCTTCACTGTTCACGAGATCAAGACTTGCTCCGTCGATTTGGCCTTTAAGGGTTAAAAGTGGCACGATACTGGTTTCAAAGACGATCATGCTGGCCTTGGAAAAGAGTTTCGCCAAAGGCGTTCCGCACAAATCAGCGGCAGATAACCCCAACCATTCGCCCAATCTCTCATTCGCCACGAGGACGGTTCCGAGATGATCAGTTTTGAGCACGCCGCAAGGCGCGCTTGACTGCATCAACGCCTCGTCAGAAAGCACTCCAGTATCAGACATCACACAAAATCGCGAATTGCGGAGATAACTTCTTCGGGCGCAGTCAGATTGGGACAATGGCCGGAGGCATTCAGCATAACGAGTTGGCTTCCCGGAATTTTGTCACGCACATAAGCCCCCACGCGCTCGGAGGCGATAATATCATTCCGGCACTGAAGGATAAGTGTTCTTGCGGTGACGTTCGGCAAATCATCGCGGTTGTCGGATGTGAATGTGGCACGGGCAAATCCGGTCGCAATATCGGGGTCGAGCTTGCAAATACTCTGGGCCAATTCCTCGCCGTGCTCGGGTTTGTCGGGATTGCCGACGATCATCGGAGCCATTGATGCAGACCATGCAAGCGGGTTTTCCTCTAACGAGGCAAGAAGGTCCTCTATGTCCTCTGCGCTGAAGCCGCCTTCATAATCGTCATCGTCGATATAGCGCGGAGAGGGGCCGACTAAGATTAAAGTTGAAAATATGTCTGGTCTTGCGGCGCTTGCCAGCGCGCCGATCATTGCACTGACAGAGTGCCCGACTAAGATACCTTCCCTGATGCCGAGTTCATCGGCAATTTCAACCACGTCTGCGGCATAGCCGTTCAAGGTAGCGTACTTTGCGGGGTCGTAAGCTTTGCTGTCAGAGCCGCCGGATCCAACATGATCAAAGGCAACAACTGTAAACGTGTCTTCGAAGTGCGGAGCCACGTTCCGCCACATCGATTGATCGCACCCAAATCCATGGGCAAACACCATCGAACGGGCACCGGAGCCCGAGATTTTTACGTTGTGCCGTGCGACTGCACTCATGTTCTTTCCAATCAACCCCGGAAAGGTGTGAGGGACTATATATAGCACGTCGGACGCTTTCCAAGCCCTTCGTTCTCTTAAGCAACGTGTTGGGCCCATGTGCTTTTGCTTGAGCGATCGTTCAACCATCGCGCAGCATTCCCCCGATGCTGTTGGTCGCGGGTCGAACAAAAAGGTGCTGTCGGAGGCACGCCTGAATGCCTGCTACTGCACCCAGAGATGGCCCGCATGGACTGAGTTGACCTGAGTCAAACGCGCTGCGCAAATAACTGTATTAAAAGAATGGAAAATTTTGGCGGAGAGACAGGGATTCGAACCCTGGGAACCCTCTCGAGCTCAACGGTTTTCGAAACCGTCCCGTTCGACCACTCCGGCACCTCTCCGCAAAGGCTGAATTGTGATCAGGTGGGCGGGGTTTAGCGGGCAACTTCGTTCGCTGCAAGCCCATCTGTGACGTTTTCCGCGCAAGGGTTCGCCACTCTCAATAAATTCATCCGCGGGGCCATTGTAGCAAACACAGCGGGGGCTTATCGTTGGCTCGAAGCATGCCCAAAGGAAACGCAATGCGCCTACTTACTGTTACCTTCACCGTATTGATGCTTTCGGCTGCGTCCGTCTCCGCCCAGAGTGCTTCGATTATCGAGCGCTACTTCACCGCGTTGGATATGGATACAGTGTTCGAGGTGTTGCGCGACGAGGGCGTGGAAGCCGGTCAGGACCTTTCCAGCAACGATGGTGTGACCCTGTCACCGGCATGGACCGCGCGGCTAAAGCGCATCTACGATCCGCAAAAGGCAAAGGTCGCATTTCTGGAAGGCATGAAAACCGTCGAAGGGATCGAGGAGTCAGAAGCCGCCGTGGTCTTTTTCGAAAGTGATTTGGGTAAGCGCATTGTGCAGATTGAGATCGACGCGCGCAAAGCGCTGAACTCCGACGCGGGGGAGGCGGCAGCGGCCGCCAACGTGGCAAAGCTGCGCAAAGACGACCCCGCGCTGTATCTGATGTATCAGGAATTCATCAAGGCGAACGATCTGATTGAAAGCAACGTGGCAGGCGCCCTGAACTCCAATCTGGCCTTCTACCGCGGCATGGCGACCAATGAGAACTATGCGGAAGGTCTTTCAGAGAGTTTCATGCTGAATTCCGTCTGGGAGCAGGAGCCGGAAATCCGCAAGGAAATGGAAGATTGGACAATCAACTTTTCCTCGGTGGCTTATAGCGGACTGAGCAAGGCGGAGTTGCAGCGTTATATCGACATCTCGAAAACGCCTGCCGGACAGCGGCTCAACACGGTGCTGTTCGCAGGGTTTGACCAGATGTTCGAGGAGCAAAGTTATGAGTTGGGGCGCGCGACGGCTGAATTCATGATTGGCGAAGACACTTAATTGCCATGGACCATGAGGCTAACTGTCAAAGCCTCTGGGTCATTGCTGAGGTTCGGGTCTCGGGCGAGGATTGCGCTCAGGTCAGCGTGTTTGGCATTTGGAACGCGGGCTAGGGCATAGCTTTCCAATAAAGCTGGGCCGCTACCATTCTGAATGTCCCGGCGCAAGGTCTCGAAGTTTGTGGTCACGTAGGTTTTGACGCGCTTTCGCCTTGAGTTGTAGTGGGCGTTTTGGACGGCGTTTCCGACGGCATAGGCGGGCAAAAATACGGGGTTTGGCACGTGAGACGGCGTGTTTGTGCTACATCCAGCAAACGCCAAGCAGATAAAGGCGAAAGAAGCGCGGATTAACCGCCGGAGCCTGTTGACAGAGATGCGCATTTCCAACATAAGCCCGCATCTGCGCATGGTGCGTGGATTTTTGCAATGACGTCCCGATCCGGGGGCGCGCTGTCCGAGGTGGCCCGAACGGGCCCATGAACGCCGCGAAATGCGGGGCCACAGGACGCGGAAGATAAAAGGGTATGCGATATGTTCGCGGTTCTAAAAACCGGCGGCAAGCAGTATAAAGTCGCTTCAGGCGACGTTCTGCGCGTCGAAAAGCTGGACGCCGCCGCTGGCGACAAAGTCCAATTCAACGAAATTCTGATGGTTGGCGGCACTGTTGGTGCTCCGTTGGTTGAAGATGCAGGCGTTCAAGCTGAAGTCATCGACCAGATCAAAGGCGTTAAAACGATCAACTTCGTGAAGCGTCGTCGTAAGCACTCGTCCAAGCGGACGAAGGGCCACCGTCAGCAACTGACGCTGCTCCGCATCACCGACATCCTTGAAAAAGGCGCAGGCAAGTCCGGCGTTAAAGCTGCTGTTGGCGGCGCAGGCGTGTCTGTTGCTGCTCTGGAAGCTGCTGCACCTGCAAAGAAAGCCAAAGCTGCTGCCAAGCCAGCCGCGAAAGCTGAAAAAGCTGCCGCCCCGAAGAAAGAGGCTGCACCGAAGAAAGCCGCTGCGCCTAAGAAGGCTGCTGCAAAAGCTGAAGGCGCGGACGATCTGACCCGCATCAGCGGTGTTGGCCCAGTGATCGTGAAGAAATTGCACGACCTTGACGTCACAACATTCGCCCAGATCGCAGCATGGACCCCAGAGGACATTGCTGATATGGACGAGAAACTGAATTTCAAAGGCCGCATCGACCGGGACAACTGGCTCGAGCAGGCTGCAGAACTCGCTAAAGGTTAAGGAGAAGCACAATGGCACATAAAAAAGCAGGTGGTTCATCCCGGAACGGTCGCGACTCAGCAGGTCGTCGTCTTGGCGTGAAAAAATTTGGCGGCGAAGCTGTCATTCCTGGCAACATCATCGTGCGTCAGCGCGGCACTGTTAAGTGGCCGGGCGAAGGCGTTGGCATGGGCAAAGATCACACGATCTTCGCAACTGTTGAAGGCAACGTTAAATTCCACAAAGGCCTGAAAGGCCGCACCTTCGTGTCGATCGTCCCGGTGGCGGAGGCCGCCGAGTAACCGAGACCCACAAGGTTTGAAAAATTTGAGGGATCGGTTGAAAAACCGGTCCCTTTTTCTTTTGCAACGTTAGGGCAGGCTATGAGCGTCGCCGCTGCATCATTTGCGATTTTTGCTGCGTCCCAGGTGGGCACGCCGGGGCCTGCCAATATGGCCCTGATGGCGACAGGTGCGCGATATGGGCTGCGGGCCGCATTACCGTTTGTTGCGGGCGTTGCACTGGGCAAGCAGCTGGTGATCTGGCCGGTGGGCTTCGGGTTGATGCAGCTGGCAGAAACCGCGCCCTGGGTCTTCGGCGCGCTGAAATGGGTGTCGGCGGGGTATATCATCTGGCTGGCTTGGCGGGTGGCAAATTTGCGCCTGAGTACCAATATAGAGGCAAAGGCACCGGGATTTGCGGCCGGATTGATTGTCCACCCGTTGAACCCCAAAGCATGGGCGATGATTACCGCGGGCTTTACGGCGTTTACCGAGCCCGGTACATCAACTTTTGAGGCAACTCTTACAATCGCCCTGATTTTGTTGACTGTGCAACTCATTTTGCACCCAATTTGGACCTATGGAGGCGAGCGCATTGCGCGCAGCGTGGCAGGCAAGCCAGCTGAAAGATATTTGATGTGGACCTTAGCGGCACTGACCGTCGCTAGCGTCCTTTTTGTACTATTTGCGGGAGGCAGATAATGAGTTTTCAAGGCACATATACCCAGCCAATCATTGAGGCTGACGGGTTTTCGTTGCGACCACTTCGGCGTGATGACGCGGGGCAAATTGGTCTGTACGCCGCAGATGCACGGATTGCTAAGGCGACATCTTCGATACCGCATCCATTGCCGCCCGGCACAACCGAAGGCTTCATAGAGCGTTCTTTGTCCGAAGACCGGCAAGAAGATGTCTGGGTAATTGATCCGTCTGAGGACGGCTCTCAGGTGCTTGGCTTGATCGGATTGAACCGAATGGACCGTGAGCAGTCAGAGATCGGATATTGGGTCGCCCCGCAACTTTGGAACAATGGTTTGGCGTCCAAGGCGGTCGAAGCATTGGTCGCAGCTAACCCACAGGCCTGCCGGACGCTGTTCGGCTCTGTTTTTCAGGACAACCCAGCCTCCGCGCGGGTTCTGACCAATGCAGGGTTCGAATATATTGGCGACGCAGAAACGTTCTCGGTTGCGCGTGATGCAACGGTGCCAACGTGGACCTATATCAAGAAGCTGGATTGAGCGTAGCGGACGGGTGCGCTAAGCCTGCGCCAATTCGCTTGAAAGGCCAAAGACAATGAAATTTCTCGACCTGACGAAGGTATATGTCCGCTCTGGTGGCGGCGGCGGCGGGAGCATCAGTTTCCGGCGCGAGAAATATATCGAGTATGGCGGCCCCGATGGTGGTGATGGCGGCAAGGGCGGCGACGTCATCGCCGAGGCGGTCGACGGGCTGAACACCCTTATTGATTTTCGTTATCAGCAACACTTTTTTGCCAAGTCGGGGCAGGGTGGCATGGGCCAACAACGCACCGGCAAGAGCGGCGACGACATCGTCCTGCGCGTGCCAGTGGGCACCGAGATCCTTGATGAGGATGAAGAGACGGTGATCGCCGATCTGACTGAAGTCGGCCAACGTGTCGTGCTGGCACAGGGCGGTAATGGCGGTTGGGGAAACCTGCACTTCAAATCCGCGACCAACCAAGCCCCACGGCGCGCGAACCCCGGCCAGCCGGGGGTAGAGCGCACCTTGTGGCTGCGCCTGAAGCTGATCGCTGATGCGGGCCTTCTGGGACTTCCGAATGCAGGTAAGTCGACCTTCCTAGCCGCGTCGTCTAATGCGCGTCCCAAGATTGCGGATTATCCGTTCACTACATTGCACCCTAATCTCGGGGTCGTTGGTGTGGACAATGCCGAATTCGTCATGGCTGACATTCCGGGTCTGATTGCGGGCGCGTCCGAAGGTAAGGGCATTGGCGACCGTTTTCTTGGCCATGTGGAACGGTGTTCGGTGCTGCTGCATCTGGTTGATGGCAGCTCTGAAACCGTGGCCGAAGATTATCACACGATCATTCAGGAGCTTGAAGCCTATGGCGGCGAGCTTGCGGATAAGCCGCGTGTCACCGCGCTCAACAAGATCGACGCGCTGGATGAGGAAGAACGTGCCACGAAGAAAGCCGAACTTGAGGCTGCGTGCGGTGGCAAGGTGCTGTTGATGTCCGGTGTCTCTCGCGAGGGGCTGGTAGAGGTTTTGCGTGCCGTGCGGGCCGAGATTCAGGAGGATCGTCTGCGGATAGCAAAAGGCAACGAGGAGCCTGAGCCGTGGCGCCCCTAACACCTCATCTAAAGGACGCGCGACGGATCGTTGTCAAAATCGGATCTGCGCTGTTGGTCGACCGTGCGACGGGTGCGTTGCGCGAGGAATGGCTGCGCGCGCTGGCCCTGGACGTTTTGCGCCTGAAGCAACGGTCGCAAGACGTGGTGCTGGTGTCGTCAGGCTCTATCGCGCTTGGGCGCACGGTGCTTGGTTTGGGCTCTGGCCCGCTGCCATTGGAACAATCCCAAGCTGCTGCGGCTGTGGGCCAAATCCGACTTGCCCGTGCGTATGAAGAGGCTCTGGCGCCCCATGAGGTTACGACAGCGCAGGTTCTCGTGACACTTGAGGACAGCCGTGACCGGCGCCGATACCTGAACTCCCGTGCCACGCTGGAACAGCTGTTGAGCATGGGCGTGGTGCCTATTGTGAACGAGAACGACACTATAGCCACGGATGAAATTCGTTATGGCGACAATGACCGTCTCGCGGCGCAGGTGGCAGTGACTGTTGGCGCGGATCTTGTGGTTTTGCTTTCGGATGTGGACGGGCTTTATACTGCCAATCCGAATGAGAATCCGTCCGCCGAGCGGCTTGAAGTTATTAAGGAAATCACCCCGGAGATCGAAGCGATGGCGGGGGATGCGGGGTCTGGCCTTTCCAAAGGCGGGATGAAAACCAAAGTCATGGCTGCCAAAACTGCGATGGCGGGCGGGGCTGCGCTGGTGATTATGGAGGGATCTGTCACGGGACCACTTCAGGCTTTGGAAGATGGTGCCAATGCCAGCTGGTTCTTGCCGCAGACCGACCCTCAGTTGGCGCGCAAGCGCTGGATATCCGCGATGAAGCCGAATGGTAGTCTGACACTGGATGCCGGTGCGGTGTCTGCGCTTGGACGCGGTAAGTCCCTTCTGCCGGCCGGCATCGTGCGGGTAAGCGGGCAGTTTGATCGTGGTGATCTGGTGTCACTGCACCGCCCAGACGGCACGACGATTGGTGTTGGTCTGTCGCGCTACACCGCTGAAGAAGCGGAGCAATTGAAAGGCCACCAATCCACCGAGATTGTGGACATCCTTGGCTACCCCGGGCGCGCTGCCCTTGTGCACCGCGACGACATGGTGCTCTAAACTTCCTCTAGAACATCCTGAAGGCCCGAACCCATGACACAAACCGACGCAAACATTCCTGCTCTGATGGCTGAGATTGGTCGCAAAGCCCGCGCTGCCGCGGCGGAATTGTCCTTTGCAACGGCCGAACGAAAGCACGCGGCGCTTGTCAGCGCAGCCGAGGCCGTTTGGGACCGCCGCGCTGAGATTATCGAAGCCAACACACTTGATCTGGAGTTCGGTCGCGAGAAAGGTCTGTCTCCTGCCATGATGGACCGGTTGATGTTGGACGAAGATCGCATTCGCGCCATGCAGGATGGGCTGCGTGCAGTGGCTGATCAGATTGATCCTGTCGGCGAAGTCATTGCAGAATGGGATATGGCGTCAGGCCTGCATATCAAGCGCGTGCGCACGCCGCTCGGGGTGATTGGCGTGATTTATGAAAGCCGTCCTAACGTGACGGCCGATGCCGGGGCGTTGTGCCTGAAGGCGGGCAATGCGGTGATCCTGCGGGGCGGCTCGGAAAGTTTCCATTCCTCCACTGTTATCCATGACTGCCTTGTCAAAGGTTTGCGAGACGCTGGGCTGCCCGAAAGCGCGATCCAACTGGTGCCCACGCGTGATCGGGCGGCAGTGTCGGAAATGCTGACGATGACCGACTGTATCGACGTTATCGTGCCCCGTGGCGGCAAAGGGCTTGTGGGGCTTGTCCAACGCGAAGCCCGCGTGCCGGTATTTGCGCATCTTGAAGGCATCGTTCACATCTATATCGACAAGGCCGCAGACCCCGTCAAAACCCTGAATGTCGTGCTGAATGCCAAGACACGCCGCACCGGAATTTGCGGCGCGGCAGAATGCTTGTTGATCCACGAAGATGTGGTCGAAACGATAGGGCAAGGCGTGATCCGCGCGTTGCTAGACAAGGGTGTGACAGTGGATGCCGACATGAAACTGTCGTCTATCGATGGGACAACGCCTGCTGACGAAAGCCACTGGGGGCATGAGTTTTTGGATATGGAAATCGCCGCGAAGACCGTTGCGAGTGTTGAGGAAGCGATGGATCACATCCGCCAATATGGCTCCAATCACACGGACTGCATTATGACCGAGGATCAGGCCACGGCCGACTTGTTCCTGTCGCGCCTTGATAGTGCGATCCTGATGCATAATGCCTCGACCCAATTCGCGGATGGCGGTGAGTTCGGCATGGGCGCTGAGATCGGGATCGCCACGGGCAAGATGCACGCGCGTGGCCCGGTTGGTGCGGAACAGCTGACGTCGTTCAAGTATATCGTGACGGGTGATGGCACCGTACGCAGCTAGATGGAAAGCTGCGTCGTCGGCTGTCCCTAACCGAAGGGTTAATTTTGCTCCATAGAGATCAGATCATGACAGAGCAAACTTTAAGGGGCGCGCCCGATGCTTGAGGCTGTTATTGACGGTATTCCACTGCCCGTACTGATCGTCTCGCAGAACCGGCATATTACCACGGCAAATCAAGGTGCCGTCGAGATGTTCGGGCGGGATATTTCAGGTTCGAACGCGATCTCGCTGCTCAGGCAGGGGCCAACGGTCGCCGCGATTGAAGGGGCCTTGGATGAGGGCAGGGCAGGCTCCGCACGGTTTTTGCTGTCAGGCGTTTCGGGCGAGAGCCCCTATTTGTGCAAGGCCAACCCTTTGCCGGACCGCTCTGCGGTTGTCAGCTTCGAGGATCAGTCTCGGCTTGAGGGCAGCGAGCTCATGCGGCGCGATTTTGTGGCCAATATCAGCCACGAATTGCGTACGCCTTTAACGAGTTTGATGGGCTTTATCGAGACTTTGCGCGGGCCTGCGCGCGGTGATGTGGACGCTCATGACCGATTTCTGGGGATCATGGAGCAAGAAGCCCAGCGGATGAACCGAATGGTCAGCGATCTGCTGTCGTTGAGCCGTGTTGAGGTGGATGAACGTGTCTGGCCCCGAGATGAGGTCGATGTCTCCGCCGTGCTTCGTTCGACCATTGCGACCCTAGAGGGGAAGCTTTCAGATTCGGGGATCGCTATTGATGCGGAAAATTTAACGGAGTGTTTTCCAGTGCGCGGGGATCGTGACCAACTTACCCAGTTGTTCCTGAACCTGATCGAGAATGCGATCAAGTATGGCGGCGGCGACAAAACCATTCATGTCGGCGTCAAGAAGGTCCAGCGGGATCAGGCTCTGCGTCAAGCAGCGATCCAAGTTGATATTCGTGACCAAGGCGTTGGAATCGATCCCATTCACATCCCGCGTTTGACCGAGAGATTTTACCGCGTAGATGACCATCGGTCACGTGACCTAGGGGGAACTGGGCTTGGTTTGGCGATAGTTAAACATATCGTCAACAGGCACCGTGGGCGAATAAAAATCACGTCTGAACAAGGTGTTGGAAGCTGTTTCTCGGTAATTTTGCCCGCTGTCGGGTGAATAAATTTCGGCACGCTCGGTGTTTGTCATGAAGGTGTTACAAAAGGTTCACAAAAGGTCAGCATGACGGTTCTAGATCGTCGGTCATGCGCTGCCGCCAAGGGGGTGGGGCGCGCTGAAATGACTTAAAGGAGTGACCCTATGTCGTTCGTCAAAACCGTGGCCTCAGCCGCAATCCTTGCCGCCGCAGCCGCGTCCGCTGCTGATGCCCGTGACCAGATCCGCATCGTCGGTTCTTCCACCGTATTCCCATTCTCGACCGCTGTTGCAGAGCAATTCGGTCGCTCCACCGACTTCCAAACGCCAGTTGTTGAATCGACCGGTTCCGGCGGCGGTATCAAGCTGTTTTGCGCCGGTGTTGGCACCGAGCATCCAGACATCACCAACGCGTCGCGCCGCATGAAGGCGAAAGAGTTCAAACTCTGCGCAGACAATGGCGTAACCGAAGTCACTGAAGCCGTTGTTGGCTTTGACGGTATCGTTATTGCCAATGCCAAAGGCGGCCCGTCACTTTCCGTTACTCGCGAGCAACTGGTGATCGCATTGGCCGCCCAGGGCCCATTGCCAGAAATGTGGTCCGATGTTGACCCATCGCTGCCAGCGATCAAAATCGAAGTGCTTGGACCACCCCCGTCATCCGGGACGCGTGATGCGTTCGAAGAGCTGGTTATGCACGAAGGCTGCGAAGGCGCAGGCATCGCGTGCGACGGCATCACTATCCGCGAAGACGGAGCCTATATTGAAGCTGGCGAGAACGACAACCTGATCGTCTCCAAGCTGGAAGCCAATCCAAACGCAGTTGGTGTGTTTGGCTTTTCGTTCCTCGATCAGAACTCCGACAAGCTGCAAGGCGCCGTTGTGGACGGCATCGAGCCAACCTTCGAGAATATTGCCGACGGCGCGTATCCTGTGGCCCGCTCGCTGTATTTCTACATCAAGAACGCTCATGTCGGCGTGATCCCTGGATTGCAGGAATACGCCAACGAGTTCATGTCCGAAGCCGCCGCTGGTGAAGAAGGCTATCTGGTCGACAAGGGTCTTATCCCACTGCCGGAAGACGAGTTCGAGACCATTTCAGGTAACGTGCAATCGCTGACCAAGATGACAGGTAACGAGTGGAACTAAGCCTATGGCTTAAGTAATCAGGGCAGGGGCGGCACCAAGGTGCTGCCCCTGCTGCTCGACGCAAGACCTACAGATTTCCTTCGGGGGACGGATGCTGATACTCACTTTCTTCGCGATCCTGGCGCTGGCGCTTGCGTTCTTTTTTCTCGGCCGCCGCCGTGCTCTTGCCGTGGTGCAGGGCGAAGTTCGCCAGCTTCATTCCCGTCCGAACTTTCACGGTGCGTTGGCACTGCTGGTGTCCGCCATCGCTGGCATCATTGTACTGGTGGTGGTCGGTCTGCTGTGGGGGGCTTGGGTTGAAAGCGCGCTGACCTCTTCCATTCTCGACGCGCAGCCTGAGTTGTCGCCGATCGAGGCCGAACTGGTCCTCTCGGACGCCCGCGCTCTTGCCAGCGGGGGCATTGCATCCAGAACTGATGCGCTGCGCGAAGATATTGCCCAACAGGTTTCCGCCGCAGAACGACTTCATCAATGGGGCACTATCGCACTGTCGGTTGTCGCCGCAGTTTCTGCTGGCATCTGGGCCTTGGGGAAAATCGCTCCGGACTGGAGGGCGCGCAACCGTTCCGAGACAATCATCGGGCGGATTTTGATGCTGACAGCGGTGATCGCGATCCTGACCACGGTCGGCATCGTGATGTCTTTGATTTTCGAGACGATCAACTTTTTCAACAACATTGACTGGCAGGTCCATAAGTTCCTGTTCGGGACAACCTGGTCCCCGTTGTCCGGCGTCCAGGCTGGCAAGCTTGATCCCGATAAGGTCGGGGCGATACCGCTGTTTGCCGGCACGTTGATGATCACTGTCATTGCCATGCTGGTCGCTGTTCCGATCGGGCTGCTTTCCGCGATATACCTGTCTGACTTTGCCGGACCAAAGGTGCGTGCATGGGCCAAGCCGATGCTGGAGCTGCTGGCCGGTATTCCGACAGTTGTTTATGGCTTCTTCGCGGCGATCACGCTTGCGCCGTTTATTCGAAATTCCGGCGAGGCCATTGGTCTAACCATCGCATCCGAGAGCGCCTTGGCAGCGGGGATTGTTATGGGGATCATGATCATCCCGTTCATCTCCTCCCTCTCGGACGATGTGATCAATGCGGTACCGCAAAGCCTGCGTGACGGATCCTACGGGTTGGGCGCGACAAAAGCGGAGACCATTCGCCAAGTTGTCTTGCCGGCCGCATTGCCGGGGATCGTGTCTGCTGTGTTGCTAGGGATTTCCCGCGCGGTTGGCGAGACGATGATCGTGGTAATGGCCGCAGGGCAGGGGGCGAACCTGACTGCCAACCCGCTGGAGGCCGTGACCACGGTGACCGTGCAGATCGTCATGCTGATCACCGGCGACACAGAAGCGTCGACAGCCGCAGGTCCTGCCTTCACGTTGGGGTTCACATTGTTCTGCGTGACCTTGCTTATGAACATCGCTGCGCAACGTGTCGTGCGCAAATATCGCGAACTTTACGACTAAGGGGCCTGGCAAATGGTTGATATGACAGCATTGACAGGCGGCCACACCGGCGAGGCCTCGACCAAACGGGTTCGAATGCGCCGTGCCGCCGAGACGCGCCTAAAGGCCTATGGCATCATCGCGTTGGCACTGGCGGCAGCCGCGCTGGTGGCCCTGTTGGGTTCGGTCTTCACCAAAGCAGGTGGTGCGCTGACGGAAACCTACCTGACGCTCCCCATTACCTTGGATGCCGCAGAGCTTGATCCGGACGGCACCAATGATCCGGCGATCATTCGTCGCGCGGATTTTTCGGGGTTGAGCAAGGATATGCTGAAAGAGCAGTTTCCGAATGCGAAAAGCCGCAGCGCACGGCGAGATTTGTATGACCTGATTTCTGCGGGGGCTGCATTTGAGCTTGCAGATAAGGTTTCTGCTGATACCTCGCTGCTTGGTCAGACGATCAACTATCCGTTTCTCGCATCCGATGTGACTGACCTTTACCTCAAGGGCTCGTTTGGCGCGTTCGTTTCAAAACCGGTCGAAGGCAACCTGACCCTCACGCAAGACGGCGAAAAGTATCTCGTATCCTCGACCGCAGATGATTTCACCAAGGCATTGGAACGCGTGAAAGAAGGTCTGATTGTCGAGGCCGACAAGGTCCGCGGTCAGGCGCGTTTGCAAAACAACGGGGTGGTGGAATTCGAGCGCCGCGCAGAGGCAGCTGAGACTGCCGAGGAGCGCGAGAAGAACACACAGCTGGCCACGGCCCGCGCCGCAGCGCGCGACGCGCTTTTGGCGGCGGCGGATGACCTAGAAGCTCGTGCGGCTGCCCCTGGTGGGGATGAAACATTGGGGGAGCACAATCGATCCGTACTGATCAATGTTGCAGATGGTTGGCTGAAGATGACACGCATCACGCCGAATGGTGGCGTTGCAGAGGCTGTTATCCCGATGGCGCGTGACGTCTCGGCGTCCAACAGTTGGGGGCTTTACACGACCGACCTGCCCGAGGAATCGCGCAAGGTGTCCGATCTTCAAATCATCTGGATCGAGGAATTGAAATCGCAGGGCAGGGTGGATGTGGTTTTCAACAGCCGCTTCTTCACCGCCGGCGACAGCCGCGAGCCCGAGTTGGCCGGCATTTGGGGGGCTGTGGCGGGGTCGTTCTGGACGATGCTTGTCACCTTCCTGCTGGCCTTTCCGACGGGTGTTCTGGCGGCGATCTATCTTGAGGAATTCGCGCCCAAGAACAAGCTGACCGACTTTGTCGAGGTCAACATCAACAACCTTGCTGCGGTTCCATCGATTGTGTTCGGCCTGCTGGGACTTTCGGTGTTCCTTGGGGTGTTCGGAGTGCCGAGGTCCGCGCCATTGGCGGGCGGTATCGTTCTGGCCTTGATGACCTTGCCGACGATCATTATTGCCTCTCGCGCCGCAATCCGCGCCGTGCCACCGTCAATCCGCGACGCGGCTGTAGGCCTTGGGGCATCGCCCTTGCAGGCCACGTTCCACCACGTCTTGCCACTTGCGATGCCCGGCATCCTGACCGGCACGATCATCGGGATGGCGCAGGCTTTAGGGGAAACAGCACCGTTGATCATGATCGGGATGGTGGCTTTCATCGTCGATATTCCCGGTTCGATCACAGACAGTGCCAGCGTGTTGCCGGTGCAGGTATTCCGCTGGTCCGACTTCCCGGAACGCGCCTTTGAGGCCCGAACCTCGGCGGCGATCTGCGTCCTTTTGCTTTTCCTAGTGGTCATGAACGCCATCGCTGTGTTCCTGCGAAAACGGTTTGAAAGGCGGTGGTAAAAGATGCTCGATACAACTCAGACACTTCAGACGGAGCGGACCATGTCCAAAGATATCAAGATTAGCGCCAAGGGCGTGGACGTGTTCTATGGCGACACGCACGCCATCAAAGGCGTGGACGTGGAGATCGAGAACAAAGCCGTGACGGCATTTATCGGCCCATCTGGCTGCGGGAAGTCCACCTTCCTGCGCTGTATAAACCGAATGAATGACACGATCGACATTTGCCGCGTGACGGGTGATATCCTGCTCGAGGGCGAAGATATCTATGCCAAGTCGGTCGATCCGGTGCAACTGCGCGCCCGTGTTGGTATGGTGTTTCAAAAGCCGAACCCGTTTCCAAAATCGATCTATGACAATGTGGCCTACGGACCGACGATTCACGGATTGGCGAAGAACAAAGCGGAACTTGATGAAATTGTTGAACAATCCCTGCGTCGCGCCGCGATCTGGGACGAGGTGAAAGACCGCTTGCACCAGCCCGGAACAGGCCTTTCTGGCGGGCAACAGCAACGCTTGTGTATCGGGCGCGCGATTGCCACTGCGCCAGAAGTTTTGCTGATGGACGAGCCATGTT
The DNA here is from genome assembly GCF_900111945.1 of Litoreibacter janthinus. NCBI lineage: Bacteria > Pseudomonadati > Pseudomonadota > Alphaproteobacteria > Rhodobacterales > Roseobacteraceae > Litoreibacter > Litoreibacter janthinus. The sequence goes on along the minus strand of NZ_FOYO01000001.1, from coordinate 2,537,206 downwards.
CAGCGCTTGACCCGATTGCGACCGCACAGGTCGAGGAACTGATCGACGAACTGCGCGCAAATTACACCGTCGTCATCGTAACCCACTCTATGCAACAAGCTGCGCGCGTGAGCCAGAAGACGGCGTTCTTCCACTTGGGCGACCTTGTAGAATACGGCGACACCAACAAGATTTTCACCAACCCCGAAGACAGCCGCACCGAGAGTTACATCACCGGCCGGATCGGGTAGGGAGCTTAAAACAATGATGGACCAAGGACATATCGCCTCCGCTTTTGATCGTGATTTGGAAGCCGTACAGGCCCTGATCATGAAAATGGGCGGCTTGGTGGAAACTGCGATTTCCGACTCTGCACGTGCGCTAGAGATGCGCGACACCGAACTTGCTGAGCAAGTGCGCAAGAACGACAAGCTCATCGACGCGCTGGAAGAACAGGTCGCATCTGAAGTCGCACGTGTGATCGCTGTGCGATCGCCCGCGGCGGGTGACCTGCGAACAGTGCTATCAGTGCTCAAAATCTCGGGCAATCTGGAGCGCATGGGCGACTATGCCAAAAACCTCGGCAAGCGCACATCTGTCTTGTCTGAGATGCCAGCAGTCACAGGGGCAGGCGGCTCCTTGCGCCGCATGACACAACTGGTGAACCTGATGCTTAAAGACGCATTAGACGCCTATATCCAACGCGATGTCGCCTTGGCAGAGGATGTGCGCCAGCGGGATACGGATGTGGATCAGATGTACAACGCGCTGTTTCGCGAGTTCCTGACTCATATGATGGAAGACCCGCGCAACATAACTGCTTGTATGCATCTACATTTTATTGCGAAGAACGTGGAGCGTATGGGTGATCACGTCACCTCGATTTGCGAGCAAGTGATATATCTCGTGACCGGTGCCTTGCCAGATGAAGATCGCGAAAAGCAAGATAGAACCTCAACGGACAGCGCTATAGGTCAAGTTTAAGATGTCCACGCAACCTATTGTTCTTGTGGTTGAAGATGACCCGTCGCAGCGCGAAGTGCTGGCCTATAATATTCGGGCCGAAGGGTATCAGGTTGAAACTGCAGCAAATGGAGACGAAGCGCTTCTGCGTGTTCAGGAATATGCTCCGGATGTCGTCGTTCTGGATTGGATGCTTCCCAACGTCTCTGGCATCGAAATCTGTCGTCAAATGAAGGCCAAGCCTGAAACGCGCGGCATTCCGGTGATCATGCTATCAGCGCGCTCTGAAGAAGATGACCGTGTCCGAGGCCTTGAAACTGGCGCAGACGACTATGTGGTAAAGCCGTATTCGGTGGCGGAACTTCTGGCCCGCATTCGCACTCAGCTCCGTCGCTCGCGACCGTCTAGTGTGGGGCAAAGGCTCGAATTCGATGATCTGGTGATGGATATCGAGGAGCATCGCGTTTTCAGAGACGAGGTGCAGTTGAAGCTTGGGCCGACCGAGTTTCGTCTTCTGGCGACCTTTATGGAACGACCCGGTCGCGTTTGGTCGCGTGAGCAGCTTCTGGATCGTGTCTGGGGCCGAGACATCTATGTTGATACGCGGACTGTCGATGTTCATGTCGGCCGATTGCGCAAAGTTCTGTGTTCAACTGGGGGCGATGATCCAGTCAGGACGGTGCGCGGCGCGGGCTATGCACTAGGCTGAGACTTTGGATTGTTCATATATTTTAATGCCTTGTGATAACTTTGTGATGTAAGGCGCACTTTTTGATCCAATCATATGTTACATAATACTGATTACAAGCATTAAGGGTGTGTGATACCGGGGCGCCCCGATTTACATATGCCTGCCATCCGCGTGCCAACTTTTAGATCGCATGTTTCGCACCCTCTCGATGGTTTGATCGCCGGGCTCATGCTCTGGTTTCCGAGCACCCCTTCGTATGAACCATTCTGCTTTAGCTGGTCTCTAGCTTGCCGCGCTGCGTTAGCTATTGCCGGAAAGCGCATGTACTATCTGTAAATTACTCGACAGGATGGTTTCCACGCCCTAGTTATCTACTCGGAAATTCAAGGAACAACCGATGATCTCTGTACTTGTCCTCAATGGGCCAAATCTGAATTTGCTTGGCACCCGCCAGCCCGAGGTCTACGGTTCCGTTACTCTGGCCGATGTTGAGGATCTGTGTAGAAACCACGGGGCGACAGTTGGATTGGACGTTACCTGTCTACAGTCCAACCATGAGGGCGTTCTGATTGATGCGATACATGAGGCCAAGGGCGTCCATGGAGGGATCGTAATGAATGCCGGTGCCTTCACACACACATCAGTAGCGATTATGGATGCCATTGCGTCTGTTGAATTGCCCGTCGTTGAGGTTCACTTGTCAAACATCCACGCCCGTGAAGAATTCCGGCACAAATCCTTCGTCGCTCCGGTGGCCTTGGGTCAGATCGCTGGGTTCGGCGCGACGAGTTATGTGTTGGCACTGGACGCTTTGGCAAAACATCTTGGGTCAGAGGCATGATTCAGGAGCATCTCAGTGCAATCATCGCAAGCAATTCACTTGAAGAGGTGTGGTCTCTTCACACGGCCAAAATGGCGGAATTTGGTTTTGACCGGATCGTCTACGGCTATACCCGCTTTCGCACGGGCAGCACGCTCGGAGATTTGCAAGATGCTCTTATCCTGACCAATCATGACGCAGCATATGTCGAACACTTCGTTGGCGATGGCGCATATTATCAAGGTCCGATGGTGGCTTGGGCCGCGGAGAATGTCGGAGCTTGTAGCTGGCGTATGATGCAGGAACTGGCGATGAGTGGTCAGCTCTCCCCTGGTGAGATGGAAGTTGTTGCCCTGAACCAGCGGTTGGATGTGACGGCTGGATACACAGTTAGCTTCCACGACGTATCGCTTAGGGCCAAAGGCGCCACGGGACTGACTGCACGCCGTGGTCTGACACAGGACGACGTTGACGCGGTCTGGATGCAACACGGCGCTGATCTTGAGCTTGCCAATAAGGTTATGCATCTCAAGGTCACGCAATTGCCGCACACGACGGGCCAGCGCCGGCCCCTTACAGCGCGGCAACGCGAAGTTTTGGAATGGGTCGCCGACGGTAAGACTATTCAGGACACCGCCACAATCATGGGGCTCAATCCGGCCACCGTGGAAAAACACCTGCGGCTGGCGCGGGAGACACTGGATGTCGATACGACGGCGCAGGCCATTCTCAAAGCGTCCAGCCAGAACCAGTTCTTCTTGATCGAGCGTTAACCAGCCCCCTCCCCTAAAGCTCAGGATTGTCAGGTCGGATCCGCCCTACGCCCGCAGGGTATGGAAAGCCGTACTTTGCATTTTCGTGCTGCGCCGCAATATAGCGACATGCCTTATGAGTGACGGCTTCGGCCGTGAGGCATATGTCAGGGTGCACCTTGCATTTTCAAGGGGTGCTGCCAGTTGAGAGATTCTTGATTGGCGCACATTTACCGGGGGTCTCGACAGCCTTCGGCGAATGCTAGCTCTCCTCCCTGTCGGGCCCGCATCATCCCCAGCATGGGGGTCTGACAATAAGAAACGGCGCGACGGGTTTAACCCTCGCGCCGTTTTAAGTTCTCAGATGATGTTTAAGGCCATTAGCCTTTCAGCGTTGCCGCAACTTCTTCTGCAAAGTTCTCTTCTTTCTTCTCGATGCCTTCGCCGACTTCTAGGCGAACGAAACCGGTGATCTCTACGCCAGCTTCTTTTGCAGCTTCGCCGACGGTGACGTCAGGGTTCACAACAAACTGCTGGTTCAGCAACGTCACTTCGGCCATGAATTTCTTCATACGGCCAACAATCATCTTTTCGATAACGGCCTCTGGCTTGCCGCTCTCACGAGCGATATCCATCTGGACGTTTTTCTCTTTTTCGACAACAGCCGGGTCCAAATCCGCTTCGGACAAGGACGCGGGGTTCACAGCCGCAACGTGCATAGCGACCTGTTTGCCGAACGCTTCGTTCTCAGCGGAAAGTGCCACCAGAACACCGATTTTGCCCATGCCCTCGGCAGCTGCGTTGTGGACGTAGGAAACCACGGACGGGCCTTCCAAACGGGCCATGCGGCGCAGGGACATGTTCTCACCGATCGTCGCGACCTTGGCAGTGATGACGTCAGCGACAGTTTTTCCGCCCATGTCAGCCGCAGCCAGTTCTTCTGTGGTTTTGACGCCGATTGCGACATCGGCCACGCCCGCAACCATGGCTTGGAATTCGGCGTTCTTACCAACGAAGTCGGTTTCCGAGTTCACTTCCACAGCGACACCAACACCGCCATCTACTTTAACTGCCACAAGGCCTTCTGCCGCTGTGCGGCCAGACTTCTTAGCAGCTTTTGCCAAGCCTTTGGTGCGCAGCCAATCAACAGCGGCTTCCATGTCGCCATCGGTTTCGGTCAGTGCTTTTTTTGCGTCCATCATGCCTGCGCCGGTCGAGTCGCGCAGTTCTTTCACCATTGCAGCGGTAATCGCCATCTTGGTTCTCCTAATAGATGAGGTTAGCCCCGAAGGCCGGTACGGCCCTCGGGTAAAAGATAAAGTGACGAAAGGCGCTTAGCCCTCGGCAGGTGCTTCGGCAGCAACAGCTTCTTCAACAGGAGCTTCTTCCATCGCACCGATATCAACACCAGCAGCGCCCATCTGTGCTTGCATGCCGTCCAGAGCCGCGCGGGCCACCAGATCGCAATACAGGCCGATGGCGCGCGATGCGTCGTCGTTGCCTGGGATCAGGTAGTCGATACCGTCTGGCGAGCAGTTGGTGTCAACCACTGCGATCACTGGGATGCCAAGTTTTTTGGCTTCTGCGATGGCGAGGTCTTCTTTGTTCACGTCGATCACGACCAGCAGGTCAGGGACGCCGCCCATTTCGCGGATACCGCCGAGGGAAGCCTGAAGCTTGCCTTGGTCACGCTCCATGCCCAGACGCTCTTTCTTGGTCAGGCCGGTAAAGCCGTTTTCCATAGCTTCGTCGATAGACTTCAGACGGTTGATCGAATTGGAAACTGTTTTCCAGTTCGTCAACGTGCCGCCCAACCAGCGGTGGTTCATGTAGTACTGTGCGCATTTCTCTGCGGCTTCGGCGATCGGGCGTTGTGCCTGACGCTTGGTGCCGACGAACAGAATGCGGCCGCCTTTTGCTGTGGTGTCGCGCACAACTTGCAGCGCTTGGTCCAGCATTGGGACGGTTTGGGTCAGGTCCATGATGTGGATCCCGTTCTTGGCGCCGTAGATATACGGGGCCATACGTGGGTTCCAGCGTTGGGTTTGGTGACCAAAGTGTACGCCAGCCTCAAGCAGCTGACGGAGCGAAAATTCTGGCAAAGCCATGTCCGTTTTCCTTTCCGGTTTAAGCCTCAGCGGGGTGTCAGAGGCGTTTGCCTCAACCGGTGGACGTCATGGGATTTCTCCCCCAATCAGCCCGACCCCGCCTGCGAAGTGTGCGCCAACTACCCCAAGACCCCCTGTGCTGCAAGCCCCAAAGGGCTGTTTGGGCGCCGAAAGGTGAGTGATGCGTGAGAACGGGGTGAAATTGCCATGCATTCGGCACCCTACACCTATTCAAAGCCTGTGCCGAGGCGCAGCGTGAGAGGGTCCGTTAACCCGTATTTGGAGTAAATGTTATGAAAACTGCTATTTTCGCACTCTTCGCCGCGGCCGTTTCCACCGCACCTGCTATCGCCGTGGAAGCTATGCGCTGCAACGTCCAAACCAGCCCCGGCGTCTATCAGCCTGTGTTGCGCATTGTCACCCAAGGCAGTTCGCGCGATATCCGACTTGGCGCGGAAGGTCTGACACGCAAGATATTCTACCGGGACCGGCGTGTGGTGGCCTATCTCGCTCAGGCGATGGGCGTGGCACCACGCGATTTGCCGACCCAGATATCAAGCGTTTGCGGTGCGGTGGATGAAGTCGCCGCACGCGCAGCGCCTGCTGTGGCCGCGGTCGCAGTCCCTGCCCCGCCACCACCACCTCCCGCTGCAATTGAGAGCGTGTCGGAAGGCGATACAGATGAGCCGGTTTACTAAGATCGCCCCTTGAACCTGCGCTCATGGCCTGCTCTTAAGTCGGCCATGAGCAAGACACCTGACATCCTGTGCATCGGTGCCGTCCTCTGGGACATCATCGGGCGCCACGACAACGATATGGAACGCGGCCATGACCGCCCCGGCCGCATCACCCGCGTGCCCGGCGGGGTGGCGATGAATATCGCTATGGCCCTGCAAGCCTATGGTATGACCCCTGCCCTATTGACCGCCATCGGCCGCGACGCAGAAGGCGACGAGTTGCTGCGCAGCTGTGCAGACATGGGGATGATCACCGATCACATCTACCGCCCTCACGACCTCCCAACAGACCGCTACATGGCCATCGAGGGCCGCAACGGTCTGATCGCGGCGATTGCGGACGCGCATTCGTTGGAACAGGCAGGCGACGCGATCCTTACGCCGATGTCACGTGCGCTGCAGGGGTGGACGGGGCTGGTGGGTCTCGACGGCAATCTCACAGTGGATTTGCTCTCCCAAATCGCTTCCGACGAGGCTTTCGCCAAGGCAGACCTGCGCCTTGCGCCCGCATCCCCCGGCAAGGCAGAGCGCCTGCGTCCGTTTCTGAGCCATCCGACAGCCACACTGTATGTAAACCTTGAAGAGGCTGGATTGTTGCTCGACACCACCTTTCAGGACAGTGCGACCGCTGCCACCGCGTTGTTGTCCAAAGGGTTGCACCGCGCACTGGTCACAAATGGCGCTGAGGCCGCATCTCTGGCCTTGGGCAACAAATTGTTAACCTTCACCCCGCCCAAAGTAGAGGTGAAGCGCATCACTGGTGCGGGCGATACATTCATGGCGGCTCATATTTCGGCCGAGGCGACAGGCGCGACGCCAGAGACCGCACTGCAAAACGCAATGAATGCGACTGCGACCTACATATCCGGAGACAGCTATTGATCCCCTTGCATTACGCCCCCGAGGTTGAGGCCGCCAAGGCCGCCGGTCGCCCGATCGTGGCGCTGGAAAGCACCATCATCACCCATGGCATGCCCTACCCTCAGAACGTAGAAACCGCACGGTTGGTGGAGCAAACGATCCGTGACAATGGGGCTGTTCCTGCGACGATAGCTGTTCTCTCCGGGCAGCTTCATATCGGACTGACCGAGGCCCAGCTCGACACGCTTGGGCAAGCCAAGGACGTCGCCAAGTTGTCGTGCGCCGATATCGCGGCTTGCATCGCGACAGGCGGAACAGGGGCTACGACCGTTGCAGCGACAATGATCGCCGCACGCTACGCAGGGATTGAGGTGTTTGCGACAGGTGGCATTGGCGGCGTTCATCGCGGGGCAGAGCTGAGTTTTGACATCTCCGCCGACTTGCAAGAACTGTCCCAGACCGCAGTCACTGTCGTTGCGGCGGGCGCTAAGGCCATTCTGGACCTGCCCAAGACCCTCGAAGTGCTAGAAACGCTTGGCGTGCCGGTGATCGCATACGGTCAAGACAGCCTGCCGGCCTTTTGGTCCCGAGGTTCCGCACTGAAAGCGCCCTTGCGCATGGATGACGCGCAGAGCATTGCCACGGCCCACAGAATGCGGGCCGCCTTGGGATTGCCCGGTGGGCAACTGATCGCTAACCCAATCCCTGCCGATGCCGAAATCCCAGCGGCGACGCTATCGCCGATCATCGAGAAAGCGCTAAGCGAAGCAGAAGCTCAAGGGATCGACGGAAAGTCGGTAACGCCCTTCTTGCTGGGGCGCATCTTTGAGCTGACCGACGGCGCGTCGCTGACGGCAAACATTGCGCTCGTGCTCAATAATGCGCGATTGGCGGCAGAAATCGCCCGAAACCTGACTTAAATACACGTTGAATACCTGAAGCGCCTCACTGCCCGCTTGTCGGATGCAAAGAGGGGACATACATAGGTGCCTGACCGCAAAGAGAGACCTTACGCGCCCATGCTGCTGGACGACCTCGACCCCGACCATAACAAGAAGCCTCCGCGCAGGCCGGGGCTATTCGCGCGGATGCGCGGCAACTTCCTCGCGGGGTTGGTGGTCATTGCGCCCATCGGCCTGACGATGTGGATGGTCTGGAGCGTCGTGGGCTGGATTGACAGCTGGGTTCTGCCCTTTGTCCCCTACCACTACCGCCCAGAGCAATATATCGGCATCAACCTGCGTGGCGTAGGTGTGCTGTTCTTCTTGATGTTCACCATGGTCATCGGCTGGATGGGTAAAGGCATCCTTGGCCGCTCGTTCCTGCGGTGGGGTGAAAGCCTTGTGGACCGCATGCCGGTTGTCCGCTCCATCTATAACGGCTTGAAGCAAATTGCTGAGACTGTGTTCTCGCAGCGCGAAACGTCCTTCGAGAAGGCTTGCCTTGTTGAGTATCCCCGTCGCGGGATCTGGGCGATTGCCTTCATTTCGACTGGTGCCAAGGGCGAGATCGATCGCGGCATCCCTGTCGAGGGTGACATCATGTCGGTCTTTTTACCTACCACCCCGAACCCGACTTCGGGATTCCTTCTCTTTGTGCCCAAGGCCGATGTTATAGAGTTGGAGATGACCGTGGAAGACGCGGCCAAATTGGTGATCTCGGCAGGCTTGGTCTATCCCAACAAGGAAGACCCGTCGCAGCCCCCTGCCGCGTTGGCTGCGCAGTAATCAGCGCTCCTCTAAGTGAAATCGGCGGCCCCGCAGGAGCCGCCGCTTAACTTTCTAAATGCAAGACGGGCTCATTCCGACCACCAAACATCCGGCTGAAAACCGATCCAGTCGCCATATATTGGCAGTTTGTCCGAGAACTTTAAGTTGGCGTCATGGGCAAGCAGTGAAACGTTTGAATACCACAGTGGCACTGCGTAGCGCCCCGCGATCAGGATCCGGTCCAGTGCTTTGACAGCAGCGCGGTAATCCTCTTGGCTTTCCGAGGTCAACATGCGTTGGATCATCGCTTCGGCCGCAGGGCTGTTCATCCCCATCAGATTGCGCGATCCAGGGTTGGTCACACCATCGCTGCCCCAATACGACATCTGTTCGTTTCCGGGGCTTAACGACAAGCCGCGAATAAAGTGTGTCATGTCAAAGTCATAGGCATCGGTTCGCTCGCGATACTGCGCGCTATCCACAACGGTGACTGTGGCGAAGATTCCCAGACGTTCCAGATGCTCCTTGTAGATGTTGACGATCGACTGATGCTCGGCGCTGCCCTGTTTGAGCAAAATGTCAAAAACAAAGGGCTTGCCGTCCTGTCCGGTCAGAACGCCGTCTTTTACGACCCAGCCCGCCTCTTCGAGCAGGCGCGAGGCTTCGCGGATGCCTTTGCGGTTACGGGCTGAGCCGTCGCTGGCTGGCAAAACATACCCCTCCAATGTGCCCGGCAGAAGCTGGCCCTTATAGGGTTCAAGCAGCTCAGCCACCTTGCCACTCGCTTCGCCCGGTTCCATCGCCAGAACAGAGTTATGGAAGTAGGACGCTATCCGTGGCAGCCCGTCACCACCATTCAGCTTTCCATTGATGAATTCGTAGTTGAAGGCTTGCAACATCGCTTCGCGCACTCGCCAGTCTTTGAAGATGTCGCGGCGGGTGTTCATCACAAACCCGTCGATCCCTGTCGGGCGCTGGTGCGGAATCTCCGACTTCACGACCTCACCATTGGTGACGCGCGGAAAGTTGTATTGTTGCGCCCATTTGGCGGTGCTGGTTTCGCGGATGGTATTCAGCTCGCCTGCTTTGAATGCCTCGAACATGGCGGTGGCGTCGCCGTAGAATTCCATCCTCAGTTCGTCGATATTGTTCGTGCCACGACGAAATGGCACGTCACGCCCCCAGTAATCAGGATTGCGCTTGAGAGAGACAAAGCGTCCCGCCTCAAAATCGTCAATCACGTAAGGCGCAGACGAGATCGGTATTGTGTCTAGTCCGCTGTCTTCAAAGCTCGCGTCGTCCCATTGGGCCTTCTTCAGGATGGCGCGCATTCCCATGATCAGTGCCAGTTCGCGATCCGGCTCCTTAAAGGTGAACCGAATATTGCCGTCAGCGGTGATCTCGGATTTCTCAATTTTTGCCCACGTGCCTGCGTAGCGCGGATGGCCTTTTGTTCCCAAAGTCTCGTAGGACCAGATCACATCTTCGGCGGTCACGGGGCTCCCGTCAGAGAATCGGGCCTCGGGCCGAAGCTTGAATTCGACCCAGAGATTCGTCGAATCGGTCTCCACGGTTTCGGCCAGAAGCCCGTAAAGCGTGAATGGCTCATCCCACGACTGCCCCATCAGGCTTTCATATGCGAGGAAGCGGAGTTGCCACGGAACGCGTCCTTTGCGGATATGCGGATTGAGCGAATCGAACCCCCCGACCTCTCCGGTAACGATTCTCCCTCCTGTGGGCGCATTTGGATTTGCGTATGGGAGGGACACAAAGTCTGGTGGAAGTGCCGGGTCGCCATACATAGCTATGCCATGCTGCGGCTCGGCAAATACTGCGGTGGTCGCAAGGAATGCTGTTGCCGCCAGTCCTGAACGCACAAATTGGAAATAGTTTGATTTCATTTGGGTAACAATCCTTCAACGCCCTGCTCTGGTTGAGGATCATGCTACGCAGGGTTTCTAACCTTTTCAAACTTTTAGCTTGGCGGGTGGCGGTGAAATGCTTATAAAGAGTGCACTGCTCGATAGGTTTCTTGCCTGTATGAAACCTGCCTCAATAACTTAACGCCAGCTTCGTGCTGGCGTTTTTTTTTGCCCGCAACCAGTCGCTCAGCTAAGTGAGCGTTACCTTTCTCTGTATTTCGCAGGTGCAGCATGTAATCTGCGCGCAAACGTGAATGAAAGGATTCCGCTCATGGCCCTCCCTGCCCCTCTTCTTGGTAAAACCGCTGTTGTGACTGGCTCGAATTCCGGCATTGGCCTCGGGATCGCGCGCGAGTTGGCGAAGGCCGGTGCGAATGTCGTGTTGAACTCCTACACCGCAAATAAAGAGGACCATGAACTCGCTGACGAAATCTCGCGCGTCACCGGAAACGAGGCGCGATATATCCAAGCTGACCTGTCCAAAGGCGACGATGCACGCCGTCTGATCGAGACGGCTGGAAAATGTGACATCCTTGTGAACAACGCAGGTATTCAGCATGTAGCCCCGATCGACGAATTTCCCGTCGAGAAATGGGATGCGATTATCGCAATCATGTTGAACTCTGTCTTCCACACCACTGCCGTGGCCTTGCCGATGATGCGTGCGGCGGGTTGGGGGCGAGTTATCAATATCTCCTCCGCCCATGGCCTGACGGCCTCCCCTTTCAAATCGGCCTATGTCGCGGCGAAGCATGGTGTTGTCGGGATGACCAAAGTGGTCGCGCTGGAAACGGCACAGGAACCTATCACTGCAAACGCTATTTGCCCGGGCTATGTGATGACGCCATTGGTCGAGGCACAAATCCCTGACACGATGAAGAAATACGATATGGATCGCGAAACGGTGATCCGCGAAGTCATGCTCCAACGTCAGCCGTCCAAAGAGTTCGCAACGACAGAACAGCTGGGTGGCGTAGCGACATTCCTTTGCTCCGACGCTGCGACGCAGATCACCGGCACGACCATCAGCGTCGATGGTGGCTGGACCGCACTGTGATCTTGATCACCATATTGGCTGCACCAGAATGAAGAAACATATCAACCTTGCCCTTCAGGGCGGCGGAGCGCATGGCGCGTTCACGTGGGGTGTGCTTGATCGCATCCTGGAGGATGACCGTATCGAGATTGCCGCGATCACCGGCACCTCTGCGGGGGCCTTGAATGGTGCCGCGCTGAAATCAGGCTTGTTGGAAGGCGAAGCAGATGGCGCCAAGGCCAAGCTGGACTGGCTGTGGGGCGAAATTGGTGCGACGGACCAATCTCACCTTCACAGTTGGATGCATGGCATCACACCGGGGTCGGTGAGCCACGCGGTAGAGTCGTCGCCACTTTACCAAGCCATCGACATCTATAGCCGGATGGCGAGCCCTTATAATCTTGGCTTGTTTTACACCCACCCTTTGCGCCCGATTGTGGAGCAACTGAACTTTGACGAGGTCTGCGCCAAAGAAGGCCCCGATCTGTTTATCTGTGCTACGAATGTACGCTCGGGGAAAATCCGCATTTTCGATCATGACGACACAGACACCGACGCTATTTTGGCGTCAGGCTGCTTGCCCACAATTTTTCAGGCGGTGGAAATCTTCGACCCTAAAACAGATCGGATCGAGGCTTATTGGGACGGCGGGTATATGGGCAACCCTGCCCTCTTTCCGCTGTTCGAGCCTCAGTTTCCTGAGGATGTGGTGATTGTGAACATCAACCCGCTTCACCGCGAGGAGCTGCCTCGCAAGGCGACGGAAATTCAGAACCGCATCAATGAGATCAGTTTCAACGGCTCGTTGTTTCGCGAATTGCGGGCGATCCAGTTCGTGCGCGACCTGATCGCTAAAGGCAAGGTGACACGTGGCTCTATGAAGGATGTGCTGGTGCATATGATCTCTGACGACGCGCTGATGACCCAGCTTTCCGTGGCGACCAAAAGTATCCCGACACCATATGTTCTGCATGAGTTGAAGTCGGCAGGGCGCAAGGCGGCGGATGGATTCCTTGACGCTCATTTCGATGATCTGGGGCAGAATTCCTCGGTCGATTTGCGCGCGATGTTTGAATAGTCTTAAAAGCGTTACAGCGCGACTTTAGTGAGTTGCGACTACTTTGGAGACACAATGGAAATCTTGGGTTTGCGCCGCTGCACCTCGGCCGTCTGGTTTAGAATTCTATCCCCGTACACATATGGTGATTTTTTATGACTGGTCGCAAACTTGCAGCTGAAGCATTGGGTACGACACTGCTTCTGATATCGGTCGTTGGGTCCGGCATCATGGGCGAAAGCCTAGCTGGCGGGAACACCGCCATCGCCCTGTTGGCAAACGCCATTGCCACGGGTTGTATGTTGTATGCGATCATCACTGTCCTTGGCCCGATTTCCGGCGCGCACTTTAATCCTGCCGTGACGCTCGCCTTCCTCGTTCGTTGGGAAATCGCGCCGGCAATGGCTGTGGCCTATGTTCTGGCGCAAGTCTTGGGCGGCATATTGGGGGTCTGGATCACCCATTTGATGTTTGATCTGCCAATCCTGCAACTCTCCACAACAGAACGCGCAGGGCTCGGGCAATGGAGTGCAGAGGCCGTCGCCATGTTTGGCCTTCTGTTTGTGATCTTTGGCGGGCTGGCGGCCCGAGCGGATTCTGTCCCGACCCTTGTGGCGCTGTATATCACCGGCGCTTACTGGTTCACGGCATCCACTAGCTTCGCCAATCCCGCTGTGTCCATCGCGCGGAGCTTAACAGATACGTTCGCTGGTATTTTGCCCGCGCACGCGCCAGGCTTCATTGCAGTGCAAGTCGCCGCGACGCTGGTCTCCGTTCCGCTGCTAGGCTGGCTGTTCAGGTCATCGAAGTGACCCAAAGGATCAGCGCGTCTTCGGCGCTGGTCGATACCAAATTGTGCCCCATCGAAGCGTCGTAATAGGCGCTATCGCCGCGTTTCATGTCAACCGGTTCGTAGAACTCGGTAAACAGCCGCACGGAGCCGGTCAGAACATACAGGAACTCTTCACCGTCATGACGCACCCAGCCGTCGAATTCTTCGAAGCTGCGGGCGCGAATGCGGGCACGGTAGGGCAGCATTGCCTTCTTTGTCAGGCCAGCATTCAGCAATTCGTGTTCATAGGTAGGCGTGACATGGGTGGAGCCTTCGTCGGAGCGGGTCACGTCCATCCGGCCATTCACCTGTGCCTTCTTCGGCGGGGTGAACAGTTGCGGCATGCCGATGCCCAATCCTTCGGCAAGCTTCTTCATCAGCTCGAATGTCGGCGACATCTGATCGTTCTCGATCTTCGAGAGGGTCGAGCGTGCCAAACCCGCTTCCTTCGCAGCCTGCTCCAACGTCCAGTCACGCGCCTTGCGCAATTCGCGAACGCGCGCGCCAAGGTTTAGCGGCTCGACAGGGCTGTTCTCGCCGCTGGCGCGGGCAAGGCGGATAAGGCTGGGTTCGTCTTTGCTGGTCATGGTCGATCTTTTAGCGCCCTCTTGCAGCTCCTTGCAATGGGGGCTAGCCCTTTGGGCCATGCAATCTGTCTTCGATCAGGGCCCACCGCCACCCTGCCCCGCACCGTTCAATATGGCAGCTTACGTGCTGTCGCGAGCCAAAGAGTTGGGCGACAAGCCGGCGCTGCAAGTCGTGGGCGCAGAACCAGATATACTAAGCTACGGCGCGCTCTATGACCGAGTGACAGCCGTAGCAGGTGGCTTAAAGGCATTGGGCTTGTCGGAAGGTGACCGCGTGTTGTTTCGGTTGGGGAATACACCGGACTTTCCCGTGGCGTATCTGGCCTGCATTTGGGTTGGTCTGGTTCCGATCCCCGCCTCGTCGCAATTGACAGCATTTGAGGCCACCGAAATTGCACGTCAAACCAACCCCGCCTTGGTTTTGCATCAGGTTGGGGTATCGCTTCCCGATCACCCTGCCCCTGTTCTGGCCTCCTTGCCGGTTGCCGAACCTGCCTTGCCCGTATTGGGTGATCCCAACAGGCTCGCCTATATCATCTTCACTTCGGGCACGTCTGGTCGGCCCAGCGGTGTGCGCCATGCGCATCGTGCCATCTGGGCGCGTCGGATGATGTGGGACGGCTGGTACAGTTTGACCGAGCAAGATCGGGTGCTTCATGCCGGTGCGTTCAACTGGACCTACACCCTTGGCACAGGCTTGATGGACCCGTGGAGCGCCGGTGCCACCGCACTGATCCCTGCTAGCGGCATTCCCTCCGAAGCATTGGGCGGCTTGGTCGCGGAGCATCAGGCAAGTATCTTTGCAGCAGCACCAGGCGTTTATCGGCAGATATTAAAGTCGCCTTTGCCACAGATGCCCAACCTGCGTCACGGTTTGTCGGCGGGCGAAAGTTTGCCCCATGCGATCCGCCGGAAATGGGCGGAGGCTACGGGAACCGACATTCATGAGGCATTGGGCATGTCAGAGTGTTCCACCTTCATCTCGGGGAGCCCAAGCGCGCCCGCGGCGCCAAACACCTCCGGAAGACCGCAGGACGGGCGCCGCATCGCCGTCCTTCATGATGGACAGCCTGTAGCCCCGGATACTCCCGGCTTGCTGGCGATCCACCGCGACGATCCGGGCCTGATGTTGGGGTATCTGGATTCTGACCTGCCGTCTGGAGATTGGTTCATCACCGCCGACACCGTTTCGATGAGTGCGCAGGGCGACGTGACTTACTTGGGGCGCAATGACGATATGATGAACGCGGGTGGCTACCGCGTATCGCCCTTGGAGGTCGAAGCAGCTTTCTCTCAATCGCTTGGCATTACCGGCTGTGCCGCGACAGCTGTTGAAATCAAGGCGGACACTCAGGTCATCGCGCTGTTCTACACAGCGGACGCATTGATCGACGAGGCCGTTCTGCGCGCACATGCACAGACGCTGCTCGCAAGATACAAGCAGCCACGTCTTTACATCCACCGCGACACGTTGCCTAAAGGCGGAAACGGCAAGCTGAACCGACGCTTGCTTCGCGACGCATTTGAGGCCCTTGATGATTAAGCTCGACATTATTTCCGACGTTATTTGCCCGTGGTGCTATATCGGCAAAGCCCATCTGGACCGCGCCCTTGAGGCGAATCCAGACCACCCGTTCACCATCGAATGGCACCCGTTTCAGCTGAACCCGACGATGCCAGAAAATGGCATGGATCGCCGCGAGTATCTGGAGCACAAATTCGGCGGCAAAGAGGGTGCGGTGCGGGTCTATGCCCAAATCGCGCAGGCCGCAGAGGCCGCTGGACTCGACATTGATTTTGGTGCGATTCAGCGCACGCCCAACACGATCAATGCGCACCGCTTGATCCATTGGGCCGGGTTGGAGGGCCGTCAGACCGCAGTCGTCTCGAAACTGTTCAAAGCCTATTTCAAAGAGGGTCGCGACATCGGCGACATAAATGTGCTGCTCGACATTGCGGAGGCCGCGGAAATGGACCGCGCGATGGTCGAAC
Organism: Litoreibacter janthinus; assembly: GCF_900111945.1. Taxonomy (NCBI): domain Bacteria; kingdom Pseudomonadati; phylum Pseudomonadota; class Alphaproteobacteria; order Rhodobacterales; family Roseobacteraceae; genus Litoreibacter; species Litoreibacter janthinus. The sequence goes on along the minus strand of NZ_FOYO01000001.1, from coordinate 2,521,160 downwards.
GCCTCTTTGCGACCGATCAAGACGTCGCGGACATTCGCGCCCGTGATGCCAATGCCCGAGAGCGCGGCGTATCCGGCGTGCCGACCTTTGTTGTCGCCAATCAACATGTCCTGTCCGGTGCGCAGCAGCCTGATCTTTGGGGCAATGTGATCGGCGAGATCAACGAGCAGCTTGCAGCGCAGGAATGATCACGGCCCACCTTCCTTCCGGCTACATCCTTGGTCGAACTGCACAACGCTATGGCGTTCATCCTTGGTTGATGCCTGCGGCGCTACTTGGGGCTGTCCTGCCCGACTTTGATCTGATCTGGTTTTACCTCATCGATAATCGCGCTTTCCATCATCATTCCTACTGGGTGCACATTCCGGGATTCTGGCTTGTCGTCGCCGCCCTCACGCTGCTTGGCTTGCGCCAAGTCCGTCCAAGATGGTTGCCCCCAGCCCGAGTATTCTTCGCGGCAATCTTCTTGCATCTGGTGCTCGACACAGTTGCGGGTGACATCGCGTGGGCTTGGCCCTTCAGTGACCGGTTCTTCCACTTTTTCACAGTTCCAGCCACCCAGAGCCATTTTATTCTATCCTTCCTCCTGCATTGGACCTTTTCGCTGGAGTTGATGATCTGGGCGCTCGCCATCTATCTGTATGCAAAGGTCAAACTATGAACCGCCCCACACGGAGGCTTTCGCAGCCCGAGTTCATCGCATTGATTGCACTGACCTTCGCCATGGTGGCGTTCAGCACCGACTCGATGTTGCCCGCGCTGCCAGAAATCGCACAAGCGTTGACGCCAGATAATCCGAACAGGGCGCAGTTGGTGTTGACCAGCTTTATATTGGGGATGGGGATCGGGACATTATTCACCGGACCGCTCTCGGATCGTTTTGGCCGTAAGCCGGTGATCCTTGGCGGAGCGGTGCTCTTTGTCATCGGTGCTGCAATGGCTGGTCAGGCAGAGACAATGGAAACTATGCTCGCCAGTCGTATTGTGCAGGGGCTCGGGGTTGCGGGACCAAGGATCGTTGCAATCGCAATTGTCCGGGACTTGTATGAGGGTCGGTCGATGGCGGCAATCATGTCCTATGCGATGATGATTTTTACCCTCGTCCCCGCAGTGGCCCCCCTACTGGGCAGCTACATTATCGCTTATCTTGGCTGGCGCGCGGTGTTCTACAGCTTTGTGTTGTTTGCCTTTGTGGTGATCGGTTGGTTGATGATCCGCCAGCCCGAGACTTTGCCCCCGGAGGCTCGCCGTCCGTTCAAGCCATCAGCGTTGCTCGCGGCTATGAAAGAGTGCTTTTCCTATCGGGTCTTCACCCTATCGACCTCGGTCCAAATTCTGGCTTACGGAATGCTGTTTGGTTGCCTGAGCTCGACCCAGCAGATCTTCGAGACTACCTTTGATCGCGGTGCTGAATTCCCATTCTGGTTCGCGCTCATCGCACTTATTGCCGGCACGGCCTCGATCATCAATGCGCGGCTTGTGGTGCGTCTTGGCATGCAGCGCATGATATCTTTCGGGTTGGGCATGCAAATTGCCTTCTCCCTTGCGGTCCTGATGGCGACCGTATTTGGCAATGTGCCCTTTGCGCTTTACATCATATGGACCATATCTTTGTTCTTTATGGCGGGTTTGGTCATCGGGAACCTCAACGCCATGGCGATGGAGCCGGTTGGCCATATCGCGGGGCTTGCGTCCTCGGTGATAGGCGCGGTAGCGACCATTCTGGGTGTGGCGATTGCCGCCCCCATCGGGCTGGCGTTCAATGGCACGCCGCTGCCGCTGGCGATTGGCACAGCGCTGTTGTCAACCTTGGGCTTCGTCTTGGTGAAGCGCGGTCTACGCTAGGCTTTTTTCGCGGGTTTGAATGTTCCGGCATGTTCCGCCAGATCACGGGCTATGGCGAAGGCTCCCTTGATCTTGTCAGCCTCGTTCTTCCAGTCCCGCTTCACCACAACCTTGTTGTCGCGCAGCTTGGCCATATTCCGTTCGTCTTGAAGATAGGCAACCAGCCCTTCGGGTTTGGCGAATTTGTTGTTGTGGAACTCGATTGTGGCACCACGCTCACCCGCGTTCAGCTTGGCGATCCCTGCCCGCTTGCACATCGCTTTGATCCGCACGACCAGCATCAACGTGTTGACCTCGCGCGGCAGCTTGCCGAAGCGGTCAATCAACTCTGCCGCGAAGCCTTCTAGCTCCACCTTGGTGGTCAGGCCGGATAAGCGACGATAGAGGCCCAAACGCACGTCCAGATCAGGCACGTAGTCCTCGGGGATGAGGACCGGTACGCCGAGATTGATCGTGGGCGCCCATTGACCGTCATCATCGGTAAGCCCTTCCATCTGGCCGGAGCGTATTTTGGCCACGGCCTCTTCCAGCATCGACTGATAAAGCTCGTAGCCGACTTCGCGCATATTGCCTGATTGCTCCTCACCCAGAACATTACCTGCGCCCCTGATATCAAGGTCTTGGCTGGCGATGTTAAACCCGGCTCCGAGACTGTCAATGGACCCCAAAACCCGCAAACGCTTCTCTGCCGTCGGCGTCAGTTTCTGGCGAGGCTTGGTGGTCAGATAGGCATAGGCGCGGGTCTTGGAGCGCCCGACGCGACCGCGGATCTGATACAGCTGGCTCAGGCCAAACATGTCCGCGCGGTGAATGATCATCGTGTTGGCGGTCGGGATATCGATGCCGGATTCCACAATCGTCGTGGCCAGCAACACGTCATACTTGCCATCGTAGAAAGCATTCATCCGGCTGTCCAACTCGCCCGGTGCCATTTGGCCGTGGGCAACGAGATAGGTGACTTCAGGCACATGCTCCTTCAGCCATTCCTCAATCCCCGGTAAATCGGTGACACGCGGCACGACATAGAAGCTTTGCCCGCCACGGTAGTGCTCGCGCAGCAGCGCTTCGCGGATGGTCACAGTGTCGAATTCCGAAACATAGGTGCGGATGGCCAACCGGTCGATTGGCGGCGTGCCGATGATCGACAGCTCACGGACACCAGACAGGCTCAGCTGCAATGTGCGCGGGATTGGCGTGGCTGACAGCGTGAGCACGTGAATGTCGGAGCGTAGCTGCTTCAGCCGCTCTTTGTGTTGCACGCCAAAGTGTTGTTCTTCATCGACAATCAGCAGGCCAAGGTTTTTGATGTTGACCTGTTTGGACAACACTGCATGGGTGCCGACCACGATGTCAATTGTGCCATCTGCGAGGCCCTTGCGGGTCTCGGTCGCCTCCTTGGTCCCGACAAACCGCGACAGCTGTCGCACATTGATCGGGAAGCCGCGGAAGCGGTCTCTGAAGCTTTGGGTGTGCTGACGTGACAACAAGGTGGTCGGGGCCACCACCGCCACCTGCAAGCCGCTGGCCGCCGCGATAAATGCGGCGCGCATAGCGACTTCCGTTTTGCCGAAACCAACGTCGCCGCAGACCAAGCGATCCATCGGGCGACCCTTGGCCAGATCGTCCATCACCGCCTCGATCGTGGTGAGCTGGTCTTCTGTTTCCTCATACGGGAAGCGCGCGCAGAAGGCTTCCCACATGTCCGCCGGCGCCTCCAGAATAGGAGCGCGGCGGAGTTCGCGTTCTGCAGCGATGCGGATCAGGCGATCTGCCATATCGCGGATGCGCTGCTTTAGGCGGGCCTTCTTGGCCTGCCATGCGCCACCACCCAGCTTGTCGAGTAAGCCTTCCTCGTGACCATAGCGCGACAGCAGTTCAACATTCTCGACCGGCAGATACAGCCGGTCCCCGCCCGCATATTCCAGCAAGATACATTCATGCGGTGCGCCCGCTGCGGTGACCGTCTCCAAGCCGATGTAGCGCCCGATCCCGTGGTCCACATGGACGATCAACTCGCCCAAAGACAGGCCCTGAGCTTCAGTCAGGAAGTTTTCTGCCCGCTTGGTCTTTTTGGCGCGGCGGATCAGCCTGTCGCCCAAGACGTCCTGCTCCGAGATGACAGCAAGTCCGGCTGCAGTGAAGCCCTGTTCCAGACCCCAAACCGTCAGGTGTACTCCAGTTGGGCCAACGTCTTTGAAGGACGAAACAAGCTTGATGTCGTGGATATCCTGATCGTCGAGAAGCCCTTGAAGTCGCTCTCGCGCACCGTCCGAGAAACTGGCGATGACTACCGCGCGCTCGGTCTTAAGTGCGTTAATATGATTTGCCAAAGCGCTGAAAATGTTACGATCTTCGGCTTGACGTTCAGGAGCGAAATTGCGCCCGATCCTGCCACCCGCGTCCGTTACACCTGCGCCCGTTGCCTGAGGAAGGACCGCCAGTTGCAGAACCCGAGAGTTGCTCAGCGCGGCTTTGAAGGCCGCGTCGTCGAGATAGAGCAATTTCGGCGGGACAGGTTTGTAAACGCTGTCCACGCGGGCCTTGGATTTCAGGGCCTCTGCGCGATTGTCATATTGATCCGCTATGCTGTCCCAGCGGGCCAGTCTGGACGGTTCTGTCTGGTCATCGAGTGCCACCACCGCGTCCGGAAGATAATCAAAGATGGTTTCCAGCTTTTCGTGGAAGAACGGCAGCCAGTGCTCCACGCCTTGATGCTTTCGACCCGCCGAGATCGCTTCATAGAGCGGATCGTCAGTCCCTGCCGCGCCGAATTCGATGCGGTAGTTCTGGCGGAAGCGCGTGATTGCGGCCTCGTCCAGAATAACCTCGGAGACCGGGGCGAGTTCAATGCGCGACAGCTTTTCAGTCGTCCGTTGGGTGGCCGCATCAAAGCGGCGGGCTCCGTCAAGAACATCCCCAAACAGGTCCAAACGCACAGGGCCCGTTTCACCGGGCGGGAAGATGTCGATAATCCCGCCACGCACGGCATAATCGCCCGGCTCCATCACTGTCGGGCTTTGAGAGAAGCCCATGCGGACCAGATAATCGCGCAAGGCCTTCTCATTGATCTGCTTGCCAACTTCGGCCACGAAAGACGCTCCGGCCAAAACGTCCCGCGCAGGGACGTATTGCGTCGCGGCCGCGAGAGTCGTCAGCAAAATATAAGGACCGGGGACGCCGCCAGCCAGACCCGCCAACGTCGCCATACGCGCCGCAGCGACATCGGCATTGGGCGAGACGCGGTCATACGGCAAGCAGTCCCATGCAGGGAAATCCAGCACGGGCACTTCGGGGGCGAAGAAAGCCAACGCAGTGCGCATCGCGGCCATGCGCTTGTCGTCTCGGGCCACATGCACCACAGGGCCGCGTTTCAACTCCTTAAGCAGAAGTTGCGCGTCATAGCCCTCTGGGGCGCCGGAAACGGTGATCATATCCATGGCCGCTGACCTACGTCATCAGTCGCGCGTGTCAACCGCCCAGCACGCCCACAGACAGGTTGTGGAACATCCCCCACATCGACGTGACCAGAATCGAGATCATTCCGATCACCTGAATAGCCAACCTTTGGCGGCGCAGTTTCTGGCGAATATCGGCCAGCGACGTGTGGTCGATCCGGCGCGCACAGCGCACCGACAGGCCGAAAACCAATGACATCGGGGCGAAGATCATGAACAGCGCTTGGCTGAATTCCATGCCGTAATAAAATCCCAACATGGCCATGGCCGTCAGCGCGAAAAAAGCGAACCCGACCAGCCAGTTACCGGCGTTGTCTGCGATATAGATGAAGCGGTTAGCGTTGACGCGGACAAGGTCCTTTAGGTCCTGCTCGACCTGCCCGCCGTATTTCACGGCACGCGCGACCACGTCATACGGGACGCCAATCACATAATGGGACGCCGCAGACCACGCATAGGCCAATGTAATCCAGAACCAGAGGTTCGAGAACGAGCGCATGTCGATAAGCTCGAAAGCGGTTGTGTAGAAATCCACGCTTTGGCGCCTCTTGGATGGGGGTTGTCGTGAGCGCGCACCCTAGTCGGGGATTAAGGCGATGGAAAGGCCAAGGGCGGTGTTTTCGGGCTAGGCACTTGAGGCGGCTTGGCAATCGTGCCACGACTGACTCATCCTGCTTCCCGATGAAGGCCCTGCACGCATGCCCCTCACGCCTATTTCTGCGCCCTACCCCGCCACCCGCCTGCGTCGCTTGCGCCGTAGTCCTGCATTGCGCGGGCTGGCCGCCGAAAACGTGCTGAGCGTCAATGATCTGATCTGGCCAATCTTTGTGATGGAGGGCGACAATGACGCGCACCCGATCCCCTCGATGCCCGGAGTGTCGCGCTTGACGATTGACCGCGCTGTGGCTGCTGCAAAAGAAGCGCGCGATCTTGGCATCCCGGCGATCTGTATCTTTCCCTACACTGATCCCTCTTTGAAAACCGAAGCGTGCGAGTTGGCATGGGCCTCTGACAACCTGTCAAACCGAGCCACCGCGGCGATCAAGTCGGCTGTGCCGGAGGTCGCGATTATGACGGATGTGGCGCTGGACCCCTATAACGCCAACGGGCATGACGGCATCGTGCGCGACGGCGTGATCGTCAATGACGAAACGGTCGAGGCACTGGTGAAAATGGCGCTGGCACAGGCGGCGGCAGGCGCAGATATTCTTGGGCCGTCTGACATGATGGACGGGCGCATCGGCGCTATGCGCACCGCCTTGGAAGCCGAGGGTTTCCAAGACACGGCCATCCTCAGCTACTCTGCCAAATACGCCTCAGCCTTCTATGGACCGTTTCGCGACGCTGTCGGCGCTTCCGGCGCCTTGGTGGGTGACAAGAAAACCTACCAGATGAACCCTGCCAATTCTGATGAGGCTCTGCGCCTTGTCGCTCGCGATTTGGCGGAAGGTGCGGATATGGTGATGGTGAAGCCCGGTTTGCCTTATCTGGACATCTGCCGACGCGTGAAGGACCAGTTTGGCGCGCCGACCTATGCCTACCAAGTCAGCGGCGAATACGCGATGATCGCGGCTGCGGGCGCGAATGGCTGGATAAATGAAGAGCAAGTGATGATGGAAAGCCTGATGGCGTTCAAACGCGCGGGTTGTGACGGCATCTTGACCTATTTTGCTCCGCGCGTCGCCAAGCTACTAAACTCATGAACTACGTGGTTGGCCAAGTCTGGACCTTCCCCGAAACCGAGGATCGCCCGCAACTGATCGTCACCATCGGGCGCATTGATACGGCAGCCGAGCTAGGGGCAGATCCTGCCAACAGCGCTGTTTTGTCGGTCTCTGTCACGCCGAACGAAGAGGCCAGAAAACTGGATTGGCCGCAGGTCGCTCACGCGCCGATTGCCGAGACAGCATTCAACGCAGATGGTTCAGGTGAGCTGGTGATGGACGGAGTGTCCCCTCCGGATGACTTTGCGAGCGGCTATGCAACGTGGCGCGAGACGTTCGATGCAGGGAATGCTGGGGTGTTCACGGTTGGCCCCAGCGAGGCTTATGCCGCGATCTTGGAAATATACGCTGAAACCGACTGATCGACGTCGGCGATCCCCCGCCCATGTCGGGTCTCAATTCGCGTGACATCGCGCGCTGCTTCCCTTATTTTATCCACAAGGCCCATTTTTAGAGGTCAAAGGCAGTAAAACAGATATAGGCGGACCCCATGAGCATTCTTTCTCGGCGCAATTTTCTTGCGACCACTGGCAGCGCGACATTGTTGGCGGCTTGCGGCAATGGTGTGAACTCCCAAGGCGGCGCGAAGATCGACGCCCGTGTGGATAGCGCATTCGACTTTATGTACAACAATGTCGGCGGCACGACCGATCTGGCGAACAAGGCGACTGGCATTTTGATGATGCCTCTGGTCTCTGAAGCAGGCTTTGGCATCGGCGGCTCTTACGGTCGCGGTGCTTTGCGCGTCAATGACGTCACGGTGGATTACTATTCAACCACCGCGGCCAGCTTCGGCTTCCAGATTGGTGCTCAGCAATACGCGCACGCGTTGTTCTTCATGACCGAGCAGGCGCTTTCCGACTTCCGCCGCTCCCCGGGTTGGACGTTGGGTGCGGACGCACGCTACGCGGTGGCCAATGATGCCGGCAACTTGGGCGTGGACACAACCACAGCGCTGACACCGGTGATTGCTGTGGTCTTTGGCCAAGCGGGCCTGATTGCGGGCGCACAAGTTGAAGGCAACAAATACAGCCGCATCATCCCGTAGAGGGACGCAGATTGGCGGGAGAGCTTTGAGGAAAGGCTCTTCCGAATTGCGTGATTGTGTTTCGACGCGACCAGCAGCTTAGAGCCCAAAGTGTCTTTTGCTGCAAAGTGAACCAAAGCACACAATGCGCTCCGGAGCCGGCGTGAAAAACTGAAAAGCCAGCTGTTCGCGACTGGTTATCTGACGGCTTTTGCGGCGATGCAGATTCATCAGGCAAATCATTCCCCGATCACCTGCGATTAGATCAAACCTAGTTGCATTCTACGTGGCTTTGGCTTGCCGATAACCGCTGATATCGCTCTACCTTCAGGTTTCAGGGAACACGAAACGCCAGACCATGGTGTCAAAGGCATACCAACCCCAATGCAGCGCGAAAGAATACACAAACCCGTTTCGCATTTTCAGCATTTGATAGGGCGTAACCGCTCCGAATAGCGTCGCAGCGATTGTGTACCTCAGTACATAGAATGGGTTCGCGCCATCCAATGCCAGGGTCAGATGAAAACCGCCAAACAAGACTGCGGTAAGAAATGCGATCTGCCCAATGCGCAATTTTTGTGCCGCGAGTGCTACGACCAATGCCGTCATCAGAATCTGCTGAAAGAGAATCTCAATTGTTTTAGGGAGAAAGTACCAAGGCTCTGCAATGATGATTTCGTTTACGCTTTCTTCGGTCGGAATATCCGCTGCCGGAAGAAATGGCAGAACAGCAAATGTAAACAATGCGCAGGCTGTCAGCATGACAAACAGCGCGATGCGATCCTCGGGAGGTGAGGATCTTTTGGCCCAAGCCGACAATGCCGGGTGGAAGATCGCAAAAACAACGAGGCACCAAATACCATAGTAGAGGGCGAACACACGGGGGCCTTCGTTGTATCCACCCGGTTTTCCCAACAGGCCAGCAAGTTGGTAATATCCGATGCTAGACATGGTCCAGGCCGTCGCAATCAATCCGACAACGAGGGCTAGGCTTGTCCATGTCGGCTGAAACAGGTTTTTCATCACGGCAGGTTCTGTCTCGGCGATAGGGCAATATATACGCCCGAAACCGTAGGCCTGAAAACCATGACGATCAATCTTAGCACGCGGCTTTGCTCGATATTATTATAGCCCCCTTGCCAATACCTATGCGGCCTTCAGTTTGCGATACACCCGCTTGACCTTGCCGCCCAACCGCAAAACCCAACCGGGAACATTCGGCAGCCAGCGAGCGACGGCAGGGTCATACGAGGGCCGCTGTTCTTGGCGCTTTGCCCACGCAATAATCCCGGGGTACAGGCTGAAATCGAAGCCGAGCATGGTCAGAAGCACATATTGCGGCACCCATGCGATATCAGCGAGCGATTGCGCCTCACCGACGAGGTATTCGTGATCTTTAAGACGGCGTTCCATGCGTTGAAACACATCAACAAGCATTTTGCGCGCGGCCTCGACTTCTTCATCGGTAAATCCACCAAGCGCGTGCTCGTGAAACTCGACGAGCGATTTGTCAGGCTGGATTTCGGCGTAATGCGCCATATCAGATCGTTTTTTCGTGGCCCCACCTGTGCTGCCATAGACCCATGTCTTGATCGCCTTCATGTGAAGCGAGGCGGCCAAATCGACCCATTCAATCGCCTCCGTCGCAAGGGATGGGTCAGAAGAAAGCAAGGCTGGTTCCGGGAACTCTGCTTCGAGGTAGTGAAGGATGTCGTTGGACTCCGTTACCGGAACGCCATCATGCACCAATGCGGGCACTAACCCCGTGGGGTTGATTGCCAAATACCAAGGCTCGAGGTTTTTCTGATGTCCGAGGTCGACCTCATGGGACACCCACTTCAAACCTTTCTCCTCCAGCGCAAGGCGGACCCGCATGGAGCAGTTGGAAATACCCGCATGATAAAGGTGAATGCCCTTGAGCGACGTAATAGCGGGATCTTCGGTGTGTAGAATAGGCATGATCATTGTCCTTTTGCGGATGCCAGACTGGGACACGGTTCAGCGGCCGCTCAGCGCATGTTGAATAGCTCTTGATGGAAATCGCGGGCTGCAAAGCCGTTCGCCAAAAGATCGTGGCGCAGCGCTTCGCCGAAACCCGCGGGCCCGCAGAACCAGACCGAGGCCGATTTCCAATCAGGCACCAGGTCGCGAAGCCGATCGCCGGTGAGGAAGCCGTCGCGGTCATCGACAAGTAAATGTATGGTGATGCCCGCCGCCTCGGCATCTGATTGCAGCATTTCCAGTGCCTCTGGGGAATGTTCCTTGGTGCTGTGGATCAGATCGATGGTTTTGGTGCCGGGCGTAGCCGCCAGTTCCTTCATCTTCGCAATGAAGGGCGTGATGCCAACACCGCCGCCGATCCAGATCTGGCGTTGCTTCGCATCTTCGAAAGTGAAACGCCCATAAGGGCCTTCAACAATGGCCTCACCACCAGCCTTCAACATATCGGGCAGGAATTTAGTGTAATCGCCGAGTGCCTTGGAAATCACGGTTATGCTGCGCGCGGCCGGATCCCAAGCAGAGGCAATCGTGAACGGATGCTTACCTTCCTTGCGATCGAACGTAATAAAGGCGAACTGCCCTGCTTCGTGGCCATTCCAGCCTGTCTCCATCGCGATATTCACCGCCGTTGCGTCCAACTCCGGGAAGGTCCGGATGGCCTCGACCTTGCCCGATACTCTGTTGCCGCGCCCGATTTGACGCGTGAGTGCCAGCAGCGCCGAAATCACACCGCCGACCATCAGAAGGGCAACAACAATCCCTAGGGGCTGTGTCCATGCCGCGAAGTCGAGCAATGCGGTGCCATGGAAAACGAACGCCAGATAAGTAACGGCCAAGAGCGTGTGGGTCTTGGCGAAAAACTTGTAAGGAATACGTCTGACCAGTGCGATGACGGTCAGAATAACCAATATCTTGAATGGCAGGTCGCCCAGCGTTTCGGCCAAGCCGCGCTGACTGTTGAAAAACGCTTGAATTGCCCCGATGTCTGGCACCGCTCCAGACGGAGCGCCGCGTTCAGGTGCCTCCATCAGGCCCAAAGATACTGCCCATTTCGGAGCATTGGATGCGAACCAGTGAACCACGGACGTCACCAGCACCATGATACCCAGCCATTTGTGCAACCGGTAGGATTTGTCGAGCCCGTTCAGCCAAGGCTCGATCCATTTCGCCCGCGTGGCTAGGATCATAGCTACGCTCATCACGCCCAGACTCAGCACGCCGGAATACTGCACCAGAAGGTTGCGGATCGCGATTACGCTGAGCGTCTCGGGAAACGGCAGCGCTGCTGCGACCCAAAGCACCGTCAACAAGGCGGGAATACCCCAGAGTGCGATTTTGATGTTTTTCATGAGAGGGACTTTCGGGGCGTTAAGAACGAGGGGAAACACAGGTCGGCGACAAAAAGTAGCCATCCAGATTTATTACGTCCGCTGGACCGGTTTCCGTCGATGTGACGAGAAATTAAATGACGTGTGGGTTTTGAGGTGAGAAGACAATTCTGCACTTAATGCCCATCAAGCTCGCAGCGAGCCAAAATAGTCATCCCAGCTTTGATGCGCGCGACCTGCGGCAGCCTCAAAATCGCTGGAATTGTCGAGCGCGCCATCACGAATGCCTTGGTAAATGCCTGCGATGATCGGGCCTATGAAGTCACCCAATTCGGCAATGCGGTCGGCCTTGTAGTCTTCGACAGACTTCGGCCGGTAGATCAATGACGTCCCGAAAGCACCGTTCATGTAGTCCGTCAGTTTGCTTTGAGACAGGTGCGCGCCGTGAAGGTTATAGGTGTGCCCATTGTGCTCGGCTCCGGTGAGCATACGGGCATAGGCGAAGGCCAGTTCTGGGCGGGTTGTGTAACCGCACCGACCGTCGCCCGCGCAATTGGCGATTTCGCCCGTCTTCCGATAGGTCTCGATATACTCCACGTCAGGCTCGATATAGATCCCGTTGCGACCGATGACCCAATCAAGGCCGCTGTCACGCACATCCGCTTCGGTCTGTCGATTGCTTTGTATGATCGGTGAAAAACTGGTGCCTTCTTCGGCACCCTGAACGCTGGTGTAGACAATCTTGCGCACGCCTGCCGATTTGGCGGCTTCAATGACGTTGCGGTGCTGATGGATGCGGGCATCCGGAGCGTCCATGCCGGATACAAGCAACACCGTATCGACGCCTTTTAAGGATGTGCGCAACTGCGAGGGCTGGCTGTAATCGCCTGCGCGGATTTCAATGCCCAGGTCGTGGGCCTTCGTCGGAGTCCGCGCAAGGCCAATGATGGTTTCCCCTTTGCCGGTTGTCATCAGATTGCGGGCGATTGCGCCGCCCAATTGGCCTGATACGGCGGTTACTGCGATGGTCATGTTACGGCCTTTCAATACGGTGGCGAGGCGGTGGTGGAACGCCGATGCCCTAAGGCACCGACGCTTGTTGGGGTGCGGTTACTGGCCGGACAGCTGTTGCAATGCGCCCGCCCAATCTTCCACGTGATAGGTGCGCACAATGACACCATCTTCGAGTTCGTGAATGTCGATTGTCATGATGTCAAAGCTGCGGCCCTGACCATCAACACCGAAGAACGGCGCGACAGGTGTGCCTGTGGCGCGGCTGCGCACGATGAATGTGTCACCGTCTTGGTGCATGTCCTGAATGGCCCAGTTCAGGTCCGGCATCAGTTGGGCAAAGCCGCCCATTTGACCAAGGAAAGCCTCGCGGGTTTTCTCGTTGCCAGAATAGTCGCCCAAGCTGACCCAACCATCCGATGTCGCGGCTTCGAATGCTGCAACGTGCTCTGCAGAGCCGGGATTGCTGAGTAGGTCATAGAAGGTGGTCACGGTCGAAGTGTCGTCAGCAAAGGCACCTGTTGCGGCGGTAGCAATTGCTAGGGATGCGATGAGTGATTTAAGTGTCATGGTCTTCTCCAGTTTCAAGTTTGAGGGTTGCGTTGGTTGATATGGTTTCGATTAGGCGGCTGTTTTGGGCTGCCATTCGATTTTGGGGTTTTCGCGAAACGCGAACCGTTCAAGGTGGCTGGCAATTACGCTTCTGATTTTGGTCTGGTCTGCTTGATTTTCGGCGGTGACAGTCAGGACAAGACTGTCTTGCTCAGTACTCAGGTCACATTGGCCAAAAGGGAATTTGATGTGACCTGAGTGTGGATCAAACTGCACCTCAACCTTGTGTCCGAAGTGTTTGCAAAGTTGCTGCAAGTAGGTGCTTGCGCGTGTTGTCGTGATACGAACGGTGTTTGTGAACATTGCTGTCTCCTTTCTGTTGAACCTAGAAATAGACAGAACTTATCTTTTCGATTATCCTATGTTGTCAGAAATCATTCTTGCAGGAATTAGAAAGATGATTGACGACTACCGAAGCCTCGCCGTGTTTGTGGCGATTGCCGATACGGGCAGCCTTAGCGCGGCAGGGCGCAGGCTAAAGCTTTCGACCTCTGTCATCAGTCACCATCTATCGCGCCTCGAAAAGCGGCAGGGTGTCACGCTGTTCTTCCGATCCACACGGTCGATGTCGCTGACGCCTGAAGGACGGATCGCCCTTGAACCGGCACGCCGCATGGTCACGGCCGGAGAAGAAGCCCTTGATGCGATCAATGCGGGGGATGATGAACCCGTCGGGGCGTTACATGTCGCGATGCCCGCATTTGGCGAACAAGGTCGCCTCCATGACGCGCTGTGGGAATTTGCCAAACTGCACCCGATGGTCGCGATATCGCTTCATTGCAGCGATACGCCAACTGATCTGGTCAAGGATGGATTTGATCTGGCGATCCGGCTTGGCACACTGCGCAGCAGTAGCCTGAAAAGCCGTCGCATTGCGGATTTCAAACGCTGGCTCGTTGCGTCACCAGAATACCTGTCCAAACGTCCTCCAATTGAATCGCCCGATGACCTCGCCGAGAATGATTTTATTGCCGTCACCCAAATTCCGTCGGTGATGACCTTGGAGCGTGACGGGCATTCGATCCAGTTCGACCCCATAAATATGCGCATTGAGGTGAACACCGTGACGGCTGCCAAAGCTGCTGTGCTGGCGGGGCTTGGTATTTGGCACGTACCCGTTGGGGAGATTGAACACGCTCTTGCGCAGGGCCGTCTGGTGCGCGTTTTGCCGGATTGGAACCTGCCAATGCTGGGCATCTACGCCGTTTGGCCCGACATTGGCCCGCAAAAGGCACTTACGCGTCGTTTGATCGACCACTTCATCGAGCATCGTTCAGATTTAATGTTGTGAAACATCCACATCAAACCCGCCCCTGCCGCTTGCCAGATTTGCGAGTCGGCCAAGAAGACCTTGCCTCATCGCGCCAAACCGATAGTTTTTTCCTGATTGCTGCAAGCCATTCAGTCGCTACGCAAAGCCAACATTGGCGCACCCGCAGCGAATTCACCTTTTGCCCAGCAAAAAAGCTTTATGCATGCGCGGCTAACGGCAGCTTTGAGCCCATACCCCCGACTTGCTGCTGCGCGGCCAACGTCCGCTTTGCAGAGTGGTTCAACGGGTAGTAAGTTCTGGTGATGGGCTTGAACACTCGCTCCACTGCGGGTTCTTGGCGACAAGTTCGACGGTGTTGCCGTCGGGATCGAAGGTAAAGACACCGCGCCACCCGACCCAATCGAACGTTTCTATGGTGTAGTCCCGACCGAGTTTTTCGTACCATGCAATGACGGCGCCTTGTTCCTCCCAGGGCAGGCTGAGCGCAATGTGATGTAGCGATGACCCCGAACCTGTCACGGGCGGGACGTCACCCGCCTTGGTGTGGCCTGCGCCTTCGATGTCGTGACGAAAAAGCGCCAACACAGCGGTATGGCCGCCAAACCCTTCAGCAATGCGGAAAAAAACAATGCGGCCGTTGTCCGGATCACCCAGCGGTACAAGCCCGATCACGTCGCGGTAGAACGCGACCATCGCGTCAAGATCAATGCACCTGATGGCGATTTCGCCAAGGGCGCGGACAGTGAAACCTCGTTCAGTCATCAAGCTTCTCCTGATCATTCACTATACAACAAAGTCGGATCCAGTGAAACCGTGAGCCGATGGCCTCAACCACGGTTCCATGCGAATTTCCCTGCAGACAATAGCCACAAACAGTACGCGGTTTCGGCGATCGCGGTCAGCCCGTAGGCCGGAGCAAACGTTGCCGAAAGCTCTGGCGCGAAGAACCGCAGGGCGCTGCCGATCAGATAGACGACGCCAGCCAATGCGATGCCTGCGCCAATAGCCTTGTGAATAAACCCGGCGCGCCAGATCAGGGCACCTGTCATCAGGCTATTGATGCCGAAGAACACCAACCCGAGATCGTAGCCATGACCAGGCAGGTTGAGAAACAACAGGCTCAACGCGTCGGCCTGTCCAAGGGCGAGCGCAGCGGTTTCCTGGCTGCCCGTCAATAGAAGCAAAGCAGCCTGCAAGTTCATCAGGTTCGCGCCTATGATCACCGACTGCACCAGCCGGAAGACCATCGCGGCAAGTGCAAGCTGGGAGCAACAGGGCGGAACAGCACGAAGAGCAAGACCGCAAGTCCGGCATCGGCCAGCGCCATGATCAGATCAAAGACAATGGAAAGCCGGAAACGTCCCAGCGACGCAAGAATTGCCTCCGCGGTGCCTCTAGCGTCCAATAGGTTGATCAACGGGCCGCGCAGCATGACTTCTGCGCTGATCCCGCACACAATGATGACGAGGTAAAGCAATCCAGCGCTGCGCGCGGTCGTAATTTCGGTTTGGGTTAGCCGTGTATGCATAGGTCTATTCCTTTCGTTGAGGGTTGTCAGTCCTTCAGGAAGGCCGAAACGGTTTCCGTGAAAAGTGTGGCGAGCGGCACAAGTCCGTTGCTCTCCCACAAGGCCAACGAACCGGTGAAAGCGTCAAAATCACAACAGCGGGTCCGGTGCCTTCGTCGGTATGGTAAAGCGGCACACTATCAGAGACTACAGTGCCATCGTCAGCAAGCGCAGCAAAGGGCTGAATAAAAAAAGCGGCAGAGGTCAGGGAGGTAGTGCTCTTCATGCGGCAATATTTCTTTTTGTGAAACTTTGCGGGAGATTGGCGATCTGGCCGAGCGAGACCGAGGCGAGCAGGATCGCCGCGCCGATGGTTTGCTGGGGCGTCAGGGACTGGTCGAGCCAGAGCCATCCCAGCAGAACTGCGGTTAGCGGGCTCATCAGGCCAAGCATCGATACGGCACCAGGTTCAATTCGGGCGACGCCGCGAAACCAGAGCCAATACGTCACCGCCGCACCGATTAGGCCGAGCCAGACAAGCCCCGCCAGATTGATTGGTGTGAGTGGCGGCAGGGTCGGTTCGAAAACAAGCGCCACAGGCAAGAGCAGCAAGCCCCCTGCCGTCAGCTGCCAAGCCGTGAACGTAAGGGCTGGCACAGGTGGTTGCCATTTACGGGACAAAACCGTGCCCAAGGCCATCGACGCGGCTCCGCCCAATCCGGCGGCTATCCCGACAGGATCAAGGGTTGCTTGCGGAACGAGAACGAGAAGTGCGACCCCACCGATGCCCGCAAATGCAGCAAGCACCGAGGCCGGGCGGATGCCTGTGCCGAGCAAGGCGCGCGATAGGCCAAGCACCATTAACGTTTGCGTCGCGCCCAGTGTGGCCGCAACACCGCCCGGAAGACGATAGGCGGCAATGAAAAGCAGCGACCAAAAGATCGCAAAATTGAAAGCACCAAGCAGGAAGACCCGCCCGATCCAGACCCGCGACGGCAGGTTTCGGGTGACCATCAAAAGAAGGAGCCCCGCGGGCAATGCCCTGAGCACCGCGAGCGTCAGCGGAACATCGGCAGGCAGTGACTGCGTCGTGACAAGGTAGGTACTGCCCCAGACTGCCGGGGCGAGCGCGGTGAGAATGGTATCCTTCATGCGGGACATAGCGGGGCTCCTTTTTGGGCCGTTGGCAGCGCGGACGGCTACCAAAGGCGGGGGATCGTAACGGACCGGTCGGGCCATGGTTCAAGACCGATATCGCGCATCAAGCGCGGTGAAAGATCGCGTGGAACGCCGCGCCGGTGACGGCGCGCTTCAGAGCGGGGGGAAGGTTTGCGAAACATCGAATGTGCCTTTCTTCAGTTGGGATTGAGGTGAATTGCGGCGCGGATTTGCGCGCGCAGGTCGTCAAGTGGGCCGTTCACAAGGCGGGTACCCGTTTCGCGAACCACAAGGGCTGGGATTGCACGCACCTGCAAAGCGCGGGCGTGTTGGCGGTCGGCCTCGACGTCGCGCGCTATCGCCGGATCGGTCATCGCCAATGCGAACTGATCGGGATCAAGCCCGACATCCTGAGCAAGTTGCGTGAGTTCCGCAGGGTCGGCGATATTGCGGGCCTCGGACAGGTGCGCAAGCTGGATCCGGTCGAACAGTGTCCAGTGTAGTTCCTGTCCACCTAAAACCTCTGCCGCCTTGCAGGCCAGCGCGGCGGTGTATCCATGCGGATAGTCAAAGTCTGCTTGGCGCATGGCATCGACATCAATCAACTCTGGCTGATCGCTTACGGCGCGGCAGGTGTCCCAGTGGCCAAGGATGGTTTGACGCGCTTCGTCGGGACTTCCCCAACGCACGCGCATTTCGGCAGGACTTGCTTGCAGCACGAAGGTGCGGTGCCGGACGTCGAGATCGAACTCGGAGGTCAACCTGCGCATCCGCGACGAGATATTGAAGCACCAGCAGCAGACGACGTCGTGAAAGAAATCGAGGGTAAGATCGGGTCGGCTGGACATCACGCAACCTCTGCCAAGGACCGCGCCGAACTCAGCGCAACGGCGAGCCGGGCGACATGTGCGCCCTGAAATCGGGCACCGGCAAGATCGGTTTCCGTTGGCTGCAACGCACCGTCCGCCCCGGCAATCGTTCCGGCGCCATAAGGCGCGCCACCGATGATGCCGTCGCGGGTGGTCTGACCGGCAAAAGTGTAAGGCATGCCGGCAATCACCATACCGAAATGCAAAAGCGGGATATGCGAGGACAGCATCGTCGCCTCGTGACCACCATGCTGCGATCCGGTCGAGGCAAACACCGCGCCGACCTTGCCGATCAAAGCATTCTGCGCCCAAAGGCCACCAGCCATATCGAGGAATTGTTTCATTTGGCTTGCCATCATGCCGAACCGTGTCGGCGTGCCAAAAATGATTGCGTCATAATTTGCCATATCGGCGGGGGCAGCCTCGGGCGTATCATCTTCGATAAAGCCGGAGGACTTGCGGATGTGAGCCGGAACGGTTTCGGGCACTCGGCGAATATCGACGATTGCGCCTGTCACTGTTCGCGCACCTTCGGCCTCGGCCTCGGCGAGCGTGCGGACATGGCCGTAGCTGGAGTAGTAAAGAACGAGTATGCGGGTCATGTGATCCTCTTGAGCTGTTTATTTCGTTGCTCAGAGGATGCGCATTTGGCGGCGCTGGATTAACCGGGCTTTGCGCAAATCATATTTTACCGGGCGTAAAGAATGTCAGGGCGCGAGGGTGGCGCGTAGTTGATCGAGAAAGGCCGTGACCTTGGCGTCAGACCCCAGCCGCGAGGCGGTCACGGCGAAAACGTAGCGTGGCGGCAGCTCGTAGTCTGGCAAGACCCGCACAAGTCGCCCATCCGCCTCCGGGATGTCAGATATGAAATCCGGTAGAGCACCGATCCCGAACCCTGCGATCAGCAGATCCTGCAAGACCAAACTTGACCCGACCCTGAGCCGTGGCGCCAGGGTGATCACCTCAGTTCTATCCCGTCCTGTCAGCGTCCAGTGCAGTGCATCGTCAGCGAGCATGTAGGCTGCGGTCGCATGGTCACGTAGCGCCGTCGGCGTCTTTGGTGTGCCGGCCTGCGCAAGATAGTCCGGGCTGGCAAACAGGCGCTGGCGGACAGTGGAAAGCCTGCGCGCAACCAACGCTGAATCCGGTAACTCGGCGCGAATGCGGATCGACAGATCGAACCCACCTTCGATCATGTCGATAACTCGATCATCCAGCGACAGCGTCACTTCAAGATCGGGATGTTGGGTCAGAAATTCAGGTATCAGCGGCGACAGCACAATCTGCCCATAGGAGTTCGGCGCATTGATCCTGAGATTTCCGCGCACCTCGCCTGAATGCCGCCGTATCCGGTCTTCAACCTGTCCGACCGCGTCCAATATCGCCTGAGCCTGATCATAGTAGTGACGTCCATGGTCGGTCAGCGACATGGTGCGTGTGGTCCGAGTGAGAAGCACGCAGCAAAGGCTCTCTTCGAGCAGCTTCACCTCGCGGCTGAGCAGTGCCGATGACACGCCAAGATCCTCGGCTGCGCGAGCGAAATTGCCGCGATCGACGATCCGGCAGAATGCGTTCATGACCGAAAGTTTGTCCATTGCTCAGTATTCTTAGGTCCCGGTTGGGACGGCGTTCCTCTTTTAGTTCCCCAGCATCACTATGCCAGAAGCCGGTCCTGGAATGAACAGTTGCATAGTAACCGTTACAATCCTCTTGAACGGTGAGACAGAAAGCACCCATATAAACGACCGATTTGGATGGCCAAGCATTCGCGATTTGATGCGAGGCCAGGATCATCGGTTGATCACCCCTCGAAAACCATGCAATGCAGCGCTGGCAGCCAAGGGCCGCTATGGATCAAGAGCATCACTATGAGTAGAATGGCCGTACTGTGCGTTTGTCCGCGTTGCAGTCATCCGTGCCGGTTGCGGCGAAGGTCCGGAGTGAGCCCAGAGTCACGGATGCTGGACGCCACCCATACGACCTCAATCCGCGCACAGCCGACGTTCAAAAAAAAGGATTTCTTTCCGAACTCCAATGGCCTGAGCCGGTCTGAGCCATCCCCAACAATCTGAGAACTATAATTGACAACAAGATGAAATGTCTCGACGGCCTGGCGCGCCGCCAAGCTACTAACTGCGTGGCGGCGAGATTTTTTGCGTTGATCACTTCAAAGAAGTGAGACTTCTCGCTCGGTTTGGTGAATGGGCGAGCGTTGCGCGGTAGGCTTCTGCTGCGGCGTCTATCCGTCCGAGGCTGGTCATCAGATCGCCCAAGAGCTCTCGCGCGGGAAGAACGTGACCGGGTGTAACGGGACTTTTGCCGACTTGGTCTTCGATATCCGCGGCTTTAGTTTGATGTGTGACGGCCAGGTCTTCGTTGCCTTCGGCAAATTCGATCCACGCCTCAACGCTTAGAATTTGAGCTTCAGTCAGCTTTGCCCAATAGCCCAGTTTGCGGACGATTAGTGCTTCGTGCAGCGACTTCAATTCGGCAACAGCGGACCGCGCAGTGGCCACGTCATTGCTGCGTGCGGCACCAATACCTTTGGCAAACCACCGCATAGTGACAGCCTGTGGAAACTTGTCCCACGGAATGGACGGGTGCATGTTGGGCGAAAGGGCTGCCGCCTCAGCCCATTTTTCCTGCTCCAGCAAAAGCCGCACAGGGGCCGCTGCCAAAGCAAACGCGCCGCCAAAACTGACTTGATGATTGTCCATTGCCAGCATTTCATTAACTTGCACCTTTGCTTTTTCCGGTTGCCCCAGTTGAAGATAGCCATAGGTCGTATAGTCAACGGCATGGACGTAGTGGGTCTGGATCACATCACCGGAATGCTTCAGTGCCGCCTCGGCTGCGCGACGATTTAGGTTCACGGATTTCGACCAATCTCCGGTTTGCGTGAAAATATGGGCGGGCATATGCAGCGCGTGTGCATCCTCAGGCGCGACCTTGTCGTAGATTTCCGCATAGGGCAGACCACGCTCCTTGAGAGGCGGATTGTCATAGGCGTGGATCGCATAGTGAATGACACCGGGATGATCTGGTGCCCTCGTGTGCAGACCGTCCAGCAGATCGCCGACTTCCGCGTTCACTTTGATGCGGTCCGGACCGCGGGGCGCCGTTGCAAGACGCGCAAGCGCAGCAAGTGCCGCTGCATCTAGGTTGTCGGGGTTCTGTTCGTAGGCCGAATTCTGTGCCGCCGCCCAAGCCGCGAGCCGTAGGGGATAGGTTTCGTGCTCCGGTGCATAAAACGCCATCGCAGCGTCAACAAAGCTCTGCTCAAGGGCGTTGCCTGCGGCTTTGGAGGCCAGTCTTTGCACAGCGTAACGTCCGCGCTGAGTTTCAGCCTCGACTGGACCGCCGGGCCAGAGCGGATGGAAATTCGCCAAGGCAACGCCCCAGTCGGCCATCGCACAGGTGGGGTCAGCCTCTGCGGCACGATTAAAGGCAGCTTCGGCAGCAATATACATCATGTTGTGCAAGAGGCTGAGCCCTTCGTCGACGGCCTCGTCCGCTTGGGCCGTACAAGTCGTTTGTAAGTCCACGTTTTTGGCAATGGCTGCGTATGGCGTGGCGAAGCTGGCCAACAGCGCAGCAAGTGCGACGTGATGGCGTAATTTGGGGTAAGGCATCGTTTTTCTCCCTTGGGTTTCTAAGAGGCGCCCTAATATCTGACGCTAACGAGCGAGATTGGGCGCTATCCGCACCGAACTTGTCTTGAAGAACATTTGAATTTTCTCTGAAATCTGCCGAAAGTGTCATATCGTAAAAGTTGGAGACCTGTTCAGCTATGATCCAAGACGTTGCGACCAGCTCTGAAATGCGCCTTCGTTTGGGATTGGAGGATTACGTTTGGCGTGAGGGTGAATTGCTTGACGCCGCAGGTCATCGAATTCCACTTCGCGCCAAAGCGCTGAGTATGTTTGCCGAGCTTTTGGCCTATCGGGGCCGCGTTCTGAGTAAGGACCAGTTGTCAGAGCTTGTATGGCCGGGAACCGTAGCGACGGACGAAAGCATCGCAAGATGCATCGCTGATATCCGAAAGGCGCTGAAAGACAACGCCTTCGAAATCGTACAAACCTACCCGAAACAAGGCTATAGGCTTAACGTCATTGTTAAGGCGCAAGCCGCTGCTCAGTCGGAAGAAACAAAATTCGAGCCGCCGTCTCTGCATGGGAAAGGTGGCGTTCTGTTCGTTGCAGCTATGGTCTCGGTTGCTGCCATCATTGCTTGGATTTTAGTGCGAGACGACACTGCAATTGACGTCAGTTCAGCCTCCAACGGTACTGCGGTTGATAGCCTGCGCGAGGCGATTGCAATCCTTCCATTCGGAGTCAACTCCGACAGCGACAGATTCCTCGCCAGCGGCTTGTCGGATGATCTCGAAATACATCTGGCTGAAATCTCTGCAATCAAATTGATCTCTAGGGGGCAGGTCTCACTTGTTGCCGATACAGCGCAAGGCCCCGTTGCGCTCGCACGCTCGTTAGACGTACGCTATTTGGTCAAAGGAGATGTCCGCGAAGACAGTGGGGCCATCGCTCTTTCGTTGCGACTGATAGACGGGTCAGACGGTACGACGCTTTGGGCAGACCGATACGAAGGTACGCGCGCGGGGTTGATGGGATTTCGCGACACTTTACCCGAGGCGCTGGTTGGCGCGATGTCCATCGAACTAAATGCACGAGACCAGCAACGTCTGGCGCTCAAAGACACGGATGATCCCATCGCCTTCCAAGAAGTCATGCATGCGCGACAGGAGCTTAGCACCTTCACCTACGAAGGCAGCCTTACCGCTGAGCGTCATTTGCGCCAGGCAATCGCCCGCGACCCCAATTATGCGCGCGCCTATGCTGAGCTTGCGTCAACCTTTGCCATCCGTATGGAAAACAACTGGGTCGTTTTATCCAGCGCGGACGAGGACAAGGCGTTCTATTTTGCCAAAGAGGCGCTTCGGCTGGATGAGGGGCTGTGGTTCGCGCATTACGCGCTTGGGCGGCTTCATTCCATTGCCGAGTCCGGCGACACACAGACTGCGTTGACCCATCTGCGTCAGGCAATGTCACTGCAACCTGCAAACGATGATCCGCGCGCCTATTTCGCCATCGTAACGGCGATGTCAGGCAATTTGGAGGACGGTGCGACGATCCTGAAAAGTGTCATTGCCACCCACCCTCAACCACCTTTTTGGTACCACCTTGGACTGGCCAACGCTCAGTTCCATCTCAAGCAGTACGAAAGCGCGCTGGAAACCGTGCGGGTATGCCTATCACAGATGACAAACAGTCCCTATTGCCTGAGAAACCAAATCGCCGTGCTGGCCCGGCTGGATCGTATCGAGGATGCAGAATGGGCCGCTGAAGAATACGCGATCCTAGGCCACGAAGTTTCTCTAGCGGCGTTGATGCAATCCGCAATAGAAAGCGATCCCGCCCTTCGATCCCACTTGGAAGCGTCCTATCGGTTGGTCGGAATAGATTGATTTGGTAAGAAGTTGCCATCACCAGCACGGTCTTTCCTGTTGGAATAAAGGTGCTTTTCAGTTCCGATTTAGCTTCTCAACAATGGTGCAACGACCATAAGCGCCGTTTGCAGACCTTGGCTCATTTTTTTGATTGGCAGCTTTGTACCGCGTTGCAGCCCTCTGATCGGTGCTTTGGCATGGCTGGAGTTCAATGTCCGCTTAGGGGAAGCTGCAGTGCAGGACCTGAAGCTTCGTTGAAGGTCCGCATAGCGGACACCACCCACGAGGCGGTGCCCTTGCTGCAACATGAAAATTCTTACCCGTCCAGCGCCCTGAGCCTCTTGATCAGCGACGATGTATCCCAACGCCCGCCGCCAATTTTTTGGACGTCCTTGTAGAATTGATCGACCAACGCCGTCACGGGCAGCGATGCGCCGTTCTCGTTGGCGGTATCGAGGCAAATCCCCAGATCCTTGCGCATCCAGTCTACCGCGAAACCGTGGTTGAACTCGTCGTCGATCATGGTCTCGTAGCGGTTTGACATTTGCCACGATCCTGCGGCGCCTTGGGAGATGACCTCAACCACGGCTTTCCCGTCCAATCCGGCTTTATCGGCGAAATGCAGCGCCTCGGACAGACCCTGCACCAGACCAGCGATGCAGATCTGGTTGACCATTTTGGTCAACTGCCCTGCCCCGTTCTCTCCCAGACGTTTGCAGGCCTTGGCGTAGGCGTCGATAATTGGCTCTGCACGGTCATAAGCACCTTGGTCGCCGCCGCACATAACGCCGAGTTGACCGTTCTCGGCCCCGGCTTGGCCGCCGGAGACAGGCGCATCGACAAAGCTGATCTGTTTGGCATCTGCCTCAGCATAAAGTTCACGTGTCACTTTTGCGGACACAGTGGTGTGGTCTACGAAAATCGTGCCAGCAGACATACCAGCGAACGCCCCGTCATCGCCCAAACAGACGGACCGCAAGTCGTCATCATTGCCAACACATGCCATCACGAAATCGGCGCCTTTAGCCGCCTCGCGCGGCGTGTTGGCAAACGGGCCCCCATGCTCGGCCGCCCATTTTTCGGCTTTGGCGGCTGTTCTGTTGTAAACGGTGACCTCGTGGCCAGCTTTCACCAAATGCCCAGCCATCGGGTAGCCCATGACGCCCAATCCCAGAAAACTCACTTTGGCCATGGTGCGGCCCTCCCATTTCAACTGTTTGATTATGCCTGCTAACCGATGTAACGACAGGGGCTGAGGCGTCAATAGCGCGGCGTCAGCAAGGTGGTGCGATGGGTCTGGTTTTCAAATGGTCTTTGCGGCTTTTTATGCTGCTTTCGGCGCTGGCTGGGCTGGCGCTGATGGCGGTGTATTACCTCGCCTCGCGGTCTTTGGTGGATTACAACGCCGACTACACGGTGCCCGCTATTTCCGGTCAGGTTGAGATCATCCGCAACAATTCCGGTGTCCCGCATATTTTCGCTGATGCGGATGAGGACGTCTATTTCGGACTAGGATTTGCGCATGCGCAGGACCGCCTTTGGCAGATGACCATGTTGCGGCGCACGGCCCAAGGGCGGCTGAGCGAGTTGTTCGGGGAACGGACTCTCAATATCGACAAGCTTATCCGCAGGCTTGATCTCTACGGTCTCGCGCAACGCTCGCTGTCGGCACAGGACGCCGATACAATTGCCGCCTTGGAGGCTTACAGTGCGGGCGTGAACGCGTGGCTGCGCACGGTGAACCAAGACGCTTTGGGACGCGGCGCACCGGAGTTTTTTGTTTTCTCGCCGCAGATCGCCCCTTGGCAGCCTGCGGATAGCATTGCTGTCATCAAGATCATGGGCCTGCAACTTTCCGGCCATCTTGAGGAAGAGGTCATTCGGGCGCGTGCGTCGTTGTTGCTTCCAACCGAGCGCCTGCGTGATTTGTTGCCGGACACCCCGGGGCCTGGAATTGCTGCGCTGGATTATGCGGGTTTGATGCAGGGCCTTGATCTGCCGCGCTATGCCGCCAACACCAGCGCGCCAAAAGACCCGCTATCCCCGTTCCCTGAACACGGGCTTGCAGGTGCCTCAAACGCTTTCGCGGCGGCACCGGAGCGGTCTGCCGCAGGCGGAACCTTGCTGGCAAACGACCCGCATTTGGGTTTGTCGGCCCCGTCGATCTGGTATCTGGCGCGGTTGGATTTGTCCTCGGGTGGGGTAATCGGTGGCACCATTCCGGGAATGCCGGTGGTTCTGACGGGCCGATCCGACAAGGTCGGCTGGGGGCTGACCACGGCCTATGTGGATGATCAGGATGTGCTGATCGAAAAGCTGAACCCCGACAACCCAGAGGAATACCTGACGCCGGACGGCTACAAGCCGTTCAAAACCGCACAGTCGATTATCGAGATCAAAGATGCGCAGTCGCAAACACTTACCTTGCGGTGGACCGACAACGGACCAATTCTTCCCGATACGCATTACAATCTTGGTACGATCACTCCTCTGGGGCATGAGGCCGCCTTAAGCTGGACTTTGCTCACGGACAAGGACACATCGATCCAAGCGGCTTTGCGACTGATGCGGGCGAGCAGCGCGGAAGAAGTGATTGCCGCCGCTGCCGAGTATATCGCGCCTGCCCAGAACCTGACGATTGTGGATCAGAACGGGATCGCGTTGAAAACAATCGGCCATATCCCACGCCGAAACCCCGCGCATCAATCGCAGGGGCGGATTCCATCGCCCGGCTGGCTCGCTCAGAATCGCTGGTTGGGGGTTATGCCCTATGCATCGAACCCAGAATTTCAGCGCCCAGCGGGGGGCATTCTGGGGAACACCAACAACAAGGTCATCGAGCGCCCCTTCCCCGACCACGTAAGCTATACCTATGGCGATACGCAGCGCGTGCAGCGCTGGCGGCGGCTGATGCTGAACCGTCAGGTCCACACGCGCGACAGCTTCGTCGAAGCGCAACTGGATACGGTTTCCTTCACCGCGCGGTCGTTGTTGCCGCTAATTGCCGCCGACTTGTGGTTCACCGGCGAAGCCGCACCGGAAGGCACGCCAGAGCGGCAACGTCAGCGTGCGCTGGAACTCATGGCGCAGTGGAATGGCGAGATGTCCGAACACTTGCCAGAGCCGTTGATCTACGCCGCATGGCTACGTGCGCTTCAGTCGCGCCTGATCCGCGATGAGCTGGGCCCGCTTGAAACCGAATTCACCCATGTGGAGCCATTATTCATCGAGCGCGTGTTCCGTAACGCAGACAACGCTGCGGTGTGGTGTGACGTTCTGCAATCTGCACCGGTCGAGACCTGCACCGACATCTCCCGTCAGGCGCTGGATGACGCCCTTGTCTGGCTGAGTGAGAAATACGGCACGGCCATCGAAAGCTGGCGGTGGGGCGACGCCCATGAGGCGACCCATGACCACCAAGTTCTGGGCAGCGTCCCACTGCTGTCGGTCTTTGTGAATATTCGCCAATCCACTTCTGGTGGTGACAACACGTTGCTCCGCGGCCGAACTTCTGGAAAAGGCCCTGAACCGTTCCAGAACGTCCACGCAGCAGGCTATCGCGGGGTCTATGATTTCGGTGATCCCGATAGTTCTCTTTTCGTAATGTCGACTGGCCAATCTGGTCACCCGTTGTCGCGACATTACGATGATCTGGGCGTGCTGTGGCGTCGCGGGGAATATATCCCGATGTCACTGGACCCGGAGCTTGCGCGCGCAGGGGCCGTCGGAACGATTACGCTGGTGCCATCGGGCGAATAGCCAAAGGGCGTCTCGCGCAGTGGCGGCTTGGACAGAGCGGTCAGCCTCGTCAAGTTGCTCTTTCACCCCTATTCAACAATGGCCGTGACGATTGCCGATGCGGCCTTAATCCCTGCGCTATGTAAAGGCTCGGGTAAGTGCCACACCTGCTGTTGCCGAAACGCCCGTCAGAACAGTTCCCCATATCAGGTCGGTGGCAACCATCGTCCAACTCCAACCTTTCATCACCGCAAGCGACGTGAACTCATATGTGCCGTACCCGAGCGCGCCCAAGAACGCGGCCGATCCAAAGACCCATAGCAGGGATTTGTCGCCTGAGAGCGCAGGCACCGAGACGAACCACAAAAGGCCGATGATGTAGAAGGCATAGAACATGAGGGCCGGACCGAAGCGCGGCTGATCTAGCAGCAGATCGGGTATATATCGCTCGAAGGTGGGCTTGATTAAATAGCTGAGTCCTACGTAATCAAGGGCCAGAAAGATGGCGAACGTGCTTCCGTATAGGATTAGATACGTGCCGGTCATGGGAATGCTCCTCTTGCGTTATACACGCATATAGGCCGCGATTTGCTCAAGGCGACGGTCAGAGCTTTTCGAACTGGCCTTTTTGGGTCGCATTCCACGTGACTGTAAGCTTGAAGCCGGTTTCGGTCTGCTCCTCGCTGTCGACAACCTCTTGCCCGAACAGCCAAGCGCGCGCTTTGCCGTCAGCGAAGCCAAGTTCAAGGATCTCTGTGGTGGAACCCGCTCGCAGCAATGTGGATACTGCATCAAGCAGCGTATCGATGCCGGCACCGCTGATGGCAGAGGTCAGGAAGATCTGGTCGTTGCGGTCTGCCTTGTTCGTCGCCGTTTCCAACGCGTCCGCGCTCAGCTGGTCGGACTTGTTCCAGACCTCCAGCACCGGCACATCTTTGTCGACGCCCAAATCAGCCATGATCAGCCGAACATCTCGCGCCTGTCCTTCAGATTCAGGATGCGAAATATCGCGGACATGAAGCACCAGATCAGCGCTCAGCACCTCTTCCAATGTTGCGCGGAAGGCCGCGACAAGCTGGGTTGGCAGGTCCGAGATGAATCCCACAGTGTCGGACATTATAATTTCTAGCCCGTCCGGCAACTCGACCGAACGCATGGTTGGATCCAGCGTGGCAAAGAGCATGTCCTTAACGAACACCTCTGCGCCCGTCAGCCGGTTGAACAACGTGGACTTGCCTGCGTTGGTATAGCCAACAAGCGCCACAACCGGATACGGCACCTTTGCGCGCGCGGCGCGGTGCAATTCGCGGGTTTTGACGGTTTTCTCTAGCTGGCGGCGGATGCGTACGATGGCGTCGTCGATGGCGCGGCGGTCGGCCTCGATCTGGGTCTCCCCTGGCCCGCCAACAAATCCCAAACCACCGCGTTGGCGCTCCAAGTGTGTCCAAGCGCGAACCAGACGCGTGCGCTGATAGCTGAGGGCGGCCAGTTCAACCTGCAACACACCTTCGCGTGTCGCCGCACGGTCGGAAAAGATTTCAAGGATCAGGCCGGTGCGGTCGAGGATTTTGACACCCCATTCCTTTTCCAGATTGCGCTGCTGCACCGGAGAGACAGGGCCGTCGATCAGGACCAGCTCGACCTCGGCCTCTTTCAGGCGGGTCTTCAACTCGGCAATCTTGCCAGTGCCAAACAGTGTGCCTGCTTTGACCTTTGGCAAAGGCACAATCTCAGAGCCCGCGACTTCAAGTCCGGGCAAGGCGTCTGCAAGCGAGACAGCCTCAGACAGTGCAAAGCTCGGAAGCCTGCGTGCCTTTATATCTTTGATGTCGGGGTGGATCACCCAAGCGCGGGTGAGGCCAGCCTCTTCGGTTTCAAGAATTACTCTTCACCGTCATAAAGGTTGATGGGCTGCGATGGCATAATCGTAGAGATCGCATGCTTATAGACCAGCTGCGACTGACCATCACGACGTAGCAAGACACAGAAGTTATCAAACCAAGTGATGACGCCCTGCAATTTGACGCCGTTGATCAAAAAGATCGTCACCGGAATCTTCGTTTTCCGGACATTATTCAGAAATGCATCTTGAAGGTTTTGCTTATCAGCGGCCATTTTTTATTGCCTTTTTTCTTGCGCTTGCTGTGCGAGTGCCAATGAATTTGACACACTGTCCCTGATGAATTCGCAGTATGTCTTGGGATTTATTTGAGGTCCAGCCCCGAAATAGAGGTTTTCCCGCAGGTTTACGCCTATCGTCGCCAGAAGTCAGGGTTGAACAAGGCGATGATTGCGAGCGTCTCCATCCGCCCCAATACCATGGCGCCGATTAGAATGGCTTTGGCCTCTGTGCCAAGATCCGCGTAGTTGGCGCCGTTATCCAGAGCGACATTGACCAAAGGACCTGTGGTTGACAGCGCCGAGATCGCAAAGATCACCGCTTCGTCGAAGCGAAGCCCCGCAAAGGCCAGAGCCACAACAACACCGGCAATCGACAGGGCGAACAGCATGAAAAATATCCACGCGATGAATGCGCCTTCCCGACGCATCCCGCGCCCAATTCGCCCCCCTCCGCCGACCGAAGACGGGTGAACAAGCCGCTCCATCTCGCGCAACCCGTGTTTGTAGAGCGCATAGAACCGAAGCAATTTGACGCCGCCAGCGGTCGTGGCAACGCCCCCGCCCATGATAGCAAGGCCGGCCAGAACCAGACCCGGAGTCGGGAGCGCCGACCAATCCCGCGCAGCCTCCCAATCAGTGGAGACGAAGCCAGTGGTTGTCAGGAATGAAAATACGGTGAAGGTCGCCCCCCAGTATGCCTTTAAGGACGCCAGCACGTCAGCCTCTTCGTTCACTTCAATCGCACCGATGAAATGGCGGAACCAGAGGACCAGCGGTACGATGATGACGAAGGACAGCGCCACCCGCATCTCGGGGTCATTTCTGAGGCTGGGAAAATAGTGCTTGTCGAAAGGCAGCGAGATTACCTGCCGCGTCACTGCAAGGATCAGGAAGGCAAAGATCACCACCTCTGCGGGGATTGAAATCCCCATATCGACCATTGATTTGAGCGGCAGGATGCCACTCGTGGACATGGTCGCCAGCGCGATCATCAAGCCGTGAAAGCTTCCGGTGCCGCTGGTCACCTGAAGCAGCCATATCACCAGAGTGAAGGACACGTAAATGGGCAGAATTTTTGCTGTGTATCGCGCGATACGCAGGTTTGGCTCTGTCGCTTTGGCAAGCTGCGCACCAGAACCGGGTCGTCCACCACTTGACGCAGTGGGGCGCATAACTTCAAACCCACCCAATGTCATCGGGGCCAGAACCGCCACGGCGGACAGGATCACGAGAAAGCCACCCATCCAGCCAACCACGCCGCGCCAAAGATGGATCGGGTCAGGCACAATGCGCGGTGTATCAAGGATCGACGCGCCTGTTGTGGTGATGCTTGAGACCATTTCAAAATAGGCATTGAAGAATGACATTGACGGCCGCGCTTCGTGAAGCGGGATCGCGAGCATCACGGGCAGCACCAGATAGGTCGCCACCAATGTTAGCAACTGGCTGCGCGCGACGTTACGCACCGGCTGTTGATACGTCGCAAGCCCGACTAGCACTGCCAACACGCCAAACAGGATGGCGCCGTAGAAGAACGGTTGCGCCACACGGTGCTGGCCAAGGGCCAAAGCGTGGATCGCAGGGATTAGCATGGCAACGGCCCCTGTCCCCATCAACTGCACAACCAAGGGCAACCGAAGCACCACAGGGAGTTTCGAGGCTGGAGGACCCTGCATCATGATCAGAAGAAGTCGACCGAGACCTGCAACAGCCGCTCGACCTCTGGGACGTCGGCGGTCAGCGCGAAGATCACGATGATATCGCCTTCCTCAACGCGTGTGCCGCCTTCGGGCCGCACAACTTTGGAGCCCTTTTGGATAGCTCCGACCAACACGCCTTCCGGGAAGCTGATGTCGCGTATGCGCTGCCCCGAGATTGGTGACGTGGACAGAACTTGCGCTTCAATCACCTCGGCCTCAGCGTCGCCGATGGAATAGATCTGTCGCACGCGCCCGTGACGGATGTGGCGCAGGATCGATGACACGGTGGTCGCGCGCGGGTTGATGTAAGCGTCGACATTTAACGGCTCCATCAACGGAACCAAGGTCGGGTCGTTCACCAAAGCGATTGCCATCGGGCAGCCTTCGGCCTTGGCGCGCACGGCGGCCAGCAAATTGGTCTTATCATCATCTGTGACACAAAGCACCGCGTCAGCGCGCGAGATATTCGCCTCGGCCAAGAGGTCGGCGCTTAGACCGTCACCGTGAAGCACGATTGTCCGCTCCAGTGCGTTGGCGGCCCGTTCTGCGATCGTGCGGCTTTTCTCGATAACTTTGCAGCGAATGCGGTCGGTGCGCGCTTCGAGCGCCTGTGCCACGGCAAGGCCGACATTGCCGCCGCCGATAATCACTACACGTTCCTGTTTGGATTGGGTTTTACCAAATATCTCCATCGCCCGCGGAACATCTTCACGGTGGGCGCAAACATAGACCTGATCGCCATCAAACAGCTGATCACCTGGATCAGGTGCGAACATCGATCCTTCGCGTCTAACACCCACGACCACCGCACGCAGGGTTGAGAACAGTTCTGTTAGCTGCCGCAACGGGGTGTTGAGAACAGGGCAGTCTTCTTCAAGCTGAATGCCCAAAAGCTGAGCTTGGCCGGACAGGAAGCTTTCAGTGTCGAACGCTGCCGGATCTGCAAGCCGTTGCAATGCGGCCTCCGCCACTTCCTTTTCAGGGCTGATCACGACATCGATCGGCATGTGGTCGCGTCGGTAGAGGTCGGAATAGATCGCCGTGAGATAGCTTTGCGACCGAAGCCGCGCGATTTTTCGAGGAACCGAAAATGCCGAGTGTGCCACCTGACAGGTGACCATATTAACCTCGTCTGAATGGGTCGCTGCGATAATCATATCCGCATCGCGTGCGCCAGCCCGATCCAGCACGTC
This sequence comes from Litoreibacter janthinus, assembly GCF_900111945.1. Lineage (NCBI taxonomy): Bacteria > Pseudomonadati > Pseudomonadota > Alphaproteobacteria > Rhodobacterales > Roseobacteraceae > Litoreibacter > Litoreibacter janthinus. The sequence goes on along the minus strand of NZ_FOYO01000001.1, from coordinate 2,489,134 downwards.
CGGGTAACTGGCAAAACCGGTAATTCCCTGAACGTCCAGCGTTTCAGTGGCGCGGGCCACCAGTTCTGGGTTGTTGTCGACGACGGTGACGTCGTTTTTCTCGCTCGACAGGTGGCGGGCAATTTGCCAGCCGACCTGACCCGCTCCGCAGATGATGACTTTCATCGGATTAACCCCGGTTCATTCGAGTGTTTAGCCATGGCAGATGGCCGCGAGGCGGTCAATTGGATAGCGCCCCGCAGTCTAGCCCGCATCGTCATTCGGAGCCGGTGGCTGCCATATCATCATCTTGCACTTGTGCGATCCGCGCACCTGCCTTGTTCGAGGTCACGACGCCCAAAGACTTTAGCTTCCGGTGCAGTGCTGACCGCTCCATGCCGACGAAAGCTGCCGTGCGGGAGATGTTTCCACCAAACCTGTTAATCTGCGTCATCAGGTATTCACGCTCGAATAGTTCGCGCGCCTCGCGCAATGGCAGGGTCGCAATATTACCGCCGATGCTGACACCGCTGTCACTCTCGGGCGCACCTTCGCTTTGAGGAAGCTCCTTAGCTTCGATGTCGCCTTTGTCCGGGCCAAGGATCAGCACACGCTCGATCACATTCTTTAGCTGACGGATGTTGCCGGGCCACTGCATCGTTTGCAGCAAAGTGATCGCATCATCGGTGAGTTTGCGGAGGGGCAAGCCTTGCGCCTTGTTGAAGCTGTCGATGAAATGCTCGGCAAGTGTCGGGATATCCTCGCGTCTGTCCTCCAGACCGGGCACCGCAATTGGAACCACATTCAGGCGGTGGTACAGCTCTTCGCGGAAGGTGCCCGCGCCGATTGCTTGGTTCAGATCGCGATTTGTTGAAGAGATCACCCGCAAGTCCACCCGAACTTTGTCATTGCCTCCTACACGCTGGAATTGTTGCTCCACAAGAACGCGCAGGATTTTGGATTGCGTGCCCAAGGGCATGTCAGCGACTTCGTCAAAGAAGATGATACCGCCATGTGCTTGCTCGAGCAGACCGGGTTCGACCCCGCGCTCTTTGCTTTCGCGACCAAAGAGGACTTCTTCCATCCGCTCTGGCTCAACGGTGGCACAGTTAACGGTGATAAACGGCGCGTGCGCACGGTTGGAGTTGGAATGAATGTAGTGGGCGGCCACATCCTTCCCTGCCCCAGCACCGCCAGTGAGCATGACGCGTCCATTCGAGCCAGTGACCTTGTCGAGTTGGGCCTGTAATCCCTTAAAGGCAGAGCTTTCGCCGATCATTTCAGCCGACGCAACCTCGCCACGTTTAAGCTGGTTGTTCTCGCGGCGTAGGCGCGATGTTTCCATCGCGCGGGTGATGACAACCATCAACTGGTCAATGTTGAAGGGCTTTTCGATGAAGTCATAAGCCCCTTGTTTGATCGCTGCGACGGCGATCTCGATATTGCCGTGACCCGAGATTATGACCACCGGCACGTCTGGATTGTCCCGCTTCACATGCTTGAGGATATCGATCCCGTCCATGGCACTGTCTTTGAGCCAAATGTCGAGGATCATCAGTGCCGGAGGCTCTGAATTGATCTCGGCCATGCAGGCCTCGGAAGTGCCTGCAAGACGGGTGGTGAAACCTTCATCTTTGAGAATGTCCGAGATCAACTCCCGGATGTCTCTTTCATCGTCCACGATCAGAATATCGCCCATATTTCTGCTCCTTAAAGTAGGCCTGTCAGGCCACGTTCTTGCGTTTGGCGGCCGTCAGGCGCGGCAGTTTTACAACCGCCATTGCGCCACGATGGCCCGTGTGGTCAAAAGGATCGGCGTCGCGCAGCACAAGGCTGCCGCCGTGTTCTTCGATAATTTTCTTCACAATTGGCAGGCCAAGGCCGGTGCCCTTCGCTCGGGTGGTCACGTAAGGCTCGAAGAGCCGCGCACGGTCTTCCGGAAGCCCGATGCCATTGTCTGAAATGGTTAGGGTGACGTCCTTACCTGACGTGTTGACCGAAAGCCGGATTTCAGGCGAATGGCCTTCATGTGCACCGGTTTCCTGATAGCTTTCGATGGCTTCGCCGGCATTCTTGATCAAGTTGGTCAGCGCCTGCCCAATCATGGTTTGATCTAGTTCGGACAGGATTTCAGCCTCGCTGCTTTCAAGGGTGATTTCCACGCCGGGTTGGCCAGATTGCTGGAGCACCACCGCGTCGCGGACCAATTTCATGAGGTCGATTTCGCGAAGCTCCGGCTCTGGCATCCGCGCAAATTTGGAAAATTCATCGACAATGCGGCGTAGGTCATTGGTCTGGCGGATGATCACATCGGTGTATTGCTCAAGGCTCTCAAGTTCGTCACCGGCCAGAGGCGTGAATTTGCGCTTCAGTCGCTCGGCCGAGAGCTGGATTGGTGTCAGCGGGTTCTTGATCTCATGCGCGATCCGACGCGCGACATCTCCCCACGCCGCCATTTTTTGTGCACTCACCAATTCTGACACATCGTCAAAGGCAAGCACGTAGCCTTCGAGGTTGCCGTTTTCTGATGTTCGTGTGGCGATCCTCACCAGCAGGCTTTCAAGCTGTCCGCGGCGAGTGAGTTTGACCTCTTCTTGAGCGGTTTCAGCGCCTGTATCTGCCAGAAGGGCTAGAAGAGAGGCAAATTCCGGAACAGCCTCCACAAGGTCATGCGCAACCTCTTCGCCGTCCTCCAAATCGAGCAGTCTCAAGGCAGAGCGGTTCATGAAAGTGATCTTGTTGTCCGCATCAAGGCCAATTACGCCCGCAGTGACAGAGGACAGCACGGAATCGAACAAGCGGCGGCGGCGTTCGATCTGCTCGGTGTTGCTAAGTAGGGTTTCGCGCTGGACCTTAAGTTCGCGCGTCATCTGGTTGAAAAGACGACCTAAAAGAGCGATTTCATCACCGCTTTTGGCCTCGATCACCTGCACGTCCAGATCACCTGCGCCAACACGTTGTGCGGCGCTGGCCAATTGCCCCACAGGTCGCGCCAGCCGCTCAGCGAACCAAAGTCCGAGCCATATAGCGGCGAGGATCAAGATCAGCGCGAAGCCTAGGTAAATCAGGCCAAATTCAAACAGCAACTTGCCGCGATCGTTCTCAAGTTGCTGATACAAGCGAACGGTCTCTTGTGTTTGATCCAAAAGGCTCAGGATCTCGCCATCCACGGTGCGGCTGATATAAAGGTAGCGATCCGGATAGGCCGTTAGCAGCAGAAGCGCTCGGAATTCGTTGTTCGGCCAGTCCTCGATGACTACGGGCCGATTGCTTTGGGCTTGCTCAAACGCGACTTCTGGAATCGGTTCGAAATCAAAGCGGTAGGATCGATTGCCACGCGCTTTCAAATTTCCGGCGCCATCGACGATAAATGCTTCCTTCAGGCCGCGTTGCACTTGCTCTTGGGCTTGGGTCAGGACCTGTCGAAGGTCGGAATCGGAAATAAAATTAGTGGTTTGCTTGGCGATGTTCATGTAGCCAGCAAGGCGCACGGCGTCGTCGCTAAGGTCGTCGCGTTGCTTTTGCTCATAGGCCTGCGCGGCTGAAAGTGAAGTGCCTACCACGTTACGCACACGGTCGGAAAACCAACCTTCCAGACCAAAATTCAGCGTCACGACTGCGAAGACAGCAACCAGCACTGTAGGGATGAGCGCCACGAGTGCGAAAACCCCTGTGAGGCGCAAATGCAACTGGGACCCAGCGGAATTGGCGCGGCGCGAAGCGACGATCTTGCCGACCTTTTGGGCGACCAAAGTCGCTACAACCAAGACATAAACCAAATCCGCTAGGAGGATCAGCCGAATGCCGCTTGATGTGGGGTCTAATTCGAACGGGCCGAGGCCCAAATAGGTCAGCACGGCAAGCACAGGGCCAAGCACCACAAGGCCAAGCGTCGCGATGTTTTGCACCCGACGTTGCTTCCGCAACCGATTCAGCCTGTCCCAAGACGCAGTGCGACCATGGGAACCCATAGGGGATTTCATCTGCTTTTTTACCGCCTTGCCACGTCTTGTTGATGTGATCGTTGACCCGTCCATGCGGCCCAATCGTCACGGTGACTGTTGCGGTTTTACATCAACTTGCGGCGGCGTGTCACGCGAATATCGAGGTCGGTGACCTTTTTTCTCAAGGTATTGCGGTTGATGCCAAGCAAATCGGCACATTTAGCCTGATTTCCGCCTGTGGCTTCCAGCGCTATTTCGATCAGCGGCATTTCCACCTCACGCAAAATTCGCTGATAAAGACCGGGCGGCGGTAGCACGCCGCCATGCAAATCGAAGTAGCGCCTCAGATGAGAACCGACGGAGGCTGACAATTTGTCGGAGCTTCCCCCGCCCATCAAAGGTTCGATCTCGGGCTGGTTGCCAAGTACCATTTCGACGTCCGTGCGGCCGATCTCTTCCTCGGCGGCGGTGACGATCAAGCGGCGAACCGTGTTTTCAAGCTGGCGGACATTGCCGGGCCAGCTATACGCCCGCACCATTTCCAGCGCCTCTTTCGAGAAGCGCCGCGAAGGTGCGCCATCGCGTTCCGCTTTCAGCAGGAAGTGTTCTGTCAGGAGCGGTATGTCTTCTACGCGGTCGCGCAGCGACGGGACATTCACAGTCACGCCGCACAAGCGATAGAACAAATCCTGACGGAACGCGCCGGCTTCCATCTTTGCCATCAGGTCCTGTTGAGAGGTCGCAAGAATACGTGGCGCGTCGTCGGTCAGACTGTCGAGCATTCGAACGATGCGCGCCTGCGCGTCGTCATCCAGATCGGACACCTCATCAAATAGGATCGAGCCGCCACGTGCGCGGCTCAGGATTGTCGCGGGGCCTTCCATAACAGCCAGATCATTTGGCGTGGCGGTGACAAATGGCAGATTGCGTCGGTCCGAAAAATCGTGGATCGCGCGTGCAATCAGGCTTTTTCCTGTTCCGCTTTCACCCGTTATCATGACCGAAAGGTCGGTGTTCATTACCCGCGCCACAAGCCGGTAGAGTTCCTGCATCGCGGGGGTTCGGCCCACCAGCGGCAGGTCATCGCCCTCTCCGCGTGGCTCGTCGGGCGCGCGCGTGGTCGGGACGACGCGTTTACGCTCCAGGGCGCGGGCGGCGCGTTTCATCAAATCCGGCAGGTCAAACGGCTTGGGCAAATAATCATATGCGTCGGCCTCGGTGGCCTGAATGGCCGTCATAATCGTGTTCTGGGCAGAGATTATGATGACTGGCAATGACGGGCGTTTTTCGCGGATCACAGGTAGCATTTCCAACCCGTTTCCGTCCGGCATCATCACATCGGAGATGACGAGATCGCCCTTTCCTTCGCTCACCCAACGCATCAGCGTCGTCAGGGAAGAGGTCGCATGAACCTTGCAGCCGGCCCGCGTCAGGGCCTGTGTCAATACGGTGCGAATGGTGCGGTCGTCATCTGCGACCAATACGGTGCCGTCCATTGGTTACGCTTCCTCTTTCGGATAAGTCATTGATCTTGTTCTTTCGGTGCGACAGGTAGAGAAATGCGGAACACCGTGCGACCGGGCGCAGATGTTACTGAAATCCAGCCGTCATGCTCGGCGATGATCTTGGATACGAGTGCCAGTCCCAGCCCCGTTCCGTTCTCTCGGCCAGACACGAAGGGTTCGAACACCTCTGAGGCCAAATCGTTGGGGAGTCCGGGGCCGTCATCTATGATCTCGATCTGCAACGGCACAGCGGAGCGACTGCCGTCGGGTCGTTCCACCCTAAGCGACATTTCGTAAAACGTGCGGATTTCGATTGTTCCGCCGTTTTTGTCCGATGCCTCAGCCGCGTTCTTCAGCAGGTTCAGGAAAACCTGTAGCAACTGATCTGAATCAGCAAAAGTTGATGGCAAGGAGGGATCAAAGTTCTCCTTAATCCGCATATGCGCGGCAAAGCCGACGGCTGCTGATTTTTGCGCGCGGTCCAGCACATCATGCAAGTTGACTGCGCGCCGTATCGGGGGGCGCAGGTTGCCGAACTGTTCGACCTGCTCGAGAAGCTTCACGACACGGCGGGACTCTTCCACGATCAGGTCCGTCAGCTCAATGTCGTCGCCGGTCAGGCTCATACTCAGAAGTTGCGCGGCCCCGGTGATCCCCGCGAGCGGGTTTTTGATTTCATGGGCCAGCATTTCTGCCATACCGATGGCCGATTTTGCCGCAGTTTTCGATTGCATTGCGCGGCCCATCTTCTCTGCAATCTCGCGCGGCTCCATCAGGATCAGAATGTAGCCGGGGCGATCCACCATGGTGGTCAGTTGCACATTGCACTGCACCGGAGGTTTCTCGCCCGAGCCTACATCGACCGTATTGACGAACAGGGCCGAGCTGTCGCGACGCACGCGGGTCACGGCCTCGTCCAATGGCGCATTCACATGTAGCTTGTCCCAGACTGGCGCGCCACGCAGCGACTTGGCCGAGGCGTTCATGAATATCTCGCCGGAAGGGTTGATCTCGGCGATCTTGTTTTGTCCATCAATCACCAGTGCAGGCACGGGGAGTGACGTCCACAAAGTATCGAAGAAGCTGGCAGTCATGCGACAGCCCTTTCGTGCAAAGCAATTGGGAGAAGCTTTAGGACCTGCGAGGGCGATTTTTCGGTCAGCACTTCGCGGCGCATCGAGGCCGCTGTCCCTGCCCCATCCATGTACCAGCCAAGATGCTTGCGTGCGACGCGCGGGCCTAGAACAGGGCCATAGAAGTCAAGCATGTCTTCGTAATGCCCTGCGACCATGTCGTTATAGGCGTGGCCCTCGGGAATGACTGGCGACGGCGTGCCGTGAAGCGCATGTGCGACCTCTGCCAGCACCCAAGGTTTGCCTTGTGCACCACGTCCGATCATTACGCCGTCCGCGCCGGAGGCATCCAGCGCCGCACGGGCTGTAGTGGCATCGAGGATATCTCCGTTTGCGACGACGGGAATGCTCACGGCCTCTTTCACTGCACGGATCGCGGCCCAATCAGCGTGGCCTTTATAGAACTGGCAGCGGGTGCGGCCGTGGATCGTGATCATCTGGATGCCCGCGTCTTGGGCGCGTTTCGCCAGTGTCGGCGCATTCATCAAGGCATCATCCCATCCAAGACGCGTTTTCAGCGTCACGGGGATATCAACCGCGTCCACGACAGCTTCTATGAGTGTTAACGCGTGATCGAGGTCTTTGAGCAACGCGGAGCCGGAATATCCGTTGGTCACCTTTTTGGCAGGGCAGCCCATGTTGATGTCGATAATGTGGGCGCCGTTTGCCGCAACCATCCGAGCCGCTTCCGCCATCCAGCGTGCCTCGCGTCCTGCGAGTTGCACAGACGTATTTGCAAACTCCATACCCAGCTCTGCTTTCTCGCGCACGCCAGGTTTGGATTGAACCATCTCCTGACTTGCGACCATCTCGGACACCACCAAACCTGCGCCGAACCGGGAGACAAGCTTGCGGAACGGCAGATCCGTAATGCCTGCCAGAGGGGCAAGTAGAACGGGAGGGGTGATGGAAAGTGCTGCCAGCTGAATGGCCAAGTGATTAATCCTTGTGCATATGCACCCTCTGGCTATCTCCTCAGTCAATGGCTGGCAACGTTACAGCCCCATGTTTTCGAGTTAACGCGACGCAATAATAGCAAATGCCTAAAAAATAGGCGTAAGCTAAGGGGGCATTGTTCTCTCCGCGCGCACATCATAGACAATTTCCATGACACAGAACCGCAAATCAGTGGCCGCCGTGATCGTGGCGGCAGGTCGCGGCACCCGCGCGGGTGGCGAGATTGCCAAGCAATGGCAACCGCTTGGCGGTCGACGTGTGATTGACTGGAGCTGTGACGCCTTTCGCGATCACGTGTCGGAAATCATTTTGGTCGTGCCCGAAGACGCTCCGTCTGAATGGATTCCTGCAAATGTCACGGTCGTGACGGGCGGCGACAGCCGCGACGCCTCCGTTTTGAACGGACTTTTGGCGCTGGAGGAACGGTTCGACTTGGTCCTGATCCACGATGGCGCGCGCCCGCTCATAAGTGCGGATGTGATCAGGGGAGTTCTGGCAGCGCTGACGGACAGCGCGGGGGCGGCCCCTGCCCTTCTGGTGACAGACGCGCTTTGGCGCGGTGAGGACGATCTTGTATCGGGTACGCAGGACAGATCGGGCCTTTACCGCGCGCAGACCCCGCAAGGCTTTCATTTGCCCCAGATTTTAGCGGCGCACCGTGCGCATGTCGGCGGTGCGGCCGACGACGTAGAAATTGCACGTCAGGCTGGAATGGATGTGACGATTGTCGCGGGCAGTGAGCGAAATATGAAAATCACGACAGCCGAGGATTTCGCACGGGCCGAGCAGTATATGGAGACAGCAGTGGATATACGGGTAGGCAACGGGTTTGATGTGCATCGCTTTGGCCCCGGAGATCATGTGATCCTCTGTGGGGTCAAGGTGCCGCACGGGCGTGGGCTGCAAGGGCACTCTGACGCGGACGTGGGATTGCACACGATCACAGACGCCATTTATGGCGCGCTGGCTCAGGGCGACATAGGCCAGCATTTTCCTCCAAGCGATCCGCAATGGAAAGGCATGGCCAGCCACGTTTTTCTGGAACACGCGCGTGATCTGGCGGCAGATATGGGCTTCGTGATCTCCAATGTCGATTGCACGTTGATTTGCGAAGAACCGAAGATCGGACCGCACGCCGTCGCGATGCGAAAAACAGTGTCCGAGTTGTTGCGACTGTCGCTGGACCGCGTGAGCGTCAAAGCCACGACCTCAGAGCAGCTTGGCTTTACTGGCCGTCGCGAGGGGATCGCCTGCATGGCAACTGCCACGCTTATCAAGGGATAGCGCTATGTTTTCCGTCTCAAAATTTTGGGCGACCTTTTTCTATGTCGGGCTCCTGCGCCCTGCGCCGGGCACGTGGGGCTCTGCCGCGGCGGTCATCGCGGCTTGGGGGATTGTGGAATGGCGTGGCTATGTCGCGTTGGCGGCGCTGACGGTGATGATGTTCGTTTTGGGCTGGGCTGTCACCGCTATGGAAACCAAGGGCAAAGACGATCATGACCCGTCCGAGATCGTGATCGACGAAGTTGTTGGCCAGTGGATCGCCCTTTTGCCCGTGGCAATCGGGCTTAGCCATTCTGGCGCGTCATTCTGGACGCTGTGGCCCGGCGTTTTGACGGCGTTTGTCGCGTTTCGCCTGTTCGACATCTGGAAGCCGGGCCCTGTGGGCTGGGCAGATCGCCAAGAAGGCCCATTGGGTGTCATGCTGGATGACGTGATCGCAGGACTGCTTGCTGCAGTGGTTGTAGCGCTTGGCGCTTGGGTCGCCCATGGCTGATGCGGCGGAGGTTCTGGCGGCTGCGCGCGCGCGCGGGTGGCGCATTGCCACGGCGGAAAGCTGCACTGGCGGGTTGATCGCGGGTGCGCTGACCGAAGTTGCCGGATCGTCTGACGTGGTGGATCGCGGGTTCATCACCTATTCCAACCAAGCCAAGCAAGAGATGTTGGGCGTCAGCGCTGTGTTGCTTGAGGCACATGGCGCGGTCTCCGAAGAGGTCGCGCGGGAAATGGCGCTTGGGGCTTTGCATGCCTCCGGTGTGGAGCTGGCGGTGTCTGTGACGGGCATTGCGGGGCCAGGTGGATCAGAGTTCAAGCCGGAAGGCATGGTCTGTTTTGGTGTCGCCACATCTGCCGGCGTGCAGGTGGAAACTGTTCAGTTCGGAGCACTCGGACGACACGAGGTTCGATGCGCCACGGTCGATCACGCCTTGGATTTACTACTCAGGGCCGCAGTTTCATAGTCGCACAGGTCTGCGGCACTTAGCGCGTTAATCGCTCATTATTTAATCACTTTGGGGATTGCACAGGTTTTGGGCGCCGTTTGCGGCCATCGCCTCTTTATATTGCGGCCCCATCCCTGTTTCTGCCTCCAAACGAAGAAACATGAGGGATGGACCTATGAACGGAGCGGATACCGCCTGGATTATCGTTGCGACAGCTTTGGTGCTGTTTATGACCCTGCCGGGCTTGGCACTGTTTTACGGGGGGCTTGTGCGTGCCCGTAACGTGCTGAGTGTCTTTATGCAGTGTTTCTCCATTGCCTGTGTGATGAGCATTCTCTGGCTGGTCGCGGGCTACTCGATCGCATTCGGTGACGGCAATGCTTATTGGGGCGGCTTGGGAAAATCCTTCCTGAACGGCATAACGGCAGACACGGTGTCAGGGACCATTCCCGAGGTTCTGTTTTTCGCCTTCCAGATGACATTTGCGATTATCACCCCTGCCCTTATCGTTGGCGCCTATGTCGAGCGGATCGGCTACGCGTTCGTTATGGTGTTCTCGTCCCTCTGGATGCTGATCTGCTACGCGCCTGTGGCCCACTGGGTTTGGGGCGGTGGTTTGCTGGCCGGTGCCGAGTGGTCGCTGTTTGAGGATGGGGTGAACGACTTCGCTGGCGGCATCGTCGTGCACCAAACGGCAGGCATCGCTGCCCTGATCGTGGCGTTCTTCCTCGGCCCCCGTCGCAAAGCGACGACCCCTCCGCATAATCCTGGAATGGTTATGATCGGCGCTGCAATGCTGTGGGTTGGCTGGTTCGGTTTTAACGGCGGCTCGCAACTTGCGGCTGACGGTGGTGCTGCAATGGCGATCACTGTCACTCATATCTCGGCAGCCATGGCGTCGATCACTTGGGCTGCTTGGGAGCGGATCCGGTTCGGCAAAGCTTCATTGGTGGGCATGGTCACAGGGACTATCGCTGGCCTTGCTTCGATCACACCTGCATCCGGCTCTGTCGGACCAATCGAGGCGATGATCATCGGCGCCGTCGCAGGCGTCATGTGCCAAGAGCTGTGCCACGTCGTTAAGAACATCATCAAGATTGACGACACATTGGATGTGTTCGCGGTTCACGGTGTTGGCGGTATTTTCGGCATTGTTATGTTGGCTGTGTTTGGTCATGCGAGCTGGACCGCGCAGTTGGGCGGCTTGGCCGTTGTCGGGATATGGACCACTGTTGTGACCGTTGGTTTGGTTGTGTTGGTGAAGATGGCCTTCCCGATCCGCGTGTCCGATGAGGAGGAAATCACTGGTTTGGACCTGTCATCTCACGGAGAACGGGCCTACGAGCTGACCTCCTAACTCGAAAATATTCAACGAATTCAGAGAGGGCGTGGGAAACCGCGCCCTCTTTTACGTTTTTTGACGAATTATCCTTGAAACGCGCCGGTCAATCCCCAAATATGTAAATGTAAATAACATTCACATAAAGGAGCGACAGATGACCCCTACCCCAACAGCCACCCACACGATGCCCCGCATGGGCTGGTTCGCCCGGGCTGAAGCCTGGCTGGACGAGCGCGGTAAGGGCGCCTGGATCGCCGCTATGGTCTTTGGCTTTATCTTCGTGTGGCCCGTGGGCCTCGCCCTTCTTGCATACATGATCTGGAGCAAACGCATGTTCAACTCTTCCTGCCGCAGCCGCGCCATGGCGCATCGTTCTTCCCACGGGTTCAAAACCTCAGGAAACACCGCCTTTGACTCGTACAAGGCCGACATGCTGAAGCGCCTCGAAGACGAGCAGCACGCGTTTGAGACCTTCTTGGAGCGTCTGCGTGAAGCTAAAGACAAATCCGAGTTCGACGCGTTCATGGACGAGCGAGCAAGCGCTGCGAAATCCAGCGACGACGCCTAATCCCCTACCGCGCCCCGATACCTGGGGCGCGGCCCCTTTCAAAAATCGGAGAACGACCCCATGTCTTTCACTATGAATGACAACACCTATGACGCGCTACCCGACCCGCTCACTCAACCCGCCTTCTACGACGGTGTGGGCGTCAAGCGCCTGTTGGCGTGGGTCGTGGACACCGTATTCGTAGGTATGATCGCTGCGGTGATCGCCAGTATTCCGTTATTCCTTCTTTGGTTCGTGTTCCCCTTGGTGTTTCTGGTGGTCTCGTTGATCTACCGTATCGGGTCGATCCGCGCCTTTTCTGCGACGCCCGGTATGCGCCTGTTCAACATTGAGCTGAGGAACCATGAGGGCCACCGCCTAGACGGCTCCGAGGCCGCAATGCACACGATTGGTTTTATGATCGCGAGCGCATTCTTCATCCCTCAAGTCGCATCAGTTTTCTTGATGCTGATGAGCGAGCGCGGACAAGGCCTGCACGACATGTTCACTGGTATTGTGGCGATTAACTCCCCCGGTCGTTACTAAGCGCACCAGTTTACCTGCCCGCGTGCGAAGAAATTTGCAGCGGGTCGGCGCCGTGGCCAAAAAGCATTTGTGACTCGCGGGGGGCATTGTTAGGCTCGCGCAAGTCTGCTGGCTTCAGAGGTTCCATGCGCCACACCCTACCCATTGCCCCCCAGTTCTACGTGACTGCCCCACAGGCCTGCCCGTATCTGGACAAACGTCGTGAGCGCAAGCTGTTCACGGCGTTGCAGGGTGAGCATGCCAATACGCTCAACAACACCCTGAGCAAACAAGGGTTTCGGCGGTCCCAGAACGTGCTGTATCGCCCCTCTTGCGCCGATTGCTCTGCTTGCTTATCCGCGCGCATCCGTGTTGCGGATTTTGTGCCAAGCCGCAGCCAGCGCAGGTGCTTGAACCGCAATAAAGTGCTGGAGCGCGAAGCAACATCGCCCTGGGCCACGGAAGAACAATACGAACTGTTCCGCCGCTATCTGGATTCGCGGCATGCCGACGGTGGCATGGCGGATATGGATATCTTCGAGTTCGCGGCGATGATCGAGGAAACTCCGGTTAAAAGTCGAGTGATCGAGTATTGGGATCGCTCCGGTGCCACGCCTGAGCTGATTGCGACCTGTTTGACCGATGTGCTCGATGACGGTCTGTCGATGGTCTATTCTTTCTACGACCCTGACTGGGCTCGCAATTCCTTAGGCAGCTACATCATTTTGGATCACGTTCGGATCGCGCAGGAAGCCGGTCTGCCCTATGTGTATTTGGGCTACTGGGTGCCGGGGTCTCCGAAGATGGGATACAAGGCGGGCTTCAGCGCGCTCGAGATATTCCGGGCGGGTGCATGGCAGTCGTTGAGTGTCGAGGAAGACTACGACGCGGACACACATCCGCTGTCGGTCGACCCTATCGCAGAGCAAGTCGCAAGAATTAACCTTCCAGACACGCGCGCGCCCAAGGAATGAGTTCATTTTTATCGGCTGTCGCGATCGTAGTCCCTGACTACGACGCCGGAATTGCATTCTACGTGAATCGTGTCGGCTTCCAGCTGATCGAAGATACAGATATGGGCGGCGGAAAACGGTGGGTTCTTGTTTCACCATCCCCCAGTGCCCAAACGCGCATCTTGTTGGCGCGGGCAAGCGGTGAGACGCAGCAGGCGGCCATCGGCCAACAAACTGGCGGTCGGGTTGGCTTCTTCCTTCATAGTGATGATTTTGAAGCAGACCACGCTCGGATGACGGATGCAGGTGTTATCTTTGAAGAGGCACCCCGATATGAGCCCTACGGCACTGTGGCGGTTTGGCGCGACCCTTGGGGCAATCGCTGGGATTTGTTGGAGCTTAAGCGCAAGAGCTAGACGATTGAGATCTGGAGCGGTCGAGCTCAGACAGGCGGCTGCGCAAAGCCTCAGTATCCCGAATTTCAATGCCGAATTTGGTCATCTCGATGATACCTGTTTCTCGCAGGCGGCCAAGTTCCTTGTTCACGGTCTGGCGCGAGCACCCCACCACATCTGCAAGATATCCTTGGCTTTCGCTGAACACGCCGCGAATGTCAGACAGCTTTTCCAGATAGGCGCAAATCTTTTGCTCAGCAGAGAAAAACTGGTCCACCGATTTGTAACGATTGTCGTGTCTCAGAACGTCATGAAGGTCTGCTGCGAAGTTCCTCAGAACGATCGGCGACTGCATCTTCTCTAGCAGCTCCGGCCTGCGACAGAAGAGAAGCGTCGTATTCGAAAGCGCCGTGCACGTCCCTGCGCAAGGACGCTCGGACAGTGTTTCTACCGTGCCTAATATCTGACCGGGCATCGCGTGGTAGATGATGGAATGGTGCCCTGCCTCGCTGACATAGCTGACCTCTACCCGACCCTCAGCGATCAGATACATCCTGTCAGTCGGCTCGCCCTGATGCAGTATGATGCTCGACCGTTTGAAAACACGCAAAGAGCAACTGTCGACAAACTCCGCCTGCGTGGCAGGCGGCAGACCGCGAAGAATCTTCGCGTCCAGTAAAGATGGGAACCTTTGGGAATTCTTAAGGATTGGAAAGCCACCTGATTGAAGACACACGATCGAAGAAGATGCAGACACACGCGCGCTACGCAAGTAGAGGAAAACAAAAAACTCGTTACTGCACTACCACTTACGTATAATTGGGGTGTTCACGCGCGGATGTCGGCTAGTTTACAGCAAAGCCCGTTTTTTGTGCTTTTGTGTCGAAACGGTCAGCACTGGGATTTTAACCCGCCGCACGCGAAAATGCGGCGGGTTTGTTGTTCAGTTGCCGATCAAGTTCGGCAGGATTGTCACGACTGAAGGGAACAGCGACAAGAGCCCGAGCGCGAAGACCTGGATCAGCACAAAGGGGATGATCCCGCGATAGATGTGTCCCGTCGTGACCTCTTTCGGCGCCACGCCGCGCAGGTAGAACAGCGCAAAGCCGAATGGCGGTGTCAGGAAAGAAGTCTGCAGGTTCACAGCGATCATGATCGTCACCCATTTCGGATCCATCGTCCCGCCATAGATGACCGGCCCGACGATCGGGATGACGATGTAGATGATCTCGAGGAAATCGAGCACGAAGCCCAGCACGAACAAGACCAGCATCACAATGATGAAGACTTGGAACTCGCTGTCAAAGGACTTCAGGAACTGCTGGATATAGTGTTCACCCCCGAAGGAAATCACGACAAGATTCAACAGTTGCGAGCCGATCAGGATGGTGAACACCATAGATGTCACTTTGGCAGTTTCGCGGACAACCGGGCTCAGAACTCCGTAGTTCCACAGCACATAGCAGCCGAAAAGCAGCCCGAAGATCGCAAAGAGATAGGCCGCCTGCGCCACGAGGAAGGCCATCGTGTTTTCGAAGCTGACCACCTCGATGTTCATGCGCAGGTCGAAATTCACGCCGACGAGGATCATAATGATGATCGCGAATGTCGTCAGGATTACGATGCGGCCAGAACGACCCTCGTCCTGTAATTTGCGATAAGCGGCGAGCATGATTGCCCCGCCGGCCCCAAGTGCTGCCGCAGGTGTCGGGTTGGTGATGCCCCCGAGAATAGAACCAAGCACCGCGACGATCAGCACCAGTGGTGGGAAGACCACGCGGATCAGATCATTGCGCCCAAGAATGCCTGCGGCATGTTTTGCCCCGTAAAGCATCAATATGATCGGGATCAGTAACAGCAGGAACGTAGCGCCGGGAGATGTCGTCGGCGCGATCACCAAGACGTCGACCAGCATGGCCAACAATATACCTGTGACGCCGACGATCAGCGGAACAGGGTTTGCCGTTGGCGAGACGCCACGCGCAACAACAAACATCAGGCCGAACATCAGAAGGCCAATGGAGATGCCGGTGCCGATGGGAGCCGCGTCAGCAACCTTCTTGGCGATGGCATTGGACAGTTCTTCCTCGGTCAGTTTAACAGATTGAACAACGCCACCAGCCGCATCAATTGTCGCTTGCTCGGCCAAAGCCGTGTCCCAAGCATCCTGGCCGTGCAATTCGATCATCGCGGCGGCGCATTGTTCTGGAACTTTCGTGCGCAACGTCGCGGTTTCACCCGCGTCCGAGAAACTGTCGACTTGGAAGTTTTGCGAGCCAATGACGTTGACCTGCATCAGAAGGATCAGCCCTACAATCAAACCGACAGGGGCGAACAGGAACCATGTCAGCGCTTCGGAGCGACGGATTGGCTCCCCGTTTGACGCACCGAGCTCTACGGCGGGTGCCTTGGAGGGGTTCAAAACAGCGTAACCGAATGCGTAGAGCGCATAAAGCAGTGCCAGCATGATGCCGGGCAAAAGTGCTGCTTGGAACAAGGTGCCGACGGACACCACCGCAGGCTCGCCCAGATAAGTCAGCGCGTCAGAGCAGCCGACCTCTTGCGCGCGGGCTTCTTGTGCTGCGGAATAAAGATCACCGGCCAGCGTGCCCAGAAGCACGATAACGATGGACGGCGGGATGATTTGCCCCAACGTGCCGGAGGCCGCGATGACCCCTGTGGCCAGCTCTGGCGAGTAGTTGTTCTTCAGCATGGTGGGCAACGACAGCAGGCCCATGGTGACCACGGTGGCGCCCACGATGCCGGTTGATGCCGCAAGGAATGCGCCCACAACAACGACAGAAACTGCCAGCCCGCCGGGCAAAGGACCGAAGACCCGAGCCATGGTTGTCAGCAGGTCGTTGGCGATTTTGGAGCGCTCTAGCGTGATGCCCATCAACACAAACATCAAAACGGCCAGCAATGTCTCGATGGAGGCACCCGCCAGCACACGCTCGTTAATCCGGTTTACGATGAATGACACGTTCCGGTTCAGTGCTACTTCCCAGCCTTGTGCGAATACAGGCTCCGCCAGTCGCGGCAGGTCGGGGTATCGGAAAATGGATATGGTTTCGGGTTTAAGTCCCTCTGCGATCAGCGCCGCATATTCTGCAGACCCGGCGTCAATCGCTTGATGGATCAGCAGCCCGCCGGTATCGAGCGCGGCGATGATTGCGAAGGAAATAACCGCTGAACCACCGATGGCAAACGCCACAGGGAAGCCAGACAGGATCCCGCCAAAAAGGCAGAGAAAAACGATGATTAGGCCGATTTCGACGCCATCTAATCCGAAAAGCATTGGTTCCGCCCCTTAGTGAATATTTGCGACCAGCTCGGCGTCTTCGTCGCCCAGCACGTCTTTGTCGAGGTATTTGCCCTCGCTCTCCGGCCCTTCTTTGCGTTCCAGGTAGGAGCGCATGAAAAAGGCAATCGCCTGTAAGAACACCATGGCAGTGAACGTGCAGAGCAGAATCTTGAAGAGGAAGTAAGCGTTAAAGCCGTTTGGCGAGAACCCGATCGTCTCGATGTTCCAGCGCAAGGCGCGCGACTTCAGCAGCAGCTTGTCGAGCGCGTCAGACGCGGATGGGTTGGGCACGACCAGATGGCGCCACAAGAAGAACCAGCCATACAGCCAAGTCAACACCGCGACCGGCATCATGAACAGCAGACTTCCGACCATATCGATAGTCTTTTTGGTCCGGTGACTGACGGCGGAATAGACAAGATCCACCCGCACATGGCCGCCTTGAACGAATGTATAGGTCACACATAAGGCCACTACGAGCGCGTTATAGAGCTTCAGCTCCTCCGCCCACCAGCTGATGTCCTTGGAAAAACTCATGCCGAACCCCATGGAGATTTCGGCGCGCGCAAAGATGCGCTGCATGAAGATGATGATGATCTGTTGCATGACCATGATGAGGCCCGCCCAAGCGGCGATCCGCCCTACAAAGTTGGCAAAGCCTTCCAGCCCGCGCACGCAGCCCCACATGAATTCGTTGCGCCAAAGGCCGATGACCACCAGCACCAGAAATGACGTGAACACGACAAAAAAGAACTCGATCGACGCACCGTAAAAAATAAAGCGCATGAGCGCTTCTTTATGCGACGTCTCCGGCAGTGTTTGGTTGATATAGGGCACCCACGATAACCACTGCCCGGGATGCGTGATCGCATAGGCAAGGTTGTAGAATGACATGGCTATGTTGGTGAAAAACCAGACGATTGCGTCCAGCATGGCGTGCCCCCCGAATGTCCCTTAAGCCGCCACACTCCCCATGGCGGTAGAATTGCGTCTTGGCCCAAAAACGTGCTGGGCCAAGACTGCTTTTATTTCAACGCCCTAAGGGGCGAAGTTGACCTTATCCCAGTACGCGGTCGCGCTGTGTGCGATAGGCGCTTTCGGATTTTTGGATCCAACCCGAAGATGCTTTCAACGACGCTTGGTAGTCGTCGTAGATTTTCTTGTAGAGCTCGTCGCCCATGTTTTCCTGATGCACTTCATCGGACGCTTTACCGAACGCATCCCAAACAGCGTCGGGGAATTCCAGCGTTTTCACGCCAGCCGACTGCAGACGCTGCAAAGCTGCACCGTTGTTGTTAAGGAACTGCGCGAGGTTCCACTGGTGGGCCTCTGCGGATGCGATCTCGACGATCTTCTGATGCGCTGGCGACAGCGAGTCGAATACTTCACGGTTGGTTGCGATCGACAGACCTGCGCCTGGCTCGTGGAAGCCTGCGGTGTAGTAGGTCTTGGTGATCTCTTGGAAACCGGCTTTTTCGTCAGCCCATGGGCCGATCCACTCGGTGCCGTCGATAGCGCCGGATGCCAGCGCCTGATACACTTCCGCGCCGGGAAGGTTCTGCACGGATGCACCGAGTTTGCCCAGTGCCAGACCGCCAAGGCCAGGCATACGGAACTTCAGGCCGTTGAAGTCTTCTGGGCCGTTGATTTCCTTGCGGAACCAGCCGCCAGCCTGTGCGCCGGTGTTGCCACCGAGGAAGGATTTCAGACCGAAGATTTCGCCCAGCTCGTCGTGCAGAGCCGCGCCGTTGCCATGATAATACCAGTTGGACAGCTCTTGCGCGGTCATGCCGAACGGCACGGACGTGAAAAATGCGTAGCCTGGGTGCTGGCCCACGAAGTAATAGTCTGCACCGTGGTACATGTCGGCCTGACCGGAGGTCACGGCGTCAAACACCTCGAACGCGCCAACCAGCTCGCCGGCGGCCTTTACGTCGATGGTCAGGTTGCCGTCAGACATGGCGGTGATGCTGTCAGCAGCGTGCTGAGCGGCGTCAAACACACCCGCAAGGCCACGGCCCCACGTGGTGACCATGGTCAGGGTGCGTTTGCCCTGAGCATAAGCCGGTGCCGCCAGCGCAGTCGTTGCCGCAGCTGCGGTGCCGCCAAGTGCGGACGTTTTTAGAAAAGAACGACGATCCATAGGTGTCTCCTCCCAAAGGTTTCATCAAGACACAGGTCGCCCTGTGGCTCGACGGATCGTTTCAAGTGAGGCGACCTTACGTGTGCTTTGCAGGAAGCTAAATACCCATCGCTGGGTAGATGGAAGAAAAACTTCATTCGCATTTCAGGCTCATACACCGGTGCCTGCATTGACGGCTCTCGGTGGCTGGCGCATCTTGGCCCTGTCGTCTTAGGGAGAAACGACTACCTCATGTCCAATCTATGGACCCGGATCAGGACGCGTCTTGCGTTAAGCTACCGGCAGAAGATCTTTCTGCTCACCACCCTGCCCCTTGTATTGGCAGTGGCGGCCATCTCGGCTGTGGTTACGATCCAGTCCCGTCAATTGGCGGAACGCGAGATCCGGGAGCTTGAAGCCCAGTTGATTGACGCTAAACGCGCCGAGCTTAAAAACTACCTGTCCCTCGCGCGGACCGCGATCGGCTCGGTTTACGGCAACGCCGCCCCTGATGATGACGCCGCAAAGCTTCAGGTGACGCAAACCCTGAGTGCAATGATCTACGGGCAAGACGGGTTCTTCTTTGTCTACGACTATGACGGGAACAACCTTGTTTCGCCCCGCCAGACCTTCTTGATCGGCCAGAACTGGAAGGGGCTCAGTGATGTGAATGGTGTGCCAGTGGTCGACACCATCATCGATACTGCACGTTCTGGCGGCGGGTATCATGCGTATGACTGGGCCAAACCCTCGACCCGCGAAACCGCTCGGATGGTAGTCTATGTGATTGGGTTGCAGGACTGGAAATGGGCACTTGGCACCGGCATTTTTATCGATGACGTTTTGACGACCGTCGCCGCAGCGAAGGCGAAAACCCAAGCCCGCATTCAGAAAACCTTTGTTTATATTGTGCTGATAACGCTGCTTGCTCTAATGGGCGTGTTCGTTGCTGGCTTGTTGCTCAACCTTCGGGAACGGCGATTGGCGGACACCAAACTGCGCGCGTTGACCGAGCGGATCATCGACACCCAAGAAGAAGAGCGCGGTCGCGTGGCGCGCGAGTTGCATGACAGCATTAGCCAAATTCTGGTGGGTATCCGATACACGCTGGAACTCGCGCGCAAACGTGTGTTGGGCGGGGACCCGAAGGCGTCCGAGAGCCTTGATAAAGGGATTGGTGGCCTAACCGAAGCGATCCACGAGGTGCGCCGCATTTCGGCAGATTTGAGGCCCGGAGTGCTGGATGATCTTGGCCTAGGCCCGGCATTGAAATCGCTGATTGACGAGTTTGCCCAGCGAACTGGCATAAGCACAGATTTCAAAACTGTTGTCTTTCGTAACAGGTTGGACAAGGACGCGAAGATCGCACTCTACCGCATAGCGCAGGAAGCGTTGACCAATGTCGAGCGCCACGCAGAAGCCAGTCACGTCGCGATTGAGGTGTTCGGTCACCGCATGGGCGCAACGATGCGCATTCAGGACAATGGGATGGGAATTGAAAGCTATGGGCCGCGCGAGCGGTTTGGCGGGCTGGGCTTGCGCAACATGCAGGAGCGGATGGACCAACTCAAGGGATCGTTGCGCATCCTGTCGAGCCAGAACGGGACCATTATCGAGGCCTCGGTCCCGCTCAGCCACATGCTGTCGCCCGAAGCCAAGTCCGAACTCCCCGCCCCGAACCCAAGGAAATCCGCATGAGTTCTTCCATAAAAGTCGTGATCGTCGATGACCACCCGATGGTAGCAGACGGAATATGTGCGATTCTTGAAAGCTATGACGATATCGAGGTTATTGCGACCCTGAGCAACGGGCAGGAGGTCGTAGATCGCGTCGGCGATCTCCAACCAGACGTTATTCTGATGGACCTGAACATGCCGCAGATGGGTGGCTTGTCCGCGACGGAGATCCTGCTGGAGCAGAACCCGCAGACGCGCATTCTGATCCTGTCGATGCATGACGCGCCAGAATACGTGTCGACGGCCATGTCACATGGCGCGCGCGGGTATCTGCTCAAGGATGTCCCGACTGAGGAAATTCACACTGCGATCTTGGCGGTGATGAATGGCGAGACTTATTTATGTGGCGGAGCTTCTGCATCGCTATCACCCACCAGCAGTGACGGGCGAGAAGCGCTGACGGCGCGCGAGCAGACCATCCTGCTCCAGTTGGCGCAGGGCAAATCGAACAAAGAAGTCGCCGGGAATTTAGATATTTCGGTCCATACGGTTGAGACCCACCGCAAGAACATCAAGCGTAAACTCGGGATCAATTCCACTGCAGGGTTGACCCGCTACGCGATGGAGCATGGCGTGCTGCAAGGGACTGGCGTTGAGTTCTGATCCGTCGCGACCCTCAGAAAGAAGGACGCTAAAATGGTAGAAATTGGTCTAGAGATCGCTAATCCGAACATTAAAGCTGAAGAAACCCAAAACGGTTACCGGCTCCAAGCGATCGAGAGCCGAACCGTCGTCGCACGTTTCTTTCGGATTGTATTTGCTCTGTTCGGTTTGGCATTTCTGGCTGCCGGGGTGGTCGTTTGGGTGCTGCCTGACGATGTCTTTCAAGGCGATCCGTTCAGTCTGAAGGTGATCGTGACTGTCGCCACATGGCTAGTTTTCGGCCCAATCGTTTGGTTCTCGTTTATTGCTCCGACGACGAACGCCACAGAGGTCGATTTGGAAGCCAGAGTGGTGCACCAGATTACACTCAACAAGCGTGGGGAACCGATCAAACAGCGCAGCATCCCCTTCGATAACGTGATGGGCCTAGACTTTGTGCGGAACACAAGTGCTGTGACCGAGAACGAGTTACCTGGCTATGGGCAAATTTACCTCCGACTAAGCAAAAACAAGGGTGTGTCGCTGATCTGGGGCGAGCGTCGGGATTTGGAGGCCGTGCTGACCAAGCTGCGTGCAGATATTACCAACACTTAAACAGGGCGGACGGCATTCAGCTAAGTTGGGCTGCTTAGTTTCCAATCCGCGGCCGTGATCGGCACGAACGCCTCAATCGCAGCCGTTGCGATAAAATGAGTTTGGTTGTTCTCCGGATCATGCACATCCAGCCCACCGACAACACCGATGACCTGCGCCCTGCCCCGTGGCAATTCCGCAGTGAGGGCAGCGATGTCGAGTTCTTCGGGCTTTTGCACGCCAATGGTGACCTGCACCCGCATGTCCTCATGACTGATATCAAGGGATTTGAACATCACGATCGACGAATGGTGCAACGCGTCTTGGATCGCCCGTTTTGCGGCCTTGGTGTAATCGAGGCCGTAAAGATCGTTGCCCGTGCCCATTTCCAGAATGATGCGATGCTCCATCACGCGGCCTCCATATCGAAGCTGACCATGACGGCTGCGTTGACGATCACAGTCACGCCGGAGCCGTCAGGCTTGGGAACGTCGAGCCCGCCCTTGGTGACGCAGATAGACGGTTGGCCGTAGGGAAAGATGCTCAGGAGCTTGGAGATGTCCACGGCGTTCGGGTCTTGAGCGCCGATTTCGACGTCTATAATCATGTCGGATTTCTGAAACCCAAACGCCTCTGCCAGATTGACGGAGTTGTGCCACAGCGCGTCTCGGATGGCGCGAGCGGCTGCCTCTGTATAGTCGCGGCGGCGGAGTGACGTGCCCATCCCGAATTCGTGGATCATGCGTGTTTTGGCCAAGGTGCTGCTCCTGAGTTGCAGAATGGCTTGGTTGTGCCGCTAGTCCCGATGCGGCGCAAGCCCCGCGTTCTCGGCGCGGATGCGCACGAAGAGCATCGCGGCGTTCAGGATCGTCCACAAAACAGCGACCCAAACCAATCCGAGCACCATCGGGGCGACGATGATTTCGGCCACAACCAGCGTGTAGTTTGGATGGCGCAAATAACGAAACGGGCCGGCGTTGACCAATGGCGTATCGGTAATGATGATGCGCGTGGTCCAGCGCGGGCCAAGCGTCGTCAGGATCCAAAGTCTGAGACCTTGGAGAACAGCGAAAATCATGAGCCAAGGGAGCGACACGGGATTTTGCCACCCGAACACGACAAGCGCGGCAATCCAAGCTGTGTGCATGGCGACCATCGCCGGATAATGCGCGGCGCCAATCTCTCTGGCACCTTCAGCCATCAGTCTTGCGGTGTTGCGCTTCGCGATGACCAACTCCGAGAGGCGTTGCACGATGATAAAGGTAAGGAACAGTATGGCGGGGCTCATGAGACCTCCCTCAGTTGACGTGGAGGGGCATAAAAGCACCCGTGAAGCCCGGGCCTAGAGCTGCCAGTATCATTTGGCCCTTCTGCGGGGTTTCGAGTACTTTCTTTAGCACAAACAGAACGGTGGGCGCGGACATATTGCCGAAATCTCGGAGCACCGCGCGCTCTTCACTCAGGCTTTCGGAGCGGAGCGACAATGCGTTCTCGATCGCCGTCACAACCTTCGCACCACCGGGGTGACAAACGAAGCGAGAAATACCGGCTTCTCGCAGCCCGCTTAACTCCAGCGCTGTAAGCGCCGCCTCTCGCAGGTGGTTTGTCACGAAGTCAGGGATCGAGCGATCGAATATGACGCCAAGCCCAACTTCATCCACATCCCATCCCATGATGTCCAGCGTGTCCGGCCATAGGATCTGGCGTGCAGGACCAAGGCGCGGTCCCTGCCCTTCGGTCGACAGCACTGCCGCCGCAGCGCCGTCCCCAAACAACACGGTCGCGATAATGTCGGCCTTTTGCATTCGGTCCGTGCGAAACGACACGGAACATGCTTCCACAGCAACCATCAGCACGTTCGATCCGGGAGCGGCGGTGGCGAGTTGCTGCGCGATCCCTAGACCGCTGACGCCACCCGCACATCCCAGCCCGAAGACAGGCACGCGCTGGATGTTTCGCCGAAAGCCCATGCGCGAGAAGGCCCGCGCTTCTAAAGTCGGGGTCGCGATGCCTGTCGTTGAAACGGTGACGACTGTGTCGACTTGGTCCGCGCGCAGCCCAGCGTCGTCAAGCGCAGCGGTCGCGGCTGAGATAAATAGCTCCGTCGCCCCCTTCGCATAAGCAGCGGTGCGCTCGGTCCAACCCTTGTCATGGGTGAACCAGTCGATAGGAACCACGGAATAGCGCGTCTTGACGCCTGACGTTGCGAAACTGGGGGCCAGTCGCTCGAATTGCGAATATCTGGGGCCAAGCAGTCGGCGCGCCGTATCTTCGGCGAGGGTTTGGGGAAGAACATGCGGCGGCACCGCCATCCCAAGCCCCGTCAAATACACGCTCATGCAACTAAATCCTCATGTGGCCAAGAGGAACTTAACGCGTAACAAGCCAAAGGGTTGCCTGTGTCACGCGATCGTGCGCGGTCTATTTGCCTGGCGAGATCGAATGCCCGAACAAAATCAGGTTTGGTCCTTCGTCAATGACGTGGAATTCGCGTTGGTTGTAGGGTTGATCGAACGGTGCTCTGACGCGACCGCTCGGTAGGGTTGACAGTTTGGGTCCTAGCTCTGTCCAAAGCGCGTCGACGTCATCAACATCAATATAGATCATATTCTGACACCGCTCATCCGTCAGGTCTGCGTCGGTGGTCAAGAGCCGCACCGCGGCGTTGTCGCGGCGCAGAAAAGCGTAGCTGTAATCGCCCTCAGACAGAAACCCCGTGGAAAATCCCAAATAATCTTCAAAGAACGCTATTTCCGCCTTGATGTCAGAGCACATGAGAAATGGCGTAATCTGGGTAAGCTTGGGCATTTTGCGCTCCAGTTTTTGGGTTAATGTCGCTAGTGAGCCGCCTGGCGCAACAAAAATACAATAAAATCTGCCCTAGAGACACAAAATTCATCAGATTGGCGGTTGACCCTCCGGAATCGGCTGGTAATGTCCCCAAACACTCACGAAGGAGCATTCGGCATGGCCGATGTAGTCGTCATTCTAAGAAAACGGTGCATGGGTCGGTAACGACACTCCATAACGGAACCCATGCGCCCCCGCCAAACACGGGGGCTTTTTTGTGAGCAGATGAAAAGACGAAAGAGTTAAGGATAGCACGATGGCGAACAAGCAAATGACCGGCGCGGAGATGGTGGTTCAGGCCCTGATTGATCAGGGCGTTGACACGGTATTCGGATATCCCGGTGGCGCTGTGCTGCCGATCTACGACGAGATTTTTCAGCAAAACAAGATCAATCACATTCTGGTCCGCCATGAACAAGGTGCTACCCATGCCGCGGAAGGCTATGCCCGTTCCACCGGCAAACCGGGCGTTGTTCTTGTGACGTCCGGCCCCGGCGCCACGAATGCCGTCACCGGCATGACCGATGCGCTGATGGACAGCATTCCGATGGTTGTTCTGACGGGTCAGGTTCCAACCTTCATGATCGGCAATGACGCGTTTCAGGAAGCCGACACCGTTGGCATCACCCGCCCCTGCACCAAGCACAATTGGTTGGTGAAGGACACGGATCAATTGTCCGACGTCATTCACCAAGCGTTCCATGTGGCTACTCACGGTCGCCCCGGCCCGGTTCTGGTGGACATTCCGAAAGACGTCCAGTTCGCCAAAGGCTCCTACGTTGCTCCAAAAGCCGCGCGTACGCAGCATTATAGCCCGAAGGTGAAAGGCGATATTGAACGCATCACCGAGCTTGCGGAGATGATGGAGAATGCTCAGCGCCCGATCATCTATACTGGTGGTGGCGTCATCAACTCCGGCGACAGCGCGACGGCGTTGCTGCGTGACCTCGCGAAGGAAACCGGCTTCCCTGTAACCTCCACTCTTATGGGGCTTGGCGCTTATCCTGCGTCCGGTGATCAATGGTTGGGGATGCTCGGTATGCACGGTCTTTACGAGGCCAACATGGCGATGCATGGCTGCGACCTGATGATCAATATCGGCGCGCGCTTCGATGACCGGATCACCGGACGTGTCGATGCCTTCTCGCCGGGCTCCAAGAAGGCCCATATCGACATTGACCCGTCCTCGATCAACAAGGTGATTCACGTAGATGTGCCGATCATTGGCGATGTGGCCCATGTGTTGGAAGACCTTCTGCGCGTGTGGAAATCCCGTGGCCGCAAGACCCACAAAGAAGGTCTGGCGAAATGGTGGAACAAGATTGAAGAATGGCGCGCAAAACGTTGCTTGGAATACAAAAACTCCGAAACCATCATCAAGCCGCAATACGCTTTGCAACGGCTCGAGGCGCTGACCAAGCACCGCAAAGACCGTTTTATCTGCACCGAGGTGGGCCAACACCAGATGTGGGCCGCGCAGTATCTTGGGTTTGACGACCCGAACCACTGGATGACCTCGGGTGGGTTGGGCACCATGGGCTATGGCCTGCCCGCTTCCGTTGGGGTGCAAGTCGCGCATCCCGATGCGTTGGTGATCAACGTGGCGGGCGAAGCGTCATGGCTGATGAATATGCAGGAAATGGGCACCGCCCGTCAGTATAACCTGCCGATCAAGCAGTTCATCCTGAACAACGAACGGCTTGGCATGGTTCGCCAGTGGCAGCAATTGCTGCACGGTAATCGTTATAGCCACTCGTGGTCCGAGGCCCTGCCCGACTTCGTGGTTTTGGCTCAGGCCTTTGGGGCCAAGGGTATCAAGTGCACCGATCCGTCCGATCTCGATGACGCAATCATGGAAATGCTGAACCATGACGGTCCGGTGGTGTTCGACTGCGGCGTGGAGAAGCACGAAAACTGCTACCCGATGATCCCGTCAGGCGCACCGCATAACGAGATGCTCATGGGGGAAGACACCGGTGAAGATGCCATCGGGGCCAAAGGCGCGGTGATGGTGTAAGCCGATGTGGGAGTGGTTTGTCTCCCTCTTTGCAGCAGCCCTGCCCCCCGCGGTGGTTCCAGATTTCGATCTGAACCGCGACGTCTATCAGCAGGAGCTGCGCTTCGCGCAAGCCGCCGAGGTTTGTGTGTGCGGTGTGGACTGTGACGACGCACCTGACGGTGGCTATCTGGTGACGGCCACTTCAACCGGCTCGGGGGATGCGCAGGTTTTGCATTTCGCCGACCGGATCGACATTGACGGCGTGCCTGTGACCTTACGGCCTAAAAGCATTTGCCTCGACAAATCGGCGGAGGAACCGCTGCGCCTTACATTGCTGACAACCGCAGGCTATCCGGCCAAATCCGGCACCCCTGTGATCGACATACGATAAAGAAGAAAGAGAGACCGCCATGTCGCCGCTTAAGATCAAAAAAGGCTCGTCCAAGCATTCGGCCTATGACCTAAAGGACCCCAATGCGGATTATATCGAAAGCCACACTCTGGCCTGTGTCGTCTCGAACGAAGCCGGTGTTCTGGCGCGGGTGATCGGGTTGTTCTCGGGGCGCGGCTACAACATCGAAAGCCTGACCGTGGCGGAGGTCGACCATGAGGGCCACCGCTCGCGCATCACGATTGTAACCACCGGCACGCCTGCCGTGATTACCCAAATCAAGGCGCAGCTGGAACGCATGGTTCCCGTCTATGACGTGCATGACCTGACTGAAGAAGGCGCAAGCGTAGAACGCGAATTGGCCTTGTTCAAAGTTGCAGGCACCGGCAGCGACCGGATTGAGGCGCTGCGTCTGGCCGAAATCTTCCGCGCCAATGTTGTAGACAGCACGCTGGAAAGCTTTGTGTTCGAGATGACCGGCCACTCCGAGAAAATCGACGCCTTCGCAGACCTGATGCGCCCTCTGGGCTTGGTCGAACAGGCGCGCACTGGCGTAGCTGCCCTGTCGCGCGGCGCTAAATAGAAAGACCCGCGCCCCCGCCACTCGAGGCAGATCGAGCTTTGACGGGGACGCGGGCTTATTCGCCATCGCGCTTAGGTGCTGGCCGGCGCGAGGCGAATGGGGTTACGCTTCTGGGATCAGGCCGCCTTCGGTGGCTGCAGTCAGCTCCTCTTCATCAACAACGCCGTCGCCATTGGTGTCGACTGCGCTGAACCCCTCTTCAGTCAGAGTTGGATAAACAGCCAGCATTTCGGTGAAGGACACGACGCCGTCGCCGTCGCTGTCCAGATCAGCCACTGCGGCGGATGCCATAGTGCCCATCAAGGTTGCGGTGGTCAGTGCAATAAGAGCGGTTTTCATAGAACTCTCTCCGTAAAGTCGTTTCAAATAAGGCCCGTCCTTCTGGGCCGAGCCACCTGATGCGGTGGTCTCGGGATTAGAGATGCACCTGATTGCACTCGCGTGGGAGAGGCCTGCCACAAGTCGCCCAAAACGGGCCAATCAATGCCAGTTCAACTGTGTTGGGCAGGCATAGGGTTGCCGAGCAAAGGGCCACCTAGCTTCATCGGCAGGAACGTTCCTATGGCGCGCGTTCGTTTCGGCGGGATGCGGTTCACGCGTCGCGGTGAGGCGTTCTGTGTCGCAGTGATACAAGTGAAGTTGTCCCGAATCTGGGAGGATTTGCCCACTAACTTTGTTGGGAGGCCGCTATGTCCACTGAACTCACCGCTGTCATTGCCCCGATCGAGCAAGCTCGGGGGCTACCAAACGCCCATTACATTGACGACGCGACCTTCGTCGAAGAAACCGCTGCGGTTCTGCATGCAACATGGGCAGGGTTGGCCGTTGGCGCAGATGTGCCCGAGAATGGCGACGCCAAGCCGCTGGAGTTTCTAGGCCTGCCTTTGCTGTTGATCCGAGACAAAGATGGCGATGTGCGCGTATTTCAGAACACCTGCCGCCACCGCGGGATGATTTTGGTCGAGGAACCACGCAAGATCGAGGGCGCGATCCGGTGCCCCTATCACTCGTGGTGCTATTCGACCAAAGGCAAGCTGGTGGCGACGCCTCATGTCGGCGGCCCGGGCATGAACACGCATGAGGCGTTGGACAACGCCACCATGGGCCTGATCGAGATACGCTCGCATATCTGGCGTGATGTGGTGTTCATCAACATCTCCGGCGCGGCCGCTCCTTTCGAGGAAGTCCATGCAGAGCTGATCGCCCGCTGGGCCGAGTTCGACCAGCCGATGTATCACGGCGGCGGCGACAGCAAGTTCGAGCTGAAGGTGAAGAGCAACTATAAACTGGCAGTTGAGAACTATTGCGAAAGCTACCACCTGCCATGGGTCCATCCCGGCCTGAACAGCTATTCGCGGCTGGAAGATCACTACAATATCGATGTGCCTGACAAGTATTCTGGTCAGGGCACGCTGGTCTATCGTCAGTTCGAAGGTGAAAGCGGCAAACGCTTCCCCGACTTTGCGGGGCTGAGCGCCAAATGGGACGAAGGGGCCGAATATATCACCGTCTACCCGAACGTCCTGCTCGCGGCGCAACGTGACCACGGCTACGCGATCATCCTAGAGCCAAAAGCGATCAACGAAACTACTGAACACGTCCATATCTACTACGCGGCCCCCAAGGTGGATGACGAAATGCGCCAGAAAAACACCGCGCTTTGGAAGGAGGTGTTCGAGGAAGACATCTTCGTCGTCGAAGGGATGCAACGCGGCCGTTACGGCGCAGGCTTTGACGGCGGGCGGTTTAGCCCCGCGATGGATGGTCCGACCCACTGTTTCCACGCTTGGGTGGCTCAGCGGATCTTGGATTACCGGCAAAGCCACGCCGTCGCGGCCCAGTGAGCCTTGATGCGCAGTTGCTTGCGGCCCACGCGGCAGGCGATGTGGACGCGTTGATCACACTTTACACGCGCGCCGCAGATGAAGCGGCGAAAGACGTGGCGCAAGGGTTCTATCTGACCCACGCGTATATCTTTGCGCTAGAGGCAGGCGACGCACGCGCGGACGGACTTGCGGCACGTCTACGGGCTCAGGGTCGGCTGTGAGGCTTAAACGGTGCCGCGCGGCGGGCGGTCGTTCACTTTGGTAAAGATCATCCCATCCAGCAACTCGGCAAGATCCGGGCGGGCCGACGGGCCGTTAGAGATCGCCAAAAGCAACTGGCTCCCATCTGGGCGGATAACAAACACGCCGGGTTCAGCAAAACGGCGATTGGTTTCCGCGTCGGAGAGTGGCTCGGTCACGTAGAGACCAAGTGTCCCCATTTGCTCTTCAGTCAGGCCATATCCGAGATCAAAACCCCATCCGAATTCTACTTGGTCGGCTTTTGCCTTCGCTTCCGTATCGGCGGACACCACGCAAATATCGAAGCCTGCGTCCGCCCACTTGTCACGCATATCGTTGAGAATATTGAGGTATTTTTTACAGCGCGGGCAGTGCTTGCCGCGGTAGACGATGAACAGCGTCCAGTTCTCGGAGGTGCCGCCAATGCTCAGCTCCCCGCCCCCGAGTTTTGGAAACGACATTCTACTCAGGATCGCGCCTGGGACTGGTTTTGGTGTGGGCATGAGACAGACCTTATTTGGGGATTCACTCAAACCTTGGCAGGGTTTGTGGGTGCGATCAACCGACAGTCCGCGATTCCGGCTCACACGCGTGAGGGACGTCTCCCACCGCCCCTCCAAAAAGAAAAAGGGCCCTTCCGAAGAAGGGCCCGAGGTTCACTGATCAGGCTCGTAATTATACCGCTCAAGTTTTTTTGCCTGCGGCCTGATCTGCGTCAGGGGCGAGCGCACCCGCCCCGGAACCCGGACGCCGCTCCGCAGGAGCAGCGCCGGTATTTTGTTTAGCTACAGCCGGATGTCCCGCCGCAGGTGTTGCACTTCATGCAGGTGCCGTTGCGCACGAGTGTGTAGTTGCCGCACTCGCCGCAGGCTTCGCCTTCGTAGCCTTGCATCTTTGCCTTGGTCCGTGCGTCCAAAGACATCGCACCCGAAGCAAGTGCTGTTGTGACTTCCGGCACCAGCGTTTGCAGCGCTGCGACTGGATCGGTCGCAGCATCAAGCGCCGTGGCCCCCAATGTTGCGTGGCCCATGCCCATACCGCCCTGCAGCACTTTCAACTCTTGTGGCACGCGCTTGCGCAGATACCCGGTGGAGCTGATCTGCTTCAGCACTTCTAGCGATTTGGACGCGGCACTTTCCGACAGATCGTCGATGTTCTGCAGGTTCTCGTTCTCGCCCCGACCGATATCGTCGAACGTTGCGCCGGTTGGCTTCACATGCGCCAGATCGGTACGGTCCAGATAGGACACGGCCAACTCGCGGAAGATGTAGTCAAGGATCGACGTGGCGTTCTTGATGCTGTCGTTGCCTTGGACCATACCTGCGGGCTCGAACTTGGTGAATGTGAACGCGTCCACGAACTCCTCCAGCGGCACGCCGTATTGCAGACCCACGGAGACCGCGATGGCGAAGTTGTTCATCATGGCTCGGAAGCCTGCACCTTCTTTGTGCATGTCGATGAAGATTTCGCCCAGTTGCCCGTCTTGGTATTCGCCGGTGCGCAGGTAAACCTTGTGCCCGCCGACGACGGCCTTTTGGGTGTAACCCTTGCGGCGCTCTGGCATTTTGGTGCGTGCGGTGGCTTTTTCGACTTCGCGGATGATGATTTTCTCGATCACCTTCTCGGCAAGCACGGTGGCTTTTTCGTGGTTAGAGCCGCTTTCAAGGATCTCTGCGGCTTCGTCGTCGTCTTCAACGAGTGCTGCGGCCAGAGGTTGCGACAGTTTGGAGCCGTCACGGTAGAGCGCGTTGGCCTTGATGCCCAAGGACCAAGACAACTCGTAGGCTTTCTGGCAGTCCTCGATATTTGCATCGTTCGGCATGTTGATCGTCTTGGAGATCGCGCCGGAGATGAAGGACTGAGCCGCTGCCATCATGTAGATGTGGCTGTCCACGGACAGGAAGCGCTTGCCCTTCTTGCCGCATGGGTTGGCGCAGTCGAACACGGAGTAGTGCTCTTCCTTCAGGTGCGGCGCACCTTCCAATGTCATGGTGCCGCAGACATGGTCATTCGCGTGCTCGATCTGCTCTTTGGTGAAGCCGAGGTGACGCAGCATGTCGAAGCTGGGGTTGTTCAGCTCAGCCGCTGGGATGCCTAAAGTGCCGGTGCAGAACTCTTCGCCCAAGGTCCACTGGTTGAACACGAAGCGGATGTCGAAGGCGCTTGGCAGTGCAGCCTCGATCTTGGCGAGCTCAGCTTCACCGAAGCCATGACCCACAAGTGCGGTATGGTTGATGCCAGGAGCGTTCCCGATCGTGCCGTGGCCTACAGCGTAGGAAACGATCTCTTCGATCTGGTTGCTGGCATAGCCAAGGTTTTCCAGAGCACCCGGGACGCCGCGGTTGATGATCTTGAAGTACCCGCCGCCGGCCAGTTTCTTGAACTTCACAAGGGCGAAGTCAGGCTCAATTCCGGTGGTGTCGCAGTCCATAACCAGACCGATAGTGCCGGTTGGCGCGATCACAGTGGATTGTGCGTTGCGGTAGCCGTGCTTCTCGCCCAGCTCCAACGCTTCGTCCCATGCCGCCATGGCAAGGTTTACAAGGTCTTGGTCAGGGCAGTTCGCGTGGTCCAGCGCCAGTGGCTTGATGTCCAGCTTTTCGTAGCCTTCGTCATTGCCGTGGGCCGCGTTACGGTGGTTGCGGATTACTTTGAGCATATGCTCGGAGTTTTTCGCGTAGCCCGGGAACGGACCTAGCTCTTTGGCGATCTCGGCAGAGGTCGCATAAGCCACACCGGTCATCAGCGCCGTCAGGGCACCACACATCGCGCGGCCCTCTTTGCTGTCGTATCCGTAACCCATGTTCATCAGCAGACCGCCGATATTCGCGTAACCCAGACCCAAGGTGCGGAAGTCGTAAGAGCGCTGCGCGATTTCCTTCGACGGGAACTGCGCCATAGTGACCGAGATTTCCAGTGTCAGCGTCCACAGGCGGCTGGCGTGCATGTAAAGCTCTGCGTCGAACTTCTGATCCTTTTGGTAGGTCAGCAGGTTCATGGAGGCGAGGTTACAGGCCGTGTCATCCAAGAACATGTATTCGGAACATGGGTTGGAGCCGCGGATTTCGCCGTCTTCTGGGCATGTGTGCCAGGCGTTGACGGTGTCGTGGTATTGGATGCCCGGATCGGCGCAGGCCCATGCGGCGTGGCCGACTTGTTCCCACAGGTCGCGGGCTTTGATGGTTTTGGAAACTTTGCCGTCTTTGCGGTTGATCAGGTCCCAGTCAGCGTCTGCTTCGACGGCCTTCAGGAAGGCATCGGTGACGCGGATGGAGTTGTTGGAGTTCTGCCCGGATACAGAGTTGTAGGCTTCAGAATCCCAGTCGGTGTCATATGTCGGGAACTCGATCGAGGTGTAGCCCTGACGCGCATAATCCAACACGCGTTTCACATAAGTCTCGGGGATCGCAACCTTTTTGGCGTCGCGGATCGCGTCTTTCAACTGCACATTGGTTTTGGGATCAACTGCGTCTTCCAGTTTGCCATCCCAGCCTTTGATGGCTTGGAAAATCACGTTGAGCTTCTGCTCGTGCATTTTGGAGCCAGCAACAATGGAGGCCACTTTTTGCTCTTCAAGAACCTTCCAGTTGATGAACTCTTCGATATCGGGGTGATCCGCATCGACGATGACCATCTTGGCTGCGCGGCGCGTTGTGCCGCCGGATTTAATCGCCCCTGCAGCACGGTCACCGATTTTCAGGAAGCCCATCAGACCGGAGGATTTGCCGCCGCCGGACAACTTCTCACCTTCTGCGCGCAGGGAAGAGAAGTTGGTGCCGGTGCCGGAGCCGTATTTGAACAGTCGCGCTTCACGAACCCACAGGTCCATGATCCCGCCTTCGTTCACCAGATCGTCAGACACGGACTGGATGAAGCAAGCATGTGGCTGCGGATGCTCATAAGAAGATGTGGATTTGGTCAGGACACCGGTTTTGTAGTCGACATAGTGGTGGCCTTGGGCCGGACCGTCGATGCCATAGGCCCAGTGCAGGCCGGTGTTAAACCATTGTGGAGAGTTCGGAGCAGCCATCTGTTTGGCCAGCATGACGCGCATTTCGTCGTAGTAGGCTTGGGCGTCGCCCTCGGTGGTGAAGTAACCACCTTTCCAGCCCCAATAGCACCATGCGCCTGCCAAGCGGTCAAACACCTGCTTGGACGAGGTCTCGCCAACAAAGCGTTGATCTTCTGGAAGTTTCTTCAGCGCAGCTTCGTCTGGGACGGACCTCCACAGAAACTCTGGGATGCCCTTTTCCTTGACGCGCTTGGTCGCCGCAGGGACGCCGGCTTTGCGGAAATATTTCTGTGCGATGACGTCGGAGGCGACTTGGCTCCAACCTGCAGGAATTTCTACGCTGTCGAGTTTGAAAACGATCGTACCGTCGGGGTTGCGAATCTCGGACGTCGTGGAGGTAAACTCCAATGCTGCGTAGGCGTCTTGTCCGGCTTTCGTGAGTTTGCGGTCGATCTTCATTCGTCTTTCCCCGATCCCATGCGCAATACACTGCGCGAGCTATTTATGTCAGACCTGCCTCATGCGGGTCGTGGTTGTGTTCAGGGACAAACTCATTGGCCCCTTGCCTCAGCAAGAGGGAGCACCTTTGATGATGCGTCTATGTGGAGTGTTGCCCCGTCCCGTCGCCGCCACGTGCCACTATATGTGGTGGCTTGTGTGTCGGCCTGCACAACCTGACGTATGTAGGCCCGTGCGGTCAACGGAATTTTTACCACATTCAGGCACAAAAATCTGTTGACCGCCGGACCGCGTGATGCGCTCCGATTCTTACTAAAAGGCAGGTCAAAACAGTGCACAGGGGACCCTGTTGCGAAAAACCAAAGCAAATTGGCGGGTTATCGCCGCAAGCTAGGGTTTTGGGTGAACTATCCACAGGCTTATCCACAGATGATCAGGCGCGACCTGCCCCACCAACCCCATATATGGGGGACGCACAAAGATTTAGCATCTATATGTGGGGCGGGCGAAACTATCGCTGAAATGCCACGCCTTACGCAGCGTTAGCTTTCATCGTCACAGAATCGGGGGGCGATCGGCAGCCACCGTCGTGAAGCAGGCTCGGACGCGGGTTATCCGCAGCAACGCCTCTGCGCACGCGGTATGGAGAAGTTAACACTAAGGGAAAGTACCGCCATGCGGTGATTTAGATGGTCGGGGCGAGAGGATTCGAACCTCCGACCCCCTGTACCCAAAACAGGTGCGCTACCAGGCTGCGCCACGCCCCGACAATCTGAGGGTTTCCTAACCACCTTCGACGGGTTTGAAAAGCCCTAACCGCAGGGCCAAAGCGCTTCATTTTGATTAAAGCTGGAATGTTGAAGGATATCACCTTCGGAAATCCCGAATTTGGCAGCCAACCCACCGCCGATTTCAAGAACATGGGTGAGTCCGTCCCCGCCAGAAATGGCAGTTTCGTCTAGCGGGACGGCATTCGCGTGGATCTTGGCGACCTTGCCCGTCGGTTCAACGAATATCATATCAAGCGGAATCAGCGTGTTGCGCATCCAGAACGCCAAAGGCTGTGGGCGCTCATAAACAAAGAGCATCCCCGAAAGCATCGGAAGGCTGTCGCGGTTCATAAGACCAGTGGCGCGTTCTTGAAAGTCATCTGCGATCTCGACACGAAAAGAGATCGACCCAAACTCACCTTTGATGTTCACACGGTTTGGCGTGCAAGAATCAGCGAAGGCTCCGCCAGCGGCGAAGCCTGTCAGAAAGACTGCCGAAATTATCGAGTCACGAATTCGAGACAGCATAGTCCCAAGAGTGAACCTCAGCCGCCATTTGACCGCGTTCCCCATCGACGACGCGAAGGCAAACAGCCTCGCCCGCAAGAAGATCCGCAAGCCCGCAGCGACGCAGGACTTCGACGTGAAGAAAGATGTCATCACTTGAACCATAGGCATTGGCAAATCCGAAGCCCTTGCCCTTGTCAAACCATTTCACCCGAGCAGGGATCATTTCGACGTCAGACAAATCCTCTGCGGCCAAGATTGGGCCAGCTTCACTTCCGTCCAAAACGGGAGGGGTGAGCGATAGGACCTCGACCGCCTGTAGGCCCCGGTCGGTCTCATGGACCCGCAGTTCAACCTGACTGCCATCTGCAACGGATCCCTGACCGAAGTTCCGCAAAACATTTGCATGGAGCAAAATGTCAGGGCCACCCTCTTCCGCTACGACAAAGCCAAAGCCCTTCACCGCGTCAAACCATTTAACATGACCGACCACAAACTTACTTGCGTCGGCTACTTCGCTATTCTGTGTCATCCAAACTGCGTCGAACTTAGCGACGCCTCCAAGACTACCCATGGAGTACCCCCAACTAATGCTGGCCTCCACGTTCTCACATTGTGAGGTTTCAAGATAGGTAAGGGTTTCCTGCCCTCAACTGTTTACGTGTACGTCAATTCTTCTTAATTCTTGCATGCTTACGGACTAAGACGCGTTATTGTCCAAGGTCCGTGTGGCTCCGTGCGCGACCAGCGGAATCTGTCGTGAAGTCGTGCCGCGCCGTCGGCCCAAAATTCGATCTCTACAGGTCTGATCCGATATCCGCCCCAGAATGGCGGGCGATCCGGATTTAGACCCTTTGCAGCAGTCACTTTCGCCACCTCTGCCATCAAGGCACCACGCGATGAAAGCGGTTGCGATTGCTTGGATGCCCATGCTCCCAAACGGCTCTTGAGCGAGCGGGACTTATAGTAGTCATCCGCCTGCGCCCCATCTTCTCGGGTGACTATACCACGAACACGTACTTGGCGCCTCAAGGATTTCCAATGCATGACAAACGCCGCTTTGCCCGCATGATCTAGCTCCGCAGCTTTCGCACTTTCGTAATTCGTGTAGAAAACGAAGGCGTCATCCTCGACATCTTTGAGCAGAACCATTCGCACATTTGGTAACCCGTCGCGATCGACCGTCGCGATGGCGATCGCGTTCGGGTCGTTTGGTTCGGTCTGCACCGCTTCATCCATCCAGTCGCGAATGATCTGAAACGGGTCGTCCCCCGCGAATTTTCCGGACCTATCCGTCATTAGTCATGTCCCACCATTTCTAACTGCGCCTATAACGAGGCTGGCCGTAGGGCTCAACCATGACGCGGCGTCTTGAATTTTGACCAAGTGGACAAAAACGATAGTCTGGAACCGTCCACATCGTTGCAGGTAGCGCAGACGACGCGATTACAAGGGTTGCTTGATGCAGCTTCGAGTTTCGCCTAAACCGACTTAAACACAACAAGAACAGGCGTTGGGGGACAACATGTCAAATGGATTGATGGCAGGCAAGCGCGGGCTGATCATGGGGGTGGCGAACGACAAGTCCATCGCTTGGGGTATTGCAAAGGCTTGCGCCGACCAAGGCGCGGAAATTGCCTTTTCCTATCAGGGCGATGCGCTTTTGAAGCGTGTCCGACCCCTCGCCGACAGCATTGGCGCGAAGCATGTGCTGCCGTGCGATGTAAGCAATGGCGAGTCGATAGATGCCTTGTTTAAAACGCTTGAAGAGGACTGGGGCTCACTTGATTTCGTGGTGCACGCTATCGGATTCTCCAACAAAGACGAACTTCGCGGTCGCTATGTAGACACCTCGTCCGACAACTTCCGCATGACAATGGATATCTCTGTCTACTCCTTCACAGCGGTTGCGCAGCGCGCCGAAAAGATGATGAATGACGGCGGATCCTTGCTCACGCTCACCTATTACGGCGCAGAAAAGGTCATGCCACATTATAATGTGATGGGCGTGGCAAAGGCTGCACTGGAAGCGTCGGTGAAATATCTGGCCGAGGATCTTGGCAAAGATAACATTCGTGTTAA
Source organism: Litoreibacter janthinus (assembly GCF_900111945.1). NCBI lineage: Bacteria > Pseudomonadati > Pseudomonadota > Alphaproteobacteria > Rhodobacterales > Roseobacteraceae > Litoreibacter > Litoreibacter janthinus. The sequence goes on along the minus strand of NZ_FOYO01000001.1, from coordinate 2,451,575 downwards.
CGCCATCTCGGCTGGTACGATCAAGACGCTGGCGGCATCTGGCATCGGCGACTTCCGCTATATTATGAAGTGGAACGAATATAACGCGCCGCTGCGCCGGACAGTCACGCAAGAAGAAGTCGGCAAATCCGCTTTGTATCTGCTGTCCGATCTAGGTTCCGCTGTGACCGGTGAAGTGCTGCATGTCGACGCCGGCTATCACGTCGTCGGCATGAAGGCCGTGGACGCGCCGGACATCGAGAAATGACCTTAGCGGGCTTCGTTAGCGTCGCCCTTATTCATTTGCTTGCGGCGATCTCGCCGGGGCCGTCTTTCGTGTTGAGCGTCCGGTCCGCCGCCTCCGAAGGTCTACGAACCGCCATGGGGCTTGCTGTCGGGTTCGGCCTGGCTGCGACACTGTGGGCGGCGGCTGCCTTGCTTGGTTTGTCTTTGTTGTTTGAGGTGGTCCCTGCCCTGTTCACCACGCTGAAAGTCGTGGGCGGATTGTTCCTGATCTATATCGCATGGAAGATGTGGCAACACGCCTCCGAGCCTTTGCCCGTTATCGCCGAAGGCACCACGCCACGGTCTGTGTTCGGGGCGGTTTGGCTGGGTCTGATCGCAATGCTCGCCAATCCCAAGCCAGCCGTGTTTTTCGGTGCCGTTTTCGTCGGATTGGTGCCGGTTGAGGCCTCCTTGGCGGACAAGCTTTTTGTCTTGTTCAATATCTTCTGGGTCGAAACTGCGTGGTATATGTTTGTGGCGCGCGTCTTCTCGCTGCCCCGCGCCCGCACAGCTTACGGCCGCTTCAAATCAAAACTGGATCGCAGCTTTGGCGGTCTGATTGCCGTTCTCGGCGCTAAAATTGCCATCACCTGAGGGAACTTGACCAATGACCGACCGCCTGCCCCACGAAAAAGGCTTTCACATCAGCTGGGATCAAATCCACCGCGACAGCCGCGCCTTGGCGTGGCGACTGGACGGGCATGGCCCTGACAACGGGGCGTGGCGCGCGGTCGTCGCCATCACACGTGGCGGCATGGCCCCTGCAATGATTGCGGCCCGCGAGCTGGATATCCGCACGGTGGATACGATTTCCGTCAAATCCTACGACAACCAGACCCAATCCGAGGCCAGCGTTCTAAAGAAGCCGGATGACGCCTTGATGGGGGACGGCACAGGTATCCTGATCATCGATGATCTCGTTGACAGTGGCAAGACGCTCGAGATTGTCCGCGCGCTCTACCCCAACGCGCATTTCGCCACGGTGTATGCCAAGCCGAAGGGCCGCGCGCAGGTCGACACGTTTATTACCGAAGTGTCGCAAGACACGTGGATTTTCTTCCCGTGGGATATGGCGATGCAATACGTGAAGCCCTATCGCGGCGAATAAGCTTCGCCCCGCAACGCCTTGTTAGAAAAGAATACCTCATGCGATTGAATCCGAACATGGCCGCGACGTTCCCTCCTCCAGTGATGGAGGCGCGGCGATGGATTGATGGCGTCGATTTTCCCAAAGACCGCCCGCTGATCAACGTCTCGCAAGCTGCGCCAGTGGATCCGCCCCCTGCGCCATTGCGCGAAGCTATGGCGCAGTTTGTGTTGGGAGACGACGCGACGCATCTTTACGGGCCGGTTCTAGGCCTGCCTGAATTACGGACCGAAGTTGCTGACCAATGGAGCGCGGCCTACGGTGGCGCGATCTCGGGGTCTCAAGTGGCCATTACGTCTGGATGCAATCAGGCATTTGCTTCAATGATTTCGACGCTTTGTGCGGCGGGTGACGAGGTCATCGTCCCGACGCCTTGGTATTTCAATCATAAGATGTGGCTCGACATGGGGGGCATCACCTCGGTGGCGCTCAAAGCGGGTGACGGGCTTTTGCCTTCGGTGTCGGATGCAGCGGCTCTGATCACCTCAAAAACGCGCGCTATCACGTTGGTAACGCCAAACAATCCGGGCGGCGTGGAATACCCGTCCGAACTGGTTGGTGCGTTTTTTGATCTATGCCAGTCCCGTGGCATCGCGCTGATTGTTGATGAGACCTATCGCGATTTCGACAGTCGAACTGGCGCGCCGCATGACCTGTTCACGCGTCCTGATTGGGAGCAGACGCTCATCCACCTCTACTCCTTTTCCAAAGCCTACCGGCTGACGGGTCACCGCGTCGGGGCGATGGTCGCATCCGAGGCGCAACTGGCCGAGGCCGAGAAGTTTCTCGATACGGTTACCATTTGCCCGAACCAGCTAGGCCAGCGCGCCGCGCTTTGGGGGATGCAGAACCTTGGCCCGTGGCTTGCCGAACAGCGTGCCGAGATTTTGACGCGCCGAGCCGCGATCGAGGCCCATTTCCCAAGGCTCGCCGGAAAAGGATGGACGCTGCAGGGGAACGGAGCCTATTTTGCCTACATGACGCATCCGTTTGACGAGCCGTCCGACAAGCTGGCCCAACGCATGGTGAAAGAGATCAGCGTGCTCTGCCTGCCAGGGACGATGTTCATGCCGGAGGGCGATCCGTCAGGTGCGAAGTCGCTACGCATTGCGTTTGCCAATATCGACGCCGCAGGTATTGCGGAGCTTTTTGAGCGTATGGAATCCCTCTGACTGGCTTGCCCCCCTGAGGGCAACGGTCTAACAGGTTCCAACTGGTTTTCTTCTGGGAAGGTGAGACATGGCCAAGTCAGGCAAATCTAGCGCGTCGCGCATCGCGGTGTGGGTCATTTTGCTCCTGTTGGTTGCGGGGCTTGCGGGCTTTGGGGCTGGTGGTCTGGGCGGAAATATTTCGTCCATTGGCAGCGTCGGCGAAACACCAATCACTGTCGCGGAATACCAACGTGGCCTTCAGCAAGAGATCGATTTCGAAGCGCGCCGACGCGGGCAACCCGTCTCTATGCAGACCGCGCTTCAAGAAGGCTTGGACCTGCGCGTCCGCGAACGTCTGGCCGCGACCACTGCCCTGACCGAAGAAGCCCGTGTGATGGGACTGTCTGTTGGCGACGCCGAAGTGCTGAGCCAGTTGCAGCAGGTCCCTGCCTTCCAAGGCCCAAGCGGCACTTTTGATCGGGACACCTATGAATTCGCTTTGGAACGCAGCAGCTTGCGCCCCGCCGATTTTGAGGATGATCTTCGCAGCACCGCCGCGCGACAGCTTCTTCAACAGTCCGTAACGGGCGGTTTGACCCTGAACGATGCATATGCAGAAACGCTCTACGGGTTCTTGGGCCAGCGCCGCTCCTTCCGTTGGGCCGAGTTGAGCGAAGAGCTTTTGGCGGGCCCAAATGCAACGCCCACGGATGCGCAATTGCAAACATTCTATGACGAGAATGGCACCCAATTCGAAACACCTGAAATTCGCAAGATCAGCTATGCTTGGCTTACGCCAGACATGCTTGTTGACGGCATTACGCCAAACGAGGACGAGTTGGTCGCGCTTTATGAAGAACGCTCCGGCGAGCTCAACCAGCCGGAGCGCCGCATCGTCGAGCGTTTGGGATTTGCTGATGTCGAGGCTGCGACTGCGGCCAAAGCCGCCATTGACGCGGGCGAAACCAGCTTTGATGATTTGGTAACAGATCGCGGGCTGACGCTGGAAGACGTCGATCAAGGCGAAGTATCTCGCGATGATCTGGACACCCCGATTGCCGACGCTGTTTTTGCGCTGACGGAACCCGGGATCACCGATCCGGTCGAAACGTCCCTTGGCCCTGCCCTTTACCGTGTGAACGCTGTACTTGAAGCACACGAGACCCCGTTCGAAGACGTGCGTGACGAGTTGGTCGCTGAAGCCGCCGCAGATCAAGCACGCCGCGCCGTGCTCGACAAGCTGGGCGAAGTCGAAGACCTTTTGGCCGGTGGCGCTACGCTGGAAGAATTGGGCAAAGATACAGAACTGGAATTCGGCCAGATCGACTACTCTGCCGCTGCAACTGACGGTATCGCCGGCTATGACAACTTCCGTGAAGAAGCCGAACGCCTGAACGAGGGCGACTTCCCCGAGGCGCGCGAACTCTCTGACGGAGGCATCTTTGCCGCGCGATTGGACGAGATCGTGCCACCCGAACTGCCCCCGCTGGCCAATATTCGCGACGATGTTGCAGCAGCTTGGGATGCCGCCGAAACCAAGCGTCGGCTGAGCGAATTGGGTGAAACCCTGAAAGCGCAGCTGGATGCAGGCACCGCTATGGAGGCCCTTGGGCTTTCGGGTCGGACCGAGACAGATCGCGGTCGCACGGACTTCATAGAGGACGTATCGCCAGCCCTTCTCATCACGGCTTTCGATCTGGAAAAAGCGTCGGAGACCGCGTTGATCCCGACCGCAGACGGCGCTTTGATCGTGGAACTCCTCGACATCTCCCCTGCGGATATGGACGCTGAGGAAGCCCAGAATTTCTTGGCGCAGCTTAGCCAGCAAGGCAGCGCAGGTCTGGCAGCCGACGTGTTCGAGCTTTATGGTCAAGCGGTGCAAGCGCGCCATGGCCTAACTCTTGATCAGGTCGCCGTGAACGCCGTTAACGCAAGTATCCGCTAAGCCATGGCGCTCTTCCCTGCATATGATGAATTCGCAGCGCGGTTTGACGCGGGCGAGAACCAAGTTGTCTACACACGCCTCGCGGCCGATCTGGACACCCCGGTTTCGCTGATGCTGAAACTGACCGCTGCGCAGCCGGACAGCTTTGTGCTGGAATCTGTGACGGGTGGCGAGGTCCGCGGACGGTATTCGATCATCGGCATGAAACCGGATCTGATCTGGCGCTGTCGGGGCGAGACGAGCGAATTGAACCGCTCTGCCCGCTTTGACCGCGAGGCGTTTGAGCCCTGCGAAAGCGACCCGCTGACGGCATTGCGTGAGGTTCTGGCTGAAAGCCGGATTGATTTACCAGAAGGGTTGCCGGCAGCCTCAGCGGGATTGTTTGGCTATCTGGGCTACGACATGATCCGACTGGTCGAACATTTGCCTGATGTGAACCCCGATCCGCTCGGCTTGCCCGATGCGGTGATGCAACGCCCTTCCGTGGTGGTGGTGTTGGACGGGGTCAAGGGCGAAGTGATCGTCGTCAGCCCCGCGTGGGCCGCACCCGGTCTGACTGCGCGCGCCGCCTATGCACAAGCGGCAGAGCGCGTGATGGACGCCGTGCGTGATCTTGACCGTGCGGTGCCCACAGATGCACGTGACTTTGGCGAAGAAACCGAAGTGGCGGAACCCGTGTCGAATTTCAGCCGTAGCGGCTATCTCGAAGCCGTCGAGAAGGCCAAAGAATACATCCGCGCGGGCGACATCTTTCAGGTCGTCCCGTCACAGCGCTGGACGCAGGATTTCCCGCTGCCGCCCTTCTCGCTTTACCGTGCGTTGCGGCGCACCAACCCATCCCCCTTTATGTTCTATTTCAACATGGGTGGATTCCAGATCGTTGGGGCCAGCCCCGAGATTCTGGTGCGGGTGTTCGGGCGCGAAGTAACTATTCGACCGATCGCAGGCACCCGCCCGCGCGGAGCGACCCCTGAGGAAGACCGCGCGCTGGAGGCCGATTTGTTAGCGGACCCGAAAGAATGTGCGGAGCATCTGATGCTCCTCGACCTCGGGCGCAATGATACGGGCAAAGTCTCCAAAATCGGCACGGTGACCCCGACCGAGAAATTCATTATCGAGCGGTATAGCCATGTGATGCACATCGTCTCGAACGTCACGGGAGAGTTGGCAGAGGATCAAGACGCGTTGTCAGCGCTGCTGTCCGGGCTGCCTGCGGGCACCGTCTCTGGCGCGCCAAAAGTGCGTGCGATGGAAATCATCGACGAGCTAGAGCCTGAAAAGCGTGGCATCTACGGGGGCGGCTGCGGGTATTTCTCGGCCAATGGCGACATGGATATCTGCATTGCGCTGCGGACGGGCATCGTCAAAGACGAAAAGCTTTACGTACAAGCAGGCGGCGGCGTGGTCTATGACAGCGACCCGGATGACGAGTTCGAAGAGACCGTTAACAAATCGAAGGCGTTGCGTATGGCTGCCAAAGAGGCAGGACTCTTCTTGCGTGGTGGGAACGGCTGATACTCTATGAACGTGACCTTACGAGGTTTCGTCCGCTAACATCACCGCAGAAACCGGCACCATCGCGACGCCTGCTTCTTTTTTCTCAAGCACCCATTCAACGATAGCTTTTACCGTTTCGGAATAGCTGCGTCCGACAACGACCACCGCCCCGTCGCGGTTGGCGTTAAACGCTGCGCGATCAAGGTAGCGTTTGATCTTGGGGCTTTCTTCCCGATCGGCGTCTAGAACCCGGAAAACTGTTGCGGCAGGGATATCCTCCCGGCGTGCGGCCTGTTGAGCGGTGTTGAGACCACGATCATAGGTGATCAGCCCGTGGCCGGAATTGCGAATGGCCCCTAGGACAGGCTGGAGCAGCGTGCGGTTCGACTGGATGCGTCCGTCCAACGGGTCCATCAGACCGACCGCTTGGTTTAGAATGTTGAAATAAGCCTCAACCGCAACAGCTACATCCCCGGGAGCAGACGCAGTCGGCAATTCGTTTGCAATTGCCACGACCTCAATACCTGCGGCGCGATAGGATTCCATAATCTGCGCGGCGTCAGGCTGGGTCGGGTCAATGGCGATCGTCACCGGCACGGAGAGCTTCATAAGGTCTTCGCGCGGAATGCCATCTTCGCCGCTGTCGATGAGGATCACACCGAACAAGGACTTTCCTTCGATCCCGGCAACCGGAGCACGGAAGTTGCGCAACGCTCCCAAATCCGCGGGAGGTTGTGCGGCGACTGGTTCAGGTGCCGCCTCGACGGGGGCACGCTGGACCAAAGAGCTTGCGCCGCCGCCGCCGACACTGGGAAGACGGTTGGTCACGACTCCGGAATCAACCTGCGGTAGGGTTATCGGTGTGTCAGCGGCTGCAACTTCAAGCGGCGCGTCCTCAGCAGTGGCCCCGATGGTTGGCAACGTGCTGGTGCGTGCTGGCGCTTCGTTTGTGACCGCGGGTTGCTCAGTCCCGACGACTGTCGGTTGTGGCAATTGCGATGGCAGCACGGTTGCAGAACCCGCATCAGTGCTATCCGTCACGCTTGGTGAACTGTCTGCGGTGGGGGCTTGCACGCCCGCTTCGACTTGCGTGACAGGCTCTGGTGTTGGGTCCGCCCGCGCAATTATGATTTCGTCATTGTTTTGGGCCGGAACAGCAGGCGCGCCCGGCACAGGACGCACGAGCGTCGCGTCGGAGGTCGCAATCTCGGCCGTCGGGCTCTCGGATTGCGTGGTGCTGCTTGAGTCAAGTTGCGGAACCGAGGGCTGAACCACGGGCGCATCTTGCTGAGGTTGAGTGACCTCGTCGGTTTGTGTCTCAGGGGCTGTGCTATCCGCGGCCACGGGCGCTTCTGTGACGCCGCTTTCGGTGGAGGCGGGCACAACTGGGGTTTCGGTGGCAAGCGGTGCCGCGCTGCTTTGCGTTTGCTCCGGGGAAACCGCATCGGAGGACTGGGTTTCGACAGCCAGCTTCGGTGCCGCGTCGATCTTGTCCTGCGGCAATGGCGCATAAAGCGACAGGATGGACATCACCACCACGCCCACCAGTCCGCCAGACACCAATCCTGTGCTTATTCCTTTGACCATCATCTTGATCCTCGCCCGCTCTTGTGCCGTTCACCGCAGCTTACGCACAGCCATTCGGGACATTGACGCCCTCGTTCTTCATGGGGACCGGATAAGCGGCCTTGACCCCGACGCGTAGCTCTGGGCATTTATACCGCGACACGGAAGGCGGTGGAAAGCCCTTTCCGAGCAAAGGGTAAGATGATGCTGCTATTGATCGATAATTACGACAGTTTCACGTACAATCTTGTGCATTTTTTCGGCGAACTCGGCGCTGAGATGAAGGTTGTCCGCAACGACGCAATTGACGTCCAGGCAGCAATGGCGCTGAACCCGCAAGGGATCGTTCTAAGCCCTGGCCCCAAAACACCGTCTGACGCGGGCATTTGTCTGGCCCTGACGGCTGCGGCGGCCGAAACGCGGACGCCCCTATTTGGCGTGTGTCTTGGGCATCAAACGATTGGCGAAGCCTTTGGCGGCAAGGTCGTGCGCCACAGCGAGATCGTGCACGGCAAAATGGGGCATTTCATTCACGAGGGCAAAAGTGTCTTCAAAGATCTGCCCTCGCCGTTCGACGCCACCCGTTACCATTCCTTGGTCGTTGACCGCGCCACCCTGCCCGATGTGCTTGAAGTCACTGCAGAGCTGGAGGACGGCACCATCATGGGCCTGCAGCATCGCGAGTTGCCGATTCACGGGGTTCAGTTCCACCCTGAAAGCATTGCGTCGCAGCATGGTCATCAGATGCTGCAGAACTTTCTTGATATTTTGCCTAGCAAAGCAGGGATTGCGGCATGAGCGATGATCTAAAACCGCTCATCGGGATCGCCGCCGACCGTCCCCTGACCCGCGCTGAGGCGGAGGTGGCCTTCAAGGCCCTGTTCGAAGGTCGCGCAACACCCAGCCAGATTGGCGGTCTGCTGATGGCCTTGCGCACCCGTGGCGAGACGGTGGAGGAATACGCTGCCGCCGCCGCCGTGATGAGGGCCAAGTGTCACCCCGTCATTGCTCCCGAAGGTGCGATGGACATTGTCGGCACCGGTGGTGACGGCAAAGGGACGCTCAACATCTCGACAGCGACGGCCTTCGTGGTAGCGGGAGCTGGTGTCGTTGTGGCCAAGCATGGCAACCGAAATCTGTCTTCGAAATCCGGCGCGGCGGATGCTTTGGGCGCCATGGGGATCAACGTCATGGTCGGCGCGGACGTGGTGACGCGGGCAATCTCCGAAATCGGGATCGGCTTCATGATGGCCCCGATGCACCACCCCGCCATTGCCCATGTGATGCCGACCCGTACCGAGTTGGGCACACGGACAATTTTCAATATTCTCGGGCCACTGACCAACCCTGCCGGAGTGAAGAGACAGCTCACCGGCGCGTTTTCCGCTGATCTGATCCGCCCGATGGCCGAGACTTTGTTGGCGCTTGGATCCGAAAAGGCATGGCTGGTGCATGGGGGCGATGGCACGGACGAGCTGGCAATCTCTGCCCCGTCGAAAGTGGCCGTTCTTGAAAACGGCACCGTGCGCGACATAGAGATCGCTCCGGAAGATGCAGGCCTGACACCACATCCGTTTGAAGATATTTTGGGCGGATCGCCTCAAGAAAATGCCGTCGCGTTTCGCGCGCTGCTGAACGGTGAGCCGTCTGCCTATCGCGACGCCGTGTTGTTGAATTCTGCCGCCGCTTTGGTCGTAGCTGACAAGGCCGCGAACTTGCGCGAAGGTGTGGACATGGCACGCGCCAGCATCGACAGTGGTGCTGCAAAATCCAAGGTGGATGCCTTGGCAAAACTGACTTCGGAGGCCGTATGAGCACCCCTACCGTTCTGGAAAAGATCAAAGCTTACAAGCTTGAAGAGGTTGCGGCCCGCAAGGCGGAACGGAGCCTTGAGGATCTACAGGCTGCTGCGGCAGACGCGCCCGCCCCGCGCGGTTTTGCCGATGCGCTGGCGGATGCCGCCATCAGCGGTTACGGCCTGATTGCTGAGATCAAAAAGGCCAGCCCGTCCAAAGGCGTGATCCGCGATGATTTTGATGTGCCTGAGCTTGCCAAAGCCTACGCCGCGGGGGGCGCCACCTGTCTGAGCGTGCTGACCGATACGCCCTCTTTCCAAGGGGCAGACGAGTTTCTGGTGCAGGCGCGTGAAGCCTGTGATTTGCCGGTGCTGCGCAAGGATTTCCTTTATGATCCTTATCAGGTTTTCGAGTCCCGCGTTCTCGGGGCCGATTGCATTCTGATTATAATGGCGTCCGTCGACGACGTGTTGGCGCTTGAGTTGGAAGACACGGCTATGCGGCTTGGCATGGATGTTCTGGTCGAGGTGCATAACGCCGAAGAACTGGAGCGCGCTCTGACTCTCAAAAGCCCGCTCTTGGGGATCAACAACCGCGACTTGCACACCTTCGACGTCACGCTCGACACGACCCGCAAGCTGGCCCGCCAAGTGCCCGAGGATAAGTTGATCGTCGCAGAAAGCGGATTGTTCGAGCCGTCCGATCTTTCCGATCTTGCGCGCTATGGGGCACGCTGTTTCTTGATTGGCGAGAGTCTGATGCGCCAAGACGACGTGGCCGCTGCCACGCGTCATATCCTCAGCGACAAACCCATGACCGGGGGCATGTAAGTGTCCGAACTGACCCATTTCGACGGTGAAGGCCATGCGCATATGGTCGATGTGTCCGATAAGAAAGTGACATCGCGCGTCGCTGTCGCAGAAGGCTGCGTCAAAATGCTGCCCGAGACATTTGCGCTGATCACCGAAGGTCGTGCGAAAAAAGGCGATGTGCTGGGTGTCGCGCGATTGGCCGGAATTATGGGTGCAAAGAAATGCTCCGACCTGATCCCGCTTTGCCATCCTTTGCCGATCACCAAAGTCTCGGTTGAGATGACGCCAGACGCCTCGCTACCCGGAATTCGAATTGAGGCCACCGTCAAAACAACCGGCCAAACGGGCGTGGAAATGGAAGCGCTTACCGCTGTCTCGACTGCCGCGCTAACGATATATGATATGGTCAAGGCCGCTGAAAAGACCATGGAGATCAGCGGTATACGCCTCGTTCTTAAGGATGGCGGCAAGTCGGGACTGTTCGAGGCCAAGCGCGGATGATCTCGGTCGCCGAGGCGCTGGCAGAGGTTTTGAAGCTGGGCGCACCGGTTGACGCCGAGATGGTGCCGCTGTCCGAAGCTGACGGGCGCGTTTTGGCCGAGGACGTCGCTGCCACCCGCAACCAACCTCCCTTCTCGGCCTCCGCAATGGACGGCTACGCCGTTTCGACCGAGAAAGTTGCCGAGGGAGACAGCTTTTCTGTGATTGGAGAGGCTGCTGCAGGACACCGATTTGAGGGCTTGGTCAGCGCTGGCCAAGCGGTGAGGATATTTACTGGCGCGCCTTTGCCCGAAGGCGGCGTTCGCGTGATTATTCAGGAAGACGTAACGCGCGAAGGCGACAAGATAACCCTCAAAGGTGATCTTGATGGCGGCCATCATGTCCGCCCTGCCGGAGGTGATTTCAAGATCGGCGATGTGCTGAGCGCGCCGCGAAGGCTGACCTCATTCGATGTGGCCCTGTTGGCTTCGATGAATGTGCCGCGGGTGCCTGTCCGCCGCCGCCCTGTCGTCGCAATCATTGCAACAGGTGACGAACTTGTCAGCCCCGGGGAAACCCCGCGCGATGACCAGATCATTGCTTCCAATTCCCTTGGCCTTGCCGCTCTGTTCCAGCGCGCGGGTGCGGCGACGCGCTTGCTGCCTATCGCCAAGGATACGCCAGCATCGCTTGAAATGGCCCTCTCGCTCGCCGCAGGCTCCGACTTGCTGGTGACCATCGGCGGCGCGTCGGTCGGCGATCATGATATCGTGGCCGAAGTGGCGGGAACGATGGGGCTGGAACGCGAATTCTACAAAGTTGCTATGCGCCCCGGAAAGCCTTTGATGGCAGGCAGGATCGGCGGGATGGCAATGATTGGCCTGCCGGGCAATCCCGTTTCCTCCATGGTGTGTGGCGAGGTGTTTGTCCTCCCGCTTCTGGACCGTTTCCTAGGCTTGACCGCCGGAGCGCGTCGGCGCGTCCAGATGACACTTTCTGAACCGTTAGAGTCCAACAGCCATCGAGAGCATTACATGCGCGCTGCAATTGATGGCGACGCGGTCAAAGCCTTTGCACGACAGGATAGTTCTCTGCTTACGGTGCTGGCCCGTGCCAACGCGCTTATCGTGCGCCCGCCCAATGACCCAGCCCGCGCCGCCGGGGAGATGGTTGAGGTTATCCGGCTCTAAGCGTTGACACAAAACAAGAACAGCGGTAGAACATCGGAGAACATAGCGCAAAAATGCGCTGCCATCAGGGAGTTCTGAGCCGATGCTGACAAAGAAACAGCTGGACCTGTTGAAATTCATTCACGGCCGCATTCAACGCGACGGGGTTCCACCCTCATTTGACGAAATGAAGGATGCGTTGGACCTGCGCTCTAAATCCGGCATTCACCGCCTGATCACGGCTCTGGAAGAGCGTGGTTTTATTCAACGTCTTGCGCATAAGGCGCGGGCTTTGGAAATCGTTAAACTTCCCGATGCGATGGAAGGCAACGGCTTTCAGCCGCGCGTGATAGAAGGCAACCGCCCTGCTGCAAACCCGAAGGCTATGGCGCTGGAAGGGGTCCATGCGCTGGAACTTCCAGTGATGGGTCGTATCGCAGCGGGTACACCAATCGAAGCGATCAGCGAGGTGTCGCACCACGTGGCTGTCCCCGGATCGATGTTGTCGGGCAATGGTCATCATTATGCGCTTGAGGTCAAAGGCGACTCGATGATCGAAGCCGGGATCAATGACGGCGATGTTGTTGTGATCCGCGAGCAGATCACTGCGAATAACGGCGATATTGTTGTGGCGCTTGTCGAGGGTCAGGAAGCGACGTTGAAGCGGTTCCGCCGCCATGGGTCTTCTATTGCGCTTGAGCCTGCAAACTCTGCCTATGAAACGCGTGTGCTGCCCGACAATATGGTGAAAGTTCAAGGGCGTTTGGTCGGGTTGATCCGATCCTACTGAGAGCGGTCTTTTTGATGTGATACCCACAGCCGGTCGCCCTGCAGCGATCGGCTGTTTTCGTATCTGAGGCCGTGATCCGTCACATAGATGGCAATTGCCCCATCGCGCCGAAAATGCGGTGCTGCCCACCCCTTGCATCCTGTAGGCAGGGCTTGTTCCAGACGCGGTACGACCACCAGATCATGTGCCGCGCACAGCGCAGCGATATCGATTTTTTCGGGGTTGGCCGCATCGAAAACAATGCTCGTCTTTGCCAGATCGAATTGCAGCTTGTTCGCCAAATAGCCCGACCGTTGTGCTGCGTCAGCTTGGCCCGCACTGTCCCCGTCATTTTCCAACCAAACCTGAGCTGCGAAGCCGTCGCCCTTGGGCTTGTTCAGCCCGCGCTGCCCGTCCTGCATCACCCCGACCAAGCGCCCGCTGTCCGAGATCAGAACGTCTGGACGCTCTGCCTGCATCCAAAGAAGCAGGGCGACACCGATTGGTGCCAACCCGAATAACCGCCCTGCCCCTTGCCACACACAAAGCTGCAAACCACCGATTGACACTAGCGGCAGGACCCAAGGTCCGGGGGCAACGATTGCCCGAGTGCTGCCGTCCAAACCTGACACGGACTCGGCCACATACAAAATCCATGCAAGCCCTTGCTGCATCACCCACAGGCCCGCGCTCTCCAAACCCAATGGAATTAGGGCAGCCGCCAGCAAGGCTCCGGGCATGACGACGAAGCCCATGACGGGCACCGAGAGCAAATTCGCTATCAAACCAAACTGGGCGAACTGGTTGAAATGTGCGGCACCAAAGGGTGCGGTCGCGGCACCGGCTATGAATGATGACACAAGCAGGGAGGCGGCGCCCGACACCCATTTCGGCAATCGGAGAAACAGCGCGCGATCCCTTAGAAAAGCGAAGACAGCGACCAGTGCGGTGGTGGCGGCGAATGACATCTGGAAGCCCGGCGTCACGAGGGCCTCGGGCGTTAAGAGAAGAATAAGAAGCGCGGCAATAGCGACAGCCCGGAGGGTCAGCGCCGGTCGTTCAACACAGATGGCCAACAGCATAACCGAGACCATTATAAACGCGCGTTGTGTGGCGACATTCGCGCCGGACACTCCCAAATACGCCAAAGCGGCGCATAACGCGACACATGCTGCGATCTTGCGAACAGGCAGTCGAAGCGCCAGCGGCTGGCTTAGCGCCAACCCGAGCCGGACAATGGCAAAGACCGCCCCGGTCAAAAGCCCCATATGCAGCCCAGAAATAGCCAAGAGATGTGCCAGATTGGATGCCCGCAATGCCTCCAACAAAGTCGGATCCAGATCGGACCGGTCCCCCGTTATGATAGCCGCAGCGAAAGGGCCTTCCTGGGCACCCATGCGGGATTTAATTGCTTCGGCAAGCGTCCGGCGCGCGGCATAAAGCCGTAACGATAATCCGGTGTCCAGGGGGTCTGCAGGCTTTGATCGAAGCGTAGGGTTTCGCGTATAGCCAAGCGCGCCAAGTTGCTGGAACCAAAGGCTGCGCTGGAAATCGTAGCCACCCGGTTCTACAGGCCCCGAAGGAGGGCCAAGATGGCCTGTTGTCATCACGACATCGCCAGCTGCGAACGGAATGCCTAGGTCGGGCCCATGTAGCGAGATGCGGACACGTATCGGCGTCTTCTCGGGTGACATACGCGCCAGTCTTATTTGATCTAACGTCAACCGTGGTTTTTGCGATGCAGATTTGTCTATCGCCACGATACGCCCCTCGATTGGACCGTAGTAGCGATATCCCAACACTGGTGCGGTGACCGCATGGCTGCGGAAACTTGCAACGGCAGCACCCGCAACTATCAGCGATAACGCCCAAAGTACGACAGAGGTCCAGCAAGCCCGATGCCGACCGAAACGGGCCGCCGCAAGCCAGACTAGTCCCAGTGTTACGAACAAACCTAAAAAACTTGTCCAGTGCGGCTCGGCCCGGGCAAGAAAGTAAGCACCAATACCGACGCCAACACAAACCGGCGCCCATGGGAACAGGTGGCCTTGCTGTTGGCCAAAGATTTCCAAGACACTGGCGGAAAGCCTGTTTGACTTAGGGGGCTGCCCGTCGTCGCCTACCCTTGTCTCCATCACCGTGATTGCCTAAACCTGAGCGCAAATGGGTCAGCCTGTCTGGCCTTGTCCCCTTGCGCATATCCTGCTCGAACATGCTTTCCAAAAGGTTAAAACCCTCATGACTGATGCCCCCGTGGTTACCCGCTTCGCCCCGTCCCCGACGGGTTACCTGCATATTGGCGGCGCGCGCACTGCGCTTTTCAATTGGCTCTATGCGCGCGGTCGCGGTGGAAAGTTCCTGCTACGGATCGAAGACACGGACCGGGCACGCTACACACCAGAGGCGACGCAGGCCATTTTGGATGGATTGAGCTGGTTGGGCCTTGATTGGGACGGGGATGCGACTAGTCAATTCGAGAGCGCCAGTCGTCATGCAGAGGTGGCACGTGAGATGCTGGCCGCTGGGACAGCTTATAAGTGTTTCTCGACACAAGAGGAGATCGAAGGTTTCCGTGAGGCCGCTCGGGCGGACGGGCGTTCCACCCTGTTCCGCTCGCCTTGGCGCGATGTGCCTGACGCCGATCACCCAGACGCGCCTTATGTGATCCGTATCAAAGCGCCGCAAGAGGGCGAGATCACCATTCAGGACGCCGTGCAAGGCAGCGTAACGTGGAAGGCCGATGCACTGGATGACATGGTTTTGCTTCGTTCTGATGGCAGCCCTGTTTACATGCTGGCTGTTGTAGTTGACGACCATGATATGGGCGTAACCCATGTGATCCGCGGCGACGATCACCTTGCCAACGCGGCCCGTCAGTCGATGATTTATACCGCCATGGGGTGGGACCTGCCCGTGTTCGCCCATATCCCACTGATTCACGGACCCGATGGCAAGAAACTTTCGAAACGTCACGGGGCCTTGGGCGTGATGGAATACGCGGCAATGGGCTACACCCCCGCTGGAATGCGCAACTATCTGGCTCGCCTGGGCTGGAGCCATGGTGACGACGAAGTCTTCACCACCGAGCAAGCTAAAGATTGGTTTGATCTGAGCGGGATCGGGAAAGCTCCGGCGCGGCTGGATTTTAAGAAAATGGAAAACATTAACCGCCATCAGATCGGCATGAGTGATTCCGAGACCATGTTGCGCGACGTCCAAAGCTATCTGGCCGCAACTGGCAATGCCCCCTTGCCCGAGGAAAAGGCGAAGGCGTTTGAGGCGGCGTTTGATCAGATGGACGTGGCAGATAAAACCGTCGGCGATCTGCTGGCAAAATTCGCGTTTGTTCTGGATGAACCACCCTTCACGCTGGGCGAAAAGGAAGCAAGTATTCTCGATCCGGTATCCCGTGGTATACTGACGCAATTGACGCCGCACCTGCAAACTGCTAGCTGGAACCGTGAGGCGTTAGAGCAGATTGTTATGGAGTTTGCTGAGACGCAGGATCTCAAATTTGGGAGACTTGCTGGCCCACTTCGAGTTGCCCTTTCGGGCAGGGCAGTTTCCCCAAGTGTCTTTGACATGATGATGGTCATTGGACGCGATGAGACGCTTTTAAGGCTGGCTGCGATTGCCAGTTAATGGCCCTTGCCGAAGGTCGGCGAGGAGATAAGAGAACAACAAGCCGGATGGCAGAAATGCCATTTATAACAGGAGGTTGCGACCGCGCACACCTCCAGACACACGAAAGGTGAATGTATGTCCGACAAATCCGCACGATTGATTATTGGTAATAACGAAATCGAGTTGCCGATCTATTCCCCGACTGTGGGGCCTGATGTCGTCGACATCACCAAACTCTATGCGCAAGGCGACGTGTTCACCTACGACCCTGGCTTTACGTCAACCGCAGCCTGCGACAGCACCATCACCTTCATCGATGGCGCCAAAGGCGAATTGCTGCACCGCGGCTATCCGATCGACCAATTGGCCGAAAAGTCCCATTATTTAGAAGTTTGCTACCTGCTGCTATACGGCGAGCTGCCATCTGCGACAGAGCTGGAAGACTTCGAATCCCGCGTGACTAACCACACGATGGTTCACGAGCAAATGCACAATTTCTTCCGTGGTTTCCGCCGCGATGCTCACCCGATGGCTACGCTCGTGGGCGTCGTAGGTGCGATGTCGGCATTCTACCACGACAGCACCGATATCAACGACGAGTGGCAGCGCGAAGTCGCAGCGATCCGTCTGATTGCTAAGCTGCCGACAATTGCGGCGATGGCGTTCAAATACTCCATCGGGCAACCATTCGTGTATCCCCGCAACGATCTCGATTACGCCGCGAACTTCTTGCATATGTGTTTCTCTGTTCCTGCGGAGAAATACGAAGTGGACCCCATTCTGGCGCGCGCCATGGACCGCATCTTCACGTTGCACGCAGATCACGAGCAGAATGCATCGACTTCGACCGTGCGCTTGGCATCGTCATCCGGCGCGAACCCGTTCGCCTGTATCGCAGCGGGCATCGCTTGTCTGTGGGGCCCTGCACACGGCGGCGCAAACCAAGCGTGCCTAGAAATGCTGGAAGAAATCGGCACTGTCGATCGTATTCCCGAGTTCATCGCGCGTGCCAAAGACAAGAACGATCCGTTCCGACTGATGGGATTCGGCCACCGCGTGTACAAGAATTTCGATCCGCGCGCGAAGGTGATGAAGCAATCGGCTGACGAGGTCCTTGACCTTCTGGGCGTCGAGAACAACCCCAAGCTGCAGGTCGCGAAAGAGCTTGAAAAGCAAGCACTGAACGACCCGTATTTCGCAGAAAAGAAACTGTTCCCGAACGTCGACTTCTACTCCGGCATCATTCTGGAAGCGATGGGTTTCCCGACTTCGATGTTCACGCCAATCTTCGCATTGGCCCGGACGGTTGGCTGGATTTCCCAGTGGAAAGAGCAGATTTCGGATCCGAACCTCAAAATCGGCCGCCCGCGCCAGCTCTACACGGGCGAAGCGTTGCGAGACTACATCGACATCGAAAACCGCTAAGTATCAAGGCCACCTTCGGGTGGCCTTTTTCTTTTCTTGCTCAGCGCCCTTCGTAATTCGCCGCACGCTTGTCTAGAAACGCCAAAACGCCCTCGCGGAAGTCATGGGTCTTGCCGCACTCGCCCTGAAGCTTTGCTTCTAAAAGTAGCTGTTTCTCTAGATCGTTCTCGAAGCTCGACCGCATGATCTTTTTGACCCGCGCGTAGGCCTCCGTTGGCCCGTTGGCCAGATGGGTCGCACGGTTCTTCCAATGCTGGGCAAACTCTTCATCCGCGACTGATTCCCAAATCATCCCCATTGCGCTGGCCTGATCCGCGGTAAGCGGCTCGGCAAACAATGCGGCCCCCATGGCCTTTGCTAACCCAACCTGACGCGGAAGGAAGTAGCTGCCGCCTGCATCAGGAATAAGCCCGATGCGTGTGAACGCCTGCAAGAACACTGCGGATCGGGTGGCAATGACCACATCCGCTGCCAATGCAAGGTTGGCCCCTGCCCCCGCCGCTGGCCCATTTACCGCCGAGATGGTCGGGATTCGACAATTGTAGATCGCCATCAGCATTGGGACGTATTCGTCGCGCAAGGTGCGCTCCAGGTCGGTCGAAGCGACGCTCGCGCGATCCCCCAAATCCTGACCAGAGCAGAATGCCCGTCCCTTACCCGTAAGCACCAGCACTCGAGCTGTGGATTCGGCAGCTTTGACCGCATGCAGTATTTCTGCTCGCATCTGCGTGTTGAGCGCATTCATCACCTCGTCACGGGTGAATTCTATGATCGCAACGTTGTTGCTGACATTCAGCCGCAAGGTTTCGTATTGCATCGGGCTTCTCCAATTCAGATGTTGGACGCTAAGATAGCGAACCGTTCAGTTTAGAAAAGCGAAACGCGCCGTCATTCGTTGATTTTAACCGCCTCTTTCAGATCGCCAAGCCTCCAGCGCCGGATTTGTTGACGGGACACGCCGGGATGGCGGATTTGACGGCGCCGTTGGCGGCCTTCTGCGATAGTGCAATTCGCGCGCACCGAAATAGAAACTGACGATCGCCCCAAGTAGCCACCACATCGGCTCAGGCACGTAGTCCAGCCCCTTCATCCGCTCGGCAAAGGACAGCGGGTCGACCATAGCATAGACAAACATCCCGAGCGTACCGAGCGCTAGCATTGGCCTAGGAAGACGGTTGAGACCGTTCATCAACCTATCGAACCACCCGACGCGTCCGTATTGAAACTCGGCACCGTGCTGGCTGAGCGAGGCTGTGAAAGCCTCATGGCCCAATTCCATCTCCCGTGTTGCATTGGGGCGAAAGACCTCTGCAACGTCAACAACAGCGTCTGCTGCCGCCCCCACACCGCCGCCTAAAACCTTCGAGATCAGCCCCATGACGCCACCCGTTTGCGATGATCGGTGTCAGACAGGTGGTAGTGCGGCGACAGAAACTCCTCAGCCCGTTTGATCCATCCGCCTTTTCCGCCGTCGCGCCGTCGCGCATATTTCCGTGAGGCTGGCCGACGCTCCGCTAGATCGTAATAGTAGCTGCGCCGCGCAATTCCATATGCGTCTGCCATGTGATCGGGCGCGCCTTGGTACGCCGCATAGGCAGCTCGGATTGTGTGAGGGCCGATCACTCCGTCGACAGCGACATCTTGCCCCATATCGTTAAGAAGGCGTTGGAGCAGCTTGATCGCGTTCGTGCCGGAGTTCACCTGCATATCGAACACGCTCGCCTGAAGCGGTTGCGGTAGAGCATCGATACGAGGGTGAACAAAGTAGTGATCTATGAAGATCTCGACCGCCTGCTTTTCGGACAGGGCCTCGACATCCGCCTTTGTGATCCGTCCGTCTGCGTTCAAATCCAATCCCAAACGGCGCATCGTATGGAGGGTTACACCGTAGTTGGTAGGCCCGCCCGGATCGTCTGGATCGTTCACGTATCCGCCTTCTCGGCGAACGATGTCTTGCGCGATTTCGAATACAGTTTGCATCTTGGGCCTCCGCTGGAACGCGGGGCCGAAGGTGCGCCAAATAGCTTAACGGGGCGCTTAGCTACCGTTCGCCTCTTGGTAAACGCCCTGTTCTTTCAGCGCGTCGATGACCTCTACTGGCATGTATTTCTCGTCGTGTTTCGCTAATATTTCAGTGGCTTGAAAGACGCCTTGAATGTATCTTCCGGTCCCTACCATGCCTTGACCTTCTTCGAACAAGTCGGGAAGGATTCCTGTATACGCCACCTGCACCACTGCATTGCCATCGGTCACGTTGAACACGATCTCTTCGGATGCATTCACTTTCAGGCTGCCATCCTCGACCAGCCCGCCAATCCGAAACGTTTCTGTCTCAGCTGGTGGCGATTCAACGACTTGAGTTGGCGATCGGAAAAAATTGATTCCATCGCGAAGGGCGTAACCGATCAATCCGGTCGAAATCAACAAAGCCACCGCAGCAACTGCGATGACCTGAATACGACGTTTTTTCTTGAGGCCCTTCATGGCGCGGATCCTTTACGGGAACAGCGGGGCCATCATCAGCCCCTCGGTCTCTTCAAGACCTAACATCAAATTGGCGTTTTGCAACGCCTGACCCGATGAGCCTTTCGTGAGGTTGTCGAGCGCCGCGATCACGATTGCCCGCCCCTCGATACGATCACCCGTCACCCCGATATGAACGAAGTTCGCCCCGCGGGTCTCGTGGGTGGATGGGGCCTGTCCGAACGGCAGAATTACAACGAAGGGTTCGCCGCTATAGGCCTCCGCCAGCGTCGCGTGAATCTCCGCCGCGTCGCCTTTAACATAAACTGTCGCAAGGATGCCGCGGTTCATTGGCACCAGATGCGGGGTAAACTGAACCTTAACGTCCCGTCCGGCAATGGCAGAGAACTCTTGGTCGAACTCACCCAGATGCCGGTGCGTGCCGCCGATCGCGTAGGCATTGCTGCCCTCTGACAGCTCCGCATGGAGCAGATTTTCTTTCAAGGACCGCCCCGCGCCTGACACGCCTACTTTCAGGTCAAGGATGATGTCGTCCAGATCGATCACGCCAGCGGCAATCAACGGCCGCAAGGCAAATTGCCCGGTAGCGGCGTTACAGCCTGTTCCAGCAACCAACCGCGCGCCCGCGATGTCGTCGCGGTAGAACTCTGTCAGGCCGTAAACGGCTTCCTTCTGCATCTCCAAGGCTGCATGATCATTGCCGTACCACGTCTTATAGGCCTCTGGGTCGCGCAACCGGAAATCAGCGGACAGGTCGACGATCTTCAGCGTTTCAGGCAGTTTCAGGATAACTTCCTGCGAGGTTTTATGGGGGAGCGCACAGAAGCACAGATCGATTTCGCTGAAGTCAATCTCGTCGATGGTAACGAGAGTGGGTAAATCCAGATGCCGCAAATGCGGGAAGACGTCGGACATTTCCATGCCGGCTTTGCGATCGGCGGACAGGGCCGCGATGGTCAGAGACGGGTGTGTAGAGATCAACCGAACAAGTTCGGCGCCAGTGTATCCTGACGCACCAAGGATAGCGATTTTATGGGTCATGACAGACTCCGTATGAATTCATAGAAGGTTTAGAAGAAAGACGTGCGGGCGGCAATCAGGCCGCTTCAAACTTGATCTTTCGTCGCAAGAATTGCGTTGCGCGGTCGGTCACCTGCGCGGGATCACCTGTCGTCAGAAACTTGGTTTCTGTTCCTTTGCCCAGCATATTCGGGTGCCGCTTCAGGTAGTCGGCAAGACTTGCTGAAACCAGATTGGCCTGCGAGAACACTTTAACATCAGAACCGAGCGCGTCTTGAAAAGCTTTTTGCATCAACGGGTAATGCGTACATCCAAGAATTGCCGCTTGCGGATGGGGCATCCGCCGTTTCAGCGCATCCACATGAGAGCGCACCAGCGCCTCGGCCAGCATCTCGTCGCCGTCTTCCAGCGCGTCTACAAGGCCCCCGCAGGGTTGAGCCTCAACGTCGACACCAATCGCACGGAACGCCAGTTCGCGCTGGAACGCCCGCGACGCAACGGTCGCAGGGGTTGCGAACAAGGCCACATCGCGCACATCTACCTCACGGGGCGGGGAGTTATCGCCCCAGTTGCGTTCGGTTAGGGCTTCGATCATCGGGACGAAAACACCAAGCACACGCTTGTCAGTCGGTACCCAGCTTTCCTGCATCCGACGAAGTGCTGCGGCCGATGCCGTATTGCACGCCAAGATCACCAGATCGCAGCCTGCGTCAAACAAGGACTGGGTGGCCGCACAGGTCAGGTTAAAAATATCATCCGGTGTCCGCACACCGTAGGGCGTATTCGCGCTGTCGGCGAAATAGCAGACCGGCAGATCGGGCATGTCAGCCGCAATCTGGTCATAGACGGTCAAGCCGCCTAACCCACTGTCGAAAATACCTACTGCCATTAGCCTGCGCCGTTTGCTTTCTGCTTCCACCTATCCTCAAACTCGTAGCCATAGTCCAGCGAAGAGAGAGGTTCGGGCGCCAACTCGTATGTCGATCTGCGCAAAAAGTCCATCATCGCTTTGGGGTCTTTGTAATATGGCTCAAGAGCCTCTTTCGGGATTGGATCACCGATTACGACACGCACTGGTTCATCCACGCGGCGTTTAAATTCCTTAATCAGCAATGCCAGCCGCAAAGTCGGGTGCGCGTGACTTGCCAGTTGGAACAATCGAGAATTGGAACCGGCGAAGTAAATCGGCACAACGGCGGCCTCGGACTTGGCGATCAGCTTCGCGGTGAAGGTGCGCCATGCCGGATCTATAGGTTCGCCAAAAGGCTTGGCCGAGGTCGAAACCGTGCCGCCGGGAAACACCCCAACCGCGCCACCGTCCCCCAGATAGCTGAGCGCCTCTTTGCGCGTGGCGACGTTCTGCGCAACCGCCTCTTTCGACTGATCAAAACTGATCGGCAGAATGATCTTGTTGATATCCTCAGCCTTGCGAAAAACAGCATTGGCCAAAATCCGGAAATCCCCGCGCGTGTGGCTCAGGATATGGCCCATCATCAAGCCGTCGAGGATGCCGTAAGGATGGTTGGCTATTGTTATCAGCGGGCCAGTCGAGGGAATATTTGCCGGCGCTCCGCCCATCACCTCTAAGGTGAGGCCGTAGCGTTCGGTCATGACCTCCCAGAAATCTGCGCCGGCCGCGACCTCCTGCTCGTAGCCGCGCGCACGACGGATCATGCGAATGCGACCTGTGGTATTTTCCAGAACCCGAATAAGGGCGCGCCCGCCTCGTGATCGCGCCGCGTGCGCATAGCTAATCTCTCTTGGCGCCTGATTCATAGCGCGCGAGCCTCCGAGCAAATTCTTTAACAATATGACGGCACTTCAAGACAGTTTGGTAAAACTATCGATAGGGCACGCCCGGCAATATTGAGAGCATTTCGAACATAATGTTGGCAGCCGTCAATGCTGTGTTTCCGCTAGTGTCGTAAGGTGGCGCCACCTCCACGAGATCACAGCCAACAATCGGCAAACCCCGAAGGCCTCTGATCAGCTCCAGCGCCTGCGGCGTTGTCAGCCCGCCGATTTCCGGTGTTCCTGTGCCCGGCGCAATCGAGGGATCAAGACTGTCGATGTCGTAGGTGATATAGACCGGCCCCGCGCCCATGTTCTTTTTGATATGAGCGGCAAGAGGTGCGGTGGATTTGTGCCAAAGCTCCTGAGCCAAAGTCAGGTTGAAACCCCATTCCCGTGGTTCGTCGAAATCCTCAGCGGTGTAGCCCGTCCCGCGCAATCCGATCTGGTAGACATCAGTCGGGCGGAGCAGCCCCTCCTCATACGCACGGCGGAACACGGTGCCATGGGTCTCACGCTCCCCAAACATTTCGTCGTTCACATCGGCATGTGCGTCCACATGGACAAGGCCGACGGGCCCATGCTTTTTCGCAATGGCGCGCAGAATCGGGAGGGTAATTGTATGATCGCCACCAATGCTCATCGGGATAACGTCGTGCTTTAGAAGCGCGTCGTAATGCTCTGTAATAATACGAATACTTTCGCGTAGATTGAATGTGTTGATGGCCACATCACCTACATCCGCGCATTGCAGCGCGTCGAAGGGCGCTGCTCCAGTTTGCACAGCGTAAGGCCGGATCATCGCACTTTCATTGCGGACCTGTGCAGGTCCGAAACGTGTGCCAGACCGCCAACTCGACCCGTGATCCATTGGAATGCCCAGAAAGGCTACGTCTAGACCGTCTGCGCTGTCGACCCTGGGTAGTCGCATAAAGGTGCCCTGCCCGGCAAAGCGCGCAAGATCATTCCCAGAGACCGGTTGGTTTGGCATCACGCACGCTCCCGCTTGTTATAACAATAAAGACACATCAGTTCCGTTGCGATTTGCGCCCCCGCCACGGCAGTCGCCCCGCCAACGTCAAAAGGCGGTGATACTTCGACCACGTCGCCTCCGACCATGTTGAGCCCTTTCAGGTCTCGCAGGATATGCAAGGCCTGAGCAGAGCTAAGACCGCCAGAAACCGGCGTCCCTGTCCCAGGCGCAAAGGCTGGATCAAGACAATCGATATCGAAGGTCAAATAGGTCTGATTGTCCCCGATCACGTCTTTGATCTTCTTCACCACAGCGGCAGTTCCCGTCTCATGGACTTCACGGGCATCGATCACTGTGACCCCCATGTAGTCTTCGCAAACAGTTCGAATGCCAACCTGCACCGACCTTTCGGGAACGATTAGTCCCTCCTTGACGGCTTTATAGAACATAGTGCCGTGGTCGACGCGGGACATATCGTCATCAGGCCAAGTGTCCGAATGTGCATCAAATTGCAGCAAGGACAGCGGCCCGAATTTTTCGACATAGGCGCGCAGGATCGGGAAGGTGATGTAGTGGTCGCCGCCAAGGCAAAGTGAGCCCGCACCTGCATCCAAGATCGTAGAAATGTGCTTCGTGACAGCTTTAGGAAAGGCCGGTATGTCAGCATAATCAAATGCTAAATCGCCGTAATCAGCTATATTGAAGTCCGCGATGGGATCGATTTCCCACCCATAGGGTGGATCGAACGCCTGGAGCGAGGATTGTTCGCGAATGGCGCGCGGACCAAGGCGCGTTCCGGGCCGGTTCGTCACAGCCTGATCGAAAGGAATACCTGTCACGGCCAGATCTACGCCAGTTAGGTCCTTTGTGTAGGTGCGGCGCAGAAAACTAAGTGCACCGCCAAAGGCGTTCTCAAAACTTGCGCCTTTGTAGCCGTCGCGTGTCAACGCCTTATCTACTGCGGTCGAGGCTTCATTGAGTGCCATTATCCAATCCTCTCCCCGTTGCGAACCAACTGATCTGTGACCTCTTTGACAGAGGCTTCCAACGTCTCGGCGATAAAATCAATCTGAGATTTTGTAATGACCAACGGAGGCGACATTACATTCAGATGCCCCATCGGGCGCACCATAAGCCCGCGTGCCTCCGCTGCATCGGCAATGCGTTTCCCTACATCCAAATGATCCGGCAGCAGCGTCTTGGTTGTTTTGTCTGCCACGCTTTCAACGCAGAGCATCAGCTTGCGCCCGCGCACATCGCCGATCAATGGAAGGCCTTCCAGAACGCTTAGGCGATCCTCAAAATATTGCCCTACATCGGTGGCGTGCGAAAGAAGATCCTCCCTCTCGATGATTTCGATATTCTTCAGGGAGGCTGCGCAGGCGACGGGATGGCCCGCATAAGTAAATCCAGAGGCATACCACCGGTCGCCCTGCATAGCGTCCCATATTCTGTCAGAAAATATCATTGCTCCAATGGGTTGGTAGCCAGAGCTAAGGCCTTTGGCACAGCAAATGATATCTGGTTGAGCGCCGAACTCGTCCCAAGAGGCGAACCAGTGCCCCAAGCGACCGAAGCCTGTCACAACCTCATCGGCAATGAACAGGATGTCGTGTTTGTGGCAAACTGCGGCTATGCGTTTGAGATAGTCCTTTGGTGGCACCACGACACCGCCGGACGCCTGTATTGGTTCAGCGAAGAAGCCGCCGATCTTTTCCGGCCCGATCTCAGCGATCTTTGCTTCGAATTCGCCGACCAGATCGTCGCAAAACTCGGCTTCGCTGCGCTCCCCAATCGCACGGTAGCAATCGGGCGCGCTGATATGGTGAATGCCTTTCGTTGCATATTCAAACTCTGGCATCTTGTCGCCAGCGCGCTTGCCGATGGAGATCGTCGCATAAGTAGAGCCATGGTAGGAACTGTCTCGTGCGATCACTTGCGTTTTTTCGGGTCGACCGGCGCACCGCTGGTAATAGGCAACCATCCGATAGGCACTGTCCACGGCGGTTGAACCGCCGGTGGTCAAGTGGACATGATTCAAATCACCTGGTGCGAGATCTGCCAGCTTGGCGCTCAGCAAGGCAGCGGGCCCGTTGGTCATATCCACGAAGGTGTTACAGAACGCCAATTTCTCGGCCTGGGCGGCGATCACTTCGCCCATCTCGCGTCGTCCAAGGCCGATATTGGTGCACCACAACCCGCCGACCGCATCCAGATACTCTCGCCCGTCCGTGTCCCATAATGAGCAGCCAGAGCCGCGCTCGATGACCAAGGGACCATCGCGCACGAAGCTTTCAAAATGAGTCCAAGGGTGAAGGGAATGGGCCGTGTCGAGGGCCGCAATGTCCAGATTGGTGTCCGTGGTCATAAGTGCTCCTGACTCCACAATATGGCCAACCTGCCCCTGCGTCCGTGACATTGCAAGGCTTGCGCCTATGTTGATCGACAGGCACACAGACATCGCAGCAGAAAAGACGAAGGCCATCATGACCACACCGGAACGAATGCAGCTTCGCGAAGAGTTTCTTGAAGCGATGAGCCAGCTTGTATCGTCTGTCACTATCGTGACAACGGATGGACCAGCGGGTGCGGCAGGGGCGACCGTGTCGGCGATGACTTCGGTGTCCGCAGACGGTGATACGCCGACGATGCTGGTTTGCCTGCATCACGAAACCACAGCCGCGCCGGCCATTCTGGCGAACCGGTGTTTTTGCATTAATGTCCTCGGCGCCGATCAGGTCGAGATTGCGAATGTATTCGCGAGCCGCGCTGCTGCTCCGGGTGGGGATAAGTTCGCAGCTGGCCCGTTCGAGCCGATGCAGACCGGCGCACCGGGATTGACGACAGCACTGGCACGTTTCGACTGCAAACTGCTGTCTGACGAAAGGATTGGCACACACCACGTCATGATCGGCGCGGTGTGCAAAGTTTCGGGGCTGGACGGCAAACCGTTGCTCTATGGCAATCGGGCCTATCAGGCCTTGGCTTAAAGCGGCTGCGCTGTCTCCACGAGCTTGGCAAAGAACGACGCGCCGATTGGGGCGATCTCATCGTTGAAGTTGTAGTTCGGGTTGTGCAGCCCCGCTTCGGTGCCTTGTCCTAGGAACAAGTAGGCACCGGGACGTTTTTCGAGCATATAAGCGAAGTCCTCCGCCCCCATTTCGCGGCCAGCGTGATCATTCACGGCACTCTCGCCTGCAACCTGTCGGGCTACATCTGCTGCGAAGGAGGCCTTGTCGGCGTCATTTACCGTGGCTGGGTAGCCCCGTTCATACACAAGCTTTGCGGTGACATCGTAACTGGCGGCCTGCCCCGCAACGATCTCGCCCAATCGGCGCTCCACCATATCTTGGACTGACGGGTCGAACGTTCGCACGGTGCCGTTGATATAGGCCGTGTCGGGGATCACATTATCCGCAGAGCCTGTGTGGATTTGTGTCACCGAAACCACCAAGTCGTCGAGAGACTTGTGATTACGCGAAACGATGGTCTGTATGGCGTTGCAAATGCCAAGTGTCGCCGTGATCGGATCTTTGGTGTCTTGCGGATAGGCGCCGTGCCCTCCGACTCCAGTCACATGTATATGGAACGTGTCCACCGCCGCCATGATCGGGCCGCCTGTGGTAACAAAGGACCCGAAGGCTTCGTGCGGGCTGTTGTGAAGCGCGTATACCTCGGCAATGTCGAACCGCTCCATGATGCCTTCCTCGACCATGACGCCAGCCCCGCCGCCGCCTTCTTCCGCGGGTTGGAAAATCAACGCAACGCGCCCTTTGAAATTGCGCGTCTCGGCAAGGTACTTGGCTGCCCCAAGCAGCATCGTCGTGTGCCCATCATGCCCGCACGCGTGCATCTTTCCCGGAACTGTGGAGGCGTAATCCAGGCCCGTTGTTTCCTGCATTGGCAACGCATCCATATCCGCGCGCAGTCCAATCGTGGGGCCTTCGCCCTGCCCGTCAATGATGGCCACGACGCCACTGGTGGCAATCCCTTCGTGGATGTCGGTGATCCCGAATTCCTTGAGCCGTTCAACCACAAAAGCAGCCGTCTGATGACATTCAAACTGCAATTCAGGATGCTGATGCATCCAGCGCCGCCATGTCTTCATATCCTCTGCGTAGTCGGCAATGCGGTTCACGGGTGGCATGGGGGCGCTCCTTCTGGTTATCTGCGCTCACGTTCCACCAAACACGAAGGCGCTGCAATGCCCGATCTTGTCCACGATGCCACCCAGCCGATGCCGCGCCTGATCGAGATTATGCGCCGCCTGCGCGACCCTGACCGCGGTTGCCCTTGGGATATCGAGCAGGACTTCGCCAGCATCGCCCCCTACACGATTGAGGAGGCATACGAAGTTGCCGACGCAATCGAGCGTGGAGACTGGCAAGAGCTGGAGGGTGAACTGGGCGATCTGTTGTTGCAAACCGTCTACCACACCCAAATGGGGACAGAGGCAGGGCTGTTCGATTTTGCCTCGGTTGCCAATGCGATTTCCGACAAGATGATTGCCCGCCATCCGCATGTGTTCGGCGACGAGAGTCGCAACAAGTCCGCCGAACAGCAGGTCGCGGATTGGGAGAAGATCAAAGCAGCGGAGCGCGCAGGCAAAAAGCAAGGCGGGACACTGGACGGGGTTGCTGTCGGGTTGCCGGCGTTGCTGAGGGCGCTGAAGCTTCAAAAACGGGCCGCGCGGGTCGGATTTGATTGGCCCTCTACCGACGAGGTTCTTGATAAGATCGTTGAGGAATCGCGCGAACTGGTTGAGGCGCGCGATATGCTTACCCAAACCGAAATCGAAGAAGAGTTCGGCGATCTCCTTTTCGTAATGGCTAATCTCGGGCGACATCTTGGTTTGGATCCGGAAGCCGCCTTGCGGGCCGCCAATGCCAAATTTGTCCGCCGTTTCGAGGGCGTTGAGGCCAAACTGAAAGCCCGAGGGAAAACGCCCGCCCAATCCGATCTCGCCGAAATGGACGCGCTGTGGGATGAGGTTAAAGCGGACGCAAGAAACGCCTGAACCCTAAGTGTTCCAACATACTGCGCACCGCAGGCGTAAAAGCTACCGGGCCTTGAACAGGCTTCCCATTATGCCCCTGACGATTGCGGTTCCGGCTTTGGTGCCAATGGATCTCATCATCGATTTTGCGAAAGCCTCGCCCGCGCTGTCGCCGCGGCGTTTCCTGGTCGTTTTAGAGGTTGAGCGATTCACCCGGGTTCCCGAGTAGCGCCGTGCGGTTTGATATTCCCGCTCGCGTGCTTCAAGCTCGTCTTCCTTGGCTTCGGCTTCCTCAGCGGCTTTAGCCGCGTCTTCGGCCCGTTTCGCCAGCATTTCAAAGGCTGACTCGCGGTCCAGCGTCGTTTCGTATTTTCCTGCGACAGGCGATGTGGCGATGATCGCGCGGCGCTCTTTGTCTGAGATGGGCCCAAGCTGCGAAGATGGCGGCCGGATCAAGGTCCGCTCTACCATTCCGGGAATGCCCTTTTTTATCAGAAACGAGGTCACTGCTTCGCCGACGCCGACTTCCTTGATCGCGTCTTCCACGTCAAAGCGCGGGTTCTCGCGATAGGTATCGGCTGCCGACCGGAGGTCTTTCTGATCCTTGCGCGTAAATGCGCGCAATGCATGCTGAACGCGGTTACCGAGTTGCCCCAGAATATCTTCAGGCACATCGGCTGGTTTCTGGGTGATGAAATACACGCCCACGCCCTTGGAACGGATGAGACGCGCGACCTGCTCAACCTTGTCGACCAAAGCTTTCGGCGCGCCGTCAAACAGCAAATGCGCCTCGTCAAAGAAAAACACGAAGATCGGTTTGTCGGGATCACCCACTTCTGGCAGCGTTTCGAACAGTTCCGACAGCAGCCACAAAAGGAATGTCGCGTAGAGCTTCGGCGCTGACATCAACTTGTCGGCTGCGAGCACGTTAATCTGGCCGCGCCCGTCAGCGTCTACATGGAACATGTCTTCTAGATCGAGCGCGGGTTCCCCAAAGAAATCACCGGCACCTTGGTTCTCAAGTACCAGCAAGCGTCGCTGGATCGCTCCGACCGACTGAGAGGATACGAACCCGTAACGTAGCGCCAGGGACTTGGCGTTCTGACCGATCCAGACCAAGAGGGATTGCAGGTCTTTCAAGTCGAGGAGCGGCAGGCCTTCCTCGTCAGCGACCCTGAACGCAATGTTCAAGATCCCTTCCTGCGCTTCGGATAGCTCCAGCAAGCGCGACAACAGGAGCGGCCCCATTTCGCTGACAGTCGTGCGGACGGGATGCCCGCTTTCGCCATACATGTCCCAGAAAGTTACAGGAAAGGAGTCGTAGGCGTAATCGTCAAAACCAATTTTCGCCGCCCGCTCCATGAATGCGCCGTGCAACTTGTGTGTCTCGGAGCCTGCCGCCGCGAGGCCGGACAAGTCGCCCTTCACATCCGACATGAAAACGGGAACACCTGCGTTGGAGAGGCTTTCAGCAAGGATCTGAAGCGTCACCGTTTTACCGGTGCCTGTCGCACCTGCAATCAGGCCGTGACGGTTGGCATATTTCAGCAAAAGCTCCTGCGGCTCAGAATAGCCCTCGCCGCCGCCGCCCACAAAAACGTTGTCCGTGTCTGCCATGATAGTCCCTCAATTCGATCGTTCGCAGTTTAGTTCGGCGCCACAATAGCTTGTTAACGTCCATGTGCCAGTATGAACGTCATGTTGATGCGTCGTTGCTACGGCGCTTGGCATGACTTCCTCCCTGTCGACTGGGCCGTGTCTTCTTGACACGGCCTTTTTTTTGCGACCCATCAAATGTGAACAGATTGTCGCAGGTTTCCTGTTGACCCATGCGAATTCGCCGCTTAGTCTTCGCTACATAAGTCGGCCTAGTCCGACAGGGAGAAAAAATTCTAGAAAAAGGGTCTGCTTGCGGACCCTTTTTTGTTTTCAGCGACGATCGGCGGAAATTACCCCATGCATCTGCACAAATGCGTTTTCCGGCCTGACAGTGCTGGCAGCGCATGCTAAACCGCTTTCAATATCAAAATTGAGCAACAGGTCCCCATGTCTGAGTATTTGAAATCCATGTTAATTGGCGCCGCATTGAGCGCCGTCTTTGCCGGTGGCGCAATCGCGCAAACCACAACCGAGCCCGCCGCCGAAGCGCCTGCCGCCGAAGCGCCAGCAGCTGAGGCCCCCGCTGCCGAAGCCCCCGCGACAGAGACTCCACGTGCGGATGGTCTGAGCACGGGCGCGGACGTTGTTGAGGTCGGCAAAACCTACCGTGTGTCCGAACATGGTGATTGGGAACTGCGCTGCATCAAAGCGCCAGAGGGCACCAAAGACCCATGCCAGCTTTATCAATTGTTGGAAGATCAGCAGGGCAATTCTGTTGCAGAGATCAATCTGTTCAACCTGCCTCAAGATGACAAACTGGCGGCGGGTGCCACGATTGTCACCCCTCTTGAAACCCTGCTGACCCAGAACGTGCTTTTGTCTGTAGATGGCGGTAAAGCAAAGGTTTATCCGTTTACCTTCTGCACAACCATCGGGTGCTTCTCCCGCGTTGGGTTCACCGCAGGTGATGTGGCTGGCTTCAAGGCTGGCAACTCTGCCAAGATCGTGGTTGTGCCAGCACAGGCACCTGATCAGAAGGTCGAGTTGACCATGTCGCTGAAAGGCTTCACGGCAGGCTTCGATGCCGTGATCGCAGCGACAGCCAACTGATCGCTCAGAAAGACATCTAGATTTGAACGCCGCCGCTTCGAAAAGCTGGCGGCGTTTTTTATTGGAGTGTCCAATTTTGCTTAGGGCGAAACCCGCGCCTTTCGCCCGCCGCGCCGTGTTGCCTTTGGCTTCGCGGCCAAGCCGTCGTTCAAAACAACTGTCATAGGGT
The DNA here is from genome assembly GCF_900111945.1 of Litoreibacter janthinus. Taxonomy (NCBI): domain Bacteria; kingdom Pseudomonadati; phylum Pseudomonadota; class Alphaproteobacteria; order Rhodobacterales; family Roseobacteraceae; genus Litoreibacter; species Litoreibacter janthinus. The sequence goes on along the minus strand of NZ_FOYO01000001.1, from coordinate 2,419,788 downwards.
GATCTGCTGGCATGTCACCATAGGCGGCGAGCAACTGGGTAATGGCCTCGTGGCTGTCTTGAGACTGAGGAAGGTTTATCGCCCAATCCAGAAAGATCGACCGGCATTCGCCTGCAGTAATTCCTTCGATCCGATAGGCTTCGCGAATGAGGCCCTTGCGGTCAATTTTGCTCAAATCCATCTGCTGCTCCGATAAGCGTGTGTCGACTCACTCCTAGCACACAGACCTGTCTAGGCCAGAACCTGTTCCACCACTTCAGCGGCTTGTTTGCGACACTCCGCAATACGGTCTCTTAGCTCGTCCATCGTATCGCAGCCGCAATCCCGCAGGAGCATCGAGATGCCACCCGCCCCAAGTGCCTCCGGCGACAGTTCTTTGTCCGAGACCAACCGCGCACCCATTTGAACGCAGGAAAAGACTGAATGTGCGCCAGTTAGTATTTGAAATTGCGCCTCTGTTAGCTGGCCTTGATCCAATGCATGTCTGAGTTGTGGCACGATCTGGCGTTCGTTGCCTTTAGAGATCAAGCTAAGCGCTTGGCTCAGCAACTCAATGTCCTGCCGTCCACCAGCACCTGATTTCACATCCCATGGCCCAACCCTCCCGGTCGCCTCGGCCAGTCTTACACGCATCTCTTGCGTCTCTTGTATGATCTTTGACGCGTCATAGCTTGATGCCAGGATAGAGCAACGTACGGCCTCGACATCCTCTTGCAATGACCGATCGCCAGCAACAGCCCGTGCGCGCGTCAGGGCAAGGTGTTCCCAGACCCACGCGTCATTCATCTGATAACTCTTAAACGCCTCAAGAGATGTCGCGACGGGTCCAGATTGGCCAGACGGCCGAAGCCGCAGGTCAACTTCGTAAAGGCGGCCTTCGGCCATTGGCGCTGTAAGTGCCGTGACAAAAGCTTGCGTGAAGCGCGCATAATAGGTGCGCGTCTCCAACGGTCTGCGCCCGTCCGAACTCGCCACACCGGCGGGATCATAGATGACGATGAGATCAAGGTCGGACTGAGCTGTTAGGGAGGCAGCCCCCGCTGACCCCATCGCAAGGATCATTGCGCCGCGCCCCGGCGGCGACCCGTGCTTGCGCGTGAACTCTGCTTCGACCACGGGCATCAAAGCCCCAAGCGTTGCATCGGCGAGGTCGGCATATTGCTCACTCGCTTCATCTGGGCCAATGAGCCCTTGCAGGTGGTGAACACCGACACGGAAATGCCATTCCTTTTGCCAGCGCCGCGCCGCATCAAGCCGACCTTCGTAGTCCGAAATGGCCTCGATCTTTTTGACGAGCAGTTTTGTCAGACCCTCTACGCCCAACCAGGGCGCAAAGAAGTCGCCGCCAATGACGGCATCAAGGACTGCGGAATTACGCGACAGATACGTCGCCAATGCGGGCGACGTTGCGCAAATGTCGACGATCAGTTTGGTCAGTTGGGGGTTCGCGTCAAAAAGCGAGAAGACCTGAACACCTGCGGGCAGACCGGACAAAAAGCGTTCGAACTCCGCCATCGCTTCGGGTGGGCGGGTCGCTTGCGCCATTTGCTTGAGAATGGTTGGGAAAACGCGTTTGAACAGAGTGACAGATCGCTCGGACCGTAACGCGGGCAAGCTGCGCCACTGCTCCAGATACGCGCTTGGGGAGGCCAGCCCTTCGGTTTCAGGCGCATCTTCTGCTTCGTCTGGAGCAAAGAAGCTGTCGGTAACGTCTGCAACCTCTTCTAGTCGTGCGAGCAAACCTGCACGAAAGACCGATGGATCCGCCTCACCCATGAACCGTGACAAGCGCAGAAATCCACTTTCGCCTTTTGGCAATTCATGCGTCTGCGCGTCGCCAATCATCTGCAACCGGTGTTCCACCTCACGGTGAGCTATGTAAGCGGCCTGAAGCCTGTCAGATGCGTCTTTCGGAACCCATCCCGCGTCAACGAGACGATCCAGCCCCTCGCGTGTGCCGCGCACCCGAAGGCTTGGGTCTCTCCCTCCGGCGATCAGCTGGCGGGTCTGGGTGAAGAACTCGATTTCACGAATGCCGCCTGCCCCAAGTTTCATGTTGTGGCCATCCAGCTTCATCGCTCCGCCCAAGCCTTTATGACTGCGGATTTTGAGGCGCATGTCATGCGCATCCTCAATCGCCGCAAAGTCGAGATGCTTTCGCCAGATGAACGGGCTGAGGCGTTCGAGAAAACGATTGCCAGCTTTCAAATCGCCTGCACTGGGCCGTGCTTTGATGAAAGCCGCGCGCTCCCACGTGCGCCCCACGCTTTCGTAATACCGCTCTGCCGCTTCCATAGCGATGCAGACAGGCGTGACGGACGCATCTGGGCGCAATCTGAGATCTGAGCGAAAGACGTAACCCTCAGCCGTGACATCAGACATCAGGCCCATAAGCGCACGAGTAATTTTAACGAATGTGGTTCTGACCTCAAGGTAGTCGTCGGGGTAGAACCGGCTTTCGTCAAACAAACAGATGAGATCGATGTCTGATGAGTAGTTCAGCTCGAAGGCGCCCATTTTGCCCATCGCCAGAACGCACATCCCTGCCCCCGTTTCAGCATCGGCCTCTGTTTGCCCCGGTATCTTCCCGCGGGCGATCTGTGCCGCTGTAAGATCGGTCAAGCCACGCTGCAAGCAACGGTCTGCAAGTTCGGTCAACGCTGTGGTGACAGTTTCCAGAGGCCAGACCCCGCCAATATCCGCAAGTGCAGCCAGCAAGGCGATCCGCCGTTTTGACTGACGAAAAACGTCTTTCAAGTCGCCGTCCGTATGCGCGATGCTCTGCCAGACTTCATCACGCAAATCCTCAGCGCTCTGGCTGACCAAACGAGCAATCCAATCCGCCTCCCGTGCCAAGAGACCAGCCAGATAAGGGCTGCACCCAGCCGTGTTCACCATAAGCGTCATTAGCGGTTCAGGAAGCCCCGCGAAACGCACCTGCGCCTCAGCGCAGCGTTCGGGGTTATGCGGCAGCGGGTGCCGTGTGATCAGGTCAGCGAATGTCATGCTCACACGATGGAAGTCGCAGCCGCCGCCGTCAACTGGTGCTTGCAGCACCGCATCCTAGCCGTAAAACTGTTGGCATGAGCAAAAGTCTTAAACGTGTCGCCAAGGCCCTAGAAGATGCGGGTGTTCTGGCAGAAATCATTGAAACGGGTGACCAGACCCGCACTGCTGCGCAAGCCGCGGAGCAAGCTGGCTGTCATGTAGACCAGATCGCCAAATCTATCATATTTCGTGGAGAGATCAGCAATGAGGCTGTCTTGTTTCTGACCGCTGGCGGAAATCAGGTGGATAGCGCCAAGGCGAGTAGTCTAGCTGGCGAGCCATTGGGTAAGGCAGACGCCGCACTGATACGCGCTCAGACCGGGTTTGCCATCGGGGGCGTGTCGCCCGTCGGCCATTTGAATCCCATCCGCGCATTCATTGATCCGCGACTGACTGAGTTTTCTGTGGTCTGGGCCGCGGCTGGCACCCCGCGCCATATCTTTTCACTATCACCTGACGACTTGATCGCGCTGACAGCAGGCGCATTGGCCGAGTTTACCACCTAGGCGTCAAATCCTGCGACACGTGTGACGACTTTTGCGGCCCGCAGGCCGGGTGGTTCATCACCGCGCCCTAGCCGCTCCATCGTAATTTCCGCTGCTGCGGCCTGAGCCGCGCGTTCTGGCCCTGGCGTCAAGGTTGTGAGCAAAGCCCGTGCGATGTCGTCGGGTTTACAGTCATCACCCAGAAATTCTGGGATTGTGCGGGTTTCTGACACAAGGTTCACCAAGGTCACCGTGTCGATCTGCAACATCGCCCTGATCATTTTGCGCGAGAACCAGTTCATGTCATAGGCAATGACCATCGGCACCGTGTTGGCGGCCAGTTCCAAAGAGACCGTCCCAGATGCCGCCAATGCTAAATCCGCTGCGGCAAAAGCTGCGCGTTTTTCCGCGAGGGCCACCTCAGGATTCATCCCCCGCGGATCAAGGATGACAGGCTGACCTGCCCAGCCTTTGGTTTGTTGCTGCACCAATGCAGCAACTGACCCAGCTGCAGGCACGACCACACGGATGTCCGGCCTCTTTGCCGCCAGCTTGTGGAGGCTTTCCCCGAAGATGTCAGCGAGCCTCGTGACCTCTCCGCGCCGGGATCCCGGAAGAGCTAAAACCACGGGAGCGTCGCCCAGACCGTAAGTGTCGCGGAAGGCCTTTGCATCAGAAAAATCGGCCAAAGGCTCTGCCACCACAGGGTGACCAACAAAGTCGCAGGCCAGCCCCGCACGCTCCATATAGGGCGGCTCAAAGGGCAATAATGCCATAACGTGATCGACAATTCCCTTCATGCGTTCGGTGCGCTTGGGACGCCAAGCCCAAACCGACGGAGCGACATAGTGAACGGTTGGAACCGCCGACAAAGCACGCAGTTTACGCAGGACCCGCAGGCAGAAATCAGGGCTGTCGATGGTGACCACCACATCTGCGCCAGAGCCGATGATATCCTCTACCGTCTCATCGCGACGGCGGAACAGGCCGCGCAGTTTGGGAAGCACCTCGGCTAGCCCCATGACCGAAAGTTCCTCCATTGGGAAAAGCGACGTCATGCCCTGCGCTTCCATGAGCGGGCCACCAACGCCTTGGAACTGCACATTCGGGTTGAGTTGCTTGAGGCCCTCCATCAAGGCGCCGCCGAGTTTATCACCCGACGGCTCCCCTGCGATAAGGTAGACCCTCATTCGCGCACCCAGAGGAAAAGCCCGTATCTATCGGCGATTTTCGTGCAGACAGACGGCTGGAGCACAATCACGCGCCCTGCTTCGATCACAATGCCATCCAGCCCCACCTGAACCGCGCGTTGCACCGTATCAGGGCCGATTGTTGGCATGTCGATGCGCAGCTCCTGCCCGGGTTTGGACGCTTTAACCAAGACACCGCCCTTACCAGGCAACTCCTTTGCTCGCGGCGCTCTACTGACACCGGTCAAGCTCCCCCAAAACGGCAGCCCAACCCGTTGTTGCAAGAGCCCTTGCATCATGAAGTCCGTCCCCGGCTGCGCTTCGATCGCGATCGCTTGGCGCTTGTGGGTGATACACGCCTGCCCGACATCTGCCGCAGCCATGGCGGCAATCACTTCGATCCCACGGTCCGCGTCTCGTTCATGCTCCTCAGAGGGGCGGTTTTTTCCCAGAAACCCCGCGGGCTGCAGGATTTCCGGATACACCTCATGTGCCCCAACGGGTTGAATGCCAACTTCTTCGAAGAAGCCAAGCACCAAACGCAGCGCGGCATCATCGCCGACCTGCAGGGCCTGCATCATTCGCGGCACAAGCGGCATGGTCAGCGCGTCAATCTTGGTCGGATCAAGCGGCGGGCGATCAACGCGGCCGGCAAAGCAAATCCGGTCGACACCCTTTTCCTTCAACCACGCGATGAACGTTCCGAGCGTCTCGATCCGGAATTTGCGGACGGGTCGATCCCCACGTGCGTCGGCACCCTGCCATTCCATCTGGCATAGCTGATACGGGGTTTCCGTTGCCAAAAGATGCTCCATGAGCAACTCGGGCAAATCGCCTTCACCTACGACCAGAGCCAGCATCAGCGCGGCGCAAGATACGACCGATCACTGTCGCCCAAAATGAAGTCGACGACTTCGCGCACATAGTCACTGTCAGTCTCTTCGGAAAGACGACGCGCACGATCTTGGAATGCCCCGTCACCCTGACGCAGCATCTGATAGGCGGCACGCAAAGCTGTAATATCCGATCGAGCCACGCCAGCGCGTTTCAGGCCGACATAGTTCAGACCGTCCAATTCGCCACGCGGAGCTTGCACCAGACCGTAGGGGATGACGTCATTCGTCACCATCGTCACAGCGCCAATGATGGCACCACGCCCAATGCGCACAAACTGGTGGATGCCCGCCAGACCTCCGATGATAACCTTGTCTTCGATGATGCAGTGACCTGCCAAGGCGGCTTGGTTTGCCATGATTACACCGTTGCCGACAATAGCGTCATGGCCGACATGGGCGCCCGTCATGAACAGGCAGTCGTCGCCGACTTTTGTCAGCCCGCCGCCGCCGGTCGTACCAGTGTTCATTGTCACACCTTCGCGGATGCGATTGCGCGATCCGATCTCAAGGCGGGTTTCTTCACCGTCGAATTTCAGGTCTTGAGGAATTTCACCGATAACTGCGAACGGAAAGATCACAGTGTCTTCGCCGATGGTGGTTTGGCCTGTTACGACCACATGGCTTTTCAATTCCACCCCCGCGGCGAGTGTCACATTCGCACCAACCGTGCAAAACGGGCCGATTTTCACGCCATCGGCGATCTTCGCGCCCTCTTCGACGAAGGCTGAGGGATGGATCGTCGCGCTCACTTCGGCAAGTCCATCATTGCGGTGAACTCCGCCTCGGCGGCCATTTCGCCGTCGACCGTTGCGGTGCCTTTGAATTTCCAGACCTTTGCGCCTGCTTTGCCACGGGTTACCTGCACATCCAGATGCAGCACGTCGCCCGGCACGACCTTCCGCCGGAATTTACAGCCGTCGATAGCCATAAAATAAACCAGCAGGTCTTTGTCGGCCATATCCATCGTCACACCAACCATCACGGCAGCCGTTTGCGCCATAGCCTCGATGATTGTCACACCGGGCATAATGGGCGCGCCGGGGAAGTGGCCTTGAAAATGGGGCTCGTTGAACGTGACGTTCTTGATACCGCGCGCGCTTTCACCGGCTTTGATATCCACAACTTTGTCGATCAACAGGAACGGATAGCGGTGTGGAATGATCCGTTGGATCAGGTGAATGTCGGCGGAGGTCTGCGTCATGGTATTGTCCTTTGGCCTTCGGCTCTTTTTGGGTAGCACCAGCCCACCCTTCGCACAAGATTGCCGGTCTAGTTGTTGCTATCACCGGTGCCGGCGTCAGGCTGTGGGGCCGCCTCGGTGGGGGTTTGGTCCGGGCGTTGCACCGGCAAGGGTCCTGGATCGACGGGCGCAGGTGACGCCCCGATCGCCGCATCTATCCGTGCGATAGCAGCATCAGTGATGTCGATCGGACGCACCGAAAATATCACAGCGCTGTTATTGAGAATGGCAACCGCGCCTGTTTCTTCGACCAATTCCAGTAGAATCGGGAACGCCGCTTCAAAAAATCGAACCCGCTCCGCCTCTGCCTGTCGCCGGATACTGTCGGATTTGGTCGCTTGAGCGCGCCTAATACCGGTCACTCGCTCATCAAAATCGGCCGCGAGCTTCTGGAACTCCTCTGGGTCCATCGCAGCGCGCTCGTCGGTAAGGCGGCGCTCTTCTTCTTCAAGCGCGCCTTCGATCTTGCGGTTTTCCTGCGCCAACTCCGAGGACTGGCTTTGAAGATCTTCTTGCACGCGTTTGCCGAACAGCGACGCTGAATACATGCGGTCTTGATCCAAGGTCAGCACAGGGCTGGGCTGGATGTCTTGCGACATAGCGGGCGTCGCTATGGCGAAAGCCACCACCATCGCACCCGCATAGCGACGTAAGCTCATGGTCAGAACTGTGTGGAAACGGTCAGGTCGAACGAACGCTCGCGGTCGTAAGTTTCTTTCACCAAAGCCTTGGAGAAGTTGAACCGGAGCGGGCCAATCTGCGTGTCCCAAAGAACCGACACCCCGATCACAGAGCGGAGCTTGAAGCTATCATCCACACCGGCAGCGGTGCCGTTATTCGTATCATCCAGGCCCCAAAGAGAGCCTACATCAAAGAACACGCCACCACGGATGCCGTATTCCTCTGGCAAGCCCAGTGGGAAGTCAGCTTCGAGCCGAGCAACTGCGTAGTAGTTTCCGCCCAAAGCGTCCTGATTTGTGCTCGCAAGATCGCGTGGACCGACACCCGCACCATCAAAGCCGCGCATCTTGCTGGAGTTCAGAAAGAAGCGCTCTGTGATGCGGCTATTGCCTGTCAGACGGGTATTTGCTCCGAACTCAAGCTGCGCGCGCAGAGTGACTTCCTCGCGTGCAATCTTTGTTTCTGCAGCGATAAGGCCCGTGGTTTGCAAGAAACGCAAACCGCCGCCGACACCTGCGATTTGTTGGCCAAAGCGCAACAAGACGCCACCGTTCGGGTTCAAACCGGTGCGGCGCGTGTCGTAAGAATAGAGGTAACCCAAGGCAGAGGTAAAAGCAGAGCTTTCGTCGCGCTGAATTATAACGGAAGTCGTTGGATCAACATTTTTGACCGCGTCTTTGGAAATCCGGTAGTTCAGCCGCAGACGTCCGTTTTCGGACACTGGAAACTCAATGCTGGGCTCGAAGCCGACGTTTTGAGTGTCGTAGGCCGCATATTGGTTGTCAGTGGTGCGGTAGTACAGATTAAGGCCCAAGGCCAAATCGCGACCCAAAAACGCAGGTTCGATAAAGTTGATAGATGTGTTTTGGTTGTCAGACCCTGTATCGAAAGAGAACGCCAAGGTCTGGCCACGGCCAAGGAAGTTTCGTTCCTGGAATGTAACGCTGAAAGACGCGCCAGCATCTGCACCGTAGCTAACGCCGAAGCCTAACGAGCCGGTTGTGGTTTCCTCAACATCAACGTCGACGACAACTTGTTCCGGCCCACTCCCTTGACGCGTATTCACATCCGCCGTGGAGAAGTAACCCAACGCGCGAATGCGCTCGGCGGCGTCGCGGATTTCGCGAGGATTGAACGGGTCGCCCTCAACCGTCTTGAACTGGCGTCGGACTACGCGGTCCAAAGTGGTCGCATTTCCCTCGATGTCGATACGCTCCACAAAGACGCGCGGGCCCCGGATGATCGCGAATTCAACGTCTAGGGTGATGTCAGCATCGTTTCGGGTGATCCGAGGCTCGACCCGAATAAAGTTCAGGCCCTTTTGAAGAGCCAAACGTTCCATGCGGGTGATCGTGTTTTCGATCTTGGCAGGCGAATATACTTCGCCCGCTTTCAGGCGTGCTACGTTTTGGTATTCATCAATATCGATCTCGGGCAGATCGGAATAGGTCGTCACTTGCCCAACTTTAAACTGCTGGCCTTCGCGCACTTTGAAGCTCACGAAATAACCGTCGCGTTCGCGCGTCAGTTCTGGTGTCGAGGACAAGACCTGAAAATCGACATAGCCGCGAGACAGATAGAAATCGCGCAGGAGCTGGCGGTCGAACGCAATCCGGTCGCTGACAAATGTATCCGACTGAATGATGGAGCGCAGCAAGCCCGCTTGCTTGGAATCGACAACACGGCGCAGGCGGCGATCCGAATATGCACGGTTGCCAATGAAGCTGATCCGCTCAACCTCGACAACATCGCCTTCGGATATTTCAAAGACCAGATCCACGCGGTTGTTGGAACGTGGAATAATCCGCGGCGTAACAGTTGCGGCGATCCGACCAGCCTGATTGTACCCTTCGGCCAGCAGCGCGGCGTCAGCCTCTGCAGTGGACGGGCTGTAGACCCTGCGCGATTTGGATTGCAGCAGCGGGATTAAATCCGCGTCCTTGAGGCGCTTGTTGCCCTCGATGTTCACGCGGTTAATCGTCGGGTATTCCTTCACGGTGACAACTAAACGGTTGCCGACTGGAACAACGTCAACGGTTTCAAACAGCCCCGAGCGTTGCAGGCGCTGGATCGCATCGTTCAACTGAGCAGCAGAGGCCGCTTGCCCGCGCTCGAGCCGAAGATAGCTCAGGATTGTTGCATCTTCGATACGTTGGTTGCCGTCAATTTCTACCGATGAAATTGGGAAGGTCTGTGCAAATGCCGGAGCCTGAGGCACGGCTGCGCCTACTGCAACGATTGCTAGTCCGGACAAGGCTGCCCTAACACACTGAATCTTAATGAATTGACGTGCGTGCTGCGTCGCTAATGCGATCTTCATGTGCTCGGGTCCCGCTCTGACACTCTATGTTGTGTGTTCGGTCTAGCCCGAGTCTGCACACTTGTCAAAACGAAGCCCAAAAAGAGCGGCCTGAAAACAGGCGCTCTTCGGCTGGCATTGTTACAGACGTTTCAGAGGGTCAGAGACCGGCGAGAAGACCCGCAGTCGCAAGTGCAGCAACGATGGCAACGGGCCATAGCAAACGGTCCCAATTGAGGCGCAGCAGAAGGCTCAGGCCTTGGTAGCCAGTTTGAATATGTTGCATGGGTCCTATCCCTCACAGAATACGACCCTTAAATGCTCTTCAATTGTGGCGCGAATGGGGCAACTTTAGGAACAAAAGAAGTCATTCGTTAAGGCAAACACCATCAAGGAAAGCAGCAAAAAGAGCCCGCCCATCATCAACGCATTCAATGCCTTGTCGCTCGGTGGCCGCCCTGAGACGGCCTCGAACGCGTGAAAGACCAGATGGCCCCCATCCAGAACGGGAATCGGGAATAGGTTCAGTAGCCCCACAGCGGTCGACAAAACCGCGATAAACCAGATGAACTGCGTCGGCCCTTGCGAAGCCATATCACCTGAAGTTTGGGCAATGCCGATCGGGCCTTGAATGTTGCAGGAGCTGATCGCGCCCGTCACCATATGCCACATGCCAGACAGGCTTGATTTTGCGATGAACCAAGTCTGGCGGACGCCACCCCAAAGCGCGTCCCCTGCCCCAAGCGTCTCGCGTGTCGGCTCGAAGAATGCACCGCCCGAGAAGCCAATAAGCCAACGCGTCTCAAATCCGTCCGCCGTAGGAAGATCACGTTGACGCGGTGTCAGCGTCTTCTCCAGAACTTCGCCGTTACGCCACACCAGCAGTTCCAACGGGCTGTCTTTGTTCGCTTGCGCCGCGTCTTGAACCTGACTTAGGGCAAATACCGGATTCCCGTTAACCGATTGGATCACATCGCCGACTTCCAAGCCGCCATCCATCGCTGCCGATTTGGGCTGCAACTGGTCAATGACCGGTGGGAACGGGTAGACGCTGTCAAAGCTTAAAAATTGACCATCGCGCTCCACATCATAGGACATGATCTCCGCGGCCTCTGCTTCACGGGCTGCGACGTAGAAGTCCTCCAGATTTGTGATGTCACTGTCACCCACCCTTAGGATGCGGTCACCGGGTTCGAACATGTCAACCGGACCGGGCAAGGGCTTGAGCTGGCCGATAACAGCTTCATCCGTCGTCGTGCCGGAGAACAGGAAGATGCCTGCAAAAACAAAAATGGATAGGATGAAGTTGAACACCGGACCAGCGGCTACGGTGGCTGCACGACGCCACAGATCTGCACCGTGCATCGTGCGCTTGCGCTCGGTATCACTCAGGCCCGAGATCGCGTCGCCGTCTTTGCCGGATGCCGCGTCGGAATCTCCTAAGAATTTGACGTAACCGCCGAATGGCAATGCTGCCAGCTGCCAGCGGGTCCCGCGTTTGTCGACCCGAGAGTATAATACCGGGCCGAACCCCAAAGAGAACACTTCTGCATGGATGCCGCACCAACGGCCGACGATGTAATGGCCGTATTCGTGGATCGCGACGATCACACTGAGCGCTATGATAAACGCAACAGCTGACCCCACAAAGCCACCAAATGAGGGAAGCATTCCCAAAATATCCATAGACCGCCCTTTCGCGTCTTTTGTTCCGGTGTCTAATGCACCGGTGTATTCTGCATCAGTTCTTGCATCGTCTTGCGTGCCAAATGGTCCGTCGCGAGCACCTTATCAAGGGTGAGTATGTCGCAACTAAGACCATTTTGCTGCTGCAAACGGTTCAACACTTTGTCAACAAGCCGCGCCATATCAAGAAAGCCGATGTCGCCCAAGATGAACGCGTCGAGTGCGGCCTCCTTCGCGGCGTTGAAAGCCGCGCCTGACAGGCCGCCCGTTTGCATGACGTCCCGTGCGATGCGCAATGCCGGATATCGGCCTTCATCGGCGACGCGAAAGTTCAAACTTCCGATCTTCGCCAGATCCAAGCGCTCAACCGGAACGTGTCCCCGGTCAGGCCAATGCAGCGCGTAGCCGATGGCGTGGCGCATATCTGGTGGGCCGAGATGCGCCATCAACGCGCCGTCCTTAAAGCCAACCAGCGCATGGATCAGGCTTTCGGGATGAACGACCGCTTCTATTTGCGATGCCGCAACGCCGAAGAACTCTTTTGTCTCAATAAGTTCCATGGCCTTGTTAAACATGGATGCACTGTCGATGGTAATCCGTTGTCCCATATCCCAGTTCGGATGAGCCGATGCCTCTGCCAGAGTCGCATTCTCCAAAGCTTCCAACGGCCAGTCGCGGAAGGCTCCACCTGAAGCGGTGATTATGACCCGTTCGACTGCAGTCATGTCTTCGCCAACAAGGGCTTGGAACACTGCGGAATGCTCACTGTCCACGGGCAGGATCGTGGCGCCATACTTCTCAGCCTCCGCCAACAGGAACGGCCCTGCCGTGACAAGGGACTCCTTGTTGGCAAGCGCAAGCGTTGTCCCATGGCGCAAGGCCCGAAGGCCAGGAACCAAGCCCGCCGCGCCCACGATGGCGGACATGAACCAGTCAGCTTTCCGGTCTGCGGCTTCGGCTATCGCGTCTGCCCCTGCCGCAACTTCAATGTCTGTGCCCGACAACGCGGCTTTAAGGTCGGCGTAGCAATCGTCGAAGGCGGTCACGGCAAGCTCGGCATTCAGCACGATGGCTTGTTTCGCCAACCGAGCAACGTTCCGCCCGCCCGTCAACGCTACAACATTGTAAAGCTCGGGCGTGCGGGCGATGAGATCAACAGTGTTCTCCCCGATAGATCCGGTGGAGCCAAAGATCGTTACCTTCCGCATCAGCCAAATACCGGTGGGAAGTCCACGACCTGCTCGATCAACAACAAGAACACAGACGCCCCCAGCATTCCGTCGAAGCGGTCGAAAACACCACCATGGCCCGGGATGAGGTTGGAGGAATCCTTTACACCCATCTTCCGCTTCACTGCGCTTTCGGCAATGTCGCCCATTTGCGATGCCATTGAAATTGCGACGGAAATACCAATGATCTCCAATCCCACGCCGGGATACCCCATGAAGCACGCGCCGACTATGGCGGCGGCCACCCAGCCCGCGGCAGTCCCGGACCACGTCTTCTTGGGGCTAACTCGCGGCCAGAACTTAGGCCCGCCTATTATCCGGCCTGCAAAATAGCCCAGTACATCAGTGGCTATCACGACGAGTGCGAGCCAGAGCATCCAGATGAAACCGAAATCAACACGGAGAACCGCCAACCCGTAGCAAGAAATCACGATGAGTGCAGCGAACACCATGTAGAGCGTACGATTGCTGTTAAGCAGCGCAATTCCCGCCATCGCGGGAACCAGTATAAATGGCAGCCCCAGCCCCGGCGGCAATAAGCTTACCGCAAGAAACGAGCCAGCCGCCAATCCCCCCATTGTCAGCGCGCGTTTTTGCCCTGCCCCCAGCATCCGCACCAGTTCCCAAACCAATGCGCCGCAAACCAGCGTCAGCAAGGCCATAAACCACACGCCACCGGCCCAAACAGCGCCAATGCCAACCACAGCCATAACGGCAGCGGACCCCATGCGGGCCGCAAGATCGGAGAATTTTTCAGATGATGCGCTCATGTCGCCTCCCAATAGTTGCAGGCGAGCGGCCGATCAAGCCTTCACAGCGCCAAAGCGACGGTCGCGATTTCCATATCGGGCTACGACGCTCGTGAAAACCTCCGGCGTGAAATCAGGCCAATGGGTGTCGATAAATTCGTACTCGGCATAGGCCGATTGCCATAGCAAAAAGTTGGAAATACGTGCTTCGCCAGAGGTGCGGATCACCAGATCAGGATCCGGGAGAACATATGTATCAAGGAAGGATGCCAAAACTTCGGAGTTCACTTGATCAGGTCGCAGGCGCTTTTCCGCGATTTCTACGGCCAAACGTTGCGTGGCGCGGGTCACCTCGTCGCGGGCTCCGTAGTTCAACGCAATTGTAAGATGCGTTACGTCATTATTTTCGGTCAGCTTTTCGAGATAGTCCATCAAGGCTTGGAGCTTCTTATCCAGCTTTTCACGATCACCGATGAAGCGAACGCGAGTGCCCAAACGATGAAGATAGTTGGCCTCACGCTGGATGTAGCGGCGGAACAGGGCCATCAGGCCAGAGACTTCGGACTGCGTCCGTTTCCAGTTCTCTGTCGAAAACGCAAACATTGTCAGATACTTGACGCCGAGCTGCGGACAGGTTTCCACCGCTTGCCGGACGCGCTTGGCTCCGGCTTGATGGCCAAAAAGGCGGGGGCGATTGCGTTGAGTGGCCCACCTGCCGTTGCCATCCATAATGATGGCGACGTGCTTTGGCCCATTCGGATTAATATCCTCAACGCTCATGTTCATACCTCAAATTATAATTGTTTTGATAAACCTATCAAAAAAGGCCGCCCTTGTCAGGCGACCTTTTGCGGGGAATTCTCCGCTTAGACTTGCATAATCTCTTCTTGTTTGTTCTCTAGCGCCTGATCCACCAATTTGATCTGCGCGTCGATCATGTCCTGAACCTCGCCCTCCCAGATTTTCTGGTCGTCTTCGGACAGTCCGTCACCTTTTGCCTTCTTAATCTGGTCCATGGCATCGCGACGAATGTTGCGGATCGAGACACGGGCGTGCTCTGCATATTGCCCCGCCACCTTGCTCAATTCACGGCGGCGCTCCTCATTCAGTTCTGGGATTGGCAGCATAATGATCGTGCCGTTAAGTTGAGGATTGATGCCCAAGCCACTCTCACGAATAGCTTTTTCGACTTTTCCGACAAGGCCCTTATCCCAAACGTTGATGGTCACCATGCGTGGCTCTGGGACGTTCACTGTGCCGACCTGATTGATCGGGGTCATGGATCCGTAAGCGTCCACCATTACTGGTTCCAGCATCGAGCCAGAGGCACGACCGGTACGCAAAGAGCCAAATTCGGTACGCAGGCTGGCCATCGCCCCATCCATGCGGCGTTGAATATCGTCGGTATCTAGCATGAAGTCTTCAGACATATCGGGTCTCATATTGCTTGTTTTGCTCGTTGACCGTTTGTCTAAAGCAAGCCGCGACACATGGCTAGAGGTCTCGCGAAAGCAGATGCCCGCCCCGATTGTAACCTGCGTTGACTTAAATTGTACGCACCTTCCCTAGATCGATTGGCCGAAAGTTAGGTTTCTCGGTGTCTAAATTCACCAGTTTTGCCGACTGGAAAACGCTATGGCCTTCGTGACGACCGTAAATATGATCTACCTTGGCAACTTTGCCGACGTTGACTTGGACGAGTCCGACTATGCTGCTGAGAACGCATTTTCACTGATTGGCACCTATTCCGATCTTGCGATTACCCCCATCACTCAAACCGACGTGAATGAAGACGGTGCAATTTGGGATGACGAAAACAACCCTGACGGTGACTACATTAGCTACGACATTGGCGGCGGCGCCACGTCACAATGGCTGGATAGCTCGATCCTGTTTACTGCAACGGTAACTTTGGGCGACGGAACTACGCTGACAGATGACTTCTTGATCATTCAGGCAGGGAATGGCGACGTCTTCTTCCGCAGCACCCCGTACGGATCGTCGGTCGACAATTTATCCATTCAAGACATCACGTTAAACAGCGTCTCGAACAATAACGGTGCCGGCTATTACACGGATGAATCCATCGACAACAGCACAATCGTTTGCTTCGCGAGCGGCGTGGAAATCGAAACCGTCAATGGACCGAGGGCAATCGAAAATCTGCAGCTTGGTGATCAGGTTCTTACACTGGATCGCGGCCCCCAGACTGTTCGATGGATTCACCGAAGGACGCTGTTATGGCCAGACCGGAATGCGCCGGTTGTGCTGGAAGCCGGGTCGCTTGCGCCGGGTGTGCCTTCTACCCGCATCGGCCTGTCCCCTCAGCACCGTGTGTTGCTTCGATCGCGAATTGCTCTTCGGATGTTTGGCAAGGACGAGGTGTTTGTGAGTGCCAAACGTCTACTTGCACTCCCCAATATCCATCGCGCGATCACCTTTGCGCCAGTGACGTATCATCACTTTGCCTGCGATCAGCACGAGGTTGTGTTCGCCAATGGCGCGCCGGTGGAAACTTTCCACCCCGGTCCGGAAGCGCTGCGCTCGCTATCGCAGTCAGCAGTAGATTCATTGCTGAACGGTCGGCCGGAAGATACCGAACGACGCCTTGCACGGCCAAGCCCACTTGGCAGCCAGCAAAAGAGCCTTATTGCTCGCCACGTCAAAAACGCAGTCAACCTTGTCGAGACCACTGCTGTCTTAGCGGACTATCAGTCTTCTACGATTGTGTAGGTGCCCTCACCCGCCAAGATGCCCTTGAACCCACCCGGCTCGTCCAGTGAGAAAACAATGATCGGAAGCTCGTTGTCCCGTGCCAAAGCGATAGCAGAGGCGTCCATAACCCCAAGGCGTTTCTGCAAAACATCGTCAAAGCTTATTCTGTCGTAGCGCACGGCATCGTCGAACTTGGCGGGATCTTTGTCGTAAACGCCATCTACCTTAGTGCCTTTGAAGATCGCCTCACAGGACATCTCATTCGCCCGAAGCGTCGCCGCGGTATCCGTGGTGAAATACGGGTTCCCGGTGCCAGCCGCGAAGATGCAGACCCGCTTTTTCTCAAGGTGGCGCACCGCGCGGCGACGAATGTAGGGCTCAGCCACTTCGTTCATGGTGATCGCCGAGATGACCCGTGTGTGAATGCCAAGTGCCTCAAGTGCGCCTTGCATCGCCAGTGCGTTCATCACTGTCGCGAGCATCCCCATATAATCTGCAGTGGTCCGCTCCATACCCTGTGCGGAACCTTGCAAACCGCGGAAAATGTTGCCGCCGCCGATCACCATGCAGATTTCGACGCCCATTTCATGAACAGATTGGACCTCGCGGGCGATCCGTTCGACCGTTGGCGGATGGAGGCCAAACCCCTGATCCCCCATCAACGCTTCACCAGAGATTTTCAACATTACGCGCTTGTAAGTGGTTTTGCGGGCATCGGTCATAGGAGGGCAGCCTTTCTGGAAGGGCGATTTGAGCAGTTGCAAATTGGGGGCAAAATGTCGGAAAACCCGACGAGATTCAACGGCCAAGCGCCCGCCACTCACGACAAACCGATAATAAACGGAATTCGCCCGACTGATGATGCCTTTGCTCAGAGATATAAGCCCTGACCAACCCGTGTTGATCGCTGGGCCGACCGCCTCTGGCAAGTCCGCTCTGGCATTGGAAATTGCCATACAACAAGGCGGCACGATTATTAACGCGGATGCGCTTCAGGTGTTTGATTGCTGGCAACTGCTGTCTGCCCGTCCCGACCCCGCCGAATTGCAGCTCGCAGAGCACGCCCTGTATGGGCATGTCCCTTATCGGGAGACCTATTCCACAGGTCATTGGTTGCGCGATGTCTCCAGATTGCTTTCTGGAAACTCTCGCCCGATTATTGTGGGTGGGACGGGATTGAACTTTAGCGCCCTAACCCAAGGGCTTGCAGATATCCCGCCCATCCCCACAGGCGTGCGCGCCGCTGCCGAAGAGATGGAGCGCGAAGAGATGCTGGAGGCGCTGGATGTGGAAACAGTGTCACGGATCGACACACTCAACCGGGCGCGAGTGCAACGCGCTTGGGAGGTTCAGGAGGCAACCGGCCGCTCCATCAGCGTGTGGCAGGCAGAAACCCCACCTCCGAAATTGCGCCGAGAAGAGTGCGTCGCCATTGCCCTGAATGCCTCTGTGGACTGGTTGGATGATCGGATCATCCGCCGATTTGACCAGATGCTTGCGAAAGGCGCTTTAGATGAGGTCCGTGCGCTGCAACACGACTGGGACATTCAGCGCCCGTCCGCGAAAGCAATCGGCGGTCCTGAGCTTATGGCTCATCTCAATGGCGAAATTTCGCTTGCGGAGGCACGGGGTCAGGCAATTATCGCTTCGCGCCAATACGCTAAGCGTCAAAGGACTTGGTTCCGTGCCCGAATGAAAGACTGGACGCAGGTTTCCGCCGATACACTCTCTAATTGACACAGAATTGCCTTAATTCGACATTTGACAGTTCGGAGGAGCGCCAACTACTAATCAGGGCGTTGGAAGGTTACTTCGGCATTCCCATAATCATAGGACATTTCATGGCCCGTCAGAACTTGCCTAAGGTTGAAACGCTTGCGACGCACCAACGCTCCGAGGCGTGGCGGACGGACGCAGCGCAGTCTTTGGATTATCCGATCTTGTTCTGGATAACGCGCGGTCAAGGTCGCGTCATGGTGGACTGCAAGATGCGTGGCGTAGGCCCGAACACCGCGATCTATATCCCCCCGCATACGCTGTTCAGCTACGAGATGTTTGCGAGTCCGCAAGGCATGGTGGTTTCTCTGTCGCGGGATGAAAACGCAGGTTTCCCGAACCGACCCGCCTTGCTCAAGGCCACAAGCGTGCAAATGCAGAGCGAAATCAGCGGTCTTATTGATGCGCTGTCACGTGAACTCAACGAATTGCGCACTGGTCAACGTCGGGCGGTGATGGCTTATGCGATGATGATCGGCGTTTGGCTTGACCGCGCCCTGACCGACCAGCCGCAGGGGGAACTCGGCAAGTCAGATCGTGTCCTGCGAAAGTTCAGCCATGTCGTCAGTATCGGCCATCGTGACGGCAAGTCCCTCGGCGAATTCGCCGCTGACTTGCAAGTTACACCAACCCATCTGACGCGCCTGACACAAAACGCCGTTGGCAAACCAGCATCTGCAATTTTGCAGGAGCGTGTGATTCAAGCCGCGTGCGAAGCCCTGCTACATACGGACAGGCCAGTGCAAGATATTGCAGAAAAGCTTGGCTTTTCGAGCCCTGCCTATTTCACACGGGCATTTCAGGTGCATACAGGAAAAAGTCCCTCAGAATTTCGTAAAGCAAGGTAATTGTCCCGCAAATTTGCGCCTAGACACTTCATTTGCGCCGCCCCTCATGGGCGACATTAGTGTATGTCGCTTTTTGACCGTGGGTTTGTCGTTTTTAGAGCGCACACTGACGGTTCCAACCGTTGACCTTCTGTCAAAATTGTTGCGAAATGGCCTCTGGAGCGTTGAGGGGACACGCAAAAGTAAAACTCAAACAGCGACTGTTGCGGGCTGATCCGAGAACACTCGGGCGAAAGTGCTGCGAATTATAACGTCAAAGTCTACAGGGAGACAGACATGACAACCCAAACCATTAACGGAAAACCCGTGCATCCATCCGTGGAGATGTACCTGGAAGAGCACAAGGCCGGCCTTATGGACCGCCGCGAGTTTCTGACACGTGCAACCATGATGGGCGTTACGGTGACTGCAGCCTACGGCTTGATCGGGTCCGCTCCGGCCAAGGCAGCAGCTCACGCCCAGCAAGGCGGCACACTTCGTATGCAGATGGAAGTCCGCGCGCTTAAAGATCCGCGTACCTTCGACTGGACACAAATTGCGTATTTCACCGCCGGTTGGCTGGAATACATGGTTGAATACAACTCCGACGGTTCGTTCGAGCCAATGTTGCTGGAGTCGTGGGAAATCAATGACGACGCAACCGAGTACACCTTGAACGTCCGTAAAGGCGTGAAGTGGAACAACGGCGACGACTTCACAGCAGACGATGTGGCCCGCATGGTCACCGCATGGTGTGATAAAGACGTCGAAGGCAACTCGATGGCTGGTCGTTTCGCGATCTTGATCGATGCCAACACCAACAAAATCATCGATGGCGGCGCAACCGTTGTGGACAGTCACACCGTGAAGCTGAACCTTCCTGCGCCTGACATCACACTGATCGCGGGGATGTCTGACTATCCGGCAGCTGTTTACCACAGCTCCGCGACGGGAACGCCGGAAGATATGTTGGCAAACCCAATCGGCACCGGCCCTTACAAGCCAGAATCTCTGGAAGTTGGCGTCAAAGGCGCCATCGTTCGCAACGAAGGTTTCGAATGGTGGGGCTATGCCGCTGGCAAAGGCGCATATCTCGACCGTATCGAGTATATCGACTACGGCACCGACCCTGCTGCATGGGTTGCGGCTGCGGAAGCTGAAGAAGTCGACACCATCTACGAGACCGTGGGTGAATTTGTCGACGTCTTCGACGGTCTGGGCTGGAGCAAATCCGAAGTGGCCTCCGGTGCCACCATCGCGATCCGTCCGAACCAAGAAGCGGCCGACGCCAATGGTGTGAAGCCATATGCTGACGTTCGTGTGCGCCAAGCCATTGCACATGCGGTTGACCGGTCGGTCTGCCTTGAGCTGGGCTATGCGAACCAAGGTCAGGTCGGCGAGAACACCCATGTCGGCCCAATGCACCCTGAATACGCGAATGTGCCAGGTCTGGAATACGATCCAGCCAAGGCGAAAGCCCTTCTCGAAGAGGCCGGTATGGCGGACTACGAGTTCGAGCTGATCTCCATTGACGACGACTGGCGCAAGAACACCACCGATGCGGTTGGCGCTCAGCTGCGTGATGCCGGCTTCAACATCAAGCGGACAATCATTCCGGGCACCACGTTCTGGAACGACTGGACCAAATACGGCTTCTCGTCGACCAACTGGAACCACCGTCCTTTGGGCGTGCAAATTCTGGGCCTTGCTTACCGCTCCGGTGAAGCTTGGAATGAGAGCGCGTTCTCTAACGCGGAATTCGACGCCGCGCTGGCTGAAGCGAACTCGATCGCAGATGCCGACAAGCGCCGTGTTGTGATGGAGAAGCTTCAAACCATCATGCGCGACGAAGGCGTGACATTGCAGCCATACTGGCGTTCGCTGTATCGCCACTCCCGCGAGGGATATGTGGGTCTCGATATGCACATCGCGTATCTGCCACAAATCTACAAATGGGGCGTTGCAGCCTAAGCTGACATGGATCAGGGCCGTATCTTCGGATGCGGCCCTTTCCACATTAACAGGACCGCCATGCCGGGCATGAAAGCCCGGTTTCAGACGCCCTAAAGGGCGCGACCTCGGCGGCCAACCAACACAGGGACCCCAATCAAATGGGCATGTTCATCCTACGGCGTTTAGGCGTGATGCTACTGACGGCGCTGTGCCTGACGTTCATCGTGTTCTTCATGACGAACCTATATCCAAACCTCGAGAAGCTTGCCAAAACGCAAGGCAACTTCCGTATGTCGGACGAAGCGGTGGTCAGCTATCTGACCCGCGAGGGCTATATGGCCCCCCTGCCCGTCAAATACGGCCGCTGGCTCGGGGTTCTTCCCAATCACGTATTTACCAACGATCAGGGTGTGACGACTGGCAAATGTATTCGTGAGGGTGTCAACACGCCTGAAACGGCGCCACGCTACTGCGGTGTTCTACAAGGCGAGTGGGGATATTCTTCGGTTTTCAAGGATGACGCGGGTTCCATCATCGGCAAACGCCTCGGGCTTACCGGCTGGCTGGCCCTTTTGGCCTTTGCAGTGATGATCCCGGCGGCCTTGATAATCGGCGTCCTTGCGGGGATGCGCGAAGGCAGCAGGATGGACAGAACGCTCTCCACCTTCTCCATCGCTTCGTCCGCTACGCCCGAATATGTCTCTGGTGTTATCTTCATCGCCGTTTTCGCGTCCTCCGCCTTTGGCCTCAAATGGTTCAAAGGCTCTGCCACATCGGCCATGGATGACTTCACATGGGCCAACATCACCCTGCCCGTTGCGACGATCGCTCTTTACGGCGTCGGCTATGTGGCGCGAATGACCCGCGCCTCAATGGCCGAGGTTATGACCGCGCAATACATTCGCACAGCAAGATTGAAGGGCGTCAGCTTCGGCAATATCGTGATGCGCCACGCCCTTCGCAACGCGCTGATCGCACCGTTCACGGTCATCATGCTGCAATTCCCTTACTTGCTCACTGGCGTCGTCATTACTGAGACCTTGTTCAACTACAAAGGCTTCGGCTGGATGCTGGTGCAAGCGGCCTCGAACAACGATATCGACTTGCTTCTTGGCGGCTCGGTTGTCGCCGTAATCGTCGTTCTCGTGACGCAGCTGATCTCTGACATTGGCTACGTGTTCCTCAACCCTCGTATTAGGATTTCATAATGGAGCCGCTCACTTGGACAGGTGCGCTTGGCGCCTATTTGAACCCGATCTTCCTTCTTGCGGTCATCAGCCTTGTGCTTGCCGTCGTGGGGTATCTCGTCGTCAGCACGCTTGAGAACGCCAGATCAGTTTTTTCACCGACCAGCAGCGGCGCATTGGAAGTTTCCGCTCTCAACTCCGAGGTTTTAGCGGGTTTTCTTCTGCCCATTTCCCTCGTCACGCTCGGGCTCGCGCTCGTCTACCCGCTTGCCGGGATTGTGACGCCCTACGGCACTGCGGGTATTCTGGGCGAGCTTGGTATGCGCTTCCTCCCCGTGTGGATCGCCCTGATTGTGACGTTCTTTCTGTCGATTACCTACAAGCGAAAGTTGGGCCTCTACGGCAAACTGTTCGACAGCCCCATCGGTATGGTTGGCTTTGCCATCGTTATGTTCTGGGTCTTCACCGCGATCTTCGTGGCCATGGATCTGGTCATTACGCATGACCCGCTGGGTCAGGTCTCCGGCATGAAGAACAAGCTTCCCGGAACTCCACTGAGCGGCGCTGAGGAAGGCGAATATAGCCACTACTTACTAGGCGGCGACAACCTTGCACGAGACGTGTTCTCACGCATGGTTCAGGGCTCGCAGGTTGTTCTGGTCATCGCACCAGCCGCGACGCTGTTTGCATTTATGGTAGGGATCACACTGGGTCTGCCCGCTGGCTATTTCGGCGGTAAGCTCGACACGGTTATCAGCTTCCTTGCAAACCTCGTTTTGGCCTTCCCCGTCATCTTGCTGTTCTTCTTGCTCGTGACGCCGGAAATTCGCGCAGCGGGCATTCCGATCCCCGGTACGAATTACGTCTGGACTGTTCCGACAATCCTCGCGTCGATCTTATTTCTGTTCCCGCTGGTGTTCCTTGTGGTGCTGTTTGACTCGCGATTCTTCACTCAACCGTCCAAGCGCAACCTGTATGTCGGTTTGACAGTTCTGATCGGTGGCTACCTTTATCTGGGGCTGGCGTGGGACGCGGACCCGTTGGGCTTGATCTCCATTGATGGCGGCGTGTTGATTGTGTTTGTCTCGGTGGTCTTTGTGAACTCCCCCACTGTGTTCCGGATTGTGCGCGGTTTGGTGCTCGACATCAAAACGCGGGATTATGTGGCAGCGGGCCAAACCCGTGGCGAAGGTCCTTGGTACATCATGCTTTGGGAAATCCTGCCCAACGCACGTGGTCCGCTGATCGTCGATTTCTGTCTGCGCATCGGATACACGACCATCCTGCTCGGGACCTTGGGGTTCTTTGGGTTGGGTCTGTCGTCGGAAAGCCCTGACTGGGGGACCACGATCAATGCAGGCAGGCGCCTGCTGAGCATCTACCCGCATCCAGCCATTGTGCCAGCCATTGCATTGATGAGCCTCGTGCTGGGTCTTAACCTGCTCGCAGATGGTCTGCGCGAAGAAAGCCTGAAGGATTAAGCCTATGTCAGATGATACATATACCGGCCCGATCCTAGAGATCGACCAGCTGTCCATTTCCTTCTTCACGCGTCTGCGGGAAATTCCTGCAGTGATGGACTTCTCTTGCGTCGTTCAACCTGGCGAGGCCATGGGGCTTGTCGGGGAATCCGGATGCGGGAAATCCACCGTGGCGCTAGGGGTCATGCAGGACCTTGGCGTGAACGGGCGCGTGGTGGGTGGCTCCATCAAGTTCAAGGGACGCGACCTTGGCCAAATGAGTCCTGAAGAGCTTCGCAACATCCGTGGCTCCGAGATCGCGATGATCTATCAGGAACCTATGGCGTCGCTGAACCCGGCGATGCGCATCGGCAAGCAACTGATGGAAGTGCCGATGATCCATTTCGGCACCTCCGAAAAGGAAGCCTACGAGCGCGCTTTGGAGGTGGTCACAGACGTTAAGCTCCCCGATCCAAAACGTATCCTCAACTCCTTCCCGCACCAGTTGTCCGGCGGTCAGCAGCAACGGATTGTGATTGCGATGGCGTTAATGTCGAAGCCGTCCCTGTTGATCCTAGACGAACCCACCACCGCGCTCGACGTGACGGTTGAAGCCGCCGTGGTCGAATTGGTTAAGGATCTGGGCAAGAAATACGGCACGTCGATGCTGTTCATCTCTCACAACCTTGGGCTGGTGCTGGAAACCTGCGACAGAATTTGTGTGATGTATTCGGGTGAGGCGGTTGAGACCGGCTCCATCGAGGACGTGTTCGACGATATGCAGCACCCGTATACGCAGGCTCTGTTCCGTTCGATCCCCCTGCCCGGAGCCGATAAGAACGCGCGCCCGCTGGTGGCCATTCCGGGGAACTTTCCGCTCCCGCATGAGCGCCCGCAGGGTTGTAACTTTGGCCCGCGCTGCGACTACTTCCAAGCTGGTCTCTGTGACCAAGGCGACATTCGGATGCAGAAGATCAAAGGCAACGACCGCCACGGCTCCCGCTGCCTTCGCATCGAGGAGATCGACTGGAACGCCCCAATCGCGGCGGCGATCAAAACCGAAAAGTCCGAACCCGGTGAGGTAGTCCTTCGTATGGACAACCTTAAGAAATATTACGAGGTTGCGGCCTCCGCGCTCTTTGGCGGATCGAACAAAAAGGTCGTGAAAGCCAACGAAACGCTCAGCTTCGAGGCCCGCGAAAGTGAAACGCTGGCCATCGTTGGGGAATCCGGCTGCGGCAAATCCACATTCGCCAAAGTCCTGATGGGGTTGGAAACGGCCACGGACGGTAAAATCCTGCTTCATGGCAAAGAAATCCAAGACATCCCGATTGAAGAGCGTGACACCAAAACCATCGCAAATGTGCAGATGGTGTTCCAGAACCCGTTTGATACACTAAACCCGTCGATGACCGTCGGACGTCAGATCGTGCGCGCGCTGGAAATCTTCGGCATTGGTGACAGTGAAGCCGCCCGTGAAAAGCGGATGCTGGAACTTCTGGACTTGGTCAAACTGCCCAGAGAGTTCGCTACGCGTATGCCACGGCAGTTATCCGGTGGTCAGAAACAACGCGTCGGTATCGCTCGCGCCTTTGCCGGTGACGCCAAAATTGTGGTCGCGGATGAACCCGTCTCGGCGCTTGATGTGTCGGTTCAGGCCGCCGTGACAGACCTGCTGATGGAGATCCAACGAGAGAACAAGACGACGCTTTTGTTCATCTCTCATGACTTGAGCATCGTCCGCTATCTATCTGACCGCGTTATGGTTATGTATCTTGGCCACGTGGTTGAACTCGGCACGACGGATCAAGTATTCCAACCGCCATATCATCCCTATACCGAAGCGTTGTTGTCCGCCGTTCCGATCGCGGATACGTCGATCGAGAAGCAACACATCGTTCTGGAAGGTGACATTCCATCCGCCATGAATCCGCCCCCTGGCTGCCCGTTCCAGACGCGCTGCCGTTGGAAGGATCAAGTTCCGGGCGGCCTGTGCGAGAAGGATGTTCCACCCGTGCGGACGTTGGCGGAAGGCCATCAGGTTAAATGTCACCTCGCGGATGACATCCTTGCCCGCATGGAGCCTGTCATCAAGATCGCCGCCGAATAGCTAAACGGCGCCGCCGCCCAAAGCAGCCCCGTCAGTTGCGACGGGTTCAAGCGTGATGGTGCTCACATCAAAGTCGGTTTGCCCGTCTATGTTGAGGACTGCCACGCCGTTGCTTAAGATAGTGCTACCTCCGCCGTCGGCGTAGTTAGTGCTGGTCAGCTCTGGTGCAATCGGGGCGTCTGGATCGTCCGAGACGTCATAGCGCACGGTTATGGTGTCTTGAGCCGGGTCGAAATCGGTGATCCGAGCGGCCTCACCCGGCTCAATCGTTTCCTCGATCACAAACAGATCCGCCCCTTCGCCGCCCTCGCCTTCATCAAGGCTGGACAGGTAAAGCGTGTCATCTCCGTCGCCGCCAAACAGATAGTCTTGGGCGTCCCCTTCCACTGATGCGCCAAGAACGTTCCCGTGCAGAACATCGTCGCCCGCCTCGCCGCGCAGGATATCAGACCCCGTGCTTCCAGTTAGGGTGTCATTCCCGTCGCCGCCAAGGATCAAGTCGTCACCCGCAGCTCCGTTCAGCGTGTCGTTCCCTTCGTCGCCGCAAAGGGTATCATCGCCAAAGCCGCCATCCATACGGTCATTTCCCAAGCCCCCGATGCCGATATCGTCGCCACCGCGCAACAGCAACTCATCGTCGCCGGCGCCGCCATCAACTGTATCGGTGCCACCGCTGCCATCGAAACTGTCATCACCATCGAGCAGGAAGGTTGAGGCATTTGAGATGCTCGCCATCAGGGCGTCATCACCATCGGTGCCGAAGACCTCGGCCACTTCGGACTCGTCATCGGTTGTGGTTGTTGTTTTGTCGTCTGAATTGGCAAGCCACGGCACCAGAAAGCTCAACAGAAAGAATATCGCATTGCCGATTTCAGCCCAGTACCAACCCATCTCAGCCTCACATAATTTGTACACCCCGCTGCTTCGGCTGCGCGGGTTTAAAACTTTGTAAGCGTCATTCAGGACAAAAGAATGCCCTGAATTGGGACAGATTGCGTCGCGTAATGTGGTTCAACTGGTGCCTTACAGGCCATAGAGCCCGCTAAACTTAGCGTCGAGATAGTCCAGCAATGGCTTCTCTGACGGTTCAAACCCGCAGGCATGTGTGATCGTGGCGCGCGGTTCGCGAAGGCCGCCAAATTGCTGCAAGTTCTCACGCAGCCAGCCCGTCGCGGCAGTGGTATCCCCGCGTGACAGATCGCTATCCAGCGCCGGAACGGCTTCGCGCAGGGACTGGTAAAGACATCCTGCATAGACATTGCCCAGCGAATAAGTCGGGAAGTATCCGAACAAGCCGAACGACCAATGTACGTCCTGCAGAACCCCATTGGAGGGCTTGTCCACAGCCACGCCAAAATCAGCCTCGAACCGCGCATTCCAAGCGTCTTCAAGGTCAGCGACCTCCAACTCGCCAGAAATCAACTGACGTTCAAGATCGAAGCGCAACATGACATGTAAGTTGTAATGTACCTCGTCCGCCTCGGTGCGGATATAGCCAGAACCGACACGGTTCACGATGGCGTAAAACGCGTCCTCATCAGGCACCCCAAAATTACCAAACTGGTCCCGCATTTGCCCGTAGAGCCAGCCAGTGAACGCGCGCGAGCGGCCAAACTGGTTCTCATAAATGCGCGACTGGCTTTCATGGACGCCCATCGACACCCCGGCCCCAAGCGGGGTCAATGCGTAGTCAGCGCGGATCCCTTGTTCGTAGCAGGCGTGGCCCACCTCATGAATGGTGGAATAGAAGCAATTGAACGGGTCGCGTTCACTGGTCCGCGTGGTGATCCGAACATCCGTGCCGGAGCCACTAGAGAACGGGTGAACCGCCTTGTCGATCCGGCCGCGCGTCAGATCGTAACCAAAGACTTGCGCAAGTTTGGATGACAGAGCCATCTGCCCTGCCTCGTCAAACGAATGGTCAAGCGGTAGGGGTGCCTCTGCCGCCAACACCCGGGCGCGAAGGTCCACCAGCCGCGGGCGCATGTTGTTGAACAGGGTTTGAAGCTCCGCCCCCTTCATTCCGGGCTCATAGTCATCCAGTAGCGCGTCGTAAAGATCGCCGCCCTCTGCAAGACATGCCGCCTCTTGGCGCTTGAGGTCGATCATTCGCGTCAGCGTCGGTGCAAACGCCGCAAAGTCATCATTGGCCCGTGCCTTAGCCCAGATGCCCTGCCCTGCAGAGGTCTGGCGTGCGATATCAGTGGCCAGTTTCTCCGGCAGTTTGGTGTTGCGCGCATAAGACCGCTTCAGATGCCGCAAGATTGCTTCGCCCGTTTCGTCCGGCGCCTGTGCCTTTGCCAGCCAGTCGCCCACGCGGCTATTCGTGCGTCGCGCGTGCAGCACTGTCTCCAGCGCCGCCATCTCTTCACTGCGCAATTCCGCCGCGCCCTCTGGCATCATGGTTTCTTGGTCCCAGCCAGTGCGACCTGCAACAGACCCCAAAGCCTGAGTGGTCCGCTCATGGGCCATTAACTCTTCATATGCCGACATGTCTTCAAGTCCTTACAGATTGGGCGGGTGGATAAATGCTCAGGAAGCGCGCGCGCAGGATCAGACAGATCAACACAACAGCCCCGAATTGGTGGATGATCGCCAGATGCCACGGGGCGGCGTAGAGCACGGTGCCGATGCCCAGCACCACCTGCCCGAACATCATCACGGCGACCCAATCGAAGGCTTGTTTTACTGCTCGATTGGCCGCGCCTCGCGACTGCCACCACACGAACATGCCGAACAGAAACAAAATATAGCCCAAGGTGCGGTGATTGAACTGCACCAGCGCCTCGCTTTCGAAGAAGTTCCGCCAAAGGGGGCTGTATTCGAACGCGAGCTCGGGGAAGACATCGCCGGCCATGAGTGGCCAGTCCGTATACGTGCGCCCCGCATCAATGCCCGCAACCAAGGCTCCGACGACAACCTGAAAAAACGCCAGTGCGATCAGCCAAGTGGTGAGTTTGGACAGCCACAGGTTACCCGAACGGCGGGCTTGGATCAGGTCTGCTTCACGGCGCCCCAAGGCGTAAACATACCACGCGATCAACCCAAGGATGATAAACGCCAGGCCCAAATGGGTGGCCAAACGGTAGGACGCTACGTCCAGCATCTGGCCGGTAAGACCTGATGACACCATCCACCACCCGATAGCCCCTTGCAGGCCACCAAGCACGCCAATGCCGACAAGGCGGCCGGTCCAGCCCGTGGGGATTTGCTTGCGGAACAGGAACCAGAAGAAGCCAGCCGCCCAAACAAGACCGATCACACGGCCCAGCTGACGATGCCCCCATTCCCACCAATAGATGGTCTTGAATTCCGTTAGGCTCATGCCCTTGTTTTGCAGCTGGTACTCGGGAATGGCGCGATACTTTTCCAGTTCGACTTCCCAAGCGGCTTCCGACATAGGGGGCAGCGCTCCTGTCACCGGTTTCCATTCGGTGATGGAGAGGCCGCTGTCGGTCAGTCGCGTCAATCCACCCACAGCGATCATCACGACCACCAGCGCGAACAAAACCATCAACCATGCACGAATACCACGACGGTTTCCACGGCTTGCAGCCCGGTCAATTGCACCGGGTTGAGCGCTTGGTTTCTCGGCTGTTTGGACCTCTTCAAAGATACTGCGTTTGCCTGCCATATCATGCCTCGCTTGTTTGAAGGTAACCTAGGACGACCGTCCTTGCCCGACAAGTCAATCGCCGCGCTCTTTCCACCGTACAAACTGTCGCAGCATCCCGTGGAAGGTCTGAATATCCGCCTGCGTCATGGGCAAGCGCGACAGCATGTTGCGCAGATTCAAACGCATCGAGTCTGCTTTGTGGTCGGGAAAGAAAAACCCTGCATCGTCAAGGCGCTGCGAGAAATGCTCGAACAACTTCTCGACCTCGACTTGAGACGCAAAGTCGGTCCCCGCCAGTTCAACCACTTCCGGGGCATCCTCGCCGGTTTGCCTCCGCCACTCGTAGGCAACCAGCAAAACGCATTGGGCGAGGTTCAATGATGCGAACCCAGGATTGACCGGAACCGACACAATCGCGTTGGCCTGAGAGATGTCAACGTTCTCTAGCCCCGCCCGCTCTGGCCCGAACATGATCCCAACCCGCTTGCCCGCTGCAGTCATCGCGCGGGCATGTTCCATCGCGCGCTCCGGCGTCATAACGGGTTTGGTCAAATCACGCGACCGCGCTGTGGTGGCAAACACATAGTCCATTTCCGCCAAGGCATCGGCAGTGCTGTCGTAGACCTGTACATGGTCCAGAACCCGCGACGCGCCGGATGAGGTCGCCACCGCAGCCGGGTTTGGCCAACCATCGCGCGGGGTCACAAGCCGCATGCGCTCCAGTCCGAAATTCCACATTGCCCGCGCCGCAGAACCGATGTTCTCGCCCATCTGTGGCGCGATCAGAACAACTGTAGGTTGTGGTCCGCCCCAAGGGGCTTGTGAATTGTGGTCGGTGCCGGACATGGAGCCTCGTGTGACGTGTTGGGTGAAGGTGGGTTTAGGGCGGCGCGCTTCGCCCCGCAACACCCTTGTGAGCGTCTTCGCGCCCCGCTATGACGGGCAAAACAACGGGAAGAGCACCATGGCCCAAGATCACACCGCCCAAGACGGGCCGGAAACCCCACAAGTCTATCTGATCACACCGCCCGAGTTTGAGCTATCGAGCTTTCCGGCCAAGCTAGCCCGCGTGCTGGATGATGTCGAAATTGCCTGCATCCGCTTGAGCCTTGCCACCAAAGACGAAGAAAAGATCGCCCGTGCAGCTGACCTCATCCGTGAGGAAGCCCACGCGCGCGACATTCCATTGGTCATCGAAAGCCATTTCCTCCTTGTTGAAAAGCTAGGTCTCGACGGCGTACATCTGCTCGATGGAGCGCGGTCCATTCGGTATGTGCGCAAGGAGATTGGGGCCGAGGCCGTGATTGGCGCATTTTGCGGCCCGTCCCGCCACGACGGCATGACCGCTGGTGAAAACGGAGCGGATTATATCTCGCTTGGCCCTATCGGCGAAACCACCCTTGGCGATGGTCAGGTTGCCGAGACCGAAGCCTTCGAATGGTGGTCCAAGATGATCGAGCTGCCCATCGTCGCAGAAGGTGCTGTGACCGTAGACGGTGTGGAACGGTTGGCCCCCTACACCGACTTTTTCGCAGTTGGTGAGGAGATTTGGGGCAGTGATGATCCGAGCGCTACTTTGAAAGCATTGCTTGCGCCACTGGGCTGAGTTTCAAACCCGACCGGATGATCTTTTCGCACGCGAAGGCGAGGTCTTTGCGGCTTTCAAACTCTGACACTTTCAAGGGGCCGTGATATGTCACGGTCACTTGCCCCTGCGGCGCGGCTGACAGGGTTTGTAGAAGGTGCGGCGCGAAGTCCATATCACCCCACCACCCGTATAGACGGGGGTCGGATCCATTTGGCGCCTGATATGAAAGCGTCACAGGCTGGATATAGAGTTCATTCTTGAGTTCTGGCGTGAAGAACGCTGCAAAAAGTGTTGATTTGAATGGTAAAATTCTAATTCCGTCAGAGCTGGTTCCTTCCGGAAAAAACAGCAACTTATGGCCGGCCAAAAGCCGTTGCTCGAATAGCTTTTTCTGTTCACGGGCCTGACGCGGATCGCGGTCAATGAAAACAGTTCCCGTGGATCGTGCTAGCCACCCTATTCCAGGCCATTTAGACACTTCGGATTTCGATACGAAATATACGCGCTTGCGGGCGTTCAGCGCGAAAATATCAAGCCAACTTGCATGGTTCGAGACGACAGCGCCCCGCTGCTGCATCGGCTGCCCTTCAGATCGGAATCTCACCCCGAGGCAGATAAACGCCGCGCGGCAGACGAAGCGTGTAATATGCGGCGTCCAAGGGCGATGAAAGCCGTGGATGGGTCGTTCGACAAGCCGAACCAACAGCAACACTGCCAGCCCCCCAAACACCAAGATTGCCAAAGGAACCCCGCGCAGACCTACGCGCAGCCAAGCCATTGGTCCCATCTTGCGATGCGGGGGGGCAACGTTGCTGTCCCAAGTGCTGCTCATTGTTTATCTTTCTGGCTACCGCGCTTGCGAGCATAGATGTCACGATGCTTTTGCGACATACGCGCCGCATCCATCACCAAGCAAACGTCTATGGTATTGAACTCTCGGTCGATAAAGGCTCCATCCCCAACAACTCCGCCAAGCCGAAGATAGGCTTTGATCAACGCCGGTGTGTCTTTCATAGCCTTGGGGCGGTCAATTTCATCTGGGTCGACCAGATTCATGCGCTGATAGACCTTCGCGCGCGGCCGTAGTTCTGGTGGCGCCAGATGCGCGTGATGAAGGTAGGACAGGGATTGCGCTACTTTGCCGACGTCCGTGCCGTGAAATGACGCCACCCCAAAAAGGATTTCGATCCGATGCTCCGCCACATAATCCGACAGCGCTTGCCACAGATGAAACATCGCCGCCCCTCCACGGTAGTCGCGATGCAGACAGGACCGACCCAATTCTAACAGCCTTCGGCCGCTCGTCCTGAGCGGGCTGATGTCGTATTCGCCTTCACTGTAGAATGGCATTGCGTCTGGCAAAGCTTCACACCGCATCAACCGGTAGGCCCCCACGACCTGCCCCGCGCCCTCGGGCCGAGCATTGTCGATAAGCATCAGATGATCGAAATGGGGATCAAAGGCATCACGCTCCAGCTTGGCCGCGTGATCAACGCCTGCACCAGCGCCGCCCAACTCCTCAACAAACACGGTATACCGCAGGTGTTGGAGCGCGAGAAGATCGGTTTCACTTCGCGCCAGACGCGTTTCAAACTGAGGGGGGGCTTGGGTCATGAGCGGGTACGCTTGGAGCAGTTAACACGACGAAATACGCGGATGACGCCGCCCGCGCAATGATCGTGGCCACCCTCTTCAGGTGTCAAACTGACGTGCCAGAGCAACATTCGCGCTTTCCAAAGTCATTTTGCCCATATTCTCAAAATTAACCGTAATTTTACCGTTTATGTTGGATTGAACTTGTCCAAGCCCCCATTCGGGCTCGTGCGGGTTTCGCACCAGCATTCCGGGTTCTAACAAGGAGTTCATATTGTCCGACAAAGCTCGCTCCGACATCGTTGACACAGTTAAGCAGACTGAAGACCTAAAAGACACCGCATCCTTGCTGGCGTCTCGGATCTGCCATGACCTCATTAGCCCAATCGGCGCGATCAGCAACGGGATGGAGCTCTTAATGATGTCCGGCCTGCCCCCGTCACCGGAGCTGGCGCTGATCGAAGAGAGCATTGCGAATGCGAATGCGCGAGTCCGGTTGTTTCGGCTGGCGTTCGGGTCCGCAAATGCGAGCCAGCGCATGGCACGCAGCGACGTGCTGAAGCTGCTGAGGGATTGTTACGGATCAAGCCGCACCCAAGTTCTCTGGGAACCGACAGCCGACGTGAGCAGGATCGAAGCCAAAATAGCACTCTTGGCAGTGATGTGTCTGGAGGTCGCGCTTCCGGCTGGGGGCAAGATCGTTCTGCGTTGTGATCGCTCGAATTGGCAATTGCAGGCCTATGGCGAAAAAATCCGTTTCGATCCAGAAGCTTGGAGTTTATTGATGCCAACCACGCCCGTACCGACAGACATTCCGGCCTCTCAGGTCCAGTTCCTGCTGTTGCGAGATGCGTTGGCCAAGCTTGGCGAAACGGCACTGGCCGGACATTCGGACAGCGCGGTATCTTTGCGATATGATATCTAAAGCGTTTTAAGGCCCGCGCGGAAACGGCGCATATTGGCCTGATAGCCCAAGGCAGAGTTGATCAAACCCTGTTGAGCCGTTTTGTCCAACACGCGCACCACTTTTCCAGGTGCCCCCATGACCAACGAGCCATCGGGAATAACCTTGCCTTCGGTGACCAGCGCCCCTGCCCCGATCAAACAGCCCTTGCCGATTTGCGCTCCGTTTAGAACTGTGGCCCCCATCCCGATCAAGGAGCCTTCTCCAATCGTGCAGCCATGCAGCATCGCCTTATGCCCGATTGTGCAGTTCGCGCCTATCACCAACGGGAACCCCATGTCAGTGTGTAAAACGCAGTTCTCTTGGATGTTCGAGCCGCGCCCGACTGTGATGCACTCGTTATCCCCGCGCAGTGTTGAACCGAACCAGACGGATGCGGCTTCCTCAATGACAATATCGCCAATCAGGTTCGCGTCTGGTGCAATCCAGAAATCTTCACCTTCGGGCAGCTGTGGTGATTTATCGTCTAGCGCGTAGAGTGTCATTGTCGTGCCTCATACTCATCGTTCAACTGGCGGACCAAGGTCATCAATCCGGGCTGTCGCGACCGCTTGAGCCGTTCTGCAGTCAGAATCGCACGCAACTGATGCTCTGCCTCGTCAATGTCGTGATTGATCAAGCAGTAGTCATATTCGGCCCAGTGGCTGATCTCGTCGCGGCTTTTTTGCATGCGGGCGGCGATGACCTCGTCGCTGTCTTGTGCACGCGAGCGAAGCCGCTTCTCAAGCTCGACGATTGAGGGTGGGAGAATGAAGATCGACACGACATCCTCGGCCAGACCAGAGTTGCGCACCTGCTGACCACCCTGCCAATCGATGTCAAAGATAACATCGCGCCCTTGGCTGATCGCAGCCTCAACCGGTCCTTTTGGGGACCCATACAGGTTGTCGAACACTTCGGCATGCTCAAGCATCTCCCCATCAGCGACCATCTGCCGGAACTCATCATGGGAGCGGAAAAAATACTCTCGTCCATCCTTTTCGCCATCTCGTGGCGAACGGGTGGTGGCGGATACGGAAAAGGACAACGTGTCATCCCATTTCATCAGCCGCCCCGCCAAGGTAGACTTCCCCGCACCGGACGGAGACGAAAGGATAATCAGAATTCCGCGACGCGCTGTCATGGCTACTCCACGTTTTGAACTTGTTCACGCATCTGGTCGATCAGCGCTTTGAGGTCAAGCCCGACGCGTGTCAGCTCGGGCGCGCCGGATTTGGAACACAGGGTATTCGCCTCCCGGTTAAACTCTTGCATCAGGAAATCGAGTTTGCGCCCGACGGGTGCGTCACTTTCCAACAGTGCTTCGGCCGCGGCGACGTGTGCCGACAGACGATCAATTTCTTCGGAGACGTCAGCCTTCACAGCCAACAACGCCAATTCCTGGGCGACACGGTCGCGATCAGCCCCGTCGGTATTGTCCATCACACGGGCGAGATTAACTTTCAAAGTCGCAGCAACATGGTCTTTGCGCGCTTCCGCGAGCAGAGCGGCCTCAGCCGTGAGGCCTGCAATTTCGGCCAGTTGCTGGCGCAACACGCGCTCCAGCGCCGCCCCCTCGGACGCCCGCATAGCTGCAAATCCTGTGATGGCGGCATCGAAGCTTTGCAATATTTCGGCGTCTGGTAGTTTGGTGCTTTCAACATCGTTGCGCATCACTCCGCGCAGCGCCAGATAATCGGTTGCGGTGGACTCGGTCAGCTTTAGCCCCTTGTTCTTTGCCATAGTCCGCACACGAATGGCCGACAAGATGTAGCTCTCCAAGATGTGCTCATCGAGTTGAATGGCGCTCGCACTGCCTTCGACCTCTAGCCGCAGGGTCGCGCTGATATTGCCACGCGCGAAAGCTTTGGCGAGTTTACTGCGGATCACCTGCTCTTGTGGCATAAGGCGTTCCGGCAGGCGCAAGCGGATATCGAGCCCCTTGGCATTGACCCCGCGCATCTCCAGCACCCATGACATTTGGTCAGCATGGCCAGTTTCGGAAGCGAAGGCGGTCATTGATCGGATCATAGCAAGTTAACCTATTAACACTTTAGAAACCCACAAAGGGCAACATCCGTGCCATATTAAGACAACAGTAAGCATTGGCACTGTTGGGGTAACAAAACCGGAGTTCGATCACAACGCGTTCTGGCACACCAACACTTAAAAGAAATCGACGCGCCGTGGCTCGGGGGGGCCGCGCTTGGGGAAAAAGATGACACAGAACCACAATTCAAGTTCACGCAGCGCCGAGGTCGTTACCTTGTGGCAGCATCAAACCAAACGCGATGTTTCAGCGCTCAGCGAAATGCGGGGCTATTGGGAAAGCCTGAGAAGCGGGCGTTTGGTGCCACTGCGGTCCGAGATTGACCCGCGAGAGATTTCGGGCGCATTGGAATACGGTTTCATTCTGGAACGCCTGCAGCCCGGTGCTGTCCGCTTCCGGCTCGCGGGGATGCACTTGTGCGACCTGATGGGCATGGAGGTGCGTGGCATGCCTTTGCGTTCGTTCATCTCTCCAACAAGTCGCGCGCGGTTCTCTGCCACGTTAGAGCGGGTTTTCACCCAGCCGGAGATTCAAGAGTACACCTTGATCTCTGACGACACCAACGGCGCCCAACTGAAAGCGAGGCTCCTTGTTTTGCCTCTGAAAAGTGATGGCGGTAAAGTGGATCGAGCGATTGGATGCCTGACAACTGAAGGTGTCGTCGGTCTTGCGCCTCGCCGTTTTCGTGTTTTGGAAACGCGGGTGACGAGTTTAATCAACGGAACGCACACCTCTAGCATCGCACCTTCGGAAGAACTGGATCGACTTGCCCCGCGCGTGGCTGGATTTGCGGAGCAACAGGAGACGTTCAAGCCAGCCCCCCTGCCCGACGCGGAGCGCACGACGGGCAAGCCACATCTCCGGCTTGTTGTGACGGACACCCCCTAAACGAAATAAGCCGGGCAATTACGCCCGGCTTAATTGTTGTGATCGTGGTGACTTTAAACCGCCGCGCGGCTTTTTTCTTCGCGAAGTGCTGACAGCTCTTCAGACACCAAGAAGGCCAGTTCCAAAGACTGGGAGGCGTTCAGGCGTGGATCGCATGCTGTGTGGTACCTATCCGACAGGTCTTCATCTGTGACTGCACGGACACCGCCGGTGCATTCGGTCACATCTTTGCCGGTCATCTCGAAATGAACGCCGCCTGGAATGGTGCTTTCCGATGCGTGGATTTCAAAGAACTCACGAACTTCACGCAGCACGGATTCGAACGGGCGCGTTTTGTAGCCCGTGGACGACTTGATCGTGTTGCCGTGCATTGGATCACAGGTCCAAACGACGTTGGCCCCTTCTTCCTTCACGGTTTTGATAAGGCGCGGTAGATGCTCACCCACATTGCCCGCACCGAAACGTGCGATCAGGGTCAGCCGGCCGGCCTCGTTCTCTGGGTTCAGTTTGTTCATCAGCACTTTGAGATCATCAGCCGTCGTTGTCGGGCCGCACTTCAAACCGATCGGGTTTTGAACGCCACGCGCGAATTCGACATGCGCACCATCAGGCTGACGGGTGCGGTCACCGATCCAAATCATATGACCGGAGCCTGCAACCGGCAGACCAGAGGTGCTGTCGATCCGGCACAAGGCCTCTTCATACTCAAGCAACAATGCTTCATGCGAAACGTAGAAGTCGACCGATTGCAGTGTATGCGCGGTCTCCTGCGTTACGCCTGCGGCTTTCATGAAGTCCAAGGCCGCAGAAATGTTGTTCGCCATCTCGCGATACTTGGCAGCCTTTTCGCCTTCGGTGAAACCAAGGGTCCACGCATGAACCTGATGCACATCGGCGTAGCCACCCGTCGAGAACGCGCGCAGCAGGTTCAGCGAAGCCGCGGCCTGCGTGTAGGCTTGCAGCATCTTGGAGGGGTTCGGAATGCGGGCTTCAGACGTGAAGTCCAGCTCGTTGATAATGTCGCCGCGGTAGCTTGGAAGCTCTACGCCATCCTTTACCTCGGTCGGGGCCGAACGTGGTTTGGCGAATTGCCCTGCCATGCGGCCGACTTTGACCACCGGCACCTTTGCGCCATAAGTCAAGACCATCGCCATTTGCAGCATCACTTTGAACGTGTCGCGGATCGTGTCGGCTGAGAACTCGGCAAAGCTCTCGGCGCAATCGCCGCCTTGCAACAAGAACGCCTCGCCGCGCGAAACCGCGGCCAAAGAGGCTTTCAACTTGCGCGCTTCGCCAGCAAAGACCAACGGTGGATACTTGGCAAGTTGCGCCTCGACTGCCCCGAGGGCGTCTGCGTCTAGATAGTCAGGCATCTGCACGCGTGGTTTGTTGCGCCAGTCCGACTTCTTCCATGCCTGTGCCATGGTCTCATGCTCCATATATGATAGCGGTATCAATCTTAGGCCTCGTGTATAACCTCACACTCAAGGGCTTGCCAATGTCGAAAACTCAGCTAAGGCTTGGGTTTCGGTTGCGACATGCACTTAGTCGCTTTCCGCCCTCCGAAATGTGTCAATTGGATTGGGAGGTCCGCTGTTTGGCTCACTCTGATACTTCGAGCACTACGTCGGTCATTCCGACCAAAAAGCGGCGCTATGTCTTCGTTTTGATGGAGAACTTTACGATGCTGAGCTTTGCCGGCGCGGTTGACGCGTTGCGCATTGCAAACCGTATGGTGCCGGATACTTACGAATGGATTCTGGCGGGCGAAGGTGGAACGACCATTTCTTGCTCTTCCGGCATTAGCTACCAGCTCGACATGGATCTTGATGACGTTCAACGCGATGACACTATTATTTTATGCGGCGGGACACATGTTCAGGAAGCTACAACCAAGCGCCTTTTGAATTGGCTTCGACGCGAGGCGCGTCGCGGGGTGGTTATCGGGGCGCTGTGCACTGCGTCCTACGTTCTAGCACGGGCCGGACTTTTGGATGGCAAGCGCGCGACTATCCACTGGGAAAACCAAGACAGTTTCATCGAGGAATTCGAGGATG
Source organism: Litoreibacter janthinus (assembly GCF_900111945.1). NCBI lineage: Bacteria > Pseudomonadati > Pseudomonadota > Alphaproteobacteria > Rhodobacterales > Roseobacteraceae > Litoreibacter > Litoreibacter janthinus. The sequence continues at coordinate 2,381,522 of NZ_FOYO01000001.1, read as the reverse complement.
TCGAACTGACCAAGTCGGTGTTTGTCGTGGACGGAAACCGGATGACAACGGCGGGAGGCACATCATCGATTGACTTGATGCTCAAGATTATTGCGTCAGATTTGGGTGAAGATGTGGCCAACATGGTGGCCGATCAGCAGATTTACTCTTCCATTCGGACCGACCAAGACCAACAGCGCCTGTCGATCCCGACGCGTATCGGTGTCCGGCATCCGAAACTAAGCCGTGTCATTCAGATGATGGAAGTCAATGTCGAGGACCCTATCAGCCCGTCGCTGTTGGCAAAAGAGGTCGGAATGTCGACGCGTCAATTGGAGAGACTGTTCCGGCGCTATCTGAATCGATCCCCCAAGCGCTACTACATGGAAATCCGTTTACAGAAGGCCCGCAACTTGCTGATGCAAACAGACATGAGCGTCATCAACGTGGCGCTGGCCTGTGGGTTCGCATCACCGTCGCATTTCTCAAAATGCTATCGTGCGCACTACGACACCACGCCTTACCGCGAACGTGGCAGCCACGCGACGCGAACGCTTAGTTAGCTTTCCTAAGAGCCAATACAGCGTTCATTCCGCCAAATGCGAACGCATTGGACACCGCGACGTCAACCTTGGCGTCGCGCGCTTCATTTGGAACGACATCAAGCTCGCATTCGGGATCCGGCTCGTCATAGTTGATCGTCGGTGCAACAACGCCCTCTCGCAGGGCCATAATGCACGCTAGCAATTCAATTGCCCCGGTTCCGCCGATGACATGACCGTGCATGGATTTGGTCGAAGACATCATCAGCTTGTCAGCATGTGCGCCAAACACATCAGCGACCGCCGCGCATTCAGTTTTGTCGTTGGCCGCCGTGCCCGTGCCATGTGCGTTGATATAGGCCACATCGGACGGCGAAAGCTTGGCGTCCTTCAAAGCCCCTGAAATCGCGCGCGCAGCGCCCTGCTTGGACGGCATAACAATGTCCACGGCGTCTGATGACATCGCGAAGCCGACCACTTCGGCCAAAATGTCTGCACCACGGGCTTTGGCGTGCTCGTATTCCTCGAAGACGAAGATTGCAGCGCCCTCGCCCTGCACCATGCCGTTGCGATTGGCCGAGAACGGGCGGCATGCGTCCTTTGACATCACGCGCAGCCCCTCCCATGCTTTGACACCGCCAAAGCACAGCATGGATTCAGAGCCGCCCGTCACCATGGCCTTGGTCATACCGGAGCGCACGAATTGAAACGCCAACCCCATCGCGTGATTTGAAGAGGCGCAGGCAGTTGCGACGGTAAATGAAGGACCTTTGAGATTGTATTCCATCGACAAATGGGCCGCCGCCGCGTTGTTCATGAGCTTTGGGACAACAAAGGGATGAACCCTGTTCTTGCCCTCCTCATACACTGCACGATAATTCTCGTCTTGAGTGTTCATTCCACCACCAGCCGTGCCCAAGACCACCCCGGCTTCAGCTGCTAGTTGACCCGTAAAAACTAGTCCCGACTGGGCCAAGGCTTCGCGCGCGGCCAAAAGCGAAAACTGTGTGTAGCGGTCATAGAGCGCTATCTGCTGGCGATTGAATTCGGCGTTCGGGTCATAGTTTTTCACCTGTCCGCCGATCCGGATCGACAGGCGGTCGATATCGCGAATGTCCAGCTCTTCGATCCCGCAACGCCCCGCTTTGAAGGCGTCAAGAGTCTGCGCCACGTCAAATCCAAGGGCGTTAATTGTCCCCTGTCCAGTGATCACGACCCTAAGCATATCCGACTAGCCCTTCTGCTCCGACACAAGGCCTTCGACGGCTCCGATGATGGAGGCCACGCTTGAAATATCGAACTCACTCGACGTCGGATCATTCGCGTTAAAGGGAACGGAAATATCAAACGCCTCTTCAATTGCGAAGATGCTTTCGACCAGTCCAAGGCTGTCGATGCCCAAGTCCTCTAGCGTGGAGTCCAGCTTGACGTCGTCCACTTCCAGCACGGCTTGCTCTGCAATGATGGCGATCACCTGATCTTTGACGCTTTCGGCCATACGACTACCCCAGTCTTTATCGCGTTGCCGGAGATTTAAGCATTCGGGCCGCCTATTGCTACAATCTATTTGTCTTGTTTCAAAGACTTCATGAATCGTGGCAGACGGCGAAGGGATTTTTGCATCTCGATATGGGACTCCATTTTCACTGCCGGATAGCCAAGCAACACGCGACCTGCAGGCGCATTGGTGAAGATCTTAGAGGCCCCGCCCGCGATCACATCGTCACCGACAAAGATGTTGTCGTTCACACCGCATTGCCCCGCCATCACGACGCGATTGCCGATGCGAGACGAGCCCGCAACGCCGACTTGACCACAGAGCAGACAATCGTCCCCGATTTGGACGTTGTGTCCAATATGAACGAGGTTATCGAGCTTTGTTCCGTTGCCGATGGAGGTATCGCGAATGGTGCCGCGGTCGATCGCGCTGTTGGCACCGATCTCGACATCATTGCCAATGCGAACGCCGCCCAGCGAGTGGATGCGTGTCCAGCTTTGCTGTGCCGCTTCGCCCTGATCACCGAGGGACTGGCGCACATTTTCGACGCCGCTTTTCTCTGGGGTCACAAAGGAAAACCCGTCCGAGCCGATGACACACCCCGGCTGTGCGATGAAATTATCGCCGATCTGAACTCGCGCCCCGATGCGAACACCTTGTAAAATCAATGCATTGTCACCCAAAGCTGATCCTTCAGCGATGGAGACATGGGATGCAATCCGTGCGCACGTCCCGATCTTCACATCACGGCCGACTACCACGAATGGACCAATGGCGCATCCTTCACCGATGCTTGCAGTAGGGTGAACAATCGCCGTCGGGTGAATCCCAAGCTCAATATCGGGACCAGGGTCCATGAGGGTCGTCAGACCGGACATCGCATAACGCGGGCGCGGCACGAAGATAGCCGCTTTCAACCCGAGCGACTTCCAGTCGGCGCCTTGCCACAAGATCGCAGCTCGCGCGCGGCCTTCGGAAAGCCCGTCGCCGTATTTGGGGTCCATCGCCAGTGCCAGTTGATCCGGCTTTGCTGTTGAAGGCTCTGACGCGCCGGTCACGCGCAAATCACCGTCACCTTCGAGAGTCGCCCCAAGTGCGGTCGCAATCTGGGTCAGGGTGAAGTCCGTCATGGTATGCTCCGCAAAAGAAAAGGCACGCTGCGGTTCGCCCGCAACGTGCCTGCTGAACCTGTTCGAAGAGGTTTAGCTTGCAACCGAGCGTAGTGAAACCCCGGCACGGCTGAGGCCCGCAAAAATCCGCGCGTCGCGGTTATAAACGTCATCGCGATAGTGTGCGCGGCCCTTCGCATCCACCCATGCCGTATAATAGACGATATGGACGGGCAGCGGCTCTCGCAGGTCAACGCGGCGCTCCTGCTTGGTGCGCAATACGCCTTGGAAGAACCCTTCGGGATCCTTTTCCTGGTTTGCCAGAAGCGCATAGGCGAAATCAAACGGCTTGTGCACTCTGACGCAACCATGGCTAAAGGCGCGCGATTCACGGCCGAACAGCGATTTCGACGGCGTATCATGCAAGTAGATATTGTACTTGTTCGGGAACATGAACTTCACCAAGCCCAAAGCGTTCCCCTTGGACGGAGGCTGCTTCATCGAATACGGGAAATTCCGCTCATTGTACTGGGCGAAGTTGATGTTCGCGCGGTTTACCGGCCTACCGTTCGACCCAATGATCTGCAACTGACCGGCAGCACCCTTGTTCCGTTTGAGCAGCGGCAAATACTCTTTGGTCACGATCGAGCGCGGAACATACCAGCTCGGGTTAATGACCATAAATTCCATCGTGTCGGAAAATTCCGGCGTGCGGCGGTCGCTGGTGTTCTTGCCGACCACGACCCGCGAACGGAAAGTGGATTTGCCATTGTTCATGATGTCGACGTGGAAGTCTGGGATATTGACCCAGACGTGCTTTTTTTCGGTTGGGCGGGAGTTCCAGCGCTGGCGCTCCATTGCGACCAGCACCTGCTGTAGCCGTTCCTGAACATCCGTGTTAATTTGCGCGATGGTCGACGCTCCGGCCACACCATCTGGCGCCAAGCCATGGTTGACCTGAAACTGCTGCACAGCAGATTGGATCGCGGCATCATAGGTTTGCGATGCTGATTTACGCATATACCCCATGCGGATCATGCGATTACGCAATTGCACTACAGCCCCGCCCGACTGGCCGGGCTTCAGGGATTTTGCTTGAATCTTTTCGCCCCAACCGCCTTTACCCAAAAGCTTTTCAAGGTTCATTTTCTCTTTCTGAAGGCGGACATATTCCGCTTTCCGCGGGGCCATTTTCTTCAGAAATGCTGCAGGGTTCGATTTAGAGAACGCGTCAATTGTAGAGGCGCGGTCGTAGCGCGGGACGTCCATGACCAACGAGCTGTCAACGCTTCGCGGGTTCAGAACGCCAGAGCGCATGTGGTCGGCATAATCCAGAAAGCGTTGCGCGGCCTGCACTTCGACACGGCCCTGATCGCTTGGCGTTCTTGCTGCCTTCATTGCGGCCTTCAAGCCGTCAGCATCGTAGGCTTTCGTTGGCAACCCATGATCGCCAGAAGAAGCCAACGCCTTCAGCAAAGCGCCACGCCGGCGACCGTCCCCATTGCCCACGAAGACAGGCTTATAGTTCCGTTCGCGATAGAACGCGCTCAGTGCTTCGTCACGCGCTGCCGCCTCTGCTATCGATTGCTTGAGCGCTGTGACCGCCGCATTTGCCTGCCCTGCCCCAAAATTTGGCAGCACGAAGCTGGCCGCACCGGCGGCCATCATTTTAAGCGTCAAACGACGGGTGGGCGATCGGGTCATAGCAGCATACCTCAAACTCAACTGAACAATTGCGTCAGCATACATTTCACCGCTGGCGGAGAGTCCATTCACTTTCCTAAAGAAACCACGCCTTTTTTTCGCCACGTTGCGATTAGGTCACCGTTCACACACAGCATATAGCGTTTGGAGTTTGATCCAGCTCAAGGTGAAATGCGCAAAATTTCGCCTATTTTCACCTTATTAACGCCTCTCTTTCAGAGTGTACTTGGTAATAGAATCAAGTTGTGGCATAGCATCCCCATCTGGGGATCAAAAAAGACGAAGGCCGTGGCAGCGGTCTATTGAATACGGGACAGGCATCATACCATGAGCGATAATAAATCCGCATTGATCACGCGGCGCGCACTCTTGGGCGCTTTTGCAGCAACCACCCTCACAGCGGCCCCTGTGTACTCCAAAGCATTCGGATTTCTGAAAGGTGCCGGCGACGTCCGCCGCATCAAAATGTATTCTGGCCGCACCGGCGAAAAGATCGATATGATCTACTGGATCGAAGGCGAATACATCAAAGAGTCCCTGAAAGAAGTAAACTTTTTCATGCGTGACTGGCGTCAGGATTCTTCGATCCAGATGGACACTCGCACAATCGACATCATGACTGCCGCGCACAACCTGATGGGTGTGAATGAGCCCTACATGCTGTTGTCCGGCTATCGTTCGCCAAAAACAAACGCGATGCTCCGGTCGCGCTCGCGCGGCGTTGCTAAGAATTCGCTCCATATGAAGGGTCAAGCTGCCGATCTTCGCCTTTCCTCACGCTCTGTTGGCCAGATTTCGCGCGCGGCGTCCTCCTGCTCGGCGGGTGGAGTGGGGAGATATTCCAGCTCGAACTTCGTTCACATGGATTGCGGCCCTATCCGGACTTGGGGCCGATAAGACACACGTATCTAAAACGAATTTATCGAAGCCGCCCCTGTTTTTGGGCGGTTTTTTTGTGCTGTCATGTGTTCACGAGTAGGTCATGGCATTCTGTAAGGCTCTTGTAAGGCAATCGATCCAAGACACGATCAATCTCAGTCAAAATAGGATCGGAGTTAAGAGAATGCGTCTATTTGGATTGGCCACTGGCCTAGCCCTAGCATTGGCAATGCCTGTCAGTGCGCTCACTCTTCCCAGCGATGGCAACCTCAAGTTTGATGTGGTGCGTAAGGGCAAAGATATCGGAGACCACAGCTACCAATTCTCCGGCAACCAGAATGCGTTTACTGTAAAGGTGTCGACTGACGTCGTGGTCAAAGCGCCATTGATCCGCACAACGGCCTACAGTTTCAAACATGACAGCCTCGAACAGTGGAAAGGCGGCAAGTTGCAAAAGCTGAACTCCGCCACCAACGACGATGGCAAACCTCAAAAGTTGAGCACTTCAGGCAAGGGCGCGTTGCCCGCCAGTCTTTGGAATGACGATATCGTCAAAACAGGCAAACTCATGAATACAATCGACGGGACGATAATGAGTGTTCGCGTGGCCGACTTGGGAACAGAGCGTGTCACTACAAAAAAAAGGCAATGTGACTGCGCATCATTACCACCTCTCCGGCGGCTTGGAACGCGATTTATGGTATGATAACAATGGCAATCTTGCGCGCGTCGCGTTCAAGGCTGAGGATGGGTCAACCGTGACGTACATCCGCAAATAGGGCATACCGTCGGATGCGGATATTATACGTAGAGGATAATGAAAGACTGGCGCTCAACACGAGTGCCAGTTTGCAGGATGCAGGGTTTGTCGTCGATACGGTCCACACGGCCGAGGATGCGCTTCACGCGATCAAGAGCTTCGACTATGACGCAACAGTGCTGGACCTTGGCCTGCCGGACCGTGATGGGCTGAGCGTGTTGCCAGACCTCAAAAGTGCGGCACCGCAAACCCCTGTTATCATCTGCACCGCACGTGACGCGCTGGATGACCGGATTAAGGGCCTGAATACTGGTTCGGACGATTACCTGATCAAGCCTTTCGCAGTGTCAGAACTGGTCGCTCGCATCAACGCGCTTCTGCGACGCCAAGGTGGCGCACTTGGTATTCGGCTGTTCTTGGGCAACATCACGTTCGAGACAACGGACCGTACAGTGAGCATAAACGGCGACGCACGCCGGTTCACAAAGCGAGAACTGGCCCTGCTCGAATTGCTTTTACGTCGCGCAGAGCGGGTCGTGTCCAAAGACGCCATCGAAAACGCGCTCTACAGCTTTGATGAACCGCCAACGCCGAATGCAATCGAAGTTCTGACCCATCGCCTGCGCAAGAAGCTCATCGACATGGGGGCGACAGTCGCGATCCATAACTTGCGTGGAATTGGGTATGTCCTACAGGCCTTACCGGAATGAATGTGATCACCTCCGTTTTCGGGAACAAACGGTCGCTACGCCGCGGCTTGATTGTCAATGTCATCATCGCGCTACTGTTGTGCCTGCTTATTGCTGGCATCATCTTGGTCAAAGAATTCTACGAGCATCTGGAAGAGAATTTAGACGCTGCATTGCTGAACGAGGCGACAGAGGTCATTGGGCAAATCGACCCAGATGCCGCGTTCTACGGCCTAAACCCGGACGCGCTCCGATTTCAGGGCGTTAACGGAGCCTACCGGTATACAGTTTTCGACGGTTCAGGTGCCGTTGTCGTCGGCGGCGAAACCTCGGAGGCAATTCAGGCGCAGATCGTCACCATTGCGCTTGGTCAACCAATGCGCATCAGCCTTCCGGGGGTTCGGGTTGGCATTGGCTTGAAGGCAAAGGTGAAGGAACGTGACGTTTACGTACTGGTGTCGACCTACCCTCAAGGTGAAGACGCAACCGCCATTCAGGAAATCATTCATGAGATTGAGGAAGAGCTCGGCTGGGTCGTCTTAGGCGTGATCATTGTTCTAGCCTCGGCCTTGCTCGCGACGCAGCGGGCCCTGATCCCCATCCAGAACCTGTCAGATCAAGCTGAACGGATTGGCCCCGCAGCGGCAAATCAGCGGCTCAAAACAGATCAGGTTCCAACTGAGATCGCTCCGCTTATCAAATCGGTGAACGCTGCATTCGACCGGCTGGAAGACGGATATCAAGCTCAACGGGATTTCGCGTCCAACGTCGCACATGAGATTCGCACCCCAATTGCTGTATTGCGCTCAAGCGTTGAACGCATCTCGGACCCCACCATAAAGGCAACACTGGAACAAGACGTGCTGCGCCTTGACCAGATGTTCGGACAGTTAATTAATTTGGCGCGCGCTGACGCCGCCATCAAATCCAGTTTCTCGGAGGTTGATTTGCACGACATCGCCGTGGACGTGGCAAGTGACGCAGTGCAGGCTGCCCTTGGTCAGGGTCGAAGCCTTTCAGTCACAGGGACCGCCCAAGCGACGGTTAAGGGACATTCCGGGCTGCTCACTGTCGCGCTTTCCAATCTTGTCAGCAATGCACTGGCCTACGCCCCCGTAGGATCCGAGATAGAAATTGAAGTTCTAGCCAATCCAGCCGGTTTTCGCGTTCTTGACCGAGGCCCCGGTGTTCCTGATGACCTCAAGCCGTTACTGTTTGAACGGTTTAACCGTGGGGCGCAAACCAACACGAATTCCACTGGCTCGGGCATTGGACTCGCCATCGTTAAGTCCGTTGCGAAATCGCATGGTGCTGTTGTAGACATCGCAGATCGCGAGGGCGGCGGCAGTGCCTTTTCTTTTAGCTTTGATGGCTAAGCTAGCCTCGTGACTGAATTTTCTGATATCGGTCCGGTTTTGTAAGTCTGCTGTAAGACTGGCACGCAAAGATGCTTCAAACAAAAGTTGAAAGCATCTTGAGGTCGAACATGCAGATTGAGTTCCTAGAGGCAAAGGACCCGGGCTATGTGCGGGTGCAGTCTCATATCCGAGAGGTCTACGGGACTGTTTACGGCGCAGTGGTATCAGACTTCGCACCGCTTCTTGTGTCGGCAAAGCGCCCGGATGGACAAATCCTTTGCGCGGCTGGAATTAGAACCGCGAAAGATGGGTTCTTTTCGGACCGCTATCTTCAAACAGACTTGAGCACCGCTCTTTTGACGACTGTCGGACTTGAAACGCCAGAGGCGCAGATCATGGAAGTCGTCTCTCTTGCCTCCCTTACCCCTTTTCCAGTTTTGCCTTTGCTTGATACGATGATCCGTTGGGGGCGCCTTCACGGCATGACATGTGGCGTCTTCACCGCGACGAAACCACTGCGACGGCTGCTGAAACGGACCGGGCTTTCATATATAGAACTGGCGGAAGCAGAAGCGTCGAAGCTGGAAAATTCTGACACTTGGGGGAGTTATTATGAAACCGACCCCCGCGTCTGCGCTTTTAGCGAAATGCTGTGTTCCCCCGTCACGCTATCCCCTCGGGAGCGCGCAGTTTCACTTCAGTTTGAGGCGTCCTGATGAAACAGGTTTTCGAAGCGCTTGCTAAACACAAGCGAACCCGACCCGATGACATCGCTTTCTCGGATGATCAAGGTGACCTTACTTGGGCGGAATTATCGGCTCGTGTGGAAAATTTGGCCTCGCAACTGGGTCAACCATGCGAAGTGGTCGCGATCGGTCTTGCGGGCGGGATCGACTATGTCGTGGCGGACCTTGCGGCGAGCTTGGCAGGCAAGCGCCAGATTCCCCTGCCTTTCTTTTTCAGCACGGCACAGAACGCGCATATTCTGTTCGACGCAAAGGTCGATACAGTCATAACCAAAGATCCAGATCTTTTTGCGCAACTGCCGCACCTGACACTCATTGACCCGGCATCGCGTGTGCCATCAGAAACTTCGATCCGCGACTATAGTGGTGGTTCTCAGCGTGTGATCTATACATCCGGCTCTTCAGGAACGCCGAAGGGCGTCGTGTTAGGGGATCGTCAAATCGCGGCCTCCATCGAGGCGCTCAGCCGTCTGGTCGCCGCTAGCCCGAATGACCACCATCTATCGGTCCTTCCTTTGGCTCAACTGTTGGAGCAGATTTGCGGTGTTTTCCTGCCGATTGTCGCCGGGGCCCGCACATCATTCCGGTTTGAAGCCACCAAAGCACTGTTTGGGGCACCCATCGGCCCATTGGTCGCCGCATTTGAAGAGGTCGCCCCGACAACAAGTCTCGTTGCACCTGCCCTTTTGGCGCGTTGGGCTGGTGCGCTGAAAGCTCATGGCAGCCAAGCACCATCGAGTTTACGCTTCGTTGCTGTGGGCGGCGCATCTACGGCACCTGCCCTGATCCAAGAGGCACAAAGTGCAGGCATTCCGGTGCACGAAGGCTACGGCTTGTCGGAATGCTGTGCCGTGGTCGCGATGAACCGGCCCGGAGACAATTACCCGGGAACCGTCGGCCCTGTCTTGGATGGGCTGGACGTCCGTATTGTTCAGGGAGAGATCGTCGTTCAAGGCCCTACGGTCATGGCTGGCTACCTGAACGCGCCAGACGCGCCAGAGCGATGGCATACTGGTGATCTGGGGCATTTCGCAGGTGATCGATTGGTGATTGACGGACGCAAAGACGCGCTGCTGATCACCGGCGCGGGCCGTAATGTCTCTCCGGAATGGGTAGAGCAACGCCTCAATGCTGACCCGCGCGTCGTAAGCTCTGCACTTGGACTGCGCAAACCAGATGGGGCGTTGATCCTGATCCTTGTGACCACCGCAATCATCACTCCGAGCGAGGTCGAAAGAGCTTTGGCCGATCTTCCCCAATATGCCCGCCCAGCGGGTCTGATCCTGACCGACCCGAGCGAGCCTGATTTGCTGTTCCCCGTCAGAACACCAAACCGGAAAGTGGCTGCCCAAGTCATTAACTCACGTACAGCGATCCCCCTGAGCTTCGAGCCAGAAAGCATGGCCTCATGATGCATCACAAAACTGTTCTCATCACAGGTGCCGGATCGGGCATTGGGCGCGCCTTGGCAATAACGGCAGCCGCGAAAGGGTTCCGGTTGATCCTGGCCGGGCGGACAAAGCTGTCACTGAGGGAAACCGCACAGCAGTGCGCAAGTGGAACTCATCAAATTGTTGTAGCTGATGTGAACACTCCAAACGGTCGCGCCGCTCTTGCGAGCGCTGCTGGTGGAGCGCTTGATATCCTAATCAATAACGCCGGGGTCCTGGCCGTCGGACATCTGCGCGACATCGATGACGCATCTCTTGACCAGATGGTTACAACCAACCTTCTCGCTCCGATGGCGCTGACACGTGACTTGCTGCCCGCGCTGCAAGCCAGCCAAGGGCGCATCGTCAATATCGGTTCAGTCTTCGGGGACATTGCATACCCGTATTTCGCCAGCTACTCCGCAACAAAGTTCGGGCTTCGTGGCTATTCAGACGCGATACGCCGCGAGTTATCGGGAACAGGCGTCGGGGTGACCTACATCGCCCCACGCGCAACTCGGACTGCCGCTGAAACGAGTTTCAACGCGTTGATCGAACCGCTTGATATGACGTTGGACAGTGCGGAATCCGTTTCAGCACAGGCGTGGGCGGCAATCTTGAATGGAAAGCGTGAGTGCTTTCCCAAAGGCAAAGAGCGCTTCTTCGTCAAGATACAACGCCTTTTTCCTGCGCTCGTCGACAAATCCGTGGGCGCACAGGCGCGTCACCCAAAAACACTGGCAGCGCTTGCGCGCACGCGCCAAACCTAGAAATCCGCATCCGCGACACATCACTGGACAATTTCAATGACTTACAACGTTATCCGAGCCTCAGAAATCGGCACCAAGACTGTCACCCCTGCCATTCTTGCAGACATCCGAAGCCAGCTCCACAAATACGGCTGGTCGCTATTACGCGGTTTTGAGATGGACATGCAGACATTTAGCGACATGACATCAAAGCTATGCAAAACGATCACCTTTGATCCTGCGCGCGAAAACACAGAGAAAAACACACAGAAGGTGGATGCTGGACTTGGCCCCATCGGGCTTCACATCGAAAACGGAAATACCCCTGTCTGCCCGGATGTGGTTGCATTCTACAGTACCAAAGCCGCATTCGAGGGCTCTCAAACAACGATTTGCGACGGACGGAAGTTGCTTGAAGAGTTTACCGATGACCAACAGGCCCGCTGGTCACAACGCATGAAGGTTCAACGAACGCTGCCTGAGCAATTGTGGAAGCGCTATCTGGCCAACGAGCATCCTGCGATCAGCCGACCCGAAGAAGTCACCCACGAGCACATTCTTCAGTTCAAAGCTGCGATCCCCGATCAGGACTTTTCGTTGAACGATGATGGGTCCCTTGAATACAGCCTGAAGGTTTCCCCGGTTCGCGCGTCTTCCATGTCAGGCGGAATGGCTTTTGCGAACGCCATTCTTGGCCCATCGCACAACTACGAACCACCAGTCTACACTCTTGACGATGGCTCGATTATTTCATCGGCCGAGATTGAAGATCTTCGCGTCATAGCCGAGCGCTGCACCATAGAGATCAACTGGCAGGACGGGGATGTAGCTGTAATTGACAACACCCGTGTCATGCACGGTCGCCGCGCGATTAAAGACGTGGATCGTCAATTGTTCATAGGGATGGGCCGCGTCTAAAGTGAGCGTCCGGTATGAAGTCATGCATTGGAAATGGCGCACCCGACAGGATTCGAACCTGTGGCCTCTGCCTTCGGAGGGCAGCGCTCTATCCAGCTGAGCTACGGGTGCTTGAGCAACGCTATACAAGCGCGTCCCCGCTGCCGCAACGCCAAATCATGACTTCTTTCGCGGTGCTTAGGCAAACAGCTCGTGACAAAGTTCCAGCGCTTCGACCAGCTTATCGACTTCGCCTTCAGTGTTGTACATTCCGAAGGACGCGCGGCAGGTGGCATTGATCCCCATGTGCTCCATCAAAGGCTGCGCGCAGTGCTGTCCGGCCCGAACCGCCACACCTTTCTTATCCAGGACTGTCGAGATGTCATGCGGATGCGCCGCCCCATCCAAGGTGAAGGAGAAGATCGCGCCCTTACCGGCGGACTGGCCCTGAACATTCAACCAGTTCAATCCATCCAGCTTTGATCTTGCATAGTCGCGCAGGGCACGCTCATGCGTGGCAATATTCTCCATGCCAATGCCGGTCATGTAGTCAACCGCGACGCCAAGCCCGATCATCTGAACAATTCCAGGTGTACCGGCTTCGAATTTCATTGGTGCGTCGTTATAGATCACGTCATCCTTGTGCACATCGCGGATCATGTCGCCACCGCCGAGGAAGGGCCGCATCTCGGCCATTCGTTCGGATTTGACGTAAATGGCACCGGACCCTGATGGGCCATACAGCTTGTGCCCCGTGACGGGATAAAAATCGCAGCCGATTTCTTGCACATTGACGGGCATGTGCACCGCTGCTTGCGAACCGTCAACAAGCACCGGCACGCCGCGTGCGCGCGCAGCGTCACAAATGGATTTTACGTCCACCACGGTTCCGAGCACGTTCGACATATGCGTGACCGCAATCAGTTTGGTGCGCGGTGTGATGGCGTCAATGACCTTTTGCGGGTCGAGATCCCCATTCGCGTCGACATCGACCCAGACCAGCTTCACGCCTTGTCGTTCCCGCAGGAAATGCCATGGCACGATGTTGGCGTGGTGCTCCATCACACTAAGGATGATCTCATCCCCCGCTTCCATCCGCGGCTCGGCCCAGCCGTAGGCGACCATGTTGATCCCCTCAGTCGTGCCAGAATTGAAGATGATCTCGTCCTCTGATCCCGCACTGAGAAATCCGGCGATCTTGCCACGAACGGCTTCGTACTTGTCCGTCGCCAAGTTGGAAAGGAAGTGCAGCCCACGGTGCACGTTCGCATATTCATGCGCATAGGCTTGCGTCACGGCATCGATCACGACCTGAGGTTTTTGTGCAGAGGCACCATTGTCTAGATAAACCAACGGCTTGCCGTTCACCGTTCGGGCCAGAATGGGAAAATCAGCCCGTATTTTTTGGACGTCATACATTTGCACCCAGCTCCAATCCGAAAAGTGCTGCAATCATTCCGATGGCGGCAGCGATACCAACGCTCAGCCCCAAGATCGCTACAATCGCACCTGCGAGAACCAGTCCGAGCGATCTGAAACCATGGAGAACCCTTACAAACTGAAGGAATACATAAAACACATAAGCGGCGGCGACCCAGCCGAACAGAACGGCGACGATGGGTGCGATGATAAACAACGCGATCTGGAAGACCTGCAAAACCAGCAGAACAATCTGCATCCAGATGACTGTTATCAAACTGCCATCCAACGTGCCTGCACCGTCAAAGGCCCGCGAAATATAGTGGGTGAAGAAAACTGACAGAACCAATAAGCCCCAGATCACCAGCACCAACAGGAACGGACTGGTGGGCAACGCGCCTTGGTTCGCTACCATCTCGGGCGGGACGAACGCCATCGTCAGTGCGTTAAACAGCACCGAGACAATGGACACCAAGGCCAACGTCAACCAAAGCGTTCCGCGCTCGAGTTTGAAATTCAGCACGGTTTCGGCCGCCTGACTCGGTCGGCGCAGGGTCTCACCGACCAGTTGAAGCAAAACGGCCAACATCAGCGCGCCCTTTCCAGTTCGATCAGGCTATTAATCCAGACCCAAAGAAACACCAGGAACGACAAAAGCGCCACGAGGCCCGCTTGTGGCCCCGGCCCGATCAGTGCCGCAACGAGGCCCTGAAACAGAACCAGCGGCGCGGACGCTAAAAGCCCCCAAAACATTGCCAACCTCGCATCCGTCATACTGCCCTGAGCGCCAAAGAAGCGTGCAATGACATGGCTGAGGCTCGCGACGATATAGAAAAAAATCGGCGCCAGCAGCATGGTTCCGAAGAATGTCCCTAGCGCTAGTCCAAACAACGGCACCTCTCCGTCGCTCAGGTGCGAGGTCCGTGCGAGGTCTGGCAACCGCGCGATGAAAAACAGGATGCAGGCGGCAAAGAGCCAACCCAATCCTGTACCCTCATCCGCGCCAGCATCGCGAAACCTGCGCGCGACAACACGCGGCGCACGGTAGCTGCTGAATATGGCCTGCGCCGTCGACATCGGCTATCTGCGACGCCGCGCGAGCCAGGCCTCAAGACGGATCGACAGGTCCTCGGCCAAATCGTCATCCTCAATCTCTTCCAAAGCTTCGCGCAGAAATGCCAGAACGAGAAGATCCTGAGCATCACCTGCCGACACACCGCGAGACCGCAGATAAAACAAGGCGTCCTCGTCAATCGCGCCGGACGTAGAGCCGTGAGAACACGCCACATCGTCGGCATAGATTTCAAGTTCTGGCTTGGCAAAGAACTGACTGTCATCATCCAGAAGCAAGGACTGACTAATTTGGTATCCATCAGTTTTTTGCGCGCCTGGTTTCACCAGAATTTTGCCTTGAAATACCCCTGTCGCACCATTCCGCAGAACTTTTTTGAAGACCTGCCGGCTTTCGCAATTCACTGCGTCATGGGTGATGAAAACGGTGTCATCGTGCAGGAAATCCCCGTCCCCGACAGCAGCACCCGCAATATGTGCAACTGCGTCGTCACCGGTCAGCTCGATCACGCATTCGTTGCGGGTCAGCACACCATTCACAGTGAGCGTGAAGCTCTTGAACGTGCTCTCCTTGCCCAAACGCGCGAAGATATGCGTGGCCGCGCGGCGCTCATGGTCGCGACCTTGCGCACGCACATGGTGAAATGCGGCTGTGTCAGCAATGTCGACCTCGAGGCATTTGTTGAAGCGGGCAGCCGCTGGGCCGGTCTCGATCAATGTAAGCTCTGCGCCCGCCTCTACCTTAACCACGTGATGCAAAATCGCATCCGAGGATTTTGATTTGTGCAGGTAAGACATGTGCACAGGTTTGCTGACCTTGCTTGTCACACGGATCAGAAGGCCATCCGTTGCAAAAGCCGTGTTCGCTGCGGCCAAGGGGCGCGAAACAGGGTTTTGACCGTTGGTTTCGAGAACGCCATATACGTCTTTCGCCCAATGGATATCGGACTGTGCGGCCTCTTCCAGCCGCGAGATTTCCAAGCCTTCCAGTGCCAGATCGTCCGACGCATCTGCATCAAAAACACCATCAACAAAGACGACGCGCAACGAGTCAACATCGCCGAAAATTGGAGCCTCGTCCGATACAAGCACATCGGCTTCTGGTGCCACGACATCGGTCAAGCTGGTTGGATTGGTGTATTTCCAGTACTCGTCACGACGACCCGGAAGAGCCATCGTGTTGAGCCGCTGCTCAGCGGCCTCACGGGCAAGCTGCGCCCACGCGCCCTGCCCGCTGGGCAGCTGGCGCGATGCGACGGTGGATAGTTTTTCAGCGGCACTCATCTCAGGCCACCTCAGCCAGCAGGTCAGCATAGCCGTTGTTTTCAACTTCCAGAGCCAATTCCGGCCCGCCGGTCTTGATGATGCGACCGTCTGCCATGATGTGAACCACGTCGGGTTTGATGTGGTCCAGAAGGCGTTGGTAGTGCGTGATCACAAGGAAAGACCGCCCTTCAGAACGCAAAGCGTTTACGCCCTCGGACACCAGTTTCATGGCATCCACGTCCAGGCCGGAGTCTGTTTCGTCAAGGATGCACATTTTCGGCTCAAGCATCGCCATCTGCAGGATCTCGTTACGCTTTTTCTCGCCGCCGGAGAAACCGACATTGACCGGACGCTTGAGCATCTCGGCGTCAATTTTCAGGCTCTTGGCCTTCTCACGCACGAATTTCAGGAAGTCGCCAGCAGACATTTCTTCTTCGCCGCGCGCTTTGCGCTGCGAATTCACTGCGGTTCGCAGGAACGTCATGTTACCGACGCCAGGAATTTCGACCGGATACTGGAATGCGAGGAACAGGCCAGCAGCGGCGCGTTCTTCTGGGTCCATATCCAGAATGTCAGCGCCATCCAGCGTGGCGGAGCCGTCCGTCACTTCGTAGCCGTCTTTGCCCGACAGAACGTAAGAGAGGGTCGATTTGCCGGACCCGTTTGGCCCCATGATAGCGTGCACTTCACCAGCGCCAACTGTCAGGTTGACGCCTTTGAGGATTTGCTTATCCTCTTCTTCAAGTTGCACGTGCAGGTTTTTGATTTCCAACATTTTTTCTCTCTTTCAACAGGAACGACCCCGCATGGGATACCCATGCGAGGTGCGTGTCAGTGCGTTCGATTTATGGTTTATTCGGTGGCAAGCTCCGGCGGTGGCGCGAGGCCCCACTGCGTCGTTTGCGCGAAGGCTTGAAATTTCAGTGCGTCGGCATGTTCCGCCGAATACATTTGTGTCCACACCTCTGGCAGCGCGCGTGCCAAGTGCGGCTCGGCGACATGCGTCGCGTAAAAGCCAAGGACGATCACGACCACCAACATGATTGAGCGGAGCCCGGATACGTAAAGCAGGAAGAACGCCAGAACAGCCGACATTCCCATTGGCCCCAAGGCTTCCACCAAGGGTCGAAACTGATCGAATTCCGACGCCACACCTTGCGTTGCGTGAAACGCGCCGAGGCTGCCCCCGAAATACGAGATGATCCCCAGAAGGAAGGCCACCATGACCTTCTTCACAGGAAACTTCTTCTTTTCCTGAATTCCGGTGGTAGCGGCGGGTTTCGGTGCTTTGCCCGCTTCTTGGCGTTTGCGAATTGCGTGTAACTCGCCGTTGCCCAGCAGCCCTTCCGCCACAAAACCCTTGCCCGAATTTATCCGCTCCAAGCGCGCCTGAAAGCTTGCATCCGCCATGCTCATAGGTAGCCCCTCCGTCTTTGGTCATAGACAGGGTTAAATGGGCATCAGGGCCGGAATATGGCGAGAAACTGAAGATTTTGGACGTCCTAAACGTTGAATTGGTGGAAGCTGGGAGTTACCCGACGGATCCTTCCAGCGAGATTGCGACCAATTGCTGTGCTTCCATGGCAAATTCCATCGGCAGCGCTTGCAGCACTTCCTTGGCGAAGCCGTTCACAATCAGTGCGACCGCCTCTTCCTCGTCCATGCCGCGTTGGCGGCAGTAGAAGACCTGATCGTCGTCCACTTTGGACGTTGTCGCCTCATGCTCCACACGGCTCGAGTTGTTCTTCACCTCGATATAGGGGACCGTGTGTGCGCCACATTTGTCGCCAATCAACAGGCTGTCGCATTGCGTGTAATTCCGGGAATCCTTGGCTTTCGGGTGCATAGACACCAGACCACGATAGGTGTTCTGCGCCTTGCCAGCCGAAATGCCCTTGGACACGATGCGTGACTTGGTTCGCTTGCCAAGATGGATCATCTTGGTGCCGGTATCGGCCTGCTGCATGTGGTTTGCGATGGCGATAGAATAGAATTCGCCTTGGCTGTCGTCGCCGCGCAGGATGCAGGACGGGTATTTCCACGTCACGGCAGAGCCGGTTTCGACCTGTGTCCACATCACCTTCGAGCGATCGCCGCGGCAATCCGCACGTTTGGTGACGAAGTTGTAGATGCCGCCCTTGCCCTCTTCATCACCCGGATACCAGTTCTGAACGGTGGAATACTTAATCTCGGCGTCGTCGAGCAGCACTAATTCTACCACTGCGGCGTGAAGCTGGTTGGTGTCGCGCATCGGCGCCGTGCAGCCCTCAAGGTAAGACACATAGGACTCCTTGTCCGCGATGATCAGCGTGCGCTCGAACTGGCCCGTGTTCTCAGCATTGATGCGGAAATAGGTCGACAGTTCCATCGGGCAGCGAACGCCCGGCGGAATGTAGACAAAAGACCCGTCCGAGAAGACTGCAGAGTTTAGCGTTGCGTAGAAGTTGTCGCTTTGAGGCACGACGGAGCCAAGGTATTTTTTCACCAGCTCGGGATGCTCTTTGATCGCCTCCGAAATGGAGCAAAAGATGACGCCCTTCGATTTCAACTCTGCTTGGAACGTCGTGCCAACAGAGACGGAATCGAAAACAGCGTCCACAGCGACTTTGCGCGGTGCGTCCGTCAGATCTTCTGCACCTTCGACACCCGCAAGAATCATCTGCTCTTTTAACGGAATGCCAAGCTTTTTATATGTTTCCAGCAGCTTGGGATCCACATCGTCCAGTGACTTTGGCTTGTCTGCCATAGATTTCGGCGAGGCGTAGTAGTACTGATCTTGGAAGTCGATCTTGGGATAATGAACCATCGCCCATGTCGGCTCGGTCATCTGCAACCACCGCGCATAGGCCTGAAGACGCCATTCCAGCATCCATTCCGGCTCCCCGTTTTTTTCGGAGATGAGACGCACGATGTCTTCGCTCAAACCTTTCGGCGCGTAGTCCATCTCGATCTCGGTGTTCCAGCCGTATTTATACTTGCCGCCCACTTCGCGAACGGCATCCACGGTGTCCTGATCTACGCCCTCTTTGACGTTGTCTACGACTTCCTCAAGCGACATGTGCTGTCTCCTTGCTCATCACGCCGCCTTGGCGTGAAATTTTCGTTCCGCCTTCAGCCACGCATCTGCGAAGCGAAGGATCTGTTCTTCGGTCGTGTCGGGCCCCAGCGAAACGCGCAACGTGCTTGTCGCTACACTCTCGTCAAACCCCATGGCCGCCACGGTCTTGCTGGCCTTCACCTTGCCACTTGAACAAGCCGATCCCGCGGAAACCGCGAAGCCGGCCAAGTCCATAGCCATCACTTGTGTTTCGCCCTTCCAGCCCGGAGTTGCGAAACACGAGGTATTGGGCAACCTGTTCGACTCATTCCCGACAAAAATAGTATTCTTTGCGCTGACCTCAATGGCCTTTTCTAGAATATTTCTAAGTTCTGCAACCCGATCCCAGACCCCGTCAGCCAAATCTTGCGCCGCAGCAGCGGTGGCGGCCCCAAAACCGGCAATTCCGATAACGTTTTCTGTGCCAGACCTGCGCCCCATTTCCTGCCCGCCGCCCTTGATGCGCGGTTCAACATCCAGCCCTTGGCGCAAGACCAACGCCCCGATGCCTTTAGGACCACCCAGCTTATGGGCTGAGACCAGCGCCATCTGCGCACCAGACCATGAGAACGCCATAGGAAGCTTGCCGAAAGCCTGCGTCATGTCGGACACTGCCAAGCCTTCTGGAAGTTGCTGTACAACACCCGTTTCGGAATTGGCGAGCTGCAACGTGCTATTTGCGGGATCGACCACGGAAACCAGCCCGTGCGCATCTACAGGCAGGTCGCACGATGTCCATGCCCCGACGGCATCATGCTCCACCGCGGCGCTTTTGAGGCCCCTGCCCGCACAGGCCAATGCCGCAGCTTCGGTCGCGGACGAGGTAAATACGATATCTGCCCCAGAGGCCCCGAGTGCATCCGAGACTTGCATTCGCGCACGTTCGACGACCGCCTTGGCAGCACGCCCCTCGGCATGGACCGAGGACGGATTGCCTGCCACATCCATCGCCGCGATCATTGCGTCGCGTGCGGCCTGCCTCAACGGCACGGTGGCGTTATGGTCGAGATAGACACGGCCCATGTCAGGTTTCGTCGACGACTGTGAACAAGGTCGGCACAGCGGGACAGGGTGTCAGATCATTCTCGATGACGTCGGATAATCTGGTCTGATGCAAGAACACGTAGACATGTGCCGACAGGCTTTCCCACAAACGGTTTGTCATGCTTTGCGCTTTTGACCCCGACGACGCGCCGGATGCGCCCGCGCCGGTGTGCATTGCGCTTACCGTTTCATCGACTGCCGCCAAAACTTCAGAAACTCGAATGGCATCAGGCGACTTGGCAAGACGATATCCGCCCCCCGGCCCGCGCACGGATTCAACCAGCCCAGCACGACGTAGTTTGACGAAAAGCTGCTCCAGATAGGGCAGCGACACGTCTTGTCGTTTGGAAATCTCGCCCAAAGACACGAGCCCATCACCGGCACTTTGTGCGAGGTCAGCCAAGGCGACCATTGCATAACGGCCCTTTGTGCTGAGTTTCATAGCGTAATCCCCCGAAAATAAGCGAATATCGTTGACGATGGCAGGCGCAGACCTTAACTCAATTTGACCTGCCCGGCATCAAACGACTGGCCAGTTTAGAATTATTCTAGATAACCTGAGCAATCTCGTCAACTATATGAGAGGCCTCAGTATCTGACGCAAGGAAAGACGCCTATGCCCGAAGTGATTTTCCCCGGACCGGAAGGCCGCCTAGAAGGCCGCTACCATCCCCACAAAGGCATGCGCGACGCCCCGATCGCTATCATCCTGCACCCGCATCCGCAGTTCGGCGGCACGATGAACAACCGGGTCGTCTATAATTTGCACTACACGTTCCACAATATGGGCTTCAACGTGCTGCGGTTTAACTTCCGTGGCGTCGGCCGGTCGCAAGGTGAATACGATCAAGGGATCGGGGAGCTGTCCGACGCGGCTTCCGCGCTCGACTACCTGCAATCGATGAACCAGAATGCCAAACATTGCTGGGTTGCTGGCTTTAGCTTTGGGGCATGGATCGGGATGCAGTTGCTGATGCGCCGCCCCGAGATTACCGGCTTTATCTCCGTATCACCTCCGGCGAACATGTATGACTTCTCTTTCCTCGCGCCGTGCCCGTCCTCGGGTCTGGTGATCAACGGCTCTGGCGACCGCGTCGCGCCGCCACAGGATACGGTCAATCTGGTGAACAAGCTGCATGAGCAAAAAGGCATCACCATCACCCACCAAGAAGTAGATGGCGCAGGCCACTTCTTCGAGAACGACCACATGGACACGCTAACGGGCTCCGTCGAGGGATATGTCCAACGTCGTCTGACCGAGAACACACGCTAATGGGTATCACCGAAGATATCGCCGACAACCTCGCCAAAAAGGCGATTGCTGTCGAGAACGAGCTTGATGATGAAAGTGTTATCCCACATGTCGCGACGTTGATCGGCGCGTCCTCCCAGACCACGCAAGAAGCGTTTTTGACCGCGGTGCGTGTGCGCAAGGCTGAAGCGCGGGCGATCAAGTTTCTCAAAGACAAACTGGCGGGCAAAGTGGTCGAGTCCGATTTGCCCAGCACCGGCGATGTGATTGAAACCACCGACCATTAGGCCGCTTGGCGCGCCGGCTCACACCCTTCTCACTGAGGTTTCACACACCTTTTGAACTATTCTGAACGCGAGCCCGACGATCCGGCTCGTTTAACGGAATTCTTCAGGAGGACGACCCATGCGCATTCTTGCACTCATGGTGGCCACTGCAATCGTCACCAATTCCACCACGCCCGCTCTGGCCGAAACAGGCGTTCGCTTCCAAAGTTGCGGCACCGCAGTCAAAGAAAAAATTATTCAGGCCTATCGGCGGGTGCTCAAAAGGCGCGGTCAACAACGCGAGCAATTGGTCCGATGCATGGATCAGGCTTACGTGGTGGAGCATCAGCGCCATGGCCCCGAAAAGCTCGTGAATGAGTTGCGCAAGGCAGACGTCACGACCTTCTTGTGTCGCAATCTTGATGCCAATGCGAGCGCGCACAAGTTGCTCTTGGACAGAGGGAAAATGAAGATCGACCGAGACTTCGTGCGGGACAGAGGTACCAATGAGGTTGCTGGCACAATCGCTCATGAGATGATGCATAACAGGGGTTACAAGCACAGCGGCAACCCGATTGGCACGGATTTCTACCCCAACACCGTTCCAGAGCAGATTGAAAACTGTGTCGAAATGCTTACCCCGAACGCCTATGGCAGCGGCAATAGTAATACTCCTATCCCCCCTGGACGCGATCATTATGACGCTACCAAAATGCTGGGTTTCGCCTTGGACGGAGAGAACAACTACGTCTTCGGTTGGGACCTGAACGGCACAGTCTTCGCAGGCTCGACCACGCGCATTCACAACTACCGCATCCCCTACACCTTCGCCGTGGCACCGAGCGTGAACCGTAATGATATCGTGGGCTTTGGTCTCGACGGGGACACCAATATGGTGTTCGCGTGGCTGCGCGACGGACGAGTGATTGCCGGGGCTAGCAATGATCTCGACAGCAAGCGCGCACCTTATCGCTACCGCCTGCCGTCAGGCTACACCCCGAATGACATTGTCGGCATGGGGGTGGATGGCGAGAACAACAACAACTTCGCTTGGTATCGCGACGGGCGGGTCTCGGTCGGGACAAGCGATAATCTGGGCAGCCGCCGCGCGCCGTATCGCTACACACTGGCGCCGGGATACACCCCCGCTGATGTTGTGGGCATGGCAGTTGATGGGGAGAACAACATGATCTTTGCGTTCTACCGCGACGGAATGGTGTCAGCAGGAACGTCCGATGATCTTGACAAGTTCCGCGCCCCCGCTCGCGTGATTACAGGACGCTAGCAAGCTCTTTTAGGAAGCTCTTTTCATGCGGGCGGCCCCATGGCAGGGTCGCCCGCATGACCGATACCTTATCTCAGCAGATTGCGTTTCTGAACGAAGCGGACAAATTGAAATCCGTTCTGCGCGGCACGACCCTTTGCGACGGGTCTCGACGCGAAAACTCTGGCGAGCACAGTTGGCATATCGCCCTTTACGCCATGGTTCTGGCCGAACATGCCACGCGCCCTGTAAACATCGACCGCGTGATCAAGATGCTCTTGCTCCACGATCTTGTAGAAATCGATGCTGGCGACAACCCCATTCACGGCGACCATGATCCGGCCAAAATGGCTGTGATTGAGCAAGCCGCTGCCGACCGGATTTTCGGGCTGCTTCCACTGAGGCAAAATCAACAGTTTCGCTCTCTATGGGAGGAATTCGAGGCCGCGGAAACCGATGACGCCATCTTCGCCAAATCCATAGATCGCGTGCAGCCCGTCATCGCCAACCTTGAGACTGGTGGCGGATCATGGACCGAATACAAGGTCTCAGCCGAACAGCTGGAGACACGTGTGGGTGTGAAGGTCCGGCGTGGCGCACCAGCGATTTGGGCGCACCTCAAGACGCGCATCGATACTTGGTTTGCCACTCATTAAACCTTTCCGCACAAATACGCGCCGCCACTCCGTATACAATTGCATACCGACTTCCCAAGAGGCCTAAGGTGCGCTATCACCAGCGCAATAGATTCCGCATTGGCAGGAGAAAACCATGTCCAAAATCAAGGTAGAGAACCCCGTCGTCGAGCTCGACGGCGATGAAATGACCCGCATCATCTGGGATTTCATCAAGAAGAAGCTGATCCTGCCTTATCTGGACCTTGACCTGAAATACTACGACCTCGGCATGGAAGCCCGTGACGACACCAATGACCAGATCACGATCGACGCCGCCGAAGCGATCAAAAAATTCGGTGTCGGCGTCAAATGCGCGACAATCACTCCTGATGAGGCCCGCGTCGAAGAATTCGGGCTCAAGCAAATGTGGCGTTCCCCCAACGGTACAATCCGCAACATCTTAGGCGGCGTTGTCTTCCGCGCCCCGATCATCTGCAAAAACGTGCCGCGTCTTGTGCCCGGCTGGACCCATCCGATCGTGATCGGCCGCCATGCGTTCGGGGACCAATACAAAGCCACCGATTTTCTGATGCCCGGGCCTGGCAAGCTGACGATGAAATTCGTTGGCGAAGACGGCACGACCATTGAACGCGAAGTCTTTGACGCCCCCTCCGCCGGTGTGGCCATGGGGATGTACAATCTCGACTCGTCCATCATCGACTTCGCCCGTGCATCCTTCAATTACGGGCTTAATGTTGGCTGGCCGGTTTATCTGTCGACCAAGAACACCATCCTGAAGGCCTATGACGGGCGCTTCAAAGACTTATTTCAGGAAATCTACGATGCCGAATTCAAGGCGCAGTTCGAAGAGGCTGGAATCTACTACGAGCACCGACTGATCGACGATATGGTGGCATCTGCAATGAAGTGGTCGGGCAAATTTGTCTGGGCCTGTAAGAACTATGATGGCGATGTGCAGTCCGATACCGTCGCCCAAGGTTTCGGCTCGCTTGGCTTGATGACCTCCGCGCTGATGACGCCGGATGGCAAGGTGGTCGAAGCAGAAGCCGCACATGGGACTGTGACCCGCCATTACCGTCAACATCAGAAAGGTGAGGCCACCTCGACCAATTCAATCGCATCAATCTATGCGTGGACTGGCGGCCTGAAGCACCGCGCCAAGCTCGACAACAACGCGCAACTTCAAACCTTTGTGGAAACGCTGGAGAAGGTCGTAGTTGATACGGTCGAAAGCGGCTTCATGACCAAAGATCTGGCATTGCTGGTCGGGCCTGACCAAAGATGGCTGACCACTGAAGGTTTCCTCGAGAAAATCGACGAGAACCTAAACAAGGCGATGTAATCCGTCGCATTTTTCGGTATCGCGAGCGGGCGCTTTGTTTCAACAGTGCGCCCGCTTCATATTTTACCGAGAAGAGTCATGGCCGAGCCGCACAAGCCCACAGATCACCGACTTCATGAAGACATTCAGGCCTTCGTGCTGGGCACTGGCCTGTGTGCACTTGGGATTGTGCTGTTCACCCATGCCGGTCTGATCGCGGGACAAACAGCGGGGCTCGCCGTGCTGCTCAGCTACATGTCCCCCTTTTCGTTCGGTCTGATCTTTTTCGTGGTGAACTTGCCGTTCTATGCGTTGGCACTGCTTCGGATGGGGCTCCGCTTTACGATGCGCAGTTTCGCGGCAGTGACATTGTTATCGCTGTGGGCAGAGTTTCTGCCGCATGTCTTGAAGATATCGTACATCCATCCGGGCGCCGCCGCGGTCTTGGGCGGCGCAGTATCGGGCATGGGGTTGATTATCATTTTCCGCCATGGGGGCAGCCTTGGCGGTATCGGCGTTCTCGGACTCTACCTACAGGACAAAATCAACGTGCAGGCCGGTTGGATTCAGCTTGGATTTGACGTCATCCTTTTTGCCATGGCGTTTTTGCTTCTTCCATGGCCGCAAGTCATGTGGTCTTTGTTGGGCGCGGTTGTGGTCAACCTGATTATCGGAGTGAACCACCGCAAGGACCGCTACACAGGACAATAGAGCTTCCGCATGCCACTGCATTATATCTACCTCTTTCTGGCGATCGTTTTCGAGACTATCGGCACCTCGGCCCTTCACGCCAGCGCGCAATTCACCAAGCTATGGCCCTCGGTCGTGGTTGTAATCGCCTACGCAGTTTCGTTTTACTTGCTTGCATTGACGTTGAAATATATGCCCGTCGGCATCATGTATGCGCTGTGGTCCGGCATCGGCATTGTGTGTATCGCAGCCATCGGCTGGCTCTACTTCGGCCAACGACTGGATCTTGCGGCAGTGGTCGGAATCTCACTGATCCTTGCTGGCATTTTGGTGATCAACATCTTTTCCTCCACGGCAACACATTGAGCATTACCGCGATCCTTTTGGCAGGGGGCGCGTCATCGCGGATGGGGACGCGAGACAAGCTGCTCGAAGATATTGATGGCACTCCCCTGCTCCGCCGACGTGCCGAGACCTGCCTTGCCTCAAACGTCGACGCGGTGCGCGTCGTATTGCCGCCGGATCGGGCAGAACGTGAGCAGGCTTTGTCGGGGCTGGAATTGGACATCGTTCACAATGACGGCTCCGCGCTTGGGATCTCACATTCCCTAAAGCGCGGATTTGCGGAATTGGGGACTGACGCCGCGTTAATCGTGTTGGCGGATCTACCGGATTTGACAGCAACAGACCTCAACAAACTCATCGACGCGGCGCGCGCGCATCCATTGGCCAAGGTTTTGCGCGGAGCAACTCTGGACGGTAAGGCCGGTCACCCTGTTTTGCTGAGACGCACTCTATTTTCCGAGATTGAGAGACTTGGAGGCGATGTAGGGGCCCAGCCCCTTTTCAAGCGCCATCAACGCGACACCGTTTTGGTCCCAATCGGACCGGCAGCACTGCGCGATCTCGACACGCCGGAGGACTGGGCCAGTTGGCGCGCGGACCAGAAAACCTAGGTTCGCTTGGGCGGGTGGCTTTAGCTTGAAATACGTAAAGAACCGCCCAATGAATGGGCGGCTCGTACTCGTTATAGTTGGCGGGCGCCCCAACTTCGGGGCACCCGCGCAGCTGCACTCTTATTTGAACAGAAGTCGCGCTTCGTGCTTTTTCAGTGTCAGACGAGCGGAGGCATATGCCTCGCGGCCAGCTTCACCCTGAAGCTCTGGGAAGAGTTCAAAGATCTCGTTCCGCTGAGCATTGCCGATCCCTTTCAGGCTGTAATCACCTGGCTGGAAGCTCTCGGTCCATGCACCGTTCGACAGAACAACCTCGTGGCTGTCGAACATGAAGTGGATGTAGGTCGTGCCCATCGAATTGATGGTCTGGACGCCTTCGGTCGGGTTCACCAAGTGCTTGGCCGAAACCAGAACTTCGTTTTCCTCGAAGTAGAGCGACACACGATCATTGTTGACCAGCATCCGGTGGTTCGGGCTGACCAGCATATCACGCTCTGGCAGACCATTCCCGAGCGACCCTTTTTGGATGCGCACTGGCTGCAGATGCGGGTTGGCTTGCAACTCGCGGCCATCCATGCGCTTGGCACCGATCCAGCGGATCTCTTGGATACCGTTGTCACGGGTGATGACCTTGTCACCCACCATCAGGTCTTCAACCAGAACCTCACCACGTGGTGTGGCAATCGAAGTCCCTGGTGTGAAGCAAGGCACGATCTGTTCGATTTCGGAGAATTCGAGCGTACCGATCACCGCGCCGCCGATCCCGTCAAGGAACTCGACAGTACCAGAGGTGGAGTTGCCGTCCGCATCAACCGTCTCGCCAACGATCCGCAGCGGGCCAGATCCTGTCAGGTCAAGGATGTCGAAGTCGTCAACATCACCTGGTGCTGTGGAGCCTGTACCGCCGTCGATCACGTCGCCGATACCGTCTTCCGCGCTGCTCACGATGATCGTGTCACGGTCGTCGCCACCAGAGATGGTGTCAGCACCTTGGCCACCTATCAACGTATCGTTGCCTGTTCCACCATCGATTGTGTCGTCGTCCACACCGCCGTCGATGTAGTCGTCGCCAGCGTCACCGTTCAGGATGTCGTCGTCATCGGCACCAAAGATGGTGTCGTTGCCGTTACCACCGTTGACCACGTCTTGGCCGTTGTTGGTCACCAGATCGCCATCCACATCTGCGATGTCGAGGTTGTCAGGCAGGCCAAGATCGGGGTCGATGCCCGCATAGATGGTGTCGTCGCCGTCACCACCGTCGATCGTGTCGGAGCCTTCGCCACCCACGATCCGGTCATCACCGTCACCACCGTCGATGGTGTCGTTATCCAAGCCGCCGTCGATCGTGTCGTTGCCGGTGCCACCGAAAATGGTGTCAGCGTCATCGCCGGTTTTGATCGTGTCGTTGCCTGCGCCTCCATCAACGAAGTCGATGTCGTCATTCGGGTTTGGATCGCTCGGGAACAGACCCGGGTAGCCCAGATCAGGCAATGGCGAGCCGCCAGATGTGTCGATAACATCGTCACCCTCACCGCCTTCGACGGTGTCGTTGCCGTCGCCGCCCGTGATGGTGTCGTTGCCGGAGCCGCCGCCCAGGATGTCATCCCCGTCGCCGCCATCAAGCACATCGTCCTGATTGCCGCCCCAGATGTCATCGTTGCCAGCGCCGCCGATCAACACGTCTTCGCCCTGATCGCCTTCGATCCGGTCGTCGCCGTCGCCGCCTTCTATGACGTCGTCGCCTTCTTGGCCGAACAACCTGTCATCGCCAGCACCGCCGTCGATGGTGTCATCTCCAGCCCCGCCGTTGACCAAATCATCGCCGTCGCCAGCATCCACGCTGTCGTTGCCGTCATTGCCGTCGATGTCGTCGTTGCCAGTGCCGCCCAAGATAGTATCGTCGTTGTTGCCGCCGATGATTTCATCGTCGCCTGCGCCACCATCCATCAAGTCAGTGCCCGGCCCACCTAGCAGCAGGTCGTCACCGTCTTCGCCGAACAGTTGGTCAGCGCCTTGACCCGCATCCAGCACATCGTCGCCGTCGCCGCCGTAGATGACGTCGTCACCTTCGCCGCCGGACAGGTAGTCGTCGCCTGCCTCGCCGTAGAGTGTGTCGTTGCCGTCTTCGCCATAGACCTCGTCGTTGCCTTCGCCAGCGAATACGGTGTCGTTGCCGTCACCTGCCAACACGATGTCGTCCTGTGGGCCTTCGCCCGGCAGGAATTCGTCGTTGTTGTCGATCATGTCGCCTTCCGGGTCATCCATGTAGTTGACATCAATCAGGTCATCGCCAGCGGTGCCTTCAACGATACCGTCATTGACCTTCACAGTGACAGTTGCGGTGTCGAAGCCGCCATTGCCGTCTGTGATGGTGTAGGTAATCGTTGCCACGCCACCGAAGTTGGCGTCTGGCGTGTAGGTCAGCGTGCCATCCGAGTTGATGGAGACATCGCCGAAATCAACAGACGCTTCGGTAACCGTCAGATCGTCGCCTTCTGGGTCAGTGTCATTGGCCAGAACCGGGATGACAACAGGTGTCACGTTATTGGTCGAGGCTTCATCATCCACCGCATCCGGACCATCGTTGACCGAACCGACAGTGACCGTGACGGTCGCTGTGTCGGTGCCGCCATTGCCGTCAGAGACGGTGTAGGTGATGGTCGTGTCGCCGTTGAAGTCAGGGTCCGGCGTGAAGGTGATCGTGCCGTTCGCGTTGATCACAACGTCGCCGTCTGGCGAGGTCGCTTCAGTCACGGTCAGGTCGTCGCCGTCCACATCGGTGTCGTTGCCGAGCACGTCGATGGTGACAGGCGCGTCCTCGTCAGTCGACGCGGTGTCATCATTGGCAACAGGATCGTCGTTCACCGGGTTCACAGTGACATTTACCGTCGCAGTGTCCTCGCCGCCGTTGCCGTCGGAGATCGTGTAGGTGATCGTGGTGTCGCCGTTGAAATTCTCGTCAGGCGTGAAGGTGATCGTCCCATCAGCGTTGATCACAACGTCGCCGTCTGGCGAGGTCGCTTCGGTCACGGTCAGGTCGTCGCCGTCCACATCGGTGTCGTTGCCGAGCACGTCGATGGTGACAGGCGCGTCCTCGTCGGTCGACGCGGTGTCATCATTGGCAACAGGATCGTCGTTCACCGGAGTGACCTCGATCGTGTGGATCGCCGTGTCTGTACCGCCGTTGCTGTCGGAGATTTCATACGAGATCGTCGCCGTCCCGTTGAAATTTGGCGCTGGCGTGAAGGTCACCGTGCCGTCGCCGTTGTTGACCAGCGTGCCTTGATCCGCAGGGACCGTGGCGTTGATGACTGTCAGGTCATCACCGTCGTCATCTGAGTCGTTGGCCAGCAGATCAACCGTGACCGGAGTGTCTTCGTCGGTCACATCGCTGTCGTCTCCGGCAACTGGGCCGTCATTTATTGCGCCAACTGAGACAACCGCCTGGCCTTCATCTTCACCGCCTTGTCCGTCAACAACCGTGTAGGTGATTGTCGCAGGGCCGTTGAAGTTTGGCGCAGGTGTGAAGGTCACCGTACCGTCGCCATTGTCGACAACTGTACCTTGGTCCGCAGGAACCGAGACGGAACCCACGCTCAGCGGGTCGCCATCAACGTCTGTGTCGTTGGAAATCAGGTCGATAGTGATCGGCTGGTCTTCATCCGTGGTCTCGATGTCGTCAACTGCGATCGGATCATCGTTCACCGGTGTTACAGTCACGACCACTTCACCGATATCCGCACCGCCGTTGCCGTCGGTGATACCATAGGTGATCGTCGCTTCGCCGTTGAAGTTTTCAGCAGGCGTGAACACCAACTTGCCGTCCACAACCTCAACAGTGCCCTGATCAGCTGGAACAGTGGCAGTTGTGATGCTCAGCGCGTCACCTTCAGTGTCAAAGTCGTTGTCCAACACGTCGATGGTGACCGGCGTGTCTTCGTCCGTTGTTGCCGTGTCATCGACAGCCTGAGGGCCGTCATTTACGCCGATAACCTCGACATTCACAACCGCTTCGCCGCTGTCTTCACCGCCTTGGCCGTCCTGGACCGTGTAGGTGATTTGCGCGGGGCCCGTGTAGTTCGGGGCCGGAGTGAAGGTCACTGTGCCATCGCCATTATCGACGACCGTGCCTTGCTCAGGCGGAACCGAAACGGTGCCGATGTTCAACGGATCGCCGTCAACGTCTGTGTCGTTGCCGATCAGGTCGATAACAACGGCTTCGTCCTCGAAGGTTTCAGCAATATCATCAACCGCCACCGGAGCGTCGTTCACCGGGGTCACATGAACCACGTGGATCGCTGTGTCCGTGCCGCCGTTTCCGTCGGAGATCGAGTAGCTGATGGTTGCAGTGCCGTTGAAGTTTTCGGCAGGTGTGAACACCACTTGGTTGCCCACAATCTCTACTGTCCCTTGCTCTACAGGAACAGTTGCGCCGGTCACTGTCAGGTCGTCGTTCTCTGTGTCCGTATCGTTGGCCAGAACATCAACCGTGATCGGTGTGTCCTCATCCGTGGTGCTCTCGTCGTTGACCGCATCGGGTGCATCGTTGACCGAACCGACAGTGACCGTGACGGTCGCTGTGTCGGTGCCGCCATTGCCGTCAGAGACGGTGTAGGTGATGGTCGTGTCGCCGTTGAAGTCAGGGTCCGGCGTGAAGGTGATCGTGCCGTTCGCATTGATCACAACGTCGCCGTCTGGCGAGGTCGCTTCAGTCACGGTCAGGTCGTCGCCGTCCACATCGGTGTCGTTGCCGAGCACGTCGATGGTGACAGGCGCGTCCTCGTCAGTCGACGCGGTGTCATCATTCGCAACAGGATCGTCGTTCACGGCTTCAACCGTAACAGCAACGGTTGCTGTGTCGGTGTTCCCCGCTTCATCTTCAATCGTATAGGTGATCGTGGTGTCACCGTTGAAGTTCTCATCAGGGGTAAAGGTGATCGTCCCATCAGCGTTGATCACAACGTCGCCGTCTGGCGAGGTCGCCTCGATCACGGTCAGATCATCATTCTCAGGATCCGTATCGTTGCCCAGTACGTCGATTATGACGCTGTCATCTTCGTCGACCGTTGCCGAGTCATCATTCGCGTCAGGGCCTAAGTTTACGGGCTCGCCGATGATTTTTTCAATCTCAGAGAATTGAAGCGAGCCAGTCACGTTACCATCGCCATCAAGGAATTCGACCGTACCAGATGTGGAATTCCCATCAGAATCTACGGTTTCGTTCACGATCCTAAACGGGCCTTCGCCTGTCAGATCCAGAATGTCGAAATCATCGCCACCGCTGCCGCCGTCAACAACATCGCCGTCTGTACCGCCAATGATGGTATCACGATCGTAGTCGCCAGAAATATTGTCCGCCCCGTCACCACCGGACAGAGTGTCATTTCCTTTGCCGCCTATGAGAGTGTCATCACCCGCGCCACCGAAGAGCTCATCGTCATCATACTTGCCGTCGAGAATGTCGTCGCCGTCGCCGCCTTCAAGGCGGTCGTTACCCTTGCCGCCGTCAAGATTATCGTTCCCGTCTCCTCCAAGCAGCGTATCGTCGCCGTAATCGCCCTTCAGATCATCATCGCCAGCTCCGCCGTCCAAAATGTCGTTGCCTTCGCCGCCGTCCAACTCGTCATTGCCGGAGCCGCCATCCAAAGTGTCGTCGCCATCTTCGCCTTCAAGCTTGTCATCACCGCCTTCACCAAAAATGGTGTCATTGCCGTAACCACCTTTAAGCTCATCGTTTCCATCTTCGCCGTCATCGACCACCGGAACGTCGTGATAAATATCGGTTACATTGATGCCCGTATTATTGGACCCATCTTGAACGTGGATGATCTCTATGCGGCTAACTGGGCCAGGAATGTCGACCAAGAGCGAATACTGTGGTGAGTCGTCGTCTTGATAACCACCCTTGCTGTCGGCCGTATCGGCGCCAGCAACGGAATCAGTATCTAGAAGCGTCAATTTGCTTCCACCAACCAAATTGACGGTGATTGGATTTCCTGATGCGTCATAGGCGCGAACAGTTACGACGCCATCGCCGTCGATATCGTTAATTCTAAAAGAAACATTCTCGACTGGTGCAGAGTATTCTATGCGGTAAGCGGTGTCGTTGCCCTCACCGTTTGTGACAGAGTAGAGCGACGCGTCGTCGTCGATAGTTTCACCACCGGAATTGATGCCCGAAACGAGCTGGTCATCATTCTCAAAACCAGTTTCGGCACTCCCCTCTTCGGTTAGAATAGAGAATGTAACATCGACGGAGCCCGTGTTTTGAGTGAACCCGGTCTCAATGTCGCTTTTGTCTTCATACCAGCTGAGGTGCTCGCGCACAGAAGCGCCGGCCCCTGGCC
Source organism: Litoreibacter janthinus (assembly GCF_900111945.1). NCBI lineage: Bacteria > Pseudomonadati > Pseudomonadota > Alphaproteobacteria > Rhodobacterales > Roseobacteraceae > Litoreibacter > Litoreibacter janthinus. The sequence goes on along the minus strand of NZ_FOYO01000001.1, from coordinate 2,348,551 downwards.
CAGCGTAATTGCTGTCACCATAGATCACGTCGTCGCCCGCGCCACCGTCGACCTTGTCGTCGCCGGAGCCCGCATAAACTTCGTCGTTGCCTTCGCCGGATTTAATGTCGTCGTCGCCACCGAATGCATCAACGATATCGTCATTCGGGCCCTCGCCCGGAAGGATTTCGTCGTTGGCGTCAATCATGTCGCCCTCTGGGTCGCCGTCATAGCCCGCATCAATGACGTCTGCGCCGGCAGAACCTTCTACAATACCATCAAGCTCGTCGGCGGCTTCAGGAGTCACGTAGCAGATGTTATCGATCGCACCGGAGCCACACAGCTCCACTTCCATGCGCGCAACGCCGTCTGTGTTTACGTTCACGGTGACTTGGCCGTTATTGCTTGTGCATGGGATCTGGATGGTTTTGATCAGCTGTCCGGCTTCGTTGTAAAGACGCACTGTGCCGCCTTCTTCAACGTCCAGAGCGCGGAAGTTCACAACATCGGAAGGCTCGTCGAACTCAAAGATGAATTTGCCGCCGCCTGCATTGTCATCGGGGTCGTTGCTGTCGCCGTCTTCAGACAGGATCAGGACGTTGCCCAGATTGTTTGTGTGCAGGTCGGAGTCGCCACCGGTCGGGTTATCTGTATCGAACACCATAGGAGGGGTCGACGGGTTGCCCGAACTGATCGTAACCCCATTGCTGTAATATTGGCCGTTGACGATGTCACCGGCTTGCAGGTCTTCAAACGTAAGCAGAACGTTAGGCATTTTCAGTCTCCTATGACTTCACAGACATCGGTCGATGCGCAACCGACCCCATGAATTCGACAAACTCGTGAGCGCGCACGTGTGAGATCTTTCCAGAGGTAAAAACTGCGCTTAACGCAGTCAAAACACCCATCAGTAGAATAGCTTCGACCATGAATTTCCCCTCGGCGTTGCGCAGTTCGATCTCACCCGTGATTGAGCAAAGACGCCAAAAACAGCGGCCACACTCCAACGCGGTGCCAAACAAGGGGATAAAGCGGGCCATTTAGGCCCTGTGTCCGTGACGTTTTACGTTCTGCGCCCGTTCAAAGAGAACGAGCCACGCAAGCGATCACACGACTTCCCTCGCATCCGGCAGAGATGCGTTATCGTGCGGCCGCCCCCGTGGCCTATGTCTTTACCCCCCAGTTGGGCATGGCTCAGTGATACCGCCTCGCCATCGCGTCAAAAAGCGAAAACTCTTAGAATCGACACAGAAATGCCCACTTTCGTGACGCGAAAGAAAATTTCAGAAATTGTTTCCGCTACGTTAACCAATTGATCCCTTGGTCCAAGCGCGCTCGAGACATCTGAATATTCGGATACGCGAAATTTGGCCGATCTGCGAGTTTTCTATTATTTTCGGGGAATTAGGAAGGTTTTGTTTAGGATGACGTAACTTTTGATCTGCCAAACTGACGCTGAATGGAGCGACTTCCACAGGGTAAGTGAATCCATACTTGTCGGCTCAATCACGGTTACGAATCCAAATATTTTCCCCGGTCGAAACGATGATACAATCGACCGGATTTCCTTCGACTGTTCGAGAAATGTCGTAAATAGCCAAGTTTTTGATTCGCATCAGCAAAAGCTGCCGCTAGGGCAGGCTATCGTGTGGCGGGTCTATTAATTCCAATCTGGAAACAATCCTTACAATCGCCTCTGATTAAGCTTCAAATTTCGGCCTTGCCCGATTTTTGACACATTTTCTCCACAGGTCAGAGCCCAAGCTGCGCGCGTGAGCAACCCGCCCTCTTGAGCAGGCGAGAGCGGCAGTTTTCACGACACAATACATGACTAAAAAGAAGGTTTGGTACCCGAGGTCGGACTCGAACCGACACGCCTCGCGGCAACGGATTTTGAATCCGTCGCGTCTACCATTCCGCCACTCGGGCCCCTTGTCTCTTACGGATGGCGCGGTAGCCGCCACCAGAGGTGCGTGCGGTGTAGCCAATGCAATCGGGCGCGTCAATTCGTCGAACGCGATATCGGTAAGTTTTTGAAATTTCCTGCGCACGCTCTAAGTTTTGAACCAGATAGGGAGTATCCTACATGCGCGCCTTTTTTGCCCTCCTCGCCACCTTCTTAGTGTCAGCAAACGCAGCGCTGGCCTTCACTTTTCCCAGCATTGATGGCGGGAACATCGATCTTGATGCCTGGAAGGGCCGTCCTGTGCTGATCGCAAATACCGCATCTCTTTGCGCCTACACGCCCCAATATGACGGATTACAGGCACTTTATGACGCCTACAAAGACAAAGGCCTGATTGTACTGGCCGTGCCGTCCGACGATTTCAAACAGGAACTTGCCAGCGCAGATCAGGTCAAGGAATTCTGCGCGGTGAACTTCAACCTGAACCTTCCGATGACGATGGTGACCAAAGTGCGCGGCAGCCAAGCCCACCCTTTCTATAAAGACGTGAAGGCCAAAACCGGTTTCGCCCCGCGCTGGAACTTCAACAAGGTGCTGCTCGATCAAAACGGCAATGTGGTCGCGACCTTTGGCTCTAACGCCAAACCAATGGGTGCAAGCATTCGCAGCCAGATCGACGCCTTGCTGGCAGGCTCTTAGAACATCACCGACACAAGCCACAGAGTGATGCTTGGGAATGCCACAAGTACCGCGACACGCACCAGATCAGAGGCAACGAAGGGCAGCACGCCGCGATAGGTCTGCGAGATCGGAATATCGCGCCCGACCTGATTGATGATGAACAGGTTCATCCCTACAGGCGGCGTGATCAATCCGACCTCGACGACAATCAGGGTCAGCACGCCGAACCAGATTGCGGTGTTCTCCGCCCCCAGCCCGAAATCCAGTGCCTCAATGATCGGGAAGAAGATTGGGATGGTCAGCAGGATCATCGAAAGGCTGTCCATCATGCAACCAAATACCAAATAGCAAAGCAACATCGCCAGCAAAACGGTCATCGGGGCGAAGCCCTGCCCCATCACCCATTCCGCCATTGCCTGCGGGGCCTGCGTGAAGGCAAGGAACGAGTTGAAAACTTGCGCGCCAAAAATGATCAGGAAGATCATGGCAGAGGCTTGGGCCGTCTCCAAAATGGACGCCTTAAATTCCTCCCACCCCAGCGTTCGCGTGGCCGCTCCATATAATCCCGTTGCGACAGCTCCGACCGCTGCACCCTCTGTTGGAGTGAATAACGCCTGAACGCCGGGTTTGAACCAGTTCCAGTCCGCGGCGATGCCGCCCATCACAAGCACGAAGATCAAGACAACCGGCCACACACCGACAAGCGTTCGAAGGCGGGCGCGGATCGGTTTGCGCTCTGCCACAGGTCCAGAGCCCGGGCGCACGCGCACATAAATCGCGACGGTCAGCATATACCCCAAAGCTGCCAAGATGCCGGGAACCAGTGCTGCGATGAACATTTTGACGATGTTCTGTTCGGTCAGGATAGCGTAGATCACCAATATGATCGAAGGCGGGATCAGTATTCCCAAAGTGCCACCCGCCGCCAGAACCCCTGTGCTCAGCGCATCCGAGTAGCCGCGCTTGCGCATTTCGGGCAAGGCCACCTGCCCCATGGTGCTGGCCGTAGCCAGTGACGATCCACACACGGCCCCAAACCCCGCACACGCGCCAACGGCGGCCATCGCCACACCACCCTTGCGGTGCCCAAGCCAATCGGACGCGGCATTGAACAATGCCGAGCTCATCCCTGATTTGGTGGCAAACTGCCCCATCAGTAAAAACAGGGGGACGATGGTCAATGAATAGCTGGAGAACGTGTCATAAGTCAGCGTCTTCATCTGGCTGAGTGTTGCGGATGGTCGCCCAAGAACGATCCATGTTCCGATGAACCCTGCCGCGAACATCGCAGCGGCGATCGGGATACGCAGGAAGATGCCCAGTAACATCACCCCGAAACCTGAAAGGGCCAGTTCCAAACCGCTCATAGGGCTGGCTCCTGCCCTGACAAAAGCCAGTTGAGTGCGCGCCAAACAGTGTAGAGGCTCACAATAAAAAACAACGCCGCCCCGATTGTGGCTAGACCGTAGGGTATCCACACCGGCAACTCCAATTCATAGGTTGTCTCAGGATAGTAAGGCCGCGCGCCCATCCTAAAGACATCGCGAAAGACGTCAGAGCCGTAGGGGAATTTCTCTGCAAACCCGAGGTAGAGCCGCCATAAAATCAGCGAGGAAACGACGGAGATGGCGACGTCTCCAAGCAATCCGAAAAAAGCTTTCGCCCGCTTGGACATCTGGTTGACCAGCACATCGACCGTCACGTGTCCGCGTCTGAGTTGGCACCAAGGCAGAAATGCGAAGATGGCAATGGCGCAACTGGTTTCGACCAGCTCGAAATCTCCCCGCACAGGACCAAGGCCCGCGAACAGGAAAAACCGCCCAATAATAGAAGCCACGGTGACCAGTGCCGCGGCGACGAGGATGAGCCCGCCGCCATAAGCCAGCGCACGGCACGCCCACTCCAGCGCCCGTCCGACTCGGGCCTCCAAGTTTGCGGCTAAGGCCATTATGCTCCCTCTAAGCTGCGCGCACCGACACGATCAGCGCGGACCTATACTGTCCAAGCCTAGAAATACAGAGGTTTTGCTTTCGCCATGATGCGCGCGAAGGATGAATGCTATTCCTTACAACCGGTCGGTTCCGAATGTGTCGCAGGCCTGTATCGATGCTTTCTCATAGCCTGTCGCGAACCAGCGTTGCCGTTGTTCGGACGTGCCGTGGGTAAAACTATGCGGGTTCGGTCTGCGACCGGCGTTGCGCTGCAATGTATCGTCGCCAATTTGCTTGGCAGCGTTGATGGCCTCCTTCAGATCACCTTTCTCCAGCGAGTTGAACCTCGCTTGGGCATAGCGCGCCCAGACACCGGACAGACAATCCGCCTGCAATTCGATCCTGACAGAAATGGCGTTGCTTTCGGCCTGCCCGACCTGTTGACGAATTTTGTTGGCCTGCCCCAGAATGCCCAGTTCATCTTGAACGTGGTGTGCAATTTCGTGGGCCACGACATAAGCCGCTGCGAAGTCGCCTGAGGCGCCCATGCGGCGCGACAAGGTCGTGAAGAACTCGGTATCCAGATAGGCTTTGTTGTCGGCTGGGCAGTAGAACGGCCCAGAGGCACCCGAAGCGCCACCGCACGGGCTTTGCGTGCCACCTTTAAACAGGACGAGCGTCGCAGGCTCATAGGGCCGCCCTACCTGCTTGTCGAAAATTTCAGCCCATACTTCTTCGGTATCGGCGAGCACAACCGATACGAACTCGCCAGCCTGTTTGTCCGCTTCGGTGATCTCCCCGCCGCCGGATGCGACCTGCCCGCCACCTGCGTTCTGCAGTAAAGGCGTGACGTCCACACCAAGGAAATAGCCGATCACCAGCACCGCGATGATGCCCACGCCGCCAATGCCACCAGCCTTGCCGCCACGGCTCATGCCGGTTTGCATACGGCGATCTTCGATGTTACGGCTGCTCCGCCGGCCTTTCCAACGCATTTGAGCGCTCCTCTTGCTGGACTTAGGGGCCGGTTCAGGCCATGGTGCATTGAAGGCAAAACGAACCCTTTTGGCAACCGACAACAATAAGTTGGGGCGCAGAAGGCGAAGCAGGATCCAAAATGAAGCGTCTCTATAATTGGACTCTGTCCTTGGCGGACCATCCTTATGCGATGTGGGCCCTTGTGATTGTGGCCTTCGCAGAAAGCTCTTTCTTTCCTATTCCCCCTGACCTTCTGATGATTCCGATGATTATTGCACGCCCGAACAAGGCGTTCGTGATCGCGGGTTTGGCCATGGCCGCGTCGGTTATCGGCGGGCTTCTAGGCTATGCGATTGGCGCGTTGGCCTTCGAGCAAATCGGCCGACCGATTCTTGAGGCTCTAGGCAAAGCCGATGCCGCGGCCGAGTTTAATACGCGTTTCAATGACATGGGGTTCTGGCCGGTGCTGATCGCAGGACTGACCCCCTTCCCCTATAAGGTTATAACGATCATGTCGGGCTGGACGGGGATGCCTTTGGGTACGTTTCTTGTGGCGTCAATCGTCGCCCGCGGAGGCCGGTTCTTTATCGTGGCCGCCCTGTTGTGGAAATTCGGCGACCCGATCCGCGGCTTTATTGAAAAGCGGCTCGGGCTCACGCTGACTCTCTTTCTCGCCATCCTGCTGGGTGGCTTTGCTTTGGTGAGGTTCTTATGAGCATGTCTCGCACTCAAATCGTAACCACCGCTGCTGGCGGTTCTGCGCTGCTTCTTGCGGGGGCATTTCTGTTTCAGATGTTGGGCTATCCGCCCTGCACCCTTTGCATCTGGCAACGCTGGCCACATGCAATTGCTTTCGTCATCGGGATCGCTTTTCTGGTCATACCAAGCCGCATCCTAGCCGTACTGGGGAGCTTGGCCGTTGCCACCTCTGGCTTCATCGGGGTTTACCATGCCGGGGTCGAGCAGAAATGGTGGCAAGGCCCGACAACCTGCACATCTGGCGATATTTCCAATCTGACCCCGGAGCAATTGTTGGAGCAGATCATGGCTGCGCCCTTGGTCCGTTGCGACGAAATCCCTTGGGCGCTGGCTGGAATTTCCATGGCTGGTTGGAACGCGATTATCTCGCTTTTTCTGGCGGGCATCTGGTTAGTAGCCGCCCGCCGCTTTTCCTAATGCACATAGAATTCTTGCACGACATTGCGCCACTCACCTGGTCCGATCAGTTTGCGGTGTGTAAACCGAACCGAGTGGAGCGGACCTTCGATTTCATCCTGCCAGAACTCGATAAACCCGAATAACTTGGGATAGTCAGGCGCAAGATCGTAATCCTGCCAGACAAAGCTGTTCAAGATGCTCTGATGATCTGGCAGTCGGTAGAACATTTCTGCCGTGGTTAACCCATAACCCTGAAGCATCAGTTCGGTCTCGGATCGGGGCATTTTCACCTCCATTTTCAGACACTGCTCCTAGATGCTGGCAGAACAAATGGAAAAATCAACAAAAACATGATGTTGGCACTTTACCGCAGTGGCTGACAAGGCAATCGGTCCGCACCCATTGCACCCTAAACCTAGGTTGGGTTATAGTGCGCTCAACTAAATATAGACGCCAAGAAGCGCATCCAACTCGAGATCGGACCCAACGTGAGCGACACGCCGGAAACCCCTGAAAACGAAGAAGAAAACACACCGTTCCGCATGCATCATGACGGACCGCAGATCAACATCTCGGATGAGATGAAGACCTCCTTCCTCGAATACGCAATGAGCGTGATTATTTCGCGGGCGATTCCTGATCTGCGTGATGGCCTGAAGCCTGTGCACCGACGTATCCTCTACGCGATGCACGAGACCGGCAACACGCACGACAAATCCTATAAAAAGTCAGCCCGCCCGGTTGGCGACGTCATGGGTAAATATCACCCCCACGGCGACAGCGCCATTTACGACGCGCTTGTGCGTATGGCGCAGGATTTCTCGATGTCGCTGCCTTTGCTGGATGGTCAGGGCAACTTCGGCTCCATGGATGGCGATAACGCCGCCGCCATGCGATATACCGAAGTGCGCATGGACAAGCCTGCTGGCGCGTTGTTGGCGGATATCGAAAAAGACACAGTCGACTTTCAGGACAACTATGACGGTAAAGACCGTGAACCAACGGTTCTGCCCGCCCGCTTCCCGAACATGTTGGTCAATGGTGCTGGCGGTATCGCGGTCGGTATGGCGACCAACATTCCGCCACACAACTTGGGTGAGGTGATCGACGCAACGCTTGCCCTGATCGAAAGCCCTGATCTGGACGAACACCAGCTGATGGAATACGTCCCCGCCCCCGACTTCCCCACAGGTGGCGTCATCTTGGGCCGCAGCGGGGCGATCAAAGCCTACACCGAGGGGCGCGGCTCTGTCATCGTGCGCTCCAAGACGCACGTCGAAGAAATCCGCAAAGACCGCTTCGCGATCGTGATAACCGAAATTCCCTATCAGGTGAACAAGGCCACGATGATCGAGCGGATTGCAGAGACTGCCCGCGACAAGAAGATCGAAGGCATTAGTCACGTTCAAGACGAATCTGATCGGGTCGGCGTACGTGTCGTCGTCGAGCTGAAGCGCGACGCAACAGCCGAAGTTGTGCTGAACCAGTTGTTCCGCTTCACCCCGATGCAAACCAGCTTTGCTTGCAACATGCTGGCTCTGAATGGCGGCAAGCCCGAGCAACTGACCCTGCGCACCTTCCTGACCAACTTCATCGCCTTCCGCGAGGAAGTCGTCGCCCGTAGAACGGCGTTCGAGTTGCGCAAGGCTCGTGAGCGCAGCCATATTTTGTGCGGCCTCGCCGTTGCCGTTACCAATATTGACGAAGTCGTCGCGACCATCCGGTCGTCGCAAGATGCAGCCGAAGCGCGCCATCGCCTGATGACACGCGCATGGCCTGCCGCAGATATCGCGCAGTATATCCGCCTGATTGACGACCCGACCCACACCGTGAACGATGATGGGACTTACCACCTGTCCGAGACCCAAGCCCGCGCCATTCTGGAACTGCGGCTTCAGCGCCTCACCCAGATCGGCGTCAAAGAGGTCACGGACGAGTTGGAAGAACTTGCCAAGAAGATTACCGAATACCTCGCCATCCTGCGCTCTCGCGAGCGGATTATGGAGATCATCAGCAACGAGCTGACCGAGGTCAAAGACCAGTTCGCCGTCCCACGTCGCACCGAGATCGTGGAATGGTCCGGCGATATGGAAGACGAAGATCTGATCGAAAAAGAAGACATGGTCGTCACGATCACCCAATCGGGCTGGATCAAACGCACCCCGCTGGCTGAATTCCGCGCGCAACGCCGTGGTGGCAAGGGCCTGTCGGGCATGTCGACCAAAGATGATGACGTGGTGACGCAACTGTTCGTGGCGAACACCCATACGCAGCTTTTGTTCTTCACCACAGACGGTATGGCTTACAAGCTGAAGACATGGCGCCTGCCCCAAGGCGGTCGCACCGCTAAAGGTAAAGCTATCGTCAATATCCTTCCGATCCCGACCGGCGTTTCCATTGCGGCCATCATGCCCGTGGACCGCGACGAGAAAGAATGGGGCGATCTGCAAATCGTCTTTGCCACCACTGCGGGCGACGTGCGCCGCAACGCGCTGTCGGACTTCACCAATGTCATGCGCAACGGCAAAATCGCGATGAAGCTGCCCGAGGGCGTAGAGCTGGTGAACGCCCGTATCTGTGACGAAAACGACGACGTTATGCTAATCACCAATGCGGGCCGAGCGATCCGCTTCTCCTCGACCGATGTGCGGGTGTTCTCGTCGCGCAACTCGACTGGTGTGCGTGGTATCCGGCTCAAAGATGGACAGCGCGTCGTCTCTATGTCGGTCATTCGACACTTCGAGGCTGACCCGTCCGAGCGTACTGCGTATTTGAAAATGCGCCGTGCTATCATGGGCTTGTCGGACGATGCTGAAGTTGAAGATGAAGAAGCACCAGCAGGTGACATCAGCCCAGAACGCTACGCCGAGATGTCTGCCTATGAGGACCTGATCCTGACAATCACCAAAGGCGGCGCAGGCAAACTTAGCTCCTCCCATGATTATCCGGTGCGTGGTCGCGGCGGCATGGGTGTCACAGCAATGGACAAGGCCATGCGCGGCGGCGAGATTATCGCGTCTTTTCCCGTAGAGATGAGCGATCAGATTATGCTCGCCACCTCTAAGGGTCAGTCGATCCGTTGCCCTGTAGACGGCATCTCCTTCCGCTCCCGCTCGGCGGGGGGCGTCAAGGTCTTTGACACCGGCAAAGGGGAAGAAGTCGTATCGGTCGCATGGATCGCAGACCAAAGTGACGAGGAAACCGACGCCGACATCAACGGTGACGAAAGCCCTGCCGAGGAAAGCTAACCGGCCCATCCTTCAATTCTAATGGCCGCCTCTCTGGGGTGGCCATTTTGCTTTTGTGCTTAACCACACGCTGCGCTACATCCCCCCCATGACAGATCGTATCCTCAATATTATCGGCGGCGGAATGGCGGGCTCTGAAGCCGCTTGGCAGGCTGCCAACATGGGCGTCAAAGTGGTGATCCACGAGATGCGTCCCAAGGTCGAAACCTTCGCCCATCGCACCGGCGACCTGGCGGAAATGGTGTGTTCCAACTCCTTCCGTTCGGATGATAGCGAGCAAAACGCCGTTGGACTGTTGCACTGGGAAATGCGCCAAGCGGGCGGCATCATCATGGAAATGGCCGACAAACACGCCCTGCCCGCTGGCGGCGCTTTGGCCGTCGACCGCGATCCTTTTGCGCAATCCGTCACAGCCAAGCTAACCGCGCACCCTGATATCTCCGTTTCTTACGAGCCAATCGAAGCGCTGCCCGAAAGTGGCGACTGGATCATCGCCACAGGGCCACTGACTTCGCCCGGCTTGGCAGAAGCCATTGCTGCGGAAACCGGCCAAGACGCCTTGGCCTTTTTCGACGCCATCGCGCCGATTATCTACTTCGACACGATCAACATGGAAAAGGCGTGGTTCCAGTCCCGCTATGACAAGGGCGAAACCGAGGAAGACCGCACCGCTTACCTCAACTGCCCGATGGACAAAGACACATACGAGGCCTTTATCGACAGGCTTCTGGAAGCCGAGAAGACCGAATTCAAACCGGGTGAGACCGCAGGTTATTTCGACGGCTGTCTCCCGATCGAAGTCATGGCGGAACGCGGCCGCGAAACACTGCGATACGGCCCAATGAAGCCCGTAGGCCTCACCAACCCGCACCAGCCAACTATCAAGGCCCATGCCATCGTGCAACTTCGTCGCGACAACGCTCTTGGGACATTGTTCAATATTGTCGGATTCCAGACCAAGATGAAATACGGGGCGCAAAAGGAAGTTTTGCGTATGATACCGGGCCTTGAGAACGCAGAATTTGCGCGTCTGGGCGGCATCCACCGCAACACCTTCATTAACTCTCCCACTCTTCTGGATGGCCAGATGCGTTTGAAATCGAAGCCGCATCTACGTTTTGCGGGCCAGATCACGGGCGTTGAGGGCTATGTAGAATCCGCCGCAATGGGGCTGCTTGCCGGGCGTTACGCCGCTGCGGAAATACTTGGCCGCGAACTCAGCGTTCCCGAACCGACCACAGCCATGGGTGCGCTTGTGACACACATCACAGGCGGCGCGGATGCGAAAACCTTCCAGCCGATGAATGTCAATTTCGGGCTCTTCCCGCCCGTGGTTGACGCCAAGACTGGCCGCAAAAACCGCACCACGCGCTACAAAATGTATACCGATCGGGCCAAAGAAGCATGGACACGCTGGCTGGAGAACGCGCGACTGGACGCCGCGTAAGGAATTTGTCAGGCTGCACCTATGGCTGAAAAATTCTTGGATAAAGTCTACGAAACCAGCGGCGCCGAGGCAACGCGCGAGCTGTATGACGCTTGGTCGTCCAGCTATAACGAAGAGATTTCCGAGAACGGCTACCAGACGCCGCGGCGGGTCGCTCAGGCCTTGGCAACGATCAGTGAGGATCAAACCCTTCCAGTTCTGGACTACGGTTGCGGGACAGGATTGTCCGGTGCCGAGTTGCAATCCGCAGGGTTTTCAACGCTTGATGGGGCCGACCCGTCAACCGGCATGTTGGCGCAAGCGCGTCAGACAGGCCATTTCCGCGAGCTTATTGAACTGGATTTATCCCAGCCCCTGCCTTTCAAACCCAACACTTACCAAGCCATCACTGCCATCGGCGTGATCTCCACCGGGGCCGGGCCAGCTTCACTGATGGATGATCTGATTGCTCTTCTCCCCTCAGGCGGCTTGTTTGGGTTCTCGCTGAATGACCACGCCCTTGCCGATCCTGAGTATGCGAATGGGGTCCAGCGTCTCAGGCAGGCGGGGCACGCTTTGCGGATCGAAAACTACGGCGCCCACTTGCCGGGCCTTGGGCTCAAGTCCACCATCTATATCTTCGAGAAAAAGTGACATTTCGCACCCGTTTCGCGCCGTCCCCGACGGGGCCGCTCCATCTTGGCCACGCCTATTCAGCGCTTTTGGCGTATGACATGGCGATGTGTGAAGGCGGCGACTTTCTTTTACGCATTGAGGATATCGACCAAGGCCGCGCACGCCTTGCATGGGAAGCGCAGATATATGACGATTTAAAATGGCTCGGGATCTGCTGGCCAGAGCCCGTCATGCGCCAATCTGATCGATTAGGCCAATATAGGATGGCTATCGAAACATCTGCACTGGCGGGGCTGATTTATCCCTGCGGCTGTTCTCGGGCAGACATCAAGGAAGCTCTGTCCGCTCCACAAGAAGGGGTCGCGGTCTATGGGCCAGACGGCCTTGTTTATCCGGGCACTTGCCGCCCTGAAGAAGGGATTTCTGTAAAGCGGCAGTGGAACGAAGGCGACACTCTGCGGTTGGATATGCGGGCAGCCGTAACGCATCTCGGCGCCAGCAAGTCGCGTCACGGCCCGTTCACTTTCAGCTTCACCGAAACCGGAGAAGGCCCCAATGGCGAAACCGGCCTGATCGAGTTTACCCCCGACGCGTTGATCGAAACCATTGGCGACGTCGTTCTCGCCCGCCGCGATATGGGGACGTCCTATCACTTGTCTGTCGTCCTGGACGACGCGGCCCAGAAAATCAGCCATGTCGTACGCGGTCGGGATTTGTTCGAAGCCACAAAGATCCACGTCGTGTTGCAACAACTTTTAGGCCTTCCGACGCCGACCTATCACCACCACAAGCTGATCCGTGACGAAGATGGGAAACGGCTGGCCAAGCGCGACGATGCCCGCGCAATCTCAAAATACCGCGAGGATGGGCTTACTCCACAAGACATTCGCGCGATGGTCGGGCTTTAGCTTTCCGGCTTCATCAACTCGCGCTCTGCGCCGTCTACAACCGAGGTGTAAAAGCAACTGCGCCGGTTGGTGTGACACGCTGGACCGACCTGCTCCACGACTGCCAGCAGGCAATCCCGATCACAATCAACACGCAGGTCTACCAAGGTTTGCACATGACCGGAGGTCTCGCCCTTGACCCAGAACGCCTGACGCGACCGAGACCAATAGGTTACTTTCTTGGTTTCCAAAGTCTGTGCTACAGCCTCAGCGTTCATCCAGGCCAGCATCAATACTTCGCCGCTTACATGGTCCTGCGCGATCACAGGCACCAAGCCTTGGTCATTGAATGTGAGGCTTAGTGAATCAAAGCGGGTCATGGGATTTACCTTTTGCAAACGCGGCACTACGGCTTATCTATGGATTTGTCCCCGTTGAAAAGGTCCGTTAGGAGCACCGAGATGTCTGAGAATACCGACCTGATAAAGCTCTACTCGGGCCAAATTCTTGCGCTTGCTGCTGACATTCCACATACAGAGCGCCTCTCCGCGCCTCAGGCTACGATCAAGCGGCGCTCTCCGCTCTGCGGCTCGACCGTGACTGTGGATTTATGTCTGGATGGCGACCAAATTTCGAAGTTTGGTCAAGACGTGAAGGCCTGCGCCTTGGGTCAGGCTGCCGCTTCTGTGGTTGGGGGCGCCATCATCGGGCGCACCGAAGACGAGGTTCGCACAGCACAGGCGCAACTCAAGGCCATGCTCAAATCCGACGGCCCTGCCCCCGACGCTCCGTTCGACGGGTTGAAGGTTCTGCTACCAGCCAAAGAATTCCGCAACCGACATGCGTCGATTATGTTGGCGCTGGATGCGACCGTCGAGGCGCTGGAACAGGTCCGCAACGCAAGCTGCGCATAAAAAAAAGCCGCCGCGCCCGGGCGGGACGCAGCGGCCAGTCGGCTTGTCTAGTCAGGTCAGATGCGCAAACCGGGAAAGAGGCAGCCGGCATAGTTTGGGGACATTGCGCATCCTCAGCGGGTCACGGGACAGAAGACCAGCCGAGCCAAGGGAAAAGACAGCAGGCAGTTAACTCTTAAAAAAGCGTGGGCATGTAGAGGGCGACAGTCATCATCACGCCAATGGCAGCGATGCCAGCCGCATCCTGGGCAAGGGCTTTAGGGGACCGGGCCAGTATATCGCGAAGATCGTTGATCATGATGAAAACTCCCTCAAGTGATTTGCTTTTGTTGCACCTTTGTTCTCATTTTTCCCAACACCTGTAAAGAACTTTTTAAGAACATTTGAGAACAAACAGGGGCTTTTCTTGTGTCGACCTTGCTAACCAATTGAAATCAAACGAATTGCCTTATCCTGCTCCATCAGCCACAAAAGAACACGCGCGGCACGCCCCCTAGAGGTTTCGAGTTTTGGATCATCCGAGAGCAGCTTGCGCGCATCACTTTGAGCAATTGCCATGAGCGCGGTCTGACGCTCGATATCCGCAATTCGAAAACGGGGCAGACCGCTTTGCGCGGTGCCGATCAGATCACCTGCCCCGCGCATCGCCAAATCCTCCTCCGAAATCCTGAACCCGTCTTCGGTCTCTCGCATGATGCTCAATCGGCGTTTGGCTGTCTCGGACAACGGGTCTTGGAACAAGAGCAGGCAGGTCGACGCCGCATCCCCGCGCCCGACCCGTCCGCGCAATTGGTGAAGCTGCGCTAATCCAAAGGTCTCGGCCCGCTCAATCACCATAATTGTTGCATTTGGCACGTTCACACCAACCTCGATCACCGTGGTCGCAACCAAAACGGACGTCTCACCCGCCACAAACCGCGCCATCGCTGCGTCTTTTTCGGCGGGGGGCATTTGTCCGTGCACAAGTCCCACGACCCCTTCGCCCAAGGCGGCACGCAGTCGCTTGAAACGATCTTCGGCCGCGGTCTTGTCGGTCAGCTCGCTTTCCTCAACCAGCGGGCAGACCCAGTAGGCCTGCCGACCGGCGGCAATAGCCCTGCGCAGCTTGGCAACCACCTCGTCTATGCGCGCAGTAGATACCGTGGCTGTCGTGATCGGTTTTCGCCCGGGCGGCTTTTCGTCCAGAATAGAGATATCCATATCGCCGTATTGCGCCAAAGACAGGGACCGCGGGATCGGCGTTGCGGTCATCACCAGAACATCCACAGCCCGCCCTTTCGCGCCAAGCTCCAGCCGCTGGTTCACCCCAAAACGGTGCTGCTCATCCACGACCGCAAGGCGCAAGTCGTGGAACGCGACGTCCTTCTGGAACACTGCATGAGTGCCGACCAACACCTGAATTTCCCCAGACGCCAAGGCCGCTAGTTTTGCTGCCCGCTCCGCCCCTTTGTCGCGCCCAGTCAGAAGTTCAAGCACAACACCTGCGTCCTGCGCCAACGGAACAAGGCTTTCATGATGTTGCCGCGCCAAAATTTCTGTCGGCGCCATCATCACGCCCTGCCCGCCTGCTTCAACGCCGGCCAGCAGCGCCATGAATGCCACCAATGTTTTTCCCGCGCCCACATCACCTTGCAGCAAACGGTTCATCCGCAACGGGGTCTCCATATCCGCCGCGATCTCGGCGATCGCACGCTTTTGCGCACCAGTTGGGCTATATGGCAGCGCCGCCAAAACACGAGATTGGAGGACACCAGTAGCCTTGCTGGGCACGCCCGGCTTGGCGCGCACGGTGGAGCGCGCGAGCGCCAACGTCAACTGATGGGCGAACAGCTCGTCGTAAGCCAGCCGCTCCCGAGCTGGGTCCGTAGCGGTGATTTGGGACAGTTCTTTGGGCGTATGGGCCGCCCGAATAGCCGCGTGCCAGTCAGGCCAGCCCGCTTTTGCCTTCTGCGCCGGATCTACCCATTCGGCCAACTCAGGCACACGCTCTAAGGCCGACTGCGCAGCCTTATGGACGACCCGCTGTGTAATACCATGGGTGAGCGGATAGATCGGTTCGAACTCAGGGATTTCGGACGCTCGCGCGACCGGCAGCATGTAGTCGGGATGCACCATCTGCGCCTGCCCGTCGAACATCTCAACCTTGCCCGACACCACGCGCCGCTGCCCGGTCGGCAGTTGTTTTTGCAGGTAGTCCCCATGTGCGTGGAAGAACACCAAGCGGAACTCCAGCTTATCGTCGCGGACATGGATATGATAAGGACGCCCCCTTGATCGAGGCGGCACGTGCATACCAATCTCAACTTCGACGGTTACGACATCCGGCAGATTGGCGTCCTGCACCGATTTCCGAACAGCGCGGTCGATGCCTGATTGCGGCAGGGTGAACAACAGATCGCGCGGCTTCTCGATCCCCAATTGCTCGAAATGCTTCGCCGTTTTGGGGCCTACGCCCTCCAGTTCCGTTAGCTCGGAGAACAAGGGGAACAGTATTTCAGGACGCCCTGCCATATTCGCTCAGGCGTCACCGATCAGGGCGAGCCATTCATCTTCGTCGATGACTTTGACCCCCAGATCGGCAGCTTTTGTGGCTTTCGATCCGGCACCAGGACCTGCCACTAACAAATCGGTCTTCGCCGAAACGCTGCCAGACACTTTCGCCCCCAAGGCTTCCGCGCGCGCCTTGGCTTCCGCGCGAGTCATCTTTTCCAAGGTGCCTGTGAAGACCACAGTTTGTCCCGCCACGGGGCTCGCATCGTGGGACGGTCGCGCGACATCCTGAATATCCAACTCGGCGACAAGACGATCAATCGAGGCGTATTCCGCGTCCTGAGCGAAACTTTGCGTCAGTGACGCCGCCATGACTGCGCCGACCCCGTCAATCGACAGCAGATCATCCCACGCCGGCCCCTCTTGAGGCTCTGCATCCTTCATGGCCAGATCAAAATCGGCCCAAGTGTTATAGTGGCGTGCTAGCAAGTTTGACGCGCTTTCCCCGACATGGCGAAGCCCAAGTGCATAAATCACGCGGTTGAGCGGAATATGCCGCCGCTCGTCAATCGCGTTGAACAGGTTACGCGCAGAGATCTCGCCCCATCCGTCACGGTTTTTCAGTTTGGTGAGTGCCTGCTCGTCGCGCTGCTTTAGTGTAAAGATATCGGCTGGCTCGCGCACTCGAAGCTGGTCGTCATTGTAGAACGCCTCGACCTGCTTTGCCCCGAGACCATCAATATCGAACGCACCGCGACTGACAAAATGCTTCAGCTTTTCAACAGCTTGGGCAGGGCAAATCAGCCCGCCAGTACAGCGGCGCACGGCGTCCCCTTCCTCGCGGATCGCGGCGGACCCGCATTCAGGACAACGATCTGGAAACTTGTAGGGCTTGGCCGTCTCAGGGCGTTGGGACAGATCAACATCAGCCACTTTGGGGATCACATCCCCCGCGCGATAGACTTGAACAAAATCACCTTCCCGGATGTCTTTCCCGTCGCGAATTTCGGCGCCCTTACTGTCGAGGCCTTTGATGTAATCTTCATTGTGCAACGTCGCGTTCGAGACAACGACTCCGCCAACAGTGACCGGAGACAAGCGCGCAACGGGCGACAACGCCCCGGTCCGCCCGACTTGAATCTCGATGGCCTCCAGCCGCGTCCAAGCAAGTTCGGCGGCAAATTTATGGGCGATGGCCCATCGCGGCGTGGTCGACCGAAATCCCAAGCGGCGCTGAAGCGCAAGGTCGTCGACCTTATAGACCACCCCGTCGATGTCGTAGCCCAGATCAGGGCGCGCGGATTCAATGTCCTTGTAGTGGTCGATTAACGCGTTTGGCCCTGCGCACAGCTTGGTCAGCGGGTTGATCTGAAACCCGAATGCGCCGAGCCGCTCAATCGCGCCCATCTGCGTTTCGGCCAATGGCTCCGACAGTGCCCCCCAAGCATAAGCGAAAAAAGCCAAAGGGCGGGATTGGGTCACGTTTGGATCAAGCTGGCGTAAAGAGCCTGCCGCTGCATTGCGCGGATTCGCAAAGCTCTTTGCACCTGCTGCGTCTTGCTTGGCGTTCAGGGCCGCGAAGTCGGCGTGGCTCATATAAACTTCGCCACGCACTTCCAGCACATCTGGCGCATTTGATAGGGTTTGCGGAATCCCCTCAATCATTCTGGCGTTGGCTGTCACGTTCTCGCCCACCTCACCGTCACCGCGCGTTGCAGCATAGACAAGTTGGCCGTCCTCATAGCGCAGCGACAGCGACAATCCGTCGATCTTCGGTTCCGCCGTGTAGGACAGCGGCTCGGTATCGGACAGCCCAAGATATTTGCGGATGCGCGCGTCGAACTCGAAAACGTCATCGTCTTCGAACGCATTTCCCAGCGACAACATCCGGACTTCGTGGCGAATTTTCGAAAACCCTTCAGCAAGCGGGCCGCCAACTTGCTCGGTCGGGCTATCAGTGCGCTTGAGATGTGGAAATACATCTTCAATGGCCGCGTTGCGCCGCTTTAGAGCGTCGTATTCTGCATCACTAATCGCAGGGTCATCCTTGCCGTGATAGTCCAGATTGGCTTGTGCCAGCACCGCCGCCAGGCGTTCCAATTCAGAAACTGCTTGTGCTTCAGTCAAGTCCGCCGGATCGATCCGCTCGACATCACTCACCTGTTCCAAGGATCATCCCCCATTGCTCGCACACTGTGTTGATATGGCGAGAATGAAGGGCCGTCCAGTCGCTCGGGCCAAAGCAAGCAAGTGTCAACGCCGGTTACGAACCTGCGCCGACACTGACTCGTGCATCGATTACGTTAGGCGTGACTATCAGGCAGAGGCTGCGATCCGCTTGCTGTCATTGCGCTCCGAAACGGGTTGCGGATCACGCAGAACGTATCCCCGCCCCCAAACGGTTTCGATACTGCTTTCGCCGCCTGTTGCCAAAGCCAGCTTTTTCCGCAGTTTGCAGATAAATACGTCAATGATCTTCAATTCTGGCTCGTCCATGCCGCCATACAGATGGTTGAGGAACATTTCCTTGGTCAGGGTCGTGCCTTTCCGTAGGCTGAGGAGCTCCAGCATCTGGTATTCCTTGCCGGTCAGATGAACAGGTGCGCCATCGACATCGACCGTTTTGGCATCAAGGTTTACAGCGATCGAGCCCGTTTGAATGATCGACTGGGAATGCCCCTTGGAGCGGCGGATAATAGCATGTATGCGCGCAACAAGTTCTTCGCGATGAAATGGCTTGGTCAGGTAATCATCCGCCCCGAAACCAAAGCCCTTGAGTTTGCTTTCCGTGTCATCCGCACCGGAAAGAATTAGGATTGGCGTCTCGATCCGCGCCTGCCGTAGCTGCCGTAGAACCTCGTGGCCCGTCATATCGGGCAAATTCAGGTCAAGAAGGATCAGATCGTAATCGTAGAGCTTCGCAAGATCGATGCCCTCCTCACCCAGATCGGTTGAGTATACGTTCAGATTTGCATGGGTCAGCATCATAGAGATGGACTTGGCGGTGGTTGGATCGTCTTCGACGAGTAGCACTCGCATTATTAGGTCTCCGATTAGCTTCCCCTCATGTAAGTTAACTTTAAATCCGAAAAGGTTAATTTGTTATTACCGAAACACTTACCTGTTACTTTCAGGATCATTCTGCCTATAGCTTTGAACCGATGTGGCCCGAAGTGCCTTGATTCCATGCTCAGCGACCGCCTCCCGCCACGATGTCAGCTCTTCATCCGACAATCCGTACATCCCGCACGCTTCTTCCGCCGAAATCAAATCCGCCTCAACAGCATGGACCACGCGGGCTTTCCGGCTGGCGACCCATCGCCGCGTTGCGCGGTCGGGCAGGTCCGCACGACTCATTCTGGATCCGTCTGGCAGAACCACCATGCGCGGCCCCGGTTCGCGTTTCAGATACATCACAATTCATCCCGGCTATCCAACTACCCGTTCAATTTAGGTGTTGATGCCTTAAGGGGATGTGAAGCGTGGCCTTGTGACTGGCTAAGATTTTCCTATATTCCCGCGTATCCCCGCAACGGAGGCCATTATGGCATTGGACTGGACACCCGGACGTCTGAACTCACTTGGTTTTGCCAAGCCCCCATCCGAGACACGTGTCGTTGTCGCGATGTCCGGAGGCGTGGACAGCTCCGTCGTGGCCGCTCAGCTGGCCGAAGAAGGCTACGACGTGGTCGGCGTGACTTTACAGCTTTATGACCATGGCGCGGCCTTGGCCAAAAAAGGGGCGTGCTGCGCCGGACGTGATATTCATGATGCCCGACGCGTGGCCGAAGATATGGGATTTCCGCATTACGTTCTGGATTATGAAAACGTGTTCAAGGACGCGGTGATCGACGAGTTTGCGGACAGCTACCTTGGAGGCGCGACCCCCGTCCCCTGCATCCGCTGCAACGAACGGGTGAAATTCAAGGATTTGCTGGAAACAGCTAAGGACTTGGATGCCGATTGCATGGCAACCGGCCACTACATCCAACGCAAAATGGGCGAGCACGGCGCGGAGCTTCATTCCGCCGCCGACGCCAACCGCGACCAAAGTTATTTCCTGTTCTCAACCACGCCGCAGCAACTGGACTACCTGCGCTTTCCACTCGGGCATCTGGCATCCAAGGCGGAAACGCGGGCCTTGGCGTCGAAATACGGCCTGTCCGTCGCGGATAAGCCCGACAGCCAAGACATCTGCTTTGTTCCGAATGGCGACTATGCGTCTGTCATCGAAAAGCTGCGTCCTGGCGCGGGTGAGCCGGGCGACATCGTCGATATGGATGGCACTGTTCTGGCGCGTCACAACGGGTTGATCCACTACACCATCGGGCAGCGACGGGGTTTGGGCATCGGTGGGCTGTCGACGCCGCTTTATGTCGTGAAACTCGATGTCGATACCAAAAGGGTCATCGTCGGGCCGAAAGAAGCGCTCGCCACCCGAAAAATTCCCGTGCGGGAGATCAACTGGCTGGGTGATGCGCCTTTCGACAGCCAAGAGGAGTGGCATGTCGGGGTGAAAGTACGCTCTACCCGCCCCCCTGCCGCGGCAATCATCCGCCCTCTCTCCGCCACGGAGGCAGAGGTGGAGCTTCTGACGCCCGAAGAAGGCGTTTCGCCCGGTCAGGCCTGCGTGTTTTACGACGACAGCACCAGCCGCATCTTTGGCGGCGGCTGGATTTGGCGCGGCTACTAGGCGTCAGCCCGCACGTCGCAACCTGACCACGCCGTTCACATCAGTCGGCTGTGGCTGCGCGCGGTCTTCGCTCACACGGATGTCATGAGGCGCGCGCAGGATGTTAAATTCGTTAATCGCTTGATCCAGAATGCGTTGTTCAATCGCCGGCATGACTTTCGCACTCTCTCCAGAGATCGCGCGCAGGCAGTGAAGCCCTTGGGACCGAATAGAGACATGCGGGAACTTCACGCCCAGCCCGTCAGCGTTGATCAAGGTCGGATTGTATCGGCTAGACGGCCGCGCCACGAGGCTTAAGCCGAACGGGACGCTCGGTGCTGTCGTTGGCTCCAAAGCTGTCAGTTTCTTCCGCTCGATCCGAAGATTTAGACCCCGCTTGAAGGATATAAACGTGCCGCCAGTCGCACTGCGCCCTTCCCCTGTCGGGCCAGTCGCCCAACTCTCGATTCCGTGCTCGCGCAGACGTTGCACAAAACGTTTACCGAAGGCCTCGCCGTCAAGCACTTGGGTCTGGATCACTGGTGCATCGCCGCGCCCCAGCCCTTGCATATAGCGTCGGAACACCCGCCCGGGGACCATCGGGCGCGAATAAAGAACTTCTGAGCGACCGGGCAAATAATGGTTCAACAACCAAGTCAGGTGATCCTTGCATTCGTCCGGCATCCGCGCGCTGGACAACATCACCAGACGAAATGACGGGTCATCCTGATCGCGCAAAGATGGCAGGGTCAGCCGTTCCAACACGTCGAACTGACGCAAAATATCTGCTTCGTTAAACGCCCGCGAAGAATTGGAGGCGCGAGTCATCAGCCCCTCTGGCTTTCCGCAATAGGAAAACCGCATCTGGAAAAACACTTCCATTATGTCACCACTTGTTACTACTCGGGGGCTTTGCGCCCCATTTTTATGGGATCAGGATGGGAGCAGCCGCGATCCAAATCAAGAGAGTTACTTAGCGTAAAGCAGTGGTGTTACCCGCGTGCACCATAGAGCACATCAGCCCGTTCTTCGAAGGCGCGAACGATCCGTTGCATCGCCTCGTTGAAGAATAGACCAGCTGCACCCTGCAACAGACGGTTCTTGAATTCGAAATCGACATCAAATTCGACTTCGCATCCCGCCGTTTCCAGATCGTGGAATTCCCAAGTGCTTTTCAAAAATTTAAAAGGCCCATCAAGATATTCCGTGTCAATCTTCATGTCATTTTGCCACAAGGTCACCTTGCTTCCAAACCGTTCGCGGAAGACTTTGAAGCTGATCACGAGATCCGCCAACATCACTTCTGCTTCACCCTCGGCAACGCGGGATCGAATCCGAGCGGCAGAACACCACGGGAGAAACTCGGGGTAACTCGCCACATCTGCAACAAGGGCATACATCTGGTCTGCACTATAGGGCAGCTTGCGTTTTTCGCGGTGGCTTGGCATAGGCGTTTAGGGCTCTGCTTGCTCGATCGGTTGCAGGGGGGTGTCCCCCAGCCGGACGCAAAATTCAAGGGGATAACATGTCTCATCCACCCTATGTCATCGACGAGTTGATCTCGGCCAAGGCCATCGCTGCTCGCATCGAGTCCCTCGCCCGCGAGATTCATGACCGCTTCAAAGACACAGACAAACTGGTGGTGGTGGGGCTGCTGCGCGGCTCGTTTGTATTCATTGCGGACCTTGTGCGCGAGTTGGATTTGCCAGTCGAAGTCGATTTCCTCGAGGCGTCCAGCTACGGCGACGGCATGGAAAGCTCGCGAGAGGTTCGAATTCTTAAGGACTTGCGCGGCGAAATCGGCGGGCGCGACGTATTGGTCGTGGAAGACATCGTAGACACCGGCTTCACCTTGTCCCACGTATTGCACCTGCTCGAAAGCCGCGCCCCTGCTCGCATGGAGACGATCGCCTTGCTCGACAAGCCGACCCGCCGCGAGGTGGACATCAAGGCAACATGGACAGGCTTCGAAATCCCCGATGAATTCGTGGTCGGTTACGGCATCGACTATGCACAACGTAACCGCAACCTGCCTTTCATCGGTAAGGTCCGCTTTACATGAACTGGCGCTGGCTGCTGCGTGCCTCCATGTGGGTGCGCCGCCCGCCGTCAGCAAAGCGCGTGAAACTCGTGGTCGGCCTGATCGCCGTCTGCATCGCCGTCGCCCTGATTGAGCATTACGTCGGCTGGCCCGACTGGGCGCAAATGGACCGCGCGCCGCGAGTCCCAAGGTTCTAGTTTCCTGATAAGGCCGCGCTATGCTCCAACAGCTTGGCAACCAGCAATCGCGAAACCTGCGTGATGCGTGGCACGCGATGAAGGTCGGCATGGCTCGCCACCCAGAGAGGCACCGAAAACGACGGGGCCATCCCCTGACATTCGCGCAGTCTTTGATCACCCACGCCTAACACCTTGGGTAGGAACGAAATGCCGCCCCCGGCAGCTACCATCTCGCGCAGCGTCAGAAAGCTGTCGGCTGAACCTCTGATCTGTGCGTCTGTAAGATTGCTTGCCATCCAGCGGGCAGCCAACGTTCGCGATAGCGGACCCGACAGGCCGAGCCAGAACGCTTCTTCGGTCGGCGCGCGCAGCGCCGACTGGTAAATGCCGAACTCCAGCTCTCCGGCACGCTCTCCCAGCAAGTGGTCCGGCAATTCTGCCGCTGGTCGCACAGTGATGTCCGCATCCAGTCTGGTCATATCCAGATGCGCATTGGTTGAAATCAGCTCGAGCGTCAGCCCCTCGGATTCGGCCTGCATTTCGGACACAATCACCGGCAGGATCGAATGGCACAGCGTATCGGTCGACGTTATGCGCACCTTACCGCTCAGTGGGGCTTTGCCCCCTTCTATCAACCGCTCGACCGTGCGCACTGCGTGATCAACCTCGCGGATCGCATCGATCAGGGGCTCGTTCTCCTTAGGAAGGCGGTAACCTTGAGGTGTTCGGTCGAAGACACTCAGACCAAAACGTTCCTCGAACAGACTCACACGTCGCAGCACGGTTGCATGATTGACTTGTAACCGGCGACCCGCTCTCGAAACCGAGCCCCCGTCCGCAACCGCAAGAAGATATTTCAAGTCGTCCCAATTAAACCTGTGCATATTTTCACCATCCCTCTCCGAAAATACATACTAGCTTTACATTTCATAACAGGTAGCATTTCGAG
This sequence comes from Litoreibacter janthinus, assembly GCF_900111945.1. Classification (NCBI taxonomy): domain Bacteria; kingdom Pseudomonadati; phylum Pseudomonadota; class Alphaproteobacteria; order Rhodobacterales; family Roseobacteraceae; genus Litoreibacter; species Litoreibacter janthinus. The sequence continues at coordinate 2,324,476 of NZ_FOYO01000001.1, read as the reverse complement.
AGTCATAACGCTTTTGGAGGACGACCCCATGATGCTGCCAAAGATACTTGCAACCTCAGGCCTTGCCGCTGTCTTGATGTCGGGACTGGCATTTGCAGACGGTCATGACGCCCTGCCTGCGGAAGTCAAAGCGCGCAACGGACTGATGAATAACTACGCTTTGAACTTGGGCATCTTGGGCAATATGGCCAAAGGCACGTCCGACTACGACGCAAATGTCGCCGCCCTCGCCGCCGCAAACCTCGCCGCATTTTCTGCCACGGATCAGTCACTGCTGTGGACTGCGAATACTGACACCATGTCGATCGACGGCACTCGTGCCTTGCCAAAAATCTGGGAAGATCGCGCTGATTTTGACGCCAAAGGCAACGATCTTGCGATGGCAGCCAAGGCCTTGGCCGACGTAGCGGGGACGGATCTCGCCGCACTTCAAGGTGCAATGGGTAGCATCGGCGGCGCCTGTGGTGCCTGCCACAAAGTCTACCGCGAGCCAAAATAAGCGATGAAAAAACGCGCAATAGCTGCCGTCGCCCTTCTGGGCGCAGGCTTTGCGTGGTGGATGACCGCGCCCAAATATTTGCCCCATTCGACGGAAACGGCATTGCTCACGGCGCCCGCCGACCCTGCCCATGGGGAACAGGTGTTTTGGGCTGCAGGATGCGCATCGTGCCATGTGGCCCCGGGTGCAGAGGAAACCGATACGCCCCTGCTGTCCGGTGGGATGAGCTTTCCCAGCGACTTCGGAACCTTCTACGCTCCAAACATATCGCCCAGCCCGCAAGGGTTAGAAGGCTGGACCCTGATCCAATTCAACAACGCGCTCCAAGCGGGCGTCAGCCCGGAGGGCAAGCACTATTACCCCGCCTTCCCCTACACGGCCTACGCCAAGGCCAGCCCTGCGGACATCGCGGCGCTCTATGCCTTCATGCAAACGCTGCCCAGCGACGCCACCCCGTCGCGCGCGCATGACGTAGGCTTCCCTTTCAATATCAGGCGCAGTTTGGGAGGCTGGAAGCTGTTGTTCGGCTCTCCCAAAGGGCCTGAGTTGGCAGCCGCGACCGACTCCGTTCAGCGCGGCCAGTATTTGGCAGAGGCGCTGGCTCATTGCACAGAGTGCCACACGGAGCGGAACGCACTGGGAGGTCTGAACACCGCGAACTGGCTGGGCGGGGCCGCGAACCCAAATGGCAAAGGGCGCATCCCGAATATCACGCCGGCCGCACTGGATTGGTCCGAAGTTGATTTGATGGCCTATTTCACCACAGGCCTAACCCCCGAATATGACAGCGCGGGCGGACACATGGCGTCAGTGGTGCAAAACCTTGCGCGCCTGCCCGAAGCAGACCGACAAGCCATTGTCGACTATTTGAAAGCCTTGCCCCCAGTCGCCAACCCTTAGCGGGTTGCGGCTCAGGCCTTGCCGAGTTTCGCCAGACGTGCCTCGCGCAGTTTGGCGAAGTCATCGCCTGCGTGGTAGCTGGATCGGGTCAAAGGCGTAGACGACACCATCAAGAAGCCCTTCCCGAACGCTGCTTTCTCGTAAGCTGCGAACTCTTCGGGTGTCACAAAGCGGTCAACGCGATGATGCTTCGGCGTTGGCTGGAGGTACTGACCGATGGTCAGAAAATCGATATCCGCCGCGCGCATATCTTCCATCACCTGCATGACCGATTGGCGATCCTCACCCAAGCCGACCATGATGCCGGATTTGGTGAACATCGTCGGGTCCAGCTCTTTTACGCGCTGCAAAAGGCGCAGCGAATGGAAGTAGCGCGCACCGGGCCGCACCTCGGGATAGAGCCCCGGAACGGTTTCAAGATTATGATTGAAGACGTCGGGTCGCGCTTCAACAACGACCTCCAACACTTTGGGATCGCAGCGAATAAAGTCAGGCGTCAATATCTCGATCGTCGTTCCCGGCGATTGGCGACGAATGGCGCGGATGGTTTGCGCGAAATGCTCCGCCCCGCCATCCTCAATGTCGTCCCGATCGACCGAGGTGACCACTACGTGGTTCAGACCCAGTTTTTTTACCGCATCCGCCACACGTCCCGGCTCGAACACGTCCAGATCTTCTGGCGGTTTACCTGTCGCGATGTTGCAGAAGGTGCAGGCCCGCGTGCACACCTCGCCCATAATCATCATGGTGGCATGGCCTTGGTTCCAGCACTCGCCGACATTTGGACAACCGGCCTCTTCGCACACCGTCGTCAGTTTATGCTCGCGCATAATCCTGTGGGTGTCCTTGTAGCCTTCACCCACGGGCGCTTTCACCCTGATCCAAGACGGTTTCTTGGGCTGGGCATTGTCTGGGCGTTTCGCCTTTTCCGGATGCCGTTGGCTTGGAATTTTCAGGTCGCGGGTCGCCATGAAATCGGTTCCTTTTGGGGTCGCGTAGCGTTTACGCCAAAAATTAGTTTAACGCTAAACGAAGTATTGTCGCAGGTCCACGTTACAAGGGGCGATCCTATCCCCGTCTGGTGGAAATGAAAACAGGGCGCGCAACCCTGTCGAACGCCCTGCCCCAAGCCCCAAACCAACCGAGGCGCGTCAGCCGATCATCGGGCTAACATGGCCATGGGCCTCTAGATAATGGCGGTGCAGGCGTTGCAGTGCGATCCTTAACACCACCTTGCCGGAACGCGCGGACCATCCCATGCGTTTCTCGGCCGTCTCCAACCCCTCCAGAAAGCAGCAGCAGCGCATGATGATATCGCTCAAACCGGGCCCCAGATCATCCAGCGCTGATAGCATTCGTGTGCGCGCGGCCTTTGGGCCTTCTGGCAAGTCGTCATCTGCAGCCAACGCCGCGCGGTCGCCAGAGGTCATAAACCGGTCCCAGTGTTGCGGCGCACTCATCCCAATCTGCGCAAGTTCGAAATCCTCTCGAAACCGCTCGCCAGCCTGCGCAAGCTCGGGGCTGAGAAACGAGCGTCCTTCCTTGTCACGCCGCCGCGCCAGCATCGCCAAGGGGCTTTCGGCCATGGTCGGACGGGACTGTCCCGCGCCGCGCCCGTCGGAGCCGTATGCCCAGCCAAGTTGCGGATCGCCAAGGGCCCGAGTGCTGTCCGGTCGCCCCTTGGCGCTGCGCTTGCGTTCCATATCTTCTGCCAGATACTGTTTCAGTGCGGCGCGCCCTGCCGAGGTGATGGTATAGCTCGCAACCCGCCCCATCCGCGCGCAGCTGATCCAATCCTTCAAAGCAAAGGCTTGCGCCACATCGCGCGACACAACCGCAGTGCGTGTCGGAGGGCCATCCTTGAACGAGCGCAATACCACGGCCTTGTCCATATCCGGGGCCAAGGCCAGCACCGCCCCGGTCTCACAAAGCCGTCGCAACACACGGCGCGCTTCACGGGCGAGCTGATCCTTGTCATCCGCAACTGCCGGCCCCGTAACAGGGTCAGCTTTACTGGCGTTGGAATAGGTTTCGGAATGGTTACGGAGGTGTGCGGTCATAATGTCTTGTCCTTCTGGAAAGTCGTGGGGGTCGCAGGTGTTCAAGGTGCAACTCAGACGATGAAGGGCTTCATCCACCAGCGGATCATCGCGCCGGTTCTCAAACCGGCGAACCTGACGTAATATGGTGGACGCGTGGCATCCCTCCCGACGCGCCAAGTCTCTTAAAGACAAACCTTTTTCTGTGTGGATCAGATACCGGCGAGCGGCTTTCGGTAGCCAGCTCGGCAACAGAGAATCTGGTGTTAACGCAGCAGCAGACAGCATGTAGAGCACCCCTTTGGTCTTGAGCGCAAAGGCGGCAAAAGCACCTCGGCAACGGGCACAACTTGAGGTTGCATTGCTTACGAGTTGGTTAACGAAAGCCCCATTTCCAGCGAACTGTTTCCAAATGGTAAACGATGGCGAGCGCAGCGTTCGGCGACCCGCGCACTGCGCAACAGCAGCGCACGCCGCTCTAGATTGAGGGTGAAAATTCTGCACCGGAGACCTGCCATGACCGACCTCACCGCTCAACTCACCGACCTACGCCGCCCGCGCCTCCTTGTGCGCGCGGCCCGTCACGGCGTTAGCACATACAGACGAAATCGCGATCTGCGCCGCATCACTGGTCAGTCACACAGCACGTCATCGCCACAAACCGTGGTTGAATCGCTGCTTCATCAAGAAGAGCAGTTGGAACAAATCCGTCAGGCCCATGATGGGACCTACAACGTTGGCAAACATGTCGAATTGCTTATCGCTCTGATGGCCGAAAGCCGGTGCTTGCCCGTAGAGACACGTTCAGTAGGCCGCCCCGGTTGGCGGCCCACTGTCGTTTGACGTCGCCTAGATGAAGGCGTCGGGCATGCTGTCTTTCTTTTCGCGCACATAGGCACGCAGTGCCTCATCAATGGCGGGATCAAGGTGCGGCTGCTGGTAGTCGTCCAGTTGTTTCTTCACGCGGGCCGCCGCCAAGGCAACGGTGTCCCGCTCGCCCTCGTCGGCCCACGTCTCGAACGGCTTGTAGTCGAAAAGGTTGGACCGCCAGAACGCGGTTTTAAAGTTATTCTGCGTATGCTCGCATCCCAGATAGTGCCCGCCAGGCCCCACTTCTCGAATGGCTCCCATAGCTTGCGCGTTTTCGTCAACGCTGACGCCTTTGGCAAAGTGATGCAACGCGCCCAGCTGATCGGCATCCATTACGAATTTCTCGAAGGACGAGACCAGACCGCCTTCAAGCCAGCCGCAGCCGTGCAGCATGAAGTTCACCCCGGAGAGAAGGCCCATATTCAGGCTGTTCGCTGTCTCGTATGCGGCCTGAGCGTCCGGCAGCTTTGATCCACAGAATGCACCCGCCGACCGATAGGGCAGCCCCATGCGGCGGGCCAGCTGCCCTGCTCCATAGGTGATGTGCGAGGCTTCGGGCGTGCCGAATGTCGGCGCACCGGAGTTCATGTCGATCGACGTCACAAACGCTCCAAAAATCACCGGCGCACCCTTGCGGACCAACTGGCTATAGGCCACGCCCGCCAGCACTTCTGCCAGCACCTGCGTTAGCGTGCCTGCAACAGAGACCGGTGCCATCGCACCGCCTACAATAAAGGGCGAGATGATGCAGGCCTGATTGGCGCGCGCATAGACTTCCAACGCCCCCATCATGATCGAGTCGAACGTCATCGGGGAGTTGATGTTGATCAGCGAGGTCATCACCGTGCGGTCGTTCAGGCCGCCGAACAGTATTTCGCACATGTCGACAGAATCTTGCGCCCGCGACGGCTCTGTGACCGATCCCATGAAGGGTTTGTCGCTCAGCGACATGTGGGCGTAGAGCATATCCAGATGGCGCTTGTTCACAGCCACATCAGTTGGCTCGCACACAGTGCCGCCCGAATGGTGAAGCCACTTGGACATGTACCCGAGCTTCACGAACTTGTTGAAGTCGTCCATTGTCGCGTAGCGTCGACCACCGTCCAAATCCCGAACAAAGGGCGGGCCATACACGGGCGCGATGACCAGGTTCTTACCGCCGATTTCCACCGAACGCTCGGGGTTGCGGGCCACTTGGGTAATGCTTGAGGGCGCAGTCTTGCACAGCTCGCGCGCCAGACCGCGCGGGATGCGCACGCGCTCCCCGTCGACTTCGGCCCCCGCCTCACGCCACAGGTCCAGCGCATATGGGTTGTCGACGAAGTTTACGCCAATTTCGGCCAGCACGGTCTCGGCGTTGGCCTCGATGATTTGCAGCGCCTCTTCGGTCAACACTTCGAAGTTGGGGATATTGCGCTCGATATATTTCGCGGTCTCGACCGAGACTGCAGTGCGCTCGGCACGGCGGGCGGCCCCGCCGCCTCCGCGGGCGCGTCTACGTGGTGCGGCTGTATCGGACATGGTCGGCTCCCCTCAAAACTCTTGAAGAGTGATTAGCCTACCGCGCGCAAAGCCGACGCCAGAAACCGTCCCTTACGGCGAAAAAGCGACATGGGAGAACAAATATGGTCGCGCGTGACACTTGAAGGGGCATTTCCGTCGCCTCAAGCCTCTTGCAACACGGCGCGGAGCCTCATAATCAGCGTGCATGACAGATCATCTCATCGACCCCGCCGCCACCCATGAAAAACTGCTGATCATCGACTTTGGATCGCAGGTCACTCAATTGATCGCGCGCCGTCTGCGCGAGTTGAATGTCTATTGCGAGATACACCCTTATCAAAAGGTAGATGACGCGTTTCTGGCGGAGTTTGCCCCCAAAGCTGTGATCTTCTCGGGCGGCCCTTGCTCGGTGATCGATGAAGGCTCCCCGCGGCCACCGGAAAGCGTTTACGACCTTGGTGTCCCGATCTTGGGAATTTGCTACGGTCAGCAGGTTATGATGCAGGGCTTGGGCGGCTTGGTGGAACGCGGACACGGGACGGCGGAATTCGGGCGCGCCTACGTAGTTCCCCATGGGGAACTTGAGCTGCTGAATGGCTGGTTCCAGACCGATAAAGAACAAGTGTGGATGAGCCACGGCGACCACGTATCGGAAATCGCACCGGGGTTTGAGGTGTATGGGACGTCCCCCAACGCGCCGTTCGCGATCACGGCAGACGTAAAGCGCCGCTTCTACGCGGTGCAATTCCACCCTGAAGTTCACCACACACCGAACGGTGCGAAGCTTTATGAAAACTTCGTGCGCATGGCGGGGTTCACCGGTGACTGGACAATGGGTGCTTATCGCGAGCAGGCCATCGCCGCCATCCGTGAGCAGGTTGGCGACAGCCATGTCATTTGCGGCCTCTCCGGCGGCGTTGATTCTTCGGTGGCAGCAGTGCTGATCCACGAAGCGATTGGCGACCAGTTGACCTGCGTGTTCGTGGATCACGGTTTGCTGCGCAAGGGTGAGGCTGAAGAGGTCGTCACCATGTTCCGCGATCACTACAACATGAAGCTGATCCATGCGGATGAGCAGGACCTATTCTTGGGAGAGTTGGACGGCCAGTCCGATCCGGAGACCAAGCGCAAAATCATCGGCAAGCTGTTCATTGATGTGTTCCAGAAATACGCCAATGAAATCGACGGCGCGAAGTTCCTCGCCCAAGGCACACTTTACCCAGATGTGATTGAAAGTGTTAGCTTTTCTGGCGGACCATCGGTGACCATCAAGTCACACCACAATGTGGGCGGCCTGCCTGAAAAGATGGGACTGAAGCTGGTGGAGCCGTTGCGCGAATTGTTCAAGGACGAGGTGCGCGCGCTAGGGACCGAACTGGGTCTTCCGAAATCGTTCATCGGTCGCCACCCCTTCCCCGGACCGGGCCTTGCCATCCGCTGCCCTGGCGAGATCACCCGCGCCAAGCTCGACATTCTGCGCGAAGCGGATGCCGTGTATATCGACCAGATCCGCAAGCACGGGCTGTATGACGAAATCTGGCAAGCGTTCGTTGCTATCCTGCCGGTGCGGACGGTCGGTGTGATGGGCGACGGTCGCACCTATGACTACGCATGTGCCCTGCGCGCGGTGACCTCTGTTGACGGGATGACGGCGGATTACTACCCGTTCTCTCACGAGTTCTTGGGTGAGACCGCGACACGCATCATCAACGAAGTGCCGGGCATCAACCGCGTGACGTATGACATCACTTCGAAGCCGCCGGGCACGATCGAGTGGGAATAAGCTAGGACGCTTTCGCAGCCTCTACCGCACGCGTGAAGCGTTCGATCGGCAATGATCGATCCGTATTGGGTTGGACGGCCCCGAACTCCGCCGGCGTCTGCAATGTGATCCCCAGTGCACTGGCCGCGAGGCTGATCGTGCCGAACCCAGTCAGTTCCGGCATAGCGGCGGGGCGAATTTCGCGCCCTGTCACATCGGCCAAAAACTGGACGAAATACGGGTTCTTGCTCATCCCGCCATCTATCGGCAGCGCCCCGTTAAGAGGGATGCATGCGTTCATAGCCTCGACGACCTCCGCCGCGCGAAGGGCAACCCCTTCAAGAATGGACTGCACCAAATCACGCGGACCGTGGTCAATAGACAACCCCGCCCAAAGCCCACGCGCTTTCGGGTCCCAATGCGGGCAGCCAAGCCCAGCCAAGGCCGGAACAAAGACGAGTCCTGCTTCAAGTGCGCTGGCAAGTGAAAACGCGTTGATCTCATTGAAATCGTGAAACAAACCCAATGCCTTCGCCCAGTTTAGCGCCGCACTCGCGGTGTAGACGCCACCGTCCAAAGCAAAGACGGGATCCTGCCCTTCAAGCTGCCACGCGAGCGTCGGGAGCAGGCCCAAGCTCGGTTTGTAGACGATCTCCGTCCCCGTGACCATCAACGCAAACGCCCCTGTGCCAAAGGTTATTTTAGCATCCCCCTTGGCGCGGCAACCGAACCCGTATAGCGCGGCTTGCTGGTCCACGACACTGGCGGTCACCTGCACCTCGCCTTGTTCTGTGGAGACTGCCCCGAAGGTGCCCGTGGTCGATACGATTTGAGGCAAGCATTCAATCGGAACGCCGAACAGGTCACACAGGGTTTGATCCCACTCCTGCCGCTCCAAGTTCATCAGGGACGTGCGGCTAGCTGTCGTAACATCTGTGACGCCAAGCCCTGTCAGCCTGTCCAGAAAGAAAGCGTCGGTGGTGCCCAGCCGCAAGGTACCGCGCTTGTGCGCCTGTTGCGCGGCATCGGAGTTTTCGACAATCCAGCCCAGCTTGCTGGCGGAAAAATAGGGATCCAGCGGCAGTTTGGCGCGGGCGAGTGTTTCAGCTTCCGCGCCGTGAGCCTTCATCGCAGTAATCCGGTTGATCGTGCGGTTGTCTTGCCAAACCAAAACCGGCGTCAACGCTTCTTTGGTTTCAGCATCCCACGCGAGGCAACTTTCGCCTTGATTGTCGATGCCAAGCGCATCGACCGCCCCGACAGCCGCGATGCAGTCTTTAATGTTGGAGATCAGCTCTTCAGGGTCATGTTCGACCCACCCTTCTTGCGGATAAAACTGGCGATGCTCTACGGAATGCGCAATCCGGAGCGCCCCTGCCTCGTCAAGGATCAGCGCGCGGGTGCTGGTCGTGCCTTGGTCAATGCCCGCAAATCTCATGTTGCCTTTCCTTCGCCTTCTTGCGCGTGCTGTCAGGTCTGTCTTGCACCAAGGCAGTCGCATTTACGCTGCCTGTCAAGCACGCGTCGGGCAGCGGCTTGAGTGCAATCTGTCATTCAGGGCGTAAATTCTGCGCAAAGTTAAAGAATTACAGCTTTGTTTTTAGGCCGCTTTTGATGATTTTTGACCATTCGGTCACGGATTTGTTTACAAGTGAAGGCAGCTTGATACAGTTAACGCAGGTTACTTTTGGGGGAGTAGCACGTGTTTGACTGGCAAGCTGCAATGCAAGATGAAGACAGAAAGGCGGCGATCCATGATCGGCGCTGATGCACGCCCCGAGGCATCATAGCCGGATGGGGACTCCATGTTGAAATTCGCAGCGACCTACGTCCGCGTGGTGGACCGAGTGAACTACGTGCTTGGCCGGATTATGATGTACAGCCTGTTCGCGATGATAGCGATTCTGCTGTGGTCGACAATTTCAAAACAGATGTTCGTGGTTCCGTCCTTTTGGACGCTGGAAATGGCCCAGTTCGCGTTGGTTGCTTACTATCTCGTTGGCGGCCCCTACTCGATCCAGATGGGCTCGAACGTGCGGATGGATTTGTTTTACGGCGAATGGACCGACCGCAAGAAGGCATGGGTCGACAGCTTCACGGTGCTTTTGCTGATCTTCTATCTTGGCGTGCTGCTCTATGGCGGCATCGATTCTACCCGCTATTCGCTGGAATACGGCGAACGTGCTCCGACCCTTTGGCGTCCGTTTCTGTGGCCTGTCAAAATGGTCATGTGCTTCGGCATTTTCATGATGTTGCTCCAAGCTGTGTCCGAGCTGATCAAAGACATCGCAAAACTCCGCGAGGTCGAGATTTAATGTCCTATGAACTCATCGCCATTTTAATGTTCTCGTCGATGATGCTGATGCTAATGACGGGGCAGCGGGTGTTCGGCGCCATCGGGGGCATCGCCTCCATCGCGGCACTTACACTTTGGGGCACCGGCGGGTCGGACATCCCGTTCTCGGCCGCGATGAAGGTGATGAAATGGTATCCGATGCTGACCCTGCCAATGTTCATCTTCATGGGCTACGTGCTGTCCGAAAGCCGTCTTGCGGATGACCTTTATAAGATGTTCCACGTCTGGATGGGCCCGATCAATGGCGGGCTGGCCATCGGGACGATCGGGCTGATGGTGCTGATCTCGGCCATGAACGGACTGTCAGTCGCGGGTATGGCCATCGGGGCAACCATTGCGCTGCCGGAACTCCTTAAACGCGGGTATGACAAGCGAATGGTGACCGGCGTGGTGCAGGCCGGATCATCATTGGGAATATTGGTGCCGCCCTCGGTCGTTTTGGTACTTTATGCGATGATTGCGCGCCAACCTGTGGGCCAGCTTTGGCTCGCGGGCATCTTCCCCGGTCTGATGATGGCTGGCCTGTTTATCCTCTACATCTATATACGCTGCCGCATCCAGCCTGAGTTGGGGCCAGCCCTAAGCGACGAAGACGTCAACAGCGTCCCGCGGGCCGAAAAAATCCGACTTCTGGGTGCAGGGCTGCTGCCTTTGGGCATCTTCGCTTCCATGATGGTGCCTTTTCTTAACGGCTGGACGAGTCTTGTGGAAAGCTCCGCGATTGGGGCGTTGGCGGCGTTCATCGCGGCGGTGCTGAAAGGCCGGATGACGCGCGAGGTATTCGAAACTTCGACACGCATGACACTCGCCATTTCATGCATGTTCATGTGGATCGTTCTGGCCGCTTTGGGATTTGGCGCGGTGTTTGACGGGTTGGGAGCGGTGAAAGCGATCGAGAATCTGTTTACCGAGCAACTGGGGCTCGACCCTTGGGTGATCCTGATCCTTATGCAGTTGTCCTTCCTGCTGATGGGCACGTTCCTTGACGACACCGCGATGCTGGTGATTGTCGCCCCGCTTTATGTGCCTTTGGTTAAACTGCTGGGGTTCGATCTAATTTGGTACGGGGTGCTCTATACGATCACCACGCAGATTGCCTATATGACGCCGCCCTTCGGCTACAACCTGTTCTTGATGCGCGCGATGGCCCCTCCCGAGATCGGGATCAAGGACATCTACGCGTCAATTATCCCATTCGTGCTGGTCATGCTGCTGGCCCTCATCTTGATCATGGTGTTCCCGCAGATTGCCATGTGGCTCCCCAACTACGTTTACGGAAAATAACAAACGCATTTCGAGAGGCAGTCCCTTTTAACAAACGACCCCTGAGCAAGGTCAAACAAGGAGAAGACTATGACTTCCAGACGTAAGTTCCTGACAACGGCGACTATGGGTGGCGCTGCTGCTCTGGCCGCCCCAAGCGTGGTCAAAGCGCAGGCGCCCATCAAATGGCGGCTACAAACCTACTCCGGCGCGCCGCTGGGGGCGCATGTGATCAAACCACAGATCGAAGCGTTCAACATCGCCGCGAATGGCGAGATGGAGATCGAGTTGTTCTACGCTGACCAACTGGTTCCCACCGGCGAGCTGTTCCGCGCGCTGCAAAACGGCACGCTTGATGCGGTGCAGTCGGATGACGCGACCATGGCCTCGCCTGCTGATATTTCCGACTTTGGCGGCTACTTCCCCTTCTCGTCGCGCTACAGCCTTGATCTTCCAGTGCTGTTCAACCGCTACGGGTTGAATGAGATCTGGCAAGAGGCCTATGACGACATCGAGGGCGTGGAGTGGCTGGGGGCCGGTGCTTGGGATCCGCTGCATATCTTCACCACCAACAAGAAGATCGAGAAGCTGGAAGACATGGCCGGCCTTCGCGTGTTCGGCGTGCCAACGGCTGGTCGCTTCCTGTCGCGCTACGGCATGATCCCCGTCACCGTGCCGTGGGAAGATGTGGAAGTTGCGCTGCAAACCGGCGAGCTGGACGGCGTTGCATGGTGCGGCTTTACCGAAGCTTACGAGGTCGGTTGGGCCGACATTTGCAAATACGCGCTTCTGAACAACGTGACGGGCGCGTGGTGCGGCTCGTATTTCGCGAACAGCGACAGCTGGGCCAAGGTGCCACCACACCTGCAAGAGCTGTTCAAGATGTCGATGGATCAATCGCACTATTATCGCCAAGTCTGGTATTGGGGCGGCGAGGCAGATCTGCGCGTCAACGGCGACAAGCTGGAACTGACCACCATCCCAGCCGAGGAATGGGATACCGTTGTCGGCGACGCCGCAGGGTTCTGGGACGAGTTGGCATCGCGTAACGAACGCTCTGCCCGCGTCATCGAGATCTTCAAGAAATATCGCGACACGATGGAAAAAGCCGGCGTTCCTTACCGCTATTCCTAGGCTGATCCTTGGGCGGGCTGCGCTGGTGGCCCGCCTGTTCAGCTGAGCGTTGCGCATTTCATCTTGACCATTGCCTGTGAAGCGGGTCTTCAAGCGGAATGACCGCTTCACCCGCCTCTAACATGCCGTTGGCCGCCCTCTGGATGGCCGGAGCGATCCTGTCGTTTTCCGCGATGGCAGTGGCCGGACGGGCTGTCAGTATCGAGCTGGATACGTTCGAGCTGATGACCTACCGCTCCTTCATCTCGGTGTTGTTGGTTCTAGGGATTGGCGCCGCTGCCGGGACGCTGGGCCAGATCAGCACGCGCGATTTTGGCCTGCATAGCATTAGAAACCTGTCGCATTTCACCGGGCAAAACCTTTGGTTTGCAGCCATTTCGATGATACCGCTGGCTCAGGTCGTAGCGCTTGAATTCACCTCCCCAATTTGGGTTGCGTTGCTGGCCCCGCTGTTTCTTGGGGAGCGGCTCACGAGGCTTCGAATTTTCGTCGCCATCGTCGGTTTCTTTGGGATTCTGGTCGTGGCACGGCCCGATCTAAGCAACATTGAGCTAGGCTCGGCATTTGCGGCAGCGTCCGCGATTGGCTTTGCGGGGTCGGCGATCGCGACGAAACGGCTAACGCGGCACCATTCGATCACTTGCATCTTGTTCTGGCTCGCGTTGATGCAGCTTTGCTTTGGGCTCATCACGGCGGGCTGGGATGGCAACGTCGCATGGCCGTCAGTGGCTGTTATGCCTTGGGTTGTGATGGTTGCGTGCTCGGGCCTAGGGGCGCATTTCTGTCTGACTACAGCGCTGAGACACGCGCCGGCAGTGGTTGTGATGCCGATGGATTTCGCCCGACTGCCCTTGGTAGCCTTGCTTGGAGTTCTCTTATTTCAAGAAGCGCTCGATCTTTGGGTCTTTGTCGGTGCGGCCATCATTTTTGGCGCGAATTACCTGAACATCGCGGCCGAGGCACGCCGGAACAGAGCGCTGACCTAGGGTAAATTGTGCGCTTTTCGCCACGACTTACGGCCCATTCGGTAAATTCTTTCACCAAAATAGCCGTGACGCTGGGTCACAAATTGACGCAGGCGGAAACTCGCCCCTAGGGTGGATCAAAGTCACATTCAAGTGTTTCGGGGAGGAAACCATGAAGAAATTCGTTAGCGCCGCTGCAATGCTGGCCGCAACAACATCCCTTGCATCCGCAGGCGGCATCGACCGTTCTGGTCAGGGCATCGGACTGATCTTCGAACAGGGTAACTATGCAGAGCTGTCATACGGTAGCGTCTCGCCAAGCGTGTCCGGCACCGCGACCGCCGGTTTCGGTGGTGCTGCATCCGGTGACATGGCCCCGAACTACACCCTTTTGGGTCTTGGCTATAAATACGAGTTCAATGACAAGCTTTCCTTCTCGCTGATCTATGACCAGCCTTTCGGCGCTGATGTCGCCTACCCTGCTGCGACCGCGATTCCTGCGTATTTCGCGCAAACTGCGACAGCGACGCTGGAAGCCACAGCGTTGACCGGTTTGGTGCGCTACAAGTTTGACGATAACTGGTCGGTTCATGGCGGTATCCGCTACCAGTCACTTGAAGCCGTGGCATCAATCCCGTTCGTTGCTGGCTACACTGCTTCGGCTGCGAAAGACTACGGCGTCGGTTATGTCCTTGGTGCGGCTTACGAACGCCCGGACATCGCACTGCGCGTCGCTCTGACATACTCCTCGGAAATCTCGCACGCACTTTCGACTGTAGAAGCTGGTCCCTTGGCGCTTACGAGCACGACTAATGTGGACACACCTCAGTCACTCAACTTGGATTTTCAAACGGGGATCGCTGCCGACACGTTGCTGTTCGGCTCCATTCGCTGGGTTGACTGGAGCGACTTCCGCATTGCTCCAACAGGCTACGGACTTGCGACAGCCGGCAGCGCACTCGTGTCCTACGCGGATGACGTAATCACCTACAACATCGGTGTCGGTCGTCGCTTTAACGAGAACTGGTCCGGCGCGGTTTCGCTCGGCTATGAAAAATCCAACGGCGGGTTCTCCTCCAACCTTGGCCCAACTGACGGCAACATCAGCATTGGCCTTGGTGGCACTTACACCAACGGCGGCGTCAAAGTCACTGGCGGCGTTCGCTACATCAAAATCGGCAACGCACAGACCACTTTGGGTGGCGGTGCTGCGGCCTCCAACTTCACTGACAACAAAGCAATCGCTGTTGGCATCAAAGTCGGCTACAGCTACTAAGCTTTTCCCAAGATAAAGCTTTTCAGCGCCCGGCCCTCATCGGCCGGGCGCTTTTCGTTTAACCGCAATAATCGGGTCGCGAATGGTAGCGGAGTTCGGTTACTGGTCGGCATGAGACTTGCTCAAAAATCGATGTCTACCCGCGCCTGGAGCGAATTGGGATTGCTGGCCCTGATCTGGGGCGGCTCTTTCCTGTCGATCCGTCTCGCATTGAACGAGATACCGGTCTTCACTGTCGTCGCGCATCGCGTGTTCTGGGCAATGCTTGTTTTATGGGGCTACATCCTGATCCGCCGCCTACCCTTGCCGCGTACGCCCGCAGTGTGGGCGGCCTTTCTGGTGATGGGACTGCTGAACAACGTCATTCCGTTTTCCCTGATGGCTTGGGGGCAATTACATATCGAGACCGGGCTGACCTCGATCCTGAACTCGACAACCGCGATCTTTGGAGTTGTCGTCGCCTCAGTCGCGTTCGCCGATGAGAAGCTGACAGTGAACCGTGTTATTGGTGTCGTGCTTGGGTTTCTTGGCGTTTCCACGGCGATTGGGCTGGAGAACCTGATGCAATTCAACATTCGCTCCACCGCGCAAATTGCTGTTTTAGCTGGAACTTTATCATATGCACTGGCCGGAGTCTGGGCACGTAGGATGCTTGCGGGGCTTTCCCCACAAGTGGCGTCCGCGGGGATGCTGACCGGCGCCGCATTGGTGATGGTGCCGCTTGCCTTGATCATCGACGGGGCGCCGTCATTTGACCTGAGCCTCACGGCATGGAGTGCGATCACGTATTATGCCGTCATCGCCACGGCCTGCGCCTATTTGCTGTACTACCGGATCCTGTCGATGGCAGGCAGCGGCAATCTAATGATCTGCACGCTCCTGATGGCCCCCGTCGCAATCGTTCTGGGCGCACTCGTATTGGGCGAGGACCTTGCCCCACGTGCCTATGTTGGGTTCGGCTTACTGGCCCTTGGATTGTTGGTGTTGGATGGTCGCATCTTGGGGATTTTGCGCAAAGCCCCCTAGCAAGCCGGCGCTGGCCCCGCTACCAATTTGCACGGGGCAAAGGAGCGACGTCCATGATCTACAAATCCGCGCAGGACTGGCAGCAAGCCGAAGCGAAGAAAGTGCTGTTCTTTGGCATGTCAGGCCTTGGAAAAACGCATGTGTCCAACATGTTACGCGCCACAGGTGACTGGTTCCACTACAGTGCTGATTACCGGATCGGCACGCGCTATATGGGTGAGTATATCACCGACAACTTCAAACGCCGCGCCATGCAGGACCCGTTTCTGGCCGAGCTTCTGCGGTCAGACAGCATCTATATCGCGTCGAACCTGACCTTTGACGACCTGTCGCCGCTGTCCACCTATCTAGGCAAACCCGGAAATCCGGCCTTGGGCGGCCTCAGTTTCGTAGAATACCAAAAACGCCAAGCGCAACACCACCGCGCAGAGGTGGCAGCACTTTATGACACGGCCCATTTCATTGAACGCGCGAAGGATCTGTATGGCTACAGCAATTTCGTGTGCGACAGCGGTGGCTCGACCTGCGAGGTGGTGGACCCGTTCAATGCTGCAGACCCATTGCTGACCGAACTGGCGAAGAACCACCTTATGGTCTGGATTGAAGGCTCTGCTGATCACGAGGCGGAACTGGTGCGCCGTTTTAAGCGCGCGCCAAAGCCGATGTGCTACCGCCCCGAGTTCCTGCAAGAGCTCTGGTCCGAGTATCTGGACACCCATAAGTGCGCCGAGGAAGAGGTCGACCCGAATGCCTTCATGACCTTCACCTATGCGCGGGCCATCTCACAGAGGGAGCCACGTTACCGTGCCATGGCGGATAATTACGGGATCAAGGTGTCTCATACGGATCTGGGCAAGGTGACGACGCCTGAAGGTCTCGACGAGTTGATCGCCGCCACCCTTGGCAACGCCAACTAACGAACCTAGTTAAACAATCCTAACAAAAGCGGACGCCTGTTATGCCTATCAAGCTGCCCTCCTCCTCTCTGCCTGCCTATGACGTGCTCTCGCACGAGGGCGTGAGCGTGATGAGCGAAGATCAGGCAGCGCGGCAAGACATTCGGCCCTTGCGCATCGCGTTGCTGAACCTGATGCCGAAGAAAATTCAGACCGAGAACCAGTTCGCGCGACTGATCGGGGCCACACCCCTGCAGATCGAGCTATCTCTGATCCGCATGTCGGAGCATGAAACCAAAACCACCGCCGCCGAGCATATGGCCGAGTTCTACCGCCCCTTCCAAGAGGTGAAACACGAGAAGTTTGACGGGCTGATCATCACCGGCGCCCCGATTGAACATCTGCCTTTTGACGAGGTGACCTATTGGGACGAGCTGCGAGAAGTGATGGACTGGACGCAAACCAATGTGCATTCCACGTTTGGCGTGTGCTGGGGCGGCATGGCGATGATCAACTATTTCCACGGGGTGAAAAAGCACCTTCTGGATCACAAGTTGTTCGGTTGCTTCCGCCACACCAACCTTGATCCTTCTTCGCCCTACTTGCGCGGGTTTTCGGATGACTGCGTGATCCCAGTGTCGCGTTGGACGGAGATGCGCCAAAACGAGATCGATGCCGCAGACGGGTTAAGAACCCTTCTGGGAAGCGACACTGCGGGCCCGTGTCTGGTGGAGGATCGCAAGCACCGTGCGCTCTATATCTTCAACCATTTCGAGTATGACAGCGGCACCTTGAAAGAAGAATACGACCGCGACGTGCAAGCCGGAACAGCGATCAACGTGCCGACCAATTACTATCCCGATGACGACCCTACCAAGAAGCCGATGAACCGCTGGCGCAGCCACGCGCATCTGCTCTATGGCAACTGGATCAACGAGATTTATCAGACGACCCATTTCGATCTGGACCAAATCGGTGCTTAAGGGTGCGTTGCTTCTAGGAGCCGTTCTGGGCCTGACAGGATGCGGTGTCGCGCTGGATAAGCGCATCAAAGGCCGCACGGCCAAAGCTCTGGCGGAACATCCACCAACTGGGCAAATACTGGATGTGAACGGCACCAAGGTGCATGTCCATGTGGAGGGCACCGGCCCCGATGTGGTGCTTATCCATGGCGCTGGTGGCAATTGGCAGGACTTCACGTTCTCGATGGTTCCAAAGCTGAGGGGCGAGTTCCGCTTCATCGCGATTGACCGCCCTGCCCATGGTCATACCGGCCGCATCGCGAACCGCGCCAGCGACGTGGAAAGCTTGGCCGAGCAGGCTGACCTGTTGCACGCCGCAGCCACGATGGTTGGGGCGAAGAAACCGATCATCGTGGGGCAAAGCTACGGGGGCGCAGTGGCGCTCGCTTACGGCTTGCGGCACGGTCAGGACGTATCGGGCCTTGTGATTGTGTCGGGGGTCTCCAACCCTTGGGAAGGAGATCTGGATATCTGGTATCGCCTGACGGACACGTGGTTCGGGCGGCATGTGCTGATCCCTGTGACCTCTGCCTTTGCCAATGACCAACGCGCCATTGAGACGCTCGAGAGCATCTTCACCCCTGACCCCGTTCCCGAAGGGTATCTGGATCACATGGGCTACGGCTTAGCGATCCGCCCGAGCCAATTGAAAACCAATGCCATGATGGTGAATTCTTTGCTGCCGCAGATCGAAGCGCAGTCGGAGCATTACGGCGAGCTGACCATGCCCGTCGAAATTGTTCATGGCACGGCGGACACGATCGTGCCCTTTGACGTTCATGCAGTTCCACTGTCGCAGAAATTGCCCGATGTGGAACTGACGAAGCTGGACGGAATCGGGCACATGCCCCACCACGCGGATGAACCGAGCACTTTCGCCGCCCTGCGCCGCGCGGCAGAACGCGCTGGCCTGCGATAGGCTAAGCCTCCATAATACCGCTCAAACATAAGCTAAGAGGCCTTCATGACCCTGCCCTTCGACGGTGCCATCTCCAAGTTCTACAAGGAAGAAATCCCCGAAAGCGTGCGCGAGGCGATCCGGCTTGCGGGCAAAGATGACATTTTGGCCCAAAGTTACCCGTACGAAGAACGTATGGACCGAGACGACTACGAAGACACGATGGAACGCCTCCAGATCGAGTTGATGAAGCTTCAGGCCTGGGTGAAGAATGAGGGCAAGCGTGTTGCAATCGTCTTTGAGGGGCGCGACGCGTCTGGCAAAGGCGGCACCATCAAGCGGTTCCGCGAGAATATGAACCCGCGCAATTGCAAGATCGTGGCCCTGTCAAAACCCACCGAGGAAGAGCGCGGCCAGTGGTACTTCCAGCGCTACGTCAAACACTTGCCCACGGCGGGACAAATTACCCTGTTTGACCGGAGCTGGTACAACCGCGGCGTCGTCGAGGACGTGTTCGGCTTCTGCTCCATCGGGGAACGTCAGCACTTTTTCACTCAAGTGCCCGACTTCGAGAAAATGCTGGTCGATGACGGAATTATCCTGATCAAGCTGTGGCTGAATGTGGGCCGCGCGGAGCAGTTGCGGCGCATGCTCGCCCGCGAGAAGGACAAGCTGAAACAGTGGAAGCTCTCCTCCATCGACGTGGAAGGCCTGCATAAATGGGACGCCTATTCGCGGGCGATCTCCGAGACGTTCGAAGCCAGTGATACCTCGCATGCGCGCTGGACCGTCATCCGCTCCGACGACAAGCGCAGGGCGCGGATTTCGGCGTTGCGCAAGGTCTTGAATACAATCCATTACGCCAACAAGGATGACAGCATCGCCATCCGTCCCGACCAGAAAATCTGTGGCGGCGTGGAGATGTGGTCACCTGATGCCTAAACGCGGCTACCATCACGGTAATCTCAAGCAGGCTCTGGTCGAAGCGACCTTGAAACTGATTGAAGATAAAGGCCCGACCGGCTTCACGGTCGCAGAGGCTGCCAAGCTTGCGGGCGTGACGCCTGCTGCGGTGTATCGCCACTTCGACGGTCGCGAGACCATGATCGCCGAATGCGCGTTGCAAGGGCATCGCATTTTCGGTGACTTGATGGAGCATGCCTATGCTGACGGCCGTCCAACTGCACTAAAGGCATTTGAGGCGACGGGCCGTGCCTATCTGGCCTTTGCCCGCAAGTTTCCCGGTCACTACATGGCGATGTTCGAGAGTGGTGTGAACCTACAAGCCAACCCCGCCTTGGCAGCCGCAGCCGACCGGTCGCGCGGCGTTCTAGAACAGGCGGCGTTGAGGCTGTCCGAACGGATTCCAGAGGACAAGCGGCCCCCAGCCACAATGTTTTCGAGCCATATCTGGGCCCTGTCGCACGGGGTTGTGGAACTTTTCGCCCGCGGAACGCCCGGCTCCAAAGCGCCCTACCCGCCCGACGAGCTTTTAGAGGCTGGGATCGGCATCTACCTCCGTGGCCTGGGATTGATAGCGCCGGACGAGTAACTCTGCTCCGCGGACAAAGCACCAATTCGCTGCGGTTGCTCCAATGGCGGCTTTATCGCGTTCTGGCTAAAGCATTCGATGTTTGTTGATGTTAGTCCTGAGGTCAGGCCTTCGTCACTCCTGGACCGAATATTGACCAAACAGTCTTCTTATCTTGCTTAGTTTCGGATCAATGTAAGCGGTACAGAATGGCTTTCTTGGGTTCGTTTCATAATACCGTTGAAACCGTTCCAGCGATGGCTTGAAGCCATCAAACGGGAGCGTCATTGTCACAATCGGCTCATCAAAATCGCTTTGCGCTTCTTTGATATGGCGTTGAACACAGTCAGCTTGGTCACTCGAATATGTATAAACAGCACTCCGGTATTTACCGCGCATTTTATGTTGCGACGTGCTGGCATGGGTGCGCAGGTGCACGTCGATCAAGACCTTCAAGGGAATAACGTCAGGGTCGAACTTCACGACAACAGCTTCGGAAAAGCCGTCATGTGGAGCAATGGACTTGATGAACCCCTGCTCCACTTTGCTGACGCCACGAAGTGATTGGAACACCGCTTCTGTGCACCAATGACACCCGCCGCCAAAGCCTATTTTTATCTGGTTCAATGAACTTCGCTCACGACGAGTTCGCGTCCGTTAAAGGTGCAGGTATCGCCTGCTATTTTACCTTCGAGCGCACTGTAAATCGGAGACGCTGTTGATATTCCGATAAAGTCCTGCCCCTGACATCTGAAAGCCGCGGTTGATACACCGACCACGAGGTAGCGATTGCCGATCTTGACGACAGCACCGGGGCCAACTTCATCTTTCGGGCCAAAATCAATGCCGTTGATTACCGCGATCTTTGCGCTGTGGTCATGGGCTTTATCATCAAAGGCCTCGGCCAGATCCGCCGCGGCTTCGGCCTGCGACTGTTCGCTGGCGTCGATTGTCTCGTTGCGTTCAAGGCGGGCCGCGGCCAGAAATACTTGGTATTTTTGTTCCGCCTGCGCGAGGTCGGCTTCTGTCAGCGCAAGCATTGTTGTTTTTACGTGAGACTTATCCATGGGGCTTCTCCTCTTGAGTTAGAGCAAATTCAGGTGGCGCGGCCTATCCATTTTGACAGTGGCGCTGCCGAAATGCCGTGCAGAATGATCGACAAGAAGACTGTCATTGAGACACAGGCGAGCAGTTCCTGTTCGCCGGGAAAGTCGAATTCGTCCATCATGATCAGGGTAAAGAGGATAGAGGCCAAACCTCTTGGCCCGAACCAGCCCAAAAACAGTTTTTCCCGCAGGGCTAGGCCGGTCCCCAGAAGCGACAGCCAGATTGGCAACATACGCACAACTGTGAGGAACAGAACTGCAAGCACCACGGCATTCCACGTCATATGCTTCAATCCGTCCGGCAACAGTAGCGCCCCAAAGACCAGAAACGCGAACATCGTGAGCAGTTGCCCGACGCCCTCCATGAACTCTCCGATAAAGTGGATTTCATGTTTGTAGGTATTGCCGAACACCATGCCCGCGACGAAAGCTGCGATGAAACCGTTGCCGCCGACGATTTCGGAGCCGATGAATGCGGAAAACGCGACGGCGAGAAACGCAACCCCGCCAGCGGCTTCGGCCATCAGATCGCGGTTCTGGGCCAGATCCATGGCTTTGGCAAAGCCCCAGCCGAACGCGATGCCAACGATTGGCCCCAAGACGACTTGCAGCAAGGCCGATGTCGCCAGCCCATCGGTCGCTGCACCCTCCATCCCCGCTGACGCAAGAATGGCCCCGAAGAGGACGAAGGGCAGCACAAGCCCATCATTCAGCCCGCTTTCGACGTTGATTGTCTGGCGCAGTGGCTCTGGCACGTCAGAGCTTGAAACAACAGTTTGCCCAAGCGCCGCATCTGTCGGGGTCAGGACAGCCGCCGTCAATAGCGCCATTGCCAGGCCGCTTTCGGGGTTGAGCAGGTAGGCGACGCTCATCCCCAACCCAATGGTAAGCGGCAACCCGACAACCAACATGCGCAAGGGGATGTTGAAACTCTGTCGCAGCGATTTGAAGCGCACATGGCTTGCATCTGAAAACAGCACGAGCACAAGCGTGACCTCGGCCAAGAGCCGTTTGCCCTCATCAAGGATGTCCGGCTCAGCCAGTGCTTCGATCGGGCGTGCACAGAGATACCCCACCACCATGAAGATGATTGGCAAGGTTATGACTGTTTTTGCAATCGCGTTGGTGAGCAAAGAATAGAGGAAAACGCTTGCCAAGATCGCGAGCAAAATAGTGTCGGTTGACCAGTGTATTGCCCCCATTTCAGCTCTCCAGCACGGGAGTTGCGCCTTGCGCCAGTTTCAGGCGAGTCCAGAGGTTCATATTGATCACAATCGCTGCTGCCTCGGCTATTTCGGTTTCCGCGAAATACTCTGTCATCGCCTCATGAAGCGAAGCAAACGCGGCTGGGGTATAGTCTGTCAGCGCTTCGCAATAGCCAAGGGCCGCTTGTTCAGCGGCGCTAAACAAAGTGCTTTCCTGCCAGCTTTGCAGATGGGCGACTTTGGCGGGATGAATGCCCTGATCGTGGGCGGCTTTTGTGTGCAGGATCAGGCAGTATGAGCAGGCGTTTATCTGCGCGACGCGCAGCCGAAGAAGTTGTGCCAGCTGTTTTTCAACGGCCATATCTGCCGTGTAGCCAACCGATTTGGCCATCTGTTGGGCAATGCCGTGAAAATCGACCAGATCAGGCTCAAAGCGTGTGTTCTTGAATGTGATATCGCTCATTATGTGTCCTTCAAATAAAACTTCTTGCGCCACTCAGGTCGCGTTGCGCCAACAATGCGCAGGAAAGGGCAAGTCAAACGCACCTCGTGGGGGGCGCTCTCAAGGTGCTCGAACACCTCTGTCGCAAAGCGTGCGCCAAGCCCTGATCCGCGAAGCGACGGGTCGGTTTCGATATGGCCGAGCACCATACGTTCACCCTGCCAAGTGTAACTGACAAATGCGTCTGACGGGGCCATATGCCGAATGAAACGTCGGCTCATTTGGTCATGAACCAGTCCGGGGTCGTAAAGCCCGGACCGCGCGAGGGTTTTATCGAGGTCAGGTAGCGTAGGATTACGCAATTTGCGCCCGTTGATTTCAAACGTGGGGAACTTGTCAGCGCTCCCTGTGAGCGCAGACAATCGTTTCGCAGCTTCCGGGTTTTTGTCGACTTGTGCCAATTCATACTCCAACCCACGCTCTTCCAGAGCCGCTTGGTAGTAGCGTGTTTTGTGGCATCGCAGCTCACCATACAGGGTAATGGGCTGCGTCATTTTGCGGCCAGCGGCTTGAGGTTGGCCAGCAGTGTGGGCAGCAGCTCGGCAACCGTTGGATGCACCGGAAGCGCTTGCTGCATGAAGCGATAGCTTGCGCCTGTGGCCATGTAGTTTGACAACACGGAGATGATCTCGTCGCCCGCTATGCCAAAGACCGTAGCACCCAAAAACTGCTCTGTCTCACCATCCACGATCAGACGTATCAGGCCAGCTGTTTCGCCTTCTTCCTTGGCGCGTGAGATGTCCGACATCGCCATGTCCGCGAGCAAAATGCTGCGCCCGTCATTTGCTGCGTCTTGGGCATCGGCGAGCGACATGCCGACGCGCCCCAAGGGCGGGTCCGTGAACATTGCATAGGTTGTCGGGCGCTGGTCGGCATCCTTCCATTGGTGCAACTGGCCCGCGTTTTCATCCGAATTGGCCAGAATGATCTCATGGTCGTGATAACTGGTATGCGTAAAGGCGCCGCGCGCGTTGATATCCCCGAGAGCCCAGATTCCGGGCACATTGGTTGCGAGCTGCGCATTGGTGCGAATAAAGCCGCGCTCATCCGTGTAGACACCGACGGAATTCAGGTTGAGCGTTTCGCTATTCGCGCTGCGCCCTGTTGCGAAAAACAAATGCGAGCCTTGAAAGCTGAAGCCATCCGGCATGATAAGGCTCACACCGTCGCGCGTTGGCTCTACCTTCGCGATTGACGCGTTATTCACAACGGTCACACCTTCATCATCCAAAAAGCCCTGAATGATCTTGGACACGTCAGCATCTTCGCGCATGGCAAGACGTGGCGCGCTATTGATGATGGTGACTTCCGCGCCAAGCCTGCGGAAAATCTGGCCCATCTCCAGACCGATATAACTGCCGCCAACAATGATCAGATGACGCGGGAGCTCGGTCAGTGCAAGCAAGCCGACATTGTCGAGATGCGGGATTGTGTCCAAGCCCCGCACCGTTGGGGTGAAGGCCCGCGTGCCGGTGTTGATATAGACTTTGTCTGCGGTCAGCCGCGTTTCCCCAGCCGTGAGAACAAACTTTTCCCCATCTCTCCCCTCAAAAGCACCCCAGCCTTCTATGATATCAACATTCTTGGTCCGCTTAAGCCATGCAGTAAGTCCGCGTCGCGCAGTGTCAACGCGCTCGCGCATCCGTGCCATTGCAGCTCCGAAATCAACCGTGATTTCGCCGGTTTGCACACCAAAATCACCCGCGCGCCGCGCCATATGCGCAACGCGCGCAGATTTACGCAATGTCTTCGTCGGCGTGCAGCCCGCGTTGACGCATGACCCACCAAGCTGTGCGCCTTCGATCAAGGCGACGCATTCGCCGCGCCTGGCAAGGGCAACCGCCAAGGCAGGGGCAGCCTGACCGGACCCGATGATCGCAGTGTCATAGTGCTTCGTCATGGTCAGTTTCCTCCTATGTGCCGCAGAAAGTTTTGTAGGGGCCAAAGTCGTCAGGAGCTGGTCCTTCATAGCCCTCCAGTCCGTCACGATTGGTAAACGGGTCGGCGAGCACCTCTAGCAATTTGCTAAGCAGGCTCATGTCGCCCGTTTCTGCCGCAACCAGAGCTTCTTCAACGCGGTGATTGCGTGGAATATAGATCGGGTTCACGCTGTTCATGGCTTTGGCACGCTCGTTCGGATCAAGCGGATCGCGCAAAAGCCTGTCCTGCCATAGCTTCAACCAAGCCAGAATCTTCTCGCGGTCATCAAACAGCGACACGATATTGCTATCCTGCCCAAGTGCGGCATCGGCCAGATTGCGGAAAAACAGTGTATAATCCACGTTCTGTCCTTCCATCGCGGTGAACAGATCATTGATCAAAGCCGCATCGTCATCCTCGCTGGACGCAAGGCCGATCTTGGCGCGCATACCTGCGGTCCAGATTTCCGTATATCGGCCAACGAAACTGTTGATGACATTCGTCGCGAGCCTGATGGCGTTTTCGCTGTCGTCAGGATCGATCAAAGGCAACAGCGTTTCGGCAAAGCGTGTCAGGTTCCACTGAGCAATCACAGGCTGGTTGCCAAAGGCGTAGCGCCCGTCACGGTCGATCGAGCTGAATACGGCCTTCGGGTCATAGGTGTCGACAAAGGCGCAGGGGCCATAGTCGATCGTTTCGCCCGAGATGGTCATGTTGTCCGTGTTCATGACGCCATGCACGAAGCCCGAGTGAAGCCACTTGGCAACGAGTAACGCCTGCCGCTCCAAGACAGCCGAGAGAAATCCAAGGTATTTGTCGTCAGCCGAGGCCAGCTCAGGATAGTGGCGATCAATGGCGTAGTCTGCCAGCTTGCGCACCTTGTCCCATTCCTTGCGGGCCGCAAAGAACTGAAACGTGCCAACGCGCAAGTGGCTGGACGCAATCCGCGTCAGAACTGCACCCGGTTTCAAACCGTCGCGCGCGACCTCTTCGCCTGTTGTAACTGCCGCCAAGGCGCGCGTTGTCGGCACGCCAAGCGCGTGCATCGCTTCGCCCATCAGGTATTCCCGCAACACGGGGCCAAGCACGGCCTTGCCGTCACCGCCACGCGAAAACGGCGTGCGGCCCGAGCCTTTCAATTGCAGGTCAAACCGCGCGCCATTCTTGTCCAGCACCTCGCCCAAAAGCAACGCACGACCATCGCCAAGCTGCTCGGAGAACCCGCCAAACTGGTGCCCCGCATAGGCTAGGGCCAGCGGGGTTGCGCCCATAGGGGCCACACTGCCCGCGAAATTGGCAGCACCATCACTGCTGAATAATGCGTCACTATCAAGGCCCAGATCGTCGGCAAGCGCGCGGTTAAACAGAACGATCTTTGGTGCGGGCGCAGCTGCACCCTGCCACGGAACGTAGAAGCCTTCCAACTCGCGGGCATATGTGTTGTCGAAATTGAACGTGGGGTCATGTTTTGTCATCGGACTGCCTACTCAAATCTGAGGGGGTGGCAGGGCCGGAACCAGCCCTGCCAAAGGATGCGTTATGCGTTTGAAAACTCGACATCATCCGCGCCAAGCGCTTTCATGAAGCGCACCGGATCAATGCGGAAATCCGCGTAAACGACGTGTCCTTGCGGATCGATCACGGTAAACCAAGGCGTGCCGCCGCTGACATAGTCCTCCATAAATGAGGGATGTCGTTCACCTTTCGCCGGAACATCATGCCCGAACGGAATTTTCAGGCTGTACTGCTCCTGATTGACCCGCAGTTTGTCGAAGGTGTTGACCTCTGATCCTTCAAACACGGTCTGGATCACAGCAAAGCTGAACCCTTTGTCTTTGAGGTTATCGTGCAGATATTTGAGCGTCGGAAATCCGCGCGAGTGGCAGCCGGGGCACCAATGTTGGAAGCAATAAATGATCTTGTAGCCATCCCCGAGATCAGACAGCTGAAGCTGCTTTTCCATCGGGTTGCCGTCACCATCAATCCAAGCCCCGACACGCAGTTCATTGGCAGGGCCATTAAGGGAACCAAATTGCATAGCGTCTCCTTTCATCAGGCTTGTGCCTGAATCCATGTTAGGTCTGCCCCCCGCAAAAAGCGGGGGAAGCTCTGTTTGGTTTATTCGGCTGCTTCGCGCTTTGGCAGAACCCAGTCGGGCCGCACAAAGTGGCAGGTATAGCCATTGGGCCTGTGCATCAGATAGTCCTGATGCTCGGGCTCGGCTTCCCAGAAGTCACCGACAGGCTCTACCTCTGTCACCACCTTGCCAGGCCAAAGGCCTGAGGCGTCGACATCCGCGATCGTGTTGAGCGCCTCGTCGCGCTGCGCGTCATCCACATAATAAATCGCAGAGCGGTAGGATGTGCCGCGATCATTGCCTTGGCGCAGCTCGGTTGTCGGATCATGGATCTGAAAGAAGAACTCCAGCAGTTTGCGATAGCTGGTCTTCGCCGGATCGAAGATGATCTCGATGCCCTCAGCATGGGTGCCATGATTGCGGTAGGTGGCGAATTTCACGTCGCCTCCTGTATAGCCCACGCGGGTGGAGATAACGCCGGGACGCTTGCGGATCAAATCCTGCATGCCCCAAAAACAACCTCCGGCAAGAATTGCACGTTCTGTCATTATGTATCCTCCACTTGATCCAGATATTCGCCGTAGCCTTCGTCTTTCATCGCATCGCGGTGAATGAACCGCAGACTGGCAGAGTTGATGCAGTAGCGCAGACCACCTGTGTGGCGCGGCCCATCGGGGAACACATGCCCCAGATGACTGTCGCCATGCTTGGAACGCACTTCCGTGCGGACCATGCCAAACCCTTCATCCTTATGCTCGGTCACATGTTCGGACACGATCGGCTTGGTGAAACTGGGCCAGCCGCAGCCGGATTCGAACTTGTCAGATGAGGCGAATAGTGGTTCGCCCGATACGATATCGACGTAAATGCCCGGCTCTTTGTTGCCAGTCAGGGCCCCTGTTCCCGCGCGCTCGGTGCCGTTTTCCTGCGTCACACGAAATTGCTCAGGTGTCAGCTTGCTCAGGGCTTCTTGGGTTTTTGCATATTTCATTTCGCCGCTCCTCTGGTCCGTTCTTCGATGGAACAGAGATAGCGACTACGTTTCGGTATTCCCAATAGCCAGCGACTATAGTTTCTATGCCTGCCGGAAAGTTAGCGGCGTAGGCCTACCACTGATAGGCTGCGGCCATACCCGTGATCTGGCGCAATTCCGAAGGTGTGCCATTGCCCGAAACGGTAACAAGAACGACCTCGCGCGAGATATCCATCGTGGCCACAGGGCGCGCATCAATACCGGCCACGGTGCAGGAGCGCTCTGGCATGATACAAACCGCGTTGCCAGAGGCGACGATATGCTGAACCCAATCCTCACGCTCGGAGCTGAACCGCGGATACATCAAGATATCGCGGTCCATGAAATGCGCGATGATCTGGCTGTGAAATTCGCAAGCGAGACGGTCGACGAATTGCTCGCGTGCCATCTCTTTGGCGGGGATCTCGTCAAAGCGCGACAAGGCATGCCCTTTAGCGAACGCCAAGAGATAACGTTCCCGAAACAGTGGCTGAACGGCGAGCTTGAAGTTTTCCTTGGGGGCCGTTGGCAATATGCAGGCATCGTATTTGCCTGACAAAACCTCCGCTGCACCTTCATCAGCCGCCAAGGTATGCACGTTGAGTTCAATGCTGGGGAGTTGGGACAGGACGTGCTGGATAAAGCCGGAAAATGCATTGGGGGCAATCGTTGAGGCCACGCCAATTGACAAGACACGCTTGCGTCCGCGGACGGAGTTTTCGGCAAGCTCGCGCACGTTCATCAACCCGGAGTCAATCCGCATGAACTCGACCTGAATTTCACGGCCAAGCGCGGTCAACCTGCTATCCTTGCCATCCCGATACAAGAGTGGACCGCCCAGTTCTTCTTCGAGCTTACGGATGGATTTGGTCAGGCTGGGTTGCGCCACACCACTGCGCCGCGCGGCTTCGGTAAAGTTGAGCGTGTCCGCGAGGTGCAAAAAATAAGTGATCTGATTGATGTCCATCGCGTCCCAACCGGCTTTCACGCTTATGCCTTGATCTCACAACCCGACATGGATTGAGCGTTAAGTATGGGGCTATCCGTTCTCATTGTCAGCATTCGAAACCCAAGAGCTGGATTTCCGCTTTGAAGCGAGTAGGATCCGTGACGTGCAAGGGCCAAACATTATCTAATGGCTGGATTGGCGCGCGGCTCTGCCGTTTAGGCGATGTGCAGCATTGGTAAGGTGAGCTCAAAGCCGCCACTCGTTTCAACTAAGCACTACGTGAATACTGCTCGTCGCCTGCATACTCGCGGGCGCAATACCAAAAAAGGCCACCCGAACGGGTGGCCTTTTCCAATTTCGCATATTCTCGAAGCTTAACGCTTGGAGAACTGGAAGCTCTTACGGGCTTTTGCTTTACCGTATTTCTTACGCTCAACGACGCGGCTGTCACGGGTCAGGAAGCCAGCGGCTTTCAGAGCGCCACGCAGGGACGGATCATACAGCTGCAGCGCCTTGGAAATGCCGTGCTTCACTGCACCAGCTTGACCAGACAGACCGCCGCCTTTGACAGTTGCGAACACGTCGAACTGATCTTCGGTGCCGGACACTGTGAAAGGCTGGCGCAGGATCATTTGCAGCACAGGGCGTGCAAAATATGCGTTCTGCTCTTTACCGTTCACGGTAACCTTGCCGGAACCCGGCTTGATCCAAACGCGCGCAACAGCGTCTTTACGCTTGCCGGTTGCGTAGGAGCGGCCCAGATCGTCACGGACAGGCTCACGAGCGATTGCAGCGGAGACTACTTCAGCAGACGTTACGCCTTCTGCGACGGTGTTCAGCTCGTCGAGGGATTTGATTTCGTCAGCCATTCTTATGCGCTCCGAGTGTTTTTCTTGTTCATGGCCTTAACGTCCAGAACTTCGGGGGATTGAGCCTCATGCGGGTGATCAGCCGACGCGTAAACACGCAGGTTGGTCATTTGCTGACGCGACAGTGGGCCGCCTGGAAGCATACGCTTCACAGCTTGGGTCACAACGCGCTCAGGGTGCTTGCCCTCAAGAATTTCGGCGTTGGTGCGGGACTTGATGCCGCCCGGGTGGCCGGTGTGCCAGTAGTTTGGCTTCTCGCGCTTGTTGCCGGTCAGCTGGATTTTGTCAGCATTCACGATGATCACGTTGTCGCCCATATCCATGTGAGGAGTGAAGGACGGCTTGTGCTTGCCACGCAGGCGCATGGCAACGATGGACGCGAGACGGCCCAGAACAACGCCTTCAGCGTCGATCAGGATCCATTTCTTGTCGATATCGCTAGGAGTAGCGGTAAAGGTTTTCATGGGTTTTCCTCAAGAATTGCGGCCATGGGACATAAAGCCCCTTGGGATGGCGTGGTTCTAAAGGTTTTGAGAGCACAGTCAACGTCAGAGTTGGTGAAATAAATATGTTAAAACAATATCTTACAAATAAGGTATTATTTTACCCCACAGCCTTCACGTCACGTAGACCATACTTGGCGTCAACGCCATGCCGATGAACCAGCCGATCACCCAAAGACCGCAGCCCAGCCCCGCCAATGCTGCCAGCCGCATCCTCCCGCGTGCTAATGCATAGATCATCAAGGGCACCTGAGCCATAGCCAGCAAAAAGCCGGCGAGTGTGAGGAACAGCTCCACCCCGACAACGAAGCCGACCATTCCGACATCCGTCGCCCAGGTGTGACGGGTTGCCAGAACGAACAAGGCGAACGCCGCTCCCCACGCTGCGGGTGACAGGGCAAGGACCTCGAGACGTCTCACTTCGGCGCGGGCGGGATAGAATAGGTCAGCGATGCACGCGCAACAGGTTTTGTGGGCTCTGCCTCGGAATATATCCGCCCTTCGGTTACAGCGAGCGCACGACCAAGCTTCAGCAACTCCATCCGGCAGAGCAATCGCCCAGGCGCGGGCTTGCGCATAAAGTCGATTGAGCAATTGGTAGTAACGGCCAAGGCGACGGGACCCAGCACGGACAGGATACAGAAATAGGCGCAGACATCGGCCAAGGCGAACATGGACGGGCCGGAAACCGTGCCGCCGGGGCGCAAGTGCTTTTCAGAGGCCGACAATGCCATGGTTACGTAGGGAGGCGCGATCTCCACGAATTCGAAGTCGTCTGCCACTTGGGTAAAGTCACGCTCCAGAAAGGCCTGCAATGCGGCCTTATCCATCTTCACTTCCATACTTCCCCCCTGCCCCTGTTCGTCCTAGGCTTTGCCCGTTACCGGAGCAGATCAAGGGTGGAATGACAAGATGAACGATGCGTTAGTTTTACGTGCGGATGACGGCCCGATCGCCCGACTGACCCTCAATAACCCTTCCAAACTGAACGCTTTGTCTGACGCCATGCTTGCCGCCCTTCATGCGGCATTGGATCAGGTGGCGGGGGATGAAACCATACGCGTCGTCATCCTGAACGGTGCCGGAAAGGTCTTTTGTGCGGGGCATGATCTGAAAGAGATGCAAGCCGCCCGCAAGGCCGAGGATGGTGGTCGTGCGGCATGGCTGGATCTGTTCGAACGGTGCTCTGCCGTTATGGCGCGCATTCAGAGCCTGCCACAACCGGTGATTGCACAAGCCCACGGGATTGCGACCGCTGCGGGCTGCCAGTTGGTGGCGACCTGCGATCTGGCCGTGGCGGAGGAAGGCACCAAGTTCGGGGTGAATGGCGTTAATATCGGGCTGTTTTGCTCTACGCCAATGGTCGCCTTGAGCCGGAACATCCACCGCAAGCAAGTGTTCGAAATGCTAACGACGGGAGAATTCATCGACGCGGAGCGTGCGCAGGAGGTTGGATTGATTAACCGTGTGTCCACGGGCGACCTCGCCAAGGACACGATGGCACTGGCTAAAACCATCGCTGGAAAATTGGGGTCTGCCGTGCGCATCGGGAAGCAAGCCTTTTATGAGCAGGCTCAAATGTCGGTGGCAGAGGCCTATGCTTACACCGGCGAGGTGATGGCGGTGAATATGGCTCTTGAGGACACGGATGAAGGCATCAAGGCCTTCCTAGAGAAGCGCAAACCAGATTGGAGCTAGTGCCACGTTCCCTTCGGGTAGAAGGCGTGAAAGGCAAAGGCAAACATCACATCATGCACCACATCGCGCCCTTGAGCGTCCCGAACGCGCACAGCGCCAACGCTGCGACCGTTGCCAATTTGGCGGCTGTCTAGCGCGGACGCCTGATCCCCTTGCCAAGTCAGTTCCACCCCGTTCTCGCGGATACGTTTCTCACGGCGCAGACGCTCCAATGACCACGCACGCGTGCCCACACGGATAACCCGCGCCATCGGGTCAATACCGTTCGGTGGCAGCTCTCCATCATAGAGAAAAGGGCGCGCGGAGGTGTCATAGTTCACATACGGGTTCGTGCCGTAGTTGAAGTTCTGTCGCGGCGCGTTCAGCACTAACCCGTCAGGGTTACGCATCCTGTAGTCAACCCAGCTTTCCATCCAGCTTGGAATCTGGCGCAAGGTGCGACCGGCGAAATGGCCCACGATGCCCTCCCCGACTGCCTGTTGCCACCAGCTTTCGGTCTGCCTGTCATACATCACCATGTCCGAATTCCGCAGATTGCCGGACACACCGAACGACAGGGGGCGGCCTGCCACACGACGATCGAAAACCACGCCGGAATTGCACAGCGGGCAAAAGGTGACGGCAATCGGCACGCCGCCGATCACATCATTCACGATCTCATGGACCATGAAGTAGCGGATCGGATAGGCCCTTGCGCGCTGTCCGGAGATTTCAACGGTCAACACGGGTTCACGTGCGCCGATCCTGCGCTCATCTGATGCGACAAGAAACGTCGGCTTATCTACAGCGGGGATGCCGTCTTTGCCGGGGCCGCCAGAACGGATTTCAGACAGATCTACCGTTGCTTTGGAAAAATCGGTGTTAGGCCACTGGGCCGAAAGAAATGCGGTCTGCGCGCTTGCCGCGCAAACGGCCAGTAACCAGATCGTAGCTATCAAAAACGAAAAACGGGCCATGCTGACTCCTCCCAAAGCAGCATGGCCCGTTCGTCGCGGCCTGACCATCCCCGCTCACGCGGGGTTGATGGCGCGTTAGTCGGTGACGCGGACAGCCTTCATTTGATCGGGCTCCCCGATAACGGAGCCGTTGGCCCCTTTGCCACGTTTGATTTGATCAACGACATCCATACCGGACGTCACCTTACCCACGACAGTGTATTGGCCGTTCAGGAAAGAGCCTTCATCGAACATGATGAAGAACTGGCTGTTGGCCGAGTTCGGGTTCTGGCTGCGTGCCATGCCGACAACACCACGGTCGAAGTTGAGATCGGAGAACTCCGCAGGCAGATCGGGACGGCTAGAGCCGCCGCGGCCAGCTGCGCTCATGTCGTTGCCGATGCGGCCAAACTCGACATCGCCCGTTTGCGCCATGAAACCGTCGATCACACGGTGGAAGACAACGCCGTCATAAGCGCCTTCTGCCGCCAATGCGGTAATTTGCTCCACGTGCTTCGGTGCAACGTCTTCCAACAGGTCGATTACAACGGTGCCATTGGCCTCGCCTGAAATATCCACCTCCAACCCGGTTGCAAGCGCGGGGCTTGCAACCAGAAACGCGCAAGTTGCGAGAAACTTATTCACCGTCGCCACCGTCTGTATCGGGCTCGGCCGCAGCTTCTGGCTCTTCAGCCGGCGCAGCAGAGCCGCCCGCATCTGCAGCAACCTTGACCGAGATCATGCGGTCAGGGTTCATTGGCGGCTCGCCACGCTGGATCGCGTCCACATGCTCCATGCCTTCGATGACACGGCCATAAACGGTGTATTGGCCGTTCAGGAAATTGTTGTCAGAGAAGTTGATGAAGAACTGGCTGTTGGCCGAGTTCGGGTTGGCAGAACGTGCCGCGCCGATGGTGCCACGGTCATGCGGCAGTTTGGAGAACTCGGCTGGCAGGTCTGGCATGTCGGAGCCGCCTGTGCCGGCCATGCGGATGTTGAAATCCTTTTCCATGTTCCCGTTTGCCACGTCGCCGGTTTGCGCCATGAACCCGTCAATTACACGGTGAAACGCGACGTTGTCGTAGGCGCCGGAGCGCGCCAGCTCTTTCATGCGCGCGCTGTGCTGCGGGGCAACGTCGGGCAGCAACTCGATCGTCACTGTGCCGCCGGTGAGTTCCAACAGGATTGTGTTTTCGGGATCTTTGATATCGGCCATTTTAAGGGCGCTCCTAAGCGTTTTGAATTTGGCGACAAACTAGACCAGTTGCAGGCGGTGTAAACCCCCGCCAGCAAACGCAGTGCTCGCTTTTGAACCTAGCCCAAGCGTTCAAGCAAAGCAGCTTTGACTGGGGGTGTGACGAACTTCGAGACATCGCCGCCAAGGCGGGCTATCTCTTTGACCAGCTTGGACGCAATTGCCTGATGCTGGGCTTCAGCCATCAAGAACACAGTCTCGACGCTGTTATCCATTGCACGGTTCATCCCGACCATCTGATATTCGTACTCGAAATCGGCAACAGCGCGCAGGCCGCGAATAATCACAGTTGCACCGACATCGCGGGCACAATGGATCAACAGGTTTTCAAACGGGTGCACCAATATTTCGCAGCCGGATTCCGCGCTGACCTGAGCGCACTCGGCCTCAATCATTGCGGTGCGTTCCTCGAGCGAAAACAACGGCCCCTTGTCGCGATTGATCGCGACGCCAATCACCAAGCGGTCGACCAAGGAACAGGCCCGACGGATGATGTCGGAATGCCCAAGCGTGATGGGATCAAATGTTCCCGGGTAAAGTCCAATGCGCATGAGCTGGGCCCTTGTTCGTCTGAAGCACGGCTACGCAACAATATTGCGCAGTGGATTGCAAGGCGATTATATTCAAGCCTTTCGGATGCGACCCTCATAAGGTTTCGGCACGCGGAAAAACGAAGTCGCGCGGGCGGCAGTTGATCAGAGGAGCACGGCTAGTGCCCCATGATCATACCTTCCAGCGCATCTTTCTCCATCGCAAGCTCGCTCAGCCGAGCTTTGACAACGTCGCCCAGAGTGATCAGTCCGACCATCACCCCATCCTCGATGACAGGCATGTGGCGAAAGCGGCCCTCGGTCATCGTCGCCAAGATGGAGTCGGCGCGATCACTTGTTGTGCAAGTCACAAGCTTTTTGGTCATCATGCTGTCCACGCTTTCGGATAGACAGCCCGCACCGCGTTTGCCGATTTCACGTACAATGTCGCGCTCCGAAAGGATACCTAGTGCCGTTTTCTTATCAGAGGACACCACAACCGAACCGATCCGGCGTGTGGACAGCATGTTGGCTGCATCCGAGACCGAGGCGTCCGGCCCGATCGTTACAACACCGTCATCCGCCTTAAGCTTCAAAATGTGGCTTACCAGCATTCACTTCTCCTCTTCTTTTCAAACAATAGCGTTCAATATCTCTACTGTCGTCCCAAGGTTGGGTTTGCGTCAAGTCTGGCCTTCAAGCCTTACCACTTCTTGGCGAATTTTAGTTCCGAGTTCCTGCGCGAAAAAGCGCAACCTCGAGATGTTGCGGTCGTCGGCGTGGCGGACAAGATAGAAGCTTCGTTTCAACGAAAACTGGTCGTCCAGCACCCGTTTCAGCTCTGGCGCGAATGGCAGTGCAAAATCGTGGCCGATCACCAACCCTGCCCCCACGCGCGCCCAATTAAGTTGCACCGACGCCGAGTTGGAGGCGAAGTTGGTGTGCGGCCCACCGATTTCCGACAGATAATCAAGCTCTGAGTCGAAAATCAGATCCGCAATGTAGCCGATGATTTTGTGATCTTTCAGGTCGCTCAACTTTTTCAAAGGCGGGGCTTTGGCGATGTAGTCGTGGCTGGCCATCAGGTGCAAATGATAGTCGGCAAGCTTCTGGCTCGTCAGCCGCCCAGCTGTGGGTGGCGACACAGTGATCGCCATATCCGCCTCGCGTTTTGACAGGTTTAGCACCCGCGGGAGCGCTACGATCTGAACCTCTAGCCCCGGATGTTCAGCACAGATCGCGGCGCATACCTGAGGCAGCAGATAATTCGCGCAGCCATCCGGTGCCCCGACGCGGATTTGACCGGTCATTGCTTCGGCCCCTCCGGTCGCATCATCATGGGCATTCAGGATCGCCGTCTCGACTGCCTCCGCACGTGATGCCAGCCGCTCCCCCGCTTGGGTTAGCGCGTAACCTTGCGGGGATTTGATGAACAGCGTGACGCCCAACGCCTCCTCCAACCGCGCGATCCGACGACCGACCGTTGCCGGATCCAGCCGCAATGCTTTACCACCGCGCGACAGGCTTTCCGTTCGGGCCACGGCAAGAAAAACCCGTAAATCGTCCCACTTAGGTTCAGCCATCTCAGTCCTGACATTTTTGCAAAATAGTTTTGGGAAACTGGACCTTTTTATTGCAGAAATGCAAGCATAAGCTGGCGTGGAAAACTTAGGAGGATTCTATGCAAGAGCTTACCCACTACATCAATGGTGCCCACGTCAAAGGCACCTCCGGTCGCTTTGCCGACATCTTCAACCCTGCAACTGGTGAAGTTCAGGCAAAGGTGCCTTTGGCGTCGAAGGACGAGTTGGATCAAGCCGTTCAGATCGCCGCCGCAGCCCAACCTGCGTGGGCTGCCGTGAATCCTCAGCGACGTGCGCGGGTGATGATGAAGCTCGTCGACCTTCTCAACCGTGATATGGACAAACTGGCCGAAGCGCTGTCGCGCGAGCATGGTAAAACGCTGCCGGACGCTGCGGGCGATGTGCAACGCGGTTTGGAAGTCGTGGAATACTGCATCGGCGCCCCACAGCTGCTGAAAGGTGATTACACCGATAGTGCAGGCCCTGGCATTGACATGTATTCGATGAAGCAGGCGCTTGGTGTCACTGCGGGCATCACCCCCTTCAACTTCCCTGCGATGATCCCGATGTGGATGTTCGCCCCGGCAATCGCTTGCGGCAACGCCTTCATCCTCAAGCCATCCGAGCGTGATCCCTCCGTGCCACTGATGCTGGCCGAGTTGATGGAGGAGGCCGGCCTGCCGAAAGGCATCCTGCAAGTTGTCAACGGCGACAAAGAGGCCGTGGACGCCATTCTGGAGCATGACGTCATTCAGTCGGTCGGCTTCGTCGGCTCTACCCCGATTGCCGAATATATTTACGGCAAGGGCTGTTCTCACGGGAAGCGCGTCCAATGTTTTGGCGGCGCGAAAAACCATATGATCATCATGCCCGACGCTGACATGAACCAAGCCGCTGATGCGCTGGTGGGTGCTGGCTACGGCGCAGCGGGCGAGCGTTGCATGGCGATTTCCGTTGCGGTGGCCGTGGGCGACGATACCGCAGACCGTTTGCTGGAGCATTTGGTTCCGAAGGTCGAGGCGCTGAAAGTTGGACCCTACACCTCTGGCAATGATGTGGACTACGGCCCTGTCGTAACCGCCGCCGCCAAGGCTAATATCGAGCGCCTGGTTCAGACTGGCATTGACCAGGGCGCCAAGCTGGTTGTCGACGGGCGCGGCTTCAAGCTTCAAGGCTACGAAGACGGCTTCTTTGTTGGCCCGCACCTGTTTGATGGCGTCACCACGGACATGGACATCTACAAGTACGAGATCTTTGGGCCCGTGCTGTCGACCGTGCGCGCCCAGACTTACGAAGACGCCCTGAAGATGGCGATGGACCACGAATACGGCAACGGCACCGCGATCTTTACCCGTGATGGCGACACCGCTCGTGATTTCGCGAACCGTGTCAATATCGGCATGGTTGGCATCAACGTACCGATCCCTGTTCCTTTGGCCTACCACACCTTCGGTGGCTGGAAGAAATCCATGTTCGGCGATTTGAACCAGCATGGCCCCGATGCGTTCAAGTTCTATACGCGCACCAAAACCATCACGTCGCGCTGGCCTTCGGGCATCAAAGAGGGCGGTGAGTTCTCTATCCCAGTGATGGAATAAGCTGACGATCAGCGCCCTTGCCTTTTAACGGCAAGGGCGCATGACTAAATGTGTGCTCAATTCTGTGGGAGGAAGACATGGACTTCGCGTTATCCGATGAGCAAACCGCCATTTTCGATATGGCAAAGGCCTTTGGCGACGAATTCATCGCCCCAAATGCGCTTCAGTGGGAAAAAGACGAAAACATTCCCAAAGACCTGTGGCCCCGATTGGCAGAGCTCGGATTTGGGGGGCTTTACGTCTCTGAGGACAGCGGCGGCTCCGGCCTGTCACGCCTTGACGCGACGCTTGTGTTTGAGGCCCTTTCGATGGCCTGCCCTTCGGTTGCGGCGTTTCTCTCTATCCACAACATGTGTGCCGCCATGATCGACAAGAATGGCTCCGATGCGCTCAAGGCAAAGTATCTTGAGAAAGCCCTGTCGATGGAGACCTTTTTTTCCTATTGCTTGACAGAACCCGGTTCCGGTTCCGACGCGGCAGCGTTGAAGACCCGTGCCGAGCGGACCAACGAAGGGTTTGCGCTGTCTGGTACCAAGGCGTTCATCTCTGGCGGCGGATACTCCGATGCCTATATCGTCATGGCGCGCACCGGCGATGCGGGTCCTAAGGGCATTTCGGCTGTGGTGGTTGACGACGGCGCAGATGGGCTGTCATTCGGCGGACTTGAGGACAAAATGGGTTGGCGCGCGCAACCAACGCGCCAAGTGCAGTTGGACAATTGCAACATTCCGGCCGACAATTTGCTAGGTGATGAGGGTAAAGGTTTCACATATGCAATGCAGGGACTGAATGGAGGGCGTTTGAATATCTCCGCCTGTTCGCTTGGGGCCGCGCAGTCAGCGTTGGACAAAACTCTCGCCTATATGTCCGAACGCCAAGCCTTCGGTAAATCCATTGACCAGTTCCAAGCCCTGCAATTCCGCCTCGCCGATATGGAGATCGAACTGCAAGCCTCCCGCGCTTTTCTGCGCCAAGCGGCTTGGAAGCTGGACACCAATGCACCTGACGCTGTGCAGCATTGCGCCATGGCCAAGAAGTTCGTGACAGAGGCCGGATCGCGTGTCGTTGACGGGTGTTTGCAGCTGCATGGCGGCTATGGCTATCTGGCGGATTACGGCATCGAGAAACTGGCACGGGACCTCCGTGTGCATCAGATCCTTGAGGGCACCAACGAGATCATGCGCATGATCGTCGCCCGCCAGATGATCGCGGCATGAGTGACATCTTCATCCGCGTCGAAGGTCGCGCTGGTCGGATCACCCTGCAGCGCCCTGAGGCGCTGAATGCTCTCACCTATGAGATGGTGCTCGCGATTGAAACCGCGCTGGACGACTGGCGCGTGGCGGACATCGATCTTGTCATGCTGGATGCAGAGGGCGACCGCGCCTTCTGCTCTGGTGGCGACATTGCAGATATGTACGCCTCCGGCCAGAAGGGCGATTTGGATTACGGGCGTCAGTTCTGGCGGGACGAGTATCGTTTGAACGCCAAAATCTTCGAATACCCCAAGCCGATCGTCAGTTTTCTTCAAGGTTTCACCATGGGAGGCGGTGTTGGCGTCGGGTGTCATGGATCGCTTCGCATTGTCGGTGACAGCAGCCAGATCGCTATGCCCGAATGCGGCATTGGCCTTGTGCCCGATGTCGGCGGATCCCTGATGCTGGCTCTGGCGCCGGGACGGCTGGGAGAATACTTGGGGCTTACGGCCACTCGGATGGGGCCGGCGGATGCTATCTTCTCGGGTTTTGCTGATGCTTACGCGCCAGAGGCCGTATGGCCGGACCTGAAGGCACAGATGATTTTAACGGGCGAAATTCCTCAGATAGGTGGCCCTGCCCCAGCGGGCGTGCTCCAGGCCCGCCTTGAAGACATTGACCGCCACTTCGCCGGAGAAACCCTTGGTGACATCGTGCGGTCGCTCAAGGCCGATGACGGTGAGTTCGCGCAAACTGCCTTGAAGGCGCTGAACCGCAACGCGCCCTTGGCGATGGCCTGCGCTATGGCCATCGTTCGGCGCTTGCGCTCCGCGAGTTCGATCCGTCAGGCGCTGGATCAGGAGTTTCGTTACACCTACCGATCTGTCGCACAAGGCGATTTCATCGAAGGTATCCGCGCCGCAATCATCGACCGCGACCGCAGCCCGAAATGGGCGCATGACGGCCCCGAGGCGGTCAAGGAAATTGACGTGAGCCAAATGTTGATGCCCCTTGGGGCCCATGCTCTGAACTGGGAGGAGATGCCATGAAAATCGGATTTATCGGACTTGGAAATATGGGGGCACCCATGGCGTCCAACCTCGCAAAAGCAGGGCATGACGTTGTAGGCTTCGACATCGCCAACCAACCGCCTGCAGGCGTGAACGCCGCGAAGACCGTCACCGAAGCTGCGACGGACATGGATGTCGTCATCACCATGCTTCCCAATGGTGCAATCCTGCGGAGCGTCGCGGATCAGGTGATCCCCGCAATGCGCCAAGGGGCGACCCTGTTGGACTGCTCGACCGTCGACGTCGAAAGTGCGCGCGCCGTTGCGGACAAGGCCCAAGCAGGTGGATTGATGGCTGTGGACGCCCCCGTCTCTGGCGGGATTGGCGGCGCTGCGGCCGGCACACTGACCTTCATGGCCGGCGGCACAGATGAGGGTTTTGCCTCTGTCGCCCCGTTGTTCGACGTGATGGGGCAAAAGGCCGTTCACTGCGGCCCATCGGGCAACGGTCAGGCCGCCAAGATTTGCAACAACATGATTCTGGGTGTCACAATGATCGGCACCTGCGAGGCCTTCGCGTTGGCAGACAAGCTCGGGCTGGACCGCCAGAAGATGTTTGATGTGGTGTCCACATCTTCGGGCTACTCTTGGACCATGAACGCCTATTGCCCCGCTCCGGGTGTGGGCCCACAGAGCCCTGCTGATAACGACTATCAACCCGGATTTGCAGCCGACCTGATGCTGAAAGACCTGCGACTGAGCCAGCAAGCTGCAGAAGCCTCGGACGCAGACACACCAATGGGCGCTCGTGCGACTGAGCTTTATGCACAATTCGTCGAGGAAGAAGACGGTGCAGGGCGCGATTTCTCGGCAATGCTGCCGCGCTTCGTCTCACGTCGGCGGCATTAAGGCCAATCCCCATTGGTTTAATTAGGGCGGGGGCCATAGCTTCCGTGCTTTTCACATGCTGCAGAGGCACCAAAACGCACCGCGCCCACGCTTCGACATCTAAAGACTTTACTATGGGAAGGAGTGGCGCGGTTGACGGGGCTCGAACCCGCGACCCCCGGCGTGACAGGCCGGTACTCTAACCAACTGAGCTACAACCGCGCATCGGCCTGTGGGGTTCATTTAGTGCAGCGGTGGCGCGGTTGACGGGGCTCGAACCCGCGACCCCCGGCGTGACAGGCCGGTACTCTAACCAACTGAGCTACAACCGCCCGCTGCACACCTGAACCCTCAGGCGTGGGGGTGGTATTATGTCCCTGTATCGACCTCGTCAAGCGGCGATACGACCTGCCGTGCGTTTTTCGACAATTCTGCAAGATCTTCCCAACGGACGGGAAGGCTCGTGACCGTTTGCCCGAACATCTGGTCGGAGCCAGCGGTTCCTTCGACCCCGCCAAGACGGCGGTAGAACGCGCGCGCACGCAAGTTCGTGTCCACAACCGTCAGCCAGAGAGTATGCCCCCCAAGCGCTGCTAACGCGTCGGCGAGATGTGCCATGAGCAGATAGGAGGCTCCCCCGCCCCTCGCCGCTTCCAGCATATGCAAATTGTCGAGATAGGGCTCTTCTCCCAGGCGAGTCGCCGCAAACCCGAGAATCTTTCCTGAGGTATCGAAGGCACCAAACAGCAGATCACACTCGGTCAGTCCCGCCGACCAGCGTTGCGCGATGTCGCGTTCCATCGGCGCGCCGAGATAATCCCGAGGTAAAACATCCGCATAGGTGCCGCGCCAGCTATGCAACTGCACTTCAGCAACAGCGCCTAGGTCAGCGTCATCCAATCGGCGGATGCGAACATGGTTGAGAGATGTCTTCATATCATCCTCCGGCTACCTGATCGGGGTCTGCCTAAGTGGGGGAGATGGTGGGTGGTGAGGGGCTCGAACCCCCGACATCCTCGGTGTAAACGAGACGCTCTACCAACTGAGCTAACCACCCGACTGGCGATCCATTAGCGGAAAGCAGACCACGACCGCAACCCCAAAACGGGTCGTTGGCCCGCGTCTAAGGCAAAATTATTTCAGAACCTCGTGGTGGCCATCTTTCAAATGAAAAACCACGCCCTGCCCGCCCGGCAAATCCTCCATCGCCTCATTCGGCAAATTTAGCGCGACCACTCGCAGCATCCGCGAGGTGATCCCATGGGTGACCAGCACGGCAGGCCCCGCCAGCGCCC
Organism: Litoreibacter janthinus; assembly: GCF_900111945.1. Classification (NCBI taxonomy): domain Bacteria; kingdom Pseudomonadati; phylum Pseudomonadota; class Alphaproteobacteria; order Rhodobacterales; family Roseobacteraceae; genus Litoreibacter; species Litoreibacter janthinus. Next base: position 2,282,406 of record NZ_FOYO01000001.1, on the reverse strand, counting down.
CTAGAAACGCCTCACAACGCTGTCTTAAGGCCGGAAAGCCTTCGCCGCCCTCGGCCTGTTCGTAGAACGCCAGTGGACCGTCCACCGTCATCCTCGGATCACCGCTAATGGACAGCTCCGCACGCATCCGCCCTTGCCACTTACCTACATCGATTTCCCTGAGCGACGGATCCGTGTTGATCTCGTGCCCCGCATCGCCAAAGATTTCCAACGCAGTATGCAACGCCCGAATTTGCGGGCTGGATATGATCCGAGCTGCTGAAAGGTCCACGTTGGCCAAGATACGCTGCTGCGTATGAGCCTGCGCGATCCCTTTCTCTGTCAGCGGGGAATGCAGCCGTCCTTGCATGCGACCCGAGACGTTCCATTCCGTCTCGCCGTGGCGCAAAATGTATAACTCCGGATAGCGACTGGCCATCAACACACCACCTTAAAAACAGGCGGCGCGCCCGACACGAAAACCGTGGGGCGCGCCAAAACTGGTGGGTGATAAGAGATTTGAACTCCTGACATCTTCGATGTGAACGAAGCGCTCTACCACTGAGCTAATCACCCGTTGGCGGGCGGTTTAGCGTTACTCTGCCGCTTCTGCAAGTGGCTCATTGGGGAGGTCCGGCTTCGGTTCTTTCAGCTTGGCGCGGAGCACAACCATCTTGCCATTTGGCGTATCCTTGGTGCGTGCAATCTTGATTTTACCCAAGGGAGGCAGCGACAGATTGTTGCCTTCGCGCAGCGCATCAGCGAGCGCATCCATGGTTGCTTCGAGGGCACGACGGGCGTCGCCCTTCTTCATGCCGCTTTTGGCGACCATGCGCGCGACCATTTCTTTTTTGGTCCATTCAGGCGCGTCGGCAGTGATCGAAACATCCGGATTCACCGATTTGGTCGACACGACTGTGGCTTTCGGCGCCGTCTTGGCGGCAGCCTTAGGTGTAGTGCTTGCAGCCCGTGTAGTGGACCGTTTGGTCTTCTTCGTACCTGTGGTTTTAGGTTTGGTAGCCATGAGATTGCTCGATCCCGCAATGAAATTTATGAAGCATTAATACCAACTCCGTGTGAACAGTGCCAGATGATTGTTTCCAAAACGGAAATGGTGTGCGTTTTAGGTCAATAGGCGCGAATAGAGCAGCAGTCCGAACTGCTCCAATGTTCGCGACGTCTTTGGCCATGTTGCAGCCCAAGCCAACGGATCCAGCCCCGCCCCCGCCCGTAAGGCGGCAATGTCGCGACGACCATCTATGCCCGCGATGACGCGTCCGGCCTGTTTGGGAAGCGATACTTTGTGCGTCACGCCGTTCAGAGTCACCGGAATCTCGCCAGTTGACGCCACAACCTTGGCCAGTGCTCCGGCAGATACTCCCTTCAGATGCGGCACAGCGCGGTCAGATTGCCCAGCGACTTTGGGTGAAGATGACTTCAACCGCGCGTAGACGACATGTGTTTTGATCGTTCCGTCCAACTTTTCCGCAAGTGCCATCGCCGTGACGTCGTCCATACCGTCAGGCCGTTGGGTGAAACGCTCCAAGTCGTAGAGGAAAGCCTGCGGGAGGCCTCCGATGGCCAGACCAGAGTTGCTAAGCGATTGGGAAAGTTGGTCAATCCGATAGGGCCGGTCCTGCGAGTGCAGCAGCAAATCATAAAACCCTGCATCACTTTGCTTGTGGTCCACCAAATGCGGGTTCCGCTTGAAGGGATGCCCCTCTGGCAGCGCCTTAAACATTGCTTTGGCGCGCGCCAGTTTCTGTTGGGGGGACAGGCCTTGGGTAAGCGCGCCAAACGCATCTTGCAACGGGTACACACCAGAGCGCCCAAAAGGGGCATAAACCATCAGCCCGATACCACCCTCGGGGGCCACCGCAGCTGCAAGCGCATCGAACCCGTCTTGCGGTTCCGGCAAGTGATGCAGCACTCCGCAACAATCGATATAATCAAAAGGGCCGTATTGCGGAGCATCCAGCAAGCTGCCTGTGATAAAAGTGATGCCCTTGAGGCCACGCGTTTTGGCGCGGGCCTCGGCGACTTTGCGAGATGCGGTAGACAGATCGATGTAAGTGATCTCGTAAGCCCGCCCCGCGCTGGTCAGAACCTGAGCCAGTTGAATGAGCGCATCCCCAGTCCCGCCGCCCGCGACCAGAATGCGGATGGTGACGGACCAATCCCGCTGCCCGCCGAACAGATGGTGGTCTAACTCCAACGGATGGGACGGTGACCCCGTGATGAGACGCGCCTTTTCGTCCTTCGGGTCGCGTTCAGGATATGGAAACGCTTCATACTGGGCGGCGACGTCAGTCATGATGCAGCCCCTTCAAAAATGATTGGGTGGTCGCGCAGTCCTTCGGCCTGCTTTGCAGACAGGCTTGCTTCGCGCACCAGATAGGTGTGGATCGAGAACACGACAGCCTGCGTTTTTTGCAGGCGGAGCATGCATTGGCGTTCCGACCGGATGAAGCCGGTTTGGCCGGCATCGCGAAGGGCGTCGGAGCCACGTCGGGGATGATGCAGGTCGGGATCGGCGTAGATCAGCGCGTTGCTCCGCGTCAGCGGTTGATCGACCCGTATCGCACTAAACATCCGCTCTACCTTTCGCGCAAGCATGTCGTCATACTCCTCGACTGGATCGTGGATCGCCGTGAGCGGCTTTCCAAATTTGTCGGCCAAAGACCAGCTCGCGGGGAAACACAAAAGTGCGCCGGTGAGCACATGCACATCGCCCTGCTTTTGCAGGATCACGAAATCTTCTTGAAACAGCGTAGACAGGGTTTCGAATGGCGCGTTGAAATCAGGTTCGATTGCGCGGCCATCGGGACATAGAACTGCCTCACCTCGGGAAAATCCGGCTGGCAGATGGGTCAGCGCTGTTTCGAGCAGCTCTTGCGCTGGCGCGATGCATTGAGGATCGCACATCAGAACCGCAGCGCGTTTCTCGCGTAGAAGTCGTGCCTTGTAGGCAAGCTGCGCCGAATAAGCGTCATCGACCTGCAACCAGTCCGAGTAAGCGAGCGGCACCACGCCAGGTAAGCGGCGGGTTCGGTCTTCCATCCACGGCGCGAATGGCAAGTGACTTTGCAGAATTGGCTCCATACCGTCTTTAACCACCCAAAATCGACATTATCCATGACGTTTTTAAAACAGCCCAGCGTCCCGCCGCCACCCAAACTACACCCAACAAGGAGGCCGGCTATGAACACCCATTTTCGCGACACTCGAAAAATCGACCCCAGCAAAGGCATGCGACTGGGTGATGGCAACCTTAATGACAATGACCGGATCGAGATCGGCCCAACCCTGCTGGCCTATCAAGAATGGGAGGAGGCTGGTCTTGCCCTGCCCGATCTCGAACGCATGCGCGAATTTCGCTGGACCCGCCTGACCCAACATATCGTCGAACGCGACTGGGGCGGATTGCTGATGTTTGATCCGCTCAACATCCGCTACGCCACAGACAGCACGAATATGCAGCTTTGGAACACTCACAATCCGTTCCGCGCGGTGCTGCTATGCGCGGACGGCTACATGGTAATTTGGGATTATAAGAACTCGCCTTTCCTGTCGAAATTCAATCCTCTCGTGCGTGAACAACGCTCTGGCGCGGATTTGTTTTATTTCGACCGAGGGGACAGGATCGACGTCGCAGCAGATGTGTTCGCGACACAGGTTCGGGAGTTGATAGCGGAACATGGTGGAAGCAACTCTCGCATCGGTGTCGACAAGATCATGATCCACGGCTTACGCGCGTTGGAAGCGCAAGGGTTCGAAGTCATGCCCGGCGAGGAATGCACTGAAAAATCGCGGTCGATCAAGGGGACAGACGAAATTCTAGCCATGCGCGCGGCGTGTTTCTCTTGTGAGGCAGCCGTTTTAGAGATGGAAAACTTCGCGCGCCTGAACGTCCCCAACGGAGGCACCAGCGAGGATGATATTTGGGCGGTGCTCCACGCAGAAAACATCCGCCGCGGCGGCGAGTGGATCGAAACGCGCCTTTTGGCCTCGGGTCAGCGGACCAACCCTTGGTTCCAAGAATGCGGCCCACGCATTACGCAAAACAACGAGATCATCAGCTTCGACACCGACTTGGTTGGCGCATACGGCATCTGTTGTGACATCTCGCGCAGTTGGTGGATCGGGGACGAGGCACCGCGCCAAGACATGATCGATGCGATGAAACACGGGCACGAGCATATCATGACAAATATGGAAATGCTGAAGCCCGGCATCTCGATCAATGAATTGAGTGCCCGCACCCATGTCCTGCACGACAAGTTTCAGGCCCAAAAATACGGATGCCTGATGCACGGGGTTGGCCTGTGCGACGAGTGGCCGTTGGTGGCCTATCCTGGAAAGCATGTTGATGGCGCCTTCGATTATGAGCTTCAGCCGGGTATGACTCTGTGCGTTGAAGCCTTGGTGGGTGAGGTCGGAGGCGACTTTTCGATTAAGCTCGAAGATCAGGTTTTGATCACCGAGGACGGCTACGAAAATCTCACGAAATATCCGTTCGATGCCGCGCTCATGGGCGGAAGCTGACACAACTGCTCACCATGCCGTGACAATGGTCATGCAAACCTTGTTTGCTGCGCTCAAGAACTCCATTCCTAGTGGTACGCATTTCGAGCAGGAGCCTAACCATGGGCATTGAACGCATAAACTTCACCGGCCATTCCGGTGCATCGCTAGCGGCACGTCTGGACATGCCGGACGGCCCGCACCTTGCGACCGCACTTTTTGCGCATTGCTTCACATGCTCGAAAGACATCTCCGCCGCCAAGCGCATCTCGGCGCGCCTCGCGGGAATGGGGATCGCCGTCATGCGCTTCGACTTTACCGGTCTTGGGCATTCGGATGGCGAATTCGAAAACACCACCTTCACCTCCAACGTCGATGACCTGCTGCTCGCCGCAGAGCATCTGGAGAGTCTTGGCATGGCCCCGACCCTGCTCATCGGTCATTCCCTTGGCGGAGCCGCGATCTTGAAGGCCGCGCCGCGCATCAAATCCGCCAAAGCGGTTGTGACCATTGGAGCGCCTTTTGATCCGGCGCATGTCACGCATAATTTTAAAGACGCCTTGTCAGATATCCAATCCAAAGGCGTGGGCGAGGTAGTGTTGGGTGGCCGCCCGATCCGGATCGGGCGCGACTTCGTGGAAGACATCGCGGCAGAGAACCTCGTGGACTCCATTCGCAATCTCAAGAAGTCCCTTCTGATCTTGCACGCCCCGCTCGACGAAACCGTCAGCATTGAGAATGCCGCGCAGATCTTCCAGCACGCCAAGCATCCAAAGAGCTTCGTGACCCTGTGCCATTCCGACCACCTGATTTCCCGACCCGATGACGCGGAGTATGTGGCGACTGTCATCGCAGGTTGGGCGTCACGCGATCTGGAATTGCGCCCGCCTGCCCCACCCATTGGTGCGCCAGAGGGCGTCGTTCGGGTGACGGAGGCTGATCCCGATGGATTTTTGCAGGACATCAACTCCGGCCCGCGCCACCACATCCAAGCGGATGAGCCGCTTGCCTATGGCGGGACAAATCGCGGCATGTCGCCTTACGGCCTTCTGGCCTCAGGCTTGGGGGCTTGCACTTCAATGACCATTCGCATGTATGCCCGCCGCAAGAAGTGGCCCCTTACCCGCGTGTGGGTGGATGTAACACACAACGCCATGCACGCGCAGGATGCCGGCGGACCGTCCAAAATTGACCGCTTCAACCGTGAGATTCATCTTGAGGGTGACCTGGACGAGGCGCAGAGGCAACGCCTGCTAGAGATCGCGGACAAATGCCCCGTTCACAAGACGCTTGAGTCTGGCGCTGAAATCAAAACAGTTCTAGCAGATTGATTTCGAAGAAATTAATCTCGCCAAAAGCGGATGTAGTAGAAAGCAAAAAACGCTTCGACTGCGACGGCGAGCATTATGCCAAGTCCCGCTACCCCGCGAAATAGCTCGAACAAGCCTAAGATCATGAGCCCTGCCATGCTGACGGCGAAGGCCAAAGATACGACCTGCCTGACCTCATCGCTTTCCGTGTCGGACGTGACAAGGGCTAGAACCGAAAAGCCTGCAAACAGCATCGCAGCGCGGCGGGCAATAAAATCAGCAGAGGCCGACGCGTCGATGGAAAAAAGCCAGTAGATCGGCGCAGGAAAGAACAACAATACCAAGCAAAGCGCTGCTGTGATCGCAAAGGCCAGCTTGTTCACGACATCGAACGTCACTCCGCTGCCACCTTCTTCTTATCGATCACCTTCGGCAGGGGCTTCTTGGGCTGCAACATCGGCTTGAGATAATAGCCTGTGTAAGAGCCGTCGACCTCCGCCACCTGTTCCGGCGTGCCGGTTGCCACGACCTGACCACCGCCATCGCCGCCTTCAGGCCCAATGTCGATGATGTGGTCGGCAGTCTTCACGACGTCCAAATTGTGCTCAATCACGATGACGGAGTTGCCTTGATCGACCAGCTCATGAAGCACTTCGAGCAACTTCTTCACATCTTCAAAGTGCAGCCCAGTGGTCGGCTCGTCCAAAATATACAACGTGCGGCCGGTCGAGCGTTTGGCGAGTTCTTTAGACAATTTCACCCGTTGCGCTTCGCCGCCGGATAGCGTTGTGGCCTGCTGGCCAACCTTGATGTAGCCCAGCCCCACCCGCATGAGCGCGTCCATCTTCTCGCGGATCGAGGGCACCGCCTTGAAGAAATCCTGTGCGTCTTCCACCGTCATGTTCAGAACGTCTGCGATTGATTTGCCCTTGAACTTGACCTCGAGAGTTTCACGGTTGTACCGCGCGCCCTTACAGGTTTCGCATTCAACATAAACGTCGGGCAGGAAGTGCATCTCGATCTTAATGACGCCGTCACCTTGGCAGGCCTCGCACCGCCCGCCCTTCACGTTGAACGAGAAGCGACCGGGCTTGTAGCCTCGCGCCTTGGACTCTGGCAGCCCTGCGAACCAGTCGCGGATCGGTGTGAAAGCCCCCGTGTAGGTCGCAGGGTTAGAGCGCGGTGTGCGCCCAATAGGGCGCTGGTCGATGTCGATAACTTTGTCGAGGTGTTCCAGACCCTTGATCGTCTCGCAAGGGGCCGGAGTTTGACGCGCGCCGTTCAGCGTCATCGACGCCGTTTTGAACAGAGTCTCAATGGTCAGCGTGGACTTTCCACCGCCGGACACACCCGTGACGCAGACAAATTTGCCCAAAGGGAAATCGACGGTAACGTCATGTAAGTTGTTTCCCGACGCTTTCACGACGGTCAGCTTCTTCTTGTTTCCTTTGCGCCGCTCGGATCGCACAGGGATTTGGCGTTTGCCTGTCAGGTATTCGCCGGTGATCGAGCCTTCGGTCGCGGCGACTTCAGCTGGCGTACCTTTGGCCACGACCTGACCGCCATGCACCCCTGCCCCTGGGCCTATATCAAAGACATAATCCGCTTCACGAATGGCCTCTTCGTCATGCTCCACCACAATCACGGTATTGCCTTGGTCACGTAGATTCTTCAGCGTCGTCAGCAGCCGATCATTGTCACGTTGATGGAGGCCAATCGACGGCTCGTCGAGCACGTAAAGAACCCCGGTCAGGCCGGAGCCGATCTGGCTCGCCAGTCGGATACGCTGGCTTTCACCACCCGACAACGTGCCCGCGTTGCGCGACAGTGTCAGATACTCAAGACCCACATTGTTCAGAAAGCCCAAGCGCTCGCGGATCTCTTTCAGGATTGCCCGTGCGATCTCGTTTTTCTGTTTGCTCAAGGCGGCGGGAACATTCTCGCACCAGTCGAACGCTTCCTTGATCGACATCTCAACCACTTGGCCCGCGTGCAAGCCATCGATCTTCACGGCCAAGGCCTCGGGGCGAAGACGGTATCCTTCGCAGACATGGCATTTGCGGTTGTTCTGGTACCGTTCAAACTCTTCGCGAATCCAGTTACTGTCCGTCTCGCGGTAGCGGCGCTCCATATTCGGAATGACGCCTTCGAAACTGCGGGTCACCTGATAGACACGACCACCCTCGTCATAGCGGAACGGAATTTCATCATCGCCCGAACCATAGAGGAATACCTGCTTCACATGGGCATCAAGGTTCTTCCAAGGGGTGTTTTTGTCGAATTCGTAGTGGTTTGCGATGGCTTCGATGGTCTGAAGGAAATACGGACTTTTGCCCTTCCGCCAAGGCGCAAGCGCCCCATCGTACAGCTTGAGCGTCTGGTCAGGCACGACAAGGCGCTCGTCAAAGAACAACTCAACCCCTAGGCCGTCACATTCAGGGCAAGCCCCGAATGGCGCGTTGAATGAAAACAGGCGCGGCTCAATTTCGGGGATGGTGAAGCCGGAAACAGGGCAGGCAAATTTCTCCGAGAATGTAATTCGCTCGGGCTCACCTTCCTTCGGAGCGGTTTCCAGAATGGTGATCCCATCCGCCAGATCAAGCGCTGTTCGGAAGCTGTCCGCAAGCCGAGTTTCCAGCCCTTCGCGCACGATAATGCGGTCAACCACGACGTCGATGTCGTGTCGGTATTTCTTGTCCAGCGTCGGGGGGCTGTCGAGCTCGTAGAACTCGCCGTCGACTTTGACACGTTGAAAGCCTTGCTTGGCCAGCTCCATGAATTCCTTGCGGTATTCGCCTTTGCGGTCGCGAATGATCGGAGCCAGCAGATAGCCGCGCGTCCCCTCCTCCATCGTCATAACGCGGTCAACCATATCTTGGACCTGTTGAGCCTCGATCGGTTTACCCGTGGCCGGCGAATACGGCGTGCCGACGCGGGCAAACAGCAGGCGCATGTAGTCATAAATCTCAGTGACCGTCCCGACGGTCGAGCGCGGGTTCTTCGACGTTGTCTTTTGCTCAATGGAAATGGCAGGACTAAGCCCAGAGATGTGATCCACATCCGGCTTTTCCATCATATCAAGGAACTGACGCGCATAGGCCGACAGCGACTCGACATATCGGCGCTGCCCTTCGGCATAGATCGTATCGAAAGCGAGCGACGACTTGCCAGAGCCCGACAGCCCTGTGATCACCACAAGCTGATCGCGGGGGATGTCTACGTCGATGTTCTTCAGATTGTGCTCGCGCGCGCCGCGCACTTCGATGTTCTTCAACTCAGCCATGGTCCACCCCAGATGTGTTGAGCCACACTTAATACGTCTGGCCGGAGGTTCCAACGGGTTATCAGAACATTAAGCGAACATCTACAGATTTATTTGATCCGCGCCCGCAGCAAAGCCGTGCACACGATCCCAATGGCACAAAACACGGCCATCAAAAGACATACGCCCCCCAGCCCCGCCTGATCGAAGGTGATCACGAAAAGCGGTGTGCCAGTGGTGGTTCCCACATTGCCCAACTGCGCAATGCCACCTGTTGCACGGGCGCGGTCGGTTGCATTGTCATTGAAATAGGGGATGGCGGCAAAGGACGCCGCAGGATTCAGCGCCATGACAAAGAACAGCGCAAACAGGGGCCAAATGGCGGGGCTAGCGACATAGACCAAACCACTTGCGGCAATGGTCAGAGCAAAGCCCACAATCACCAGCTGATCGGGCACAACACGTTTGCCAAGCACACCGCCCACAAGGGTGCCTCCGATGCTGATCAACGGCAATGCCGTGATAGCCCAGACTGGCAGATCAAGGGCGACGGGCAACACAGCAAGTAGTGCAATGTAAAGGATCGTGTACCACACGAAACCGCCACCGGGGATCAGCAGGCGCGGTGTTGAATAGATAATATGATGCTCTGCCGGATAGGAAATCGGGACGGGGGTTGCGATACGCTCGCGCGGGAGAAGCACCAGCAATGCCAACCCCATCGCAAGCATTCCAACGCCATGCGCCAGGAACACCGCGCTCAGCCCGCCCAAGGCCAAAAGAGACGGGAGTATCGCAGCGGTCAATGCCATCGAAATCCCAAAGAACGAAGCCCAAATGCCCATCACCACCGAACGGTCCTTGTCGGACGCAACGCTCGCCATCAAGGTCGGAGCCGCAACTACAATCGCCAGATGCGACAGCCCTTCGGCCACGCGCAACGCCACGAAAAGCGAGATATGAGGCAGGCTCGCCTCCAGTAGGGACAACGCGCCGCCCGCAAACAGTGCAAAGGTAAGTGCACGAGCCACCCCGATCCGAGCGACAACAGATCCCGCGACGGCACCAAGCACGATCCCGACCATGCCAACAATCGAGATGAGCACAGGCACGAACGCCCCTCCCTCTGGGTAGGTGTCCCGCAATACCGGCAGCGTCAGCGTCAACTTGCCAAACTGCGCAGCTGCGAAAAGCCCCGCTAAAAGCAGAGAAAAGACCAAAAGCCAGTTTGTTTTTTGTGGAGCCATGTGTGCGTTTTGCGCTGCACGAAGCACCGCGTCAATCTGCTATGCCGCACAGAAAAGGCGCGCGGGTTGCCCCACGCGCCAAATCAAGGATCATGCGCCGCGCGAGCGGCCCATTTAGATCATGGCCCTCTCAGAAGTGGATCGCGCGACCATACGCATCAAGCACAGATTCGTGCATCATCTCTGACAGCGTCGGGTGCGGGAAGACGGTGTTCATCAGATCTTCCTCGGTTGTCTCCAAGGCGCGCCCGACGACATAGCCTTGGATCAGCTCTGTCACTTCCGCGCCGATCATGTGGGCGCCCAGCAACTCGCCGGTTTTTTCGTCAAAGATGGTTTTGACCATACCTTCCGGCTCTCCCAGAGCAATCGCCTTGCCGTTGCCAATGAACGGGAAGCGGCCAACCTTGATTTTGTATCCTGCCTCTTTCGCCTTTTCTTCGGTGAAACCGACGGAGGCCACTTGAGGATGGCAATAGGTGCAACCTGCAATGCTCTCGGGACGCACCGGATGGACATGGTTTTTGCCTGCAATCAGCTCTGCCACCATGACGCCCTCGTGGGACGCTTTGTGCGCCAACCAAGGAGCGCCGGCGATATCGCCAATGGCGAACAGCCCATCGACACCTGTGCGGCAGTATTCATCTACGATCACGTGGGTGCGGTCGATTTTGACACCAAGCGCCTCCAGCCCCAGATTTTCGACATTGCCAACAATGCCGACCGCAGAAATCACAGTGTCAAACTCGACTCCCTCGATTTTGCCGTTTGCTTCGATATGCGCCGTTACCTTGCCCTTGCCACGGTCGAGCTGTTTGACCATGGTTTTTTCCATGATCTTCATGCCCTGCTTGACGAATTGCTTCTTGGCGAAGGCGGAAATTTCAGCGTCTTCTACGGGCAGGATACGGTCCATCACCTCTACGACTGTCGTGTCGCAACCCAGCGTGTTGTAGAAGCTGGCAAACTCGATCCCGATTGCGCCGGACCCGATCACCAGAAGCTTCTTGGGCATCCGCTTGGGCGTCAGTGCGTGTTTGTAGGTCCAGACTGTATCGCCGTCAGCCTCCAAGCCCGGCAGTTCACGTGCACGTGCACCGGTGGCCAGCACGATGTTTTTCGCGGTCAGCTCTTCTGTGCCCTTATCAGTTTTGACCGAGACCTTGCCTTTGGCTGGGATTGTGGCTTCGCCCATTATCGTTGTGATCTTGTTCTTTTTCATCAGGTGGCCGATGCCGCCCGACAACTGCCCTGCCACGGCGCGCGAGCGTTTGACGACCGCATCCAGATCATACCCGATATTATCGGCCTTCAAGCCGTAGTCCTTAGCCCGTTCCATCAAGTGGAACACTTCGGAAGATCGCAGCATCGCCTTGGTCGGGATACAGCCCCAATTCAAGCAAATACCGCCCAAATGCTCCCGCTCTACAATGGCCACGTTGAGCCCAAGCTGAGCACCCCGAATTGCGGCGACATAGCCGCCGGGGCCTGCCCCAATTACGATAAGATCGAAGGATTTCGCGGCCATTATGTCTTTCTCCCGGGTCGAGTTTGAAGTAGTTTAGCGTTAAACTACTTTTTTTCACCCCGCAAAGCAATGTGAGAATGTGCCGTTGCGTCATGCTTTCACTGCATAACTTTCAGCGTTGGTTTTTTTCCAATTGCTCAAGGGCTTTGGCCAATAATGCTCCTACCCTCCGCGTCCCCTTTCGGGACAAGTGAATGCCATCAAGGGCAAAATGGCTGCGGTTGGAAGGATCAATCGCGGCTTTCGTCCGGACGAACTCAACGCCTTTCATCCGCTCCGCCAAGCGGCGTTGACGCTCTGTTAACTCTTTGACCACTTGCTCGCAGCGCGAGAACAGGTTCGGCCGTTTGTTGCCCTGATAATATGCCAGCAGGATTACCTTTGGCCCGTCTTTGCGGATCTGGGCCGCCAGATCAGGAAGCACGCCTGCCTTGGCGTCCTTGGTGATCAAACGGTCCAATACACCGTCGCACTGGTTGCAACCACATTTTGCCAACAGGTCATTCGCGCCGCCATTGACCACAACCCAATTCCAGTCGCCTTTGGTGTATTGCGTGGGGATCACGCTACGTGCTTTGCCCGTGGCACCGGTGAGATATAGCTTCGCGCCAGAGGCCGCGCGGTTCTCGACCGAGCGCCGAGTGCGCTTTTGCAGCACCTGTGGGATTGAAGCCCCCCTTATGCTTTGCCATTCCAACATACTGTCACCGATGACCAGAATGTCTTCCTTGCCCTGAGCATAAGACGGGATGGACGCGGCCAATACGAGACAGGCCGCCATCAACTGCTGACGAAAATAGAGGTTCACGCGTGTCTGATCCTTAGCCTGCGGCACTCACAGCGTTTACGGTTGTTCCGTATCCACCGTCTTCCAAATAGGCGTTTTCGGTCTGCGTCGTCCTGCGGTCAAGGGCTTCGTTGCGATACGGGAAGCGCCCGAACTTGCGGATGACTTCGCGGTGAGCCTTTGCATGGAGCAGATTGCCGGCCCCTGTTTGCGGCATGCGCGTCATAAACAGACGCACACAGCGTTCCTGATCGGTCACACTCTCGGAATGCATCAGAGGAAGATAGAAGAACTGCCGCGCGGGCTCATCAATCTTCAAATCCCAATTCTTGCTGATAACTGTTTTTGCAACGGCCAATGCCAGACGGTCTGACGCGAAGGCCTGTTCAGTTCCTCGGAACATGTTGCGCGGGAACTGGTCGGTTAGAATGATATAGGCCAACACGCCGCTTGGATAGGTCATCCACATCGACAGCCCGCCTTTCATAGCATTGTGCCAAAGCGGCTCGAACCGATCACGAATTTCGGCGTCTAGCGCCTCGCCTCCCGCGTACCAGCCCTTCTCGCCCTGTTCATCCAACCAGAACGAAAGCACTTTCTCAGGTGTAGACATGGCAATTCCTCCCGTGCCGCCGCCCCCAAGTGTTAATAAACTGTTACAATTCAAAGGCAAAACCGCAAGCCTTTTTAAACAACTTGATTAATTGTTGGTCTCATCGGCCACATCGTCTGTTGCCTCAGCGATCTCTTCTGCGGCCTCCACATAGTACTCTTGCGCCATCTCAGCGATGTAGGGCGTAGAGCCAGGACCAACCGCCGCGTATGGAACTGCTTCGTATTCGTCCTCCTCCGAGTAGGCCGATGCACGGCGAGTCATTCGGTATGCGGCGTAAGCGGTGGTCACAGCCATTGTCACCATAATCACCAACCAGAAACCCGATGGGCCGAACTGGGTCATCAACCAACCCGTCACAACAGGGCCTGCAATCGCGCCAAGCCCGTTTACAAACAACAGCCCGCCCGAGGCGCCTGCCATGTCATCGGGTTCCAGATAGTCGTTGGTGTAGGCGATCAGCAAGGAATACAGCGGGTTTGTCATCCCCCCGATTACAAAAGAACAGGCCAGCAGCACGGGGAAGTAGTCACCAAACACCCAAGCAACGCATGCGGCGACGCAGGCCAGCGCTGACACCCAAAGGATCAAAACGCGCCGATCCATCCGGTCCGACATCCAGCCAATCGGGTATTGCAATATCATTGCGCCCACGAAGATCGAGGAGACGAAGACCGAAATCTGTGGGACCGAGAATCCTGCCGCCGTTCCGTAAACAGCCGACATGCCAAATTGAGCCGAGAACACTCCGCCTAGCAGCAGCATCCCTATCACACCTAGGGGAGAGACCTTGAACAAGTCTCTAAAACTCAGCTGCCGAGTTGTTCCAAACGCAGGCGTTGGTGCGACAGACAGCAAGATCGGTGCAAAGGAAATAGACACCAGCACTGACGGGATGATGAACAGGATAAACCCGCCGGGATCCGCCACGTTCAGCAACCCTTGCGCGGCTACAATCCCGACCATTTGAACGATCATGTAAAGCGACAGGGCCTGTCCGCGCGTTTCGTTGGAGGAAGAATTGTTCAACCAACTTTCCGCGGTGACATAAACACCAGAGAAACAGAACCCGATGATGACCCGAAGAATGACCCACGCAATAGGATCAGTTACCGCAGGATACAGGATCAACGTCGCAGAAATAAAGGAGCCCAATGCTGCGAACACACGCACGTGGCCGACCCTTTGAATAAATCCCGGTGCCAGTCTCGAGCCGCCAAGAAACCCAAGGAAATAGCCGGACGTAATCAATGACAACTCGAACGTGCTGAACCCTTCGATCCCGCCCCGCACACCGATAAGCGAGCCCTGAAGGCCGTTGCCGACCATCAACAACATCATCCCCAACAGAAGCGCCCATGAAGACTTTAGAACTTCAAACATATTACGTCCCTTGATCCCGATGAAGGTCACGCTCACTCGAAGGCGTATCCGATTGAGGGCGCCTATAGAGACCCAAGTCCGACCTCACAAGGGCCACCAGCGTCAAAGCCTAGGGCAAGAGAAGTGAGGAATCCCCGTAAGAGAAGAAACGGTAGTCGTGGGCTATGGCATGATCGTAAATTTCGCGCACCCTTTGCTGACCCATCAGCGCGGAGACGAGCATCATCAGCGTCGATTTCGGCAGGTGGAAATTGGTCATCAATGCATCCGCGATTTGAAAGGTGAAGCCGGGGTAAATGAAGATGTCGGTCTCGCCCTGCCACGGGCCGATTTGCCCGTCCCCGGTGGCTGCGCTTTCGATCAGTCGCAATGCGGTCGTTCCAACCGGAATGACCCGTCGACCTTCCGTTTTTGCCGCGCTTATCTGGGCCGCGGCTGCCTCTGGCACGCGCCCCCATTCCGCGTGCATCTTGTGGGTTTGCACATCCTCGACCTTTACCGGCAGAAATGTCCCTGCTCCGACGTGAAGCGTTACATGTGCAAATTCGACGCCATTGGCAGCAAGCCTCTCCAGCAGGGCTTGATCAAAATGCAAAGACGCCGTGGGGGCCGCGACGGCCCCCGTGGTTTTGGCAAAAACAGTCTGGTAGTCGGTTTTGTCCTGCGCATCTGCGGCGCGTTTCGCGGCGATATAGGGCGGCAACGGCATTTGCCCTGCCTCGGCCAGCGCATCGTCAAAGGCTTGGCCCTGTAAGTTGAACGCAAGCGTGGCCTGCCCGTCGTCACGTCCAAGTAGCGTCGCTTCTAGACCTGCCGCAAAGGTTATGGACTCGCCGTCACGAACCTTCCGCAACGGTTTCACGAGCGCACGCCATGTGCCGTCAGGCGTTGGGGATAACAACGTGACCTCGATCTTCGAGACGTTTCCATCGCGCTCACGATGTCCGAACAACCTTGCAGGAATGACCTTTGTATCGTTCAACACAAGCAGGTCGCCCGCACCTAGTAGATCGGGCAAGTCGAAGACGCTCTTATCGGAAAGTTGATCCGGTGTCGCCACAAGCAGCCGTGAGGCACTTCGCGGCACAACCGGGCGTGTGGCGATCAACCGCTCCGGCAGATCGAAGTCAAAGTCGCTTAGTTTCATGGTGTCAGTCTCAGTTGCTCAGCTTTGGTGGCGGCTGCCGGAAGATTTCACGGAAGATACCAGGGGTCAGAACGGATAGCGGGTTAACCCCGACTTTCGGTCCGTCCGCTGATCCTTTCAGCGTGTAATTGAAGCCGAATAGCCCTTCGCCCTTGCGCGGTGCAAAGAGCGCCCCGAACAGGCCGTT
Organism: Litoreibacter janthinus; assembly: GCF_900111945.1. NCBI lineage: Bacteria > Pseudomonadati > Pseudomonadota > Alphaproteobacteria > Rhodobacterales > Roseobacteraceae > Litoreibacter > Litoreibacter janthinus. The sequence goes on along the minus strand of NZ_FOYO01000001.1, from coordinate 2,266,439 downwards.
CACCGCATAAATCGGCGACACCACGCCCCTCATGTCCATCCGCCTCGTCCCTGTGTTGTAGATTCCGTCCATGGTGATCCCCATCGAAGGCCCCACAGCGGACGAGCTTCTGAGGGTCACACCCCCGGGCGTCAATAGGAAACGTGCCTCGGTGTTCGTGAAAAGAATGCCGTCCCCCGTTAACTGCTCCAACAGACCAATGACGCTGAGCGCAGCCAGAAGATCAGCCAAAGCCGGCGCTTTCTTCACACGGGTGTTGGTTACTGTCAGCGAGCCTTCAAACTGCCCCGGTTTCCCGTTCGGTTGCAAGGTCAGAGACATATCTCCACCATTCGCATTCCGGAAAATGCCCGTGGCTGAAATTACGTTGCCACCGTTGCTGGACTGGATTCGAACCGCTGGCCCCTGCGCCGTAGGAACCACGGTCCCGCTAATCGGAGCCTTGCCATTCAAGCTGGCCTTGAACGTCCCGTCGATCCCTTTGTCATTGCGAAAGCTGCCGCGAAATTGATCCATTGAAATGGAGTCAGTTACAACCAATCGATCCAGCGCGAGTTCCAAAGGTGGTCCGCCCGTGCTGCGACCGCCTGTCGTCACTCCGAACTTGCGAATGTCGATGGTACCGCCTTTGATGACCACTTGGGGCTGGCGGTTCGCGCCGCGTCCGATGATCTCGACTTGCGAGTTCAGGCGTCCGGCGACTTTGAGCGGTGAAAAGACCGCCTTGTCCAGCCCGCCACCATTCGGCTTAAGCGAAACTGTGCCTCGTGCGTCAAGGCCACTGACATTCACCCGCACGTCCTTCACATTCGGGGTATCTCCCAGCGTCAGATCAAGCGCGAGACTGCCCTTTGCGCCCTGAGGCTTTGCCCACCCCAAGGACGGAATTGCGAGCCCCACACCTGCCAGATCAGAAGATAACGTCACATCCGGCACTTGCCCCTTGACCAACCGCACGGCCATTTTGGCGCGGCCAGAACCGGACACACTGCCCTTGGGCAAGCCGACGTTAAATGTCTCTAGCATACGAGGGGAAAGCTCTATCGTCCCTTCCACAAGGCTGGTGCGACCGGTTCCCTCGCCAATATCGCGAGACCAGACAACATCAATCGGAACACCGTCGATCGTGCCCTTGCCCGCGATAGAAAGCTCCCCGTCGCCTGCAAGAACCTCCATCAGGTCCGATTGCAGCGACCGCCCCTTGATCAACGTATCCGATTTTACGTCGCGCACCTCAGCGGACACAACGTATCCAACATCTTTCACGTCAACATACTTTGTCAAAGGCACCGTCAGGCGGGTCGAAATCTTGGCGGCCCCTGTAGCGATGTCTGGTGTCAGACCGGACTTCGCCAAAAACTCGAACGGCTCCTCGTCCAGTAAACTGAGTGTCGCAGCCAAAGGGCCGTCCAACGTCAGGTCAAATGTCGCGACAGAAGGCTTCGCCGACATGTCGGGGATTTGCATGACAGAGCCACCAGCCTCGATCGCACCACCAAGCGGCGCCGTCACCCTTCCCTCTCTGAGGCTCAGGTTGAAGGCGTTGCCGGTGATTGATGCGTAGCCGCGGGCCTGTTCCACCGGCGGAAGTGTTTTAAGGAAGCGAACCTTGGCGTCGGCGAAGTCAAAGCTGACTGCGGCTTGGATAGGCTTTTCAGGCACGACGCGAAGTGCTGCGTGCGCGTGCTCTAGACGTCCTTCCTGAATATTGTCGATCAACCACTGGCGAGTCTGCTCCGCTGCGGTTTCGGGCCACAGAGCCATGACGCGGACGTAATCAATCGTCTCGATCCCCGCATCAAGGGAAACGGCCCACCCTTCCGGAAGGACATTAACACTGCCGGACGTCACAATCTCCGCACCATCATTGCGCAGGAGCAGTTGCCCGACATCCAATGAAAGCTCTGTTGGGCGGTATCGCAGGTCTAACGCCCCATCCGCGAAGGCTACGGGTGCCTCGAACATCCCCTCAGGTGCAAGACGCACGTTTGAGAACCGAAGCTGACCCAGCAAAGTTTGCGGTATGCCGGCATCAAAGTCGCGCAAATCAGCATGGCCCGTTGCAGTCAGACGAAGTTGCGGGGAATCCAATGTGATCTGATCGAAAGTCAGCCGCCCCGACCCAGCCTCGTAACGCAGATAGCTTTTGGCTGAGTTGAACGGGACGGGCTTTGCCTGCTCGGTCGGGCGTAGAACGCCCTTGGCTAGGTCCAATGTTCCCGCCAAGGCAACGACCTGCCCTGCGGCGTCGATCTCCGCCGTGAGTGAGCCGGACGCAGGCGCGTCCAATACGTTTAGGAAGTTCAGGGCACCCACCTGCGCTGCAAGGTCACGTGCGCGCAAATCGCTGAACTTTCCAATCAGTCGCGCACCTTCGACGCCTTTGGCTTTGTCCGCCGCGAAAAACAGCCGTGCAGGTGCGCCGCTGGGTTGGTCCAGATCGAAGGAAATATTCAGCGCGATTACGCGATCCCCATTTGTCAGCGTGAGCTGGCCCTGTTCGACGATCGTGACCTCGCCGCTGCGCAGGTCGGAGAGGCGGATGGTCAACTCTTGAGCCTTGACCTCTTCCATCTCTGCCATCCACGGGGCGTCGAGCCATAGGTCGATCTGTCCCATGACCTCGGCCATCGAACCCGCTTCGACCTGCGCGCCACCCATTTGCGCGCCGAAGGCCAGCTCGATTTGGCCGTTCTTGTCGCGGTTCAACTCCAGGATCGCACCCTGTAACTCGATCGTTTCCAGTTTGATACGGCCCAGCAAAAGCTCTGACGTGTCCAACTTGCTGCGCAGGCGAGGCAGAACCAGAAGTGGAGCATCTTCGGCATTGTAGATTTGGACACCCGTCACATCGACGGTGGGGCGATAGGCTTGATCGCGCAAGCCGACAGAAATCGTTGAGAGCTGGATTTTCTCGCCATGCAGCTCTGCATTGAGTCGTGTTTCAATCTGCGCGACGGCCCATTGTGGCAGCTCGACGCTGCGCCCCATGACAGAAACCAGTGCGACGATCGCTAAGAACAAAGTAAATGTCAGAAGAGAACCCATCACCGACGCCATCAGCACAATGACACCGCGCTTCCGGTGGCGACGTTTGACACGCTTAGGTTGAGGTTTTCCTTCCCCTGCGGCGTCGGCCTCAGGGGGGGTGTCCTCGTCCTTGATCTGCGTGGCGTCGTCGACCATGCCACCTCATCTTTCATCAGCAGGCGCAAGCTGTTGCGTTTGGGCCTTTATCTTTACATACAGCGCCCTAACCTTGGGGACACATCAATTCTACACCAAAGGACGCCCCCTATGACACAGATTGGCGATATGGCCCCTGATTTCACCCTTCCGCGCGATGGCGGTGACAGTGTGACGCTGTCGGCCCTTCGTCCCGCCAAGGTGGTCTTGTACTTCTATCCCAAGGACGACACCTCTGGATGCACCAAGCAAGCGATCGGATTTACCGAACACTTGCAGGCATTTAAAGAAGCGGGATGCGAAATCGTCGGGATTTCCAAGGACAGCGTCGCAAAACATGACAAGTTCCGCGAAAAGCACGCTCTGGGGATCATCTTGGCCTCCGATGCGGAAAACGATGTTTGCGAGCAATACGGAGTCTGGAAAGAGAAGAGCATGTATGGCAAAATCTACATGGGCATCGAGCGGTCTACCTTCCTGATTGGCAGCGATGGAAAGATACTTCAAGAATGGCGCAAAGTGCGCGTCCCCGGCCATGTAGAAGCGGTTCTGGAGGCTGCGCGGTCAGTATGACGTTTTGTTTGCGCGATATGGCGGTGGCCGTCCTCACGACTGCGGACCCTCGGGTAAAAACTGCTCTATCGCGTGAATTTGCTCAATCCTGGCGCGACGCGCGAGCAGCCGAACGGGCAATCCCCTTAGGCACGGCACAGCCTCCGGACATGCCTTCACGTCCTGACAAACCAGAACTATTGGACCCGCGCGACGTGCCTTTGCGCAAACCTGGAACGCCTGAAGGTCGGATCGCACTGCTTCATGCGATCGCCCATATTGAACTGAATGCGGTTGATCTGCATTGGGACATCATTGCGCGCTTCCCTGACATTGATTTCCCCATCGGATTTTATGACGACTGGGTTCAAGCCGCTGATGATGAATCGAAACATTTCAACTTAATAGCTGACTGTCTTGAAGCGCGGGGCAGCCATTACGGCGCATTGCCCGCCCATGCGGGAATGTGGAATTCCGCGACACAAACCGAGCAAGACATCATGGGTCGGCTGGCAGTTGTGCCCATGGTGTTAGAAGCGCGTGGGCTGGACGTAACCCCCGGCATGATCGCGCTGTTCAAGCAGGCAAAGGACAAGCCCGCAGTGGATGCTCTGAATGTCATCTACGCCGAGGAAGTGGCTCATGTTGCCTATGGCTCCAAGTGGTTTCACTTTCTATGCGGGCGTCACGATCTGGACCCGACGCCAACATTTCATAGCCTCGTCCGGCGGTATTTCCATGGGGCCCTCAAACCTCCCTTCAACGAAGAAAAACGCGCCGAAGCGGGCCTTGCGCCGGATTTCTACTGGCCCTTGGTTGAGCGAACAAAACCCTGAACCCCAGTAAATCGGCAAGATATCGCCAAAATGGGCGCAAACAGGCACCTGTTGTCACAGTGCGGGCCTTAATTGTTGCGCCAATAGCGATCAAAGTTTAAGCAACCGCAAGCTAACGGAAGGTGGGGACCCTTGGTTGGCCGAGACGTCTGGGGAAAACGGGAACAAGAACTGTGAAAACACGCCTTTTCAGCGCATTAGATCATGCAATTGAACGCAAATTGCCAGAACAACGACTGTTTCTGAAATCCGAGGAAGGCACACGGTTTATCCGTTTGCGCCCGACGATGCAGGCAGGGATCATTCTGGGCGGTGCGGCGATCGCGTGTTGGACCTTCGTTGTAACTGCGATTTTCCTGATGGACACGATCAGCTCAGGCAATGCGCGCGAGCAGGCTCAGCGCGAACGGGCAATCTATGAGGCCCGATTGAACGCCTTGTCGAATGAGCGTGACAACCGTGCCGTTGAGGCTGCAGCCGCGCATGACCGCTTTTATGTCGCGCTGGAGCAAATCTCCGAAATGCAGTCCTCCCTGCTCGCGTCAGAAGATCGCCGCAACGAACTGGAAACCGGCATTGAAGTGATCCAGACCACCCTGCGCAAGACAATTAAAGACCGCGACGCCGCCCGCGACGAGACTGAAATCCTCACAGCGCAACTGAACGCAGACGAAAGCGCAGATGCTCCGATGCTGGCGCGCGCGCGCACAGTCGACGGCTCTGTTGCGTTTCTGACCAGCGCGTTGGAGCAAACCGCCGCAGAACGCGACCAAATCGCGCAAGACGCTCAAAGCGCCATCGATGCCGCCGACGAGCTGCGCTTCGCCCTTAAGATGAACGAAGACCGCAACGAGCAAATCTTCTCACGTTTGGAAGAAGCCGTCACCGTTTCACTGGAGCCATTGGACAAGATGTTCCGTGCTGCGGGCATGCCAACGGAAAGCATCCTGCGCGAAGTGCGTCGCGGCTATTCCGGTCAAGGTGGCCCCCTGCTTCCGGCGACCATGTCCACATCAGGTGGCGGGACGATCACCGATCAAACCTCGACCCGCGCCAATCGCCTGCTGAAAGAGTTGGATCGCATTAACCTATTCCGCATTGCCGCAGACAAATCCCCCGTTGCGATGCCCGTTAAATCAGCCTTCCGCTTCACGTCGCCGTTTGGCTACCGTCGTGACCCCAAAGGGGCTGGCCGCCGGATGCACGCGGGCGTGGACTTCGCTGGATCACGCGGCACACCGATTTATGCGACCGCCGATGGCGTTGTTACCCACGCCGGTTGGCAGTCGGGTTACGGCAAACTCGTGAAAATTAAACATGCCTTTGGTATTGAAACCCGCTATGCCCATAACTCAAATATTCGTGTAAAAGTGGGTCAAAGGGTATCGCGTGGAGACCGTATCAGTGATATGGGAGCCACTGGCCGTGTCACCGGCACCCATCTTCACTACGAGGTCCGTCTGAACGGAACTCCGGTCAACCCGATGACCTATATCAAGGCAGGACGCGATGTTTTCTAAAAGCAAAATCAACGACCCAAGTGCAAAACCATCTGACGACGCCTCGGCTTCGCCAGCTCCGGCGACAGCACCATCCTCCGGCTCGGCCTCCAAGCCGGACTTCACATCGTCGGCCCCTCGTCCGAAGGCACCGCCCTCGACCCTGTCGACTGATCTGACAATCACAGGCAACCTGAAGACCACCGGAGACATCCAAGTTGAAGGCAATGTGGAAGGCGATATCCGCGCCCACCTGCTGACGGTTGGTGAGACCGCTGTGATCAAAGGCGAAATCGTTGCTGACGACATCGTCGTCAACGGCCGTGTGATTGGCCGTGTTCGCGGCCTCAAAGTCCGTTTGACTTCGACTGCACGGGTTGAAGGCGACATCATTCACAAGACCATCGCGATCGAAAGCGGGGCTCATTTTGAAGGCTCTGTCCAACGTCAGGATGATCCGCTGAACACTGGCGCACCGAAAAAAGGCGCTGCACCTGCGCCTGCGCCAGCCTCGTCTGAAGCCCCAAAAGCTTAAGCGCGCATGCCGGACCTAGCGTCCTTGGACCGCAATGATCCAAGGACGTTACCTCTCTGTACGCCTGAAAGCCGCGTCTATCTTCTGATCGCGGCTATCCTTGCTTCCTCTCTTGGCTTTATCGACGGCTCCATCGTCGCCATCGCCCTACCCGCCATGCGCATGTCGCTTGGCGCGACACTGATTGAAGCACAGTGGATTTCCAACGCCTATATGCTGACCCTCAGCGCTCTGATCCTTGTGGGGGGAGCGGCTGGAGATCGATTCGGTCTCGCTCGGGTATTTGGCGGGGGTATCGCGCTTTTCGTGTTGGCCTCCATGGCGTGCGCCTTTGCGCCGACAGCTGGTTTCCTCATCGGCGCCCGCGCCGTTCAAGGGCTGGGCGCTGCATTCATGGTTCCCGGATCGTTGGCCCTGATTAGCCGCGCCTACCCTAGGGAGGAGCGGTCTCGTGCGATCGGAATATGGGCCGCGTCTGCCGCAGTGACCTCCGCGCTAGGACCGATCATCGGCGGACTGGTGTTGACCTTTGGCGGACCAGATGTGTGGCGTTGGATTTTTGCCGTTAACCTGCCGCTGGGTTTGCTAGCCCTCTACTTCCTGTTCACTAAGATCGCTCAGGATCCGGGGCAACCAGAGCGAGGTCTCGACATTCCCGGCGGAATTACTGCTGTTTTAGGGCTTGGTCTGCTGGCTTTGTCGCTAAGTGGCGCAGAGCATGGTGACACAGTTAGTCGCGGTGCCGTAGCCATCGGCGTGGTCGGACTTCTAACACTTCTGCTCTTCCTCCGTATCGAGGCGCGGAGTCCACACCCGATGATGCCACTGACGCTCTTTCAGAATGTTGGCTTCTCGGCGGCCAATATTGTGGCGTTTGGTATCTATTTCGCATTTTCTGCCATCTTGATGTACCTTCCCATGGTCGTTGTCGGCGGCTGGGGCGAGTCCGAGATCACAACATCTGCGGCCTATGCACCCCTTTCAATTTTCATAGCCTTGCTCTCCGGCTTTGCGGGCAAGCTCGCAGGTCGGATTGGCCCCACACCGCTTTTGGTTGCAGGCTCTCTGGTCCTTGCCACCGGCTATGGAGCGCTGGCGTTGGTTATTCCAACATTGAACTTTTGGGGCGCGGTCCTTCCTGCCATGTGCTTGCAAGGAATTGGTATGGGGCTTGTCGTAGCTCCGTTGTCATCCGCGGTCATGGGCTCTGTCGCGCCCTACGCAACAGGGACAGCCTCAGGCATCAACAACGCTGTCACGCGCATGGCAAGCTTGATCGCGGTCGCAATCATGGGCAGCATCGTCGCCATTGGTTATGGAGCTGCGGACGGACCCGCAACCTTTGGCGAGATCATGCGCGATCCCGGACACACAGCAGCCACCAACGCAGCTTTCATCAAGGTAGCGTGGGGCGCGTCTGGCGTCTGCTTGTTGTCTGCGATTGTTGCTTTGATCGGCGGTCGCGCAGCCGCTCGGCGAAAACCTTAGTCTTCGGCTTGCGCCTCGGCGCGGGACTTGCCCGACACGTCCATAGCCAGCGTGGCCCCCATAAACCCATCCAGATCGCCATCTAGCACACCTTTGGTGTCGGAGGTTTCGTGGTTCGTGCGCAGGTCTTTAACCATCTGGTAAGGCTGCAAAACATAGGACCGGATTTGGTTCCCCCAACCAGCATCGCCCTTGTTCTCATGTGCCTCGTTGATCGCGGCGTTTCTGCGGTCGAGTTCCATCTGATACAAGCGCGACTTCAGCGCCTTCATGGCGATGTCGCGGTTCTGGTGCTGTGACTTCTCAGAGCTTGTGACGACGATGCCGGTTGGCTCATGCGTGATCCGCACCGCCGAGTCAGTCGTGTTCACGTGCTGCCCGCCTGCGCCGGATGAACGGTAGGTATCAATGCGGATGTCAGACGGGTTCACTTCAATCTCGATATTGTCATCGACTACGGGATAGACCCAAACCGAGCTGAATGATGTGTGCCGCTTGGCCGCGGAATCGTAGGGCGAAATGCGCACAAGGCGGTGCACACCGCTTTCGGACTTGAGCCACCCATAAGCGTTGTGACCGCTGATCTTATAGGCTGCGGATTTGATACCCGCCTCATCACCCGGCGACATGGATTGAAGCTCAACCCTATAGCCACGCTTTTCAGCCCATCGGGTGTACATCCGTGCCAGCATCGACGCCCAATCACAGCTTTCGGTGCCGCCTGCGCCCGCGTTGATCTCCAGGAAGGTATCGTTTGCATCGGCCTCCCCATTCAGCAGCGCTTCCAACTCGGCAGCGGCGGCGCGTTCCTTCAGAGCCACAAGACCGGCCTCGGCCTCTGCGACGACATCCGTGTCGCCCTCCATATCACCAAGCTCGATTAACTCTATATTGTCATCAAGGTCCTGCTTCATCGCGCTATAGCTGTCGATGGAATCTACCAGGGTCTGGCGGTCGCGCATCAGCTTCTGCGCAGCTTCTGGATCGTCCCACAGGTTTGGATCCTCGACACGCGCATTGAACTCTTCCAGACGATAGGCTGCCGTCTCCCAATCCATCCGCTGGCGCAACAGCGCCAGAGATTTTTCGATAGCATCCACGTTGTTCTGAGCGTCGGCACGCATGGGAAAAGTCCTGCAATTCTGGTTAGATCAAGGTGATAGGCCAGAGCCCGCCGCCACGCAAGCAGGCTTCAACTCGGCTCTGGCTTTCGGATCAGCTGCGCAGGCGGGGTCAGTACAACCCGCCCGCACTAAGCGTTCCAAAGTTGGCGCGTTTCGGGATAACTGCTTTTTTACCGGTTGAGGTTGTCACTTCCGTCACCGCCGTCACATCGTCATCGCCGCGCGTAAACAGGTTCAGGTTAGAGCCCATTGCAAAGCCGCCGTCGATGATTGCGCCAAGCCCGTAAGCCGGCTCTTCACCTTCACGGAAATATTCGACGACAACGTGGTCACCGCTCGCATTGGACGGCAACACTGCCCCTGTAAAGCGGTCAATCTTGACGAAGTATCCGCCGGGTGGGACGTCAAACTTGCCGCCGCCATACTTGGCCGTGGCTTTCTTCATGAAACGGTTGAATACCGGACCACACATGCCGCCACCACCCGCGCCCCGACCAAGGCCACGCGGGCGGTCGTAGCCGATGTAGCAGCCTGCTACGATGTTCGAAGTGAACCCAACAAACCAAACATCCTTGGCGTCGTTGGTTGTACCGGTCTTGCCAGCAGTTGGGACGCTCAGGTTTACCGTTTTGCGGGCTGTCCCGCGCTGCACAACGCCCTGCATCATCGAGGTCAGCTGATACGCGGTAATCGCGTCCATGACGCGTTCGCGGCTGGAGGTAATCGTAGGCGCAAAGTCGGGATCAAGTGAGGTCAACTGGCAATCTTCGCAGCTGCGCTTGTCATGGCGGTAAACCGTGCGGCCCCAGCGATCCTGAACGCGGTCGACCAAGGTAGGCTCAACCCGCTCGCCGCCATTTGCGAACATGGCGTAAGCTGTGACCATCTTCATCAGTGTCGTTTCCTGAGCGCCGAGGGCATTAGACAGGAACGGGTTCATATCGTCATACACGCCAAAGCGTTCGGCATAGGCTGCAACAGTATCCATGCCGATCTCTTGAGCAAGACGGATGGTCATCAGGTTCCGCGATTGCTCGATGCCCGTGCGTACGGGCGACGGCCCATAGAAGCGGTTCGACGCGTTCTTCGGGCGCCACAGGCCTTGCGGCGTGTTGATCTCGATCGGCGCGTCCACGACGATGGTGTTGGGGGAGAAGCCACTATCAAGCGCGGCTGCGTAAACGAACGGCTTGAAGCTGGAGCCGGGCTGGCGGGTGGCTTGTGTGGCGCGGTTGAACACCGACGCCTGATACGAGAAGCCGCCCTGCATAGCCAGCACGCGGCCGGTGTTAACGTCCATGGCCATGAAACCGCCCTGCACTTCCGGCACCTGCCGCAGCGACCAAGTGCCGTCATCGCGTGCAAGGACGTGGACGACATCGCCCACATCTAAAAGGTTGTCCGCATTCGCAGATGCTTTGCCGAGCTTGCCTTCAGCGTTGCGCGGGCGCGCCCATTTTACGTCGGCACCTAGGATACGGCCTTTTTCGCTCACGCCTTCGACGCCAATGATCGCATCGCTCCCCTCGAAGCCCAAAACGACCGCGGCCTTCCAGCCTTCGACGTCCCGCGGGAATACGGTGTCATTCAGAGCCGACTTCCAGTTCTCGCCCGAAAGCTGGTCGGCTTCGATTTTGGTTTTCACGCGGTGGAAGACACCGCGGCTACGATCATAGTCTTCCAGAGCACGGCGCAGGGATTTTGCAGCCTCGTCCTGAAGCTCCCGATCCACCGTCGCGCGAATGGTCAGACCGCCTCCAAAGAACTCCTCTTCGCCGAAGTCCTTGGACAGTTGTCGGCGGATTTCGTCGGTGAAGTAGTCACGGTCTGGCAGGTCAGATTTGAAGTCTGCAAAGCTTCCGCTTTGAACAGTATCCAACGGCTTCTCGCGCGCGATCTTGTACACATCTTCGGTAATGTAGCCGTTCTCGAACATCTCGCGCAGGACGAAGTTGCGGCGTCCGATGGCACGCTCTGCTTCGCGAACAGGGTGGTAGCGCGACGGCGCTTTTGGCAACACTGCCAGATAAGCCGCCTCTTCTACCTCAAGTTCGGAGAGGGTCTTGTTGAAGTAGGTTTGTGCCGCCGCTGCCACGCCGAAACTGTTCTGCCCAAGGAAGATTTCGTTCAGATACAGTTCCAGAATTTTATCTTTGCTCAGCGTGCCTTCGATGCGCGATGCGAGGATCAATTCCTTGATCTTCCTCTCGGCCGAGCGGTCGCCAGACAGCAGGAAGTTCTTCATAACCTGCTGGGTGATCGTGGAGGCCCCGCGCAATCGCCCGCCTTGTGCGGCGTCCAATGCGGCTTTGGCCATGCCCAACGGATCGTAGCCCTTGTGGGTGTAGAAATACTTGTCCTCTGCCGAGATGAATGCCTGCTTCACCATATCAGGAATTTGGTCTGCGGGGGCGAACAGACGGCGTTCTTGAGCGAACTCGTCAATCAGCGCACCTTGTCCCGAATAAATCCGGCTGATGGTCGGTGGAGAATATTGGGCAAGCTGGTCCGTGTCAGGCAAGTCGCGCGCGTACATGAAGAAGATCGCGCCGATCAGCAACGCCACCGCAAAAGCGCCGATGCAGATCAGACTAAAGATCGACCCGAAAAAGGATAGAATCGCGCGCAGCATTAGCTTTGCCCCCAAATGCGTGTTGCACAGTATATATGTGTCGGGCCGCCCAAGGTCAAAACGCCCCTTGGGGGAAAACCAGCTGAATCTGGCCAATTTTGATCACGTTTTTCATGTTCAGGGCCGCCCTGCCGCGATTGCCGCGTCTTCAAGCGCCCATAGGTCCATAGCGTCAACGATTCCCGCCGCGGCCTGACTGCGCCAGACTGGATCTTGCAACCGGTCCAGATCCGTTTGGGATGACATGAAACCAAGCTCGATCAGTACCGATGGAATATCGGGAGCCTTGAGCACCGAGAATCCTGCTTCCAGCCTTGGGCGTTTATGCAGCTTGCCCAGAGTATTGCGAAGCCCATCGACCAAGGCTTCTGCCAACCGGTCGGTGCGCGGCGTTGTTTCGGCCCGCGCCAAATCCATCAACACAGTCGCTATCTGGTCGTCCTGCGCAGTCAAATCCACACCTGCCAAAATGTCCGTCCTGTCCTGACGCTCTGCCAGTTTCGCCGACGCTTCGTCTGAGGCGTCATCCGACAGCGTATAGATAGTTGTGCCTGTGGCGCGGCCTTCTGCCAAAGCATCGGCATGCAGCGACAAAAACGCGTCAGCCCCGGCGGCACGCGCCAGCGACACCCTTTGGGGAAGCGACACGAAGCTGTCATCCTCGCGGGTCATGATGACGTCATAACGTCCAGAGCGGAGCAACTGTTCGCGCAGTTCCCGTGCAAATTGAAGCATGATGTCGGCTTCGTTCACGCCGAACCGTTGAGCCCCTGGGTCCACCCCACCATGGCCGGGATCGACAACAATCATCCGCCGCGCATCCGCGGCGGCTTCCGCCGGACGTTCCCACGCCACGATCTGCGTCAGATTGGCCTCGGCACGCACAGCAAACTCGGTTTCGGACGCAGGCCTTAGGTGCAGGTTGATAACTGCGTCCCCGTCCTGCGGGTCGGTTTCCATGCCAGCGGAGGCCACGAGCATCGGCTCGGTCAGTTCAAGAACAAGGCGCGACCAGCCATCGCGGATCACCCCTGCCCTAAGCTGCGCAACACGGTCGGAGCGGTCCAGCACACTCAGGTCCGGCTCAAATGCCACCTCGCGAAAATCCAGCGCGATCCTTGGCGGCCCATCAAAGACCTGCACGCGGTAGGGAACCGCCTGCGTGAGCGCCAGCGAAAGCGACGTCGCGCCATAGCTGTCTTCCACAACAGAGCTCGACATATCGACACGTGCCAGCGCACGCAGGTCTTGCGACTCCGCGACACCTGTCATTCCCACGCCCCAAAGGGACGCAGCCACCGAAAGTGAGATCAGCCTGCTCATGACCGCCCTTATTGTTTTGCCAGCATCCTAGCAGGATTCCCAAGCCGGGCGAAGGGGCGAATTATTTCCGCTCAGCCATAAACCGTTTCAATCGGTCCAAGCCCTCGGCGATGTCCGCAGTGCTGCGCGCATAGGAAAAACGCAACGTAGTGTGGCCGCGAACCGGATCAAAATCCAAGCCAGGCGTGACCGCGACCCCGGCTTGCTCAAGAATTTCCGCAGCAAAGGCAAGGCTGTCTTGGGTCAGGTCCGAGACGTCGGCATAGATGTAGAATGCTCCGTCCGGTGGCGCGATCTTGTTGAAACCGGCCTGTGGCAACCCTTCCAGCATGAGGCGTCGGTTCTCCCTATAAACCGCCAGCATTGCCTCGGTCTCGTCGCGGGCACCCAACGCGCCAAGGGCTGCAATCTGGGCAGCATGCGGGGCGCAGATGAACATGTTTTGTGCCAAACGTTCGATGCGGCGGACGTGATCCTCTGGCACGATCATCCACCCCAGCCGCCATCCCGTCATCGAGAAGTACTTAGAGAAGGAGTTGATGACATACACGTCATCGGACAGCTCCAATGCCGACACCGCGCGGCCCTCATACTGAACTCCGTGGTAAATCTCGTCCGAAATAAAGGCAGTCCCCTGCTTCTGGCACGCTGAGATCAACTGGCCCAGATCGTCTTTTGATAACATCGTCCCCGTCGGGTTCGCGGGCGATGCCACGATAAGCCCTGCCAATTTTTCGTTTGGCATTTTGGGAACATGACGATCCTTCGCATGTGTCGGGATCGGCCACGAGGTCAGGCTGAGCGATTTGAGGATTTGGCGGTAGGACGGATATCCCGGCTCGGTCACACCCACGGCCTCCCCGGCTTCGAACAATGCGGTAAAGGCCAGAACGAACGCGGCAGACGAGCCTGCGGTGACGACGACGCGCTCCGGACTAACCTGGACGCCGTACCAGTCCGCATATAACCTCGCGATCCCTTCGCGCAGTTCCGGCAACCCGAGTGCGACAGTATAGCCAAGCGCCTCCTGCTCCATCGCTTGCGCCAATGCGGCGCGGGCAGCTTTCGGTGCAGGCGTCCCCGGTTGCCCGACTTCCATGTGAATGATCGAACGCCCGGCCTGCTCCAGACGACGGGCTTGCTCCATCACATCCATAACAATGAAGGGATCGACATCGCCACGGCTTGAACTTCGCATGATATCCTCGCAGGGTTATGGCGTTTCGCACTTCAAACCAGTCCTCGGCGTCGGGGTCAATCGGCCGAAAGGATCTTGCCTTGAAACTCTTGCGCTTTGCTTTGTTCTTCATGGCTACCGCCTTTGCGACGGTGCCTGCTCATGCCGTCAGCCTAATCCGTGATGCCGAGATCGAACAAGCGCTTCAGCAGCTCGCCAAACCTGTTCTGCGCTCCGCAGGGTTCGGGGTCGGTCGGATCCGCATTTTGGTGATCAACGACTCGAAATTGAACGCCTTTGTGGTCGACGCCAATCACGTGTTCATCCACTCCGGCCTTATCACGAAACTCAGGCGTCCAGAGGCGCTGCAAGCAGTCATTGCCCATGAGCTTGCCCATATCGCTAACGGTCACCTAACCCGCCGCGCGACAAATGCACGCGTGGCCGGACGCGTAACAGCAATCGGAATGGCACTCGCTGCGGCGGCAGCTATTGGCGGGAATGGTGACGCGGCAATCGGGCTGGCCGCAGGCACAAGCAGTTCGGCAGCGCGCCGGTTCTTTGCCCATACGCGGGCCGAAGAATCCTCCGCAGATCAATCCGCAATGCGTTATATGGCCAGCGCAAATCTCGACCCCGCCGCGATGACCGACATTTTGGAGATTTTCCGAGGTCAGGAAGCGCTTCGTCCGGGTCGCCAAGACCCTTATGCGCGCACGCACCCGCTGTCGCAGGACCGCCTGCGCGCCGTGAAGGGATACGCCGCCAGCTACAAATCCCGCGTCAAGCCAACGACGCCAGAGGCGCAGTATTGGTATGCCCGTATGTCGGCCAAGCTCAGCGGATTCTTAGGCAATCCGCGCTATGTTT
This sequence comes from Litoreibacter janthinus, assembly GCF_900111945.1. NCBI lineage: Bacteria > Pseudomonadati > Pseudomonadota > Alphaproteobacteria > Rhodobacterales > Roseobacteraceae > Litoreibacter > Litoreibacter janthinus. The sequence goes on along the minus strand of NZ_FOYO01000001.1, from coordinate 2,251,217 downwards.
TGCGCCGCGCTGAAAGCAAAGGAAATGGAGAGATTGCAATGCTTCGACGCGCGATTGCGTATCACAAGACACCCAATCTCAAGAAAGCACTCGCAGAGATGAATGCGCTGCTGAAGATGCGCCCACGTGACCCCTATTATCATGAATTGAAAGGTCAAGTCCTTCTAGAGGGACGCCAGTTCGATGCCGCCGTCAGCTCGTACAAGCAAGCTTTGGCGTTGGCTCCGCGCGAGGCGCTGATCGAAGCTGGGTTAGGACGGGCATTACTTGCTCAAGGGTCTGCGGGTGCAGCGAAACAGGCGCTCGCTATTCTAATTCGCGCACGGTCCCGCGACCCGGGTGATCCACAGATGCTGCGCAATCTGGCGCTGGCCCATGCCAAGAACGGGCAAAACGCCATGGCCTCGGTGGCGACGGCGGAGCGTTACGCAGTTCTGGGGCGCTATGATGATGCAGTGATCCACGCCAAGCGCGCCTCGGGCGCATTGCCGCGTGGCTCTTCGGGTTGGTTGCGTGCGCAGGATGTTCTGGCAGCCGCGTCAGCAGCCCCGAAAGGACGCAAGGGCCGCAAATAAAAAGGCCGGACAAAAAAGCCCGGCCTTTCCAATGAACTTCGCAAGGGCTTTAGCGGCCCAGCGACCACCAGCCTTTACGCTTGGGCTTCGTCTCGTCAGCGTCAGGTGCAGCCTCAGCGACCGTTTCCGCAACTTGCGCTTCTGGCTGAGGTTTAGAGACGCGGGTGCGTGTCTTCTTCGGTTTCGGTTCAGCCGGAGCATCTGCCACCACGGCGTCTGCTGGGGCTTCGACTGCAACCTGTTGGGATGCGGCAACCTTAGGCGCCTCTTCCTTCTTGGCAGTTGTCGATTTCGCGCGGCTCGACGTTGACTTTCGTGTGGTCGTCTTCTTCGGCTTTTCTTCTTTAGCGGCGATAGCTTCATCCGATGCAGGCGCATCAGTTGCAACGGCTTCTGCCACTTCGGTCACCTCTTTCGACCGAGAACGCGTGCTGGTCTTTTTCTTCGGCTTCTCTGCATCTGCTTCGGATGTACCATCCGCTTCAGGCGCAACAGTTTCGGTTTCTGCAGAGACCGTTTCCTCGGCCTTCGCCTTGGACGATTTCGAAGACGAGCGGCTACGTGAACGGGATTTCGACTTGGGCTTCTCGTCAGCTGCCGGCGTCGTTTCCGATTTCACGTCAGCGTCAACAGCCTGCGTTTCCGGCTCAGGCGAGTCAGTCTTCGCATCACCATTCGCATCTTCGGTCTCATCAGACTCATCTTCAGAGCGATAAGACGATGACTTGGAGCGGCCACGACCACCCCGACGACGACGACGTTTTTTCTTCTTCGGGTTGCCGTTTTCATCAAGTTCTGGCGCGTCGACTTCGGCTTCCGCTTCTGCCTCGACCACCTCTTCTTCGCCCTCCATATCGTCGATATCGGACATATCAATGCTGTCCATGGACACCACATTTGTAGCGATCGGGTTGATCACTCGTGTGGCAGTCTTGAACTTCTCGATCGTGTAATCAGGGCTGACCAGATGCGCGTCAGCTTCGAGCCGAACCGCCATGTTGTAGCGGCTTTCAATCTGGGCGACGTGTTCGCGCTTTTCGTTCATCAGGTAGTTGATGACGGCAATCGGCGCTTTCAGCAGAACCTCTTTGGAGCGCTTGCGCGTTCCCTCTTCTTCCAGCTGGCGCAGAATGGTGAGCGCTAGGCTGTCATTGGAGCGGATCAGACCAGTGCCGTGACACGCAGGACAAGGCTGGGTTGAAGCTTCCAACATCCCCGGACGCAGACGCTGACGAGACATCTCCAGCAAGCCAAAGCCCGAGATACGCCCAACTTGAATGCGAGCGCGATCTGTCTTCAGCTTGTCTTTCAACAGCTTCTCAACGGCGGTGTTGTTGCGCCGTTCATCCATGTCGATGAAGTCGATAACAATAAGGCCAGCAAGGTCACGCAGACGCATTTGGCGGGCGACTTCAGCGGCGGCCTCCAAGTTGGTTTTGAGCGCGGTTTGCTCGATCGAGCCTTCTTTCGTAGCACGACCAGAGTTAACGTCGATTGCCACCAAAGCCTCGGTCACGCCGATCACAATATAGCCACCCGAAGGGAGCTGAACGGTCGGGTTGAACATACCAGAGAGGTAGGACTCAACCTGATAACGCGCAAACAGCGGCATCGGATCGTTGTAGCGTTTCACGTTTTTGGCGTGGGACGGCATGATCATTTTCATGAAGTCCTTGGCAACGCGGTATCCGGCTTCGCCCTCAACGATCACTTCGTCGATGTCTTTGTTGTAGAGGTCGCGAATAGATCGCTTGATCAGGTCGCCTTCTTCATAGATCTGCGCAGGCGCGATGGACTTCAATGTCAACTCGCGCACCTGTTCCCACTGGCGCTGCAGGTATTCGTAGTCGCGCTTGATCTCTGTTTTGGTACGTTGCGCACCAGCGGTCCGGACAATGAGCCCCGCGCCCAATGGCACGTCAATCTCATTGGCGATTTCTTTAAGCTTTTTGCGGTCAGCCGCGTTGGTGATCTTGCGGGAGATACCGCCGCCACGCGCTGTGTTCGGCATCAGCACGCAATACCGGCCAGCGAGCGACAGGTAAGTGGTCAGCGCCGCGCCCTTGTTGCCGCGCTCTTCTTTGACGACTTGCACCAGCAGTATTTGGCGCACTTTGATGACTTCTTGGATTTTGTAACGCTTCACACGTGGTTTGCGTGGTTGGCGAATTTCCTCGATCACGTCTTCCTGAGCGACGCTCTCGATGTTCTCGTCTTTCTCGGAAGCAGACGTTTCCCCGTCATCGTCCTCGTCACGTTCGGGCGTATCAACGGCATCCTCTTCGGAAGCGTCTTCCAGATCGACCACGTCCATTCCTGGAATGGCGGGCGCCTCTTCTGCATCAGTCGTGACGACTTCCGCATTTACCTGTTCTGACGCCTCTGCATCGCTGCCCTCAGCAACTGGCGCATCATCGTCGGCCGCTCCGGCGTCAGCTTGGTCTTCAGAAGCAGTATCCTGAACGTCTTCGGTGACCACCGCATCATCAGTCTTTGCTTTTTGCGAGCGGGAACGCGACCGCGAACGGGAGCGCGAGGACTTCTTCGGCTTCTCGTCTTCTTCAGCTTGTTGGCGAGCGTATTCGAGTTCTTCCTCGATCAGTGCCTGACGGTCAGCCATCGGGATTTGATAATAGTCAGGATGAATTTCAGAATAGGCAAGGAAGCCATGGCGGTTTCCGCCATAGTCCACAAAGGCCGCCTGAAGCGACGGCTCAACCCGAGTTACTTTTGCAAGATAGATGTTGCCAGCTAGCTGGCGCTTGTTTTCCGATTCAAAGTCAAACTCGTCAACTTTGTTTCCGTCTGCCACCACGACACGGGTCTCTTCCGCGTGGGTGGCGTCGATAAGCATTTTCTTAGCCATGTTTTCCGATTGCATCTGGCCAACGTCCTTAGCGCCCCTGGGGGCGCGTCAGAATTAGCGGGATGTCTAGTTTGGGCGAGCCTGGACGCGGATGGCTGCAAAACGGCCTGTGACGCGGGGTGTCCCCCGTCACGGTATCCGTAGCTGTGCCTGTCGCGTCTCATCGCGTTCTTGTCTCCGACTTGGGCCAAAATTGGGGGCGCAAGCCTTACGAATGGTGCCACGGCGCGTTTTGCGAGCCAGCGGCGATGGCCCAAATGGGCCGTCAATCCTGCGGTGCCTGTGCCCGTTTTGTCCTTCGGGCGAAGCTGCAGTGAAACTCTAACCGGTCCAATGCGCCTCTTCGGGACACCGGACCGTCCTCAACACATAGTATTGTTTGCATGCCGATTACAATGAACAATCGCTTATGGCATGAAGAACGGTCCGGTCCATTCGCGAAATACGCGCTACTAGACGTAGTCCGCGCGTTGCAATCCGTATTTTGCCATCTTTTCGTTCAGTGTTCGACGCGGGAGGCACAATTCGTCCATCACCGACGCGATAGAACCCTTGTGGCGACGCATGGTGTTGTCGATCAGCATCCTCTCGAACGCTTCTACGTATTCCTTGAGCGGTTTGCCCTCGGTGGTGATCACGGGGCCCATCTCGGAGTTGTCCGCCATCAAAAGCGACGCGATCGAGCCGGATCCACGGCGGTTTTGCAATACGGCCCGCTCTGCCACGTTGATCAATTGGCGCACATTTCCCGGCCACGGGGCCTGCAGCAGCTGTGCTGCTTCTTGCGCTGAGACCTCGGGCGCGTCGGAGCCGTATTCTTCGCCGAACTGTTCCCCAAACCGATTGAACAGCGTGAGAATATCCTCGCCCCTTTGGCGAAGCGGCGGGATGGTAATTTTCATCGCGGCTAGGCGGTAATACAGATCGGCACGGATCAGGTCTTCACAGGTTTTGTCTTGTTCTTGTGTGTTGCAGATCGCGATGATGCGGGTTTCTGCGGGGCTACCCTGCTCATTGATGAGTTGCAGCAGACGCGCTTGCAACGTACTCGGCAGCGCTTCGATATCTTCAAGCACCAAGGTGCCGCCGCGCGCTTGCTCGACCAGAGGCAGCTCCTCGCCCTCCTCTACCGGATCGAACAGCTTGCGCGACAAGGCCGTCTCGTCGAATGCCGCACAGCTCAGTGTAACAAATTTCTTCCCGGCCCGTGGACCAACGGCGTGGAGCGCGTGTGCGGTGAGCGTTTTACCGGAACCGGTTTCCCCGTCGATGAGGACGTGACCGTCTGCTTGCCCTAAATCCAGAATGTCCTCGCGCAGGCGATCCATAACGGGGGACGAGCCGATTAGTTTTCGCATCAAGGCCGCGCCGTCGGACAGTTCGCGGCGCAGCGCACGGTTGTCGAGCGTCAGGCGGCGAGAGATCGTCGCGCGTTTGGCAAGCTGGGTCATCCGGTCGGGATTGAATGGCTTTTCAAGAAAATCAAACGCCCCGACTCGCATCGCCTCGACCGCCATGGGAACATCGCCATGGCCTGTAATCATGATCACCGGCAAAGCGCTATCTTGGCTCATCAACCTTTTGAGGAACTGCATCCCGTCCATACCAGGCATCTTGATGTCACTGACAACGATCCCGGGGTAATCGTTGCCGATCCCCTTCAAAGCTTCCTCTGCGCTCGCAAACGTCTCAGTGTCATAGCCCGACAGGGCAAGCCACTGGGAAATCGACTGCCGCATATCCTGTTCGTCATCTACAATCGCGATTTTCAATGCATTGGCCATGATCTGGCTCCTTTTGGTGACTAGCGCCTATTCGGCGGCCTCAATTTTTTGGTCGGTGACCGGCAAAGGTGTCGGCGGTTGGGTCTTGATCGCCTCTTGACCCAAAATGGGAAGCTGTACCTCGAAAACGGCACCGCCAGCGTGACCATTGCGTGCGGTCAACCGCCCCCCCAAATCGGCGACAATCCCTGAGGAGATTGCGAGCCCGAGCCCGACCCCCTCTCCGGGTTGTTTGGTGGTGTAAAACGGCTCGAACAACTCATCCAAATTCTCCAGCCCTTCGCCGTTGTCGCGAACACTGAGCACGGCAGTTTCGCCAGAATTCAGTAGAATTTCGACCTGCGGCCGCTGCGCGCCCTTCGTGGCGTCAAGTGCGTTGCGGAACAAGTTGATGATCACCTGCTCCAAGCGGACACGGTCGCCAAGAACCAAAACCGGCTCGTCCGGCAAGGTCGAGATCACGCGAACGTCGCCGCGTTTCAGCTGCGGTTCCATCATCGAGAGCGACCCGCGCACAGCGTCGCGTAAATCAACGGGCTCTAGCGCGTCGCCGCCCTTTCTGGCGTAAGATTTCAACTGGCGCGTGATCGCGCCCATCCGCTCGATCAGGTCATCAATCCTTTGAAATGATGCTTGCGCTTCATCCGGTCGGCGACGTTGTAGCAACAGCTTTGCGCCCGCAAGATAGGTCTTCATCGCTGCAAGCGGCTGGTTCAACTCATGGCTCACGGCGGCTGACATTTCGCCCAAGGCCGCCAGTTTCTGCGACTGGGCAAGTGATTGCTCCGCCACCTCCAGGTTCTTTTGGACTTTCTGACGTTCCGCGATTTCACGGCTGAGACGCAGGTTCAACGCGCGCAATTCTTCACTTTCTCGACGAAAGAAGCCCGCTTGCGACTGCGCCCGACGCGACAACACATAGAACGCCAAGGCCAGCAGGATGGCGAACGCCATGATCTCAATGGCCAAGACTCCGTTCACCCGCTCGCGTACACTTGCATAAGTGGAAAACGACGTTATCCGCCAGCCACGGAATGGAATACGCCCCGACATCTCCATGACGGCCTCGCCACGGAAATAGGCATCCGGTTGCTCTATGTCGAAAAACCCGCCGGTGGCCTCAAACGCGCGGCGCAACGCACTGTCTGGAGTGCGGGTTTCCAATGCTTCCGAAATATCCAAACCACGCCATCTCGGGTCGGTTGCAATGACGGTCAGGCCTTCTGAATTGGTCACCAAAACCGCCTCTGACGGCGACCGCCAACGCGTTTCGAATTGGCGCAGATCTACATCAACGACGATTACGCCGATGCCCTGCTTTTCAGATTCGATGCGGCGGGCATAGGTGAATTTGTAAGCGCCACTCTCAAGCTGTGTCGCGTTGAACACCGTTTCATTGGTGCGCAAGGCAGCTACGAAGTAGGGCGCATTGCGGAAGGCCGCGCCTAACTCATTGCGGTCTGCCGAGGCCACGATCACACCGTTCTGATCCAGCAGACGTAAACCCGCCGCCCCAATCTCTTCGGAGAACGAAATCAAGCGGCGCGACGTCGCGGAAAAGTCGTTGGAGTTCAGAGCCGAGATCATCACCGGGTCGCGGGACAGCAGCAACGGCACCACGCGGTTTCGCTGGAGCTCGGACGTGATCGCATTGGAATACAGCGCTAACCGGATCTCGCCACGGTTGCGCGTGGTTTCGGTAAACCGATCCGTCAGCCAAAGATTTGAAACCCAGATGATGCCAACCGCAACGGCGATCAACCCCACGACAACGCCCCGCACCAGCCATGTCGCCTTGCGCGATGGCCGAACTTGGAAGGGCGGCACCGTTTTCAAGTCGGTCCCGCCGGAAGGAGGCGTTGTTTTCATAGCCGCTAGATTAGGTGAGACATCGCCCACTCTCAAGCGCACCCATAAGCGGAATTACGCCAGCGCCAAAAGCTCGTTCAAAGATTTGAAAACGCCCTGCCCGTCCGTGCCACCATGCGCAGGCTCGCAAGCGCGTTCAGGATGCGGCATCATTCCCAGAACGCGGCGGTTTTCACTTAGAATTCCAGCAATATCGCCAGCAGAACCGTTCGGGTTGCCGACATAGCTGAACGCCACGCGATCTTCGCCACGGAGGCGCGCCACCAATTCTGCATCGGCGGAAAAGTTCCCATCGTGGTGGGCGATTGGCACCATGATCTCGCTGCCCTTGCTGTAGGCGTTGGTGAAGGGGCTGTCCTCGGTCTCGACCCGTAGGGTTTGCTGGCGGCATACGAACTTCAGCCCCGCATTGCGCATCAGCACACCAGGGAGCAATCCGGTTTCGCACAACACCTGAAAGCCGTTACAGAACCCCAAGACGTGGCCGCCCCTATGGGCATAGTCCACAACCGCGCGGCAAATCGGCGATTGGGCCGCGATCGCGCCGCACCGCAGGTAGTCGCCAAAAGAAAAGCCCCCGGGAATACCGATCACATCCATGCCTTCCGGCAAAGCGGTGTCTTTGTGCCAAACCATGGAGACGTCAAATCCGGCTTGGCGGAAGCCTTCGGCCAAATCGCGGTCGCAGTTGGATCCGGGGAAAACGATGACAGCAGCTTTCATAGAAACGGCCCTTTAGCTAAGAAAATCGGTGATAACGGCCACGCCCGGAGGGGTCGGCCCGTTGAAGGCAGCAAGTTCATCGGACACGCCGGACAACCCGATCTCGCGAGCAATGAGCGGCGACATGTCAATCCGCCCACTGGTGATGAGCGCCAGCAAGCTGGGGTATTTCCACGATGGCATTCCGCGCGTGCCGAAAAGTGCCAGATTACCTTGGTAGACGGCACTCATGTTGATTTCCATCGTCGCGGTGTGCCCTACGGGCATCCCGACCTGCACATGTCGGCCCAACGGCCGCAAGCACTCGATAGACGCATTCGTCGTCACAGGCAGACCAAGCGCCTCAACCGAGACATGAGCCCCGCCGCCAGTGATTTCTTTGATTTGAGCCGCGACATCGCCCTTCATGGCGTTTACCGCAGCTTCGGCGCCCAACCCTTTGGCGTGGGACAGTTTTTCCTCGACAATGTCGACGACGACAACACGCGCACCCATTGCGATACCAAGCAACAGCGTGGACAGACCAATGCCGCCAGTTCCATGAACGGCAAGCCATTCCCCCGGCTGCAAAGCGGCGCGACCCGTCAAGGCGTGCCATGCCGTCGTAACTCGACAACCAAGTCCAGCGGCTACAGTCGGTGACAGGTTTTCCGGCAGATGCGCCAGATTATGATCGAACGGGACCGCAACGTATTCGGCAAACGCACCCGGCTCGATAAAGCCCGGAAGGCGCTGGTTCGGACAGGTGTTCTGGTTGCCTTCCTGACAGGACGGGCATGTGCCACAGGCCAGGATAAACGGGGCGATCAGCTTGTCGCCGACCTTGTGCGCGGCCAATGGGCCCGCTTCGACCACTTCACCGCAATACTCGTGCCCGCCGATCTGACCGGGTTTCACGCGGGGATGTTCTCCGGTCCAACCGTGCCAGTCCGAACGGCACACGCCGCAGGCCATAACCTTCAGGACGACGCCATCCTGCGGGCATTCCGGCTCTGCCACGTCCTCAAGGGACAGCGGCGCGTTGTATTCGCGGAGCACGGCAGCCCGCATCACGCCAGCTCGATCGTGTAGCTTTCGATCACCGTGTTCGCGAGCAGTTTTTCGCACATGTCCTTGACGGTCGCTTCGGTGGTGCCGTCGGCCAGGTCCAGTTCGATCACCTTTCCCTGGCGCACACCGTGCACACCGTCGAAGCCCAAAGTCCCAAGGGCGTGGCGCACAGCCTCGCCTTGTGGATCAAGGACCCCGTTTTTCAACATGATATGGACGCGTGCCTTCATTGCTCTAGCTCCCTCAGCTTTTTAGGACGGCGCATTCCCAGCCGTCATATTCCCACCCCATGCGCGAAAACTCGTCGCGCAGGCTGTCGGTCAATTGGTCAAATTCTTCGTCGGCCACAGCGGCATAATGCTCGCCCACGACACCGCCGCGATATTGGGCTTCGGAGATATCCAGCCCCGCCTCTGCAAATAGCTCTAGAGCCGAGTGCTTGTTGGCAGCGTTCGCACCGCGCATTGGATAGGCAAAGTGGCGAACATGGCGTTCCTGCGTGCCGTCATCCCCCTGCTCTGCTATCTGATCGAGCACCAGCTTGTTGGCCTTAGGGCTGCCCAATTCCAACGGCTTGCGAAACCGCGCGGCGATAGAATTTAGCAGACGTAAGATCACTGGTCCCTGCCCGTCAGTTAATCAGTGTGGGCTTGCCCAACGGCGCATTGGTGTTTGGCAACACACCAAGACGTCGCGCAACTTCGGTGTAGGCATCGGCCAAATTCCCGAGATCGCGGCGGAACACGTCCTTGTCGAGCTTTTGGCCAGTCTCCATGTCCCACAACCGGCAGCTGTCTGGGCTAATCTCGTCGGCCACGATCAGACGTTGGAAATCTCCATCGAACTGGCGGCCAATCTCGATCTTGAAATCAATCAGCTTGATTCCCACGCCATACATAACGCCGGACATGAAGTCATTCACCCGCAACGCCAAAGCCACAATATCGTCGAGGTCTTGCTGGCTGGCCCATCCCAAAGCGATAATATATTCTTCGGGAACCAACGGATCGCCAAGCGCGTCATCTTTGTAGGAGAACTCTACAATCGGGCGCGGCAACATCGTGCCTTCTTCCATGCCAAGACGTTTTGCCATCGAGCCGGCGGCGTAGTTGCGCACGATCACTTCCAGCGGAATGATTTCCACAGCGCGGATCAACTGCTCACGCATATTGATGCGTTTGATGAAATGCGTCGGCACGCCAATATGACCCAAGCCGGTCATGAAGAACTCGCTCAAACGGTTGTTTAGAACGCCTTTGCCCTCGATGATGCCATGCTTCTCAGCGTTGTTGGCTGTCGCGTCGTCCTTGAAATACTGGACCAGCGTTCCGGGCTCGGGGCCTTCGTAGAGGGTTTTTGCTTTGCCTTCGTATATCTTTTTGCGGCGTGCCATGGGCATCTCCTGTAACGCGGCGTCCCGCGCGGGGGCGGGACTCGCGTCCCATCATTAGCCGTGCCTATACGTCACACAAGCGGGTCAGACAAGCGAAGCAAAGCGCGTCACTTCACCCCGTCTTGGCAGCCAGCACTTGCGTCAGCCCGAAAGCATGGGCATATCAAGGACAACAGACTTATACAGGAGCTTCGAATGACCACCTTCGACGATCGCGAAAACGCCTTTGAAAACAAATTCGCCCACGATGCAGAAATGCAATTCAAAGCCGAAGCCCGCCGCAACAAGTTGCTGGGTCTTTGGGCAGCTGATCTGATGGGCAAATCTGGCGATGACGCCGCTGATTACGCCAAAGAAGTGGTTCGCGCCGATTTCGAAGAAGCCGGCGACGAGGACGTTTACCGCAAAGTGGCGGGTGATCTTGGCGACAAGGCCAGTGAAGCAACCATTCGCGCAAAGATGGTTGAGCTTATGGTCAAAGCCAAAGCGCAGTTGATGTCCGAGATCTAACCCTCTGATCTTTCATGATTTCGAAAGGCCGCTAGATCGCATCTAGCGGCCTTTCTTGTTCGCCCCCAAAGGGAGAGCCGAGCGCAACGCCCAAATTTCTTTGCAGCGCATTTTATCTGTTAAGCAACACCTCATGTGGTCCGACTAGACCCACTCCATGTGATTGAGAATGGGGTGAGAACATGGGGATTTCAGACGGCCGAAGTGCATATAGGACGCGTGTGGCGCGACAGGTATCGGCCGTTGGCCTGTCCCTCGCGATAGTTGGCCTTCTCTATCATAAAACCGCCGCGATCGACGTTGCAGCTGTTTTTGAAGTGTTCCAAACCTTCTCGTTCGATACGTGGATCTTGAGTGCAATTTTCACTGGGATAAGCCTTGCAGCGGTCGGGTGCTATGATGTGCTCGCCGCCCGTTACCTGCAACTGGACCTTCCGGATACGCACGCTCACTCTGTGGGATGGCGCGCGACAGCGATTGCTCAAGCGGTCGGATTCGGTTTGTTCAGCGGCTCACTGGTGCGATGGAAGCTTCACGCAAACCAACCAGAGTTTACGCTTTGGCTCGCAACGAAGATGACTGGCATTGTCACTGCCTGTTTTCTTGGGGGATGGGTCATAGTTGCCAGCGCTGCCGGCCTTGTTGCACCGAATATTCCGCCCCAAATCTGGTGGCTGTCATTACTGTGCCTATGGATTGCTATTTGTGTCGCGGCTTTCTCGTTTAGCGCCGCCGCACAGACAGTGCGGCTACTCCCTCCTATCAGGTTGATCTCGCGCGCGACGATCGTCACGCTGATCGACACATGCGCCGCAAGTTTTGTCATTTTCGTTTTTATCCCCGATGGTTATGTTCCTTTTTTAACCCTATATTCGGTGTTCTTACTGGCGTATTTCGCAGGTTTGATCTCGGGCGTTCCCGCTGGTATTGGACCATTCGAGCTTTGCTTCCTGGCCCTATTGCCAAATGTCGAGCCAACGGCGCTGCTCGCGGCTCTGCTTGCCTACAGGGTGATCTATTTCGCCGCACCTGCATTGATCGCCCTAGCGCCCCAAAGGCGGCGCGCAAATCCGATGCCGGACGTCGAACCTGATGCTCTAGATTACATTTCGGGAGCAGAACCCGCAGAAATGTCCCTTCTCACACAGGGGCAGCTTCATCAGATCGCCAACCCTTACGGTAGATCCAAATCGCTGGGTCGCCGCACCTGTAATACTGAAATCCTGTTTCGCGATCCGTTTGGTGGTGACCCAATCGGATTTCTTGTCGCGCGACTTCGGTTGGCGCGTCGAGCCTTTCGTGGATTGCTTATCTATAAGGCCAGTTCGCAAACCGCACAGGCGGCGCGTGCAATTGGACTGTCAGCGCATCAAATTGGCAGCGAGGCAGTGCTCAACCCTTCTGCGTTCACTCTAAACACGCCCTCTCGGGCAAAATTGCGCCGGAAGCTGCGCAGCAGCGCGAAGGAGGGCGTCCACACGGTTCCAAATGCACCGCAAATGTCAAAGCTGCACAAGATTGATCGTGATTGGCAGGCAAAAAACGGTCCAGCGCGCGGTTTCTCTGTGGGACGCTTTGGCAAAGAAATCGTTTCAACCCAGCGGGTATTCACTGCTTATCAAGACGAGCGACCAGTTGCCTTCGTGACGTTTCACTATTCCAAAGATCGTTGGGTGCTTGATCTTGTCCGTAGCGGGCGAAACTGTCCTGACGGGGCCATCTACACTTTGATTGCGGCAGCAATCGACGCCGCACGAGAGCAAGGTGTTGGCACATTGTCACTCTGCTCCGCACCTCTGCACCTGTCTGATACCCCAAAAACATGGGTGGAGTATATTCTACGGATCACCTTTCAACGCAGCAAAGCGTCGCGCGGTCTGCACCAGTTCAAATCCTACTTTGATCCGAACTGGGTGCCCCAATTCATCGTGGCTGATAGTATTTTCACTCTGATATCGGGGGGCATCGAATTGTATAATCTTATTCACGCTCGACAACGCCAGAACACCGGTGATCCCATCCCTGCTCATGATCATTATGATGATTATCAATTTGATTCATACGCGCTCGCGTGTGAAGAGGCGCGGTGACGGAATCCGAAATTTGACAGGACAATTCAATGACCAGCACAAACGCCCTCAGCCGCCTGCTTGCGGAACGAGACTGGCTTCTTGCCGACGGGGCGACGGGGACACAGTTGTTCAACATGGGTCTAAGTTCCGGAGATGCGCCGGAACTGTGGAATGCCGATCACCCTGATCGCATCCACCGGCTTTACAGCGACGCGGTCAATGCCGGCTCCGACCTGTTTCTCACGAACACGTTTGGTGGCAACGCCTCGCGCCTCAAGCTGCATGATGCGCAAGACCGCGTATTTGAACTGAACCGCCTCGCAGCCGAGATTGGCCGAGATGTTGCTGACGCCGCAGGGCGACCCGTGATCGTTGCTGGCTCCATGGGACCGACAGGTGATATTATGGTTCCGATGGGCACGCTAACACACGAAAGCGCCGTCGAGATGTTCCACGAACAGGCAGAGGGCCTGAAAGCCGGTGGCGCGGATGTGCTTTGGTCTGAAACCATTTCCGCCCCCGAAGAGCTGAAGGCCGCCTCCGAAGCCGCGAAACTTGCCGACATGCCTTGGTGCTGCACCATGAGCTTTGACACTGCTGGTCGCACCATGATGGGGCTGACCTCCGCCGCGCTGACAGCGTTGGCGGCGCGTTTGGCACAAAAGCCGCTGGCGTTTGGGGCGAATTGCGGTGTCGGCTCATCTGATCTGCTGCGCACGGTTCTGGGCTTTGGCGACAGCGACATTCCAATCATTGCGAAGGGCAATGCCGGGATTCCAAAATACCATGACGGGCACATCCACTATGACGGAACGCCCGAATTGATGGCGGATTACGCCTGCCTCGCCCGCGACGCGGGTGCAACGATCATCGGCGGCTGCTGTGGCACCACGCCCGCGCACCTCGTTCAGATGCGCGCAGCGCTGGAATTACGCCCGCGCGGCCCAAAACCATCATTGGACCAAATCGCCGAAAAGCTTGGCGGGTTCTCGTCGGAAAGTGACGGAACTGATGGCGCAGGTCCCGCACCTCGCGTGACGCGTCGCCGTAGCCGCGCTTGAATGGTGCAAGCCTCAGAACAGGCTGAGCTGATCGCCTGCTTTCGGCGGACGGGCGAACAAGTCCGATCTTGGTCGGGGCAGACGCTCTGCCAGACCAAACCGTTTGCAAGCCGTCTTGAACCGACGCCGCAAAAGATCAGCATGTGTGCCCTGCCCCCGCATGCGGTGTCCGAAACTCGGATCGTAGTCGCGCCCACCATGCATCTGACGCACACGCCCCATCACCTTGTCCGCGCTGCCCGGAAGATCGCGCGCAAGCCAGTCTTGAAACAACTCCGACACCTCACGCGGAAGGCGCAAGCCGATTGCATTGGCAGCAGTTGCCCCTGCGTCTCGTGCCGCCTGCAATATGGCTTCCAACTCGTGGTCAGTCAGTCCAGGGATCACGGGTGCCACACTTACCCTTACAGGGATGCCCGCTTCGGCCAAGCGCTCGATCGTGCGCAGTCTGCGCGCTGGCGGCGGCACACGCGGTTCCATCTGTCGGGCGAGCTTCCTATCCAGCGTGGTGATCGAGATCGAGGCCGTAGCCAGCCCCAATGCCGCCATGTCCCGCAGGATATCCACATCGCGCTCGATCAGGCTGCCTTTCGTGACGATGGCGACAGGATGATTAAAGCGCTGCAAAACCTCCAACACATCGCGCATGATGCGACGGTCTTTTTCGATCGGTTGATAGGCGTCGGTGTTCGTCCCGATGGCCAACACGTCTGGCATGTATCCCGGTCGGCGAAGTTCACGCTCCAACGCCTGCGCCGCATTCGGGCGGGCGATCAGACGCGTCTCGAAATCCAATCCGGGCGAAAGCCCCAGAAACGCATGGCTGGGACGCGCAAAACAGTAGGTGCACCCATGCTCGCATCCGCGATACGGGTTCAAAGACCGATCGAACGGGACATCCGGCGAGGTGTTTCGCGTCACCACCTTGGTCACGCGCTCGTCGGACACATGCGTCCGCACTACGGGCAAGTCATCCTCCGCCTCGGCCCAACCGTCATCGAAGGCCACGCGATCAAGGGCTTCAAATCGACCGGTCTCGTTGCGCGGAGTTCCACGGCCTTTGACGCGGCCCGTCAAACGCTCCAATCCGATTGCTGTGGAACGGGTTTTATCCATTCTGACAAAATGGAACATAATGAGAACACTGGCAAGCGTAAGTCGGTGCAAGCTAACGCTATGTCGCAAATCGTCGCGCCGCAGGTAGCCCCGCAGCGCATCACTAAACTAACGAAAGACCACGACGCATTTGCGCGTGTTGAGGAGTTCTAAGCCTATGTCAGACGAAGAAGACGATATCATCCTGTCGGAACTCGACGATGAAGAGCTTGTCGCGCAGATGTTCGATGACCTTTACGACGGTCTCAAAGAAGAGATCGAAGAGGGGGTCAACATTCTGCTGGAACGCAAGTGGGAACCCTACGACGTCCTGACAAAGGCGCTTGTTGGTGGCATGACCATCGTGGGCAATGACTTCCGCGACGGAATCTTGTTTGTTCCAGAGGTTTTGTTGGCTGCCAACGCGATGAAGGGCGGCATGGCCATCCTCAAGCCGCTGCTGGTTGAAACAGGCGCGCCACGTGTCGGCAAAATGGTTATTGGCACCGTGAAGGGTGACATCCATGACATCGGCAAGAACCTTGTAGGCATGATGATGGAAGGCGCAGGCTTCGAAGTTGTGGATCTTGGTATCAACAATTCGGTCGACGCCTATCTCGAAGCGCTTGAAAGCGAAACGCCAGACATTCTGGGCATGTCCGCCCTACTCACCACAACGATGCCTTACATGAAGGTCGTGATCGACACGTTGGTCGAAAAAGGTATGCGCGATGACTACACCGTTTTGGTCGGCGGAGCGCCCTTGAACGAAGAGTTTGGTAAAGCCATCGGGGCAGACGCCTATTGCCGTGACGCCGCGGTCGCTGTCGAAACAGCGAAAGAGTTCATGGCCCGCAAGCACAACCAGATGGCCGCTGGCTGACTGCGCTAGTATCAGCGACACGCGTAGCGGGCCCTGCGGGGCCCGTTTTCGCGTCCGAGGCAAGCTCTTGACCTCAGACGCGTCGAAGCGCAATCCTCACTACTCCGGAGGAGCATTCATGCCATTCACCCGCTTTGCCCTGATCCTGTGTTACGTGCTTGTCGCTTCAGGCCTCACCGTGTTCATTTTTGCCCAGATGCAGCCGCAAGGTGAGGCCTCGAGCGCCCTGCCCGCTTTGCTCCCGCTGGCAATGCTTGCGGGGCTGGTGATCCGCGCACTGCACAAGAGGCTCGACCGCGATGATACCTGACGACGCCACCTTGCGAGACGCAGGTCTTGCTCCGCCTCGTGAAGGACGCATCCTGCTGCTTGCTTGCGGGGCCTTGGCGCGTGAAATCCTAGCGTTGACGGAACGGAACGGCTGGAGCCACATGACGCTCGCGTGCCTTCCCGCAATTTTTCACAACACGCCCGAGAAAATCGTGCCGGCAATCCGAGAGGCTGTTGAGAAGCACAAAGCAGATTTCGAGAAGATCTTTGTCGTCTACGCTGATTGCGGAACGGGCGGGCAACTAAAAGCTGCGTGCGACGAGCTTGGCATCGGTATGCTGGAAGGTCCGCATTGCTACAGCTTTTACGACGGCAACGCGGCGTTTGAGGCGCGCGACGAGGTGACGTCGTTCTACCTCACCGATTTTCTTGCCCGTCAGTTTGACGCCTTTGTGACCATGCCCTTGGGTCTAGATCGTCACCCTGAACTACGGAACATGTATTTCGGCAATTACGAAAAGCTGGTCTATGAAGCACAGACCCGCGACGCCGCGCTGGAAGACAAGGCCAAAGCCTGCGCAGAGTTCTTGGGGTTGGACTACGAGTATCGTTTTACCGGCTACGGCGATCTGGAAACGGAGTTGGCCGCACAGGCCGAGCCAATGCGCCCTGCCCGATAATGGTTCCTAAGCGGCAGAAGCCGCCACGTTCCGAATGCGCTCGACCATTGCGCGCACTCCGTTAGATCGCTGCGATGACAGATGTTCGTTCAATCCCAGGCGCCCAAGCTCGGCCACGGCATCGACCTTGCCCACTTCCGCAAGGGGAAGACCCGAATAAAGCCCCTTCAGCACAGCAATCAGGCCGCGCACGATCATCGCATCACTGTCGCCCTCAAAGGTAAACACTCCATCGGCGGCTTTCGGATGCAGCCAGACCTGACTGGCGCAGCCATCCACCTTGGTCGCAGGCACCTTCAGCGCGTCATCCAGAGGGTCCATCGCCTTGCCCATATCGATGACATGGCGATAGCGATCTTCCCAATCTTCAAGAAACTCGAACGTCTCCACAATGTCTTCAAACGCCTCTTGCGCCATCGGTCGGGCCCCTTCTGGTAGTCTGATAGCTGAGTTAACCCGCGCGTGCGGCATCGTCCAGTGCAGGCCGGACTTTTCAAGTCGTCTCGGTTGCGCTACTCCATTGGGAAACACACGCGCTGGCGGGGACACGAGCAATGACACGCACTATTTTGGCAATTCTGGCGATCAGCCTGACCGTGACCGCTTGCGGTCGCATTCGCGACTCGCGCATCAATCCATTCAACTGGTTTGGCCGCGACCGTGCGGAGCAGAGTGTCGTCGCCGACGAGGCGCTGCTACGTGACCCGCGCCCGTTCGTGGCAGAAGTGCTGTCCCTGAAAGTCGAGCCGACCCCAGAGGGTGCCATTATTCGCGCTGTGGGCCTGCCCGGCTTGCAAGGCTACTGGAACGCCGAGCTTCTGGAAGTTGATCGCGACGATCTCAGCACGCTCACCTATGAATTCCGCGTGACGCCACCGCCCTACCAAACGCGCCAAAGCACCCAACGGTCCCGCGAGATATTTGTGGGCAAAGCGGTATCGACCACGCGGTTGAACAAGGTGCGCACAATTACGGTCATCGGGCAGACAAATCGCCGCGCCGTCCGCCGTTAAGGTCAGGGCCTAAAGCTCTATAATTTTTACGGAATTTCCGGAACAGGATAACGCCAAATCACCGTCGCACAGGCGCAGCGCATCTTTGCCGAATACTTCTGCGCGCCATCCTTTGAGGGCAAGCCCGTCACGTTCGCCCAAGGCGATGTCATCAAGATCAGAAGCGGTTGCGATCAGCTTCTGGGCGATCCCAACTTCCTCGGCCTTGGCCTTCAGCATCACCCTTAAGAGATCAGCCAAGGCCGAATTCATGTTCGAGCGGTCCCGTACAGGTGGCGCCTTTGGCATTTCGTCCGGCGGACATGAAACGCCTTTGGCAACGGCCTCTAATATCCCATCCGCGATTGCGCCTTTACGGGCTTCGCGCAACAAAAGACGTGATTTACCAAGATCGCGTTCGTCTTTGGGCTTGGTTGACGCCAGTTCTAACAAGGCGTCGTCTTTATAGACGCGGCTGCGTGGTACGTTACGCTCTTGTGCGTAAGCTTCGCGGAACCTCGCCAGCTCTCGCACGATGGCCAGAAATTTAGGCGCATTGGAGCGCACTTTGACGCGGCGCCATGCAGCGTCTGGTTGGACAATATAAGTCTCCGGCGCGCGGAGGATGGCCATCTCTTCTTCGACCCAAGCCTTGCGACCGGACCGTTCCAGCCGCTTGGACAGGTATTCGTAGATGTCGCGCAAATGGGTAACATCAGCCAATGCGTAAAGCTTTTGCGCGTCACTTAGTGGACGCCGCGACCAATCCGTGAAGCGCGAGGACTTATCGACAGAAGCTTTCGCTATCTTGCGCACGAGGGTTTCATAGCCCACCTGCTCGCCGAAGTCGCAAACCATCGCAGCGACCTGTGTGTCGAACAAGGGAGCTGGAATGACGCCACCCTCGACGTAGAAAATCTCGAGGTCTTGGCGGGCCGCGTGGAACACCTTGACCACGTTCGGGTCGCGAAACAGGTCATACAGCGGCTCAAGCGACATATCCGAGCCTTCAATTGGATCCACCAGCACAGCGTCGTTTCGATCATCGCCGGGGATTGCCAGCTGGATCAGACACAGCTTCGCGTAATACGTGCGCTCGCGCAGGAACTCCGTATCGACTGTGATGTAAGGATGGCCCTTCGCTCGCTCGCAAAACGCGGCGAGGTCTTCGGTGGTGGTAATCGTGATTATATTGGATGGCATCAGGGTACTTCGGGTAATCGGTTGTTGTTCTTGATCTTTGTAGACTGCCCCCAGCCTCCCCCTTCTTAAGCGCATTGCAACTAAAAGGGAAGGATTAGCATCAGGTCAATTCTACTGGCGTGTTATCGCCTTTGGCAAAGCGCCGAAGGACGGCTGGGTATAATCGGTGCTCTTGGATCAGGACTTTGGCGGCCAAGGTCTCGGCGGTTTCATCTGGAGCGACCTGCACGCGTGCCTGCCCAAGGATCGGGCCGTCATCGAGCTCTGGGGTAACGATATGGACAGAGCATCCTGCCTCGGCATCACCCGCTTCCAGCGCACGGGCGTGGGTGTTTAGCCCCTTGTATTTCGGCAAGAGCGACGGGTGAATATTGAGCATCCTACCGGCATAGCGCTCGACGAAGCTAGCAGTCAGAACGCGCATGAACCCGGCAAGGCAAATGATGTCAGGTTCGGCTGCATCCAGCAGCTTGACCAGTTCTGCCTCGAACGCCGCGCGGTCCTTGCCGAATTGGCGGTGATCCACCGCTGCAGCGGTCAGTCCACGGGCGGTGGCCCTCTCAAGGCCTTTCGCATTTGGGTCGTTCGACAGCACCAATACAGGGCGTGCAGGATGATCCGCTACCATGCTGTCGCAAAGCGTCAGCATGTTCGAGCCGCCGCCGGATACCAGAATGGCGACTTTTTTCAAAGCAGGCGACCTGAGTAGCGCACGCCTTCGCCGGGCGTGATAGCACCGATGCGGAACACTGTTTCGCCTGTGTCTTGCAACAGCGATGTCAGCGCTTCGGCGGCACGCGGATCAACGGCGAGAACCATGCCGATGCCCGAGTTAAAGGTTTTCAGCATCTCCGCCTCTTCAATGCCAGCCACGCCAGCCATCCAAGTAAAGACACCGGGCAAGTCCCACGTGCCAAGGTCGATCTCTGCGCCAAGGCCCTCGGGCAAAACCCGTGGCAGGTTTTCTGTCAACCCGCCGCCCGTGATGTGGGCCAGCGCATGAACGCCCCCTGCCCGCACGGCGGACAAAGCGGATTTCACATAGAGGCGCGTCGGGGTCAGCAATGCCTCACCCAAAGATTTCCCCTCGTCGAAGGGCGCGGCGTCATCCCAGCTGAGGCCCGAGGCCTCTACGACTTTGCGCACCAAGGAGTAGCCGTTGGAATGCACCCCGTTCGAGGCCAGCCCCAAAAGCACGTCGCCTTCGGCCACTCCAGCGGGCAAGGCAGTGCCTCGCTCCATCGCTCCGACTGCAAAACCAGCCAGATCGAAATCACCCTCGCTATACATGCCTGGCATCTCGGCGGTCTCGCCCCCGATCAGTGCACAACCGGAATCGGCACAGCCCGCTGCAATCCCGTTGATAATTGTCGTGGCCGTATCAAGATCAAGCTTGCCCGTGGCAAAGTAATCCAGGAACAGCAAAGGTTCCGCCCCTTGGCAGACCAAATCGTTGACGCACATCGCCACGAGATCGACACCGATGGTATCATAGTGGCCCGTGTCGATGGCGATCCGCAGCTTGGTGCCCACCCCGTCAGTTGCCGAGACGAGGATTGGATCTTTGAACCCTGCGTCCTTCAGGTCGAACAAGGCACCGAAGCCGCCCAAACCTTCCATGACGCCAGACCGTTTGGTGGCGGCAGCAGCGGGCTTGATCCGGTCAATCAGCGCGTTGCCTGCATCAATATCCACACCGGCATCGGCATAGGTCAAACTGTTCTTCGGGGTCTCAGTCATGGGTCACATCCCGCAGCAGATTAAGAGTTGCGCCGACCTATCAAGCCAGCCTTCGCGAGTCTATGGCTGCTTTTTCGCCGCCAGCTTTTCTTGCAGCTTCAACTCGTTTTTCGCACCGAAGCCGAAGAAAAAGCGGCTGGCCAGCCAGTAAATCGCAAATGCGATTGCAATAATGATGACCCAGCCTAGGGCACCGACCGCAGCCAACAACTCCGACACATCGGCCAGACCACCGAACGCAACGGCAAAAACCATCGAGAACGCAACACCAATCGCCGCATTGATCAGGACGAACACGGCAGAGATCTTCCATGCAAAACTGCTGGCGGGCATTTCCTTCATGCGCCGCGCGTAGGTTTGACCCGCGTCCATTGCCGGAACCAGAGCCGTTGCGATTGACCCGCCCGAACCAATGTCAAAACCTGCAAGTTCCGCCAGCAGATAAGTGATGACCATGACCACCACCATGGTGATCAAAGAGACGATTGCGTAGCGCTTCAAAAGGTAAGACGTGCTCATGGGATGTTCCTTGTTAACTCGAGTGTGTTCTAGGAGACCCGACCCACTTTCGCAAATCTTGCATCATAGAGACTTGACGCGGGCGACCGGTCTGGTAGCCATCCGGTTTTAGGGGGCCTGTAGCTCAACTGGTTAGAGCAGAGCGCTCATAACGCTTTGGTTGCGGGTTCAAGTCCTGCCGGGCCTACCACCGTTTCCCCTCATCTTGGCAGAACAAGTTCCGCCTTCAGCCCGCCTAAGGTTGTGCTGTCGCCCAGTCGCAAAGTGCCACCGTGCGAACGTGCGACATCGGCGGCGATCGCAAGTCCCAGCCCGACGCCGGAACCGGCATTTTGATTGCGGGACGCATCCAGCCGCGAAAAAGCTTTTACCGCCTGCTCGCGCTGCGCCTCGGGGATGCCGGGGCCGTTATCCTCGACGCTGATGCGCAGAGCGGTTTCCAGAATGGCGACATCGACGTGGGCCTTGGTGCCATATCGTACGGCATTGTTGATCAGGTTCTCGACCGCGCGCTGGACAGAAAGCGGGCGCAACTTCATGGAGAGCGGCTCTGGCAGCGCATCGGACAGCTCGACCTGTTTGCCCGAGCGCTGAGCATTAGCCACGAGGTCTTTGACCAAAGCAACCGGATCGCAGCGCTCCAGTTCCTCTTGCGCATCGGCCTTGGCGAAATCCAGAAAAGCCTCGATCAGGCGCTCCATCTCGTCAACGTCACCGATCAAGTCCTGAGTGTCCTCCGTTTGCTGCTGCATCGCCAACCCGAGCTTTAGTCGGGTCAACGGCGTGCGCAGGTCATGGCTCACACCCGACAGCATTAGCGTGCGCTGCTCGATCTGGCGTTCGATACGCGCGCGCATGTTCAGGAACGCCGCCCCGGCCGAGCGGACCTCTGAGGCACCTCCCGGATAGTAGGGTTCATTGCGTCCCTTGCCGAATGCCTCTGCCGCGCGGGCCAGACGTCGGATCGGGCGCAATTGGTTGCGTAGAAACAGATAGGAAATGATCGTCATCAAAATTGCTGTGAACAGCATCAACACCAACAACTGATGCGGATTGGTCGCCGCCACCCGACGCCGGGAAAAGGCGACCTCCAGAATTCCTTTTGACGTCTCGATGCTGGCAAGAACGGTCTTGTCGCGGCTCACAAGGTCGACCGTGCGCAGGTTAGCGAACTGTTGTTCCAGTGTATTACGGATTACCCGTCCCGATAGATCGGTGAAACTTCGCCGCTCGGCCACTTCAGCGCCCGGAAATGTGACCTGCATATCTAACGCCTCGGCCGTGTCGCCCACGCGCCGCGAGGCAGCCGCGACATCCGGAGCGGTTTCGACAACATCGAGGAGCAACCGCAGCTCCACGGAAATGTTCTGCGTCATCTGCGCGGTCACATCTTCATAGAGCCTCTGGATAAAGGCGAATGACACAACCAACTGGATCGTCACAATCGGCACCAGAAGGATCAGCGCGGCCCTGCCGTAGAGGCTGCGTGGAAGGTAGCGTTTGATTGTGAACCGTGCCATGTTTCGGACCGTAAAGCCCCTTGGCCCAAAGGAAAAGAGCGATGGCGTCTGCACAGCCTGACACCCGAAGACCGGGCCAGCCCGTCACACTCGCGTCCGGACTGCGCTGCATTCTAGCGCCCAATGCCTCGCCGATGACGTACACGGGCACAAACACCTATTTGCTTGGCACGCGTGATATCGCGGTGATCGACCCCGGGCCCCCAGATGAGGCCCACCTCGCGGCCATCCTTGATGCATTGGAAGCGCATCAACGAATAAGCCATATCTTGGTGACCCATTCGCATATCGACCATTCGCCCTTGGCAATGGTTCTTGCCCAAATCAGCGGGGCAAAAATCTTCGGTTTCGGGGACAGCCGCGCTGGCCGCTCCGCCGTGATGGCCGCCTTTGACGATCTGGGCGGCGGCGAAGGGGTTGATGCGACGTTCATGCCCGATGTCAGACTTCTCGACGGGGAGATGGTCGAAGGGTCTGATTGGACACTGACGGCGCTTCACACACCGGGGCACATGGGGAATCATCTTTGCTTTCATTGGCATGAGGGGAAAGCACTGTTCAGCGGTGATCTGGTGATGGGCTGGGCGACATCAATGGTCTCACCGCCGGACGGCCACCTGACCGATTTTTTGACTTCGCTTGAGATGTTGGCCCTTCGCACGAGTGACGAGGTTTATTACAGCGGCCACGGAATGCCGATCAAGACGCCTAGCGCACGGGTCCAAGAGTTGTTGATCCACCGACGCATGCGCGAATCCCAAATTATTGAGGCGCTTGATGATGCGGCCCTCACTCCCAGCGAACTGACGGCCATGATCTACACTGACATCCCCCCGACCTTGCTGCCTGCGGCCCAACGAAATGTCATCGCCCACCTTATTGATCTGTCAGAGCGAAATCGGGTTCGCCCAGACCAAAAACTCAGCGCGACAAGCCGCTTTTCCCTTATCTGAATATTTTGGGTAAAAGTCTCTTTACGACGGGAATCGCGCTTGCTATACGCGCTCCACCGTTCCGGCGTAGCTCAGCGGTAGAGCAGTTGACTGTTAATCAATTGGTCGTAGGTTCGATCCCTACCGCCGGAGCCAATAATCTCAATATCTTAGCACGAAATGCAACTTCTCTGCTTTCCCCGGGGTAAGCACGGGGTAAGCATTGTATCGCGTTTTTTCCGTTGCTTTCAGCATTTGGTTGTCCCAGCGTTGAAGCATTCAGGAGGATGCTATGGGCCATATTAGGCTCGGGACATTATCACAGTCAAAAAAGTGGCGTGACGTCATTGGTTTGCTCGATTCAGGTGCTTCGCTGGAAGAAGTAGCCGAAGCGGCGGCGCGGGCGTCTGAACTGGACCTTGGGCGTGCGTCGGATGATCTCTCTTTTCAGTTCGTAACAAGCCTATTGGTCCGCCTACCCTTGATGGCGCGCGCGCCGGGATTTGAAGATGCCTTGGCCGAGATTGGTGTCGGCAATGATGCCGCCACATCAGTCACTTCATTGCTTGCCGGGCTGAAACGGGCGATCGACTTGAATGCCTTTGCCGTCGGTCGGTCGTCAGATGCCGGGGAACTGGCGAAGGCAACACTGCTGGAATGCCTGTCGGTTCAGTTGCATGACCGGTTGCCGTCATTGTTCGAACCGACACGCCAGGATATTCGCAAAGAGCTGGCATCGTTCTCCAGCGGTCAGAACTTCGCGCTTCTGGCACGCGACTTCTTTGCCCGGCTTTCCTACAAATCTCTGGATTATTACCTGAGCCGCGAGTTGGCCAATCATACTGGCGGCGACAAACGGTTCGCATCTGACGCGGATCGCACGGAATTCCAGCGAGGGCTCTCTCAGCATACTTTTGAGGCATCGCAGATTGTCAAAGAGTTCGCAGGGGGCTGGTACGGCAAGACCGTCTGGCAGAAGCAGAGCCTCAGCCAGGATGAGATCAATCAGTTCACGCGGTTTGCGTTCAAGAAAATGAGGTCCGAACTTGGTCGGCGTCGCACCTCAGCCTGAGTACCGGGTCAAATGCCTGCCGCCCATCACATTCGGCGGCGGTGACGAACGGCTGATCTTTGAGGTCAATGGACGCAGAAAGGGTGTGTCGCTCAAAATCAGGCAGTTGAGCCGCCAATTGGTTGCGGCACTGCCGGATCGGGCGCTGGACTTGATTGAAATCGCGGCGCTGGTCTATGCCGTGGACGCCTCTGTCAGTCGCGGGGGACTGACAGATCAGCATATGGGGGCAAAATGGCACCGCAGGTTTCTGATCGAAATGCCGGTGCTGGATTTGTCCCTTTGGACCTCGCCAGACTTACAGCGCGATCTGGAAGAGACACTGATGTTTCTGTCCGGCGACAAGTTCGAGTTCAAGTTCGTTCAACGTGAAGGCAGAACAATCAAGCAATCTGGCTTCTTTGACTATGGGCCGGATTCAGCCTGGGTTCCAGACACCGTGATGATGTTCTCAGGGGGACTGGATTCATTTGCTGGGGCGCTTGAGGAACTGGTCGAGCGCAAGAACAAGGTCGCGTTGATCAGCCATTTCTCGTCCAGCAAGATCGCCCCGATCCAACAGACGCTGCAGAAGGCTATCAGCGAGAAACTCGGCCCCGGAAAATCAATGCATTTCCCAATGCGAGTTCAATTGCAGGACGGCACAAATTCCGAGGGCACCCACCGAACGCGGTCGCTACTGTTTGCTGCACTTGGGGTGGCCACCGCGCTTTCATTTGGCAAGGACAAGGTGTCATTCTACGAAAACGGCATCGTGAGCCTTAACTTGCCGCCGGTCGGCAATGTGCTGGGAACACGCGCGACGCGGACAACCCATCCCCAGACGCTGATCAGGTTCTCAAAGCTGTTCAGCAGTATTTTTAATGCAAAATTGATCATCGACAATCCGTTCTTCTGGCGAACCAAGACCGACATCGTCTCCAAGATCCACCAGCTTGGCATGGGCGACCAGATCGCGAACACTCGAAGCTGTGCCGACGTTCACAACCAGACAAAGCAATACGCGCATTGCGGTCGGTGTTCTCAATGTATCGATCGGCGGTTCGCCATTCTGGCAGCGGGGTTGCAGGCTCAGGACCCGCAAGAGGCCTACCGTGTCGATCTGATGACTGGGGTTCGCAAGGCAGTCCAGGA
This sequence comes from Litoreibacter janthinus, assembly GCF_900111945.1. NCBI lineage: Bacteria > Pseudomonadati > Pseudomonadota > Alphaproteobacteria > Rhodobacterales > Roseobacteraceae > Litoreibacter > Litoreibacter janthinus. The sequence continues at coordinate 2,225,274 of NZ_FOYO01000001.1, read as the reverse complement.
CAAGGAGGCGGCACTGTCCTACGTGCGCAATGCATTTGGATTTGAGGCGATGACGTCCTCCGATCTGGAGCAGAGGTTCCCGCCCATTCTGGATGCAGTCGAGCATTTGCACGAACCGGCAAGTACAGCCCTTTCGCGCCTGACTGAGCTGTTACGGCGTCACGGTACCGCCGTCGCAGGCGTGATGCGCGAAACCATGGATGGTAAACGACCTGACCAGTTTCCCAAAGACAGTCTGCCATTCCTGTTTGGTGAACAGCAGCGCGAGACATACTTTACCCCTCAAATACCACTCTTCCCGAATACGACCTCGGAACCGAGCCTCGAAAAATTTATGTTAGTCTTTGATGAGCAGCGCAAGTGTTTGACCATCAACGATGCCATTGAGGTGAAAGGCGCGGACTACGGGCTATTTATCTGCTTGGCAAAAGAACATCTGCGCGCAGCCGGACTTGGCCTTGATCCGCTGGACTACCCGACGACAACTGCGCGGAAACTGGCGCGCGCCCTGCAAGTTGAGGCCAGTGAAGCTGTGCGCCGCAGGATTTTAAGGGCGCGCAATGCCCTTGCAAAAAAAGCAACTTCCGCAGGACTTGATCCGCACCGCGCAAAAGCGCTGATCGAGAACCTGCCGTCGCACGGATACCGGTTGGCGCCGGATTTGGTCATCGTGCGAATGCCCACCGCCTAGGACGTTACACGATCCCCTTGAATGAAGAAGTATCACCCGCAGGACCGAGGCTGCGTTTGCAGTGCAAATGCGTAGCGGTTGCGGTTGATGCCGATTGAGCGGAAACGCTCTAGTCGTCGTCGATGAGATCAAGATCGCTGTCGCCATCATCCAACGGCCCGCGCTTTCGGAACTTTGCCATGAGGTCTATCTGCCGCCCGGTCGCGACCGATCCATAGGATCGGAAAGTTGTCAGGACATCATCGTGGCCCATGTTCTGCGACCAGGCCTTGTAATCTTCCGGCGTTCGACAATGTTCGCTGGCCAGCTCGGCCAAAGTGTCGCGAACCCGGTGAGGCGAGAATGAAGGTAATCCCGCATCATCAAAGGCCGCCTTGAAAATCTTGGCAGCCGACGATGGGCTGGACCACGGAACCCTGCAGATGCCGGTTGCGGCAAAACGTCGGGATGGGCCCTGGCAAACCTTGGTCTTCGGGAACAGTGGATCGCTAGCAGAAAACAAGTGATCGTCCTTCAGCTCTGCGATCCATTCGCGCACGATGCGTTCGACATCATGGCCGAAGGGAAAGAACGCTGTGGTAAAAGTCTTTCCAAACTTGGTGTCGACGCTTTTGCCGTCGAAATGAACGCAGGCATTGGCAAGATCAACATGGGCAAGCCGAAGCGTAATTGCCGCCCCTTCGCGGGACCCTGTCAAAAACAGGAAGGCAATCAAGGCACGATCCCGGCGCCGAAGCACGGTGTCGGTCGGCATTTGGTGCAACAGGACTCGAACCTGTGCAGGCGATGGGTGTGGCTTCCAGCAACTGCTACGCCGCGCGTTCTCGGATTTGCGATCCGGCGACAGGTAATCTGTATCAGAGGAAGTAATCTTTGATTTGTAGCCGGGCTGATCCGACAACCAGAGGAAAAAGGCCTTCACCTCGCGCAGTGTTCCATTGATCGAACTACGGGACAGCTTTCCGCCAGTGTGTTGATTTTGCTGAGAAGCAAGGCGACGCTTGAAGGCACGGGCGCGTTCAGGATGGAAGGCTCGAAGATCCTTGCCTTCAAGGAAACTCGTGTAGGCAGAGATTGCAGCCGCAGCCTTGTCGACCGAGGCCTCGGAAAGCCCCCTGGCATCCTGTAGCCGGACCAGGTATTTGCGTGTGATGCGCAGGTTATCGGGTGCGCGTTTTGACATGGGTCTGATCCTCATCTCTGAAGGTGACATTTGAGTGGGCATCGGTACAGAACACTAATCTTGGGTTGGCCTGCTGAACTGTGACCGCGATTTTTGCCCGGACGGCTCCCAGATCGGCCCGTCGGATCATCTTGTTCATGATGCACCCGCAATCCGGGCACAGCGCAGACAGCATCCCGGATGATGGCGTTGTCTGTAAGTAATCGGCGAATTTTCCATCAGGTTCCTGCGGCAGCTTGCAGCCCAGGCAATACAATTGGTGCAGGTTAAGTTTGCACCTGGACTTCTTGCGCCCCTGACCAAGAAAAACCTTTAAATCGCTGCCCCTTATCAGCCAGGGGCGCTGCGATCTGTCGGCAATCAGCCCCTTCTCCTTGATCCACCGGATGATAGTCTGCCGATGCCTGCCGAGTGCCTCGGCGGCTTCCCAGACCGTATAAATGCGGTGGCTCTTGATCCTGCTGGGGGCTGGGAAACGGGGCATTACCGTCCCTCCAACGGCAACGGGCCAGAGGTGTTCTGGCAAAGCTGCGCAGCCTCATAGGCCTCGATGTCTTTCTCGCGATAAAGAACCCGCGCGCCGATCTTCAGGAATCTCGGCCCCTTGCCCAGCCAACGCCACTGCTCAAGTGTCCTAGGTGATATCTGCCAGCGCAGCGCCAGCTGTTCCTGCGAAATTTTGTCCACGGCAAACCTCAATTCTTCTGCGAAGGCCGAGGTGTTTCGGCCCGCTTCGTGCCCTGATCTTGGGGCCTTACGAGATGGAATGATGTTGACAGCCGAGCGAATGGCGTGACCAAGGTGGGTGCTAACTAATTGAAAATTATAGGTGTCCCGAACAAAAGTGTGACCAAAACAAATTAGGCATCACGCAGCGGGATCTGCGCTGGCTATTCCTTGGGAATCAAGTGGTGTGACCAGGGGCACGAGGTGGTGCTCTATTTGCGGCCCTGTGCTGGTGCCCGTTTCCGAATGCCGAAATTCTCAGATTCGCGCAGCTCTGATCACTGGCAACCTGTCCGCATCCGAAACCGTCGCCGCCAACGCGGCCAGCCTGGTCAGGCCGATCGGACATTGCCCATTCGTCTGCGTAATTTTGGCGACAGGCCAGGCGACCGCGCCGACAAGATGGCAGTCGAGCGTGAATTTTCGCCCCGGAAGCATCTGTTCCAATGCACCTGCGGCCGTGTAAAGATCGTCATGATGGCCGGTGATCCTGGCACGATCGGCACTCACTGCGCCGCCTGCATTTCCTGGGCCGTCGGGGCGGCCAGCACCGCAGAATGAATATATCCATTCCCCAACGATCTACACAGTCTGACTTGCGAAAACTCGCAGTTCGCGCCAGTCTCTGACTATACGTGTCTGGCCCTGATCATGAAAGAATTTCGATCCTACTCTGCGATTGGCGGACATCACCGCAGCGGCCAATCTAGGCCCACATATATGCCAACCCGTGCACACCTGCCCTACAAAGCAGCATTCCGCCAGGACGACCAAGGATAGCCACAATGCCCAGTGAAGCTGAACCACAACAGGCAGACGCCACAGACCACACTGTCAAAAAACTCGCGATCTGGTTCCAGTTTCCGATCGTGATCGACGATATGCCCCCAGACATGGCTCCGTGGGTCAAGGCGACCGGGCCGCTCGGCGATTTTGGGGATCATACATATTTCCATGGCTTCGTCGCGGATCAACTGTTCGGAACACCGCCCAGCGACGGCAACCCGGCAAGCGCCAAGCCTCCCACCTTTGATACCTACAAACGCACCGACTTGAATAGCGACTGGTTCGGCGACAAACTGCTTTTCGAAAAGGATCTGGGTTTCGCTGTCAAACGGTTCGGCTTTCGCGTGACCAACGCCGAATTGCGCATCATGTCGCGCGGGCAAAAGCGGCTGGCCGTGGTAACTGTCGCGGTTCTGATCACCAAGGCAGCGCAATGCGCCTGGAAACCTGACATGGGCGAAGCCTTGCGATCCAACGACTTCCCCGACCGCCCCTTCACCCTTGCCGATGCTCAGGACGCACTGGATTGGATGCGCCGGGTCTATCCGCGCTGGTGGCGGAAAACACCGTTCAAGCCCATCCCCGGAGACACGCTGTACCGCGTGTTTCGGACCACTCCGGACACCAGTGGCCCTGACGAACAGGACATGGACGAGACCTTTGCAAACACGGGCCGCGTACCGCTCTTGCCTTGGGTGCGCGGGCTGATCCGTCCGCTCGTCGTCGATGGCCCGCTGCCACGGGGCACCGGCAATACCGCGCCACCCAACGCCCGTCACATGAACGACGAACGCGCCTATATGGCCAGCGTCGTCACCCTGAACCAGTTGCAGCGCGACGGCGAGACGCTAAGCGAACAGCAGACCATGCTGGCCCTGCGCCAGGGCGATCAGTTTCGGCTAGCAGAGGCGGATCGGTCAGGCCCTGGAACGAACTACTATAGTCCTGATTTCAACAGGAGCCTCCGCGACGCGATCTTTTACGACCGCCATGCGCCCCACAAAGACGCTGACCCGGGCCGCACCACCTACTACATGTTCAGTCATAAACATATCTGTGCTGCCACCACATGGGACCAGGCGACTGATGACATGGGCGACTATTACCGGCATATGCACATGCTCTGCGTGTTTGAATATCATCAATTGCTGGTGTTCTCGCAGAACCTCAGCGATCTGGTGCGCCGGTATCGCGACAATCGACAGGACGACGAACGCTTTCTGGAGGACCTCCAAAAGATCCGCGCCGATTTCTTGACCCACACCCATCTGCACCACTTCTCCAACGTCTCCTCGCAACTGCAACCGCGCGAGATCTATGATCGGCTTTACACTGCCTTTGGCATTGAAAAGATGTTCCGCGAGGTAGACGAGGAACTGCGCTCTGCCACCGACTTTGCCGCAACGCTTCGCACCCAGGCCCAAGCGAGACGCGACAGCACGCTGAACGAATACGTGGCGCTAGGAATTCCCGCAGCGTTGGCGGTCGGGCTGGGCGGGATGAACTTGCTGGTGGGAGCAGAGTCATTTGATCTGGCCATGTTCAATGACAAGGCGCACCCGCTGGCCTGGCAGATCGGCCAGTTTTCTCTGCTGGTGGCGTTCAGCTTTGTCGCATGGAACTGGTTCACGACCCTGTTTCTGAAACCGTCGGGCCAGGATAAGCCAGTAGAGAAGTCCGCGACCAAACCGGCGCTTGTGATTGCTGGGGTTTCTGCCGTGATCTCTTTTGTTGCTTATGGGTATCTTTTCATGCAGTCTTGAGTTTGCAGGGGCCTGGACCGAATTCGGCCTTGGAAATCAGCCAAGCCCCTGAAAACAAACCTGTATCAGCGCTTTTTTGGACGAAACCTCCGAAACAGCGCACGAATTGAAGGGGGAAATGAATCAGGCTTGGAAATACGTCAGTTTTTATGCCTTGTATCAGAGGATTGCAGAGAGCCAGTCGAAGACACATGTCCGCATGGAAGCGGATTGAGACTTCCCAAATGAGCCTTACTGCTGTCATTATGGGTCGAAGACACATGTCCGCATGGAAGCGGATTGAGACACGGACGTCGAGATGATGCGTTTTACCGAAGCGGTCGAAGACACATGTCCGCATGGAAGCGGATTGAGACTCCGGCGAATGAAGTCGACGTGGATACCGTTGTCGAAGACACATGTCCGCATGGAAGCGGATTGAGACGATGACTTCTGCGAGCAGTGCATCATAAGCAACGTCGAAGACACATGTCCGCATGGAAGCGGATTGAGACACATTCATTCCTACAGGGGGGGAGATAGTCTAAGTCGAAGACACATGTCCGCATGGAAGCGGATTGAGACGCAAAGGCGATTCACCATTGTTTGAACGAAGGTCGAAGACACATGTCCGCATGGAAGCGGATTGAGTCTGGACCTGCCATTGCCTGATCAGAAAAGCGATCCGGCCCGACGCCGGGTCGTTTTTGTTTGCGCATTCCTGCACAGTGAGTATCGTTGACAGATTACTCAGCGATTGGGTGTACCATGTTTTTGTATTTCGAAGGCGTCAATCATGCCGAAACGCTGTATGACACCGACGACATTTCCACCATCCGCGGCAGTTCGATCCAGCTCGAGGATCTGGGCCCCAAAATGAAGGCGGCCTGCGCCCCCCTGAACCCCCAATTGCTGTCTTTCGGCGCCTCCAAGGCCCTGCTCTACATCGACGCGCCCCGCACAGCATTGGAACAGGCGGGGCAAGACGCGGTGCAGCGCGCCGAATGGCAGCCCTTTTCGATCACCTGGGGTATCGGTGACAGTGACGCCCAGGCGATTGCCGCCGCCCGTATCCGCCAGTTCCAAAGCTGGACCTTTCCGCCCCCCGATCCCGCCGCCGCCGCCGTGCAGGACGCCCTTGACCAGACCCGCCCGGCGACGATCCTTGATATTCACGGCAGTGGAGAAAAGCGGATGCTGTCCCCCGCCACCAGTGCCCGCCGCGAGAACGGCAAAAAGAACCGCCGGAATCTCTTTACCGACGCGCAAAAATTCGCCCCGCCACAAAGTTTCGAGGATATCACCGCCGACCCGCCCCCCGACATCCCGCAAATGGTGCGCGGCAAGCTGGCGGTGATCTATGCCGACGGCGCCGGTGGCGGCAAGCTGCGCAAGGCAGTCGGTGACGACTTGTTGTTCAGCAAAGACATCGCCAAGCATCGCGCAGCCCTGGCCGCCGCAGTAGAAAGCTGGATGCTCGCGCGCGGCCCTTATGGTTGTCGCACACAGAACGGCAAGACGGTCCCCCGGTTTGACACGCTGCTGTGGGGCGGCGACGATATGACTTTTATCCTGCCCGCATGGCTGGCGCTCCCCTTTATCGGATTCTTCTTCGAGCAGATCGAAAACTGGACCTTTATGACCAAAACGCAGGGCGAACAGCACCTGCGCCATCGACTAAGCTGCGTGATCGCGGGTCAGAAAACCCCGATCCGCCAGTTCCGCACTCTGGCAAGGAACGGCGACAGCCTGCTGAAAAGAGCCGTCAAGAACACTCTAGATGATGCCCCGCAAAGCGCCTTTTCAATCGATATCTTCGAAAGCTCGGCGCTGCCGTTTGACGGGCTTCTTGCCTATCGACGCCAGCTTTACAGCCCGACCTACGAACCCAAGGACGACTTTTTCCTGCCCCCGGACGCCACCAAGCTGACGGATTTCTGCGCCGATGTCCTGCGCGCCGATGACGAGGGCGTGTTGTCTGTCACCCAGATCCATGGTGCACTGGAAAGCCTGCGCCGAGGTCAGGGCGATGATCCGTCCTCGTTGACGGTCGCCTCGTCAAAAGGCGACAATCGCACCCGCGAACTCGTGACCTCATATTATGAGCGCGTCAAAGGTTCTCCGCCGCCATTCGACGCAATCATCGCGGCATTTTCGGATCAACCGCGCCGGTTCTCGATGCTGCTTGCGCAAGCTGCACAACTGCACCCCTACGCAGTTGCAGCACGGAAAGCTTTGCAATGAAGCGGCACGCCTTTGATCTGAACATCACCGTATTCGCACCATTCCTGTTCCCCGGAGTTGCCGCTGGCCGATATGGGCTGGACCGAGTCGCCTTGCGCAAAAAGGGTGGCGATCTGGTTTTGCCAATGGATCAGGTGCGCGGCATCCTACTGCACGGCGTGCGGGCCCTGGCCAAGGTCACACATGATCCCGCCGCCACAACGTCAAATATTCGCGCCCTATTCGGTGCAGAGTCAGGCGATGCAACCGACGATACTGCAGCAAGCCTCGATCCCCTTCGCGGCTCGCTGTTCCTGACCGATCTGACAGCGCCGGTTCCCGCATCAAACCTGAAAACCAACACCTATCCGAGGGTCAGGATCGACGAGGATAGCGGCGCGGCGGCAGAGGGTCAGCTGCTCTTTGTCGAACAACTCGTAGCCCCAGGAAAGGACGTCGATTTCACTGGCGAACTGGCTTTCTATTGTACCGACGCCGAGGCGGAACAAAGGCTGCAACTGCTATCGGCGGCGCTAAGAATAACGCTATCTGTCGGTTCATATAAGTCCATCGGGTTCGGCCTGATCAAGCAAGAGACATCCGGTATTGTCAGGCGGACGGTTCCGGCAGCGCCGGTTGCCTCGTTGCCACCAGAAAGCCGGATTGCCTGGTCCTTCACTCTTGACCGCCCATATCTGGTCGATGCAACCCGAATTGCAAACAACGCCTATCTGGGCAGCGCTGCAATTCCAGGCGGCACGCTCAAGGGATGTCTTGCCAGAAACCTGCAGTTGCTGGGGGTGGATATTCAAACTCCAGAGATGCAACAAGGCCTCGCTGCGCTGCATGTATCCCATGCTCGACCAACTGGGTCTGGCGACAGGACAATCCCGATCTCGATTGTTCAGGACAGCAGAACCCAGACATTCCATGATCTCCTGGCGCCGCACAATACAGAGCCCGAATTTTCGCCCAGTTTCGCGCTGGACTGGAAGTCAGACACTGAACGTCTGGCCCGTGGACTGCTTGGGCAGACAGAGCAAATCGATACCTTCGAAGAACGCGTGCACTCAGCCATAAACGCGGACACCGGCGCCGTTGTCGACGAAAAGCTGTTCAGCACAATCAGCGTCGTGCCCGACAAGAAAGGTTTTCAGTCCGTTCTGGATTTTGGTGGTGTGGCTGCGGACGCTAAAAAAACCATAGCGGATGCCTTGATGCGTGGACTGGAAGGTCTGGGCCGCACCGGCGCGCGGCTTGGCTCAAACGTATTGACCCCGGCGCAAGATCAGTTTTCGACCGTCAGCGCTGGCGAGGTATGTCTCATTTTGCTCTCGCCGGGTCTTTGCGCTCAATACGATGACGGCGCAGATGCCCCGTCAGCGTATGCGGTGTTTTGGCAGCGCATCTTTCCAAACTCGGAATTGCTGGACTTTTATGCAGCGCAGTCTCTGGTCGGCGGCTATCAGGGGCGGCGCTTCGGGCTGGACGACGGGCAATATCGACCCTGGCTATTGACGAACCCGGGCTCTGTTTTCAAGTTTGCACTAGATGCATCTGACGTACCAACGGCCAACGCAATTCTTGCTCGGGGGCTTGCCAGAACGGAAATCGCCGGAACGCGCCTGACTTGGGAAAACTGCCCCTTTGTCCGCGAAAACGGCTACGGCGAAGTCTCAGTCTATCACCCAAACAAGAACCTGTCAGAACCGAGGGCGAATTGATGCAACGTGTTTCCATCTCGGTCAACTTCCAGACCAGATCAGTCCTGCACATCGGGACCGGCGCAGTTGACGAAACGCCAGAGGGTGAAGCCGACATCGCCGCGATCACTATTGATCAGCAGGGCAACCCTTGGATCCCGGGAAGCACGCTAAAGGGTGCCCTGCGCGCTGCGTGCGATGGCGCCGCAAAGGACCTTTTGTTCGGGACCCCGCATGAAATGGCGCAGATTTCGGCAAAAGCCGCCAATACCGATACCACCTCGCAAAGCCGCCCGAAAACCTTTCGCGGCCTTGTCACGGTCACCGGGGCGACCTGTGCCACCGACAAAACCCTACAGATCTCGCGCACTCATATCGACCCAGGAACCGGCGTCGCCGAGGCCACCAAACTTTTCACCACGCTCTATGTCGAGGTTGGAACGAAATTTCAGGCGACCTTCTGGCTTGATGGCCCGATTGCCACTGGAAACGCCGACCTGACTGAATTCCTGACAGTTCTGTCTGAATTTGCAACACCAGAGGGACGCGAGATCGGCGCGGGCAAGGCTGATGGACTTGGACGGATAGCCATAACAGGCGACGTCACCATAAAACGGATGCACCTGACTCAGCGCGGTTATGAAACGGTATCTGAGGAGTCCAAAACCCTGACGCCACCCACCCAATCCACACAGCCTGAAACCTTTGTACTGGAATGCCCCGGCCCCTATCTGGTCAGGGATGGCACCAAACCCGAAAGCGCTGCCCCCGACGCACCGCAAATCACCACCCCCCTGCGCAACGCCGCCACAGATGCGCCCCGCCAGATTGGCACCGGCATCTCCGGCGCCCTGCGCGCCCGGGCTGCCTGGCTTCTGGCCCTCGCCGAACACCGCGAGGACGCCACCCTCTCAAACACCCCGAAACCCTGCCCGACCTCCAGTGGGCCGCAGGACCTGTCTGTCCTGAAACGGCTGTTCGGCGACACCGGCTATCGTGCCCGCCTGAAACTGATGGTCACGCATATCTCGTGCAAGAAGCCCCCCTCGTTCCACCCCTCTGTCGCCATCGACCCGATCTCGCAGGCCCCCTACGAAGGCGCCCTGTTCAAAATAGAGGCAGACCACGGTGTCGCCCTCAACTTTACCCTGACCCCCTGGCAACCCCTAGACGAGGACGAGGACCTACTGTTCCAAGCCCTATGCACAGACATCCGCAAGAACGGCCTGACACTGGGCGCAGGCACCACCAAGGGCTTTGGCTGGTTCCAGACCCCGAACACCGACCTGACCACCGCAGAAATCAAACACCACAGGCCCGACCCGTCGGCAGCCGATACCCTGCTGGATCGCCTGCCAGACGAGCGCGTCACCCTACCCTACCGAAACATGGCCGTCGACCTTCACCGCATCGGCCTGCCACCCCAGGACATCACCGAAGCCTGGCGCAACAGCACCTTGCACGACCAGCCTCTAAACGGAGGCGTCAGTGGCTGGCTCGACGTGACTTGGTGCTTTGAAACGCCAATGCTGATCGGCGATGGCAAGACGCCCTGCGCCCCGCAAAGGATCGACGGTCACGCAGTCCTGCCAGGAACCACCCTGCGCGGCAACCTTCGGGCGATCGTCGCTGCCGCCACCTCGGCGCGGCTGACCCACGTCAACCCAGTCGCCGACGCCATCCTACCTGCCGTGACCGGCCCCCTTCAGGCCCAGGTACAAGCGCTGCTGAATTCGCCCATCCACTCACCTGCGCCTGACGAAAACTTCGCTCCCGACTTTACCGAGGCGCTCTTTGGCTACATCCGCGACCGCGCTACAGACGACACCGGCCCCGCAACACACCGCCGCTTGCACCTGAAATCACGACTGTCGTTCGGCTTTGCCACCCTGACAAATAATGACGACCTGCGCCTACGGATGACGCCCTACAGCCTTGTCATGGGCGGCCCCAACCCGTCCTCCAATCTCTACGACCAGATCGCGCGCAAGACCTACCCGGCAGACACTGCCAATCCCGACCGGGTCCGAACGCGGCTAACCGCGCACGCCGCAAACCCAGAGGACAACACCGTCAGCACCCTTAAATTCCTGCACCCGGCAGCCAACGGCTTGTTGCAATTTCGCGGTCGGATCAGGTTTCACAATGTCCTGCCACAGGAACTCGGCGCGCTGCTCTGGGCCGTCACATGGGGCGGCGATCCGCGACGGCGGCACCGGATCGGTCATGCCAAGGCCTTTGGGGCGGGCAAATGCTTTGCCTCCGGCCTGCATCTGCATGTGCAGCCAAATGACACCAGCACACCAGTTGCGGCGATACCTCCCGAAACCAGCCTCTTCGGCCTGCAAGGCCACGGGATCATGCCCTACCTCAACGCCTTCACGACCTATCTTTCCGACGGACGACTGTCAGGCGCGCAGAGCTTTGAAGAACTAGTCAGTGCCGCGCGACCTGAAATCGGGCGTCATCTGCGCGGGCAGGATGTTCGCTATCAGACATGGGAGCAACTGCGCGATCATGCCCCGGAGATCCGCACCGCAAACGGCGGACGACTTGCCGCCATGTTGAAACCATGACCCCGCAGCGCCCCCGACACTCAGACAATCCAATAGCCCTCTGTGGTCTCGAACGGCATGCCGTCGCCGTAAACCCGGCTGCGTTCCAGCCCGTTGGCGCCCACCGCATAGACCCGCAGGCTGTCGCCCGGATCAAGCTCTGCCGCGACCCGCTGGGCAACCGCCGCCGCCTGCTGTCGAGTCATCCGCGTCTCGAACACCGAATACTGCACCCGGCTGGCCGCATCCTCCAGGATTTTCGCCACCCGGCGGCGCTTTTTGTCTCTGGACACATCATAGGTGAAAACCGTCAGCATCTCGCCGCGCGCCATGAAAACCTCTACAGAAAACCCAGCAAATTCAACCGAAAACTGCCCTATCTGCCTTGGAAACTCAAGAAATTGTTGATTCTATTCTCAAATCTAGCGAACTTTTGCAGAAACCCCGAAGAACCATGAAAGGTCAAACCCGAAATTGACTCCGGCTTGGAAAGATGCCAACTTAACCCAGTGGTATCAGACGGTTGCAGAAGGGCAGTCTGAGACCATTGTCCGCACGGAAGCGGATTGAGACTTGCTTCCCGAAGGTCTTTGACGTTTTCCTTGCGTCTGAGACCATTGTCCGCACGGAAGCGGATTGAGACTTCCCCTTGAATTCTAAGGTACACAACGCAACCAGTATCTGAAGTCTGAGACCATTGTCCGCACGGAAGCGGATTGAGACGCAGTTCAAAGCTGGGAATAACCACCATTTAGGTCTGAGACCATTGTCCGCACGGAAGCGGATTGAGACTGCGTATGTTGCAGCCAAGTGTACGGTGCCCGGTCTGAGACCATTGTCCGCACGGAAGCGGATTGAGACTAGATCGAAATGGTTTCATTTGTACCTCACGGTCTGACAGACATGTCCGCATGGATGCGGATTGACGGTCTGTCGCTGCTGTCCCGCCTGCGCGGGCCGTCGTCGAGTTGTGCGTGTCTGGCAGCTGGCCCGGGGGGCTGTGAGTTGCTGGCAGTACTTGCGCCGGAGCCGCACCGGCGTTGCACGAATGTGGATTTAGGACGCGTAAATCGGCGGGCACAAACTGCTTATTTCATTTTGCGCCCTAATATCAGCAACTTGCCCCCGACCTCCATGGGGGCACCCGTTTTCGGAGCTGTAAGTCAGCCCGGATCAGCCTCTAATCCCAGCATGTAGCGCCCCGGCCCCGCCGCGCATTTCGCCCCGATATGAGTCTGCACCCCCAGCTGCAAGAGCCTCCCGATCAGATCCCCAGGCGCCGGATATCGCAACCACCCGCAACGCCCGGTCTGCTTTCGCGGCACCTTCGCCGCGCTGAACCGCCCGCCGCGATGCCAGTGATCATCTTGCCCCTCATGCTGCGCCAGCCCTCCGATCCGCGCTGCATCGGCCTTCAGTTCCGCCGCGTCCAGTTCCAGCACCACCCCATGCCAGCGCGCCATTCCGGTTATCCGGTTGCCCAGCCCAGTTAGCAGCGACACCGGATCAAAGATCGGCTTCTTAGCGCGGCTCTGCATCACCGGCGTCAGAAAGTTCAGAACTACGGGCGTATTCATCGGCCGCCGGACCGGCACCGGCAGCGCCACCTGTTCCATCGCCAGAACCCGAGGTCGCAACCGTCTGCCTCCCCCCGCTTCCAGCCCGGCTCGCAATCCGGCCACCAGCCCCGCCCCGAATTCATGCGCCCGATCACAGGCCTCTCCAAACAGCCGTAACGTGACCAGAAGGTCCTCGCCAGCTGGGTCGGTCTGAATAACGAAAGGTTTGGGCATTTCTAGCCCCCCAGTCACACTGGCGCGCGCATTGTGAAACAGATCGTAGGTGCAGGGCGGTTGAAACGGACACTGTTGCCCGGCGACCGCCTGATCGGACGCGCCAGCCCGCAACGCATGTCCCATCGCGCCGCGAATCTTTTGCGGGATCTCGGTGTAGCGGGCAACCTGCCCATGCCCGTCGCATAGCACTCGGATTTCCAAAGCGCGCCAAATGTCGAACAGTGCATCCAGGCACACGACAGGCTCCGGTCCTGTAGGCTTTGTCTGCAAGGGATAGGTTAAAGTGCGCAAGGGAAGTCATTTCAAATCGAGGAATCCACACGAAAGATGTTTCCATACTTCGGCAATGTCCAGTCAATCCGGTTGCGCCTTGCCGCTACCAGTCATCTTGCCCGCAAACATCTCTGCCGCTTGGCGCAGCGGATCGTCCGCGAGATGCGCATATCGTTGGGTTGTGGATGGGTTTGTGTGCCCCAACAGGCGCCCCACGATGGGCAAACTCAGCCCACTCGATACTAGGTGGGACGCATGGGTGTGGCGATTGTCATGTAGGCGGTAGTCGGACAGTCGGGCCATAGAGCATATCTGTTTCCAAACCCGCCGCAGGCTCTGCAATGGCTTCTCAGGATCCCGCCCCGGAAACAAGTATTCTGACGAAGACAATGGTCGCTGGATCCGGAGCAGTTCAATCGCCGCCGAAGACAGGGGCAGATACTCGGTGCGTTTCTGCTTGGTGTGGTGCGACGGTTTGATCCACACATCCCGATCGAAATCAAAATCCGCCCATTTCGCAGTCAGGATTTCGCCAATCCGCGCACCGGTCAGCAATTGCAAACGGATAGCATTTGCCGCCAGTTGGTTTGGATGCTGATCCAGCGCGTCAGTGAGTCTTATTAGTTCTGCATCGGAAAGCCACCGGTGCCTTTTGTCTTCGTAGTACTTCTCCACTCCACGAGCCGGATTGTCAGGCCGCCAGCCCCAACGAACCGACAACTCGAACATCTTGGACAACAGCGACAGCGTTCTATTTGCCTGATATGGAGTTTCGCACATGGAGTTGTGCAATACTTGCACGTCCTGATGCCGTACTTCGCAGACTTTGTATTTGACCAAACTAGGTAGAATAAATCTATCCAGCATGACCCGGTCATTCTTTACGCTATTCGGTCGTTTTTTTGGCACAGCATGTTTCGATAGATAGTCCTCAGCAAGATCGCGGATCGTCGGTGCTGCCCGAGTAATATGTGCTTCGGCTACCGGGTCGCCACCACGCATCACGTCGGCGAGGTAACCCCTAGCAATCGTACGTGCCGCTTGAAACCCTAGGAGTGGCCCGTGGCGTCCTATTGTCTTTCGTCGCGAGCGACCCGAGGTACGATTGCGATACTGGATAATGTAAGTTTTGATTCCAGTCGGCTTTACGCGCACGCCGAAACCGGGAAGTGAGTCATCCCAAAATACGACATCTGCCTTCTCTGCCGCGAGGTGGTCCACGATTGATTTTGACAGCTTCAACTGGGGCATCACACATTCCGCTTGGGATATCGGGTAAGCATAAGGTAAGCCAGAATACGCGAATTGGGAAGAGTTTGGTAGCACGCTGAAGTAGGCCGACATTCCAAAAATTTTGATTTTATTGTTATAAATCGCGAAGTATCGAATCTCATCGAAATTCAACGAGCTATGGGTCATAAGACTGTTAATCAATTGGTCGTAGGTTCGATCCCTACCGCCGGAGCCAATTCACCCTAGTCGGCAGATAATTGGCAAACTTGCTTCAAGGCGAAGCCCCTTGACGATTGGTATTCGATTTTTCAAGTTTCCCCCGAGCGATCCGCCCCTTCAGGTCGGTTTCAGGAGCGGGGAAAAGTTTTCGGCCTTGCGCAAAGCAAGGTCACCGCGTTTCAGAAATATCTATATTTAGTAGTGGTTCACTCACCCTTTGGCTTATATCGATTTCACTCTGTTGCCCTGAATCCCCGCCACATTTCCGCCTTATTCCTGACGCCTGCGCGCCCCATTTCGGTGGTGGCCTGAACCTCTATCGAGCAAACGAAACAACTCAGGAGGTCAAGAAATGGCCTATGAAGCACCAGCCCCTACTCCGCGCCCGCAGCCGCAGGACACGAAATCTCCGCGGCCTACGCCCCCGACGGGGTTCTCGGATTGGGCGAGCCTCTAATCCCGCTTTCGCCTTTGGCGTGAGACTTGTATCCATGTGGAATGACAGACCCCGTGTCCTCAATCCGCAATCTTGGCCCCGCCTACGAGGCTAGTCTGGCACGTGTCGGCATCCATTCCGCTGACGCCCTTCGTGCTATAGGTGCAGACGCCGCGTATGCCAAATTGCTACAGAATGGCGATCGCCCTCATTTCATTGGATATTATGCACTGGTCATGGCTCTGCAAGGTCGCCCGTGGAATGATTGCAAAGGCCCCGAGAAGGCGGCCTTGCGCGTTAAATTCGATATGATCAAAGACCAACACCAATCCAGTGACACGACAGCATTCGAAGATGCACTAAACCTAATTGGCACTGGGCGGCGTCGGTAGGAGCCGGGTCAATCCGTCTCGCAACTAAATGCGGACTTTTGAAACCAGAACGTGTTTACTAGTCTGGTATTTGGTTTTGATTGGTTTTTTTAATGTCCCAGAACGATCCCAGCGAAGGTATTTTGCGCGACGCATCCCGCCATTACGCAAGTGGGGCGGCTGACAAAGCCAAAAAGCTCATGCGCAAACTTCCGCCGCCCAAATCATGGGCCGCACGCGCTGCTTTCGTTCAACTTCACCGCAATCTCGGAACCCCTCGACCCGAAGAAGAGGCCAGCCTTAGCGCCGAGTTAGCCCCCCCTCCCGTTAGCGCCGAGCAAGCCTTCGACCGCGCGCAGGCGTATCTTTTGTTGAACCACGCCGAGGCCTTACCTGCGGCGCAATTGGCCCACGCCTTGAACCCGACCGAGGACGGGCCGATCCTTTTGGTGCTGAAAATACTCCTTGAGGCCAACCAACCGGATGAAGCCTATGCCGCGATGCTGAAGGCCGTTGATCGACGCACGGACCAAGGGGGGCTATTGCTTGCGGTGGCCAAGATATTCGGGCAGCGCGACCACATACCTCATGCAGAAGCTTTGCTGGATCTGGCTCGGCCGCACCATCAAGACAACCTTGCGGAGTTCGACTTCGTCAAGGCTGGCATTCTGGGCACCCTTCCCGCTGGATCATCGCAATCCGACATGGCCGAAACGATTTTCAACAAGTTCGCTGGCGACTACGATCAAGTGCTGGCCGACATTGGCTACCGGGTTCCCGAGATTGTACGCGAGATGCTCGCAGCATCGCCGCTCAAAAAGTCTAAACACCTCAACGTGCTGGATGCTGGATGCGGCACGGGCCTTTGCGCCAAACTGCTTCGTCCGTATTCTAAATCCTTGCATGGTGTAGATATTTCCGCCGCCATGCTGGAGAAAGCGAAAGCCAAGAAAATATATGATGGCCTGACCCGCAGCGACCTTAACCAACCGGCAACGGTTCCAGCCGGCCCGTTTGATCTGGTTGTGGCGGCGGATGTGCTTATCTATTTTGGCAATCTGGCACCAGTGCTCGCGTCTTTGGGGCAAAGGGTCGCCCCCGGAGGCTGGCTCCTGCTGACGGTCGAGAATGGCGAAGCGCTCCCCTCGCCCGGCTTCAAGCTAGGCGCATCCGGTCGCTACAAGCATAGCGAAGACCATGTCACATCTGCATTGACGGCTGCGGGCATGGGGCGCCCGAAACAAATGCTTCATCGCACTCTACGATATGAGTTCGGCACTGAAGTGAAAGGCCTCGCCTTTGCCGCGCAAAAGCCTATGCTGGCCTTCTAATCGAAAAAGCCCGCGCCGGATGCTTCCGACGCGGGCTTTCTTTACAAAATAAGGTAGCTTAGCCGACCAGTTCGAGGCCGGAGAAGAAGAACGCGATTTCTTCAGCAGCAGTCTCTGGAGCGTCGGACCCGTGGACAGAGTTTTCGCCGATGGACAGAGCGAATTCCTTACGGATCGTGCCTTCAGCGGCGTCTGCCGGGTTGGTTGCACCCATAACTTCGCGGTTTTTCGCGATGGCGTCTTCGCCTTCCAGAACCTGAACAACGATCGGCTCAGAGATCATGAACTCGCACAACTCGCCGAAGAACGGGCGCTCGGAGTGCACACCGTAGAATTGTTGCGCTTGAGCCAGTGTCAGTTGGATGCGCTTGGAAGCCACAATACGCAAGCCGGCCTCTTCGAACTTGGCGGCGATTTTGCCGGTCAGGTTCCGTTTGGTGGCATCTGGTTTGATGATCGAGAAAGTGCGTTGGATCGCCATGGTGCTCGTCCTTATACAAGAGTGAATTTGGGGCGCACCTAGCATGACGTTGGGGACATGAAAAGCGCCCAATTGACACCCCTGCTCGCATAGGCGACACGCAGGGCATGTTACGTCTCAATGATCTACGCTTCTCCGTCGAAGGCCGAACCCTGCTTGAAGGGACTTCTGCCACTATTCCAACTGGACACAAGGTCGGCCTTGTTGGTCGAAACGGCACGGGTAAAACCACGCTGTTCCGGCTCATCAAAGGTGAGTTGGTGCTGGAAGGCGGCACCATCACGATGCCCGACCGCGCCCGCATCGGTGGCATTGCGCAGGAAGTTCCGTCAAACGACGTGTCCCTTTTGAACACTGTGCTGGCTGCCGACACGGAGCGTGCCAACCTGATGGCCGAAGCCGAAACCGCCACAGATCCGAACCGCATTGCAGAAATCCAGACCCGATTGGTGGATATCGATGCATGGTCGGCAGAGGCCCGTGCCTCGTCAATCCTTGTGGGACTTGGCTTCACACCTGCGGAGACGCACCGCCCCTGCGCCGACTTCTCCGGCGGCTGGCGTATGCGAGTGGCCCTCGCGGCTGTCTTGTTCTCCGAGCCTGACTTGCTTTTGCTCGACGAGCCGACCAACTATCTTGACCTCGAAGGCGCGCTTTGGCTGGAGCATTACCTGACCCGCTATCCGCATACAGTCATCATCATCTCGCACGACCGCGAGTTGCTGAACCGGTCTGTAAACGGCATCCTGCATCTCGAAGACAAGCAACTGACCTTCTATTCCGGCAACTATGACCAATTTGCACGACAACGGATTGCGCGCCGCGCGGTGCAGGCTGCCGCCGCGAAGAAGCAGGAACTGCAACGTGCGCACCTGCAATCCTTCGTAGACCGGTTCAAGGCCAAGGCGTCGAAGGCCAAGCAGGCCCAATCCCGCGTCAAAATGCTGGAAAAGATGGAAACCATCACTGCGCCAGAAGACGCAGCGCGCGTGGTATTTACGTTTCCCGAACCTGAAGAGCTGTCCCCGCCGATTATCAGCACCGAAAGCGTCTCGGTCGGCTATGATGACAAAGCGATCCTGAGCCACCTGAACCTGCGCATCGACCAAGACGATCGCATCGCGTTGCTCGGCCGCAATGGCGAAGGAAAATCCACCCTTTCCAAAATGTTATCAGGTCGTCTTGATGTGATGGGCGGACGTATGACCACGTCGAATAAGCTGCGCATCGGCTTCTTTGCCCAGCATCAGGTGGACGAGCTTCACATCGACCAGACCCCGCTTGAACATTTGCTGAAGGAGCGGCCCAACGAAGGCCAATCCAGACTGCGGGCACGTTTGGCCAGCTTCGGGCTTGGCCCTGATCAGGCGGATACCGAAGTAGGTCGACTTTCAGGTGGCCAGAAGGCACGCCTGTCCTTGCTGCTCGCCACCCTGCCCGCCCCGCATCTGTTGATCCTCGACGAGCCGACGAACCACCTTGATATCGAAAGCCGCGAGGCCTTGGTGCAAGCGCTGACCGCCTACTCGGGCGCGGTCATTCTGGTGTCTCACGACATGCACTTGCTGTCGCTGGTGGCGGATCGTCTGTGGCTGGTCAAGGATGGCCGCGTGAACCCGTATGAGGGCGACCTTCCAAGCTACCGTAAGCTGCTGCTGACCCCGCCAGAGAAGGCCGAGAAGGATAAACCAAAGCCCAAACGTGCCTCCCGCGATGACATTCTGGAACTGCGCGCCGAAGTTCGCAAATGCGAAGCGCGCGTCGAGAAGCTGTCGGAGATGCAAAACGAACTGGCGAAACGTTTAGGCGACCCGAAGGTCTACGAAGATCATATGGCCGATAAGCGGTTGGTTTGGCAGAAGAAATACTCCGAAGTGATGGATGCCATGGATCGCGCCGAAAGCATGTGGCTCAAAGCGCAGGCCAAGCTGGAAAAAGCGGAAGCCTAGGGATGGAACTTCACCTCGCCATCACCGCCTTTGTCACCCTGTTCGTGGTGATCGACCCGATCGGCCTCGCGCCCCTGTTCGTGGCGCTGACGACTGGCATGGACTTTCGGCACAGGCTTCGTATCGCAATCCGGTCTTGCCTGACTGCCATTGGTGTTTTGACGCTGTTCGGGCTTGCGGGTGAAGCACTGCTTGATTTCGTTGGCATCTCTATGGCCGCGTTCCGCATCTCGGGAGGCGTGCTGCTGTTTGTGACCGCGCTCGACATGTTGTTCGAGCGGCGCACCCAACGGCGCGAGGACCAAGCCGAAGGGCTACCCGACGAAGATCCTTCGATCTTCCCGCTGGCCACGCCACTTATCGCCGGTCCGGGGTCCATGGCCACGATGATCCTGTTGACCGGCACGCCCGGTGCCGATTGGCCATATGTCTTGGCTGTGCATGGCGTCATGCTTGCAGTGATTGCCGTCGTTTTTTCTTTGTTCTTGATGTCCGGCCTGATGGAGCGCGCGCTTGGTGCCACGGGCATTAAAGTCGTCACGCGTTTGCTGGGGATGCTATTGGCTGCATTGTCCGTGCAATTCGTGCTGGATGGGTTGCGCGAATTCGGTGTGGTGGCAGCGGGCTGATCCGCGCCCTATATAGGTCACTATGGATAGCGAAGACACCGCCCGCCTCATCTACCTTGTGCTGCTTGGCTCCGTGATCGCGGGGTATTTCCTGATTTCGAACCGCGCCCGAATGGGCGAAGCGGCACGACAGGCAGCACTTTGGGGTTTTATCTTCATCGGCGTGATCGTCGCTTATGGCTTATGGTCCGACGTGTCCCAAACAGTCCTGCCCCAGCAAAGCACTTTTGAGGGCGGTCGCATCGAAGTCCCTGTTCGAACTGACGGGCACTACCACCTGACACTCCATGTCGGGGAGGTTCCGATTGAATTTGTCGTCGACACCGGTGCCAGCGGTGTTGTGCTGTCACAGGAAGATGCGGCGCAGGTCGGGATCGACACGGATACACTGATCTACGGAGGCCGAGCATCTACTGCAAACGGGGAAGTCAGGACTGCCCGCGTGACCTTGGAGAACGTCCGACTTGGCAAATTTCAGGAAGGTCGTGTGCGAGCCTATGTGAACGAGGGCGAATTGGCGAACTCCCTGCTGGGCATGGATTACCTGGAGCGGTTCAACCGTATCGAAATCCAACGAGGCAAGCTGGTTCTGGAGCGTTAACCCGCGCGACTTATGCCGGATGCTCGGCCTTCTTCTCCCAACGACCGCCTTCTTGCGACCAGTATTGCGCCGGACACCCCGCCGCGGTGAGGGCCTTCCACTGTTCGCGCGCGCGCATGACCGCATCGCCGTCCCCGCCGTCAAACAGGATCATCGTGCGTTCTGATCCGGTGACTTCATCCGGCAAAACCTCTGCCCCGTCTAAGCTGACCAAACAGGTCGCACCGTTCGGAACATCACCTGCATCCGTCAGCAGGATGGGCTGGTCGGCATCATGTGCCCCGCCAGAGCGCCCATGCGCCAAAAACCCGTCAGCGTCCCAGAGCCTTACGTCAAGATGATCCAGCCGCGCGGTGTCGCGGCCTCGCACCACGACACGCCAACCGGCCCCGCGCGCCTTGCCCAACAACATGGGCAAGGTCACATCCACAGGCTGCGTTGTCATGTGATAGAAAAAGGCCGCGCCCATTTTCATTCGCATTCGAAATTATCCATGATCAATCGGTTAAGCGCCCGAACGCCCCAACCGGTTGCACCTTTGGGCGCAAAGTCGGAGTCGGTCTTCAAGGAGGCCACGCCAGCAATATCGAGGTGAATCCATGGCGTTTCCGGCTTCACGAACCGTTGCAGGAATTGCGCGGCCGTGATGGAACCTGCAGGGCGTCCGCCTACGTTCTTCATATCGGCAATGCGTGATTTCAATTGGTCGTCATAAGCCTTGCCCATCGGCATACGCCAAGCGCCCTCTTCCTCGACATTGGCAGCTTTCAGGAACGCATTGGCCAGCGCGTCGTTGTTGGAAAAGACGCCCGCATTTTCATGCCCCAAGCCGATGATGATCGCCCCCGTGAGGGTGGCGAGGTTGATCATGCCCAGTGGCGCGAAACGTTCTTGCGCATACCAAAGCACGTCGGCCAGAACCAGACGGCCTTCGGCGTCTGTGTTTATGACTTCAATGGTGTCGCCCTTCATGGATGTCACGACATCCCCCGGGCGAACGGCGTTGCCGGACGGCATGTTTTCCACCAAACCAACCAGACCGACGACATTCGCCTTGGCCTTGCGCATCGCCAGCGCTTTCATGACGCCAGCAACGACACCTGCGCCGCCCATATCCATGGTCATGTCTTCCATGCCTGCGGCAGGTTTCAGCGAAATGCCGCCCGTGTCGAACACCACGCCTTTGCCCACAAACGCGAATGGCTGGTCGCCCTTCTTGCCACCTTCCCATTCCATGACAACGACTTTGGACGGGCTATCTGACCCTTGACCGACACACAGAAGCGATCCCATGCCGAGTTTCTCAAGGTCTTTTTCCTCAAGCACTTCGACCTTCATGCCCAGTTTTTTGAGGTCCGAAAGTTGTTTAGCGAACTCGGTCGTCGTCAGCACATTGGCGGGCATGTTCACCAGATCACGCGTGAAGAACACGCCTTCAGCCAACGCGTCCAATCCCTCGAAAGCGGTCTTCATTTCTTCGGGCGAATTCACCATGACGGTCAGGCCTTCATGGGGCGTATTCTCAGCCGTTTTCTGGTCGATATAATCGTAGGCACGCAGAAGCACTCCGTAGGCTAACTCGTGCGCACGACGCAGGTTTCCGCACAGCGCGGTCACTTTGGAGGTTCCCGCCTGCTTGGCCAATGTGGCCCCCGCCTTTCGGGCTTCACCAACAGATGGGCGGCGGGCAAGTTTCACAATGATCACCGCTTCTGCTGGGATGTTCACAGGATAGGACAGCACCATGGCCTCCCCGTCCTTGAGCTTTTCAAAGGCGGGGCTCGAAACGGCCCGCGCGACCGAACCACGTGTCAGGCGGTTGACCCTTTTCGCCGTCGTGTCGAGCGTCCCTGCAGGGGGGACGAAAATGGCCAGACGACCCTCCATATCCTTGATGGCGTCGATGTCGGTGGCGGCGAAGTCTACTGGGATCAGAGCGGTCATGAGTCTGCCTATGTTGGAGGGTTTCCCCATAGCTAGCGCGGGAGAAAGGCAATGACCAGAACCCCCTGTTCCACCCCCAGATTTTGCGCTAGAAAACGGGGCAACAACTAAGGAGGACAGCGCTTGGCACGATTCGACAGATATATGCTGTCGCAATTGTTGGTGCTGTTCGGCTTCTTTTCCCTTGTGCTGGTGTCGGTCTACTGGGTGAACCGCGCGATCGGCCTATTTGACCAGTTGATCAGCGACGGGCAATCCGCACTGGTCTTCATGGAATTCACACTTCTCACCCTGCCTTACGTCATTTTGATTGTTCTGCCGATTTCTGCCTTCGTGGCGGCGGTCTATGTGACCAATCGGCTGAGCTCTGATTCAGAAATGGTTGTGCTTCAAACAGCTGGGGCGTCGTCCCTGCGCATCGGGCGGCCTGTGATTTATTTCGGGGTCTTGGTCGCCATTCTTGTGGCCGTTCTGGCGCATGTTTTGGTGCCTGCCGCCCGCACCGAACTGGCGTCCCGCAGCCAAGAAATCTCGCGCGATATCACCGCGCAGTTTCTCAAAGAGGGGCAGTTCCTGCACCCGACCTCAGAAATTGCCGTCTATATCCGCAACATCACCGATCTTGGAGAACTGGAAGAGTTGTTCCTTGAAGACAGCCGTGATCGCGCTGCGGTTGTGACTTACACGGCCAAACAGGCCTTTCTTGTGAACGGCGACGATGGCCCACGTCTGGTGATGCGCGACGGGCTTGCTCAAACCTTTCGGCCGGAAACCGGCCGGTTGTCGACAGTGGCGTTTGAGGATTTCGCCTACAATATCGGCGCATTGATCAACTCCGGCGGTGCACGTGCGCGTGACCTTCGCGAATTTTCCACACCTGTGTTGCTGAACCCGTCAGAAGGCGATTTGGCGTCGGCTTATGGCGACCTGCCCGACTTTCTGTTTGAAGCACATGATCGCTTCGCCAAATCTCTGCTGGCCATAGTGGTGCCGCTGATGGGGTTCGCCGCATTGATGCTAGGCGGCTTTTCGCGCTTCGGCGTCTGGAGGCAGGTCGTGATAGCGGTTGTGCTGATCATCTTGGTCCAACTGGTCTCCAACGTCGCCGAAGACACGGCCCGTAAGGATGCGGCCCTCTTTTGGTTGGCTTATGCCGGACCAGCGTTCGGCGGAGCAATCGCGGCAGGGCTGATCTATTCCACCTCACTGCGACGCAGACGGGGCCGTACGCCCAAAGGGGTTCCGGCATGAGGCTAGATCTTTATTTTGCGCGCCGCTTTGTCTGGTCCTTTACGCTGGTATTCGGCGTGTTCTTCGGCATCGTCCTGCTCATCGATCTGGTCGAACAAATGCGCCGCTTTGACAACGCTCAAGTCGGCGTCGTGGAGGCTGGGCAATTGGCGCTGCTCAACGCGCCCGCGACAATGTATCGAATGTTGCCATTGTTGGTGGTGCTGGCGACGATCACACTTTTTCTCGGGCTCGCTCGGACGTCGGAGATGGTCGTCACCCGCGCGTCGGGCAGATCAGCCTTGCGGTCGCTCGTGGCCCCTGTGCTCACCGCGCTGGTGTTCGGCGCACTTGGGGTCGCGGTGCTGAACCCGATTGTTGCCGCTACTTCGAAGCAGTTCGAAGTCGTCTCAGGACGCTATGCGAATACCGGCGCGTCCATCAGTTCTGTTTCCGAGGAAGGGCTTTGGCTGCGTCAGGCCAGTGCGGGGGGGCAAGTCGTGATCCGCGCCGAACGCTCCAATCTGGATGGAACGCGCTTTTTCGGGGTGACCTTCTACGGCTTTAGCAATGCTGGCGCTATCACCTACAGGATCGAAGCCGCCGAAGCCCTTTTGGAACCCGGAACATGGGTCTTGTCGAAGGCCAAGCGTTGGACGTTCGCCGAACTTGAGAATGCTGAAACCGGAGCCGTCCTGCATCCCAAGCTGAATGTGCCATCTGATCTGACCAGCGACCAGATTCGGGACAGCTTTGGGAACCCGTCCTCCATTCCGATCTGGGAGTTGCCCAAGTTCATCCGACAGTTGGATCGCGCGGGCTTTTCTGCCCTGCAACATAGGGTGTGGCTGAACATGGAGCTGGCAAATCCAGTATTGTTGGCCGCAATGGTGTTGATTGGCGCGGGCTTCACCATGCGCCACACGCGTTTTGGACGGACCGGCCTCATGGTGCTGTTCGCGGTTTTGATGGGCTTTGGCATCTTCTTCTTGCGGAACTTCGCTCAGGTGCTTGGCCAGAACGGTCAAATTCCGATACTGGTTGCTGCATGGGCCCCTCCTTTGGCAGGCATCTTCCTGTCACTGGGCCTATTGTTGCATACGGAGGACGGCTGACATGCGCGCGGCCTTGTTTGGATTACTGATGGCTGCGACCGCTGCCGCGCCCGGTTTCGCGCAGCAAGCGGCCGATACCGCAAGCCTTGTGGCCGACAGCGTTGCCTTTTCCAGCGGCACACAGGTGTTGAGCGCCTCTGGCAATGTGGAAATCCTACAGAATGGAACCCGGCTGCGCGCGCAATCCATCACCTATAACGGCGAGACCGACAGGTTGGTCGTCACTGGCCCGATCTATATTTCAGAGCAATCTTCCGACACGCTGATTGTTGCAGATTTTGCAGAGCTGTCGGGTGATCTACAGGACGGTGTGCTGAAAAGTGCCCGCGTTGTTTATGCACGTCAGTTGCAGCTCGCCGCCGCAGAGATCAACCGGAGCGAGGGCCGCTATACGCAATTCTACAAAACCATCGCGTCGAGCTGCTACATCTGCGAGAGCGATCCGGTGCCCCTGTGGGAAATTCGATCCAAACGGGTGGTGCATGATGCGAAAGAGCGCCAGATCTATTTTGACGAGGCGACGCTACGCGTTCTAGGCGTGCCGGTATTTTATACGCCCTATCTGCGCCTGCCCGATCCCACAGTGAAACGGGCGAACGGGTTTCTGATCCCGGAGCTGCGTTCGAACGGTGACTTGGGCGTCGGTCTGCGCACGCCCTACTTCTTCACATTGGGTGAACATGCCGACCTGACATTGACGCCATGGCTCACCTCCAAAGGCGCGAAAACGCTGGAAGCGCGTTACCGACAAAAGTTTGTGAATGGCGAGATTGAATTGAACGGTGCGCTCACAGACGACAACGTTGCCAATATCGATGCCCGCAGCTACCTGTTTGCTGATGGCACATTTGCCTTGGGTCGCGGGTTCACCGGCAAGTTCGATATAGAGTTGACGTCTGACGCAGGCTACCTACTGCTCTACGATTATTCGGACAAAGACATCCTCGACAGTGCCATCTCGGTCGACCGCGCAAGCCGCGACGAATATGTCAGCGCCGAGTTGATCCATTACAAATCCTTGCGCGATGGGGACGATAACCGCACGCTACCAACTCTGGTTGGCGACGCGAGCTACGTGAAACGCTTCACTCCTTCCATGTTGGGCGGTGTCGCGACGCTATCTGCCGAATTGCACGGCCATTATCGCCGCGCGGACACAGATGTTACAAATGCAGGGCTGTCGCGCGACGTGGTGCGTGTGACAACCTCGGCGGAATGGCGCAGGGATTGGGTTTACGGCAACGGGATGATCTTGGCTGCAGAAGGTGCCGTGTTCATAGACGGCTACAAGATTCGCCAGCCCCGCCCCGATGCGACCTTGGCCTTTGACGATACAGTCGAAGTCACGCCCTACGCTGCTTTGGAATGGCGCTGGCCCATGCTGCGCCAGGGTGCGCGAGCAAACCACCTGCTTGAACCGGTCGTGCAGCTCGTTTTGTCAAAAAACAGCGTCAGTGGCGAGGTCGACAACGAGGACAGCCTGCTGGTCGAGTTTGACGAGGCTAATATCTTTGAGTTTTCTCGCTCTCCCGGCGCGGATAACCGTGAGCTTGGCAATCGCCTCAATCTTGGTCTGACCTATACCCGTGAAAGCCATTCCGGCTGGAAGCTGGGCCTGACGGTTGGTCGCATCATCCGGCAAGACGACCTCAACCAGTTCTCCAACTCGACCGGACTGACGGGATCGAAATCGGATTGGCTTTTGGCGGCGCAGCTTAAAGTCGGGGAACGGTTCGATCTGGTAAACCGTGCGATCTTCGATGACGAGTTCTCCTTCGCGCGAAACGAGATGCGCATGGGCTGGACGACCGACAAGTTCCAACTCGCCTCAACTTTTGCGTGGCTTGAGGCAGACACGAATGAGGGACGCCCCACCGACACGTCAGAGCTGGCCTTCGAAGGAGCTTACCGCGTGTCGCGTCATTGGACTTTGTCGAGCGAGCTGCGCTACGATTTCGTCAACGACCGCACCACCGAAGCGGGCTTGGGTATCAGCTACCAAAACGAATGCGCGAAAATGGACCTTTCGGTCTCGCGCCGCTTCACGACTTCGACTAGTGTATCGCCAACGACGGATCTTAGCCTGTCGGTCCAACTCGCGGGCTTCGGCGCGCGGGGGATCGGCGGAGCAAGCTTCGCCCGACGGTGCAACGGATAAGAACAGAGCAGAGCAGACAAGATGACGCCGAAATATGCACTCCTGACCCGAATTTTCGCCCTGACCCTTGCGGCTTTGGCATTGCTGTCCCCCGCACAGGCGCAGCAGCAAGGGCTTTTTAGAACCGCTATCACAGTTAACGACTTGGTCATCACCAACTACGAACTGCAACAGCGCGAGTTGTTCCTGAACGTGCTGCGCGCACCAGGCAACGCGAAGACCGAAGCCCGAAAGGGCCTGATCGATGACCGTCTGCGCCTGATGGAAACGCGGCGGGCCGGGATCACTTTGACCGATGAGCAAGTCCAAGCCGGCATGGAAGAATTCGCGGGCCGTGCAGAATTGACCGCGGACGAGTTTATCAAAGCTATTGGTCAAGCTGGCGTTTCCGCAGAAACCTTCCGGGACTTCGTGGCAGCCGGTTTGGCATGGCGCGAGATGGTGCAGGGACGGTTTGGTCCGCGCAGCCAAGTAACGGAATCCGAAGTTGACCGTGCAATTGCGCTGCAAGGCACGACCAGTGGGGCGCGTGTTTTGTTGGCCGAGATCATTCTGCCACTCGCCCCGCCTGTTGCAGAGCGCAACCAAGCCTTGGCGCAGCGCCTTTCTGAAACCCTCAAGACCGAAGGCGCGTTCAGTGCAGCAGCCCGACGCTACTCCGCCTCTCCGACCCGTGGCAGCGGCGGTCGACTGGAATGGCTGCCTTTGGGCAATGTCCCGCCGCAGATCCGTGCCGCTGTGCTGACGCTTGGCCCCGGTGAAGTGTCTGAACCGCTGAGCCTTGGCAATGCCGTCGGCATCTTCCAATTGCGTAGCCTTGAGGAAACCGAAGCTGGCACGCCTGAAACCCAAGCACTGGAATATGCCACTGTCTTGTTCCCAGGGGGTCGGACCACTGAGACGCTGGCACAGGCCAAGTCGTTTGAGGAAAAATATGACACTTGCGACGACCTTTACGCGCCAGCCAAGACCCTGCCGCCTGAATATTTCGAACGCACCGTTCTCCCTGCAGCGGAAGTTCCCGGCGATATCGCGCTTGAACTTGCCAAGCTGGACAGCAACGAGGTGTCAACGGCGCTCACTCGTCAAAACGGGCAGTTCCTAGTTTACCTGATGCTCTGCGGTCGCACAGTCGACGTGCCGTTGGACGAAAACGGCGAGGAGATCGACCTGCGCGCGCGCGTGCGCGAACAGTTGTTCAACCAACGCATCACCTCTTATGCAGACAGCTTCCTTGAAGAGCTGCGCGCCGACGCTGTCATCGTCGAACAATGAACACCCTTTCCCCCGTTGTGGTGAGCTGCGGCGAACCTGCGGGGGTTGGTCTTGAAATCGCCCATAAAGCGTTCGACGCTCTTCGCGACGAGGTGCCGATAGTCCTGTTGGCAGATCGCCGCCATGTGACCGGCCCCGTGACCGAGTTAGGGGCTTTGGACCACTTCACCGGCAACGAGACTGCCCTGCCCTTGCTTCATCATGACTTTGCAGGGACGGCCACTCCGGGCCAACCTGATCCAAGGAATGCGCAAGGTGTGATCGACGTGATCGCACGCGGCGTCGACTTCGTGACCAAAGGCGACGCCTGCGCGCTTTGCACCCTACCGATCCATAAGAAAGCACTCAAAGACGGCGCGGCATTCGCCTATCCCGGTCATACGGAATACCTCGCAGCACTTGCCGGGGTCGAACGTGTGGTCATGATGTTGGCATGTCCCGATTTGCGCGTTGTTCCGGTGACCATACATATAGCGATTGACGAGGTGCCAAATGCGCTGACGTCCGAGCTGCTGGAAAACACCATTCGCATTACGCATGATGCGCTAAGGCGTGATTTCGGCATCGATGCACCTAGACTTGCGGTTGCTGGGCTGAACCCCCATGCGGGCGAAGGTGGGGCGATGGGACATGAAGAAATCACCCTGATTTCGCCCCTGCTCGAACGGCTTTCACAGGACGGCCTGCAACTGTCTGGCCCGATGAGCGCCGACACGATGTTCCACGCACAAGCGCGGGCGCACTATGACGCGGCAATCTGCATGTATCACGACCAAGCGCTGATCCCGATCAAGACAATCGACTTTGCAGGGGGCGTCAACGTTACCCTTGGTCTGCCCTTTATCCGAACCTCCCCCGATCACGGGACCGCTTTTGATATAGCAGGAACCGGCGTGGCCGACGCCACCTCGACCATCGCAGCCTTGCGGATGGCGTGGGATATGTCCGGTAAGAGGGGCCACTGATATGGCACAGATTGACGGCCTCCCGCCGCTCTCGGACGTAATCCGCACCTATGAGCTGTCGGCCAAGAAAAGCCTTGGGCAGAACTTCCTGCTTGACCTGAACCTCACCGCAAAGATCGCGCGACAGGCCGGAGATTTATCGGGGTGTGATGTGTTGGAGGTCGGTCCCGGCCCCGGCGGCCTGACCCGTGGCCTTTTGGCTGAAGGCGCGCGACGGGTGCTCGCAGTTGAAAAAGACCCCCGTTGCTTGCCTGCTTTGGCAGAGATTTCGGCGGCTTATCCCGGTAAGTTGCACGTGATCGAAGGCGACGCGCTAGAAATCAATCCTTTGGAGCATTTGACCCCACCGATCCGCGTTGCGGCCAACCTGCCCTACAATGTCGGTACGGAATTGCTTGTGCGCTGGCTCACCCCGAAAGAGTGGCCGCCCTTCTGGCAAAGCCTGACGCTGATGTTCCAGCGCGAGGTCGCTGAACGGATCGTTGCAGCGCCTGGTACAAAGAAATACGGACGTCTGGCCTTGTTGGCGCAATGGCGTGCAGATGCGCGGATCGTTATGGAACTGCCACCAGAGGCGTTTGTTCCTGCACCTAAGGTCCACTCTGCCGTGGTGCATTTGACAGCACTGGAGAAGCCTCGTTTTGAAGCCGACGCGGCCACGCTGTCACGGGTGGTTGGGGCGGCTTTCAACCAACGTCGGAAAATGCTGCGGGCGGCCCTCAAGGCGCTTTCGCCTGATATCGAGGACCGACTGCGCGCGGCGGGCATTCCGCCCACTGAGCGGGCGGAGCAGGTATCACTGGAAGCGTTCTGTGCCTTGGCACGGGAAATGGCGCGGCGCTAACAGCCCGCTTTGCGAAAAGACACTATTCTGCCGCTGGGGCTTCGTCCTCGGGCGTTGCGTCGGCGGCGTCACTCGGCGTCGCCTTAGGCTTGCGGGAGCGTGGCTTGCGCGCTGGTTTAGGTGCCGCCTCAACGGTCTCTACCAAACCGCTGTCGCCGTTATCGCCACCTTCGGACAGGTCAATAACGTCCGGCTGCTTACCTGCTGCACGCGCTTCGGCCTCTGCGGCAAGGGCTGCGGGGGACATATCATCCACCGAAACGTCCGGCTGCTGGTCTTCCTTGCGATCTCGCGACTGGTCGCGGTTGTGACTTTGGCCGGAGTTCTGGCCTTGGTTCTGATCGCGCTTTTGCTGTTGTTCGCGCTGCGCCTGCTGCTGGGCCTCTTGCGCTTCGCGGCGGGCCTCCTGCTCTTTCATCGCCTCGCCAAGCATACGAGCATAGTGCTCTGCATGTTGGGCGAAGTTTTCCGCAGCGACGCGGTCATTCGACAGTTGAGCATCGCGGTGTAGCTGCTGATACTTTTCGATGATCTGTTGCGGCGTGCCACGCACCTTGCCCTCAGGGCCAGAGCTGTCGAACACTCGGTTGACGACATTAACGCCAGAGCGGTTGTTGTTGTTATTGCGGCTCTTTCCGCGCGAGCGGGACTTCGATGATCTCATGAGTTTTGGGTTCCAGCCGTTAGCGCTTTGGTCTTGTTATCAATCCTGACCGCTTCTTAGCTCGCGGCGTCCCCATGACATTAGGATTGAGACCTTATTTTGGGCTTAAGCGTAGGGGGCGCCTGAAACGCCTGCGTCCTACTGCGAAAGACAAAAGCAGCCAAACAAGTCATTTGCAAGCTGATTCTGTGGGATAAGGCGGGTATTCGCCCTGTTTTCAGGGCTATTGCGGCGCTTTGGCACGGATGACGCGGTCCTTACCGTTGAGGTCTGGGATGCAGGCCACGTTTCGCCAGCCATGCGTGCGGAACATGGACTGTACGCTGGCCCCTTGATCGTAGCCGATTTCCACCACCGCGTAGCCATCTGGAGACAGATACTTTGGACCCTCAGCCGCAATTACACGGTAAGATGCCAACCCGTCCCCGCCGGGGGTCAGAGCGATACGCGGCTCAAACCGCTGAACCGTGGGATGCAGTTCTGCATAAGCATCCTCGGTAATGTAAGGCGGGTTGGAGACAATCAGGTCAAACTGGCCTTTGACTGCGGCGAACCAATCGCTTTCGATCAAAAGCGCTCGATCTGCCACCCCCGTCGCATCGGCGTTGCGCTGCGCAACTTGTAGGGCCGCGGTCGAGATGTCAGTCCCAGTACCCATGGTTGAGGGCCGTTCAGCCAATATCGAGCACAGGATGCAGCCCGAGCCTGTCCCTAAGTCCAGCACAGTATCAAACGGCAGGCTCAGTGCCACCTCGACCAGAGTTTCGGTGTCCGGCCGCGGATCCAGCACATCGGAAGAGACGAAAAAGTCATGGTTCCAAAAGGCACGACGACCGGCGATATGCGAAAACGGCTCAAAGGTAATACGTCGCGCAACCAAATCGGCAAGGTCCGCCCCCTGCTCAGTTGCCAGCGCGTCCAGCTTGCGCGCCTCGTTGACGGGATCGGGGATACCTGCCTCGTGCAGCCGCACGGTCGCCGTCGCAAGCGGATCGCTCATAGGCCCTGTTCGGCCAACATCTGCGCTTGCGCGTCAGCCGTCAGCGCGTCGATGATTTCATCAAGGTCGCCCTGCATGATCTGGTCTAGTTTGTAGAGCGTCAGGTTTATCCGGTGATCAGACATGCGCCCCTGTGGGAAGTTGTAAGTCCTGATCCGTTCGGACCTGTCGCCCGTCCCGATCTGGCTTTTGCGCGCGGCGGAGCGTTCGTCGTCGAGTTTCTGGCGCTCAAGGTCGTAAAGTCGCGCCCGCAGCACTTGCATTGCGATTTCGCGGTTGCGGTGCTGGGATTTCTCGGCGCTGACCACAATGATCCCCGTCGGGATGTGGGTAATGCGCACGGCGGAGTCTGTCGTGTTAACGTGCTGTCCCCCTGCCCCTGACGCGCGCATGGTGTCGATGCGGATATCCGTGGCCGGAATGTCGATGTCGACCTCTTCGGCCTCTGGGAGCACCGCGACAGTTGCAGCGGAGGTGTGAACCCGTCCCCCGCTTTCCGTCACTGGCACGCGTTGCACGCGGTGAACGCCGCTTTCAAATTTCAGGCGGGCAAAGACGTTTTGCCCTTTAATATGCGCTGTCACCGCTTTGACGCCGCCCAGCTCGCTTTCCTGATACTCGATCAGGTCAAACGTCCATCCGCGCGCCTCGGAATAGCGGCGGTACATGTTGAGCAGATCGCCAGCGAACAGCGAGGCTTCGTCGCCCCCTGTTCCAGGGCGAATTTCAAGCATCGCGGGGCGGGCGTCGGCAGCATCACGCGGCAGCAATGCCAACTTGATCGAGCTTTCCGCCTCTGGCAGCTGTGCCTCAAGGGTCGGCAATTCCTCTTGTGCCAGCTCCCGCATTTCGGGATCGGACATCATCGCGCGCGCCTCGTCTATTCCATTGACCAGCTGAACATAGGCCGCGACTTCATCCGCAACGGGCTTCAGTTCCGAATACTCGCGCGAAAGCGCAGCGAAATCCTCCGTATCCCCGGAGGCGAGCCGCGCCTCAAGATACTCAAACCGTTCGGTGATTTGCTGAAGTCTGTCCAATGGAACCATGCGTCGTAGATGAACATTTGGAGGTGTGGGGTCAAGTGTGCTAATTTAAGACCCATGTGGAAATATGCTTTGGCTTTCATCGTGCTGGCTCTTCCAATTAGCGCGGACGTCACTTCCCCGTCGGGCAAAACCGTCGAATGCTACTGCACCGACAAGGCCGGCAGCCGAGTGGAGCTTGGGGAACAACGCTGCTTGAGCGTCGGCGGACGCATCTTCATGGCCCGCTGCGAGATGGCGCTGAACGTGCCGATGTGGCGCGAGACCGGTAGCAGCTGCGTTACTGGGTAAGCTGGCCTAGCCAATCGCGCACGCGGGCTTCGTTCACGCCAAAGTCGTATTTGCCATAAACCAGCCGTCCATGCATAGAAACACTTGTCCCAGCATTCGTCGCCTCAATTTTAACCGATGTTACATCTGGAAAGCCCCAGATGCCTGACCTCGTGACATAGCTCGCACGGTAAACCGATTGCGGCTGATCTTCGGAAAGCCAGCCAGCCAGCAACGTCGTGCGCGGCGTTGCCTCTATGATATCTTTGAGCCTTGCGGCGACTTGTTGTGGGCTTTCATCGCGAAATACCGGCGACGGAAGGTCCGCGTCCTGCCCCACGCTAAAGCGGCCATTCTCGCCCTGCGTCATCAAGGGTTGGATGTCTTCGAATTGGTAATCTGTCGCGGCTATTGGGGTCATACGAACCAAAGTCGCGCCAATCACCAATACGACAATCAGACCCAGCAGAATGTACTTAATCATTTATTCTGCCGCCTCAGCCGCCATCTTCGCTTCGATCACGCTGGCGCGCTTCTCGACTTGCTCCACGATGTGGTCAACCATCTGGTCATTGCTCAGCTTGTGACTTTGCTTGCCTGCAAGATAAACCATGCCGGACCCTGCCCCGCCGCCGGTGAACCCCACATCTGTCATCAGCGCCTCGCCCGGACCATTGACCACACAGCCGATGATGCTGAGGCTCATCGGCGTTTTGATATGCTCCAGACGTTTCTCCAACGCCTCAACCGTTTTGATCACGTCAAAGCCTTGCCGTGCGCAGGACGGGCAAGAGATGATATTCACGCCACGGTGGCGAAGACCCAGAGATTTTAGAATTTCATAGCCGACTTTGACCTCTTCCACCGGATCGGCTGACAAGGACACCCGTATGGTGTCGCCGATGCCGCTCCAAAGCAGGTTGCCCAAACCAATGGCGGATTTAATCGTGCCAGAGGTCAGCCCGCCCGCCTCGGTGATGCCAAGGTGGATTGGTGCATCGGTCGCTTCGGCCAAGCCTTGGTATGCGGCGGCAGCAAGGAAAACGTCTGACGCCTTGCAGCTGATCTTGAATTCGTGGAAGTCATTATCTTGCAGGATACGGATGTGATCCAAGCCACTTTCGATCATCGCTTCGGGGCAAGGTTCTGCATATTTATCAAGCAGATGCTTTTCTAGGCTGCCGGCGTTCACGCCGATCCGGATGGAACAGCCGTGATCTTTCGCGGCCTTTATCACTTCGCGCACACGGGACGCATCGCCGATATTGCCGGGATTGATCCTGAGGCAGGCGGCGCCAGCCTCTGCCGCTTCAATGGCGCGCTTATAATGAAAGTGAATGTCGGCCACGATCGGCACAGGGCTTTCCTTAACGATTTCGCGCAGTGCCTTGGTTGAGCTTTCGTCAGGTGTAGACACCCGCACGATATCGACGCCCGCATCTACGCAAGCCTGAATTTGCCCAACTGTCGCCGCGACGTCCGAGCTATCGGTGTTGGTCATCGTTTGCACAGTGATCGGCGCATCCCCACCAACCGGCACATTGCCGACCATGATCTGGCGGGATTTACGGCGGTCGATTTGGCGCCACGGGCGAATAGAATGGAGGGAGGACATGGGCTGCAAGCCTTATAGTATTACCGCTGTTGTCTGGTGATATAGCCCCCATGCATAGGGGTCGCAACGTGTGGGCCGGATAAATCCGGCCGCTACTCTGTTGCTGGTGCTGTTGGGTCGACAACGATGGGGGTAGATGCCATCGCGGTCAGCGTCTCGGACAACAATGGATCCGTAGTATCGGCCACGGCGTAATTCTCTGTAATCGCCTCAACCCCGAGGGCCACGTTCTTCGCCACGGACGTGCCGGGACCCGCTGGCCCGTAGGTTTGCCCCTTCACATTGAAGAACAAGGAGCCGGAATTGCCAGCGCGCAGGATCGGTGTCTCGTCGGTTTGCGGCAAAACATAGGTCTCGCCGGAATCGAGCACTTTTTCGAACAAGACGGTTCCGTCGGCATTCGAAATCCGGATCCACGCCGGGCGAGTGGCAAAGAGCATCACGTCAGGCGCGCTTTCGGCCAAAACCTGAGGAGTTGCGGGCACGGGCGCATCATTTGCAGTTAGACTAAGAGCCGCAGCCGCGAGGCGGTGATCCGGCCCATCAACCAACGCACCAATAGAATTTGGATCTAATGCTGCGATCGGCCCATCCCGTGCCGTCAGCACGGGCGCCTCCAGCGCTTGTGGGCGATACAAACGATCCAACGCGTCGGGCGCAGGGGCCACAAAACCCGTGGCCAGCTCGTTCTGCCCCGGTGCTGCAGACGCAGGCGCAAGAGACGCGACATCGCTCGACAGACTTGGGGATTGGTCCACTGGTGCAAATTCGACTCGCTGGATTTCCTGCAAAACCGAGTACCCGCCGAAGCCAATCAGACCAATCAGGCCAAAAAGAACCGCTATTGAACCGATTGCGCCCGGTTCGATCCGTGAAAAGATACTTTCGCCAGAGGGCGCATAGGGCGCCACAGGGCGCATGATCGCTTCTTCGCCAACGGCTTTGGTGCGGGTCTTGGCCTCTTTGCGAGAGGTGGCAGAGTTGCCGGAAAGCCCCTCAACCCCAGCAAAGCCACTTTCCTGACAGAACCGCTCAAACGCCCAATCGGGATCCATTCCCAAATAGCGCGAATAGGACCGTACGTAGCCTGCGATAAACCCAGGGGTCTCGAAAACAGACGGATCGGAATTTTCGACAGCTGCGATGTAGGTGGCTTTGATTTTCAGTTCGCGCTGGACGTCGAGCAGGGATTTGCCAAGCGTAGCACGCTCGCCACGCATCATGTCGCCGAGGCGCATTTCGAACGCATCGAACCCCCGAACCGAGTCGGTCTTTTCCGATTTGGGCTGTTTGGATCGCCCCAACATACGCGTCTGCCCGCTGTTATCTGTTATCACAATAACGCGGCATCGATTCGTCCCCACACCGCCGCGTTGTCGTGACGTTAGCACATCGCGGTCGCCTGTTGCAGTGCAGAAAAAGTGTTAACCGGCCAATTCGGCGCGATTCAGCGCACAATGCGACCACAGTTCGTCCAGTGCATGGACAAGCGCATCCACTTGGTCAGGACCGTGAACCGGCGACGGGGTGAACCGCAACCGCTCAGTGCCACGCGGGACTGTCGGGAAGTTGATTGGCTGGACGTAAATGCCGAAATCATCCAGCAATCTGTCCGAGATCATTTTGCATTTTACGGGGTCACCTACGTGAACCGGCACAATATGCGATCCGTGGTCGATCAGCGGCAAGCCCAAGCCTTTCAAGCGCAGCTTCAAAGCCGCAGCGCCGTCTTGGTGCTTCTTGCGCAGCGCTGTATCAGTCTTCAAATGAGCTACCGAGGCCGCAGCACCCGCTGCCACGGCTGGTGGCAGCGATGTGGTGAAGATGAAGCCCGGCGCGTAAGACCTTATGGCATCGCACATTTTCGCGGATGCGGCGATGTAACCGCCCATCACACCGTAGGCTTTCGCCAAGGTGCCGTTGATGATGTCGATCCGGCCCATAAGCCCGTCTCGCTCCGCCACGCCTGCACCGCGAGGGCCATACATTCCCACCGCGTGAACTTCATCGATATAGGTCAAGGCGTTGTATTCGTCGGCCAAATCCAGAATGGCTTCGATTGGGCCAAAATCGCCATCCATCGAATAGACGCTTTCAAACGCGATCAGCTTTGGCAGGTTCGCCGGAACCGCCTCCAGTTGAGCGCGCAGATCGTCAAGATCGTTGTGCTTGAAAATGCGCTTGGCCCCGCCATTGCGGCGGATGCCTTCGATCATTGAAGCGTGGTTTAGATTGTCGCTGAGGATCACCAAACCAGGGAAGAGTTTCGGCAACGTAGACAGAGTTGCGTCATTCGCGACGTAGGCAGATGTAAACAGCAGCGCTGCTTCCTTGCCGTGCAGATCGGCAAGCTCGGCCTCCAGACGCTTGTGATATACTGTCGTGCCGGAAATGTTGCGCGTCCCACCGGAACCCGCGCCCGTTGCATCAATTGCCTCGTGCATTGCTGCCAAAACAACGGGGTGCTGCCCCATACCCAGATAATCGTTGCCGCACCAGATGGTCACGTCTTGCGTTGTTCCGTCCGGCTTGGTCCAAACCGCGTGCGGAAAATTGCCGCGCGCGCGCTCGACATCGATGAAGGTTCTATAGCGGCCTTCGTCGTGGAGGCGTTGCAGGGCGGTATCTAGCGCAGAGTCGTAAGTCACAGGTTTGGCAGCCTTTTCGCTGTGGCATTAGAACAGTTTTAACGCGTTTAACGAAAATATGCATTCACGAATAGGCTACAATTTGCCGCCCCAAGAAAAAGTCAGGTTCTTATGGGCGACAGTCGCCCCCGATCAGCAACGCAAGTGTCGGCTCTAATCGGCCACCACGACCCTGCAATCCTTGGCCCCACCCCCTGCCTTGGCACAGGCATCCAACGCCCTCGCCCCGTCACCGCCTGCAAAGCCAAAGGTGCCCTGCTCTTGCGAAATGGCGAACGCTTTAGGTGACTTGAGTTTGCGATATTCGCCACGCAATGTGTCAGCAGCTTCGGCCGAAAGGCTCAGAGCAGCATCAGCTTTCGCGCCCTTGGGTGACACTTCCAGCACCACCACACATTTGGCTGACGCTTTCTTCCGGTTCGCGTCACAGTGCTTGAGTGCGACCTTGCGCGCTGCGTCCAGACTGTGGTGTTGGCCCGCGGCATTCAGCCATTCGACAAATAGACCCTCGTCAGGCGAAAGGGCTAACGCGCCGTAATAGGGTATGGTGTCTTTCAGGGTCAGAACGATAGCTTGTTGCTTGGCATCTAAAAAGGTCGTGTCCGGCAAAACCGCTTCGGTGCGGTTCCCTTTCGGCAACGCCTTGCGCGCATCCTTGAACTTGAGCGACTCAGCAGCAAGCGGCATGGCCAAACTCGCCAACGCAAACGCGGCCACGCCGCAACGCAGAGTGTGAAACATGCAAGGTACCCCCAAGATATAGCTTATTGTTGCTCTTCATTACGCGTCAATTCGGCGTCAGTCTCAAGGGTGAAATGCGATTGTTTCGTTACTGTGCTTGAACTCCGCTAGTTGCTGGACAGCGGTGCCGCGGCTGTTAACCTATACGGCACATAAATCAGCATGGGGGCTGAATAATCATGACACTGAACGCCGTATTGGATCAGGTCGACGGAGATTTGGAATCTGCTGTCGCCAGACTTTTGGAGCTGCTCCGCATTCCGTCGATCTCGACGGATCCTGCCTATAAAGGGGATTGCGATGCCGCCGCCGACTGGCTGGTGGATGATCTACAGAGCATCGGCTTTGACGTGTCTAAGCGTCCCACACCCGGCCATCCAATGGTCGTGGCACATGGCGAGGGCGACGGCCCCCATGTGATGTTCTACGGCCATTATGACGTACAACCTGTTGACCCCCTATCACTTTGGAGCAACCCGCCTTTCGAGCCCCGTTTGGAAGAGACAGAAAATGGTCCAGTGATCCGTGGCCGCGGCTCTTCCGACGACAAGGGCCAGCTCATGACCTTCGTGGAGGCGTGCCGCGCATGGCAAGTGGTTCACGGGGCTCTGCCTGCCAAAATCTCATTGTTCTTTGAGGGGGAGGAAGAAAGCGGCTCGCCGTCACTCGTCCCATTCATGCAAGAAAACGCCGACGAGCTGAAAGCCGACATCGCCCTGATCTGCGACACCGGACTTTTCGGGGAGGCCACGCCCGCCATCGTCACACGCTTGCGCGGACTGCTGGGTGAAGAGCTTACGATAACAGGGCCCAACAAAGACCTGCATTCCGGCATGTATGGCGGTATCGCGCGCAACCCCATCCGTGTGCTGGCCAAGATCATTGCCAGTCTCCACGATTCCTCCGGCCAGATCATGGTGCCCGGTTTCTATGACGGTGTGGAAGAACTCCCCGCTGATATCGCGCAGCAATGGACCGACCTGGGTTTCGACAGCAGTCAGTTTCTGGGCGAAGTCGGCCTTGGCATTCCTGCAGGTGAGGACAAAAGAACAGGTCTGGAGATGATCTGGTCCCGCCCAACCTGCGAGGTCAACGGCATTTCCGGCGGGTATCAGGGCGACGGTTTCAAAACGGTCCTGCCCTCGGTCGCCAGCGCCAAGATTTCGTTTCGACTGGTGCCGGGCCAAGACCCTCTAAAGCTGCGTGAAAGCTTCCGCGCTTTTGTCGAAGCTCAACTGCCAGATGATTGCACCGTAGAGTTCAAAGGCCATGGTGCAGGTTCGGCGTCCGAGATGTCCACCGATCACCCTGCTTTTGAGCAGGCCCGCGCGGCGTTGTCCGACGAATGGCCCAATCCTGCAGCGTTTGTAGGCTGCGGCGGATCAATCCCTATTGCGGGCCATTTCAAGGATATTCTTGGTATGGACGCCATGCTGATTGGATTTGGCAAGGATGACGATCAAATCCACTCACCGAACGAAAAATACGACCTGGAGAGCTTTCATAAAGGCATCCGGTCTTGGGTCCGCATTTTGGATGCAATGTCCAAATAGGGCAAAAAAGTACGTCTGGATTTAAGGTTTTTTTCAGGGATCGCCTCCTACGGTCTGGCTTAGTCGCCATGACCCAGAGGATCCTACATGCAAGCTCTCGTTCTGTCGGACGATCCCGCGACGCAGTTGCGTCTGTCAGCCGTCTTAATCAAGCGCGGTTTTCAGGTCGCGCAATGCGAAAGCGTGTTGATGGCAACGGCCCATGTCAGGGCGTGTGTCTTCGACCTTGTGGCGATGGAAGAGCGCGTTCACGGGCAACTCACGCACGGCGTCGCGCTTTCTGCGGAAAAACGCGCGCCATTCGTCAAAACAGTGCTGTTAAGCAATCGAACCGACGCGGGTGTGGAAGAGCTCTACGAACTCTTGCCAAGCCTTGTCAGCATCATCAGTCCGGATTTGCCCCCTGATCTCATCGGGCAGTTCGCTTTTGCCTGTGTGGCCGGTCGGGCCCAAGTTGGCCCCGAGGCCGAAGCCACACCAAACGGCTTGCCTGAGTTTAACAGTCGACGCGCAGTAGCTGACCGGGCCCTTGCGAGCTAGAGTGGCAACGCGGTTGTGGATTTGATCTCCTCCATCGACAAAAGGGCTGTGACGTTGAAAATTCGGACTTCTGAGATCAAGGCCTGATAGAATTCATCATAAGCGCGAGCGTTGGCGACCCTGACCTTCAAAATGTAGTCAATGTCGCCCGCAAGGCGATGCGCCTCCAGCACCTCTGGCCGCGCTTGCAGTGCTTTCAAGAATTTGTCCTGCCAGTCGCTCTCATGCTCGGATGTACGGATCAAAACGAAGAAACATGCTTCCAGCCCCAGCTTCTCAGGATCAAGCACCACGGTGTCCTGCCGGATCACTCCAGCGGCACGTAGCTTCTTGATTCTGTTCCAAACAGGCGTCTTGGAAGAGCCAGTTTTACGGGCAATTTCATCAAGACTTTGTGAGGCGTCCTCTTGCAGTTGCGCAAGGATATTCCTATCCATCGCATCGATCTGAGCTGCCATTCGCGTTTACCTCCATCAAAGGAACAACCGTTCCGAAAATTCTTTACAGACGAACGTTATTCCTTATTTGCGTGAATGGATAGCATGTCTTGGGAAATTTTTCTATTTATAGGAGCAAGAAACCCAAGGACGGCTCTTATGAAGCATTTTCCAATCTTTATGGCCCTGGAAGGTCGCCGCGTTGTCGTATCTGGCGGCGGCGAAGCAGCCTTGGCCAAACTGCGCCTTCTGTTGAAGACTGAAGCCAAGCTTGTTGTCGTGACCGAAGACGCCGCGCCTGAAATTGCCCAATGGGCACAAGACGGCCGCCTGACTTTGATCCGCCGCGCAATGGAGCCTGGCGACGCACTCTGCGCCCGCTTGTTCTATGCTGCCAATGAAGACGACGCCGAAGATGCGCGTGTCGCCGAACTGGCCCACCGCGACGGTGCTTTGGTGAACATCGTCGACAATCTAGAGGACAGCCAGTTCATCACACCCGCCATGGTGGATCGCGACCCCGTGGTCGTCGCGATTGGGACGGAAGGTGCAGCGCCGGTTTTGGCTCGCGCGATTAAGAAAGATATCGAAGAGCGCCTGTCGCCGCGCCTTGGCCTTATGGCCCGCATGGGCAAAGCCTTCCGAGCACGTGCAGAAGCTTTGCCCTTTGGCGTCAAGCGCCGCGAGTTTTGGGCGGACTACTATGCGCAAGGCGTGGCGTCCGAGACGGACGCCTCATCGTCGCTCGAAGCGTTGCTGGACAAGCACCTCACCGCAAAGCCCAAAGAGGGCCGTGTCGATTTGGTCGGCGCTGGACCGGGAGACCCTGAATTGTTGACGCTGAAGGCCCGCAAAGCGCTCGATGAGGCCGATGTGGTGATCTATGATCGTCTTGTCGCCCCAGAAATCTTGGAACTCGCCCGCCGCGAAGCTGTGATGCTGTCCGCCGGCAAAGAAGGGTTCGGCCCATCTGTCACACAAGACGCCATCAACGAAATGATCGTCAGCCACGCGCGTAGCGGCGCCCATGTGGTCCGCCTGAAATCGGGCGACCCAACCGTGTTCGGGCGTCTGGATGAGGAGATCGACGCCTGCGACGCGTCCGGCATCGCATGGACCATCATTCCGGGCATCACGTCGGCATCTGCTGCGGTGGCCGCCCTTG
Organism: Litoreibacter janthinus; assembly: GCF_900111945.1. Classification (NCBI taxonomy): domain Bacteria; kingdom Pseudomonadati; phylum Pseudomonadota; class Alphaproteobacteria; order Rhodobacterales; family Roseobacteraceae; genus Litoreibacter; species Litoreibacter janthinus. The sequence goes on along the minus strand of NZ_FOYO01000001.1, from coordinate 2,183,136 downwards.
GTCAGAGCTTCACCAAACGTGGCCGCAACTCCGGCGTCCGCTTTATTACCGGACATGACACAAAGGGCTTCGCGGACCATGACTGGAAAACGCTGGCCAGCGAAGGAGAGGTTGCCGCGATCTACATGGGCAAAAAATCTGCCCGCTTCATCCAAGGCCGCCTGTTGATGCACGGCGCTGACCCGCTGACGCAGGTGACGGTGATTGAAAACGCCTCCCGCCCGGAGCAACGCATCCTCGCCACCACCTTGGGCGAGCTGGAGCCAACTTTGACACACGCCAACCTGACCGGCCCTGCGCTGGTCTTTCTTGGCCTTGCCCCACGCGCGGCGCTGGTCGCCGCACAACATCACGAAATGGAGGCCGCGATATGAGCAAGCCGTTTACCCCCAAAGTCGTCACAGCTAATGCCTTACTGGAAGGTGACGTTGTCTACCTGACCGCCGACGACGCTTGGTCGCGCGACCTGAGTGACGCTGAGATTATCGAAGACGAAGCCCATGCAGAGCTGCGCCTCCTCGATGGCGCGTCCAAGGTCAATACGGTTGTCGGCGTCTATCTCGCTGACATCGCGCTGAAAGATGGCGTGCCACAGCCCACACATTTTCGCGAAGAATTCCGCACACGCGGCCCATCCAATTACAACCACGGCAAACAGGCGGATCTGGTTTAATGTATCAATACAATGACTTCGACCGCGACTTCCTCGCAGAACGCAACGCTCAATTCCGCGCCCAGGTGGAACGCCGCATCGACGGGTCTTTGACCGAAGACGAGTTCAAACCGCTGCGTCTGATGAATGGCCTTTATTTGCAACTTCATGCTTACATGCTCCGTGTAGCAATCCCGTATGGCACGCTGAATGCAGGCCAAATGGACGTGCTGGCGGATATCGCTGACAAGTGGGACAAGGGCTACGGCCATTTCACCACGCGTCAGAACATCCAATACAACTGGCCAAAGCTGAAAGACGTGCCCGACATGCTGGACGCGTTGGGCGAGGTTGGCATGCACGCCATCCAGACGTCAGGCAACACCATCCGTAACGTCACTGCCGACCATTTCGCAGGTGCCGCCAAAGATGAAGTGGCGGACCCACGTCCGACCGCCGAATTGCTGCGCCAATGGTCTACAGATCACCCCGAGTTTCAGTTCCTGCCGCGAAAATTCAAACTGGCCGTTACGGGCTCTGCCAATGACCGTGCCGTCATCAAGGCACATGACATCGGCATTCGCTTGCTGTCCCGTGACGGGATTGAAGGCTACGAGATCGTTGTTGGCGGTGGCTTGGGCCGCACACCGATGATCGGCAAGGTGCTGCGCGACTTCCTGCCCAAGGCAGACCTGCTGCCCTATTGCGAGGCGATTGTCAGCGTCTACAACCTGCTGGGTCGCCGCGACAACAAGTACAAAGCGCGCATCAAGATCACTGTGCATGAGAACGGCATCGAGACCATTCGCGACTTGGTGGAAGAGCGTTTCGCTTTGCTGAAACCGCAATTCGGTGGCGTTGACCAAGACATGCTGAAAGGCATTGAGGCACAGTTCGCTTTGCCAGACTTCAAGACCGGTTCAGTCGCTGCGTTCAAGGATGCCTACCACACAGATCCTGTGTTCCGCTCCTGGGCCGATACCAACCTGACCGCGCATAAGAATGACGAGTATTCTATCGTGTCGATCTCTATCAAGAAGCACGGCCAAACACCGGGTGACGCGACCTCTGAACAGATGCGGGAAATGGCTGCCATCGCTCGTGAGTTTGCACATAACGAACTTCGTATCAGCCATGAGCAGAATGTAATCTTGCCTCACGTGCACAAATCGAACCTTCCAGCAATCCACGCTCGACTGAAGGCTGTTGAGCTGGCGACCGCGAATATCGGCAAAATCTCCGACATTATCGCATGCCCCGGTATGGACTACTGCGCGCTGGCGACGGCCCGTTCAATTCCTGTTGCACAGCAAATCGCGATCCGCTTTGACGAGCTGAAGCTGGAGCATGAAATCGGCGATCTGAAGATCAAAATCTCCGGCTGCATCAACGCCTGCGGGCACCACCATGTGGGTCATATCGGCATCCTCGGGCTCGACCGCGCGGGTGTGGAGAACTACCAGATCACTTTGGGTGGCGACCACACCGAAACCGCTGCCGTGGGCGAGCGGGCCGGTCCGGGCTTTGCCTATGACGAGATCGTGCCCGCCATCGAGCGGCTGATCGAGGCCTACCTTGCGCATCGCGCTGATGCACAAGAACGGTTCATCGACGCCTATCGCCGCCTTGGCATGGCGCCGTTTAAGGCTGCCCTTTATCCGGAGGCGAAAGCCAATGCCGCTTGAAGCCCCCCTCGCCCCCGCATCCGAGCGTGCAGCAGAGCTAAACGCCCGCTACCGCAACCACGCGGCCGTTGATGTGCTGCGCCATGCCTTAACCGATCCACAGGTCGGCAGCACCGCGCTGGTCAGCTCTTTCGGCGCGGAATCAGTCGTGCTTTTACACCTGTTGTCGACGCTTGATCGAAGTGTACCGGTCATATTCCTCGACACGGAGATGCTCTTTCCTGAAACAAAAACCTACCAGAAAGATCTGGCAGAGAGCCTAGGCCTTAACGTGCGGGTCATCGGTCCCGACCGCGCCAAGCTGTTGGACCAAGACCCCGAGGCGCTCCTGTATCGCCGCGACCCCGACGCGTGCTGCGCCATGCGCAAGACCGAACCCTTAGAGCACGCCCTTAGCGGGTTTGACGCTTGGATCACAGGTCGCAAGCGGGTTCAGGGCGGCGCACGCGCAACGCTAGAATTCTTTGAAGCCGATGAGCAAAACAGGATCAAGATCAATCCTTTGGCTCATTTTACGCTGCAAGATATTCAGGATTACATCACTAACAATCGCTTGCCGCGTCATCCGTTGGTAGCCCGCGGGTTCGCTTCAATTGGATGCGCGCCGTGCACCACGAAAACCAAACCCGGAGAGGACCCGCGCGCGGGTCGCTGGCGGGGCCAAGACAAAACCGAATGCGGCATTCACATCGTGGATGGGAAAATCGTTAGAAAAAGGGACGCAGCATGAGCGTGATCATCACCGACACAGGCTTCGCCGCGGACACGTGGCAGCAAGGATTTACCGATCTAGCCGCCCTGCCCGCCAACGATACGCCGTGCTGCATTGACGTTCCGTCTGATGCAGACATCGCCGATCTGGCTCCGCGTCTCGACAAGATCAAGATGATCCGCGTGGACTTTCCAAGCTCTGCCGACGGTCGCGGGTTCACCATCGCACGCCGGTTGCGGCTTATGGGGTTCATCGGGCGCCTGCGCGCGCGCGGCCACGTCATCGCGGACCAATACGCCATGGCGCGGCGTTCGGGCTTTGACGAGGTAGAGATCGACGATGATCTTGCCGCTCGCCAACCGGAAGCCCAATGGCTCGCACGGGCCGATTGGAAAGCCCATAACTATCAGGCGCGGCTGCGCGGCTGAACGTCCCATTTAAAAACTGACACAAGAGTTCTAGAAAGGCCGGTGAGGTGTTATGCCTCGCCGGACAAATGCCATGAATGAAGTAACTGCAATGAATGCTCCTGTAAAAGCCGTTCCAACCTTGCCAGACGCGCAAACCGTCACCGAGGTGAAGCACTGGACGGACCGCCTGTTCTCTTTCCGCGTCACCCGTCCCGCATCGTTGCGCTTCCGCTCCGGTGAGTTCGTGATGATTGGCCTCATGGGTGACCCCGATCCCGTGTCAGGCAAGCAAAAACCATTGCTGCGTGCGTATTCCATAGCGTCCCCTAGCTGGGATGAAGAGTTGGAGTTCTACTCCATCAAGGTGCAAGACGGGCCGCTGACCTCGAAGTTGCAGCACATCAAAGTCGGCGACGAGATCATCCTGCGCCCGAAACCCGTTGGCACGCTGGTCCATGATGCGCTGCTGCCTGGCAAACGGTTGTGGTTCTTCGCCACCGGCACGGGCTTCGCGCCTTTCGCCTCCCTGCTACGCGACCCGCAGACTTACGAAGACTATGACGAAGTGATCATCACCCACACCTGCCGCGAAGTGGCGGAGCTGGAATATGGTCGCCAACTGATCGAAGAAATCCGCAGTGACGAGTTGCTGGGCGAGCTGATCGGCGAGGACAACCTCAAGAAGCTGGTCTACTACCCGACGACAACGCGAGAAGAGAGCCCCAAGATGGGCCGCGTCACGGACAAGCTGCGCTCCGGTGAGCTGTTCGCGGATTTGGGTGTGCCACCGATGACCCCAGAGACGGACCGCGCGATGGTCTGCGGCTCCATCGGGCTGAACATGGATCTTAAGGAAATCTTCGAAGGTTTCGGGCTGGAAGAAGGTGCCAATAGCGATCCAAAGCACTACGTTGTCGAAAAGGCCTTTGTTGGCTAAACCGCTCTACAGCATAAATAAAATACGCCGCGTCGGATGATCCCACGCGGCGTTTTTTTTAGGTAACGTCTGGCCCCAAGCAGGGATCAGACATTACGGCAAGGATTACATACCCATTGCCGCTTTGATGTTGTCGAGAACGCCAGACAGCATTTCAGGGTTGTCTTTGGCTTGGTTCAGACCGGTTTTCAGTGTGGTCTTGGTCAAGGCGCCCAGATCAGAGCTATCAACCATTTCAACCACCTTGTCGTAGTTGAAACCGTCAACTGTCAGCAGATCGGACATACCAGCCATTGAGCCGGTGTCGGTAGCGGCTTCAGTGCCGGTCACCGCGTCGGTTGCTTCTGCGGTCGTATCGGCAACAGCGTCGGTTGCGTCGCTAGCAGCATCAGCGGTTGCGTTCGCAGCGTCAGATGCGGTGTCAGCGACAGCGTTCGCAGTATCGGCAGCCGCATCGGTCGCAGCTTCGGTTGCTTCAGCAGCGGTGTCCGCGGCGGTGTTTGCAGCGTCGCTTGCAGCGTCAGTGGTTGCTTCGACGGCGTCGGATGTTGCTGTTGCAGCTTCGTTGGCAGCTTCGGTGGTTGACTCAGCAGCGTCAGATACAGCGTCAGTTGCGGCCTCTGTGGCCTCGGCTGCGGTATCAGCAACAGCGTTGGCAGCGTCCGAAGCAGCGTCGGTCGCAGCTTCGACTGCTTCGCCAGCGGCTTCTGCAGCACCTTCCGCAGCGCCCTCAACAGCGTTCACAGCATCTGCAGCAGCTTCGGTTGCGCCCTCGACGGCACCCTCAACAGCGTCGGACGCTGCGTCGGCTGCTTCCGCAGCAGCTTCAGATGCACCTTCAACAGTTTCGGTCACGGTGTCGCTGGCGGCTTCGGCAGCCTCGGATGCGGCTTCAGTGGTGGCTTCCACGGCACCTTCAACAGCAGTTGTGGCGTCACCGGCTGCCTCTTTGACAGCGTCCATGGCGTCGCCGTCCTTGTTCATCCAAGCATATCCGCCCAGCCCGAGCAGCGCGAGCACCACAATGACAATAATTCCACGTTGCATATTTCTAATAGTCCCTATGTTTGCGCGGGGAACGCCCCGCTTGCTGCGGTGAGCTATGCCATAGAGTTGTCGGTTACAACGGGATTTCACCACTGTTTTTCCCCGTCTTGGCGAAATGGGCGGAAAACCGACTTGTAGGACGGGCTGCGGCCCTCTATTTTGGCAACTCGAAACACCTGTAACAAAAGAAGGACTTCAGGCCATAGCCCGCAGACCACACAATGCGCCACCCGTGCGTGAAACCGGACCGCGCGTCAACGACCGCATCCGCTCTGATGAAATTCGCCTTATTGGCGCAGAAGGCGAAAACGTGGGCGTAGTCACGCCCGCCCGAGCAATGGCCATGGCAGAAGAAGCCGGGCTTGACCTCGTCGAGATATCGCCAAACGCCAGCCCGCCTGTTTGCAAGATCATGGATTTCGGCAAGTATAAGTACGAAACCCAGAAGAAAGAGGCCGAGGCCCGCAAGAAGCAAAAGATCATCGAGATTAAAGAGGTCAAGTTTCGTCCGAATACGGATACCAATGACTATGATGTGAAAATGCGCAATGTTTTCAAGTTTCTGGAAAACGGAGATAAGGTGAAAGTCACCTTGCGTTTCCGTGGTCGCGAGATGGCTCACCTTAACCTTGGTCGCGAACTTCTGGAACGCGTTGCTGACGACATCGAAGGCAAAGGCAAGGTCGAGAACTTCCCCAAGATGGAAGGTCGCCAAATGATCATGCTGATCGGCCCGATGAAAGCCTGATCTATCCGATTTGTTTGATTTTGAGAGCCCCGAGGACCCGCTGGTCGTCGGGGCTTTTTCTTATCTAGCTTCGTTTTGGATTGCGCGGGTGCGGGCGCGTCGGAATTTCCTTTAGCAGCCCGCCGACCCCCATGCCCATGATGTCTTCGGGCCGCACTTGAACACCGCAAATCACCCGCTCCAGCACCCAATCCGCACCGTTGAGAGCAGGTGAGCGCGCGCATCCCGGCATTCCGATCACCGGCCGACCACCAAGCTCGCCAATAAAGAGCAGGTTTCCGGGATCAACCGGCATCCCGAAATGAGCAACCGAGCCGCCCGCTCTTCTGACGGCTTCAGGCGCTGTATCGCGCAGATCGGAGGTGGCGGATGCCGTGAGTATCAAGATTACATCCCCGTCCGCTCGCTTCAGGGCTGCTGCCAATGCGGATACGTCATGGGCGCATTGTATAGGGGTGTCCATCTCGGCCCCGAGTGCTTCCACCCGATCACGAATGGCAGCCTCCCCTTTGGAGGCCAATGGCGAGGCGAGCACCGTTTCAATGAAACTCGCGCGTCGCAAACTGGCGACTGCCAGACGCAACGCCGAACGACCCGCGACTTGCGTCTTCTCCAGCGCTTGCTCGGGCACGCCGTAGGATATGATTTTCACCGTGGCCACCATACCACCTTGCCCCATACGATGAAGTTGCGGCACCGTCGAAACGGTGATCATCGGGTGGATCGCATTCAGCGTATTGATTGCGTCAGCATCAATCTCAACCACGCCAGGGGCGGAGGCGAAAATGTTGCAACGCCCTGTGCCAACGGGGCCAAGCGTCAGATGCGCAGCCGCCTCGTCCGGCACCAAGGCCTGCGCGAGGCGCAAGGCCGCATCGTCTTCATGCACATCCTCAGCGTCAAGCCGCGCAACAGTGACTTCATACTCCCCCGCCGCGACAAGCTGGTCGATTTGGGGCTGCTGCAGGATCACGCCCTTGCGCAATCGCTGCCCCGCAACCTGAACGGAGTGCGCGAGGATTGCACCGTGCGCGTTCTGCGTTGGAACTGGGCCGAACTCCATCAGCCTTGCCGCAATGTCTGGATGATCTGCGCCATGATGCTTACCGCGATTTCTGCGGGGGACTTGGCGCCGATATTCAAGCCAACCGGCGCATGAATGCGCGCGATCTGTGCTTCGTCAAAACCGGCCTCGACAAGTCGCGCCACGCGTTTGGCATGCGTTCGGGTAGATCCAAGGCAACCAAGGTAAAAGCAGCTCGATCTCAATGCCGCCTGAATGGCTGGATCATCCAGCTTCGGGTCATGGGTCAGCGTCACAATAGCGGTTCGGGCATCAATGCCGACCGCATCAAGGGCGGCGTCGGGCCAATCGTGAAGCAGAGTCGTCTCCGGGAACCGCTCCGCGCTGGCAAAGGCTTCGCGCGGGTCAATCAGAACCGGCGCAAATCCGGCGGCGCGCGCCATCGGCAGCAAGCTTTGGGCGATATGCACGCCACCGATCACAGCCATCCGCAATGGGGGGTTGTGGATGGCAACAAAAAGACTGCCCTCGAAGCCAGACTTGTCAGACTTGAACCTCTCAGGAAATGAGTCTGGCCCGACCAATTCGCGCACCCAGCTTTCCGTGTCGACCGTGTAGGCAATCGGCGTGGACGCCGCGCGAGCCTCTACGAGTTGAGCCAACAAATCTTCGGAAATCGCGGCCCCGACCGGCTCCACCAACACACGGATCGTGCCGCCACAGGCCAGCCCGACTGCGAAGGCCTCATCGTCAGACACGCCGTATTCCAGCAGGCGCGGTTTGCCGTCATCCAAGGCGTCCATCGCCTCGACCACAACGGCCCCCTCGACACAGCCGCCAGACACGGAGCCCATGATATCCCCATGCCCTGAGATCGCCAGCTGAGAGCCGACGGGGCGCGGGGCAGACCCCCAAGTTTCGACCACTGTCGCCAAGGCCGCACCTGTGCCCGCGCGGTGCCACTTTAGGGCGATGGCCGGGATGTCGTTGAGGTCAGTCGTCACGATATATCCTCGTCAGAAAACAGTTATTTCGAGCAGAGCGTGCATCAATGTAGGCCACATCTGCGCGCTCGAAAAGCGCCGTGGCGTAGTCCTCGATCTGATCCGCGGAGGTGATCTGGCCAGTCCCGTAGATGATACGGTTGTCTGCGGAATAGGCTTTCAGCAAATAATCGGGGGAGCTGGTCAAGATGGGCGGTGCGCCTGCCCCTTCATACGGCGTACAGGCCTCTGCACATAGAAAAATCGGGCCCAGCTCGGCATAAGGTTGTGGCTCTGGGAAGGGGCGCGCGGCCAGAATCAGCATATAAGCGCCATCGGGCACTTGGCCAAGGCAACATCGGCAAGGCGAGCCGTGGCCGTCACTTGTGGAAACTTCGGCCTTTTGCCCATTGGCATCAGGGCCGCCAGCCCGCACGGCATCGACGAAGGCTTGATCATAGGGTGTGTAGCGCATGGGGTTCTCCTTTTCCTGCGCCCAGTCTGGCGTTGACCAATCATCGAATCGACCCGCTTCTTGCGCTAAAGAAGCGCCATCAGGCGGGCTTTCTCGCCCGCATCATCGGGTCGGGAGATCGCCTCGGCCAACGCTTCCAGTGCGGCAATGTTGTGGCCTGCGCGAAAGCTGTCGACATGGGGCAGCATCGCCTTGATGCCGCGTGCTTTCGGAGCGAATTCCTCCCACCTTAAAAGCGGGTTTAACCATATGACCTTCTTGGCACTGAGATGCAGTCGCTTCATCTCATGCTCCAATGCGGCGGGATCGTCGCGGTCAAGCCCGTCAGTGATCAGCAACACAACTGCGCCGCTTCCCATCACGCGCCGCGACCAGTCGCGGTTGAACTGGTGCAAGCACGTGCCGATCTTGGTGCCACCTTCCCAATCCTGCGCCTGCGCGCCTGCGGCAGCGAGTGCCGCGTCCACGTCGCGGGTCGCCAAATGGCGGGTGATGTTGGTGAGTTGCGTGCCAAAGGTAAACGCATGCACTTTGGCCCATCCCGCGCCCTTTTCATTGCTGACCGCATGCAAGAAATGCAGCACCGCGCGGGAATATTGCGACATCGACCCCGAGATATCGCAAAGCGTCACCAGATTGGGCCAGCGTTCGCGGCGGGCTTTCAGCGCGAAGTTCTGCATTTCGCCGCCCTGTCGCATCGCCGCGCGTAGGGTCGCAGGCCCGTCAATCAGCGAGCCGTTCGGATTGAGACGTGTTCGGCGGGAGACCAGCGGCCTAACAGGCAAGGTCAGCTTGGCGAGCATTCGTTTCGCCGCAGCCATCTCTTCGTTGCTCATCAGCTCAAAATCAAGCGACCGCAGCCGTTCCTCGCCGGACATGGTACGGGAGGCGTCGATCTCGATCTCGGTCTCCTCGCTTTCCTCTTCCGCCTCCGGCAAGTCGCGTTTCACACCGTCCAGCAAAGCCTCCGCCGCGCGCTTCTCGGCGGGCTTTGCCTTTTGCTCCTCCTGCACGCCCCGGATCATTGGGCTGAGGGCTGCGATCATGTGTTCCAGATAACGCGGGTCTCGCCAGAAAAGCCGGAAGACTTGGGAGAAGATCGTACGGTGTTCCGGCCGAGACACGAAGCAGGCCTGAAGCACATAGAAAAAGTCGGCCTTACGGGTAAACCCCGACGCCTCCACCGCGCGGATGGCGTCAATCACACGCCCTGTCCCCACAGGAATACCCGCTGCACGCAACGCGCGGGCGAACCATGTGATGTTGTCAGACAACTTGCCGCTGTCGGGAATTTCTAGGGGTGGGAATTCAGCCATCTGTCCAATCAATCCGAAGGGACCACTGCGACTTCATAGTCGCTCGTATTGACTGGATAGACCGAGTGCACCTTCAAATATATCCGATCTTCAAAGTCAGATTTAATCTCAAGATACTTGGCCCCTTCCGAGGTCTTGATCCAGCCCTTATGCTCCTCACGGGCGTTATATAGCTCCAAGCGGACTTCGTATCCGCGCACATGCTTCAACATGACTTGATCACCGACAATGCCTCCGTCGGGCACTAAGATCACAAACCAGTCCGGCTTGTCCTTGATCACAGTGCCTTTCGCACGCTGTCCCAACGCAAGTGCGTTCGCTTCGAACGCCCCGTCGTTCGGCTCCACCTCTTCAATCATCGCACCGTCAGCTATAACAATTGGATTGGCAGGTTGCGTCTCAGCAGGCTGATTGCTTGGAGCCCTAGGGCTGGATGGCGCGTTCGGCACAACCGCAATCGGCACATTTGGTTCAATCTTTTCCTTCACGAACAGCGGGAGCGACATGAAGGCGGCGCCGACCAAGAATACAAGAAGACCTGCGGAGGAGCTTTCGAATTTGAGCCCGAAAAGCTCGATCTTCGCGGCACCTTCTGGTTTGGGACGCAAAAGCAGGTAAAGGCCGACGCCTGCAAAAACAGCGCCTGCAATCATCAAAATTATCAATTTCGTGCTGTCGAGGGTTTCGAAACTCATGGGCCCTCCCGTTCAAATATGCTGCCAGCTTACCCTTGATATGGCTTTCGCACCAGTTTTACGCGTCTGCCAGTTCCTCGCGTACCTCTTCGAGAATGCGCTTCGCCTCGGAGCCTTGGATTTTCTGGATGTCGTCTTGGTACTTCAATATCGCGCCAAGGGTGTCGGCGATGACCTCTGGGCTCATTGCGATGACGTCCAGCGCCAGCAGGCATTTTGCCCAATCGATGGTTTCGGCGACACCGGGGGATTTGAACAAATCCTCCTTGCGCAGCTTTTGCACGAAGCCCACAATCTCTTGGCTCAACGCCTCCTGCGCCTCGGGCGCGCGCGCGTGCAGAATTTCCATCTCTCGCTCGAAATCCGGGTAGTCCACCCAATGATAAAGGCAGCGCCGCTTCAGAGCGTCATGCACTTCGCGGGTGCGGTTGGAGGTCAGGATCACGATCGGAGGCTCGGCCGCTTTGATCGTACCAAGCTCTGGGATCGTGACTTGGAAATCGGAAAGCGCTTCCATCAAGAACGCCTCAAACGGCGCGTCGGTGCGATCCAGCTCATCAATCAGCAATACCGGCGGGCCACCCTCTTGGGGCTGCATGGCTTCCAACAGCGGGCGGGCGGTCAAGTAGTCGTCGGAAAACAGTTCGGCCTGCAATGCATCACGATCAGCCGATCCGGTCGCTTCCGCGGTGCGGATCGCCACCATCTGCGCAGGGAAGTTCCATTCATAGACGGCGGAAGACGCGTCCAACCCTTCGTAACACTGCAAGCGGATCAACCGACGGCCCAATGCGGCGGCGATGGCCTTCGCGATCTCGGTCTTGCCGGTCCCAGCCTCGCCCTCCAGAAACATCGGGCGCCCCAGCTTCAGCGATAGGAAAACCACGGTCGCCAATGCCCTGCCGCAGATGTAATCCTGCTTGGCCAGAAGTGCGATGGTGTCGTCGATCGACTGGGGTAATGGGGTCATGGGGTCTCCTCCGTGCGCCATAGCTGCATCTACCATCCCTGCCGTCAAGCATTGCCCCGCACCAAGCGCGACTATAGTCTAAGTCGAACCCTTCAATTGGAGTTGCCCGATGAACGTTACCACCCCGATTTCCGCAAAAGACGCCCCAGACATGGCCCGTTTTGATTGGGAAGATCCGTTCCGGCTAGAGGATCAACTGACCGAGGACGAGCGCATGCTGCGCGACGCGGCCCGCAGCTTTGCCGAAACGGAACTGGCACCAAAAGTAATCGCAGCCTACCGCGAAGAGACCGTCGATCCAGGTATGTTCAAAGCGATGGGGTCCGCTGGCCTGTTGGGCCTGACTGTGCCGGAGCAGTACGGCGGCTTGGGCGCGTCCTATGTGACTTACGGCCTTGTCGCGCGCGAAATTGAGCGAGTGGATTCGGGCTACCGGTCGATGATGTCGGTGCAGTCGTCGCTGGTGATGTATCCGATCTATGCCTACGGCTCTGAAGAGCAGCGACAGAAATATCTGCCCGGTTTGGCGTCTGGCGATCTGATCGGCTGTTTCGGCCTGACCGAACCCGACGCAGGCTCCGACCCAGCTGGTATGAAAACCGTCGCCAAGAAGACCGACAGTGGCTACGTGCTGAACGGCGCAAAGATGTGGATTTCCAACGCCCCATTCGCAGATGTATTTGTGGTCTGGGCAAAGTCCGAAGCCCATGGCGGTAAAATTCGTGGCTTTGTGCTTGAGAAAGGCATGGACGGCCTGTCTGCGCCCAAGATCGGTGGCAAGCTGTCCCTGCGCGCATCCACTACGGGCGAGATCGTTATGAAAGACGTGGCCGTTGGCGAAGATGCGCTGCTGCCCAATGTCGAAGGCCTGAAAGGCCCGTTCGGTTGCCTGAACCGTGCGCGCTACGGCATTTCTTGGGGTGTGCTGGGCGCCGCCGAGTTTTGCATGCACGCCGCCCGCCAATACGGGTTGGACCGCAAGCAATTCGACAAACCTCTGGCGCAAACGCAGCTCTATCAAAAGAAGCTGGCGGATATGTTGACCGAGATTTCGCTGGGTCTTCAGGCCTCTTTGCGCGTAGGGCGTCTGATGGACGAAGGTCGCGCCGCTCCAGAGATGATCTCGATCGTCAAACGCAACAACTGCGGCAAAGCACTGGATATGGCGCGAATGTCGCGGGACATGCATGGCGGCAATGGCATTCAGGAAGATTACCAGATTATGCGCCATATGCTGAACCTTGAGACAGTGAACACCTATGAGGGCACACATGACGTCCATGCGCTCATTCTGGGGCGCGCCGTCACGGGGCTTCAAGCGTTCTTCTAAGGCGTGGGTCATATTTGATGCGGTGCATGGGCGGCCATCTGGTCGCCCATTTTACGTTTCTCACTCCGCTCCAAATAATTCTGATTGTTTTAGTCGGAAACACTTGCATCCCCTGCTGGATGTAGTAACCAATCAAAACAGTAAGAAATAACAAACCCAATTGGATCGCTAAAAATGACCAAAGCTACCACCACCCTCCCGTTGATAATTGCAGCCACCTTTGGCGTCGCCTTGCCGGCTTTCGCCGCAGAAGAGCTGAACCTCTATTCCGCGCGCCACTATGATACGGACGAGCAACTCTATTCCGACTTCACCAAGGCCACCGGCATCACCATCAACCGCATCGAAGGTCAATCCGACGAATTGCTGACACGCATGGGTGCCGAGGGCGCGAACTCTCCCGCAGATATTCTGATCACTGTAGATACCTCACGCCTGAAACGCGCCAAGGATGCGGGCGTCCTGCAATCCGTAGAGAGCGAAATTCTGGAAGCCGCCATTCCCGCGAACCTGCAAGACAGTGACAACCAGTGGTTCGGCATTTCCCAACGCGCGCGGATCATTTTCTACGACAAAGACGCCGTGGCCAACCCGCCAAAGACCTATGCCGATCTGGCCGATCCGGCCTACAAAGGCATGGTGTGCATCCGCTCTTCGAGCAACACCTACAACCAGACTTTGCTGGCCGCGATCGTCGAGCATGAGGGTAAAGAAGCTGCAACGGCATGGGCGCAAGGCGTGGTCGACAACATGGCCCGCTCCCCCCAAGGCGGCGACACGGACCAGCTGCGCGGTATCGTCTCGGGTGAATGCGCGATTGCCGTGTCCAACACCTACTATTTCGCGCGCGCCCTGCGCACTGACGTCGACGGCGTCTCGCCCCAGGTCGACCGCATCGGCTGGGTCTTCCCGGATCAGGACGGCAATGGCGCCCATGTGAACTTGTCGGGCGTCGGCGTGGCTAAACACGCCCCGAACCGCGAGAACGCTGTGAAGTTCCTCGAATACCTCGTGTCCGAGCAAGCGCAGCGCTACTTCGCAGACGGCAACGACGAATACCCCGTCGTGTCAGCCTTCAAGGGTAACGACGCCCTGCAACAACTTGGCGAGTTCAAGGCTGACGAAGTGGATTTGTCCGCAGTCGCAACCAAGCTGCCCGTGGCGTTGGAAATTTTCAATCAGGTAGGCTGGAAATAAGCGTCTTCTATCCGAGACGACCTCAGGGCGCGGTGGGCAACCTCCGCGCCTTTTGCTATTTGCGCCTGACCTGACGGCAGATGAGGACCACCGGAAGCAAGCCGATAGCGACGATCACCAAAGACGGCACAGCCGCCCCTTCCAGCCGCTCATCCGACGCCAATCGGTAGGCCTGCACGGCCAGCGTGTCATAGTTGAACGGCCGCAGGATCAGGGTGGCGGGAAGCTCCTTCATCACATCCACGAAGACAATCAGCAACGCGGTCAGAAGGCTTGGACGCAAGATGGGCAAGTGAATGCGGCGCAATGTGCCCAACGCAGTTTGCCCCAAAGCGCGCGACGCCATGTCCATATTCGCATTCACGGCGACCTGACCACCCTCATAGGCCCCAAGTGCTGCGGCCAGAAAGCGGATCATATAGGCGATCACCAGCAACCAGATGGAGCCAGTGATCAACAATCCTGTCGAGATGTCAAACGTCGCCCGCATCCACGCGTCCAGTGCGTTGTCGAAATTTGCGAAAGGCACCATCAGCCCCACAGCAATCACCCCGCCAGGCACGGCATAGCCCAAGCGCGCGACAGACGTGGAAATGCGAGACAACGGCCCGTCATCAAGACGCTGCAAATAGCCTAATGTCACCGCCGCAATTACAGTTACAACTGCCGCGATACTAGCCAAAGTCACCGAATTCAGTGCGAACGCCAGATAGCGCGGTGACAGCAGGTCCTGCTCACTACCCAGTCCCATGATCATCAGGGCCACGCCCGGTACGACCCAGCCGAATAAGACGGGCACCACGCAAAGTGCCATTGCCCCCCACTTCGCCACGCCGGTCAAAGCGATCGGGTCCATCGGCTCTTGCCGCTTGGAGCTGTCATGGTATTTCGCCCGCCCGCGCGTTGACCGCTCCAGCACTGCCAGTACCAAGGCGACAGACAGGATTCCCAAGGCCAGCTGAGCGGCCCCGGCCCTATCGCCCAGCGAGAACCAGCTTGTGTAAATCCCAGTCGCAAAGGTCTGCACGCCGAAATATGCCACAGTGCCGAAATCCGCGATGGTTTCCATCACCGCCAGTAAAACTCCGGAGGCAATGGCAGGCCGTGCCATCGGGATCGAGACCAGCAAAAACGCCTGCCACGGGGTCTTCCCCAAGGCGCGGGCGGCCAGAAACGACGTAGCGCTTTGCTGGAGGAATGCTGCACGGGCCAACAGGTAAACATAAGGATACAGCACGAGGATCAGCATCATCGCCGCCCCGCCGATGGATCGAATTTCGGGGAACCAATAGTCCCGTGCGCCCCAGCCTGTCACATCGCGCAACGTCGATTGAACAATGCCGGGATGGTCGAGGATATGTGTGTAGGCGTAAGCCAGCACATAAGCCGGAAAGGCGAGCGGGATGACCAACGCGATTTCCAGCATCTTGCGGCCCGGAAATTCCGTCATAGTCACAAGCCACGCAGCCCCTGTGCCGATCATCAACGTGCCAATAGACACCAGCAACACCAGCAATGCAGTGGTGCGCGTGTAGCGCCCCAGCACAGTATCGGCCAAATGTTCCAGTGTTTCGCTGCCGCCGGTCAAAGCGGCTAACGCCACAGCAATCATCGGCAAAAGGCACACGGCCGCAAGAACCACAGCGGCGCGGCGCAGGCTCTTGGGACCGGTGACGGTCTGGCGGGAACGGATGGCGTTCAACATGACCCCCCGTCTCTACGCGCGTCTAAGCATGTTGGAAAGGCATAACCCACCAAAACGGTCAGGCTCTAATGCGTCGTCTTGGCGCGCTCCACCGTGAAGAAGAACTTCTCGGGGATCTCCTCCATCAGCGCCACGTCGTCAGGGATCACGTCCGGGCCTGACAGAAAGACATTCGCGCCGAAATGGTCATGCATTCGGGCAAGCCGCTCCATCCTTGGCCCAGTCAGGTCCCTGTAGAAGCTGGCGTAGTTGTCTGTCGCTTTCAGCTCTTCGATTTTTTCGCGGTGCTTGCGGACGGAAAAGTCATGCGCCGCGCGCAATTCAGGGTCGGCCATCAGACGCTCAAACTCGGCCTGCAAAAGCGGCAGCTTCGTTTGGGCAGAGCGATCCTCTTGCCAGTTGTTATTCATGCGGAACCAATAGCTTAACCCCTGATCCCTATCCACATGGTTGACCCGACCGCGATCCCGTTTGACCAAAAAACTCTCGGCAGAGCGCACAGCATAGTGGTTCAGCGTCACCAGATCATAACCGTAGCTGTCCGTGGTGGAGCGCCAGCCATTGCGGATCAGCTTCTTCGGCATCGGCTTGCCCGACCCGTTCACCCATTTGATCTTGTCCCATAAGTCCGGCTTCAGACCCTTCGGGCGATGGACCCCCATCTTCTTGTAGATGCCGATGTTGCGGAACAGCGTCTTAAAGCCCCATGCTTGATGCGGTTTGCGGCACAGCTCCGGCGCGCAACGGGTGAACTGGGAGATCAGGAATTCGTCTTTGTATTCATGGATATCGCCGTTTCCGAATAGCCGCCACGTCAGCGAAATCATATTCGCATCACCCACCGCCTTATAAAGATCGTCCAGCTTGCCCTCGCCTACATGGATGTTGATGAACTCATCCACGTCCATCGAGATTGCCCAGCCGGCGTTCTTGAACACCTCTTCGCTGTCTGCGGCATCCAAGGCCCAGTGCTGGGGCTTCAGGTCGGTGCCTGCAAATTTGTTATCACGGCGTTGCAGGATGCCCCGATCTTGGAGCAGGTCCAGCAACTCGTCCGTGCCGTCATTGCAGTCATTGGTATAGACTAGAAAGTCATCGACCCCGATGGCACGGTGGTAGGCAATCCATTCAAGGATGAACGGCCCTTCGTTCTTCATGCAGGTGACGATCACCGTGCGCCCGCCGTCAATGGCCTTGCCCGCAGGTTCTTCCATCTTGCTTTCTGGGGCGCGGACGGGCTTGTGATCCCAAATGTCCTTCGCCATCGCCAGCAGCATGTCATCTTCGATCAGAGAAGTTTTTGGCACCAGTTCCGCAGCCGAGTTTTTCGGGTGGCGAATGGCCATGGCGCGAAGAAAGCCCATGGTTTCTTCGGGTTGCGGCTCTGCATCGACGATGCGGACGAAACGCCAGACCTTGTCGCTGCCCAACCGCGACGGCGAGATGCACCAGCGCCTGTTGGCGCGTGGATTGTCGAACTGGCGGCAGATGTGATCGCCAAATCTCGGCTTTTTCTTCGGACGCACGCGCCAAGGATAGATGCGCTGGCCGATCAGCTGTATGATCCCGACAGAGCTGTCATGGACGGCCTCAAAGGGTTTCGCGTCTAGGGCCAGAAGGTCCATCAGGTCAATATTCATGACCGCCCGCGCGCGCCCCAAGAAGCGCCACTTCGCCCATTCGTACAGCGACAGATCAGCCAAGGGCGACGATTGCGGGTCACTCGGCAAGTCTTCCATGCGGTCTTTGCCCGGCGCATCGGGCGCGTTGAAAGGGTGTGATGCAGCGGGCAGATTGGTCTCGCCAAGAGGCACCGACGACTTCACATGGACAAGGCGCTTAAGCCCGACCTCCTTCGCAAGAACTTTAAGTTTGCGCTCGAACCCTTTCTCGCTGCCTGGTTTTTCACGATCAATCATCAACACGGCCTGCAAGCCGTGACCCGTCACGTGGTAGCGCAGCCAGTCTTCGATCACATCGATGGTCTCGCCGTTGCGCTCCACCATGCAGACAGTCATGTCTTCAAACAGGTCCGTTTCAGGTTGCTGAACGGGCAGCTCCAGCTCTCCGTCCTTCAACGCCATTTTGATATGGTTCGAAGGTTCTCCTGCGGTGCCGACAAACATCGGGCCGCCATTTATCATGCGTGCCTCGGAAAACGTCGCGCAACCGTCGCGAGGTTCGGGGCTGAACGGATCGTAGGAGGTACCGGATTTGAAAAACACGCGCAGCCCCATCCCGCCGACAGGATCTTCCCAGCCGATGCAATCAAGCGCCACAAGGCCTTGATCCTCAACAATATTCAATTCGCGCTTTAGATAGATATCAGTTTGAGCCATGGGCCCTTCCATAGCGTCTGATCAGGTCAAGCGCCACCGCTTCGGGCAAATGCGCGGCCCCCTCTGCCAACAAAAGGCGACCGTATAACTTCAACTCTTCCGGTTCCTCCATCATGTCCGCAAACCGTTGCCGGTGCCAATTCCTGCAAGCGTCAAGCGCGTCAGATACCCCCTCCAGCGCCATAAACTGCTGTAAAACTTTCTGTGTCGCGGCAGACATGTGGGCGATTGAGCGATCTTCGACAGTATTGAAGTTCCGCTCCACCCAATAGGTCAGATCGACCTGTTTTTGTTGGTGATTGGGCAATCCTCGCCCGCGCTTCAGCATGAACTCCGCCGCCGAACGGACAGAGTAGTGGTTCAACTGCACCAGATCACGGGCAATCGGTTGCCCCCAGAGCATGATCTGCCCTTCATTTGCCGCCAAACTGTCGGGCACAGCCGCGCCGGAGCCATCTACGATCCGGGGCAGCCCGTGCCGATCAGCGTTCTTTTGTTTCGGGCGGTGGACTCCGAGCTGACGGAATGGGCCACGCCGCCGGAACAGGGTTTTAAAATAGCTGCCAATCGCGGGGTAAAGCAGGGTTTCGGGAGCTGCGCGGGTGAAGCGTTCCGTCGTCGGCGCGTCAGAGAATCCGACCTGCCCAGCATGACCAAACAGTCGCCAAGGCAAAAGGATCATATCTGCCTCAACCTTCTCGATCAGGTCAGGAATGGATGATATACTGCTGTTAATGTTTATAAATTCATCGCAGTCTACGCAAGCGATCCAGTCTGCACCCGCAACCAAGGGGTGGTCCCAAGCAGCCTTCAGAGCACGCCATTGCGGGGGCTTCTTACCGTCTTCCAATGGCACATGGACAACATCGGGCAAAAGCTTCAACAGCGCCTCGGAGCCGTCCTCGCAGTCGTTGGTGTAAACGAGGAAATCAGTCACGCCAGCAGCGCGGTGGTGAGCAATCCATTCCAGCAGATGCGGCCCTTCATTGCGCATCGTCGTGACGAGTGTGATTTTCATATGACGCCTGTTGCCCTCACGACCCGTTTTCCCTGCGCAACGAATCAGCTTTTCCTTGCGTTTTAACCCCTCCTTTGCGAGAATCGAAACAATCATAAAGAACGGGCAAGGATTAACCTTGCTTTCGAGAGGCAGATAACGTGTCCAAAGACTATGCAATTGCCCAGCTGTGGATCGGCGGCAATCTTTCCTACATGGAGCAGCTCTGCGCCGTGTCTTTCCGCGACGCGGGCCATCACGTCAAAATGTACACCTATGGCGACGTGGGTAACATTCCCGATGGGATCGAGATTTGCGATGCGAACGAGATTATGCCACTTGGCAATGTCATCGCGCATAAGCGCACCGGCTCCCCCGCACCGCAGGCGGACAAGTGGCGCTACAACATGCTGGCCAAGACGGACGACCAAATCTGGGCAGACACCGACGCCTATTGCGTCAAGCGCTTTACCTCCTCCAACGGGCATTTCCACGGCTGGGAAAGCGCGCATCACATCAATAACGGCGTGGTCGGCTTGCCTGCCGACAGCGACACACTTGCTGGATTGATAGACTTCACATCTGACGAATACGCCATTCCCGACTGGTTCTCCGACGACCTGAAGGCAGAAATGCGCGCCAAAAAAGAAGCCGGTGATCCCGTCCATGTGGGTGAGCAGTCTTGGGGTGTCTGGGGCCCGCAGGCCCTGACCCACTTCCTGCACAAAACAGGTGAGCACAAATATTCCATGCCGATCGAGGCGCTGTTCCCGATCAGCTTCAAAAAGCGTCGGATGATGCTGAAACCGAACATGGATCTGAGCCACTACGTCACCGACAACACCCTCTCGATCCACTTCTGGGGGCGCCGCATGCGGATGAGGATTATCGAACGCGAAAATGGCGAGCCCCATCCAGACAGCCTGATCGGCAAGCTGATCAAGAAGCACGGCATCGTGCCGTCCGACGCCCCATTGCCAAAGTCGAACCCGCATCGCCCAAAAGAGCCGAAAATGATCCCAGGCACGGCGATCCCAGAGATTACGAACGCGGATCGCAAGGGTCGTGGCATTGTGAACCTGACCGATATGGCGGACGAGCGCGGCTTGGATCAAGGCAGTGCCAAACACCGCTTCACCGAGCTGTATCAGATGCTGTTCAACCCGCTTCGTGGACGCGCCATTCATATGGGGCTATTGGGCCTCAGCGAACCAGCTGCGGTGGATATGTGGCTGGAGTATCTGTCAAAAGCCAAAATCACCGGCGTCGACATGGACGCCTACGCGGGCAAAAAAGACGCCCGACTAAAAACGATCCGCGCCTCCTCGGATGCGGTGGAGACAGTTGAACGGGCAACCAGTAAGGCGGCCCCGTTCGACGTCATCCTTGATGACGCGTCTCATGCATCGCATCACCAACAACATGCCTTTGCAGCGCTGTTCCCCAAGCTGAAATCCGGTGGGCTCTATATCGTCGAAGATTTGCGATTCCAGCCCAAAGCCTTGGAAAATCACGGCTATCCGCGCACGGCAGTTCTGTTTCAGGGTTATCTGCGCGAAGGCGGCTTTGCCCACCCCGACACAAATATCCAGGACCTGTTAAACGGCTTTCGCGAAGACATCTCTGGCTGCTTCATCTTCCAAGCCCAATGGCACAAAGACAAACGCGACCAGATTTTGGTGGTGCAAAAGCGATGACCCAAAAGCACCTGATCCTGACATGTATGAAGAATGAAGGCCCCTACATCCTAGAGTGGGTCGCCTATCACATGTCGATCGGTTTCGACCATTTTCTGGTCTACACGAATGACTGCAAGGATGGGACGGAGCAGATTCTGCGTCGCCTTGAAAACATGGGAATTCTGACCCACCGCCGCAATCCGGCGCGTGAAGGCGCCCGCGCCTCGCATCAGGTGCGTGCGTTCCGCAAATCGACCAAAGAGCAGGTTTACCAAGACCATGACTGGGTGGCCGTGATTGATGCCGATGAATTCGTCAACATTCATGCTGGTCGCGGCCAGATCACCGATCTGACTGCCGCCGCCCCTGACGCAAAATGCATTTCATTGGCGTGGCGCTTGTTCGGTAGCGCTGATGTGACCTCGTTCCATGACGGCTTCCTGACCGAGACCTTGCGCCGCGCCGCGCCTCAGCATTGCCCCAGCCCTGCACAGGCATGGGGGATCAAATCCATCCACCGGACGGATGCGGTTGATCTGGTCGGCTGCCACCGCCCTAAATCTGTGCCCGACAACGATTGGAGCGCACTGAACTGGACGGGGCCGGCTGGAACGCTGATGCCACAAAGTTATCACAAAAGCAGCTGGCGTCTGAACCGCGACACCATCAGCTACGAACTGGGCCAAATCAACCACTACGCGGTGCGCACACGCGAAAGCTTCTTGCTGAAATCCGCACGCGGTCGCGCGTTTGGCGAAGGTATCCGTGGTGCGGAGTACTGGGCCGACATGAATCGCAACGAGGAATATGACGCCTCGATCCAGCCAAAGCTTGGTGCGATGAAAGACATCTATGACGAACTGATCTGCGACCCCAAGCTGGGCCGCCTGCATGATCGCGCCGTGCAATGGCACCGTGACCAAATCCAGCACATCATGGACACTGAAGTTGGTCGTGCGTTGTTCGCAGCGATCTCTCCCTCAATTGATCTGTTCCCCGGCCTGCGCAAACGGGTGGCCGCATGAGCGACGTGATCGATCTCAAAGCGCCGACCGAAGAAATGGACCGCGACGTGTGGAATGCAGAATTGCGCGCCATGGGGGAGGAGCACGGCTTTTTCGAGGAACTCGGCGCGGACCACACCGCCCTGTTCGTCAAATCCGGCAAGACGCTGATCGTGACGTTCGAAAACCTCGACCATGTGTTCGAGCACGGCAATCGCCTGCCATGGGGCTTTGACTTCGTGCAAAAGCAGGGCTGGTCGATCCTTGGCCTGATGGCCCATGACTGGACATGGTATCGCGACGAAGACGTCATCGCATTCTTCAACCGACTGAAAAAAGAGAAGTTTTTCTCCCAATTCGACACGGTCGTATTCTACGGTGCGTCCATGGGCGCCTATGCGGCTTGCGCTTTCTCGGCCGCCTGCCCCGGTGCGACTGTGGTGGCAATCAGCCCGCAGGCGACGCTCGACCGCGACGTCACATCGTGGGAGACGCGCTACCAAAAAGCGTGGAAGCGCAACTACAACAATGATTACGGATACGCCCCTGACATGGTTGCCAAGGCCAAGGACGTCTTCATTTTCTACGATCCGCTGGAACCGCCCGATGCCATGCATGCGGCGCTGTTTCGCGGCAAGAACATCACCAAGCTGAAATGCCGGTTCCAAGGCCATCGAATCGCGTCAGGGCTCATCCAAATGGGGCTGCTTAAGCCCGTCGTCGGCGCCTGTGTCGACGGCACCCTGACACGCACCAGCTTTTACAAAATGCTTCGGGCGCGGCGCGACTTCCGCCGTTATCTGCGCGAACTCATCCTGCGCATCCCCGAGGACAAACATCCCCTGCTCATCGCCTATCTGGCCGAGCGGGTACTCAGCACCGGCAATGGTCCGGTGTTTCGTCGCAAACTCAACGCGGCAAACGCGCTTCTGCAGAAGCGTGGCATAACGCCCCCCGGCAAAAGAGGGGGCCGCAAATGAAATACTTAGGCAAGGCGGGCAGATCACATGGGAAAGATATGGCTTCATATCGGGTCACCTAAAACAGGGACCACATCGCTTCAGAACTTCCTGAACGACAATGCAGATACGTTGCGGGACACGGGGCGTATCAACTTCATGTCGACCGGCCGCGCGCATATCGCGCATAACCAGTTGGCTGCTGCCGCGCGCACCGGCAATGCACAAAAGCTCATGGAAGACATGCTCCGCGAAGCCGACGCTATGCCTGATGTCACGCATGTGGCGTCGTCCGAGATGCTGTTCAACCTCTATACTGCCCGCAAACTGTCAGGTGCCGCCCCCGACGAATTCAAGCAACGCACCAAAGTCATTTGCTACATTCGCCGCCAGGACACCTATCTTGAGGCACTGTATAAGCAGTTGCTCAAGAACAGCCGCATCCAGCCTGACCGTCAGGCCTTCCTTGATGATGCCAAGCGCCGCCTCCACTATCTGAACACGTTCAACACCTACGCCGATATGTTCGGCGAAAAGAACATCATCGTGCGCCCCTTCGGCCCCAAATGGCTGGTTGATGGCGACGTGGTGCGCGACTTCGCCCATCAATTGGACATGCCAATCACCCGCGATCTGCGGGTCACGGAAGGGTTTTCCAACAAGACGTTCTCGGCTGAAATGTCCGAGCTTTTGTCCCTGATGGGCGAGCGCACCGACTTCAACACCCGCGAAATCATTCGCGAATTGATCGCCCTGAACCACCCCGGCACGATCAAATCGCGCGACGTGTTCTCCCGCTCCGAACGCCGTGGCTTGATGGATCAAGTCACCCGTGAAAACCGCCGTTTGGTGAAACGTTTCATGCCTGACTGCAAGGCCTTCTTCGAAACTCAAGATCTGGATGGGGATGACGAATTCGAAAGCACCGAGGATCAATTGGCGACACAGCTCGCCGACCGGTCCGCCGCGACCGAAGCGTTGATGATCGCCATGGGCAATCTTCAGGCCCGCCGCAAGCAAGAGGCCGAACTTGCCGCCGAAGAGGCCGAGCGCCCTGCCCCAAGCCCCGCCAATGACGCATTGGAAGAAGCGCTTGCCCCGCCCACATGGTATCGCGAGATTTACCCCGGCGGCGACAAATGCGGCTGGTTCCGGTCCTATGGCAACTACGCCGCCTCCTTCGTGGAGCGCGACAAAGACCAGTTGGTCGTCTCTTTCGACAATCTGTCCCAAGCCGGCAACGATGCATACGCACGGGAACCTTGGGCGCAAAAGTTTTGCGCTGACCGAGATTTCTCCCATTTGGGCGTGTATGCGCAGGAGCCAACATGGTTCCGCGACCAAGACCTGATCGACCACCTTGAAAGCCTCCGCGATGAAGGCTTTTTTGCCGGTTTTAAGCGTGTGGCCTTTGTTGGCACGTCGATGGGTGCGTTTGGCGCTTTGACCTTCTCATCGCTGGCGCCGGGCGCCACCGTCGTGGCCTTTTCGCCGCAAACCACTTTGGACGAGCGCAAAGTGCCTTGGGAGGGTCGCTTTGCCAAAGGCCGAGCCGCCGATTGGTCTCTCCCCTATTCCGACGCCGCCAAGCAGACCAAAGCCGCCGAGAATGTTTATCTGGTTTATGACCAATTCCACGAAGGCGACCGCAAGCATGTGGAGCGCCTTAAAGGTCGCAATCTGGTGCATCTCAAAGGGGCCGGATTGGGCCACAAATCCGCGCTCGTGCTCAGCCGGATGAACGTGCTGAAAGACGTGATGGAAGGTGCCGTCTCTGGTGGTTTGACCGAAATCGACTTCTACCGCGCCATTCGTGCACGCAAGGATATCTACCTCTACCGTCAAGCAATGGAAGGGTATCTGACCGACCGTGGAAAGGTCGATCGTGCCGAACGCTTCGCCAATGCCTTCAAGAAGCGGCGCAGACTGCAAGCCGCGTCATAAAGTGGCAAGATCATAAGCCAAGCATAGAAAAGGGCGCATCGAGCGCCCTTTTGCGTTTCATTTTGTAAAGCCGTGATCGGCCCAGAGTGACTTAGATGTGGTAAATGTCGCGGAAAACATGGCGGATGATGTCTTCGCGGCGCAGGCCCATCTTCGCCAGTTCCTCGTCAGATTTCGCATTCAGCTTTTCCATCTGCGCGATCCGCAGGTTGGCGCTGGCGGCCAAATCAATCGATTTATAGAGCGACATAAAGAAATCACCGATGCGTTCAAAGAACGAGTGTGGTCGGGCATGCGTGATATAGGCCATTTTATGTCTCCGTCGCTCTGCAGGCTTAACTCCCTGCGTTGACTAACAGATAGGTAAAGAATGGTGATATAACGAGCCACAATATCGCAATGCCGCGTTGCAGCAAGCGCAACCCTTACAGCGACTTCCCTAGCAGCTGTAGACCTGCGCCCGCACTTCGAAGACGTCCTCCCCCTGCGGAATCGGGTCGAACACCACCGTATTGCCACCGACTTCTTTGGCCTTCTCCTTGGCAGCGCGACGGGCGTCTTTCAGCCCCAATTCCTTCAGCGGACCATACACTCCGGGGATGCCTCGGACGCGGCCTTCGAATTGGCAGTCAGCTACCTGAGCGACGCTGCGTTCTGTGATCGAAGGAACCTCGTAGATCGCTGGAGTGCAGGCTGCCAAGGCCGCCGCTGCAAAGACTGCTTTTTTCATATTGTGCCTCATAACTCTTGTGTTCGAGTGATTGCCGCCTTCCTAGCACAGCAAGCAATGGCTGCCTCCTGAAAAGCGCGTGACCTCGATGACTTTGCTGGTTCCCGCCGACGTGCGTTGCGGCTTTTTCCCCCAACTCTCCTTCCGCCTCTGGCATTGCGCGCGTCAAACCGCTAATCACCGCCAAAGACCAAAGGGGGCCCACATGACCAGCTTGACCATCACCCGACCTGATGACTGGCACCTGCACCTGCGCGACGGCGACATGCTTAAGGCCGTGCTGCCCGAGACCGCCCGCCATTTCGGCCGCGCGATCATTATGCCAAACCTTATTCCGCCTGTGGTGACTGCCAAAGACGCCGCCGAATATCGCGACCGGATCATGGCCGCCAAGCCTGACAACTCCAAATTTCAACCGCTGATGACGCTGTATCTGACGGAAGAAACTGACGTCAAAGACCTGCGCGCAGCCGCCGAGATCGGGCTAATTCATGCAGTGAAGCTCTACCCCGCGGGCGCCACCACCAATTCCGCCTCAGGCGTATCGGACTTTACCAAGGTCAAGCGCGTGTTGGAGAACATGGCGCAGATCGGGCTGCCGCTCTGTGTCCACGGCGAAGTGACCAATCCTGACGTGGATATCTTCGACCGTGAGGCCGTGTTCATCGACACTGTACTGGACCCGATCCGCCGCGACGTGCCCGGTCTGCGCGTGGTGATGGAGCATATCACCACCAAGCAAGGGGCCGACTACGCACGCGAGGGTGGCGACGATCTGGCCGCGACGATCACCACGCACCATCTGGTCATCAACCGGAACCACATCCTCGCCGGGGGCATCAAGCCGCACTACTACTGCTTACCCGTCGCAAAACGCGAAGAGCATCGCCTTGCCTTGCGCCGCGCCGCGACCTCTGGTGACAAGAGCTACTTCCTTGGCACCGACAGCGCGCCGCACACGGATGCCAACAAGTTGCTGCCCTGCGGATGTGCGGGCTGCTTCACCGCGACCAACACAATGTCCGTGCTTGCAGAGGTGTTCGAGCAGGACGGCGCGCTGGACAAGCTGGAAGGTTTCGCCTCGCTCCACGGACCGGCTTTCTACCGGATGAAACCCAATGCCGACACAATCACGCTGACCAAGGGCAATCCTGTTAGCTACCCCGACCATATCGCCACTGCCCAAGGTCCCGTCACCGTGTTCGATCCGTTGATGCCCTTGCATTGGCGTGTCGAATAATCCCGTTTCTGCTTGATCCACCCTGCTGCCGGAGGCCCACATGATCCCGACCACCTACCCGACCCGCGAAGAAATCGCTCGCCTCTCGGCCTCCATGTTGCTGGAAGTCGGCGCCATCCACTTCAACGCGCGCGAGCCGTTCACCCACGCCTCCGGCAAAAAGGCCCCGACCTATGTGGATTGCCGCAAGCTCATCTCCTACCCGCGCATCCGCACCACGCTGATGGATTTTCTGGCCTGCACCGTCATGCGCGACGCGGGGTTTGAGGCGTTCGACAACATCGCGGGCGGCGAGACTGCGGGTATCCCCTTCGGGGCGCTGGTGGCGGAGCGGCTGGAACTGCCGATGACCTATGTGCGCAAGAAGCCCAAAGGCTATGGACGAAACGCCCGTATCGAAGGTGTGATGACAGAAGGCCAGCGCGTGTTGCTGGTGGAAGATATGACGACCGATGGCGGCTCCAAGATCAGCTTTGTCGAAGCGATCCGTGAAACGGGTGCAACCTGCGCCCACACGGCGGTGATTTTCTTCTACGACATCTTCCCTGACACCCGCGAGGTTTTGGGTGGTCACGGCATCACGCTCCATTCGCTGTGCACATGGTGGGACGTACTGGCGGTTGCCAAGGAACAAGCAACCTTCGATGTAGAAACCCTGACCGAGGTCGAGAAATTCCTGCGCAACCCAGCTGAATGGCAAGCGGCGAACAGCTGACGAATCGTAACAGGGCGCGCAGTTTTTCGCTTGTGTGCCCAAAGGCCGTTAATGGGACTGCGTTAAGGTTGCCGTTGCGTTAAGAGATTCCGTCAAGTTCAGAAATATTGTCTACATGTTGACGAATGACCTTCAAAAATCGCAATATGCACGCCTATCTTGCCACTCATAAGTTACCCACAGGATATCCAGATTGATCCGTGTGTCGTGATCCGTCATTGGTCTATTCAGGGACAAGGGGACTGTAATGAATGATTTGAGTACGGCGCCACATTCGGGGCCAGGGGCATCTGTGCATGTGGATGCAGGCGGGGCATTGCCGCATAACATCGAAGCAGAGCAACAGCTTCTCGGCGCAATTCTGACCAATAACGATGTGTTCGACCGTGTTGCTTCCGTGATCACGTCCGAGCATTTCTTCGACCCGGTCCATCGTCGGATCTATGAAACTGCGGCTGCTCGTATCCACAAAAACCTGCTCGTTTCCCCCGTCACTCTGAAACCCTATTTCGAAGACGACGAAGGTCTCCAAGAGCTGGGTGGTCCCGCCTATCTTGTCCGCCTGCAGGGCGCGTCGATTTCCGCCTTTGCCGCCCGTGACTACGCACAAATGATCTACGATCTGGCAATCCGCCGCGAGTTGATCGAGTTGGGGCAGGAAATTGCACTGAAAGCAGGCAAGGTCGAAACCGAAAGCGACCCCCGCAGCCAGATCGTTGACGCAGAGCAGCGCCTCTATGCGCTGGCAGAAGCCGGCCAGACCGAAAGTGGCTTCCAAAGCTTCCTGAAAGCCGTGACAGACGCGGTCGAAGTCGCCAACGCCGCCTACCAGCGTGAAGGCGGCCTTGCAGGTGTCTCCACCGGCCTGATCGACATGGACAAGAAGCTCGGCGGGTTGCACCGTTCGGACCTTTTGATCCTTGCAGGTCGTCCTTCAATGGGGAAAACCTCACTCGCCACCAACATCGCGTTCAATGTGGCAAAGGCCTACAAGAAAGGCATCACCCATGACGGCTCCGAAGGGGCTATCGAGGGCGGCTCTGTGGGATTCTTCTCGCTCGAGATGAGCGCCGAACAGCTTGCCGCTCGTGTCTTGTCCGAAGCTGCCGAAGTGCCCTCCGAGCAGATCCGTCGCGGTGACATGAACGAAACCGAATTCCGCCGCTTCGTCGAAGCCGCCAAGGCGCTCGAATCCTGCCCGCTGTTCATTGACGACACGCCCGCCCTTCCGATCTCGCAACTGGCCGCCCGCGCGCGCCGCCTGAAGCGGACCCATGGCTTGGACGTGCTGATCATCGACTACTTGCAGCTAGTCCGCCCCGCGACCGCCAAAGACAGCCGTGTGAACGAGGTGTCCGAAATCACCCAAGGCTTGAAAGCCATCGCCAAAGAGCTCGACATTCCGGTGATCGCCCTGTCCCAGCTATCACGGAACGTGGAAAGCCGTGAGGACAAGCGCCCGCAGCTGTCCGACCTTCGGGAATCCGGATCGATCGAGCAGGATGCGGATGTCGTGATGTTTGTGTATCGC
Organism: Litoreibacter janthinus; assembly: GCF_900111945.1. Classification (NCBI taxonomy): domain Bacteria; kingdom Pseudomonadati; phylum Pseudomonadota; class Alphaproteobacteria; order Rhodobacterales; family Roseobacteraceae; genus Litoreibacter; species Litoreibacter janthinus. Next base: position 2,154,112 of record NZ_FOYO01000001.1, on the reverse strand, counting down.
GAGGAATACTACAAAGAGCGCGAGAAGCCTGCGGATCACGAGCTAGAGAAGATGGCGAACTGGCAAAACGAGATGTCCCATTGCCACGGCAAAGCGGAAGTTATCATAGGCAAGCAGCGTCACGGCCCCATCGGGTCGGTGGAGCTGAGTTTCGAGGGTCGTTTCACCCGCTTTGGCAACCTGATCAAGCCTTGGCAGGATGGCGGTGGCGACGGTGGCGGCGAGTTCTAAAACCCGCACTTCACCGCATTTGGCAAGTACGCAAAGCTGTAGGTGCGACTCAGCAAAAAATATGCTATGAACATGCTTAGAAGCTGGTCCGTCCTGCTCTAATTCCAGGAAAACCCTCTTAACATAAAGCAGGTGTGAAGCTTCCACGAACCGCCGCAAACCCAGCGGCGGTTCTGCTTTTGCAGCCTTACTTTTTGCGGCCGTCGAGGTGTTTACGCAGCTTCGAGGGCGGCGCTTTTTTGCGGCCTTTGAACGGGTTCGCCTCGTTCTGAGATCGCATAAATAGGCGGATTGGTGTGCCGGGCATGTCAAAATCTTCACGCAGGCCGTTCACAAGGTAGCGCGAATAGCTTGCTGGCAGCAGATCAGGGTGTGACGCCATCACAACGAATCCCGGTGGACGGGCTTTCACTTGCGTCATGTAGCGCAGCTTAATGCGCTTTCCTTGCGGCGCGGGCGGCGGGTGCTGTTCCAGCATTCCGACCAACCAACGGTTGAGCGCGGAGGTGCTAACACGGCGATTCCAGACTTGGTGCGCCTCCAGAATGGCGTCATGCAAGCGTTCCAACCCCCTGCCCGTCAATGCGGACACTGTGATCAGTGGCGCGCCGCGAAGCTGCGGCAAAAGCCGCCCGAACTGCTCTTTCAATTGCTTGAGCTTGTCCTGCTTGTCGCCTTCCAAGTCCCATTTGTTGACCGCCAAGACCACCGCGCGCCCCTCGCGCTCGGCCAGATCGGCGATGCGCAAATCCTGCTGCTCGAACGGGATATCCACGTCCAGAAGCACCACAACGACCTCGGCGAATTTGACCGCTCGCAGCCCGTCTGACACCGATAGCTTTTCCAGCTTGTCCTGAATCTTGGCCTTCTTGCGCATCCCCGCCGTGTCGAAAATCCGCATCGGGGTGCCCGACCATTCGGTCATCACAGAAATCGCGTCACGGGTGATCCCGGCCTCCGGGCCAGTCAGCAACCGCTCTTCGCCGATGATCTTGTTGATCAGTGTCGACTTGCCCGCATTTGGTCGCCCGACAACAGCAATTTGCAAAGGTTTCGAAGGGGTTGGAGGGATATATTCAACCTCTTCATCCTCGTCATGTTCTTCGTCTGTGTCCGTCAGATCAACGTCGACCTCGGGGGTGTAATCCTCGTGCTCGGTCTCGGCCAGATCGATCATCGGCCGCAGCACATAGGCCAGGTCGGCCATGCCTTCGCCGTGCTCTGCAGACAGTCCCAAAGGCTCGCCCAGCCCCAAGGAATAGGCCTCCATTAGTCCAGCTTCACCCGCCTTGCCTTCCGCCTTGTTGGCGGCAAGGATCACTTGGGCGTTCTTCTTGCGCAGGATGTCAGCGAAAATCTCGTCCGCTGGCAAAACACCTGCACGGGCATCGATCAGAAACAGGCAGGCGTCGGCCATCTCCACAGCACGTTCCGTCAGCATTCGCATCCGGCCTTGCAGCGACTCGTCGGTGGCCATTTCCAGACCCGCTGTGTCGATGATAGTGAATTTCAGATCCCCCAAACGCGCAGCCCCTTCGCGCAGGTCTCGGGTCACGCCCGGCTGGTCATCAACAAGCGCCAGACGCTTGCCCACCAAACGGTTGAACAGCGTGGATTTACCCACATTGGGACGGCCCACAATGGCGAGGGTGAAGGACATGACTTTTGGCTCCGAAGGACGGTCAGACGCGGGTCATACAGGCAAACGCGCTCAACGGAAAGCGGCGAGTTGTCCCTTGCCCGTCATGACATAAAGTGTGCTGTTGACGATCACTGGTGCAGACGCTGCCCCGCCCTTCAGCGCAGTCGTACCGACAAGCGCGCCGGATGCGGGATCGTAGCTGCGGATCTGTCCGTCGCTTGAGGCGACAACAAGACGGCCGCCTGCCAAGATTGGCCCGAAATGCGCGTAAATCTCGTCACGTTTGCGCAGTTTACGCGCTGTGTAATAGGGCAGCTCGACGCCCCAGATGCGCTCTCCGGTTTCACGGTCCAAACGCAGCAACTCGTTGCGATCAGACACAAGGAAGACACTGTCACCTGACGGCCAGACTGGCGAATAGGACCCTTCGCGCGCGGTCCAGATCCGCTCGCCAGAGGAGGCTTTCATCGCGACCAATCGCCCGGCTTGGTTCGCGGCATAGATCACACCGTCCACGATCACCGGGTCGCCTGTCACATCAGAAATGCTGGCGTAGGACACGCCTTTGCGTTGCCCAGCGACCGAAGACCCCCAGACACGGATGCCTGATTTCTTCAGTGCGCCGACTAATTCACCCGACCCGAAAGGGAAAACCACGACGCGCGGCGCGATCGCGGGGCCTGCGCCGCCATTGATCACAGCAGTCGACGGTGTGCCCGGCAGTTGCCATTTGATCCGGCCTTGCGCAGTGTCCAGCGCCCAAGCCTGGCTGTCTCGGCTCACAACATAGACCAGCCCGCCATCAATCGTTGGGGCAGAGGTGAGCGGCGCATCAAGCTTCTGGCGCCATTTCACCGCGCCGGAGGTTGCCTCCAGCGCGAACAATTCACCAAAGCCCGTGGTAACGAAAACAGTGCCATCCGCGAAGGCCAACCCGCCCCCGGTGGCGTCGCCATCTTTGTCGGTGGCCGGAACCAGCGCGCGGCTCCACAGCGACGCGCCATCTGAACCTGTCGCGACCACGTTGGACGCGCTGTCCAATGTGAAAATGCGGCCGCCCGCGACAACCGGATCAGAGGTGATACGCGATTTGCGGCTGTTGCCCTTGCCGATATTGGCGGTCCAGATCGGGGTCAGGTTTGTGTTCAGCGCGGGATGGGCGACAATGTGCGTGGTGCTCCCGCCGCGATGTGTCCATGAGGCGTGGTTGACTGTCGCGGGTGCACGGAACTCTCGCGTCAGGTTCACGCTGCCGCCTGCAACTCCGGTTGCGCCTTCGCTTCCAGGCAGCGGTGCGCGGATTTCGTAGCGCTCGCCGTCCAGAACCAGCTCTTCTTCGCTGCATGCGCCCAATGCCAGCAGCGCGCATAGTGCGACACCCGACAGTTTAGTCTTGGAAAATCTCAAGCCCATAGCCCCTGTTGACCCTCTCTCGTCCTGCTCTGCCACGCTGTTACCTCGCGTGGTCATGTGGTCCGTCTCGCGCTGCGTCCGTCTTCTACTGCGTCTCAGCAAGGTCGCCGCCCAAAGCCACAATCAACTCTGAGGCGCGACGTTGCAAGCCTGCTGTGATCTTTGCCGATTCCAGCAGCCCGCGGAGGATGGTAATCGCCTCGTCCGTATTGCCCGTTTCAGCGGCGATTAAGGCGAGCTGTTCTTCCGCCAAAGGCTGAAACGGAGCGCCGGGTGTTGCCAATGCCTCAAACGCCGCCCGGCGTTCTTCGACAGGGGTTTCCGGCGGCAAAGCCAAAGCGCGCTTAAACTTGGCAAGCGCGACATAAACTTCGGGGGCCCCGTCGGTTGCGATGACCTTGTCCAACCCAGCCAAACCGGCGTCCGATTTGTCGCCAGATAGCGCGTCAGCGGCCGCCAAGTGGCCCGCGATTGCGGCTTGCTGGGGATTTGCTGTCGGCACTGTTGCCAAAGTTGCGCCTGCATCATCGGCATCGATGCCTGCCAATAAGGCGTCGCCAAATGCTTCCGCTTCAGACTTGATCGTGGCTTTGCGATATTCGTTATAGGCGGCACTGCCAACGATCAGCAGTACAGCCGCCACGGCGACCCAGCCCCATTTCTTGATCATCGCGAACAGGCGGTCACGACGGACTTCTTCGGTTACCTCTTCGATGAAGCTGTCAGTTTGGCTCACAGGTGTTCTCCGCTTATCTGTTGCGCGAGGCATACCCCGAAGGGTTAAACCTTGCCAAGGGCAAAGGCGCATTGAAGATTTGAGGGGCCGCATTCAAATTTGCGACATTGCCCCTCTGAGCGCACAACTGATGCGCAAAACTGCGATTATCCTGCCCTTGCGGCCCTTGGCACAAAAATGTAATCTGAACCGGTCGGTTTAGCGTATTGCTATCGACAGCCCGTTGGACATAGGCCGAAAACGGCTTGAGGATTATAGAAATGCGCTTTTTCTCGATCGTCACTGCAATTGTGGTGACCCTCGTTCTTTATCTCATCGTATTCGAACGCGATCGTCTTTTGTCCTTTGCATCAGGCGACGCAGACGCGCCGGTTGAAGAGATCGTTGCCGAACAGCCTGCTTCATCCGAGAGTGACGAGGCGGAGCGCGTCGTGTCTGTCGTTGCCATGCGGTCTGCCGCTCAGGCCATCGATAACGCCGTCTTGCTGCGGGGTCGCACCGAAGCAGCCCGCCAAGTCGATGTGCGCGCCGAAACATCTGGCCTTGTCAGCTCGGAGCCGCTTCGCAAAGGCTCCTATGTCGAAGCCGGGCAGTTGCTGTGCGAGATCGCGCCGGGAACGCGTCAGTCGGCCTTGGCCGAAGCGGAGGCGCGCCTGCCTGAAGCAAAATCCCGCCTTCCCGAGGCCGAAGGGCGTGTGCTAGAGGCCGAAGCGCGCCTGAAAGAAGCTCGGATCAACGACAACGCCGCAAAACAGCTATCTGCCGACGGCTTTGCCACGGATGTGCGGGTGGCTGGAACACAAGCGTCGGTGCAATCCGCGCTTGCCGCCGTTGAAACAGCCCGTGCCGGTGTCGAAAGCGCCCGCGCTGGCATTCTGGGGGCAGAGGCGGCAATCGCGTCGGCCAGAAACGAAATTAGCCGACTTCAGATTAATGCACCCTTCGCAGGGCTGCTGGAAACCGACACCGCAGAACTTGGCGCCCTGATGCAGCCCGGCGGGCTCTGTGCCACGATCATTCAGCTGAACCCGATCAAACTCGTGGCCTTCGTTCCAGAGACCAATGTCGCCAAAGTTGAGGTCGGTGCGCGCGCGGGGGGGCGTACAACGGCGGGCCAAACCGTTGAGGGCCGCGTGACCTTCATGTCGCGCTCCTCCGACCCCGAAACCCGCACGTTCCGTGTCGAGATCACTGTCGACAATAATGACCTTGCCCTGCGCGATGGCCAGACCGCCGAAATCATCATCGGTGCAGAGGGACAGAAAGCCCATCTGTTGCCTGCCTCTGCCCTCACCCTGAATGATGAGGGTGCACTTGGCGTGCAACTAGCGACGGAAGACAACAAGGCCAGCTTTGCTAAAGTCTCAATTTTGCGCGACACGGCGCAAGGCATGTGGGTCGCGGGTCTGCCAGAGGAAACTGCCGTTATCATCGTCGGGCAGGAATACGTCACTGACGGGGTCACTATCAAAACGACCTACTCGGAGCCGAAATCATGACTAGTCTGGTCGATTGGGCAGGCGAACGCGCACGCATGATCATCGCCTTCATCATCATGTCAGTGGTGATCGGGGCATTCGCCTATAAGGGGCTTCCGAAAGAGGGTGAGCCGGATATCGAGATTCCGGCCCTGTTCGTCTCCGTCCCCTTCCCCGGTATTTCTGCCGAGGACAGCGAGAAGCTGCTTGTGAAGGTCATGGAAGCCAAGCTTCAGGACCTCGACGGGCTAAAAACCCTGTCCGGCACCGCCGCCGAGAACTATGCGGGCGTGGCCATGGAGTTCGAATTCGGCTGGGACAAAACCAAGATCCTCGCCGATGTGCGCGACAAAATGGGACAGGCTCAGGCCGAATTCCCTGAAGGCGCTGAGCAATACAACCTTGTCGAGATCAACTTCTCCGAGTTTCCGATCATCATCGTGTCGCTGTCCGGCGACCTGCCAGAGCGCACACTGCTGCGCGTCGCCAAGGACTTGCAGGACACGATTGAGGCAATGCCCCCGATCTTGGAGGCGGGCCTTGCGGGCCACCGTGACGAAATGCTGGAGGTCATCATCGATCCGCTGGCGCTGGAGGCGTATAACGTCTCCGCTGGGGAGCTGATCAATGTCGTCAACAACAACAACCTGCTGATCGCAGCTGGCGAAGTCGAAACCGCTCAAGGCGCGTTCTCGGTAAAAATCCCCGCGTCGTTCGACGAACCGCTGGACGTCTACGAGTTGCCAATCAAGGTGAATGGCGACCGCGTGGTCACCCTTGGCGAGCTGGCCGACATTCGCCTGACCTTCGAAGACCGCACCGGCACCGCCCGGTTCAACGGCAACGACACTGTGGCGTTACAAGTGGTGAAGCGCAAAGGTTTCAACATCATCGACACTGCGCAGCTGGTGCGTGACACCGTCGCCGATGCGCAGGAAGACTGGCCGCAGGAACTGCGAGAAGCGATCCGTGTTGACGTGACGCTTGACCAGTCCAAGACCGTTGGCAACATGGTCCAGCAGCTCGAAGGGTCGGTTTTGACCGCCATTGCCTTGGTGATGATCGTCGTGCTGGCGTCCCTTGGCACGCGCTCCGCCCTGCTGGTGGGCTTCGCCATTCCGACGTCCTTCCTACTCTGTTTCATTCTTCTGGGGGTCATGGGTATTTCGATCTCCAATATCGTGATGTTCGGGCTCATTCTGGCTGTGGGGATGCTCGTCGATGGCGCCATCGTTGTGGTGGAATATGCTGATAAGGAAATCGACTCGGGCAAGGGCCCGATGGATGCCTTCACCACCGCGGCCAAGCGGATGTTCTGGCCCATCGTGTCTTCCACCGCGACAACCCTGTGTGCCTTCCTGCCGATGCTGTTCTGGCCAGGTGTGCCTGGCGAATTCATGGGAATGCTCCCGGTCACGTTGATCTTCGTGCTGTCCGCTTCATTGATCGTGGCTCTGATCTACCTGCCCGTCATGGGGGGCGTGTCGGGGCGTATATCGCGCCTGATCAACCGCGCGTCCAACTTCTTACGCGGCTTTAACATTATCATCCGGTTGGTGCTGGCGGCTGTTGCGATGCTGGGCTTGTTCGTTGCCGCAATGCAGGTGCTGAACCCCAGCTACCTGCTGCCCATCCCGCGCGGCCAAGGCGGCGCCCTTGTCATGGTCTTCGGGGGCGTGTTGTTCACGTTTATGGCCATGTTCGCCTCCGCCGCGATGGGCGCGGTGTCCCGCCCCCGTCGCGAACGGCGCATCAACGCAGGCTACCGCCGGACGCCGTTTGGTCACTTCATCAAGTTTATCGCGGGTAACCCGATTATGCCGCTCGTGGCAATCGGCGCTGTCGGCTTCTTTGTGGCCGTGACCTTCATGACATTTTCGGCCAACAATAACGGGGTCGAGTTCTTCGTCGAATCCGAAACTGAACAAGCGATCATCTACGTGCGTGCACGCGGCAACCTGAGCCTTCAGGAAAAAGACGAGCTAGTGCGGCAGGTCGAGGAACAGATCGCCACGGTTGACGGCATCGACTCGATTTTTGCCTTCGCGGGCCAAGGCGGCTTGGATACCAACACAGGTGGTGCAACCGGCCCGCTGGATACGGTCGGCCAAATTCAGGTGGAGCTGGCGGAATGGGGCAACCGCCGTGATGACAAGGTTATCCTTGAAGAGATGCAAGCCAAGATGGATACGATCCCAGGTATCTATACAGAAATCCTGAGCCAAGACCGTGGCCCCGCAGGCGGCAAGCCGGTGAACCTGCGCCTCAAGGGCGACAATTGGGAAGACCTGAAAGAGGCGACGCGTATCGCCCGCGCCAAGTTCGAGACCATCGAGGGCCTCATCACAATCGAGGACACGCTGCCCCTGCCCGGCATCGACTGGCAGATCGACGTCGATGTGGAGGCCGCGGGCCGTTACAAGGCCGATGTCGCAACGGTCGGTGCCATGGTGCAGCTGGTCACACGCGGGTTGTTGCTCGATACCATGCGCGTTGACAGCTCGGACGAGGAAATCGAAATCCGCGTTCGTCTGCCAGAGGAAAGCCGCGTGCTGTCCACGTTGGACAATCTCAAGGTGCGCACGCCGGATGGGTTGATCCCGCTGTCAAACTTTATCACCCGCAAGCCGGTGGCTAAATTAAGTCAGATCGACCGCATCGATCAGCAACGCTTCTTCGACGTGAAGGCCGATGTGACGCCCGGGCTGGAAAATGCAGATGGCGAGATCATCAACGCCAACGAACGGATCGCATTCATCACCGACTGGCTTGAGACAGAGAAGCCCCTCCCCGCCTCCGTCACCTTTGAATGGGCTGGCGACACCGAGGAGGAGGCCGAAAGCCAAGCCTTCCTTGGCAATGCGTTTCTTGCGGCGCTTGGGTTGATGTTCATCATCCTGCTGGCGCAGTTCAACTCGTTCTACAACTCGGTGCTGGTGCTGCTGGCCGTGGTGCTGTCGACCACCGGCGTGCTGATCGGGATGCTGGTCATGGATCAGGCGTTTTCCATCATCATGACCGGCACGGGGGTGGTCGCCCTTGCGGGGATCGTGGTGAACAACAACATCGTGCTGATCGACACCTATCAGGAATACTCGCGCTACATGCCGCGGCTGGAGGCGATCACCCGCACCGCCGAGGCCCGCATCCGCCCTGTTCTGCTGACAACGATCACAACTATGGCAGGCTTGGCACCTATGATGTTCGGGCTGTCGCTTGATTTCATCGGCGGCGGCTACTCCGTCGACAGTCCCACCGCCCTGTGGTGGAAGCAGCTCGCAACTGCGGTTGTGTTCGGCCTTGGCGTGGCAACGGTGCTGACGCTGGTGTTGACCCCTGCCATGCTGGCGCTGCGGGTGTGGATTTCTATCGGGGCCTATGCGTCGGTCCGGCAGTTGCGCGCACTTGGCGGGCGGGGCTCGCAAACCGCGCGTGATCTGGCGCTGAACCGCAACGCACGCAAAGTACGTGATCCGTTGATACTTTGGTCAGACCCAACCGAGCCCGAGGCTGTCGATGTTTTCACAGACACCCGCCAAACCGTAAAAGCCGCCAAAGCCAAGCTGGCAAAATCGGCAACCGAGGCAGACGCAACCGTACCAGAGGCGGAGCAGGCAGAAGCCAAAGGCGACGACCCCGACAAGGGGCCAAAACCGCCACGGCTGCGCGCGGCGGAATAGAGCTCAGGGGCTTCAAAAGCCCTTGACCTCTCCGCCGCCATGTCTCACCCAGAACTTATGGGAACCGGAACTCTACAGATTGACCTGAACGCGTTGGTTGAAAACTGGCGCGCCTTGGATCGCCAAACTGCGACCGAAACGGGCGCCGTGGTCAAAGCCGACGGGTACGGGCTTGGTGCAGGCCGCGTGGCGAAGGCTTTGGCTGGCGCTGGCGTGCGCACGTTCTTTGTTGCCGTGGTCGAAGAGGTCGCAGCCCTGCGCGCGGTGCTTGGACCTGATCCCGTTATCAACGTCTTCTCCGGCCATATGGAGGGCGACACCCAGGCGCTGGCCGATCTTGGCGCCATCCCGATGCTGAATTCGCCCGAGCAGGTCGCCCGTCACAAAGTTCGCCTTCCCAATCATCCGTTCGGACTGCAAATCGATACGGGCATGAACCGGTTGGGCATTGAAACCTATGACTGGTCCCCAGAGATGAGCCGCGACGCCACATTGGTGATGTCGCATCTGGCCTGCGCCGACGAGCCGGATCATGCGGGCAACAAGGCCCAGCTCCGGGCATTTTTGGACATGACCGCAGGCATTCTTGCGCCGCGCTCTTTGTCAGCCACCGGCGGCACCTTGTTGGGACCGGAGTACCATTTCGATTTAACGCGCCCCGGCATTGGCCTGTATGGCGGCTTGCCCTTTGCGGGGGCGTCCCCGGTGGCGCGGCTTGATCTGCCGGTGGTGCAAACGCGCAGCGTTAAACCGGGTGAGCCAGTGGGCTATGCCCACGCGTTTATCGCCGAGACGCCGCGCATCATCGCGACCGTTTCTGCAGGGTATGCGGATGGCCTGATCCGCGCCTTGTCGGGCAAAGCGACCCTGTTTGCAGGCGACATTCCCTGCCCGCTGGCCGGTCGGGTGTCGATGGATTTGCTGACGGTTGATGTCACACATATTGAAGACATGCCCGACCATCTGACGATCCTTGGCCCGCAGCAGACTGTGGACCAATTGGCCGATGCGGCCGGTACAATCGGCTACGAAATCCTCACGTCTCTCGGGCATCGCTACAAGCGGGCCTATTCGTGAGCCGTATCCTCACCCCATTGGCCATTCTTGGTGCGCTGACATTGTCGGCGCTGGCGGCCCTTGGGCGTCTGGCGATCTTCACCGGTCAAACCTTCGCCCATATGGTCCGCCCGCCCTTCTACTACAAAGAGTTCGGCGCGGCGCTGTTGAATGTAGGGTACTTCTCCCTGCCCGTCATCGGCCTGACCACGCTGTTCACTGGTGGCGCGTTGGCGTTGCAAATCTACGCAGGTGGCGCACGCTTTAACGCGGAAGCCGTAGTGCCCCAGATCGTCGCCATCGGCATCGTGCGCGAGCTTGGCCCCGTCATGGTCGGCCTAATGATTGCCGCGCGCGTGACCTCTTCCATCGCCGCTGAGATTGCAACGATGAAAGTGACGGAGCAGCTCGACGCGCTTGTGACGCTCTCCACCCATCCAATGAAGTATCTGACCGTTCCACGTGTGCTGGCAGGGATCATCGTGGTGCCGCTGCTCGTCGCCGTCGGCAACATCATCGGCATTATGGGCGGTTGGGCGGTCGCGGTGGGCACGCTGGACTTCAACTCCGCCACTTACCTGCAAAACACCGCTGATTTCCTTGAGGCGTCGGATGTCATGTCCTCGTTGGCCAAGGGGGCCGTCAATGGCGGGATCGCGACCTTGATGGGCTGCTATTACGGCATGAACTCCGGTCGCGGCGCTATGGGCGTGGGCAAGGCCACCAAAGGGTCGGTTGAGGCCGCAGCCGTTTTGATCCTTGCCGCCAACTTCATTCTGACAGGGATCTTCTTCACGTCATGATCCGGTTTGAAAACGTCCATAAAGCTTTTGGCTCCAACCGCGTGTTGCGCGGGGTGAACCTGCATATCCCTAAAGGGGAGAGCATGGTGATCATTGGCGGTTCAGGCACCGGTAAATCCGTGGCGCTGAAGTCAGTGTTGGGGCTGGTGACGCCTGATAGCGGCACCATTCTGGTCGACGGCAAAGATTCGACCAAAGGCGACCACGACGCCTTCCTCGCCCGGTTCGGGATGCTGTTCCAAGGAGGCGCCTTGTTCGACAGCCTCCCCGTTTGGCAGAACGTGGCCTTCCGCCTGATGCGCGGCTCGCTCAAACGCCCTGCCGAAGAAGCCCGCGCCATCGCCGTCGAGAAGCTGCGCCGCGTGGGACTTAAAGAAGAAGTGGCCGATCGCTACCCTGCCGAGCTGTCAGGCGGGATGCAGAAACGCGTGGGCCTCGCCCGTGCTATCGCCGCCGAGCCGGAAATCATCTTCTTCGACGAGCCGACCACAGGGCTAGACCCGATCATGGCTGGCGTGATCAATGATCTGATCCGCGAAATCGTGGTGGAGATGGGGGCGACCGCCATGACCATTACCCACGATATGTCCTCGGTCCGCGCCATCGCCGACAAGGTTGCGATGCTGCATGACGGGGTGATTCAGTGGACGGGTCCGGTCTCCGATCTGGATAACTCCGGCGACCCTTATGTCGCGCAATTCATCTCGGGCAGCGCCGAAGGGCCGATTGAAGCCGTCCGCTAGGGGTATCGTTTCCAAGGCGGAAACAATTCAGGCAATCTCTCAAGATTTTGCGGCACCCATCTGAAACTACGCCATATTTTGGACAAATTTCCCCGTAGCAAATCGGCGGTTTTTCGCTACTATGAAGTAATGATTTTTTAACCAGTACCTTTGGGGGGTGTCTGAGATGACTGGTGCAAACCAGACCTGGCTGCAGCTCCAGCAGTTTTTTCAACGCGTGGCCTTGGTCGCCGTTATCTTGTTTTCCTGCGTCGTTGTCGGTGCCACGCTTGCCGCAGCCGTGGGCTTGGCACCATGGCTCAGCTTTACCGCAAACTATGGCGAAACAGTTGTGCCTTATGCGGGCATGGTGACGCAGATATTCCTTGCGGCCCTCGCGATTTCGCTTTTGTTCTACCTTCCTTCGAACCGTCGCATCCTTGAGCTGGAAAAATCGCATCGTCAGTTCCATATCTCGATGGAAGATGTCACACGCGCCTATCTGACCGCCCACAAAGCGGACAAAGAACAGCTCTTCTCGCTGTCGTCAGAATTCGATTCCGTCCGCGAACGCATCATGCACCTTCGCGATCATCCAGAGCTTCACACGCTGGAACCCTCGGTTCTGGAAGTCGCCGCTCAGATGAGCCATGAGTCCCGCAATCTGGCTGGCGTCTATTCGCAAGAGAAAGTCGAACGCGCCCGCACCTTCCTGCGCCAACGTCAACGCGAGATCGAGGATTACCGCGAGCAGATCGCGATGGCCCAGCAAACCTGCGCCGACCTGAAGCGCTGGTCGCAGCAGGTCAATGTCGAAGACAGTGTGGTCTCGGCTCAGATGCAGCGGCTTGAGGCTGATCTGGCTGAAATCCTGCCACTGATCGGATACGAGATGGCCGACGCGCCAGAGCCGGAGAATGTCGTCCCTTTGCCCAAACCAAAATCCTCGGACAAGAGCGCAGGCTAAGCATAAAGAGCGCTTGAGTTTTTCGCCCAAGCGCGGTTCAAAGGCGCCATGTTCTTGAAGATCGCCAATCTGTCGCTTCTGCTGCTGTTTCCGATTGCTTGGGTCGCCCCGCTTTTGAAGGCGGGGCTTTTGCCATTCTTTTCACTGTCGGAAATATCGGTGCTGACGGGCATTCAGACGCTTTGGGCCAAGGACGTCGTTCTGGCATTGATCGTGACCTTCTTCGCACTGGTTGCGCCCTATCTCAAAACCATCGGGCTGGCATTGATCCAATTCCGCCTCGCCTCTCCACGGCTGCTGCCCGCAATCACGTTGATGGGTAAGCTGGCAATGGCCGATATCTTCTTGATCGCGCTCTATATCGTGCTGGCCAAAGGCGTCGGTGTCGGGCGAGTGGAAACAGGCTGGGGGCTCTACCTGTTCACCGCCTGCGTTCTGGCATCGCTCGCCATATCCTTCATGAGTGCGCGCAAGTGATTGATATCCTGCATTTCATCCTCGGCATCACCGCCGCGGTGGCCTTTAGCCTAGTGGTTCTGGCGCAACTGGTTTGGCAAGGCTATCGGGTTTACGCAGGCCCAACTTGGCTGAAACCCGTTGCCTTTGGCATTTTGGCAGCAACCGCCGCCGTCATTGCCCCGCCCTATGGATACCAAGATCTTGACCGGGCAATGGTCGCCACCTTGCTGCTCTTTCCGCTTTGCCTTATCACACTGGCCGCAGATCCGGGGTATTGGAAGCTGCTTTCGCTGGGCTACCTGATCGCCGCGTGCATCGTGATGACCGCGCTGTTCCAAGCTGCAAGATAACGCGCCATGTTCCTCCTTTTCGCCATCGTCATTGCTGCACTGATTTTCGCGGCCTTCATCTGGCAGGTCTACCGCGCGGTCACGACCTCCGGCCTGATCCGCGCCAATGCGGCGGGTCTGAGCATCGCGACCTTGATGATTATGGCATCTGTGTCTCTGGGCAGCTTCCCTCTGCTGATCATCGGCGCTGCGCTCTGCGTGGTTCTGGCCCCTATCGCCATCTGGGCCGACCCGCGCTGGTCCAAACTGTTGCCCTTGGTGCATCTTGGCCTTGGACTTTACATCATTATCAACTTGCCTGCCCAATTCGCCTGAGCCACAACACCCGCCATGGCAAAGCAACCAACCCACAAATGCACCGAATGCGGCGCGGTCCACTTCAAATGGTCCGGCCAATGTGACGCTTGCAACGCATGGAACTCCATCGTTGAGGAAGCCCCCTTGTCCACCGGGCCGGGCAAAAAATCCTTGGGGGCCATGCGAGGCAAGGCGTTGGAGCTGTCCGACCTAAATTCCAAGGACGATCCGCCCGCTCGGACTGCCTCTGGCGTGACCGAACTGGACCGCGTTTTGGGGGGCGGCTTGGTCGAAGCGTCTGCCATTCTGGTTGGCGGCGATCCAGGGATCGGCAAGTCCACTTTGCTGTTGCAGGCCGCAGCACGGTTCGCGCGCAACGGGATGCATGTGATCTATGTATCTGGCGAAGAGTCGGCAGAGCAAATCCGCATGCGCGCCGCCCGCCTGAAGCTGTCAGAAAGCCCAGTGCGACTGGCAGCCGAGACCAACCTGCGCGACATCCTCACCACCTTGGACAAAGAACGACCGAAGTTGGTGATCATCGATTCAATCCAAACAATGTGGTCCGATCAGGTGGACAGCGCGCCCGGCTCTGTCAGCCAAGTGCGGGCCGCCTGTCACGAGCTGGTCACCTTCGCCAAACGCACCGGCACGGCGATCATCCTTGTGGGCCACGTGACAAAGGAAGGCGCTTTGGCTGGCCCGCGCGTGGTCGAGCATATGGTGGACACCGTGCTGTATTTCGAGGGCGAGCGCGGCCATCAGTTCCGCATCCTGCGCGCGGTGAAGAACCGCTTTGGTCCCTCCGATGAGATCGGCGTGTTCGAAATGACAGGCCGCGGGTTGGCGGAAGTTACCAACCCCTCTGCCCTGTTCCTCAGTGATCGCGATAAACCCGCCCCCGGCTCGGTGGTGTTTTCCGGCATCGAGGGCTCCCGCCCCGTGCTGACCGAGATCCAAGCGCTCGTAGCTCCGTCGCCGAATCCCCAAGCGCGGCGCACGGTTGTCGGGCTGGACAGTCAGCGCTTGGCGACCATTCTGGCGGTGTTGGAATCACGTTGCGGAGTGCCGTTTGCAGGCTTGGATGTCTATTTGAACGTCGCTGGCGGCATGCGGGTGATTGAACCTGCCGCCGATCTGGCTGTTGCTGCGGCGCTACTTTCGGCCCGCGAGGACGTGTCTTTGCCCCCTGAATCCGTGGTTTTTGGTGAAATTAGCCTCTCAGGTGCGCTAAGGCAGGTCACACAGGCGGAAAACCGGTTGAAAGAGGCGTCCAAACTGGGCTTTACCTCCGCAATCGGCCCGGAGCAGAAAAAGCTGCCACGGGTAGACGGAATGACACTGCGCACGATGCCTGATCTGGCAACCTTCGTGCAGGAACTATTTGGCACCGATCCGGCGCCCTAGGAGAGAGACGAGATGGAAGGTTTCACGATTATTGACGGCGTCGCCGCTGGGGTCATCGTCATCTCGGCGATTCTCGCCTATTCGCGCGGTCTGGTCCGCGAGGCACTGTCGATTGTAGGCTGGGTCGCGGCTGCGGTCGTTGCTTATATCTTTGCCCCGCAAGCCGTTCCCCTTGCAAAAGAAATTCCCTATCTCAACACGCTGATCGAAGGCTGCGAGCCGGCGACGATCACCGCTTTCGCGCTGGTCTTTGCTGTGGCGCTGGTCGTCGTGTCGATCTTCACCCCGATCCTGTCGGGCGCTGTGCAGCGCTCGGTGCTAGGCGGTCTGGACCAAGGTCTCGGCTTCCTGTTCGGCGTCGCGCGCGGGGCTCTGCTGGTGGTTGTGGCCTTTGTGATCTACGACCGCGTGGTTGCCGATCAGGCTATTCCGATGGTCGACGATTCGCGCACGGCCAAAGTCGTGGCACAGATGTCCGGCTCGGTTGACGAGGTGATCCCCACTGACGCCCCCGGCTGGATTGTGGGAACCTATGAAGATCTGATCAGCCACTGCACCGAAACAACTGGTCAATCTGACGCATAAGAGCCAAGACTGCTTAATAAACTTGCGTTAATGCTTCATTGCTATATCGCTACTTAGAACCGCCCCAGAGAGACGGACGTAGCAGTATGTTCCAAGACCCCAACGCGCCCGAGGCGCTCACCCTGCCTGCTGGCGCCCCTGCCAAAGTTTGGATTCGCCATCTGGCGAAGTACCGCGATCCTGATCCGGTGCGCTCTGGGTTCGAGTTGGCGGTGACGCTGTTGCCGTTCGTCGCGATTTGGGCTGCCGCTTGGGCGATGTTGTCGGTCAGCTACTGGCTTGCTGTGGCACTTGCGCTGGTCAACGGGCTGTTTCTGGTTCGCATCTTCTGTATTCAGCACGATTGCGGGCATGGGTCATTCTTTTCCAATTCAACGTTGGGCGACTGGGTCGGACGGGCTTTGGGCGTACTTACCATTACGCCGTATGATGTCTGGCGCCGCAGCCACGCGATCCATCACGGGGCCGCAGGTAACCTTGATGCGCGTGGGATGGGCGATATCGACACTCTGACCGTGGCCGAATACGAGGCCCGCAGCTGGTTCGGACGTTTGAAATACCGCGCCTATCGTCACCCGATTACGCTGTTTTTGGTTGGACCCGCCTTCGTGTTCTTCTTCGAGCAGCGCCTACCCGTAGGTCACATGCGCGATGGCGCGAAATACTGGGTGTCCGCGATGGGCACTAACGTTGGCATCGCCATTGCCCTTGGCTTGATCGTCTGGTTTGGCGGCATCATGCCATTGTTGCTTGTCTTCGTTCCCTCGACCATGATGGCCGCTGCCCTTGGCGTTTGGTTGTTCTACGTCCAGCACCAATTCGAAGAAACGCATTGGGATCACAAAGAACACTGGCAGGTCCACGAAGCGGCCCTCCATGGCTCTTCCCACTATATCCTGCCTCCAGTGTTGGCATGGTTCTCGGCCAATATCGGCATCCACCATGTGCACCATCTTTATTCCCGCATCCCGTTTTATCGTCTGCCCGAAGTGCTCAAAGACCATGAGCAACTGGCAGAGGCGAACCGCCTGACGATCCGCGAAAGCATCAAAACCGTTGGGCTGCAATTGTGGGATGAGAAAAACCGCCGCCTGCTGTCCTTCCGTGACGCGCGTCGCGCCCGTTTGGCTGCAACGTAAGTTACAGATACGGACGCATCTGGTCGAAGATGGCCGCTGCCCACATCTCGTAAACCTCCGGTCCGGGGTGAAACCCGTCCTTAGACATCTGATGTGGCTCTAGGCTTTCGGCCGCCTTCACATGATAGCATCCGTCCATCCCGTCGAGCATTTTGATCAATGCACGGTCCCAGCGACGCCCCTGCTCCGCCAGAACCCAGCGAAGCGGATCCGGCAGCAGTGGAAAAGATCCGATCGGCGGCATCCCTGAAACGAACACTTGTGTGCAGCCGAATTCCTGCTGAAGCCGCTCACACAGCTCACGCTGATGCCCCAGCCAGCGCCGCAGCGTGGCCCCTTTGGTCACGTCATTGACCCCAAGCGCAGTTACGGCCATGTCGAAAGGGCCGGTTTCCTCTGCGGATAATCGGGCCAAGGTCGCCGCTGTGGTCGCCCCGCTCACCGCATTCAGTCGCCAATGGACCTTGCGCGTTTCGGCCAGCGTTCGCGTCAGATGGCCCGTTATGGCGTCCCGCTGATGGGCCACGCCAACCCCTGCGGCGGAGCTATCGCCAAGGATCAGCAAACGCAGCTCAGGGCCTTGCCCGACGATGCCCTCGCGCGGGCCATCAGGTTCGGGCAACTGACGCGCTGTCGTGCGGGCGCGCCAGCCTTGGGCCGCCAGAATCGGCAGCAAGGCCAGCTTGACGGCCGCGTCACGCATCGCGCCAGTGCCCTTGCTCAATCCCCTCCAGCGACCAGTCCCCCACTTGCACGCGGATCAGACGCAAGCACGGGTGGCCCACAGCGGCGCACATACGACGCACTTGGCGGTTGCGCCCCTCGGTGATGCTGAGGCGCAGCCAGCTGTCGGGCACAGTCTTTCGCACCCGCACAGGCGGGTCACGCGGCCAGAGCCAGTCTGGGGCTTCCACCTGTTCCACCTTCGCGGGGCGCGTGCGCCCGTCCTTCAGCACGACACCATTACGCAAAGCGGCGATCGCAGCTTGCTCGGGAAGTCCCTCAACCTGAACCAGATAGGTTTTGGCAGATTTGAACTTGGGATGTGCAATGCGCGCCTGCAACTTGCCGTCATCGGTCAGAACCAACAGGCCCTCACTGTCGCGATCAAGGCGCCCTGCGGCATAAACTTTTGGAATATCGATGTAATCTGACAGGGTTGCGCGCGCCTGCCCGTCGGTGAATTGCGACAGAACCCCATATGGTTTGTTGAAAAGGATGACCCGAGACATGTGATAATCTTCGCATGCGCCTCTTCTGGTCGCAACGGGGCAAAGGCCCGTGACTTCCCAGCTCAAAACCCGTATCCCTTGTCACGAACTTGTCACGCGGATTCGGAGCTGCCCCAAATGACGCATGCGGACCACGACCAAAGCCCAGAGCCTTGGCTCACCAACCCGTTCGATGACGATAAACTTAAAGAAGAATGCGGCGTATTCGGCGTCATCGGAACAGCCGACGCGTCCAGCTTTGTCGCGCTTGGCCTTCATGCGTTGCAGCACCGTGGCCAAGAGGCCGGTGGCATCGTGTCCTATGACGCCGAGGTCGGATTTCAGCAGGCCCGCCGCTTTGGCTATGTGCGCGACAACTTCACATCTCACAAGGTGATGGAAACCCTTCCGGGCGAATTGGCCATCGGCCACGTGCGCTACTCCACCGCTGGCAACAAAGGCCAGACCGCTATTCGTGACGTGCAGCCCTTCTTCGGGGACTTCTCCTTGGGCGGCGCGGCGATTGCGCATAACGGCAACATCACCAATGCTGTGGCCTTGCGCAAAGAGCTGGTCGAGCGCGGCTCGATCTTCCAGTCCTCCAGCGACTCGGAATGTATCATCCACCTGATGGCACGCTCCATGGGGCGCACCATACCGGACCGCATGGAAGAGGCGCTGCGCAAGGTCGAAGGCGCATTTTCTGTCGTGGCCATGACCCGCACCAAGCTGATCGGCCTCCGCGACCCGTTGGGCGTGCGCCCGCTGGTGCTGGGGAAAGTCGGGGACGGCTGGGCGCTGTCTTCGGAAACCTGCGCGTTGGATATCATCGGCGCAGAATTCGTCCGCGAGATCGAGCCGGGCGAAATGGTGGTGATCACCAAAGCGGGCGTTGCCAGCCACTTCCCGTTCCGCCCTGCCAAGTCGCGCTTTTGCATCTTCGAGCATGTCTATTTCTCCCGTCCGGACTCGATCCTTGGCGGGCGGTCTGTCTACGAAACCCGCGAAAACATTGGCCGCGAATTGGCCAAGGAAAGCCCCGTGGACGCCGATCTGGTCTGCCCCGTGCCCGATTCCGGCACACCGGCCGCCATCGGTTTCAGCCTAGAGAGCGGCATTCCCTACGCGATGGGGATCATCCGCAACCAATATATGGGCCGGACCTTCATTGAGCCTACCGAGCAAATTCGGAACATGGGTGTGCGCCTGAAGCTCAACGTCAACCGCGCGCTGATCAAGGGCAAACGGGTGATCTTGGTGGATGACTCCGTTGTGCGTGGCACGACCTCTCGCAAGATCAAAGAGATGATCCTTGATGCAGGGGCCGCTGAAGTCCACTTCCGCATCGCGTCGCCGCCAACAGCATGGCCATGCTTTTACGGCGTCGACACCCCGCAACGTGAAAAACTGCTGGCGGCGACAATGTCCGAGGAAGAGATGCGTGAGCATTTGGGTGTCGATAGCCTGAAATTCATCTCGCTCGACGGGCTCTATCGTGCGGTGGGTCAAGCCAAACGCGACAACAAAAGCCCGCAATATTGCGATGCGTGCTTCTCGGGTGAGTACCCGATTGCACCAAGTGACCAGATCACAAATGGCTTTGTGCTGAAGACCGCAGCAGAGTAAATCCCGGCTCACTGCCGTGAGACAGGCCAGAGGCATCTGACAGTCGGCCTCACGAAAATGCTGCGCTGCGGCAAAAACCCGCTTACGCAGGCAAAGCCCGCTTTCCATTCGACGCCACGCCCCTTATCTGCCGACCGCTAGACGCGTTCAGCGACAAGGACAAAGACCGTGACCGAAACGACCGAAACCCCCATCGAGGCCCTGAAAGCCGCAACGGAAGACAGCACGCTGCCGTTGACCCAACTGGCGCTCATCGGGACCGTAGAGAGACCAGGCGAAACCCGCGCTCTGATGCGGCATGGGAACAACCGTATCGAAATTGTGGCAACTGGCGATGTGATCGACGGTCGCAAAGTCGTAGCGATCGAGACAGGCTTGGTGATCCTAGCCCGTGAGGGAAGCACCGAGCGGTTCGTAATCCCAGAGCGCGAAGCGGAAGAACAGCAGCTTGGCGCGGCCTGAGTGTCACGCAACGCACGCAAGCCTAACGCTGTCTTAAGGCAGCTGGCATAAACCCCACCTCGGATCCAACACGCCGCGTGGAACCACGACCCTCCGCACGGCACCTGAAACCCACGTGACCGCGGTATCGGCATTTCAACCGGTACCATCGCGCCTCACCGGTGAACCGAAGCGGGCCTTACGCCCCCGCAATGATGCGCCCCTGACAGTTGGGGTGTCGCGCAGCCACATACCTTGTTTCAAGGCGGCCGCCTCTTTTTCACCTCCGAGACCAACAAAAACGCCGCCCCCAATCACTTGGGCGCGGCGCTAAAATCTTAGGAAGGGCGAACCCCGCCTTATTTTGCGAGAAGTTTCATCCCGCCAGCAACGGCCAATGCGGCAAGCACAGCTTTCACAGCATCGCCCAGCAGGAACGGAGTTGCGAAGGCGCTCAGCACTTTGTCAAAGCTCAGACCGGCCCAGCCAGCTTCAACGCCGGTGGCCTGTGCCACGCCCAGTGGCCATGCAAGACCCGGCACGTAGATGAGAGCAGCAGCAGCAAGCGAAGCGACCAGCATTGCCACCATACCGCGACCGGCGGCGAGACCAGCAACATAGGCCATCGCGACGAAGCCTAGCAGGAAGCCAGCCGTTGGGCCAGCCATGTAAGCAGGGCCCGCGCCCATGTTGGCGAACACTGGCAAGCCGGATGCGCCCTCAGCCAGATAGGCCAGAACGGTAACGGCACCAAGGCGCGCACCGAAGGACAGACCAACGATCAGGATGGCCAGCGTTTGCAGGGTCATCGGCACAGGGAAAAACGGTACGCTCACTTGCGCAGCCAGTGCGATAAAAAGCGATCCGCCGACGACGAGCGCCAGTTTTTTGGTGAAAGTGTCTGCCCCGAAAGCGGCTTGGGTCAAAGTCATGGCTGTTCCTCCAGCGTTATACGTTACGATCTTTTTCGGCAGCGCAGCATGGAAAGTCAAGCAAATGGGCTTGATCCGCGCCCCTGCCAGTGAGAAAGACGCGGCTATGACAGATCAAACTCAGAAAATCGCCCTGGTTACAGGTGCGTCGCGTGGCCTTGGGGCCGCAATGGCTGAAGCGCTGGCAGGCCGTGGCTATCATGTGATCGCCCTCGCCCGCACCGTTGGCGGGTTGGAAGAGCTCGACGACCGGATCAAAGCAGCGGGCGGTAGTGCCACCTTGGTGCCCGTAGACATCAATGACGACGACGCGATGGCGCAGATTTGTCATTCCATCCATGACCGTTGGGGCCATGTGGACCTGTTGGTGCATGCGGCGATCCATGTGCCGCCCCTTGCCCCGATGGAGCATGTGGACGCCAAGGATCTGGACAAAACACTGGCGACGAACATCCGCGCCACCGCGCGATTGATCCTGAACACCACACCGCTGCTCAAGGCTGCCGAAACTGGTCAAGCGGTGCTGTTCGACGACCCGGAACAAGCCGACAAGTTCCATGGCGCCTACGGGCTGACCAAAGCCGCTCAGATGCGCATGGCGGCAAGCTGGCGCGACGAGACGGCCAAGACTGGCGTGGCTGTGCACATGCTCATCCCTGCCCCGATGCCGACTGCGACACGTGGGCGGTTTTATCCGGGCGAGGATCGCAGCAAATTGGCTGACTGCCATGCGGAGGCTGCGCGTCTCTTGGACCAATTGTCCCTCTGAGGCCCTAATCCTGCCAAATTGGGCGCGTAAAGCTCGCGCCCATGAAACGCGTTCTACTTTCTCTTTTGATGCTCTGCGCTTCGGCGCAGCCGTCTCTTGTGGCCAAAGAAGCATCCCCCCATCAGGCCTTGGACACGCCGTCTGAGGTGTTGCCTTGGCAAGCGGTGGGACGGCTTGATCTGGGGCGGTCGGGCTTTTGCACTGGCGCATTGATCTCGCAAACCTTGGTGCTGACGGCGGCGCATTGCGTTTACGACAATCGCACTGGCAGGCTTCGTGACGCAGAGGATATCGTCTTTCGCGCCGGTTACCGCCAAGGGCGATCTGCCGCCAACCGCAACGGCAAGCGCTTTGTGGTGCATCCAGAGTATGACTATGGCGGCGGCACCAACACCTATTCCGAAATTGCCACCGATGTGGCCGTGATCGAGTTGGAGCACCCGATCAACAGCGCCGCGATCCAGCCGTTCCGCACCCATCGCAAGCCGTCTGCCAATGACCGCGTGATGGTCGTCTCCTATGCGCGCGGGCGGTCCGAGGCGCCGTCACTGGAAGACGGGTGCAAGATGACCCACGCTGCTGCGGATGTGTTGCACTATACCTGCGACATCGACTTCGGCTCCTCCGGTGCACCTGTCTTCGTGATGACCCACCAAGGCCCGCAGATCGCATCTGTAATGTCATCGAGTGGTCAGCGCGGCAGTCGCGAGGTTGCCCTTGGCGTCGCTATGGGGCCCTCGGTCGACAGGATGATCCGGCAATTGCAGACGTCGAACGCCAAATCCAAATTCGTCAAAGTCGGCGGGCAGACCCGCTCCACCGGCGTCGTGACATCGCGTTTGCCGCAGATCACAAACTAAACACATCGCACCTGACATGGCCTGACTGCCGTTGCCATCGTGCAATGCCTTGACCATTGTCAGGACTGATCCCGCACGTTTGGGCCCGATATGCGCAGCAGCAAAACCATCCACGTCGTTTCCTGCCATGCCGAAGGTGAGGTTGGGGATGTCACCACGGTTGGGGACACGCCTGCCATCATCCCTGAGATCACCGGCCGCGCTTGGATCACTGGCACCCGTCAGCACATGCTTGATCCTGACGATCCTTGGCCCGAAGGCTACCGGCTGACGGATACGTGGCCGTCCTACACCGACTAACCCGCTATTCGGTCAGCAAATCCGATTCTTGCGGCCGACTGCTAATAATAGAGGTCGCGATACCATTTCTCTTTATATCGCAGTGAATTTCTGGTCTGATAGTGCTATTGAAGGAGACGCATTATGAGTGACTTGAGCACAAAAACCCCGCTCGACATCAGCTATGATCAATCTGAGGGACGCCTTGTCATTACGACACCCGGCGGTCTGGTCGTGCATATCGAGGATCCGAAAGAGGCGAAAGCCCCGTCCAAAACGCCTGATCTGGTGATCACCCCTGACGAGGACAGCTTGCGCATTAACGCCCGCCAGTCCCTGTCGGTGAACTCGATGGGCCACCTGCACCTGTCCGGCCAGGAAGGCGTGACCATTAACAGTGGCGGCGACGTCACACTGATGGCGGATCGCAACGTGACCAGTGCCGCGGGCGAGACGATGACCCTGAACGCCACCGACATCAAAGCCGACGCGACCAAAACCTTTACCGGCGGAAGTGGTGAGGAATCGACGCTGATTTCCGAAGGCGAGACCATCGTGCGCGGCGCGATGATCCGCATCAATTAAGGAGGCGTTGACATGCCCCCCGCAGCCCGTCTTGGCGACAACCACGTCTGCCCCATGGTCGATCCCGGCCCAAAGCCCCATGTTGGTGGCCCGATCTCCGGCCCCTGCGCGCCCAATGTGCTAATCGGCGGCGCACCTGCCGCCGTGCTGGGCGATATGTGCGTCTGTGTCGGCCCGCCCGACACGATATCGGCAGGTTCCAGCAAGGTGATGATCAACAACAAACCCGCCGCCCGCATGGGCGATGCAACCGCCCATGGCGGCAAGATTGTGGTTGGCTTTCCGACTGTTATTTTCGACTAATTACAATCGGTTCGGGGCGGAACTTCTATTAAGGAACCGCCTGTCACTCCACACCGAAATGGACCGCGAACGGATCGTTCGCGGGGTCGGTTTGGCGTACATACTCGGAATGGGTCGCAGCCTCTTCGGCGGCATTGGTCCCGAGCAGATGCTCGACAACTGCCAAGCTCATATCCATTCCCGCTGTCACCCCTGACGAGGTAAAAAACGTTCCGTCCTGCACCCATCTGGCACGCCCTTTCCAATCGACCGTCTCTCCAAACTGCGTGACCCAATCGAAGTTGAGTTTGTTCGTGGTCGCAGACCTGTTCTCAAGCAGTCCGGCATTGGCAAGGAAAGCTGCCCCCGTGCAAACCGACATGACCGCTTCGGCCCTGCTCGATGCGCGGGTGAGCCAGTTCAGAAGGCCCGCATTTTGGATTTGATCCCACGTTCCCGGACCGCCTGGCACAAGAATGAGGTCATAAGGGCGTTCGTCTTGGAACCTGTGATCAACTTTAATCTGTTGCCCATGCCGACTGGTCACGTGTCCTGAGGTCTGCGCCACCATCGAGATGTGAAACGTATCGCGGACGGAGCCGAGCATTTGCACAGGGCCGAACAGATCCAGCGTCTCGAACCCGTCAAAGACCAAAGCCCCGATGCTGCGGGTCTGACTACCCTGCATGATCTGACCTTGCTTCAAGACATGTCGGTTGGGTGCCATAGATGCGCTTTTCCGACGCTGGATACTTCTGCAAAAGCTTTGCGGGTCGGACCGGGCGGGTTGTGAAGTTTCCACCACAGTTCGGGCAGGCTCCGTTCAGACGCGTCTCGACGCAATCGGCGCAAAACGTGCACTCGAAGGTGCAGATGCGCGCATCGGCGGCCTCTGGCGGCAAGTCCTTGTCACAGCATTCGCAGTTGGGCTTGAGTATCATCAACGGCTTTCTCCTCTTGTTTCCACTAGCATATCCTCACCGCATTTGGCATGAATGACAGTATGACCTCAATTTCAGCCAAAACAGTGGTGTTCATCGTCTTCCCGAACGTCAAGCTGCTGGATCTGACAGGGCCGATGCAAGTCTTCGCGGACGCCAATCTGGACTGTGCGGGGCGGTACGACGTGAACGTCGCCGCGCGTCTGGGCGGAGATGTCTGCACTGACGCTGTCATACCGATTTCAACGACGCCGTTTTCTGACCTGCGCTCAATGGACATCGACACGTTGATTATCGCCGGAGGCTCTGGCGCATTCGGCGCGGCTGAGGACCGCGACTTTCTGGACGACATTCGGGCATTGGCAGCAAGAAGCCGACGCGTGGGATCAGTCTGCACAGGAGCGTTTATCCTCGCACATGCGGGCTTGTTGGCGGGACGGTCGGCCGTCACCCACTGGGAGTCTTGCGACAGGTTCCGCGAGACGTTTGACGACATCACAGTCGAGGACGATGCAATCTACGTCAAAGACGGGAATGTCTGGACCTCGGCGGGGGTAACGGCTGGCATAGACATGAGCCTTGCGATGGTAGCGGAAGATTTCGGGCGACAGTCCGCACTGGCTTTGGCGCGGTCTTTGGTGTGCTACATGGTGCGCCCGGGCGGCCAGTCGCAGTTCAGCACGACATTGCGCCAACAAAGCGCGGGGGCGTCCGGCAGGTTTGATGAGCTGAATGCGTGGATTGCCAGTAACCTGACGACGACGTTGTCGGTTGAAGACCTAGCGGACAAGGCGGCGATGAGTGCCCGCAACTTTGCGCGGCTTTACAAAATACACACGGGGCGTTCGCCCGCGAAAGCTGTGGAACAGATGCGCGTGGATGCCGCGTGCCGCCTTTTGGAGGAGACCGACCTTCCGCTGACCTCAATCGCCAAGGCGTGCGGCTTTGTCGACGACGAGCGGTTGCGGCGCGCAGTCACACGGGCGCATAACATTGCGCCGGGGGAATACAGGCAACGGTTCGGACGCGGCACTTAGGCGGCTTCTGCTTCTTCCGCCTGCTGGCGATGCCACAGCGACGCGTAACGCGCCTCAATGGACAAAAGCTCCTCATGGGTGCCCTGCTCTACCACCACGCCGTTCTCCAACACCACGATCATATCCGCATCGGCAATCGTCGATAGGCGGTGGGCGATGGTGAGAGTGGTACGGCCTTGGGACATCTCTTGAAGAGACTTCTGGATGTCGGCTTCGGTCTCTGTATCAAGGGCAGATGTCGCCTCGTCGAGCAGCAGAATCGGCGGGTTCTTCAGCAAGGTGCGCGCGATGCCCACCCGTTGCTTTTCGCCGCCAGACAGCTTCAGGCCGCGCTCCCCCACGGCGGTCTCATAGCCTTCGGGCAGGTCCATGATGAAGTCGTGAATTTTGGCGGCCTTCGCGGCATCCTCGATCTCGGCGCGGGTTGCACCAGCCTTGCCGTAGGCGATGTTGTAGAGGATCGTATCGTTGAAGAGCACAGTATCCTGCGGCACCACGCCGATGGCGTCATGCAGGCTTTCCTGTGTCACGTCGCGGACGTCTTGGCCGTCAATCGACAGGCTGCCGCCATTCACGTCATAGAACCGGAACAACAGCCGCCCGATGGTGGATTTACCCGACCCTGACGGCCCGACGATAGCCACCGTCTGCCCCGCCTGCACTTCCAACGAAACGCCTTTAAGAATGGGACGCGCGGCGTCATAGCCGAAATGAACGTCATGGAGCCGCACGGCCCCGTCCGTGACTTTGAGCTCCGGTGCGTCTGGCTTGTCGTTCACTTCTGCGGGTTGTTCGAGCAGGTTGAACATCTCGGCCATGTCGACCAAAGCCTGACGGATTTCGCGGTAAACGGTGCCAAGGAAGTTCAGCGGCATAGTGATCTGGATCATGTAGGCATTGACCATGACAAAATCCCCGACCGTCAAAGTGCCGTCCTGAACGCCCATGGCGGCCAAGACCATCACTGTGACCAAGCCCGCGGTGATCAACACGGCCTGCCCGAAGTTCAGGAAGGCGAGTGAGTAAGAGGTCTTAAGAGCCGCGGCCACATAGCCTTCCATCGCGCCGTCGTAACGGGCGGCTTCGCGTTTCTCGGCACCGAAATACTTCACCGTCTCGAAGTTCAGCAGGCTGTCGATGGCTTTTTGATTGGCGTCAGTGTCCTGATCGTTCATCTGTTTGCGAATTTTCACCCGCCATTCGGTGACCGCGAAGGTGAACCATGTATAGAGCGCAATCGTGCCAACAACGACCACCAAGTACCAGATATTAAAGACAAAGGCCAAGATAACGGCAATCATCAGAAGCTCTAGGATCAACGGCCCGATGGAGAAGAGCAGGAAGCGCAGCAGGAATTCCACGCCCTTCACGCCCCGCTCCACGATACGGCTGAGGCCACCTGTTTTACGGGTGATGTGGTAGCGCATGGACAGGCGGTGAATGTGGGTAAACGTCTCCAGCGCCAACATGCGCAGCGCCCGTTGGCCAACCAGCGCGAACACCACGTCGCGCAGCTGCTGGAAGCCGATATTCATCACCCGCGCCATACCGTAAGCCACGGTCAGCCCGACCGCGCCCAAGGTCAGCATCCACGCGGCGTCGCTTGCATCCCCCGACAGCGCGTCGACCGCGCCCTTGTAGAGCACCGGCGTGCCGACCGCGACAAGCTTGGAGATAATCAGGAAGGTCAGCGCAAACACGACGCGCCGCTTCACCCAAGGCTGATCATCCGGCCAGAGATAGGGGACAACTTTGCGAACGACATTGAAGCCGTCCTTGCGCAAATCTTGGTTCATGCGGGCGTCGGAGACTTCGGTAACCATATTAAGCAGGCTTTCTGGAGTGTGGGCCACTCAACTTAGGGCCACCCCGCACGAAGGACCAGAGGGACGCGAAAAGAAAGCGCAACTTGGGTGAGGTTTCGGCGATTTGCTTGCCGTGACCCGAACTCCGACAAGGCAGCGCCTATATTATTGTTTATGTGGTCGACGGAACCGTATGTCTTGGCCGTATAAGAAAAAGTTGCACTGGTCAGGATCACAAAATGATACGCACATTCACCATGATTTCGCTTTTATGCGGCCTGACGGGCACGGCCCTGAGCGCCGAGACGTTTTCCGCGGACGTTTGGGCTGACAACTGGTTCGAGATGCGGATCAACGGCACACAGGTTGCCGAGGACAGCGTACCGATCACCACCGAGCGATCCTTCAACGCTGAAAGCTTCGACTTCGAAGCAGTGCGGCCCTTTGTGATCGGGATCGTTGCCAAGGATTTCAAAGAGAACGACTCCGGTTTGGAATATATCGGCACGAGACGACAGCAGATGGGAGACGGCGGGCTAATCGCGCAAATCAAGGACGCCGCTGGCAATCCGGTTGTCGTCAGCAGTGCCGATTGGCAGTGTCTTACCATTCACACAGCTCCTGTGAACAAATCCTGCGAGAGCGAAAGCAATCCCGTTGCGGGTGAAGGGGCCTGCGCATTTGAAGCGATGGATGAGCCGGAAGGCTGGGATACCGCTGGTTTCAATGCATCGGACTGGCCGCAGGCCAACAAGTTTTCCGAACGCGCCGTGAGCCCCAAGGACGGTTACGATCGGATCAACTGGGACAAGGACGCGGCTTTGATCTGGGGGCCGGATCTGGAACAGAGCAACACAGTCTTGTGCCGCATCACGGTGGAATGATCAGCATGAAATCCGCGCCGAAAATCCCCCGTCCTGCCGCCGTTGCGTTCACTTTACTGACCGCTTGCGCCTCCTCTGCGGCCTTTGCACACGAGGATCACTGCGCTGCTATCGCTGCATCGGTTGCGGATGCTGGGTTTGACACAAGCGTCACCGTGATCTGCACTGACGACCACGCGATCATTCAGTCCGACACCTATCCCGACCACCAACTGATGACGGGAATTTCCGGCACGAACGAACAAGTGCCTGTTCCGGCTGACTATGCCGCGCCGGTCCTGCTGTCTCCGAAACTGGGGACAACGCCCCTGACCCGCGATGCGGCCTTGGGTGTCGCCGTCAACGGCGTGCCGATTTATGACTACACCGGAGGTGGAGAGATGGCGCAATCCGACCTTGCACACCACCAAGCCCAGCACGACACGCTCCAAACCAACCAGCTTGACTTGTGCGGTGGCCATGCCGGACGCGGGGACGACTATCACTACCATGTCAAACCGACCTGCATGATCGACCAGATGGCAAATGCCGGCGATGAGGCAATTATTGGCTGGGCGTTCGACGGCTTCCCAATCTATGGCGACAACAATCCCGACGGCACTGAGATCACGGCGGGCGTGCTGGACGTGTGCAATGGCCAGACAGACGAGGCGTTTGGCTATCGCTACCACACATCCTCCCGTGCGCCCTACATTGTGCAATGCCTTATGGGTGAAGTTGCCGATTTCGACCGCTTGCCCCGTGTGCCACCGCTTTCAGCGTCCAGTGGGGGTGGTGCCGCGCCGGGACGCCCCCCGCGCGGCGGGGTGCAGAACCTCGTCTTCACCGAAGATGCGAATGGGCGTCGCAGCATGGATTACAGCCATGAGGGCGAAAGTTACTTCATCCGCTATGCGCCGTCCGAGCAGACTGGGTGCTATGATTTCACCACGCGAACCGTTACCAATGACGGAGAGGTGAGGACGGGTGAGTTTTGCCGATAGCCAATTAGACCATGCTTGGTTCGGCTCAGGACAGGGGCTGATCTAGGTGCCGCCGATCTTGTTCGCAAAGGTGGTAAAGTCGTCTATGACCGCCTGCTCCGGAAACTGTCCGGTAAACCCTTCCAGATAGCCCGGCAGGCGCGCCATGCGGACCTGCATCGTTTCCTGAACCTCCAACGCGTGATAGCCGAGTTGCATGAAGTAGATGATCCGCGCGCGCCAGTCGGCCTCTGCTCCGTCATAGCCATGGCGCATGAACATCGCTTCCAAGGCCTCCAAGCGGGCCGCGTCGGCGGCATCGATACGGGTACGCACTCTTGGGTCCTGCCGCGCCCACGCGCGCACCGCGAAATCGAGGCCGCGATTGAACAGCGCGGGATCAATGAAGCAGCGGAAAAAGTTGCACGCGGCCTCGTTAATACAGCTGGTGTCCAACGCACACTGGCGGACTATCGAGCGCGTGTTCCGCTCCTCCCAGTGGTCCAGCAGCGCGGCCAGAAGCTCATCGCGGTTCTTGAAATACCAGTAGAAGCTGGAGCGTGACACGTCCAACTCAGCCGCCAGCGCCAGAACCTTTACCGTGTCGACCCCGTCGCGGATCAGCGCAGCGCGTGCTGCGCGAAGCCAGTCATCGCGGGTGACCTTGATATGCCCGTCTGCCATCTAACTCTCGGGCGGGGCGCCGCCCGCCTCCGTGCGCTTTGCGATATAGGCCTGCAAATGCGCCAGCTTCTCTGCGTCTACGTCTGGCCCCGTCCCTTCCGCCAGGATCCGTTCCCAGACGCCGGTCGCCCGCTCATTGGCACCTTGGGCGCCACGTTCCGTCCACGTGCCGAAATTTGCGTAATCATGCACGATCGGCTCATAGAACTCCGTGTTGTAGCGCCCCATCGTCTGGGTCGTTGCGAAAAAATGCCCACTTGGGTCAACTTCCTGCAACGCCGCAAACCCGATTTCGTCTGGTCCAGCTTTCGCGCCGCCGCAGAGTTCCGCGATCATGTTGAGCACCTCGACGTCAGTGATCAGCTTCTCATATGACACACTCAACCCGCCTTCCAGCCAGCCGGCGGAGTGAATGATCACTGTCGCCCCGGCCATCAGGCAGCCCCACAGGCCCATCTGGTTTTCATTCGCGGCCTGCACATCATTCGAGTTTGACGCGGAGCCAGCGGCGCTGCGCCAAGGCAAGCCGGTAAACCGCGCCAATTGCCCCGCCGCCAAAGAGGCTTGGAAATGCGCGGGGGTGCCGAAAGCCGGTGCGCCCGATTTCATGTCCACGTTGCTGGTAAACGTCCCGTAGCACACCGGTGCACCGGGCTTGACCAATTGCGTCAGGGTCAACGCGGCGAGCACTTCCGAATGGCTCAGCGTGATTGCGCCCGCCACCGTGATCGGGGCCATCGCGCCCATAAGCGTAAATGGCGTGACAATCGACAATTGCCCGTGCTTGGCAAAGTCGATCAAACCTTGCGCCATTGGAACATCCAGCGTGCGCGGACTGTTGGTGTTGATGATCGTATAGGCGTGAGGTGTGGCCTCGAACTCGGCTGCGGAGACACCGCGAAATTCCGATAGCATCTCGAAGCTTTCCATCACCTGCGGCGTTCCGCGCGAAAAGATGAAGGGGAATTTGTCCGAATGCACCAGCTGCGTTTGGGTCATGAAATAGTGACGCAGATGGGTCGGCACGTCTTGCGGCTCGATCAGCGGGGCGACCATCTGGAACACGTCAAAATGCTGCGTCAGGCGCACCAGTTCTTCGTAGTCGCGCGCGGACCCGGGGCGCCTGCCGCGCTTGAGGTCCGTCGCGTGGGGCGCTCCTGCGCCGGGCTGAAAGGTAAGCGCGCCAAGTTCCAGTACCATATCGCGATGGGCCGCTCCTGCGCGACATTCGATGGATTTGGGCGCGGACGCCAACGCCGCTTCCACCATGTCACGGCCGATATAAACCATCTCCCGATCTACGCGGGCGCCGCCTTTGGCGAACATGTGTCGCGCCTCTGGCAGCAGGATTTTCATCCCCAATTCTTCCAGGGTCCGCAGCGCCGTTTCATGCATGGAGGCGATCTCGTCGGCCGAGAACACCTCCATAACCGGAAACGGATTGCGCAACTGGCGGTAATTTACATCTCGAACCACTGGAGCTTTGTCGCGGCTGCGGCGGGCCATTAGGTCCGCATCGCTTTGCCTGCGGGATCATAGGGCGAAGGCGCGATGACCTTTGCTGCGCGTTCGACACCGACGATATGGACAGACAGATCGGTCCCCTCCTCCGCCAGTTCTGCATCCACCAGCGCCATGGCGTAAGATTTGCCCATCGTGTGGCCGTAGCCGCCCGATGTCACGAACCCGACGCGGGTGTCACCGCTCCAAACCGGCTCGTAACCGCTGGCATCTGCCCCGTCAGCGGCGACGTCTAGCGTGACAAGTCGGCGTTGCGGGCCGTTTCCATCCCGCTCCTTCACGGCGGCTTCGCGACCGACAAAAGCGTCCTTGGTCCAATCAATCCAGCGGTCCATACCAGTCTCGGCGGGCGTGTAGCCTTGGGTGAACTCCGCGTTCCAGATGCCGAAGCTCTTTTCCAACCGTAAGGATAGGAGCGCGTTAAAGCCGACCTCCTTCACCCCCAAATCCGCGCCTGCTTCCAGCAACAGCTTGCGCAACCCGATATGCTCCGCCGCGTGGCAATGGATTTCGTAGCCAAGTTCTCCGGTCACCGATAAGCGGCCCACTTTGGCCCGCAACAGACCGACATCCATCGTCCCGCACCCCATGAAGGGTAGGCTTACAGGGCCATCGGTGACGCGTTCCAGAACCTTGGTGCTGTTCGGGCCTGACAAGGAAAAGCCGACGATTGCGTCAGACACATCGCGGACCTCCATATCCTCCATCATATGATCTGCGAACCAACGCTTGTGCCAGTCGCGCAGGTAGTAGGACCCCATGACCCACCATGTGCCGTCGCCCCAGTTGAAGACGGTCAGATCCCCTTTGAGTTTGCCTTCTGCCGACAGCATCGGCGCAAGACGTGCGCGTCCGGCCGTCGGCAACTTGGAGGCCATGACATGGTTCAGCCAAGCCTCGGCACCGCCCCCCGTCACCTCAAACCTAGAGAAGCCGGAGATATCCAAAAGCCCGACATTCTCACGCACGGCCCTGCATTCCTCGGCCACGATGTCGAACGCATTAGAGCGCCGCAGAGACGGTGCTTCTTCGAACCCGTCAGGTGCGAAATAGAGCGGAACTTCCAACCCGTAAGACGCGCCCCAACGGCAGCCTGCTGCAGTCATGTCGGTATAGGCAGGTGCCATTTTCAAAGGACGCCCCGCTGGCAGTTGCTCGTTTGGATAAGTCATAATGAAACGGCGCGAGTAGAACTGGCCCGTGGTTTCCTTGATGAACCGCTTGTTCTGCGCGAAGTCGCCATAGCGGGAGACATCCATTCCAAAGACATCGGCTTCAGGCTCTCCGTGGATCATCCATTCCGCCAGCGATTTGCCAACGCCTCCACCTTGCAAGAACCCTGCCATCACAGCGCAGGCGCACCAATACCCAGGCTTGCCTTGCACAGGCCCGACAAGCGGGTTGCCATCAGGCGAGAAGGTGAATGCCCCGTTCACCCATGTCTTCACACCGACCTCCTGCAAGGCGGGATAGCGTTCGAAGCCCAGGATCAGTTCTTTTTCAATGCGGTCCGTGTCTTCTTTTTGCAGCTCGAACCCGTAGTCCCACGGTGCGCCGTCAACCATCCAGTGTTCATGATCGACCTCGTAGATGCCCAGCAAAATCCCCTTCTGGTCCTGCCGCATATAGGTGAACCCTTCGAGGTCCACGGTCATCGGGACTTCGAAATCGAGTTTCTCCAGCTCTGGGATCGTGTCCGAAATCAGGTAATGGTGGTTGAGCGGGGATACCGGCAGTTCGATCCCGGCCATGCGCCCGACCTGCTTGGCCCAAAGTCCTGCGGCGTTGATCACGTGCTCTGTCTGAATCGTGCCTTTTTCGGTCACGACCTCCCAGCCATTGGCCGTTTGGTTGAGCGCCAGCACGCGGTTATTCTCGACAATCTCTGCGCCGTGTTTCTTGGCCGCCCCTGCATAGGCATGGACGGTGCCCGTTGTGTCAACATACCCCTCGCGATCCGCCCACATGCCGCCCAGAATGCCCTCGGTGGACATGATCGGGCACAGGTCGCCAGCTTCCTCGGGAGTAATCAGGCGGCAGTCGTCGATGCCAATAGACTGGAAGGTGCGGTAGGCTGATTGCAACCACTCCCAACGATCCGGCGTTCCCGCAAGGGTCATGCCGCCGGTCATATGCAGGCCGATGGATTGGCCGGATTCCCTTTCTATCTCGGGCAACAGATCAATCGTGTAGGCCTGCAACGCGGCAATATTGGGGTCTGCGTTCAGGGCATGGATGCCGCCAGCGGCGTGCCAGCTGGACCCTGCGGTCAGAACCGACCGTTCAATCAGCAGCACGTCCTTCCAGCCGAATTTAGCCAGATGATAAAGGACAGATGTCCCGACGACGCCGCCACCGATTACGACAGCCCGATAATGCGTTTTCATGGAAAGACCCTTTTGCAGACAGACCTACCGTGACCCTGCACGCATCTGGACAGACCTGTCCAGAATTTTTAACGCACAAGGTTTGAGGACCGCCTGAACCGGTCAAAGGTGCACGCTTTCTGAAATAGCGTTTGGAGGTAAAGCCTGCTGCCCTACCCTTCGGGTAAGGCAAACACCTGACCGGGATAGATCAGATCGGGATCGCGGATCAGGTCGCGGTTTGCCTCATAGACGCGGACATATTGCTCCCCTGCTCCGAACCGGTCACGGGCGATGGCCCATAGCGTGAAGCCCGGCTGGACCGTCACGGCAGTGGCCGTCTGCGGTGTTGCGGTGGCAACCTCGGGTGCCTCGCGCTGGAACGGGGTTTCCACGCGGCTGGTCACAATGCCGCTCTCGTCGACCTCGTCCACCCGCAAACGGTAGACACCTGCGTCGATATCAGGCAGCGGGGCCTGCCAAGCGCCGTTCTCGGCAATGCGCGTTGTCTTGACGGGTTTGTCGTTCAGGTAGACGCGCACGAAACCTTGTGAGGCCCCGCGCCCTGCCAAGGCCACTTCGCCTTCGGCGTCATAGGAGATGGTGTCGATCACCACGTTGGCTGTCACCGGCGCATCCGCCTGCGCCTTTGGGCTGGCCGGTTGCGGCGCGGGCTGAAGCACCGTTACGCCTGTGTTGTCGGCAAGAACGACGGCGGGCGTATCCTGCGGTGCGGGCTGCTGGGCCTGCGGCGCGGGGGTATCATCGGGCACGTCATTTTGCGCCGATTGAGGAGGCTCGGGGGTATCTGACTGACGGGGCCCCTCTCCATCTGTTTCGGTGTTCTCAGCAACTTCGACCTCAGGCGCGGTCTCGGGTTGCGGTGCGATTTCGGGCGCGGGTTCCGCAGACGCCGTCCGAACCGGCGAGATCAGGATCGTGCCCTCGGAGGTGACTTTTCTGCCATCGGCCAGTTCGGTCACAATAGACAAAGCGCGCGGTGTGTCCGAGGCGGGGAAATCCAGCAAAACGCCAAACTTGCCAGCGCCATCGGCTTTGCCGCGCGCGACCTCTGCACCATCGAGCAGAAACACAACATCGCTTCCTGGCGTTGCAGAGCCCGCGATGACGCCGCCGCCGTCAGGGGCGACCTGCACCACGTCAAATGAGGGGGGTGTTGGGGGTTCGATTGTAGCTGCTTCTGGCGGGTCAGCCTCTGCTACCGTCGCCGGCTCTTCCGCAGGCTCTGGTTCAGGCGCAGCTTGTCGTGCGGTCGCGGCTTCGACCTCAACCTTCGCCTCTGGTTCTGGTTCTGGTTCTGGTGCCGCAGGTTCAGCGACGATCTCCTCCTGAGCGGCTTCGGGTTCGGAGCGGACGGCATCAACGATTTCTGCGGCGGCCGCCTCTTGTGCAGAGGGCGGCGATGGCTCCGGCGGCGGCGGGTCGCGGCGTTGGGTCACCAAATATATACCGCCAATGATAAGCACGACAACAGCAGCCCCTGCCCCTGCCGCCTGCCCGCTCAATCCCAGTCTCGACCAGATGGCCATATGCGCGTCTTCCTTCTCCCCCAGCCCTTCCCAGAAAGGCGTTGTGGCAGCGTAGCAGCCCCAATAGAACAAGGCAAAGCCACTTATTTGTCAGGAGCATCCCTCATGTCTCAGCTGAAATCTGTTTGCGTCTACTGCGGCTCCCGCTTCGGGGCGGATCCGGCATACAAGCAGGCTGCGCTCGACCTTGGACAGGCGTTGGCGGATCACCATTGGCGGTTGGTTTACGGCGCGGGCGATGTGGGCTTGATGGGGGCCGTGGCCCAAGCGTCGCAAGCGGCGGGCGGAGAGACCTTCGGAGTGATCCCGACCCATCTGTTCCAGCGCGAAGTCGGAAAGCGTGACTTAAATACGTTCATCATCACTGAAACGATGCATGAGCGCAAAAAGGTCATGTATATGAATTCCGACGCTATCGTGGTTTTACCGGGCGGCGCAGGCTCGCTTGATGAGTTCTTCGAGGTGCTGACATGGCGCCAGTTGGGACTGCATGACAAGCCGATCTACCTGCTCAATACCAATGGCTATTGGGACCCGCTGGTGACGCTGAACAGCCATGTGGTGGCGCAAGGATTCGCGGATCAATCGCTGCTGGATTTCGTCACCGTGACAGACACAGTGCCGGCCCTGACCGATCTTCTTAGCGCGGCGCTAACCTGATCGCACCCGTCTGACCAAGACGTGAACGACACTTTTCTTCAGTTCTTGCTACCCTAGGGTCAAGAATCAGCGGAGGACGGTATCGATGAAGCTCACCCCAATCTTGGCAGCGCCCCTGCTCGCCATAGGCCTTGCAGCGCCAGCCAGCGCGGCGGAAGGCGAACGCATTCAGATCACCGGCGAGATCATTGACACATGGTGCTACTTCTCTGGCGTTATGGGAGGTCCAGACGCGGTGGTCGGATCGGCGCATCACACTTGCGCGCTATGGTGCTCTGCCGGGGGCATCCCTGTCGGGCTATTGGGCGAAGACGGCGAGGTGTACATGGTCCTCAAGATCAACGGCGATGACCAGAACGCGTCGGGCGACACCAACCTGAATCTCGCGTCACACGAGATTACCGCTGACGGGATGCTCTACAAGCGAGACGGACTGAACTATCTGGTCGTTGAGAACGTGGTCACCGATCACGGCATCACCAACCAGAACCACGAAGACTACGGCGTCGTGCCGGGCTTCGCTATTCCTGATCCCAAGAAATGAGGGCCGCGTGATGAAACGGTTTTTTGCTCTGGCACTCCTTGCCGCCACCCCCGCCGCCGCCGCTGACTTCTCCGAAGGGTCCAACGCGAAAAGCTGGAACCTTTATGCTGAAGCGCCCGCCTTCTTCGAAGCCAAAGTGGTCGACATCACCTGTGAGATCACCGGCGACTGCGCAGAAAACTGCGGCAATGGCACCCGCCAGATTGGCCTGTTGCGCGCAGCTGATGGGGTTCTGGTTTTCCCCAACAAGAATTCCCAAAGCGGATTTCAGGGCGCTTCGGTAGATTTGCTACCCTTCTGCGGCAAGCAGGTTGAAGTGGACGGCCTGTTGATTGAAGACACCGACATTCCGGGAGCGACGAACATCTTTCAAGTTCAAACCATCCGCGAGGCTGGCACCGAGGAATGGACCAAAGCCAACATGTGGACCAAAGCCTGGGATGCAAAACACCCCGAGGCCAAGGGCAAGGGGCCTTGGTTCCGACGTGATCCACGGGTGAATGCGCATCTGGCAGAGACCGGCCATTTCGGCTTGGGGCTGGAGAAAGACGCGGAGTTGATCAAGGAACTATTCGAGTGAAGAGACTTGCGATCACCCTGCTCGCGCTGTCGGCTCCCGCCTTGGCGGATCAGTCCCCCCTGCCGTTCAACCTAGGGGGCGCGTTCGAGCTGACGGATCAAACGGGCGCTTTGCGCACGCAGATCGATCCGGCAGGACATCCGCAACTGCTTTTCTTCGGCTATGCCAATTGCCGCGAGATATGCTCCGCCGCGTTGCCGATGATGGCGCAGGTGGCGGACGCGGTGGCTGAACAAGGCATCACAGTGACGCCGGTCATGATCACTGTTGATCCGGCGCGCGACACTGTCGACACGCTTGGCCCTGCGCTGATCCAACACCATACCGGATTTGTCGGCCTGACCGGCACGCCGGAGCAATTGCAAGTCGCCTATGACGCGTTCCAGATCGAAACCGAAGAAGTGTTTTTCGACCCGGAGTTCGGCCCCGTCTACGCCCATGGGAGCTTTCTTTATTTGCTCGACGCGCAGGGCAAATTGCTGACCTTGGTGCCGCCCGTCGTCACGCCCGAAGCGGCGGCGGGGATCGTGGTGAAATATACGCAAGGGCAAAGCTGATGGCTGGTCTTTCGCGGCGCGCGCTGCTGACGGGCGGCGCAGTTGTTTTGGCGGGTGGCGCGATTTATGCTGCCGGCGGGCGCAACCTGTTCTATTCGGCGATTACTGAAGCCTCGGCTGCCACTCATATCGACCCGCCCACC
The DNA here is from genome assembly GCF_900111945.1 of Litoreibacter janthinus. Lineage (NCBI taxonomy): Bacteria > Pseudomonadati > Pseudomonadota > Alphaproteobacteria > Rhodobacterales > Roseobacteraceae > Litoreibacter > Litoreibacter janthinus. Next base: position 2,115,928 of record NZ_FOYO01000001.1, on the reverse strand, counting down.
GCACACCGGCAAGCCGCTGCGGGGGAGATTTTGTTGATCGACATCCGCCGGCCTGAAGAGTGGGAACTCACGGGGTCTGGCGAAGGGGCCAGCAGGCTTGACATGCGGCGCAAGGATTTCGTGGACGCCTTGTTGCAGATCACAGGCGGGTCCACAGATATGCCTGTCGCCTTGATCTGTGCCCGTGGCGTGCGGTCGGCGCGGCTTAGCAACCAGCTGGCAAATGCGGGCTTTACCAACATCATCGACGTGCCTGAAGGCATGATGGGCTCACGCGCTGGTCCCGGGTGGCTGAAGCGCGGCCTTCCGGTGGTCCGGTGAGAAGTCTTGCCGCTGCGTTGGCGTTTCTCGCGTCACCTGCGGTCGCAGAGTGTGGCGCGGCGGACATGCCATGCGAGCTGGTTTCAGGAAGCTATCACATCGAGACGCCCGAAGGCGCGGCTGGTCCCGTCCCTGCCATTGTGTTTCTGCACGGCGCAGGGGGCAAGGGCACCGGCATCCTGCGGATGGGCGGCCCTATTCTTGAACGCGGTTACGCCGTGATCGGCCCGAATGGTTTGGACCGCCCCAATTCGCGTTTTGGCACAGGCTGGTCCTTTCATCCGCAGCGCGAAAAGCGGCGAGATGAGCTGGCATTCATGCGCGCCGTGATCGACGACGCTGTGGCCAACCACGGCATCGACCGCGACCGCATCCTGTTGGCAGGTTTTTCCATCGGCGGCTCCATGACCTCTTATCTGGCTTGCGACGCGCCGGACCTAGCGCGAGCCTATGCACCTGTGGCGGGCAGCTTCTGGCGGCCACATCCGGCAATGGATGCCTGCCAAGGCCCTGTAGATTTGCTGCATACCCACGGCTGGCGCGACACAACCGTGCCGCTAGAAGGTCGTCCCTTGCGCAGTGGCGTGATCTACCAAGGGGACGTGTTTCAGGCCATGCAAATCTGGCGCACAACCAATGGCTGCAAGAATATGCGTGCTGACGCGTTCGACACATCGGGCGAATTCTGGCGGCGGTCATGGGACAGCTGTGATGCGGGATCGCTTGAGTTTGTGATGCATCCTGGCGCACATGGCATCCCCAAAGGATGGTCGACCATCGCGCTGGACTGGTTCGAGACGCTGGACTGACCGCTCGGCGCCTCGAAGAAGCAATGACTATTCGGCGGGCAGACTGTCAGAAGCTTCCAGCACGGCCCGCAAGCGGGTGCGTTCGCGCTTGGCGCTTTGAATGATCTTCGGCGCGTTGAACACCTCAGCCGTACCCAGCTGACGCGACGTCCATTTGAACCGCGTCAGTTTGGCCCCGCTGAGCATCGACAGCGGCACCGCCAGCGCAAGTGACACCGCAATCGGCAGCAGCCACAATGTGATGATCCCTTCAACCATACCTGCAACCAAAAGCGTGCCGGTTATTGTTTCGACGGCATGGAATTTGAGGACAGTTACCAAGCCATAACGCCCGCCTTGACGGGCTTGCGGGGTCCAGCTTTCGGTGTAGCCGACCCATGTGCGGCCGACGGCTATGGTCTGTTGTACCATGAGGATCGGCGCATAAAGAACCGACACCACGATCTCTGTCAGGAAGGACAGCAGGAATTGCCCTGCCCCGCCCAAATCCTTCAAAGACGGGCCGGATCGCAAAAGCGCAGCGGCGCCCAAAAACTTCGGAGCCAGCAACATCCCATACATGAACACCAGTATGGCAAGGTTGCTGACATGGCCCATGTCAGGCCAAGCCACTTGCGGGTTCTCCCCGGTGAAGTAGCGGATGACGTTGGCCTCTTCCCCCTTACCGATCAACGCCCATACGGTCAGCAGCGCAAACCACGCTGGCGACAACAGGTAGCCCATTGCGCCGTGAAACAGGTGAAAGCGTGTGACGGGGTGGAAGCCTTTGGAGCCCAGAATGTTAAGGTGTTGCAGGTTGCCCTGACACCAGCGCCGGTCGCGCAGCACGTAGTCGATCAGGGTCGCTGGGACTTCTTCGTAGCTGCCTTTGACCTGCGGGACGAAACGCACACCCCAGCCCGCGCGGCGCAGAAGTCCTGCCTCGACGAAATCATGGCTCAATATCAGCGCGCCTTTGGAGCGGAACGTATCTAGCCGAGGCAGCCCCGCGCAGGAGGCGAACGCCGCCGTGCGGATGATCGCATTGTGACCCCAGTAATTGCCTTCATGATCCGCCCAACGGGCCAAACCCTCGGCCAAGGCCGCGCCATAGATGGTGTTCGAGAACTGCTGCACACGGCCAAACAGGGTCTCTGCTCCGAAGAGCTGCGGGAAGCTTTGAATCAAGCCTGCGGACGGGTCGCGGGCCATTTCGTCGGTCAGGTCCATAATGGCCTGTCCGGACATCAGACTGTCCGCGTCGAGCACCAGCATCGCGTCGTAGCCGCCGCCCCAACGCGCGACCCAATCGGCCAGATTACCTACCTTGCGGTCCACGTTCTCGGACCGTCGGCGGTAGTGCAACGCCACATGGGCAGGCAGGTTGACGCGCAGACTGGCGAAGGCGCGGAGTTCCTGCTCTGCGATTTCGTCGTCGCGTGTATCGGACAGGATAAACAGCGTGTAACTATGCACCGATGCCGCGTTTTCCAACTCTTCCAGCATAGCGCAGGCATTTCCGAACACATCCCACGGCACCTCGTTATACACCGGCACCAGCAGCGCTACGTTTTGAGCAGGTGCCGGAACGCCGTCGCCAGGTGTGCGCGGGCGCATCATGTTGACCAGCCCGACCGTGACGGTGGAGACCGACAGGGAAATCCAGAAAAAGGTGCACGCGATCAGGGCGATGAGCATCGCCTCGAATACTGACAGGCCGCCCATTGCGAACCAGTCGGTGAAGGCCGCGATCAGGCCACCTGTGGTGATAAGCGCGGGCAAGAAGGTCGCCAAACGCCAGATTAGCGTCGCGGGTTTGTGCTTTAATTCAGGTGCCGCACCGTCGTGATATTTCGCGGACAGGTCTTGGACCGGAAACGCCAACGGCTGCTCCGGTGGCATCATCGGTGCGCGGGTTATGGGGCCCTGTGCGGTCACGCTGTCCACCTGTATAACCAAACCTCGGTCAGTGATTTTCCGTCTTTCACCAGCTGCACCCTGAGTTCTGCCGAGGCGACATCGCCCGGTTCGAACTTGAACGCGAGGCGCACGCCGCCAGTTCCCGCATTGCGCTGCAAAATGCCTTCACTGACGCTGCCACGGTTGGAACTGATGAAGCGAGTGATGTCTTCTAGGTCGACTTCATCGGTTCCGAACGCTTCGTGATCTGCGAAATCCACGGCCATGATGATGTAGGTCTTATCCTTGTCGTAGCCTTTTCCGATGCGGGTGTTCAGCACGCGGGACACAGGGCGCGTTTCCTCCGGCTCCCCGCCCCATGCCATTTCATAGGCGAAGCTATACGCCCCCCCTGCTGCAAGCGGATCGCGTGGGCGCCAATAGGCGACGATGTTGTCGTAAATTTCCTTGTCGGACGGGATTTCCACCAAGGTCACTGCGCCCTGCCCCCATTCGCCCTGCGGGGATATCCATAAAGACGGCCGGTTGTGATACAGCGCTTCGAGATCGGCGTAATCCTCGGAGTCGCGCGCACGCTGCATCAGCCCGAAGCCGCGTGGATTGGTGTCGACGAAGCTGGAAACCTGCAAGCTGGACGGGTTCGCCAGCGGTCGCCAAAGCATCTCGCCCGCGCCGTTCCAGACCAGCAGCCCTTCGCTGTCATGCACCGCCTCGCGAAAATCATCAAAACGCGACCGGTTGGTCTGGTCGAACAGAAACATGGAGGTGAGTGGCGCGAGGCCCACGTGTTCCAACTCTGTGCGTGGGTAAAGATGCGCCTCTACCTGCACATGCGCGGGCTGGCTCGGCGTGATGCGGAACGTGTAGGCCCCCGTCGTGGACGGGCTGTCGAGCAGCGCGTGGACTGTGATTGTGGTGGCGTCGTTTGTCGGAGCCTCGACCCAGAAGCGGGTAAACTCGGGGAACTCCTCACCCTGCACATCGCCGGTGTTCAGCGCGAGCCCGCGCGCGGACAGGCCGTAAGTCTGGCCAGTGCCGATGGCACGGAAATAGCTCGCGCCTTGGAACACCATAAATTCTTCGAACCGGCCGGGTTTGGTCAGCTCATGGCGCAAGCGCAGGCCGGAATACCCCAAAGCTGGGTTGCCCGCATCTTCTACCAACTCGGCGGGGAACTGGTCATAGCGTTTGAACAGCGACAGATCGAAGCCCAACATCCGGGCGCTGTCGCCTTCGACGATGTTGATTTCGATCGGGCGCGGGAAGTAAAGACCGGGGTGGAAGAAATCCATCTGAAAGGCGCGGTCTGTATCTGACCAAAGAGCCTTTTTGGTGTCGAAGACCAGCGCCTTGTATTGGTCATAGGTCAGGTTCTTCCAAGCCTCAGGCACTTCCGGCATCGGGGCATACTCTTCGCCTGCAAGGCGTTGTGCCTCGGCCTTCAACCAGTCGAGCGAGAATGGCACGGCCTCCCCCTTGAACATTGGCAAGGCGCTGGCGGGCCCTGCCATCGAAGCGGCCCCTAGCATGGTCAGGAAAGAGCGTCGGGAGAGGCTCATGCGGCGGACCCTTTCGCGAGTTTCCACGGCGCCCCTTTGATCCATGCGACGAAGTAAGCGACAATAATCAGGGCGCACACGCCAACCAAATTGACCAAAACCACGGTCGCGGTTTCTCGTCCGACTTGGTCCATGACAAAGCCCGAGATGCGCGCGAACACCATGGAAAATACAAATACTGCAAGGCTTTGCTGGCCGATCTTCATGACGATTTTGACCAGTTTCCCCCAAGCATCAGACGCAGCGGAACTGCCCGTCGCAATCAAGCGGTGCCCGCCCACGCCTGCCGCAACCCAAGCCAAATAAGCTAAGGCGAGAAAGTGCACATAGCGCAGGATGGCGAAGGAGGACTTGTCGATCAAAGGTTTGTTGGCCACGCGCCAGTCGATCACAGGGTTACCGTCGAAAGCCCCGAACCATTCCTGGTTTACCGCCCGCACACCGATATTGGACAACGGGATATTTGCGACCACGACACCTGCTGCAAGGGCGATCAGCCATGTTTTTACCGGTGGCGCAGGGATCCAGCCGCGCATAAAGGCGAACCCGGTAAAGAAGATTAACTGCCAGCCGAACGGATTGAAGAACCAGTGGCGGTCCGACCAAGGCTCTGCCGGAAGGCTCAACCACAAATGCTCCGCCCCGAGCCATTCCAGCAGCCCTTGCTGGGCGAACAGCCAGACGGTGGCGACCACAGCAGCCGTAAGCCAGAGATTGACGCGGCTGAGCGCCATGACGACGGGCATCATCACAAGGATCGCCATATACATCGGCAAGATGTCGAAATAATTCGGCACATAAGTCAACGTGAACAGGCCTACCAGATTGTCGGCAGTGGTCGTCACAATGCCGGTGGTGCTGCCGGTGCGGCCCTCGAAGATCGGCGGCAGATTGAGCGAATTGATATAGTTGGTCTCGAAAATGCCGAAGCTGTCCCACCATGCGACCAACATGGCGATGGTGAAAAACATACAGATATGCGCCCAGTAGACTTGCCAGACCCGATAGGCGACTCGCGCAGTGCCGAGCAACCACCCTGCCCGATCAAACGTCCGACCGAAGGCAATGGCAGAGGCCATACCCGAGCAGAAAACGAAAATTTCGGTCGCGTCGGAAAAGCCCCAACGGGCCGGAATCCAGCTGGTGAAAAAGTTCCCCGGCGTGTGAGCGAACAAAATGATGATCATCGCGATGCCACGATAGAAATCGAGTCGCGGATCACGGGTGGTGACACCCGACGTGCCAGAGGCCGTGGGGCTTGCTGCAAAGGCATTTGCAGCGGTCGACAAGGGGGAGGTAGAGGCCATGGTCATCTTCTTTGAACCAGTTCTTTTTTCGCGCTTATTCAGCAGGGACACTTCCCGCACAAGAGCTAGCGTCACGGCCTTGCGAAATGAGCGAAAAACGCGCAGCGGCGTAGCCGTCTTCCCGACCTGCCCGCCTGCCCATCCGTTCCCGGAGAATAGCTTCGGCTTCGTCGAGGAACCCTGCGCGGATACCTGCATCAATGGTCAAACGCTCGAAGACGTCGCGTTGGGCATGCGATCCACCGGCCCGTTGCATGGTCTGACGTGCCCGGGCCAGATTTAGAAAGGCGGTTCTGAAGTCAGCCTCGCCAAAGGCTTCGAGCCCTGCCGCAGCGCTTAGGCCGGGTTTGGCCATTAGGCGATCCATCTCCAGCCGGTTCGATTTGGCATCTCGGTGCATCCGGCCCATCAGTTTCGTGATCGCCTGCTTGCGCGACCCGCCAATCAGGGCAAGCAGGTAATGCAGGTCAGCGAAGATCAGGCAGCCGTCTTCGGTCCGGTTGGCAGAGAGATCGGCCAGCTCTTCCCAACGGTCGCCGACGTCTACGCCATTCAGCTCCAACCGCGACAGAAGTGACGTAGCATTGGAGATATCACGGTAGTCGTCGGTCTTATCCGCACGAATCTGAGTGTCATATAGCGCCATCACCACCTCCGTTTGCCCGAGGTCGAGGTGCATCAGCGCCTTGTGCCACCAAACATGGTAGCGAAAATTGTTGCAATGCGACCAAGCCGCCTCGCGCCCTTCAAGCCATTTCAGCCCACCTTCAGCGTCGCACGTCATATCAAAGACATGGGCGATGGCGTGCAGCCCCCATGCATCATCAGCACTGACTGACAGCCCCATCCTGCCGACTGTTGCGGCGCGCGCATACTCGCCGGTTTCTTCCAAAGTGAACGCGTGGCACCCCATCAGGTAACCGCGTCCGGCGTGGTCAGGCCCGTAAGCACCCATGACGGCCTCAACCGATTTGCGCATACCAACGCCGTCGCCAAGCACGAAGCGGATGGCATGGCTGAGCTTCATGGCAAGTGTGTCAGCGGGATGCACCGCAAGTACGTCTTCGAGATGCTGGATCGACTGGCTTGGAGCGCCCTCATAAAAGGCTTTCAACGCCTTGACGAAAGACGTTTCGCGCGCTGCAATCGGGGAGACGAGCGCGGCGGCTTCGGCCAGTCCAAGGGCCTCGCGGGCCGTCTCGTTTAATTCTCGGCGGCCCAGCAGCAGGTAGAACATTCCCTTGACCGCGTGCCCTAGTGCAAAGTTCGGATCCAGCGTCAGAGTAGCGCCCAAATGGGTCGGAGTGGACGCCCCATGCGCCATGAAGGCCAGCAAGGTTTTGTTCCACGCCTCAAGCGCGTCGCGGGAATTGATCGTGGTGTCTTGCCCGAATACGTCTTGATACATGCTGTGGTCTCACGGTTGATTCTGGTGCGGAGCAAAGCCCGCATCCTCTGTGATAGCGATTAGTCGGCACCGGTAAACGGCTGGGCCCATTGAATAACGCATACGTGAGGCCGCGTGGGGGATAGGTGATCGAAAACAAGGCATGTGCGCGGCAATGCGCCGATTTACCAAGGGGTTAACGCCAGCGTCATTGCGGAATTGCGGGGGCCAAGCTGTGTTTTGACCCTGCGACCGCCGCCCCAAAACCGCTACCCCACGGCCTCAGATGCTCCATTCTTGATGGGTAGAAGCGCCGTGCAGGAGAACGCAGGATGCAACATCTTATCCAAATTCTGATCCATGCGATCGCGGGCTACACCGCCGCTTACATGGTGTTGCGCCCTAAGACGCTGATTGACGCGCTCTCGACCGGTCCCGGTATGGACGCGGCCGGATGGGCCTTTCACCGCGAACACTACAAGCTCACCTATCCGGTTCTGGCGATGCTGCTGGTCGTGTTGGCACTCGCCATCGCGCAAATCCCTAGCGCACCGGCCTAAGACGTCCCCAAATCAAAATCTCGTCCGCACGAGGCTGCCTGCTATGGTTGCGGAGCGGCCTTTGCCACCTGCTCCAGCCACTCCAACACCGCATCCGTGTCCTCGCCGAAATGCGGCGGCGGGCGGCGATAGGTGACAGGGGTCTTCGAGAACTTCAGCGGGTTGCCGATCAACGACACCGCCCCGTCGCGCACATCGTCGCGTGGCATGTCGATTTTCATCTCACGTGCGGCCACCTGATCCGAGGCGAACACCTGCCCCAACGTGTTCACGGGACCAACCGGCACTTTGCGTGCCTCCAGCCCGTCAATAATGTCCGCCATCGTCCGTTCGACCAGCACGCCTTCGATGATTTTCAGCAGTGTGGTGCGGTTCTCGATCCGTGCCGGATTGGTTGCATAGGCCGGATCTTCGGCCAGATCGGGGCGGCCGAGGTAGTCACAGAACCGTGCGTACTGACTGTCATTGCCCACGGCGACAAGCACATGCCCGTCGGATGCCTCGAATGTTTGATAGGGCACGATTGTCGCGTGCTCATTGCCTTGGCGCTGGCGTTCCTTACCCGTGGTCAGGTGGGCGACACCCTCGTTGATCAGCCACGCGATCTGGCTGTCCACAAGGGCGATATCCACATGCTGCCCCTCGCCCGTCACATCGCGGTGGCGCAAGGCCGCCAGAATCCCGACGGTCGCATACAAACCGCACACCACATCCGCGATGCCGACGCCGACCTTCATCGGTCGCCCTTCCGGCTCTCCGGTCAGGGACATGATGCCGCCAAAACCTTGCGCCATGAGGTCATATCCCGGCTTGCTCCGGTTCGGGCCGGTCTGGCCGTAGCCGGAAATCGAGCAGTAGACCAACTTCGGATGCGCCTCCAACAGGCTGGCATGATCCAGCCCGTATTTCTTCAGCCCGTCGGGTTTGAAGTTCTCGATCACCACATCCGCCTCAGCCGCAAGCGCATGAATGGTTGCCTGCCCCTCTGGCGTAGCGATGTCGACGCCCACAGACAGTTTGTTGCGATTGGCGCACATGAAGTAGGCCGACAGATCCGTGCGCTGCCCGTCCAGACCATCCACGAAAGGAGGGCCCCATTTGCGGGTATCGTCGCCCTCAGATCCGGGGTTTTCGATCTTCCAGACTTCCGCCCCCAGATCGCCCAAAAGCTGCGTACAAGTCGGCCCTGCCAGAATCCGGCTGAGGTCCAGCACTCTAATTCCACTCAAAGCGCCAGCCATCTGCTCATCCTTCATTCTTACGTTTTCCGAATGCCAAAGGACTTAAATCCTTCCGTCATAAGCCTTTCGGTCTATCACGGCGGCGATCACTGTGAAGGTGTCCGCGTCTTGCGCCGCCGTCAAGGCGTCACGCAGCTCCGCTCGGGACGTAACGGTATGCCCCTGCCCGCCAAAGGCCTTCCCGATGGCCGCAAAGTCATGATCGGCAAAATCGACACCTGCGTTTTTCATTTGGCGTTGCCGTTGCTTCAATTCGATTAACGCGAGGGAGCGGTCAACGAAAACAACGAAAATCGTGTTCAACCCATGCTCTTTCGCGGTGGACCATTCGCCTGCGACCATCAAGGCCCCTGCATCGCCGGAAAAGCTGACAACGCAACGCTCTGGCGCCGCATATTTTGCGCCCATCGCCAACGGCACCGCGCACCCCATGGTGCACAGCGCTGAGGATTGGAGCAATGTCCGCGGGCTGTGGCAAGTCCACATCTGGGACAACAAAATTCGGTGCGCCCCGCTATCCACCGTGGCGATGGTGTCTTTGGGGAGCATGTCGCGGCATTCAGCAATAACTGCGCCGGGCCCCCAGTCGTCATTTGTCGGGAAGGCCTGAGACAACGCAGTTTTGGTCGCCGCGATCTGACCATCCGGCCAGCTGTCACGCGTGACGCCCTGCCCCGACAGCGCCTGCAGCGCCGCCCCGGTGTCGCACAAAAAGCTCAGCCCCGCCTGATGCATGTAGTGATGGTTCGGCTCTGCCGTGATGTCGATCACCCGCACCTGATCTGGATCCCACACCTCGCGCCAGCCGGGACGCATTTCGATGGGGTCATAGCCCACGCAAATCACCAGATCAGCGGCCCGCACAAGCGGCAGCAAATGACTATCCGCCAAAGGTGACAGGCCCGCGCCGCCAAGAGCCAGGGGATGCGACTCAGGAATGACGCCTTTGGCTTTGTAGCTGGTAATCACTGGTGCGCCGTAGGCTTCGGCGAAGTTCAAAAGCTCCGCATGGCTGTTGTCATAAAGCACATCAAGTCCGGCTATGATCACCGGTCGCTCAGCACCGTCGAGCCATGTTTGCGCCAAAGCCAAATCGCACCCAGACGGCGCGGTTCTGCCCGCAGGTGCCCGCCTGCGCAGCTTCGGCGACGCCTTCGCATCGGCAACTGAAATCGGCACGTCGATATGAACCGGCCCGTTCCGCCCTTCGGTGGCAATACCGACTGCTTTATCCGCGACAATGTCCGCGCCGTCGGCTGTCAGGGAAAACGTCGCTTTGGTGATCTCGTCAAACACGTGGCGATGGTCAAGCACCTGATGCGTGTAAGTCAGCGCCTCGTCCGGATCAACGCAGCCTGTGAGCACGATCATCGGCACACGGTCTTGATGGGCGTTGGCCACCACGTTGACCCCGTTCATAGCACCCGGCCCCACTGTGGCCACCAGAATGGCGGGCGCGCCATTTACGTGGTGTACCCCTTCGGCCATGAAACCGCCCGCGTTCTCATGCTTGCACAGAACGAACTCGATCCCCGCCTGTTCCAGCGCGTCGATCAATGTCAGAACCTCTCCGCCCGGCATCCCGAAGGCGTGGCGACACCCCGCCTCGTAGAGCCGTTCGGCAAGCAAATCCGCGGCGCGTTTTGGGCTGGTCATAGCAAACTCCTTCAGAGGCTTGATCGCTGATATCAACCCGCGGCAGCCTCAGCAATGGCCCTGAAAATGGCATCCAGCTCCGAGGCTGCAAGGCCAAGATCGGGGCCTGCCTCTGCCATGTAAGGTGCAAAGACCAGGGACGGGGTCTTGTAGCTCAGTGTCGCACCATCATCGGTCTCGGTGACATAGAGACGGATCGGCGCTTCAATCATCGCGGCTGTGGACAGCGCCAGAATCCGCACCGCATACACGTTGTTGAATACTCCAATGACCCTGTTTCCTGGAAGGATGATCCCGCGCGCCTTGGCAGCGCCCGTTGGTCCCGCTTGGGTGACAACGCCCATTTTGTTGGCGCTCACCGCCGCCTTCACGTCGTCGACGAGCTGGTCGAAAGGCTTGCGGGTTTCTATAACGACCCAGCCCTCGCGCGCGGTCACATCCGCAAGCGACAAGCTGGCCCAAAGGCTCAGAACCACACTCAGAATAATGCGCACGCTTTGTCTCCATTTGGTCAGAAATACTCATTTACACCTGCCAGAGAGACGCGCTTGGCGCCAATCACGTCTGCGCCAACAGACGCAAAAGCGACGACAGGCCCCCAAGCGTCAGCAAGGGGGCCTGTCCAAATAAAGTCGTGCGCAGGCATGGCCTGCGCGCCGTCAGATCACATGCGGGAGGCGACGTTTTCCCAGTTCACCAGATTGTCCATAAAGTTGGACAGGTATTTCGGACGCGCATTGCGGAAGTCGATATAGTAAGAATGCTCCCAGACGTCGCAGCCCAAAAGAGCTGTCTGGCCGAAGCAGAGCGGGTTCACGCCGTTTTCGGTTTTAGTCACTTTCAGCCCGCCATCGGCGTCTTTCACCAACCAGCACCAGCCCGAACCGAACTGGCCCGCGCCCGCCGCGGCGAACTCTTCTTTGAATTTGTCGACGGACCCGAAGCTGTCTTTCAGCGCGGCTTCCAGCTCGGACGGCATGGCGGATTTACCTGGACCCATCATTTCCCAGAACTGGTTGTGGTTCCAAAGCTGGGAGATGTTGTTGAAGATGCCGTTCTGGGCGACCGCATTCTTGTCGTACGTGCCGACGATGATTTCCTCGAGCGATTTACCGTCCCATTTGGTGCCCTCAATCGCCTTGTTGCCATTGGTCACATAGGCGTTGTGGTGCAGGTCGTGGTGGTATTCCAGCGTCTCCTTGGACATGCCGGCATCAGCCAGCGCATCGTGGGCATAGGGAAGATCGGGAAGTGTAAAAGCCATTGTCTGGGCCCCCTTTTGGACGTGAAAATTTCTATGCGCCATAACTGAGCGCCCGAAGGCGCGGGGTCAAGGCTCGTTTACCCAACACACAGAGAACCCGACGGTTCCATCGACGCAAAACGAATGCCCCGCACGGATCTAAGATAAGACAGATATGACCCTAACCGCGTCGGCAGGTCCCGAAACCTTGCATGTTGACCCCGCCATTGGCGCTTGAGACGCGCGTCACGAAACTGCCACGCATGGAAAACTTGCCGGTCTTTGTATCAAGTCGCGCACGATAGTTCACCGTCGGTTCGTAAAACTTGGTCTCGGTCGGCGGGAGCATGGATCGCGGGACCGGTGACAACTTCCATGAGAAGATTTGCACCTTCCCGATCTTGCGCCCCAAGGTTCCGTCGACTGACTGACGTCCCGCCTTTTTGATCACATTGTCAGAGACAACGACCCGCCCCCCGCTGGATATGGTTACCCGCAAGCGCGTCGGCGTGACACCGGTATAAAGGCCCACCCCCTTTTTGGGAGAAATCTTGCAGTTATATGTTGCTGCGATGGCTGGTGCGGAAACCGACATCAGAGCTGCGGCGGCCGCAGCAAAAAGAAAACGCTTCATTATCAAAACCCCTAACTGACAAAACAATTCTGGAATGAAAGCGGACTCCTCTTTGGCTGGCAAGCTCGTTTACAAATAATTCACTTCTGAGCCTGTTTTCGCTGACATGCTCAAAACGTCGAAAACATATTGCGCCTCTGAACGGAAACAGACCAACTCGAACGTAGTTTCATCACGCGCCCAGAAGGCGACCGGCGCCTGTGCCAGACGCGTGCGGCGGAACATGCCCGGTCGAAACACGTCACGGGACAGATCAACGGGGCAGAGTTTGGCAAGAACCTCACGCGCTCCCGCACCCTCGATGATGAATACCGCGCGTGCATCGGATACATTGACGACCAATGCATGCTCTTCCTTGAGCGCCTCGGCGATGCGCGCGGTGGCGTCGACGACCTCCGCATACGGCGTCATCACCAACAATTCGTCGGGTGACATCCACGCGATGCCCATTTCACCGACACAGTTGCACTCCCGCGTCCCCGGGAAATCGACGCCTGCGACATCGGTCGAGGCGTCCTTAACACGACGCGACGACTGGTCTCCGCGCAAGGTGATCATCCCGCGCAACCCGGCCTCGGTGACCTTGGCGAAGCCTTCTGAAACGACGCCTTGCAACGCGCTGACAGGATTAGACATTTTGCTTCTCCCCTTCGGGGTCATAGAATACTGGGCTGACGATCCTCGCTTGGATGACCGCGCCGTCAAGATTTGGGAAGTCGATGACTTCCCCCATGCGATCTGGCCCGTTCAGCACCAGTCCCATTGCAATCCCCTTGCTCAGAGTTGGCGAATAATACGTCGAGGTGACGCGCCCTTGAGTGTTACGCTGGCCGTTGGCGTTGTGGCCTTCCGCGACCGCATAGGCCCCATCCGGCAGAACCGTTCCATCCACCGTTTCCAGCCCAACGAGCTTCCAACGGGTTGGGTCGGTCATGTGCGCGCGTTCTTGTGCGCGTTTGCCCAGATAGTCGTCTTTCTTCTTCGACAGCGCCCAGTTCAAGCCAAGATCTTGCGGAATGATCGTGCCATCGGTCTCGTCGCCGATCATGATGAAGCCCTTCTCGGCCCGCATGATGTGAAGCGCTTCCGTGCCGTAGGCGGTTGCGTTGAATTCGCCTCCGGCCTCCATCAACGCGTCCCAGAAGGCGCGGGTCTGGCTTGCGGGCACGGCAATCTCGTAGGACAGCTCGCCCGAGAACGAGATGCGGAAGACGCGCGCGTCGAAACTACCGATCTTGCCCTCTTTCCAGTCCATGAAGCCTAGCGCTTCTTTGGAGACATCCATGCCGCCCAACTTCTCCAACACATCGCGCGAATGCGGGCCGACCACTGCGATCTGGCCGTATTGCTCGGTCGCGTTCACGGTGTAGACCCTCCAGTCCCACCATTCGGTTTGCAGCCATTCTTCCATATGCCCATGGATGCGGGACGCGCCGCCGGTGGTGGTGTGGCACAGCCACGTGTCATCATCGATCCGAGCGACAACGCCGTCATCAATCAAGAACCCGTTTTCCGAGCACATCAGGCCATAGCGGCATTTTCCCGGCTTCAGATTTGACATCATGTTGGTGTACATCATGTCGAGGAATTTGCCGGCATCCGGTCCCTTGACGATAATCTTACCAAGGGTCGAAGCGTCGAGCAGGCCAAGGCTGTCACGGGTTGCATTGACCTCTCGGCGGACTGACTGCGCGACTGTCTCGCCGGGACGCTGGAAGCAATAAGGCCTGCGCCAGTGACCAACGGGCTCGAAGTAAGCACCGTTCGCTCCATGCCAGTCATGCAACGGAGTGCGGTTAAGTGGCTGGAATATCTCGCCACGCGCTTCGCCGCCGATCGCCCCCATCGAAATGGGCGTATAGGGAGGTCGGAACGTGGTCGTGCCGACCGAGGGAATCGGGCTGTTGAGACTGTCAGCAAGAATTGCCAAGCCGTTGATGTTGCTAAGTTTACCCTGATCTGTGGCCATGCCCAAAGTGGTGTATCGCTTGGTATGTTCGACGCTCTCAAACCCTTCTTGGGCGGCAAGCTGCACGTCGGACACCTTCACGTCGTTCTGGAAATCGAGCCACATTTTGGAGCGCAGCTTATAGCCCGCCCCTTGTGGCATTTTCCAAACAGGTAGCATCGGGGCCTCTTCCAGCGCGCTCGCTTTCGGGGGGTGCGCGCGGCTGGGTTTATGACCCGTCCGCAAGGCGGCGTTCTTCCCCGCCTTATCGGCGTCAGCCAGGACCGAAGCCGTATCCATCACACCGTTGGCGATGCCAGCGGTGATTACGAACGCTTCGCCCTGCGCGCCTTTGGGGGCGGCGTCGGGGTCGGGCCGGAAATGAGCCTGTGCCTCGTCCCAGACCAGCTTGCCACCGCAATGCGACCATAGATGCACCACTGGCGACCAACCACCAGACATTGCGACAGCTTCGCACTCAATGGGCTCCAACGCGTTACCTTCGCCGGCATGGGCGCAAATCTCGACGCCTGTGACCCGTTTGGTGCCTTTGACCTTGGCGATCGCTTTGCCGTTCTCGATACGGATCCCCAAAGCGCGGGCCTCGTCGGCAAGCGCGCCGCCGCCATGCGGGCGAGCGTCTATAATTGCGGGGACTTCCAGCCCTGCCGCCTTCAGAGTGATCGCAGTCCGGTAAGCGTCGTCATTGTTGGTGACGACCACCGTGCGGTCGCCCGGGCTGACGGCCCAATTGGTCGCGTAATCACGCACCGCAGACGCGAGCATGACTCCCGGCACATCGTTGCCTGCAAAGGCAAGCGGGCGCTCAATCGCCCCTGTCGCGGTGATGATCTGCGCCGCACGAATACGCCACAGCCGGTGGCGTGGCACGTCTTGGCTGGGTGCATGATCGGTCAAACGCTCATAGGCCAACGCATAGCCGTGGTCGTAGATGCCAGCGCCCATCGTGCGAATGCGGAGTGCGACGTTGTCCATCTTTTCAAGGAGTTGGACAGTGTCGTTGATCCAAACTTCAGCGGGTTTTCCGTCGATTTCGACCCCATCCACAGGTGCACGGCCGCCCCAATGGGCGGTTTGCTCGACCAGTAAAACCTTGGCACCCGCCTCGCCCGCGGCCTTCGCCGCTTGCAAGCCAGCGATACCGCCACCGACGATCAGCACGTCGACGAAGGCGTAAAAATGCTCGTAGCGATCTGCATCGCGGTCTTTGGGGGCCTTGCCCAATCCTGCGGCGCGACGGATGAACGGCTCGAACACATGCTTCCAAGCTGGCGCAGGGGCCATGAAAGTCTTGTAGTAGAAGCCCGCAGGCATCATCCGCGCGGCGTAGTTGTTGATCACGCCCACATCGAATTCCAGCGACGGCCAGTGGTTCTGGCTTTCGGCGGTCAGCCCGTCGTACAGCTCGGTGGTGGTCACACGGGCGTTGGGTTCGAAACAGCCACCCTTACCGAGGTTTACGAGGCCATTCGGCTCCTCGGTGCCTGACGCCACAACGCCGCGCGGGCGGTGGTATTTGAAGGACCGCCCCATCAGCATTTGGTCATTGGCCAGCAAGGCCGAGGCGAGCGTGTCGCCTTCAAACCCGCGCATGGATCTGCCGTTGAACTGGAACGTGACCTGTTTGGACTTGTTCAGCAGGCGGCCACCGGTGGACAATCTGGTGCTCATATTACTTGGCCTTTGTCTGGGTGTAGCTGCGGCGGATCATGACAGGCCCCTCCACTGATCGAAGGACCAGTCGGGGTTCTTGGCGGTGATCACATCTACGATGTCTTTGGGCGGCTCTGTGGTTTGGGCGGAATAGGTGCCGAACACCTCTAGCGTCGTCGTGCTGCGGGCCGCGTGGAACCACTTTCCGCACCCATTGGCATGGCGCCACCGTTCCAGATGTACGCCGCGCGGGTTGGCGCGGGTGAACAGATAATGCTCGAACGAATCGTCGTCAGAGCCGACGGTTTCGCGTTTGATATGGGCCTGCCCACCGGCATGAAGCTCAGTCTCTTCGGCTTTAACGCCGCAATAAGGGCATTCAAGGATCAGCATGGGGCGCTCCTTCGGGCAGACGCAGAAAAGGCGGACACTGCGAAGCGCCCGCCCAGTTCGGGGAGGAAAATTGATTGGTTGGTGTTACGAGCCGTCGGCAGCGGGCGCCGTGATGACAGGCGCGTCAAGCGCCTCTGGCGTTGCCATTGTGTCGCCTTCGGTGACAGAGCCGGAGCCCAGCATGGCAAGCACGATAATGAAGAGGCCGATGAGAACTCCGGCGACCACAAAGCCAGTCTTGCCGAGACTTTCATTTGGGGTGGTGTAGTCAGACATGGAAGTACCTCCTTTGGTGAGGTCTCCATGATGGCGTTGTGCGCGCCGTGCTCAAGGTGGAGTATCGTAGCGGCGACCTTTGGGCAGTGGGTAGCCGGAATGTGCGTGCGGCGTTGGCAAAGCTTCGCCTGTTGGTCCTGCGCAGAAGCGCAACCGGCCCGACCACGCGAGATCGTGACCGGACCGTTTGAAATCAGCTCTTGGGGTCGCGGATCAGTTGCCAGCTTCGCCGGAAACCGCACCTTCCACAGCATCGGCTGCGCCTTCAATCGCGGAGCCTGCGCCCTCGATCGTGATGTTGACGTCGTCTTGGCCCGATGGGGACGCGCCGGAAAAGACAACATAAGCAATGACGGCGACCACAACGACGAGTGCGCCGACGACGAAGCCCATTCCTGCGCCGCCGCTGGTTGTTGTAGTCGTGGTCGTGGAGTGCGAGCGTTCGGTGTTGTCAGCGTGTGCCATGTCGGGGCTCCTTTGGTTGTGTTGTTTGACATAACAACCCAAAGACCCCGCATCTGGTTCCCGAATGTTTGCGTATTTCCGCAATCCCTCATGCTAGTGCGCCACCCCTGCCGCGACGCTCTCGTCAATGAACCGGCCCTCTTTGAAGCGGTCCAGCCCGAACTCGGCGGTCAGCGGCGAGTGGCCTTTGGCCACCAGTTCCGCCATGGCCCAGCCCGAACCGGGAATGGCCTTGAACCCGCCCGTGCCCCAGCCGCAATTGATGAAGCAGTTGCCAAGCGGGGTTTTCGACAAGATCGGGGAGCGGTCGCCGGTGACGTCCACGATGCCACCCCATTGGCGCAGCATTTTCAAGCGCGACAGCATCGGGAAGGTTTCGATCAAAGCGCGCACGGTCTCCTCGATATGCTGGAAGGAGCCGCGTTGGGTGTAGTTGTTATAGCCGTCGGTGCCGCCGCCGATGACCATCTCACCCTTGTCGGATTGGGACATGTAGCCGTGGACCGTGTTGGCCATGACGACGATGTCCATGCAGGGTTTGATCGGCTCAGAGACCAAGGCTTGAAGGGCGACGGATTCGATCGGCAGACGGAAACCCGCCAGACCCGCCACATGACCGGAATTGCCCGCGACGACGATGCACAGCTTGTCGCAGTCAATCTCGCCCTTGGTGGTGGAGACGCCTTTGACCTCGCCACCCTCGCGCCGCACGGCGGTGACTTCGCATTGCTGGATGATGTCCATGCCCATGTCGGAGCAGGCCCGCGCATAACCCCAAGCCACCGCATCATGGCGCGCCGTGCCGCCGCGTGCCTGCCACAACCCGCCCAGCACCGGATAGCGTGGGCCTTCAATGTTCATGATCGGGCAGATTTCCTTGACCTGTTGCGGGCCGATGAATTCCGTCTTTACGCCTTGCAAAGCGTTCGCATAGGCCGTGCGTTGGTAGCCGCGCACCTCGTGGTGGGTCTGGGCCAGCATCAGCACGCCACGCGGGGAAAACATGACGTTGTAGTTAAGGTCCTGAGACATGGTCTCATAGAGGGAGCGGGCCTTCTCGTAGATCGCCGCCGACGGGTCCTGCAGGTAGTTCGACCGAATGATAGTGGTGTTGCGCCCCGTGTTGCCGCCGCCAAGCCAGCCTTTTTCGATCACCGCCACGTCTTTGATGCCGTGATTTTTGCCAAGGTAATACGCCGTGGCCAGACCGTGGCCGCCCGCCCCGATCACGATAACCTTGTATTTCTTCTTGGGTGTGGGCGAGCGCCAAGCGCGCTCCCACCCGGAATGGAAGCGGGCCGCCTCGCGGGCGATGGCAAAGGCTGAGTAGCGTTTCATACAGATGGTTCCCTAGGGCGGCAGTCTCGCGCCCGTTTTGCGACAGGACGGGGGGGCGCGTCCCATCGGTTTCGGCATATCACGCACTGGTTGCGACACGCCAGCGGATGGCAACGGAAAAAGCGAAGCGGGTGTAGACTTTTTAACGGCCCTGCCCCATTTGTGATCAAACCAGAGGCAAAGGTGATATGGGCGAGATCTTTGATGATATGACGGCGTTCGCGGGCGCCCTCCCCCCCATGCGGCCTATTGTGGGGCTTGATCTGGGCACGGTGACTTTGGGCGTTGCGGTGTCTGACAGCTTTCTGTCCGTGGCCACGCCCTTGGAAACCATCAAACGCAAGAAGTTCGGGCTGGATGCAGCCGCCCTGCTGGAGATTATGACCAAGCGTGAAGTCGCGGGCATTGTGCTGGGCCTGCCATTGAACATGGACGGCTCTGAAGGGCCACGGGTTCAATCGACCCGTGCATTTGCCCGCAATCTGTCCCGCCTCACGGATGTGCCGATCACGTTTTGGGACGAACGACTATCTACTGTCGCCGCCGAGCGTGCCCTTTTAGAGGCGGATACGTCGCGAAAACGTCGCGCGGAGGTCATAGATCATGTCGCTGCGGGGTTTATCCTGCAAGGGGCGCTGGATCGGCTCCGGCATATAAGGGCAAACACATGAGTGACGAAATTTGGCAACGCAAAGAGGTGGAAAGCCCCTGCATCAAGGTGTGCGTTGTCCACCCTGCCGAACGCATATGCACGGGTTGCCTGCGCACGATTGACGAAATCGGCGCGTGGTCCCGCATGTCCAACGATGCCCGTACCGCGTTGCTAGACGAGCTTCCTGCGCGCGCAGCCCGCCTGAAGGTGCGACGTGGTGGGCGCAAGGCCCGTATAGGCTAGCGCATCGCGCCATGTGGCCCTATGGACGGTGCCATGACTGACACATCGCTCGAAATCTTCGCCGTTGCCCCACCGGGTTTGGAAGTCGCCTTGCTGCCGGAGTTCCGCGCGCTTGGCTACAAGGACGCGCGATACGGCCCCGGTGGCGTGACACTGCATGGGGGCTGGTCGGATGTCTGGCGGCTTAACTTGGAACTGCGCGGGGCCACCAAAGTGCTTGCGAGGATCGGCTCGTTCCGCGCCATGAGCCTTGCCGGTCTTGACCACCGCGCCGAAGAATTTCCGTGGACCGACACCCTTTATTCCGGCACCACGGTGCGGGTCGAAGCAACCTGTAAGCGGTCCAAGATCTACCACGCGGGCGCTGCGATCGAGCGGATCGAGCGCGCCCTGCGTAAAGCGGGGATGGAGCCGTCTGCCGAAGGCGACGTAACGCTAAAGGTGCGTATCGAGCAGAATATCGTCACTCTGAGCGTCGACACGTCGGGAGAGAGCCTTCACAAGCGTGAGCACAAGGAAGCTATCGGCAAGGCACCCCTCCGTGAAAACTTGGCGGCGCTGTTCCTGCGGCAAGCAGGCTACACCGGCACGGAGCCGGTGCTGGACCCGATGTGCGGCTCTGGCACCTTTGTCATCGAGGCCGCCGAAATTGCCGAAGGGCTTCAAGCAGGCCGCTCGCGCAGCTTTGCGTTTGAGCATTTGGCGAGTTTCGACGAGATGGACTACAAGGCCCTGCGCCGCGCGGTCAGCGTGATGAAGGGCCCTGCGCGGTTCTATGGCTCGGACCGCGACGCGGGCACGATCAAGGGCGCAAAGGCCAATGCAGACCGTGCGGGCATCTCGGCTTTGTGCGACTTTCAATGTATGCCAGTGTCAGAATTGCAGCGTCCCGAGGGCCATGCTGGTCTGGTCATCGTGAACCCGCCCTATGGGGGTCGTATTGGCGACAAAAAGCAGCTCTTCGCGCTATACGGGACGCTCGGAAAAACCCTCAAAGAGCGGTTTGCAGGGTGGCGGGTGGCGCTGGTCACATCCGAGCCGGGGCTGGCCAAAGCGACCGGACTGCCACTCACCCAAGGACCCGCTGTCCCCCACGGTGGCTTGAAAGTGTGGCTGTTCCAAACGCCACCATTGAAATAACGCGCCAAATAAAAAATTGAGTGCGCCAACAGGCGCGCCTTTAGGTCAGGCCAACCACGCTGCGATGTCGTCGAGTTCCGGGCGGAAATAGGCGATGATGCGCCCCTCTGGCGGGGCTGTTTCACCGTCTTCCCATGGCGCGACCCCGTGCAGAGTCAGGCGATCAATCACATAAGCCTCGCCCGGTAATGCCTTGATCTTTATTCGTTTACACAGCTTGAAACATTGTTTTCTTGCGGCTTGATAAGTATCGGTTAAGTCCTCGGCAGCCCAGTGTTCAGGTGGAACCCCGTCAAGGCGCTCGCGGAACGCGGCTCGCATAATCAGATGACTGCCCTCCCAAACAACCATCGGGCTGGCGGTCGCATCTGTGAGAGGCAAGCCCAAGACGAAGCCGTGCGGCTCGTGCAAATGACGACGTTTGTCAGGGCCAATGGCCAGCAACCCGTCCACATGGGCCGCATCGCGGTCGCGGCGAAAACGGAACGCCGCAGCGCTTTCGGCCAGTGACGGCTGTGGGTAGCCTGGATAAATGGCGGAAATCTGGGCGCGGTCCAGTGGGGAAAGCAGATTCTGTCCGCGCAAGAAATCCAATGCTGGCCCTGCGAGAACCGGTCCATCAGGCAACTGGCCCTGCCCGTCATTCGGCAACAAATTGACCCCGACGAACCACGTCCCGCCACAGCGGAGCCAATCATCGAAATACTGAGGATTTTGTGTCAGTGGTATCGCCACCTCACGGGCATGGGCCGCCCAAGCGGCGGTGGCACCGTCATAGGCAAACTTGGCCCAACCGGTCTCCGCAAAGCTCACGCGGCTTGCGCAAGCTGCACGGTTTCAAGCGCCTGCAAAACCAAGGCCCTGCCCGCTTCGGGCTTATAAGCACCCTCTGACAAAACGCGCCTCCAACTGCGCGCGCCTGGCTGACCGGCGAACAGCCCCAACATATGGCGCGTGACCTGCGCAAGTTTGCCGCCAGCGTCCACATGCGCGTCGATATAGGGCAACATGTTGTGAACCACGTCAGCGCGGGTTCTGATTTGGGGTTTCGCGCCAAACACGCGCTCGTCAGCATCGGCAAGGATGTCCCATGGTTGGTGATAGGCCGCACGCCCATACATCAACCCGTCGAGATCTTGCAGGTGCGGCAGGCCAGCCTCCAACGTCTCCAGCCCGCCATTGAGCGAGATGTGAAGGTCCGGGAATGCCGCCTTCATGCGATGAACCAGATCGTAATCCAGCGGGGGCACGTCGCGGTTTTCCTTGGGGCTGAGCCCTTGCAACCACGCCTTGCGGGCATGGATCGTGACGCGGCGGACACCTGCATCACGGACACGCGCCAGAAAGTCTGGCAACACTGTTTCCGGGTCCTGATCGTCGACCCCGATGCGGCATTTCACTGTGACCTCAACCGGTTGCGCCTTGATCATCGCGGCGACGCACTCTGCCACCAACGCGGGGCGCTCCATCAACACCGCACCAAAGAAGCCGGACTGCACGCGGTCTGACGGGCATCCTACGTTCAGGTTGATTTCATCATAACCCCGTTCGGCGCAAAGGCGCGAGGCCTCGGCGAGTTCATGCGGGTCGGAACCGCCGAGCTGAACCGCAACCGGATGCTCATCCGACGAAAACTCCAACAGGTGCACCGCACCGCCCCGCACCAATGCGGGGGCCGTGACCATCTCGGTATAGAGCAATGCCTGCTCCGAGATCAGCCGATGGAAATAGCGGCAATGGCGATCCGTCCACTCCATCATAGGCGCAACCGACAAACGCGCTGCTGCTGAAGCTGCGTTGTTGGGCAATCCTTGCTTTGCCATGCTTTGCGATCTGTTTATCGAGTCCATGGTGCACACATACTGCAGGCCAATTGCTGCGGTCCAGCCCTTGGAGCTCAAAGACAATTGGATCGAAGTATTCCGTCGTGCCTCATCCGGCAACGGGATCACGAGCACCATAGCCCTTTCAGCAAGAATTGGTTTCTTGGACAACGGGTCAGAGTGTCAGAGACCGTTTGGCAGTCCCGAGCATTCTCAAGAAGGCCCGCGGGACTTTGGCCTGCTATCAGTTCAGCGTTTTGCGGCGTAGTAGGCGACGCGTCGCTCCAGATAAGCCAGAAACTCCGAGATCGAAAACGCCAACGCGAACAGAACGATCAGCACTGCCCAGAAATGGGACATCAGGAAATTGGCCGAATACAGCTCGAACAAGGCACCAAATCCAACGATGGAAATCAGCAATTGGCCGATGATCACCCCCTTCACTGCACGGATGATACCGATGCGGACACCGCCCAGAATTTCTGGCAAAGCCGCCCAAAAATAGATCTTGAAGAACGCATCGACGGGCGAGGCCCCGAAGCTATGAGCCATCTCGACCAAAGATCTGTTGATTTGCTTCACGCCAGCGCGCGAGTTCAGAATTATAATCCAGATCGCAAATAGCGTGGTGGTTATGATGATCGACTTCATACCAAAGCCAAACAGAACCATCAGGACCGGCACCAAAGCCGTCAGTGGCGCACTGAGAAAGACATTGACCCAAGGCAAAAGCAATTCGTCGAGCAGGCGGTTTTTTCCCATCAAAATTCCGACCGGTATCCCGATGACAATCGCAAAAAATACCCCTGCGCCGAAGGCGTAGGCTGTCTCTGCCAGAGCTTTTTGGAACGCAGAGGTGGCAATGACTTCGAACAGGGTCGCCATCACTTTGGTCAGCGGCGGCACGAAGAAGGTCAGCTTCATCTGGCCGATGATCTCCCACAACAGCCCCCAGACCAAGAGGGATGACATGCCGGGTAAACGATAGCCAAAAACAATCATTGCGCGCCCCTACTCCACATATGTCCGCAGCGACGCCCAGATGTCATCGACGATGTCGAGGTATTCGGAGTCGCGGCGGATGTTGTCGACGCCCTTGTCGCGGAAATTGCTGGGCCTGATGATTTCATGCACCCGGCTTGGTCGTGGCAACAAAATAGCGATCTGGTCAGAGACGTAGACCGCCTCCTCGATCGAGTGAGTCACGAAAATAAAAGTCTTGTTCTCGTTTTGCACGAGCGACAGCAAATCTTCCTGAAACTTGCGGCGCGTTTGTTCGTCGACCGCCGAGAACGGCTCGTCCATGAGCAGCACCTGCGCGTCAACGGAGAGCGCCCGCGCAAGGCCGACGCGCTGGCGCATTCCACCTGAAAGTTCATGCGGATAGCTTTGCTCGAACCCTGCAAGACCAACCTCTTTAATATATTTCTCGGCAATGGCTTCGCGCTCGGATTTCGCGACGCCCCGCATCTCGAGGCCGAAGGCCACGTTGCGCATCACTGTGGCCCAAGGCAACAACGCGAAGTCCTGAAACACAAAGGCACGGTCCGGACCGGGGCCGGTCACTTTCTTGCCGTTCACCTCAACCTCGCCGGAAGTCGGCTCAAGAAGCCCCGCAATGATCTTCAGCAAGGTCGTCTTGCCGCAACCAGATGGCCCCAGCAGAGAGGTGAGTTGACCGCGAGGGAACTCAAGAGACAGATCTCTGAGCGCTTCTACTTCTCCATAGTTCTTGGAGATATTCCGCGTCGAGACCGCGCTTTCGAATTCAGAAGTTGCGGCGCCCGCGGCCGCCAATTTAGTCGGAGACATAACCACGTTGATTTCCTTTGAATAGAACGGTCTCAAGTCTTTCGAGCAGATTCAGAAACAAAACTGCGAGCAAGATGATCGAAAAGATTGCAGCGTACATGCTGGGATAATCCGCAATAGAGCGGCTGTAAGTGATGATGTCGCCGACCCCCGTCGGGGTGATTTTCAGCTCGGCAAGGATCGCACCGATGAAACCGGCAGAGACGCCCAGACGCAGGCCGGCGAAGATAACCGGCGATGCAGCGGGAATGATGATCTTGAGCATGATCGACGTGTCGGAGGCGAGAAAAGACTTGCCCATTTCTTTGATCGATTCTGGCGTATTCCGAACAGCACTGCTGGTGTTCAGGACAATGACGGGCATCGCCATGATGCAAACAACCAGAACCTTTGACGTCAGGCCAATCCCATAGGCAAGCACCAACAATGGGATGAGCGCGGCCAGCGGGGCCGCCTGCATCACGATAAATATCGGCGAGAACAGCCAGTCAAAGAAGCTGTTCAGTCCAACCCAAAGACCGATCCCAATCCCGAGCACCGCCGAAATGGCGACACCGACGACAAGCGGTTGCAGGGTTTCGGCATAGGCCTCGAAAATCGTGCCATCGCGCGTCATTCGGATAAGAGCATCCATCGATTCCAGAAAAGTCGGGAACGCAAAGCTCACCGGAATTCGGCCTGCTATTTCCCAAGCGGCAAACAAGATGACGGCGGAAAGAAGCTTTAGCGAAAGGGATCGGTTCAGCATCGGGTGAATCCAGTTTTCATAGCAGTCTAAAAGGTGCCACTGCGCCCTCATGTGAGCGCAGTGGCTAGAGGCATTGGATTACTTCGAAGCTGCATCCAGCGGCGCGAGATACCAGAAGTCTTCGATGTTCAACGTGCTTGCATCGCCATCGAGTTGCCCGGCTGCGGAATACCATTCCATATCAGCCATCGCCGCCTTGCGACCGCCGCCGTTCGGATCATAAAGACCGCCAGCAACAGCATCGGCGTAGAAGCCATCTAGCTCGTCCAAGATCTCTTTTGGCAACTGCCCGATGGGTCCGTCCGGATTGGTCTCACGACGGACGATGGTCGGATCTTTGTGCATATCCTGCCAGACGCTCACCAACGCTTTTACGAAGATGTCGACCTGCGCTTCATTTTCCTGAATCCATGTCAGGTTCCCGAACAGAGCTTCGTCGCTGGCCTCAACGTCGAACATCTCCAGGACGTTGAAACGGTCTGCGGCTTCGCTGCGCATCAACTTGTTCTTGTTGGACAAATCAATGATCGTGGCGTCCGCGCGTCCACCCAGAAGCGCCGCGACGCGGTTTGAGGAACCGGGCACGTAGGATCTGTCGCCAAACTTCATGCCAACACGCTCTTCGATCACATTCGCGATCGAATCCGTTCCGCCACCGCGTGAGTGCAACAGAATTGGTTCCCCATTCAGGTCTTCAAGGCTGCTGTATTTTTTGGTTGTTACCGGAAAAAACTTGAGCTTCGAGAGCTGGAACACGATCCGCAGCGGCGCTTTGGAACGCTGCATCGCCGAATACGGCGTGCCGAACCCGATATCCATTTGACCGCTCAGAACAGCCTGAATGGCCAGTTCTTCGTCCGAGAACGCGGTCCATTCATAGTCGAGGCCGTTGGCCTTGGCCCGATCCAAAGCAACGAAGAATGCCGCTAATTCATCCGAGGGCGTTTCGGCCAGTGCAATTCGAATAGGCTCTGCTTGCACCGACGCAACCATCATCGTGAGTGCGACCGGCACAGCTGTCGCGAATGCGGCCACCTTACCAAACAATGTCATCATATTTCTCCTCCCTGAGAACGATTTATTATTTATTTTCAGTGGGTTTTGCGTTTTCGCCTTATAACCCGTTCTTCTGCCCTATTGTCACGCCTCTCCAAATAACCGGTCAGAGACCGAGCCGATATGTCGACGCATCGCCATATGCGCCGCATGAGGATCACGCGCTTCGATTGCTGCGGCGATCCTGTCATGTTCATCAAAACTTCTGTGCTCCGCTGTCGGACGTTCGGTTGCGCGAATGACCGCCCCGCCCGACACCGCGCGCCGCACGGCGTTGAGATGATCAAAGAGCGTGAGCAGCAGAATATTATCCGACGCCTGCGCAACCCTGCGGTGGAACAGGTCGTCCTGCGCTTCATATTCCGCCCAAGTGGTTGCAGCGCGAGCTGCGTCCTTGGCTTGATTAATGTTGGCAATCGCACTGCGAGATGCATGGATGGCTGCTTCGCGTGCCAGAGGCGGCTCGATGCAAAGCCGCGCTTGAACCATTCTGACGGGTGTCATTTGGCCGCCGAGTTGCTCAATCGCTCCGGCACCCTTTTGCCCATCGTCTGCTGCAACGAAGGTCCCTTTGCCAACATGACGCCAAATCGTGCCGTCATGATCTAGCGCGTCGAGCGCCTTGCGCAGCGCGTTGCGGCTCATTCCCAGCTCTACGATCAGATCGCGCTCGGACGGCAAACGATCTCCGGCAGAATAGCCGCCATCTACAATAAACGACCGTAACGCAGCGATGTCCTTTGCACGTTCAGAGGGCTCACGCCGTGCAGGCGCAGCGAACCTATCCGCCAATTGATCGACCAAATCATCCATATTGATTCAAATAACACCGATCAATCAACTCGTTCAACGTAATTATTCCGCATTACGCATATTGGTTGCAATTGATCTTCCAATTGAGCCGATCTAAGCTCGGCTAGAATCTGCCTGCACATTGGGAGCAACACATGACTGAATACGTGATCGAAACACCGCCGGTTGTCGCCATTCCGGTGACGGGAACTGATGCTAAATTTCCGGTTCGCCGGGTTTACTGCATTGGTCGCAACTATGCGGCACACGCTGTGGAAATGGGTCACGACCCGGACCGCGAAGATCCGTTTTTCTTTCAGAAGAACCCGAACAATCTGGATGTATCGGGGGAGTTCCCCTACCCGCCCCATACCAGCGACGTCCACCACGAAGCCGAACTTCTTGTTGCGCTGAAAACGGGTGGCACGAACATTCCCTTGGACAAAGCGCTTGATCACGTTTTCGGATATGGCTTGTCCCTCGACATGACCCGCCGCGACTTGCAGGGAATCCAGAAAAAGATGGGTCGACCTTGGGAGATTGGCAAAGCATTCGAGCGCTCTGGTCCCTGCGGCCCGCTGCACCCTGTCTCGGAAGTTGGGCATCCTGATCACGGACGCCTTGAGTTCAAGGTCAATGGTGAACTGCGCCAAGAAGCAGACCTGAACCAGATGATATGGAAGGTTCCGGAGATGATTTCCTACCTGTCAGAATATTTCGAACTCGCGCCGGGCGACGTCATCATGTCAGGCACGCCCTCCGGCGTGGCCGCTGTCGAAAAAGGGGACGTCATGGTCATGACCATCGAAGGGCTAGGGAGCTTGGAAGTCAAAGTCACGTAAAGGAAACGGGCTTTCTGCTGGGAGGACAGGATGCTAGAATTATCGCTTGGGACTTGGGATCATGATCGCGTCATGGCGCTCCATGATGGACGCGTGACGGTGCCCGATCTCAAACTCGCAGGCGAAATTCATCCCACCTCCAAGCTGTTCCCTTGGGCAGTCAAGGAAGCCCGGTTCGACATCACGGAGATGTCTGTTTCCAGCTACATCCTACAGCTCTCGCGCGGCGGGTCAGACTATACTGCGATCCCAGCCTTCGTCAGCCGCGCATTTCGGCACAACGGGTTCTTCGCACGCGCTGGCGCTGGAATTAAAAGCCCTGCTGACTTTTCTGGGCGCAAGATCGGCGTGCCTGAATATCAAATGACAGCCGCTGTTTGGATGCGCGGCATTCTAGCGGACGAATATGGCGTTGATTGCGACGCAATCCATTGGCGCACCGGCGCGCTAGACTCAGGTGTGCGGCGCGAACGGTTGGAACTTAAACTGCCCGATGGCATGCGGGTCGAGCCAATCGCGGAAGGCGACACCCTGCAAGACATGCTCCTGCGCGGCGAGATTGACGGGCTACTTGCGCCGAAGCCTCCACAAGCTTTTCTGGACGGCAATCCCGATCTGATCCGGCTTATCCCCGATTTCGAGGCGGCCGAGCAGGCCTATTTCCAGAAGACCGGATTCTTTCCGATCATGCATTTGATTGGCATCCGGAAATCAGTGGCAGATGCACACCCTGCCCTTGTTCGCGACCTTTATGACGGATTCGTCGCGGCGCGAGACTTGGCCGTGGATCGGCTGCGATCGGTTTGGCTGGGCAATGCAAACCGACTGTCTCTACCGTGGCTTGGAGCGTCCATGGAGCGGACACTCGCCACGCTGGGCCCTGATTACTGGAGCTATGGCTTTAACGCCAACCGCGCCGAGATCGACGCGATCTGCCGGTATTCGGTTCAACAGCATCTGGCCGAATTCCGCGTTCAGCCCGAAGCGCTTTTTCATCCCTCAGTGTTGGACACGTAGCGCCATGTTGGACACACTTCATGCAGGGCTAGGTTGGCCGGTTGCGGGAACGCTTCTGGCGTTCAGCTTCGCCGGCTCCTTCATCACCGTAGCATTTGGGATTGGCGGCGGCGCGATCATGCTGGCAGTGCTCGCGACGCTTCTTCCGGCGGCTGCGATCATTCCGGTGCATGGTTTGGTGCAACTGGGCAGTAACGTCGGACGCGCGGCAATCATGGTGAAGCACATGCGGCTGGATTTGTTGGGCAGCTTCACGGTCGGCGCGTTGATCGGGATCATATTGGGCGGCTCGTTCGTCGTTCAACTTCAAGCCGGTTGGATACAGATTGGTGTGGGCCTGTTTATTTTGTGGTCGATACTTGCACGCCCGCCAGCATTCTTGCGTCGCTCTGGACTGGTGACAGGCGCCTTCTCAAGCTTTCTTACGATGTTTTTCGGTGGCACGGGACCTTTCGTGGCCACCTATGTCAAAGCTCAAAACCTAGAGCGTCACGCGCATGTGGCCAGCCACGCCATGCTGATGACAATGCAGCATTTGCTCAAAACTCTGGCCTTTGGCTTTCTTGGATTTGCGTTCTCAACATGGGCCGGACTGATCGCACTGCTGATTGCCTTCGGCGTGCTGGGGACGCTCACAGGCCGGCTGGTTCTGGCTCGGATCGACGAACAGCGTTTCAAGTTCGCACTGAATGCCATTCTCGCCGTTCTTGCCATTCGCCTCATCTACGCAGGCGGAAGCGAGCTGATTTTCGGAGGGCCAACACCCTCTGGATGACTACGAAACGCGCGCGGTTCCGAGTGCGCCGCACGTGAAACAGATAATGAGCTGCACTCAAAGTGAATCTGGGAGGATACTATGACCAAACTGCTGAACTTAAGCCGTCGCAGGTTTTTAGGAACCAGTGCTGCAGCAACCGGGGCCTTGATTGCCAGCCCGCATATTGCGCGCGCTGCCGACTATCCTGAAGGAAACATCAACGTCTATGTGCCAACTGCCGAGGGCGGAGGAGCGGACCGCAACTTCCGAGCGTTCTCCAGCGTGTGGAAAACCAAACTTGGGACCGATTTCGAGCCAGGGTTCTACCCCGGTGCCTCTGGGCGCGTCGGATATGAAATCTACATGGGGAAGGCAGAGCCTGATTGCTACAATCTGATTTTCGGCAATATGGGGCCGGAAGTGCTGAATTGGGCGATGCAAAAACCCAGCTTTGACGTCAATGACTACTTCTACTTTGGGCAGGTCGACAAAGACCCTTGTTGCCTGTTCGTTGGTGCAGAAAGCCCACTGCAAACAATGGACGACATCATTGCTGCAGCGAAGACACGAAAACTCAATGTCGGGACAAGCCGTATGGCGCACCCGGCCTCCATTGGGCTGCTGGCGCTTGGCGACAAGCTGGGCATCGACTTCAACCTGATCCCGCTTCAGGGCGGCAAGGGCACGGTCGCCGGTGCGGTGACCGGAGA
Organism: Litoreibacter janthinus; assembly: GCF_900111945.1. NCBI lineage: Bacteria > Pseudomonadati > Pseudomonadota > Alphaproteobacteria > Rhodobacterales > Roseobacteraceae > Litoreibacter > Litoreibacter janthinus. Next base: position 2,085,626 of record NZ_FOYO01000001.1, on the reverse strand, counting down.
GGTTGATTTCTCCGTCCTGACCTCAGGGTCAGTGATTGCGGCAGGAGACAGTGTGAAGACGCTGCTGGTCTTCGGCAAAAACATAGTTGGCGAGGCGTTAGACAACGCGCCCGACATTAACGACGCCTACGGGATGGATCTGCCTGAAATGCTCTCGGCTCGGGCCTTCGGCATCCACAAAAAAGCGGCTGACGATTATCCTGACAGGTTCGAAAAGCTGACATCGACCTTCAAGGCCACTTTCGACGATCCCGCGCTCATGGAGGCTTATATCGCCAGCAAGGGTCAACCTGAATACCTGATCTATGCAGGGGTAGAAGAATGCGCCGCCTTCAAGCAATCGATGCTGGAGCTCGGTGAACGCTACAAGTCGCTCCTGAGCGGCGCGTAAGGCGATACGGATCGGCGGCTGAATGCGCCGCCGGTCCTCGACCCCTTCAAACCGTATACAGGACATCTGCCACATGCCTACGGACACCCCAAAGTCGCCTCGCCAGATCGGGGGCGAGCTGGTTATCCCCCTCATCGCAGTGGGATTCACCTTGTATTTCTTTTCAACCATCTGGAATTCGCCTTGGACGGCGCGGGTGAGCGCGTTCCTTGTGGGCGGTATTTTGCTCTTCGTGTGCGCGATCTTTTTCGTGCGTTGCGTGGTCTGGCTACGACGGGGTGAAGGGACGTTGGGGGTCGGCAACCTCGTCACTATGAACGACCTTCACTGCGGACGGCTTGGGCTGTTGGCCACCACTGTTGCCTACGTTGTGCTCATTGACCGGCTTGGGTTTACGCTGACGACATTTCTGTTCTTGGCCAGTAGCATGATGATCCTCGCAAAGGGCAAGAATTCCGCGTTCATTGTGACGGTGTCTGCGGCAATGGCGCTGACAGGATGGGCCGTCTTTATCTGGGCCTTCGATACGCGCTTTCCGCGTGGCTGGTTCGAGACCGCGATGAAGGCGCTTTTGACCAATGGATAGCAACACCGCGTCAATTCTGGCCGAGGTCTTGGTCGAGACCATCGGCTATTGGTACATTATCATCCCCACGATTTTCTTGGGTCTGATCGTCGGTGGCATTCCCGGCTTCTCGGCCGCCAATACGATCATTATCTTGATGCCGCTCACACTGGCCATGGACCTTCAAACAGGTCTGGTCTTCATGATCTCGCTTTACTGCTCGGCGCGTATGGGGGCTGGCATTCCTGCCATTCTGGTCAATATTCCCGGTACCGCCGGTGCGGCGGCAACGCCGCTTGACGGCTACCCGATGGCCAAGCAGGGAAAAGGCCAGCAAGCACTGGCCATCTCATTCGTCGCCTCTTGTATTGGCGGCCTCCTCACCACGCTCATTGCGCTAGCCACCATGCCGATATTGGCACGCGTGGGATTTTACATGCACTCGGTCGAAATGATCGTTGTCATGCTGTTTGGAATCTCGCTCATCGCCTCGATCGCGGCGCAAGACATGGTTAAGGGGCTGATCGCAGGCTTTCTTGGCCTCATGATCGGCTCCATCGGCACAGATGTCGTTTACGCCACCCCCCGCGGGACTTTCGGATTTCTTGAGCTTTACGACGGGGTTCCGCTTATTCCTGCGTTGGTCGGGCTGTTTGCGGTGTCTGAAGCTTTCGTCATTATCGAGAAACGCGTGATCATCAACCATGAGGCCGAGGTCAAAAAAGCCAGCTGGCACGCCACGTTCGAAGGCGTTTCGATTGCCCTAAGCCGGTGGTGGCATATTGTCTGGACCTCGATTATCGGACTTGTCATCGGCGTCATCCCCGGCGCGGGCGCCTCTATCGCCAGCTTTGTGGCCTATCAGCAATCACGCAGCTTCTCCAAAACCCCTGAGCTGTACGGAACAGGCCATCCAGAAGGGCTGATCGCCCCGGAATCTGCGAATAACGGCGTGACATCAGGCACCTTGGTCCCGTTGCTGGTCCTTGGCATTCCGGGCGGCGCGACAGCCGCGATCATGCTAGTGGTGATGCAGTTCCACGGTGTGAGCTTCGGCCCGTCCCTTTTCGAGAACCAGCCCAAAGTCGGCTATGGCATGTTCATGGCCATGGCGGTGAGCTACGTCGTGATGATTTTCACGATCCTGCCGCTCAGCCGCTACATGAGTCATGTAACCACAATCCCCACCATCTACTTAGCACCGATGATTATCAGCTTCACGCTGGTCGGCGGATTTGTTCCGCGCGAGTATATGTTCGACATGTATCTGGCGCTTGGCTTCGGGGTGCTGGGCTATATCGCGCGGCGTACCGGCTATCATGTTGCAGCCATTCTGATCGGTGTCATCCTCGGCCCGCTGCTAGAGAAGTATTTTCTCTGGTCCCTCAAGAAGTCTGATGGCGACATCATGGTTCTTTTCTCCTCGACGCTGGGCAACATTCTTTGGGTAGCCTTCGCGGCGTCGATTATCTTGCCCATCATTCTTGGGATGCGGCGCAAACGCAAAATGGAGGTGCCTATCCAATGAAACGTGAACTGGAATGGGAACTGGAGCGGAATATCCGCCGCTTGGGGCATCTGGATATCGCGGGCGGAGGACAAGTCGTCGTGCAGAATGGCTATGCCTATATCGGCCATATGGACCCGCCCATGGGCACCTCGATCATCGACGTGCGCGATCCGGCGAACCCGACTGTTGTGTCGCATGTCGCGCCGCCGGACAATTGGTCCCACACCCACAAGGTACGAGTTGCAGGCGACGTCATGATCACCAATGTCGAGCAGGCCAAGCGCCATTTTCTAAGGAAGGGTGACAAGATCGCGGGTTTGCGTAACGAGGGGCTGACAGATGCAGAGATCGCAGAAAAGCTAAGCGTCAAGCTTTCTGATATCCCCGAGCTTGAAGAGGCTTTGGTGCGCGGCTACCACGACGGGGGCTTTCGCGTCTGGGACATTTCGGACAAGACCGCGCCAAAACTGCTGTCCTACGTCAAAACACACGGGTTCGGCGTTCACAGGTTCGATATGGACAAGAACTACGCGTATATCTCGACCGAGATGAAGGGGTATGTCGGAAATATCCTAGTCGTTTACGATCTCTCAGACCCGACGAATCCGACTGAAGTGTCCCGCTGGCACATACCGGGGCAACATCTGGCGGGCGGGGAAACTCCGACATGGACAGGCTACGGCACACGCTTGCACCACGCCATGCGCTGCGGCGACGAGCTGTGGGCCGCCGTCTGGAATGCGGGTTTCCGCGTCCTTGATGCCAGCGATATTACCAACCTGACCGTTAAAGGCAGCTATCGCTTTCCCGAGGCGATCCCGGAGCCCACCCACACGGTAATGCCGCTTGAACACACAATCGACGGCAAGCGCTTTGCCATCGCAATTGACGAGGAACATTCCCACCAACCGGGACGCCTGCATGGTTTCATCTGGGTGATGGATGTGACTGATCTCAGCAAAATGGAACCTATCGCGGCGTGGGATCTGTCAGAACGCGCTTGCCCATGGATAGGCGATCCCGGCGCGCGATTTGGCGGGCATCAGTTTCGCGAAAAACTGGACAGCACTTTGATATATGCGACGTGGTTCGCAGGCGGGTTACGTGTGCTGGACGTGGCCGATCCATACCTCCCCAAAGAGGTGGCGCATTACATGGTGCCCGGCGCCGATGGCACCCCGCCGCAATCTAACGACGTCGACGTTGATGACGCCGGACTGATCTATTTGCTCGACAGAAATCACGGCTTAGAAATCTTGGAGATGACATTATGAACGATCCCGACCTACTTGCCCCTAGCGTGGACCCCAACAAACAAGCGCTTGGCATCCGCCGCGTTATTGCGCGCAATGAGGCCTCGACCCGTTCGGTGATGATGGTGCGCGACCACGTGGTGATTACCGATGAGAAAGAATCCAACACCGGCCCGACACCCCTTGAAATGACGCTGTCCTCCCTGCTGGGTTGCGAAGGAGTCATCATCAACCGCTGCGCTGAAGCCATGAAGTTTTCCTACACCGCTGTCGACATGGAAGGGGACGGAGAAGTTGACCAGCGTGGCAGTCGCGGTGTTCAAGGCGTCCGACCTTACTTTAACTGGGTAAAGCTAAAAATCCGCGTGCATACAGATGAGACGCAAGAGCGCTTTGATCGGCTGACCAAGAACGTCGAGTACCGGTGTCCCGTAATGAACCTTTTCAAATCGGCTGATGTCGATGTCATGATTCAGTGGGAGCGTGTCGCGCCGTGACAGTGTCACTGACGATAAACGGGAAATTGTATGAGATCAGCTCGGAGCCCGATACGCCGCTGATCTATGTGCTGCGGGACGAGCTGGGTCTGAAGGGAACAAAGCTCGGCTGCGGGCTAGAGCAATGCGGCGCCTGCGCCGTGCTCATCGATGGGCAAGCGGTCCTGTCTTGCGTCAGTGCTGTTGAGGCCTTCAAGGGCAAAGAGGTCACGACCATCGAAGCCATCGGGGATACCGAGCTTGGCCGCCGTGTCCAAGAGGCCTTCGTTGAGACATCGGCGGCTCAATGCGGCTATTGCACCGCTGGTCTGGTGGTTGCGACAACCGCCCTGCTCTACCGTTCCCCCAAGCCGGACGACGCTGGCATTGCACTCGCACTGAGCCCGCATTTGTGTCGCTGCGGCTCACACCCGCGCGTTCTGCGCGCGGTCAAACAGGCAGCTGATCGGTGAGCTTGCAAAACCATCCCTTGATTGCCGACTGGATCACGGCGCGAAACGGGCGGCTGGTGATCCATACGGGAAAGGTCGATATCGGCCAGCGCATCTCGACCGCGCTGATCCAGATTGCCCATGAGGAGTTGACTGTCCCATTGGACCTGATCGACGTTGCACCCGTTTGCACGGGCCACGCCCCGGACGAAGGGATCACATCCGGCAGCAATTCTATAGAGCAATCGGGCCATGCGCTGCGGTGTGCAGCCCTCACCTTGCGCGAATGTTTGATCCAACTCGCGCAAGATCGAGCCGGTGGCGCCATCGCCGACTGGCAGCTTGAAAGCGGCGTCCTGCGGTTGGGCGATACCAATCACCGAATTGACCTGATTGACTTGATGCCAGATGTTGCGCGCGACATCCCTGTGAAACAAGGCACTCCAGTCGCGCCCCGCACCGACCGCATCCTACCCCGCCCTGAAATGCGTGGTCTCAGGGACATGGTGCGCGGCACGTTCACGTATATCCACGACCTTGACCGTCCCGGCATGTTGCACGCTCGCGTTATCCGGCCACCCCATGCGGGCGCGGTCCTGCGCAAAATTGACGCCAAAAAACTGCGCACCCTAGAAGAGCAGGGTTTCTCAATCATCCGCGATGGGAGTTTCCTTGCGCTCGCAGGGCGGAAGGAATGGCCGGTCATAAAGGCCACAACACTTTTGCACGCTGCGTGCGACTGGGACCGGCGCGGCGGATTACCCGAAATCGACGTGTTTCAGGAGCTGTCCGCTGCGAACGCTCAGCGGTTTCTGGTGGTTGACGGCACGCCGACCACCGTCACGATCCCTCAGTCAAGTTTAAAACCCGATTACTCAGCCCGCTACGAGCGCCCCTACCAGTTGCACGGATCACTCGCCCCCTCCGCCGCACTAGCGCACTGGTCTGGCAAAAAGTTGGACTTGCTGAGCCACAGCCAAGGGATATACCCGCTGCGTGAGAGCATCTGTGACAGCCTTGGCCTGCCACAAGACAAGGTCGAGATCACCCATGTGCCGGGGTCAGGTTGTTACGGCCACACCGGCGCAGATGACGCGGCATTCGAAGCATGCCTGATTGCCATGGCTCTGCCGGACACGCCCATCCTGTTAAAATGGACCCGTGAGGAAGAGCATGCATGGGAGCCCTATGCCCCTGCCATGGCTGTGGATCTTGCCGCAAATATCGTGGACGGCAAGGTCGCGTCATATTCGGCTGATGTCTTCAGCGACACCCATCGCGGCAGGCCCCGACCCGGCCCGAACCGCACCGGTCCCGCGCGTCTTCTTGCCAACCATTACCGCGAAGACCCAATCGGGCCAATTCCAGCGGTGCCCAACCTTGGGCGACATGCGGGAATGCATCGCAATCTGGACCCGATTTACACCTTTCCAGAAAGGCGTCTGGTCAAAAATCTGGTATCCGGTTTGCCGCTTCGAACATCGGCCATGCGGTGCCTTGGCGCTGCTGCCAACGTCTTTGCGCTTGAGAGTTTCATGGATGAGCTTGCGCATCGCCAGTCCGTCCCGCCCCTTGCGTTTCGCCGCGCGCACATTGAAGAACCGCGCGCGCTGGCTGTCTTGGCGGAGTTGGAGCGGCAGCTCAGCGCACGCCCCGACATGGCTGACGGCTGCGGGCGCGGGGTCGCCTTTGCGCAGTACAAAAACACGATGACCCGAGTGGGTATTTCGGTGGACCTCGAAGTCAATGATCGCGCTGAAATCCGTCTGCTGGATGCTCTTATCGTGGCTGATGCGGGTCGGGTCATTGATGCAGACGGGCTGACGGCCCAGCTTGAGGGCGGATTTCTTCAGGCCGCGAGCTGGGCGCTTTACGAGCAAGTCACATGGGACCGCGACGGCATCGGCTCGCGTGATTGGGCCAGCTATCCCGTTATCCGGTTCGACAATGTTCCGAATATTGAGGTGACATTGCTGGATGACCCGAACGCGGCTTCCGTGGGTGCAGGCGAAGCCTCGCCCGGACCAGCAATCGCGGCAATTGCCAACGCCATCTTTGACGCGACGAACATCCGAATGCGACGGATGCCTTTCACACCAGAGGCAATCCAGCAAATGGCAGCTGCGGAATGATTGCTTGGCCCCGCCATTCGCTCCGCGTATTTCACTAGCATCAGGCAAAAGGAATTCTTCAATGGAAACCACCCTCAAAGCGCTTATTGCCACCCATTCCGGTGATCTCCCTGCGATCGGTGCGCCCGGTCGCAGCTGGCTTAGCTATGACGGCCTGCGCGCCCTTGGTGTCGAAGTTGCGCAGGCGTTGAACGGGATGGGTATTGATGCGTCCGACCGTGTGGCGATCGTGCTGCCCAATGGCCCTGAAATGGCGTCCGCCTTTGTGACTGTCGCCCAAGCCGCAACGACCGCCCCGCTCAACCCTGCCTATAAGGAAGAGGAATACGCATTTTATCTAGAGGATTTGAAAGCCAAGGCGCTGATCTTGCAGGACGGCGATGACGGACCTGCATTTGCTGCGGCCAGCAAGCTTGGCATGAACATCATTCGCCTGTCCGTCCCCGAGGGGGCTGCCGCGGGTCACTTCATGCTGACCTCCGACATTTCTGCCGACGCCGCCGACAAGGCACCTCTAGCGGATGATGTCGCCTTGATCCTCCACACGTCCGGCACCACGTCGCGCCCCAAAATCGTGCCCCTCCTGCAATCCAATGTCGCGGCCTCGGCCCAACATGTCCGAGAGTCGTTGAAGTTGACCCAAGCGGATCGTTGCATGAACGTCATGCCCCTTTTCCACATCCATGGTTTGATTGCTGCCGTCTCTGCATCGCTGGCCTCTGGTGCCTCCATTTGGTGTGCTCCGGGCTTCGATGCGCTTAAGTTCTTCGGCTGGATGAAGGAAGCGCAGCCCACGTGGTACACAGCCGTGCCAACCATGCATCAGGCCATCCTGTCGCGTGCGGCGCGCAATTCGGATGTCATCGCCGACACACCACTGCGCTTCTTGAGGTCATCATCTGCGTCGCTGCCCGCACAGGTCATGCGCGCTCTGAACGAAACTTTCAACGCGCCCGTCGTCGAGGCTTACGGGATGACGGAAGCCGCGCATCAGATGGCCTGCAATCCACTGGAATCCGGCACGCAAAAGCCAGGCGCGGTTGGCATCCCGGCAGGCCCCAGAATGGGCATCGCACATGAGGCCGAAAATCACCTGATCGAGGGAACCGGCGAAGTGGTCATCTCTGGCCCCAACGTCACGCCGGGTTATGAAAGCAACCCTGATGCCAACGAAAAGAACTTCTTTGAGGCAGATGGCGCGCGCTGGTTCCGCACTGGTGATCAGGGGGCCTTTGACGCGGATGGATATTTGCATCTGACGGGTCGCCTCAAAGAGATCATCAACCGCGGCGGAGAAAAGATCAGCCCTCTTGAAGTCGACGGCGTGCTTCTGGATCACCCGGATGTGGCACAGGTCGTTACCTTTGCACTGCCCCACCCCAAACTGGGAGAGGAAGTCGCTGCAGCTGTGGTCCTCAAAGACGGTGCGAGTTCGACCGAACAGGACATCCGCAGCTTTGCCGCCGAGCATATCGCCGATTTCAAGGTGCCTCGCAAAGTCATCATCATGGACGAAATCCCGAAGGGTGCGACGGGTAAAATGCAGCGCATCGGGTTGGCTGAAAAGCTTGGTCTGGTTGCGGAGTCCGGCCAATGAAAATCTGCATATTCGGTGCCGGAGCCATCGGCGGCTACATGGGGGTAAAGCTGGCACAGGCTGGCGCTGACGTGAGCCTTGTTGCGCGCGGCCCGCATCTTGCGGCCATGCAGGAGAAGGGCCTAACGCTGATCGAAGAGGATGGCGCCCCACAGACAGTCAAGGTTAACGCCAGCGACAACCCCGCCGATCTTGGGCCGCAAGACTACGTGATAATCACGCTCAAAGCGCACTCGGTGCCTCCAATCGTGCCGAAGGTGCAGCCGCTGATCGGGCCAGATACGACCATTGTCAGCGGCGTTAATGGTGTCCCTTGGTGGTATTTCCACAAAATCGGGACCGAACTGGAGGGGACGCGGCTGGAAACCGTTGACCCGGGCAACGCACAATGGAACGGCTTTGGGCCAGACCGTGTTTTGGGCTGTGTCGTCTACCCTGCCGCGGAAGTATCCGAACCGGGAACGGTCAAGCATATCGAGGGCAACCGTTTCAGTCTGGGCGAACCTGACGGCAGCAAGTCGGAGCGCGCAATGGCTTTGTCCAAGGCGCTTGGCGCTGCTGGTTTGAAAGCCCCGGTGCGCCCGCATTTGCGCGACGAGATCTGGGTAAAGCTTTGGGGAAATCTGTCGTTCAATCCGATCTCGGCCCTCACTCACGCGACGTTGGACGTGCTGTGCACGGACGAAGGGACACGCGCTGTTGCACGCAACATGATGATCGAAGCGCAGCAGATCGCCGAGAAGATGGGTGTCAAATTTCCGATTGACGTTGACCGGCGGATCAATGGCGGTGCCGCCGTCGGGGCGCACCGCACTTCAATGTTGCAGGACCTCGATCAGGGTCGCCCGATGGAGATCGACGCGCTCGTGGGCTCGGTGCAAGAATTGGGCCGCATTACGAATACGCCGACACCGACGATCGACACAGTTCTAGCGCTGACCAAACTGCGTGCGCGCAGCGCAGGGCTGTATGGTAGTTAATGCACTCTGAATGCGGGGCAGCTGACCATCTTGCTGGGCTAATCGCGATCTGAACGAACACCTAGCTGTCGTCGCGAGAGCTCCGGCTACGCCTATGTGATCAGAAGGCGCCTTTTGCATTGCTTCAACATCACCTCGAACGCGGCAATCAAAGGAGCCAAGCTCAAGTGCCTTCCCGCAGGGCGTGCTATCAGGCTCTGCCCAGCAAATCCCGCGCAATGCGCTCGAAGATCGCGCAGCCGACTGGGATCAGATCGTCGGGAAAGTCGTAATCTGGATTGTGCAGCGCTGCGTAGTTTTCCCCCGGCCCCAAACACAGCATTGCTGCTTTGGCCCCCCAACCGAAAACTCCGAAATCCTCAGATGCGCGCATCGGCACGCCTACATCACCATGTGCCACGCCTATCGCGTCCATCGCTTCCGTCGCGACTTTGAAGGCGTCTGGATCGTTGATCGACGCGGCGAAGTGATCCGAGATGCTAAATTCCACCGCTAGCCCGAACTCTTGCGCGACGTGTGCAGAGACGCTTCGGGCATCTGCCTCGATCTGCGCCATTCCGTCATCCATTGCCGAGCGCAACGTGGCGTAAATCACCGCCTCGCCCGGCGCCACGCCAAAGGTCGGTTCCCCAATCTGAGCATGGGTGAGCGTGACGAGCCGGAAGTTCTCGTCAAGGGCGCCCCCTTCCCCCAAGGCGTTCAACGCAGGGATCAGTTTTGCCACAGCCAGTGCCGGAGATACTCCGTCTTCTGGGTCTGCCGCATGAGCCGTCTTTCCCGTCAATTTGATCTGCAAGCCCAAAGAGGCGCAGTTTACCAGCCCCGGACACGTCGCGACATAACCGAAAGGCCGTCCGGGCTCCACATGAATGGCAAAAGCCCAGTCCGCTTGGATATCTTGAAAGGCCGGATCAGACACCACAGCACGTGCGCCGCTGCCATCTTCCTCGGCGGGTTGAAACATCAAAACGACGCGGCCTTTTGCGACGGGCTGGCGGGACAGCAACCGCCCCAGAGCAAGCAGCATAGTCATATGGCCGTCATGCCCGCAGACATGGCTCTTGCCGGAAACCCGTGACGCCCATGCGATGTCATTGCGCTCTTCTATAGGCAGTGCGTCAAGCTCCGCGCGGAAAAGCACAGTCGGCCCAGCCACGCCACTGTCGAACACCGCCGCGACCCCGTGACCGCCTAACCCTGTTATGATCCGGGTTGGCGCCATCGCCTTCAGGGCAGACACAACTGTACGAGCGGTTTCGACTTCTTCGCCCGACAACTCAGGGTGACGGTGAAGCTCACGACGAAACTCGGTCAGTTCAGTCAGGTCAGAATTTGTCAGCATCGGTTCACTTGGGTTAGCTCCAGCCATATCGATCAACCCAACGCCTAAATCAGATTGAATGACAGTGCCAGATGGCTAGGTTTCCAAAACCGTTTTGATCTGCGATCGAAGCGCTGGCAACAACTCTGTCTCAAACCACGGGTTTTTGCGGATAAAAGCATTGTTGCGCCAAGACGGATGCGGAATGACGAACCTATCCGGCGCGTGGTCACGCCAGTTCCGAACAGTCGCCGTCACGCCCTGCCGCTTGGCCTCTTCCCCCAAATACCAGCGTTGCGCATAACCGCCGATGATAATGGTCGTAGTCACATTTGGGAGCACAGCATGGGCCGCCTGCCGCCACGTTTTGGCGCATCGAGGCGGCGGTGGCAGATCCGCCCCTTTGTCGTCATAGCCGGGAAAGCAAAACGCCATTGGAACGATAGCAATCTGTGATTGATCGTAGAACACGTCGCGCGACACCCCAAGCCAGTCGCGCAGCCTGTCGCCCGATCTGTCATCGAATGGAACGCCTGACTGATGTACTCGCATGCCCGGCGCCTGCCCCGCGATAAGGACTTTCGAAGAACTTTTGAACCACGCAACAGGCCGCGGCGAGTGGGCGCTCTTGGTGTTTGCGAACTGCTCGGCGCATAGGCGGCAGGCCTGAATTTTCGCCGTCAACTCCGATGCCGTTTCAGACACTCTCAACCCCTTGCGCCGACAACAATCTCACCAACATCTGAGATATCAGAGGGATCGGCAAGGGCGCGGCGCAATATCACCGAAGCCGCGCACAAACTTGTTCTCGGCAAAGCCCGAAATGCGGCCCCACTTTGACAATGCGCGTTTCGCCGCGCGCACCGTTTTTCGCTTGCTTGCCCTTTGCTTGCCTGACACGTTACCGCCCGATCCATTTTGTTAAGCGACGCCCTTGAATTGAGCGTCACCGATAGAAAACTGACACGGGAAAAGATGCATGAAACAACCGGTGGACAAGTCTGGCACCCACGACATCCCGGGAACCGTCGAGGAGAGCCTTCGCCATGCGATCTCGCCCATCGAGGACATCATCGAAGACGCCCGCCAAGGCCGGATGGTCATTCTCGTAGACCACGAGGACCGCGAAAACGAAGGCGACTTATACATTCCCGCTGAAAAATGCACACCAGAAGCCGTGAACTTCATGGCGACCCATGGACGGGGGCTAATCTGCCTTACGCTTACGTCAGACAGGGTAAACGCACTTGGTCTGCCGCAGATGGCGCGGGCGAACTCCATGCGCCATGAGACTGCCTTTACCGTATCGATTGAGGCGCGTGAGGGGGTAACAACAGGCATCTCTGCATATGACCGTGCGCAAACCATTGCCGTTGCAATAGACCCCGACAAGGGGGCGCAGGATTTGGCCTCCCCCGGGCACGTATTCCCGCTGCGCGCTCGCGACGGCGGGGTATTGGTGCGCGCCGGCCATACCGAAGCCGCAGTCGATGTGTCCCGCCTTGCAGGTTTCGGCCCGTCCGGCGTGATTTGCGAGATCATGAACGATGACGGCCACATGGCTCATCTGCCGGATTTGATTGAATTCGGCAAACGGCACGGCCTGAAGATCGGAGCTATTTCCGATCTCATTGCCTATCGCCGCCGCCACGACAATCTGGTGCGCGAAACCATGTCCCAGACCGTGACCTCGGTCTATGGTGGCGAATGGATGATGCGCGTGTTTACGGATCAGGCCGAAGGCGTCGAGCATATCGTGCTGACCAAAGGCGACATCACCACACCCGAGCCCGTTCTGGTGCGCACCCATTCCTTGAGCCTACTCGAAGATGTTCTTGGCATCGGCAACGCGTCGTCAGGCGAGTTGAACCGCGCCATGGAGCTTGTCGCCCAAGAAGGGCGCGGTGCGGTTTGCCTGTTCCGTGATCCGCATGTGAAGCTCATCCGTGAAGACGACACCGGCCCGCGCACGATCAAGCAGATCGGTCTTGGCTCGCAAATTCTGTCCTCCATGGGGCTGCACAAGCTGATCTTGCTCACCGACAAACCACTGACTCGCTATGTCGGGTTGGAGGCATATGATTTGGAGATCGTCGGCACCCGTCCGATCACCGGCACCTAAGCTGGTTTAACGCGGGTTTCCGCCCCAAGGGCCGCGGACAGATCGGCAGCGGCGGTTGTGACGGCCTTGGCCAGTTCTCGCGTCTGTTCAATCGACATGCGGCTCAGAGGGCCGGATACCGAAATTCCCGCGACCGCCTCTCCGTGCCAGTCGAACACGGCGGCGGCAATGCAGCGCATCCCTAGGTTCTTCTCCTCGTCATCGACGGAATATCCGCGTGCGTGGATCTCGGTTAGGTCAGCGCGCAAGGCTCCAGCGTCGGTGTGCGTCTTGTCGGTAAACCGCTCCAAGGGCGCCGCAGCCAACACACGCGAAAGTCGGTCTGCCGGCATCTCGGCCAACAACGCCTTGCCAATCCCCGACGCATGCATCGGCGACAGTGTCCCAGGCGGGAAGAAGGCCCGGATCGACGCGTGGCTTTCCACCTGACTGACGAAAAGCACATGTGCGTTGCGTGCGATACCAAGGTTGGCGGTCTCTCCGGTTATCTCCATCAGGCGTCGCAAAATCGGTCTGGCGCGATCCACCAAAGATGTCCGCCGCAGATACCGTGTGCCAATCAAGAAAGCGCGCGGGCCAACATGCCAGAGCTGCCCGTCTGCATCAAATTCCACCAGCTCCCTGCTCTGCAGCGTTACCAAAATACGGTAAACGGTGGCGGCCGATTCACCAAGGTCACTTGCCAGTTCAGACAGGGTCGCGCCTTGGAGCGTGGACAGGTAGTCGAGCACGCCCATCGCCCGATCGAGAGACTTGATCGTGTTCTGGCTTGTCTTGTCGTCCCACGCTCTGGGACGACCGCGATTGCGGTGTGTTTGGGCTTCATCGAAAAAGTCTGACACAGGATATCCGTTTTATGAAAATTGATTTCGCCATATGAAAAATTACAACCATCTGTAATTTATCAATATTTCTGACACATACCATTTTTGAAAGCATTTTACAAAAAAATTGTGAGACGCGCCCCCTCGTCCTAGAACCGTTGAAACCAAGAGGAGATGGTCAGATGAGTTTCCAGAATCCAGTTTTCATTCCTGGGCCCACAAATATGCCCGAATGCCTGCGCCGCGCTTGTGACATGCCAACGCTCGACCACCGCTCGAGCCTGTTTGCGGAAATCCTGCATCCCGCTCGCGATGGTGTTCGGCAGGTCATGAAGGCCAGCGACGCAGAGATATTTATCTTTCCGTCGACCGGAACAGGCGGCTGGGAAACAGCGATCACGAACACACTCAGCCGAGGGGACACAGTTTTGGCGGCGCGCAACGGAATGTTCAGCCAGAAATGGATCGACATGTGCCAACGCCACGGGTTGAACGTGAAGATCGTCGAGGCGGCATGGGGCGAAGGCATTCCGACCGACCAGTTTGAGGAAATCCTGACCGCAGACAAAAACCATCAGATCAAAGCCGTTCTGGCCACTCATAACGAAACAGCGACGGGCGTCCTTTCTGACATTGCAGGCGTCCGAGCCGCCATGTCAGCAGCACAGCATCCTGCCTTGCTTTTCGTGGACGGGGTCAGCTCCATCGGATCTATGGATTTTCGCTTTGACGATTGGGGCGTTGATGTTGCCGTGACTGGATCACAAAAGGGGTTCATGTTGCCTGCCGGTTTGGGAATTGCCGGTTTTTCACGCAAGGCGATGGACGCCGCAAAAACCGCAGGCCTTCCGCGCACCTATTTCGACATCCGCGACATGTCAAAGGGCTACGCGGCAAATGCCTACCCCTATACACCAGCCGTCGGATTGCTGAATGGCTTGAAGCTCGCGTGCGGGATGTTGCTGGACGAAGGTCTGGACGCGGTGTTCGCTCGTCATGCCCGCATCGCAAACGGTGTGCGCGGCGCGGTGGAGGCTTGGGGGTTGGAGCTTTGCGCCGTTCGCCCAGAGCTCTATTCCGATACGGTCAGCGCTATCCGCACGCCCGAAGGCTTCGACGCAGGGCGGATTGTCAGTCACGCCTCCCAAAACTACAGGGTCGCCTTTGGCGTTGGTCTGGGACTGGTTGCGGGTAAGGTGTTTCGCATCGGGCATCTTGGTAGCCTGACGGATGTGATGACCCTGAGCGGCATCGCGACGGCCGAGATGGTTATGGCCGACCTTGGGCTGGACATAACTCTTGGCTCCGGCGTCGCCGCCGCTCAGGAAATCTACCGCAGCACTGCCGCACCGATGGTCTTGGCCGCAGAATGATGGAGTGCGTGATGACAGACAGATCTGAGGCGATACTTCCAACATTTGATGATGTGATCGTGGCCCATGAACGGATCAAACCCTACATTCACCGCACTCCAGTCCTGACCTCCCGATTTATGAACGAGTTGACGGGGGCAAAGCTGTTCTTCAAATGCGAGAACTTTCAGAAGGCCGGCGCGTTTAAAGTGCGTGGTGCATCTAATGCTGTATTCGGCTTGAGCGAAGCGGAGGCCGCAAAGGGCGTGGCAACGCATTCTTCGGGCAATCACGCGCTGTCGCTGAGCTACGCCGCAGGACAGCGCGGCATCCCATGCCATGTGGTGATGCCGAACACTGCGCCAGAGGCGAAGAAAGCAGCGGTGCGCGGCTATGGCGGTCTCATCACGGAATGCGAGCCGTCCACGAGTTCGCGCGAGGCTGTTTTTGCGGAGGTGCAAAGCCGAACGGGCGCGAATTTCGTACACCCTTACAACGACCCGCGGGTGATCGCCGGTCAGGCAACCTGTTCGCGCGAGTTGCTGGAACAGGTCGAGGGTCTGGAGGCAATCATTGCCCCTATCGGCGGCGGCGGCATGATCTCTGGCTGTTGCCTAACGCTGTCGCGCCTCGCTCCGAAGATGGAAATTTACGCCGCCGAACCGGAACAAGCTGACGACGCCTACCGGTCCTTCAAAGCAGGCCGCATCATCGCAGACGATGCGCCGGTGACGGTCGCCGACGGACTGAAAGTCCCCCTTAAGGAAAACACGTGGCACTTCGTTTCGCGCTACGTCACCGACATTCTTACCGCCTCTGAAGAGGAAATCATCGAGGCAATGAAGTTGACGTGGCAGCGCATGAAGATTGTCATGGAGCCAAGTTGTGCTGTTCCTTTGGCCACCATCCTGAAGAACCCCGCCACCTTCCGCGGGAAGCGAGTCGGCGTGATTATTACCGGCGGCAATGTCGACCTTGATAAACTGCCATGGATGAACGGTTGACCACATACTGAACGCGCCTGCCCTAACACATATCGGAGAGTTACAATGAAAGACGCGATGAACCTGAGCGAGATGGAAGTCGGCTATGACATCCCCGCGCTGCCCGGCATGGATGAGGCTGACATTCAGACCCCCTGCCTTTTGCTGGACCTTGATGCGCTGGAACGGAACGTCAAGAAGATGGGCGATTATGCGGCCGTTCACGGAATGCGCCACCGCGTGCATGGCAAGATGCACAAGTCGGTCGATGTGGCATTGATGCAGGTCGCACTTGGCGGCGCGTGCGGTGTGTGCTGCCAGAAAGTCAGCGAGGCTGAAGTATTTGCCCGCGGGGGGATCACCGATGTGTTGGTTTCCAACCAAGTGCGCGACCCCGCCAAAATCGACCGCCTCGCCCGAATGCCGAAGCTGGGCGCCCGCACGATCTGCTGTGTGGACGACATTGCGAATGTCGCCGATCTCAGTGCGGCCGCGCAGAAGCACGGCACGCAAATCGAATGCCTGGTCGAAATCGACTGCGGCGCGGGACGCTGCGGCGTAACCACCACGGGTGGCGTTGTCGCAATTGCCAAGGCAATCGAAGCCGCGAGCGGCCTGAAATTCGCAGGCCTCCAAGCCTATCAGGGCGCAATGCAGCATCTCGACAGCTACGACGACCGCAAAGCCAAAATCGATGTCGCCGTGGCGATGGTGAAAGACGCTGTGGACAGCCTGAAGTCCGAGGATTTGGACTGCGATATTGTCGGCGGCGGCGGTACCGGCTCCTACTATTTCGAGTCAAATTCCGGCGTTTTCAATGAGCTCCAATGCGGCTCCTATGCGTTCATGGATGCCGATTACGGGCGCATTCTGGACAAGGATGGCAAGCGCATTGACCAAGGCGAGTGGGAGAACGCGCTGTTCATCCTGACCAGCGTGATGAGCCACGTCAAAGCCGACAAAGCCATCGTCGACGCAGGTCTCAAAGCGCAGTCCATCGACAGCGGCCTGCCCGTCGTGTTTGGCCGTGACGATGTCGAGTACATCAAATGCTCGGACGAGCACGGGGTCGTCTCTGACCTGAACGGCGCGCTCAAGGTGAATGACAAACTCAAACTGGTTCCGGGTCACTGCGACCCCACCTGCAACGTACACGATTGGTATGTCGGCGTCCGCAATGGCAAGGTCGAGACGCTGTGGCCTGTGTCTGCGCGTGGGAAGGCCTACTGATGGGCGGGATGCAGACCGATGCGCACAAGCTGACCATTGTCCCCGAGGGTATGATTGCCGATCTTCTTACCAGACAAGCAGCCTTTGACGCCGTCGAAAAGGTCTTCGCCTCCATGGCATCCGGCGAGGCCAGAAATTTTCCAGTGGTCCGCGCGGCACTTGGTCATGAGGACGCACTTTACGGCTTTAAAGGTGGGTTTGACCGAGCGGGCGGCGTGCTGGGGCTGAAGGCTGGCGGCTACTGGCCCCATAATCTGGAGCGTCGCGGGCTGATCAACCACCAGTCGACCGTCTTGTTGTTTGATCCCGACAGCGGTCGTGTCAACGCAATGGTCGGCGGCAACCTCCTGACGGCCTTGCGCACCGCGGCTGCATCTTCGGTGTCGATCAAACATCTGGCGCGGGATGATGCTAAAACTCTGGGGATGATCGGAGCCGGTCATCAGTCGGCATTCCAACTGCGCGCGGCGCTTGAGATCCGTGATTTCGAGAAAGTCATCGGTTGGAACCTGCACCCCGACAAACTGGGAAGTCTGGCGCAAGTGGCCAAAAGCATGGGCGTCCCGTTCGAGGCTGTTCCGTTGGAGCGCATGACCGAGGCCGATGTGATCATTTCCATTACCTCGAGCTTTAACGCCGTTTTGATGGCAGATCACGTCAGTCCCGGAACTCATGTGGCCTGCATGGGTACAGACACAATTGGCAAGCAAGAGGTCGAAGTCGCCCTTCTGGCAAAGGCGTCAGTGTTCACCGATGAGGTCGCTCAGTCGGTCTCTATTGGTGAGGCACAGCACGCCATTTCTATGGGCTTGATCACTGAGACTGATGTGAAGCAAATCGGTGCTGTCATCAGTGGCAGTCACGTTGGTCGGCAGTCGGATGACGAGATCACCCTGTTCGATGGCACGGGCGTCGGGTTGCAAGACCTGGCAGTTGCAGACTCCATTGTGAAAGCCGCCGTAGCGCAAGGATTGGCGACAGTGGTGCAGCTTTAGCGAAGCGCTTCATTGTCACGTAACTCACAAGCTTGCCGCAAGACACCAAATAACGGCGTGAAACCGGTTGCAAAAATGGAGACCTAGCCAGTAGTATCGACTGCAATCCGCCGCGCCTCGCGGCGCAGAGGCAACCGCGAGTATTGCGATCCATGGTCCCGACATTGAAAGATGTGGCAGAGCGCGCAGGCGTGTCCCGCTCCGCCGTGTCGCGCACCTTCACCGAAGGCGCGTCGGTGTCAGACAAGATGCGCCGCCGCGTTGAGAAGGCGGCGGGCGAGCTTGGCTATAGCCCGAATGCCTTGGCCTCCAGTCTGACAACAGGCCGCACAAAGCTGATCGGGCTGGTCTCGAACAACTTTCATAATCCGATCTTTCTGCAAGTATTCGACCTGTTCACCCGTGGGCTTCAGGCACAGGGGTTACGCCCGCTGCTGGTGAACTTGACGGATGAGACAGATCCCGCGAATTCGGTCCGGATGCTCAAGCAATACTCGGTGGATGGGGTGGTAGTCGCATCCTCCACCCTGCCCCCCGGTTTCGCCAAAGCATTTCGCGACGCAGGCATGCCCGCCGTTCATTCCTTCGGGCGTCATAGCAGCGCGCCAGAGGTGCACGTTGTCGGAATTGATAACGTCGCCTCAGGACGAATGGCCGCCCAAACGCTGATCGCGCGCGGGTATCGTAACGTTGGATTTCTGGGCGGCCCAGAGATGGCAAGTTCAACCCAAGACCGGCTGAACGGCTTTATGGATCAAGCTGCGAAACAGCATGACCTGTCCGCAAGTTACTCTTTCGCGGAAGCTTACACCTTCGAGGCCGGTCGCCGCGAAATGCTAAGACTTCTGGAAACGCAACGCGCGGAGGCGTATTTCTGTGGCGACGATGTTCTGTCCATTGGGGCGTTGTCTGCAATTGCGGACCAGGGCTTGTCGGTGCCTGGAGATATCGGCATTCTTGGCCTCAATGATATGGAGATGGCAGGCTGGGAGAATATCAATCTGACGACCATCCGGCAGCCGATCCAACAGATCGTGGCCTCGTCAATCGAACTGATGGTGGCGATGCTCGACGAGCCGGACCGCTATCCTGAGGCCCGTCTCTTTGCCACTGAGATCATCGAGCGCGGGACGCTGCGCCCGATCTTGCCCTAGCCGCCCGTCGCCGCAACCGAAGCCCGTTAACGGAACATCGGAGGGCGGGCATCCATCCAAACGCCGCCGTCCTTGGCCGAAGCCACAGCGGTGTGCACCGCCGCCATGGACCGCACGCCGTCCGAGGCGTTGGGCAAGCCCTCACGCACTTCGCCCCGGATCGCGTCCGCAAGGTCGCAATAGATGTTCGCCACGGCCAAAGGGAAGCCCTCGGGGTGCGCGATCGACACGCGGGACAAGCGTTGGGCGTCTTCATGCAGCCCCCCTTCGCCCTTTTCTATGATTTGGGTACGGCCACCAACTGGTGTGTAGATCAGCTGGTTCGGCTGCTCGGACGCCCAGCGGAGCCCGCCAGTTTCGCCAAACACCTGAATGTCGAACCCGTGCTGACGGCCGATGGCTACGGACGAGGTCCAAAGCCGCCCAACAGTGCCGCCCTCCATACGGAAGTTGAGCATGGCATCATCTTCCAACTCGCGGCTTGAAATGGTGGACGCGAAATCGGCAGATAAGGTGCGCACCTCGTCGCGGCAGATAAAGCTTGCCATGTGTAAGGCGTGGATGCCGCAATCGGCAAACTGACCCGACACGCCTGCCATTTTGGGGTCATAGCGCCAACGAACGCGTGGATTTTCGGCGTCTGTCGCGTCGCCATGATGGCCGTGGCTGAAGTTCGTGACAACCAGACGCACCTTGCCGATCTCTCCGGCGCCAACCATCGCGCGGGCTTGCCGCACCATCGGATAGGCCGAGTAGCAATAGTTCACCGCGCAGATTTTGCCGCTTGCCTCGGCCACGCGAACGATCTCTTCGCCCTCTTCCACTGTCATAGTCATCGGCTTTTCGCACAGCACGTTGAACCCGGCTTCGAGGAAGGCTTTGGTGATTTCGAAATGCGTCGAATTCGGCGTCGCGACAGTGACCAAGTCCACGCGGTCAGCGCGGTTCTTTTCACCGGCGAGCATCTCTTGCCAATCGCCATAGGCGCGATCTGCGGCGATGCCCAGCCGCTGAGCGTAATCGCGACCTAGATCGGCCCTGTGATCCAAAGCCCCTGCAGCGAACTCGAACAGACCGTCCGCTTGCGCACCCAAACGGTGCGCTGGTCCGATCTGGCTTCCTTCGCCGCCACCGATCATCCCCCATTTCAGCTTTGCCATGTTCTTCTTCCTTCAGATTTCAAAAAAGGTTGCAGATGGTCATCTAAAAATCAGCGACGTCCTGCCAGGATTTTGTTTCAGATGACGCCAGTGCTGCGGCAATGATCTGGTTGACCTCCATCCCGTCTTGGAATGTCGGCCAGATGGATTTGCCTTGGTCAATCGCTGTCAGAAAGTCTTTCGCTTCGATGATGATCTGATCCTGATAGCCAGTGCCATGCCCCGGCCCTTGGCAAAACGGCTCGTAATCCGGATGCGCGGGACCTGTCAGGATCTTCGTGAAACCGCGGGTCGCATCGGGGCCATCCATCCGGTAGAGCCACAGCGCGTTCTGGTCTTCCTGATCAAAGCGGATCGCACCCTTTGTGCCTGTGATCTCGTAGGCGTAACCCATTTTGCGGCCCGTCGCGACGCGGCTGAAGAACATCTGCCCCATAACGCCGCTCTCGAACCGGCACATCATCTGCGCCTGATCGTCGTTGGTGACTGTGCCACCGGGTCGTTCGCTGTGGACGGTCTCCACTTCGGCAATCAAACGGGTGATCGGCCCGATCAGCGCGAGCGCGCCGTTGATCATATGAGGCGCCAGATCACCCATAGTGCCATTGCCCATACCCGTCGTGCGCCATGTCGCAGGGGATTGCGGGTCGGCAAGGAAATCTTCCGTATGCTCCCCACGGAACCACGTCACCTCCCCGATCTCGCCAGACGCGATGAGCTGGCGCGCGTATTGGCTGGCGGGTGTCCGGATATAGTTAAAGCCAACCATGTTAACGCAGCCACTGGCTTGCGCTGCGGCCACCATCGCGCGACTGTCCTCCAACGTTGCGCCAAGGGGTTTTTCGCAGAACACCGGCTTGCCCAAGGCGAACGCGGCTTCCGCGGCGGCGCGGTGGGTGGTTTGGGGCGATGCGATGATGACAGCTTCCACCTTGGGATCGTTCACCAACCTGTTCCAATCATCCGTTCCCCGAGCGAAGCCGAAATTCTGGCGGTACTTTTCAGCGGTTTCAGCGCTGCTTGCGCAGACCATTTCCAGCCTTGGGCGTAACGCGGTGTTGAAGACAGCCCCGACGGCCGCCATGGCCACAGCATGTGCTTTACCCATGTAACCACCACCGATGATTCCGATGCCGATTTCGGTCATAACGCCCTCCCCGTTCAATTTGAATTTGCAACCGGTTGCAAATTTCGTATCCTAGGATTCGAGTTATCACAAGTCGGAATTGACAGGACATGCAGAGCTTGGCGCGCCTCAGGTGTAGCGGCAAGCTTCATGAGCTTGGTCACCTCCTCAACCAGCGAAAGCGCACCTGATGGTTTTAGATGGCATCGCTAAAAAGAACTTCGTCATTGTTGGCCGTGTCGGGATGGATTTAATGCCGGACCCGCCCGGAACCCGTACCCAAGACGCACAAACAATGATGGTTGCGATGGGAGGCTCCTCGGCCAATATTGCGGCGGGGCTGGGACGGCTTGGATGCAAGGCCGCGCTGGTCACATCCGTGTCGGATGATGCCGTCGGGCGGTATTGCCTGAACCAATTGGCGCAGTACGGTATCAACAGCACATATGTGAAGAAGATCACTGGCGAGAGTAGAACCTCGCTGGCAGTCTCCGAGACCCGCCTCGAAGAGCACCAGACCGTTATCTACCGCAACAACGCCGCCGATTTTCAGATGACCACCGAAGATGCGGAGGCTGTGGATTACTCCCAGTTCGGTGCCTTGATCACCGCAGGAACCGTCTTTGCCGCCGAGCCGTCTCGCTCCGCCACTTTCCGCGCGTTTGAGCTGGCCCGTGAAGCGGGCTTACCCATCATCTTCGACGTGGATTACCGCCCCTACAGCTGGCCTTCGCCAGAAGTGGCACAAGACGTGCTGTCGCGTGCCGGAGCCATGTCCGACGTCATTGTCGGGAACGACGAGGAGTTTGGATTCATGGCCGGCGACATCAGCAAAGGGCTGGATAAGGCACGTGAGCTAGCCCGATCCGGCGCAGCTATCGTGGTTTACAAAAAAGGCCCCGAGGGGGCGACAACATTCGCAAATGGCGATGAAATCCACACGGGAATCTACCCTGTCGAGGCGGTCAAACCCACTGGTGCGGGTGACAGCTTCATGGCGGGTATCATGGCGTCCCTTGCCGAGGGTCTCCCTATTCGGGACGCCGTTCTACGCGGTTCTGCCTGCGCCTCAATCGTCGTATCCAGACCCGGATGCGCCCCAGCCATGCCCACGCCTGCCGAGCTTGAGGCCTTTCTGGCCACGCATCCCGGCCCCACACAACCCTGAGAGGATCTTCCATGCACATCCCCCCCTTTGACAACCAGAACAAGCCAATCGTCGATGCCGGTGACGCGCTGGTTCCACTGAACTACTTCAACATCGTCAAACTCAGGAAAGGTGAGGCGTTCGAGTATCAAGTGCCGGGCTTCGAGACATGCATCGTGCCCGCCACGGGGACCGTGGATGTCGAGATCGAGGGCGTTCACTTCAACGGTTTGGGCAATCGCGGCGAAGATGTATGGGACGGCGAGCCAGAGGGCGTCTACGTGCCCGTCGGCTCCAAGGTAACGATTGTTTGCACATCTGACGCGACCGAAACCTTCATCGCTGGCGCCAAATTTGACAAGGTTCTCGAGCCGTTCGACGTGCGGGGCGACGGGATTGATCTTGTGCAATACGGCTCTGATGACACCAAAACCCATCGCAAGATCAAACATATTCTGGGTGCGCGCCACCATGACAAGGTGGGCCGTCTCTTGGTCAGCGAGCTGTTTACCGTCGGTCAAGGCGGCTGGTCTGGCTTCCCGAGCCATAAGCATGACACCGACCGCCTGCCAGACGAGACCCGCCACGACGAGACCTACAACTTCCGGTTCAAGCCGAATTACGGCTCTGGGGTGCAAATGCTCCAGCGCGAGGACAACAAGCCGGGGGATGCGTATCATATCATGGATGGCTCCACGATCTGTCTGGATAAGGGCTACCACCCCTGCGCTGTTCTGCCGGGCTACGAGATGTATTACTTCACCATTTTGGGCGGGCTAAGCCAGCGCTCTCTTGTTCAATATTTCCAACCGACCCACGCCTCCCAGATTGAAACGATCCCGGGCATCAAGGACATGATCGCGAAGTTCAAATGACACTCGCGACGCTTTCTGAAGTCCTTCAACCCGCATTGAAGGGCGGGTATGCCGTCGCGGGTCTGGTCACCTTGGGTTGGGAAGATATGCGCGCCTATGTGGCAGCCGCAGAGGCGGAAAACGTGCCGTTGATCTTGCAGGCTGGCCCCTCTTGCAGGGGACACACGCCGCTGCCGGTTTTGGGGGCGATGTTCCGCTATCTTGCGGAGACTGCGAGCGTGCCGGTCGTGACCCATCTCGACCATGGCTACACCATGGACGAGTGCAAACAGGCGTTGGACGCTGGTTTTACCTCACTCATGTTCGACGGTTCACGCCATCCGCTTGCGCAGAATATCGACGAGACGGCTGCCATCGCCGAAATGGCACATGCGGCAGGGATGTCCTGCGAGGGCGAGATCGGCTTTGTAGGATATGCGGGTGGTGCGGCGTCTGCCGGAACCGACCCTGCCGAGGCCGCCAAATTCGCCCGTGAGACAGGTGTGGACGCCATGGCGATCTCGGTCGGGAACGTCCACCTTCAGCAAGACAAGGCGGGCGGTTTGGACGAGCCTCGCATCCGCGCCATTGAAGCCGTCACCGATGTGCCGCTGGTCATCCATGGCGGCTCTGGCGTTCCAATGGCGCAGCGCACGACGCTCGCTCGCGGCTCCAACATATGCAAATTCAACATCGGGACAGAGTTGCGCATGGTCTTCGGCCAAGCGCTGCGCGAGGCCGTTGCGAAAGACCCCGCCAGATTTGACCGTGTGTCGATCCTGCAAGAAACCCACGATCCAATCGTAGCCGCGACACGCGAGGTGCTACGCGCGTTCAAACCTGTGGGCGCTTAACCCGCGTGCGACAATGCGCTAATCACGCCGCGAAGCTCTGCCAGTCCCCGCAAGCGACCGATCAGCGGGTAGCCGGGGATCAGGTCGCGGGAAAGGTCTGACAACATGTGATGGCCGTGGTCGGGGCGGAAGGGGATCAGATGATCCGCGCGCCCAGCGTCCAGCCTGCGGGCCTGCTCGTCCAGCAACACGCGGACCAGCGCCACCATATCGGTATCGCCCTCAAGGTGTGCGGCCTCTTCAAACGAGCCGTCCGGATCTTTCGCGACATTGCGCAAATGGGCAAAATGGATGCGGTCCGCGACACGCGCTGCGATAGCAGGAACGTCGTTCGCAGGATTGGCCCCCAACGAGCCGGAGCACAGCGTGATCCCGTTGGCGGGGCTGTCATGAGCGGCAAGGATCCAATCCAGATCGTCCCCGTTCGACACGATGCGTGGCAGCCCCAAAATGTCACGTGGCGGATCATCGGGGTGTACGCAAAGCTTGACGCCCAACTCCTCAGATGTTGGCACAACTTCATCCAGGAAGCGCTTGTAATTCCTTCGTAATCCCTCACGCCCCACACCGTCATATGTCGCCAATGCCTGACGCAAACCGGCCACGTCGTAGCGATCAAACGCCCCCGGCATTCCAGCCATAATCGACGCCAGCAAGCTGTCACGATCAGCCTCTGTCGCCTGCTGAAACCAGCTTGCGGCCTTGGCGCGGACATCGTCGGGATAGTCGTCTTCGGCGTCTTGGCGCCCGAGCATATGGATCTCGAATGCCGCCATCCGCACCGCCTCAAACCGCAAGCACGTTGCCCCACCCGCGACAGGTGCGTTGAGATCGGTTCGGGTCCAATCCAGCAGCGGCATAAAGTTGTAGCAGATGGTCGTGACACCTTCGCCCGCCAGATTTGCCATAGACTGACGGTAGTTGGCGAAGAGCGCGGACAGGTCGCCCTCCCCCTTTTTGATGCGTTCATGGATCGGCAGGCTTTCGACGACGACCCATTCAAAGCCCCCAGCCTCAACACGGGCTTTCCGCGCCGCAATGGCATCAGACGGCCAAACCTCGCCATAGGGGATTTCATGCAAGGCGGTCACGATGCCTCGCGCGCCTGTTTGGGCAATCTCTTCCAGCGAGATTGCGTCCAAGTCTCCATACCATCGCCAGCTTTCAATCATGGGGTCACCTCAAATACCGCAGCGCGTGCGCCCTCTTCCCAAAGCAGCGTCGCAGCCTCGGTGACAGGCGCAAGAAGGCGTGGGGCCAAATCTGCAGGAAAGACGCCCTGCACTGCCAACAAGGCCGCGACCTTGTCAGCAGGAGTGTCTGCAGCCGCCGAAAGCTCTTGCAAACGGGGCGCGAGTGGATCGCGCACATCGATCGGCTGGCCTGTTTCGTCCTGACCGCCGACATAGCGCATCCATGCGGCCACAGCGAGCCAGAGCCCCGGCGTCTCCCGCCCAGCATCCAGGGCTTCTCGCAGCGTGCCCAATATGCGTTGCGGCAGCTTTTGACTGCCATCCATCGCAATCTGCCATGTGCGGTGTTGAATGGCCGGATTGGAATAACGCGCGAATAAGGCGTCCGCGTAGTCTGGCAGGCTCACGCCGGCAGGCGCGACCACGGCAGGCATGATTTCCGCCCAAAGCTGCCGCACATAGGCGGCAAAGACGGGATCGGCCATGGTCTCGGAAATCGTCTCGTGCCCCGCCAAGTAACCCGTGTAGGCCAGCGCGGAATGGGTGCCGTTCAGCATCCGCAATTTCATATGCTCATGCGCGGTGACATCAGCCACCAATTCAACGCCGGCTGCCGCCAGGTCTGGACGCGCACCGTCTACAAAATCATCCTCTACAACCCACTGCGAAAACGGCTCGTGCATGACGGGCGCGTCGTCGCGCATACCTGTCAGGCGCTCCACTTTTTCGATGTCGGCATCGGTCGTTGCAGGGGTAATACGGTCCACCATCGTACAGGGAAAACGGCCGTTTGACTTGATCCATTCGGCCAAAGCGGGATCAACGCGCTGCGCAAATTCCAGCACCAAGCCACGCACCAGTTTGCCGTTTTCTGGCAGGTTGTCGCAGCTTAGAATCGTAAACGGCTGATTTCCGGCGTCGCGTCTGCGTTGGAGCGCACGGACCAGAAAGCCGATGGCCGAGACGGGAAACGGCGCGGTCAGGTCATGCTGGATGTCGGGGCGATCGAAGTTCAGCGCGCCAGTTGCGGGGTTGTGGCAATAGCCCTTTTCGGTGACCGTCAGGGTGACGATTTTCACCTCGGGATTAGCCATCGCGGCCAGCACAGCGTCAGGATTCTCTGGCGCGACGAGAACGCCATTCAAAACATCGACGACCCGAGCCACCTCCTCCGTCGCGCCAAGGCTGACGGCGGTATAAGCCCAATCCTGATCGCGGAGCGCATCGCGAGTGGCAGGGCTGCGAAGCGAGACGCCAACAACGCCCCAGTCGCCACCGGATGCCGCCATCGCATCGGCGATGTAGATGCAGCCATGAGCGCGAAAGAACGCCCCTAGCCCCAGATGGACGATTCCCGTCGCGGGTTTTGGAGGAAGTGTAATTTCAGCGGGCAAGCCAGCCTCCATCGACATTCAAAACAGCGCCATGGATATAGGCAGCAGCGGGTGAGCATAGGTAAGCCACCGGACCTGCGATATCTTCGGGCGCACCCCAACGTCCTGCGGGGATGCGGTCCAGAATGGCTCTGTTGCGCTCTGGGTCCGCGCGCAAGGCTTCGGTATTGTTGGTGTCGACGTAGCCCGGGGCCACGGCGTTCACATTGATGCCCTTCGCCGCCCACTCATTCGCAAGCAGTTTGGTTAACCCAGCAACTCCGTGTTTCGACGCTGTGTAGGACGGCACACGGATCCCCCCCTGAAATGACAACAGCGAGGCCACGTTTACGACCGCGCCCTTTCCGCCAGAAGCAAAGACCGACTTGGCAAAGGCCTGCGTGGTGAAGAAGAGCGCCTTCAGGTTCACGTCCATGACATCGTCCCAATCCGCTTCGGAAAACTCGACCGCGTCCGCGCGGCGGATGATGCCCGCGTTGTTGACGAGGATATCATAGCCTTCCCCGTCAAAGAGACCTTGGCCCGCCATCGGATCAGCAAAATCCACCAGAAGCGAGGAAGCATTGCCCCCTGCCTGAGTGATCGTGCCTACGGTTTCGTCACATGCGCGACGCCCCGCACAAACGACGCTGGCACCTTCTCGCGCGAGTGACACGGCGATGGCTTGACCGATGCCCGTATTGGCCCCTGTCACCAGCGCCTTGCGCCCATTGAGAGAGTAAACGCTCATCGCAAATCCCCGATCGCAATCATATCCATATCAGTGAAATCGACATTGTCGCCCGCCATTGCCCAGCAGAAGGTGTAGGACGACGTGCCGGCACCCGCATGGATGGACCACGGGGGTGAAATCACCGCTTCCTCGTTGGCCATGATGATGTGCCGAGTCTGGGTTGGCTCCCCCATCATGTGAAAGACGCGTTGTTCCTCTGGCAGCTGGAAGTACAGATATGCCTCCATTCGCCGGTCATGGGTGTGTGCTGGCATCGTGTTCCAGACAGAGCCTTGGGCAAACTGGGTGTAGCCCATGACCAGTTGGCAACTGGGGTGAACATCTGGATGCAGTAACTGGATGATGACACGCTCGTTGGCGGTTTCGGGCGCGCCCATCTCTACCCGTCGCGCGTCGGCGAGCTTGATGAGGGTCGTGGGATAGGTTTGATGCGCGGGGGCAGACAGGATGTAATAGCGCCCGTTGCCAGAGAACGTCACAGGCCCCGACCCCATGCCGATATAAAGCACTTCGCCGTTATCGATCTGATATTTTTTTCCCCCGACTTCGACCGTGCCCGCGTCGCCGATATTCAGAACGCCCATCTCCCGTCGGTCCAAAATCGAGGGTGTCCCCGCTTCCGCAACCTTATCAAGCGTCAGCGCCCCGCCTTTCGGAACTGCAGAGCCGAGGATCAATCGGTCATAGTGGCTATAGACCAGGCTTATCTCGCCATCGGCGAACAAGCCGCCAACATGGAAATGGTCTCGCAACTGGTCCGTATCCAAGGTTTTGGCAGTCGCCGGATCGATGGCGTAACGGGATTGGGTTTTCAGCATGGGGTCAGCTCTTTCAATCTACAGGAAATCGTCGCGGCGTGGGGTGAACGTGTCGATCAATGCCCCCGCCTCGACGCAAACGCATCCGTGTCTCGCTCCCGAGGGGATAACCAGACTATCGCCGGGACCAAGGTCATGCTCGGTCCCATCAACGCTGAAGGTGAAGCGGCCTGTTTCCACGTAGGTCGCTTGCACATGCGGGTGGTCATGAAGCTTGCCTTCAGCACCTGCCTCGAACCTGAATGCAACCATCATCAAATCGGGGTTTTCAGCAAGTACCTGGCGGGTCACGCCGGGATCGGTTGGGACTACGGGATGGGTCATTCTGGGTCCTCCATTTCTAAGTCAGGGCAATCAAAAGGGTCCTTGGGGGAATGCTGCCGAGTTTGCACAGATATCGCACTTTAAGTTGGCATCAGAGCTTGTAGGCATCCTTTGCTAGTCGGTAGCTGAGATCATAGGCAACATCCGGTGCCTCGTCCTTCGCCAGCCGCCCCGTGGCGACCAATGTCGCGAGGAACGCACAATCTACCCGCCGCGCTACGTCATGGCGCGCAGGGATGGAGCAAAAGGCGCGGGTGTCGTCGTTGAATCCGACGGTATTGTAGAAGCCAGCGGTTTCCGTCGCCATTTCGCGGAAACGCATCATGCCTTCGTAGCTGTCATGGAACCACCACGGCGGTCCAAGCTTTAGCGCAGGATAAACCCCTGCGAGCGGAGCCAGTTCGCGTGCATAAGATGTCTCGTCCAACGTAAACAATATCACCGTTAAGTCGGGACGAGCCCCCACCGCGTCAAGCAAAGGCTTCAGCGCCGAGACATAATTCGTCTGCGTTGGAATGTCGTAGCCCTTGTCACGGCCGAACCGCGCCATGATGTCTTTCGAATGGTTGCGGAACGATCCGGGGTGTATTTGTAGCACCAGCCCGTCATCAAGGCTCATTCGTGCCATCTCAGTCAGCATATGGCCACGGAACGCATCGGCCTCCTCCGCACTACATGCCCCGCGAAGGGCCTTGTCGAACAGGGCGGCGGCGACCTCTTGTGACAGATCTTCCGTGCGCGCCGTCGGATGGCCGTGGTCCGACGACGTTGCACCGAAGCTCTTGAACACCTCCCGCCGTAAGCGATGTGCTGCCAGATATCCCGTCCAAGTCGTTGTATCCTCTCCGGTCATATCGCCAAGCGTTGCGATATTGGCGGTGAAGCCGTCGAATTCCGGATCAATGACCGCGTCAGGGCGATAGGCCGTTACAACCTTGCCCTGCCATCCACTGTCGCGGATCATTTTGTGCCAGCGCAGGTCGTCGATGGCGCTCTCGGTCGTCGAAATCGCCTCTATATTGAACCGCTCGAACAAGGCGCGCGGGCGGAAAGCATCTTGCGTGAGGCAATCTGCAATGTGGTCGTAAATCTCGTCTGCGGTATCCAGCGACAGGCGCTTGACCACGCCGAAGACCTCTTGAAACGCGTGCTCGACCCAGATGCGCGAAGGTGTGCCACGGAACAGGTAGAAATTCTCTGCAAACAAACGCCAGATTTTGCGAGGGTCTTGCTCGGTCTTGCCGCCATCTTCGCGCGGCACCCCCATCGCTTCCAGCGGGATACCTTGACTGTGCAGCATACGAAACACGTAGTGGTCGGGGGTCACAAACAGCTGTGCCGGATCGGGAAAAAGTTCGTTTTCGGCAAACCATCGTGGATCGGTGTGACCATGCGGGCTGATGATCGGCAGATCCTTCACGCCCTCATAAAGATCACGTGCCATGCGACGCACGGCAGGCTCCGTCGGAAACAAGCGATCGTCGTCAAGTTGCGACATGACCCCCCCTATCGTCCTGCGCGTTTAGGCGATACAAGGTCACCTTAACTGGTATGCTAGTATGTCTATTTTTTGCTGTCAACTAATATCCCAGTTGCGCGAATGATCTTGATCTGTAGAATGTAGAAGCCAGTTTGTTGCGAAAAAAGGCGCCGATATGAAAGACACAGAGAAGCCACCGGAGCACCTATCGCACCTGCCCCTAATCCGGCAGAGTACAGCGCCAACGGTTGCCGACCAAATCTTTTCGGCACTTCAAACCCGCATTCTAACGCTTGAATTACCTCCGCGTACGAAAATATCGGAGACCGAAGTCGCCAAAGCGATGGGCGTCTCCCGCCAACCTGTCCGTGAGGCATTCAAGCGTTTGGCAAAGCTGGGCTTTCTGACCATCCGCCCGCAAAGCAGAACGACTGTTAGCCTGATCTCCGAAGAGGCTGTGACACGTGCCCGCTTTATTCGCATGGCACTGGAAACCCAAACCTGCCGAACAGCCAGTGAGGGGTTGTCTGAAGCGGGGCTTACAGCGCTGTCCAACTTGATTGAGCAGCAAAAAGTAGCAATTGCCGCAGGTGATCGCATGCAGTTCCACACTCTAGATGACCAGTTTCACAAAGAAATCTGCGTTCAATCCGGCGTTGGCTATGTCTGGGACCTGATCCATGAAAACAAGGCGCATATGGACCGCATCCGAATGCTGTCGCTGGATACCTCATCTCAGCACTTCGCACTGGAGGAGCATATCGAAATGTACGAAGCAATCTCGTCGTGCAATGGTGAGGCTGCCGCAGCGGCGGTGACAAAGCATCTATCACGCATACTTCAGCTTATTGAAACCATCAAACAAGAGAACCACAACTGGTTCACGGATATCTCAGAATGACCCGAATTATTGCGATTGGCGAGTGCATGGTCGAAATGGCCCCGTCCGAATCCCAAGGCGAATACCGCATGGGGTTTGCGGGGGACACGATGAACACCGCGTGGTATCTGCGCAAGCTGCTCCCGCCAAGTGATCACGTTGATTATCTGACCGCTGTTGGCTCCGACGCCACTTCTGCCAAAATGACCGGCTTTCTAGAAGAGGCCGGGATTGGCACGGGGCAAATTGCGCGGCGCGATGGCCTGACGGTCGGGCTCTACATGATCTCGCTGGCAGATGGCGAGCGCAGCTTTAGTTACTGGCGCGGGCAAAGTGCTGCTCGGACGTTGGCGCAGGACGCCGCTGCGCTGGACGCCGCACTAGACGGCGCGGACGTTGCTTACTTTTCGGGGATCACGCTTGCGATACTGCCTGATGACGACCGCGCCCGCCTCCTTGAAGCCCTCAGCAAGTTCCGCGCCAAGGGCGGGGATGTGGTGTTTGACCCCAATTTGCGCCCCGGACTTTGGCCTTCATCGGAAGCCATGACCGATGCCGTGATGCAGGCCGCCGCCGTCAGCAGCACGGTCCTACCGTCGCATGAGGACGAAGCGACATGGTTCGGAGATGCGGACACCGCCGCCACCGCCCAACGCTATGTATCGTGCGGAGCGCAAACCGTTATTGTCAAAAATGGACCGGATGAGATGTTGGCTTGGGATGCAGGGACCACCAGTACACATGCACCTGTCGCGGCCGTAAAGGTCGTCGACACAACGGCCGCAGGCGACTCGTTCAATGCAGGCTTTCTGGCAAGCCGCATTGCTGGACAACCGCTGGACGTCTCGATCAACGCCGCCGCAAATCTTGCAGCGCGCGTCATTCAAGCGCGCGGCGCGCTGGCTGATGTCACATAGCAACCACTGAGATCCACCGCTTTGGTGGCGAATAATCCGCCGCGTTTTCCGCAACGCGCGGATTGAATGGACAGCGCGCGCTGCTCTGCGTTAGCGTGCCTCCATGAAATGTCTGACCCTTTGTTGCGCTCTATTCCTCGGCCTTTCTCACACAGGCGCTGCAGATACACTGCGGTTGAACGAAGGCCGGATGCTTGACGCCGCCGCGCGGCAAGTTCTGACAACGCTGCAAGCCCGCAGTTTTCGTAGTGGGCGGGAATTTTGCGGATTACTCGGGCGGAACGAGAATGGGGCGATCATCTCGACCCAGCCCAGACGCGGGAACGCGGACACATGCCTGCCCTACCAGTTCCGTACAAAAGGGGTCGTTCCCTTAGCTTCCTTTCACACACACGGCGCGTATGATCATGAGGCGGATAGCGAAGTCCCCTCCTACGAAGATCTAGATGCCGACATGAAAGAAGGTCTGGTTGGCTTCATCGCCACTCCCGGCGGGCGGTTTTGGGTCAACTTGCCCCAAGAAGGTCTGACCCGCCAGCTCTGCGGGTTGCGCTGCCTTCCGCAGGACCGCCATTTCAATCAAGGGGATTGGGGTCTGATCCGAAAAACCTATACTTTGCGCCAACTCAAACAGCGGCGACAGCTCTACTAGCGCAACCATGCCCAAGCCCCCCTCCGACACCGTGATCGACCTTTACCAAGCACACGCAGCGGTTTGGGAAACGCTGCGTAGCCAGTCGCTGATGGAGCGAGGCTGGATGGAGAGGTTTCTCACGGCCCTGCCCACTGCTGGTCATGATGTCCTTGATCTTGGCTGTGGCTCGGGGAAACCGCTCGGCGCGTATCTCATCAAGCAGGGGTGCAATGTGACCGGCGTCGATGGTGCAGCTGCTATGGTCGACACGGCCCGCGCTCGCTTTCCTGCTCAACGGTGGATCACTGCCGACATGCGTGCCCTGCCCCCATTGGGCAAATTCCACGGCGTGCTTGCTTGGCACAGCTTCTTCCACCTGCCTCCAGAGGACCAGCGACTGATGTTCAAGGCCTTTGCCGACCTCAGTCACGCAGGTGCAGCTTTAATGTTTACCAGCGGCACGGAGCTTGGAGACGCCATCGGGACGTTTGAGGGTGCCCCCCTGTACCACGGAAGTTTGGACAAGACGGAATACCGAAACCTGTTGCAGGCGAACGCCTTCGAATTGATCCGCCACGTCGAGCGCGACCCAGCCTGTGGCGGGGCTACGGTTTGGTTGGCGCGGAAGCACTGAGCATTTCGCCAAGACATCGGCCTTCACCTTATTGCGAGCAATTCGCAAAAACTTGACTTTTTGCAAACGACTCGCATATAGAGATCAATGACCCTTCCCCGTTCCAGAATGGATTTTCCGCAAATGCGCCTTGCCCTCCCCGCCCTCCTTGCGTTGTGCCTGAGCGTTTTTCCAGCATCCGCTGCCGACAAGTTCAAGGCCGTCACAACATTCACCGTAATCGCGGACATGGCCTCGCGCGTTGCTGGCGATGCCGCCGTGGTCGAAAGCATCACCAAGCCAGGCTCCGAAATTCACCAATACGAGCCGACGCCGCGTGATATCCTGCGTGCTCAAGAAGCCGATCTGGTTTTGTGGAACGGACTGAACTTGGAGCTCTGGTTTGAACAATTCTTCCGCAATCTCCGCGACGTGCCATCGGTTGTTATCTCAGAAGGCGTTGAACCTATGGGCATCTCCCAAGGCCCCTATTCCGGCAAGCCAAATCCTCATGCGTGGATGTCCGTCGACTCTGCGCTGATCTATGTCGACAATATTGCCAAAGCCTTTTCGACCTATGATCCAGACAATGCCGAAACCTACATCGCCAACGCTGCCGCTTACAAAACCGAAATCCTGGCTGCCCTTGGCCCCCTAAAGGATCGCATCGCAGCCTTGCCGGAAAACAAGCGCTGGCTGGTCACGTCAGAAGGCGCGTTTTCCTACCTTGCGCGCGATCTGGGCCTGAAAGAGCTATATCTCTGGCCGATCAATGCCGACGCCCAAGGCACGCCAAAGCAGGTCCGTGACCTGATCGACGCGGTGCGAGACAACAACATCAACGCCGTGTTCTCGGAAAGCACCGTCTCCGCCGCCCCTGCAGAGCAAATCGCCCGCGAAACGGACGCGGTCTATGGCGGCGTGTTATATGTCGACAGTCTCAGCGCAGCGGACGGCCCTGTGCCCACCTATCTGGACCTGTTGCGCGTCACCGTTCAAACCATCGTAGAAGGTTTAGAAAAATGAGTTTTGGCAGCTTGCCAGACGATGCCGCTGGACTGTGCGCAGAGGGCATCACCGTCACCTATCGCAACGGCCACACCGCCCTGCGCGATGCGTCCTTTTCCCTGCCCAAAGGGACCATTGCTGCTTTGGTGGGGGTGAACGGCTCCGGCAAGTCGACCTTGTTCAAGGCAATCATGGGGTTTGTTCCAACCTCGGCTGGCAAGATCTCAATCCTTGGCGGCACCGTGCGCGATGCGTTGCGTGCCAATACGGTCGCCTATGTCCCACAGGCCGAGGAGGTCGACTGGACCTTCCCTGTGCTGGTGGAAGACGTAGTGATGATGGGACGCTATGGCCATATGGGCTTCTTCCGCATCCCCCGCCCCGAAGACCACAAGATGGTTGAGCGGGCGTTGGAGCGCGTCAACATGCTTGAATTCCGCCATCGCCAGATCGGCGAGTTGTCCGGCGGCCAGAAAAAACGCGTCTTCCTTGCCCGCGCACTGGCACAAGACAGCCGTGTGGTGCTGCTGGACGAGCCGTTTACGGGTGTGGACGTGCAAACCGAGGACGCGATCATAGCCCTGCTGCGCGAGATGCGTGACGAGGGCCGCGTGATGCTGGTCTCGACCCACAACCTTGGCTCCGTCCCAGAGTTCTGCGACCGCACGATCCTGATCAAGGGCACCGTTCTGGCTTATGGACCGACCGAGGACATCTTTACCCGCCAGAACTTGGAGCTGGCCTTCGGCGGCGTGCTGCGCCACTTCGTCATGCAAGGCGCGGACCTCCACGACGACGAGGAAGACACCCGCCGCCTGACAGTCATCTCGGACGACGAGCGGCCTTTCGTGATCTACGACCATCACGACGACGAGGAAGAGGCAGACGCCCCATGATCGAAGCGATGTGGGAACCCTTTACCTATAATTATATGTTGAACTCCATGTGGGTGTCGGCCTTGGTTGGGGCCGTCTGCGCGTTCCTGTCCGCCTATCTGATGCTGAAAGGCTGGTCGCTGATCGGGGACGCACTCAGCCACTCCATCGTGCCGGGCGTGGCGGCGGCCTATATGCTGGGCCTTCCTTTCGCGTTGGGAGCCTTCTTTGCCGGCGGCTTGGCGGGCGGGGCAATGCTGTTCCTGAACCAACGAACCGGATTGAAGGAAGACGCCATTATCGGGCTGATTTTCACCTCCTTCTTCGGGCTGGGGCTGTTCATGATCTCGCTGTCGCCTGCGTCCGTGAACATTCAAACGATCATTATGGGCAACATCCTTGCCATCTCTCCTGCGGACACGCTGCAATTGGCGCTGATTGGCGGCGTCTCCTTGGTCGTCTTGCTGGCAAAGTGGCGAGACCTGATGGTGACCTTCTTTGATGAAAGCCATGCGCGGTCCATCGGGCTGCGACCTGAACTGCTGAAGGTGGTCTTCTTCACGCTATTGTCGGCTTGCACCGTAGCTGCGATGCAAACTGTTGGCGCGTTTCTGGTCATCGCTATGGTTGTGACCCCCGGAGCGACGGCCTACCTGCTGACCGACCGCTTCCCAAGCCTTCTGATCATCTCTGTGGCGATCGGGACGCTGACTTCGTTCATTGGGGCCTATATCAGCTATTTCCTTGATGGCGCCACGGGCGGGGTCATCGTCTGCCTCCAAACGATGCTGTTCCTTGTGGCATTCGTCTTTGCCCCCAAGCATGGCATCCTCGCGTCCCGCGCTCGCGCTCGAGAGGCTTTGTGATGGAGTGGCTGTCACAGTGCGAGGCAGAATGGTGCCTGCCCTTCCAGTTCCCGTTTATGGTGAACGCGCTGATCATCTCGGTCATGCTGGCAATTCCCGCTGGTTTGCTGTCCTGCTTTCTGGTCCTCAAAGGCTGGTCCCTGATGGGCGATGCTATCTCTCATGCGGTGCTGCCAGGGGTGGTACTGGCCTATGTGCTGGGCTTGCCGCTTGGCCTTGGGGCCTTCGCGGCGGGCATGGCCTGCGCGGGGCTGACGGGGTGGATCGACGAAAACTCGCGCGTGAAGCGCGACACCGTCATGGGCGTCGTCTTCTCGGGCATGTTCGGGCTGGGCATCGTGATGTACACGAAAATCGAAAGCGAGGTTCATCTGGACCACATCCTATTCGGCAACATGCTGGGTGTCGGGCCGGAAGACATGTGGACCACCGGCCTGATCGCGGCGCTGGTCACGGGGCTCATCGCCTTTTTCTGGCGTGATTTGTTGCTGCAGGCCTTTGACGAGCAGCAAGCGCGTGCGCAAGGCCTGCCTGTGCGCCTGCTTCACTTCGGAATGCTTGCTGCGATTTCGCTAACCGTCGTGGCGGCACTTCAGGCGGTCGGGATTATCCTAGCCATCGCCTTCCTTGTCGCCCCAGGTGCCATCGCGTTTTTGCTTACGAAACGGTTCGGCGTCATGCTCTGGCTGTCCATGGCGATCGCAGGGCTGTGCGCCTTTGCGGGTGTCTATGCCAGCTTCTTTCTCGACAGCGCCCCTGCCCCGACCATCGTGTTGCTGATGACAGCGGCTTTCATTGCTGCGTTCCTCCGCGCCACGATCCAATCTCGGCGCGTCACGCAGTAAATCGGTCAGGCCGCAGCCGACACGGCCCGCCCCGTCAGCACCTTCACCAGATGTGCGCGGTAGTCGCCGGTGCCGTGCAGGTCGGAGATCATCCCCTCCCCGCTCAGCGATAGCCCATCCAATGCTGACGCTTTGAAACTGTCGGACAGTGCCGCTTCGGCGTCCGTCCAGCGGAACACGCCTTCTTCAGATGCGCCAGTCACAGCAACCCGCACCCCATCCCAGAATTTGGCGACAAACACCCCCACCAAAGCAAAGCGCGAGGCGGGTTGGACGAACTTCTGGTAGTTGGCTTTTTCCGGCACCGGGAATTTCACTTCGGTGACGAGTTCACCGTCTTCCAGCGCCGTCGTGAACATACCTTGGAAGTAGTCGTCAGCCGCGATGTCGCGGGCGTTGGTGACAATAGTCGCGTTGGAGGCGAGAACCGCCGCCGGATAGCACGCAGCAGGGTCGTTGTTGGCGACCGATCCTCCGATGGTGCCACGATTGCGCACAGCCGGATCGCCGATCTGGCCTGCAAGCGCAGATAGCGCCGGATAGCGCGTATCGGCAGCAACAACCGCGTGGGTGGTGCCCCCACCAATGCAAACCCTGCCGTCATCATCCACGCAAATCCCCTTCATCTCGTCAATTCCGGTCAGGCTGACAAGCATCTCGGGACTGGCAAGGCGCTGCTTCAATGTCGGGATCAGTGTCTGCCCGCCACCCAGTGCCTGCGCCTCTTCCGACGACAACGCTGCCACGGCCTCTGCAATTGTCGTTGGGCGGGTCATTTCGAACTTATACATTGTAGAATTCCCCTTTTTGTTTCGGGCCGCGCGCTCGCGCCGCAGTCTACCGTTAGCTAGTGCGAAGAAACGTCCTGCCCGGACGCGGCCATGATTGCCTTGACGATATTGTGGTAGCCCGTGCAGCGGCAGATATTGCCTTCGAGATACTCACGCACCTCGGCTTCGGAGGGCTTCGGGTTCTCCTTCAGCAGTGCTGCCGCAGACATCACCATGCCGGGCGTGCAGAAGCCGCATTGCAATCCGTGATGCTCCTGAAACGCCGCCTGGATCACGTTGAGCGAGCCGTCGGCATTTGCCTGCCCCTCGATCGTGGAAACCTCGGCGCCATCAGCTTCTGCGGCGAACATGGTGCAGGACTTTACCGCCTTGCCGTCCACGTGAACCACACAGGCCCCACATTGCGACGTGTCGCAACCGATATGCGTGCCGGTCAATCGCAGATCCTCGCGCAGGAATGTGGACAACAGCGTGCGCCCCTCCACCTCGCCCGAGACGGCTTTGCCGTTCACTGTCAGCGCAATATCAACCATCAATTCCCTCTTTAGCTCCTGAATTCGGTTCCCCAGAACTGGGGCAGACCTCAGGAAACTGCGCGGCATATATCGATGGGTATGAGTGGTGCGGTGGCAGCTTCCTGACCTCAGGCTGGATCAATGTCCGCGCGGACTCAAGAGAAAAATTCCGGGGCCTCCGACCCCTAATTCGTTGAAGCCAAAGCCACGGGAACGCGTGCATTTTTGAACCATTGCCGGATCGCCGCGCGCTCTGTCGGCTCGATATAGGTCAGGTTGGCGGGTGGCATGGCGTGGCTTGCACCAGCTTGCAAATAGATTTGGGCGGCCTGAGCCGCGATGTCGGCATCTGTCTCGAGATGCACGCCTTTCGGAGCCCACAGAATCCCGTCCCAGACGGGCTCGCGTGCGTGACACATGGAGCAGCGGCCAAGAACGATGTCGCGCACGTCCTCGAACCCCTGCGCCTGAGCGTATTGGGTGGCCACGGGACCCATCGCCTGATCCTCATCAACTTCAAGCGAAGGCTGGCCAAGGGCGGACAGCCACATGATCGCAATGAACAGCAGCACCGTCGCCCCGATAGTCCAGCGCGGCTCGGGCTTCTTCATGTGCATCGTGTTGAAATAATGGCGAATGGTCACACCCATCAGGAAGACCAGCGCCGCGATAATCCAGTTATACTCGGTGGCGAAAGCCAGCGGGTAGTGGTTGGACAGCATCAGGAAGATTACCGGAAGCGTAAGGTAGTTGTTGTGAGTGGAGCGCAGCTTGGCGATTTTGCCGTATTTCGGGTCCGGCGCGCGGCCCTCTTGCAGGTCTTTGACCACGATGCGCTGGTTGGGCATGATGATGAAGAACACGTTGGCCGTCATGATCGTTGCGGTGAACGCGCCCAGATGCAGCAGCGCCGCGCGGCCCGTGAAGACTTGCGTGTAGCCCCATGCCATCACCACCAACAGCACGAAGAGCAGAACCATCAGCATGGTCGGGCGATCGCCCAGTCGGGATTTGCATAAGAAGTCGTAAATGATCCACCCGATGGTCAGCGAGGCCGCCGAGATTGCTATGGCCTGCCACTGCGCCAGATCCATTACGTTCGGGTCAATCAGGAATAGCTCTGCCCCGACCCAATAGACCACTGCCAGCATCGCCGCGCCGGAGATCCACGTCATGTAGCTTTCCCATTTGAACCATGTGAGATGCTCGGGCATCTGCTCGGGGGCCACCAGATACTTCTGAATGTGGTAGAAGCCGCCGCCGTGGACCTGCCATTCCTCGCCATCTGCCGGACCGTCGATATCGCGGTTCAGGCCCAGGTCGAGCGCAATGAAGTAAAACGAGCTTCCGATCCATGCGATAGCGGTGATGACATGCAGCCAGCGCACGGCGAAGGCCAACCAGTCCCACATGATTGCCAAGTCATACATGATCTTTCTCCCGCTGTTTCGCCTATGACACCACAGTTGATTACCTACAGGAAATAGAGAATTATCATCGGCAGTTTCAAATATTATTGGATAATCGCCCTGTGAGCTACGTCGAGACCATCAAAACCTTCCTCAGGGTCTATGATTTGGGCTCCATGTCCGCTGCGGCGCGCGATCAACGGATCTCCGCTGCTGTCGCCTCGGCTCGGATTAACACGCTCGAAACACAGTTGGGCGTGCGCCTGTTCTCGCGGACCACCCGCTCGCTTCATCCGACGGAGCAAGGCCGGGTCTTCTATGACGGGGCGCTGCGTATTCTTGAGGCGATAGACGCCGCAGAAGCGGCCGTGACTGACATGACGCGTTCCCCACGGGGAACTCTTTTCGTGGCTGCGCCTTTGGGCGTCGGGAAGCGGTTCCTCGCGCCTGAAGTGCCACGGTTCAAAAAACTGTACCCGCTTGTCGAAATCAGGTTGCGACTGTCAGACCGCAAGATCGATCTGACCAGCGAAGGGCTGGATGTGGCCCTGTTTCAGGATCAACCCCGCGACAGCAACCTGATGATGCGCCAATTTGCCGAGGTGGAGCGGGTTGTCTGCGCCGCACCGGATTATCTTGCCGTTATGGGCCGCCCGAAAAACGGCGATGACCTGATTGCAGATGGCCACCATTGCCTGAACCTGCGTTATCCGGGTGCGCCTGAGTTTCAATGGATTCTAAATACGCCGGACGGCCCGCGCAAATATGCTGTTACCGGCCCGTTTGAAAGCGATGATGGCGACGTTCTGACCGGCTGGGCGTTGGATGGGTACGGAGTAATTCTGAAGCCACGGCATGAGGTGGCCCAACATCTGGCATCCGGCGCGCTGGTAGAACTATGTCAAGATACACCGCCCTCGCCGGTCACTTTGGGTTTTCTTTATGCCCACCGGAAGCATCAGGACCCAAAGCTGCGATTGTTCATGGATCATATGTCCGACCGGATCGGCACAGCGATCAAGAAGGCCCAGTCCGACGCATAGCAGCGCCCGTGACCGACTCCGACATCTGAGGCATATTTACTTTTCCGTATAGATGTGTTCGGTAATTCCCGAGTTATTTGAGGCCGCCATGCGCGCAGAACTGAAAGAGCAGCGAAGATCCGAGATTGAGAGTGCCGCGCTCGATGTCATGAGAAGCCGTGGGTACGAAGGCGCGTCGATGCTCACCATAGCCAAAGCCGCCAATGCGTCGAACGAAACGCTCTATCGGTGGTATGGCGACAAGCAGCGCCTGTTTCTGGAGATCGTGAAATCCAATGTCCTCGATATCGAAACGGCACTGGAGAAGGCGCTTACCAGTTCGGTGAGGACTGAGGATACGCTCGATCAGATTGGCCGATTGTTGTTGGGGCTGCTATTGGGCGAGCGCGAGATTGCGCTGAACCGCGCGGCGGCTTCTGACGCGACCGGCAAGCTGGGGGCCGCCATATCGCGTGGCAATCGCGATCGGATATTGCCCAGGATTGTTCAACTAATGGCCGCATTGCGCCAGACAGGGGTGATCTCTGCGCCAAGCGACGAACAGGCGGCGGAATGGTATTTGACCCTGTTGATCGGCGATCTGCAAATCCGGCGTGTCATTGGCACCCTGCCCCAACCCACACGCGGCCAGATCAAAGAGCATGTCGCAGGGGTGATGCCTGCGTTCTTACAGCTTTGCGCGGCGGATCAAGTTGGTGTGTAAAGTGCTCTGCGGTAGATGTGCCACGTTGCGTGACCCAACACAGGCAGCGCCAGAAACAACCCTAGGAACATTGGCACCAGCGCCACCAATACCACGATTGCTATGATTGCGGCCCAAAGCAGCATGACGGCCCTGTTGTGCAGCACCGTCCGAATAGAAAAGCCCATGGCCGTCATGAAGTCGATCTCACGGTCAAGCAGCAGCGGCATGGAGACCACCGTGATCGTATAGGTCATCAAAGCGACAACCCCGCCTACAAAGATCTGAAAGGCGATTAGCGCGATGCCCGTAGGTGACTGGAAAACCTCCCACGACGTTGTAATGTTGATCAGCTGCATATTCCCCAAGAACAGCGCAAGCGACATATGTGCAAAGAAGCTCCAGAACAGGAAAATGAGTACCAGTAGCGCGCCAATCCAAGGGAGTTGCCTCCCGCGTTCGGCCCAAACGACCGACAGGACAGACGACCATGTCAGGGGCTCTTCCGCCTCAAGGCGGCGGCTCACCTCATAGAGGCCGACTGCGGCGAACGGGGCCACGATGGGAAAGCCCAAGGCCAGCACAAGCGTCCACGTAAACGTCCCCGCGCCCCAATAAACCAAACCTGCGCCGCACAGAACATAGAAGGCGGAAAAGAACAGCCCATAGGCCGGCGCACGGGTAAAGTCGCGCCATCCCTCGCGCAATGCGCGAAGCAATTCCCAAAACGTAACGGTTCCAATTTCGGGTCGAGGTGAAGCTGCGGGCTCAGTAAGCTGTGTCATGGCTCATGACAGCACACTCCGCCCTGCCAGAGCAAGTTCTAGCTGCCGCGATAGGTCGAATATCCAAACGGGCTGACCAACAACGGAACGTGATAGTGGCTTTGCTCGGACATCCCGAACCGGATCGGTACCTCGTCCAGAAAGCGCGGGTCTTCCGGCGGCGTGCCGCACGCATCGAGATAGGCCCCTACTTTGAAGACCAATTCATAGGTGCCCGTTTTGAAATCCTTTTCAGGGAGGATCGGGCTATCGGTGCGCCCGTCTGCATTTGTCACCATCGTTGCAATCTTGCGATGGCTGTTGCCTGAAACGCGATAAAGCATGATTTCCAGTCCCGCCGCAGGACTGCCGAGCGCGGTATCGAGCACATGGGTCGTTAGGTAGCCGAGCATCTGCGATCTCCTCAATATCGGTCAGGTTAACTCAAGGTCGGGCAATAGCGAAATAAATGCTAGGTCGCGCTCCGGAAAACTCTTTCAAATAATTTTTGAAATACGTGCGCATTTAAATGATGTAGCGATAAAACGAGGGAGATCTGCCATGAATCGTTATCCGCGTGATCTGCACGGCCACGGAGCCCAGCCACCGAACGCCAATTGGCCAAACGGTGCGAAGATCGCCGTTCAAATTGTCCTTAATTATGAAGAAGGTGGCGAGAATTGCGTGCTGCATGGCGACGCGGCCTCCGAAGCCTTCCTGTCCGAGATCGTCGGTGCCGCCCATTGGCCCGGACAGCGTCACTGGAACATGGAATCAATTTACGAATATGGAGCCCGCGCCGGATTCTGGAGGCTCCACCGACTTCTGAAGGATTTACCAATCACCGTCTATGGTGTTGCGACCGCCCTCGCCCGGTCCCCTGAACAGGTGGCCGCGATGAAGGGCGCGGGTTGGGAAATTGCGTCTCACGGGTTGAAATGGGTCGAGTACAAGGATGCTTCGCCCGAGGATGAGCGCGCTGATCTTGAAGCCGCTGTCAAGCTCCACACGCA
Organism: Litoreibacter janthinus; assembly: GCF_900111945.1. Classification (NCBI taxonomy): domain Bacteria; kingdom Pseudomonadati; phylum Pseudomonadota; class Alphaproteobacteria; order Rhodobacterales; family Roseobacteraceae; genus Litoreibacter; species Litoreibacter janthinus. The sequence continues at coordinate 2,042,351 of NZ_FOYO01000001.1, read as the reverse complement.
GGTCGTCGGTGAAGCCCCGCGCGGGTGGTATACGGGACGTTGTTCGGCCAACACAGTGAGGCTGGTGGCAGAACACGGGGGCTTCGACTATGTCGCCGACAGCTACGCGGACGATTTGCCTTATTACGTGCGCTTTGACGGGCGTGACCAGTTGGTGGTGCCTTACACGCTGGATTGCAACGACATGCGCTTTGCCACGCCGCAAGGGTTCAACTCGGGCGACCAGTTCGAGGCCTATTTGCGCGACAGCTTTGATGCGCTTTATGAGGAAGGCTGCGATGGGGCCCCCAAGATGTTGTCCATCGGGTTGCATTGCCGACTGATCGGGCGTCCGGGTCGGGTGCAGGCGCTGAAGCGGTTCCTTGACTATGTGCGCGGCCATGATGGCGTTTGGTTTGCCACCCGCCAGCAGATTGCGCAGCATTGGTTGGCAGAACACCCTGCGGCCCCGAAGACGCGCCCGACGCTGATGGATAAGCAAACATTTATAGATACTTACGGTAGCATCTTCGAGCATTCACCTTGGGTCGCGGAGCGGGCTTGGAACCTTGAGCTGGGCCCCGCGCATGACACGGCCGAAGGGCTTTGGAACGCAATGGCCCGGATGTTCCGCGCGGCAAGTTCGACGGAACGGCTAGAGGTTCTGGATGCACACCCTGATCTTGCCGGCAAGCTGGCCGCAGCCAAGCGACTGACGGCCGAAAGCACGTCCGAGCAAGCCAGCGCAGGCTTGGATGCCCTGACAGATGAGGAACGCCAAGCGTTTACTGATTTAAATGAGGAATATGTCGCAAAGCACGGATTTCCCTTCATTATAGCCGTACGCGACAATACGAAGCTCAGCATTCTGGAAGCCTTTCAGCGCCGCATCCACAATGACAGCCAAGTCGAATTCGACGAGGCCTGTCGTCAGGTCGAACGGATCGCGCAGCTGCGCCTGAAGGAAATCCTGCCATGAGCTACGCACTTCCGCCCGCAGGGTTACCAGCGCAATCGGACAAGCTGACTGGCACAGCGGTTTTCACCGAAGCCTATGCCTTCCTGCCCGCTGGTGTGATGCGCGATATCGTGACGAGCTTCATTCCGAATTGGTCTGGCACGCGCGCTTGGATCATCGCACGCCCCCTTTCGGGCTTCGCCGAAACATTCTCTCAATACATAGTGGAAGTCGCGGCTGGCGGCGGCTCTGACCGGCCGGAAAACAACCCCGAGGCGGAAGCGGTGCTGTTTGTCGTGGAAGGACAATTGGACCTGTCCAACAGCGCGGGCACCCATGTGCTGCAAGAAGGCGGCTATGCCTATCTGCCCGCCGGACAAGGCTGGACCCTGCACAACCGCAGTGACGCGAAAGCCACCTTTCATTGGGTGCGCAAACGCTACGAGGCGGTCGAAGGCCTACTTGCCCCAGAAGCTTTCGTGACATCAGATGCGGAAAACGCCCCGATCGCGATGCCTGACACACATGGCGCTTGGGCCACCACGCGCTTTGTGGAGCCGACCGATTTACGGCACGATATGCATGTCAACATCGTTACATTCCAACCGGGGGGACTGATCCCCTTCGAGGAAACGCATGTGATGGAACACGGGCTTTATGTTCTTGAAGGCACGGCTGAATATCTGCTGAACCGCGACTGGGTGTCTGTCGGTCCGGGGGACTTCATGTGGCTGCGTGCGTTCTGCCCGCAGGCCTGCCGCGCCACGGGGGACGCGCCGTTCCGCTATCTGCTTTACAAAGACGTCAACCGTCACGCGAAGCTGCCATGGTAATCCGCACGCAACCTCTGACGGCGGATGCCTTTGCGCCCTACGGCGATGTGCTTGATTGCGCGGGTACCCCGGACAAGATGATCAACGAAGGCCTATGTGGGCGCTTCCATGATCGTGCGACGCTGGATTTCGAAGATGGTCGCGCGGGGATCAGCGTCTTTCAGGCTCAACCGCGTGCGCTGCCGTATGAATTGACGCTGCTCGAGCGTCACCCGCTGGGGTCTCAGGCCTTCATTCCGATGAGTTTTGAGCCGTTTTTGGTCATTGTCGCCCAAGACTTGGGCAATCGGCCTGGCGAGATTGCGGCATTTTTGACCGCTGCGGGACAAGCAATCAACTTTCACAAAGGCACGTGGCATGGGGTTCTGACGCCACTGCACGCGCCTGGGCTATTCGCTGTCGTCGACCGTATCGGCGATGGCGCAAATCTAGAGGAATTCAGGCTGGAAACTCCAGTCATGATAGAGCGCGGCTAACGCGCCAAAGAAAGGCCACACGGCGCCGTGTGGTCAAATCAACAGTCGAACGGGGAGAACGTAATGGCTGATACTTCACTAGGGACCGCAGAGCAGCTGCGCGATCCAAACTATACGCCGGGATTGGCCAAAGCCATCCCTCTTGGAATTCAACACGTGCTGGCCATGTTCGTCTCGAACGTAACGCCCGCCATTATCATCTGCGGTGCGGCGGGGTTCGGCTTCGGCTCTAACTCTCCGGACTTCCCGCAAATGATCTACATGATCCAGATGTCGATGTTCTTTGCAGGGGTTGCGACCCTGATCCAAACGATCGGCATAGGCCCAGTGGGGGCTAAACTGCCAATCGTGCAAGGCACATCCTTCGCCTTTATCCCGATCATGATTCCCCTGGTGGCAGGCAAAGGCGTTGACGCTGTTGCGGTGCTGATGGGCGGCGTTCTGGTTGGCGGCATTTTTCATGCCTTCCTTGGCCTGTTTATCGGCAAAATCCGGTTCGCCCTTCCCCCATTGGTCACTGGGCTTGTGGTGACAATGATCGGTCTGGCGCTGGTAAAAGTCGGAATCCAATATGCTGCGGGCGGTGTTCCCGCTATCGGCACGCCTGAATATGGCTCCGGCGCGAACTGGCTGGTGGCAAGCGTTGTAATCATAGTCACCCTTGGGCTGAAGTTCTTCACCCGTGGGATGATCAGCGTCTCGGCCGTGTTGCTGGGCCTGATTGCCGGCTACATCGTTGCGTTCATGATGGGCATGGTCAACTTCGGCAATGTCGGTCGTGCGGCCAGCTTTGCGCTGCCTGATCCATTCCACTTTGGTATGGAATTCAGTGTTGCGGCGATCATCGGCTTCTGTCTGATGGGCTTTGTCTCTGCGGTAGAGACTGTCGGCGACGTGTCCGGCATCACCAAAGGCGGCGCCGGCCGCGAGGCTACCGATAAAGAGATTCAGGGCGCGACCTTCGCTGACGGCCTGGGCACTGCAGTTTCCGGCCTCTTCGGCGCGTTGCCGAATACCTCGTTCAGCCAAAACGTGGGCCTGATCGCCATGACCGGCGTGATGAGCCGCCATGTGGTCACCATCGGCGCGATCTTCCTGATCCTCTGCGGACTGGTGCCAAAAATCGGCGCGATCATCTCCACCGTTCCAATCGAAGTGCTAGGCGGCGGCGTGATCGTTATGTTTGGCATGGTCGTGGCCGCTGGTATCTCGATGCTGTCGGACGTGAACTGGAACCGCCGCAACATGGTGATTTTCGCAATCGCCCTGTCGCTGGGTCTGGGGCTTCAGCTGGAGCCGGACGCGCTGCAATATTTGCCCGGCACTTGGAAAGTTCTGGCAACGTCAGGCATCCTGCCTGCAGCCCTGATTGCCATTGTTCTGAACCTTGTGCTGCCAGAAGAGCTGGCCGCAGAGGCGACGGAAGAAGTGGCAGGCGGCATGTCCGGCCACGGTCAGGGATCGCTTCCAAAAAGCTAATCTTCAGATCGGTAAGTCCACCAAAGGCCCCTGCGGAAACGTCGGGGCCTTTTTTGTGGCCCACGCTAATGGCTTCGCTAACGAGATGAATCCTTGGAGCGCCCTGCCCTTCGCGGTATGTCTGGCGCGTTGAATACGAGGTGACATCATGACGACCCTGACCTGCTTTAAGAGCTATGACGTGCGTGGCCGATTAGGCGACGAGCTGAACGAAGAAATTTGCTACGGCATCGGGCGCGGTTTTGCGCGCTCTATTGATCCGGGGTCGGTTGTGATCGGATATGACATTCGCCCGACCTCCAAAGCACTGGCAGGTCAATTGGCGGAAGGGCTGCGCGACGAAGGCGTCGATGTGATCGACATTGGCCTGTGCGGCACGGAAGAAGTGTATTTCGCCACGTCCCACTTTGAGGCAGGTGGCGGGTTGATGGTCACGGCCTCGCACAATCCGATTGACTATAACGGGATCAAAATGGTGCGGGCGGGCTCGCGGCCGATCTCGTCGGCGGATGGTTTGGGCGAGATCCAAGCTCTGGTGGAGGCCGGTAATTTTGGCCCTGCAAAAGAACGCGGACGCTTGCAGGCGCGGGACCCACGCGATGCCTATGCCGACCGAGTGGTCAGCTTTGCCAATACGTCCACTTGGCGTCCGATGAAGGTGGTCGTCAATTCCGGCAACGGGGTCGCCGGCCCCAGCTTTGACGCCGTCGCCGCCAAGCTGGATGCACCAGTCGAATTTGTACGCCAACACCACGCGCCGGATAGCGGCTTTCCTAATGGAATCCCAAACCCCCTGCTGGAAGAGAACCGCGCGCAAACTGGTCAGCGCGTGCTGGCAGAAGGTGCGGATTTGGGCGTCGCTTGGGATGGCGATTTCGACCGTTGCTTCTTCTTTGACGAAACGGGTGCGTTCATTGACGGCGAATATGTCGTGGGTCTGCTTGCGAGTGCGTTTCTCGGAAAACACGCCGGTGCAAAGATCATTCATGACCCGCGCGTGATTTGGGCGCTGTTGGATTTGGTTGGCACAGGCGGTGGCGAAGCTGTCGCATCGCAATCCGGTCACAGCCACATCAAAGCGAAGATGCGCGAAGTTGATGCGGTCTATGGCGGCGAGATGTCCGCCCACCACTATTTCCGCGAGTTCATGTATTGCGACAGCGGTATGATCCCGTGGATTTTGTTGATCGAGCACATGAGTGCTACGGGCAAGAAACTGTCAGAACTGGTTGCTGACATGCAGGCACGCTTCCCGTCCTCCGGGGAGATCAATTTCAAGCTTGATGACAAACAGCCTGCGATCGACGCGTTCGAGGCGACGTATTTGCCGGGAGCGAAAGCCGTGGATCGGCTGGACGGGCTATCGCTGGACTATGGGGACTGGCGGGTGAACTTGCGGCAATCGAACACCGAAGCGCTTTTGCGGCTGAATGTTGAAACCCGTGGTGACCGCGCGTTGCTGGCGCAGAAGGTCGCCGAGATCAGCGAACTCATTCAGAACGCCTGAGCAATGCGGACCCTAAGCCAATCCGGAACGGGTGCTGCTTGAGTGGGACAGGCGCATGATCGCAGGGATGGCGATGCAACTAATGTTTGCCTTCGCGGCTTTGGCCGTGCTCTCGCCATTTCTGCCCCTGTTCTTGATGTGGCGTTGCGCTTTGCTTTCCGTCACCGCATTCATCGCTGCCGGATTTCTGGCTGGTCCTGTCCACTGGTCTGATCAAGGACTTGGCTACGCCATTGGCGTGATAATCCTCTTCTTGCTCATCATCGGCGTTGCCTTAGGCTTGGGGCTTCGCATTGCAGTTGCCGGAGCAAGGGGCCAACTCACGCAAAGGGCATTGCTGGGGCCGGATAAGCGGTGGCGACATCTGCTGGATGTAATCAGCGTTGGATTTGCTGGCAGTGCGGCGGGCCTTGCTTGCGCCATAGGTCTGGCATTTGCTTTCGCCGACAGCGCGCTTGGTCGGAGCTTGGATTTGTTCATAATTCTGATCGCTCTCTTGGCTGCTTTGGGCGCGTTGTTGCTTGGCCCCTGGCTAATCAGGGCCTTTGGTGTGACTGTCAGCGCCGCCATCATCGGCGTGTCGTTGGTCGGCTCTTTGCAGCCGACACGCATCCTTGAAAGCGCAGAAAATTTGGCAGACGGCGCACCGTGGTGCCTTGCGTCACCCCCATCGGCCGCGCCGATTGCGTCCGCGGCACAGCTTGGGTTCTTCGCGATGCACAAAGGGGGGCATAACCCGCATCTGGGACTTCAGGTGCAAGGTGGCGCGCCGTTTCGGGCAAATTGGTCCATTCGGCAGCAAAGGTTTGTTGAAGGTGATCGCGGCGATCTCACCCCCTGTTTACCCCGCGTAGATTTTGCCGACGCCCTCACGCAAGGATGGGTATCACCGGATGCCTTCATCGTCGGGTCAACAGAATATCTGATCCCGCCTGAGATGGAGCCGAAAGCCTTTCCCCGTATGCTATCGATCCGGAGTTCATTGGTCACCGGACCAGTCGGGACCCTGCCCGAGTTCTTCGAGCGGCTTGAGATCCGGGAAAGCGCCACAGCGTGGGACATGCCAGATGACGCCAAGCCACTGACTGACATGCCGTCAGCTGCAGAGCTCGACATTGAAGCGCTGTTGTCGGGAACGCGTTTGATATTTGCGGGAACTGATCAAGTCACAGGTCGGCAGGTTATACTTGAGTGTCTTCGGGGGGCGTTTGCAAACCGCGACTGCTTTGCGACTGTGAATGCCGGAGCGGCCCAGTATGCATTTTTCCTGCCAGTCGAAGACATCAGGCACTGGTCAAGCGCGACCGATAAAGTCGAAGCCCTATTCTTAGGTCTTCGGCGTTTAAACTAGCGCTTTGGTGCGGCGCCAAGCGCGTTGCCGCGCTCGGACGCTGAAGCAACCTTAAATTACGCGAACCTGAGTGCCGACAGGGCAAAGCTCGAACAATTCAGCGATCTTTTCATTATACAGACCGATACAGCCCGAAGACGAGCGACGCCCGATCTTACGCGTGTCATGCGTGCCGTGAATCAGGTAGGCAGGCCAGTCGAGATACATCGCGTGGGTGCCCAGCGGGTTACCGGGGCCAGGAGGCATGTATTTTAGATCTGGGTCTTCTTTGATCATCGACACGGTCGGCGTCCAGTCAGGACCGACTTTCTTACGGACAACTTTGGTATAGCCACGCTTGGTCAGATCTTCGCGACGCGGCACCGACGTCGCGAACACGCGGTAATCCGAGCCATCGGCGCTCCAGTAATGCAACGCGCGCGAAGTGGTGTCGGCAACGACGGTTGCGACACCCAACGTGTCGAAATGATCCTGCCACTGCTGATATTGGAAGCTGGAGGCGTTGCGGCGCACCCCTTGCGGCGTTTGCGGCACGCCAATTTCATCAACGGGGGTTTCGATGTTCTGGGCGCGCAAAAGCGCAGGTGTCGCCAGCGCTGCGGACGCCGTCGTGAGAAATAGGCGACGCGATTGTTTGATGCTCATAGGTTCAGGGCCTTCGGCTCTTGTTTCGATTTGTCAGGGGATTACCATTTCGCGCAGGAAGCATAAACTCACATCTGTGTCATTTGGCGGGCCAGATCGATCATGCGGTTGGAAAAGCCCCACTCATTGTCATACCAGCCAAACACCCGCGCCATGCCGCCCGACTGCGTCACATGCGTTTCTGGAAGGGCCATGACGATGCTTTCCGAACGGGCGCGCAGATCCGAGGACACCAAAGGTTCCTCTGTCACACCAATGATAGCGCCCTTCGCCGCGAGCAATACTTCGTTGATTTTCTTTTCTGTGAAAGGTCGTTGCGCCTGAAAGCTCATGTCGATGGCCGAAACCGAAGCGGTCGGAACACGTACCGAGGTCGCGAAAATGCGGCCTGCCAGAACTGGCAGAACAAGATCGGTGAGCTGCCCTGCCGAAGTTGTCGTGGGCACCATTGATAACGCAGCGGCACGCGAACGCACCAGATCACCGCGCGGCGCGTCCACCGTTGGCTGCGACCCCGTGTAGCAGTGGATGGTCGTCATGTGTGCCGTCATCAGCCCGAACGCGTCGTCAATCACACGCGCCAAGGGGGCCAAGGCGTTAGTCGTGCATGAGGCGCAAGAGATAATCTTCTGATCACCCAAGGCATCGTCATTCGCCCCCAGCACGACCGTTTGATCTGCCGTCGGGCATGGCCCCGAGATCAAAACACGCCCCGCCCCTGCAACGAGCCCCCGTTCCGCAAACTCGCGCGTCGTCGCTTTTCCGGTGCATTCGAGAAGCAGATCGACGCTGTTCAGATCAACCACTGACAGGTCGGGGCTGTCGGTCAGTGGATATCGCACGCCGTTGATCGTTAGGGAGTGATCATCATACCCAATCTCGCCAGGGAACTGGCCAAAGACGCTGTCATGTTTGAGCAGATAGGCGCAAAGCTCGGGGCGAGCGATGTCGTTCAGGGCTGCAATTTCGAACCCCTCGCCCGCCTTGGTGGTGGTTAGAAGCCGCAAAATAGAGCGCCCTATGCGCCCCAGTCCGTTGATGGCAATCTTCGCCATGAGCCCGCCCTTTCCGCGTCACGCATCATTCCGATTTGCCCGACACTAGGCCCTTCCAAAATCCGAAGGAAAGCACAAAAGTTAAGGGGTGTAGAGTTGGATCAGCCCGCGTCGCGGGTCATGGCAACAAGCTCTTTCATCTGTTCAAGCTCAATCGCGCCGGGCACGAGTTGATCACCGAAGATGAAAGCTGGCGTGCCGTTCAGGCCCAAGGCCTGCGTCAATTGCATGCTGGTTTGAATGTGAGCCGCAACCTCCGGCGCGTCCATGTCACGCTTGAGTTGCTCCAAGTCCATTCCAAGTTTGCCGGCGATGCTCATCACGCTGGCTTCATTCGCACGGCCGGAATTTTCCATCAGCGCGTTGTGGAACTCAGCGTACTTGCCCTGCGCACGCGACGCCAAAGCAGCGCGCGCCGCGTAAACGCTTTCTTCGCCAAGGATTGGCCATTCGCGCATAACAACGCGGACATTGCTGTCTTCCTCCATCAACGCCTCAACATCGCCGAAAACGCGGCGGCAATAGCCGCAATTGTAGTCAAAGAACTCAACTACGGTGACGTCGCCGTCAGGGTTTCCCATAACGGGCGCGTTCGGGTCACGCTCCAAAGCATCGCGATTGGCGATCAGCATGGCTTGAGCTTGATCCGCTTTAGCCTGCTCTTCGCGGTTCTGCAGTGTTTGCAGCGCTTCCATGATAATCTCGGGATTTTCGCGGATGGTCTCCAGAACCAGTTCCTGCATCTGGTCACGGGTCATATCTTCGGCGGACACAGATGTTGCGGCAAGGCAAAGCGCAAGGGCGGTTGAGGTGGTAAAACGGATCATCGAAGCGCTCCTTGGCGGCGAATATAAGGTTTCGAGACCGTGATGTCCTGTGAGGGGATTGTCAAACACATGCTCATCACGAGGCGGTGACATTTCGCCAAAAACACTTGCCTTTAGCAGGCCACCAGTGGACCAACACTGTCATGAGATTTCTTGCATCCCTTCTCGTGATTTGGCTCTCTGTAGCTTCGACACCCGCCTTCGCGGCAAGCTCCCTCGCGTATCAAAGCGACAGGATGACCGCACGGCTTATAACGGCAGAGAACGGCGTTACGCCGGAAGCAGGCACATTGTCGGCGGCGCTCCAAATTCAGCTCGCGGACGGGTGGAAGACCTATTGGCAGGCACCGGGTGCTGTGGGTTATCCGCCCGAGCTGAATTGGGACGCCTCATCCAACATTGCCAGCACAGAACTGCTGTTTCCCGCGCCGACGCGTTTTGAAGCGTTCGACATCGAGAACTATGGTTATGCCAAAGAAGTCACATTTCCGATTCGCGTCGATTTGGACCAAGCGGGTGGCGCGACTGTTTTGAACGTGTCCGCGAATGTGCTTGTTTGCGCCGAGCTTTGCATCCCAGAGATGTTCAACTTGTCGGTGACGTTGCTTGGAGGCACTGGCGGGATCGACGGCGCGGCTGCGGCGATGATCGCGGATGCTGCCGCTAAAGTGCCCGGTGCATTGGCCGACGCTGGACTGCGTGACGCGCAGCATTGGATTGCCACCGACCAATCGGAACTGCAGGTGGCAGTGGCCAGCGACACGCGCTTCGGCCAAGATCTTCAGATTTTCGCCAATATGGGCAGTGATGCGGCCTTTGGCGCGCCAACTTTCAGCTTTGGGGACGATCGTAAATCACTCGTCGCCTCCCTGCCTGTTTTGTCCTTTCCTGCAAGCTCCGAGATTTTTGAGATCACCCTGACCGATGGCAAACGGGCAGCGACGTTCCAGCCGGGCACGCTTAGCGACACGGCCTTTACGACTTCAGGTGGAGCGACCGCACTTTGGTCCATCGCATTGATCGCTTTGTTGGGTGGGCTGATCTTGAACATCATGCCCTGCGTGCTTCCGGTTCTTGCGGTGAAGTTCGCATCCGCATTGAAGTCCAGCGATCAGTCAGCAGCACGTATTCGAGCGGGGTTTGTGGTATCAGCCCTTGGTGTGCTGGTGTTCATGTGGTCACTGGCGGGCGTGCTGTTGGCCATTCGCACGGGAGGCGGTCAGGTGGGCTGGGGCGTTCAGTTCCAGAACCCCGTCTTCCTTGGCCTGATGATCACGCTGATCGCCGTTTTCGCGGCCAACATGGCTGGCCTTTTCGAGATCACCTTGCCCCAGAAACTGAATACGTCGATTGCGCGCATGGAGCACGGCTCTGGTCTGTTGGGAGATTTCGCGACGGGTGCCCTTGCCGCCGTTCTGGCGACCCCCTGTTCTGCTCCGTTCCTTGGCACTGCTGTAACCTTTGCACTGGCCGGAAGCGGGTTTGAAGCGATGGTAATTTTCACGGCTCTTGGAGTCGGGCTGGCGGCGCCTTATCTCGCCGTCGCCTTGCGCCCGTCCTTGGTACAAGCACTGCCCAAGCCCGGCCAGTGGATGATACGGGTCAAGTGGGTCATGGCGGCTTTACTGGCGGTCACAGCGCTCTGGCTCGGTTCGGTCCTGCTGACAGTCGCGGGGTGGGCCGTCGTTTCGGGAGTTTTCGGCTTCGTCGTCGCGGCGATCGTCGCCTTGCAGATTGGCGGCAAGGGTGTTTTGCGCTTTGCCCCAATAACATTGGTTCTGGCTGCCATTCTGGTACCAGTCGCGTTGCGCCCTGTCCCACAGGCTATCGTGAACGCTGCAAATTGGGCCGTGTTTGACGAACGCGCGATTGCAGCGGCCGTCGCGGACGGGGAAGTTGTCTTTGTCGACGTGACCGCCGCGTGGTGCCTGACCTGCAAAGCGAACAAAGCCAGCGTGCTTGACCGCGACCCTGTGGCGGGACTTCTATCGAGTGATGGCGTGACAGCCATGCGTGCGGACTGGACACAGCAGAACCCCGATATTCTGGCTTTTCTCCAGCGCAATGGGCGGTTTGGAATCCCGTTCAACATCGTCTACGGGCCTGATGCGCCGAGCGGGATCATGCTGCCAGAGTTTCTGACCAAAGACGCGGTGTTGAACGCGCTAGGCGCCGCGCGGCTTTAGTTGCCGAGGGCGGCCAACCCCTGCTCAACGGTGATCCGGCGTGGGTCGTCTTCAGGGAAGGCATCAGTCAGCTTCTTGGCACTTTCATAGGCAGCGCGGGCGTTTTCGGTTTCGCCAAGAACCCCATACGCGCGGGCGAGCTGCAGCCAGCCTTGAAGGTTTTCCGGCTCTTCTTTCATCCGTTCTGCCAGATTGCCAACCATTGTACGTACGAAGTCCTGACGGTCTTCTGCGGACATTTCCGACGCAGCAGCCACATCAGCAGCAGACGGGCCACGGGGCGCGTCAGGGAAGTCAGGCGCGGGCACGGGATCAAGCCCGAGCATGGACCCCATACGGTTAATCTCGCGCAGGTAGAACGGCATCCATTCTGTTGGCGCGGTTTCCAGAGCCAGACGATCGATAAGCGATTGGCGCGCCTCCTCGGTGCGCCCTGCCTGATCCCATGCAACCGCGCGATAATAGGTTCCTGCGGGGTTCATCGGGTCGAGTGCGATTGCACGCTCAATCGCATTGGCTGCGGGTTTGGTCACCGTGCCGTTCTCGGCAGAGATCAGAGCCTCGGCATATTGGGACCATGTGGACGATGTTGCGCCCTCCCGCTCCACAATTCGCGAATAGGCAGAAGCGGAATCAGCGTAACGGCCCATATTCGCGTAGGTCGTCGCCAGAAGCTCCCAGCCGCGGGTTTCGCCGCCGTTGGGCTCGCTTTCCAGCTTAGATTTAAGTTGCGCGGTCAGCTTGTTGAGGTTCTCGTCTTCCGCCTGTTCCGCTGCGCGCTCCGCGAAAGGAACGGACGGGATGCCCGGCGCGCCAAGTTGCATGTACAGAGCCGCACCTGCGATCGGTGTCGCCAATGCGAACGCCATCAACACGCCCTTGCCCGCACCACCGCCCGCGCTTGCTGGGCCGCGACCTTTGTCAGCTGCAATCATCCGGCGCTTGATCTCAGTGCGGGCGGCGTTGGCCTCGGCCCCTGAAATGATGCCGCGTTCTTCATCACGATCCACTTCGCCCAACTGGTCACGGAAGATCGCGATGGCGCTGTCAGCGCGGTCCAATGCACCTTCGTTGCCACGTAAGAGCGGCCAGAGAAACGCAAGCATCGTCAACATTGCCAGCGCCGCAGCGGAGACCCAAAAGATCATGTAGTCGTGTCCTCTTCCATCAGCTTGGCCAAGGCAGTTTCTTCCTCGGCGCTCAGCTGGCTATCTTTTGAAGCTGGCTTGCGCGGACGGCGCGCCAGCGAAACGGCAACAGCTACGCCGCCGATTAGCAGAATTGCGAAAGGCCCAAGCCACAACGCATAGGTCGAGGGCTTGAAGGGCGGATTGAACAACACGAAATCCCCGTAGCGCAGCACGAGGAAGTCATAGATTTCCTGATCCGTGTCACCTGCAACCAACCGCTCGCGGATCAGCACCCGCAAGTCGCGGGCAACACCTGCATTCGAGCTGTCGATCGGTTCGTTCTGGCACACCACACAACGCACATTTGCCGATATCGCGCGCGCACGTTCTTCGAGGGCGGGATCAGCCAGAACCTCATCAGGCTCTACTGCCAAGGCAGGGCTGGCGAGCATGGCCAGCGCCAGAAGTGCGGCCCGGATCATTTGCGCACCTCGTTCAAGGCCTCGGTAAATCGACGCAAACCGTCCCCGACAACAGGGCCGGCAAACCTGTGGCGGATGATGCCGTCCTCGTCGATGATGAAAGTCTCTGGCACGCCGGATATTCCTAGATCAATGCCACCACGCCCCGAATAATCGGAGCCCAGCGCCTCATAGGGGTTGCCCAACTCGTCCAGCCACTTGGCGGCGGCCTCAGGCTTGTCCTTGTAGTTGATGCCGATCAGGGTCACCCCCTCCTCCTGCCCAAGGCGGGTCAGGTTGGGATGCTCTGCCCGACACGGTGCACACCAAGACGCAAAGACATTGAGCAGCTTGATGCCATCCATCTTGGTGATGTCGGCCGTCGTCAGGCCGGGACGGTCAACGCCCGCGATGGGCTCTAGATCAAGCGGTGGGACGGGCTGAGAGATCAGAACAGACGGCAATGCCGAGGGGTCCCGCCCGCCGGACAGCCCCCAAATGGCAAATCCGCCAATGATCAAAGCTACCACAAGGGGCAGCGCGAAAAGCAGTCGTTTCATCTACCTACTCCGCTGGCGTTGCGCCAAGAGGCGCTGCTTTGGCTTTGCGCGGGGCGCCGATGCGAAGCCTGCGATCCGACAAGGACATACCGCCGCCGATCACGAGGAACACAGTGCCGATCCAGAGGAAGTTCACCAAAGGTTCGTAGAGTACACGCAACGTCCACTGACCCTTTGCCCCCTCTGCCGCCGGTTCTGCGATGGAGGTGTACAAGTCTCCTGCCAGAGTTTGGCGGATAGAGCTTTCCGTCGTTGTGGACCCCGCCGCAGGATAGAAGCGTCGCTCTGGATAGAGCTTGGTCACGAAATCCCCGTCATGCGTCACGTTCAGCGTCGCAATGTCTGCGATGTAGTTCGGGCCCTGCTGGCGCTCGATGTTCTCGAAGGTCAGCTCAAAGCCTGCGATCTCAACCTTGGTGCCGGGGCTGGCGAAGGTCACGATATCTTCCTTCCAGGCCGAAGACCCCGTGGCGCCCATAACCAAGATCGCGATCCCGATATGGGCCAGCGTCATTCCGTGCGACGCACGCGGCTGGCGACGGATGCGCGCCATGGCACCAGGCTGGAACAGCTTAACCCGTTTGATCCACTCCTGCGCGGTGGCGACGATCAACCAAACCGCGATACCCATTGCCAAAACCGCAAGAACCGGACCACCGGTCGAGACATACCAGACCACAAGCGCTGCAATTACGGCCAAGGCCAGAGCCAGTTTCAGGCGCGACAAAACCCCCGCCAGATCAGCGCGCTTCCATGACAAGAACGGCCCTACCCCCATGACCACAAGCAGCGGCAAGGTGATTGGAATGAACCCAGCGTTGAAAAATGGCGGGCCGACGGAAATCTTGTCGCCTGTGACAGCTTCGAGGAACAACGGGTAAAGCGTTCCAAACAGAACAGTTGCGGTCGCTGTCGCCAAGAGAAGGTTGTTGATCAACAATCCCGCCTCTCGCGAGATCGGCGCAAATAGACCGCCACCTTCCATTGAGGGCGCGCGCCATGCGAACAGCGCGAGCGAGCCACCGATAGAGACGCCTAACAGGCCAAGAATGTAGATACCGCGTTCCGGATCGACCGCAAAGGCGTGGACCGACGTCAGCAGGCCGGAGCGCACGATGAACGTGCCAAGCAGCGACAAGGAGAAGGTCAGAATTGCCAGTAGGATCGTCCAGCTTTTGAACGTGTCACGCTTCTCGGTCACTATCGCTGAATGTAGCAACGCTGTGCCCAACAACCATGGCATGAACGATACGTTCTCGACCGGATCCCAGAACCACCATCCACCCCAACCAAGCTCGTAATAGGCCCACCACGACCCAAGGCCGATACCTGCGGTCAGCGAGGTCCAGGCGGCCAAAGTCCAAGGGCGCACCCAGCGGGCCCAAGCAGGGTCCACACGACCTTCGATTAGCGCCGCCACAGCGAAGGAGAACACGATCGAAAAGCCCACATAGCCGACATAAAGCAGCGGAGGATGGATCGCGAGACCGATATCTTGGAGCAGCGGGTTCAGGTCCTCGCCATTTAACGGCGGCGGAAAGACACGCGTGAAGGGGTTGGACGTGAACAGCATGAAGCTGATGAAGCCAACTGAAATCCAAGCCTGAACAGACAGGGTGCGGGCTTTCAAAGCCTCCGGGATGTTGCGTCCAAAGAACGCCACTGCCGCGCCGAACCCCGCGAGAATGAACACCCATAACAGCAACGATCCCTCGTGATTGCCCCATGTTCCGGCGATCTTGTAGATCAGCGGCTTCAGGGAGTGGGAGTTGTTGACCACGTTCAGGACCGTGAAATCTGAAACGATGTAGCTGCGCATTAGTGCCGCAAAGGCCGCTGCAATCAAAGCGAACTGCACCAAGGAGCTGGCTTGGGCGGACCGCATCCAAAGCGTATTGCCCCGTGCGGCGCCCATCATTGGCAACACGCTCTGCACGAGTGCGGCGATCAGAGCCAATGAAAGGGCGAATTGTCCGAGTTCTGGGATCATGAGACAGCCTGTTTTGACGGTTTTACCTAGATGGGGCCAAGCGCAAGGCAAGGTCAAGCGATCGGGGCGCGACGCGTTGACCCGTTCGATCACGATCTGGCTATCTGGAGCCTCAGTTGCGCGACGCCCGCAGCAAAATGACCCCGATAAGAGTGATCATGGTCGATAGCACCTTTCCAAGGCTCAACCGCTCGTTCATGAGCAACACCCCGATCAGCAGGGCGAAGATGATAGAAGTTTCGCGAAGTGCCGTTACCAAGGCGATCGGGGATTTGGTGAAGGCCCACATTACCAGACTGTAGGCAATGAATGAGGCCGCGCCCCCGACAAAGAATACCTTCAGCCCCTTGGTCGGCAAATCGCGGAGCACTTGTGGTGTGGTGGCCGCCATAAAGACTATGAAAATCAGCGAATTTGCGATGCCAAGCCATGCGTAGTAGCCAAGTGCCGTACCTGCGACGCGCGCGCCCATCCCGTCGACAAGGGAATAGGATGCAATGAAGCATCCTGTTGTCAGCGCCATAACCGTCGCCTTCCCATTGCGCAGCCCGTCCGCCCCACGGACAAGCGAAATGCTTAGGATGCCTGCAGCAATTGTGACAACAGCCAGAATCTCCATACCGGAAAGATCAACGCCAAGACCCAATACTGAGACGGCCGCCACAAGCAACGGAGCGACGCCGCGCGCGATGGGGTAAACTTGGGTCAGATCACCAATCTTGTAGGACCCGAGCAAAAACCACTGGTAGCCAAAATGCAGTGCCATTCCTGCGATCAGGTATGGATAAGCCGCAGGATCTGGTGCGGGCACGAAAGCCAGCATCGGCACCGCAATCGGCAAATGGCCGATCACCACACCCGCCATATTCAAGCGCTTGTCCTTACCGCCTTTCACCAAAGCGTTCCAAACGGCGTGCAAGAGAGCTGCCGCAAGAACGGCGAAAAAGACCAGTGGTTCCATCAGGCCACGCTAGGCCGCTGCCGCAATGGCGACAAGCCGTATCCGTGGCAACACAAGGCGCGGTTAGATTGCTGTGATTGATCCACATCAATGCGACACGCGCGCGTCATTGCTAGGCAAAAGACGCTCATCCAGCATCCCATTTCATCCACTAAATTGAAGGCTCCTATGACCGGTTCAAAAGCAAAAACCACACCAGCTAAGGCGAAAACGAAATCTGAGACCATTACAGGATTTGAGCAAGGGGAATACCCCTATGCCGAGAAGCTAAATCGCGACACTTACGAAAAAGAAAAAGCGGCGCTGCAAGTGGAATTGCTCAAGGTCCAGCATTGGGTGCAGGAAACCGATCAGAAATTTGTTCTGCTCTTTGAAGGGCGCGACGCTGCCGGCAAGGGCGGCACGATCAAACGCTTTACAGAGCACCTGAACCCTCGTGCAGCACGGGTGGTTGCGTTGAACAAGCCGAGCGATGAAGAACGCGGTCAGTGGTTTTTCCAACGCTACATCAAACACTTGCCCACATCGGGCGAGATGGTCCTGTATGACCGGTCTTGGTACAACCGCGCGGGCGTCGAGCGTGTCATGAACTTCTGCGCCCCGACCGAGTATCTGGAATTTATGCGCCAAACGCCCGAGTTCGAACGGATGCTAGTGCGCAGCGGCATTCGGCTTTTCAAATACTGGTTCTCTGTCACGCAAGAAGAACAGAAGCGTCGCTTCGCCTCTCGTGAGACGGATCCGTTGAAACGTTGGAAGCTATCGCCCATCGACCGCGCCAGCTTGGACAAGTGGGAGGACTACACAGAAGCCAAGGAAGCGATGTTCTTCTACACCGACACCGCAGATGCGCCTTGGACCGTCATCCGCTCCAATGACAAGAAGCGGGCCCGACTAACCTGCATGAAGCATTTCCTCTGGCAGCTAGATTATCCCGACAAGGATGAAAGCGTGGCCTCACGACCTGACCCGAAAATCTACCATCAGGCGGAAGCCGTGGTGCACGATTCAGATCATATTCTGGCAAATTCGCTTCATCCGGCGAACCGCAAGGGATAGCTCCCAAGCTTGACCTGTGGCCCTATCTGAGCGCAGTCTGAGATATTCTTGATTTTTCGGACCGGTGCAGGTCCTCGGCCCTGCATCATTTTCAAGCGGGGGCCACCCCATGGGGATCATACTACCCCGATTACGTCCGCGTGGCCGATTGGTCATTGCGCCCAAGCATCTTGGCATCCTCGCGTTGCCAGCCTTTGTGTTGCTCGCGTCGGAATATCTGCTGGGAAATTTCGGCAATAGCGCCCTGTTGCTGCCGCCGACTGTGACCGTTTCGCAAGCTCCGCTGTTAGAATTGACCGCGCGCTACAACTTCCTGTCGGCGTGGTTTTTCTACTCGGCAGTTTGCGTGATATTCATCGCCATCTTCTTTTCAGAATTGTGGTCGAAACACTCCCCCAAGTCCGCGTTTCGCATCCTGCTTGGCCTGATCGCCGTCGTGGCCTTCACCATGGTGTTCAATACCTTGGAGCCGGTGTGGATGGGAAGCTTCGAGGCCTACGAGTTACTGGGCAAGTCCCTGTTCGTTGACGCGCTGTCGCAAGGGCGATTGCGCGCGTGCGAGACCTCTTTGGCTTGCGAGGGCGAAGGCGCCTTTCACGGGATGGAAGTACTGCTCGACAAAGCAAACCACATCACGTCGCTCGCCGCTGCCTGCGTTATCGCGGGCATGGTGCTGGCCTTGGCGCGCCCGCACCGTCCCTGCTTGCACAGTGCGCAAGGCCTCGCGGCTGAGGCTGCGATCCTGAAAGAGGCGCAGGATACGTCGAGCCGATACCTTTATTGCTCCGGCATTTTGCTGAGTGTCGGCATGGTGCTTTTGCTGTCTTGGATGAAGTGGCCCGGCCAGATGATCGCCGACCCGGCGTTGCGCGACCGACATGCGGGATTGGTCAACGCGATATCGCTGTACCGGGGAGTCAGCTATTCGGTGCTGATCCTGAGCTACTACATGCCCGTGAGCCTGATCCTGATGGTGCGAATTGACCGCTTTCACAAGGCGGTCGAGGCGCATGGCAGCCCCGAGATCGGAAGTCAGGTCATGGGGTTCGACATCAACCGCATCGCGTCGATGGATGCGTTCAAGAAAATCATCGCCATCGTCTCGCCGATTTTGGCAAGCGCGTTGGGGGCAGCTGTCACATTCGAGGGGATTGGCGGCTGACCTGCCGGAAGGTTGGGATGGGCGCTTGCGCACGCCCATCCCGTTCGCAAATTACTTCAGTGCTTCGTCTGTAATCTCGGAAGTCCAAGCGCCAACCGGCTCTTTGGAGATCACCGGATCAGAGCCGCCCGCCAGTAGCGTTGCTACAGTACGGTTGAAATCCGCTTCGTCCAGCGCGCCGTTCGAGCCTGCCGTCAGCTTGGCAATCTCGCCCATCATACGCTTCTGATGTGCCTCGGTCTGCGCACCGGATTCGTCATTTTCAAGCACGATTTCGGCCGCCTCATCTGGATTTTCCTCGGCGTATTTCCAGCCCTTCATCGAAGCCCGCACGAAGCGCACCATCTTGTCTTTGAAGGCCGGGTCTTTGAGGTTGTCCTCCAGAGCGTAGATGCCGTCCTCCAAAGTCGCGACGCCTTGGTCTTCATATTTGAAGG
This sequence comes from Litoreibacter janthinus, assembly GCF_900111945.1. Classification (NCBI taxonomy): domain Bacteria; kingdom Pseudomonadati; phylum Pseudomonadota; class Alphaproteobacteria; order Rhodobacterales; family Roseobacteraceae; genus Litoreibacter; species Litoreibacter janthinus. The sequence goes on along the minus strand of NZ_FOYO01000001.1, from coordinate 2,023,295 downwards.
TGACCAGTTCGTCCTCGGATACGCCTGCATCCAGCACCTGACCGAATTCGTTATAGGTCATAGTGGAGATGCAGTCGGCCTGACGTTGCAGCAACGGGTCAACGTTGAAGCCCTGCTTCAGGACCGTCACGCCATCAGGGCCGCCATCGGTTGGGATTCCCTCCTGGCTCATCCAGGACAAGAACGGATACTCGTTGCCGAAGAACCAGACTCCGATGGTTTTGCCTTTGAAATCTTGCGGGGATTTGATGCCGGTGTCTTTCCAGCAGGTCAGCATCAAGCCGGACGTTTTGAACGGTTGCGCGATATTGACCACGGGCAGGCCCTTTTCGCGGGCGGCCAATGCGGATGGCATCCAGTTCAGCATGACGTCAGCGCCGCCACCTGCCAAAACTTGAGGCGGGGCGATGTCAGGGCCGCCTGCCAGCACGGTAACGTCCAGCCCCTCTTCTTCGTAAAAACCTTTGTCTTTCGCCACATAGTAACCCGCAAACTGGGCTTGCGTGACCCATTGCAGTTGTAGCTTGACCGAGTTCGCATGGCCGTCGGCATAAGCAGCAGGGGCTGCCAGTGCCATCGACAAGGCGGCGGTTGTGAGCAGTTTCTTCATGAGTTGTCCTCCAGGTTGATACTCTTGTTATACTTTATTTTCGTTGCGACGGGTGCCAGAAGGTCACCGTTTTTTCGGCCATCGCCACCACCCCGTAAAAGGCAGACCCAGCTAGGGCGGCGACCACGATCTCAGCCCAGACCATATCGAGCGCAAGCTGCCCCACCGAGGTGGAAATGCGAAAGCCCATACCCATTGTCGGTGAGCCAAAGAACTCGGCCACAATCGCGCCGATCAAGGCGAGCGTTGTTGAAATTTTAAGCCCGTTAAAGATGAAGGGCATCGCGGCAGGCAGGCGCAATTTCGTCAGGCTTGGCCAATAGCCTGCCCCGTAAGTGCGCATCAGGTCGCGTTGCATGGCGGTGGTTTCCTGCAATCCAGCTACTGTGTTCACCAGCATCGGGAAGAACACCATAACCACAACCACCGCCGCTTTGGATTGCCAGTCAAAGCCGAACCACATCACAAGGATTGGCGCGGTCCCGACAATCGGCAAGGCCGCCACGAAATTGCCCACAGGCAGAAGGCCCCGTTTCAGGAAGTCGTAGCGGTCCACCAGAATGGCCATCAGGAAGGCAGCACCGCAGCCAATGACGTAGCCGCTCAGTGCGCCTTTGATGAAGGTCTGCTGGAAGTCCAGCCAAAGCGTCGGGATCTCACTGAAGAAGGTGGATATTACATGAGTTGGTGCAGGCAGAATCACCAGTGGCACGTCCAGTCCACGGACCAACAACTCCCAAACAACAAGGATGGTCAGGCCAAAGATGGCTGGAACGATCAACCGGATCGCGCGGGTGTCTGCATTTGGCCCCGTGGACAGGCGCGTATTCAGCGCCCACATGGCGAGCCAGATGACGAGTGCCAGAACGACCAAGATCATGTCAGCCCCATCCGCTTCAGCGTCAACCTTTGGGCCAGCCCGATTAGCAGAACCAAGGATGCCGCGAGAACGGCAGCCAAGACCAACGCGGACCAGATTTGAACCATTTGCCCGTAATAGCTGCCCGTCAACATGCGCCCGCCCAACCCGCGGGCGCCACCCGCCGGCAGCTCTGCCACGATTGCACCCACGAGGGCGGCAGCGACACCGATTTTAAGCGAAGCGAAAAGGTAAGGCATTGAGGCCGGCAACCGCAATTTCCAGAACCCTTGGCTTTGGGACGCATTGTAAGTCTTGAGCAAATCCAATTGCATCGCATCCGGCGCTCTCAGGCCTTTTACCATCCCGACAACAACAGGAAAGAAGCTCAGGTAGGCAGAGATGATGGCTTTGGGCACCAGCCCTTGCACGCCAATGGAGTTCAGCACCACGATAATCATCGGCGCGATGGCGAGGATTGGGATCGTTTGGGAGGCAATGGCCCAAGGCATGACGCTCATATCCATGGCGCGGCTGTGAACGATACCGACAGCGAGAAGAATACCCGCCCCCGTGCCAATGGCGAAGCCAAGAAGCGTGGCGCTTAGAGTGATCCATCCGTGATAGACGAGCGAGCGCTTGGAGGTAATCTTCTTCTCGACGGTTGTGTCCCACAGATCGCTCGCCACTTGGTGGGGGGCCGGCAGCCGAGGGCGGTCTTGGGCATAGGTAGCTGGGATCGCGAAGCTGTTCTTGAGCACCAGACCAAAGGACGAGGCATCTCGCCGTTCAATCGGGTTGTCGGGGGTGACAACAGCCCCTGCCCGCTCCAGTCCGGTCAAGGTTTCCTTCACGTTCATAAAGGGCACTGCAAGATACCAAAGCGCGAAAATCGCAGCGACGACGGTCAGGATAGGGCCTGCGTTGCGCACAGCTAGCTCCTGTCCCGTTCGGGGGACTTGATTGACCCACGCCTAATCATCCGCATGCCCCGCTCGCAAACCTTCTCGCACGCGGTGGGCAATTTCGATGAACTCGGGGCTGTCGCGAATGTCCAGGGGGCGTTCTTTGGGCAATGGGCTTTCGATGACGTCTGTGATCCTGCCCGGTCGCGGGCTCATAACAACGATCTTGGTCGACAGATACACCGCTTCGGGAATCGAATGGGTTACGAAGGCAATGGTTTTGTTGGTGCGCGCCCAGAGCGCCAAGAGCTGCTCGTTGAGGTGATCGCGGACAATCTCGTCCAAGGCTCCGAACGGTTCGTCCATCAGCAAGATGTCGGCATCAAACGCCAAGGCCCGCGCGATCGACGCCCGCTGTTGCATCCCGCCGGACAGTTGCCAAGGAAATTTCGCCCCGAAGTCAGACAACTCCACAAGCTCCAGAACCCGCGCGACGCGATCATTCTGGTCAGCCTTCGAGTAGCCCATAATTTCGAGGGGAAGTTTAATGTTGCCCGCGATCGTGCGCCACGGGTAAAGCCCGGCCGCTTGGAAGACATAACCGTAAGCGCGAGCACGGCGCGCCTCGTCAGCGGTCATGCCATTTACTGTAAGCGTGCCGCCCGTCGGCGTCTCCAGCCCCGCAATGCAGCGCAGGAACGTGGTCTTGCCACAGCCGGAGGGGCCAATAAAGCTGACAAAATCACCCTGAGAGATGTCCAGCGAGACATCCTTCAAGGCATGGACCGGCGCATCGGCGGTCTGGAAGGTCAAATCCAGCGATTTCGCGGCGATGACCGGAGAGGTTGCATTTGGGGCCATTTAGAACGGCCCCGCTGCGTGTTTCAGGTAGCCGGCATCTCCGCAGACATCTCTGCGGCCAAGTCTGCTTCCGCCTGCTCTTCGGCAGCGGCGCTGTATTTCGACCATACCCCGCCAATTGCGAAGGCAGCGAAAATGAACATCGCGTCTGCAATGGCCACGTCGTTGATCCATGTTCCCAAGGCAAGCAAGCCTAGCGCCAGCACCAAAAGAATCTTCGTAAAGAGAACTTGCATGTAAATACCTCTCTGGGTGTCCCATTTCTGGGTAGAGGTTTCTCAGTGCTTTCCGGCAATTCTGTGACACGATCCGGGCATTTCCTTCATGATTGTCATAATTGAGGGGCTAAATGCCCGATTTTAAACGCCTGACGGGATGTTGAGCGGGTTTCGTTCAATCTTGCGGGGTGTGTTCAAAGACTTCCATTTGCTCAGCGCTTGAGATGCGCTGGCAAAAGCCGGACGGCGCACAAACTTGCCGCGCCCCGGCTGCGGCTGCGAATTCTGGCCATACGCCCAGACCACTTCCCCGCGCGACAAGGTATATCGGGCCTGCGCGGTGACGGTCATTCCTTCGAACACGTTATAGTCGATGATCGACTTTTGAGTGCTGACGGCGATCTCGCGGCTGATGGTCGGATCCCACACCACCACATCCGCGTCGCCACCGACCGCGATGCCGCCTTTCATCGGATAGATATTGAGAATTTTGGCGATATTGGTCGAGGTGGCCGCGACGAACTCTTCCGGCGTCAAGCGCCCCGTTTCCACGCCAGTGGTCCAGAGCATTGCCATGCGTTCTTCCAGGCCCCCTGTCCCGTTCGGGATTGTGGTGAAGTTATCCAGACCCATCTGCTTTTGCTTGTCGGTAAAGGCCGCGTGGTCTGTTGCAACGACTTGAAGCGAGCCAGAGGACAGGCCCGCCCATAGCGACGCCTGATGCTCCTTCGAGCGGAACGGCGGCGACATCACGCGACGTGCGGCGTATTGCCAGTCTTTGTTGAAATACTCGGTCTCGTCGAGCGTCAGGTGCTGGATCAGCGGCTCGCCATAGACACGCATACCTTTTTGGCGGGCGCGGCGGATGGCTTCGTGGGCCTGCTCGCAAGACACATGCACGATATAAAGCGGCGTCCCAGCGGCGTCGGCAATCATGATCGCGCGATTGGCGGCTTCGCCCTCAACCTCGGGTGGACGGGAATAGGCGTGCCCTTCGGGCCCGGTAATGCCTTCGGCCAGATACTTCTGCTGCAACTCCTGCACGATATCGCCGTTTTCGGCATGAACGAGTGGCAGTGCGCCAAGCTCGGCACAGCGTTTGAAGGAGGCGAACATCTCGTCATCTTCCACCATCAACGCGCCTTTATAGGCCATGAAATGCTTAAACGTGTTGATGCCACGCTCGTTAACGACGGCTTCCATCTCGTTGAAAATGTTCTCGTTCCAGCCGGTGATCGCCATGTGATAGGAGATGTCAGTGCAAATCTGATCCTTCGACTTGCGGTCCCAATCGTCGATAGCATTGAGCAAGCTGCCATCCTCGCCGGGGAGGCAGAAATCTACCAGCATCGTGGTGCCACCGGCGGCTGCAGCGAAGGTGCCGGATTCGAATGTTTCGGCAGCCGTGGTGCCCATGAAGGGCATTTCAAGATGGGTGTGCGGGTCAATGCCACCGGGGATCACATAGGCGCCTTCGGCGTCAATCGTCTCGTCGCCTTTCAGGTTCTCCCCGATCTCGGCGATCTTTTCGCCTTCGATCCGCACATCGGCTTTCCAGCTGCGATCCGCAGTGACGATCGTGCCGCCCTTGATAACTTTGCTCATGTGCGTTCCCTTTCGTATCAATCAGTCCGCGCAGGCTTTGCCGCCAGCGGAAATATCTCGGTCTTTCAGCAGTAGATGCATGCCAGAGCTTTTGGCCTGCGTGCAGATCTCGTCCCAGTCCAGCTTTGCGTCTGTGTATTCGACTGCCAGCACGTCTTTGCCCGCATCCAGATAGGGTTGCGCTTCTTCACAAAAATCGTACTCGAAGCACTGCTCGATCAGCAGAAAGTCCATGCGCTGGACGAGGTCGGGTATAAGGTCCGGCGCGTTTTTCTGTGCTATGGTCAGGCCCTTGCCATGCGCATAGTCCGCGAGCGCGCCGACATAGCTCAGCGCATCTTGCTTGGTGATGTCAAACCCGGTTTCGTTCTCGAATAGGTCGATATTGTCGGCCTCCACGCCCACGAACCCCATCGACGCGCAGCGATCTATGCGTGCGGTCATGATGTCGAACACTGCAGGTTTGCGGATGTCGACGAACACCTCGTCCGGCCAGTCGCCCAATGCCTGTCCCAGCACCTCAACAGGAAAGGCCGTTGCATCATCGCGATACGCTTCCTGGCTGCCAACGCTTATGTAGCAAACCGGTGCAATATCGCGGGCTTTGAGTTGCGCTACCTGCTCAGAAGTGACTGCATCCATATCAGTGACCAGCACCGACACCCTTACGGTCAAATCCAATGGCTCTGTCAGTTGCCAATCCCAATAAGCACGTTGCTCCCCCCCGATCACAAATACGGCCAATGGAACTGCGAGAAAGGAAGGGAGTGCTAACATCTGCTATTGCCTCCGAATGGCGAATTGCGAACGCCGCGGGCCGGCGCCGCGTGTCACGACCATGTCGATCAGAACTGCATTCTTGTCGATAGAGTACACCGCGCGACGGGTTTCCGCCGCCAAACCCTTATTCTGCGCTTTCGGGTCGAGAACGGTTTTGGACCGCCAGACGCCATCTTGTTCGGTCGTCTCGGTCAACAAGGCCGCAACATTGCCCCCGCGATCAATCGCCTGATAGCGACAGGTGCCCAGAACCGCGAAGCAATCATGCGGTGCATATCTGGTCACATCCGCGGTAATGTTTGAGCGCGAGGAACGGAACCTGTTATCGGCGGTTAAACCGACCGGCACGAACAGCTGATTGCCTTTGGCGCGAACTGTGGTCTTGCCCAACGCCTCAGAGATCACCGCCGCGATATCTTCAAGTTTCTCAGCCTCTGGCAAGGTCAGAACCAACTGCCCGTTATAAGTGTAGCGATTGCCACTGCGCTTGCGCGATGTCAGGGACATTACCGCAGGAACAGGGGATTGGTCGCTTGTCAGCGAGAACCGATACGTCACACCCGAGGGTGGCCGGACTGCATCCAGATCGACCTCCGCCCCGATGCCGGAACGTATGGTCACCTCGCTTTGGGGCGCGGCGCAGCCGGTAAGGGCAAACCCTGCCAGCACCATAAGAAGTCTGACTGTCCTCACCCGACGATCTCCGCCGTTTCGACGACTGCGTGGAACAAGACATTCGCCCCTGCTTCGGCCCATTGCGGGCTAATCTCTTCGGCCTCGTTGTGGCTGAGCCCATCCACGCACGGGCACATCACCATGGCTGTCGGAGCCACACGGTTGATCCAACAGGCGTCATGCCCTGCGCCGGAGATCAGGTTCATATGGGAATAGCCAAGCCGCTCCGCCGCGTTCCGAATAGCGCTGACGCATCCCTCATCGAATGCAACAGGATCGAAACCACCGACCTTTTCCAGCTCTATTCCCAGCCCCATTTCATCGCAGATAATCTGCGCTCCTTTGGCCAAGCGCTGTTCCATGTCTTCGATGACCGACAGATCGGGAGAGCGGAAATCTACGGTAAACACCACCTTGCCCGGGATCACATTGCGCGAGTTCGGGTAAACATCAATATGCCCCGCCGCGCCGACTGCATGCGGCGCGTGCGACCAAGCAATCTCGTCCACAAGCTCCAGAATCCGCGCCATACCGAGACCGGCATTTTTGCGCATGGGCATCGGGGTTGATCCGGTGTGGCTGTCCTTGCCGGTAATTGTCACCTGCGTCCAGCTTAAGCCTTGGCCATGCGTGACGACGCCAATCTCTTTGTCTTCCGCTTCAAGAATGGGGCCCTGCTCGATGTGCAATTCGAAGAAGGCGTGCATCCTGCGCGCGCCGACCTCTTCCTCTCCACGCCAGCCGATCCGCTTTAGCTCATCGCCAAAGGTTTTGCCTTCGGCGTCCGTACGATCATAAGCCCAATCCTGTGTATGAATACCTGCGAAGACGCCAGAAGACAGCATTGCAGGAGCGTAGCGTGTCCCCTCCTCGTTGGTGAAGTTGGTGACCACAATCGGGTGCTTCGTCTTGATGTTCAGGTCATTGAGGGAGCGAATAATCTCCAGCCCGCCCAAGACGCCAAGGACGCCGTCATATTTCCCGCCAGTCGGTTGGGTATCGAGATGGGAGCCGACATAGACCGGCAACGCGTCTGGGTCCGCCCCCTCGCGACGCGCGAACATGTTGCCCATTTGATCAAGACCCATTGTGCATCCCGCCGCCTCGCACCATGATTGAAACAGCGCGCGCCCTTCAGCATCTTCGTCGGTCAGCGTCTGGCGGTTGTTCCCACCTGCAACGCCCGGACCGATCTTCGCCATCTCCATCAGGCTGTCCCACAGCCGTGCGCCATCAATTTTTAAATTCTCGCCAGGTGCAGCCATAATTTCCCCCAGTATTTGACCAGTCGGTCAAAGTGAGGCTACCAGTGGTCATGGGGCTGTCAAGGATTCCCCTCGGAAAAACCGCCGCACCGCGCGGCAAGTGCTAATGAAAGAGGCATTCTCTATGCCAGACGGAACTGAAGCCGAGCGGCCCCGGACCCGCATCCAGCAACGCAACCGCGATCTCATCCTTGAGGCGGCGCTTGAGGTGTTCTCGACCCATGGTTTCCGCGGAGCAACGCTTGACCAGATCGCAACCGAAGCCGGGCTGTCGAAGCCGAATTTATTGTACTATTTCCCCTCGAAAGAAGCGATCCACACCGAGCTTCTGTCAGGGCTGATGGACAATTGGCTGGACCCTTTGCGCGAAATGGAACCAGACGGTGACGCGATCACTGAAATATTGGCCTATGTCGATCGCAAGCTGCAAATGAGCAAACTCTATCCCCGTGAAAGTCGGTTGTTCGCAAACGAGATCGTTCAAGGGGCGCCGCGAATTCTGGACGCTTTGCAGGGGGAGCTGAAGCAACTGGTAGACGAAAAAGTTGCCGTTCTGCGCGACTGGACCCATCAAGGCAAAATCGCGCAGGTCCACCCCTACCATCTCATTTTTTCGATCTGGTCTCTCACACAGCACTACGCCGATTTCGACGTTCAGGTGCGCGCGGTGCTCGGCGACGAGGAGCCCTTTGACGAAGCTCCCGCCTATCTCAGAGAGATTTTTCTTAAGATATTAACGCCCTAGGCGTCACTCCGCCGCGCAAGCACCCGGATTGTTGGGGTGGGTTGTCCAATTGGCGTATTCTTTCTCAACGACCTTTCCAGTGCGGGGATCTACCTCGCCGGGCGACATTGGCACCATGGAGATGCAAGCCTCAATCGGGCAGACATCTACGCAAAGGTTGCAAGCCACGCACTCGGCGTCAATCACCTCGAACACACGGTCGTCTGACATTGAAATCGCTTGGTGCGATGTGTCTTCGCAGGCCGCGTAGCAGCGACCGCACTTGATGCAGGCATCCTGATCGATCTTCGCTTTGGCCACATAGTTGAGGTTCAAATACTGCCAGTCGGTGACGTTTGGCACGGCCATTCCCACGAAGTCTTGGGTTGAAGTGTAGCCCTTCTCGTCCATCCAGTCCGACAGGCCGGAGATCATTTCCTGTACTACCTTGAACCCGTAGGTCATGGCAGCTGTGCAAACCTGAACATTGCCGCAACCCAAAGCCATGAATTCCGCCGCATCGCGCCATGTCGTGACACCGCCAATACCGGAAATTGGCAAGCCGTGAGTTTCCGGATTGCGGGCAATTTCTGACACCATCGACATCGCGATCGGTTTGACTGCCGGACCGCAGTAACCGCCATGCGAGCCTTTGCCGTCGATGCTCGGCTCGGGGCTCATGCTGTCGAGATTGACCGACGTGATCGAATTGATGGTGTTAATCAACGACACCGCATCCGCCCCGCCCCGCATTGCCGCCGCGGCGGGTTTGCGCACGTCGGTGATGTTCGGCGTCAGCTTCACGATGACCGGTTTGGAGTAATATTGCTTACACCAGCGGGTCACCATTTCGATGTATTCGGGCACTTGGCCAACAGCCGCGCCCATGCCGCGTTCCGACATGCCGTGCGGACAGCCGAAGTTCAATTCGATCCCGTCGGCGCCGGTGTCTTCAACACGCGGCAGGATGTCTTTCCATGCCTGTTCTTCGCATGGGACCATCAAAGACACGATGATGGCACGATCGGGATAGTCGGCTTTGACGCGCTTGATTTCTTCGAGATTGACCTCAAGCGGCCGGTCGGTGATCAGCTCAATATTGTTAAGCCCCAATAGGCGACGATCGGCCCCGTAGATCGCGCCATAGCGCGGTCCGTTGACGTTCACGACCGGTGGCCCTTCGGAACCGAGTGTTTTCCAGACGACGCCGCCCCACCCTGCCTCGAAAGCGCGGCGGACGTTGTATTCCTTGTCGGTTGGCGGCGCAGACGCCAGCCAGAACGGGTTCGGACTTTTGATGCCCAAGAAGTCTGTGGTGAGATCGGCCATTGTCAAGCCTCCGTTACAGGTAATAGAATTGGTTCCAAGTCTACATTCGCGTCTTCTAATCGCACCCGCGCTGCATTGTAGATGACGTCATCAAAGGTCTTCGGATGTCTTAGCACCACTGCCTCAAATGTAAGTTCCGCATGGCCGCGTGAAACAAGGTCATCAAAACCTTTAGATGCCGTCGGCTTTAACGTCAGATCAGAAACAGTTTTTGCTTCTCCGTCTTTAGCAATTTTCTGTCGCGTGCGAGAAAGCAGTATGGTCTTTCCACGCTCCTCTCGAAGCATCTGCTCTAACGCATGAATGGACTGCCAAACATCGTGCTCAACTGTGCCAGGTGTAGCTTCAGGTTGAACGAAACAAAGCCGTGCAAATGCCGCGGCCTCGACACGCGAGGATTTCTGACGGCGTGCATTGGCTATCAACGTGCGTAGCTTGGCAGGATCAGTTAGTTGTTCTACTTGCGCCAACGCAGATCGCTCGTGGGGGGTGATTTCAGCGCTCATTTCGGTCACCCCATCAAGCTGGAATGAATGTCTTCGGCCGCATCGCGCCCCTCGGCCACCGCTGTCACGGTCAAATCATCGCCGCCGGAAGCGCAATCTCCACCGGCCCAGACGCCTTTGAGCGACGTCGCTCCGGTGGCCGATACCGCGATCTTTCCGCGCTCAAGATCCAATCCATCCGGCACACCTTCCAGAGTTTGGCCGATGGCCTTGAACAGTTGATCTGCCTTCAGGCGGAAGGTTTCGCCCGTGCCCTTCAACTCGTTTCCGCTGGAGGTGGTGTATTCAAACTCGACTTCTGCCACAGATCCGTTGCCATGGACGCTCACCGGTTGGGCGTTGGAAATGATGCGAACGCCCTTGGAGGTCGCCAAGTCCTGCTCGAACCGAGACGCGCCCATCTGGTCCTGACCGCGCCGATACACAATCGTGACATTCTGCGCGCCTAGCAGTTTGGATTGCACGGCGGCGTCGACTGCGGTCATGCCGCCACCAATCACGACAACGTCGCGACCGACCGGGAGGTTGGACCGGTCCGACGTTTGCCGCAATTCAGCGATGAAAGAGACGGCGTCGGATACGCCCTCTCTTTCCTCGCCGGCGGCGCGCAGGGAGTTCACGCCGCTTAACCCAATGGCCAAGAAAACCGCATCATATTCGTTGCGCAATTCATCAAGGCTCAATTCACTTCCAAGCTTTTGGCCCCGCTCGATTGTGATCCCGCCGATCTGGAGCAGCCAGTCGACCTCTTTCGCTGCGAACTCATCGGTGGATTTATAGGCGGCAATGCCAAACTCGTTCAGCCCGCCGGCTTTCGCGCGCGCGTCAAACACAACAACGTCATGGCCCTTCATTGCCAGACGATGCGCACAGGATAGCCCTGCGGGCCCTGCCCCGACGACGGCCACGCTTTTGCCTGTCGAGACTGCGCGGGCGAACGGGTGAATGCCCTTATCCATCAACGTATCAGTCGCAAAGCGTTGCAGACGCCCGATCTCAACAGGTTTGCCTTCCGCAGCCTCACGAACGCAGGCTTGTTCGCAAAGCGTTTCGGTGGGGCAAACACGGGCGCACATGCCGCCTAGAATGTTTTGGCTCAGGATGGTCTTTGCCGCAGCCTCCGGCGTGCCGGTCTGAATCTGGCGAATGAACAAAGGAATGTCGATGTCTGTCGGACACGCGGTAACGCAGGGGGCATCATGGCAGAAATAGCAACGGTCGGAGGCCACGGCCGCCTCGTGCGGGGCATAGGCCGGATGCAGATCGTCAAAGTTATCTGACAAGGTCTCGGCGCTCAATCGGCCGGATACGATACCGGGGGTCAGTGGCGTGGCGTCGGGCATGATCTCTCCAAGTTGCGTCAACCTACTCGGAAAGAGTGCCACAGTTTGAAATTTTATCAACTGGTAAAATTTCAGCAGTTTAAAAACTTTTACAGATTGAAATCTCCACTTGGGCCGCGATCCAGCCGCCAACAGAACTCCGGCCCATCCTGCGGGAAGAGGGTCGTCACAAGCGGATCGTGACCCGGAATGATAAGCGACCGGTCAGACGCCAGTTCATGCAAACGAGCAAACCCATCGAGCATGTTTTGAAGGTCAACTACAATGGGGAACGGCTTATTTTCAAACACATTTTCATAAAAATGCGTTGCATCCGAGGCAAGGCAGAGCCAGCCGGCTTCAGTGCGCACTCTTACGGCCTGAAGCCCTCTGGAATGGCCTCCGAGACAATGCACGGTAACACCTTCCGACACCTCTGCATCGCCATCATGAAAGACACAGCGCCCTTGGAAAACCCGCTTAACCGCTTCGCAGACATGATCGGCAGTGAAGGGCATCTTTAGCGTGTCATGACACATGCAGGGGCCTGTGGCGTAAGCCATTTCAGCCTCTTGCAAGTGAATCGTCGCGTTCGGAAACAGATGCAGCCCCCCCGCATGGTCATAATGCAGATGCGTCACAATCAGCTGGGTGATGTCCTCAGCCTTCAGCCCGATCCCCGCCAGCGCATCGCGCGGGTCGCGCAGAATGGGGCGGCCACGGCGCGTAGCCTCCTCACTGTCATACCCGCAATCGACAAGGATCACCTCAGCTCCGCGCCGAAGCACCCAGATGAAGTAATCCATGGCATGCGGTGCGTCATGGTTGTCGTCAAAAATGAAACTCTCTGCGCGCGTTCGGGAATTCCGGTCCGCATATTTCAGCGCATGAACCTGCCAATCGGTCATTGCTGCACCTGTTGGAAGAACCGCACGTCTTTGCTGACGATCATGCCGTCGATTGCCTTTTGGAACTCGGCGTAATGGGTGCTTGAGGTGTGTGCGTTGAAGGACGCCTCGTCGTCATAAAGCTCATATAGGAAGACCTCCCCTGCCCGTTCCGGGTCCGTGCAGACGTCAAACTGTTTGCACCCCGCTTCGAGTGACAAGGAGGTTTGAGCGTTGCTCAGCATGGCCGGCATGAATTGCGCCAATTGATCGGGCGCGATTTGAAATGTCACTACGACAGCAAACATTGGGCCAACTTCCTCACTTGTTTATTGCATACATTAATGCATACGTTAATGTCATCAGGTACGTCCAGTCTTAGAATGCGGGAAAAATAACGATATGATCAAGACTTTCAAAATTGCGGTGTTCGACGGTGACGGGATCGGCCCCGAGATCATGCGCCCGACCGTGGCTTTGCTTGAAAGCATGGCGTCGCGATCCAGCGCCTACAGTTTCGAATTTGAAACCGTTCCTGCCGGCGCCGCGCATTATGCGCAGCATGGGGAAAGCTTGCCCGAGGCCTCGCTTGCGATTGCGCGGGGCGCTGATGCGATCCTGCTGTCTGCCATGGGACTCCCCTCTGTCCGGTATCCTGACGGAACGGAAATTTCACCCCAGATCGAGATCCGTAAAGCCCTGAAGCTTTATGCGGGCGTCCGACCCGTGCGCATTGCACCCGGCCAGCCGACGCCGCTGGCGTTAAAGGGCGGGCAAGAGGTCGATTTTGTGCTGATCCGCGAAAGCACCGAAGGCCTGTTTCACTCCCAGGGTAGCCGCGATGTGCGCGATGATCAGGCCGCATACGAAACCCTCAAGATCACACGCGAAACATCGGAAAAGCTGTTCCGCTTTGCCTTCGCACTGGCCGAAAGCCGCAAGGCCGCAGGGCGCGGACCGGGAAAAGTCACCTGCGTCGACAAGGCCAACGTCTTTGCCGCCTTTGCCTTCTTCCGCAAGATCTTCGACGAGGAAGCCGCGCGCCATGCAGGTCTGACTTCGGATCACGCCTATGTGGATGCCACCGCTCTTTGGATGGTGGAAAAGCCGTGGATATTCGACGTGATAGTGACCGAAAATATGTTCGGCGACATCCTATCCGATCTGGGCGCGGGCCTCATGGGCGGGCTTGGGCTTGCCCCCTCCGCGGATATCGGGGACGACCACGCGGTGTTCCAGCCCTGTCACGGCTCCGCCCCCGACATTGCAGGCCAAGGGATCGCAAACCCGTTTGCAATGATCCTATCGGCAGCAATGATGCTGGATTGGCTCGGGGCCTCTCACGGGCTTCCGGAAATGATCAACGACGGCAAACGCTTGCGTGAAGCAGTTGAAGCGGCAATTGCCGATCGCAACACTGTGACACGAGATCTTGGCGGCGCGGCAAGCACCGCCGAGGCGGCTGCCGGCATCGCCGCCCGTTTGGTATGAAGGTCGCGTGCCTTGGCGCGGGGTATTTTGCGCAATTCCATTACGATGCGTGGCGGCGGATTGACGGGGTCGATCTTGTCGGCGCATGTGACCGCGACCCTTCCAAGGCCGACGCGACCGGCGCGACGGCCTTTTCCGATTTGGGGGCAATGCTGGACACTGCGAAGCCTGACATTTTGGACATCATCACACCGCCAAGTAGTCATGCTGAAGCGATAGCTCGTGCTGTCAAAGCAGGTGTGAAAGCTATCATCTGTCAGAAGCCCTTTTGCACGTCTTTAGAGGAGGCGCGCACCTCAACTCGACTGACAGCTTCGGCAGGTATCCCACTCATCATTCACGAAAACTTTCGCTTCCAACCGTGGTATCGCGCCGCCAAGGAGGTCTTAGACCAAGGTCGGATCGGCACGCCTCACCAGCTTACATTTCGACTGCGCACGGGTGACGGTCAAGGGCCGCAAGCGTATCTGGATCGACAGCCGTACTTCCAAACTATGCCCAGACTTCTAGTACATGAGACTGGTGTCCATTGGGTTGATACATTCCGCTACCTCTTCGGTCGGCCGACCGCCGTTTATGCCGATCTGCGCCGATTGAACCCCGCCATATCGGGCGAAGATGCGGGCCATATCTTGTTTGACTTCCATGGCGGCCGCCGTGCCTTGTTCGATGGAAACCGACTACTGGATCACGCAGCGCAGAACCAACGCACGACCCTTGGCGAAGGATTGTTCGAAGGCACTGAGGGAACGCTGACGCTAACAGGCGACGGCGGGCTGCATCTTCGCAGATTTGGAGCGATTGACGCTGAAACTGTGCTTGCCCCAAAGAAGTGGGCTGGGTTTGGTGGTGACTGTGTGTTTGCTTTGCAAAAACACGTTGTGGACGCGCTTCAACTGGGCACGCCATTTGAGAACGAAGCGGCGGACTATCTTTTTGTGCTTGAAGTTGAGGCCGCGATCTATCGCTCCGCCGAGATCAAAGCACGGGTGGAGGTTTAAGCATGGCCCGTTCCCAAACCGATCAAGCCCTTTATCAATTGCGCGATATGGTCTTTTCCGGCGAGCTCGCGCCGGGATCAAACCATTTCGAGGCGGATTTGGCGACGCGATTGGGCATGTCACGCACCCCTATCCGTGAGGCGGCGCTGACCATGCAGGCACAGGGATTGGTTAATGTGCAGCCAAGGCGTGGCATCCATATCCGCCCGATTTCTGCGGACGATATGGCCGACATTTATGATGTAATCTGCGAACTTGAGAGCCTCGCCGCTGCACGCGCAGCCGAGCAGAACTATGCAGCAAGCGACCGCGGCGTTGCGCGTCAGTGCATCGAAGACATGGATGCCAGCCTCGCAGCAGAGGATCGCGTCGCATGGGCGCGGGCAGATGATCGGTTTCATGCAGAGCTTGTTCGGCTGGGCGGAAACAAACGGGTTGAAGAAGTCGTCGCGCGCTACACCGATCAAGTACGCCGCGCACGGATGATAACGTTGCAACTGCGTCCGCTGCCAACGCAATCGAACGATGACCACCGCGCGGTGCTGGATGCGATTGCTGCGGGCGATGCCACCACCGCGCGCTGCCTGCACAGATCACATCGCCAGCGCGCTAGGGCCTTGTTGACCGGGCTTATTCACGAGTTCGGTTTGCGCGCTCTTTAGCCCATTCTGACCATCGCATCGGATTTTGGCAGGACTTGCGTCACGCTCCCTTGAGCTTTCGACCTCTGACGCGGCGTGACCGTCCTGCTCCTTAGTTTCCGTTGTTCAGGTTTCCCGGGTCGAACACATTCCCGAATGCTCCGCTGCCACCTGTCGGAGGGTCGATGACGTCAGGCTCCGGTGTGTCCTCTGCCCCCGACAGATTGTCCGGTGCGAAGACGCTGCCAAATGCACCGCTCGGGCTTGGGGCGGGTTGCGCGGAATCTTTTGCGTCATCCCCTGACAGGTTGTTCGGGGCAAACACATTTCCAAAGGCCCCGCTCGTGTTTCCGCCATTGCTCGGAGCAGACGCCGCGGCAGGGGCTTGCTCTGCTGTTTTCTGGCGACGTTCCTCACGCAGCTGCTCAATACGGCGCTGCGTCTCGATCTGCTTGGCTTCGCGGACTTGAATTTTGCAAGCCTCGGGGCTGTATTTCTGGGCCGTACCAACCAAAACAATCACAACGAAGGCCAGCAAAACCAGCAGGATCGCCGCCGGATTTCCAGTCATAAAGCTGGGCAAGACTGAACCGCTGTGCTCTTTGGCTTTGCCCTGTTGGACCGCGAGCCTGCGCGCTTTATTACGCTGGGCGGCCTCAAAGGCCAGTGCAGCAAAAATGGTCAAGATGATGATGATGAATGCCAAAGACGAGATCGAAGGGTTGATCCCCAACCGGACCTTTTGCGCCAGAACGGTGGTCAACGTCTTGTAGTCAATGATGGTGAAAGTGGTGGTGTTGTAGTTCTCGAACGAGGCGAGGAATGCCAGAACGGACGCCGAGGCGATGGCGGGGCGCATAAACGGCAAGAGGATTTTGCGAAACGCCTGCGTGTGCGTCGCGCCCAAATCCAGAGCCGCTTCAGTCAGGTCGGGGTCGAACCTTTGAAGACGGGCCACAAAGACCAGCATCGCGTAGGAGGCAATGAATGACGATTGCCCGAGGATGGTCAGGAATATCCCGTTATGGAACAGCTCATGCAGGAACGACCCGTCGCTCGCCCCCAAGAAGCCCCCTACCCGATCCCAAAAGACCAGTGTCGAGATGCCCAAAACCACGCCCGGAATAAGGATCGGTGCGATGATCATTGTGTAATATGTGGACCGCAGCTTCGGCCAGACCTGCGTGAGTACGATTGACGCTGCCAGTCCCATCGAGACTGAGAGGATCACTGTGCCGAAACCTATGATAATGCTATAATAAATCCCGTCCCGAATGTGCTTGTCGTTGAACAGCACGTCGAACCATTCGAAGGTGAAACAGGCCCAAGGTGAGACGGACGGAAAATCTGACGAGTTGAAAGCGGTCAAGCTCATCACCACCAGCGGCCCCAGAAGGTAGCTGAAGAAAATCAGTAGATACGCCCCGAGTGCTATGCGAATGACATTGGCGGAGCTCATTTACCGATGTCCCCCATGTTCACTTTGAAGATTTTCATAACCGTAAGAACAATGGTAATCGTGGAGGCCAGCAGAACAATCGCATAGGCCGCACCTTGCTGCCAATTCAGCGAGTCGTTGAACCATTGATACACAAGCTGCGTGAACCAAAGACTGCTAGGCCCACCCAAGATTTGCGGTGCCGCCAGTGCGCCAGCCGATAGCATGAAGACCATCGTAGCGCCCGACACGATACCGGGTTTGGCGTGGGGGATGACAATACGGCGATGGATACGAACCCAACTGGCCCCCATGTCACGCGCCGCCTCGATCTGATTGCGATCCAGACTTTCGATGACGTTATACATCGGGAACAGCATCAACAGGATGTAGGCGTAACCCAGACCCGCGTAGAGCGCGATGTCCTGGCGGATAAAGTCAATCGGCTCGCTCGTAAGGTGCAGAAACATGAGCGCCTCGTTCAGCAAGCCACTGTCGCCAAAGATAATCCTGAGCGCAAAAGCCCGCAGAATTTCGTTAATCCAATATGGAATGATCAAGAGCACAACCAGCAACCGTACAAGACCCGACCCTTTGGATTGCCCCAAGAAATAGGCAAGCGGGTAGCACAAGAAGATATTGAAGATTGTCACCAGCATCGCGGCGAAAATGGTGCGCACGAACACCTTAAGATCGACCGTGTTATAGGTTTGATGTGATGCGTCGGAACCATATAGCAAATACTGGTAATTGCTTATGGTATACACGTCTTTTGGACCTCCTATCTCGGCGGGAGGCAGGTTGTACCGAAAGGAATAATCCAGCATCGACAGCTGTGGCAGAATGATCAGAAAGATCAGCCAGAAGGACACCAGCCCTATCAGCACACTCCCCATCACCACGCCATTGGTGCGGAAAAAGTCAGTGAAGATCATTTTCTTTTTCATCAGCGCCTACTCCGACGCCAATTCGCCCGCAGGCATAGCAACCGCGTTCGACGCATCATAGCGGAGCGACAGGTTCTCACCCTTTACCGAAATGCGATCCTGCCCAAGGTTGGGAATAGACATTTTGATCTGCTTGCCGCCGTCGCCTTCAAGGAAGACGCTGAAAGAGTTGCCCTCGAACTCCTCGTTCATGACGTTCGCGGATATCCGTGTTTGGCTTTCTGCATCCGCTGGTGCAAGCTCCAGCGCTTCGGGACGGATGAACATCATAGCGTCGTCGCCGACAGAAAGTTTGCCGATTTGGGCGGGCGTAATGCGTGACAGCAAGTCGCCAGAACGGTTTGTGGTGATAACAGCATGATTGCCACTGATTGATTTAACCTTGCCGCGAAACACGTTGTTTTCGCCGACAAAAGACGCCACGAACGGCGTTGCAGGATCGTCGTATATGTGGTGCCCAGTGTCGATCTGATCGATCACACCAGCTTTCATAACCGCAACATTGTCGGACATGGTCAAAGCCTCACCCTGATCGTGGGTGATATAGATAAAGGTGATCCCGACGCGTTGTTGGATCTCGCGTAATTCGGTGCGCATATGCTGGCGAAGCTTCAGATCAAGCGCTGAAAGTGGCTCGTCCAGCAGCAGCACATCCGGGTTTGCACAAAGTGCGCGCGCGATGGCGACCCGTTGCTTTTGTCCGCCTGATAGCTCGCTTGGCAGTTTATCACCCTGCCCGGTGAGAGCGATCATATCCAACAGCTCGTCCGCCCGTCTGCGACGTTCGCCCGCGCTCGCGCCTGCAACCTCCATCGAAAACGCAATGTTCTCCCAAACCTTCATCAATGGAAACAAGGCCAAGTTCTGGAAGATCAGCGCTGTGGGGCGCTTGTTCGGCCCAATCCCTGCCATGTCATTGCCGCCGATGAGCACTCGGCCCTCGCTGGGTTCGAGGAAGCCCGAAACCGCGCGCAGGATCGTAGTTTTGCCGCAGCCTGATGGCCCTAGAAAAGAGAAGAAGTCGCCGCCATTGATGCTGACATTGGCGTCTCTCACCGCTGTAAAATCGCCAAATCTGATCGTGATATTCTCAAGATCTACCGCAACACCAGAACTCATGTCGTTTCCCCGTTCTTATCATATCCGAACATTATGGCTCGTTCGTGATCGTTCTCTCTGCCATCTCGCCCGGCCGCGTCCCATGCGGCCGGGCAAAATGTCGTCATTTAGGCACTTTGGAACTTGTTCACAAATTCCGTGCGCACGTCGGCATACCAAGGTGCCTCTGCTGGCCAAGCGTTGAGTTTGGCCAAGGCATCGCCCGGATAGGCTTCTGCAAAGTTCTTCGCATAGGCTTCGCCTGCCAGCTTGTCTGCGCCTAGGATCGGCGAGTTGTAGCCGTGCTTGTCAATCGCGGGGCCTGCGTTCTTCGGATCGAATGCGAATTTGATCAACTCATAGGCTTGATCAATGTTCTTCGCCCCTTTTGGCATCGACAAACCATCAACCCACGCCATCGCGCCTTCAGCCGGCGCTTGGTACGTCACAGGCTCGCCCGCGGTTTTGAGCGCCAGCGGCGGCCCGTCCCAAGTTTGCCCAACGACAACGCCGTCATTCAACAGGCCGTTTTTCTGGGTGTCCGCGTCGTTCCAGATCAGTTTGAGGTTCTTCTTCCGTGCGATACACCAATCGGCGATCATGCCCCAGGTTTTGCGCATGTTCTCTTCTGACTCGTAGGCCGCCCAAACAGAGCCGGGGTCCATTTCACCCGATGCTTCCATGTAGAGTCCTGCGCACAGCATTCCGGAGTGGGCACGAATCATGGTTTTGCCCGCGTTCTCCTCGGACCAGATTTCGCCATAGCTTGGAACGCCGGACGCATCCGCGGGTGCCCACTTGTCCACGCGCCACGACATGCCCTCGGTGCCCCAAATATGAGGAATCCATGTGTTGCCGCCGAAGTCCCATGCGTCAGGGCCGATTTTAGCCATCGCAGGGTTCGCAGCCTCAATCGGGATGCGGGACATGTCGAACGGTTGCAGTAGTTCCAGCGGGCCCCATTGCAATGAGCGGTTGTTGGTCGGCCCGATCAGGTCCGCGCCTGCCCCTTGCGACGCTTTCATCTTGTTGATCAGCTCTTCGTTGGAGCCGATGCCGATGTAATTCACCTTGATCCCGGTCTCTTCGGTGAACTTAGCCAGCATTTCGTCGGGCCAGTAATCGGACCAATCCATCAGCGTCATCTCGCCGGATGTCGCGAAGGCCTTCGATACCAAAGCGGGCGATGCCAAGGCCGCGACGCCGGCGACAGCGCCCGATTTGAGAACCGCGCGGCGGCTCAGAGTGTTGCAAGTTTTCGTCATGAAGTTACTCCCTCCTGGAGGTTGTCGGCACAACGTCATGTTGTGCACTCTTGAAAAATACCGACCCTCTTATTCTCGGGGTCTTCAATGCTCATCGGACCTTTAAAGTCTCTTTGTAACATCTCGACTTACGCACAGGCTGAACATGTCTGCACAACTAGGCGTAGCCTTCACCTAAGTTACCTGAAGCGGTATGTTCCTTTGCATCTCGGCCTCAGTCAATCACGCGCGTCCGAGACTCTGAACTCAATGTCCCCGCCTCCGACAGTCGACGCTATTTTACTCATCGGCACAAGGACTCGGCGTTCTGGACGGGCACTTAATGCACAGCTCCAGATCTCATTTCCGTCCTGCGCGGCAATCAGACGTCCGCTGACAGGTTGCGTAACCCTCAGTTGGAACGTGCCCATGCCTGCGGCTGGATCAGACAGGCAAAGCCTTTGTGGCATGATGAATTTCAATCGATCATCTTGCGTGCTGACGGTGATGCAACGGTCCGGCATAGGAAGCTTCCCCGCAAGATCAGCAGCGACCCACTGCCCTGTCCTTTGACCTTCTGCCCAGCTCCATCCTGCCGTTTCAACAGGGCGCAACAGGTTTCCAGTCGCAAAGTATGCACGATCCGACGTGCGACCCCATTGATCGACCAGAGGCCCGCCGGTCGTTGCATCGACCTCAAGGTGGCCGCACCGCGCAAGTGTTGCGTCGGGCGTGAACTGCCCGCTAAAGATCACCCCGTCGCAGTTAAGGCGTCTCGTTGTTCCGTGCGGGCATTGAAGCAATACCGCTTCCACCTGTGCTTCGCCTTCGATTCCGACCAATTTCATGCCGGTGAAAACCGGTATTCCTTGCAGTTTTGGCAGAAGTGAACTGGGCCACCGAGCAGTGATGCGGTCGCTTTGCTCGACCATTGCGACGGGCTTAACCCCAGCTGCGCGACAAGTCAGAATAGCTGAGAATGCCACCAGTTCGCTACCGATGATCACTGGGCGTTTAAAAGGACGGACCCCTTTCAAATGCACCATAGATTGCAACGCACCTGTGTTCACCACCCCTGCAACGCGCGCACCTGAGACCAGACGCGCAGATCGCGGCGCCTCGCGAACGCCTGTCGCAAGGACAACTCTTTTGGCGCTCAGCTCCACCACGCCTTCAGGGGCAGCGACAAGGAGTTTGCCGTCACGGCGCGCCTCGACCACCGTTGTCATCGTCGAAATTTCTACGCCGGCATCTTTGGCAGCACGCACAAGGCGGGCAGCATAGGCTGGCCCCTTTAGGATCCGCTTGAACTCGCGAAGACCATAGGGCGAATGCGCGCAATGACGCGGGATGCCGCCCGCTCCACCCTCGCGTTCCAGAACAACGACGCGATTTACACCGGCTTTTTTGAGTTCAGTGGCCGCGGCCAGACCTGAGGGACCACTGCCAATGACGGCCACATCAATCGGCGGTCCGTCACCCAGCTTATTGCTGTTCATTTCGTAAACCTTCGTAATCGTCAAATTTCTCAGCCAAGGGCCGCTCGAAATGACCACTGGTCAGTTCCGCCAGACGCGCCGCACAGTAGAAGCCCTGGCATCGCCCCATCGTCGCGCGGGTTTGGCGTTTCAACCCGTCTATCGATCTCGCCCGCAACGGCCCCGACAACGCTGTTTCAATTTCGCGCTTGGTGACCAGCTCGCAGTGGCAGACCACTTCGCCACCCGTGCCACGGGTCCAGTCGCGCGCAGCCCCCTCGGCCAGCTGATTTGCTTGCGGAGTGGCCGGATTGGCCAACGGCTCGTGGGACCGGCCCATTTCGCTGTAAAGGCGATAGACGTATTGCGCGATGCCCAAAGCCCCGCTTAGTCCAGTAGACCGGATGCCACCGACTGTGATCCAGTTTCGATCAGACTTGGGCAAAATCTGGTAGTCATTGTTTTCGGTCGCGGGTCGCAACCCCGCGTAAGTGGCGGTGACCGGCATATCTTTCAAAGCAGGAACCTTGGTGACCGCATCAGCGATCAAGGCTTTCAAGGTCTGCTCATCTGTTGTTGTATCTGTGCGGCTTCGCTGCTCCTCCGCTGTCGGACCGACCGCAAGGTTGCCGAACACTGTCCGGAACAACACAATTCCTTTGGTGGTCTTGGAGGGCACCGGAAGAATGATCGAAGACAGCAATTTGCTGGCTGCTTTGTCGAAGACAACAAACTGCCCTTTGCGTGGCTTGATCGTAAAATCGGATGCGCCAAGCAGTGCCTGATCAACAAGGTCGCCATACAGGCCTGCGCAATTGATCACGACTCGCGCTTCTACCGACCCCATCGTCGTGTCGAGCCGCCAATGCTCGCCATCGAACACGCCACTCGTTACGTCACATGACGTCATAAGATGCGCACCATTTTCAATAGCTTGGTGCAGGTACACATAAGGCGCCGACCACGGATCAATCAGGCTTTCAGTTGGCACAAATGCCGCGCCGAGTGCCTTGTCGCTCAGATTTGGCTCTTGAGCTTTCAAGGTCTCTGCCGACACCAACTCAACATCTGTGATGCCGTTGCGATGGGCCCGCGCTTTAAGGGCTTCCAGCTTGCTCAGGCCAGCCTTTTTCCATGCAACAACATAAGCGCCAGCGTTGTCTTGCACCAAGCCCAACGAGCCGCGGATGTTCTGATATTCCTGATACCCCGCCCGCACACATTCGAGTTCCAAAGACCCTTCGGGCGCGTCAAAACCGGTGTGAAGAATTGCGCTGTTTGCTTTGCTCGCGCCTGCAAGAATATCTGTGGCGCGTTCCAAGATCGCGACACGAGCACCCTCCAATGTGAACCGCCGCGCCATCGCGCATCCAACGACGCCCGCCCCGATCACCACCACATCAAATCGTTTATTCTCTGGCATTTCCGAGCGATTTATTCCAAATTTCCAAGGAGCACTTTGACCAAGTAGGCATTTATTATGACTATTTATTGACTACTTTGATAAAATTGGCGAGCACGACAGTCAACACTCACGAGGCGCAATGAAGAAAACGGCACGGCAATCGAAAATGATCGAGCTTGTTCGCGAAAAGGAGAAAGCGTCGGTCGATGAACTGTCGGCGTTATTGGACATCTCGCCCGAAACCGTGCGCCGCGACCTAAGTCAGCTTTCCAAAGAAGGAAAAATCCATAAGTTTCATGGGGGTGCGACGCTTCCCACTGCGCTCGGCGAGGGGGAATTCCGGCAACGCATGTCCGAAAACGTCGTGGCAAAAACCAAGATTGCGACCACGGCCGCAGGGCTGTTCAAACCCGGCGAGACCCTGCTGATCGACACTGGATCGACTACGCTGTTTTTCGCCGAAGAACTCGCCAAGCGATCGGGCCTCACAGTCATTACCAACTCTGCCCAGATCGCGCGGGCGATCAGCCAAGGCGCGGGCGACAACCGCGTGTTTCTTGTCGGGGGCGAATACAATGCCGACAACAATCAGACCTTCGGTGCAATGGCGGCGACTCAAATTCGCGCCTTCCGCGCCCACCATGCGGTCGTGACCGTTGGCGCAATCGACGCACGGACCGGAGCGATGGATTTCAGTATCGACGAAGCCCAAATCGCTCGGGTGATGATCGAGCAAGCCAGCGAAGTGACGGTGCTCGCCGATGCGAGCAAGTTTGACAAGCTGGCCTCCTTTGAGGTTTGCCCGCTGCCGACCATCGACCGGCTTGTGTGCGACAGGCCGCCACCTAATGATGTGCGGGACGCACTTTGCGCTGCTGGTGGCCAAGTCGTGATCGCAAAGTAATGCCGTCAGTTCCGCAAACGCCCTTTGCCCCTTCACGCCTTGCGGGCAATGCCGTCATCTTGGGCATGATAAGAAATGACCCGCTTTCGATCCTGGAAACCGGTTTCGCCCCTTCCAACTCACTTAACTATCGCACAGTCTTCGCAAGGAGATCGCGCGATAGATTGGCTGCAACAATGAGGACCAGCAGATGAACGCCGCAGGTGTTTCAGGGCAATTACGAGACACGCCGCTTCTGAGCGAAGAAGAAGGTGCGGCCTATGAGACGTTAAACGCTGATGGCCGAAGCCCTGTCGTCTTCGTGTGCGAACATGCGTCGAACCGCGTTCCTGCAAGCCTGAACGGGCTTGGTCTCACGCAAGATCAACTCCAGACCCATGTGGCTTGGGACCCCGGTGCATCAAAACTTGCGCGACGTCTCAGCGCAGTATTTAACGCGTCTTTGATTGAGGCCAGATTTTCGCGATTGGTCTATGACTGCAACCGTCCTCCCGACGCACCAAGCGCCATGCCAGCGGATACAGAAGTCTGCCCCATTCCAGGCAACGCCGCTATCACGCCCGCAGCGCGCGCAGCGCGGGCACATGCGATTTACGAGCCGTTCCACCGTGAGGTCTCGCGGATATTAGACGGAAAAAGGAAGGCGTTCATTGCGCCGGTACTGGTCACCATCCACAGCTTCACACCGGTCTTTCACGGGCAAAAGCGCGACGTCGAGATCGGATTGCTTCATGCGCAGGACAACCGGCTCGCAGATGCTTTGATGCAGGCTATGACAGACGCTCCCCACGACATCCGATTTAATGCCCCCTACGGCCCCGAGGATGGAGTTTTGCACAGTATTGAGAAGCACCTCTTGGAAGGCCCGCTGCCTTACGTCATGATCGAAGTGCGTAACGATTTGCTGGCATCGGAGGCTGGCCTGTCCAACATGTCAGCCCTCCTCGCCCGAAGTATCTCTCACGCTGTAAACAGCTTGAAAATTTGAGAGTCCTCTAGACAATCAGAAAGAATATGATGCCCAAGAAACTGACATTCGACACCCTGAAATCCCGCGTTAAAGCGGGCGAGATTGATACGATTCTCGTGTGCCTTGTCGATATGCAGGGTCGCCTAATGGGCAAGCGGTTCGTCGCGCAGCACTTCGTGGATAGCGCATACGAGGAGACCCATTGCTGCAATTATCTACTAGCCACCGATCTGGATATGGCGACGCCTGACGGTTACGCGTCGACCAGCTGGCAATCGGGTTACGGTGACTATGTGATGAAACCGGATCTTGATACCCTAAGGCCAGTTCCGTGGTTGGAAGGAACTGCCATGGTTATTTGCGACGTGCTGGACCATCACACGCACGCGCCCGTCCCCCACTCGCCCCGCGCCGTTCTAAAAAAACAACTGGCGCGGTTGGATGCACTTGGGTTTGACGCCGCAATGGCGACCGAGCTGGAGTTTTTCCTTTTCGAGAAAAGTTACGACGACATCCGCAAAAGTGGTTTCCGCGATCTTGCCCCGATCAGTGGGTACAATGAAGATTACCACATTTTTCAGACCACCAAGGAAGAGCATGTGATGCGGCCTATCCGCAATCACCTCTATGCCGCGGGCATTCCGGTTGAGAACTCCAAAGGCGAGGCTGAAGCGGGTCAGGAAGAGCTAAACATCAAGTATGACGCCCCGCTGAATTGCGCAGACCACCACACGATTGCCAAACACGCAATCAAGGAAATCGCTTGGCAAAACGGCCACGCCGCGACCTTCCTGCCAAAGTGGCACCATGAGCGGGTCGGTTCCTCCAGCCACATCCATCAGTCACTGTGGAAAGACGGAAAATCTGCCTTCTATGATCCTGACGCCCCGCACGGGATGTCCGACCTGATGCGGCAGTATATGGCGGGTCTGATCAAATACGCACCTGATGTAACCTATTTCCTTGCGCCATATGTGAACAGCTACAAACGATTCCAGAAGGGGACATTCGCCCCGACCGGAACCGTCTGGTCCATCGACAACCGCACCGCCGGTTTCCGGTTGTGCGGCGAGAACACCAAATCCGTGCGGGTCGAATGCCGCGTTGGCGGATCGGATTTGAACCCCTATCTGGCCATGGCGACACAATTGGCTGCTGGGATTGCGGGCATTGAGGAAAAGTTGAAGCTTCAGCCCCCGCTGACCGGCGACGCCTATGAGAATTCTGGCGGCGCGCAACTCCCCGCCACACTACGTGATGCGATGGTCACGTTGAAGGGTTCCGACATGCTGCGTGCGGCACTTGGAGATGATGTCGTGGACCACTACTACCGATGCGCCGAATGGGAGCAGGACGATTTCGACCGAGTTGTCACCGATTACGAAATCGCACGCGGATTTGAGAAAGCCTGAGGGGAAGAACCGTGACCAAGACATTGAAATGCATCTCTCCGATTGACGGATCGGTTTTCGCGGAGCGCCCGGTACTGACCACGTCAGAGGCGGAAGCAGTTGCTAGCGCCGCACGCCACGCGCAGGCCGCTTGGGCGGCGCGCCCACTGCAAGAGCGGATTGATCTAGTGATGGCAGGTGTCGCCGCCGTGGGGGCGATGAATGACGAGATCGTGCCAGAGCTTGCCCATCAAATGGGTCGCCCGATCCGTTACGGCGGAGAGTTCGGCGGATTTAACGAGCGCGCGAGCCACATGGCTGCAATCGCGCATGACGCGCTCGCAAATATTGAGATCGCCGACGACAGCAGTTTTCATCGCTACATCCGTCGGGTCCCCCATGGCGTAGTGCTGGTCATCGCGCCTTGGAACTATCCATACATGACGGCGATCAACACCGTGGCCCCCGCCCTGATCGCGGGCAATACGGTTGTGCTAAAGCATTCGACCCAAACATTGCTCGTGGGCGAACGCATGGCGAAAGCCTTCCACCAAGCCGGCATCCCAACGGATGTGTTCCAAAACATCTTCGTTGACCATGACACAACTTCGCAACTGATCGGATCGCGCCGCTTTGACTTCGTTAACTTCACTGGCTCCGTCGGTGGCGGCCAAGCCATTGAGCGCGCGGCAGCCGGAACGTTCACTGGCATTGGACTGGAGTTAGGTGGCAAAGATCCGGGCTACGTCATGGAAGACGCCGATTTGGATGCTGCGGTCGATACGCTGATCGATGGAGCCATGTTCAACTCCGGCCAGTGTTGCTGCGGGATCGAGCGAATTTACGTGGTGGAGGCCCTTTACGACCAGTTCGTCGAGAAAGCCGTGGCCATTGTAAAAGGCTACAAGCTAGGCGATCCTCTTGATCCAGAGACGACACTCGGGCCCATGGCGCATACGCGCTTTGCCGATGAAGTGCGCAAACAGATTAGCGAGGCCGTCGACGCCGGTGCCACCGCCAATATCAAGACATTCGCAGAGGATGATGGCGGCGCTTACCTTACGCCCCAAATTTTAACCGATGTGACCCATGACATGCGCGTCATGCGAGACGAAAGCTTTGGACCGGTTGTCGGGATCATGAAGGTCAAAGACGATGCAGAGGCTATTGCGCTGATGAATGACAGCGTGTTCGGCCTGACCGCGTCGCTCTGGACCAAGGACATCGAGCGGGCACAGCGGATCGGGGACCAGATCGAGACCGGCACCGTCTTCATGAACCGTGCCGATTACCTCGATCCGGCCTTGTGCTGGACCGGCTGCAAGAATACCGGACGTGGCGGCGGCTTGTCAGTGATTGGCTACCATAACCTCACCCGACCAAAATCGTACCACCTCAAAAAGGCAAACTAAGATGAACCTGACTGGCAACTGGTCTTACCCCACCGCGATCCGTTTCGGTGCAGGGCGCATTTCCGAAATTGCAGATGCGTGTAAGGCCGCTGGCATCTCCAAGCCGCTCTTGGTGACGGATAAAGGGCTGGCGTCGATGGAGATTACGACCAAGACGCTCGACCTGCTTGACGCGGCCGGACTCGGGCGCGGCATGTTCTCTGAAGTTGACCCGAATCCCACCGACAAGAACGCTGAAGCTGGCGTCGCGGTGTATCGCGAGGGCGGATATGACGGGGTGGTCGCCTTTGGAGGCGGCTCCGGCCTCGATCTGGCAAAAGTCATCGCCTTTTGGGCAGGCCAGTCGCGTCCCTTGTGGGATTTCGAAGATATCGGCGACTGGTGGACCCGCGCAGACCCAAGCAAAATCGCCCCGATCGTCGCTGTGCCAACCACTGCGGGAACAGGATCCGAAGTCGGCCGCGCGAGCGTCATCACCAATTCGGAAACCCACGAGAAGAAGATTATCTTCCATCCCAAAATGCTGCCTTCGGTCGTGATCTGCGATCCAGCGCTGACCGTTGGCATGCCTAAATTCATCACTGCTGGCACCGGTCTGGATGCGTTCGCGCATTGTGTCGAAGCCTATAGCAGCCCGCATTACCACCCGATGAGCCAAGGGATTGCACTTGAAGGGATGCGTCTGGTCAAAGACTACCTGCCCCGCGCCTATGCGACCCCGACCGACATAGAGGCGCGTGCACATATGATGTCAGCCGCCGCAATGGGTGCCACTGGGTTCCAGAAAGGCTTGGGCGCCATTCACGCGTTGAGCCACCCGATTGGGGCGGTCCATCACACACATCACGGTACGACGAATGCTGTTTGCATGCCGTCGGTTCTTCAGTTCAACAAGGACGCCATCGCCGACCGGTTCGATATGGCTGCGGCCTATCTTGGCATCGATGGCGGGTTTGACGGGTTCTGTGCCTATGTCGATGAGCTCAACACTTCCATGGCGATCCCGAAAACGCTCTCCAAGTTGGGGGTAAAAGATGCCGACCTTGATGCCTTGACTGACGCCGCATTGCGGGATCCCAGCACAGGCGGCAACCCGGTCGAGATGACACCTGACAACACGCGCGCCCTGTTTGAGTCAATCCTCTAGTCTGACGCCAGACTAGACGCGCTTTCCGGCCTGATCGAACCACATGATCAAGTCTTCAGCCCAACGCACGCCCACCGCTGCGCCAGCGGCGGGAAGCGGGTCGGCCCCATCTTGGCGGACCGTGAAGGTGTCGGCCACGTCTTTGAGCCGGAGATGAACCAGTGTCTCCGCACCCAAGGCTTCGGTGAACAAAACCACAGCGTCAATCTTGCCAAAACCTTCGGCGCAAATCTCTGCATGTTCGGGGCGGATGCCCACCCGCGCCGCTCCATGCGGTGCCTTCGGAACCAAACTTGCGGCCACAAAATTCGTCGCAGGTGAGCCGATAAAGCCAGCAACGAACTCCGTTTTGGGGTTTGAATACACATCAAGCGGTGCGCCAATCTGGTCCGCAACCCCGCCATTCATGACGATCATCCGATCGGCCAATGTCATAGCTTCGACCTGATCATGGGTCACGTAGAGCGCCGTGATGCCAAGGCGCGATTGAAGCTCTTTGATTTCCAGCCGCATCTGAACCCGAAGCTTGGCGTCAAGGTTCGACAAAGGCTCGTCAAACAAGAAAACCTTTGGCTTGCGCACGATAGCGCGGCCCATGGCAACGCGCTGACGCTGCCCGCCGGACAGCTCGCGTGGTTTTCGTTTCAGATAGGGTTCCAACTGCAGCATCCGAGCCGCCTCGGCCACGCGAGCAGTGATTTCGTCTTTCGGCGTTTTCGCGATTTTCAGGCCATAGGCCATATTCTCTTCGACTGACATATGCGGGTAAAGGGCGTAGTTCTGGAACACCATCGCAATGTCGCGGTCCATAGGTTCGTCATCATTGACGCGAGCGCCATCAATCTGGATCTCGCCAGAAGTCACGGTTTCCAACCCCGCGACCATGCGCAACAAGGTGGATTTCCCGCAGCCGGATGGTCCGACGATGACGATGAACTCACCGTCCTTAATGTCGATATCCACGCCATGAATGACGTCGGTCTTGCCGAAGGATTTCTTGATATTGTCGAGCTTGATCGTTGCCATTTATTTCTCGCTATCCACAAGTCCGCGTATGAAAAGTCGCTGCATCGAAACGACCACGACCACCGGCGGCAGCATCGCCAGAATGGAGGTCGCCATGATAACCGGCCAGTCCGCATAATCATCACCACTGGGAAACATCTGCTTGATGCCCATAACGATGGTGTTCATCGACGGGTCTGTGGTGATCAGAAGCGGCCAGAGGTATTGGTTCCAGCCATAGATAAACAGTATCACAAACAATGCCGCGATGTTGGTCCGGCTCATCGGAAGCAGGATGTCCCAGAAGAACCGCATAGGCCGCGCGCCATCAACGCGGGCGGCTTCGGCCAATTCGTCCGGAACTGTCATGAAGAACTGGCGGAACAAGAAGGTGGCCGTGGCCGACGCGATCAGCGGGAAGATCAGCCCGCTATAGCTGTTGAGCATCCCAAAGCCTGCAACGACCTCGTAGGTCGGCACGATCCGAACTTCGACGGGCAGCATCAACGTCAGGAAGATCAGCCAGAAGAACAACCGACGGCCGGGAAATTTGAAATAGACGATGGCGAAGGCTGACAGCAGCGAAATCAGAATTTTTCCAAGCGCGATCCCCATCGCCATGATGAGCGAGTTCATCAGCATCAACGCCACCGGCGCGTTGATGCCCGAGGTCAGCGCCTTGGAATAGTTGGTCAGGAACTGGTCACCTGGCCAAAGCGGCATGGGCGGGCTGATTATGTCGGATTGGGTCACGGTGGAAGCAACGAACGCCAGCCAGATCGGGAAGAAGATGATCAGCACGCCGATAATCAGCCCCACATGGGTGAAGTAGTGGCCGATGCCACGTTTCTCGACCATGCCCTCGTCCGGAATACGCGCCATCAGTAATGCACCCTGCGTTCGATGAACTTGAACTGCACGATTGTCAGCGCGCCCACGATCACCAGCAAGATCACCGACTGCGCGGCGGAGGAGCCAAGGTCCTGGCTCACGAACCCGTCCGAGAAGACCTTATAGACCAGAATGGTTGTCGCCTGTTGCGGCCCGCCGGAGGTGATGGTGTGGATCACCCCGAAGGTTTCGAAGAAGGCGTAAACGATGTTGACCACAAGCAAGAAGAACGTGGTGGGGCTGAGAAGCGGGAACACGATGGTGCGGAACCGGGTCCAGAAACGTGCGCCGTCAATCGCTGCGGCTTCGATAACCGATTTGGGGATTGCTTGCAGGCCGGCAAGGAAGAACAGGAAGTTGTAACTGACCCTCCCCCAACTGGAGGCGACGACGACAAGGCCCATGGCCTCGGCCTCGTTCAGCACATGGTTCCAGTCATAGCCCAGCAGGCCCAGATACCACGACACGACGCCCACGCGCGTGTTGAACATGAACAGCCACAGCACACCTGCGACCGCAGGGGCAACAGCGTAGGGCCAGATCAGCAACGTACGGTAAACGCCGGAGCCTTTGATCAGCCGGTCCGCAAGCACTGCCAGATACAGCGCGAAGCCCATTGAGGTGATGGTGACCAGAAGCGAAAACATCCCCGTCGTGACAAAGGACGCGCGGTAATAGGGATCGCCAAGCAGGTATTCAAAGTTGCCCAAGCCGACCCACCGCATCGACAGGCCAAACGGATCGGGGATGAACAGCGACTGATAAATCGCCTGCCCCGCCGGATAAAAGAAAAACACTGCCGTGATGATAATCTGCGGCAACAGCAGACACATCGGCAAAAGCCAGCCTTTAAAGGTGACGCGTTTTTCCATTTGAATGTGGCCCCGAATTCAGAGTTCCCAAGGCGGCGGAGAATATCTCTCCGACGCCTCGGGCGATTGGTTTAACGGTTGGCTTGCTCGAAGCGACGCAGCAGCGCATCGCCGCGTTCCTTGGCACTATCAAGGGCGGTTTGCGCATCCTTGTCACCAGCCCAAACGGCTTCCAGCTCTTCGTCGATGATCCCGCGGATCTGGTCAAATGAGCCAAGGCGCAGGCCTTTGGAATTTCCCGTTGGAGCCTTGCCGGTCATTTGCATACCAGCGATCTCGGTACCGGGGTTCGCGTCGTAGAACCCTTCTGCCTTGGTCTGCTCTGCAGCCGCATTGGTGATCGGCAGGTAGCCGGTGTTCTGGTGCCACTTGGCTTGGACGTCAGAGCTGGACAGGAAGGATAGGAATTGAGAAACGCCTTTATATTCCTCGGCATCGTGACCTTCCAGAACCCACAATGACGAACCGCCAATGATAGTGTTCTGTGGCGCGTTACCGGCGCCTTCCCAGTATGGAAGCGTGCGAATGTCGAAGTCGAACTTGGCTTCGGCCTTCACACCTGCGTAACCGGCAGAGCTTTCGGTAAAGAGCGCGCATTCACCCGCACGGAAGTTGGCGCCGCCTTCATTGCGTCGACCGGTATAGATGAATTTTCCATCCTTTGCCCACTGGCCCATCGCGTCGATATGCGCGACTTGAACAGGCCCGTTGAGAGAGAGTTCAGTATCAAGACCGGCGAAGCCGTTCTCTTTGGTGGCGAATGGCACATCATGCCATGCGGACAGGTTCTCGAGGTGCACCCAGCTTTGCCAAGCAGTGACCAGCGGGCAGTCTTCGCCGCCAGCTTTAAGCCCGTCGAGGGCCGCACCAACATTCTGCCAAGTGGACAGGTCCATGTCTGGGTCCATGCCAGCGGCCGTGAACGCATCGCGGTTCACATACAGGACCGGCGTCGAGGAGTTGTAAGGCAAGGATAGCATATCGCCGTCTGTGGTCGTGTAATAGCCTTTGACCGCGCCCATGTAAGCGT
Organism: Litoreibacter janthinus; assembly: GCF_900111945.1. Taxonomy (NCBI): domain Bacteria; kingdom Pseudomonadati; phylum Pseudomonadota; class Alphaproteobacteria; order Rhodobacterales; family Roseobacteraceae; genus Litoreibacter; species Litoreibacter janthinus. The sequence continues at coordinate 1,990,384 of NZ_FOYO01000001.1, read as the reverse complement.
CTGGATCGAACGGAGCACCGCCTTCTGCCATCACTTCATAGACCGGCTTGATCGCGCCTTTTGCAGCCATCATCGTGGCTGTGCCGACCTCGAACACCATCAGGATATGCGGCTGCTCGTTCGCGCGGAATGCCGCGATGCCTGCGTTCAATGTTTCGGAATAGTTGCCCTTGTGACTGCCAACGACAACGAAGTCGGATTGGCTCGCGTTGAACTCTTCAATTTGCGCGGCCAGCAGTTCGCCAAGGCGGCCGGTAAACGCGTGCCACCACTGGATTTCGGTTGCAGCGTAGGCATTCGATGACAACGCAAGGGTCGACGCAAAAGCGCCGAGGAATGTTCTGATCTTCATGATGTCCTCCCAGACTCGAAATTTGATCGAATTCGATGCCGCCAGCTTAGCGGCACATTTGCTCGGCTGGCAAGGAAGTTGGCAAATGGATGATGTGCCGGACTATTGCTCAGTCAGGAGCAGCGTCTAGCCCTCGAAAGTAACAGAAAAAATACAATTTAAACCATAGGTTATCGCAGGCTATTGAAAAGCAGGATTTGTTTAGGTTTCAGCCGAATCTGAGCCTGCGCCAGCGGGTCGCGCGCTGCTCAATGACACCAATCACACCGTATTCGAGCACGAGCATCAGCGCTACGAAGCTCAGCGCATAGGCGAGCACATAGCCCGTTTCAAAGAGCTGGAAGTAAAGGTGAATCTGAAAGCCGACACCGTCGCTGCGCCCAAGAAACTCTACCACCAGTACGATCTTCCAGATGATGGCCAGGCCGTTTCGGGTGCTTGATGCCAGATAGGGCCAAAGCTGGGGCAACACCACGTGACGCAGCTGTGTAATGCGTGACATCCGGTACGCGTGGGACATCTCTTTGAGCTTGGGATCCAACGCATGGACACCCTCACGCACGGTCACGGCAACCATGGCTGTCTTGTTCAATGCGACGGCGGTGATCGCCGCAACTTCGTTCAAACCAATCCACAGGTAGCACAGCACAATGACCACGAGGGCCGGAATGTTAAGCAGAACCACCAGCCACGCCCCGAACCATCGGTTAAGTGTGTTGTTCAACCCCATGCCAATGCCGATGACCGTTCCAAAGGCCATAGCCAACACGAACGCAAATGCAACCCGTCTGAGCGTTGCTAGCACGTGGAGCGGCAGCTCCCCAGATGCGGTTTCGTGCAAAAAGATGCCCCAGACCTCGTGCGGGCCGGGTAGGACGCTCGGGTCCGCTCCGATCCACGCCGCGACTGCCCACAGAGCAATCAGCGCCACAAGCGAGATCACAACGACATGCGGTTGGTTGGGAGATATCGTGTCAGCCATAGGGCCAGAGTGTCACGGAACACCCTCCTCCCCCAAGTCATAATCCGCCCGCTCATACCTAAGTCGAATAGGGCGAACTGGCTGCTGGCCCTAGGCTCTCGCACATGTTGGGAGGCAAAACACTCACTGCGCTAATCTGGGGCGTGGCCCTTTGGGTCGCTTGCGCCTTATCTGTGTCTGCGGAACCGCTTCCCCGAGAGACGCTTGAACCCTATATCGTTCCGCCGATGTCCCTTGGAGAACAGCTGAACGACCAAGGCGTGTGGCAATTGCTCAACTCAGGCGGCGCGGAGGCCGGTTATGTCTTCGAGACGGAACCCATGGCCCCCTTACCCGGATTTTCGGGCGCACCAATTAACATGCTTGTGGTTCTTGATTTGGACGGGCGCTTTCTCGACGTCAAACTGATCTCTCATAACGAGCCGATATTTGTTTCTGGGTTGGGTGAGGCGCCGTTTCACAAATTCTTCGAACAATACCGCGGCCATTCGATCTCCGACAGTCTGGTGGTCGGCACGCCCTACGGCGGGGGCGGTGACGGCTCCGCTCTGGTTTATCTCGATGGGGTGACCAAGGCGACTGCATCCGTCCGAATTGCGCATGAAAGCCTTCTGGCTGCCGCGTTGAAAGTGGCGCGAGAGAAAATGAACGGGATTTCGACAGGCCCACCAGCCTACCCGAACTTGGACTATTCAGAAAAGCTTGATTGGGCCACTTTGGTGGAGCAAGGCATTGCAACCCACAAGGTTGTCACCAACGCAGAACTCAACGCCGAATTTGCCGGAACCCTGTGGGAGGACGATGATCCCGAGGCGCAGGACTACCCCGACGAGAACTATCTCGACTTGTGGGTGATCGACCTTGGCCCCCCCTCGATTGCCCAGGCAGTGTTGTCAAAGGACAGCTATGAGGAACTGCGGGAGTTCATGTCGATCTCAACGACGGACGAACCTGTCCTGCTGATCGAGACCGCCCGTCACGGTTTGATCACCGAAGACTTCGTGCGCAACACAGCGCCGGACCTGATCAGCGCCGATCAAGGGGGCTTTCCCATCGCGTTTCGCGACGCCGACATCTATGTCGAGCTGAACAGCGACTTGCCGGAAGATATCCAAGACGGCGCCGCCTTGATCTTGCGCACCGACCGACGCCTTGGATTTGATCCAACTGCCGAGTGGACGTTACAAGTGAAGGCCCTGCGCGCGCATGGTGTGTTCCAGCCCGAGATTGGGTCAATCACCCTCGACACGGCACACAAAACGCCGGAGCGGTTCTTCTCGCGCCCCGAGGTCATCGCCCCGAGTCCGCCTTGGGTGGACGCGCTGCGCAACAGGGCAAGCGACCTGATCATCCTCGGCGTATTCCTTATCGCGCTGATTGCACTCCTCGGCCTGCGCCTTAACCGCTTGGCGGGCCACGCATTGTTCACGCCGATCCGTCTAGGAATTCTTGCCTTTGTCACTGTGTTCATCGGCTGGTGGGGCCAAGGTCAATTGTCCATTGCGACACCTATGGCGGTGCTGCGTACACTTAAAGACGGGGGCAGCTTCGCGTTCTTGCTGTACGATCCGTTCTCGCTGGCAATCTGGGGCGTTACGCTCCTCGGGTTCATCCTTTGGGGGCGCGGTTTGTTTTGTGGCTGGCTGTGCCCGTTCGGTGCGCTGCAGGAATTTGCTCATCATTTGGGCCGCCTTCTCAGACTTCCACAGGTCGAGCCAACGGGCCTTTGGGACCATCGCCTGAAATGGTTGAAATACGTCGTCCTGGCCGGACTCGTGGCAATCATCTTCACCGCGCCTGCTCGCCTCGACAAAGCAATTGAGGTCGAGCCGTTCAAAACGGCAATCACCACGTTCTTCATCCGCGAATGGTATTACGTTGCTTATGCGGTGGGCCTTTTGGTTCTATCAATGGTGCTGTTCAAAGGCTTCTGCCGTTACCTGTGCCCGCTTGGGGCAGTGATGGCGATTGGCGGATTGCTGCGGGGCCGCGACTGGATCGCGCGCCGCGTGGAATGTGGTTCTCCCTGCCAATTGTGTCGGGTGAAATGCAGCTATGGTGCTATCAAGAAAACTGGCGAGATCGAATATTCGGAGTGCTTCCAATGCTTGGATTGCGTGACCATTTATGATGACGAAAAGCTGTGTGTCCCTCTAATCCTCGCCGCGAAAGGCCGAAAAAACAGGGTTGCAGCCGAATGACCCTGACCCGCCGCCGTTTTCTGACAATCTCCGCCGCGTTTGCGGCCCTCCCTGCGCAAGCCTCTAGCTGGCAGGGCCGCGCTTTTGGTGCAGACGTCAGCATCACCATCCATGGCCCCCGTGAACTGGCAGAGCCTGCACTTGCGCAAGCGCACCAAGTCATCCGCGAAACACAACGGCTCTTTAGCCTCTACGATCCAGACTCCAGCCTGTCGCGTCTGAATCGTGCGGGTACACTCCACCTCCCGGATCACCGTTTCCTTGCGCTCATGACAGCCGCTGGTGATGCTTTTGATCGGACAGGTGGCCTGTTTGATCCGACCGTCCAACCGCTGTGGCAAGCGCTCGCCAACGGACGCGACGGGGCACAGGCTGTGGCCTCAATCGGATGGGACCGTGTGCGCTTTGACACAAGCCGCATCACTTTGGGCGATGCGCAGGCCCTTACGTTCAATGGTATAGCCCAAGGGTTCGCAACTGATCTTGTCACCGAGGTGATGATCCAGAACGGCCTCTCCAATACACTGGTGAATATCGGTGAATATCGAGGCACGGGCGGGCAATGGGCGATCGGGCTAAGCGATCCGTCCCTCGCCCATCTTGGCACCCGCACTCTGTCCAGTGGTGCAATCGCGACCTCCAGCCCATCCGCGCTCAGCCTTGGTGCTCAGGCCCATATCCTTCACCCAAGCGCGCGCCCGCACTGGTCTACCGTTTCCGTCGAGGCGGACACGGCCACGCTCGCCGACAGCCTTTCGACTGCATTGGTCTTGGCTCCGCGCCACGACGTGGAGAAGATCAGTCAGCAAGCCGGCATTCGCCGCGTGACTCTCGTGAGTTTCGACGGCGACCTGACAACGATTTAATCCCGACCCGACAAAGAAAAAGGCCCCGCCAACCTGGCAGGGCCTTCATGCGTTTTTGCTCAGCGGTTTAGGACGCTGCTGCAACCGCCCGCTTGGTCATCACACCAACCAGATGCGCGCGGTATTCAGCGGAACCGTGTAAATCCGCGATCAGATTATCTGCGCTCACGCTCAATCCGTCCAAGGCACTCGCGGAGAAGTCCTTCGACAGCGCCTCTTCCGCGGCGGTCCAACGGTGGACACCTTCGTTCGATGCACCAGTGACAGCCACGCGAACACCATCGGCAGTTTTCGCCACGAACACCCCGACCAGCGCAAAACGTGAGGCAGGTTGCACGAACTTCTGGTAGTTGGCCTTCTCGGGGATCGGGAACTTGACGGCGGTGATGATCTCGCCTTCATTCAGCGCGGTCTCGAACATTCCGACGAAGTAGTCATCAGCCGCGATCTCACGCGTGTTGGTGACGATCGTAGCACCAGAGGCCAACGCCGCCGCAGGATAGCAGGCCGATGGGTCGTTGTTGGCGATCGAGCCACCGATGGTACCACGACTGCGCACCGCGGGATCACCGATATTCGCTGCCAGTTCCGACAGCGCCTTGTAGCTGCCATCAGCGGCCACTTCGCCGTGCGTCGTGCCGCCGCCGACAGTGAGAACACTGCCCGCCGCAGAAATACCCTTCATCTCGGACACACCGGTCAAGGAGACCAGCTTTTCAGGAGATGCCAAGCGTTGCTTCAACGTGGGGATCAGGGTCTGCCCTCCCCCCAGTGCTTGGGCATCACCGCTGCTCAAGGCAGCTGCTGCTTCGGCCACTGTTGCAGGGCGCTCTATGTCAAATGCATACATGTGCTTTCTCCTCTCAAGCGTTCTGCATGGCCGACCACACGCGGTGTGGGGTCATTGGCATGTCGATATGTGTGACGTTCTTGCCGCCGGATTGGAGCGCGTCGATGACCGCGTTCACCACCGTCGGAGGAGAGCCAATGGCCCCCGCTTCACCGCAGCCTTTCACGCCCAATGGGTTATGCGTACAGGCATTCCCCTGAGAGTGATCGACTTTGTAGAACGGCAGGTCATCTGCGCGCGGCATCACATAGTCCATGTAAGACGCGCTTAGAAGTTGGCCATTCTCGTCATAGGTGGTGTTTTCCAACAGCGCCTGACCGATGCCTTGGCCCAACCCCCCATGCACCTGACCGGTCACGATCATCGGGTTGATGACGTTGCCGAAATCATCCACGGCGGTCATGCTTTCTACGGTCACCTTGCCAGTTTCGGGGTCGACTTCGACCTCGCAGCAATAGGCACCGGACGGATAGGTGAAGTTGGCCGGATCGTAGAACGCGGTCTCTTCCAAGCCCGGCTCGATATCTTCGAGCGGGAACTCATGCGGGATATAGGCTTTCAGCGCCACCTCCCCGAAGGTCACCGATTTATCCGTGCCCGCAACCGAGAATACACCGTCGTTCAGCTCGATGTCACCATCGGAGGCTTCCAACATATGGGCCGCGATCTTCTTGGCCTTGTTGATGATCTTCTCGGTGGCACGCACCACGGCGGAGCCGCAGACAGCCAACGAGCGCGAACCATAGGTCCCCATCCCGAACGGGATTTTGGAGGTGTCGCCGTGCACGATGTCGATGCTTTGCGGATCAATGCCCAGCATTTCTGCCACCACTTGCGGGAAGGCCGTCTCGTGGCCTTGGCCGTGAGAATGCGCACCCACCATAACGGATAGGTTGCCCGTGGCGTTCACCCGAACAGTCGCGGCGTCATAGAGACCCACGCGAGAGCCCAGCACACCCACAAGGTTCGACGGCGCGATGCCGCACGCCTCGATATAGGCATTCACGCCGAAGCCACGCAGTTTGCCTTTCTTCTCGGAGGCTTTGCGGCGGGCAGCAAACCCTGCCACATCAGCGACTTTCTCCATCTGGTCCATCAAGGCGTCGTAGTTGCCACTGTCATATTCCAGACCTGCCGCACTCGCGAAGGGGTACTGATCCGGCTTGATGAAATTCTTTCGGCGCAGCTCAATCGGGTCCATGCCGATCTCACGGGCCGCTTTGTCGATGACACGTTCCAGCGAAAACGTCGCTTCCGGACGACCAGCGCCGCGGTAGGCATCAACCGGTGCCGTGTTGGTAAAGACCGCCTTCACGTTCACGTAGACGTTGGGAACGGTGTAGTTCCCGGCCATCAACGTGCCGTGCAGGAAGGTTGGTGTCGCTGTCGAGAAGTTCGACAGGTACGCGCCGACATTGGCCATGGTTTCGGTACGGAAGGCGAGGAAGTTGCCGTCCTTGTCCATTGCCAGTTCGATCTTGGTGACGTGGTCACGACCATGCGCATCAGTCAAGAACGCTTCGGTCCGGTCAGCGGTCCATTTCACCGGACGGCCAATCTTCTTGGCTGCGGCCAACACCAAGGCTTCTTCACCATAGTGATAGATCTTGGAGCCAAAGCCGCCACCCACGTCGGGGGCGATGACCGTCAGCTTGTTTTCAGGGATTCCCAGCACGAAGGCCGAGATCAGTAAGCGCGTCAGGTGCGGGTTTTGCGACGTGGTGTGCAGCACATATTCGTCGTTAGCGCGGTTATACTGCGCCATGGAGCAACGGGGCTCCATCGCGTTTGGCACCAGACGGTTATTGACCAATTCCAGCGTCGTGACGTGATGCGCGCCTTTGATGGCGGCGTCGGTGGCGGCGCGGTTGTCTTCGATCCAGCCCCAGTCGAAACACTGATTGGTTCCGATTTCGTCATGCACATAGTTGGAGGAGGACAGCGCGTCTTTCATATTCACAACGGCTGGCAGTTCTTCGATATCAACCTCGATGGCTTCAACCGCGTCTTTGGCCTGCTCAATCGTTTCAGCTATAACAGCGGCATAGGCGTCACCAACGTGGCGCACTTTGCCGTGCGCCAGCACGGGGCGCTTCGGCTCGTGCATGGGGGTTCCGTCGCGCGAGTTGATCAGCCACCCTGCGGGGTTGCCGCCGACTTCGACGAAGTCTTCGCCAGTGAACACCGCCAGCACACCCGGCATGGCTTCCGCTGCCGAAGTGTCGATGCTTTTGATCACACCATTGGCCACAGTCGATCGGGCAAACACAGCCGCCGTCTGACCATATACATTCATATCATCGCAATACTGACCAGAGCCGGTCAGGAAGCGGACGTCTTCACGGCGCACAGTTGAAGCGCCAATTCCACCATCTTTGGGCATGAAAATTCCTCCCTTTATCTCTTGTTATTCTGCGGCAATGGCGCTGACGTCCTGCCCGGACGCGGCCATGATTGCCTTGACGATATTGTGGTAGCCCGTGCAGCGGCAGATATTGCCTTCGAGATACTCACGCACCTCGGCTTCGGAGGGTTTCGGGTTGTCCTTCAGCAGTGCCGCCGCAGACATCACCATGCCAGGCGTGCAGAAGCCGCATTGCAATCCGTGATGTTCCTGAAACGCCGCCTGGATCACGTTGAGCGAGCCGTCGGCATTTGCCTGCCCCTCGATCGTGGAAACTTCGGCGCCCTCGGCTTCCGCCGCGAACATGGTGCAGGACTTTACCGCCTTGCCGTCTACATGGACAACACAGGCCCCACATTGCGACGTGTCGCAACCGATATGCGTGCCGGTCAATCGCAGATCCTCGCGCAGGAATGTGGACAGCAGCGTGCGCCCCTCCACCTCGCCCGAGACGGCTTTGCCGTTGATGGTCATCGTTACTTTGGTCATCCTATCCTCCCTTGGATATCGCTATTTAGTTTGGTGGAGCCATTCAGCTTACCAGCCGTTTGAACCACCCTTTTTTCTTCGTCTCATCATTACCCCCTGCGGCGGCGTCTTCTTCGCCAGCCACAGGCGCGCCTACGGCATCTTGGAAATTGGTGAAGAACTGGTCGGCCATCTTTTTGGCAAAGCCGTCGATGATGCGCGAGCCTAGCTGCGCGAGTTTGCCGCCGACCTTGGCTTCAACATCATAGTGCAGAATGGTGCTGTCACCCTTGCCCTCAAGACGCACATCCGCCCCGCCCTTGGCGAAACCAGCGGCACCGCCCTTGCCTTCGCCCGACATGGTCAGGCTTTCATTCTCGACCATGTCACTGAGTTGCACTGCACCTTTGAAAGTCGCCTTCACCGGGCCTACCTTTTGGACGACTGTCGCCTCAAACCCGTCAGCGGCAGAGCCGGACATTTCCTGACAGCCTGGCACGCAGGCTTTCAGGACTTCGGGGTCCAACAGAGCGGCCCAAACCGTGGCGATGTCAGCGTTAATTTCACGACTGTCACTCAAATTCATGGCAGATTCCATTTCCTTATTATGGCTAACCTACGTTCGCACACCCTTCGCGCCTATGAGACTAAGGGTGTAGGCGAAGCCGCAGCGTCAGCGTTCTGGAGGCTGAAAGCTCAGCCCGTAATTCTCATATATTTTCGCGATACGCCCATCCTGAAGCGCTGCGAGAACTGCGTCATCCACAGCGTAAGACAACGGGCGGTATCGAAAATTCACTGCGACTCCCAAGGTCCACTTGCTTACCGCAAAGCCTGCAAGTGGAGGTTGATGCACGTCGGAGCCGTCCGTCAAGCCGAATTCAAGCTGCGCAAGCGGACCCATCGCCGCCTTGGCTTCGCCCGACGTCAAAGCGCCCATCGCTGCTTGCATATCCGCGAACCGCTGCACGTTCCGGCCAAGCTGGCCGCCTGCGAAAGACGAAAGGTAGAAATCCGAGATCGAGTCATTCTCGACCGCAACGGAATCAAACCGGAAATAAGCAGGGACCGGCTTTTCGTCAGGGTAGCTTTCTTTATCAAAGGCAATCGCGATGGATTCCGATGCGTATTGGCCTGTAAACACCACATGCTCCACCCGACACTTAAACGCGCTGTCATACGGAATGCGCATCATAACGTTCGACACACGCCCCCCTACGACAGGGCCCAACCAGATGTTGTTGCGCAGGTCGGCCTCCAGGTTCTCCCCCGCGGTCACGAAATTGAATCGCGCCTCAATGCCAAGGTCCTCTGCAATCAGCTTGGCGATGTCGATGTCGACGCCTGTTGGCTTGCCGTCCTCTTCCCAACTGTAAGGTGGGTAGTTCTCGTAGACCGCGAACAGCATGTGTCCTTGGTCCATCAGCACATCAAGCTCCTGCCCGACAACGTCACGCCCGACATTTTGCGGACGTTCTTGTGGGACGTAGTCTGCGCAAGGATCAGCAGCGTGGGCCTGCCCCGCAAGGAACAGACCCACGACCACCAGGGAGGATCGCAGGAGTGACCGCGCCATCTTAATGCGCGGCTGAAAGGCCGATGGTCAGCGTCTCTGCCGCCGACTTATACGCGTCTGGCGTGCCGTCGATGAGCTTGGCCGCCCGGAAAGCGACAGAGTCGGCTACAGGCGCACCGGACAATGTTTCGATATTGCCGGCGATCTCGCTGAGGCGTTGTTTGAGCGCCTCGGGATCGGCGCCGCTCGCATCTGCGGCATAGCCCGCCAGACTGTCACGCATAGCTTTCAGCTCGTCAGACACCGCTTCCATCGCGTCCCCGTCGGGGCGGGTTTCGACATAGGTCCGGATCGCCCAAGCCGCATCCTGCCCCAGCAGTTCGCCGAATGCAGGCATTTTGGTGATACCATTCTGGGTATAGCCAGTTCTGAAGCGCTCGATGAACCATTCGTCGCCGTATTCTTCTGCCTCAAGAAAGCGCAAATCCGGGGCCAGACCGCCCGAAACAACCTCAAGCCCGTGGCAACGCGCGCAGTTCTGGTTGTAGCCAGACGCGCCTATTTCAACGGCTTTTTGCCAAACCTCTTCGCCCGCCGCTTCGGCGCGGTAGGGGTTTTCAGTCAACCATTCTTCACCGTTCGCTGGCAATCCGGCAGTATCGACCGGCTGCGGGTTCACGTCCCCATGAGCATAAGCCAAAGTGGTTGCTGCAAAGACGGCCCCAGCCGCAAAAATCCCTTTGAGTGATACGTTGTGCATTTCTGTCCTCCCAGAACGGCATGAATTCCCTTTGCCCGCTTTTAAGACAGGGGAGCAATCGGGCGGTATTGGACTTTGGTTGCGGTCCGGCCCGCTTCGCGACCAAAGTCTAATTCGACCCGCCGTTCACAGCTAGCTAGTCTCGGTCTATGGGAGAGACAATCACACGACGAGTTATGGCCACTGGTGCGGCCATCTTATCGGCACAGGTCGCTTGCGCAGGGGTGTCTTTAGATATCTCCTATCTCAGCATCGAGACATCTTTGCCCCCGACCCTGTCAAATCTTGATCCGGTGCCACAGGATAACGGCAAGGCGGGCGCGCGCACCGGCCTACAAGACAACCTTACGACTGGCAAATTCCTCGATCAAACATACACGATGACCGAAACAACGCTGTTGCAAGGCGACGATGCGCTGACTGCCGCGCGAAACCTTCTTGCACGCAGCCCTTTTCTGGTGCTTGACGCCCCGCCTGATATCTTGATTGCCATTGCGGACCTGCCCGAAGCCCAAGGTGCCATACTATTCAACACGTCGTCGGGGGATTTGACTTTACGTGACGCCGAGTGCCGCGCCAATCTGCTGCACAGCCTACCTTCGGACGCGATGCGGACTGATGCGCTCGCTCAAGTGTTCGTCCAAAAACGCTGGAACGATCTGGTGATGGTGTCCGGGACCCGCCCTCAGGATGTGACCTACGCCGACGCCATGCGCCGCTCGCTCAAGAAGTTCGGGCTGAAGCTGTCTGCCGAAAAAGTCTGGGCCTTTGATGCAGACATGCGGCGCACGGCATCTCAGGAAATACCATTATTCACACAAGAGCTTGGAGATTACGACGCGCTGATCCTTGCAGATGAGCTGCATGATTTTGGCCGATACGTGCTTTACAATACATGGGAACCGCGACCTGTTGCTGGCTCCGAGGGGCTGTCAGCGGTGACTTGGTCGCCCGTAATTGAGCAATGGGGTGCCGCACAACTTCAAAGCCGTTTCGAAACTGCGCATGGGCGAGACATGAACTCTCAGGACTACGCCGCGTGGGCTGCCATCCGCACATTGGGCGAAGCTGTCACGCGCACGAATAGCGCCGAGCCTGCTACATTGCGTGACTATATCCTGTCGGACGGATTCGAGTTGGCAGGCTTCAAAGGGCGCCCTTTGACCTACCGCCCGTGGAACGGTCAGCTCCGCCAACCGATAGCGATCGCGCATCCTCGCGCCTTGGTCGCGCAAGCCCCGCTTGAGGGGTTCTTACACCAGAATAACGAACTGGACTCACTGGGGCTCGACCGCCCTGAGAGCCGATGCGAGGCCTTCCAATGACCCATGCCAAGACTCCCCTGAAATCTCGCGTTCTTATTTTCGCGTGTGTTCCGGCGCTGATGATGACAACCTCGGCTGCATTGGGCGACGAGATTTGGGTGACGAACGAAAAAGACGACACTGTCTCTGTCATCTCGGTGGAAACGCTGGAGGTCATCCAGACCTACGAGACCGGCGAGCGGCCGCGTGGCATCACCTTCTCCAAGGATTTTTCGCGTGTGTATATCTGCGCCTCTGACAGCGATGCGGTGCAGGTCATGGACCCGAATACTGGCAAGATCTTGCACGATCTCCCCTCGGGTGAAGATCCCGAACAGTTCGTCCTGCACCCCGACGACAAGCATCTCTACATCGCAAACGAGGACGATGCGATCACGACCGTGGTAGACGTCGAGACCCGTAAAGTTATCGCGCAGATTGATGTGGGCGTGGAGCCAGAGGGCATGGCAGTCTCTCCGGACGGCAAGATTGCGATCACCACATCCGAGACGACCAATATGGCGCATTGGATCGACACCGAAACGCAAGAGCTTTTCGCAAATACGCTGGTTGATAGCCGCCCCCGTCACGCAGAGTTTGTAAAAGATGGCACCGAGCTTTGGGTCAGTTCCGAAATTGGCGGCACGATCACGATCTTTGATGTGGCCACCCAAACCGAAAAAGCGAAAATCGGCTTTGAGGTGCAAGGGGTCCACTCCGACCGCGTCCAACCCGTAGGCTTCGAATTCACGCAAGGTGATACCCACGCTTTCGTGGCCCTTGGTCCGTCAAATCACTTGGCTGTGGTTAATGCAGACAGCTACGAGGTTGAGGATTACATTCTGGTTGGACGAAGGGTTTGGCATATGGCGTTCAATGAAGACAAATCCCAGCTGTTCACCACGAATGGTGTGTCCGGCGACGTCACCGTCGTTGATGTCGCCTCGCGCAAAGCTACGAAATCCATCAAGGTCGGCCGCTTCCCTTGGGGTGCCGCCTTCCGCCCCACTCAGTAACGCCCAGCTACATCTGACAAAGGAAACCAAATGCGCGCGCTTATACTGGCCCTTATCTTCGCCACTACGTCTGCCAATGCAGAGGGCTTCGGCCCCGCAGGGCTGCTGTCTGGCAAGAACAAGGAAGACTTGCCGCCGATCACGCTATCCGCTGGCGCGCCCCTAACTGACGCGCCTTGGATTCTGAAATCCGGCACCTACTACGAATTTGAAATCCAAGGGGACGGTTCGCAGGAACTGGCCCTGATCGGCCCAGAGTTCTTCCGAGCGATCTGGATCGACGAAATCGTCGTCGAGGGCTTGGAAATCCGCCCGCTCGGGCTCGACAGCATTGAGTTTGACGAAGCGGGGGAAATGGAAATCGGCTTCGTCGCGATTAAGCCCGGTCAATATTATCTCAAGATTCCAGGCTCTAGCGGAGAGACGCAACGCCTTGACATCACGATAGAATGAGCGGGCTTCAAGTCAAAAACCTCAGCTATGCTTATGGGGCCAAGACCGCCCTAGAGGATGTCAGCTTTTCTGTAATGAGTGGTCAGTTCTGCGCGCTCCTAGGGCCGAACGGCGCGGGGAAATCGACGCTGTTCAACCTTCTGACGCGTCTGTTTGTGGCCCCGCAAGGGCGTGTTTCCGTTGCTGGGCATGACCTCGCTAAAGCTCCGCGAGACGCATTAGCACGGCTTGGCATTGTGTTTCAGCAATCCACGCTGGACCTTGATCTGACGGTCCGCCAAAATCTCAACTACTTCGCCGCACTGCATGGTCTTTCCGGAAAGGATGCCGCCCGCCGCATTGATGCAGCACTAGACAAGCTTGGCATGCTGGAACGCGCACAGGAAAAGGCCCGCGTTTTAAATGGTGGCCACAGAAGGCGGGCCGAAATTGCGCGCGCCTTGATCCATGATCCGGCGGTCTTGTTGCTGGATGAGCCAACTGTTGGGCTTGATGCAGCGGCCCGCGCGGCACTCACGGATCATGTCCACGCCCTGACAGATGAAGGCACCACCGTTCTATGGGCCACCCACCTGACGGATGAAGTCCGCCTCGATGACCAGTTGGTCATCTTGCATCAGGCCCGCATTCTTGCGACCGGGACTGCACGTGACATCAGCAAAGATCGCCCGTTGCAGGCCACTTTCCTGGCTATGACCGAGGCGACGGTATGAGCCCATATCTCACCTCGCTTCGCGCCATCGTCGGGCGCGAGGCTTTGCGCTTTGTCCATCAACGGGAACGGTTCATCGCAGCCCTCGTACGCCCGCTGATCTGGTTGCTCGTCTTCGCCGCCGGTTTTCGCGCGGCACTCGGTCTCAGCATCATTCCGCCCTACGAAACCTACATCACTTACGAAACCTACATTGTCCCCGGGCTTTGCGGGATGATCTTGTTGTTCAACGGCATGCAGTCGTCACTCAGCCTTGTCTACGACCGCGAGATGGGGTCGATGAAACTGCTATTGACCAGTCCCCTGCCACGCTGGTGGTTGCTCTTTTGCAAGCTCATCGGCTCGACGGCGATCTCCATCCTGCAGGTCTATGCGTTCCTTGCGATTGCGGCGGCGTTCGGGATCGCCATGCCCTTGCTCGGCTATATCACTGTGATCCCTGCATTGATGGTCGCCGGCATGATGCTTGGGGCGCTCGGACTGCTTCTGTCGAGCTTTATCAAGCAGTTGGAGAACTTTGCCGGCGTCATGAATTTTGTTATCTTCCCAATGTTTTTCTTGTCCTCCGCACTTTACCCACTTTGGAAGATGGCGGAGTCTTCGAAGCTGCTCCACAGCATTTGTTCCGTCAATCCGTTCACTCACGCGGTCGAGCTGATCCGGTTTGCGCTCTATGGCAACTTCAACGGCCCCGCCTTGCTTTGGACCGTTCTCGCCAGTGTGGTTTTTACTGCGGCGGCACTCTGGGGTTACAACCCGGCGCGGACAGGTATACGTCGCAAAGGCTGACCAATCCTACGACCATAAGCGGGCTGATAAGCGTCTGGCATCGTGCTAAATTAAGTTCCATGAGACATTTTCTTGCCCTCCTTACACTGATTGCGTCACCAGTCGCCGCCGAAAGCCTGCAAGAGTTTGGCATCCTCAATCCAGACGAGATGTCGTGGACTAGCGTGATTGACCAGGCAAGGCGCGGCGAGACCAGCATGACATTGTGTGCCAGCGGATACATGCTGACAAAGTCCGGCGACCATTCTGCTGCCCGCACCATATTCGAAGCCTGCGCGGCGGCGGGCTACACGGGCGCGATGACTTGGATGAGCCAACTCGACAACAACGGATTGGGCGGTGAGTATGATCCCGATGCGTCAGCGAGCTGGGATCGGCAAGCCGCGGAACTGGGCGATCCTGTGGGCAAATTCAACTACGGAATTGGGCTGATGCGGGGCCACGGCGTCGACAAGAACGAAGCGTTGGGACGCCAATATGTGGACGAAGCTGCACACGACGGATTGCTGGCCGCGCGACGCCTGCAAGGCGCGGACTACGATTTAGACGAGGTGACGCCCGATGCGGACAACTGGAAATACGCGCCTTTGTTCTGAACATCACCGGTCATCTGAGCTGGACTGCCGCCAAGTGTGACCACGCGGCTGGCTAACTTGGTCGCTTCCTCCACCACATGGGTGACAAGTATAGTGGTGACCTTGTGGGTTGCGCGCAGTTTGGCGAACAAGACCATCATCTCCTCCACCAAACTCGGGTCGAGCGAGACAAAAGGTTCGTCCATCAGCAACAAGTCGGGTTTGGCTGCAAAAGCGCGGGCCAGTGACAGGCGTCGTTGCTGCCCTAGCGATAGTTGCGACGGGAAGTCCTGTCCGCGCCCTTCGAGCCCAACCTCTGCCAAGGCCTGCTCCGCCTCCGCTTTGGAAATTCCTGTTGCGATACAGATGTTGTCACCGACTGTGCGCCACGGCAGCAAGGTCGGCTCTTGGAAAACCATTCCGACTTTGCCGTTCACACGGCACGTACCGCGATATCGCGTCTCCAGCCCCGCAACAATCCGCAACAACGAGGTTTTGCCGACGCCGGATGGCCCAACAAGCGCCAGGGTCTCGGACCGATCAACAGTCAAGGAAACTGCGCCCAGTATCGGCGTATCGCCATAGACCAGCGAAGCAAGACGCAACTCTAGAACCGGGTTGTTAGACCCTTTTCGAGTGTTAGATGCCTCACTTACCACGTGCAGCACATCAACTGCCGCTTTGGAAGAACGTTCCGCTTGGCAGTTCCGTCGCCTTACCGATCAAATCCTCGCCACCAAGCTCGACCATCAGGCTCAGCATCCGCGAGGCGGCGGCTTCATCAATTGGGCCAGTTGCGGGAATACCTGCCCGGAAGCCAGCCTTCAGGGCTTCAAAGGCAGCATCGGTTTTCGCATTCATTTCTGGGCGCAGACGGTCCCATTCAGCCTCATCCCTAGCAAGCAGATCCTTCGCCGCGCGCGATGCTGCGGCAAGGCCGTTTACAATCTCTGGATTCTCGCGAAGCAACTCCCCTTTCACGACGTATCCCAAAAGCGGTGTGTTCGGATCCAGGCCCAGTTCATTTGCCGCATCGGCGACATCGACGAGCTTGCGCATTCCCGCAGCTTCCATCTTCGCCATGAAGTGCCAGAAATTAATGGCTCCGGCTGTTTCACCTGACAGGGCGGTTTTGAAAATCAGCGGCGGCGCGCCAAACACCTGTTCCGTCTCGGCGGCCAAATCCATGCCGAATTTTTTCTCGGCATAGGCTCTTAGGATCAGCCAGCTTTTGTCTAACGGACCGCCTGCAATCCCGATCTTCATACCTTTAAGGTCTGCGAGGCTTTGCGCTGTGCTGTCCTTGCCGACCATGACACCGCCAACAGCTTTGGAATAGGGAATGAAGACATAGTCTTTTCCCGACGCCCGCTGACGCGCAACCCAAAGCCAATCAGACACGATGACATCTGCTTCCCCGCCCTGAAATGCGACCTGCGCGGCGGAACCGCCCGCCATGCCCTGCACCTCGAGCTCGAACCCGTTGGCTGTGTCCATTCCGTGCTGCTTGATCGTGTTCAGCTCCCAATTCACCGTCCCGAATTTCAGCACCGCTGCCCGTAATATCGGAGCGTCCGCAAAGGCAGCGGTCGTCAGCAGCGTCGCGATCAATGCGCCGCCCATAGATTTGAAAAATGTCATAAACGCCTCCCGTTTGAGCACAGACTACCACCGCCCCGAGTTGCGGAAATACGACCAAAGGATAACGCCCAAAGGCGCATTGGCTTGATGCAGATCAACTTGCAAGCACGATCGTGGGTGCATTCCTACCTCATTCAAAAAGGAGACGCGACATGGGACGTTCACAACTTTTCGCAAGCCTAGCTATCCTTGCGGGCCTATCAGGCACACCGGGCTTTGCTGGCGCTGCATACGAAAGCGTAAAGATCGAAGCCGGCAAGACGTTGTTTGACGCGGAATGCCACCGCTGCCACGCTGATAACTCATCCGACCCGTCTTATGGCCCTTCGCTTTCCGGCATCGTTGGCAGAGCCGCAGGCACGCATGAGGGGTATGACTACTCCGAAGCCTTGTCCAATGCTCCTATTGTCTGGACCCCTGCTGCCCTGAGGGCCTGGATGGAAGACAATACCGGCTTCATGCCAGGGACCAAGATGCGCCATGTCGGGATTACTGATCGCACAGTTCAGGACTTCATTTTGTCCTATCTCGCCACTCTTGCGGAGTAGCCGTCACTCAACAATCAGACGCGGTAGCCAGTGGCTGTCCGCGTCGCTGGGGTGGATGTCTTTGGGCGATAATGGCCGCAACTCCCCCGCGGCTGGCGGCGCGGAAAGAAGGTCCATATCCATTTCATGCAAGACGCCGACAAAACGCGACCCTTGGGCTTCGATCTTGTAATACACCCCATTCCACATGTTTATCCCGTAGTCGTTCGCCGCTTTCCAGACGAACAGGAAGTCGTATTCCATATCGACCAGATCGCCAGAGATGTCGCGTTCAATCTCATAGGGGTACGGCACGTGGCACCAGTTTTTGTCAGGTCCTTCAAGACATTTGAACGGGCGCATCGACAAGAAATGGTCGCTAAACGCGGCGTCATTCATATGAACGGAATAGGCCCCGCCTTCGCGTTGATCCAGCGTTGCAATCTGAATCCGCTGCCCGTCATTGGTTTCAAGAAATACGGTTCGGACATCCGCCGCAGCCGCACCAGCTGCGGCAATCATTGTCAAAGCCACCAGAATATTCATAGCCGCCCCCCTCCTATGCGAAAGGTAGCCAGAACCGTCGTGAGTCGCATCACGACCATCGTGCTATGACCCCTGTGTCAAGGCGTTTGGGGTCTTACGACCAATGTTCAATATCTAGCAACAGTCTTTCTAAGAATACTCGCCCTCGGGTCGGTCTGCGCTCTGATTTGGTGCGCGACCTTTATGGAACGGCAAAGGGAGGAACCACAATGAACAGGTTCGTAATGGCCGTGACAGCCGCAGTATTGGCAACAGGCGTTGCACATGCGGAAGTCACCGAGGAAATGCTTTTGAACGATACGGCGTCTACGGGCGACGTCCTGACCAATGGTATGGGGCGGCATCTGCAACGCTTCTCGCCGTTGGAGACTTTGAACAAAGACAACGTGAAGAACCTGCTTCCAGCTTGGGCATTCTCGCTTGGCGGGGAAAAACAGCGCGGGCAGGAAACCCAGCCGCTGGTGCATGACGGTGTGATGTATATCACCGGCTCATACTCGCGCATGTATGCCATCGACGTGAAAACCGGCGAAGAGCTGTGGCAGTATGATGCCCGACTTCCGGAAGGCATTCTGCCTTGCTGTGACGTGGTAAACCGCGGTGCCGCAATTTATGGCGACAACATCTACTTTGGCACGCTAGACGCGCGCATGGTGGCCCTGAATGCCAAGACAGGTGACGTGGTCTGGAACAAGAAGATCGCAGATTACAAAGCTGGATACAGCTACACAGCCGCGCCACTGATCGTCAAAGGGCTGGTCATCACCGGCAACTCTGGCGGTGAATTCGGCATCGTTGGCGAGGTTCAGGCCCGTAACGCTGAAACCGGCGATCTGGTTTGGACACGTCCGGTGATCGAAGGCCACATGGGCACGCTGAACGGCGAAGAATCCACCATGACTGGCACGTTGAACGCGACTTGGCCCGGCGACATGTGGAAAACCGGCGGTGGCGCGACTTGGCTTGGTGGCTCTTACGACGCCGACACCGACACGCTGGTCTTCGGCGCAGGCAACCCTGCCCCATGGAACAGCCACTTGCGCAATGCTGGCACACCGGTTGACGGGAATGCAGGTGACAACCTGTATGCGGCGTCGCGCATCGGCATTGACCCGTCTAACGGCGAGATCAAGTGGCACTTCCAGACCACACCGCGTGAAGGCTGGGACTATGACGGCGTGAACGAAGTGGTCGCGTATTCTGACCGCTCCGGCAACAAACGCTTTGCAACCGCTGACCGGAATGGCTTCTTCTACGTGTTGAACCGCGAAGACGGCAAATTCGTCTCTGCTGTGCCGTTCGTGAAAGATATCTCTTGGGCAGAAGGCATTGACGAGAACGGTCGCCCGATCTTCAACGAAGCCAACCGCCCCGGCAATCCGGCGGACGCGGCCGATGGCAAGAAGGGTGAAGTGGTCTTTGCGTCCCCATCCTTCCTTGGCGGCAAGAACTGGATGCCAATGGCGCACTCGCCCAAAACAGGCCTGTTCTACGTGCCCTCCAATGAATGGGGCATGGACATCTGGAACGAGCCGATCACCTACAAAAAGGGCGCCGCCTATCTCGGCTCCGGCTTTACCATCAAGCCGAACTACGAAGACCACATCGGCAGCCTGAAGGCGATCGACCCCGACAGCGGCGAAACCAAGTGGGAGTTCAAGAACGATGCTCCTCTTTGGGGTGGCGTGATGACAACTGCAGGTGGGCTGGTGTTCACCGGAACGCCTGAGGGCAAATTCATCGCCTTCGACGACGAGACTGGCGAAGTGCTGTGGTCCTTCCAGACGGGATCCGGCATTGTGGGTCAGCCGATCACTTGGGAACAAGACGGTGAGCAATATGTCACCGTAATCTCTGGCTGGGGCGGTGCTGTTCCGCTTTGGGGTGGCGAAGTTGCCAAGAAGGTGAACTACCTGAACCAAGGTGGCATGCTGTGGACCTTCCGGCTGCCAGCCCAATTAGCAGCGAACTGATCCTTCCCAAACAAATTTCAAACGCCCCCTTCCCGAGGGGGCGTTTTTTGTTTGGTCTAAGACCTTTTGGCAAGTGACCGCGCCCGCCCTTGCACGCTATCATCCACTCATGACACCGCATGGGCTGACCACTTCCGAGCAACTCAATTCGAAACAGCCTCAGGGTTGGGCGTTGGTCATCGACGATCATCCACTCTTTTGCGACGCGCTGGAACTGACGCTTAAATCAGTCGCCGCGTTCAGCACTGTTGTTACCGCCGATTGTCTGGAGGCCGCGCTGGAACGCCTAGAAGGTGAAACACCGCCAAGCCTGATCCTGCTTGATCTGAATTTGCCTGATGTCAGTGGCTTAGACGGGCTAATTCGCCTGCGCCGCCGCGCTGAGAAGTCGCCGATCATCATCGTTTCTTCGATGACGGACAACTCCATCATCAATGGTGCAATTGTCGCCGGGGCGTCCGGGTTCGTGCCGAAGCACAGCCGTCGCTCCGTCTTTAAAGAGGCAATCGAGCACATCGCGGCGGGTATGGTCTACAAACCTGCCAGCTTCGTAGAGGGCAATGCGTCGGCGCAAAACGGCGAATCCGTTTCCCGATTGTCGTCGCTTACCAATCAACAGGCCCGAATTCTGGACCTGATTTGCGAAGGCAAACTGAACAAACAGATCGCTTACGATCTGACGATTGCAGAGACGACGGTGAAAGCCCACGTCACCGCCATTATGCGCAAGCTTGGGGTCCAAAGTCGCACGCAGGCCGTGCTGGTCGCGCAGGACGCCAAATTTGCTTCGGTCTTGCCAAGCTCTGACTGAGAGCCCTATCCTGCGGATTAGGGAGAACAATCTGACATGCTGGCTAATGGTGGGGCTGAGAAAGTAACCGCGCTGGAAAAGCACGCTCGCTCGGGCATTCTATGCACGGCGCAAGTGGCATGGACAAACACGTCTCCGGTTACAGAATTGCAAAAAGACTTGGGATCAAGAGAGTTTGGATTGGTCGCCCTGTTCGTGACACCGCTCGCAGATTTTCACGGTGTGGTGGCTGAAGCAGAGCGGTGCTTTCCAGCGACTGATGTTTTGGCCTGCACCACTGCTGGCGAAATCGGGCAGTCGGGCTACGACGAGGGCTTGATCGTTGCCATCGGCTTTCCCAAGTCAGGCTTCTCCACAACCTCCATGCTGATCGAGGATATCCAAAACCTGAATGCGCAGCCGGTGATTGACCGCATCACCCTCGAGCGCATAGCCCTACAGGATCGCAGCCCAGAGATGGAGAACGGCTTTGCGTTTCTCGTCGTGGATGGGCTGTCTCTCAGTGAAGACACGTTTGCGGCCACGATCTCCCCTGCCCTTCGCGACATGCCCATTTTTGGCGGATCGGCGGGCGACGGTATCGACTTTAAAGAAACGCTGGTCGCCCTGAATGGCAAATCCAAAAGCAACGCCGCAGTTCTGACTTTGCTGCGCAGTCAGCACAAAGCGCGTGTGTTCAGCCTCGATCACCTCGTCCCGACCGAACGGCAGATGGTCGTAACAGAGGCGGACCCGGACCGCAGGATCGTTAAATCAATCAACGCCGAGCCAGCCGCGCGCGAATACGCGCGGATCGTCGGCAAAGACCCCGAACAACTGGACCGCTTCACGTTCGCCTCGCACCCTGTAGTGGTTCGTATCGGCGGCACGCACCATGTGCGCGCGATCCAGCAGGTGAATGATGCAGGGGAGCTCGTGTTTTTCTCGGCCATCGACGAAGGCATGGTTCTCACGGTTGCCACTCCCGACAACATGGCCGAGCATCTGCGCCGGAAAATGGCCGAACTGTCGGAGGATGGCGCCCCCGCGAATATCATCGGGTGCGATTGTATCTTGCGCCGGATTGAAGCGGAGCAAACACAGATGAGCCGCGAACTGTCTGAAATCATGTCGGAACACCGGGTAACGGGGTTCTCTACCTATGGGGAGCAAATTGGCCCCCTGCATGTGAATCACACGATGAGTGGCGTGGCGTTCTACTATTCAGACTCTGAAGCGGAGGCATAGGCTGATGTCGCTGATCAACCCCGCCGATACGGTAGAGCGCCAGAATGAAAAGCTTTTGCAGATCGCCCGCTCGCTCATGCGCAGGGTCGAACAGAAAAACGAGCAATCAGGGCTCGCCTATCAACAGTTCGAACGTGCCGCCTTGCTGGAAACCCAAGTGCGCGAACGCACACGTGAATTGGAGCGCACGCTCGACCTTCTGCAAGACTCAAATGCCCGTCTCGAAATCGCGAATATTGAAACGGAAACCGCGCGGTCCAACCTCACAGAGGCAATCGAGACGATCAGCGAGGGCTTCGCCCTGTTCGATACTGATGACAGGTTGGTCCTTTCGAACAGCCGCTTTTGCCGCGATCTTCTGGATATAGAAGCCGATCTTCTCGCGGGATTGCCGTTCGAAGACTACGTGTCGCTGATTTCCGGCAGCCGGTTTCTAGAGCTGCCCGATGGTGTCAGCCGCGACGAGTGGGCTACCCTGCGAATTCAGCGACATGGCGACGAACATGTCGTCTTCAACGTTGCTCTGATCTGGGACCGTTGGTTGCAAGTCAGTGAGCATCGCACCTCGCGAGGTGGCACGGTGATCCTGCAAACCGACGTGACCGAGATTATTCGCATGGAGCGTCAGGAACGCGACAAGATGCGCGACCATCAAGCTGAGATTTTGCAGGCCACGCTTGACCACCTCAATCAGGGTGTTTGTATTTTCGACCACAACCAGTTGCTTGTTGGGTGGAACAAGAAGATGGACGGGATGCTAGCCCCGCCCAGACGACGCGCCGCGATTGGCATGGCGTTTTCTACGCTGATGGACAGGCTGCGTGACGATCTGGACTTCCATGACGGCTTCGACGCAGAGCATCTTCGCAAATGGGCCGACCATTCCATCCGGCGTCGCCCGATGGCCTTCGAGGTCAGCCGTGGCGGCAACCAAGTGTTCAACGTGTTCGCGCAAGAGATGCCGGATCGTGGATTTGTGATCAGCTTCACCGACGTCACTGCGGAACGCGAAGCAGCGCGCGCGCTCTATGAAATGAACGAATTTCTGGAGCGCCGTGTTCGGGATCGCACAGAGAAACTGGGCGAAGCGTTGTCCGAAGCCGAACGCGCCAACGCCTCTAAAAGCCGCTTTGTTGCGGCAGCAAGCCATGACCTGTTACAACCGCTTTCCGCTGCCAAACTCTTTGTCTCATCCTTGCCCGACAAGGTGGACAATCCAGAGGCGCTGGAGGTTATAGCCAAGACCGAAACCGCCCTTGCCGGAGCAGAGCAAATCATCGAAGCCTTGCTCGACATTTCCCGACTGGATGCAGGTAAAGCCGTCTTCAATGTCCAGCCGCTGAGCCTGTCACAAATCTTCGCCCCTTTGCGAGATGAACTGACCCCGCTTGCGGCGGCGAAAGGCATTAAGCTTAGGATCGTTAACAGTGACCTCAGGGTCAGAAGTGATCCGGGCTACCTGCGTCGGATTGTGCAGAACCTTGTCTCTAACGCCATCCGCTATACGGAAACGGGCCGCGTGGTGGTCGGCGTGCGTAGGGCGGGTACATCCGCACGGATCGAGGTTTGGGACACAGGCCGCGGCATTCCCGAGATTGACCAGATCGACATCTTCAAGGAATTCAAACGGCTCGACGCGACAAACTCCGAAGCCGGACTTGGCCTTGGGTTGGCTATTGTGGAGCGTGCCTGCATGGGACTGGGCCATAGCCTGAACCTTTGGTCGGAACCCGGTACAGGAAGCTGCTTTACGGTGATGCTGCCGTTGGAAAAATCCAAACAAGATCCGCAAACACACAGCGCGGACTCCTCGCCTCATGCGCACAAGGATCTGAATGGGCTTTTGTTGATGTTGGTAGAGAATGACCCCCAACTTGCAAATGCGATTTCCATGATGATCGAGAGCCAAGGTGCCTCTGTGATCCATGCGCAAAACGCGTCCGAAGCCCTCGCGCTCCTCGACGAGATCGAATTGGTCCCAGATGCCATGCTGTTGGACTACCAACTTGGCCCCGGCCAAACGGGCACAGAGCTTTACGAAGAGGTTTCGAAAACCCACGCCAACGTCCCGACGGCGATCATCTCTGCCAACAGAACGAAAGAGTTGAAAGATGCGTGCAAACGCTTGGCCCTTCCCCTGCTGAAGAAGCCGATCTGCAAGGATGCCTTAAGTGTCTTTCTAGAGCAGATCCCGATGGCACAACCAGCAACACGCTACACCCCGCGGCTTTTGCGCGGGGACGAGCATCCCAATTAGATGCAATTCGTCGTAATGGCATTTTCAACACCAAAGCATGTGATAAACCAAGGAACGCCCCGGCGCCTCGTAGGGCACATCTGAAGGGTGGCCCGAGGAAGATATTGATATGACAGATGAGGCGAAGAACACGGTCAAGTTAGGCCTGATCGGGGACAATATTACCCAATCCAAATCGCCCCGCCTTCACCGCACCGCGGGGGCGCTGGTCGGGCTGAATGTCACCTATGATCTGCTTATCCCAGCTGAACTGGGTCTCACCTTTGACGGCGTTTTTGCCTACGCTCAAAGCAACGGTTATCGCGGCGTAAACGTGACCTATCCCTACAAAGAACTGGCTCCATTCAAGGTCAGCATCGATGATCCGTTTGTCCGGGCAATTGGTGCGATCAATACTGTTGTGTTCGAGGGTGACGGTCCCAAAGGATTCAATACGGATTATTCAGGTTTTTTGAATGCCTACCGCTGCGCGCGTGGAGACACGCCAACCGGAACAGTCTGCCTCATCGGGACGGGTGGCGTGGGCAAGGCGGTCGCCTTTGGATTGGTCGGCCTGAATGCAAAAACCATCCGTTGTGTGGATATCGACGAGGCCAAAGCAGCATCTCTCGCCACAGCCCTCGCCGCATTGGGATCGGACACAACATTTGAAGTTTTTACAGATCCGGTTGCAGCCGCGAACGGCGCGGATGGGATCATCAACTGCACCCCGATGGGCATGGTCGGCATTGGCGGCACGCCGTTGCCAGCAGAAGCGATGCGTGGGGCCACATGGGCCTTCGATGCGGTGTATACCCCTGTCGACACCCCTTTTTTGCAAGATGCAGCGCAGGCGGGACTGACGGTTATCTCCGGCTATGAATTGTTCTTCGGCCAAGGCCTTGATGCCTGGGACATCTTCGTCGGCGCGCCACTTGACCAAGCTGCATTGCGTCGTGCAATCGCAGGTCATGAATTGTAGCCAGCTATCGCCGCGATCAGGTAGACGGTCGCCTCAGTAATCTTTCTCGTAAAAAATGCCGATGCCGGTGTCGCCGTCACTGCCAAGACGCCCTCGGACTGTGACGCTCGGGCTCACCTCCAGGTTGAGGTTGATCTGACTTTCGCCATCACTTTTGACCGTCACATCTGTGTAGATGTTGTCTGAGATATACTTGCCAACTTTCGCCTCGGTATTTCCTTCGGCATCAGTGCCGATATCAAGGTCATCAACGCCAAGATTTTCGCGCAACCGGTCGGTTATGCCAAGCCCACTCTTGCCCGACAAAGTGCGAATTGCCACGGCCAGTTGCACAGCCTGAAATGCCGAAATCTGTGTCACGTCACGGCCAAACAACAGGAACGACAACGCCTCCTCATCCGGCAAGGCGGGGACCGAAGTAATGGTCAATTCCGGCGCGGAGGCCAAGCCCTCAAGCTGCAAGCCGACGGTCACGCCTTCGACGTCAGCAGTCGCGGCAAACCTAAGCACAGGATCAAAACTGCCCCGCAGCCGCACGGCCCCTTCGGTCAAGACAAGACGCCGCCCCAAAAGGTCCAGTCGCCCGCGGATCAAATCAAAGCTGCCAATCGGGATCACATCATTGGTCGTGCCGGTCAGTCGCACGCTACCGCCCAATTCAGCATCCAACCCGCGGCCCCGCACGAACAGGCGGCTTGGAATTCGCACGGTTAGATCAAGCGGGAAGCTTGGCCCAGAGCTCACATCCGACGGCGCGCCATCCAGCCCTGCGAAACTCAGCGTGCGGCGCACGGGTTGCGACGGGTTCAGGTGCCGTAAACCCTCTAAGACGGAGTAGGATGGGCCGATCTGTGGAATGCGAACCTCCGCCGTAGCAACGTCGATCACGCCACCGATCACAGCCCCTCCGGTTAACGGCCCGCTAACCGTCAAGCGACCACCGAGCGACGCCTCGAACAGTGAAGCGTCGCGCAAAGTCGCGCCGGACAGGTCCGCGACAAGTTGTGCGTTATACGGCGCGTTCAGCGAAATCGGGCCGCTTAGCGTGAGGGCACCCCCCGTCGATACGCGCGCCGCCACGGAAAGCTGGGCTTGCCCCCCGGACAAGATCACTTGCCCGTTTATGTCGTTCAATGCGGTGTTCTGGGCAAGCAACGCCAGACGCGCGTCCGATACGCTCAGACGACCACCAACGGAGCTGAGCGCCGGTGGTCCATTGACGTTCAGATCGAAGCGCACAAGGCCCGACAGGCTTTGCCCCTGCAAGCGCGGATTGACCAGCGCCAAGGGTGCGGTTCCGTTCAAAGCAAGATTGACGGTAGAGGCGTCCGCTGCGACCTGCCCACTTGCGGTCGCCGCAACGCCCGCAGGCCCCTGCCCTGAAGCGTCAATAAGCCAAGTGGACCCTTGACGCTCTGCACTGCCCGCAACACTAGCGGGGCCCGGGAATCCGGGAACGATGCTTGCAAGATTGCTGACGCCCGCGCGGTAGGTGACTGTTCCACTTTGCGCTCCGAAGCGACCGCTTACATCGGCGTCCAGCCCGTTCCCGCGTACAGTCAGCGTACGAATGTCGATGGTGCCATCTGCGTCACGCGCAGCGGACAGATCAAACCGCGTCGTGCCGCGCAAAAGTGGTTCGACAGTTGGAACGCTAAAGGCCAGACCATTTGCTGCGCCAGTTGCGGTTACGTCAAAGCTCCCTTCGTTGATGTCAGCTTTGAGGTCGGTGGTAATGTTGACAGAGCCGGACATCGCCCGCCCCGCCAATCCCGAGAAGGCGGACAAGCGTTCAACGCTTGCGTTTAGTGCCCCGTCAACCAACGCCTTGCCGTCCTCAAAGCCGCTCACTGTTCCTTTAAAAGTGCTTTTCGTGCCGCCCGGCAGTAACGCATCCGCGACGATGGCCCAAACGTCGCCAGTCTGATCCGCCGTAACCGTCAGTTCGGCCACGCCGTACAAGCTGGGCAAGGCGCGCGAAACGTCAGGCAACGAGGCCGTGAAACTTGCACGGCTTTCTCCGGTGCGCAGGGTCGCTTCGCCTTCGATACGCGCGTGATCCGTCGCAATCAAAACCGGCTCGATGCTCAGGCCGCTCTCGTTTCTTGATACGCCCAATGTCAGTGATCCGTCGCCGGTCAGCAAGGGGTCCACCTGCGCGATGCCCGTTGCCAAATCCTGCGTCGCTCCTTTGAAGTCGAGCGCCAGAAGTCCAGACAAGGGTTCAACCGAGCCGGTGACATCCAAGCTCGCAGCCCCTGCCAGTTGAAGGCCTGCCAAGGCAGCGAAGCGCGACAAATTCTGCGCCTCCACCCTCATATCAGGGACCAGTGTGATGGCCTCAATGGTTTCCAAATCGTTAACTGTAAGGGCGCCATCCAAGCTGTAATCCGCGCCTGCTAAGTTGATGTCCCGCAGGATCAAAGGCGCGCCTTTCGCCCACGAAAACGACAACGCCCCGCGCAGTTCCGACCCGATCGCTTGAGCTAGTGCGGCGTCTTTGGGGAGGACACCCGATACGACCAGTTGCATCGCACCTGTGACACGCTCGTCGGCCTTCTGAACCGCTCCCGTCGCATCAAAATTCGCGCGCTCCAGCTCTAAGCCCTCTTGTTGCAGACCTTGCGCGAAGCCTTTGACTGACCAAGTGTCGCCTGCGCTTGCATCAAAACCCGCCGAAAGCTCCACCCGCTCCACAGACGTGTCGGGCCCTGGCAAAGGCAAAACGACTGTATCCCCGTCGGGTGGAACGATTTGGCCGTCGATTTGCAGTTTTTGCGGCCAGCCTTGGGCGTCGATCTCGGCACTGCCCTGAATGTTCAGCGCCGCCGTTTGCAATGTCAGCTCATCCAGCTTGACCCCGCCCGCCACACTGCGTTCCCCGCGGGTAACCAGCTTGACGTCATTGCCAAGGAACTCCGCAAATTCCGGCACAAAGACCGGCGCGACATCACCGCGCACGTCCAAGGCAAAGCGACTTGTTCCATCGGCATCGGATGTGAGTGTCGCTGCGCCCTCAAGTCGCTCCTCGCCGTCGGTTTCCAAACGGATATTCGCGCTGAATTCGCTGATCGGATCCTCGCCCTGCACGGTCAACAGGATGGAGGGATAGCCTGGCACTTCCAGAAGGTTGACGGCTAAGCCCCCTTCCGGCTCTTCTAAGCTCAGGTCCAGAACAAGGACGCGCGTTGCGTTATCGAAGGCCGCTGAAAGACTGAACTCCCCTGCTTGATCGAGGCGCGTGAGACTTAGATTTGCCTCGCCAGAGCCGTTGGACAAATTCGCGTTGCCTTGGGCTGACAGCTGCGCCGCTTCACCGAATAGCGCAGCACCTATATTGAGTGTGCCAATCTGAAGCCTACCGATATCAACTGACACAGGAAGTTCAGGCAAGGTAAACGCCCCGCGCGCTTCGGGCGTGGGCATCGCCGTATCGTCGGAGACCGGGGCTCTGGGAAGATCGATCTGTTCAACGGTGATATCGTCAATCTCGACCTGCCCCCGCAGCAATGCGGAACGGCTCCAAGCCAGTGACACGCCCGTCGCGCTGAGCCAGACGCCCTCTGCGTCGGAGATTGTAATGCGGTCGACGGTAGCACGCGCGCTCAGTGCGCCCGCAAATCCTTCAAGTCTGACCGTTCCGCCCTCCGTCGAAAGCGCATCCTCAAGGAGACCTTGGATATAGCCGCGGTCGCTCTCCTCTTGCTGGGCGAACGCAGCCAGAGGGGCAAAAACTAGAAAAAGACAAAGCGACAGAAACCGCATCAGAAAGCCTGCCCGATGCCGACATAGACCTGCACCCCGCTGCCAGTGTTCCCTGAGACAGGTGCTGCCACGTCGAGCCTGATGGGTCCGACCGGCGTTTGGTACCGCACACCCAGCCCGGCGCCGGAGTGCCAGGCCCCGTTGCCAAACCCGTCAGCGCCGATAAAGCCTGCATCCGCAAAGGCGACCAATCCGAACGTGTCGTTGATCGCATATCGCACCTCCCCAGACAGAGCGGCAAAGGCGCGGCCCCCGATGGTGCCGCCAGCGATCGGCACGCCCAATGACTGGTAAGGTTGCCCGCGCACGGTGCCGCCGCCACCGGAATAGAACAAGAAGTCAGGCGGTGCGGTCTGGGAGGTCAGGCCAACCAACTGCCCTAGCTGCAAACGTCCTGCGAAGACGGTTTGCTTCGTTTCACCCAAGGCTTTGTAGGCCCGAGCATCAAACGTCAGATGCGCCCCGGTTTGCCCCTGCACCGTCTCGTAGAACGGCGTCAGTTCGCCCTTGAGGTAATACCCGTCTTTGGTGTCCAATCGGTTGTCGCGCGCATCGTAAGTCAGCGCGAAGGGAAGACTGAAAAGTTGAATATCGCGTTGTGTGTTCGGGGTGACGTAGAGGTCCGTCACGCGTGAGAAGCTATAGCCAATCCCAAGCTCTCCGGTGAGGCGGTCCCCGAACTCACGCGAAAGGCCTACAGTCAGTTCGACCTGCTTTTCAATGTAGTCAGGTTCGTCCGAATAGGACAAACCGCCCTCTGCGAAGAGCAGCGTGTCGGCACCGAAGGCGGCAGGCTTTTCGAACCTGAAGGACAGGTCGTAGTCGATATCGCCAGAATTGCCTCCGATTTGAGCGATCTCGGTATCGACGCGCAACTGCTCTGCCCCGCCCAAGATGTTACGGTGGAGCCAATAGCCGGAAAGCGTCAGTCCGTCCAAACTGGAAAGCTCCACCCCGCCGCCGATCCGCCGCGGCTTCCGGTCCACCACGTTGATCTGCATATCGAGTGAGCCGTCAGCATTGACAGTTTCTGCCTCGATCACCTGCACGGATTTGAACGTTCCGGTTTTGCGTAGCCGGCTGGCTGCTTTGGCGACGGCTTCAGGATCATAGATTTGCCCGCTTGGGATGCCTGCAATCTTGCGTACCCGCTTTTCGCGCACATCTGTTTCGCCAGCGATTACTATCTCCCCGAAGGTCACGCGCGGTCCGGTTGACAGCGCGATGTCTACATCAAGCTGTGCGGTGGCATGTCGCGCCAGCACCGATTGATCCGCGATCGTTGCCTTGGCATATCCCGCGCCGCGCCAGTCATCGACCGCGTCGCTTGCGGTTTCGCGCACAACGTCCGCCAGGGCGGGGGCACCCGTGCGGAAGCCAGACTCTAAAGGGGACTGATCAAGAAGTGGGCCGATCTGTGCACGCCCGAACCGAAACGGACGTCCGGGCTCTACCAAAATTTGCACTTCAGCGACACTGGAGGGTTCGCGGAACGGATCAATCAATGCAGCCTCACGCCCATCGACCAGAACGCTGACCACGGACGAATAATAGCCTTTCGAATACAGAACCTCGATCATCCGTGCGTATTCAGAACGGGCGGCGGCAAGTACATCACCACCGGTTGTCTCTGCCTTGCCTTCAAGAGTTTTCACGATGGAGTTTGCCTGCAAGCTATCCCGCAGCTCCGCGTCGCCTGAGCCGATAAGACCCACCCGCACAATGTCCAAAGCCGCCGCGCCGCTTGGCAGCGAGGCCGCGAAACCCAAAGCCACTATCCAAAAAACTGAAATCTGCCTGATCATATACGCCACACTTTCTTAGCGAACCTACCCGAGCCGCATGAGCACCGCTATCGGATAAGCAAGTCTCGGCACTATTTCGCAAAGAGTTTACTGACGTTCAGATGACAACAACGCGACCCTAAATAACGCTTCAACAAGCCATTTGTTCCGGATTCTGCGCGACTTTTTTCTACTTCCGATGGAAACATCGGCTTGGAGACAGATAGCCAACCTACATCAGTCAGCATTTGCAAATTGACTCGTGATATCGAAGAGAATACTAGTATACCAATTGAGGCTCGAGAGGCCGCGGCGCTACTCACGCGCCTTCGGGTGAACCTCAGTTTTGGCCTTGCTGCCAGCTACATTCGCTTGGCAGCGGGATCATTTACAACGATCAGGGAGGATCGATTAATGCTGCATTCTAACATTCGCAAAAGCCTATTCGGCGCCGTTATTGGCGGCGCATTGCTTGGCGCAGGGGCTTCTGCATCCGCTGCTGAACTGCGCGGCTGGAATATCCATGTTGAAGACTATCCGGTCTCCATCGCAATGGAATCCTTTATGGCTGAAGTTGCCGAAAAAACCGGTGGTGAAGTCACGGGCAAGATTTACCACAACGGCGTTCTTGGCAGCCAGCCTGACGCAATCGAGCAAATCCGCCTTGGCGTGATCGACTTTGGTGAATTCAGCCTTGGTCCAATGGGCCAATCAATTCCAGAGACCAACGTCGTCTCGCTGCCGTTCATCTTCAAATCCATCCCGCAGATGTACAAGCTGATGGACGGCGAAGTCGGTGAAGCTATCGGCAAAGGCATGATTGCAAAGGGTATCGTCCCGCTTGGTTGGTATGACGCTGGTGCGCGGTCTTTCTATAACTCGGTTCGCCCGATCAATGCGCCTTCCGATGTCGAAGGCCTGAAAGTTCGTGTCATGAGCAACGACCTGTTCGTTGGCATGGTTGAATCGATGAACGGCAACGCGACACCCATGGCGTTTGGCGAAGTCTACCAGTCGATCAAAACAGGCGTTGTAGATGGCGCGGAAAACAACCCGCCATCCTACGAGTCGACCAACCACTTTGAAGTTGCTCAGTACTACTCCCTGACGGAGCACCTGATCATCCCAGAATGCCTCTGCATGAGCCTGAAAACTTGGGAAAAAATGACCCCGGAACAGCAGGCGATATTGAAAGAAGCCGGTCAGACCAGTGCCAATCTTCAACGTGAGTTGTGGCAGGCGCGTGAAGCGGCCAGCATGGACAAAGTGCAAGCCGGCGGCACGACAGTGAACAAAATCGCAGATAAAGCCCCATTCCAAGAAGCAATGGCGCCTGTTTACGATCAGTTCCTGGCGGCAAACCCTGATCTTGTCAGCTTGGTCAACATGATCCGTTCCGCGGACTAAGATCGACCGTGAATAACAGAAGGCCCGCGCAGCGCTGCGGGCCTTCTCTTTGCGCACGTTACAGGCGTTGACAGAGAGGAGACCCTGATGGTGGGGCAGTCTTCCAAATTTCTTAAGCTTCAATCCGCGTTGGACGCCATAAGCAGAGCCTGCATCATCGTTGCATCCGTTGCTTTGGTCATTCTCGTCGCGACATTCGGCTGGCTGGTTTTCGGGCGCTACGTCCTGAACGCCACACCGACTTGGGTCGAGCAACTCGCCCTTCTCTTGATATGCTACATTGCCTTTCTGGGCGCTGCTGCAGGGATCAAGGAAGACACGCATCTTGGGGTCACGCTGTTCCGTGACATGGTCCCTACTGTCTTGCAAAAAATCCTCATCGTCCTGATTGACCTCACGCTCGCCGCCTTTGGGGCCATCATGCTCATCGCTGGTATCACGCTGATGAAGTTCGGCTGGGCCACGTTGCTGCCGATGCTCGATATTCCGGAGAGCTTTCGCACCTTGGCGATCACGTCTTGTGGCGGGCTCATCTTTCTTTTTGCCGGTGCACGCGGAGTTCTGAGAATTCTGACATTCTCGGACTGGCAGCCCTCCCCTCACGAATTGGACACCTAACCCATGGGCCTGACTATTCTCTTGCTCGTTTTCGGCCTCCTTGTGGTGGTCGGTATGCCGGTTGCATTCGCCATGGGCATCGCTGCGGCATCCGCCTTCTGGTATGAAGGCTTCCCGATGCTGATCACCTTCCAGCGCGCGACTGCGGGTGTGTCGGTGTTTTCGCTTCTGGCCATTCCATTCTTCGTCTTCGCGGGGGAGCTTATGCTGCATGGGGGGATCGCGTCCCGATTGGTGAAGCTCGCCTCCGCCCTTGTCGGCCACCTCAAAGGTGGGTTGGCGATGGTCAATATTTTCTCGTCGATGTTGTTCGGCGGCATTTCCGGCTCCGCAGTGGCGGACATCTCGGCCCTCGGGTCGCTGCTGATCCCTGTCATGAAAGAACGCGGCTACCGACCGGATTTCGCGGTCAACGTCACCGTGACGTCCTCGATCGCGGGTATCGTGATCCCGCCCAGCCACAACATGATCATCTTCGCTGTAGCGGCTGGTGGCGGCATCTCCGTCTCGAAGCTGTTCCTTGCAGGCGTGATCCCCGGCATTTTGATGTGCGTATGCCTTGCGATTGCGGCCTATATCCTGTCAGTAAAGCACAAATACCCCGCCGAACCTTTCCCCGGATGGGGTGAGGTTGGCCGAAGCGCTGCAGACGCAATCCCCGGTTTTATCACCGCCGTTATCATCGTGGGAGGGACACTTTCGGGCGTTTTCACCGTAACGGAATCCGGTGCATTCGGCGCACTGTATGCACTGTTGCTGACGAAATTCTACTATCGCTCTCTGACTTGGGACGCTTTCGTTCGTGCCGCGACGGGTGCTGTCCGCACCACCGCGATGGTGATGATCCTGATCGCATTTGCCTCGTCCTTCGCCTACCTGCTGGCCCTCTACCAAGTGCCTGCAAAGCTGAGCGATCTTCTGGTTTCGATCTCGGATAATCCAATCATCATCTTGCTGATGATTAACGTCATCCTGCTGATGTTGGGCATGATCATGGATATGGCTGCGCTGATC
Organism: Litoreibacter janthinus; assembly: GCF_900111945.1. NCBI lineage: Bacteria > Pseudomonadati > Pseudomonadota > Alphaproteobacteria > Rhodobacterales > Roseobacteraceae > Litoreibacter > Litoreibacter janthinus. The sequence continues at coordinate 1,956,605 of NZ_FOYO01000001.1, read as the reverse complement.
CTGATCTGTACACCCATCTTTCTGCCAATCGCCAAGGGCCTTGGCATGGACCCGACCCAGTTCGGTATCATGATGCTTGTGAACCTCGGGCTGGGCTTGTGCACGCCCCCTGTCGGCACCTGCCTGTTCGTCGGGTGTGCCGTTGGCAAAGTGAAGATCGAGGAAGCGCTAAAGTCTATCTGGCCCTTCTATCTGGCCATTTTGCTGGCCTTGATTTTGGTCACATATGTGCCAGCAGTATCGCTTTGGTTGCCGTCGCTGCTGGGGTGAGGTTAGGGCCTCCCCTGCTGCTCAAGCAGGTCTGGACAAAAAAGAGACGCGCCACATTCTGGCGCGTCTCTTTTCGTTTGGGATATTGCCAGCACCGCAGAGGCGGTGCTGGCAGAGTTGGTCTAGCTGAACAGCATACCGCCGTTGATGTCGACATTCGCGCCGGTGATAAACGCGGAGTCGTCACAGGCAAGGAAGAGAACCAGATTGGCAACATCCTCGGACACACCCTGCCGCTTGACCGGTGCAGCGGCTTCGTAACCCCGGCGCGCTGCGTCTGCGGTGTGGATGTTGTGGAAATCGGTGTCGATCATGCCGGGGCACAACGCGTTCACCCGCACATTCGGGCCCAGCTCCTTGGCCAAACCGCGCGTCATGGTCATAACTGCCCCTTTGGACGTCGCGTAGGCGACAGAGCCCGGCCCACCGCCATCACGCGCCGCTTGGCTTGCAAGGTTTACGATGGCGCCGTTTTTCAGATGCGGAAGACATGCTTTAACCATCAAGAAGGTGCTTGTCAGGTTAAGGTCCATCACCGCGTTCCAGTGATCCAGAGACATTTCGGCGATTGTCTTGCGCGCGATCAGACCGCCGGTGTTGTTAACCAACACGTCGACGCCACCGAACTCGGACACCGCCCCATTAACCAGCGCATCGACACCCGCTTGAGTGTTCAGGTCGCCCTGAAGCGCAATTGCTTTGCCGCCTGCAGCCTTGATTTCGGCGACTGCGCTATCCGCGCCTTCGCTGCTGGCGAAATAGTTGATCACAACATTCGCCCCTTCCGAGGCGAGCTTGATCGCACAGGCGCGGCCAATGTCGCGACCACCGCCAGTGATAATTGCTGTCTTGCCAGCGAGTTTCATAAGGTTTCCTTCCTTCGATGAGTGAATTGTTTAGCTCGCGACATCAAATGTCTTGGGCACAACGACCTTGAAGCTTCGGTCGTCGGATGTGGTGAAATACAGGTCGCAGTCATATCCCTGATCGTCGAGGAAGCTGAACACGCGACGCGGCGCAGCTGAGCGATACGGAACCAACAGCGTGGCGATCCGGTGACGAATGGCCTTCGGGAACCGTGCGGTCAGGCAAGTGCTGACGGGCAATCCCTCGATCTCGGATGGGTTTACATCGGTAAAGCCTGTCTTCTGGCTGAGCGCGGGCGCGCCAGCTTCGGACCACAGAATTTTACCGTAGAATCCTGCCCTTTCGCCGGAGTAGCGGAAGGTTGTGTCGCCCAAAGTCATTGGGGCGTTCGCATGCAGGAGCCAGTCAATTTCCACCGGCTCGTCCGCGTCGATGCTGTCGACGATGACAAAATATTCGTTCTGGACAAAATAGACGTCGCGCAGCACCGAAGTGACTTCTGGCGACATAGTCTTGTAGGCGGCCGTTGCGTCGCCCTGGATGTAGATGTGATCTTCGCGTTCTTCAGCCGTATTGATCCGGCCCGCTGACTGCATCGCAAGCACCTTGTCCTTGCCCGCATACTGACCTTTGCCGTTCACAAGAATAGCATTCTTCGACAACGTCTGACGCCGCCAGTTTTGGTGCATGGTGCTGTTAAACGCCACATAGTGACCTGACTGGATCGCAAGGTCCTCGCCAAAGCCCGCAAGACAAAATGCGTTTTGGTCCCCATGGCTGTGACTGATTGCACCGTAGGGTGAGGCCTTCATCACGAACTGAATGTGGTTGTCTGGATCTTGCATCCGGTGCTGTATCGCGACCCAGCCGATCCCTTTGAACCAGCGCAGTTGGTCGTCGTCACTTGGCGGCACGGCCTCTACGATGGGGAAGTCGGTCCGGTAGGCCAGCTCGTCAAAATTGAAGTCCCACCAGCCCCAGTTGTAGAACGCCATCTCTGTTCCGGGGTTCGTGCGCTTTATCTCGTCGTAATACCACTGATATGCACCATTTCCGGTAACGCCTGCGTATTGGCGCAGGTTGAAGCCGATTTTGACCGCTGGCAGATCGCCCATGGTGCTGTCGTCGCCAAACGTCGCGCGACGGGTATCTGGCGACTTGGTGTAGAGAGGGAAATCCCCTGTGCGTTGGAAAAACGGTCTCTGATAGAGGTCGATGCCGGTGTAGCCTTTCAGCAGGTTCGCGGCGTCAATAAGGTAGGCCATTCCTGTCATCCAGTAGTGCGGACCCTCGGCCCAGCCGCCATCTGAGTCACCCCATGGGCTATAGACAGTGAACAAGAACTCGATGGAGTAGTTGAGCCACTCCTCGGCCTCCGGTGTCTCGCCCAGCATGGCGATCGACGCCGGGATAAGCACGGCCGAGACCGCGCGGACAGCATGGCTGTCAAACGGGAACAGGTGGATGTTGGCGTGTTTGATCAGGTGATCCGCTGTCTCGCGGGTGCGCTCAAGAAGGGCTTTGAGAACAATCGCCCGCTCGTCTTCGTCCAACTGGTCGTACAGCCAATCATAGCCCCAAGCCAAAGCGACGTTAACGCGGAACGCCCATTCGTCGGTGTAACTGCGCGACGTGGTGCCCGTCGGGTTCCAAGCGGCCGCAGAGAGCAACCATTCCTTGGCCCGCGCCAGCATTGCCGCGTCTTGGGTTACCTGACCTCCAATGGCTAGGTGGCGGATCGCGTAAAGCAATTCCTGACAATCGATATATGTCTGACGCCATACGGCAGCCACGCGTTGATGGTTCGGGTATCCCGCGGGCTCTGGCAGGATATCGCGATCCATCCACGGCAGGACGGATTTTTCGAAAAAGGTCGACCATGTGCAATGGTCGGGATCGCTTTTGACGTCTTTGCGGAACTGGCTCAGGCGGTCGGGGGTCAACCACAAATGAGGGTGGTTCTTGTCGCAGGCCTGAAAACGCGTGGCGCGGCTTGCCAACGGCGTTTCGGGAAGGCCCTCTGTAATGGAAAAGCTGCGCGCGGCGCTCCACGTACTGGCAGGTTTGGAAGTCTTGGGATCCCAAACGGCATAGGACCAATGGTAGTCGCCTGCTGGTAGCACGCGATCAGGCGTGAAAAAATTCAGGGGGATGCCGCTGAACACGTCCGTGCCATTGGCTGGAAATTTCGGGTCGGTCGAAACGCGCAACACATATTCCGCTTCGTCCTCGATCACCGGCAACCATGAAAACCGCGGTGGGTTCTCTGGTATGGCGACGCCATTTGACGGCCCATACTGGATTGTCAAACGCCCTGCGGCTGGCTCGTCTATCGTTTGAAGGTCATCGCGGGGCATCGTCATCTTTCCGGATTTTGAGCATAGGGGGAGTAAGCGCGGCCTCGTTGCGGCCGCGCTCGATCGTTTAGAAAATGGCGTTAGTTATACTGACGCTGATAAGCAGAGTTCATCACTTCGATGACTTGGGCGTAGCCCATGTCGTTCAGAGTTTCGAGGTAAGCGTCCCAGTCAGCTTCGACGTTGCCGGAACCGAGAACCCATGCCTGCTGACGCTCCAGCATATAGGTGCGCAGGGATGGCCAGTACTTATCGTAGACAGCTTGTTCATCTTTGTTGAACGCAACGCCAAGGAACTGATCCACGAGTAGGTCATTGGCGGAATACAGCTCGATGCCTTCGCGTGCCGCTGGTGCGGTCCACTGCCATTCGTAGCGATAATCCTGCCAGTAGCCGCGCTGGATTTGAGCGCCTTCCAGATACATCTGGCTGTTCACAGCTTTGTCGCTGTTTAGCACAGCGTCTGTATAGACCGGCTCACCATCGACCATGTTCCAAGTCTTGCCTTCGACGCCGAAGTTGGAAAGCAGACGTCCCTCTTCGGTGAACCAGAAGTCAAAATACTTGACGACGGTTACAGGGTCTTCCGCCTGATAGCTGATTGCCCAACCATCGGGTTTGACCGGAATACGGCGGTGTTCTTCCATCCGGACACCACCTGCGGAGGCTGGCGGCAGGAATGGAATGAAGTTGAAGCCTTCAACTTTGTCGGCAAGCGAGGCGTTATAGCCAGATGTCGACGCGAACCAGTCATGGGTCACACCACCAAGGTTCTCACCGAGCAGATAGTCGCGAGAGGATGATCCGCGGGTGAAGATTTCAGGGTCAATCAGACCTTCTTCATACCATTTGGCAATGTTGGACAGACCAACCTTGTAAGCCTCTTGAGCATAAGGATGCACCAGCTTGCCTTCGTCGGTGACGTAGAAATCGTGGTATGTGTCAGACCCGGAAGAGCGAGCATCCCACAATGTCAGCAAGCGGTTAACTTCTTCCCACTGACGGGCAAAGTACGGAATTTCGTCCTTCAGGCCGTTACCGTTCGGATCTTTGTCACGGAAGGCGACCATGACTTCATACAGTTCGTCCACGTTCTGTGGCTGCTCCAGCCCAAGCGCATCCAGCCAGTCTTGACGGATGAACCAAGCGCGACCGAACTGACCATCGGGCAGATAAGGGATGTAGTAGTAGTTGCCGTCATAAGACGAGATCGCCTGCTGAAGACCGGGGTGGCTGTCCCAAAACGCCTGAATATTTGGCGCGTGTTCTTTCACCAGGTCGTTCAGAGGAACGAAAGCGCCCTCCGGCCCGTATTGGTTGACAGGTTGCTGGATCAAGTGGCCGCCGACGATGTCAGGCAGATCGCCTTGTGCCAGAAGCAGGTTCATTGCTTCGTTACTGTCGGTGGAGTTCCGGCCAGCGGTTTTGTCAACGAGGCTCACACCCGTCATTTCGCGCGCAGCAAGCTCGACGGGGTATTCCTCGTCCGAGTTCGGCACGCCGTAGCCCTGAGCACGTGGCCAGTGCATGTGAATGGTAAGCTCTACCGGTTCGTCGACGACTTTCAGATGTCCGTCTGCGAAAGCAGGCGACGTCATTGCTGTCGTCATCAGAATGGCTGATGCAAGTTTGAGATTGCGCATATTGTCCTCCCTTATGCGGTTGTTGGTCATTCTTTCACCCCTCCAAGAAGGATGCCTTTGTTGAAGTATTTCTGCAGGAACGGATAGATCAGCAGGATCGGAATGATCGAGCAGACGATGATCGCCGCACTGACCGTCTCGAACGAATAAGCGGCGCTTTGCAAGGTGTTGGCAAATTCCTCATCGTCAGAAAGCTCGACGATGACGTGGCGCAGATAGACCTGCAGCGGAATCTTGTCCTCGTCTTGCAACAAGACCATTGCCCAAAAGAAGCCGTTCCAGCGCGACACGACGCAGAACAATGCGACGGTTGCAATCGCTGGTTTCGACAGGGGAAGATACACCTTCCATAAAACCTGGAATTCGTTCGCCCCATCCATCCGTGCGGCTTCTTCAAAACTTTCGGGAATGCCTTCAAAGAAGTTGCGCAAGAGGATGATGTTGAAGCCGTTGACCGCAAAACCAATGATGATGCCGAAATAGCTGTCCAGCAGGCCGAGGTCGCGCATGTTCAAGAAGAACGGGATCATACCAGCGTGGAACCACATGGTGAATGCCACCATCAAGTTCCAGAACCGCCGACCGTAAAGTTGTTTGCGCGACAGCGCGTAAGCGCCCGGAATGATGAACGCGAGGCTCATCAGAGTACCGCCGATCGTATAGATGAATGTGTTGCGGTAGCTGATCCAGAACATCGGCTCTGCCAAAACGCGGCTGTAGGCTTCAAGCGTGAATCCAACGGGCGTCAGAACAACGCTCCCCGACCGCGCGGCGAAGCCGGAGCTCATTGACAGGGAGGCGATGTAGATGAAGGGGTAGAGCGCCGAGATGGTGAATATCCCGATCAGCACCATGTTCAGGACGACAAACGCGCGGTCACCCTTTGAGTAGAGGTTCATGTTGGCCATAAGACGGGTCCTCCTACCACAGTGACGTGCGCGAATAGCGCTTGGAAATGGTGTTCGCGCTCATCACTAGGACGAATGCAACGACTGCATTGAACAGGCCGGCGGCAGCGGCGAGGTCGTATTGCCCGCCTTGTAGGCCTTGCCGGTAGATGAAGGTGTTCACAACGTCTGCGGTCTCATAGGTCGCCGGCTGGTACAGCAGGATGATCATCTCGAAGCTGACCTCCAACATGTTGCCGATGCGAATGATGAGCATGATGATAATCGTTGGCATAATTGACGGGATGGTGATCTTCCACATCATCTGCCAGCGGCTCGCGCCATCGACGACGGCGCTTTCATAGAGCGTCGGGGACACACCCGCGATTGCCGCCAGATAAACGATCGACTGAAACCCGGCCTCTTGCCAAATGGTTGTGCCGACAAAGATCGGCCGGAACCATTCAGCCTTTGTCAGGAAGTAGATCGAGTCCAACCCGAACCAACCAAGTATCGTATTCACGATCCCTGCCGAAGGCGAGAATGCGGTGATCACGATGCCCGCGATGATCACAGAGCTGATAAAATGTGGAAGATAAACAATAGTTTGCGAAGCTTTCTTATACCATTGCTTGAGGATTTCATTGAACATCAGTGCCAATAAGATCGGCATCGGAAATCCGAATATCAGACTGAGAAAGCTGATATAGACGGTGTTCCTGAGTGCGCGCAGGAATTGGTCATTATTAAACAACGTCTCGAAGTGCTCGAGGCCAACCCATGGGCTATTGGCCACCCCGCGAAAGACGCTGTAGTCTTTGAATGCGATCTGCAGCCCGTACATTGGTTTGTAAAGGAATACCAAGAGCCAGATAATCGTCGGAAGCAGCAGAACATAAAGCTGCCATTCGCGGCGCATGTGCTCACCGATCATTTGGACCCTACTACGCTTGCGATCACGCAGCGCCTCACTGGCTTCGACGACCAACTCCTCAGTGGAGCCGCCTACTTTGCTCCCCGGGGCCTTCATTCGACACGTACCTGACCCGACAGGGCCACTCCCGTTTTAGCGTCGAAGACTTTGATCAGGTCCGGTGATGCGGTAAAGCCAGTGACATCATTCAACTGGTTGATATTGCCGAGTGTTTCAGTCCGGATCACGAATGGCTCTCCGGCGATGGACATGTGCAATAATGCTTCTGAGCCAAGCGTTTCGACGAGGTCCAGTTCGCCCATGATCGCCCCTGCTTTGGGCTTGGTCACGATCTCAGCATATTCCGGCCTGATCCCGACAATCACCTCGCGGCCGACTGCGTTTTGCAGTCCGGGCAACGGAGCGAGCGCAATTTTCTGGCCTGAGAACTCGGCCACAGGACCAGAATCACCATCCGCAATAACGGCCTTGATCTGGTTCATCGGCGGCGCGCCTAAAAAGCCAGCTACAAAAGAGTTTGCAGGGTTGAGGAACAACTCCATCGGTGTGCCGATCTGCTCGATCCGCCCGTCATGCATAACAACGATCCGGTCGGCCAGCGTCATCGCTTCGACCTGGTCATGGGTCACGTAGATGCTGGTGACACCCAAGCGCTTGTGCAAACGCTTGATTTCGGCGCGCATTTGGGTGCGCAGCTTGGCGTCGAGGTTTGAAAGAGGCTCGTCAAAAAGGAAAACCTTGGGGCGGCGCACAATTGCGCGGCCCATGGCAACCCGCTGCCGCTGGCCGCCGGACAGGTCAGCAGGCCGACGCTCCAAATAGTCTCTCAGTCCAAGAATTCCGCTGACTTCCTGGACAGCGTCTTCGATCTGCTGCTTACCCTCCTTACGGATCCGCAAGCCGAATGCCATGTTCTCTGCAACGTTCAAATGGGGATAAAGCGCGTAGTTCTGGAACACCATTGCCACGTCCCGGTCTTTAGGAGCGACGCGGTTCATCAGGCGACCGTCGATCATCAAATCTCCGTCCGAGATCTCTTCAAGACCGGCGATCATTCGCAGGGTCGTCGACTTGCCACATCCTGATGGACCAACGAGAACGACGAATTCTTTCTCTTGAACCTCCAAGTCAATCCCATGAACGACCTGAACCGCCCCATAGGCTTTTACGATGCTATTCAACACAACGCCTGACATGGCCCCTCCCAGAGTTTGCGGCCGGCTCCTCCAATGGGCGTGGCCGCGTTTCGCGCTCATCAAATGTGATTCGCGCCAATCTAACTGGAATACTAGTCTGTTTATTCTAGTATACTAGTATTGATTTTTGTTTTTTACCGATGTCTATTCGTAAGGAGTTATTAGGGCCCGTCATGAAGATCACTGAAGTCATCATTACCCCCATCGCTATCCCTGACGTCCCTTTGGCGAATACCAAAGGTGTGCACCCTTCAGTCTTCTTGCGATCAGTTATCGAAGTAAAAACCGACTCTGGCTTTGTCGGGTTGGGGGAAGGATATGGTGCCAAGCGGACCTTAGATGGGCTAGAAGCCGTTGCTCCAATACTCGAAGGCTTGGACCCCTATGATTTGCGTGACCTGCGACGACGCGTAGAAGCGGCCCTGCCCGATAGTGGCGGCGTAAATGCCCCCACGGCCCTCGCTGACCACAAGGTCATTGACGTGGTCTACAGTGCTTTTGAGATCGCCTGCCTCGACATCCGAGGCAAAGAAGTCGGTCGACCACTTTATGATTTGCTTGGCGGAGCGGTTCGCAAAACCATCCCTTTCGGTGGATATCTCTTCTACAAATTTGCCAAGCAAGATCTGACCTTTGGCCCCGACATTATGGGCGAAGTCATGACGCCCGACACGCTTGTCGCGCAGGCCAACGAGTTCTCGCGAGACTACGGCTTCAAATCATGGAAGCTTAAAGGCGGTGTTTTGGAGCCAGAGCTTGAAGTCGAAACGATGCTCAAACTCCGCGAGTCATTCCCCGATCACGCGCTTCGTATCGATCCCATGGGGGCATGGACGGTTCCAACCGCCAAGCGCATTGCCGATCAGCTTGAAGGAGTCCTCGAGTACCTAGAGGACCCCTGCCGCGGAATGGATGCGATGGCTGAACTGTCGGCGCTTATTCACATACCCTTGGCGACGAACCTTGTTGTGGTGGAGTTCGAGCAAATCATCGAAGCGGTCAAAAAGGATGCTGTCCAGATCGTGCTGTCAGACCATCACTACTGGCGCGGCGCAACTGGCGCCATTCATCTGGGCGAGATGTGTCGCGCCGCAAACCTTGGCGTTTCCATGCACTCCAACTCCCATTTGGGCATTTCGCTTGCCGCCATGTGCCATGTCGCTGCGGCGACGCCCAACCTCACCTATGACTGCGATACCCACTATCCATGGTCGACCAAGGAAATCATCAAGGGTGGTCGACCGAAATTCAAAGACGGAACGCTTCAAGTGCCAGAAGGCCCGGGCCTTGGGGTCGAGCTAGACCACGAAGCGGTAGCCGAACTACACGAGCTTTATAAGACGGCCATGGTCAAAGACCGCGACGATACGGACGAAATGCTCAAGTACATTCCTGACTACGTGCGCAAGGTGCCCAGATGGTAGGTGCAATCAATACAACTAAAACAGCGTCACCCACGGAATACTGGCAAACGCGGTTGCCATCACTTATGTCAGGTCTCAAACGGAGGATACGGCAATGCCAACAGTAGCACGCGTAAAAGAACGCAGAACGAGCGTCGATGTCGTGTTTGACCATCTTTACAAATCGATTGTCACTCTGGATCTGCTGCCCGGCGATAAGATATCAGAAGCCGAGATCGCCGCACAGTTCGAGGTGTCGCGCCAGCCAGTCCGAGACGCGTTCAGTCGGCTTGAAAATCTGGACTTGCTGCTAATACGTCCGCAAAAAGCGACCGAAGTAAAACGGTTCTCGCTTCACGAAATTACCAAGTCGCGGTTTGTTCGCGCCAGTGTCGAAGCCGAAGTTCTGCGCCGCGCTGCAAAAATTGCCACATCAGCTGACGGTCTGTCACTTGACGCCGCACTTGCTAAACAGGCCCAAGCTGTTGCCGACGGGAACTATCAAGAATTTGGCAAGCTCGACTACGCCTTCCACAAAGAACTGTGCAAGATCGCGAAGGTTGAATTTGCTTTCGAAGTGATTTCCTTCGAGAAAGCGAACGTGGATCGTCTCTGCATGCTCAGCCTGTCCAAAGAAGACCGGATGGAACAGCTTTTGGAAGACCACCGCGCTATTGCTGATCGCGTCAAAGCGGGCGACGCGCATGGGGCGGTTGAAGTTGGAATGGTCCACCTATCGCGGCTTGATGCGACAATAGACGCAATCTTTGAGCGCAATCCTGATTACTTCGACACCTAACTGTCTTGAACTTGCGCATGTTTCCAAGCACCGCTGAGCAAGCGCAAGTGGAACATCGGAAACTTCAGCAGCTCTTCTAAGAAGTACAGCGCGAAGACCCAGCCGACAGACAGGTTCAAAACCATCACGAATAGCAGCGTCATAGGGACTTTGAAGACCCATTGCCCGACGACAAAGATGTTCATCACGCGCAATGTATCGCCCGAAGCGCGTAAAGTCTGCCCGCAGATCGCGTTCGATCCTTTGGGGAATGGCAAGACCAAAAGCGTCGGCAGGAACAGCAAGACCGCAGCCTGCGTTTCGGCCTCCAGCTCGTCATAGATCCATGGCGATGACAGGCACAAAATCAAATAGATGGACGAAACAATCCCGGCTGCAACAAACGCGCCGCGCCAAGCACGTCTCAAAAAGGTGTCGAGTGTGGCCTCGTTTGCCCCCGCCCCCAAAAGCTGCGCCATGATGATACCTGTCGCTTGCGCCCAGCTCATACCGAATGTTCCCACGACCTGAACCCAAGGCATGATCAGCGTGATAGCCGCAAAGTCATTGATGCTCATCCGTGCATAAATCAGCACGCAAACCTGAGTGCCCAAGGTCATGCTGAGGAACGTACCCGCGATAGGGAGCGAAAAGATCATATGACGCTTGAAGGCCACTACAAAGCTGCCGCGCGTCCACCCTTTCACGTCTAGGAAAAGACGGTTCTGACGATAGAACTGCACCCCAAGAAACGCGACCCGCGTCAGCGAGGCGATGGCGCTTCCATAGGCAGCCCCCACGACCCCCATCTGCGGCGCGCCATAGAGGCCGTGGATCAACACAACGCTGACCACAACATTGATCGGCATCGCCAACAGATAGCTATAAAAGGTAGTTTTGGTTTTCCCGCAGCCGTTGAAATGGCTCCCAAGGCACTGTCCGATGGCTTCCGAGAAAACCACTAGCAAAAAGACATGCAGATATTCCTGCGCCTGTTCGGCGATCCATGGAGTTTTGGCAGCGCTCTCGATAATTGCGCCGCCGAAGGCGATAACCAAAAGAACACCAAGAAAAACAGAAACTAGGTTGATAATCAGGCCGCAGTAAAATGCCGTCTTCAGCCCCAAATCCCCTGCCCCGCCAAAGGATTGCGCGATACGGATCTGCGTCGCATTGGAGAATGCGAACAATATTCCCAAAAGCAAGCCAGCAACGGCACCGGCGATCCCCATCGCGGCCAACGCAGTCTCGCCCAGCGAAGAAATCAGATAGGCGTCAATTACGATAATGCCATGCAGCATCAGTGCCTTAAGCGCCAACGGCCAAGCCAGATTATAAATGTTTCGACTGGTTGGAGTCGCAGCGTCCATCGGAAACTCGTGTCTGAGACCTGCCCCAACCGGGAATGTGTGGGCGCGCGATCAATACGGAAACTAGTATACTAGATGATCCGGCGACTGCACGGTCATAATGCACCTTTTGGGAAACAAATCAGCCGCTTCAAGCAGATGCGATTTGCTTCTCGCGCAAATGGGTCTGCTGAAGAACCAAGCCCTGCCAAAGCAGGTAGGCATCGATTTCGATCTTTTTTCCGCGAGACAGAGAGATCAGCGTCATGAGGTCCTAACTGGAAGCCGCCCGCGAGGATGCGTAGCAGCGTCCATCATGGCGGAACATGTGTGCCAATCCATCGACATAAGCAGCGCTACAAAGTCTAAACGCACACTCACAAACAGCAGTCAATTCCATGTGTGCTGACCGCCAATTGTCATGTATTCCACCGCATGAGGTCGAAACGACAAAACTCGTCATTTCGAAGGCCAGCCGTTGAGCGTTAGTACACCATGACCGCCACGCGGCCTGCGCGCGAATGCTGATCCCTCATCGAGGCTTGGTCTGACAGGTATTGAAGTCGCGGAACCAAAGTGACCCCGAATTGTTAATCCTCTAACCTCGAGAGGAGTCATCATGTCTACGATCACCACCATCAACCCTGCGACAGAGGAGCAACTTCAAACTTACAATTTGATGTCGGAGACGGAAGCAATCGACGCATTGGAGAAGTGTCACGCGGCCTTCTTGGAATGGCGCAACCAGTCACATGAGGATCGTGGAAAGTACCTTACCAAGATCGGACAGAAGCTGCGCGATAACGCGGATGAATTGGCCGCCTTAATGACCCGTGAAACCGGCAAGCTTTTGAAGGATGGCCTTCGCGAGGTCGAAATCTGCGCCGCGATCTTCGATTACACTGCCAAAAACGGGCCCGACGAGCTTGCAGACGAGGAACGCACACATGACGCCGACGGGAAGCGCGGCGTCGTCAGTTATCAACCTCTCGGTGTTATCTATTCCATCCAGCCATGGAACTTCCCCCTCTACCAGCCAGTACGCGTGTTGGCCGCCAATTTAATGGCTGGCAATGGCTGCGTTCTAAAGCATGCAAGCATTTGCACGGGCTCTGGCCTTCGGCTGAAAGAGCTTTGCGACGAAGCGGGTCTCCCTTAAAATTTGTTTCAGGTCATTCTGATAGACCACGACACGAGCGATATCCTTATCGAACATCCCAAAGTGCGTGGCGTCACACTCACAGGAAGCGATGGCGCGGGGCGCCATGTCGGCGCGGTCGCGGCAAAAGCGTTGAAGAAAACAGTGCTCGAACTCGGATCAAACGATGCCTATTTGGTGCTTGAGGACGCGGATATAGAGACCGCGGTGAAATTCTCCGTGATGGGTCGACTTTACAACAACGGTGAAACCTGTGTTTCCGCCAAGCGCTTTATCGTTACAGACAAGGTCTACGATGCGTTCGTGGGCGCGTTTGTGGACGAGATGAAGAACATCACTATGGGTGATCCAATGGACGAGGCTACTCAACTCGGACCGCTATCGAGCCAGGATCAGTTCGAAACCGTTAAAGAGCAAGTCGACGAGAGTGTTTCGAAAGGGGCCACGATTTTATGCGGTGGCGAAGTGCCCGACCGCAAGGGGGCTTACTACCCTGCCACAGCGCTGGCCGACCTCTCCCCAGGAATGCCTGCTTATGACGATGAGATTTTCGGTCCGGTCGCATCTATTCTTCGTGCGAAAAATGATGAGGATGCGATGCGACTGGCCAACGAAAGCCGTTACGGGCTCGGTGGTGGCATCTTCTCTCGAGACGAAGATCGCGCCCTCAAACTGGCTCGAGATCACTTTGACACTGGCATGGTACGTATCAACTCGTTTGGCGCGGCTGACCCGAACATGCCGTTCGGTGGCGTCAAGGATTCAGGCTACGGGCGCGAACATGGCGGCTTTGGCATGAAAGAATTCGTCAACACCAAAGCGATTTTTCTCCCATGATCACACTCCATGCCCTCAAGTATTCTCGCGCGACCCGCGTGCTGTGGCTGCTCCACGATCTTGGTCAGTCCTGCGAGCGGGTCGACTATGATCGAACAGAGAACTTCCGCGCTCCTCCGGCCCTTGGCAAGGTTCATCCACTCGGCAAATCGCCAGTTATCGAAGACAACGGCCAACTGATTTCCGAGTCTGCGACGATCTTGCGCTATCTGGCCGAAAAATATCGCGACACACAGCATCGGCCCCCTTCAGGATCACCGGAGTTCTGGCGACACGAGACCTTGCTCGACTATGCTGAGGCTTCGTTTGCTGAAGTTGCAATGCAATCTATTCTGCCTGCGTTTGACGGAAAGGACATACCGGAAGCCTCTAAGGCTGCTTTGGACAAGCATCTCGACTACATTTCGAGTGAACTCGGGGAAGGCCCGCTTCTGTTCGGCTCTGCTCTAACTTTGGCCGACATCCAGATTTCCTATATTTTGGCGCTTCTCGACCGGTTCGAATTGCTGGGTTCCCATCCGAGTATCGCCGACTATTGGCAAAGGCTGCAAGAACAGAGCGGTTATATCGCAGCACTCACACAAGTCGGTCCGATGGCGCCGCCAAAGGACTGAAACGCTTTTGACTTCGTATAACTATTGAGTACCCCAATTGAAGCGCCAGCGCCTGACTTCTGCGTTCGGTATCCTACTAAGGACTACAACATGCCATTTGATGAGACTGCCCATCACCTCGCGGTTATAGGGTTCGGCCCGCGCGGCTTGGGGGCATTGGAGGCTCTCGCTGTCGAAGCGTCAGAGAACGGGATTCGCATTCACGTGGACATCTTCGATCCGTTCGAATGGCCAGGTGCCGGCCCCAATTTCGATCCTGAACAAAGCGACCTATGTCTTCTAAATATCCCGATCCGAGATCTAGAAATCGATCCGGACCGCTTCCTTGCTGGTGAGTTTGGTTCGTTCTTAGATTGGTCCACACGGCAATATGAGGAAGATGATTTTCCGTCGCGCTCCGACCTCGGGGCTTATCTGCATGCACGTTTCAGTGCCCTGCACCGCGCTGCAAAAGACATGCTGACGATCACGCACGCAAGGACGCTCATCACACACCTCGACCTTTCTGCCGAGGGCTGGAGGCTGAAGGCGGGCAACACTGAATTTGGCCCCTACGATGAGATATTGCTCACTCAAGGACAGCCCAAAACCGAACCCGACCCACAGTTGAAGAGATGGGATAAACACGCAGAGAAACACAAGCTCCACCTTATGCATGCTTACCCCGCTAACCGTCTTCTGGATGCTGCAAGCGACTGGGCTGGCAAGACCGTCGCGATACGCGGGTTGGGGCTGTCCACATTTGACGTGATCCGGCTTTTGACCTCCGGCTTAGGCGGGACTTTTAGCCAAGGTCGCTACAAGCCCTCAGGCAAGGAGCCCCAGAAAATTCTGCCGTTTTCTCTGAACGGCCTCCCCCCTTCGGCGAAGCCAGCCACTTTGCAGATCGATAAGAAATTCGATCCGACATTGGAGGAAACGCTGTTTTTTGAGGGAGCGTTAAAATCCACCCTCGCCTCCCAACCGGAGGACGCCGTAAAGATGATTTGTGACGCGTTAGTTGAACCCACGGCCCGCATACTCTCGGAATGTGGGAGTAGAGAAACGGACTCTGATGTGACGGCGTGGTTGGAGACAGAGCGCAAAGACGCGGGCGCTCAGGAAGCTCGCGACGCGACGGAGGCGCTGAAACATGATATCGAAATGGCCTACGGTCGCGCTGCGCCGTCGGTCGGCTACGTCATCGGCCAAATCTGGCGCAAGTGGCAAAACGAGCTGCGCCGCGGCATCAATTCGGAACGGCACCAAAAGGACACCGCTGCGGCGATTGTCGGCTTTGATGAAGGATTGAAGCGCTATAGCTATGGCCCTCCTGTCTCTGCTTCGGAAGAACTTTTGATTTTGATTAAACAGGGCCTTGTAAGCCTTTGTATTGTCGATGATCCTGCTGTTTTGCTCGAGCCTGGTGGATGGCGTCTTATCGAGTTCGACGATGCCCTGTTTGCCTCGGTGATGATCGACGCCGTATTGCCGAGCCCTAACCTTGCCCACGTCTCAGATCCGTTGATCTCTTCTTGCAAAATGGAAAGCTGGGCCACCCCTTTCGCACCAGATATGGGTGCCCATACGCTTCCCGACGGCCAGTTGGTTGCAAAGGATGGGAAGACCCGCCCGGGGCTTTGCCTGCTTGGCCGCTTGGCGCTTGGCAGCGTTATCGCTGCGGACTCGTTGCATGATTGCTTCGGAGCATCGTCGTCTAGATGGGCAAAGGGCGTCGCAGGGCGCTTGTCAGGTTGATCCCATCTCGCATCGAAACCGTACGTTAGCGATGTCTTTAGTTGTTTCAGCCGCGCGCACTAAAAGGCACACCACGCCCTTGGTCAGACTTCAATCAGGACGCGACCGCGCTCCACTTTCACGGGATAGGTCCCGAGATTGACGCAGACCGGCGTGCGCATTGCCTCTCCCGTGCGGTAATCGAACTGACCGTTGTGCTTCGGACATTCGATAGTGTGGTCTAATACCAGACCGTCAGCCAAGTGCACCTGCTCGTGTGTGCACAAGCCATCGGTGCAGAAATACGAGTCGTCGGGCGAGCGATAGATCGCAAAAGTTCGTCCATCGTGATCAAAACGGATCACGTCCTCCGCATCGATGTCGTCTGTCGCGCAGGCATCAATCCAAACTGTCATATCGTAATTCCTTATTCGGCCGGAACGGCTGGCGTAGTGGATCGGGGTTAAGGTCTGCCGCCCAATGCAGTTTCGTGCAAATCTATGCGGTAGGGTCGCGCTGTCTTGGGCAGTTCCCGGCTCAAGAAATCGTCGTGATACCTAAGCTGCCGGATCAAAATCGGAAGGGCTTCGCTGTAGGCCTGCCAGATCGAGCGATTGGGCGCTGGCAGGTCGTGTCTGATCATCTCGTGCAATTGAGGCAACCGATGATATGGCACCATCGGAAACATGTGATGTTCAATGTGATAGTTCATATTCCAGTAGATGAAGCGGCTGAGCGGGTTCATGTACACCGTACGACTATTCAAACGATGGTCGATTACGTTCTCGGCCAGCCCTGCGTGTTGCAGAACTCCAGTCAGAACGTGATGCCAAGCGCCGTAAAGCCGGGGCAACCCGATCAGCATTACCGGTAGAATTGATTGCGTTGCCAAAGAAGTCGCGATGACCACTGCATAAATTGCGGTCCAAATCCGGGCGATGCGGATGACCTTGGGATGTTCGCTTTCGGGGATATAGGTTCGTTCCTCCGCGTCGAGGCGACCCGAGGCGTTAAGGATCATCCGCTTCCACCCTGCAAAAGCATCAAGGATGCCAAAGAAGTTTAAAGCGATCCGAAGCAGCGCGGGTGGGCGCATCGCCACGATTTCAGGATCGCGACCAACGATGATGGTATCGGTGTGATGGCGGGCATGGCTCCACCGCCAAGTGACGGGGTTGCGGACCATACAGAACGAAGCAATCTGGTAAACCCAGTCATTATACTTCGCCGTTCTGAACGGCGTGCCGTGGCCACATTCATGCCAGCGGCTGTCCATGGCCGATCCGTAAAGAACGCCGTACGCCAGCCAGAATGGAGCAGACCACCAAGACGGCCAAAGCCAAACTGCGGCAGAGGCAAACAGGAACATCGCGGCAAACAAGACAATGGTGTCACGCATCGCCGGTCCGTCGTCGCGTTTCATCAAGGCTTTCATGTCCTTGCGCGGGATGTCGGTGTGATACCAGTCCGCTGCAGCCAAACCCGTCTTGACCGCGCGTTGCGCGTCAGGTCCCAACAAAGAGTAATTGCGTACGCCCACCGGACCCTCCCGATTTGAACCATTTTTTTGGATGATAGCAGGCGGGTTTGAACCGGTCTTGCTTGGCGCATTGAATTACATCAAAATACCTCAATCTATCGTCAATATTTTGGTGTAATTACATCAGGAATAAGATGCCAAAACGCCCGACCCTTAAAGACCTCGCGCTCGCGGCGGGCGTCGGTGTCGCTACCGTCGACCGGGCACTGAACGGCCGGTTGAACGTGCGACGGGAAACCTTGGATAGGGTGTTGGAGGCTGCTGAGCGCATTGGTTATCCAACCCGCCTCTTGTCGGCGCGGCGCGATGAAGCCAACAGACCGGTGATCCGTTTCGGCTTTGTGCTTCACAAAGGCACGCAGGAATTCTATCGCAACTTTGCATCAGAACTCCAAGATGCCGTTGCTCGACGCCACGACATCCGCGGACGTGCGATCATTCGATTTGCAGCCTCACAATCCCCAGAGGATTTTGCCGAAGATATCCGCAACATCTCCGAGCAGGTCGATGTCATTGCCACGTCGGCCATCAACCACCCGACCCTTTCAGATCTAGTGCAGGAGTTGTCCAGCGCGCAGAAACCGGTCTTCGCGCTACTAAACGACTTCGCGCAGGGTATTCGTCAGAATTACTTGGGCCTGAATAACGTGAAAGTTGGCCGAGCTGCCGCGTGGATGATCACCACTCAGATGCGTGCGCCTGGAAAACTGGCAGTTTTTGTGGGCGGCAACAGGTGGCACAGCCACTTGTTACGTGAGACAGGTTTCCAAAGCTACGTCCGCGAGTTTGCGCCTGACTTCACGATGCTCAATACCTTGGTCAATCTTGAAACGCGGCAGGTGACGTATGAAGCAACGCTTGACCTGCTCGAGCGCCACTCTGACCTGCGTGGCATCTACGTCGCTGGCGGCGGAATGGAGGGGGCTATTGCCGCCCTGCGGGAACAGCGTCCGGCTGGAAAGGTGGCGCTTGTTGTGAACGAGTTGACTGAGGTGAGCCGCAAAGCGCTGGTGGATCGTTATGCCACAATGGTGATCGCGACACCTTTGCAGCAGCTGTGTACAGATCTGGTGGAGATGATGACTGCGTCAGTTCGAGACGGGTCGAACCGGACCTCTAGCCAGCACTTTCTTACTCCACAACTGTATCTGCCAGAATCCTTTTAAAGCTTGTGCTTATGCGTCGCGCTCCATAATCCACTCAACCTCTGGGGCCGGAACGAAGCGCCACTTGCGCAGCGGTCCTGCCATGACGTTAAGGTAATACATCTCGAACCCGTATGGCGCGCCGCACGGGTGGTGCCCGCGCGGAACGCAAACAACATCGCCATCGGATACGGCCATTGTTTCATCAAGGCTGCCATCATCCGTATAAACCCGCTGGATGCCAAATCCAGACGCGGGGTTAAGGCGATGATAGTAAGTTTCTTCAAGATAGGTGATGCGCGGGAAGTCGTCTTCGTCATGTCGGTGACTGGGATAGGACGACCAATGCCCTGCAGGAGTAAACACTTCTGTGACCAAGAGGCTGTCACAGAAATCCTCGTTCTCCATTGCGATGTTGTTGATGTGGCGCGTGTTGGTGCCCTTGCCGCGTTCGGTCAAGGTAATGCCGTCTGGCCCGATGCGACGCGCTTGGTGACCACCCATTCCGGGTGCCGTGCAGACAGCAATGACGCAATCGGTTTCAGCAATAGCAGACCACTCAGTGTCATTCGGGAGGTAAAGGCAATGGGGCGGCGTTTTTTCAAACACATCCATGCGGTCCCCCAGAACACCCCATTCCTGACTTGCGCCGCTGATCGCCGCTTTGCCCTCGACCATGACCAAGATGACTTCCCGATCCCCTGTCATTTCAGCCGCCGTATCACCAGCGTTAAGCCGGTAAAGCGAGAAACCGACATAGCGCCACCCCGCGCTTTCGGGCGTGATCTGGTGCACCTTGCCACGGGTGCCGAATGGCTTCTTCAACAAATCGGGCATAACCGGCTCCTTCAGTTTGCGATGGTCAGGCCGGAGCGACCACAGACATCAACGATATGATCATAACCGATCTTCGAATACTCGTAAGGCGGCGCCTTTGCCGGATCTTGTTCTGCCTCGACGACGATCCAGCCGTTGTAGTCCATCGCCTTCAGCGCTTGCGACACGGCAAGAAAATCGATGCATCCATCGCCCGGCACCGTGAATGCCCCAGCGATGACCGCGTCCAGAAAGCTGCGGTTGTTGGCGCGCACATCCGCGACAACTTCAGGGCGGATGTCTTTGAAATGGACATGCTGAATGCGGTCTCCCCAACGGTCCAGCGTGCGCATCACGTCGCCGCCACCGAACAGCAAATGGCCGGTATCAAAGCAAAGCCGCAGCTCTGGGCCGGACCCCTCCATCAGCCAATTCACGTCGTCTTCGCTTTCGATGATAGAGCCCATGTGGTGGTGGTAGGCCATCGGCATGCCTTGATCGGACATCCATTTGGCCAATTCGGTCAGCTTGCCCCCGTAAGTCTGAACCTCGTCGCGTGACAACGTCGGGCGATCATTGACCGGCGTTTCGATCTGGCCCTGCACCGTGTTGGAGCATTCGGCATAGACGACGCAAGGGCTCGACAACGCCACGAACTGCTCGACCTGCTGGCGCACCGCATCGCGCTCAGCCGCAAAATTGTTGTTCAACGAATTGCCCGAACACCAGCCGCCGCACAAGGCGATGTCATTGGCTTCCAAATAAGCCCGCAACCCTTCGGTATCATGCGGCATGCGCTGCCCCCGCTCTACGCCCGTGTAGCCGATTTCGCGTGCCTCTTTGAGGGCCTGCTCCATCGTGTAGGCCGCCGTAATATCCGGCAGATCGTCGTTTTGCCACGCAATTGGGGAGATTCCAATTTTAACGCTCATCGTAGTGTTCTTTCCTTAAGCGCCTGCTCATATGCGGCGCGTTTCTCATTGACGGACTGTCGCTCGGATACCTCTGGGACTGCCACTTCCCACCATGTTCCGCCATGTGGCGTGCTGGGATAGGGGTCGGTGTCAATCACAATGACATATGGCCCTTTGACGCTGGCACGCTCCGAGAGCGCCGACTCCAGTTCGGCAATCGAAGAGACTTTGAGGCTTTTCGCGCCCATTGACGCAGCATGGGCCGCGAAGTCGATTTGTGAGGGCTGAGAATGGACGGAGTGATCAAGCAGGTTGTTGAACTCTGCCCCGCCTGTGCCCATCTGCAGCCGGTTGATACAGCCAAAACCGCGATTGTCGGTGATCACAACGGTAAAGCTAACGCCCATCATCGCGGCGGTGGCCATTTCGGAGTTGGCCATCATGTAAGTGCCATCGCCTGTAAAGCAGATCACATCGCGCTCTGGCTGGGCCATCTTGATCCCCAAGGCTCCGGCGATTTCATACCCCATGCAGCTAAAGCCGTATTCCATATGGTAGGACATCGGCCGACTGGATTTCCAAAGCTTGTGCAATTCGCCCGGCATGGTGCCAGCGGCGCACATTACCACAGTGTCCTCTGTCGATGCGCGCTGCACTGCGCCCACAACTTGCATGTCGGTGGGCAGGGCGTTGCCATCGCTCGGTGCATCTGTCAACGGGTCGACATTGTCGAACCAGTCGGATTTCAGTCCCTCCACGCCCGCACTACATTTGTGCCTGCCCAAAGCTTCAGACAGCTCATGCAGGCCAACCTTTGCATCAGCGACAAGCGGAATCGCCCCGTGTTTTGCCGCATCATAGGGAGCTACGTTCAAGCAAGCGATTTTCCGGACAGGGTTGGAAAACAGCCCCCACGATCCAGTGGTAAAATCCTGAAAGCGCGTACCAACCCCCAGCACGAGATCAGCTTCGGCGCAAACGGTGTTCGCAGGGGCCCCTCCCGTAACACCAACCGGCCCAAGATTGAGAGGATGGTCCCATGGCAACGCGGATTTGCCCGCCTGTGTTTCTGTGACAGGGACGTTGTGCGCTTCGGCGAACGCGCGCAACGCTTCAGTCGCGCCAGAGTAATGCACACCGCCACCTGCGACGATCACGGGCCGCTTGGCGGATTTGAGAGCATCGGCCATCGCGGCAAGCTCATCCAAATCAGGACGGATGCGACGCGCGGTCCAGACTTTGGGGGCAAAGAAATGCTCCGGGTAGTCATAGGCCTGCGACTGCACATCTTGACAGAACGCAAGCGTTACCGGCCCACATTCCGCCGGGTCGGTCATCACGCGGAAGGCCCGCGGCAACGCGGTCAAAAGATGCTCTGGACGGGTGATGCGATCGAAGTAACGGCTGACCGGTTTGAATGCGTCGTTGGCGGTGATCGTGCCGTCGCTTATATCCTCGATCTGTTGCAGCACAGGATCAGGGCCACGGGTCGCAAAGACGTCCCCGGGCACGATCAGAACAGGCAGCCTGTTCACATGAGCGAGTGCCGCCGCGGTGACCATATTCGTCGCGCCCGGCCCGATGGAGGACGTGACCATCATCGCCCGCTTACGGCCCAACTGCTTGGAATACGCAATCGCGGCGTGGGCCATTGTCTGTTCATTATGCCCGCGATAGGTCGGCAGATCGTCCTGGACATGATACAGCGCCTCCCCAAGACCGGCGACGTTGCCGTGACCAAAAATCGCCCAGCATCCGGCGATGAAGGGCTCACCGCTTTCGGTGCGCTGAGCGGTGATGTATTTCACCAAGGCCTGAGCCGCGGTCAGCTTAATAGTTTTCGTCATGACTCTGTTCCTCTAGAGGGCATTCAAATTGATACCTTTGCGAGCGTCATCCCAGATCTCGCACAGGCGGGCAAAACGCTCCGACATTTGTGTGACAGCCGCCTCATCGCTCATTTCGCCGGTCATCCAAGCTCGCGCAGCGTCCCCAAATATGGTGCGCCCTACTGCGAAGCCTTTGACCAGCGGTTGCTTGGCCGCAATGGCAAAACTGGTGGTCAGCTCTGCCTCTGGCGCGTCCAGCCCCAACACCACAATTCCACGTGTGCGCGGGTCATTCCGCTCGATGGTTTCGACGACATTTGCCCAAGCGGAATCAGTTGTGAACGGCTCAAGCTTCCACCAGTCGGGGTAGACGCCCAGATCGTAGATCTGCTGGATCAGCTTAGGCGTCGTCATGTCATCAACAGGCGCGACCTTTGACGGGATCACTTCAAGCAGGAACTCTAGATTGTTACGACGGCTTGCGGTCCACAGCCGTTTCACCACATCTTCCTGCTTTTCGCGGATCTCCGCCCTGTCTTCGGGATGCGCGAAGATCAGAAGTTTGACGATGTTCTCCCGCGCCCATTCGGTCAACTGGCCATAGTCGTGGCCAAGCTCCGGCTCTAGCTTGATCGGGCGTGAGCCGGGCAATTCCGTTGGGCGGCCTATCCACAAACCGCTGCCAGTGGCACGATGCAATGCGCGGCGCCCTATGCGGTTGTCGCACAGGATACCAAACCCGCCCTGCCCGTTCTGCACTTTCAGCGCCGCCTCAAGGCAGAGTTCTTTGAAGGCGCCGCCTTTCTCAAGCGTATAGCCTTGCATTTCTTCAAGCTGCAGTCGGTGATCGAAGGCGAAGGTCTTGACAGACGGCCAATCCCCAGCGCGGTTTGTGGCCCAATGGACCTGCTCCAGTTCTGCATCGTTGCGCAGGTCAGGCCGTTTGATGCCCCGCTTGAAAAAAAACTGAAGCTCTTCCCAGCTGGGATAGGCTGGTGTGCATCCATGCCGCGACACTGCGAAAGCGCCGCAGGCATTGGCGTATTTGAGCGCGGTTGGCCAATCCTCGCCATCGAGCCAGCCCTTCAACAGGCCGGACATGAATCCGTCCCCTGCCCCGAGCACGTTGAAGACCTCAATCGGGAAACCCGGCCCTGCTTCTCCATCGTCTAAGCTGTCCGGAATATCGCCTGTAAAAGCCACTGCACCATCCGCGCCGCGCTTGCAGACCAGTGTCGCGCCAGACACGGCGCGCACCGCCCGCAATGCGGCGATCGTATCGGTCGAGCCACCAGCGATGTGGAATTCTTCTTCGGTCCCAACAATCAAATCGAACAGATGCAGCGAGGTCTGAAGCTTGGCAGTTACATCGGCGCTTTCGACAAAACGGCTTTCGCCGTCGCCGTGTCCTGCAACGCCCCAAAGGTTCGGGCGGTAGTCAATATCGAGAGCCGTCTGCATCCCGTCAGCGCGGGCAGTTTTCAGAGCTTTGATCGTCGCGGCCTCGACGCTTGGATGGCTCAGATGCGTGCCTGTCGCAACGACGGCGCGGGCAGAGCGGATGAAATCCTCGTCGATATCGTCCACCGTCAGCCCCATATCAGCGCAATTCTCGCGGTAGAAGATCAGCGGGAACTGCTCTTGGTCGCGGATGCCCAACAGAACTAGAGCGGTTAGGCGATCGGGATCGATTTTCACTCCGTCGGTATTTACCCCCTCGGCCTGTAGCTGCTCGGTTATGAAGCGGCCCATATGCTCGTCACCCACACCGGTTATTACAGCCGATTTCAGACCAAGTCGCGCGGTGCCACAGGCAATGTTTGTAGGGGAGCCGCCGATATACTTGTCGAACGAACGCATGTCTTCGAGGCGGCCGCCAACTTGCGCGCCATACAGATCCACGGAGCTTCGGCCTATCGTTATAAGATCAAGAGACTTCATTGCATTTCCTCGTGTGCAAGCGATCCCGCCGGTCATTGGCTTGTTGCGGGTCCAGTGCTGCGCTTGGCTGCCGAGCAGTTCGGCGGGTGGCGCTAACTTATTCTGACGGCATTTCCAGTTTGTACAGATTTCAGCGCGGCGTCGGCGAGTTCAAGCGCCTTGAGACCGTCATCCCCTGTCGTCGGCATCGGAGTCCCGTTGGCAACTGCATCCACAAACGCCGCGATTTCGTTGGCGTAGGCTGCGGTGTAACGCGACATGAAGAAATTCAGCAGCGGTGGGCGAGTATAGCCGTTGGCATTGGCAATCTCGATCCGAGCTTCGCGGTGGTTTTCCGCACTAACGGAACCCTCAGACCCGTGAACTTCGATCCGCTGATCATAGCCGTAGCTTGCACGACGGGTATTGCTGATCGTGCATTGTTTGCCGCTTGCGGTGGTCAGGATCACGTTGAGGCTGTCATAGTCGCCCAGCTCTTTGATCGCAGGATCAGTCAGAACTGATGCTGAGGCTTGAACGGTTGCGACCTCCTCGTCCAAGAGCCACCGTGCGACGTCGAAATCGTGAATTGTCATGTCACGGAAGATGCCACCGGAACGCTTGATATAGTCGGCAGGAGGTGCCCCGGGATCACGGCTGATCAACGAGATCATCTCGACCTTGCCGATTTGACCGTCATCAATGGCCTTCTTGAGCGCCATGAAATCTGGGTCGAACCTGCGCTGGAAGCCAACCATCAGCGCTGCACCTTCTTCAGTTACCGTCTTGAGACATTCCTTCACCCGTTCGACACTCAGGTCGACGGGCTTCTCGCAGAACACAGCTTTGCCAGCACGCGCGAAGGCTTCGATCAGATCAGCGTGGGTGTCTGTGGGCGTGCAGATTGCAACCGCGTCCACATCATTGCTGTCACGGATTGCATCAATAGTGCGGATTTCGCAGCCATATTGATCGGCCACCGCCTTTGCCGCATCCGCCATAGGGTCTGCAATCGCAACCAGTTTGGCGCCGGGGGTTGCGGCGACAGCGCGGGCATGGACTTGCCCAATTCGGCCAGCGCCGAGAATTGCAAAGCGAACGGTCATATGTGGCTCCAGTTTACCGACATGTGTTTAGTTAGTCTGATTGCCCATGATTCACGCCAAGCGCGAGCTGCGCGGCAACGTGAACAAAAGAGGGTTGAATGGCGCGGCCGTAGAGACTGTAGCCACCAAATCCATGCTTCATAGAAATTCCGATTGGAGTTCAAGTGGTATTGCGCCCGCCCCCCATTGGGCTAGGCTGCGTCTTCATAGCCTTCTTGCGTCTTCGCTCCGGTGATGTAGGCCACGACATCTTCGCCAGAAATGTCTTCGGACTTGATGTCGAGGTTGGCGCAAATCCGACCACGTCGAAACACCACGACTCTGTCCACCAGATCAAAAACCTGCCGCATATTATGGCTGACCAAGATCAACGACTCGCCCGCCTCTTTCAAAGTGCGGATGATGTTTTCAACCTGAGCTGTCTCCTGAACACCAAGTGCTGCGGTGGGTTCGTCCATAATGGTCATTTTGGAATGGAACGTCGCCGTGCGGGCAATCGCCACGCATTGCCGCTGACCGCCCGACATGTTGCGGATTGCGTTGCGAATGTTGGGGATCTTAACCCCTGTCTTTTCCAGCCCCTGAACGGTGGCCTGCCGCATCGTCTTGTAGTCCAATATCCGGAAGGGGCCGAGGAAGTTCCATTTCGTAATCTCGCGTCCCAAGAACAGATTGTCTGGCACGTCCAGATCATCGGCCAAGGCCAATGTCTGGAACACGGTTTCAATCCCGGCTTCGCGGGCATCAATCGGACCCGAAAACTCTACCGGTTTGCCATCGAAGATAACCTTGCCACGCGTGCGTTGCTCAACCCCAGTAATCTGCCGAACGAAGGTGGATTTACCAGCCCCGTTGTCGCCCATAATGGCGACATGCTCGCCCTTTCGGAGCTGGAAGTCTGCCCCTGTCAAAGCGTGGACACCGCCATAGTGTTTGGTCAGGTCGTGCGTCTCGAGGATGAATTGATCGCTCATAGGAAATCTCCTTTCAACGCCCACCGGCGCGTTGCTGACGGTACTGGTCTAGAACTACCGCACCGATGATGATCGCGCCCATTGCCATCAACTGATAGAACGCATCAAGCTTGATGAACGTGAAGCCGGATTGGATGACACCAAAGACCATGGCGCCCAGAACGGTGCCGATGATCGACCCGCGCCCGCCAGTAAGACTGACCCCGCCAATGACGGCCATGGCAATTGCATAAAGCTCGTAGAATTGCCCCATACCCGCTTGAGCTGTCAGGTTTTTCGAGCTCAGGATGATCGCTGCAAATGCTGCCAGCATAGAGGCAATCATATAGACGAGGATCTTGTGACGTTTGACGTTGATGCCAGACATCCGCGCGGCATCCTCGTTCGATCCGATGGCGTAAGTGTGTTTGCCGTAAACCGTAAATTTCATGATCAAAAACAGCAGGCCCGCCAGCAAGGCGAACCAAACGACTGGCATCATACCAGCCCCAAGGGCCGCGAATTCTTCGGTTGGAAATGAGACCGGTTGGCCTTTTGTCCACCATTGCGCAATGCCGCGGCAGATCAGGAACATGCCCAGTGTCGCGATGAAAGGCGGAATCCGGGTGAAGGCAATCAACGTGCCATTTATGGCCCCGATGAATGCGCCAAAGGCAAGGCCCACGACTATTGGTATGAGCACGGGTAAATCAAAGGCCCAGTCGCCGAACACAGCTTTCGGGTTCGGGTTCCCGTTGACTAGCTCGGTCTGGCCGAAGGACATCACGATCATGGCCGCAGCCCCGACAAGTGGTCCGGATGAAAGGTCGATCCCCCCCGAGATGATGACTTGCGTCACACCCAAAGCGATGATGCCGATAATCGACACCTGCAGAATGACAATCTTGATCCGAGCGACGTTTAGGATGGTCCCATCGCGCTTCTCATTGAAATCGAACAGCATGCTTTGACCATTCATATATGGCAGCAACTGCCCCAGAGCCTCGAAAGCCAGAATGATCAGAACGAGCGCAATAAAGACATTCGCTTCGTTGGGCCACGCCCGCTTGGACTTGTCATAGGTCAGCCCACCGACGCCGTGTGATGTTTGATTTGCCATGGGTCCCTCCACAGGCGTTTGAAGCTTTTTGAGCTTCGGTTGTCGGAGCGACGCACATAAAGCGCCGCTCCGACCCTAATCGCTTAAATGTCCTAGTTCTTATTCAGGAAATCGCCGAGATTAGCCGGAGTTACCAGTTTGAACGGGATGAAGACCTGCTGGTCGACTGCCTCACCACGTGCCAAGGCCAGTGCGGCATCGACAGAGCCTTCGCCCTGACCAAACGCATCTTGGAACACGGTTGCATCCAAATCACCTGCCTGCATGGCCACCAATGCGTCTTGTGTCGCGTCAACACCTACGACCACAACGTCTTCCATCGAGATGCCAGAGGCCTTCATCGCCTGGATCGCACCAATCGCCATTTCGTCGTTGTTGGCAAAAACCACGTCAAAGTCGGCGCCCGAAGATAGCCAGTTGGTCATAAGGTCTTGCGCCTTATCACGTGACCATTCAGCTGTCTGGCGGTCGATGATGGACACGAAGTTGCACATGTCCATTCCCAGAACGTCGTCGACGTCTTTCGTCCGCTGCACGGCGGCTTGGTTGGACAGCTGCCCCATCAGCAAGTAACCGGAAGCACCGCCGCCCAGTCCAGCTGCGCGAAGCAATTTGCAGGCCTCAAATGCCGCCAATGTGCCGGATTCAATCTCGTTCGAGGCCACGAAGGCCTGATCATCAGGAAGAGTGTCCATGTTGACAGGCTGGCGGTTGACATAAACCAGTGGGATGCCTGCGGATGACGCAGCTTGCGTCATAGCTTCGGTTGCGTTGGTGTCGACCGCGTTGATGATGATCGCGTCCACGCCAGAAGCGACGAAGTTGTTGATCTGGTCAAGCTGCTTGGCGACATCGTCAGCCGCATCTTCTACAACAAGATCTACGCCATCGAGGCTCTTCGCGTATTCTTCCATTCCGTTCCGCATGACGGTCAGGAAGTTGTCATCAAAGCGCGCAATCGAGACGCCGATTGTCTCGGCCATTGCACTAGTGGTCATAAGCGAGGCAAGGCCTACGGCTATTAGGGTCTTTTTCATTGGGTTCCTCCCGTTATTGGTGTCCGGCGCACCATTCCTCCAGCCGGATCCCCATAAGTTTGGGGCAGTCAATCCTCGCGGCTATGCGGCCTCCTGCTGCACACGTGAGGTTATGAATTCGAATGAGCGCTTGATCACTGCATAGGGGTCCGCAAGCGCATGGGTCTCTGGCGAGAAACACTCGTAAGAGATCGGCCCTGTGTAGCCCCCTTCGATCAAAGCGCGGATTTGCTCTACGTTCCCAAGACGGTCTTTCGCGTCGATAAGAACCCGGTGCCCGTCTTCCATCTCGTCAAGGCTCAAGGCAGGGTTTGTGACTGCTGAGACGTGAACCATCCCGGTGGAATCCGGAAAAAACTGCTCTTCGCCGGCCAGAACGTGATGGAACGTATCATGCACCAACTTGAAATGAGCGCCACCATCTATGGCGTCAATCGTATCAACCAATTCTTGCTTAGATCGCAGGGAAGAGCGCAGAAATCCCAGTGGCTCGACCAATGCCACCATGGCAGCATCACGCAACATGGGCAGAATGGCCTTCATTGCCACCCGCAAATTGGCCTGACGTTCCCCGTTCCCCAAACCCGAACCGTCATTGCGAGGGATCAAGCTAATGGTCTCTGCACCCGCAGCCCGCGCTGTGGCAATCAACTCTCTGACCGCGATTTCTCGCTCGTCATTCCAGTCATTGAATGGATAAATTTGGCTCAGCCCGACAAGGCGCAACCCTTTGTTGCGTGCAATCCGACCTGCTTCGAGGGGGTCCATGCCGTCAAACAAGGGTTGGTCAATGTCATTGCGAACTTCGACGCCCTTGCATCTAAGCGCGGCCGCCAGATCCAGAAATGCGACATAACTCAATCGCGGAACGGTCATGTGATTAAGCGCAAAATCCATCATCCCCCCTTCCGCCGATAGCCAAACAGGAAAACAACTGTTCAGGACGGCGTGACCAGAACCTGCGGCGCTTTGATCGATTCGATCAAGGGTATCAGGGTGCGTTTTCGTCATTCATGACGCAATATGAGAGGCGACAATGACGTTTTTTCGTCACTACAGGGATTCTGGCAAAACGATCCTGGGCTCTAGGAATTTCTGACCCGACACTCCGTCATCCTCTTCAACGGTGGACTGAATCATCATCTCGATTGCGTCCTGACACAACTCTCTAAGGGGCGTAGAGATGACCATTGTCACGTAGCCGTCCAGCAACGCGGCACGGCTCTCGACGGTGATCTCGTTAACCACAAGTGCGACTTGTGGAGTCTCGTGCACTTCCCGCAGGGCGGCTATAGCGCCCTCCATGCCCCCGCCCGCAACGTAGATACCGCGCAGGTCGGGGTGCCGATGCAAAAGGTCTAGTGTTGCCTCATAGGTCACTTGCCGCGTCTCAAGGTTCACCAACGTATCAAGAACGGTAAACCCTCGATTGCTTTCACGCACAAATGACCGGTACCCGACCTCACGCAAGTCATGACCATGCCAGCGATTGCCTCCAACGAAAATTGCTAATTTCCCAGGGGAATGCACTGTTTTCGTGATCATCCAACCTGCAATTCGACCGACCTTCATATTGTTCAGGCCAATGTAGTGACGCCGAATACCCTGCGCGAAATCGTTTAGCATCGACACAACAGGAACGCCGTTCCCCTTCAAATCCTGGACAACGCGGTTCAAACGCGGATCATTGACCGCACCGCAAGCTATCGCGTTACAAGTCCGCCCCAGATCGGTGAGCAATTCAGAGAACTCTGCAGGTGATTGCGACGAAGAGTATCTGATATCGGCAGTAATCCGGTAATCATGACGCTCCGAAATAGCGCGCTCTATATGGCTGGCGTAGTCTTGGTAAAACTGCTGGCTCTTTTTCAGGAGCACAAATCCGAACCGCAATTCGGGGGCAGGATTGTCCAGCTTGCCTTGGAATATGCCCTTGCCGTGATATCCGACCCGATGCGCTGCATCTGCGATCTTGCGCATTGTTTCGTCGCTCACGATGGACCGGCCGTTCAGCGCACGATCCACTGTCGTGGGACTTACCCCCGCCGCCAATGCTACATCTTTGATCGTCGGGCGTCGTGCCATTGCGTCCTCATGACGAATTTACGTCATGAGGATGTAAGGCGTGATCGTCCTCGAAGTCCAGCAAGTTTGCTGGGATTCCGTGTCGAAGTGGCTCAGCCTCGCATGTGATGGAAGTCTGGATCATAGGGGCTAGGGGCGATCACTTTGACGCCGACAGACTCGCCGCACAGGTCCAGCTCCAATTCGTTTCCGATCTCGGCTTGATCCGGATCGACGAAAGCATAGGCAAGGTTCTTACCAATACGATGCCCCCAGTCGCCGGATGAAATAGTCCCTATGACTTTTCCATTCTGCATCAGTGATCCCCCGCCAAGCGCGGGCGTGCGAGTGGAGTCCACCTCGAGCGACACCAGCTTTTTCTTCGGGCCGTTCGCGTGGCGTTTCTCCAGAGCCTCTTTCCCGATGAATGCTGGCTTCTCAAATTTCACGAACCGATCGAGCGACGTTTCAAACGGATCAAATTCGGTGAGCAGATCAGCTTTCCAATGCATGAACCCTTTCTCCATGCGCATCGAGTCAACTGCGCGTGCACCGAACAAGGCAAGGTTATACGCCTTTCCGGCCTCCTGAAGTGCCAACCATGCCGCATAGAGCGAGGCGTTGGGAATATGTATCTCATAGGCTAGCTCACCCGAGAAGCTGACCCCCATCACTATGGCCGGTGCAAAGCCGATAAAGCATTCGCGCACGCTGAGCCAAGGGAACGCCGCCTTCGACCAATCCCCCCGCGAACAGGCCGACAGAACGGCGCGGGCATTTGGGCCAGCCAGAACTAGAATGGTGTGGTCATTTGTCAGGCTTTGGATTTGGACATCTTCTTCAGGCTGAACATGTTTCGTGAGCCAGTCCATGTCGTGGAATTCGCTGGCTGCGGCAGAGCCGTACCAGACCCGCGCCGGGCCACGATCAGAGGCAGGCAGATTGGCAATTGTCGCTTCGCCTTTGACCATGCCGAAGTCATTCAACAAATACCCCAATCCGACGCGGCCGTCGCGCTTGGTCACTGCACCACAGAACATCCGGTCAAGGAAGCTGTGGCGGTCGGCGCCCGTAATTTCAAATCTGTTGAAGCCGTTCACTTCGCACAGGCCGACATTCGTCTCAACGTTTTTCACTTCGGCTGCTATCAAATCGAACGTCTCATCGAAATCAAACCCGAGTGTGGGATGGAAGTCCGGCGTCGGTTTGAAATAGTCGACACGCTCCCAGCCGTTCACAACCGTGAACTCGGCCCCAGCCGCCGCAAGGATCGGCGTCAACGGGGTTGTTTTCGCCGGACGGCCTGCGGGACGATGCTCATGAGGGAAATGGAAGCGGAATTCGTTTTGATAGTCTTCGATTGCTTTCAACGAGGTCAGTTCAACATTGGTATGTCCAGTGAAGCGACGCGGGTCGATGCACCAAGTGTCGTAACATGCTTCCCCATGGACGATCTGCTGCGCCAAAAGCCAGCCGTGCCCCCCACCCTCGCCAAGACCCGCGCGCAGGCCGATGATGCAGAACGCGTTGCGCTTTCCGGGAATTGGACCAACCAGCGGCGCGCCGTCGATCGTGTAGGTGATCGGACCATTCACCACGGTATGAATGCCAACCTCCATCAGTGCAGGCATGCGTTCGAACGCGCCTTCGAGCACGTTCGTCACACGGTCTAGATCGTCGGGGCAAAGGGCGTTCACAAAGTTCGGGTCGATCCCGTCCATGCCCCATGGCCGGCAGTCCTGCTCGTAGAAGCCAAGCAAGAGCCCGTTCTTTTCCTGACGACAGTAATAATCCGAGATTGGGCAGCGCAGCAAAGGCATCCGGTGACCGGCATCCTTGATGGCAGGGATATCTTCGGTGAGGAAATACTGATGCTCCATAGACGCGACAGGGTGATGAACGCCCATCATTGCACCTACTTCGTTCACACGGTAGCCGCCCGCGTTGACGACGATATCGCAATCAATATCACCATGTTCTGTGTGAACCGTCCAAGTGTCGTCCTTGTGCTGCGTCAAAGCGGTCACAGGGGTGTTGCGATATACCTCTGCCCCAGCGTTACGCGCACGACGGGCAAGCGCTTGGCACAGCTGCGCGGGGTCAATATCGCCATCCAGCGGATCCCATAGGCCCCCGATCATGTTATCGGTCGAAATCAGGGGATGGCGCCGCGCGCATTCTTCTGCGTCGATTACTTCGAAATGCACATCCATGCCGCGGGCCATCGAGGTGAAGTGGCGATAGCCCTGCATCTGTGCCTCGGTATTGGCGAGCCTGATCCCCCCATCCCCATGGTGGTAGTTGATCGGATATTCAGGATCCTCGGCCAATTCTTTGTACAGATTGATGGAGTGGGTTTTGAGCCCGACCATCGTTTGGTTCATGCCGAAATTCGTGACCTGTGCTGCGGAATGCCATGTCGTGCCGGAGGTCAGCTCATTGCGTTCCATCAAGACAACATCGCTCCAGCCCTCTTGGGTCAGATGATAAAGTGTCGAACATCCTGCGATGCCACCACCAATGACGACAACTCTGGTTCTGGATTTCATGACGCGGCTCCTGGTTGCGAATACAGCCAGAATTGCAAATGCACCTTGCTTTGAAAAATAGTTTAATGAGAGGTATTACATCTGAAATTCAGAGGTTTCACTGTGTCCCTATCCTTACGTGCAATTCGCTATCTTCAGGCCGCCTTGCAACACGGAAGCATCACTGCGGCAGCCGAAGCGATGCATGTCGCCCCTTCCGCAATTGCGTCTGCTCTTAACCAAGCCGAAGAGACCTTCGGCATGGCGCTGGTCACACGTGCTCGCGCGAAAGGCATATTTCCGACATTGGCCGGGCGTGATGTGCAGAGGCGTATCGAAGACCTGTTGGAGCGTTATGACGCCTTGATCACTGACTTGTCGGACTTGCAAACTGGGTTCTCCGGCACCTTGGCGATTGGGTTCAACGCACCGATTGCGCCTGCGTTTCTCCCAGAGATCTGCGCACCGCTCCTTGCCGCTCACCCCGATGTGACAGTGTCATTGATCGAAGGGGATAACACATCTGTTCAACAAGGACTTCTAGAAGGCCGTTTTGACGTAATCCTCTTTGTCGCCGAGTTGCCCAATCCGCAGATTGCGACACAGCCCCTAATTTTTGCGCCGACATATTGCCTGTGCCCGGCAGGTCACGAACTCGCCAAGGGCGAGTCCGTCTCCGTTGCCCAAATTGCCCGAGAACCGCTCATCATCTTGGACCGCCCAGCGGCGCGTGGATATTACATGGATCTGTTAGAACAAAGTGGCGAAGAGTTTCGCATCGTGGCCACGGCTAACTCTACCGAGATGGTGCGCTCACTGGTTGCTTCCGGAATTGGGGTATCGCTGCTGAACATGCGTCCGCGCGAAGTGCCGCCATACGCTGGGCGCGAAATCAGCTGTTTACCTGTGTCAGGCTCATCATCCGGCGTGACACTATCTCTGGGGTTTGCGCCGGGGCCAAAGCGGCAGTTGGTCCAGATGTTTGTAGATAGATGCACAGATTTCTGCGACGGGCCCGAGGGAGCGAAGCTGATTGTGGCCAGTAATGCTTAGCCGAAACCGCTGCGCCCGATCTTCAACGGGCGCGATACTGACCAGATGTCACAGACCGCGTGGTTCGGTTGCATTGTCGAAATCTAGGCCAGTTCTGGATTAAGTCGTATGTTTCAAGCCGCCTCGTCGAACAAGTCTGCGACTAGCGCAATTTCGTTGCGAACTCCGGTTTGATTGTTCTGAAAATGGCTATTCTTGATCGCCCTGAGTGTCTCTATTCCCTTCAACGTGTTCTTCGCCGCAGCCCGACTTCGGAAGCCTCGTTTGGGCTTCAGTAGTTGCTTCAAAGCGCCATGGTCGCCTTCAATACGATTGTTTAAATGCTTGCGATCGACATGTCGGATCGCGTCTTCTGACCCGCAGTATCGCTTCACTTCTTTGATCACTTTGGCGTAGCTATGCGTCTGGTCCGTGATGACGGTCATTGGATGATAACATCGAACAGTTTCACTTGCTTGACGCATGAATGCTCTCGCTGCTTTGGCATCTCGCCGCGCTATCAGGCGGAA
This sequence comes from Litoreibacter janthinus, assembly GCF_900111945.1. Classification (NCBI taxonomy): domain Bacteria; kingdom Pseudomonadati; phylum Pseudomonadota; class Alphaproteobacteria; order Rhodobacterales; family Roseobacteraceae; genus Litoreibacter; species Litoreibacter janthinus. Next base: position 1,922,061 of record NZ_FOYO01000001.1, on the reverse strand, counting down.
CTCAATCAGCTGACCAGGTTGATCAACAGCACGCCACAGGTAGCACCAGCGCCCATTCACCCGCACATATGTTTCGTCCACATGCCATTATAAACCTCGCCAACTACGATGCTGGCCATAGGCCGTTTTCCGAGTTTCAGGGCCAAACTTCTGGACCCAGCCGGAATTTGTGGCCGCATCAACCGAAATCCCACGCTCAGCCAGAAAGTCACGTACATCGCGGTAGGAAAGTGGATATCGACAGTACCAACGGACAGCTAGGAGGAGGATATTCTTGGGTAATCGGTGGTGCTTGAACGGGTATAATCAGGCTGACTGAAAGTTAATGCAACAGAACCCACATAACAGACCTCTGCGCGGGCTCGGCAGGGAGCTGCTATCGGGCCAGACCGGACAGTCGCGTTATTTTCCGACGCTGCAGCGCGGGTTTCGCATTGTGGTCATTTGTGGATGGCACAGGATTGAACCTAATCGACTTTGTCTCCTAAAGTTCTCAGATGTTACGATTTATTTTGAGAGTTCTGGTAGGTCCACCTATCGGCCGAAAGCCAAACCCTACAAAAAACCGGTTAGCGAGACGTTTACGTACAAGGCCGGACGCAGCATCACCGCTCCTTCCACGCAGCCGAAAACGCTGCAGTCCGGAACGGCAGGAAGGGACAAGGCGTTCGATGCGGCGACCGCTCATCCAGTTGCGCGGTCGCGCGTGCTGGTTGGGCCAGCTCATGTTACAGACGGTGATACTATTACGATCCAAAAGACCCAAGTACGCCTTTTCGGGATAGACGCCCCGGAGCTGCATCATCCCTACGGAAAGAAAGCTAAGTGGGCCATGGTGCGTTTGTGTAAGGGCCACCACATACGCGCAGAAATCACTGAAGAAGACGAATATGGCCGCACGGTTGCAAAGTGCTTTCTGCCCGATGGCCGTGACCTCTCCGAAGAACTTGTTAAACAAGGGCTGGCTATCGACTGGCCAAAATTCTCCGGAGGCAAATACAGCCATCTTGAGGTGACAGGCATCCGCAAGAAACTCTGGCTTGCCGACGCACGCCAAAAGGGCCGTGTGCATGTTTGGGAAAGGTTTGACGCGCGACAGAAAGCCGAAGGTAAGGGACGTTGAAGAAGGGCCCTGACCGACTGGATTTCGGTTGGTAACGGGCCATTCAGGCCAAGCCTCTTTTAAAACCTTCTAGGCAATCCGCCCACCAACCCGCCAAGCGCACCCTTTCCTCCCAATGCGCGCCTCTCACAAACGCACGGCGCACTTCGTTTTTTTAACATGGGCCAAATCGCGCTCGATAGCATCCGGGTTCCATAGGCCGCTTTCATTGGCCAACGTCGAGAATGACGCGCGAAAACCGTGGGCAGTCATTTCATCACCTGAATACCCCATGCGACGTAGGGCAGAGCATAAGTCGGGTCTGTTTCTGCAATCCCACTCGCCACAGCGTAGCTAAAGATCGAACCGATACGGGCGCGCAGGCAGTGCGCGGTTTCATAATTACCCTTAGCTTCTACCTTGCGCAGGGTTTTAAGGATCATGGGCGCGGTGATTTCGGTTACAGGCTTGCGGCCAAAATCACGGTTAGCAAATTTAAGGTGATATTCTGTCTTGGAAAGCGTAGCCACCGACCTCCCCTCTTTTGCGTTGCTTGGCCAGAAACGCCGCGCCAATCTTCTCGAAAGTTTGGCCCTTGGCCTCAAGCCGCAACCGCTTTTCTTCTTGTTTAGCTTCGCTTGGGTCCTGCCCATCCGCCAAGAGCGCCTTAGCGATGTCTCGGGCTTGTCGCGCTTTGGCCAGCGTCACCGCTGGATAATTCCCGAACACCAACAGGCGCTCTTTACCATCAATCCGGTACTTGAACCGCCACGGCTTCGCTCCACTGACCTTCACCAAAATGAACAGCCCCTCAAAGTCACTCACCCTGTAGGCCTTATCACCCGATTTCAGGTTTCGAATCTTTATATCGCTTAGGGGCACGGTGGGGGTACGCAGTTTTTCCAGTTTTCATTGTACCCCCAAATACACCCCCATTCAGAAGCTACGCTGCTGGACGTCAAAAAACAGTGATAGACAAACGATCTCGATAAACCCCTTATGAACAAGGCTCAAACGGATGTCATCGGACAAATCTGGATATTGAAATGGTGCCCCACACGGACCCACATTCTGATGTTATCATATTGATAATATTTGATTTAAAATAGTATCATATGTGGAATACCCCCATTCATACCCCCAAAACCATCTGAGTGAAGTGAATTAGGTGATCCACAGCGGATATCTGAGGCTGGAACGTAGTAGCCCGATTGCACGAAGTCGTCATCTTAAAATCATTGCAATGTCCGTAACACGGCCCTTACCGGCCATTGACCTTGTGTCGCGTCGCCGAGATGCAGCTTCCCCCGAAGCGGTCATTGATCGATCGCGCAACATTTTTGGTGGAGCCGATGACTGCAATGCGGGACAAAGCTGCCGTTCACTGCCAATTAATGGACAGTGGAATTTCTGTGCATTGCCGACTTTCCCAATGGATAGCGTAGGCACCCATCATTCCTATTGGCCTCGAACTGGATACAGCGGGGTGTCTGTCCGTTCCTCCACATGCGATCAAGCCAAAGTGGCCAACGCCGCACTGCCCGTTTCACTGTAATACTCGCCTACAACTTGGAATGGACGAAAATTCCGCGTGCCAAAAACTCGAATGAACGCAGCGAAACTGGAAAAGGTACCACGCATGGTCGTAGCTTTCGCTTTGGCCAACAAAATGGCCAGACGGCTTTGGGCAATGATGGCCAAGGAACGAGATTACGAAATTCAGGTCGCCGCATAACTGCGCGGCCAGGATACCGGCAGGACTGAAAGGACGAAGATAAGTTACGGAACACGACGATCATGAGATCGGCAGCGGAAAACCAGGATAAGATTGTGGCCGTAGAGCCCGTTACTCTGATTTGGACCCGCGTCGCGTATCTCCATAAGGGCCCGCCGCCAGTGTCGCGGCACTCCAGAGGCCGGACACATGACTGCACCTGATCAGGAGTTCCAAGACTTAAAATTCGTTCTCAGTATCCCGGGAATCCACACATGATCGACCTTCACACTAACTCTTAAAGCCGCTCGTCCGAAAAGTTCTGACGGTACTTTGGGAGGACCAATCAGACGAGGAAGCTGCTGAAGGTCAAAGGACGAGACAAAGCGAAATCGCGCAGTCTGGCGTATTCCAGATCAGAGTTGGATTCTGCGAAACGACTGCAAACCGCACGGTGAAAAAGGCTGCAACTCAATTGCGCGAAATCATGTGCCAAAATCGTTGGATCCTCAGCTTGAGCAACTGATGCCCGCGCTTTACGCCAAAGCTCACGAAGTTCCAATACAGTTGCGTTATCGGTCAGCTCTTCGATCAGCGCATCAAAGGCATCCGCCCCTGCTCCACCTTTGAGGCGAAGGCCCCGGGTTGCCACAGCAAGTTCATGGATGCCATTCGCCCCCTCGTAAATTGCGGTGATCCGCGCGTCAGCCCAAGTCTGCGCAAGGCCGTATTCAGTCAAATATCCATATCCCCCAAGGATCTGGATGCCGAGATTGGAAGAGGTGATACCAGCTTCTGTACAGAAAACCTTGCACAGCGGAGTCAGAAATTCGACCAGTTCCGGTCGTTTCCCATTTAGCAATTCGACCAGCGCCACATGCGCCATTCCGCGTGCGCCAATTTCAAGCGTTCGTTGTTCGTCAAGCATGCGACGCACGTCGGCATGGTCTGTCAGTACCGCCTCTGATCCGTCTGGCCGTCGTCCTTGTTTGCGCTCACTCGCATATGCTTTAGCGATGCGATACGCGTGTCCGGCAAGAGCGACGCCTTGCAAGCTCACGTCTAAGCGCGCGTGGTTCATCAGAACGAACATCGCAGCCAGCCCGGCTCCCTCTTCGCCGATCAGCTCAGCTGGGCAGCCGTCAAATGCCATTTGGCAGGTTGGCGACGCGTGAAGGCCCATCTTTTCTTCAATCCGTGTAATCGTGATGGCCGTTCCAGCCATATTCTTACTTGTAAGGAACAGGGACAACCCTTTGACGCCGTCCTCTTTTGTGCCAGTCCGTGCAAGGACCAGATGTAGGATGTCATCGCTCAGGTCTTGGTCGCCGCCAGAGATGAATATCTTTTCTCCATCAATGATCCATCCGTTTTCATTGCGCGTGGCCTTGGTGCGGATGCGCGATAGATCGGACCCCGCCCCAGGCTCGGTCAAGCACATCGTCGAGAGCGCCTCACCTGCAGCTAGTTTCGGAATCCATTCTGATTGCTGTGCTTCATTGCCAAACTTTCGCAGGGTCGAAATCGCTCCAGGCACAAGATTACAAACCATCTGCATTGACAGGTTTGCACCCGAAAATATTTCCGAGACGGCCGCCGCAACAAGTGCGTTTTGTCCCATTCCGCCATAATTTTCGGGTGCGGTCAGACCTTGCCACCCCATTTCAGTCAATTGTTCGAAAGCATCCTTAAAACCATCCGGCATACGCACACGCCCGTTTTCCAACTTGCACCCTTGGCTGTGTCCAGTTGCGTTCAATGGCGCAATTGCACCCTCAGCAAAGGCCCCGAAATGAGCCGCAATCTCGGCAGCCAGATCGCCGTCCCAAACCGAAATCCTGTTTGCACCTGCGATGGTCTCCAGCGAAAACAGGATGTCGTCTACGGGCGCTGTAAAACTGGTCATGTCTGCTGTCCTAAAAGGTAACGCCCAACAGGCGCATGGCATTTTCTTTTAAAATGAGTGGGCGAACTTCGTCTCGGAAATCTGCCTGATCGAATGCATCCAGCCACTTTTCTGGAGCGATCATCGGCCAGTCCGACCCGAAGAGCATTTTGTGCTTCAACATCCGGTTCGCGTATTGGACAAGGATCTTAGGGAAGTATTTCGGCGACCAGCCCGACAGGTCGATATAGACATTCGGCTTATGCTGCGCGACCGACAGCGCCTCTTCCTGCCAAGGGAAGGACGGATGCGCGAGGATGATCGGCATATCGGGGAAGTCCACGGCCAGATCATCCATATACATCGGGTTGGAGTACTTGAGCCGCATTCCGTTACCGCCGGGCATGCCTGACCCGACACCAGTCTGACCTGTGTGGAACAGTGCAGGTTTTCCAGATTCCGCGATGGCCTCATAAAGCACGTAGGCGGACCGATCGTTTGGGTAGAATCCTTGCATTGTGGGGTGGAACTTGAACCCCTGAACGCCGTGGTTTTCTACTAAATCACGGGCTTCGCGTGCACCAAGCTTGCCTTTGGCCGGATCAATCGAGGCGAAGGGGATCAGGATGTCATCGTTTTTGGCGCAGGCGTCGGCGACCTCATAGTTGTCATAGCGTCGGTACCCCGTTTCACGTTCTGAATCGACGGGAAAGATCACCGCCGCGATATTCGTTTCCCGATAGTGCGCGGCGGTTTCGTCAATGGTTGGCGGATGTTGCCAAGGAGCGCCAAAATATTTGGCCATCGTGCTTTGCAGCTCGTCATAGCCGTCATCCGCATGACACCCGCAGGCCTCTTCTGCGTGAGTGTGAAAATCGATCGCTCGAACTTTTGCAAAATCTACCATGGCGTCCTCTTCATACCCGGATCAATGCCGGGTCTTCGTTGTCATATAACCGCTCGAGCAAATCAGCCCGACGTGTCATGATTTTACGCGGGTTGAGCGAGCCTTTGTCTGTAATCTCTCCGTCCTTCAGTGAAGGAGGCTCGGCCAGAATGATAGCCCGTGAAATCCGTTTGGCGGACCCCGATGCAGCCTTTGCCATTTCAGCCAAGCGGGTGTCGATTTGGCTTTGCAGTACGGGATCAATGACCGCGCCTTCTGATGTGTTATTGCCATGCACTTGGTCCGGAAGGGGGAAGACAAACAGCCCGATGGCGTCGCGATCATGCCCGCAGATCATCACGTCTTGGACCAAGCCGCGCAGCGCATCCAGAGCATCCAGCCGAAGCTTACCCGCCTGCACCCATGTGCCCGTCAGGAGCTTAAAATCCTCGGAAACGCGCCCATCAAAGGCCAGCCCCATGTTTGGCTCCTCCGGATTAACGAAACGCACAGCGTCGCCCGTAACCAGATAGCCCCCATCATCGAATGCCTCGGCGGATTTGACTGGATCGTCGTAGTAGCCCGTCATGACGTTGGGGCCTTGGACCCGCAATTCACAACGCATTTCATCATCTGGGGACAGTTTGACTTTGGTCGCAGGCAACGGAACTCCGATCACGCCGGAACGGCCGATAGGTTCATGAACCATGAGGGTAGCGGGGGCCGTCTCGGTCATACCCCAGCTGGAAATCATCAACGGGAGGCGGCCACGCACTTCGATCGCCATTTCCTCTAACCGGGTCCAGACATCTTGCGGCAGAGAAGCCCCCGCATAAAAAATCAAGTCCAGATCGCGGAAATAGGCGTCGCGTAGCTTGGTATTGGTCTCCATCTCGTGGACCAACATGGAAAATCCAACCGGCACGTTGAACGCCAGTGTGCCGGGCCGTTCGATAATGTTTCGAACGGTGCGATCGAAATACTTTTTCGTCGGCTTTCCGTCATCCACGACAAGCGTGCCGCCATTCGCGAGCATCATGTTCACATTATGCGATCCACCGAAAACATGGTTCCACGGCAGCCAATCGCAGATGCGCGGCGCGCGTTCTGCAAGAAATGGCAAAACTGCAGACATCTGAGCCTGGTTCGCACACATCATCCGCTGCGTCGTCAGAACCCCCTTTGGGTCAGACGACGAGCCGGACGTGAAGAGGATCTTGGCTACGGTATCAGGGCCAGTCGTTGCCAAAAGCGCATCGGCATCTTGGCTTGCGTCGCCTTCCACAAGGCTGGCAAAGGACGTCACAGGCCCCGGCGCGCCCTCGGTCTTGGTCGCAACAATTTCCACATCCTCCAACTGAGGCAGTGACAAAGCAGAGGCAAAGAGCCCAGCATCATCCGTATAGGCCATTGCCGGGCGCACCTTATCCAACACATAGATCAGTCGACCGTGCGCTTCGGTTATCAGCGAATACTGCTCGGCCAGTGGAACCGTCGGCACACCTGCATATTGCGCACCGAAAGAAAGCAGAGCGTGATTGACCGAATTTCCGGACAAGATCACGATCGGCGTGTCCTGACCCATGTTGCGCCCGCCCAACGAGCCCGCGATGCCGCGCACCGCTTCGAGCGCTTGCTTGAATGTAACCTCTCGCCAGCCGGTCGCAGTCCGCTCGGCCAGAAAGACGTTGTCGGGCGTTGTTTCGGCCCAGTGATGAAGCCAGTCCGCAGTCCGGTCAACGACGTCCCCCAATGGGATCTTTGACGACATGACCAGATCTCTGCCTACGCGCTCCATACTCACGTCGTGGGGCACCAGGTTGAGGCCGGTCTGCTTATCAATCATTGTTCTTTCTCCAAATCCGATATTGGGCTCTTGGTCGCCCGCGCCAGAAGATCGTGAAGCGTCGCGATCTCTTCTAGGTCTAAGCCGCTGAAAAGCACCGCTTCATGGTCTTGCACAGCCTTTTCGACTTTGTTCCAAAGGCGCCGACCTGCGGCCGTAACTGTAAGCGCATTGGTCCGACGGTCCCCTTTGACAGGCTTGCGCTTTAGCACCCCAGCGCGTTCAAGTTCATCCACCACAACGACCACGCCAGAGCGCTTGATATTCAAGACATCGGACAAGTCTGACTGGGAAATCCCCGGGTTCGAAATGACGACCGCAAGGGCGGAAAAAGTTCCGGTGCGCAGGCCAAACGGCTCGAGCGTTTTTGCCATGTCGTCTTGGATCAGCAGGTTGGCACGTTTCACCCTGTAGCCCACAAACTGACGCAAAAGCATATCGCTTGCCGGAGTTCCCGGCGCCTTGGGTGCAGTCGCACTAATTTTCGAAAGCGGCATTTGCTTTTCCTAATTCATCACAAGGTCGACCAGCCAATAGCTCAGCGCCGGAAAGCTAACTAGGATCGCGATACGGCAGAACTCGGCCAAAATGAACGGCACCGTGCCACGAAAAATCTGTTTCATCGGGATGTCTCTTGCCATCGCTGAGATCACGAACAAATTCATGCCCACGGGTGGGGTTATCAACCCCATCTCCACCACGACCAGCGCGATGATCCCGAACCACATGGCCTGTTGTTCTGGCAACAAGCCGAAATCTAGCGCCATGACCGTCGGGAAAAAGACCGGAACCGTCAGCAGTATCATCGACAAGCTGTCCATCAGGCACCCCATCACGAGGTAGAACACAACGATGGCCAGCAAAATCAGCATGGGCGCGATGTCAGACGCGGCAAAATACTGCGCCACGTCTAGCGGCATCCGGCTAAGGGCGAGGGCAACGTTAAACAGGTCTGCACCAAAAACGATGGCAAAGATCATCGCGCTGGTGCCTGCCGTATCAATGAGGCTGTCCAGAACCGAGCGCAGGGTTAGCCCGCCCTTCAGCGATCCCAGAACAAGCGTTAGTACAACACCTACAGAGGCGCCTTGGGCAGGTGTAAACAAGCCACCGTAAATGCCGCCAAGAACGACACCAAAGATAACCAGAACGTGCCAGATTTCACCGATTGCACGGATACGCTCAGCGAAGTTGGACCGCTCACTCGTTGGCCCCTCTTCCGGGAACAGGCGCACGTAGATCGAGATGGCAATCATGAAGCCGACAACGGCTAAGATACCGGGAACAGTCGCGGCAAGGAAAAGTTTGACGATGTTTTGTTCCGTCAGCAGAGCAAAGATGATGAGAACGATTGACGGCGGAATCAGTATGCCCAACGTCCCGCCGGCGGCAAGTGAACCCGCCGACAAGGCGCCTGAGAACCCGTGTTTGCGCATCTCAGGCATGGCCACCCGCGTCATCGTCGAAGCCGTGGCAAGCGAAGACCCGGAAATTGAACCAAACAGCGCGCAACCTGCGACCGCAGCCATGGCAAGTCCGCCCCGCATATGGCCAATCCAAGCGCGTGCGGCGTTGAAAATGGATGCCGAAATTCCAGATCTCGTCGCCAGATGGCCCATCAAAATGAACAGAGGAATGACGGCGAAGTCGTATGACATGAACTTATCCACCCACGCGGTGCTCAAATAGAATTTCAAGCTCGCGAAAGAACTGAGTTGGATGTAGCCAACGACGCCCGCCAGAGCCATCGCCAGCGCGATCGGCATCCTCATAAAGATGAGGACAAACAGCCCGACGATAAGAACAATTGAGAAGACGAACGGATCCATCAGGCACCTACTTTTCTGGCAAGACGCGGCATTAGGACAGACAAGCTTTGAACAACCGCGACGAAAGCGGACAGTCCGGCTCCAAATACGGCTGGTACATAGGCCCACCAAACCGGAACGCGAAGCAACATCGTACGGTCGCCATATCCGTGCACCTCCCAAAGACCGTGAAAGAGTTGCCAACAGACAAAGGCCCACCCGATTGCAAAGAGCAGGGTCCAAATTGCATCCATGGTTTGGTTCACCCGGACTGGCAACCAACCGGTAAATACGTCAACCAGGACGTGCCCTTTGGTGAGCTGGCAAAGCGGAAGGAATAGCGATGCACTAGTTGCGCATGCCAACTCCACCAATTCAAATTCGCCGCGCATCGCACCGAAGCCCAGCAGGCTTTTTATGATGGAAAAGGTGACAAAGAAGGCCGCGCCAAAGATGACCAATCCACCGACAGCAGCGCTGGAAACGCAAATTCGGTGCAAAAGAGTGTTCAGAGGGGCACGAGGCCCCTCTGTTGAGTCTGTAAGTATCTCAGACATTTTTTAGCCTGCGTCGAGCAAATCGTTGGCGCGAGCCATGATCGCTGCGCCATCTAGGCCTTTGTCATTCAGCTTGCCGATCCAAGCTTCATGAACTGGCGATGCCGCTTCTACCCAGATTGCGATTTCTTCGGCCGGGATGGTTTCGATCGTATTGCCCTGCTTTTCGACAACGCCACGGCCATATGCTTCAAAGCCGTCGAACTGCGCACCAATACGGCGGGACAGATCAATGCCTGATGCAGCGTCGATCACACCGCGTAAGTCGTCGGACATGCCTTCGTATTTCGCTTCGTTCATCAAAAGCGAGAAGGTGTTGGCATAAAGGCCACGTGCGCCTTCTGCTGGTTCGGAGGTGAAGGAAGTCAGTTCCTGAAGTTTGAACGCCGGCACAACTTCGTACGGCAGGCAACAGCCATCGATGACTCCGCTAGACAAGCCGGAGACCATTTCAGTAACCGGGAAGAAGACGACCTCGGCACCAAAACCGGCAAGCATATCGCCTGTTGCCTGGTTCGGCGCACGCAGCTTCAATCCTTGCAAATCAGCAGCGCTCAGCACTGGAGCGTCGCGTGTGTGCAGCTTGCCGCCATCATGCGTATGGAACGCCAAAGGCTTCATGCCTCGGTAATCGTCCGCTCCGAATTCATCCATCAGCGTGTGCAATGCCACGGATGTCTTTTCGGCATTTGTCACCATGAATGGGTTCGACATGGTTTCCGCTACGGGGAAGCGATCTGGCGTATAGACCGGCAGTGTCCACGCGATGTCGCAAATGCCGTTGCGCACCTGATCAGCGAGCTGTGGCGGTCTTCCGCCAAGCTGCATCGCTGGGAAAATTTGAACTTCGATCGCGCCCTCAGACGCTTCTGCAAGTTCGGCAGCCCATACTTCGAAGAAGCGCGAATGCATAGGAGCGACAGGTGGCAGGAAATGGTGCAGGCGAAGCGTTACTTCTGCCGCGCTTGCGCGCGAAACCAGAGCAGGCGTCGCGAGCGCTGCGCCCATTGAGGCAAGTGCCGTACGGCGGGTCATATTGGTCATTTGGTTTCCTCCCTTAAATGACGGTGTCGTTTTCTTGTTTCTTGGACTTAACGAAAGACAGGTTTGCGTTTTTCGAGAAATGCCTTGAGCCCCTCTTCGGCGTCCGCACTGGTCTGAGAGACCGCTGCAGCAAGGCTTTCGGTAAACAGACCGTCGCTGCGCGACATGTCTGAAATGCGACTGATCGCTTGGATCATCATGTAGTTGGACAAAGACGCGTTGTGGGCGATACCCTTGGCCAATTCACGAGCCTTAACGAGTGCCTCGCCTTCGCCAACGGCGTAATGGGTTAGGCCCATCGCGAGCCCCTCTTCGGTGCCGAATTTGCGGCCCGTCAGCATCATCTCGCACATCCGGTCCGCGCCCAAGATGCGGCCAACCCGAACCGTCGCGCCACCGCCAACAAAGATGCCGCGGCGCCCTTCGGGCAGCTGAAAGATGCAAGACGGTTCTGCGATACGCACGTGTGTCGAAGCAGCAAGCTCTAGCCCGCCACCAATAACGGCCCCAAACATCGCAGACACGACCGGAAGACCAGACATCTGGATCACATCCATGACCCGGTGCCAGTTACGCGAATGGCGCATGGTGCCTTCTGCGTCGCGCGCGACGTGTTCCGACAAATCCAAACCAGAACAGTAATGACCAGCCGTACCCGTCAGGATCACAACACGTACGCCCTTGGGCGGCTTTAAGAAGAATGCATCAATCGCATCAAGAAGCTCATCGCACATCGCGTTTCTCTTTGCGGGCCGATTCATCGTCAGCGTCGCAACAGGCCCATCGATCTCAACGAGCAACACGGCGTCTTTGGCTTTGGACTTGGTCACAAAATCTTCCTTATTTAATGGGCATGCGCGCGGCAGCATCAAGACGGATCACTGTTCCGTTCAGCATTGGGTTCTCAACAATGCTTTGCGCAAGCTGCGCGTACTCATCGGCGTCGCCCATTCGGGATGGGTATGGGACGGCCTTGAGGATCTCGGCGCGAATATCATCTGGGAGGCCGGCGCTCATGGAGGTCTCAAAAAGACCGGGCGCGATTGCCATGACACGAATGCCAAAGCGCGCAAGCTCCCGAGCGGCGGGAAGAGTCATCGAAACGATACCGCCCTTGGACGCAGAGTAGGCGGCTTGACCAATCTGTCCGTCTTCGAATGCTACGGATGCGGTATTGATGATTACGCCACGCGCATTGTCGGCGCCGGTCGGGTCAGTAGCAGCCATTGCCCGCGCGGCGATATTCATAACGGTATACGTACCCAAAAGGTTGACACGAAGGGCTTGCTCAAAACTGTCGATGGTCAGGCTACCGTCGCGCGGCAAAATACGGGCAGCAGTGCCGATGCCCGCACAATTGACAACAACACGCGGGGTGCCCTGCGCGGCCTCTATATCTCTAAACACAGTCTCAACAGCAGCGCTGTCGGATACGTCGACTGAATGGGCAGAGCCACCAACTTCGGCTGCGACGTTTTGCGCGGCTGCTTCACTTAGGTCGAGACACGCAACCACAGCGCCGGCCTTGGCAAATCGGCGCGCGGTAGCAGCGCCTAAGCCGCTTCCTGCACCTGTAATAGCAACTGACATGTTCTGTAGAATCATTCGCTCTCTCCCTGTGGAAAATAGATACACCAGACAATAGTTCAGTCAATGAACATTTATTATGCTATAAAATCAACGCAGTGCATTGGCTTTTGAAATTAAATGAAGAATGCGGCCGCTCTCGGCCATTAGTGAGAAGCCAATGCCACTGCTGCGTCGGACAGCGCGATGCGAAACAAGCCCACGAGGGCAGATGAGTTTTCCTCTGACCGGGCCATGATCCCAACCGCGCCTTCCGTAGACCGCATGTCGATGTCCAACGCCACAAGTCGCCCCGCATCCAAGTCATCCGCCACAACCCCTCGCGAGATAAACCAGACCGGTTGCAACGCACCCAAGGTCATCGCCCGTCCCAACGCACCCGAAACGCATTCGATCCTATCGCTGAACAAAGCCATACCCCGCGACAGCATCAACTGCGCCAAGAGCGGCCGTATAGCGGCAGCGTCAGGGGGATAGATGATCAGGTCTTCTTCAATCTGTTCAAGACGCGTCGCATCACGTCTGGGATGATCTGGCGCGACGACCGCGACCACACTCTCGGAATAAAGCGCGGTGAACGAAAGGCCTCGCATCGACTCGGCGTTGCCCAACCGACCTACAACAAGGTCGAGCTCTCCATTGCGCAGACAATCGGTCAGGAACCCGTGTGAGCCCTCATCCACATCCAGGATCGTATCTGGGGAAACACGACGGAACGCTTCAATTGCCTTTGGCAAGACCTGCGCTGCAACGCTGGGCAGCACTCCAATTTTCAGAACATGCCCGCCTGCTTCGCTTAGGGACGCAATACTATTGATCCCTTGGCGCAGAGCGGCGGTGCTTTGTTCGGCGTATTGTAGGAAAACCTTGCCTTCAGGTGTCAGCCGCACACCGGACCGGTCCCGCGTCATCAAGCTGACACCCAAGATCTCCTCAAGGTCGCGCAGGGTTTTCGAGATGGCGGGCTGGGTCAGGTTCAGCTGCTCTGCAGCACGTTTCAAGCGCCTGGCCCGTACAATCACCACAAAGGCTTCGAGGTGGCGAAACTTGATCCTACGATCCATTTGATATTACTTTAAGCAACTATAGAGGCCAATATGTCAATTTACTTTCCTATTTTATGTATCAGAATACCCCCAGAGGAAAGATTCCATTGAATGCGGGGGATTCATGAAAACGCAGGTTGCGATTATTGGTGGTGGTCCGTCGGGGCTCTTACTTTCTCAACTTCTGTATACTCGTGGCATTGAGAGCATCGTCCTAGAGCGAAAGACCAAAGACTACGTACTTGGCCGCATCCGCGCAGGTGTCTTGGAGCAAGGGATGGTCAGCCTCATGGAAGAGGCCGGCTGCGCAGACAGATTGCATGAGGAATGCTTTGTCCATGACGGAACCTTTGTAGCCTACGGGGAAAAGATGTTTCGTATCGACTTCAAGGAGCTCACAGGCACGCCCGTCATTGTCTACGGTCAAACCGAAGTCACCCGCGACCTCTATGAGGCCCGCGAAAAGGCAGATGGGAAGATCGAATTCAACGTCGAAGATGTGGTGATTAACAACGCCGACACTGACGCGCCCTATGTAACCTACACCGTGGATGGCCTAGAGCGCCGGATCGATTGCGACTTTGTCGCCGGATGCGACGGCTTTCACGGGGTCAGCCGCAGAACCATTCCGGCGGACGTGCTGCGCGAATACGAAAAAGTATATCCATTTGGCTGGCTTGGCATCTTAAGCGAAACGCCCCCAGTCAATCATGAGCTGATCTACTCCAATTCTGAGCGCGGGTTTGCGCTTGCCTCGATGCGCAATGAAAACCTGTGCCGCTATTACATTCAGTGTTCGCTGGCTGACACCGAAGAAGATTGGTCCGACGAAGCGTTCTGGGATGAGTTCAAGAAACGCATTCCTGCCCATCAAGCCGAAAAACTGATCACCGGGCCGAGCATCGAGAAGTCCATCGCACCACTTCGGTCATTTGTGACCGAGCCGATGCGTTGGGGCCGACTGTTCCTTTGCGGGGACGCCGCGCACATTGTGCCGCCCACGGGCGCCAAAGGTCTGAACACTGCTGCTTCCGATGTACATTACCTCTACAATGGCTTGCGCGATTATTACGAAAACGGCAGTTCAGAAGGCATCGACAGCTATTCCGAAAAGGCGCTTGCGCGTGTGTGGAAAGCGGAACGCTTTAGCTGGTGGTTCTCATCTTTGATGCATCGATATCCGGATCAGACGGAATTCGACCTCAAGATGCAGGTCGCCGAATTGGAATACCTAAGTAGCAATAAAGCCGCACAACAAGCCATGGCAGAAAACTACGTCGGATTGCCCTACTGATGGAGAAACAGATGACAGACCGATACGATACGGGCATGAAAACGCGCCGTCAGGTTTTGGGCGACGCCCATGTGGATCGCGCAGAGGCCAACAAAGTCGACTTTGATACTCCCTTCCAATCTATGATCACTGAAGGTGCTTGGGGCACGCTTTGGTCCGACGAAACGATCCCGCATCGCGAGCGTTCGATGCTGACGTTAGCCCTGCTGGCGGCAACCGGAAATTTCGAAGAAATCCCCATGCACATCCGGGCCACACAGAATACAGGCGCGAAACCACAAGACGTGCTGCAAGCCTTTATGCACGTCGCTGTCTACGCCGGCGTCCCCGCTGCAAACCACGCAATTAAACTTGCCAAGCAAACATATGCCGAATTGGGAGTAGAGATATGAGCCTAATAGCCCCGCCAAAGGCAGGTGGCTTTGTGCCACGTGACCGCGATTGGCAGCCTGACGCGCTGACCCCGTGGTACAAGACCAGCGTCAAACGCAGCCCCCAGTCGGCCCTGCTGTCCTTTCCAACGACCCTTTCGGAAGAGACCTCTCCGGTCTTCGGGCACAACATGCTGGGCGAGTTGGATAACGACCTACTGTTGAACTATGCCAAGCCCGGCGAAAGCGCGATCGGTCCCCGCATCATTGTACACGGGCGGGTGCTAGACGAAAACGGTCGCGGCGTCTCGAACGCGTTGGTTGAGTTCTGGCAGGCCAACGCCGGCGGGCGCTATCGCCACAAAAAGGAAAGCTACCAAGCGGCGCTTGATCCCAACTTTGGCGGTTGCGGTCGCACGATCACAGCCGAAGACGGATCCTACGAATTTCGCACGATTCAACCCGGTCCCTACCCTTGGCCAAACGGCATGAACGATTGGCGCCCTGCCCACATTCACTTCTCGATTTTCGGTCATGGATTTGCGCAACGTCTGATTACACAGATGTATTTCGAGGGCGACCCGCACATCCCACTGTGCCCGATCGTCGGCGTCCTGAAATCCCAAGAAGCCGTAGACGCGCTAACAGCGCCGCTGGACATGAACCGCACCGTCCCAATGGACAGCCGCGCCTTCAAATTCGACATTGTCCTGCGTGGGCAGCGTCAGACCTATTTTGAGAACCGAAAGGAGGGTTTGTAATCATGGTACAGAAACTCGACTATCTTCGCGAAAGCCCCAGCCAGACAGCAGGCCCCTACGTCCACATCGGTTGCACACCCAATTTCACCGGCATCGACATCTACGGAGGTGATCTGGGAACATCGATGAAGACCGGCCCCGTTAAGGGCGAGGAAATCATCATCAAGGGTATCGTCTATGACGGCACCGGCACCCCCCTGCGCGACGCCATGATCGAGATTTGGCAACCCGACGCAGCCGGGCTGTTCCCTTCTGCGAATGAAACCCGCGGCAAGGCTGACCCGAACTTTGTTGGTTGGGGGCGTTCTCCGGGCGATATGGTGACTGGGGAATTCACCTTTGATACCGTTAAGCCCGGTGCCGTGCCGTGGCCCGACGGACAGATGCAGGCGCCTCATGTCACCGCTTGGGTCGTCGCGCGCGGCATAAATATCGGCCTGCATACGCGCATCTATTTTGAAGATGAGGCGGAGGCCAACGCATCCGACCCCATCCTAACCCGCATCGAGCATCAGAACCGCATTCCGACCTTGTTGGCAAAAAAGCTCGAGGACGGAGAATACAGGTTCGATATCCACCTCCAGGGTCCGAACGAAACCATCTTCTTTGATATTTGAGGCCGCTGTGAACAATCCCTGCATCATCTGCGTCGCGATCACCGGGTCGTTGCCCACTAAGGACAACAATCCGGCCGTGCCGATAAGCATCTCCGAACAGATTGAAAGCACGCACGAGGCATTTGAGGCAGGGGCCACCATCGCCCACTGTCATGTTCGCGACGATGACGGAAAGCCCACATCGGATCCTGACCGGTTCGCGCTGCTTAAGGAAGGCCTCGAAAACCACTGTCCAGGCATGATTATTCAACTCTCGACAGGGGGGCGATCGGGCAGCGGGAAAGAGCGAGGGGCCATGCTGGATTTGCGGCCGGACATGGCCTCAATATCGGTCGGATCAACAAATTTCCCCACACGTGTCTATGAGAATTCTCCGGACCTTATCGACTGGCTCGCCCTGGAAATGCGGACACATGGAGTGAAGCCGGAAATCGAGGCATTTGACCTCAGCCACATTTTCCAGGCCAAGCTGATGGCCGATCGCGGGGAGATTGTAGGTACGCCCTATGTCCAGTTCGTCATGGGCGTGAAGAACTCAATGCCGGTGGACCGTGAGGTTTTTGATTTCTACGTCAAAACCGTCAAGCGCCTGTTTGGGGAAGACGCGCCGTGGTGTGCTGCCGGCATTGGGCGGCAGCAGATTGTGTTGAACGACTGGGCGGTATCAAGCGGTGGCCATGCTCGCACCGGGCTTGAAGACAACGTCCGGATTGACAAGACCACGCTTGCCCCGTCCAACGCGGCACTGGTCAAGCGTGTTGCTGACCTATGTGTCAAATACGAACGTCCGGTCGCCACTTGGCAGCAGGCACGCAATATTCTCGGCCTAAGAGCAGTCAAAGAATGAAAAAGATCTATCCTAACGCCACGGCTGCACTCGACGGGTTGCTGCACGATGGCATGCTTATGGCGGCAGGCGGCTTTGGCCTTTGCGGCATTCCGGAACTGCTGATCGACGCTGTGGTCGAAAGCGGCGTCAAAGACTTGACAATCGCGTCTAACAACTGCGGCGTTGATGGCTTCGGCCTGGGCAAACTGCTCGACACCCATCAAATCAAGAAGATGATGAGCTCTTACGTCGGCGAGAATGACGAGTTCATGCGTCAATACCTCGCCGAAGAGCTCGAGATCGAGTTCAACCCACAAGGCACGCTTGCCGAACGCATGCGCGCTGGCGGCTGTGGCATCCCGGCCTTTTACACCAAAACGGGTGTCGGCACGGTTATCGCCGAGGGCAAAGAACACAAGGATTTCAACGGCGAAACCTACATCATGGAAGAAGGCATCTTCGCCGATCTGTCGATTGTGAAAGCCTGGAAAGCCGATGAAACCGGCAACCTGATCTTCCGCAAGACTGCTCGCAACTTTAACCCACCGGCGGCCATGTGCGGCAAGACTTGTGTCGTGGAGGTCGAGGAAATCGTGCCGACCGGATCGCTCGACCCCGACGACATCCACCTGCCCGGCATCTACGTCCACCGCCTGATCCAAGGCGAACACGAAAAGCGTATCGAACAGCGCACCGTCCGGGAGAAGAAATGATGGCTTGGGACCGAAACCAAATGGCCGAACGGGCCGCTGCTGAGCTTGAAGATGGCATGTATGTGAACCTTGGCATCGGCATCCCGACGCTGGTGGCCAACTACGTGGGCGACAAGGACATCACTCTGCAATCGGAAAACGGCATGCTGGGCATGGGTCCGTTTCCTTACGCAGGCGACGAAGACCCCGACCTGATCAACGCCGGCAAACAAACCATCACCGAGCTGAACCGCACGGCCTACTTCGATAGCTCCCAGAGCTTCGGCATGATCCGCGGCGGCAAAATCGCCGCGGCGATCCTAGGCGCGATGGAAGTCGACGAAAAGGGCGATCTTGCCAACTGGATGATCCCGGGCAAGCTGATCAAAGGCATGGGCGGCGCAATGGACCTCGTCGCAGGCGTCGGCCGCGTGATCGTTGTAATGGACCACACCAACAAACACGGCGTGTCCAAACTGCTGAAGGAATGCACTTTGCCCCTGACCGGCAAGGGCGTAGTTGACCGGATCATCACCAACCTCGGCGTGTTGGATGTAGTCGACGGCGGCCTCAAAATCGTCGAATGCGCAGACGGCGCCACCAAAGACGAACTACGCGCAGCAACCGAAGCGACAATCGTTTAATGGCGTTCGTGACCGTCAATGATGTCACGCTGCATTATCGCCATTCCTATGGGGTTGGCATTCCCATCGTCTTTCTCAATTCGCTCGGAACGGATTTTCGGATCTGGGACGCGGTGATCCACCAGCTAACCGTCAACGCGCCAATCCTTTGTTTGGACAAGCGCGGCCACGGGCTAAGCGACGATGGCCCCATCACGATGGACGCCTTGGTGGGCGATGTCAGCACTCTGATGGATCATCTTGATATGAAGGCCGCGCTGATTTGCGGGGTCTCTGTTGGCGGGCTGATTGCGCAAGGCTTAGCAGCGGCCCGCCCTGATCTGGTTGCAGGACTTATGCTATGCTGCACAGGGGCCAGGATTGGCGATGCGGAGGGCTGGAATGCCCGAATCCAAGCCGTCGAGGACCAAGGCATCGCGTCCATGGCCGAGGCCATTCTGGAACGGTGGTTCTCAGAAGGGTTCCGCTCCGGTCGACTTGCGGACCTTGCGGGGTATCGCAACATGCTGATCCGCACATCTGCTGTTGGTTACGCAGGTGTCTGTGCCGCAATCCGCGACAGTGATTTCACAGACCAAGCCCCACGCATCACCATGCCGACCCATTGCATTGCTGGCGCTATTGATCTTGCCACGCCCCCGGCCCTCGTCCAAGCTCTAGCGAGTTTGATTAACGGGGCACACTATGAGGAACTGGACAACTGCGGGCATCTTCCGTCCATCGAACAGTCTGCCGCAACGGCCCGATCGATCAGCAGCCTGCATGAGACCCTAAGATGACCGGCCCCTTCGATCATCCGTTTCTTGGCGGATTATTTGGCGACCGGGATGCGGCGCAGATTTGGAACCCCGAACGTCAGATCACCCATATGCTCGCATTTGAAGCCGCCTACACCCGCGCCTTGGGGCGTGTCGGCAAACTGGATGCCGTCACGGCTGAGAAGACAGCGCAACAGATCGAAACTTCTGAGCCGGATATGTTTGCCCTTAACAGCGGCACTGCGTCGGATGGCGTTGTGGTCCCCGCTTTGGTGGCGCAACTAAAAGGCGCGATTGGTGGCGATCCCGCCAGCATTCACGAAGGCACGACATCACAGGATGTTATCGACACAGCTCTTGCCCTGACTTTGCGTGATTTCAATGACCTGCTTGGGGTCAAGCTTGAAGAATTGTGCGGCGCGTTTGACCGGCTTGAGGTCCAGTTCGGGACCCGCACCATTATCGGGCGGACACGGATGCAGGCTGCGATCCCAATCACGCTGGCTGGCCGGCTTTCGACATGGGCCTACCCCGTTGAACGGCATCGCCAGCGGCTGGCGCGCCTCCGCCCGGCGGTTGAACGTTTGCAACTAGGCAGCGCAGCGGGCGACCGCGCGGCCCTCGCACCTCATGCTGACGAGATCGCAAGAAGCATGGCTGACCAACTTGGTCTGCAGAACCCCGAACTGGTCTGGCACGCTATTCGGGATGACCTTGCGGATTATGCCAATCTTCTGTCTCTCATGACCGGCTCGCTCGGCAAGTTTGGGCAGGATATTTGCCTGATGGCCCAGCAAGGCATTGATGAGGTCACCCTTGCGGGCGGCGGCAGTTCATCGGCGATGCCCCACAAACAGAACCCAATCCTGGCCGAGCTTCTTGTGACGCTAGCGCGCTTTAATGCCACCCAGGTCGCAGGCATGCATCACGCACTTGTCCACGAGCAAGAACGCTCTGGCTCCGCCTGGGCGCTGGAATGGATGATACTACCACAGATGGCTCAAGCCACCGCGCGTAGCCTAGCAGCCGCAACTGAAATCTGTGGCAAGATCACGTCGATTGGAACGGCCTAACTTGCGGGCCTGAGCGCCTTTGTCATCAAGGCCAACAGGCTTGCTTTTTCGCTTTCGGATAGATCCGGTAGAATGCGAGACTGTAGTGCGCAAACAACCGGCGCCAGCTTTGCCAGCACGGCGTCACCCTCTGGTGTCAGGCTCACTTTGAAGGCACGACGGTCCTCATCATCAGGCTGACGCCTGACCAGACCCTTTTGTTCTAGCCGCTTGATCACGCCGCCAATCGTCGCTCGGTCATAGGCGATGCGCTTTGCCAAGCTCGCTTGGTCAAGACCGGGGTCCTTGGCCAACGTGGACATCGCCGCAAACTGAACCGAGGTCAGATCGAAACCGGCAGCTTTGGTATGTTCCAAGAACACCGCGGTAGACTGTTGATGAAGTCTCCTGATCAAATGGCCCGGCAGTGCATAAAGGTCCAATTCATCGGTCATGTCCGCAGCTCTCCATAGTATGCATACTTACCATATTGACAGGAGCGCCCCCCGTCCAGTATTTAGTAAGCATACATACAAAATGCGGAGCGCGACATGCAGTATCATCTGAACGGGTTTTCTACCGGTGACCCGGCCATTGCAAAACCTAACGTCGGTGCAGCGGACAAGAATGATCCCGTTGACTTGCTAATTGTCGGTTGTGGCCCCGCAGGTCTAACACTTGCAGCCCAGCTTTCTGCCTTTCCCGACATCAAGACCCGCATCACCGAGCGTAAATCAGGCCCCCTGGAAGTGGGCCAAGCGGACGGTATCGCCTGCCGCTCTATCGAAATGTTCGATGCATTCGGCTTTGCCGAGAAGGTTCTGAAAGAAGCATACTGGGTCAATGAGGTCGCCTTCTGGCGGCCGAACGACTCCGGTACCGGCCTGCACCGCGCGGACCGCATTCAAGACGTTGAGGATGATCTGTCAGAGATGCCTCATGTGATCCTTAGCCAAGCACGGGTGCATGATTTCTACCTCGACATCATGCGCAATTCCCCGAACCGTTTGGAACCCGACTATGAACGTGAGCTGATCGACCTGACCACCGATCCTGAAGCCGACTACCCCATAACAGCCACGTTTAGCTGCCCCGACGGGACAACCGAAACGATCCGTGCCCGCTATGTCGTTGGCTGCGACGGCGCGCGTAGTGTCGTGCGCAAGTCCATGGGTCATGATCTAAAGGGCGAATCCGCTCGGCAACTTTGGGGCGTGATGGATGTTCTGGCGGTGACGGATTTCCCTGACATACGGCTCAAGGCCGCGATCCAATCAGCCGACCACGGCAGCGTTCTAATCATTCCGCGCGAAGGCGGCTACCTGGTGCGCATGTATATCGAGCTGGACGAGCTCCGCGGGAACGAACGCGCCGCCGACCGAGGCGTCACACCAGAGCTGCTGATCTCAAAGGCGTGCGATATTCTAGCCCCCTACCAGCTCGACGTGAAAGAGGTGGCGTGGTGGTCGGCTTATGAAATCGGTCAGCGCGTCTGTGATGCCTTTGATAATGTCCCCGATGCGGAGCGTGCCGAGCGTTTCCCCAACGTGTTTATCGCCGGTGATGCCTGTCACACCCACAGCCCCAAGGCCGGTCAGGGCATGAACGTCTCGATGGCTGATACGTTTAACCTCGGGTGGAAACTGGCATCGGTCTTGCGTGGGCAGGCGAGCCCCGCCCTGCTGCATACATACTCCGAGGAACGCCGCGCTAAGGCGAAAGAGCTGATCGACTTTGACCGCGACATGGCGCGGCTGTTCAGCGCCAAGCCCAAAAACGCTTCTGAGGCGGCCCAGTTCCAAGGCTATTTCAAAAAGCATGGGCGTTACACAGCCGGGGTAGAAACCCTCTATGACCCATCGATGATTACGGTCGCCGGTGACGGCCAAGCACTTGCTACGGGCCTGAAGACCGGGATGCGGCTTCATTCTGCGCCCGTCATTCGGGCTGGTGATGGTAAATCCATGCACCTTGGTCATACCCTCAAGGCCGATGGCCGATGGCGGCTTATCGCCTTTGCAAACGACACCGATGCTGGCCAAACCGGCGCCCCTATCGACGGGTTGTGCTCCTATCTGGCGCGGGCCCCGGACAGCCCTCTCGTAAGATACACGCCAAAAGGCGCGGACATCGACAGCGTCATCGACCTGCGGGTCGTGTTCCAAACCAACCACCGCGATCTGAAGATCGAAACCCTGCCGAGCCTGCTTTTGCCGACCAAGGGGCGTTATGGGCTGGTTGATTATGAAAAGGTCTTTTGTCCGGATCTCAAAAACGGCCCCGACATTTTTAACCGTCGCGGAATCGATCGTAAGAACGGCGCGCTTTTGGTCGTGCGGCCCGATCAGTTCATTGCGAAAGTTCAAACCCTCAGTGACTTCACAGGACTTGCCCAGTTCTTTGATGGATTTATGACGTCGGCGTAACGGCGGCTCATCACCGCCGTCATGCGTTGATTTTGCGGAACCTTCCTATTCGAAGAACGTCGCGTTGCGCCCGCCGACCACAATGTCGAAATCGTAGGCTTCTTCGACGTCCGCGTCGCCCGCGTCCCGCGGAATGCCCAGATTGCGCTCAAAGGCATCGCCCATGAGGATCGCCATCGGGTCAGTTTCGTTGTTCGGCTCGCCCGGGAAATACATCTGCGTGATAAGCCGCGAGGACCCGCCACTGATCGACATATGGATGTGCTTTGGACGCCAGCGACCAATATCAGGACGGGCAAGGTAGGCACCCGGGCTGATCGCCCAGAAACGATAGCGGCCCTCGTCGTCGGTCAGAACGCGCCCCAGCCCAAGGTGGTTTTCATCCAGTTGCAGGCCCGAATGATCCTCGATGTGGCGGTAACGCCCGAAGTGATTGGCACTCCAGATTTCCAACAACGCGCCTGCAACAGCGCGGCCTGATGCTGTGCGCACACGGCCTGTAACCTCGATCGGAACACCAGCAGCGCGAGGCCGATCCGGGGCCGTCCGGGTCATGTCCCATTCATGCGGATTCGCCGCGTAGCGAGCCGGCACCACCGGCACAAAGCTTTCGCGCGCGACATCAGGGATCAACCGCAGCCGCTGGCGCGGGGTGCGCTGATCCGATGTGTTGTCCGTTGGGCCAATGCCCAGAATACGTCCTTGCTTGGCCATGTCTCAGCTCTCCAGATCATCAAAGAATGGGGTTTCATTGTCGCCGGCCATGATGATGTCAAAGACATAGACCTCGGCTCCGCTGGCCGTACGCCCGTCGTGGCGCGCAATCAGTTTGGGGGCATCGTCCCCCGCGGCCTGCAACACAGGGTCGCTTTCATTGCCGTCCTCGGTGTCGAAAAATACCTGCGTCACGATACGGTTGATACCGTCCGAGAAAATCGTAACCGTGATGTTAGGCGCGCGCCCTGCGGCCGCACCCGGCTTAATTGTGGGGAACTCATAAATGCCCGACGCCGACCGGATGCGACCATACCCGTAGAACCATGGATCGATATCTTCATCCCCTTCCGTTGCCGGTGTGCGATAAACACCCTTGGCGTTGGCCTGCCAAAACTCCATCACAATGCCGTTGGCCAGCTCTCCGTGCCGGTCCAGCACCCGTCCGCGCAGAATGATCGGCGTGCCCGATGCCTTTGCTACGACGCCCGGATCGAGACGAGTCAGATCCTCTAGCGCCGGATCCGCGAAATAGATTGGGAAGTACGGCCCGCAGGTGTCTTCGTTCGTCGCTGGTAAAAGGTTTGATGCCGGGTCGGTCATCTCCTGTCCTCCATTGTCTTTGGTGCGTTTTGCAGATTAAACACATGAGAGCACAACTCGGAATCTAATCGTCTATGCCCAAAGCGTCCAATCATGATGTCTATTTTGTCCCCGGTTTGCACCGAGGCTTGAGAGTTCTCGAAATCCTTGGCGCCGCAGAAAATCCCATGTCGCTGAGCGACATTGCCCGCGCGATGGAGCTGAGCCGGAGCTCGGCGTTTCGTCTTGTCTACACCCTGCGCCAGATGGAGTTTATCCGCGAAGCCGAGCAGGCCAATACCTTCACCCTTGGCGCACGCGTGCTGAGCCTTGGGTTCGCCTATTTGAACCAGCAGCCCATTACCGCCATCGCGCGGCCCATTCTGGCCAACCTGCGCGACGAAACCGGCGTTTCGACGCACTTGAGCGTGCTGGAAGGGGATGATGTTTTGTATCTTGTCAGCCACCAAGCCCGGTCGGGATATGTTTCGAACATGCGCACGGGTACCCGAACGCAAGCCTTCGCCTCGGCAATTGGCTGGTGCCTCTTGGGGGCCAAGAACGCCGCAGACTTGGACACGTTTGCTGAGGGGCAAGACTGGCACCGTTTTACCGAACACACGCCCATGGACGCGGCTAGCCTTGTGGCACGTGTCTCTGAGGCGCGCGATGCGGGCTTTGTGATTTCCAGAGGCTACCGAGAGCCGGGCGGGTCGAGCGTCGCCGTGCCAGTGCGTGACAACACCGGCGCTATAGTCGCTTGCGTAAACCTGTCCGGCCCCGACAGTGGATTTGATTTTGATCGTATGGAGAGCTTTTACCTGCCGCAGGCCCAAGACGCTGCGCTGCAAATCTCGCGCGCCTTGGGGTATCAGGGCAACTAGGTTCATCCGGCGATGCCCAGAATTTCGCGGGCTTCATCTGGGGTTGCTAATTCGCCACCCAGATCACCGATGATGCGGGCTGCCTTTTCGACCAATTGCGCATTGCTTTCGCAATGCTGGCCCTTGGCGATGTAGGCTGTGTCCTCCATCCCGATACGGATATGCCCGCCCAGCAGCCAAGCCTGTGCCAGCATGGGAAACGCCGTACGCCCGATGCCAAAGGCGGCCCATTCGGTGCCCTCAGGCAATTGGCTAACGAGGTAAGCCATCGTTTCAGGGTTCGCGACCGCGCCAAAACGCACGCCCAATACCATCTGCACCATCAAAGGTGTCTTGAGCACTCCACGCGCCACAAAGTCTTTGACCATATGCAGATCGCCACTGTCGAAAATTTCGATTTCGGGTTTCACACGTGCTGCATAGATCCGCTCGGCCATGATTTCGAGGTTGCGCGGCGCGTTGATGACCGAAGCTTGCCCCGACCACATGGTATTGAAATCCAGCGTGCAGATATCGGGCTTCAGAGCCTCGACATGGGCCACGCGTTTTTCGGGCACGCATAGGGTCGATCCCTCGGCGGCGATCTGTGGATTCTCATCGGAGGGAATGAACCGCCCACCTTCACCCGTGGTGAGGTTTAGCAAAACGTCGGTGTTCTCGGCGCGAATACGCTCGACCAGTTCGGAATAGAGTTCGAGCCGCATGGACCCTTTGGCGGTTTCCGTGTCGCGCACGTGAAGGTGCACAATGGCTGCACCAGCCGCAGCGGCATCCAGCGCCTGACGTGCAATCTCTTCGGGTGTGATCGGCAGGTTTGGGCTGATTTCGGGCGTCATCAGGTTGCCCGTGATCGCAGCCGTGAGAATCGTCTTGCGCGCCATTGCTTAGCCCCTCACCACGTCAGAAACTGCGTGCACGAGGGTCTCGAGTATCTGTTCAATCTCGGCCTCGCTCGACGTATAGGACGGTGCCAGCAACACGTGATCACCGTTTATGCCATCAATGCACCCCTGCGACGGATAGGTCATAACGCCTCGCACCTTGGCGGCCGCTCCGATCTTGGGTGCGATCTCGTCCGCTGGATCAAATGGCGCCTTGGTTGCGCGATCCGCGACCATTTCGATGGTCCAGAACAGCCCGCGGCCGCGAATATCTCCAACGTGGGGATGCTGTGCAAAGGCCTTGCGCAACCCAGCCTCTAGCTGCTTGCCGCGCGCGATCACGTTGTCCAACAAACTCTCATTTTCAATGACCTGCTGCACGGCCAAGGCACCCGCCGTCGCAATGGCATGAGACATATACGTATGCCCGTTCCAAAGCTTGCCGCTGCCCGCTTTGATCACATCAACAACCTTTTGCGCGGCCATAACGGCGGCGATCGGTTGATAGCCCGCACCCAAACCCTTGGCCATCGTGGTTAGGTCGGCAGCAATGCCTTCTTGTTCTAGCGCGAACGAGGTGCCCGTCCGGCCCATACCGCTCATCACTTCGTCAGCAATGAAAAGCACGCCGTATTGATCACAGATCTCTCGGATGCGTTTGAAATAGCCTGCGGGTGCAGGCTGGGTGCCCAAGGACGCCCCCACAACAGGCTCGGCAACGAAGGCCATCACGGTCTCAGCCCCCAGGCGCTGGATTTCTTCCTCCAGCAGGTTTGCCATACGCACAGCGAAATCTGCGTCACCTTCTGAGTCATGCTGCAAACGATAGGGGTACGGCGCGTCGATATGATTGACCTCGATCAAAAGCGGCGCAAAAGGCGCGCGCCGACCCGCGTGCCCCCCTGTTGCCAACGCACCGAGGGTATTGCCGTGATAGCTGGGTTTGCGCGCAATAATATGGCGGCGCTCAGGCTCGCCTTTTTCAAGACAGTACTGCCGCGCGAGTTTCAGCGCAGCTTCCATCGCCTCAGAACCCGAGCCCAGATACATCACCCGTCCAGCGCCTGTTCCCTTTGGTGCACGCGCCACAAGATGGGCCGCCAAATCCTCGGCGGGTTGATTGGTGAAGGACCCTGTATGCGCAAAGGCGAGTTTGTCCACCTGCGCCTTGATGGCCTCTCGGACCTTTGGGTGATCATGCCCAAGACAGGACACAGCTGCCCCGCCGCAGGCATCCAGATACCGCTTACCCGTTGCATCAATGAGAAAATTTCCATCCCCCGCAACGACAACTGGCAGGTCAGAATTGAGGTCTCGGTGAAAAATGCTGCTTTGGGACATAGCTCTCACATCTTATGTCTTGTATATAAACCTACGTTTTGTATATTAGACGCTATTCCATATCGCAAGGCTTTACTGACGTGACAGGCGCATTGAACGGTATAATTGTTTTGGACATGACCCATGTTCTGGCTGGGCCCTTTTGCACTTACCAGTTGGGATTGCTTGGCGCAGACGTAATCAAGATCGAAGACCCGTCCAACCCAGATTGCGCGCGGGGCCGCGGGCCAGATGACGCGTTGAACGCAGCAGGCCTTGGGCTGAACTACCAAGTGCAGGGAGGCAATAAACGTAGCCTCGCGCTGAACCTGCGCAGCGCTGAAGGGGCCGACCTGCTGAAATTGCTCGCCGCCCAAGCAGACATCGTGGTCGAGAATTTCACAACCGGCGCCTTGGCGTCCCTTGGGATCGGCTACGAGGTTCTAGCCGACATCAACCCCAAGCTCATTCACTGCTCCATCACCGGATATGGCGACAGCGGCCCTCAAGCCGAAGACGGCGCCTATGATAATGTCATCCAAGCGACCAGCGGCACGATCGGTCAATGCGGCGGCGTTAAGCCCGGTGTCTCCTTTGTCGATTATGCAACAGGGTATGCTGCGGCCTTTGCCGTCACCGCCGCTCTGACGCAGCGCGAACGGACTGGGAAAGGCACGCATATCTCGGTGTCCATGCTTGAAGTCGCCATGCAAATGATGGCGCCCGAGGCAGCCGCCGCCCAAAGCCCTGCTACCGCCAAGCGTAGCAAAGAGGCAGGCATCGCAAGCTATGAAACGCAAGACGGCCAGTTGATGCTCGGCGCGTTCCACCCCGCGCAATATCGCAAGCTTTCGGGGCTTCTTGATGGATTGGGTCATCCCCTGCCCGCCCTAGCCACTATCCAATGCTGGCGCGACGTTTGGGCTATCGGCGCGGGAACCAAATCAGCCCTGCGCGACATTTTCATGACCGCCGATGCGGACACATGGGTCACCCGACTGCGCGCGGCCGATCTGCCCGCAGAACGGGTCAAGACTTTGGCCGAGGCTGTCGACCTGCCCCAACTGACCGCGCGCGGTTATTTCCAGCCCAGCCCTGACAATCCGGGCACGGCCCTCCCCACAACGGCCTTTCACATGGGGGGCGCAGGCACCACACTGCATCAAGCGCCCCCTACGCTGGGTCAGCATTCCCACGCTGTCCTGATCGAGATGGGGCTGGATGAACGCCAGATTGGCCAACTTTTTGACGCAGGGATTGTGACATGCCCCACCTAAACGCGACCCTTTGGAGTGCTTTGCCCGATGATATGCATCATCGCGGCGAACCCTCGGCTTGGGCCAAGATGACCCGCCCAGGCCAGCCAATGCATTCCTTCCTTGAGGCCGCGTTTTTTGACGAGGATGGGAACCTTTGGCTGTCGGATGTGCCTTACGGTCGGATCTTCCGGGTCTCGCCCGCTGGCAACTGGACCCAGATGCACCAGATTGATGGCGAACCCCACGCCATGCGCATCGCCCCCGACGGACGGCGCATCGCAGTAGACTACAAGCACGGCCTGATCGAGCTGACTGGCGAAACCTCTATTGAGGTCCTCAGCGCGGGCGAACCAATGCCCTTCCTTGGCCTGTCGGATATGACCTATGGCCCCGATGGTGCTCTATGGTTCACCGATAGCGGCCGCACCAGCTTGAGCGATCCGCACGGACGGGTCTATCGCTGGCAAAATGGCGATCTGCGCCTTGTGTTGGACTGCGTGCCCTATGCCAACGGCATTGCCGTTTCACCAGATAATACTTGGGTCTACGTCGCCGCGACCCGTGCCAATCAGGTCTGGAAGTTCTCGACCCGCCTGCCCGAAAAGGGCCAGCCTATGGTTGGCACCTATCTGCAGATGTCGGGCGGGCTGGGTCCCGATGGATTGGCCTGCAACTCTCATGGATGGCTCGCCATAGCCCAGGCGCAGGCCGGGCGCGCCTATGTGTTCGACGCTGCCGGAGACCTGATCGCCGATGTGCGTTTGCCTCGCGGGCTCTGGACGACATCCGTCACTTTCGATCCTGCCGACCCGACCCGACTTTTCATTGTGGATGCCCAATTCGGATGCGTCTTCACCTGCCAAATCCCGACTCCAAGGACCTGATACAATGCAAAAAGAAGACCTTCACGGCTATGTTCCCGCCATCGCGACGCCCTTCAATGAACGCGGCGAAATCATGGAGGATGCCTTTATCGATCTGTTCGAATTCCTTCTCTCACGCGGCGCAACCTGTATCTGCATCGCTGGCGACAACGGCGAAAGTTGGGCGCTGAGCGCCGAGGAACGCGGCCGCCTTGTCCGCCTTGCCAAGGACACTGCCAAAGGACGCGTGCCGGTGATGATGGGCATTTCCGCCCCCACCATCGATGCGTCTCTGGCCTATGTCCGCGCCGCCGAAGAAAACGGTGCTGACGTCCTGTTATCGATGCCACAGACCTATGTTCTGAAAGCTTCCGAAGCTGAACTGATGGCGCGCTTTGACAAGGTATCGGCAGCCACCAAGCTGCCACTGGTTCTGTATAATTCGCCCCGTCGCATGGGCTTTTCCCTGACCATCGACCAGACCGAGCGTCTGTTGGAAAACCACGATGTCATCGGCATCAAGGAAAGCCAGCGGGACTTTTTCTATCACACGCATTTGCTGCACCGCCTTGGCGACCGCTTGTCTGTGATGACCGGCCCGTGCCACTACATCCTGCCTGCCTTTGCCCTAGGCGCAAAAGGCTTTATCGCGACGGGGCCGGAATTCACCGACCTGCTACCGTCAGAGATGGCGGCTGTCGGGAACGGTGCGCCGGATGACACATACCGTCATGCCCATCACCAACTGACGGTTCTTTATGAACTGTTGATGGGCACCGGCACATGGCCGGCCTCCTTCAAGGCGGCGCTGAACCTGATCGGCCAGCCCGCTGGCGTGCCGCGCGATCCGGTCATGCCATTGGCAGAGGCCGACATCGACAAGATCAAACGCACCTTTGACGAACTGGGCATCTCTTACAAATGATCCGACTGGTCCCCAATCACGCGGCCTGGATAAAGCGGTCTGAAACGGTGACTTTCACCTTTGATAGCGAGCCGGTTCAGGGCCACCTGGGCGAGACGCTTGTGTCTGCCCTGATGCGGGCGGGGCATTTGAACTTTCGCGAGGCGCCCAACGACAGTGCCCCGCGTGGGGCGTTCTGTTGCATGGGGCTATGTCAGGAATGCGCCGTCATCGTGGATGGTCAAGTTGTCGAAGCCTGCCGCACAGACGTGTCGACGGGCCTCGTGGTTGAAAGGGCCTGATGTCAGATCTTTACGACATAGCTGTTGTTGGCGCCGGACCGGCCGGAGGCAACGCGGCCGTAGTCGCCGCCCAAAGCGGTGCGCGGGTCGTGCTGTTGGATGAACAGCCCGCGCCCGGCGGGCAGGTTTGGCGAGGCAAATCCGCAAGTATTCTGTCGGCCCCGCTTACGCCAGAAACAACCGCAGGAAATGCCTTGCGCAGCGCCCTTTCCGAAAGCCCAGCAACCCATCTGGCCGACACCCGCGTGTGGGACATTCGTCGTGATGGGGATCATTGGTCTCTGCAAATCCTGCGCAAGGGCGCGACTGAGCAACTGATTTGCCGTTCGTTGGTCCTTGCGACGGGGGCGCGCGAATATGTACAACCTATCCCCGGCTGGACGACACCCGGTGTGATTGGTTTGGCTGGGGCGACGTCGCTGTTCAAGCAGACGCTTTCCCTGCCCGGCAAGCGCACCGTTGTTAGCGGGACTGGCCCCTTGGTATTCTTTGTCGCCAGCGAAATTCGCCGTTTGGGCGGTGAGGTCGCGTCTGTCGTCACGCCAAACACCCGCACCGATTGGGTCCGCGCTGCGCCGTCGATGATGAGGCAACCCAAGCTGCTGGCCCGCGGCGCGGTCTGGATGGCGGACCTAATGCTTGCACGTGTCCCGATTATGTGGGGCCATGCGGTGTCTGAGGTTGCGGGCCAAGACCACGTCGTCGGCATCAAGACGGTCAATCTGAAACGTGGCGTAGCGGGCCCGGATTTTGCTACCGATAGCCTGTGCCTTGGCAATGGTTTGATCGCACAGATCGAGGCCGCGCAAATGCTGGGCGCGGCAATCCGCTATGATCCGTCCTTGGGCGGCTGGGTTCCTGTTGCAGACCCGGACGGGGCGACCAAGGTGGACGGTCTCTATCTATGCGGCGACGGCTGCGGGATTCGCGGCGCTGCGGCTGCCGCCTTACAGGGGACGTTGGCGGGTGCTCGTGTCGCCCGTGACTTGGGCTTCTCCGCGCCCTCACCGTCTGTGCGCCCCTGGCAGCGGGCCGAACGGTTTGGTCGCGCGATGACCGCGCTTAGCATTCCACGTGCCGACGCGCAGGCCCTGACCACGCAAGACACCATCGTGTGCCGATGCGAAAGCCTAAGTCGCGGGGACATCAGCGCCGAAGTAACAACCGGCGCCACAAGCACCAACGCCGTCAAATCCGGTAAGCGTGCGGGCATGGGCCCCTGTGGCGGCAAATATTGCCAAACGGCGATTGCCGCACTGATCGCCGCGCAAACCGGAAAACCAATCTTTGACGTCCCGCCCCCGACACCGCGCCCCCCCTTACGACCCATCCCACTTGGTCAAGCGGCAGGCAACTTTGACTATGACGATCTGCCCATTCCGAAACCGGCTCCACTATGACCCTCGACACCAAATATGACATCGCAATCATCGGCGGCGGGATCATGGGCTGTGCAACGGCACTGCGTGTTGCCGAAGGGGGAATGTCGGCAATTGTTCTGGATAAGGGCGACCTTGGTCAGGGCGCATCCGGCGTCAACGCTGGCACCCTCAGCCTGCAAATCAAACGCGTGAAACTGATGCCCTATGCGTTGAAAGGCCATCACCTGTGGGAACAGATGGGCGATGCCGTGGGATTTCAAAAGACCGGCGGCTACACTCTGGCCTTCAATGTCCGCGAAGCCGAAATGCTGTACGAACGTCAGACGCTCAAGGCGCAGGCCGGTGCGCCGATCGAATTTGTGTCCAACAATCGTCTGCGCGCAGCGGAACCAAACTTGACCGAGAAAGTTGTCGCGGCAAGTTTTTGTCCCGAAGACGGCTACGCAAACTCATCCCTCACCGGTCAGTATTATCGCGGACGTCTGCGCGATGCAGGGCTTCCTTACCGCGAGGGCTGCGTGGTCACAGCGATTGACCGTGACGCAGGTTTCAAACTGACCACCCCACACGGCACCGTCCGCGCGACGCGCATTTTGTTGGCCGCTGGTGCGTGGTTGAAACCCCTTGCCGCCCTTTTTGATGTGGAACTGCCCGTGAACGCACGAGTGAACACAGTCTCTGTCACCGAACGCATGCCCCCCTTGATGAGCGGTGTGGTCGGACATGCGACCGGACTTCTGACCATGAAGCAGAAGGCAAACGGGACGGTCCTGATCGGGGGCGGCTGGCAGGGGCGCGGCACACCGCAAGACGGGCGCGGCACGGTCGACGCCGACACCGTTCGCCCCAATCTTGCCTTGGCGCAATACGCTGTCCCCGCCCTTTCTGCTGCCCGCGTTACTCGCAGCTGGACAGGGTTCGAGGCCAATGTGCCAGACTTCTATCCACTGGCCGGCGCACTCCCAGGCATACCGGATGCCTTCGTTCTGGGCTGCGTGCGCGGCGGTTACACCATCGGCCCGTATATCAGCCAGTTGATGGGCGATCACATACTGGGCCGAGAGCCCGAAATGCCTCTGTTCGATCCGGGGCGCGATTTTGAAAAGGACACGATATGACGCAAGATCCAAGCAGATTGGACGGAAAACTAGCCGTAATCACTGGCGGCGGCAGCGGCATCGGAGAGGCGACGGCGCATGTTTTTGCCCAGGCAGGCGCCACGGTTGTCGTCGCCGGACGCCGATTGGAGCCGCTTGAAGAAGTCGCCAAAGCCGTTGGTGGCCACGCTATTGCCTGCGATGTGTCCGATCAGGCGGATGTGCGAAAGCTATTCGCCAAAGCCAAAGAGATCACAGGTAGCGTCGACGTGTTGCTGAACAACGCAGGCGGACCCGGCCCGATTGCGCCGGTGGCCGAGGTCGATATGGCTGACTGGGTTACCTGCATGAACATCAACCTCGTCGGGGCGATGTATTGCCTACAAGAAGCGGCCAAGATTATGTCTGCCCAAGGGTCAGGATCTATCATCAATATGTCCTCACTTATGGGCATTCAGGGCTACCCGATGCGGTCCGCCTATGTCGCTTCGAAATTTGCGCTGATCGGGATTACAGAAACCATGGCCCGCGAACTTGGCCCCGTTGGCGTGCGCGTGAATGCTCTGATGCCCGGTGCAGTTTCCGGCGAAAACATGGACCGTATTTTGGCCCGCCGCGCCGAGGCAGAGGGCCGTTCAGTGGCAGAGATCGAGCGCGAAAACTATACGGATGTCGCCGCCCTGCAACGCTGGGTTGGCCCTGAAGAAGTCGGGCGTGCGGCGCTATACTATGCCTGTGACCTAAGCTCCGCCATAACAGGCGACAAAATGAAAGTGGATTGCGGCCGTTTTTGACGCCGCCCGAGGAGGATCAAGCAATGAACGTTCAGACCCTGACACTGCCCCTGCCCCACGATTGGTTTGCAGCCCAAACCGCGCTGCCCAAGACCCGCTTTCGTATGTCCAAGTTGATGGAGCGCGGCAGCGCAATGCACGGTCTCGCCGCTCGCGCTGCACAGGTTGACGAAGCGCTTGATGTTTCCACCTCGGACAGCACGCTCGACAGCGCGCAGCGCTTGTTCGACAGCTACTTTTTGGTGCAACGCGCGGCGGGAGCGCCCGTTGCCATACTGCGTGCTGCCATGGCACGGGCCCTACCGGTTTGCGTCGCCGACATTGAAACCGGCGCGGACCTGAGCGACGCACAGCTTGAAACTCTCGCGCGGGGTCTGCACCGTCTGGCCGACTGGGCGCTGGTTCCTACCGACATGCCTGAATATACACCGCCCAAAACGCCCACTGATCCCCTGTTTCGTTGGAAACAACAGCA
The DNA here is from genome assembly GCF_900111945.1 of Litoreibacter janthinus. NCBI lineage: Bacteria > Pseudomonadati > Pseudomonadota > Alphaproteobacteria > Rhodobacterales > Roseobacteraceae > Litoreibacter > Litoreibacter janthinus. The sequence goes on along the minus strand of NZ_FOYO01000001.1, from coordinate 1,887,685 downwards.
CCAGTTGTTCTTCCTGATCATCCACGGAATGCTCTATTTGCTGCATGTATTGGAAGAGGCGCTTGACCGCGAACATGCCCCCGTAACACAAGCAATCCTCACCGACTTCGCCGACCTTATGGAAGCGTCGACCGTTGCGTTCCACCTCACTGCGGACTTTTCAACCGAAGCCTATGAAACTCGCATCCGCCCCGACATGATTGCCCATGACCCGCATTTCTCGGGGCTTTTCTACGCCGATCACAAAGAGCTTGTGACCAGCCTTAGGGTTCTCAAACGCGTTCCAGACGACTTCGAAGAAGAACTGACTAGAATTAGCGATGCGATTTCCGAAACTTACGATGCCCACGCACGTGTGTGCCTACGATTTGTCGGTGAAACAGCCAGCCTTGCGTCCAAGGACGACAGCCGCGTTGCCGCCGAAAGCATACGAGGAAAATACGTCAAACGTACCAAGGTCATCGCAGGACTTGCCAAGCCGCGCGGCTAACTGCCCCCGATAGGCGGAGCTTTGCGATTGCGGTATTTCTCGGTGAGGTCGGCGTCCGCGTCACCTTCACCGTAGGCTCCCAGTATCACCCCTTTGGTGCTGCGTTGAGATCGGTTCTGGATCAGGGCGTCATTGGTGATCGTTGTGCGCTGGGACGGGCGGCGCGCCCATGTGTCTAGCACTGATGATAGTCGCGTCCTCACGTGCTGATGCTCAGCGCTTTCGCCCAGATCAACCAGTTCATCGGGGTCTTCTTTGAGATCAAATAGTATGGAGCGGATGCCTCCGCCAAATTCGATCAGCTTGTAACGATCGTCGGTGACCATGAACAACCGTGCTTCAGCTGTGTCTAAGTCAAGCCGCTTTGCCAGGGGCGTCATCGAATAATCGTATTCACAAAAGGCATATTCACGCGTTTGACCTTGCCCGCGCAACAGCGGCAAAAGGGATTTCCCTTCAAGCACATGATCAAGGTTCGCCATTTTGCCCCCCGCCACCTCAACAAAGGTAGGTGCAAGATCGATCAACTGGACCAATGCATCGGACGCGGTGCCGCGTAGAGCGTCCGCTTCAGCCGACGGATCATAAACAATCATCGGCACTCGGACTGATGTGTCATGACAAAACGTCTTTTCGCCAAGCCAGTGATCTCCCAGATAATCACCGTGATCAGACGTGACGACAATCATTGTGTCTTTCATCCGGCCCGTTTCCTCGAGCCAGTCGAACAGAACCCCCATCTGGTCATCGCATTGTTTGATCAGGCCCATATAGGCCCCGAGAACCTTGTCGCGCACGTGGTCTTGGGAAAAGGCCTGCCCGACGGGTGCCTTCATCATCCCGCCAAACACCGGATGGGTTGTTTCGCGTTCTGCGGTGGCGCGGACAACGGGCAGGAAATGCTCTGGCCCGAACATGCCGTGATAAGGCGCAGGTACAATATAGGGCCAATGGGGCTTGATATAGGACAGATGACAACACCACGGCGCATCTCCTTGCCTTTCGATAAATTCAATCCCCCGGCGCGTCAGATAAGGGGTCTCGCTGTCTTGCTCAGCAATATTTGCAGGTTTGTCGCTGTTCTCCATGAACCAGCCCGACAGTACATTGCCCGTTCCGTCATTTGCGGAATTTGCATGGTCATGCCACGGGTTGTCCCCCTCGTATCCTTTGCTGCGTAAGTAGTCGTTGTACTTGAGAGCCCCGCCGTCGTCGTAGAACCCGTCCGGTCCCTCTGGCCGCATCCCGTCATCGCGTTCAAACACGTCAAAGCCGCATTCGGACACTCGTGCGCCAATAATGCTGTCCGGTTCAAGGCCAAGCTGAGCCATGCCTTCTGCATCGGCCTTCATATGGGTTTTGCCGACCAACCAGCAGCCCATCCCCAACTTTCGCAAATGGTCGCCCATCGTCCGCTCCCCGACCTTTAGCGGGACGTTGTTCCATGACGCACCGTGGCTGTGCACATAACGCCCAGTGTAGGTCGACATGCGCGACGGGCCACACAGCGGCGACTGAATATAGGCACGATCAAACCGCACGCCCTTGGCTGCCAGTTTGTCGATGTTAGGTGTCTGCAAATGCGGATGACCGTAACAGCTTAGATAATCCCATCGTAGCTGGTCGAACATGATGAAAAGGATATTTTTCGGGACTGACATTACGGGTTTTTTTGATCCAGGGTTTCGCCATCAGGCACGCCCAGATTGGTCGTGCCCGCCACCTCATTTGTACGCTTCGAAAGAAACCAGAAGACCGACACCACCGACAAGACCAAAAGCGCAACAGCGACAGGGCTTGTGTAAATGTTCAGCAAATTACCGTTCAGCAAAGCGATCGCTTGCGATAGCGATTTTTCAAATTGTGGCCCGAGGAAGAAGGCGATGATGAAGATGACCATCGAGTAGCCAAAGCTGTGCATCAGCAAGCCGAATACGGCGAAAATCAGCATGACGGTTACACCAAAAAGCCCGTTTGTCGCCATCGACACCCCGACAAAACACAGCAGCAGTGCAGAGGAAAAGATCACAGCTTCAGGTGCGGAAACGACTTTAACCCAAAGCCGCAGTCCCGCCTGCCCAACCCAAAGGTTTATGAAGTTCGCCATGATCATCGCACCGAACAGACCATAGACCAACCGACCTTGGTTCTGGAAAAGGAGCGGGCCGGGCTGCATCCCGTGGATCATGAATGCGCTGATGATCAGCGCGGCAGTGACGCTCCCTGGAATACCAAGGGTTAACAACGGAATCATGTTAGCACCAACCACAGCGGAATTGGCGGACTCGGTTGCTGCAATGCCATGCAGATTGCCCTTGCCGAAACTTGCCGGCTCTTTTGACGCGGCCTTAGTCATCGCATAGGACATGAAAGCGGCAGCGGTTGATCCAATGCCCGGCAAAGCGCCGAGAATGGTGCCAATCGTGGCCCCGCGCAACATCGTATAGCGACAGGCCCAATACTCGGCCCAAGAGACGCGGCGATCTTCAAGCTTGCCCGTATCTGGGACCAAAATACCTTGTCCCTCGATCCTGCGCCCTTCAGCCATCCGCCGCAGAATTTCCGAAATCGCAAGCATTCCGATCGCAACAGACGGCAGAGCCAACCCGTCAAACAGATCCCAAAAGCCAAAGATTAGGCGCGGGGTGAAATGTTCTGGGTCGGTTCCAATGAAGGAAATCATCAAGCCCAATGCGGCGGCAATGACCCCTTTGATCAAAGACTCGCCCATCAATCCGGAGATGATCGAGAATGCAAAAATCATCAGCGCCACGATCTCTACCGGCCCCATCTTGAGCGCCAAAATGGCCAGCGGTGCGGCAACTGTAATCAGAACAATATCGCTGAACGTGTCGCCCGTAATCGACGAAAACAGCGCCATCTTTGTGGCCTTCAGGGGTTTGCCCTGCTGCGCCAACGGATAGCCATCCATGGCAGTTGCTGCGGCGTCAGGCGTACCAGGCGTATTCATCAAAATCGCAGGCACCGCCCCCCCGACAAGCCCGCCTTTGTTGACGCCAACCAGAAAAGCGATGGCGGGCAAAGGATCAAGCCCGAAGGTGAAAGGAATGGCAATCGCCATCGCCATCACAGGTCCGATCCCTGGTACGGCTCCGACAAACTGTCCAAGCACAACACCGAACACCACGAACAATAGATTGAAGGGTGTGAATACATCCCCAAAACCTGCCAGAATTATTGAAAGATCGACCATAGTGGCGTCCTATCCGGGCAAGGCCCGTTCAAGAAGTTGCGTGACAAGAAACCAGATCGCAGCGGGCATGAGAACAACCCCTACCCCCAACCAAAGCGGGCGACGCTCGCCAATCATCAACATCAGGACCAGCGCCAAAACGGGGGCCACATAGAGGAATCCGACCAAAGACATCGTATAAATGGCTCCGCCAAGTATCGCGACATAAGCAGTTGTTTTTAAGAAGAACCGGGCATCAGGTGCCGCATGGTTCGTCGGGCGAAGGACCAAAAGACCACCGCATATCGCCAAGACCCATGCGACGATATTGGGCATGGTCTTTGGAGACAAGTTGCCGCCCTGCGGGTCTTCTACATATTCAGGGATGACGAGGAAAAACATTGCTAACCCGAAAACAAGAAAGAACGCACCTGATAGCCGGTCAGTCATATTGCTCATGCTCGGGCCTCCCCACCCTTGAAAAATGCCCCACCACTGATGTGGCGGGGCATCCATATTCAGTTGGCGAAAAGCCGTTCGGCGTTTTCCAGACCGTCGACCATCATCTGACGCGCCCCGTTTGGACCCATGTTGATCGGATCACCCTGCACCGCGTTGCGCACGATTTCCGCGATCTCGGGTGACTGAACAGCCTCATCAATTGCGGCGGCAATAGCTGCGGAAGCAGCAGGATCGCTACCTGCTTTCATTGCCAAAAAGAACACCGCATCGACGTAAGCATCCACACCGGATTCAATGAATGTCAGTGTTTCCGGCGCATAGCTCAGGCGCGCCTGATTGGCGCTTGCGATAACCTTCATGTCGCCAGATTCAAGATAAGGTGCATGCTCACCAGAAGCAAAGCCAGCCAGAACCTGACCACCGAGGATTAGCCGAATAACTTCGGCGCCACCGTCAGCAGTCACCAAGTTGAAGTCTACGCCGGAAACCTTTGTCGTTGCTTTCATCATCAGCACCTGAGGAGGCGCCATTGTCGCCAGCGGCATGTCTCCTTGTTCCTTGGCATAGGCGATCATTTCCTCCAACGTATCGAAAGGAGCATCTGCACTGGCCACCAGTGCCAGTTCGGCCTTAGCGATCGTGCCTAGATAATCGAAGCTGTCGATATCGAAGGGCAGCTCGTCACCACGCTGAACCAGTTGCACCAACACGGGAATACCCACGCCCATGCCGATGGTCTGATTATCCACCGGGCGCTGAGACAGGCTGGTGAACATTGCCACACCGCCACCACCCGGGCGATTCTCAACGATCACATTCCAGCCGGTTTGGTCTTTTATCACTTCGGCCAGCACCCGACCCATTGTGTCGGTCGACCCCCCGGCCCCAAAGCCGATCTCGATTGTAACAGGTCCATTTGGCTCCCAGTCTTGCGCCGCTACAGGTGCGCTGAATGCGATAAGTGCCGCAGCACCTACTGCCTTGAGTGTTGAAGTAAATTTCATTGGTTTTCCTCCCCATTTATCGTCTGTAGTTATTGGTTGTTTTCGATAGCCAACCGCTCCACCGCGCCTGAGCGCAGGGTTTCGATTTGTGCCAAAAGTCCTTCTGGATCGATCATCGCGTTGGGCTCTCCCTCGGAGCGCGCGGCCATCGCCTGGCGGTCCTCGTCAAGGCCATTGGAAAATCCATGCGTGGTTAAATGAACGTCGATGCCCATGTCCTGCGCTTCCGTCAGCGTACGCACACGATCAAGGCTCTCGATAAAGGCCTCTACCTGAGGCGGCCCTTCGATAGCATTTAAGCCTAATCCGCCAATCGTAATTGCGCGGTAAGTCTCATCGCCGTCCGCGACATCATACATGTAAGACGCAGTCCCCCACGTATGACCGGGCGTTTCTACAACCGTAAAGCCATTGTCCCCCAACGTGATGGTATCTCCATCTGCCACAACCATTTCCGGTTCGATCATGTCCCAAGCGCGCGGGCCAGTCTGTGATGCCTGAGACGACTCAACAGCCTCGTCCCAGCCCCCTTGCGTCATGACGAACGTCGCGTTTGGCAAAAGTGGCTTGAGCGCCGCAGCACCCGCCACATGATCAAAATGCCCATGGGTCATTAGTACGTATTTGATATCCGCCAGATCGGTGCCCGTCTTAGCGATATTATCCAGCAGCATCGGAGTGAAAGGACCATAGAGGGTGTCAATCAGGACCGTGCCGTCATCCGTATGCACCAACCAAGCTGACACCCAACAGATGCCCACATAATCGACATTGTCAAAGGGTGCCCAAGGCTCAACGAACTGGGCGTCCGGCGTGCTGAGCCAGCGCCCTAAATCCGGCGGCATCTGACCTGTGCGCCCAAATTCCACGAACCGCGAAAGGATCTGATCCGACGGGCATCCATCGAACAGCGCTTGCGCACTGGCAGGCATTGCCAGCCCGATCGCGAGTGCTGCACCAACTACTTTGGTGAAAGAATCTTTCATGATTTCTCCTTTGGTATGAACTTTCCCGGATTCATTAGGTCGTCTGGATCCAGCGCCTGTTTGATCTTGCGCATCACGTCTAGTTGGCTGGCTTGTTTGAGGTTGCGCATTACGTCCAGTTTGCTTTGGCCGATCCCGTGTTCGGCGGAAAACGATCCGTTCAAGCGCATCAAAAGCGCGAAAGCCTGTTCCTTTGCGCGGGTCAACGGTAAATCAGTCCAGTTCTTACCTTCCGCCGCACTCAGTGCGTAATGCAGGTTTCCGTCCCCCAGATGTCCGACGGTCAGCGGCACAAATCCCATGTCCGCCACCGCGGCATCCATGGTCGTGACAAACTCTGCGACCGACGCCAATGGCAGCGCGATGTCCATATGATAGGCGGGACCATTTGCCGTAATCGCCTCGAGGATGGCCTCCCGCATAGTCCATAAATCAATCCGTTGCTGTTCGGATTGCGCGATCATAGCGTCAAGGACGGTGCCCTCTTCCATCAATGCTTCAAGTCCTTCAAAGACCAGACCTTGCAAGCGCGTTTCGCCATCGTCGCCGCCTTTGGCATCATCCGGACGCGATGACGCGACCTCGAAAAACAACCCCGTTTCTGCTGGCACGCCTAACGGTCGGCGTGTCTTCGGAAACTCCCGACAGATCACCTCAACAGCCGCCGCTGGCATATACTCATACGCTTCGACTGCGCCGCCCGTTCGATCCTGCAAGGCGTTCAGAACTGTTGGTGCATCCGCAATGGACGCCAAAGACAGAAACCCTGTCGTGCGAACGCTTGGCATAGGGGAGAGCTTGAACACCGCAGCCGTGATAATGCCCAGAGTTCCTTCCGCCCCAATCAACAGATCCTTCAGATCATAACCGGTGTTGTCCTTGCGCAGCCCTGTAAGCCCATCAATGATCGACCCGTCTGGCAAGACGGCTTCAATCCCGATGCACAACTCACGCGTTGTTCCGTATTTCACAACGTTAGACCCACCAGCGTTTGTCGAAAGCACGCCACCGATCATGGCGCTTCCTTGCGCGCCAAAAGTCAGCGGAAACGCAAGACCGTGTTCGCGAGCCTGTTCCTGCGCGGTCTGCAAGACAACACCTGCTTCGAGCGTGATACTACGTGCGCCAACATCCACTGCGCGGACCGCGTTCATCCGCTCAAGTGATACAACGACGCTGTCACCATTCCCAGTTGGGACACCGCCACCGCAAAGTCCCGTCCGTCCGCCAGTGGGTACCATTGGGGTACCGTGATTATGGCACAGCTTTACAATTGCAGCGACCTGCGCTGTGCTCTCAGGCCGCACAACTGCGATCGGTGTTCCTGCAAATTGCCCCGTCCAATCTTTGCAGTAAGGCGCAGCCGCAACTGCATCGCCCATCAAGACCTGTGACGCGCCAACAATCTCTTTGAGGCCCGTCAGCATTTCCCCCGGCTGAATTATAGTCGAGCCAGTTGCCGCATACACATCCCACATTGTCCTAAAATCCGCTCCCAAAGATTCTTGAACTACCATGTTACATTCCCCCTCGACCGGTCAACAAAAATCTACCATGGTAGGATACCAAGCAAGGAAGCGTATTTAGATCAACGTCCGCAGGTACATGACCCAACACTCAACAAAAAAATCCGTAACCGAGTTGACCGCAGAAAAGATCCGCGAAGCGATCATCCTCGGGGCGTTTCCGCTTGGCACAAAATTGTCCGAGCAAAAGCTGGCCGATCTGTATCAAGTCAGCAGGTCCCCCGTCCGCGAAGCATTGGTGCTGCTGCAAATTGAAGGTCTTGTGCGGGTTTTTCCCAAACGTGGGTCATTTGTATTTTTGCCCGACGAATGCGTAATCCGAGACCTTTGTGAACATCGCAGCATTCTGGAAGTCGCCTGTTTAGAGTTGGCAGTTAGAACCAACCACGCAGGCCTCTTGACCGGCATGCAGGACGGAATAAGCCACATGCAGGACGCCATAAAAGACGGTGACACAAAGCACTATTCTCGCGGCGACCTGATGTTTCACCGCTCCGTCGTTGCAAACAGCGGCAACAGCTCGATGATCAAGTCGTATGAAACCACGATTGGACCGCTCATGGCGCTGCGAAGCCATTTGTTCACCATCAGCGGGATCAGCCTTGAACGGTCCATGCAGGAACACACCGAGATGCTTGAAGCCTGCACCGCTAGAGATGTGGCTAAAGCGCAGGCAATTTGCACACAGCATATTTACCATCTCGCCGAGCATTTTCACGAATTACAGCCTACCGCAGCATTGTGAAATGCAGTGGACCACTGTTCTGCTTGGCACTCAGGTTGTGGCTAAAGTGGGAACGGCATCAAAAGTAGATAGGTAGGGGTTCTCACCCTAAACTGTGTTCCCTCAATAAAATCTATGACACTATAGGCTTAGCTTCGCGTGGAGGTAGCGCAAATTTTGGTAAGAGTTATCTACAAGGGATGTCGCTTCGGCACTTGCGTGCTCTTGTTGCGTTATCAGACTTAAAACTGGTCGCACGGGTGTCTGAAGCGCTTGGGGTGACGCAGCCATCTGTGTCGAAACAAATTGCCGAGTTAGAAAAGATCGTGGGTGAGCCTGTCGTTACGCGAGATCGCAATAGGCTATATCTGACACCGATTGGAACGCGGCTCGCTGAACATGGGGCGTGGTGGAGAAAACGCACTAACCGACGAGGGCATTGGGCTTACTTTGCATTGTCAGAGTCTTGGCTTAGTTCTTCCGTTCCCAAATGATGAGTAAGAAATAAAAACGCCCGTTCTGCTCGATTATGCCTTCCGGCCCTTTCCGGACATTGACCGAGCCCTCGCGCGCTGCAGAGCAGCTTTCGCTTAGCAGACATTGACATGGTTCGTGACTAAAGCTTCACGCTAACGTAAACTTGGCGCAGCGTTTTCAATTGGATGATTTTTCGACGGCATTGGAGGAGTAACAATGGCTGACCCAGTAGAGGAAGCATTAGACCTCATTGCCAGCAAGTCGGCGTTACAGGGAGAGGAAAACGCAGACTTAAGAGCAAGGCTGATAGAAAAAGCCTACCATCAGCGTAGTCTTGACAGAGAATTTGAGATCTCAGTCCGCAAGCAGGATTTTGCGGAAAAAACGTTTTGGCAAAATACACCACTTGTCGTCGCACTAACCGGAGTGATTGCAGTCGGAGCAAATTTCGCTGCCGGCTATTTTCGCGCTGAACAAGACCTCACCGGGCTATTGACGAAGGTGGAATTTGAGGCCGCATTGGCTTCGAACGCTGCGACTGAAGCTCTTGCTAGAGACAATGAGAGGGAACTCCTAAAGGCAGAGTTGCAAGACAATCTAGCTGATGCCGCGGCGGCTCGAAACGAGCGCTTAAAAGAGGTTGAATTTCAGTATTCTGTTCTTAGCCAACTTGTTGACGAACCGAACGAAAAAACCAGAGCGAGATTGCTGTTGTTCTATATAAGGGCTGGAGCACTGAAGGGGCTAGATGTAGAGCAGCTGTCGGCAATGGCGGAGACCTCCATCCGAAATACCGGCGGAGACCCAAGCGCTCCAATGGGCGTTCCATCGAGACAAGCAATATCTACCGCAGCGGATGCAACAACACGTATTCAGTTTTCTGGAAGCAGTGGACAAACGGGATTCTGTACCGCCGTAAACATCTCGGCAGACTATGTTCTTGCTCCGAGTATTTGCGACAACAATTATCTGGGTGGATCGCATCCCTTTTCTGCGGCCCTAGCAGAAGGCGACGACTTTGTGCGCCTTAAGAAAGTGTGGAATGACGATGCCACTGCTCTATCGATATTGAAGCGAGAAATTGCAGGCGGCGAACCGGTATCATTGGTTTGGAATTCGATACGCGTACCGTCTATAGGCGAAGCCATTTACTTTGTTGCCTGGGATAATCAAACCGGTGGTAAGCTATCTCGGACCTGCTCTGTCACCGGTTTTGATACCGACCAATTTAGCCTTACACATGACTGTGATACTGGCCCGGGAGTGGCAGGCGCGCTGTTGCTGGCAGTGTCTGACGACGCACCAGTGGGAGTGCAACTAGGCCAGAATAGCGAGGGTGGATACGGCGCTAGTTTGGGTTCAATACGTGACCAACTAGCTCAGTTCTTCTAGCGGCCCTAAGCCGCCATTTACCGCGTCATGCTCCGCCGCATCGCAGCTTCACCAAACCAGACTTTCGCCGCGATCGCAAAATCAGGCAGTAGGTTAACCGAAGTCTGCGAGACGCAACTGTCCTTTGTTTGCACTCGCTATGCTCTTGAGTAAAGCTAACGAAAAATAAGCGTAGTTGTCTACAATTGGCCAATTGAGCTGTTCACTTGACCAATTCACAGAGCCCAAAAAGGAATTTAGTTGAATGAGAAATGAGGCCGATGCGGGGTTGTTCGACGATCTAGTCGCAAAGAAGCTTGGTCACTATGTGTACGCTCTTTTTGATCCCGCAACAGGTCAACCATTCTATGTGGGCAAAGGCGGCGGTCGCAAAGGCCTCGGGAACCGCCGGATTTTTGATCATTTCGATGAGGCTCGCAGCAACAGCGGCAAAGAACGAAACAAGATAGCGAAGATACAACAGATATGGAAAACTGCGGGCGATGTTCCATGGAAGATCGTTCGTTCGGGACTGGGAAGCGACCACGAGGCGCTTCTAGTTGAAAGTGCATTGATTGATATGTTGCGCGAGATGAAGGTTCCATTGACCAATAAGCAATCTGGTCACAGGTCAGCTGAGAGTGGGATGAAATCTCGTGCAGAATTGCGGGCTTGGTGTGCCCCTAAACTCGATCTTTTAAGTTTTCCGCCTTCTTTGATGAACCGTCCAATTTTCATTTTTAATATCGCGAAAGGCGTATCTGATCGGCTGTCAAGATATCCTGATGATGGTCCTGACCTGTACACCGAAGCCACCTGCCAGTTCTGGAAAGTTGCCGAGAAATACCGGTCTCTTGAGGGAGCACTAGCCGTCGGGTGCATAAATGGCATCACTAGAACGGCGCTTGAGATCGAAAGGTGGAAGCAAGTACCCGACAAAAGATGGGAGTTAATTCCACACAGTGCCGCGGAAAGAGCGCCAGATCTTGCCGCTCTGACGTTTAAGAACGTCTCTGTAATCGTCGATCACTGCAAAGGATTCTGGCAGCGAGGAAACTACTTGGTAGTTCGTGTTGCTGACAGTACCGATATCGGCGTGCTTCGGGGCAGCACCAACCGCACGATTTCGCTTCTTTCCAACGTGAGCAAATAGTCTGACCTGCACCGGCACGGCGAGTATTAGGCTCGGCCGGCTACCGCAACCACTCACGGCCCTTAGCGGACATCGGTGGCCTTTGCACCGAATGGCAGCTTCGAGCCCTAATCCACCTATGCCGTGCGGCGCATGAATGGTTGAGAACTGCGCATTGCTGACATTCGCTGAGAGCACAGATTTTGCGTGGTTTGGATCGCTCGCCTGGCGGAACAGGCGTTCAGAAGCTGCAAAGATTGGCTATTCTGGATGCTGTCAAGAAAACAACCGCCCTGCCGATCTCAACCACTCTCCCTATGATGTGTCAGTTGATATCGACGGTTTTCCCTGGATTCATGATATTGTCAGGGTCCACCGCACGCTTCAGCGTCGCCATTAGCGCATAGGCTGCGCCGTGTTCTTCGGCCATATATTTCTTCTTGCCCGTACCGACGCCATGCTCACCGGTTACGGTCCCGCCAAAAGACAATGCGACTCGGTTTACATCAGATGCAAGCCGCTTGGCTTTTGTCAGTTCTTCGGGATCGTTGGGGTCAAACAGGATCAGCAGGTGAAAATTACCGTCCCCAACATGCCCAACGATTGGTGCTATCAAACCAGCCTCGTTGATAATCTCCTTGGTGCGTGCGATGCAGTCCGCCAGCGCCGAGATGGGGACACAGCAATCAGTAACAACGCTCTCGCAGCCTTTGCGAAGTGACTTCCCCGCGTAATAGGCGTTATGTCGCGCCGCCCACAGGCGACCGCGATCCTCGGCCTTTGTCGCCCACGCGAAGCCCGAAACGCCGAATTCCTCACCGACACCTTCGAAAAGCTCCACCTGTTCCTTCACGCTGGCGTCTGAACCATGAAATTCCAGGAAAAGGTGGGGTTTTTCCGGCAGATTCAGATCCGGATTGAAGATGTTCATCCCCTTCATCTGGATCTCATCCAGCAATTCAATTCGGGCCATTGGAATACCCATCTGGATGGCCATGATGACGCTATTCACGGCGTCGTCGACCGTTTCAAATCCGCAGGTGGCGGCAAGTATCGTGTCAGGTTTGCCGAACAGGCGCACTGTCAGCCGTGTAATGATCCCAAGCGTGCCTTCTGAGCCAACAAAGAGATGCGTAAGATCATATCCGGCCGAGGATTTCCGCGCCCGCGATCCGGTCTCGATCACCGTGCCGTCGGGCAACACAACCTCTAGCGCCAAGACATTCTCGCGCATGGTGCCATAGCGCACGGTGTTGGTGCCGGACGCGCGCGTTGCGGCCATTCCGCCAAGCGTCGCATCCGCGCCAGGGTCGACGGTGAACATCAGCCCGGTGGCGCGCAGTTCCTCGTTCAGCTGTGTGCGTGAAACCCCAGGCTGCACAACCGCGTCCAGATCGCTTTCATGGATTTCAAGGATCTTGTTCATCCGGCTGGTATCAACGCTGATCCCTCCATGGGTCGGGATGACGTGACCCTCCAGTGATGTGCCGATACCGAACGGCACAACCGGCACCTTATGTTGCGCGCAGATCTTGACGATCGCCGAAACCTCGTCAGTGCTTTCCGGAAACGCGACTGCGTCCGGCAAAGCGGGTTCGGAATAGGCCTCATCCCTGCCGTGGATTTCCCGGATGGAATCGCCGGTGGACAGGCGATCTCCTAACAGGTCTTTCAAGGCGGCAATTGCCAAAGCGGTATTGTGCTGTGTCATACCAATTCCCTATTTCTCTTTCTAATGTTCCATCTGCGTTTTCGGCGCGATTTATTGGAATACTCCGTCATAAGCCTCGCGCAGCGCGTTTTTCTGCACTTTGCCCATGGCGTTCCGTGGCAGGGCTTCGACAAACTCGATGCTCTTGGGTTGTTTGAAGCGGGCCAGATTATCTTTGATCATGTTGGAGACGTCTTGCGCTGAAATCTCAACACCATCCTGGGCGACAATGACTGCCACGACGGCTTCGCCAAAATCCTTGTGCGGGACACCAATGACCGCGCTTTCAACGACGCCCGGCAGATCGTCGATCACCAGCTCGATCTCTTTGGGATAGATGTTGTAGCCGCCCGAGATGATCAGGTCTTTTCCGCGTCCTACGATATGAACATAGCCGTTTGCGTCGATGCGCCCAAGATCACCGGTGATGAAAAAACCATTGTCGCGCAACTCTTCCGCAGTTTTATCAGGCATCTTCCAGTAGCCTGCAAATACGTTGGGCCCGCGCACTTCCAACACGCCAGTTTCGCCCTGCGGCAAGGGCGCGCCGGTTGCCGGGTCGGTGACGATCAACTCAACCCCTGGCAATGGGAACCCCACCGTTCCGGCCCGCCTATCGCCGTCATATGGGTTCGAGGTATTCATGTTGGTTTCGGTCATCCCGTAGCGTTCCAGAATCGCATGTCCGGTCACATTGCGCCAGCGACTATGGGTTTCGGCCAGCAATGGAGCCGAGCCGGATACGAACAGGCGCATGTTGGCCGACGCCTTGCGCAGCCCTTCGGTTTCAAGAAGGCGCACATAGAAGGTCGGCACGCCCATCAGAACCGTGGCTTCTGGCATGTAATCAAGGATGTCATCGGCGTCGAACTTTGACATGAAAATGCAGGACGACCCGGCAATAAGCGTGATATTTGTGGCGACGAACAAGCCATGCGTGTGAAAGATCGGCAAAGCGTGGATCAGGACGTCATCCGCACTGAAGTGCCAGCTTTCCTTTAGAGTTTGGGCATTCGACGCCAGCGCCTGATGCGTCAGCATGGCCCCTTTAGACCGCCCCGTCGTACCCGAGGTATAGAGGATCGCGGCCAAATCGTCGGGCCCGCGTGGGACGGGGGTGAACCCGGGGGCTGCTGCATCGCGTCGCTCTGGCAGCGACCCACCTTCATCGGCGCCGATGGTCAGCACTTCGGCCACACCAGCGTCTTTTGCAACGGCTGACAGCTCATCCTCGCATTTTGAATCGCAGACAAAAATCCGCGGTTCCGCATCGGTCAGGAAATAGGTGATCTCGGCGGCAGTATAGGCCGTGTTGAGGGGTAAAAACACGGCTCCTGCAAGAACTGTTGCAATGTAAAGCTCCAACATTGCCTGCGTCTTTGGAGCCTGCACGGCCACTCGGTCGCCGGGCTTTACACCTGAAGCCACCAAGGCCTGCGCCATGCGTTCGGCGTTGGCAAAAAACGCCTTGTACGAGACCTCTTCGCCGGTCTGATGATTGCGCAGGAACAGATTGTTTTCTGCGCGCAGGCTAGCTGCACGCAATTTCTCGGCCAAGTGGTTTCCGTGATACATGGGTCGTCCTTTTACCCTTTGCTCAGTGCGATGATAATGGGTGATGCCGAAACATCGTGATGACTTGCGTAGACCTGATGGTTCTGTTCGATCGTCTCACCGTCATAGAGATAGTTGACCATCACACCCCACGAATTGGCGATGCCGCGCGGGCTTTGATCGGCGCCCGGATGAACGCGCAACAGGGTGGCCCCGTTGCCCAGATGGAAATGAGCCACGGGGTCAGCCGCCGTGCCCGACGCCCTTTTGGCTTCGGTCAGAAAGCGCGCAGCCAGCTTGGTGACGAAGTCATCCTGCGGCAGGTCGTTTTCGCCAAGCTCGCTTAGCGTCGCCTTGTCGGAATCGCTAAGCAAAGCGTCGCCATTCTGCAAGGATTGCTCCGCCCATTTCCTAAGGCCCGGCACCGGCGACAGCGTGACGAACGTCTCTAGGTTCGGGCGCAATTTTTGCAGCTCCGCGACAACCTGTTTGATCAGGAAGTTGCCGAAAGACACTCCGCGCAGCCCCGCGTGGCAATTGGAGATCGAATAAAAGGTTGCAACCGTGGCGGTGTCGAGATCGGTCTGCTTGCGATCGACCGCAAGGATTGGCCCTATTGCATTCGGAACCTCGATAAGCAAAGCGACTTCAACAAAGATCAGTGGATCGTCTGGCATCGCGGGGTGGAAAAAGGCGAAGAGCATCCGGTCAGGATCCCCGACGCGCTGGCGCAAATCATCCCAGTCGGCGATTTCGTGGACTGCCTCGTATGTGATGATCTTTTCCAGAATTTGTGCCGAAGTTGACCAATTGATCTGCCGCATCTCCAGAAAGCCGCGGTTGAACCAAGACTTAAAGAGGTGCTGAAAGTCCGAGTCCAACCCGCGCAGCTGTGAGTTCTGTTTTGCATGCACGAGCAAATCAGCCCGCATCGCGACCAATTCAGCAGTTGCGCCGGGGACCCGGTTGATGGTGCGGATCAACTCTTGAGTTTGGGGTTCTGCCACGAAATGCAGTGCGCGTGCAGCGTCGATGTCTCCGGGGGTCCAATTGGCGACGGCTGCGCTCAGCGCTGAATCGTCGGGTCCGAATTCCCGGCTGACAGCGAAAAAGAAGGCCGCCTTTTCTGCGACGTCTGCCGCCGCGTAAATGTCGAGAATTTGACGCGATATCTTCAGTCCCTCAGCCTCGCTTACATCGCGGACCAGGGAACGACACAGCGATATCAGGCTGGCTGCGGTATCTTCTACTGCTTGTGTCCGGCTGCGACCCGCCCCTGCGATCCTTGCAAGGATCTCGCTTAGAAAGCTCTGCTGCGTCATCGAGGCCAGTCCTCTGAATGAGTCAAGTTCGGATCAAGGGGCCACACGGCACCTGACAATCACTCCAAACGTGTTCTAGTTCTTGATTAATCAAATCGTTCAATCGAGCTGAGCGCCCGTTTTATCCAAAACGTCATCGCCAGCCCAACGGGCGAAAAGATGGATGAGAATGATGATCATGGACAGGGGTACGGCCAGTGAGATCCACACCATTGGTATCCCAAGGGTATCAGCTGTCAGCCCCGATTGGCGCGCGAGGTAGCCCTTTGCGAAACCGCCCCGCAGGCCGATGAAGCAGAAATAAACCACCGGCAAGACAAAGATCAGCACCGCCGCGCTTTGGATCGCCTCCGTGAGAAACCCAAGGTAATGTGGGCGTTTGGGAAAGACGCTGTCCATCAGAACAGCATCCGAGCGTGTCTTAAAGGACAGGGTCGCACCAAGCAATCCGGTCCAGACCATTGCATAGCGGGCGACATCTTCAGTCCAGACGGGGGGAGAAGAGAAGACATAACGCGCGATAATCTGCACGACGACCGTCAGGAACATCACACTGACCGCA
Source organism: Litoreibacter janthinus (assembly GCF_900111945.1). Classification (NCBI taxonomy): domain Bacteria; kingdom Pseudomonadati; phylum Pseudomonadota; class Alphaproteobacteria; order Rhodobacterales; family Roseobacteraceae; genus Litoreibacter; species Litoreibacter janthinus. Next base: position 1,871,171 of record NZ_FOYO01000001.1, on the reverse strand, counting down.
AACACAGCCACGCGACGCATGATCAAGTGCAGGCGGTCGCTGGTGCTGATGATGAATTGTTGCATTTGACTTCCCCGGTTATGCAAGAGGCGGGCCACGTCGTGCGGCCCGCGCATATCGTTCTAGCGGTTCTCGTCAGAGAGTTTCTTCCACAGAGCCGTGTCCTCGGCCGACATCAGGTCGGAATTATAGACCGGCAAAGAGGCTTCGCGGAAGACAGCGCGCTCTTCTTCGGTCAGTCGCTGGACGGTCACGCCTTTTTCTTCAAGCGCTGTCAGGCCATTCTCAGACGCTTCTGCAAGCCATGCACGGGTTGCCGCATCGGCTGTTGCAACGGCGGCATCCACGGCGGCGCGGTCGTCATCGGACAGGCCGTCATACCACGATTTAGACACGATCACAGCGCGCAGCGGCCAGATTACATCTGCCGTGGCGAAGTTCTTCACGAAGTCGGTTTGTCCAAACATTACAGGGATGAAGGGCGAGTTCAGGTAACCGTCGATCACACCGGTTTGCAGACCCGCAGGCACTTCGCCCCAAGGCACGATGGTGCCGCTCGATCCCCATGCCTGATACATCGCGATCTGTGCATCATCCAAGGCGCGCATCCGCAAGTCCGACATATCTGCGGGCGAGCGCACGGCCTTGGTTGTGGTGATCACGCCAGAGGCAGGCCCGAGTGGCGCAAGCGCCAGCAGGATTGCGTCTTGATTGGCAAGGTTTTCGTTGATGCGCGTGTAGACATCCCCGGCAGCCATTGCCCGGTCCATATGGTCAATGTTGTCAAAGATATAGGGCAAGCGGACGCCATAAATGAATGGATCAACCTGCGCGACCGCGCGCACATCGGACAGCGAGACTTCAAGCAGACCAGTTGAGACCTGATCGAATTTTTCGGCTTCATTGCCCACAGAACCGCGCGGCATTTCCCGCACTTCCATGCCCGCCTCTTTCAGCGCATTGCCAAAGGCATATGCCCAGTTATACGAGCCAGAGGTTTCCAGATCCGGCTTGCTGTCCAATGCGATTTTGACCTCTGCGGACGCAGTTGTGGCCATCGCTAGCAATGCAGCGAGTGTGAATGTCTTGAGTTTCATTGGTAGTCCTCCCTTAGGTTTGATTAGTTCACAGAAAATCCGAACAAGCGCGGCAAGGTCAGGCTGAGCGAGGGCCAGTAGACCAGCGCCAGCAGAAGCAGCACCTGAACGAGAATGAAGGGCAGCACAGCGTAGGCCAGCCGCCAGTAGTTAAGGTTTGTCAGCGCAGAAACGACCACAAGGCATTTGCCCAAAGGCGGCGTGATCAGACCGATGCACAGATTGAAGCACAGCACGATACCAAGCTGGATCGAGCTGATGCCTTGCTCCATCGCCTGCGGAGCAAAGAGCGGAATCAGCAGAGTGAGGGCGACGGGCGTGTCCATGAACATTCCCGCAATCAGGAAGATGATCACTAGGAAAAACAGGTATTTCGTACCTGTCAGCCCGAAGGACTCCACCCAATTTGCCAGCGCCTGAGACCACCCAAGCTGCCCCGCCAGATAGCCCAGCACCGAAATCGCAGCGAGAATGATAAAGATCGTTCCGGTCATTTTTGCCGTGGCCTCAATCGCATCAACGATCATGCGCCAGCTTAGGCCCTTGTAGAATTGGCCCGCCACGAGCGCGAAAAACACGGCGATGGCCGACCCTTCGGTTGGTGTGGCCAACCCGAAGACCAGAGAGCCAAGGATAACAATCGGCAGGCACAAGGCGGGCGCTGCATTCAGCAAGCTTGGCACGAACCGCGGGAGGTCATCTGACTCGCCGCCCGGATGGCCTTTGACTTGCGCAATAATCGCATTCAACCCCATGAGCGCGGCAGCGAGCAACAGCCCCGGCACAACCCCAGCGACGAACAGGGCCGCGACGGAGGAGCCGGTCAGTCCACCGTAGATGATCATGATGATCGAGGGTGGAATGATCGGCCCTATCATGGAAGAAGCTGCTGTGATCGCCCCCGCGTAGTAAGGATCATAGCCGCGTGCCTTCATCTCGGGCACGAATGTGCGCGACAAGGCGGCACTATCGGCAATGGCGGATCCGGAGATGCCCGCGAAGAATACGCTGGTGAGGATATTGACGTGCCCAAGGCCTCCCCGGAACCGGCCCACGACGGACATGGCAAAGTCGATCAGGCTGCGCGTAACACCGGCGCGGCTCATAATCTCGGCCGTCAGGATAAACAGCGGCATTGCCATGAAGGCAAAAACGTCGAGCTGTGCAAAGATGCGCTGCGGCAGAACCGACAGAAACTGGGTTTTATCAACGGCGACAAACGTCAGGACCGAGACCGCCCCCATGAGATAGGCAAAGGCCGTGCCACTGATCAGCAGGATGATGAAAACTATCGGAATATACCACATCACGCTACACCGCCGTTTGCAGGGACGCGCGCGCCGATTGCCCGGATTCGGCTAGGATCGGCGGGTGCGTCACGATCGACCGCAGATCGATCTTCGAAAGGGCAAGGGTCTTCATATCGGCCAAGGGGCGTGCCGTTTCTGCTTCGGCAGCAAACAGACCTTCGATGGCCTTTGCTGCGCTGAGAAGCTGTTCGTCGCCTCGCACCGCTGCTAGCATCTGGAGTCCAAAGGGCATGCCAAAAGCATCGCGTCCGCAAGGCAGCGTAATCGCAGGCCCCCCGCTAAGCGAACCGCGATAGCACAGCGCCAGCCAGCGATAGTAGATGTCCATGTCCTGCCCGTCGATCCGGGCAGGGTGTGATTGGGTCCACGCAAAGGGTGACACCGGCGATGTCGGCAGCACAATCACATCAACTTCGCGCATCAGCGCGTTGAAACGGCGCAGAATGTGAGTCTGCTCATTGTGCGCCCAACCGCGATCCGCCAGGGACATGGTCTGACCGAGCGCAACATTCTCTTTGATATGCGGGCCGAAGCCGTCGGGGTCTTCTTGGACACCCGCGCCAAAGGCTGCGCCAAAGCTTTCGGCCCGCAGTACATCAAAGCAGCGATCCATATCACCAAGATTGAGGTCAACAAGGCGGCATTCTTTGACGTGCGGGCGCAGCAGATCAAGGCGGGCACGAAATGTCTGGCGGATGGTCGGTTCGACAGGGGCGCCACCAAAATCTTCGCTGAATCCTACACGCAGGTCTTTCAGGGACACTGGAGGCAATGCTTCGAAGCGATCCGGCACTGAAGAAACGGACAAAGGATCGTCCCAATCATGCCCCTGACAAACCCCTAGCATCAACGTCAGGTCATCCATTGTACGCGCCATTGGACCCAACACCGAAATCCCTGACCACCCCAAGGGGCGCGTTGGGTGGGCGATCACACCAACTGACGGGCGATAGCCAACGATGCCGCAAAGGGCCGCGGGCATCCGGAGCGAGCCGCCCGTATCAGAGCCGGTGCACAGCGGCAGCAAGTTGGCCGCCAGCGCCGCGGCCGAGCCACCCGACGAGCCACCCGCAATCAAATTGGCATCAAACGGGTTGCCTGTCGCACCCCAGACGGGATTACGACTGTTTCCTCCGGCCCCCACCTCGGGAACGTTTGTCTTGGCAAAAATAATGGCGCCCGCCGCGCGCAGGCGTGCGACCATTGGCATATCATCGTTAGGCACATGCCCCCTTGCGCGGATGCTGCCATGCGTGGTCAGCAATCCCTTCGTGTCCTGCAAATCTTTGACACCAATTGGCAGACCATCCAGCGGCCCCATGGGTGTGTCAGACTGCCAGCGCCGTGTCGCCTCTTCGGCACGGACAACAGCTCCTTCGACGTCCATCGCCGCCAAGGCATTAATTTTAGGATTGAACTGTGTTATCTGCTCTAGGCACGCTGCCAGATATTCGCTCGGCGTTAGGGATTTGGCCGCAAAAGCGGCTAGAACCTCACCAGCGGAGAGCGCGCAAAGCTTGGAGCCGCTCACGAGCGCGCACGATTCATTAACTTGAGACTAATAGACACAATAGCCCTCCCAAACCGTGTGTTTGGTTAAGCTAAGAGATGATCTTGGCAATTAATAATGAAAAATATGTCGGAAACCCTAACCGAATGGAATGGTATTGATATCTTGCGTCGCATGTTCCAGGCACTTCAGGAACAAGACAAGCGCCGCATTCTGTGCAATCTGATCTGTTCGCCAGAAACACCGCACCTCTGAAAGCAAATCATGCGTATCCAGCGGCAGCGTGACCAACTCGCCGCGCCCAGCCTGCGTCTGCGCCAGCCGCTGTGGCAGCAGCCCAAGAGCGGGCATGGCTCGTAATAGTTCGGTATTCAGCGCCAGTGACAAGGATGAAACTGTGTTCGTGGGCGGCGATAATCCATTTGCGGCAAAAAGCGCATCCACGGCTTGTCTGGCGACCGAGTTTGGTTTCGGTAGTATCCAAGGGAAATTTGCAACATCCGCCCATTCGACGCTCGTCCCTTGTGCAAGCTGATGATCTCGCCCCGCGACAACGACGACTGGTTCAGAGAATAAAGCCATTTGATCAATACCAGCCAATTCTTGAGGCTGCCAAACCCGCGCAATCAACAGATCCAGTGCGCCAGCTTCAAGTTGCGGCAATAGTTCGACAAAATGTCCTTCGGAGACCGAAACGTTTGCCTGTGGTGTGCTGCGCTTGAACAAGGAAATCGTGCTGGGCAGGAGTGTCGGCGCAACGGAACTGACGACACCAACCGCAACAGAGCCCGAGACACCGCTTGTCATCGCCTCGATATCAAAGGCGGCGCGATCAAGTTGCCCAAGCGCCTGACGCGCATGTTCAGCAAGCCTCGTGCCAATTGGCGTCAGGTAAAGCCTGTTGCGATCCCTGGTCACGACGGGCACGCCAACGATCTTTTCCAACTCGGCAATTTGTTTTGACACCGCTGGCTGCGTCACCCCAAGCGCTTCAGAAACCCGCGCGACCAGTTTCAGATCCGACAACGCAACAAGAGCACGCAAGTGCCGAAGTGTGATCCCCTGTTGAAAACCCTTTCGCAAAATTTGCGCTACCTCCGCGTTCATAACTTGCGCCAACTCCGCTCTTATATGGTCATATGCTATCTTGGACAGGCAAATGATTGGTTTTAGCACCTCTGGAGCCAACCATGTCTAATAGACTGGAGTTCAACACCACACTATGCGTCGCCAGCGCTTGGTTCATAACTCGCCTGGGTACACAAAGTGGCAAAGCCAGCTTCTTCTATGGCGACAGCTGATGAAAGGCTTGGACGTCGTCACCATCAACTCGAAGTCAATGTGCGCCAATTCAAACTTCAATCCGGCAAAAGTCTCATATGAATTTCAGCTTGCACTGACGCGGTCAGGGCGCATCATAGCCGCAGAGAAAGTCGGGTTCCCGAACGTGGTGTTTCTCGCTGCCGCCGCGAACCAAACAAAGCGGACCTTGATGACAATCCACTGAACGGCGGTTGAGTCCCACAAAGAAGTCCCATGTGCGAAATGCAGCGAATGGCCGCTCTCCGCCATCTTATCGGTGCTCAGGTCACCAAGAGTAAGATTTGTCCCGGATGGAAACAATCGCAATCAAGCTTTGCGTGGCGACTTAATCAACTCGCCCTGCCTCTCAATCGAGACCGGGCAATAAGCACTAATTGTCGTGACCTCGCTAGAATGACCGATGTTTTGCGAGAAGGCCTTGAACGCCTCGCGTGTCGGGTATGCGGTATCCGCCCACTTCACCAAGCTCTTGCGGAAAGCGTGAGGGGTGAATGGCGGTAAATCGGCTCGCCGGAAAGCCTCTTTGATCACAGCGCGGATGGCGTTGGCGTTTTTATAGATGTGGCGTTCAAAGCCAACTACTTGGAACTCTCCCTCAACGGGCTCGATCTTGAGCGGTGGAATCAGTGGATCGTCGGGGCCAAACAGCGCGACCTCTTTGAGATACACGACCCAAGCTTTGAGGCAAGTCAGATAGTCAGTATCGATCGGCAAAAAATATGTAGTGATCGATTTAGAGGCCTTAGTCTTCACCTCCCGCGCGTCCTGATAAACGCACTTATCGAACATGTTGATATGGTTCAGACGCAAGGACGCCACCGCCCCGTCCCGCGCGCCCGTCAGCATCAGAAATGCAAAGAGAGCTTTGTTGCGGCGATCAATGTCGGTGACCTCAGGCATGTAGGAAAATGCATGACGCGCCATCTCCATTGACGGATATGGAGTTTCTCGAGAAGTGCCGGCAACACGAGCTCCCTTGGCGTCCATGTTGAAGTAATCTGCATCAGAATGGCGGATGCGGCTCTTATAACCGCTTTCCCCTGCCAACCAAAAGAACAGGTCTTTGTTAGCGGCCAAGATGCTGCGAATAGATGACTTGGACAGAGGCTGGCCAGTCGTCTTACTCACTTCCTCGTTCAACCGTTCCTGAAATTTGACGGCTTGCTCGATGCGAAAGCGTTTGAAGCTGGCAAAACCTGTGCTGGATTCAAATCGCAATATGCCTTCAGCCGCTTTCAGAACCGTGCTGGAATCCTTGCGCTTGGCAGCCTTGAGGTACTGCAAATAGCGTCGTTTGATGCGTTCGTTCTCTTCATTGAATTTGCGCATGGATGGGCGCTCCTGTGTAAGTGTCAATTTAGGTGGGAGGTTGTGGTATCTGTTAGGCATCTCTGTTCTCGCCTTCTTTGAAGTCGAAGGTTTGGGCAAATGCGTGGGCTTTGGAGTTCGAAATGATACGGGTTGAAACGGCCCCACAGCACTCACACCGCCCCCTAAGGCGAGTTGTTTTGGTGTTATTCGGGATCACCTCAACCGTCAGTCTGACGGGCTTTCGCCCAGCCCGGCAGGACAGGCAATACAGCTCATCATGTGATAGCTGCGACTTGGCTTTGCGGTATTTAGCTCTGAGGTAGTTTCGGATAGCCTCGCCTGAAATCAGACACGGCTTTTGCCTTGCCATGACGGGCAAACCGTCCTTGATCCAATTTCGGATTGTCGCAGGGGATTTACCTAGCGCCTTGGCGGCTTCTGAAACATCATAAGTCAGTGCCGACTTCACCGCCATCGGGTTTGCGCGTTTACTCACCCGCCTGCCCCTCAAATAGCGCGCGAATGTCCTCTACCTTCCAGACAGTCGTCCGTGGTCCCAATTTCTGAGGTCGTGGAAACCGTCCATCTTTGACACCTTGCCACCACGTCGATTTCGACACCGGAATCGGCCCCCCCGGCGCTAGTATCTGAGAAAGCCGGACGAAGCCTGTTCGTGGGAAGTGATTGTTGTCTATCATGATGTAACCTCATCTTTTGCGATGCGATCAAGATCATTGAAGTTCGACTGAAAACTTGGTGGTCAAAATAAAAAAATAAGCTGTTGAATTTATACAGTAATCAATATTTCCATCACACATTGACGATTAATCATCGCCGCGATTGGCGCGTTTATACAGCTCAAAGCCCGCCCGGAGTTCCTTGACCATAGTTTTCTTGTCTAGGTTAAAACCAATTAAGTCACCGGCATCTACAATTGCCTTGGCCACCTTTCCCGCATCAGATGACGTCTCCATCTTGTACTTATCCATCGCCATCGCGATCAAAGCTCTCCGAAACATGGAACGAGTATTGCCGTGCATGTTTTCAGTTTGGTCAATCAAAGGAAATCCGCCCTTGGGCTTTGGAGAATTTTTGTCTCCTAACTTAATCTCAGAATAGGGCCCAGCGCCCAGCTTCCTTTCTACAAGCCTCTCAAATTGAACGGATACTTTCAGGTTGCTATCTGCAACCCATTTATAGAGTTCCACTGTTGCTATGCCCACTGGGGGTTCAGTGAGCTCTCCAAACCGGCGATCGAGAAGGTCAAAGTACTCTTCCAAAAAATAGAGAACTTCGTCAGTTCGCGGATCAAGACCATAGGCTTGAAAAAGTGCCTCGAAATTTGCTCTTCTGGGATCAACGCCAACAAGCATTAATGCCGCTTCTCTGATCTCCACGGTCGCCGCGGCGACCCAGTAGTCGACATCTAAAAGATGGGCTCGTTCACTCCAGCCCGCGCCAAACCAAGGAGGGCGAGTTTTTCTGATGCCCTTCAGCTCGTTGACGAGCTCAAAGTGGATGCCGTGAGGCTTTGTCAGTGGATTCAATGTGCTTCCCACACTCATCAGATAGTCAGACTTGAGTTCTTCAATAGGCTTGCGGCTCAGCATCAAGTTGACGTTGGAGCGGTATGCCGCCAGTCTTTCCTTGAATTCAAAGTGGACCTCCGGGTGTTGCGGCCCGATCCCTGGCATTAGAACTGCGGGTGTCCAATCATACAGATCCTCGAGAGTCCGCCTTAGTATTTCTTCAACGAGTACCTCTTTATCCCAAACTTTCATGTTTTCGCTCTCTTTTCATAACTTAACAACTGGTCTGCCCACCAACTAGCTAGCCGCACCCTCTCCTCCCAATGCTCGCCCCGCGCATAGGCCCGACGAACTTCATTCTTCTCGACATGGGCCAAGGCGCGCTCAATGGCGTCAGGGTTCCATAGGCCGCTTTCGTTAGCGAGAATTGAGAACGAGGCGCGAAAACCATGGGCAGTCATTTCATCGCCGGCATAGCCCATTCGGCGCAGCGCGGCGTTTAGGGTGTTTTCAGACATCGGACGGGTCCATGTGCGCAGCGATGGAAACAAATAGTCGCCTTCGTTGTTCATAGCGCGCAGCTGGTCTAGCAACGCCAAGGCCTGCTTGGGCAACGGAACGTTGTGATCTCGACGCATCTTCATTTTTTCGGCGGGGATCGACCAGACGGCTTCGCGCGGATCGAATTCTTCCCACTTGGCATTGCGGACCTCCCCCGGCCTTTGTGCGAGGATGGCGAGCAGCTTTAAGGCAATCCGCGTTGTCGCTTGCCCATCGAAACCGTCGATCTCGGCCATAAGCCTGCCCAGCGCCTTGGGTTCGATGATGGCGGCGCGGTGCACGCGGGTCGGACGGATCAGAGCGTCGCGCAGCGCATAGGTCGGGTCTGTCTCGGCTACGCCACTCGCCACCGCATAGCGAAAGACCGATCCGATACGGGCGCGCAGGCAGTGCGCGGTTTCATAATTGCCCTTAGCTTCCACCTTGCGCAGGGTTTTAAGGATCATGGGCGCGGTGATTTCGGTTACAGGCTTGCGGCCAAAATCACGGTTAGCAAAATTAAGGTGATATTCTGTCTTGGAAAGCGTAGCCACCGACCTCCCCTCTTTTGCGTTGCTTGGCCAGAAACGCCGCGCCAATCTTCTCGAAAGTTTGGCCCTTGGCCTCAAGCCGCAACCGCTTTGCTTCTTGTTTAGCTTCGCTGGGGTCGATGCCTTCCGCTACACTTGAACGTGCGCCCTCTTTAGCCTTACGCGCCTGCGCCAAACTAACTTCGGGATACACGCCTATAGATAGCAGCCGCTCCTTGCCACCCATCCGGTACTTGAACTGCCAAAGTTTTGACCAAAACAAATAAACCTTCGAAATCTGAGACTTTGTAGGCCTTTTCGCGGGGCTTTAAGTTGCGAACTTGAACATCTGACAATGGCATCGTTGGGGGTATCACTTTTCCGACTCAATCTCGATACCCCCACAAACACCCCCAAACTGGGGGTATCACATCAAACACCATTGGACGGCGCCGGACAAAGGGGCAGCGCAAACCCCTTATAACACAGGGCTTTTCGGATGTCATCGGACAAATCTGGATATGGAAATGGTGCCCCCACACGGACTCGAACCGCGGACCTACTGATTACAAATCAGTTGCTCTACCAGCTGAGCTATAGGGGCACTGCGCGCGCTTATAAATCGACCTGCGCTGACTTCGCAAGGCCGTAAATGCAACAATCCCGGCCTCTCGTTGCTTTCGCGTTTGATTGCCAGCTGGGGTACCGATAAAGAAATGCTACCCTAGAAAGACGCAAGGCCTTGCTCGCATGGAAATCGTTCTGCACGTCGGCGCTCACAGCACGGACGAAGACAACCTCTTAAAGTGCTTGTACAAAAACAAGGACCAACTGAGTGCGCTTGGCATAGTGATCCCGGAGCCGTCGCGCTATCGGCCTGCCATTCGGGAGACCATGCAAGCCTTGGTCGGAGATGTGGCTCCGATCGAGACGCAAGAAGCGCTCTTGGACAGTATTATGGACGAAGATCATGCTGAACGGGTCATCCTAAGCCATGAAAGCCTGTTCTGCGTCCCTGGGCGCAGCATCGGCAACGGCCACCTCTACCCGACCGCCAGCTTCAAGGCCGCGCGCCTGCGAAATCTGTTTTCGCGTCAGGATGTGCGCTTTTGCATCGCCGTCCGCGATCCGGCAACCTTCATCCCTGCCGTGTTCGAGCGGGCGAAGGATCCCAATTTCGAAACATTTCTTGATGGATCTGACCCGATGACCTTGCATTGGTCCGATCTGATATCGCGGATGCGCACGATGGTGCCGGACGCCCCGATTACTGTTTGGTGCAACGAGGATACGCCATTGCTTTGGCCACACGTGCTAAAAGCAATCTCCCGAACGCCGGACGGTTTTGCTTTTGACGGAGTGAACGATTTTTTGGGAACAATCATCGGCCGTGGCGGACTTACCCGCCTAGAGACCTATCTGGACACCCATCCACCGCAGACGGAAAACCAGCGCCAGCGGATCGTTGCCGCGTTCTTGGACAAGTTCGGTGGGGATGCACTGGAACAGGAAATTGACTTGCCCGGTTGGACCGAACCTTATGTGGCCCAATTGTCAGAGCTATATGAGCGGGATCTGGAAGCCTTGGACAAGATGCCCGGCGTCAGCTTCCTGACCCCTTAAACCATCACATCCCAAGCGCTTCTTTGTACAGTTCAAGAACCGCTTCTTCTTCCGAGATGTCCTGAGGATCCCGCTTGCGCAGCGCCATAACCTTGCGCAGCACCTTGGTGTCGTATCCACGACCTTTGGCCTCGGCCATCACCTCTTTTTGCTGGTCGGCGATGTCTTTCTTTTCCTGCTCAAGGCGCTCGAAGCGTTCCACGAACTGGCGCAGCTCATCTGCGGTGACACGGTAGGTGCTATCGATGACGGAGGTGTCAGACATGGGCTCGGTTCCTTGGGGCTTGAATGGGTCAGAGCCCACGAGATACTAAGCCCCGCCCCCGCCTTCAAGGTGCAAACGGTTGCGATGTAGCCCCGACTAGGCTAGGCCACCGCCACGCACACCAAGGAGCTTGCGCCATGTCCAATCTGATCCCCCTCGGGGCCGTGATTACTCTGATGGGGCTTGTCGGCCTGATCTGGTGCATCCTTAAGGTCGCGCGCGCCCGTAAGAAGGGCCTGAACGACGAAGAGTTGCGCGCCGTCATGCAGACCACCGTGGGCCTGAACCTAGGCGCTTTGCTTCTGTCTGCGGTCGGTTTGATGATGGTTGTGCTGGGAATTATCCTCGCCTAGAACCACCTCGCTTAGATTGAGCCTGCTTCGACCATGAAGTTGTTGGCCGAACACATTGCGGCATCATCTGACGCCAAAAACAGCACCATACGCGCCACATATACCGGATCAATAAGATCCGGCAGGCACTGCCTTTGACGCTGCTTTTCCAAAGCCTCCGGCGTGGCCCATAGCTGCTTCTGTCGCTCTGTCATGATCCACCCGGGCACCACAGTGTTCACGCGGATACGGTGTCCGCCCAGATCGCGTGCCATCGTTCGGGTCAGCCCGTGGACCGCTGCTTTGGCGGTGGTGTAAGCCGGAAAACCGCCGCCCGCTTCCCACCAAGAGTTGGAACCAAGGTTGACGATACTGCCACCGCCCGCCTCAATCATGCCCGGAGCCACCGCCTGTATCGCAAAGAACATGTGGCGCAGATTGGTTTGCATGCGCTCGTCCCAGTATTCTGGTGTCACGTCCCGCCAGTCATGCCGATCATCGCGGGCAGCGTTGTTGACCAGCACATCGAAGCTGCCCAGTGACGCAATCGCCGCCTGCATTGCCTCAATATCGCGCAGATCGCACAGCGCGTGTTGCGCGCCCGTTTCTTTGGAAACCTCTGCGCTCGCTTCGGCGTCGCGATCCAAAAAACTGACCTGCGCGCCCTGCTGGGCAAAAGCCGAAACCGTAAGCGCCCCAATGCCTGATGCGCCACCCGTGACCAGCACATGTTTGCCGTTCAGGCTGGGATAGATTGCAAATTCGGACATCGGGAACTCCTTGATTGGACAGGTTGCACGGGGCGTCGGCAGCGGTCACACTCCCCCGCAAAGGGAGGAATTGCAATGAGCAAAGAGAGTGTCGGATTCGTTGGTGTCGGCCTTATGGGGCATGGCATGGCTAAGAATATTATGGCGGCGGGCTATCCACTTACAGTGATTGCACATCGCAGCCGCAACGCGGTGGAAGACCTTGTGGATAGTGGCGCGACCGAGGTGCAAACCCTGCCTGACCTTGCGCGGGCGTCCAGCATTATTCACATCTGCGCCCCCGGCTCACCGCAGGTAGAGGCGATAATTGCCGAGCTACTGCCAGCGATGGCGAAGGGCACGGTCGTCGTCGATTGCTCAACCTCGGATCCGGGTTCGACAGAAAAGCTGGCGGCGCTGCTCGACGCGCAAGGCTGCCACTTGGCCGATGCGCCTTTAGGGGGAACGCCGGTGCAGGCCGAAGCGGGCCAGCTTGCAACTATGGTGGGTGCAACCGACGAAATCTTCGCTCGGCTTGAACCAGTGCTAGATGCGTGGGCGGGCGGCGGCGTTGTGCATTTGGGGGCTATTGGCAAAGGCCACCAGATGAAACTGCTGAACAACTTCCTAGCAATGGGCTATGCCGCCATGTATTCCGAGGCCTTGGCGCTGTCGGAAAAAGTCGGGATCACCACAGCGCAATTCGATAGCGTCATTCGCGGCTCCCGCATGGATTGCGGCTTCTACCAGACCTTCATGGGGTACAGCCTAGAGGGCAACCGAGAGGCACATAAGTTCACCCTCACCAACGCTTACAAAGATATGCGGTATCTGGCGTCGATGGCAGATGGTGCGGGCATCGCCAATCCGGTTGGAAGTGCTGTGAAGAATAGCTTCGCTCTCGCCCTCAGTACTGGTGGCGACGGGCCAGAGGACTACGTCCCACATCTGGTCGACTACATCGGCAAGGCAAACGCGGTCGAAAAAGCCTAGGCGGTGTTCAAGTCTGCAAATTTCTGGCGTTCCTGCGCGAGCATCGTCAAGACGGGCGCAGCGCCCCAGAGCGTCGGTTCTTCCGGCGCCAAAATCGACAGGCGCGACGCGATGATCGACGGGGTCGTTGCGTCGGCGTCCATCATCGGCCCACCTCGCCCGCGCGGGTAACCGAACCCGTGAATCATCACCGTATCGATATCACTCGGGCGCGCCGCGACGCCTTCGCCCAAAAGGCGCGCCCCAGCGTTCACGATAGCTAACAGAATACGATCGCGAATGTCGCGGTCGGTGAACTTGCGCGGAGTGATCCCAAGTTTCGCCCGGTGCTCCGCGATGAGCTTGAGGACGTCGCCATTCGGCACGCCCTGGCGCTGCCCGTCGATATAGATGTAGTAGCCGCGACCGCTTTTCTGTCCGAGCCACCCTTGCTCGACCATTTTATCGGCGATCTCGACATATCGGGCCTCAGGGTCGCGCGGTTTGGACTTGCGGCGTGCATAGGCAATATCGAGGCCGGACATATCTGCCACCTGATAGGGGCCAAGCCGAAACCCGAAGGATCGCATCGCGCCGTCGATTTGTGCAGGTGTCGCCCCGTCTTCGAGCATGAGGTCCGCCGCGTGGCGATAGGCTTCAAGAATCGCGTTCCCGATATAGCCAGAGCCAAAGCCAGCGTGGACCCGCGCACGCACAGCCGTTTTCCCCAAGGCCCGCACGAAGCCCAATCCCGTCATGACGGCTTGCGGCGATGCGGTGTCGTGGACGCCGATTTCTACCAAGGCGTTGGACTGTGCAGGCGCGAAAAAATGCAGCCCGATTGTGTTCGCTGCGCGGCCAGTGGTTGCCGCCAAAGCCGCGAGATCCAGATAGGACGTATTGGTAGCGATCACCGCGTCGGGCTTCGCCAGAGAGCCAATTTCCGACAGAATGCCCGCCTTAAGATCAAAATCTTCGGCCACGGCCTCGATAATAAGATCAGCTTCACCCAACCCATCCAGCTTGTTAGTCAGTTGTAGATGCGTCAGCGCGGCGGCCCCTTGGGCTTCAGACAAGCGGCCCTTCGCTACCGACCGCTCATAAAACGCGCCGATGCGCTCCAACGCGGCATTCACGCCACTTTCGCCTTGCTCGACCAGTGTCACTGCAAAGCCGCTCTGGAGGGCTGCGATGGCAATTCCGCTCCCCATTAGTCCGCCACCGACAATTGCAATCCGGTCAACAGGTTCGGGCTTCGCTTCCGCAGCTTCAGGAAATTTTGCGGCCGCTCGTTCGGCAAAGAAGGCGTGTCGCAAGCCCGCGCTTTCCCGTGACGCGATGCAATCCTCAAAGGCAGAACGTTCGACCTGAAGGCCCGTCTCAACGGGCAGAAGCAATGCAGATTCGACACAGTCGATGATCTTGTTCGGCGCAAGCGCATCTGCACCAAGCTCCATCTTCACCTGCGCACGGCGCGCGGCAACAGTCGCCATATATGCAGATCCATCGCTCAAATGGGTTCGGTTTTGCGACGTGGGCCGCGGCTCTTTGACCGAGCGTGCAAAGGCCACCGCTTCCGCCCGCAGGTCGTTGCTGGTCACAAGATCAATCAGCCCCATTTCAGCGGCAATTCCTGCGCTGACCTGGCTACCCGTCAACATCATATCGAGCGCCAATTCCGGCCCGATAAGTCGTGGCAAGCGTTGTGTGCCCCCTGCCCCCGGCAAAGTGCCAAGCTTGATTTCGGGCAAGCCCATCCGAGCATCCTTCGACGCGATCCGGTAATGCGCGGCCATGGCCAATTCCAGCCCGCCGCCAAGCGCTGTTCCCTGAATGGCAGCTATGACTGGCTTGCGGGCGTCTTCAACCAAGCTGCACAATTGGCTCAACGAGGGCTGCTGCGGTGCCATGTCGAACTCGCGGATGTCGGCGCCAACTGGAAAGGTGCGCCCGTTTGCGGCAATGACCACGGCGTCAGTCTTGTCGTTGGACAAGGCTGCGTTCAGCGCTGCTGCAATGCCACGACGCACGGCTGCGCCCAGCGCATTGACCGGCGGATTTTCAATCACAATAAGGGAGACATTTCCTTGTCGCTCCAGCCGGACGGGGTGTTTTGGGGCCTGTTTCATAAAGCTTTTTCGCTTGGTTCGTGGGCAGTGTCTACTGCCTGTTTGATCAGGATGGGGATTGCAGCGGCGTATTTTTGCGCAGCTTCGGGATTGGAGGCATTCCCGCCCTGCGCCCGTGCGACGACGCCTTGCAAAATAGCTGTCAGCCGGAAGTAGCTGAACACAAGGTAGAACGGCCAGTTTTCAGGTGGCGTGATGCCGCGCTGTGCGCAATAGCGCGCGATGTAGTTACGTTCCGTCGGAAGCCCCAATTCAGCGCGATCCAAGCCGCCAAGCCCGCGCATACCGCCCTCGTAAGGCAGACGCCATTGCATACATTGATACGCTAGATCGGCCAGCGGATGGCCTAATGTCGCGAGTTCCCAATCAAGCAAGGCTATCACCTCGGGCGTGTCGCGTGCGAAAATCATATTGTCGAGCCGATAGTCGCCGTGCACCAAAGCGATTTGTCCGTCATCTTCGGGCAAGTGAAGATCCAGCCATGCCATGATCCCCGTCATGCCCCGATCCGGTGTATCGACCGATGCGAGGTATTGTCGCGACCATCGGTCAATCTGACGCGCGAAGTAATTGCCGGGTTTGCCAAAATCGCTCAGACCCACCTCTGCCACATCGACGCTATGAAGGGCGGCCAAGGCATCAGCCATCGCGTCATAGATCGCGCCACGTTCAGTCTGTGGCATATCTGGCAAGCTTGGATCCCAGAAAATCCGCCCATCCAAATATTGCATCACGAAGAATGCGCGCCCCAAGGGGGATTGCTCGTCGTTAGCCAAATGCAGCATTCTAGGAACAGGAACGCGCGTCTGCGCCAAGCCCGCCATCACCTCGAACTCGCGCTCCACAAGGTGGGCGGATTTTAGCAGCAAGCCGGGGGGCTTGGTTCTCAGAACGAAAGTCCCTGCGTCGGTGGTCATTTTGTATGTAGGGTTAGACTGCCCGGTCCCGAATTTTTCAAGACGTCGGACCGCCCCCAACTCGGGCGCATGCGCCTTAAGGTAGGGGGTTAAACTGGCTATCATTAAATCTGTGGTCCCGCCCATATCACGACCTTACTCCGCTTTGTGCGATTGACAAGCACCGCTCCGCCGCCGACTTTCAATGCAACTTGGAGGAGGCACGATATGGACTTGGGAATTAGCGCGAGGCTCCGGCCAATTCGCGACGCGGTTGCAACCATGGTCCGCGACAATATCGCGCCGCTGGATGCCGAGTATTTCGCCGAAGTCGAGGTTGGTGATCGCTGGCAGTTCACGCCGCGCCAAAGCGAGATTATCGAAGGTTTGAAGTCGAATGCCAAAGCGGCAGGGCTATGGAATCTCTGGTCACCTGTTACGGGTCACGCGCTGTCGACCGTTGAATACGCCTATCTGGCCGAGGAGATGGGAAAAGCCCATCTCGCCCCAGAAACCTTTAACTGCAACGCGCCGGACACTGGCAACATGGAGGTGTTCGAGAAATACGGCACCGAAGCAATGAAACAGCAGTGGCTCGCCCCGTTGCTCGCGGGCGAAATTCGCTCCGCCTATCTGATGACAGAGCCTGACGTGGCCTCTTCCGACGCCACCAACATTGCGCTGTCTTGCGTGCGCGATGGCGACGACTTCGTGCTGAACGGCGAAAAGTGGTGGGCCACAGGCGCGGGTGATCCGCGGTGCGCGGTCTATATTGTCATGGTGCGCACGTCCTCCGAAGGCCCCAAGCATCAGCAGCATTCCATGATCGTCGTCCCGTCTGATGCGCCCGGCATCGAGAAGCTCCGCGCGATGGAAGTTTACGGCGACGACGAGGCCCCGCACGGCCACATGCATATCCGTTTCACCGATGTGCGCGTGCCTGCAGAAAACATGCTCTTGGGCGAGGGGCGCGGGTTCGAAATCTCGCAGGGTCGCCTTGGGCCCGGTCGCATTCATCACTGCATGCGTGCCATCGGCATGGCGGAAAAGGCCTTGGAACTGATGGTTCGACGGTCTCTGGCCCGCGAGGCGTTTGGCAAACCGCTGGCGCAACTTGGTGGCAATTTCGACTACATCGCAAATGCCCGCATGCAGATCGAGCAGGCTCGGCTGTTGTGCCTCAAAGCCGCGTGGATGATGGATCAGGGTGACGCGCGCGCTGCTGCGCCGTGGATCAGCCAGATCAAAGTCGAAGCGCCACGCATCGCGCTCGAGATTACCGACCAAGCCGTGCAAATGTTTGGCGCGCAAGGCATTTCACAAGACACCCCCCTCGCCCGCCAGTGGGCCCACCTTCGCACCCTGCGCTTGGCCGATGGCCCCGATGCCGTTCACCGCCGTCAAGTGGCCCGCGCAGAGCTTCGCAAATATACACAGGAGAAAGTCTGATGTCAGAACTTCGCTATACCGCTGGCGACACCACCTGTGTCGGCTATGTCGCCTACCCGAAAGGCGCTGGCCCGCACCCCGTTGTGATTGTCACACCTGCGTTCGGTGGGCTCGACGATTTCGCGCGTGGTAAGGCCGACTGGTTGGCAAGCTTGGGTTATATCGGCTTCGCCGTGGATTATTACGGTGAAGGCCGCACCGCCCGCGACGAAGCCCATGCGTCCGAGTTGATGCATGTTCTTCAAGCAGACCGCGCCACGCTGCTCGTGCGGATGCAGTCGGCATTGGACACTGCGCGCGCGCTGCCCGACGCCGATGCGAACCGCGTGGCCGCGATCGGGTTCTGCTTTGGTGGCAAGGCGGTTCTGGACCTCGCCCGCTCCGGCGCGTCGCTGTCCGGCGTCGTACCGTTCCACGGCATATTCGACGCCCCACCCTCTGGCTGTTCGAAAATGAACACCTCGGTTCTGGTCTTGCACGGTTGGGACGACCCCCTTGCCAAGCCGGATCAGGCCGTTGGTCTTGCCACTGAGCTGACCGAGCATTGCGACGATTGGCAAATCCTTGCCTTCGGGCACACAAGTCACGCCTTCACCAACCCGAATGCGCAAAATCCGAAAGCAGGCATGGCCTATGTCCCGTCCTCAAACGACCGCGCATTTGCCGCCATGCAAGCTTTCCTGACGGAACGCTTCGCACAAAGCTAGACGTCCCCCTCATACCGCAGTAATTGGTAGACATGGACATTCGTACACTCTCCCCCGACTTCGCTGTAACGCCGCAAATCCACATCTCGGATATTGAAGCTATCAAAGCCGAAGGCTTCACTCATATTATCTGTAATCGCCCCTCCGCCGAAAGCGCGCCCGGTGACAAACCCGACGAAATCGAGGAAGTCGTAAAAGCCGCCGGATTGGGCTTTTCCAACAATCCTGTCGTCATGGGGCAACTCACCATGGACAATGTCGAGGCGCAGAAAGTCGACGGCAAAACGTTGGCCTACTGTGCGTCCGGAACGCGCTCTGCAATCGTTTGGGCCTTGGCAGTTGCCGGCTCTCAATCCACTGACAAAATTCTGGACGCCCTAGCCGGCGCCGGATTTCCGATGCCGCAGCTTGGTCCCCAGATCGACGCGCTCGCGAAAGGCTAGGACATGGATGATCCCACACACCGCTGGCACGATATGGGAGGCGCCGCCGCCGGGCCTATCCCGATGGACGGGCACGACTTCGCCATCTGGGAAAAGCGTGTGGATGCTTTGGTCATCCTTGGCCAGCAACGCGGGCATTTCACCGTGGACGGGCTGCGCCGTGCGTTGGAAGACATGGGCGAAGCTGCCTTCGAAAGCATGACATACTACGAACGCTGGGTTGCCGCGCTGAACCAGAATTTGGTCGAGGCAGGCGTCTATTCGCTCGAAGAAATCGGCACCAAGATGGAAGAGATTAAGGCGCGTGGCGACACCTACGGTGCGGTGCAATCGTGACCTATCCAGTGGGCGCAAGGGTTCAAATCAAGGCAATGTCGCCCCTTGGCCACATCCGCACGCCGCATTATCTGCGCGGCAAAACCGGGGTCGTGGAACGCGTGCTTGGACCCTTCAAGAACCCAGAACAGCTGGCCTATATGGTCCCTGCCCCGACGCGCACACTGTACCGCGTGCGGTTTGAAATGGGTCATATCTGGCCCGACGCGGAAGCCCCGCAAGATACGCTGGACGCCGAAATCTACGAGCATTGGATCGACCAAGATGCCACATGATCATCACGACCATGACCACCTGTCCCCTTCGGGCCATCCGTACCGCAAGGACAATGACGGGGCACTGAGCTATTGGCAGACCATGGAAGTCGCCATCCGTGAATTGATGGTAGAAAAGGGCGAACTGACCGCGGCGCAAATACAAGCGCAGATCGACGCGATGGACGCACGTAGCCCTGCGAACGGTGCAGCCGTCGTGGCGCGCGCGTGGACCGAGCCTGACTTTAAGGCGCGCCTGCTTGAGAACGGCTCCGATGCCGCACGCGAAATGGGGTTCGACATCGGCCCTATGCATCTGGTCGCCGTCGAGAACACCACCGACACGCATAATCTGATCGTTTGTACGCTATGTTCTTGCTATCCGCGCAACTTGCTGGGCCTGCCACCAGATTGGTACAAAACCCGCGAATACCGATCTCGTGCTGTGCGCGAACCGCGTGCAGTCTTGCGCGAGTTCGGCGTCGACTTACCCGCCGATATGACCCTACGCGTTCACGACAGCACGGCTGACATGCGCTATATCGTGCTTCCCGCGCGACCTGAAGGCACCGACGGGATGGACGCCGCGCAATTGGCTCGACTGGTCACACGCGACTCTATGATCGGCACTGGCCTGCCTAAAGCGCCCTGATGCCCGCCAATAACGTCGCCCGCGGTATCGCTTTGATGATCGCGGCCACCCTTATGTTCACGCTGATGGATGTCTGCGCCAAAGCGCTATCCACCCGTGTCGATACGGTGCAAACTCTTTGGGCGCGCTACACCGTGCAGATGGTGGTCGTTACCCTAATCATTTCGCCGCGATTGCGTTCGGTCGTTCAGACGCAACGACTTGGCTTGCAGGTGTTCAGAGCCTTCGCGCTTCTTGGCACAACCGGATTTTTCTTCTTCGGCTTCAAGAAGATGTCCCTGATCGAGACCACCGCACTAATGCAGATCAGCCCGATTTTCATCATGGTCGGCGCGGCGGTCTTCCTTGGTGAAACTTTTGGGGCACGCCGTGCGGCTGCGGCGGCCGTGGCCTTACTCGGGGCGATGATCGTGTTGCGTCCCGGAACCGAGGCTTTCACGCCCTACGCCCTACTCACGATTTGTGGGACCATCTGCTACTCCACCTATGCGCTCGCCACCCGCTATGCCGGACGGGGTGAGGACGTCTGGACGTCCCTGTTCTACACCGGAACAGTCGCCACGCTGGTTCTGTGCCTGATGGTGCCGTTTTTCTGGCAACCTCTGGAGCCATCCGACTTACCCTACATGCTGGGCGTTGGCCTCTTGGGCACTATGGGCCAGCTCCTGTTGATCCGTGCCCTCTCAATGGCGCCGGCGTCGATCCTCGCACCATTTACGTACGTGGCGCTGATATTCTCCAGCGTGTGGGGCGTGGTGTTCTTCGGCAATTTCCCAGACGGCCCGGTTTACATCGGGGCGCTTGTTATCGTCGGGGCCGGGCTTTATGTCTGGCACCGGGAAACACGGGTTAAAACCGGTTAACACATGGCACTAGGCAGCACAGCACAGGGACGTCGCGGAGTAAGCGAATTCGTCTCATACCTCGCTATTCGTGGCGTTATCGGCTTGGCCTTAGCGGTGCCGTATAAGTGGCGTGTACCGTTGGCAGGTTGGATCGTATCACGGATCGTCGCCCCGCTGGCTGGCTACTCCAAGCGCGTGCGCGAAAACCTCGAATATGTCTGCCCTGAGCTGTCTCAAGCCGAAGTGGACCGCCTTGCCCGCGCGGTGCCGGACAATGCTGGCCGAACGCTGATCGAGATCTATTCGGGCAAAGGCTTTACAGACCGCTTCAAACACGCACCTCTGACTGGCGAGGGCGTTGAAGCGCTGCGCAAGGCTCATGCCGAAGGACGCCCGGTTGTCCTGGTGACTGGTCATTTCGGCAACTACGACGCGCCCAGAGCGGCTTTGATTGCCGCTGGCTTTAATGTGGGCGCGCTGTATCGCGAGATGAACAACGCATTCTTCAATCCGCATTACGTGGCTGCGATCAGCAAAGTGGGCACCCCCGTCTTCCCGCGCGGGCGGCAGGGTTTGGCTGGCTTGATCAGGTTCTTGCGCTCCGGCGGTATGGCTGGTTTCTTAATGGACCAATATATGTGGGATGGAGAAGATCTGACATTCTTCGGCAAACCCGCGCCGACCGCATTGTCAGCCGCCGAACTTGCACTCAAATACGATGCTTTGGTTGTGCCGGTTTACGGCGTGCGTCAGCCGAACGGGCTAGATTTCGTGGTCATTTGCGAGGCCCCTATCCCACATTCGACGCCAGTTGAAATGACACAAGCTCTCAACGACTCGTTGGAGGCATTGGTGCGCAACCATATGGAGCAGTGGTTCTGGATTCACCGTCGCTGGAAACCAGAGCAAGCGGAATTGCGTCAGTCGATCCGCGCGGCTGCCAAGATGGGGCCGGACGACCCTTCCTGAATCAATACTACGACGGGGTTCTCACCAGCGGCGTCGGCTTTCACGTCAAGCTGCGTTTTTCCATCCCAGTCCGCCACAGATACAATGCTCTCGACGATGTTGTGATAGGTCATCGATTTGCCTGCGTTCTCGCCCGAGCGAATGTCCACGATCTTTTCGGGCATGTAACGCACGACCTGGACCAACATTTTGCGAGTTACCTCGCCCGCCGCCTGCGCCAAAATGCGCACTTTTCCAGCCCCGTCGCGGTTCAACGTCAATTTCACACGTGACGGGCGCGATTTGTGCCTATCGATATGCTCGGCAAGCTTCATGCCTTTGGTGCCAACGATCTGCTCCTGACCTTCAACAACCATCTGGGGGGTGTAGATCATCGTGCTGTTTGCAGCGCGCGCATATCCGCGCTGGCGGGCGGTGTGCGCAGGTTGGGCAAACTCGTCAACCCAACCCAGATAATCCCAATAGTCGACATGAAGCGCCAGTGCGATCACATCTTGCCTGTTCGCCAATTCCCCCAACAAGACATCCGCTGGCGGGCAGGACGAACAGCCTTGAGACGTGAACAGCTCCACAACGACTGGGCCATCAGCATGGGCTGGCACCGCTAGCGCGATGGTCAATGAGGTTAGTGCTGTAGAAGTCAGTCGTTTGATCATCTCAATCTCGGTGTTCCATTGGGCCCGCTTGTTTACTTAGGCTGTCACTCAACCACGCGCCAATCAACCCTTTGCGAGCAGTATGTCAGATCCATCGCCGCGTCGCCTGCAAGTAAGCCTCTGCAGAGGTGCCAAAAACCTTGCGCAGCATCGCTTCTTCAGGGATCACAAAACGACGATTGATGACGGTCACGAAAATCGGGATCAGGATAAAGCCAGCAGCCTGCCCCATCCATACGATTACACCGCTCAAAATCAAAGCCATTCCAAGATAGATCGGATTGCGGGACAGCCGGTACGGGCCTTCAACTATCAAGGCCGTAGGCGCATGGTGCGGTTCAATCGTCGTTTTTCGACGCCAGAACCAAATGGCTGACCAGACGATCAGAAGCAATCCAACGGCCATCAAACCCCAACCCAGAGCGCGCGGCAGGCCATAGCTAAAGCCTGCAGGGGCGAGCCGCGCCAAGAACCAGCTCAAAGCAATGAACCCTGTCAGCCAAACAGGAGGGATATCCGGGAACTTGCTCATGATCCGTCACTCAGTTTCGTTTGCTTGGACACAATATATACTTGGAACACAAAAAGGCCGCCGCGACTCTCTCGCAGCGGCCTTTTTTGGTTTTTCTATCTAGATCAGGCCGCAGCCAGATCGCGTAGCACGTAGTGAAGAACGCCACCGTGCTCGATGTATTCCTTCTCGATTGCGGTATCGATCCGGCATTTCAGCGTGATGGTTTTTACCGTGCCGTCTGCCATCGTGATTTCGCAAGGCACTTCGGACAGTGGCTGCAAGTCACCTTCGAGACCAGTGATGTTCACAGTCTCGTCGCCCGTTAGACCCAGAGATTTGCGAGTGTCGCCGCCGGTAAACTCAAACGGGATAACACCCATACCAACGAGGTTGGAGCGGTGAATACGCTCGAAGCTTTCGGCGATCACAGCCTTGACGCCCAGCAATGCAGTGCCTTTGGCAGCCCAGTCACGCGAGGATCCAGCGCCGTATTGCTCGCCCCCGAAGATGACCAGCGGAGTGCCTTGTGCCTGATATTCCATGGCCGCGTCAAAGATCGACTCTTGGTTGCCGTTTGGCCCTTTGGTGTAACCACCTTCCACGCCATCCAGCATTTCGTTCTTGATGCGGATGTTGGCGAACGTGCCGCGCATCATGATTTCGTGGTTACCGCGGCGCGAACCGTAAGAGTTGAACTCGCGTGGGGCCACCTGGCGGTCGGTCAGGTATTTACCAGCAGGGCTGGATTGCGCGAAAGAACCCGCCGGAGAAATGTGGTCGGTTGTGATCATGTCTCCCAGAACCGCCAGTACCTTTGCACCCTTGACGTCAGAGATCACACCCGGCTGTGCCGCCATACCTTGGAAGTATGGTGGGTTTTGCACATAGGTGGATGTCGCAGGCCAATCGTAAGTCAGGCTGTCCGTCGTCTCCACACTCTGCCACTTGTCGTCGCCTTTGAACACGTCGGCATATTTTTCGCGGAATGCTTCGCGGGTTACGGTTTGTTCGACCAGATCCGCGACTTCCTTAGAGGTTGGCCAGATGTCTTTCAGGTAGACGTCATTGCCGTCCTTGTCTTGGCCCAGCGGGTCCTTCGCGATGTCGATATTCATGTCGCCAGCCAGTGCGTAGGCCACAACCAGCGGGGGTGAGGCGAGGTAGTTTGCACGCACGTCGGGGCTGATGCGCCCTTCGAAGTTGCGGTTCCCCGACAACACCGAGGTTGCAATCAAGTCGCCCTCGTTGACGGCTTCCGACAGTTCCGGCGCGATGGGGCCGGAGTTGCCGATACAGGTGGTGCAGCCGTAACCGACGAGGTTGAAGCCGATGGCGTCCAGATCCTCTTGCAGGTTTGCGGCTTCCAGATAGGCCGAAACCACCTGAGATCCGGGTGCCAGCGACGTCTTCACCCAAGGCTTGCGGGTCAGACCCAACGCACGCGCCTTGCGTGCAACAAGCCCTGCCCCGATCATCACATAGGGGTTCGAGGTGTTGGTGCACGATGTGATCGACGCAATCACGATGGAGCCGTCATGTAGCCGGTAGTCCTGACCTTTAACGGCGTGGGATTTGTGGTGACCCACATCACCCGGGATGTGCGCGGGTGCCGGTTGTCCGCCCTCGTCTGTCCATTCATTTTTCTCGTCTGTCGGCGCGCTTTTCTCGGGGCGTTGACCTTTGATGTATTCGCCGAATGCTTTTGCCGCTTGATCAAGCG
The DNA here is from genome assembly GCF_900111945.1 of Litoreibacter janthinus. Lineage (NCBI taxonomy): Bacteria > Pseudomonadati > Pseudomonadota > Alphaproteobacteria > Rhodobacterales > Roseobacteraceae > Litoreibacter > Litoreibacter janthinus. Next base: position 1,846,510 of record NZ_FOYO01000001.1, on the reverse strand, counting down.
CGATGTAGTCCTGCGGGCGTTTCGGGCCCGAGATTGCCGGAACGATGGTGCCCATATCAAGGCTCAAAGTATCGGTGTAGATCGGCGCGTAATCGTCGCCGCGCCAGAAGCCGTTCTCTTTGGCATAAGCTTCAACCAGCGCGATCGTTTCTTCTTCACGGCCCGTATTGGTCAGGTAGCGCAGCGTCTCGTTGTCGATCGGGAAGAAGCCACAGGTCGCACCATATTCTGGTGCCATGTTCGCGATGGTCGCACGGTCTGCCAGTGGCAGCGTGTCGAGGCCCGCACCGTAAAATTCCACGAACTTCCCAACAACACCCTTGGCACGCAGCATCTCAACCACTTTCAGCACGAGGTCGGTCCCGGTGGTGCCCTCCACCATAGCGCCTGTCAGTTCGAAGCCGATAACCTCTGGGATCAACATCGAGATCGGTTGGCCCAACATCGCGGCTTCAGCCTCGATACCGCCAACGCCCCAGCCCAGAACAGCCGCGCCGTTTACCATGGTGGTGTGAGAGTCAGTGCCAACCAGAGTGTCAGGATACGCAACCATCTCGCCGCCTTGGTCTGTGTCCGACCAAACGGTCTTGGACAGATATTCAAGGTTGACTTGGTGACAGATGCCGGTGCCGGGTGGAACAACGCGGAAGTTGTTAAACGCTGACTGGCCCCATTTCAGGAAGGTGTAGCGCTCCATGTTGCGCTCGTATTCGCGGTCGACGTTCATCTGGAACGCGCGCGGGTTGCCGAACTCATCGATCATCACCGAGTGGTCGATGACCAGATCAACCGGGTTCAGCGGGTTAATCTTTTCTGGGTCGCCGCCAAGGTTTTTCAAACCGTCGCGCATTGCGGCCAAGTCAACCACTGCGGGAACGCCAGTGAAGTCTTGCAGCAAGATGCGCGCAGGGCGGTATGCGATCTCTTTAGGGTTCTTGCCGCCTTTTTTGGCCCACTCCGCAAATGCCTTGATGTCTTCGACATGCACTGTCTTGCCATCTTCAAAGCGCAGCATGTTCTCCAGCACCACTTTCAATGCCGCAGGCAGCTTCGAGAAATCACCCAAGCCAGCTTCTTCAGCTGCTTTGATGGAGTAGTAGGCGAAGGTTTTACCACCGGCACTTAGGGTGCGGCGGGTCTTGGCGGTGTCTTGTCCGACGACGATAGGCATAGCTGGGACTCCCGAAATTGACATAGAAAGTGGTTTCTGGCGCGGTCATGCCCCAAGTTTTATTGGCGATCAAGGGGGCATAATGCCCTTGTAGCATTTTTTGTATACTATTGCATACATTTTTACCTGTTTTCGCCGCGCAACCGATGCGCTAGGCCTGTTTTGATGAGATTTGGTGTCGAAAATCTGGCATGCCGACGTGGCGAGGTGACCGTGCTCACCGGGGTAACCTTCCAGGTCGCTGCCGGTGAAGCGTTGATCCTGCGCGCGCCGAATGGCGCAGGTAAGACGACATTGCTACGCTGTTTGGCCGGCCTCACGCCGCCTGTTTCTGGACGCTTGGGATTTTCGACAGAAGATGTGGCCTACGCCGCCCATGCCGACGGGTTGAAAGCGCAATTGAGCGTCGAGGAGAACCTGCAATTTTGGGCCGACATCTTTGGAACGGGTGACATTCTACCCGCGATTGATGCCTTTGACCTTGCCCCGTTGCTCACCCGACGCGCGCAGGATCTGTCGGCTGGACAAAAACGGCGGCTGTCCTTGTCGCGACTGATGCTGACAGGCCGTGCGATCTGGGCCTTGGACGAACCAACAGTGTCTTTGGATGCAGAAAACGTGGCCCGCTTCGCCGCCGCAATCACGCAGCACTTGGCACAAGGCGGCTCTGCCATTCTGGCAACGCATATAGACCTTGGATTGCCCAATGCGCGTACCCTCGATCTGTCGCCCTTTCGCGCAGTGCTGCAAGACGCCCCCTCCGATGATCCGTTTCTTGACGAGGCATTGCAATGATAGCCTTGCTCCGCCGCGACCTGAGACTTGCGATCCGAGCAGGTGGCGGTTTTGGCCTTGGCCTCGCATTTTTTCTGATCTTGGTTGTGCTGGTGCCGTTCGGGGTCGGACCAAACTCGGACATCCTGTCTCGCATCGCACCGGGCATCCTGTGGGTCGGCGCATTGCTGTCCTGCCTTCTTTCTCTCGACCGTATTTTCCAGCTCGATTACGAGGATGGCACACTTGATCTGCTCGCCACTGCGCCACTTCCGCTCGAAGCCGCCGCCACACTGAAGGCATTGTCACACTGGTTGACCACCGGATTGCCGCTGACCCTTGCGGCGCCGTTTCTTGGGGTTTTACTGAGCATGCCAAGCGGCGCAACCTTCTGGCTCGTGGCCTCTTTGGCCTTGGGCACGCCTGCACTCTCTATGCTTGGCACATTTGGCGCAGCCCTAACCGTCGGCCTGAAACGTGGTGGTCTGCTGGTCTCGCTATTGGTTCTTCCGCTTTACATGCCGACGTTGATTTTCGGTGCCGAAGCGGTTCGGCGCGGCACCGAAGGGCTGTCAGCCACATCGGCCCTGTTATTCCTGGCCGCGATCACTGCAGGATGCGCCGCCCTCCTGCCCTTCGCGTCCGCCGCCGCTCTGAGGATGAACCTGCGTTAGGCCTCGCCCCACACAGACGTGACATTTGGCCCGCCTGAAATCCCATTGCCCCGCGCAAAGCCATCCAATAACAGTGTCATATGTCGATCTGGGAATATGCAAATCCGACCCGCTTCATGCAGACGTCAGGCAAGCTTTTGCCTGCGGTCACTGCATTATCTCTGGCGTGCCTGATTATCGGGCTCGTATGGGGGTTCTTCTTCACGCCTGATGATTACCGCCAAGGCTCTACCGTTAAGATCATCTACCTGCATGTGCCAAGTGCACTGATGGCGATCAATGCCTGGCTTATGATGCTGGTCACTTCGCTTATCTGGCTGGTGCGCCGCCACCATGTCTCGGCACTTGCTGCGAAAGCGGCGGCACCAATCGGGCTGACCATGACCCTAATCGCACTCGTCACTGGCGCGATCTGGGGCCAACCGATGTGGGGCACCTACTGGGCCTGGGACCCGCGTTTGACGTCGTTCCTGATCCTGTTCCTCTTTTATCTAGGCTACATGGCGCTTTGGGCCGCTATCGAGAACCCAGATACCGCCGCCGACCTCACGTCGGTCTTGTGCCTTGTGGGGTCAGTCTTTGCCTTGCTGTCTCGGTATGCCGTGAATTTCTGGAACCAAGGACTGCACCAGGGGGCGTCATTGTCGCTGGATAAAGAAGAGAACGTCGCTGACGTCTTTTACCTGCCACTTCTTGTTTCCATAGCTGGATTTGTGTTGCTGTTCTTGGCATTGGTTTTGCTGCGCACACGGACAGAAATTCGCACTCGGCGTGCAAGCGCGCTAATCTCTCGGGAACGCTTGAGCTAGGCCGATACCGCCGGACAAATCATGTAAGGACACAGAATGCCTGATCTTGGAAAATACGCAGATACAGTTTTGTCCGCCTACGCCATTTCCATTCTGATCCTCATCGTGCTTGTCGCTTTGTCCTTCTGGCAATCCCGTCAGGCCAAAGCCCGCCTTGCGGAGATCGAAGCACGGCGCGAAAGCGCGAAAGCAGCCGCGCCAGCCTCCTAATAGATGTACCGGATTTGATCCGACCAATACCGCTCCATCCTGTGGAGCGAGTGATTGATGGTATCAATGCCATCATTGCCAAGGATGCCATTTTCTTCGAGCCCGATTGCGTGTCGCTCAAACAAGTCCGTGACATGCTTACGCACTTCGCGCCCTTTTTCGGTCAGGCGCACCCGCACGGATCGGCGGTCTATCTCACAGCGTTGGTGGTGCATATACCCCATCTCAACGAGCTTCTTGAGGTTATATGAGACGTTGGAGCCCTGATAGTAACCGCGCGATTTAAGCTCGCCCGCGGTCACTTCGTTCTCCCCGATATTGAACAACAGCAGCGCCTGAACAGAGTTGATGTCCAGAATTCCCAATCGTTCAAACTCGTCCTTGATGACGTCCAGAAGAAGGCGGTGCAAACGCTCCACCAGCGCCAAACTTTCCAGATAACCCGCCATGAATATGCGGGCCTTTGGGCTGGCAACGGGGTTATGAATGCTCATGTTGTGTCTCCGACTGCATCTGCTCGCACAGTCGAACTAGCCGGAGAATCACCAAGAAACGGTTAAATGCGCAAAACTTCTCGAAAACATTCGCTAAGCGATGTTCGCCCCTTTGACCGCTTTTTCTATCAAAGCTGCGAAGCGCTCCGGCGCAGCGGTCTGCCCGGATGCCCATTGGTACATGTCGTGATCGCTCTCGCTTAGCATCTCGTCATACAGGGCAAGTTCCCCGTCCGAGAGCGACTCCAAACCATGTGTCGCGAAGCCACCCAAAATCAGATCCATCTCTTTGATTCCGCGGCGCATAGAGCGCAGCTTCAATCGGCGAATCTTCGTTTCACGCAGCTCACCCTCTGGGCCCAACTCTTTCATTCCGGCGTCCTCAATAGCTTGCCTAATTTCTTCTCCAAACGGCCGAGATGGTCGGACAGGCGGCTGAACTCGGCCTTGGTGCGGCGCATCTCCAGCAAGACGTCCTTCACATCACCCGAGACTTCCACGTCGCCTTCAGGTGCGCCCAAGCCGTCGCCTTCCCCCGTCAACAACCAGCGCATGGAGACGTTGAGCATGCCCGACATCATTGACAATTTGTTGGCGCGCGGCTCATCCACATCGTCTTCCCAGCCACGCACAGTCTTCAGTTTCACACCCAGCTTTTTCGCAAACTCCTCCTGCGATAACCCTTGGGCGTCACGAGCGGCTGCGACACGATCTCCGAAGGTGGCGTTCTCGTTGCTGAAATAGGTGTCATCGACGACCATATTGAACTCCTAGCATAGGCGTTATCGCTTGATTGCGTTGGGCCCTATCCGTAAGACCCTCATGTCCAATGTTCAACCAGACGAGGCGTCACATGTCCTTCCTCTCCGAGACCCTTTCCCGTGTAAAACCGTCGCCGACCATCGCGGTGACCCAAAAGGCAGCGGAACTGAAGCGCGCAGGCAAAGACGTGATCGGCCTTGGCGCCGGCGAGCCTGACTTCGACACGCCTCAAAACATCAAGGACGCCGCGGTCGCGGCAATCTCTGCTGGCAAAACCAAATACACGGCCCCTGATGGCATTCCCGAGCTGAAGGAAGCGATTTGCGCCAAGTTCAAGCGCGACAACGGGCTGGATTACATCCCGGCGCAGGTGAGTGTCGGCACGGGCGGAAAGCAGATCCTCTACAATGCGCTGATGGCGACGCTGAATGAGGGCGACGAGGTCGTAATCCCAGCCCCATATTGGGTGTCCTATCCTGACATGGTGCTGCTGGCTGGCGGCACACCGGTGATCGCAGAAGCCTCGATCCAGACGAATTTCAAGTTAACGGCCGACCAGCTTGAGGCTGCGATCACACCCAAGACCAAATGGTTGATCTTCAATTCCCCCTCCAACCCGACCGGCGCGGGCTACACGTGGGAGGAGCTGAAAGAGCTCACCGACGTGCTAATGCGCCATCCTCATGTCTGGGTGATGACCGACGACATGTACGAGCACCTCGCCTATGACGGGTTCGAGTTCTGCACACCTGCTCAGGTCGAACCCGCACTTTATGATCGTACGCTGACCTGCAATGGGGTCTCCAAGGCCTATGCGATGACGGGCTGGCGCATTGGCTATGCCGCGGGCCCCGAGAAACTGATCGGTGCTATGCGCAAAATCCAGTCGCAATCCACGTCGAACCCTTGCTCCATCTCGCAATGGGCGGCGGTTGAGGCCTTGAACGGCACGCAGGATTTCCTTGGGCCGAACAATGAAACTTTCGTCCGCCGTCGCAATATGGTCGTGGAAATGTTGAACGCGGCAGAAGGTATCTCCTGCCCGACCCCAGAAGGCGCATTTTACGTTTACCCGTCCATTGCAGGCTGCATTGGCAAGACCACAGCCGCTGGCACCAAGATCGACAACGACGAGATTTTCGCCACCGCCTTGCTGGAGGAATACGGCGTTGCCGTCGTTTTCGGCGCCGCATTCGGCCTCAGCCCGAACTTCCGCGTCAGCTATGCGACCTCCGACGAAAACCTCAAAGAAGCCTGCACGCGCATCCAGAAATTCTGCGCCGCGTTGAACTAACCGAAAGTAGGCCTAAGCTGATTGCGCTGACCGCTAGCCACTTTGGCGCGGTCGGCGCAATCAGGTCTGCGAGCCCCCCAGCGGGCGATTTCTTTACCGTTGTTTTCTGCACGTGCTTCGCATTTGATATAGGCCATGCCGCGCAGGAGATGCCCGATATGACCAACCGCAAGCTCTACCTCGGCCCGCTGACCGATAACAGACGTTGGGACATGGTCAAGATCCGGCCCGATGACATCTTTGTCGTCACACCTCCAAAATGCGGAACGACCTGGATGCAGACGATTGTAGCTCTGCTTTTGTCTGGCAATCCTGACGTCGAAACCGAGTTGTCGGTTAGAATGCCATGGGTTGATATCCGCATCCGCGAGATGACTGAAGTCGCTGCCCGTCTTGAGGCAATGTCGCATCGGCGCAGTATGAAAAGCCACACACCGATGGACGGGCTACCGCAGCATGATCAGGCACATTACATCTGTGTGTTTCGTCACCCGCTCGACGCGCATTTCTCGTATCGCAAGCATGTGCGAAACATCCCGATGCCGTGGTTCGACTTGTGGTATCCAGAGGACGATACTGATGGCATCACGTTTCGCCGTTTTCTGGATGGCGGGGCCGAGGGGTTCGATACTGATGCAATGCCACTCGCGCATATCCTTCAGCATTACAAAGCGGCCGCCGCCCTTGCGGATAGGCACAATGTGACCCTTTTCCACTACGCGGATATGACTCGCGACTTGTCGGGCACGTTCAGCAAACTGGCTGACTTACTGGGCCTCACGTATTCAACTTCTGTCATGGAGCAACTGGTTCAGGTGGCGACCTTCGATAACATGAAAGCCAATGCAGAACGGTATGCGCCATCTGGAGGCAAGGGTTTCATGAAATCCGACTCGGAGTTTTTCCACAGCGGGAGCAGCGGGAAATGGCGCGGCAAACTGACAGACCAAGAAATTGCCGCATATGACGCTATGATGGATGCGCATCTGGAACCCGCGGAACGGGCATGGTTGGAATATGGGTCAAATGAACACGCGGTCACGTAGATCGCGGCGACACGCTGTCACTGCTCTGCTAGCCTCTGTTCTTCCCAAGCTTCATCAATCCAATCGCGGCGGCAACGGCAATGACGACCGCCGTTAGCAATACGCCCCAATCCGCCAGCAAAGACGCCAACGCGTCCAAGTTCGATGCGAAAGAATACCCGAGCGCCACGTAGATGCTGACCCAGATCGCCTCACCCAACGCGTCAAGGATGGTAAAACGCCACACGCCGAGTCCGGCAGCCCCCGCAGCAAAGTTCACCCACGGCCCAAGTGGCGCGACTGCCCATGTGCTGAAAAAAACTGCCGTGCCACCCCACTGGTCAACGGCATCCTTTGCCCGCGCGTAAAGCGCCGCGCGCCTCGGCATGGTTTCCACACGCGCGTTCAGCCAGTTACCACCGAGCCTGCCAAGCTGAAAGCCCGTCTGGTCCCCCGCCAACGCGGCGATATAAGCCGCAGCGCAGACTTGCCAAAGCACCATATCCCCCGCGGCAGCGAACGCCCCGCCAGCCAGCATCACCGCCGAGGTTGGGACCGGGACGGCAAGGCAGGAAAAGTATGCCGAAAGGGCGACGATCACCAATCCCCAACTGGCGACGAGAGCGAAGAAGTACTCGGTCATTGGCGCTCTGCTTTGTGGGCAGAAATCGCGTCATGCAACGACATGATGATCGCCTCAAGATCGGCTCCACGCGCTTGTGAAATCTCGTCTAGCGAGATCCGGCCTTGCCCCCCCGCCAACGGCAATTCAAGCGCATTTGACACGACCTCTGGCGGGACTTGCCACGATCTTGCGACGTAGCGCGGTGTCATCCAACCCGCAATCGGCTCAAACTGGTGTGCCTGATCATTCCAATAAATAAAGGACGCCACAGCGCGGAATCCGAAAACCCCAGCAACCAGTGCCGCAGCGACCAAGATGCCGATGAGCGCGCGGCGCAACAGCAACAGGTCGCGCTCCGCCATTCTACCTTGTTTGTCCGGCATCTGCTTCACCTGTTTGCTGGTCTCATGTCCGCTCAGCAAAGCAGAGGCAAGCGCGAGTTTCTAGTGCCTTTCCAAACTGCCGTACTGCGACACCCTCGGCCTTCGCACCAAAGCACTGTTGTGCCTTACGTGACGGGCAATTTCACGTGCAAATCCCTGTTCCCGAACTGCCCCTGCTTGTGGTAGCGTCATCCAAATCAACAAGGCGGGTCAAACCGAACATATGTCAGCCGAGCTTCCAGAGTTTTATTTCAGAGTTAGAGAGAACGGTGCCACGGTGTTTCGTGTGGACACCGAAAACCGCCAACGCCGCATCGAAATGTCCGAAATCGCCGTGGTCAATATCCGCAATGGGCAGATCAAACCCCATGGTGACCATGAGTTGAGCGAGGAAGAGCTTGAGGTCATTCAAGACTGGATGGAAGAGCGTTTGGCGGTGCTCGCGACCCGTGACATTGACGACATCTACCGTGCCATCGACTACCTCAACCTGACGACACACTGGGCGCAAACCCGCGCAGAGGAGGATCAGTTGGATGAGGTCACTGACTCACTATTGCTTGCTATGCATGACCTGCGCACCGTGCTCGTGCGCAAGAAGGCCGACCGCCTTATGAAAGGTCAGGAGTGATCTGGCCATTCCGGCACAAGTCCTCACTCCCAGAAGCCCGCCTCTGGAACCACCTCGATGCATGCGCAATCCCGTTCCGCGCCCCGCTTGGCGATTGGGTCGCGCAAATGCACCTCACCGCCTCTGGATGGAGCGACGGGCTGGATTACTGCATCCCTGACACCCAGACGCCACTATTTGCCGGTCTAGATGTGCCGGTGCGCGCGCAAATATCTGAATACACCAATTTCGATGCGCCTCCCGACTACCTCTGGGGCGCGGTGCAAGGGGCGAAAGATCATCGGTTGAATTATGCCAAGGCACTTGCGGGGCTGACAAAGGTTTTTGGCAAAGGCACAGCTTCCAGTGCGTCCAACACAGTGTCGCGCAATTGGTCCTTCGGGTTGGCGCGGGTGAGCTGCACCGTGTGGCCGCCGAATAAGAACCGACATGGGACAAATTCGCGGCACCAGATGTTTCCCGAAACCATTGAGGAGGCCTCTATCGCCATCTATCCGGCATGGCGCCCACCGCTGGAGGAAGCCGAGTTTGCTGCTTGCGCGACTGCAACCAACTTCTGGATTGATCCCGAGCCGCACCAGAGGGCCAACCTAACGAGCAGAAGTCGCGACTGGCCCACGACGCTGCCGCAACTACCTCAAGGCCTTAGTATGACACCAAGGGGAGATCTTTTGGTGACCTGCCCACTAGGGATCGTAGACATCTACAAAGCTGGGAGGGTTAAAGCGCTGAAGCTCGACCGGCTGACTCCCGCGCGCGGCGGGGCGTGCGCGCACCTGAACGCGGTCACCACAGTTACAGCGCGCGACGGCCCGATCGATAAGCCTCGCGGAATTGCAACGCTCGGCGCACGTAGCGACGGGTTGGATGCGGTGGCGCAGGATTTGGCGGCCAAGCTTGGGGTGCCGCTTGATATCTGGACCGGAGCGAACGACTGAATTCAGCCCGCGCGCAACTCTCTTAGCCTGCGGCCAAAGCGCCACCACAGCGCCGCGCTGGCAAACAGCAGGCCTATCACCAGCCCCAGCCAGACACCGACGCCGCCAAAGCCCAAGGTAACTCCCAGCACATAGCTGGCCGGAATGCCCAGGCCCCAATAGCTGATCGCGGCCGCATACATTGGCCAGCGCGTGTCCTGCATCCCGCGCAGCAGCCCTAGAGCCATCACCTGCCCCGCATCGACCAGTTGGAACAGCGCTGCCACGGCAAGAAGGCTTGCACCAATGGCTAAGATTGCTTCACGGTCAGGACTTTCGGGGTCCAAAAAGCCCGACATCAACATCTCAGGCACGGTTAAAAAGGCGATTGTCGCCAAGACCACCGCACCAAAGGACAACAGAACCACTGCGCGTGCGCCTCGCGCCAGCCCGGACCAGTCCCGCCGCCCCATTGCGCGGCCCGCGCGCACGGTCGCCGCTTGGCTCAGCCCGACATGCACCATGAAAGTCGCCGCGGTGATTTGCAGCGCGATTCCATGTGCCGCCAAAGGCAAGGTGCCGATCAATCCGATGATCAACGCCGAGGCGGAAAACATCCCGCTTTCTGCCAAGTTGGTCAGGCCAATCGGCCACCCCAATCGGAAAACCTCGCGAAAAGCTTCGGGATCAGGCCGCCAAATGCGCTGGAACAAGGCATGTTCCCGCGTCGCCGATCCTCTGGCCACATAAGCCCCTAACACCAGCAACGACGCTATTTGTGCAACAACAGAAGCGATCGCCGCCCCCCGAAGCCCCATTTCAGGCGCGCCAAATTTGCCAAAAATCAACACGTAGTTCATCGCGCTGTTTAACAACACTGCAAGGATGGTCACCCAAAGCACGACGGCCGTGCGCTCCAGCGCCGCGAGGTAACTTTTGATTACCATGACAAGCAACGCGGGGATCAACCCGAAGCCCACAATGGCCAAGTAGTCCTGCGCCAGCAGCGACAGCTCAGGATTTTGCCCAAGTGCGCGCAGCACTGGTGCCGACCAGATCATCAAAGGTAGGAAGACAAGGGCGAACAGGACTGACAACCACAGCCCCATGCGCGTCACCCGACGAATACGTGTGGCATCGTCGGAGGCAGCAGCCTCGGCAACCATTGGCATGACCGCGAAAGAGAACCCTGCCCCCATAATGAAAATGACAAAGAAAAACGACGTCGCCAATACGCTCGCCGCAAGGGCCGTCACGTCGTACCAACCCAGCATGATCGTATCGACCACATGCACAGAGAACTGGGCCAAATGCGATCCGACCAAGGGCAGACCAAGAACCAAAACTGCGCGGAGATGCTGAGGGAATGTCATGAGGTCAGCCTTAGAAGCAAGGCTGCGCGGGGGCAATACTCTTGGCGCGGGGAGGTGATGCACAAACAATTCTGCTTTGATGTCGGGTGCGCGTGACAAAGTGTGACTTGGTTGCGTTTGCGTTACTGGCGGCTTTCACGGGTTCGCGACACCAAATAACGGTTCTGGCAGGCGCAAATGGAAATCAGTATCGCCTCGGCACCGCGTCACTTCAGTACTCGTGCAGTCCATCGAAATCTGCCTTTCCAAGCTTTACGCCAGCGTGCCGCAAACCGGCATAGGCCATCGTCAAGTGGAACAGCATGTTCGGCAGCGCGAAACGTGCAACGTAATCAGAGGTCAGTTGCTCAATTTGCGCTTGTCCCGCCACGTGACACACCTGCATCTCCCAATCCAATGCCGGTGCCTCGGCAATGCCGGCGGAAACCGCGCCATGCAGCGTGCGCAATGTGCTTAGACTGTAAGGCTCTACGATCTCGGGCACCGCCGTACCCGTTGGCAAACACAAGGCACGGGCGGCGAACTGGATCGCGACGGCGAGGTGGAACCCAGTGTCGAAGCTGTCCGGGGCGAGTTGAACCGCCATCAGCGCCTCAGACTCTGGCTCTTGCTCTAAAAGCGTAAGCAAGTGATTTGCTTGACCGAGATAGTGATCGACAGTGCGGACGAGTGCGGCCTCAGCGGTTAAGGTCATTGGCCGTCTCCTTTGTCGATGCTAGTTCGCGTCGCCTGCATTGGGGTTGAGCGGTCTAGGCTGTATAAAAAAGTCACTGTAGCCGACATTGATCCAAGGCGCAGCATCCGTCGATCTGGTTCTTCGCAGGCCTTCGCCACGCGCAAAGCGCGACCTATTTCTTGCTGTTTCGCGAGGCTGATCTCATCTCTGTGACGCGAGGCCCATGTCACCCCCCTTTGCCCCCTGCGGCCTTCAAACGCCGCATCTCAGTCAAATTTCCGCCAAGCTGCGGCTTCAATCATACGCGACTTATCGCGAGGGACACGTGGGTTTGTCTCAAGTTGTCACGATGAACAAGGTCATGAGTTAAATGAAGTTCGACACACAATTTACGGCGCTACGTCGCGCAGTTGCGCGATTTTCCAAAGACACTTCCGGTTCGGCCGTTGTCGACTGGGTTTTGCTGACGGCCGCGATCGCAGGGATCAGCATCGCCGTCGGCACGACCATCAACACCGGAATGGAAAACGCCTCCACCGACATCAAACGATGCATGAAAATTCAGGGTAATTTGTGGACGAAGGACAATGGCGACGACTACGCCAAGCGGATGAAGCGCATCGAAAATCGCTGTAGCAAATTGTAAACACGCGCGGCCGAAGCCGCGCGTCAGCCTAGTAGCCCATGCCCATTTCTTCGCGGGTCTTTTTGGTCGCCCCGCGAAGTTCTCTACCGAAAACCTGCTCGCAGGGTGTGGTCCCGCCGTCCCAGCACACGGCGCGAATATTTTCCGTGTTGATACTTGAGCCGGCAGTCCCCGCAGGAAACAACACCAGTCCGCTCCGCGTCGAGTCCTCGCCTTGGTACGTGGCGCTGGACGTGCCGCGGTAGACATCATAGGACTTGCCTTCGTATTCGTAGACTTGGCCCGTCGCTTTGAAGCCGCTCCAATATTCTTGAACACCTCTAAGTTGGTTAAACGTGGAGCAGCCCGAAACTGCTATCACGCAGGCCGCGCAAAGTATTTTCATCATAGTTCCGTCCCCTTCATACTTGGCATTGGTCGGTCAGATTATCCACGCCGCATTGTTCAGGTTGTTTGCCGCTTGCGGATGGCAGGCGCGCCGCCGCGGAAACCATGGTTCGGCCCGTAAAAATAGAGCACTAAATTACCTGTCCCTCCGATTGGATGAGGAATGCTACCACAAATCCGCTGTTTTGTCCCAAACAGGCCCTACGACAGCGCTTCCCCCTCCCTCGCCACTCTGGCATACTGGGCTGCAAATCAACAAAAACGAGCAGCGGTATGAGCGACCTTCTTTCCAGTGGGCCAGATGACTACAACGCCTCCTCAATCGAGGTGCTGGAAGGGCTGGAGCTTGTGAGAAAACGCCCGGCACGTATATCGGAGGTACGGACGAGCGTGCGTTGCACCAGCTGGTGGCCGAAGTCCTCGACAACTCCATGGACGAGGCCGTCTCAGGAATATACATCGCGGTAGGGTCCACAGTGAGTGCGGCGATGGAAACCGCCTCCACCGACATCAAACGCTGTGTGAAAATTCAGAGCAAGATGTGAACCCGCGACAGCAGCGACGGTCACGCCAAGCGGATGAAGCGCATCGAAAATCGCTGTAGCAAATTGTAAACACGCGCGGCCGAAGCCGCGCGTCAGCCTAGTAGCCCATGCCCATTTCTTCGCGGGTCTTTTTGGTCGTGCCGCGAAGCTCTTTGCCAAACTCTTGCTCGCATTTCTGAAGATCGAAGCCCCAGCACACGGCTTTGACGTCACTGTTCTTAAACCCGTTTTTTTCGGGATTAACATCGGGAAGAAAGAGGACATGGCCATAGCTTTTTACTAAACTGCCTTCTTCTCTGGCTTCCGAGACGGCTTTGTAAACATCATAGTCCTGCCCATCATACCTGTAAGTTTTTCCCGTCGGAGTCACACTTACCCAATTACCCAAACCCTCGGTCAAAGCGCAACCGGACATCGCAACCACGCTAATCACACACAATACTCTCATCATATCGTTGTCCTCCTCGAACTGATTAATTACGAGCTTGGTCGGGCATGCTTATTTCATCTCGGGCAAATCCATCTAGACTGGCGCACACGCCTACCGAACGCAGCGCACAGCATCGCTCACTCCTCCAAGCAGATACAGCATGCTAACACAAATTCCCCGTTTTGACCTAAACCATCCCTACGACAGTGCTTCCCCCTCCTGCGCCACTCTGTCATAATCGTGCAAACCAACAAAAATGAGCAGCTGTATGAGCGACCTTCTTTCCAGCGGGCAAGACGACTACAACGCCTCCTCCATCGAGGTTCTCGAGGGGCTGGAGCCCGTGCGCAAACGCCCCGGCATGTATATCGGCGGCACCGACGAGCGCGCGCTGCACCATCTGGTGGCCGAAGTCCTCGACAACTCCATGGACGAGGCCGTCGCAGGTCACGCCAACCGCATCGAGGTTTCGCTGAACTCGGATTATTCCGTCACCATTTCCGACAACGGGCGCGGCATCCCGATCGATCCGCATCCAAAGTTTCCTGACAAATCCGCGCTGGAGGTCATTCTTTGCACGCTGCACGCAGGCGGCAAGTTCTCGGGCAAGGCCTACCAGACCTCCGGCGGTCTGCACGGCGTCGGCGCCTCCGTGGTCAACGCGCTCAGCGACAGCATGGTTGTTCAGGTGGCCCGCAACAAGGAGCTGTTCGAGCAACGCTTCTCGCGCGGCGTGCCGCTTGGGCCGATACAGAAGCTCGGCCCGACCCAGAACCGCCGTGGCACAACGGTGACATTCCACGCGGACGCGGAAATCTTCGGCTCTCACCGCTTCAAGCCCGCGCGGCTATTCAAGTCCATCCGGTCCAAGGCTTACCTGTTCTCTGGCGTGGAAATCCGCTGGAAGTCCGAAATCGACGATGGCGAGACACCCACCACTGCGACCTTCCACTTCCCCGGCGGTCTTTCAGACTACCTCAAGGAAACGCTCGGCAAGTCGACCACCTATGCTGATACAGCCTTCGCAGGCACGGTAGACTTTAACGAGAAGTTCGGCGCGGCAGGCAAGGTCGAATGGGCCATCAACTGGACCCCTGCCCGCGACGGCTTCATCCAAAGTTACTGTAACACCGTGCCGACCCCCGAGGGCGGCACACACGTTACCGGCTTCTGGGCCGCGATCCTCAAGGGGATCAAGGCTTACGGCGAACTGACCAACAACAAGAAAGCCGCGCAGATTACCCGCGACGATCTGGTGTCCGGCGGCTGTGCGCTGGTGTCCTGCTTCATCGCGGATCCCGCTTTTGTAGGCCAAACCAAGGACCGCCTGTCGACCGAGGCCGCCGCCAAAATGACCGAAGGGGCCGTGCGCGACCACTTCGACAACTGGCTGGCCTCCGACACCAAATCCGCAGGTGCGATCCTCGACTTCCTTGTGTTGCGCGCAGAGGAACGCCTGCGCCGCAAGCAGGAAAAAGAGACGTCGCGCAAGTCCGCCACCAAGAAACTGCGCCTGCCCGGCAAGCTGACCGATTGCACCAGCAAAACCCGCGAGGGGACCGAGCTGTTCATCGTGGAGGGCGACTCCGCTGGTGGCTCCGCCAAGGGCGCGCGCAATCGGGTCAATCAGGCGCTTCTACCGCTCAAGGGTAAGATCCTCAACGTGCTGGGCGCGGCCTCCGGTAAGCTGCACTCGAACTCGGAAATCTCCGATCTGTGCGAAGCGCTTGGCTGCGGCATGGGCACCAAGTTCAACGTCGAGGATCTGCGCTACGACAAGATCATTATCATGACCGACGCGGATGTCGACGGCGCGCATATCGCGTCGCTGCTGATGACCTTCTTCTTCATCCAGATGCGCCCGCTGATCGACCAAGGCCACCTCTACCTCGCCTGCCCGCCGCTCTATCGCCTCACCCAAGGAGCCAACCGCCTCTATGTGCCGGACGATGCCGCGAAGGACGCTGCGATGGCCAAGGGCTTGGGCGGCAAGGGTAAAATCGACGTGCAGCGCTTCAAGGGCCTGGGCGAGATGGACGCGAAGGACCTGAAAGAAACCACGATGGACCCGACGTCCCGCCAACTCATCCGGGTGACGGTGCAGGAAGACGAGCCGGGCGAAACCTCCGATCTGGTCGAACGCCTGATGGGCAAAAAGCCGGAAATGCGATTTGAGTATATCCAACAGAACGCGAAGTTTGTTGAGGATGTGGATGTTTAGTTTTTGGGATTAGTGTCGGATGCGTATTTTAGTTACTTGCCATGGGTGCATGAGAGAACTGAAAGGTGACACTCTACAAAATGTACATCATGTTGAGCTCGAACTAACCGACGAATACTTGTACTTCCATGAGTGTCCAAATGGCCACAAGAGTGTCACTTGGCTTCAACAGCATCGGTTCGAGACACTGATTGATACAGGCGTCTGGGCGCTTCACTACGGAATGCCAGACTCTGCTTTCTTGAAATTTTATGCTGCGTTGGAAGACTTTAGAAGATTCTTCCTTCGAGCTTGGCTCCATAGAAGCGGGCTAACAAACGATTCTGTTCGCCTTAGATTAAAGAAACTAAGCAGATCAGAACTTCAAAAAGGGGCGTTCAACTTAGTTTTTGGAATAGAGAGCCAAGTCGGAAAAATTCCTGACACTCCTAAGCACAAAGATGATGACTGGACCAAAATAAGAAATGACGTTGCTCATAACGGTCGTTTTCTGACTGAAGAAGAAGCAAGAACGAACTGCCAAGAAATCCTAGATTTTATTGTCGAGAGCCTTATCTGGGCTCGAAGTTTCATGAGCAAAGATTTGCGCAGCGCTGACGTAGACATAATGCTCTTACAAAATCAGGCATTAGATAGGCTCGATCCTAGTATTCTTAATGGAACCATCTCAATTCCAAGCGTTATCCACTACACTCTCAAAGATTTAAAGAAAGTCACTATCGACGAAGCCATCGATACAATTACTAACAGTGGGTTGTTTGTTAAGCCTTAAGCTAATGTAAGGAGCGTACTTACGCGCCTCATCGACAGTACCTACTGCCCATTACACCCCGGGCAGCGCCCAACCCTCCTCACGAAGAGGCGCTTGCTTGCGCACCCCGCGCATCGCCGTCACGCGGGGTGGCGATCGAACCTCCAAGACATCCACATTATGGCAGCCAAACTCCTCCCCCAAAACTGACCACCCCCAGCATCAACCAAATCGCCGCCCCGTCAAACCACAGGTTTGCCTCCGGCAAAACGGGGCGTGACGGCGATGCGCGGCGGCCTGCGGCCTTGATTCCGCGCGAGGCGGTACGCGTCTACTCCTGCACCCCTTCCAGATAGGCCACCAGATCAATCACCGGCTGGCTGGTCATGATCATCACCCCGTCCTCGCCGCGGATGGTCTCGCCACGGCCCTCAAACAACTGGCCGAAGATCGGCATCGGGCTGCCATGCGACACCAGCGGGTCGCGTCCGTCGATGCGCCCGATCACGCGGATGCGGGGGAAGGTGCCATCATTCTCGGAGGCCAGTTTGGTCAAGTCCGTGGGCTGGATGATCAACACAGGCGACATCGGGCCATCGCCCTGCGCCGCTACGCCGTGGCAGGTGGCGCAATAGCGCGTGAACAGGGCCTCCCCCTCCGCTGCGTCCTGCGCCTGCGCTGCTGCGGCAAGCGGGGCAAGAATGGTGAAGGCCAAAGCGATGCGGGTGGTCATGGGGGTCACTCCTTTGCTGTTGAGCCAAGTCTACCCCCAATGGCGAGTGCGGGCCTTGATATGCGTCAACTGCCCCGCCTTGATGTCCCCGTTACTTCTGGATGCTGCGCAGATACTCCGCCACCGCCAACAAAGGCTGCGGCACAGGCGTCATCACCCCGTCCAGTTCGATCTGATCCATCGGCCCTCCGAAGAAGCTGCCGAATTCAGGCATGGCGGTCTCGAATGTCGGGTTGCGGTGGAACCCGTCAATGGTGCTCAGCACCCGCTCCATCGGGAACATGCCTTTATTGCGCGCGCTCAGGGTGGTCAGGTTCGCCGGCTTGCGCTTCAGCCCTGCTGCCACCCAGCCGCTGCCGGTGCCGTCCGCCCCGTGACATGCAGTGCAATTGTCTGCGAATAACTGCGCCCCCGTAGGCGGCTCGGGTGCGGTGCAGGCCGCCAGTGCCCCCACCGCCAGAATATATGCGAATTTCATCAGCGCCTCCTTGGTGTTTTGATCGAAGCTTAGCACCATCCGCGCGGCGCGTCTTGCGCCATGTCAAACGACTTGCCCCTGCCGCCAAGACTTGCCACTGTGCGGCCATGCGTGCGTTTATTATCTTTGCGTTCCTTGGCCTTACGGCGTGTGGCAGGCCGCTCTCCGAGGCGGAGACGCGCTTTGCCGCCGAGTTCCACGGCCCCGCGCTGGACGCCAGCCAAGTGCGCATCCGGCAGGCGCCCCTCCTGAAGCTTTACAGCGCCACCTATCCCGCCCCGCCGCGGACCACCTGCGCGCAAAAGCTGCTGCCGCCGCCGGAAGGTCCAACCGTCTCTGGCGCGCCGGGGGCTACGGTTCTGTTCAACACGATCAACGTCAATCCCGACTTCATCGCCCGCGATTACCTGCCCGCCTATCCAGATGCGGCCCTGCTGCTAGCGTCGATGTTTCTGGCCCATGAACTGGTGCATGTCTGGCAATGGCAGAACCGCGATGTGACGGGATACCACCCGCTCAAAGCCGCGCGCGAGCACCAGACCCAACCCAACCCCTATCTGTTCGAGCTGGCGAACGCAGCGAAGTTTCTGGATTTCGGCTACGAGCAACAAGGCGCCATCGCGTCGGAATACGTGTGTTGCGCGGCGCTCGCCCCCAAGGCACCCCGCACCGCGCGGCTGGAGCGCTTGTTGAAGCCACATTTCGCACTTTCTGCGATGACCGCCCGCCTAGACCAATCCAGAATGCTGTTGCCTTGGAAAGGTGTAGAGTTGGACGGCATCTGTGACTAAGTTGGCTGTGTGGAGGAGCTTCAATGAACACATATGATTTGACGGGCCGTGTTGCGGTGGTCACCGGCGGCGCGCAAGGGATCGGGCTTGCCGTGACAGAACGGCTGAAAGCCTCGGGGGCGCAAGTCGCGGTCTGGGACATGCAGAAGGCCGCCAGCGGCGATTTCAACA
The DNA here is from genome assembly GCF_900111945.1 of Litoreibacter janthinus. Lineage (NCBI taxonomy): Bacteria > Pseudomonadati > Pseudomonadota > Alphaproteobacteria > Rhodobacterales > Roseobacteraceae > Litoreibacter > Litoreibacter janthinus. Next base: position 1,827,539 of record NZ_FOYO01000001.1, on the reverse strand, counting down.
CAAGCTGCGATATCTCGGATATGGCGTCGGTCAAGGCTGCACTGGCTGCCACCGAACGTGCGCTTGGTCCAGTCGATATCTTAGTAAACTCCGCAGGGATCGCCGGGCCGAATGCCCCGATCGAGGATTATGACGACGCGGCTTGGGCGCAGATTGTCGCCATCAACCTGACTGGCACCTACAACACCAACAAGGCTGTCCTTTCAGGGATGCAAGCGCGCGACTATGGCCGCATCCTCAACATCGCTTCGATCGCGGGTAAGGAAGGCAACCCGAACGCCTGCGCCTATTCGGCCTCCAAAGCAGGGGTCATCGGGTTCACAAAATCGGCTGGAAAAGAAAACGCAGGTCGCAACATTGCGGTTAACTGTGTCACCCCGGCCGCCGCCCGCACGCCAATTTTCGACCAGATGAGCGAGGAGCATATCGGCTACATGCTCTCCAAAATCCCGCGCGCGCGATTCTTGGAGGTTGAGGAAGCGGCCAGCATGATTGCTTGGATCGTCTCCGCCGAGAACTCATTCACGACAGGCGCAGTCTTCGATCTTTCGGGTGGTCGGGCGACCTATTGAGCGTCTCCATGCGCCGCTTTAATACCAACTCCGACGCTGGAGGCATCGCCATTGTCTACCCCTAGCTACGCTCTGATTATGCTCGCCGCGGGCATCGGCATTCCCGTGCTCGCAGCCCTGAATGCACAACTTGGCAAAATGATTGGGGCGCCTGCTGCGGCCTCCGTGGTGCTGTTTGCAGTGGCTTTCGTGACCGCACTGGTGGTGACCTTAATAACTGGCCCCACGGCCATCGCAAAGGTTGCACATGCACCGAAACACTTGTTGTTCGCAGGCGTGCTCATCGCCTTTTACGTGCTGACCATCACCTATATCGCACCACATTTTGGCATCGGCAACGCGGTGTTCTTCGTGCTGCTCGGCCAGCTCATTTCCGCCGCATTGATTGATCATTTCGGGTTGTTCGGCGCGGTGCAATCCCAGTTAACGCTGACCCGTGCGGCAGGCATTGCGGTCATGGCCTGCGGGGTCTTTTTAACCCAGAAGATCTAGACAGGCAGCCCCGACGGCTGTGCGGTTTTTGGAGTTTTCGGCCTTTCGATCTATAATCCCCCCCTGTTTGCGAGTTCAGCACGCGTTTTAGGGGAAGCGAAAATGAGTATCACCACATCAAGAACCAACCGTCGCGGGGCATTGGCTATGCTCGCTGCGATAGCAGTATTCAGCCATCCAGCCATTGCTAAAACAGACGAAGGCCGCGCCGGCTCGATCTTAAAACCGCGCTACACCCAAAGCGCTTTCAGCCGGCTCGATAAACTTACGGTTCAGGATCTCTACGGCAAACGCAAATTCAAAGTCGTCGTGGACGGGTTCTCACCGGCAATGTCCAGAACGCTCATCAACTTGGCGCATAATGAACTACGATCCACACAGCGATTGGTCCGCGATCTGGGAAAGATCAAAAACCGAAATGCCCGTATCAATCGGATCACAAAGGAGATCTTAAAATTTCAGAAACTGGAGCAAAATCTTTGGAAGTCCGTCCAAAGACTAGAAAAGAAAAAGGGAGGCCTCTCGAGACTGACGCTTGCATCAGAAAAATCCCGCCTGAACCGAACCGTCTTTACGATCAAGTATCTCAGACAATGGCAGGCGTCACCAATGGAGGGCACTCGATAGATTACGCCCGAGCGGCCAGCGCCGACAGCTTAGTCCAAAGCTCATCGGCGACCTGAACCACTGTGGCCTGCGCCCGCGCAGCACCTGGGATGCGTGCGCCTGGTTGGTCCGACACAGCGTTGACAACCCGTTCGACGCGGGCATCGAAAGCCTCTGTGTAGGTGCCTGGGTCTAGCAACAAGTAGAATTGACCCAACCCGTGCGGTGGCCCGTCAGGCAACTTCAGCCCGCCCACATCAAGCGAGTTGACCGATCCGGTCATCGCCGCTGCCAAGACTTCCGCCATCAGCCCGAAGCCCCAGCCTTTGTAGCCGCCAACCGAGACCAGAGCCCCCGACAGCGCTGCTTCGGGGTCTGTTGTCGGCAGGCCCTCTGCATCCACGGCCCAGCCCAATGGGATGCTCTCGCCCGCCGCCTTCGCCATGGTAATTTTGCCCAAAGCTACGGCAGAGGTTGAAAAGTCGAAATGCATCGCGGGGGCTTTCGGCCCCGGAACGGTCATGGCAATCGGGTTAGTCCCAATCGCGGCCTTGTTGCCGCCGGGCGGGGCGACAACGGGCGACGCATTGGTAAAGCCGATCCCGACAAGGCCTGCTGCGGCAATCTGCTCGGTGAAATAGCCAAGCGACGTACAAGTATGCGCGTGGGCCACGGCCAGCGACGCAGTGCCGTTTTCTTTCGCCGCAGCGATAGCCTTTGGCAGCGCACGGGCGAAAGCAGCTTGGGAGAAACCGAATTTTGCATCCGCCTTCACCGACCCTGGGCGCGGGCGCGTCACCTCGGGCTCCACGCTGCCTTTGACGCGACCAGAGGCCAGTTGCAGGCAATAGCTTTCGAGATAATAGAGCCCGCAGATCACGTTGCCGGTTTCCTCGGCACGACGTATGGCGCGGGCAACTTCGGTGGCCACCCAAGGGGCCGCCCCGTGGCGGGTCAGGGCCGCGACACTCAGGGCTTCAATTTCGTCCAGTGTCGCTGCAACCATGTTCTATCCCGCCTTTTCTTCCAGACTCAGCCATTCTTCTTCAGCGGCATCCAGCACCGCCTGACGTTCTACCAGCGCATCCGTAGCCTTTTGGAACTTGGCCGGATGGTCGGTGAACAGGTTTGGATCAGACAGGAACTCGACCAGTTTGGCAATCTCTGCCTCCAACCGTTCCATCTCGGAAGGTAATGCCTCCAACCGGTGCTTTTCGGTGAAGGACAAGCCCGCATCTGCTTTCTTCTCTGCCGCGGCCTCACGTCCTTTTTCGCGCCGCGTTTGCGCTGGCTTATCGGACAAGACCGCGTCATCGCCCCCCTCCGCAGCCTGCGCCTCATAGTCGGACCAGCCGCCTGCATAAACTGTCGCCTTGCCGTCTTTCAGCGCCACCGTGGTCGAGGCGACGCGGTCCAGAAAATCACGGTCGTGGCTGACCAGAATGACCGTTCCGTCATAATCGCTGATCAGCTCCTGCATCAGGTCCAGTGTTTCGATATCCAAGTCGTTGGTCGGCTCGTCGAGGATCAGCAGGTTGCTTTCGCGCGCCATGATGCGCGCCAGCAAAAGCCGCGCCTTTTCGCCGCCCGAGAGCGAGCGCACCGGCGCACGCGCCTGCGCCTCGTCGAACAGGAATTCCTTGAGGTAACCCACCACGTGTTTTGGCGTGCCGCGCACCATGATATGGTCGCCCTGCCCGCGCACGCGCGTCGTCGGGTCTTCTGTCAGGGACGCCCATAAGGTGGCCTCAGGATCCAAGGCTGCACGGTTCTGGTCGAACACTGCCATTTCCAGATTGGTGCCGATTTTCACGCTGCCCGAGTCCGGCGCGAGTTCGCCAGTCATCAGTTTCAACAACGAGGTTTTGCCCGCACCGTTCGGTCCAACCAGCGCGATGCGGTCTCCGCGATTCACTTTGAGCGAGAAATTCTTGACGATGATCTTGTCATCAAATGCCAGCGACACGTCGTCCATCACGAAGACCTGTTTGCCGGACTTGGGCCCAGCCTCCAGTGCCATCGCGGCAGAGCCTTGGCGTTGGATCTGGCTGGCGCGCTCGGCCCGCAAATCCTGCAAGGCCCGTACGCGACCTTGGTTACGCTTGCGCCGCGCCGAGATTCCCTCGACGGCCCAACGCGCCTCCGCCTTGATCTTGCGGTTCAGCTTGTGGCGTTGCTGGTCTTCCTCGTCCCACATCTTGTCACGCCATTCCTCAAAGCGATCGAATCCCGTCTCCTGTCGGCGCACTTGGCCGCGGTCCACCCACAGCGTGGCGCGGGTCAGCGCGCGCAGAAAGGCACGGTCGTGGGAAATCAGGATATAGGCGGCACGGGTCGAGGACAGATGCCCCTCAAGCCAAGCGATCGCCTCGATATCAAGGTGGTTGGTCGGTTCGTCCAGAAGCATCAATTCCGGCGCTTCGGCGAGCAATTTAGCCAAGGCCGCGCGTCTGCGTTCCCCGCCAGACGCGGCGGAGACCTCTGCTGCAAGGTTCAGTTTCAAACCTTCAGCCGCGCTCAGCAGCTTGTATTCCTCGCTCGGGTCCATCTCGCTCAGCGCAAAATCGCCAAGCGTCGCAAAGCCTGTTAGGTCAGGGTCCTGCTGCATATAGCCGGTGGTGACACCCGGAGCGAGGAAGCGCGCGCCCGCATCCGGCTCCACGAGACCGCCCATGACTTTCATCAACGTCGATTTACCCGACCCGTTGCGCCCTACAAGGGCCACCCGATCGCCGGGCTGAACAATAAGGCTCAGGTCTGAAAACAGGGGATCACCGCCGAAAGTCAGCGAGATGTCGGTCAGTTGAAGAAGAGGTGTACGTGCCATGAGACCACCCGCTACGGCGTCACGGCAATGGCGTCAACACATCACCCCGCGACGGCGCGCAAAAGCTTCTTGCGGGCGGGCGGAATCGCACGAATTTCCAGCCCCGTGAACACGTGCAGCGTGTTTAGATCACGGTCCACAACCGCATGATCACTGACCCAGCCACCCATCATCAGGTAGGTGCGTAGCAATGGTGGCATCGCTTTCATCGCGGCCTTAAGATCTGGGCGGCGCAGTCGAAGCTTGCGCGCGAAGGGGAACACGGACGGGGCTTTAACCCGTGGCAACCAGCGCTTCGGGGCCAAATGCCGCTCTTTCAACAGCGAAAACGCATCAAGATACGCCTCCTCTGACGTGCCTTTGAAGGATGAGCAGCCAAAAAGCATCTCGATCCCCGCCTCATCAACATAACGCGTCATCGCTCCCCACGCGACCCGCAGGATGTCGGGGTCATGGTGGTCGGGGTGGACGCAAAAACGGCCCATCTCGACCATTGCGCCATCGAATTTGGCCAACCGAGCAAGGCCGTAATGCTGGGCGGAATAGCTTTGTTCTATCGCTCGCCCGTTATCGAGGGGCATAAGGCGAAAGCAACACACCAGCGCACCGCTGGCGTCGTCTTCGACCAGCATATGCAGGCACTGGTCATCATAGGTGTCGGCATCCAGTCCGGTGGGGGCATCGCGAAACGCCAACGCTCTCAGCCGTTGGGCTGCCAGAATGTCGTCGGGCCCCTGCGCAAAGCGGGCAGTGTAGCGGCCTTTGCTCAGCACTGACATGGTCGGCCCTCCGGCGTGCGCGGCCCCGATCATGAGGCCGCATCCTTGTCTTTACCTAAGTATCATCTGGTGCGATGCGCAAGCGTGCCGTGTTAGCCGCCTGCCAATGCCTCGCCCACATTGATCCGGCCGAAGTTGCGAATGATCTGGCGGATGAATGTAACGTCACGCACGGTGGTTTCGGTCACACGACGCGACAATGTGACGACACGACCATTCTCCAGCCCGAACCGTTCAACGTTTTGCAACACATCGTCATCACTAAAGCGCAATGCCACGACCTGCCGGTCAATCTCTTGCGGCTTCTTATAGGCAAAATGGCGCATCTTGCTGCCGACATAGAACCAGTCGCCACCGCGCAGCACGCCGGAAGCCGACGGCTTGCCGATCAGATCTTCGACCGTACCGCGTGTGTCAACGCCGACGGTCAAGGACTGCAAGTCCTCTTCAATTGGCACATAACCATGATTGCGGATGATTTCGGAGCAGCCTGCCACGATCAGCAGCGCCGCCACAGCGACCAGCTTAACCAGCCGCGAGGCCTGCTTGTTCTCAACGTGCCGCATGCGCGACCCCCGTTTCTTGTTCGTGTCTTGCTCTACTCGGGCCCTAGGGCTTACAGAAGGGCTTACAGAAGGACGCGCAAGTGATCAAGAAAGATAGCTCCCCATGGCCCAGACAACCGTGATGCGACTGGCAGACCTGCCCACCCGAAAAGCCACCGAGATAAATTACACGCCAGATGCGGGCACGATGCAGCAACTGGCAGAGGAGATGGGGCTATCTGCCCTGCGCAAGATGCGCCTCGAAGGAACGCTTACGCCGCTCGGTCGCAGCGACTGGCGGCTGGACGCCAGGCTTGGTGCTACCGTCGTGCAACCTTGCGTCGTGACGCTGGAACCCGTCACGACACGCATCGAAGAGCCGTTTGCGCGCCAATACCTTTCGGATTGGCAGCCACCAACCGAGGCAGAAGCTGAAATGGATGGCGACGACACCTCTGAGCCTTTGCCAGAAAGCGTAGATATCGCCGAGATCGCCGCAGAAGTTCTTGCTTTGGCCGTGCCTCCTTACCCGCGAGCCGAGGGTGCATCGCTGCACCAAGTTGATTTCACCGAACCCGGATCGGACCCTTTGACAGACGACGATGTGAAGCCTTTTGCGGCCCTAGCGGCCCTCAAGGCCAAGCTTCAGAACCCCACCGAGAACTGATCCGCGCGGCGCGTCACGCGAATCCCCTTGCCAAACGCTGCGGAATGCGTATTTTCCGCGCTTCTTGAGATTATGGCTCTGGACGGGCCGCGTGGGACGCGTTAGACGCCCTCGGAACACCGTCTACAGACGCTTGAACTGACACACGGGCCGCCGATGGCCCCCAAACACCGAAGGTTGAGACATGGCCGTCCAGCAGAATAAAGTATCCAAGTCGCGCCGCAACAATCGCCGCGCCCATGACGCGCTGGTGGCTGCGAACCCTAACGAGTGCAGCAACTGCGGTGAGCTGAAACGCCCACACCACGTTTGCCCATCTTGCGGCCACTACGCAGAACGCGAAGTCGTTGCTTTGGCAAACGAAGTCGATCTGGACGACGACGCCGCTTAAGCCTAGGCTGCGTCGCAACAATAGTGCGGCAAACAGGCAGGCTTCCCGGTGGGTTCATCTGACACAGTCATTTCCATCGACGCTATGGGCGGGGACTTGGGCCCCGCCGCTGTCGTTGAGGGCATGGCAAAATCTGCTGAAGTAAATCCGAACATTCGCTTCATCGTGCATGGCGACCGCGCCGAGCTGGAAGCACAGATCGCCAAGCGTCGCATCGCCGACCGCTGCGAGATTCGCCACACAGAAGATGTGGTGACCATGCATGAAAAACCCAGCCATGTGATGCGCCACGGTAAGGGCACCTCTATGTGGTCCGCCATTGACGCTGTGCGCGCGGGCGAGGCCACAGTCTGCGTCAGCTGCGGCAATACCGGAGCTCTAATGGCCGTTTCCATGATCCGGCTTCGCAAAGTTCCCGGTGTGAACCGCCCCGCTATTGCCTGCCTCTGGCCGTCGCGCAATCCGTCCGGGTTCAACGTCATGCTCGATGTGGGCGCAGACATTCGTGCGGATCAGGACGATTTGCTGCAATACGCTTTGATGGGTCTCAGCTACGCACGCAACGGCTTTGGCATCGCACGCCCTCGTATTGGACTTCTGAATGTTGGCACCGAAGAACATAAAGGCCGCGCCGAGCTTAAAGTCGCCAATGAGATGATCGAAGCCGCCGCAGAATTTAACGATTTTGACTATGTCGGCTTTGTTGAAGGCGGCGACATCCCGTCCGACCGCGTTGATGTAATCGTGACCGACGGATTTACAGGCAACGTGGCGCTTAAAACCGCTGAAGGCACCGCCAACCTGATCTCCGAAGGTCTGCGCGAGGCATTCAAGTTCTCTCCCCTGTCGCGCATTGCGGCTTTGCTGGCCTACACCTCTTTGCAACGCCTGAAAAAGCGCATTGATCCGCGTCAAGTTAATGGCGGGGTTTTCTTGGGGCTGAACGGCACTGTGGTGAAGTCACATGGTGCGGCAGATGCCACCGGAGTGTCCGCCGCCATCAAACTGGCGTTCCAGCTCGCTCAAACAGGTTTTAGTGAGAAGCTTGCAGCGCGGGTTGCATCCGCAACAGATGCGGGCCAAATTGCGAAACCGGCCAAAGAGACGCCGGACGCGGAAAAGGGCAAATCCAGTACATGAGCATGATCCGTTCCGTTTTGCGTGGCATGGGCCACGCCCTACCCGAGCGCGTGGTAGAAAATGCCGAATTCGAAAACTGGGTGGATACAACAGACGCGTGGATCAAGTCCCGCTCCGGCATTGAACGCCGTCATTTCGCCGCTGAAGGGCAAACCACCTCTGATCTGGCCACCGATGCCGCGCGCGCGGCTCTTGCTGACGCAGGCATGGAAGCCGCGACGCTCGACGCAATTATTGTGGCAACTTCGACGCCGGATACCACCTTCCCGTCTGTTGCGACCATGGTTCAAGGCAAGCTTGGAATGACAAACGGGTTTGCGTTTGATGTGCAGGCCGTGTGCGCGGGCTTTGTCTTCGCAATGTCCAATGCCGATGCGCTGATCAAATCCGGCCAGGCCAAACGGGTTCTGGTTATCGGTGCTGAAACCTTCTCTCGGATCATGAACTGGGAAGATCGCACCACCTGCGTTTTGTTCGGTGATGGCGCGGGGGCGGTGGTGCTTGAAGCCGCCGAAGGCGAAGGAACGGCTCAGGACGCCGGGATTTTGGCCACCGACCTGAACTCCGACGGCACCTATCGCGATTTGCTCTACGTTGATGGCGGCGTTTCAAAGACCCAAACCACAGGCGTGCTGGTGATGCAGGGCAAAGAAGTCTTCCGTCATGCCGTCGACAAGCTGGCCAAGACCGCCGAAGCCGCGCTCGAGAAAGCCGGATTAAGCGATGCAGACGTAGACTGGGTCGTGCCCCATCAGGCCAACCTGCGCATCATCAAAGCGACGGCAACAAAGATGAATGTGCCAATGGATCGGGTGGTTGTGACCGTTCAGGATCACGGCAATACCTCCGCCGCATCGATTCCCCTAGCCCTGTCTGTTGCCAAGTCTCAGGGCAAATTTGCACCCGGCCAGCTTCTCGTTATGGAGGCGATCGGGGGTGGTTTGGCGTGGGGCGCCGTGGTTTTGCGCCTCTAAGGGGGGAAAACCCGCTCAAACTGTGCATAAAGTGCGCAATACAAGCCCTTGATATTGACTCGGAAATTCCCCCAAGCCTATCGTCTTGAAAATAAAATCAAGGGGGACGACATGACTGCCAAAACATTGACCCGCATGGATTTAAGCGAAGCCGTGTTCCGAGAGGTCGGATTGTCGCGCAATGAAAGCGCTGATCTGGTCGAAAGTGTGCTCAAGCACATGTCCGACGCGTTGGTCTCGGGGCAGCAGGTCAAGATCTCCTCCTTCGGGACATTTTCGGTACGCGAAAAGTCGGCTCGCGTTGGCCGCAATCCGAAAACCGGTGAAGAGGTTCCGATCCACCCTCGCCGCGTTTTGACGTTCCGCCCGTCTCATCTGATGAAAGACCGCGTGGCCTCCGGCAACAAGTCCTGACCGACCTAAGGGAGGTCTGAGTATATGGCGACCAAAGCGCGCGATGCGTTCCGCACCATTTCTGAAGTGGCCGATTGGCTGGATGTGCCAGCACATGTGCTGCGCTTTTGGGAAAGCAAGTTTAGCCAGATCAAACCCGTGAAGCGCGCGGGCGGTCGTCGGTACTATCGCCCCGACGATATGCTGCTGATTGGTGGCATCAAAAAACTGCTGCATGACGACGGCATGACTATTCGTGGCGTCCAAAAGATGCTTAAGGAAGACGGGATCAAAACCGTCAGCGCGATGTCGCCGTCTTTGGACGGGGTCGACGAAGCCGCCACCCCACGTACTCTGCGCCGAAAGGCCGACGTCCCTGACGTCGAGGACGCCGTAGAAGACACGAGCGACGACGCGGCGACGCCCGACGCGCAGGACATCGACGTCGCCGCGTGGGAAGCCGATGCCGAGCAAGAGGTCGCCCCACCTCAGGAGCGCCCGACGCTCGATTTGGGCAACCCAGCGGATCAACCGGACGTCGCCACCACCGATGAAGCAGAGCCGGACGGCGAAGACGATGCAGAGGCGGAGCAAGACGACGCGCCAGAAGCGCCTTTTATCAATGTTTCAGAAGAACCGCTGTTCGGTGGCGACAACGTGGTAGAATTGCCAAGCCGCACTGAGCCCGAGCCGGAAATCGCCGCTGAGCCTGAGCCTGAGCCTGAGCCTGAGCCTGAGCCTGAGCCTGAGCCTGAGCCTGAGCCTGAGCCTGAGCCTGAGCCTGAGCCTGAGCCTGAAACGGTCAGCGCGGAACCTTCCGAAGACCAGAACAAAATCGATGCGTCGCCGGAACCAGCCGAAGCTGCCCCAACTGAGCAAACGGTCGAACCGGAGCAGCAACCGGACCACGAAGCCGCAGCTGAGTCAGAACCCGAGCCTGTGGCCCCTCCCCCCGTCGCACAGCCTGCAGAGCCGACGCCCGAGGTCTTCCAACTTTCGGAAAAGCAACTTGCGGCGCAAGCCCTCAAGCGCAAGTTGCGCGGTGTGGATCCAAGCAAGCTAGACGCAACAGACTCTCTGGCGGCGCATGCAGCCCGCCTTCAGTCACTGCGCGACCGCCTCGCGCAGGATCTGTCCGGTCAGTAGAACCTTTCTCGCAGCCATGTTTGCTTCGGCCCCGCAATATTCTACCCAAGGCCCTTGCCACCGCTTGGAATTTGGCTATGACATGACGCCATTAGTCGGGCTATGGCGCAGCCTGGTAGCGCGTCCGTCTGGGGGACGGAAGGTCGCAGGTTCGAGTCCTGCTAGCCCGACCAATAACAAAACGCCCGTGTGCAGCAGCGCCGGGCGTTTCGTGTATCCAGGGGGACGATGATGGCATATTTCAATCCCGGCGTGCTTGCCGATCACCAAATGCAGGTGCTGCTTGAGCGTGGGGCGATCACCGCCGACCAGCCTGTCACCGACGGTCAAATCCAGCCTGCCTCTCTTGATTTGCGCCTTGGCACCAAAGCTTATCGCGTGCGCGCATCTTTCCTGACGGGTCGGGGCCACACAGTGAAGGAGCGCCTCGCCGACTTCACCATGCACGAAATCGACTTGTCCTCCGGCGCCGTGCTGGAAAAAGGCTGCGTCTATGTCGTGCCGTTGCTGGAACAGCTTGCCCTGCCCGATGACATGGTTGCGGCGGCGTCCGCCAAATCCTCCATCGGACGGCTGGACTTGCTAACCCGAGTGATCACTGACAACGGCGTCGAATTCGATCGCGTCCCCGCTGGATATACGGGCCGCCTTTATGCCGAGATTTGTCCCCGCTCGTTCTCGGTCGTCGCGCGCACAGGACAGATGCTAAACCAGATCATCTTCCGCACTGGAAAAACCGTCATGGATGACGACGAGTTGCGCGCCCTTCACGCCGAAAGCGCAATCGTATCCGGCGAGGCCGTGATCTCTGACGGGCTGGGCTTCTCGGTCGATTTGAAGCCAGAGCACGGCGATCTGGTGGGCTACCGCGCCAAACCGCATACCGGCGTGATCGACCTCGACAAGCTCGGGCATTATGACCCATCCGAATATTGGGAAGAATTGCGCACGAAAGACGCCCGCCTGATCCTCGATCCCGGCGCATTCTATATCCTTGTCAGCCAGCAAAGTATTGTTATTCCACCTAATTGCGCGGCAGAGATGGCTCCATATTTGGCCATGGTCGGCGAATTTCGCGTCCACTACGCGGGCTTCTTCGACCCCGGTTTCGGCTACTCCGGAGCTGGCGGCACAGGGTCCCGAGGCGTGCTGGAGGTGCGCTGCCACGAAGCCCCCTTTGTGCTGGAACACGGACAAACAGTTGGGCGCCTTGTCTATGAACACATGTCCGAGGTGCCAACGCAGCTCTACGGCATCGACATAAAGTCAAACTATCAGGGCCAAGGGCTGAAACTATCGAAGCATTTTAAGATGCCTGCCTAGACCGAAAGCTTTCCGATGACTTCGTACCCGAGATCGATTGCCGAGGCGCAATCGGCGTAAAACCGTATTCGGAGCGACCCGAGTTGAGATTGCTCAGGCTGCTTCGCGCTGAACATACCGTCGATACAAAAGCGCGCTATTCAGGAACCAGATCGTCTGGAATGTTTTGGAAACAAACCGGTCGCAAGAACCGGCGGATTGCCAGCGTCCCCACAGATGTTGCACCAAAATTGGTGGATGCAGGGTAAGGACCGCCGTGGACCATCGCGTCGCTCACCTCGACACCTGTCGGGAAACCGTTCGCAAGAATACGCCCCGCTTTGCGTTCGAGCACCGGCATCAGCTTTTGTGCAATGTCGGTGTCTGCGGCATCCATATGCAGCGTGCAGGTCAGTTGTCCTTCAAGAGCTTTCGCGACCTCCAGCATCTCGGCTTGGTCTTTGACACGAACGATTAGGCCAAGCGGGCCGAACACCTCTTCGCCAAGAGCCTCATTCGCCAGCCATGCCTCGCCGGTGGTCGCATAGAGGTAGGGTGTGGCATTTCGCAGGTTGCACGTCGTGGTCAGCAACTCCGTAATCCCTTTGGCCGCAGAGACACGGTCGCGGCCTTTGCGATAGGCCTCGGCTATCCCATCGGTCAGCATGGTTTGCGCGCTCGTTGCCTCAAGCGCCTGAGTTGCAGCCTCGGCGAATGCGTCAGCATCAGGGCCGTCAATCACAACTGCAATCCCGGGATTGGTGCAGAACTGTCCCGCCCCCATTGTCATCGAGGCGGCCCATCCCGCGCCGATATCTTGGCTCCGGTTGGCAATTGCAGAGGGCAAGAGGAACATCGGGTTGACGGAGCCGAGCTCACCGAAGAATGGAATAGGATTGGGGCGCTGAGCGCACAGATCGAACAACGCGCGCCCACCCCCGAGCGATCCCGTAAAGCCGACTGCATTGATAAGCGGGTGTTGCACAAGTGCGGTCCCAACATCACGCTTGCCTCCCTGTATTAACGAGAAGACACCCGGGTGAACCTTGCAGCGTGCAATCGCCGCGTTGATCGCCTCCGCAATGATCTCGCCTGTCCCCGGATGGGCGCTGTGGCCCTTCACGACAACAGGGCAACCTGCGGCCAACGCAGATGCGGTGTCGCCACCTGCTGTGGAGAAGGCGAGCGGGAAGTTTGACGCACCGAAGACGGCAACGGGGCCAATCGGGCGCTGCACAAGCTTCAGGTCTGGTCGCGGGATCGGAGCGCGTTCTGGCAGCGCCGCGTCATGGCGCTTGTCTAGGTAATCACCTGCGAGAATGTGGCTGGCGAACAGGCGCAGCTGGCCAATGGTCCGCCCGCGCTCACCTTCAAGACGCGCTTCTGGCAATCCGGTTTCCTGAGTTCCAATTTCGGTGATTTGCGCCCCGCGCGCGTCGATTTCATCGGCAATCGCATTCAGAAAATCGGCGCGCTCCTGACGTGTAGAATATCCAAAGGACCAGAATGCCTCTTCGGCGGCCTGACAGGCTGCATCGACCAGTTCCGGAGTTCCCACCGAATAGCTATGGCTTGGGCCATGAGCAGGCTCGGACGCAAAGGTTGCGGTTCCAGCTACCCATTTTCCTGCGATCAAGTGTTTTCCGTGGGGTTCGAATTTCATCTGGGCACTCTCTTCTCGAATTTTTGGATGTTGTATGGCTTAAGCAGTTTCGCCGAAATGCTCACTAGCGACCGTGTTCAGCGCGCCAGTTTTTGAATTCTTCAAGGTTCTCTTCTTTGGTCGCGGGGTAGAGGCCAATGATCGACGCGCCAGCCTGAACCTTGCTCAGAACAAAGTCCTCGAAGGCGGTCATTTCTACGGCTTCTTTTGCCACTTCGTCTGCCAAGTGAGCCGGAATCACGATAACACTGTCGTCATCGCCGACCAGAATGTCGCCAGGAAACACTGGCGCATCCCCGCAACCGATTGGCCCGTTAATTTCGATCGCTTCGTTTAGCGTTAGGTTCGTCGGACTGGAGGGCCGGTTGTGGTAGGCGGGCATCTCTAACTCACCGATGTTCATGGCGTCACGAAACCCGCCATCGGTGACAACGCCAGCCGCCCCGCGCATCATCAGCCGCGTGATCAGAATGTCCCCTGCCGATGCTGCATTTGCGCTTTTGCGGCTGTCCATAACCATCACGTGACCCGGAGGGCATGTCTCAACCGCGAGACGCTGGGGGTGCTTTGGATTTCTGAACTCGACCAGCTGGTTTCGGTCTTCGCGGGCGGGCATGTATCGCAGCGTAAAGGCAGGTCCCACCATGTTGCGACCCTTCCGGCCGACGGGCCGGACGTCCTGTATCACCTGATTGCGCAGTCCACGTTTGTAGAGCGCCGTGGCCAGCGTCGCGACGGACACCGCTTCCAAAAGTTCTTTGGTTTCTGGCGAAAGTGTGTGCTCGGACATGGGATCTCTTTCTCTGTCTTAATGAATTGGTTGTTCGCGGCCCGGACGTGTCATGCCTTCTGGTCCGCCTTGTTGTGTCGAATTGAAGAAATAAGGGACAAGCTGATCAGCGCGGCACCGATCAGGCCTGTAACAAGCTCTGGGATATGCCAAAGCGATTGAGCGTACATGATGATCGACAGAGCCAGTACCGAGTAGAACGCACCATGTTCGAGATACCGAAACTGAGACAGCGTTTTCCGTTCAACCAGCATGATCGTCATGGATCGCACGTAAAATGCACCGATGCCGAGGCCGATTGCGATCAAGAACAGGTTCTGCGTCAATGCGAATGCGCCGATGACGCCGTCGAACGAAAAGCTGGCATCCAGAACTTCTAGGTAAAGAAAGGCGCCAAACCCGCCTTTTGCAGCCATAGTTTGTGCTTCTTTCTGGGCATCCAGAAAATGCGCCACCAATTCTACAGCTAGGAACGTTAGAAGTCCGCAGACTGCAGCAAAAAGGAAGGTCGCGCCGTCGACTTCGGGTAGCAGAATGGAGAGTATCAGAGCAGCGCTCAGCACCGCGGCGATTTCAAGGCCGCGAATGGAGGCCCAGCTTCTCAGGCGGCGTTCGATCATCCTGATCCAGTCGACTTCCTTCGACTGGTCAATGAAATACGTCAAGGCGACCATCATCAGGAATGTGCCGCCAAACGCAGATATCCCGATGTGGGAGTCTTCCATGATCCGCGCATATTCTTGGGGGTCCGTTGCCGCGAGAACAATCGCCGAGATGGGTCCGATTTTGGCGGCAATCGCCACGACCGCGAGCGGGAAAATGATGCGCATCCCGAAAACGGCGATCAGAATGCCCCACGTCAGAAACCTGTGTTGCCACTTCGGCTCCATGGTCTTGAGGATATTGGCGTTAACGATGGCATTGTCGAAGCTCAACGAGATTTCAAGCACTGCTAGAATGCAGCCAATCAGAAAAAACGACAGCGCGCCCGTGACGGTCCCCGTCATTTGGTAGCCAAGCCAATAAGCTAGGACCAACCCGAGGGCGGTAAATGCAAACGGCCACAGGAAGTATTTCAGTGTCTGGCTCACGTTACTGCTCCTTGCAATTTTCTAAGTGCCACGCGCCGTTCCGCCTGTATCTTTGGGTCCGGACTTAAGCTGGCCGCAATAAGGTTGCGGGTGTAGTCCTCGCGCGGAGCGTCAAAGATTTGTGCGACTGGCCCCTGCTCAACGATTTTACCATTTTGCATAACGATGACCCTATGGGCAAAATCCCTGACCAAAGGAAGGTCATGGGCGATAAAAAGGAAACTCAAGCCTAGGTCATCCTGCAAGCCAGTCAAAAGCGACAGAACTTGCGCTTGGATTGAAACATCTAATGCGGAAACCGCTTCGTCACAAACAATCAGTTTCGGCTCCAATGCCAAAGCCCGCGCAATGGCGATACGTTGCCTCTGCCCACCAGAAAACTGATGGGGGTAGCGGTACATATGATCTGCTTGCAATCCGACCTGCTCCAGTAATTCGCAGACCCGCGATTTCCAGAGTTGCTTGGCAAGTATTTCGGGATGAATGACGAACGCTTCGGAAACGATCTCGTAGATCGACATTCGTGGGTTGAGCGATTGGGTTGGGTCCTGAAACACCATCTGAATATCGCGGCGGACGTTGAACAGGTCCTTTGCATTCATGCTGATAAGATCCTGACCGTCGAATAGGGCCTGACCACTTGTTGCCTCTTCCAGCCGCAGTATTGTCTTCGCCAACGTAGACTTCCCAGAGCCAGACTCACCAACGATGGCGACGGATTCCCCCGGCAAAACCGTCAAACTGACGTTATCCAGCGCGGCGAATGCACCGTAATGTTTGGTCAACCCAGAGATTTCAAGAATGGGTTTGATCCCTGGCCCCAATTCTTTCGCCATTTCACCACTGCCCGGAATCGCCGCGATCAGCTTCTTGGTGTAGGGATGAGTCGGGTTGTGATAAACCTCGCTGGAGGTGCCGGTTTCAACGATCTGGCCGGAGTTCATGACAACCACTCGGTCCGCTACTTCGGCCACCACCCCTAGGTCGTGGGTGATCAGCAAAAGACCCATGCCCGTTTCTTCCTGCAGCTCCTCCAGCAAGGCTAGAATTTGGGCCTGCACGGTGACATCGAGAGCGGTAGTCGGTTCATCTGCGATCAGGATATCGGGCTTAAGTGCCAAGGCCATCGCGATCATGATCCGCTGACGCTGCCCGCCAGAAAACTGGTGGGGATAGGCGTCGACTTTGGTCGCTGCGTCCGGAATTCCCACCCGTTCTAGTAGCTCGACCGTCTTCGCCCGCGTTTGCGAATTGTCTA
Source organism: Litoreibacter janthinus (assembly GCF_900111945.1). Taxonomy (NCBI): domain Bacteria; kingdom Pseudomonadati; phylum Pseudomonadota; class Alphaproteobacteria; order Rhodobacterales; family Roseobacteraceae; genus Litoreibacter; species Litoreibacter janthinus. The sequence goes on along the minus strand of NZ_FOYO01000001.1, from coordinate 1,810,903 downwards.
CGCCATGCGCGGTCATCGTCTCCGCAATTTGAAAGCCGACCGAATAGACTGGGTTCAAATGGCTCAGCGGGTCTTGGAAGATCATCGCGATCCGGTGCCCGTTCAATGCACGCCGTTCCTCGGAGGACATCTTAATGACGTCCCTGCCCTCAAACAAAATCTCGCCAGACGTTATCTCGCCTGGGGGCATGTCGATCAAGTTCAAGACCGCCGAAGCAGATACCGACTTACCAGAACCGGACTCGCCAAGGATGGCCAGCGTTTCGCCACGATCCAGATGCCAACTCACATCGCGGACCGCGTGGACCGTTCCATGCGACGTATGGAAGTCTACCGAGAGGTTCCTCACCTCCAAAAGACGATCACCCATTTTTCGTCCTCACATTCTCGAGGCGCCAGCGTTGAGCGGGGTCAAGAGCAGTCCGCATCCAGTTCGACAGCAGGTTAAGCGATAGGGTGGTCAGGATGATGGCCAGCCCGGGCCAGAATGACAGCCCCCATGCGGTGGTCAGATAGGACCGGCCCTGCGCGACCATGAGACCCCAAGTGATCTCTGGCGGCTGAATGCCGATACCAAGAAACGACAGCGACGACTCTGCCAACATGACAAAGGCGAAATCCAACGTCGCGATCGTCACCAAAGTCGGAAACACGACAGGCAAGATATGGCGGAAAATAATCCTTCGATTTGAAGCCCCCATCACGCGGGCGGCTTGGACGAACATCCTTTCACGGACCTCAAGCGTCTCTGCGCGTGCGGTCCGCAGGTAGACTGGGATGCGCGTAATCGCGAGAACAATCACCAAGTTGAACACGGAGCTATCCAGCATGAAAAGGACAATCACAGCCAGCAATAGCGACGGGAATGACATGATGATATCGGCGAGGCGCATGATGACCTGGCTCAGGGTTTTGGACGTGTAACCGGCAATCAAGCCCAGACTTGTCCCGATGGTCAGGGAAAAGAAGACCGCGCCAGCCGCCACAAAAATAGTGTTCTGAGCGGCCACAATAATCCGAGCGAGTAGCGGGCGCCCAAGAGCGTCGCCGCCCAGCCAGTAAAGCCAGTTGGCGGAAAAATCGAACGGCGGCGCATTTCGTCCACGCAGGTTCTGTTTGGTCGCAACATCTTCCAGCAATAGCGGTCCAAACAAGGCGCAAAACAAGACGACCAGCAGGAAAAGCACCGAAACGAATGCGAACTTGTCATTCCAAAGCATCCGCAGCAGCTGCGCAGATGGACTGGGTGCTTCGGGGGTATCCGGAACAAGGTCAGAGTTTGCCATGGGTCAATACCTAATGCGGGGATCGAGGACCGAGTAAAGGATATCGATCAGAAGGTTCATGATGAAAATCGCCAATGCAGTGACCATGATCGCGGCCATAACAACGGTGAAGTCACGTTGCAGAATCGAGTCGATCATCAATTTTCCAACGCCGGGGAAGCCAAATATTGACTCGATCACCACCGCCCCGTTCAGAAGTGCTGCGGCCTGATCGCCTATGACCGTGATGACAGGCAACAATGCGTTGCGCAGCGCGTGAACAAAGATAATCGACCGGTTCTTGATCCCTTTGGCGCGGGCGGTTTTGACATAGGCAGAGCTGAGCGCGGTAATCATCGAGCCGCGCACAATCTGCAGCACAAGCCCAAAAGGTCTGATGAAGAGCACCGAGACGGGTAAAATCCAGTGCCATATGCTGCCTGTGCCAGAGGTCGGAACCCACCCCAAATTCACAGAAAAGATAACGATTGCGACGATGGCAATCCAGAAATCCGGAGCGCTTGCCCCGATCAGCGAGAAGAACGTCGCGATACGATCAAAAACCCCGCCGACGTGAAATGCTGCCAAAGACCCGACGACAATTGCCAGCGTGACGACCAGCGACATCGTGATCAATGCAAGCTGTAAGGTCCAGACAAAGCCCCGTAGGACCACATCAATGGCAGGCTCGGAACGTCGGATCGAGTCCCCGAAGTCGAGGCGCGCAAGATCACCCATATAGTTAAAGAACTGCACGATCAGCGGATCATTCAGACCATGAATTTCCCTGAACTGGTTCCGGCTTTCTTCCGAGGCGTCGAGCGGCAGGTACAAGCCTGTTGGGTCGCCTGATAGCCGGCTCAGGAAAAATACCAGCAACATGAGGCCGACAAGAGAAATGGCGCTTGCAACAGCCCGTTTTCCCAAGAACTTCATCATAGCGACAGACCTTTGCATTGATGGCTACAGGCAACCAAAGCTGCCCGTAGCCCGAGTTCAGTTTACTTGAACTTGATCTGCGAAAGCTGCAGTTCGCTGTTGGTGCGGATTGTCGGCACGAAGTCCAGCCGCTCGTTGACACGACTGAATCCGACCATGTGGAATAGCATGACGTCCGCAATGATATCTTCGTGAAGGTAGCCGAACAACTCTTTCCACTTGGCGGCTCGCGCGTCACCGGTGGCAGCGGTCGCCTCGGCAATCATAGTATCAACCTTGGGATCGGTCAGGCCGGATTGCTGGCCCTCGGAGTGATACTTGAAATACATGGAGAACACTGGGTCACCGTTGGCATTGTCGTGTTGCGCCTCAATCAGCTCTGGGCCTCGGTTTTCCGGGAACGGCTTGGCATAGCGTTCAAGCCATTCAGCCACTTCCACCATTTCAAGCTTCATGTTGAAACCCACGTCTTGGTACATGCCCAGCAACGCTTCCATCGTCTCGAGCACGTTTCCGAAGTTATTGGTCCGTCCGATCAGCGTGATCTCGGTGTCAATCGGGACACCATCAGCCTTTGCCTCCTCCAGCAATGCGCGGGCGCGATCCGGATCGTAGGCGTAAGGCTTAAGATCAGCATCATAACCGATCGTAGACGGAGGTGTGATGCCGGTTGCCAGAAGCGTGCCATTGGCAAGGATGGTGCCAACGAAAGCTTCACGATCAACAGCTACGTTTAGGGCTTCGCGAACGCGACGATCATTAAGTGGTGCTTGTGCGTGCTCAATGCGAAGGAACACTGTTTCCGAGTTGGGATAGGAAAAATCCATCGCCGGATCAGTTGCATCCTGAAGTGCGATGCTTGGCGAAATGTCGGCCTCCCCCGCCGCGACCATGGCGGCACGAACGGCGCTGTCTGCACGGAACACGTAGGTCGCCGACTGGACGGTCGGCTTTTCACCCCAATAATTCGGGTTCGCAGACAGTTTTATATACTGACCACGGGCATACTCATCAAATGTGTAAGGCCCTGTTCCGATAGGCTGATCGACAAACTTGTCCAGCGGGGTATCAGACGGCGTCACCGTCACGGTAGACATCAGCATCGGCAAAATCGGCTGAGCCGGATCAGCGGTAACGTCAATCGTATGCGCGTCAATAATGTTAGAGGTGATGTCGATACCACCAAAGAATTTCGCACCTATTTCACATGCGATAGCCGGTGACTTCATGCGCACAAGTGAATGCGCGACGTCGTCCGCTTCCATCGCGGAGCCATCGCTGAACGTCACGCCTTTGCGCAAGGTGAAGCGCCATGTGCCGTTGCCCATGTCCTCCCAGCTTTCCGCAAGACGTGGTTCGAGGCCAGTCGCGGGGTCCATCTCAGTTACGGTTTCCGAGATGTTTTGAAATAGGACGCGGCCCACGTTGGATTTGGTGGCCGAGCATGGTTCGACAATCTCAAGTTCCTCCGACAACACGACGGTGACGGAATTGTCCTGGGCATAAGCCCCGAGCGCGGCTGTCGATGAAAACGCTGACGCTGCGATGAGGTAAGTAAATCGGTTCATTCTGTCCTCCCTAAATGATGTCGCAGCTACGCGCCTTCGTTCAAAAGGCTGGTTGGTGGCTCCGACTTCGTCTCACCAAACTTGATAAGTCGTCACAATTTGTAAATTCCAAATTTGGATAACTGTGATACAATATCTGTATCCACGAACCGAGATGGCGCGCTGAGGCAGGAGAAGTTCCATGGCCCAAGGGCAGTTTGAATACTTCCAGATGAGGTGCTTTGTTGCCGTTGCAGAAGAGTTGAGTTTTCGCCGCGCGGCGGATCGGTTGAACATGACGCAACCTCCCTTGTCGCGGCAAATCAAGATACTTGAGGAACGAGTGAATCTGCGACTTCTGGAACGGAGCAATCGACATGTCAGCCTCACCTCAGCCGGTGAAAGCTTCTACAAAAGTGCTGTCGATATAATTCAACGATCTGAACATGCTGTCCTTAATGCCCGTCAGGCTGAACGTGGTGATACCGGAAGCATCGCCTTAGGTTTTGTGCCTTCGGCGGCGTTCAGGTTCATGCCGCTTATCGCTCAACGCATGGCTGCGGAAATGCCCAAAGTGTCGCTCACTCCGATAGAAATGATGGGCTATGAGGTGATCGAGGCGCAGCGTTCCGGCCGGATCGATCTGGGGTTAACCCGGATGGAGAACCCAAGAGGTGATATCGAACGCACAAGGGTCATCCATGAACCGTTCGTTCTTGCCATCCCGAAGCGGCATCCCCTCGCTAAAAAAGTGGATCTCACGATCTCGGACTTTGATGGAGAGCCCTTTATCTCGTTCGCAAAAGACCGCGGCGGGTATCTCAAAGAGACACTCGACGCACTGTTTTATGCGTGCAATATCTTGCCAGATACGGTGCTGGGTGCCAGCCAGACACACGCGGTGATCAGTTTGGTGAATCACGGTCTCGGCTTCGCGCTCGTTCCCCGATCTGCGCAGGTCATTCAGATGGAAAACATAGTATATCGCGAGATCGAACTTCCCACACAGTTCCGTTCGGATATGTACTTGGTATCTAGGTCTGGACGGAATTCGGTTGTGCGTGATCGCGTAAAGCGCCTTATCATCGAAATTCTTGGACAGTTTCGAGAGGAGGATTAAGGGGGCGCTTAGGGCGTGCCAAATGCAGGATTTATATATTTTTCTATTTTATAACAGCTACTTAAGTAGACGTCTCCGACGACAACTGATCGCAACCTGGGAAAGCGAAACGCTTCGAAACTGCTGAAGCCGGGTTCGTTAAAGCGACGCGCCTTCAAAAACCCGCTTCCGTGCATTCAGCACATGAACGCGCATCGCCTCTCGCGCTGCGGGTGGGTCGCCCGCCACCAGCGCATCAAGGATCGCGTAATGCTCTTGTTGGACCAATGCTAAACGGTCCTTGGTTTTGGTCATCGACAAGCTGCGCGTTAAATTCATACCCGTCAGAATATTGGACTTCATCGAGCTTCGCGCAGCCAAGAAGTACTTGTTGTCAGAAGCGGTGCAGACTGCCTCGTGAAACGCCTCGTCTGCATCAACGCCAAGCTCCCCGGCCTGCACACAGCGGTCCAACTCGGCTAAGGCGGATCGCAAGCGCTTCAGATCGTTTTCATCGCGGCGTTGCGCGGCAATATAGGCAGCTTCCCCTTCGATGGCCGCCCGAAATTCGAATGTCCTCTGGATGTCCGCGATTGAGCCAATTGGCGCAAATTGCAGCATGACGCCTTCAGGTCGCCGCATGACGAATGACCCCGACCCTTGGCGCGAACTTATGACGCCATCCTCACGCAACTGCTTAAGCGCGCGGCGCAGGATCGGACGGGACACTTCCAGCTGCTGGCTCAACACCTCTTCGGAAGGCAATTTCGACCCAACGGCGAACTCGCCTCCGGCGATCATCGCCAAGACGCTTTCATATGCGGCATCCGAAAGTGTGCGATCGCCTGCTGTCCGGCTGTCACGGCTTTGCGCGCCGGGTCGAGGAGGCTTTTGGTTCGGTGATGTCATATCGTTTGCAGTTCCAACTCCAGCCAGAGCCAATTATCAATGGCAAGCATCCGTGCGTGCCGTAAATATTTAGCTTCGATCTTCGCCCCTGATACCCGTCGCAGAGTGTTAACAAAACCAGTCGCCTGACGCCAACATCCATCGGGCAACTGTCGTATGGCAAAATGACCCCACAGCGATCAACCAACATTCTCGCCTGAACCCGAAGAATGCACATTGCCAATCTGTAGCATCGTACGCGGGCTGTTTACAACTATTTACAAATCTTGCGGATTGTGAACAACTGATCGAATTGACCGATTCAAGTCTGCACCCCGCTTGCGGGTAACAAAGTTCTGGGAGGACTCTTGTGTTTCACTTTAAATCAATGAAGACCATCGCCATCACGGCCGTCTCGGCGGTTGCGATTTTGGCTACTCCGGTGTCTGCCGAAACCAAACTGCGCGGCGCGAGCCTGTTCGACGAAGATCACGCCTACACAAGAACTCTGCGCGAGTTTGAAAGGCTGGTCGGCGAAAAATATGATGGCGACGTCTCATTTGACATGAGCCTGAACGGCGAGTTGGGCGACGAAAGCGATTTCGTGACCTTCCTGCAGCAAGGCGTGGCGATCGATTACGCCATCATGGCCCCGTCGAACATGGCGACCTTCGCCCCGTCGATCCCGCTGATGGATATGCCGTTCCTGTTCCGCGATCTTGAGCATTGGGACACTGCACTCGCGAGCGGTGTGATGGCGCCTCTCGAAGCGGAGCTGCTTGCAAAAGCCAATATCCGCGTCATCGGATATGCCGGTGGCGGTGTACGGAACCTCGCCTCGGCTGAACCTATCGGCAATATGGACGAGCTGACCGGCCACAAAATGCGCGTCATGGGTGCCCCAATTCAGGCTCAGGTCTTTTCCGCGATCAAAGCCGCACCATCCGCTATCGCCTATAACGAAGTCTATAACGCGATCCAAACCGGCGTGATCGCTGGCTTTGAGAACGAAGCGGCGTCGATCCAGAACCTCAAGTTCTACGAAGTTGCTCCAAACATCACGCTCACACGCCATGCCATCACGGTGCGCCCGTTGGTCATGTCTGAAAGCTCGTTCAGCGCCCTACCCGCTGATCTGCAAGCAGCGGTTCTGGCCGCTGGTGCCGAAGCCGGTGCATTTGGACGTAAACTGGAAAGCACCCAGGACGGCGAAAAACTGCAAGAGATGGCTGACGCTGGCCAAATCAAAGTGCAGGAATTCGCTGGTCGCGACGAGCTGCTCAAACTCGTGATCCCGGTTCAAGACGCTTATGCTGCAGAGCTTGGCGCGACAGAATTGTTGGAAGCGATCCGCAGCAAGTAAGATACGGCCGACAAAGCTAACCATCGGCGTCATGATGGCGCCGGTGGATTTTTTACGGGGTGGGGAACATCATGATTGGACGTATGCTCGACCATTGCTGCAATGGTCTTAGAGTTCTGCTGGGTGTTCTCATCGCCGCACTCGCCATACCTGTCGGAATGCAGGTTCTGGCGCGATACACAGGGATCATACCGGTCTATCTTTGGACCGAAGAGCTTGCCACATTCATATTCGTCTGGGCCGTCATGATCGGTGCGATGATGGCAGTATGGGACGGGACACATTTCGATGTGCGCGTCATCCCCGACGCCACAAGTCCACTGATGATCCTGCTGCAAGACGGGTTCGTACTGGTTATGATCACGGCTTTCGCACTCATCTTTTTTTGGTACGGAATCGAGTATGCCAAGTTCGGCTACATTCAAAACTCGGTCATGATGCGTGCCAACATGCTGATCACCTACATTTCTGTTCCAATTGCGGGTGCGATGTGGACGCTGTTTGCCGGCTACAGGCTTTACGAGGCCGTCATGGTCTACAAAAACCGGACGGTGGCCGCTCAATGATTATTACAACCAGCCTGGCATGCGCTATTCTCTTTGGCGGCTTTATTTTTCTGGTCGCTATGCGCGTCCCCGTAGCCTTTGCACTGGCGATTGCGACGGTACCTATCGTGGTGTTGGAGTTGCGTCTGACCCCCTTCATTGTGCTGGATCGCATGTTCCAGTCCTACAACTCATTCATCCTGCTGGCCGTCCCTTTCTTTTTGCTCGCGGCAAACCTGATGAACTCGGGTAAGGTGACTGACAAGCTGATTGATCTGGCGCGGGTTCTGACCGGCTGGATGCCCGGCGGCCTTGGCCATGTAAACGTCGCGGTGTCGATGTTGTTTGCAGGTATCTCCGGCTCCTCGACAGCAGACGCTGCGGGTTGCGGTAAAATCCTGATCCCTGCGATGATCAACGAAGGCTACGACCGCCGCTTCGCCATCGCGATCACCGCCTGCTCCTCTGTGATGGGTGTGATTATCCCACCCTCGATCTTGATGATCGTCTGGGGCGGCGTGATGCAAACATCCGTCGGCGCGTTGTTTCTGGCCGGTGCCATTCCGGGGATCATGATCGGGTTGGCCCTGATGGCGACCGTCTATGGCTATGCCAAAGTATACGACTATCCGATCATTGGTCGGCCGACTCTCGCGGAGATCATTACAGCCTTCAAAGGCGCATTTCTTGCGATGTTGACCCCGATCCTCGTCATCGGCGGCATCGTGGGCGGCATCGTAACCCCGACGGAAAGCGCGATTATTGCCGCAGCGTATTCCTTGATCCTTGGCATGTTTGTGTATCGCACCGTTACGTTCAAAGACCTGGGCCACATCTTCTACGACACTGGTCGATTTGCGTCGATTTCACTGTTCGCGATTGGATCGGCCTCAGCGTTCGGATGGTTGCTCGCATTCTATCACGTGCCGCAATTGGTTGTGGACGCCATGACCAGCCTTGAGTTTGGCTCGTTCGGGACAGCTTTGGTGATCGCCGGATTGTTCTTGTTCTTTGGCCTGTTCATTGACGCCATTCCCACCATCATCATCTTGGGAACTGTTCTTTTGCCTGTCGCGACTGCAGCAGAAATTCATCCTATCGTCTTCGCGATCATCGGTATCGTGTCGCTTGCCTTCGGGCTCGTCACCCCGCCCTACGGGCTATGCCTGCTTATCTCCGCCTCCATCGGAGGAATGAACGTCGTACAAGTGATGCGCGAAGTGGTCATCATCTTGCTCCCGATGCTACTGATTTTGCTGTTGATCATCCTGTTCCCCGAGATATCCCTCTGGTTGCCGAAGGTTCTGATGCCAGATGCCGTCAAATAAGACTGACGCGATGGAAAGCCGCTCCCCCGACAAGCGCGACGCGACCGATTGGTCCAGATGGTTCTGGCAGGTCTTTCTGAAGGACTGGCTCGTTCGCGTGCAAGACGGGCAGTACGGCGTATTTGACGCGTTGGATGATACCGGCGCCCCTGACATCGCTGCGGGTAAGTCAGTCCTTGCACAGGCCCGCACGCTGTTCACGCTGTCTCATATCGCTCTCTTGTTCGGCGATCCGGAGATTGTGTCTGCCGCGCGCCGGCAAGTCGCGTTCTTGGACACATTCCGCAATGTGCGCGGGCTTTACCGGAACAGAACTCAGCGCGATGGCACGCCGACGGGGAAAGACGAGGACGACGTTGCGCGAAGCTATGATCAGACCTTCGTCATTCTGGGACTGGTGACATGGAACAATCTGTCGCCGTCGGACGAGGTGTCCAGACTCATCGATGACTGCTGGTCTGCGATCCAAACGCATCTAACCGACCCCGACACCGGGCTGTTGTTGAATGACGATACAGGCGAAATAAGTAACCCAGCCCAGAACCCGCACATGCATCTTTATGAAGCCTGCCTACAAGCCAACAGAATGACAGGCGATGCCCTTTGGCTCACCCGCGCGGCAGAGCTTCGAGGCTTGGGGTTACAGTATTTCATGGATCAAAGCAGCGGCTCCATCGCAGAGTTTCTAACGCCGGACCTGAGTCCCCTGCCCGGTGCAGACGGGCACCGCCGCGAAGTTGGTCATCAGTGCGAATGGGCTTGGTTACTGCTGGAAGAGGCCGACCTTGCTTCGACTCCAGCTCTGGCAGCGACCGCAATGCGCTTGTCCGACTTTGCGGACTCCCACGGCTTTGCGCAGGACGGCATCCTGAAGGGGGCCGCTTATTATGCCGTTTCAGATGAAGGCAAGGTGGCTGAAAACAGCTTCTTGCTGTGGCCGCAAACCGAAGCGATCAAGCTTCTGGCGCACCGATATATGGCGGGCGATCAAATCGCAGGAGACCGAGCGCGGGCGATGTTGTGCCTGATGTTTGAGCGCTGGTTTTCGGGGCGACCTAGCTACATCAATCAGCTGGGTTCAGACGGCCAAGTCCTTTGGCCAGCGGCGCTGACGCGACTGATGTATCATGTCGTCTTGGCCATGACCGAAGGCGCACGGGCCGGTTTGTGGGCTGGAAATACGAACTGCAAATAAACTGGAGTGCCGAGCATTCGCGCTTGCTAAAGCACCCACAGCACCAAAATCCGCTAAAACTCGCTACAATCCCCTTTCTTGAGTGAAGCAGCAATTCGATGGTTTGGTCGGAGCGGATTAAGCCGCTATTTTTTGCAGAACCAAAGTTCATGAAACGATCAGTGGCGACTGATCGCAAACGCCGGAGGGTTTTGCAGGCCGAAACACCGATAGAGATATTAATGTCCGCACTTCATCACGGCGGCAAGAAAGCCAAGAAGAGGGCGGAAAAATCATGTCGAACGAATAGATGGCTGCCCATGATCTTTGCTCAGGCCAATGTCTTTGTGGGCATAGCAAGATTGAGGTGTCAGGATCTCCTGAATTCGCTGTGTTGTGCTTTTGTCAGGATTGTCAGCGGATTTCCGGAGGGGGTCACCCGTATACAAAGCAACTTCGAAACTGCCCGACACCGTCTTTGTTTCGGTTGGGTTGCTGAACGATCAGGCCTTGTTTCGATCTCCTCATTTGGCGTTTGTTGAACGCTGCCAAAAATGGGATGCTCAGGGGCGCAGGCGTGTCGAACCGGAAGCTGAGGACAGGGATGAATGATGGACAACGATAAGACCGCTGGTCCGATAGGTGTGCTGTTCTGGATTGCGGGTGTTGTAGCCCTGATCTGGAATGGTCTTGGATGCATGAATTTCATCCAACAGCTCAGCCCATCAGGCCTCTCGGCATTGCCGCCAGAATATCAAGCCTACATTGAACTGCGCCCGACATGGGCGTTAGTCGCTTTTGCTGTGTCCGTCGGTGCTGGGCTCGTCGCCGCGATCCTGATGTTGATGAGGTTTAAGGGGGCAACGCCAGCTTTCGTCCTGTCTGGTGTCGGCGCACTTATTGTGACTGTATCGACCCTCAGCTCTGGTGTCACATCCGTCATCATCGGAAGCACCATGTCTGTCGTCTTTGCAGCCGCCTTCGCGTGGTACACGTCGCGAAAACTATCTTAAGAACACGGCGGGTAGAGTGTCAGCCGCCAGCAGTCCAAGCCAGCGCGGCATCACAAACGCTACCGAAGGCTTTTGACCATACCAACCTGCCCCAGTCGGTTTGTCGCGATAACGGCCGACAAAGGGTCCATGAAGCTTTGGAACTGCCTTGCTTCCATCGTTCGAAGTATTTGAATGATCCAACGGGGCTCCCAAAATCTGAAGTAGCAGATTTTGCCATCATCCAGCCGGACTTTGGTGAATTTTCGGAAGTGCTTGTACAGGTCGTCGAAACTCAGGCTCGACCGAAAGAACGCACCGGGCTCAAGGCGCCAAAGGTGCCACGGCACATCGCTTGATAAGAAAATGCTGCGGGTAAACTGGGATTTGGCGTCAAGCTGGACAAGCCATGGTGCGACATCACCCAGCTCTTCAAATGCCTCGCCTTTGAAAAGGCATGCATGCTTTAGACCCGAACCTGAAAGGATTTCTGGCAAGTACATCACACGCCCAGCATCCAGAACTGCGAATACTTCAGGGGAGTCGCCGTGCGATGTCTTGTTCGCTCCAAGCGCGGCATCGTTGGGCTGAGCTTCGTCTTCGACAAGCGGCTCGAAAAGAGCGGCGTATAACGGGCCGAGTGAGGTGAGGTCTCCGTCAAGGCTGTCGCTTTGGTTTAATGGTTCAATGCCATCAAACGTCTCGAACGCAAAATGCTCGTCAGCGCTAAAATGGGCGTCGTGTGTGTCGCCCTGCGGGCCAGAGGAGACCCAAACGTCATCGTGATTTTCATTGGGTTGCATGCATATTGTCCAGCAAATTGGGTTGCCAAATGAGGGCTAGTCAAAGCCAGTCATCGCAAGAATTGCAGAAAGTTTGGGTGCACTATTTTCGTATGGCTCAAACGCGGAGGCACTTTGCGACACCGCCTTAAGCGTCGCGTGTACAGACGCCAAATTTCCACCGGTTGGCAGCTGTAGCGCTGAATAGGCTCCCAAAGCCATAGCCTCGAGTTGCGAGACATTCCGAAGAAGTTGCGAGGCCCTTACCACTTCATCAACGGCCCGTTCCCCGCCAATGTCGAGTGCAAGGCGCGTCCGCAGTGCCAATGGCCAACCTGTGATCGCATCTAGTCCAAGGGGCGGCAAATCCTGCTTGATCATAAACGTGTGACGCCAAGCCCAAGCAGACAGGAACGGGTTGTTGGAATTACGCGCGTCAGGCAGTTGTTTGAGGATTTCCGGACTAGGGTTGGCCATCGCTGCTTCAGCGGGCAAACTCAACGCGTTCGCCCCTTCCACCGTATTCAGCCATTCGTCCAGCACAAGCACTGGGGTATCAAATTGACGATCGCCCTGTTCGGTCCAATTGGGCACAAACAACAGCTTTCCACCGGCGACAAACGGCGAATAGACATCCTCTGGGGAAAGCGCGCGTTTGTCCTCGTCCAAAGGATCGTACCAGCCAAAGTCGCCGGATTTTGTTTGCGCAGTGCCGCTAAGTCGGACCCATCGGCCAGATTTGATTAAGGATAAACGTGCGTCATCCGGAACGGATAGCGCGCCTGTTTCCGCTGAAATCGATCCTCCCGGTAAGGTCGCCGACCCGCTGTCTCCGGCAGGCTCAATGCGCGCCAAAATCCAACCGGCGTCTGAATTATACACGCCACGTTCCCAGCGGGCGATGTCGTGCAGCGCGCGAAGTTCGTAGTTCATCGACATCTCCAATAGTGGGTCAAGAATAAAGTCCAACTTCGTGTCCTCCTCCTGAACAGCGCGGTCACTTCGTGACAGTGATTGAACCGTTCCCGGTTGTTGTCGTGTTGGCAGGGTCCCTTGCGGCGTCGTTTATAAAGGGCGCTGTTGTGACGGCAGTCGTCGCGGGCGCGGTGGCGGCTCCTACGGTGGCACGTTGAGTACCAGTCGCGGCAGTGGATACATTCAAAGACCACGGGCGTTCTCGAAGCGTGCAGACGTCATTGGTTGTTGTGTTGAATATAACAGACCATGAGATGAATGAGTCATTCATCGTGATCAGCGATAACGTGTAATTGGCCCGACCGAGCACAGCGCCCGCCCCGCTGGTTACATCTAACACAAAGTTCGTCGTAGCCGAGCGGCTGGGTGTGTCGAATGTTGTTGCCGTCCCGCCTCCCGTGCAACCGATTGGTTTCCTGAGTGAATTTGGATCCAACATCGACGCAATACCGGGCCGGTCATAAACCGGTGAAGCGTTAGTTTCACTGTCATTGATTTGCGTAGAGACGCTCAGGGTAGATACAATTCGACTTGGAATATTTGCGGTGGTGCCGGCCGGAACGCCCGAATTCCATGTCACAGTCGGTGAGTCCCAACCCTTTGTACGGGTCGTTGACATCAGGTTTTGCAAAAGGCCGACACGAAGGTCGGAGATCTGCGGCGCACTACAATCCACGCCGCTGGGCCTGATGCGGGCTGACATCTCATAGGTGACCGCGCGGCCGCTTGCGACGGACAACGTCGTGACCGCGGTCCCGCTGCGAACCTCAGTCCCAACGACGTAGTTGCCGGGCGACGCGATGTCCATTTTGGGTTGGTCGAAATGCACCACCGTTACGGTCTTTGATCCGACCACCGGACCGTCTGCCGCCAAGCAATGCGCCTCGATCACCGCGTCGTTCATTGCAGCGCTGCCCGTCTCGCCCGATATTTCGAAGGCAACCCAGTTCCCATCGTCCGGCACGGTCAGAATACGTGTTGTGTCCGCGGCCCCTGCAAAGCGCAGCCGTCCGTCGGGGTTTGTGAGAACAATCGTGTGGTTGCTGCCAGCGCTGGTGGATTTGATGCGGCACTGTACCCGTGACCTCCGGGTTGGCCGCTCGCATTTAACAACCACCAGATCATCGTCGGTAGTTGAAGTGTTGTTGATCTCGATTTCGACCGATGGACAGTTGTGCCCGCAGGTCGCACAAGGCTCATCGTTCGGCGTGTTGTCTCCCGAATTCTGATCGGGGGACGTGGTTGCGCCACGGCAGCTCATGCACTTGCATCCTCAGCGAAGTAAGCAAGTACATGGTCGAGCCATATCAGCGCCTTTCGCTCCAACTTGTCGGCCCTGGCGTCGGGATTGCCGAGCTGGTCGTTTGTCAGAGTACGATGGATCCACGGGTACAATGGATCGGTGTCACAGCGATGCCCGAAGGCATATATCAGCGTAACCATTAGCATTTGACCGCGCAGAGCCCCGATCCCGTATCGCGTTGCAGTCTCTATGCCATGCGCGATCAAACCCTGCAGAGCGGGCGGATCGATACTTGCAGCTTTTTCGGGATAGATTTCTGTGAGGGAGGCGCTCGCAACTCTATAAAAATTACTGGGTGTAAGTTCAGGCAAAGCCTCAACACTGGGCCTGATCCGCCCAAGCGCCGCGAGGGTTAACGCGTCCTGCTCACCTCCAACTGAGGATCGATACGCCAACGTTTGGTAATACAGATTCTTGGCCCGTTGCATCTGCGCGACCTCACGATCACCAAGGGCCTCTCTTACCCAAGGATACTGGGGATCAGTGTCAAAATCGCTACCAAAAAGGAGCGCATTCTCCAACCAGAGCCGGGTTGGTCCCCGCTGATCGAACCCTTGCGACTTGGCTCGGTACATACCGTATTGAATGACCGTCAACAATTCTGCGTCGGAAAGACTCTTGCAAAGGGGCGGCGAAAACTCACGCAAATGTTCAGCCATTGAACCTTCAAAAACCCTGACACTTTCAGAGCGCAACTGTTCCATCTGAAGATTAGAAAAAGAAATCATTTCAATTAGATCCACTTTCTAAATAGCCGTGCATAGTCGCAATGGCGACCAAAGCAATTAAGAAAAACTATAGTTCTAAAAAAATATATTATTGAGAGATCATACGCCAATGCAGCTAGACTTCCTAATAACTTTTATTGCCTCGTATTTTCATAAGCTTACGAAAATGATGTAGCCAAGAGTGCTTGGACAGCACCGCAGCTACCGCGATCAACAGATCGAAAAGGAAAAACAGGCGAGGGCAGGAACTTCAGTTGCCGTTGATATGCCAGCGCTTGGGTTGCATGGCAGTGCCAAAGATATTCAACTGCCGTTCTCGCAATCCACGGCATCTATAGAACTCTAGACGACCGCTTGGCGGACAAAGCGCGCTTTCGCTGCGTCTGCGCCAATGACGGCTTAGGCTATGCAGTGAAACGTGTTAGGGTCGCAATTCACAAATTGGAAAAATTAATTGTCATGAATAGCGATAAGAAAATTTCCGCCCACTATCACCACGGAAACCTGCTGACCGCGATTCAGGCAGGCCTCGAAAGACAGGGTATTAAACCTGAAAATGCCAGTGTTGAGGATCTTGGCCCAGTAGATGAATTTCACATTGGTGGTCGGGCAGCGAGCATTCATTTCCTAGATCAGCTAAAGATATCGCCGTCCCAAACCATACTCGATATCGGCTGCGGCTTGGGAGGTTCGGCGCGTTTTGCTGCGAAAACTTACGGAGCAAGGATTGCTGGAATTGATCTGACACCTGAATACGTTGAGGTTGGACAGCAGCTTTGCGATTGGGTCGGCCTGTCGGATAGCATTAAGCTCCGACAAGGTAGCGCACTTTCGCTTCCTTTTGAGGACGCAAGTTTTGACGGCGCATTCATGATGCATGTCGGTATGAACATCGAAGACAAGCATACTCTGATTTCTGAGGTTTCCCGTGTTCTGAAATCCGGTGCAAAGTTTGGTATTTACGATATTATGAAGGGCAATGACGAAGAGCTTGTTTACCCTGTTCCTTGGGCAACTACTTCTGAAACAAGCTGGGTTGCGGAGCCTAAAGACTATCGAATGGCATTGGAAGCCAATGGGTTTGTCGTCGCTGAGGATAACAATCGCCACGACTTTGCTATGGAGTTCTTCAAGAAAATGAAGGCCGAAAGCGAAGCTGCTGGAGGACCACCCCCTTTGGGTTTGCATGTCCTTATGCAGCACAGCACCGCAGAAAAAATTCCAAATATGGTAGCAAATTTGGCTGCAGGGCGCATCTCACCTATCGAAATAATTGCGATTAAAGACCCGTAGAACTTTGGGCTCTAGCGTTCATATGAAACCGGTTGGATTAACGTTGACGCCTAGAAACTAGAAAACAGACCTCCATGCAGTGCGCAGCATCCAGTAGCCTTGGACTCAAAAGCCGGCCAATGACCGTTAAAACCGCCCGATCCGACGGCTCATGCGCACGGCCTGCTTGGCGCGTTTGGCGTTCTTTCCTGCGGCTTGGCGTTGCTCGGAGGTCAGCTCCTTACCGCCCTGCCCTCGCTTGGCTGCCACGTCGATCCCTTTATTGATCCCCATATTGACCAAGCGGCGCATCACCATGCGGGTCACCATATTGATAATCTGGTTCATCTCGCCTCTCCTGTCCTGCCCTTTGATATATAGGGCTTAATCCTCGAAAAGCTCGTTCTGGCCTTCCGGGCTTTCATCATCCTCGTCGTCTTCGTCGCTGCTCATCATCGCGCCAGGCAGCGGGCGGTTGTCCAGCAATCCGGCCGAGCGGAGTTCCTTGATCCCTGGCAGGTCGCGGGCATTTTCCAAGCCGAAATGGTCAAGAAAGTTCTGCGTGACCACAAAGGTCACTGGTCGGCCGGGTGTCATGCGTCTTCGGCCGAACCGGATCCACTCCATCTCGATCAGTTGGTCCACGGTGCCACGGGACACCGACACCCCGCGGATTTCCTCAATCTCGGTGCGGGTGACGGGCTGATGGTACGCCACAATCGCCAAGGTTTCTATCGCCGCACGCGACAGCTTGCGCGTCTCGACGGTTTCCTTTTGCATCAGGAAGCCCAAATCGCCCGCTGTGCGCATCGCCCACGCATCTCCGACCCGCACCAGATGCACGCCACGCCCGTCATAGCGTTTCTTAAGGTAGACCAGTGCCTCCGCAGGGTCGGAGCCGTGGGGCATCCTGTCGGACAGCTCCTTGATCGTCACAGGCTCGATCGAAGCAAAGAGAATGGCTTCCACCATCCGTTCCTGTTCGGCCATTGGCGGAGCCTCAAACAGGCTTTCTTCTTTTTGCTCAGACATTTACCTGTCCCTCTTACGTATCTGTATCGGCGCGAAAGCATCGCCCTGCCTCAGCTCAAGCTGACCCTGTTTGACCATCTCAAGCGAGGCCGCGAACGTCGCCGCCGTGGCGGAGCGGCGTTTGGCGGGGTCTGTTTCCCACCCCTCCGGCAGCCACGAGGTCAGGTCCGACCAATCCCCCGCATAACCGATCAGGCTGCGCATCCGGTCCAAGGCCTGCTCCATAGTGAACACCTTTTCGCGGTCCATCACGAACGGGCGGAACTCGTCCTTGGTTTTGATCCGCGCATAGCCCTGCATTAGGTCCAAAAGCGTGGCGGTATAGGTGACTTTGCGCACGCGGGTGACATCTTCGGGCAAGCCACGGGCAAAGAAATCACGCCCTAGCTGGTCGCGTGCCATCAGTTTGGCGGATGCCTCGCGCATCGCGCTCAATCGTTCCAACTGGAACGCCAGATGCGCGGCCAGCTCTTCGCCGGATGGGCCGTCTTCGGTCGGATCAGGTGGCAACAGCAGACGTGATTTCAAGAAAGCGAGCCATGCCGCCATCACAAGGTAGTCCGCCGCCAATTCAAGCCGCAGCGCCTTGGCCTGCTCGATAAAGATCAGATACTGCTCTGCCAGTTGCAGGATCGAGACTTTGCGCAGGTCAACTTTCTGGGTCCGCGACAGGGTCAGCAACAGGTCCAGCGGACCTTCAAAACCATCGACATCGACGATCAACGCTTCAGCGGCCAAGCGCGCCTCTACGGTGCCCTCGTCCCACTCGCTGTCTGTCTGATCCTGATCGCTCATACGCTACCCTGCAACTAGGGTGCGAAACTCCGCTTCGAGCGCCGAAATGTCAATATCTGTTGGGGTTTTGCGGTGTGACAGGGCATGCGCGGCCCGCTCTTTCATGGCGGCTGTCATCGGCCCGCAAATATCTGCGATCTCGGTCATCTCGTCCATCCTGCCATTGCAATGCAGCGCAATATCGCAGCCCGCGTCCAGTGACGCCCGCGCACGTTCGGCCACCGTGCCAGACAAGGCTTCCATCGAGATATCGTCGGTCATGATCAGATTGTCGAACCCGATATCCTCGCGGATCATTTTCATCGCCCGTGGCGAGGTCGTCGCAGGCAGATCATCAATGCAAGGAAAAACAATATGCGCCGTCATACCCATCGCCATATGGGTCAACTGCTTGAACGGGGCGAAATCCAGCGCGTCCAGTTCGCTGCGCGGCACGTCTACCGTCGGCAGGTCCTTGTGTCCGTCCACAATCGCACGGCCATACCCCGGGATATGTTTGAGGACAGGCAGCACTCCGCCATCCAGCAGCCCCTGCTCGGCCGCGAGACACATCTGAACCACCGTATCCACGTCAGAGCCGTAGCAGCGGTTGCGCAGCACAGGATGGCTTTCGGGCCAGATCACATCCGCAAGGGGCGCACAATTCACATCAATGCCGACTTCCAACAGCTCTTCCGCAATCATCCGGTTGCGCAGATACATCGCCCGCTTCGCATTGACCCCAGCCATTTCCATTTGATCCAGCGCTGGCGGATATTCCCGCCAATGCGGCGCGCGCATCCGCTGAACGCGCCCGCCTTCTTGATCAATCAGGATTGGCGCATCCCACCCCACGCTTGCCCTCAAATCCGCAGTCAGCGCGGATAATTGAGCGCGATCTTCGACATTTCGGGCAAAAAGGATGAATCCCCAAGGCTGAGAACTTGCAAAAAACCGACGTTCCGCCTCGGAGAGCTTGAGCCCTTCGCAACCGAAAATATATGCACCTGAGGGCATTGCGAAGACCTCTTAAAGTAAGCCCGTCTTGCGCGGTTGCACAATCCGAACATGCAGCCCTTTAGCGGGCCAAAACAGGGATACAGGCGGCTTTTCCGGCGACTAGGACCGCACAAAAGCGCCGCGAGGCGTTCAAATCCTCAAATCCGACGGCGCGCAGGCGGTAAAACTTGCGCCCGCCAGAGGTCGCCTCTTGGATCACCCGCGACTTGCCATCGATATAATCTTCGAACCGAACGGCGATTTTTTCCCATTCTGCGCGTGCTGTTTCGGCGTCATCAAACGCCCCCAACTGCACCAAGCGCGTGCCTGAGGCGATCGTATTCGGATCAATCTCTTGCACCGTGTCGCCGCCAACCGCAGCCGAGGCAGACGCCACAGCAGCCTGCGCCTGCAACGCAGCCAAATCGATTTGCGGCTTCCGCGCTGGCACCGGAGAGCGCGAGACACCCGGAATTTTGGGATCAAGGATCGGGCGGGCAAGGTTCATCGCCACTTGCTCTTCGGCCGGGCTGGTGTCGTCCAGCGGCTCTACGCCGTCGGCCAAACGGTCAGCCAACGCCAGCGCTTGCTCGACTGCGTCGTCGGTATTGATCTCTTGGGTCAGCGACACCATCGTGCCAACGGCCTCTTCAACTACACCTTCGGCATCCACTTCGATCTCGTTCGTGGACGGAACAATCGCGTCTTCCTGCGTCAGGTCGATCGGTGCAGGGGCAAGAATAACTTGCGGCGTCGGCCCTTCGGCCTCGCCTTCGGATTGGACAGAATTCACTGCAAGACCAGTATGTTGCGCAAGCTGGCCACCCGGGTCGGTGGGCTGCACACGGGCGGGGCCTTCAAGCGCGCGGATCACTGGCACATCGGTGACGTCGCGTGTGGTCAGCTGGTAACCCCAGACCGCCAACCCAAGCACCAACACCACGGAGCTGCCTGCGCCCACAAGGTTCATCAAACGGGAGAATGACCCTTGCTGCGGGGTCCCTGACGCATCAAATGCGCCGAATTCCAGATCTGCCATACTCGCCTCTCTGCCCCCGAATTGGTTTCGGGTGGTCTGTCTTTAAGCCTGCTCGTGGCTCCTAGACCGGGCGCGGATCATTAGACGTCAGCGCATCTCTTCGGCAGGAGCTACGCCTAGAATACCAAGACCTGAGGAAATAACAATCGCCGTGGCACGCGCGAGGGCAATTTTTGGCAAACTCGCGCCTTCACTGTCTTGCATAAAGCGCAAGTCCGGCACTTCGTTGCCGCGGTTCCACAGCGCGTGCAGCTCTCCGGCCAGCTCATAAAGATAAAATGCAATACGGTGCGGCTCGTTCGTGCGTCCGGCGATTTCCACCAAACGCGGCCATTCTGCTAGCTTGGTGACCAGCTTCAGTTCTGCCTCGTGTGTGTTGCCCGACAGATCGGCTTTGAGCAAAGTCGCGTCGGACACGTCCCAGCCTTCTGCCTGCGCCTTACGCAGCACGGAACAGATCCGCGCATGGGCATATTGCACATAGAAAACAGGGTTATCCTTCGACTGTTCCAGCACTTTGGCAAAGTCGAAATCCAGCGGCGCATCTTGCTTGCGCGTCAGCATGACAAAGCGCGTCACGTCAGGGCCGACAAGGTCGACCACGTCGCGCAAGGTCACGAATGTCCCTGCCCGCTTGGACATCTTGAACGGCTCGCCGTTTTTGAACAGACGCACCAGTTGCGTCAGCTTGATGTCTAGTGACACCTTCCCGTCAGACAATGCCGAGACAGCCGCCTTCATACGCTTCACATAGCCGCCGTGATCGGCACCGAAGACGTCGATCAACTCGTCAAAGCCGCGCTGAATTTTGTCGTAGTGATAGGCGATATCAGGGGCAAAATAAGTCCACGCCCCGTCCGACTTCTGGATCGGACGATCCACATCGTCGCCATGCGCGGTTGAGCGGAACAGCGTCTGCTCACGCGGCTCCCAATCCTCAGGCACTTTGCCCTTCGGCGGCTCCAGAGTTCCGCGATAAATCAAGTCCTTACTCTTGAGGTCCGCGATCGCCGCCTCAATCTGGCCGGTGCCATAGAGCGACTTTTCGGAATAGAACTTGTCCATCTCGACGCCTAAGGCTGCCAGATCGGCGCGGATCAGATCCATCATCGCGTCGGTGGCGTAGTCGCGCACCTCTTCCAGCCAGACCTGCTCGCCCTTGCCGACATAGGCGTCGCCGACTTTGGCCTTTAACGCCTCACCCACTGCCACCAAATAGTCGCCGGGATAGGTGCCATCCTCGAAAGCAACCTCTTGGCCGTGGGCTTCAAGGTAGCGCAGATAGACAGAACGCGCCAAAACGTCGACCTGCGCCCCGCCGTCATTGATGTAATACTCACGCGTTACGTCATAGCCCGCGTAATCCAGCAACGACGCCAGCGCGTCGCCGAACACCGCGCCGCGGGTGTGCCCAACATGCAAAGGCCCGGTGGGGTTGGCGGAGACGTATTCCACGTTCACCTTCCGGCCCGCACCCATGCCGGAGCGCCCGAACGCCTCGCCATTCGACAGGGCTGCCGCCACGACGCCGGCCCAAACACCTGTTTCCAATCTCAAATTCAAAAACCCGGGGCCTGCAACCTCGGCCAGTGCCACACGGTCGTCGGCCATGAGCTTGCCCGCTAGAACTTCCGCAATCTCGCGTGGGTTCTTCTTGGCGGGCTTGGCCAACACCATCGCCGCGTTGGTTGCCATGTCGCCATGGGCTGCGTCACGAGGGGGCTCAACCGCCACATTTGCGAAGTCCAAACCCTCGGGCAGCGCGCCCTCGGAGACCATCGCCTCAAGTGATGTGATTACAACTGCGCGAATGTCAGAAAACAGGTTCATCGTCTTACCTCATTAGTCTTGCGCGGTTTATCACGCCCGTGGGCCTCGTCCACCCCCGCAAGGGCATAATCAGCCACGACATGCTAACCGCGCTCGATCACATAGCTGTCGGCGGCAACGCCGCCGATCAAGCGCTCATGCTCTTGCAGCGCGAAACGGTCTGTCATGCCGGCGATGTAATCCGCGACGATGCGCGCCAAGGCGGTTTCGTCCTCGGCGTCTTCCACATCCTTGCGCCACTGTTTGGGCAGCAAATCTGTTTGCGTCATGAACAGCGGGAACAACTCATTCACGACCTGAGTGACCTGCACGCGCATCTCGACCACGGCAGGGGCGCGATACATGCGGGTGAACAGAAACGCGCGGATCACTTTCAACTGCGACCAAACCTCCGGCGAGAACTGAACCATCGCCCGCCCTGCTCCACGAATGTCCGATACCGATGTCGGGGCCAAGTCGTCCAAGCGCCGTTGCGCAACCGCGATAACATCCTCAACCAGCACGCCAAAAAACCGTCGCAACGCTTCATGTCGGCGGCGGTAATAGTTCAGCCCGGGATAGAGTTCGTCTACCCGCGCAAAACACGGGCCCACCAATGGCAATTCTGCCAGCTCGTCGGTCGAGAACAATTCCGCCCGCAGCCCGTCATGCAAGTCGTGGTTGTTGTAAGCGATGTCATCCGCCAAGGCCGCCACTTGGGCCTCTGCGCTGGCATAGGTGCCCAACTCCAGATCGTGGCGCGCGGAATATTCCGACAGTGCGAATGGCAGCTTTCCGGTCACCGGACCATTATGTTTGGCAATGCCCTCCAGCGTTTCCCATGTCAGGTTCAGCCCGTCCCATTCAGCGTAGTGTCGCTCCAGCGAGGTCACGATTTTCAACGCCTGCGCGTTGTGATCGAACCCGCCATAGGGCGCCATCAGCGCGTCCAGCGCCTCTTCGCCGGTATGGCCAAACGGCGTGTGACCAAGATCGTGGGCCAAGGCGACAGCTTCGGTAAGCTCTTCGTTAAGTCCCAGCACCCCAGCAATGGTCCGCGCGACTTGCGCTACTTCGATGGAATGCGTCAGTCGCGTGCGGAAATAGTCGCCCTCGTGTTCGATGAACACCTGTGTCTTGTGCTTGAGACGGCGGAAGGCGCTGGCATGGATGATCCTGTCACGGTCGCGCTGGAAACAGGACCGAAAGGTGCTTTCGTCCTCGGGATATAGCCGTCCTCGGCTCTCGCTGGGGTGGCAGGCATAGGCGGCCAGCATGTGGGTATCCTCGTTTCGGTGCGTCTTTGTGGTGTCCTACACCACCCCGCCCGCCGTGACGAGAGGGCGCACCCCGTTGCACATCCGTCGTTCGCCCCCCAAATATAAGGGGCGAACAGGACTCCCCGACCCCAACCAAAAGGACGCAGACCATGTTCACCGTAGAGAAGACCGGCAAAAACCTCATCCAGATCGAAATCGGCGGCAAAATCACGGCCGAAGAGATGGCGGCAGGCCTTGATGCCCTGCTGCCCCTGACCAAGCAAATGGAAGATGGCCGCATGCTCGCGATCTATCACGACATCGAATTTCCAGAGGCTGGCGCCATTCTCGAAGAAATGAAGCGTCTGCCCCAGCTTTTCGGAGTGATCGGGAAAGTAAAAAAGGTAGCCCTAGTCTCCAACCAAAAATGGATCCGCGACATGGCTGTGCTTGAAGGCAAAATCCTTCCCGGCACCACGATCCGCAGCTTTGAATTCAAAGACCGCGCGCAAGCCGAGGCTTATGTGGGCTCCGAAGGAGCGACCAATGACGAAGGTGACGACTTCGAGAATTTTCCCGTCTGACGCCGCTGTGACTTGAGATCGCACTTGGGCCGCCTTACGTTCTGAACAAACGCGCACTCATAGAGGATGCGAGCGATGGACCTTGCCCTGCCCCCAAAAGTCACCGACCGCGCCTTTGCGCGGCTGGCCGAGATCGGTGCGTCCCAGCAGGGGCAAGCCTTGCGCGTTGCCGTCGATGGCGGCGGTTGCTCGGGATTTCAGTATGATATCAAGCTTGATACCGCCGCTGAGGATGATTTGATCTTGTCGAAAGACGGCGAAACGGTCGTGGTCGACTCCGTTTCCTTGCCGTTTTTGTCCAATGCGGTGATCGACTTCTCGGAAGAGTTGATCGGCGCACGCTTCGTCATAGAGAACCCGAATGCCACATCCTCTTGCGGGTGTGGCACGTCGTTCTCGATGTAGCAAAACGCAAAAGGGGCGCCGCTTTGCCAGCGCGCCCCGCATCTCTAGAGTGTCTTCACCCTCACATTTCGCGTTTGTATTCTTCCAAAGCGGCGTCCCAAGCTGGCGAATTCTCCAGAACTTCAGGATCGAAAGGGATGAAATAGAGCCCTTGAATGGCCCCACGGGAAGCCTGAACGTCCTCAGATTCGGGAACGCCACAGGCTGTCAGCGCCAATACGGCACCCAACACCAGTACTACTCTCATGGTCTGCCTCATGCAGTGTTTTGTTTTTTATTAATTATTGATTTCGTTTGTAGAAACAGAACACAGAAAAGGGGCGCAATTATGACATTGCCCCCCGAATCAGCAGATCGGTTGTGTCCTTTCAGCCACAAAGACGGGCTGTAAGGCTATGTTTTACCGTTTAGCGCAGGTTGGAGCGCAACAGCGACCGCTCAAGAGATGCGCGGGTTACAACGATATCGGACGGCATAAGAACCGTCGTGATCGTGACAATCCGCGATCCGTCCGCACGGGTGACGGTTTCAACGTATTTCACCGTTTTGGCGCTTGCTGCGCCAGCCAGCGCCATCGTGGCGGCCAGGGCGAGGGGTATCAGGCGGTTCATGGCGTTCCCTTTCAAATTGGTCGCCTTATGAAATGATCTGGAATCGGGGCGCGAATAGGGCAGGCGCGCGGTCATTTTGGGTTCTGAGTCCCCAACTCAGCACAAAATATTGACACAAAAAAACGGCCACGCCGGTGCACCCTGGCGTGGCCGCTCAGACGTCACTTGCAGAATTACCTGTCAGGCGACCTTACTTTCCGCCGTGTTCTCGGGTTCGGCGGTTTCTTCTGTGACCTGCTCGGCCTCGTCCGTTGGCGCTGGCAAGGCCAATGCCTCATCGGGCAACTGTTCGGGCAAATGCAGATCAACATGTCCGGTAGCGGGGTCCAAAGTGATGCGCGGTTTGACCGACAGCCCGTCAATGGCTGCGTTCAACTCCGACACAATGCGCTCGAAGCTTTGACGCTGGGTTTCCACCACAACATCTTTTTCACGACCTCGAAACAAAAACTTCAGCATTGCGGACTCCCGAATTGGCGGATAGCGATTCCTAACGACCTTATACTGGTTGCGCGCCTGTGACACTGCGGGGAAAACTTGCCATATCGGCCCATATTGAACGGCCTCGCAAGCCGACTGCTCAAAAATTGTGCAGATGTGGTGCCTTCGTTAGGTCCCAAGGGCAGGCTCCCCTCTTGCCCCTGCCCTTTGCATGCTTGATACCAGTGGCGCTAAAGGGGGCCTGAACCATGAAAATTGCGACATTCAATATCAACGGCATTAAGGCTCGCTTCAACGCTCTGACGGATTGGTTGTCAGAAACGCAGCCCGACGTGGCGCTGTTGCAGGAAATCAAAACCGTCGACGAAGGCTTCCCGCGCGAGCACTTCGAGGACATGGGCTACAATGTCGAAACGCACGGCATGAAAAGCTTTAACGGGGTCGCGATCCTGTCAAAACTGCCCTTGGAAGACGTAACACGCGGCCTGCCCGGCGACGACAGCGACGAACAGGCCCGCTGGATCGAAGCCACGGTAATGGGCGAGACGCACCCCGTCCGCCTTTGCGGACTCTACCTGCCCAACGGCAACCCGCGTCCCGGCCCCAAATTCGACTACAAGCTTGCATGGATGGAGCGGATGCACTCCCGCGCGCAAGAACTGCTCGCTTCAGAAATACCTGCGATGATGGCGGGCGACTACAACATCATCCCTCAAGCCATCGACGCCGCCCGCCCCGATGCGTGGCGCGATGATGCCCTGTTTCATCCCGAAAGCCGCGCGGCCTATCGCCGTATCCTGAATCTCGGCTTTACCGAAGCGTTCCGCACCCGAAACCCTGCGCCAGAGCAATACAGCTTCTGGGACTACCAAGCCGGTGCGTGGAACAAAAATGACGGCATCCGCATAGACCACTTGCTGCTCACCCCACAGGCGGCAGACCTGCTCAAGGACTGTCAGATCGACAAGGAATACCGTGGCCGCGAAAAGCCGTCGGATCACGTGCCGGTCTGGGTGGAGCTTGCAGCCTAAAACGCACTCCATGCGGCCAGCCCGACCACGACCAGCATCGCCAGCGCCATGCCCACATTGATGATCCGTTGGGTTCGTGGCGGCAGCGCCATTCGTTTCACAGCGCTCCCCGCCCAAAGCCACAGGAAGTGGATCGCCAGCCAGATCACATTGATGATCAGGAACTTGGTCGCCACTTCCAGACCGTAGGCCTCTGGGAAGATCGGAAAACCGGAAAACAGCGTGGTATTGACCACATAGGCTTTGGGGTTCACGGCCTGGAGCAGCAACCCGTCCCTCACCCCGGGTTTGCGCGTTGCGGGTGAGAAGGCGATGTTGGACCCTGCCAACGCGATCCGGGCGGCAAGATAGAGCAAATAGCAAGTAGAAGCGCCAAGAAGCACCAGCCGGATCACCGGATTGGCCAGAACCAGCGCGCCAAGGCCCGTGACCACTGCCAGCGCGACAAGGTTGGTGCCGATGAACAACCCCGTCAGGTAGCGCAGGCCGGACCGAAAGCCGAACGCCGCCCCCACGCCGGCAAGAGACAGAACCCCCGGCCCCGGAGTGATAATCAACAAAAAGATGGCGGCGGCAAAATTCAGCACGGCAAGCTCTCAAAGAAAAACCGCCGGCGCGTTGCGGCACCGGCGGCTTTCACACTGAACAACTGTTCAGAAATTATCAATCGTCGCGGTGGATTTTCTCGCGGCGCTCATGACGCTCTTGGGCTTCAAGGCTCATTGTGGCGACTGGACGCGCATCAAGGCGCTTCAGCGAAATGGGCTCGCCCGTCTCGCTGCAATAGCCATACTCACCTTCGTCGATGCGGCGCAGGGCTGCGTCGATCTTCGAGATCAGTTTGCGCTCGCGATCGCGGGTGCGCAGTTCCAACGCCATGTCGGTCTCTTCCGAGGCACGGTCAGCGACGTCCGGAATGTTGCGTGTGCCGTCTTTCATGCCTTCGATGGTCTGGGCGGTCTCTTCCATAATGGAAGCCTTCCAATCCAACAGTTTGCGGCGAAAATACTCGGTCTGACGCTCATTCATAAATGGCTCATCTTCGGCCGGGCGATAATCATCGGGCAGAAATGCTTCGGCTTTCATCCCAGTTCCTCACTCTCACGCTGTAAGTGGTTTTAAGTGCGACTCAAAAACACGTTCAGCTTAAACTTCCCTGCGTCCTCGTAACCGAAGCTCCCCCCCTTGTCACGCAGATAAGGGGAGTTAAAAGAGGGAGCGCGATCACTTTTTTCTTTCTCAACCCCGCGTCACAGAGGCTTGTTTTGCTTATGGATTCCACGACGACACCTGCACGCCCCCTCAAGTTCACCGGAACCGACAGCTATGTCGCGACCGACGATCTGACGGTGGCCGTGAATGCCGCTGTAACTCTGGAGCGTCCTTTGCTGGTCAAAGGCGAGCCTGGAACCGGCAAGACGGAACTGGCCCGTCAGGTCTCCGACGCGCTTGGGCTGGAAATGATCGAGTGGCACATCAAATCTACCACCAAGGCGCAACAGGGCCTTTACGAATATGACGCGGTCTCGCGGCTGCGCGACAGCCAGCTCGGGGATGCAAAAGTGCATGATGTGGCGAACTACATCAAGCGCGGGAAACTCTGGCAAGCCTTTGAACGCGAAGAGAAATGTGTTCTCTTGATTGATGAGATCGACAAGGCCGACATTGAATTTCCCAACGACCTTCTTCAAGAACTCGACCGGATGGAATTCCACGTCTATGAGACTGGCCAGACGGTAAAGGCGCGGCAGCGACCCATCGTTATTATCACCTCGAACAACGAGAAAGAACTGCCGGACGCCTTCCTGCGCCGTTGCTTCTTTCACTACATCCGCTTCCCCGATATGGACACCATGCGTGCCATCGTCGAGGTCCACTTCCCCGGCCTCAAGCCAGCCCTGCTGACTGCTGCGCTCACCCAGTTCTATGAGTTGCGCGAAACCAGCGGGTTGAAGAAAAAGCCCTCCACCTCCGAGGTTCTGGACTGGCTAAAGCTGTTGCTGGCCGAGGATCTAACTGCCGAAGATTTGAAACAGAATGGAACGTCTGCGTTACCCCGCCTGCACGGGGCCTTGTTAAAGAACGAACAAGACGTACATCTATTCGAGAGATTGGCTTTCATGGCCCGCGGCCAACGCTAAAACTTCGGAACCGGCAACAATAGCCCGCAAAATGCCCAATTCGCCACAAAATGGCGCCTTAATAGGACTATTTATACAGACCCAATCGAGCACAGGCGGGAATACACCGTGGAAATAAGAGTAACGCTGCCTTTGCGGCACAACGTCATTGGATACGGTTTCGACCCATTGGGCTGCCGTGCACTTGATTGTGTCCACAACGCCACGAATTCATCGGGTTATGTAAATTTCGCACCAAGTTGCGAAAACCTAGGTATAACCGTCTGATGCGCCGCTTAGCTGTTCCGATTCTGTGCCTCTTGGCCGCCTGTGTGCCAACCACCGATAACGAGGTGGCTGGACGCAACTCGGCCGTCGCAACGTCGCTCCCCCCGATGAAAACATTCTCCAGCCAACGGGCCGGTGGGGTGAGCAGACCAAATTTACAAATTGCTCAGGACTTTCTGGATCTGACGTTCCAAATGGAAAGCGGTCGCCCGCTGCCATGGCTCACCAGATTTGAAGGCCCGATCAAAGTGGCCGTCGCCGGTCAAGCACCCGCCTCGCTCGAAGGCGATCTGGCGCGGTTGCTGGGGCGCCTACGCTCTGAGGCTGGCATCGATATCTCGCGCGCCAAGCGCGGCGAAGATGCTCAAATCACTGTCGAGGCGATCCCGCGCAAAACCCTGCAAAAAGCTGTCCCGCAAGCCGCGTGTTTCGTGGTTCCAAATGTCACCGGATGGTCGCAGTTCAAACGCAATCGCGGCAATGGCACAACCGACTGGACGCGCCTGTCCAACCGGACCAAGGCAACCGTTATCATCCCAAGCGACGTCTCCCCTCAAGAGGTGCGCGACTGCCTGCACGAGGAAATCTCGCAGGCTCTTGGCCCGCTGAATGATCTTTACCGGCTGCCCGACAGCATCTTTAACGACGACAATTTCCACACGATCCTGACCGGCTTCGACATGCTGATCCTGCGCGCATACTATTCGCCGGAGCTGCGCAACGGCATGACTCGTGGGCAGGTCGCTCGTGTTCTGCCCGGGGTATTGAGCCGACTGAATCCTCGTGGGAACCGCGCGACGAATGCAGGGGCAAATCGCACGCCAAAGCAGTGGAATGACGCCATTACATCCGCACTGGCGCTCCGCACATCGCAATCGCAACGCGCTGCTCAGGCCGCCAAAGCGGTGAAAATCGCCCAAGCGCAAGGCTGGAAAGACAACCGGTTGGCCTTCTCGCTCTTCGTGCAAGGCCGCGTGTCGCTGGCAACCAAACCTGAAACCGCGATTTCCGCGTTTGTTCAATCCGGCAACATCTACAAACAACTCTACGGCGCCTCCGTTCATGCCGCCCATGTCAACACCCAGATGGCGGCCTTTGCTCTGTCCTCTGGTCAGCTTGATGTGGCAATCCGGTTAACCGACGAAGGCATCCCCGCCGCCCGCAACTCTTCCAACGCCGCCCTTTTGGCAACGCTTCTGATGATCAAGGCCGAGGCACTACAAGCCGCTGGCCGCGACGAAGAGGCCCACAGCGTCAGGCTCGACAGTCTGGGATGGGGCCGCTATGGCTTCGGCTCGGAACGCAATGTGCGGGCGCGGTTGAATGAGATCAAAGCATTGGCCCCCCGCCGGGTACGGAGCTAGGCACTTATGGCCCCTCTAATTGGTATGCTCTTCGGCGCGCTACTTGGCGCGGTCGTGGCTAAACGCAAAGGCGGAAACCGTCTGGACATGGCGCAATATGCGGGCGGGTTCGCCATCATCTTTGGCCTCATCGGCCTGTTTGTCGCCATCTATCTGGCCCGCGCCGCCGTCGCAGCCTAATGTTCCTGCCCTTTTTCGACAATCTGCGGGCGGCTAAAATCCCTGTCAGCTTGCGCGAATATCTGGCCTTCCTCGAAGGCATGCAGGCGGGGCTTGTCACCTATGACATTGACGGATTTTACTACCTCGCCCGCACGGTGATGGTGAAGGACGAGCGGCATCTCGACCGCTTTGATCGCGCCTTTGCGCATACCTTTCAAGGGCTTGAGCAGATCAGCCCTGAAGATGTGCTGGAAGCGATGGACCTCCCCGAAGACTGGCTGCGCAAGATGGCCGAAAAGCATCTCAGCGCAAAAGAGCGCGCCGAGATCGAGGCGTTGGGCGGGTTCGACAAGCTGATGGAAACGCTGAAAAAACGGCTGGAAGAACAAAAAGGCCGTCACCAAGGCGGCAATAAATGGATCGGCACCGCTGGCACCTCCCCCTTCGGCGCCTACGGCTACAACCCCGAAGGCATTCGCATCGGCCAAGACGGCTCCCGCCATCAACGTGCAGTGAAGGTCTGGGACAAGCGCGAGTTCCGCAACCTCGACGACACGATCGAGCTGGGCACGCGCAACATCAAAGTCGCGCTGAAACGCCTGCGCAAATGGGCCCGTGACGGGGCCGCCGAAGAGCTGGATCTGAACGGCACGATCCGTGCAACAGCGGAACATGGCTATCTGGACGTTGTTACCCGCCCCGAGCGGCGCAACGCCGTCAAAGTCCTGCTGTTTCTCGATATCGGCGGCTCCATGGACCCACATATCCGTGTGGTGGAAGAACTGTTCAGCGCCGCCCGAACCGAATTCAAGCATCTGGAGCATTTCTACTTTCACAACTGCCTTTACGAAGGCGTCTGGAAGGACAATTCCCGTCGTTGGAACGATCAAATTCCGACCCATGAAATCCTGCGCACCTACGGCCCCGACTACAAATGTATCTTCGTGGGCGACGCTTCCATGTCCCCCTACGAAATCGCCTACCCCGGCGGGGCAAATGAACATATGAACGCCGAAGCCGGACAAGTCTGGCTGGAACGCGCCCGCGACCAGTGGCCCAGCCACCTGTGGATCAACCCGCTAGAGCAACGCTTCTGGCGCTACACCCAGTCGATCACCATGATCCAGCAAATCTTCGGCGCGGACCGCATGGTGCCGATGACCCTGCAAGGTATTGAGGCTGGCATGAAAGCCCTTACCCGCGGCTAAAAGCCAAGCACCGTTCAGTGCAACGGAGTTGGCTGGTGAATAATGGGTGGCCCATCATCGTAGAGTTTGGGGGAAACAGGTCGAGGTTGCCGGCTCGGGCTTCGGTTAAAGTCCGCTTTGCGGACGAAGCGGGCTTTTGCTGCTTTGGCCTCTA
The DNA here is from genome assembly GCF_900111945.1 of Litoreibacter janthinus. Classification (NCBI taxonomy): domain Bacteria; kingdom Pseudomonadati; phylum Pseudomonadota; class Alphaproteobacteria; order Rhodobacterales; family Roseobacteraceae; genus Litoreibacter; species Litoreibacter janthinus. Next base: position 1,779,423 of record NZ_FOYO01000001.1, on the reverse strand, counting down.
TGTCCGCTCTACCTTTGCAATGCGGTCGACCAACTCCGCCCTGCCGTTCTATTGCCCGCTCGCCGTGTACAGCCAAATGTCTGTTCTGTTCGATGAAAATACTAACCGTTGGCTATTCATAGAAGTCAGCCTCTTGTAATATTGACAACTATTGAAGCGGCACTTTAGTCTTCTGCTCAAAAAAGTGCCTGTGAGTTCATGTATTTAGTTTTTTCTTGCCTAACTTGGTTTGCAGTTTCCTTCATTCTTTTGGGTGGTGGTGCCGAGCCGCTCGCGGTCATGTCCTTCACTATTTTGTATTTCTTTTCCTTCGGTGTATGGGGAATTCTGTGGATATTCTTAAGTGAATTGATCACACGCAGATTGGGAAGACGATGGCCTTACCCGTCCTATGCTCTTTTGGTCAGCTTACTGTACGTTTTTGGCTACGCCGTGATGGAGGACGTACCGCTAGAGGTCAGCCTGCCCTTTGTCCCAGTAATAATACTATATCTGATAAAACTGTGGAACCTCGGAAGCAGAGTTCCACAATAAGGTTATGAGTCGTATGTCAGACAGAACATGCTGCCATGAATGACCGGTATGCGCGTTTTCTGGTCATCCATGCAATGCGCAGCATCAGTCAAGCTGGGCTCAAAGCAGACACTCCGCACAAAAAAAGCCCCCCCGTTTCCGGAGGGGCCTTTGGCCTTGGGAGAAGACCATCAGGGAACTTAGTAGTTAACGCGCTCAGCGGCGGAGTCGTTGCTCAGTGCGAAGAAGGACAGCAGATCGCTGGATGTTTTGGTCGCTTGGCCAGCGGTCACGTCAACGGTGCTTTCAGCGACCGAGTCGTTGGCTTTTGCGCCAGCCAGCTGGGCTTCGTAAATGTCGCCGTTCGACGTGTCGCGGATGATGGTCTCGGCGGCAGAGTTATTGTCTGCGGCGAAGAATGCTGCGACGTCGCTGACCTGAGCTGCATAAACGGGAGCGGAGACGGACAGTGCGATTGCGGCTGCGATGATAGTTTTCATAATATGTACTCTCTTTTCATTTTGTTTTCAGGCTGTTGCCCGATGTTTGTGTTGGCGTGTTGCCGTTTGATGAGACTAATATGGGGTATCCACCTTCGCGCCTCAACGCTGATTTGTAGGATTTTCACCCCATTTCTGCGCATCTATGCACATATGAATATCTACCCCCGCGCATGACGTAACGCGCCCGTGAGAAACCGATCACGACCCGTGAGAAGGCTGAAACAGGTGTAAAATGCTCGCCTGAAAAACAAGAATCAGAACACGAAAAAGGGCCTCTGATTCCAGAGGCCCCTTCGTCACCGGCGAGGGAGGACGCCGGTATGTAGATCTATGTTACTCGATGCGTGCTGCGCGCTCGGCTGCAGAGTCTTTCGAGGTGGCGAAGAAGGACAGCAAATCCGCATCGGCGCGTGTCGCTTCATTTGCTTGGCTTTCGACCATACGCTCGGCGGCGCTTTCGTTGGCCAATGCACCGCGCAGTTGCGCTTCATACACATCGCCGGTCGAGGTTTCGTTCACAATACGCTCGGCTGCGGAGTCATTGCTCATTGCGAAGTAGGCCTCTGCGTCAGATACCTGCGCAAAAGCAGGTGCAGAAATTGTCAGGGCGATGGCGGTTGCGATAATGGTTTTCATTTTAGTACTCACTTTCGATTTGTCAGACCTGTCGCCTGCTTGATTTGGGTGAGGCGTCTTTCATCCTCGTTATGCCCCTCAACGTCGCGTTTCCGCGAAACGTTCCGCATGTGTCACACGTCTCACGGCCCTGTGAAAAAGCCCGAATTTTTCGTGACCAAACTGGACCGAAGGACGCCTCGCCCTAGGGGAATAACCTTGCCAGCCTGCCCTATGCGCCCCATATCAGTCCTATGTTGAAGCTGACGCCCATTCTGATCGCCATCATCTATGCGCTGGTGATGTATAAGTTCTCCGCTTGGAACACCGCGCGCGCGTTGGACCAGCAGTCGTCGCTTCTGAAAGATCCGGAGTTGGACAGTCTCAACCTCGACATGGCCATGGCTTTGGACCTGCCAACGATCAAGGTGCACATCTACGAGATCGAGCCGATCAACGGCCTTGCCGCACCTGACGGCCGCATCTTCATCACGCGCGGTTTTTTCAACAAGTATAAAGACGGCTCTGTCACCGCCGCCGAAATGGCGTCTGTTATCGCGCATGAGCTTGGACATGTGGCCTTGGGCCATTCGCGCCGCCGGATGATCGACTTCTCTGGCCAGAACGCCATCCGCGTGGCCCTGGCTACGGTTTTGGGCCGTTTCCTGCCCGGTGTGGGGGTCTGGATTGCAAATATGCTGACAACCATGCTCGCCGCCCGTCTGTCACGCAGTGACGAATACGAGGCCGACGCCTACGCGTCTGCCTTGCTGACCAAGGCTGGCATCGGCACGGCACCGCAAAAATCTCTGTTCAAGAAACTCGACACGCTGACGGGCAGCCTCGGCTCCGGCACACCGGCTTGGTTGCTCAGCCATCCTAAAACCAAAGAACGCATTGCCGCCATCGAGGCGCGAGAGGCGAAGTGGGGCGTCCCGCAGGCCTAACCTACTGCTTTGCCCAGCCGCGGCAGCCGCGCGCGCTTCATCAAACCGCGCAACGCCAATTCCTCGCCCGACATTTCGCAGGCAACCTTGTGCACATTGCGCACGACCTGTTCTACCGCTGCAGGTGTGTCCAACCATAGCTCCATAAGGAACTCGTCGGGGCTCTGTCGTTTGAGCCCTTCAAAGGCAAGTGTCTGGCGCGGAAAGTCCTTGGCATTCAGTGTCACGATCACATCGGCGGACCCAGCGATTGCAGCGGCCAGCACGTGAATGTCGTTCTCATCGGGCAAATGCAGACGTATCATGTCCCCATCGCGTGGGCGCACGCTGGCGTTGGGATACTGCGCTTTCAGCACGGCCACCTCGCCACGCGCCTGAACCTCGGCGTCAGCGCCCAGCTTCACGGTTGCGCGCGCCCACTCCTCCAGAATGCGCTCCGACCAGAGCGGCTCGTAAAGCCCCAGGCCCGCGCATCCCACCAGCACTTCGCGCAGCACGGTGGGATATATCACGCAGGCATCAAGCAGCGCACGCATCAGTCGAGCCGCAGGAAGATGGCCTTAAGGTATCCGCTTTCCGCCAAGGCGGGGTGCAGCGGGTGGTCGGCTCCTGCAGAGCCTGTGTGGATAATCTGTGCCTGACGTCCTGCTTTACCCACGCCCCGCAACGATGCTTGGCGGAACTTGGTCAGGTCGGCTGCATGGCTACAGGAGCACAGCACAAGATAGCCACCCGGCTTCACCAGCTTGGCCGCCATGGACCCGACGCGGCTATATGCAGTCAGACCGTTTGAGAGCGCTTGCTTGTTCGGCGCGAAGGCCGGTGGGTCGGCGACGACGACGTCGAACAATTCGCCTTCTTGGGCCAGCGCTTCCATGACTTTGAACGCGTCGCCTTTGCGGGTGGAGAACTTCTCCGCCACGCCAGAGGCCTCGGCCCCCTTTTCTGCCAAAGCCAGTGCGGGCTCGGAGCTATCAACGGCGACGGCAGAGGACGCGCCCGCCGCCAAAGCGGCCAGCGAGAAGCCCCCGACGTGAGAGAACACATCCAGCACCCGCCCGCCACGTGGCAGCTTGGCGGCCCATGCGTGATTGTCGCGTTGATCAAAGAACAGGCCGGTCTTTTGGCCTTCGACTACGTCGGCCATGTAAGTTGCGCCGTTCATCGGGACGTCGATCAGGCCTTCATGCCCGCCAACCAATGTCGTGGACACGTCGTCCAGACCTTCCAACCCGCGTGCGCGACCTGCTGCGTTTTTGATCACGGTGGTGGCACCAGTGACCTCGACCAATGCCGCAGCCAGACCGTCGCAGGCGGTCTCGGCCCACGCGGCGTTCGGTTGCATCACCAGCACATCGCCGAAGCGGTCCACAATAACGCCCGGCAGGCCGTCAGCCTCTGCATGGATCAGCCGGTAATACGGGGCGTCATAAAGATGGTCGCGCAAGGCGAGGGCGCGGCGCACGCGCGTCACGAGCCAATCCTGATCCAGCTCGGCGGCGGGATCGCGGTCCATGACGCGGCAGATGATTTTCGATTCAGAGTTGATGGTGACGACGGCGATCTGCTCGCGGTCACTATCTTCCAGGATCGCCAATGACCCGGGCTCCAGACGCCGCGTGCGGCGGTCGGTGACCAATTCGTCTGCATAGACCCAAGGGGCGCCACCACGGATGGTGTTGGCGTTGGCCTTCGGCTTCAGGCGGATTACGGGATAGGGTGAAACGGAAAAAGGGGAAGATGTCATATCCTCCCCTTAGTCGGTATTTTTGTCAGGCGAAAGCCCGCCTGTGCATCTTGACCTTACTGGATCACACCGGTGTTGATGTCGCGGCCCTTCACGGCAGAGCTGCTCACAACGCGCATTTCAACTCCACCGTTGAAGCTTTGGCGCATGATGCCAGCCAGATGGCTTTGGATGCGAACTTTCTGGGTCAGGCCCTTACGCTCTGCGGCAAAGGCTTGCTCGCCGCCATAAGCTTTCAGGTCAACTACCATTTCGATCGGGCCGTGCAGCGCCACACCGGTTGCCGCGTCAATCACCGTCAGGGTGAATACAAGGTTGTGCACGCCGCCCACAGAATAACGCGCCTTTTCCGTCAGCGCGTGGAAGCGATGCATGTTGATATCAAAGTAAACAGGGCGCGTACCGTTCAGATGCGTCAGACCAGCGGTCACGCCGTCATCGACGATTTTGGCCACTTGCGCGCGGCGATCCCCGAACGGGTCCTCGCGCCAAACAATATCCGCAACAGGATAGTAACGGTTCGCTTCGGAGACACGCAGGTCACCGCTCACTTGGACGCGCACATCGGCAAGACGCCAGTCAGCGCTTTGCGCTGTCAGCTCGGCACCCACAACCGGGGCAGCGTCAGGCGCATTCCGCGTCGGTGTTTCGGAGAGCGGGCCTGAACCGGCACAGGCGCTCAGTCCAACGGCAACAGCGAGGGCGGCGATCATCTTGGTCAATTTCATTGTCTCAGCCTTTCCAGCGCACCGTTCTGGCGCGCGTGTTTATTAGAGATTAAGGGCAGGATGACTGTGAAATCGGGCCAAAATGAGAAAATCCCGGTCCGCTTTGATGGCGGAACCGGGATTTTGAATGCGCATTGCTACGCCCCAGCGGGGCAGTTTGGCAATGGAATTAGGCGGTTTTGGAGCCGGCCAATACTGGAGTCGTGAATTTGGAAACGATCCAAGCGCGGGCAGAAGCGATCATTGCGGCGGTGTAGTCGGCACGCATTTTACGGGCTTCAAGCTCGATGGCTTCAAGGTCGATACGGGAGGAGTCAAAATCGGTCATATCTAGGGTCCTGTTTGTCTGTTCGTTGATACAAAGATAGGTCAGCGATGCTGCCTCGACACCTCCCAAAACCCGAAATGCCGCCATGCAGCATTTGCATATCTCCCGCCTAACCCTTTGACCTTACGTTATCCTTCACGCATCTGCGCTGCGGCCGCCCGCGCGCCTGATACGATCCATGACAGCTCGGACCCCAGAACGTACATGGTAAACCCATATGGTTCGAGCGAGCGACCAGTCGCGGCATCCGGCGCCCAAGTGGCATAGGTAATCCCCGCCTCGCGCGCCGCGTCACCGACTGTGGTCATGGCATTGCGCAGGTTGTCATTGTCGGTTGACGTCTCACCGTAAGACACCGACAAATCCGAAGGGCCAATGAACACGCCGTCAACGCCCTCTGCGCCCGCAATCTGTGCGATCGCGTCCACGCCTTCCGGCTCTTCGATCTGGACGATCACCACGGTTTCACGGCGGGACTGCTCCAGCACATCCGCCATAGAACGCGTCGCGTAGCCCGCCCAACGCGTAGAGCCCGCAAAGCCACGTCCGCCAAGCCCGAACCGTGTCGCCTTCGCCACCGCGCGCGCCTTCTCGGCGCTGTCCACATGGGGCACCACGACGCCCACGGCGCCTGCATCCATCGCTTTCAGGATGTCGTCGGCACCAGCCGACGGCACCCGCACCAAGGTTGGAAAGTCCAGCGCCCGCGCCACCGCGAGGCAGGCATCCATGCGCATCCGGTCCCAAGAGGAATGCTCCGCGTCCAGACAAATGAAATCCAGACCGGACACCGCTAGAACCTCGATAATCTCAACCGACGGCGTTTTGACAAACGTGCCCAGCAGCTGCTCGCCGGACAACATCCGTTCCTTAAAATTCGCAAACCCCATGTCTCGTCGCTCCCTGAAACGTTTGCCCCCATAAGAGGGATAAATCGCAGGACTGGCAACCAACCCCGTGGCTGCTACGTTGGGGGGTATGGTTATGCAATTTCGCCCCGAGGGGATTTTTTGCCCCGCTGGGGACTTCTATATCGACCCGTGGCGTCCGGTCCCCCGTGCGCTGATCACGCATGGCCATTCCGACCACGCCCGATGGGGCCATGGCAGCTACCTTGCCACCGAAGCCGCCGCCCCGGTCATGCGGCTGCGCTTGGGCGACATCACGCTTGATACGATCGCCTACGGCGTGTCCCGCCAGATTGGTGAGGCCAAGGTGTCGTTTCATCCGGCCGGCCACGTCCCCGGCTCTGCCCAAATTCGCGTTGAGGTGGCGGGTGAAGTATGGGTCGCGTCCGGCGACTACAAAACCACTGATGACGGCTTTTCCGAACCATTCGAGCCTATCCCCTGCCACGCATTCATTACCGAAAGCACGTTCGGGCTTCCGGTCTTCAAATGGGACACGCAGGACGACGTAATCGCCCAGATCAACGCATGGTGGGCGGCAAACAAGGCTGCGGGTCGCTTTTCAATCCTCGGGGCCTACGCCTTAGGTAAGGCCCAGCGCATTCTCGCGAATGTCGATACCTCAATCGGCCCGATCCTGACGCACGGCGCCATCGAGAACACCAACGAGGTGCTTCGCCTTCAGGGCTTGCGACTGCCCGAGACAATCCGCGTAACCCCTGAGACCGACCTCAAAGCCCTCCGAGGCGCTCTGGTTCTCGCCACACCGTCAGCCATGAACAACACATGGGTGCGGCGCTTCGGGCAAGCCTCCACCGCGTTTGCCTCCGGCTGGATGTCGATGCGCGGGCACCGCCGCCGCCGGTCTGCCGACAGGGGCTTTGTGATGTCGGATCACGCGGACTGGGACGGCCTGAACGCCGCCATCAAGGCCACGGGGGCGGAGCGTGTCTTTGTCACCCACGGCTACACCTCGCAATTCTCCCGCTGGCTGACCGAACAAGGCTACGATGCGGGCGTGGTCGAGACCGAATACGAGGGCGAAAGCCTGGATACGGCCGATACGACGGAGACGGAGGGCACCGAATGATTTCGCAAGAGCAAAAAGCCTTCAACGCCTTCGCGCGGTATGTGCAAAAGCCGATGTTGGCCCATATCCACAACCAACGGGTGTTGAACGGGGCTTTGACGCTCATGGCCTTCGCCATCAAACCGCTCAGCGGAACGCGGCAAGCGCATATATCGCTCGCAGGCATCCCCACTCGGCGCATGACCCCACCGCAAGCAGCCGGAAATACGCTGCTCTATATCCACGGGGGCGGCTTCACCATTGGCGCGTCGCTGAACTATCGCTGGCTGGCCGCGCGTATTGCCGACCAGATCGGCGCAACCGCCTATTTGCCCGACTACCGCCTTGGGGACCGCCACCCTTATCCGGCGGCGCCAGAGGATTGCCTATCCGCCTATCGCGCCTTGCTTGATCAAGGCGACCCCGCGACGATTGTGCTTGTCGGCGACAGTGCGGGTGGATGCCTGCTGCTCAACACCCTAACCCGCGCGCGAGACGCGGGCCTGCCGCTCCCCGCAGCGATTGGGCTCTTCTCGCCGGTAACGGATCTGTCCGGCTCTCTACCCAGCGTCAAAACTTTCCGCGATACCGACATGGTGCTGCCCGCGACATGGATCAAACGCGCGGTAAACCTGTATCTCGACGGGCATGACCCACGCGACCCGCAGGTATCCCCACATTTTGCCGACCTGACCGGCCTTCCCCCCGCACTCATTCAGGTGGCAGAGGGAGAGATATTGCGCGACGACGCGATCGCCCTGTCGGAAAAGCTGCCCAAGGCGCAACTGGACCTGTGGCACGGCGTGCCTCATGGCTGGCAACTCGCCGCAGGCCGCAGCCCGGAGGCTGATGAAGCCGTCGCGCGCATGGCTGCGTTTTTGAACGCTCAACTGCCATGAAACGCTTTGCCGACCTGTTCACTGCGCTGGACCAAACCACCAAGACCAACGCCAAGGTGGCAGCACTTGCCGCGTATTTCCGCGCCGCGCCCGACAGCGACAAGCTTTGGACCATTGCACTGCTTTCCGGTCGTCGCCCCAAGCGTGGCGTGACGACAACATTGCTGCGGGAATGGGCGGCAGAGGTCGCGGATATCCCGCTCTGGTTGTTTGAAGAAAGCTACCCCATCGTCGGGGATCTGTCAGAGACCATCGCTCTTGTCCTGCCTCCTGCAACAGGCACCAGCGACCGCTCGCTCACCGACTGGCTGGAAACCGTGCGTGATCTTGGCGGCTTGGAGCCCGAGGCCAAGAAGCAGGTGGTGCTTGATGCTTGGGCCTCCCTGCCCCCGATCGAGCGTTTTTTGTTCAACAAGCTGATCACCGGCGGGCTGCGTATCGGGGTAAGCCAGAAGCTGATGACCCGCGCGTTGGCAACGGCGACTGACATCGAGGAAGCCACCCTCGCCCACCGCCTCATGGGGGACTGGACGCCCGCCACGACCTCGTTTCACGACCTGATCGAAGCCGATGACCCCGAGGCTGACGCGTCCAAGCCCTACCCGTTTTATCTGGCTTACCAGTTGGAGGATTTCGACGCACTTGGCGCCCCTTCCGATTGGCGGGCGGAGCGCAAATGGGACGGCATTCGCGGCCAGTTGATTATCCGCCAGCGCCAACCCTACCTGTGGTCACGCGGGGAGGAGTTGATCACCGACCGCTTCCCCGAATTCGCCATCGCCCCCGATTTCATCCCAGACGGAACCGTATTCGACGGGGAGCTTTTGGCATGGGACTACGACGCCAACGCCCCGCAAAGTTTCAACGCCCTGCAAAAGCGTATCGGACGCAAGACAGTGCCCAAAAAGCTGCTGAAAGACGCGCCTGTGATCCTATACGCCTACGATTTGCTGGAACATGGCGGCGAAGATCTGCGCGCCCAGTCTCTGGATGCACGCCGTGCGCAGCTATCGGCGCTGATCGACGCCCTCCCCGCAGACGCGCCTTTGCGGCTGTCCAGGCAACTGCCATTCCAAACTTGGGGCGACCTCGCCGCCATCCGAGACACTTCGCGCGACAACCTTTCCGAAGGCTTGATGCTCAAGAAGGGCGACAGTCCGTATTTGGCGGGCCGCAAAAAAGGGGATTGGTGGAAGTGGAAGGTCGACCCGCTGACCATCGACGCGGTAATGATCTACGCGCAGGCAGGATCCGGCAGACGCGCGGGGCTATATACCGATTTCACCTTCGCAGTATGGAACGGCAACGAATTGACCCCGTTTACCAAGGCCTATTCCGGCCTGACCGACGCCGAATTCCGCAAGATCACCGCATGGGTCAAAAAGAATACGCTTCAACGCTTTGGCCCCGTGCGGCAGGTGACGCCAGAGCATGTGTTCGAGATCGCGTTCGAGGGCATCCAAGCCTCCCCCCGCCACAAGTCCGGCGTCGCCCTGCGCTTCCCGCGGATGCTGCGCTGGCGGCATGACAAACCCGTTCAAGAGGCCAATACTCTGGATGATCTCAAGGACATGCTGGCCACCTACGGATGACGCGACGTTTTTGTTGCCAAGACGGCTGACGCGGCGAAACTGACGCGAACGTCACCTTGCCGGAGCCATCCCATGACCACCCACCTCGACGCCCTTACCGCCCTTTTGCACGAAAAGGCCAAAGGCGCCATCAAAGGCACTGCCAAATTGGTGATTACCGACCAAGGATCGGTTGTGTTGTCGGAAGACGGCGCGGTGCAATCAGATGCTGATGCAGACGTCACCCTGAAAGCCAGCGAAGCAGTGTTCCGCGCCATTCTGGACGGGGATCAAAACCCGATCACCGCCGTTATGACGGGCAAACTGAAGGTGGATGGGAACCAGATGCGGGCCCTGAAGGTCAGCGAAATCCTGACCTCCTAGGCCGACCTCAGCACCTGCGGCCGCTCGCCTGCGGCCCACGCGCGGGCGGCGTCGCCGAAGGCCTTGAACAGCGGTCGCGACACAGGGTCTTCCGCCGCGCGGTACTCAGGGTGCCATTGCACCGACAGGCTGAACCCCGGCGCGTCCTTGATGTAGATCGCCTCTGGCGTGCCGTCGGGGGCCAGCCCGTCGACTACCACGCGCTCACCGGCGGTTTTGATCCCCTGCCCGTGCAGCGTGTTGGTCATCACCTCGCGCGCGCCCATCAACTGATGGAAAGGCCCGCCCTCGGTGAAGCTCACGATGTGGCGCAGTTCAAACTTTTCTTCCAGCGTGCCGTCGGGCGGCATACGGTGGTTCATCCGGCCCGGAAGATCGCGGATTTCTGGGTACAGCGTGCCGCCCATAGCGACGTTCACTTCTTGGAAGCCGCGGCAAACGCCGAAAATTGGCTGCCCACGTTCAATGCAAGCACGGATCAGCGGCAAGGCGATCCGGTCGCGTGAGCGGTCAAAGGCACCGTGGGCCTCTGTCTCCGGCTCGCCATATTCTTCGGGGTGGACGTTCGGGCGACCGCCGGTGAACAGGAACCCGTCGCAGGCGTCCAGCAGGTCTTGGACATTGGTCAGAGAGGGGCAGGACGGCACAATCATCGGCAGCGCGTCCGCGACCTCTGCAACGGCCTTGCAATTCATGCTGCCTGCGGCATGGGCCGGATATTCGTCATTAATCAGGTACGAGTTGCCAATGATGCCAACTACGGGGCGTGCCATAACTCTTTAACTCCGCTAAATCTTCACGCTCTGTCTAGCGCAAGTGACTTCGCAGGTATAGATGCGCCCGCGCACAGAAGCTCTGCACGCGGGCAATTAGCACACGTCTTAGGCAGGTGACGTTGCGGGAGCTTAGGCTTCGCCCATTAATCCGGCAGCTTCGATCCCCGCCATCGCGGCAATTGCGTCATTGTCGGAGGTGTCGCCAGTCACGCCCACGGCCCCGATCACGTCACCCTTCTTGTCGCGCAACAGCACGCCACCGGGGACCGGAATGACAGCGCCGCCAAAGACACCGTTCACCGCATTCATGAAGTAAGCCTGCTGCTCGGCCCGCGCCATTTGTGCAGAGCCGGACATGCCCAGCATCACTGCGCCGTAGGCTTTGCCGCGCGCGATATCGAAACGGCCCGGGGACGCGCCATCTTCGCGCTCGAACGCTTGGACATGACCGCCCGCATCCAGCACCACGACCGAGAGCGGTTTCAGCTCAAGTTCTTGGCCCTTTGCCAGCGCCTTGCGCACAATCGTGCGTGCCTTGTTCAGAGAAACTCCAGCCATTTCGGGCCTCCTATCAAATTGTGTATCAGGGCCGGCCCGTTACAGGCTGGCTTTCAATTCCAGACGACGAGCATGCAGCACAGGCTCGGTATAGCCGGAGGGCAGAACACGGCCCTTGAACACCAGATCGCAACACGCTTGGAACGCGATCCCGTCAAACCCAGGGGCCATTGGCGTATAGCTCGGGTCACCCGCGTTTTGCTCATCGACCACGGCGGCCATCTTCTGCATGGCGCCCATGACGGCCTCCTCGGACACCACACCGTGATGCAGCCAGTTGGCCAGCGCTTGGCTGGAAATCCGGCAGGTGGCGCGGTCTTCCATCAAGCCCACATTGTTCATATCCGGCACTTTGGAGCAGCCGACGCCCTGATCGATCCAGCGCACGACATAGCCCAGAATACCTTGGGCGTTGTTTTCGACTTCGCGCATGATCTGGTCTTCGGTCCACATCCGATAAGTGGCCAGCGGAATGTCGAGGATGGTTTCCACATGCGCACGGCGACCACCCGCTTTCAGCTTCGCCTGCACGGCAAACACATCCACCTTGTGGTAATGCAGCGCGTGCAGTGTCGCGGCGGTGGGCGACGGAACCCAAGCGCAGTTTGCGCCAGCTTTAGGATGTTCGATCTTTTGCTCCAGCATTGCCGCCATCAGGTCGGGCATGGCCCACATGCCCTTGCCGATCTGCGCGCGGCCAGACAGGCCGCATTCCAGACCGATATCGACGTTGCGGTTCTCGTAGCCGCCGATCCAAGCCTTGCGCTTGATGAAATCCTTGCGAGAGAACGGCCCCGCTTCCATTGAGGTGTGGATCTCGTCGCCCGTGCGGTCGAGAAAGCCGGTGTTAATGAACGCGACGCGCGACTTGGCGGCGCGGATGCATTGCTTGAGGTTCACCGTCGTGCGGCGCTCTTCGTCCATGATCCCCAGTTTCACGGTGTTCGCAGGCAGGCCCAGAACCTTTTCCACGCGGGTGAAAATCTCGTCGGCAAACGCCACCTCTTCCGGCCCGTGCATCTTTGGCTTCACGACATAGACGGAACCGTGATGCGAGTTGCGCAGGCCGTCGGTCTTTTGCAAATCGTGCATGGCAATCAGCGTCGTGACCATCGCATCCATCAAGCCCTCGAAGACCTCGCCGCCGTCACGGTCGAGCACGGCAGGGTTGGTCATCAGGTGGCCCACATTGCGCACCAGCATCAAGGCGCGACCTTTGACTGTCAGTTCGCCGCCATCTGGCGCGGTGTATGTCAGATCGTCGTTCAGCTTGCGGGTGATCGTTTTGCCACCCTTCTCCATGACCTCTTCAAGATCGCCCTGCATCAGGCCCAGCCAGTTGGAATAGGCTTGCACCTTATCTTCGGCGTCCACGCAGGCGACCGAGTCTTCGCAATCCATAATCGCCGACACAGCGCTTTCCATGCGGACATCAGCCAAACCTGCTTGGTCATGGCTGCCGATCAGGTGCGTTCGGTCAAATACCAGCTCCACATGCAGGCCATTGTTGCGCAGCAACACAGCGCTCGGAGCCTTAGGGTGACCTTTGTAACCCACGAACTTTGACGGATCGGCCAGTGGCATATCGTCTACAAGCAACGCGCCGCCGCTCACATGATAACGCCGCGCGTCGGCGTGGCTGGTGCCTTCCAACGGGAACGCCTCATCCAAGAAGACCCGCGCACGGGCCACGACCCTCGCGCCGCGGCCTTTATCATAGCCTCCCTTTGGCGCGGGGGTGCCCATCGCGTCGGTGCCATAGAACCCGTCATACAAGCTGCCCCAGCGCGCATTCGCAGCGTTCAGCGCGTAGCGCGCGTTGGTGATGGGCACCACCAGCTGCGGTCCGGGGACAGATGCGATTTCAGGGTCCACATTCGAAGTGTCGATCTGGAAATCGTCGCCCTCGGGCAGCAGATATCCGATTTCGGTCAGGAAGGCTTTGTAGGCGGCATGGTCATGCACCTGATTTTGGCGCGCCACATGCCAGCCGTCGATCTGCCCTTGCAGCGTTTCGCGCTTTTCGAGCAGCTCTGCGTTGCGGGGCCCCAACTCGTGGGCGATCTCCGAGAAGCCTTTCCAGAAGTCGTCAGCAGAAACCCCCGTGCCGGGAAGCGCCTTGGTTTCGATGAACTCGGCCAACTGGCTGTCCACCTTCAATCCGTGCTTGTCTTTGCGCGTAACGGAGCTTTCGGTCATCTTGGGGTCCCTTTCGCTGGGCGGGGTGAGCGCCTGAATACAGTCGTAAGCTATCTAGAAAAAAAGTTTCCGATAGGCAACAAGTTTGGTAAAATAAAATTACCAATATCAAGAGGGCTTTGAGTTCCGGTTCGTGCGACACCGGTCAGAGCAATAGCGCACCTCGTCCCAGACGGAGGCCCATTTCTTGCGCCATGCGAAGGGTTTGCCGCAGGTCGCGCAGGTTTTCACCGGCAGATCAGATTTCTTGCGCATACGGCTCATGAGACATGATTTATAACAAAAAACCGGCCTGCCAATGGCAGACCGGCCCATAGTTGCGATGATGCTCGAGGGGAACTACTCAGTCACAACCACGGATGCTTCTCCGGTGCGACCATCAATTTGAACTTCGGCGCCGTCTGGCTCCCCGCCTTGATAGACAGTCCAGCCGATCAGCGCGACGAACAGCACCCCTGCAAACAGCAGACCTGCGCCCATTCCGGATAGCGGTCCGGCGTGACGGGTTTTCTGTTTCTCCAGATTGGTGTTTGGCGACGACATTGGTGGTCTCCTTCCGTTGTATCTGTGCGGCACGCGCTATGCGGTTGCGCGGCTTGCTTCACAGACATAACGTGCCGGCGCGACATAAGTTCCCTGATTTGTCGAACGGAGCCCCCATGAAAGACGCCAGCCCTGCCACTCCCCCCTTGGAAATCTTCCTGAGCGACTACACACCGCCCGCATATCTGGTCGACACAGTAGATCTGACTTTCAAGCTGGACCCGACCGCGACCCGTGTGCTGTCGAAAATCGCATTCCGTCCAAACCCTGATGCGGTCGACAAAACGTTCTACCTGCATGGCGAACAGCTCAAACTGATCTCCGCTACCATCGATGGCAAAGACGCGCAGGCCAAAGTCACTGATCTGGGCCTGACCGCGCAAGCCCCAGATGCGCCTTTCATCTGGGAGGCCGAGGTCGAAATCAGCCCGTCCACCAACACCGCGCTGGAGGGGCTCTACATGTCGAAAGGCATGTATTGCACCCAATGCGAGGCTGAGGGTTTCCGCAAAATCACCTACTACCCCGACCGCCCCGACGTGATGGGTGTTTTCACTGTGACAATCGAGGGGTCCGAGAAGGTTAAGCTGTCCAACGGCAACGACCTAGGCGATGGGAAGTGGCACGACCCATGGCCCAAACCCGCCTATCTTTTCGCGTTGGTCGCAGGCGATCTGGTCAACTTGCACGACACGTTCACTACGAAATCGGGCCGCCATGTGGATCTGAACATCTATGTGCGCGACGGGGATCTGCACAAAACCGCGTTTGGTATGGATGCCCTGAAGCGCTCGATGACATGGGACGAAGAGGTATATGGCCGCGAATATGATCTCGACCTGTTCAACATCGTTGCTGTCGATGATTTCAATATGGGTGCAATGGAAAACAAGGGGCTGAATATCTTCAACAGCTCTGCCGTTCTGGCCTCGCCCGACACCTCGACGGATGGCAATTTCGCGCGGATCGAGACGATCATCGCACATGAGTATTTCCATAACTGGACCGGAAACCGCATCACCTGCCGCGACTGGTTCCAGCTTTGTCTGAAAGAGGGTCTGACCGTCTTCCGCGATCAACAATTCTCGGGCGACACACGCGGTCACGCGGTCGAGCGCATCAATGACGTTCTGCAATTGCGCGCCCGCCAGTTCCGCGAAGACAACGGACCGCTGGCGCACCCCGTCCGGCCCGAGAGCTTTGTCGAGATCAACAATTTCTACACCGCCACCGTCTATGAGAAAGGCGCCGAAGTGATCGGCATGCTCAAGACCCTGATCGGAGACGACGCCTATTACAAAGGCTGCGAGCTTTATTTCACCCGCCATGACGGGCAGGCCTGCACCATCGAGGACTGGCTGAAATGCTTCGAGGACACCACCGGCCGCGACCTCACCCAGTTCAAGCTGTGGTACCAACAAGCAGGCACACCGCGTGTCAAAGTCGGCGAAAGCTATAAGGACGGCACGTACACGCTGACCTTCACACAATCTACGCCCGCGACGCCCGGACAGGACACCAAGGATCCGCGCGTCATCCCAATCGCCGTGGGATTGTTGAATGACGCAGGCGAGGAAATCCAAGCGACCCGAATTTGCGAGGTCACCGACGAAATCCACAAGTTCCGCTTCACCGGTCTTGACGCAAAGCCTGTGCCTTCCATCAACCGAGGCTTCTCCGCGCCAATCATCTTGGAGCGCGACCAATCCAACGAGGAACGCGCATTTCTGCTGGCCCATGACACCGACCCGTTTAACAAATGGGAGTCTGGTCGCGCACTGGGCCGTGATGTGTTGGTCCGCATGGTCACCGAGGATGCCACGCCCGATCAAGCCTATCTTGATGCGCTGGAGGCCGTGGCCCGTGACGACACGCTCGCCCCCGACTTCAAGGCGCTGTGCTTTTCCGGTCCGTCCAATGACGACATCCAACAAGCGCTCGTTGATGCTGGCGTAACGCCGGACCCGACCAAGATTTTCCTTGCGTCCCAGACCTTCAACCTGTCCATCTCGCAATCCCTGCAAGACCTGCTGCCGCGCATCTACGCGGAGATGCAGATCGATGGGCCCTACCGCCCTGTGGCTGAGGATATGGGCAAGCGAGACTGGGGCAACGCCGCCCTCGCCATGCTGTCGCGTCTTGACGGCGGCGCGCAGGCGGCCAAGCAATTCGCAACCGCTGACAACATGACCCAGCAACTCTCGGCTTTGGGATGCTTGTTGCGCGCTGAGGTCGGCGAAGAGCAAAACCAAGCCTTCTACGACCAATGGAAGAACGACCGCCTTGTGATGGACAAGTGGTTCTCCATGCAGGTGATGTTCGCCAAGCTCGACGCCGCCCCTAAGATGGCCAAAGCACTGACCGAGCATCCCGATTTCGACATGACCAACCCCAACCGTTTCCGCGCGGTGTTCGGTGCATTGGCGGGCAACACGGCGGGCTTCCATTCGCCCGATGGCTCTGGCTACGCGCTACTGGCGGACTGGCTGATCAAGCTTGATGCCAAGAACCCGCAAACCGCCGCCCGCATGTCCACCGCCTACGAGACATGGAAACGCTATGACGCCGACCGCCAAGGCATGATGCGCGACGCACTGGAGCGGATCAAAGCCGCCCCTAAACTGAGCGGTGACCTGTCGGAAATGGTGACAAGAATTCTGAACGCCTAAGGTCTTAGTTCAGCCCAAACCCCTGTTACCGATGGCGGAACATAAGCAACGAGACGAAGAACAAGCCAGTTTTACTGGCCATTCTTGGTGCCTTGGGTGCCGTGGCCTATTGGTATTTCCGATTGCGCGGCATCAGCGATGCCGGCCGAGATTTGGTCAATGTAGCTTTTCTGGAGTTGGACGACCTCCCGTCGCAAGAGACACGCATCGCGATGGTGCGCGAGCTGCAAAACGCGGCCCATGTCAGTTTGCACGACGCCGAGGAACTGGTGATCCTTGGTCGCTGGCTGATGACGGAATGCGGCGGACCGGAGCCTGCGGTGTCCCGCCTGTCGCGAAAGCTCCACAAGTTGCGCGGGACCGAGCATCTTGCCCCGTTGATGCAAGTGATCAACGCCATCGGCACCTCCGGAAACGCGCCCTTGTCAGAGCGCCAGATCAGCGCGCTCGACGACATTAAATGCGCCTTCAAAGTTTGATCCCGCTAATTGGTGAGTCGCGCAGCCGCTTTCCTAACCCACTGAACTTGCCACTAAAGCGGACCGTGCATCCCGCTGCGATCTGTGCGATGCTGCACCGCAGCACAACTTATTCGTGGATCACGTCATGTCAGGCACAGCGATCACAATCGCCCAGCAAAAAGGTGGAAGCGGTAAAACGACGCTAACCGCAAACCTCGCAGTGGCCTTCACGCGGCTGGGTAAGCGGGTGGCGATCATCGACACCGATCCGCAAGGCAGCCTTGGGCGCTGGTTCATGGCCCGCCGCGACACGCTGGAGGACCCGGGTATGGAGTTCTCGACCGCTTCCGCATGGGGGATCGAATACGAAGTCGGCAAGATGCTGTCCGATTTCGATCTGGTCTTGGTAGACACGCCGCCAAAAGCCGATAGCGACTTGCGGCCTGCCCTGCGCAAAGCCGCCCTTACCCTTGTCCCCGTGGCCACCAGCCATCTGGACCTTTGGGCAACGGAAGGCGTGCTGGACCTTGCCCGCCGCGAAAATACGCCCGCGCTGATCGTGCTGAACCGGACGCGCTCCGGAACGCGTTTGGGCCGTGACATTGCGGAGGCAGCCGCCAAGATCGACGCGGGGCTGGCCGAGGCGAGCCTCGCCAACCGTGTCGCCTATGCAGAGACCTTCGGGAAAGGTCTCGCGGTGCAAGATATCGCAGCCAAAAGCCCCGCTGGTCTGGAAGTGGCGGCGTTGGCGGATGAGGTTCTGGCGCATCTGTCGCAATAACCCTTCGCAGTTTTCTGATGACTTGCGCCGCACGCCATAAATCCGCCAGACTTGGATTGTTGAAAGCCCTTCAGGATTGATTTCAGGAGACCCCAATGGCCCGCAAGACCAAAACCGTGCTTATCACTGGCGCAAGCTCCGGCATCGGGGCAGCGACCGCTGTGCTGGCCTCCAAAAGCGGGTATGACGTGGGCATCCACTACAATACCGACCTGAAAGGTGCGCAGCTTGTCGCCCAGATGTGTGAACAGGAAGGCGCTGTCACGCACACGTTCCAAGGCGACGTCGCCAACCCAGAGGATGTCGAACGCATCTTCGAAGAATTCGACGCCGCTTTCCCGCAAATGGACGCGTTGGTGAACAATGCCGGCATCGTGGACAAGCCGCAGCGCGTGGAAGAAATGTCCTATGAACGTCTGCGCCGCATGGTCGATGTGAACCTGATCGGCGCGATGCTGGTGGCCCAGCAGGGTGTATTGCGCATGTCGAAGGCCTTCGGTGGCGATGGCGGCGTGATCATCAACACCGGCTCTGCGGCGGCACGCTTGGGCTCTGCCGGACAATATGTGGACTACGCGGCGACCAAGGCGGGCATCGACATCTTCACCAAAGGCATAAGCGATGAAGTGGCACCGGACGGTGTGCGCGTCGTCGCGATCCGCCCTGGCCTGATCGAAACCGCGATCCACGCGAAAGGCGGCCTGCCCGACCGGTGCGACGACCTTGCCGACACCGTGCCGATGAAGCGCCCCGGCGATGCCGAGGAATGTGCCCACACCATTCTGTTTTTGATGGGCGAAGGCGCAAGCTACATCACCGGCACATCCGTCGACGTGTCAGGCGGTCGTTAAAAAACCTTCCTAACTCTGGAACTCTTGCTCCGGGCAGTCGTTGTGTTGGCAGAACCAATGCAATTGCAAAGGAGCAAGACATGCCAAATATCGAAACGTCGAAAATCCTGATTCTGTCGACCCACGGGTTCGAGCAGTCTGAACTGGAATTTCCCCGCGACCAACTGCGCGCCAAAGGTGCCACTGTCCACGTAGCCACCCCTGATGGGGCAGCCATCAAAGGCTGGAACGATGGCGACTGGGGCCGCGAGGCGGAGGCCGACCTGTCGTTCTCTGAAGTAAAGATTGAGGACTATGATTGCCTCGTTCTGCCCGGCGGCCAAATCAATCCCGACCTTCTGCGCGTCAACACTGAAGCCGTGAACTTGGTGCGCGGCTTTGTCGAGCATGACAAGATCGTCGCCGCGATCTGCCACGCGCCATGGCTGCTGATCGAAGCGGGTGTCGCTAAGGATCGTGAGATGACCAGCTACCATTCGATCCGCACGGACCTGAGGAACGCTGGTGCCAATGTGGTCGACAAAGAGGTCGCCATTTCCAACGGCATTATCACCTCCCGCAGCCCCGAGGATCTGAAGGCTTTCGTGTCCAAGATCGTTGAGGAAGTGGAAGAAGGCGAGCATCACCGCGACGCCGCCTAACGATTGATACTGAATACTCCCTGCTGAACTTGGCCTGCCTTCCTTCTTGGAGGCAGGCCCTTTTTTGTTCAACAGATCCGGTTGCGCCTAATCGGCCAGAGCTTCGGGCCGTTGGGTCGGCTCAATCTCCACGAGGCGCTGTTCCAGCGGGATACGCTGCGTGATCGACCGCGGACGCGGGATGGGCTTGGTGTCGCTGAGCAGCTTGCAGTATTTCTGCCCGCGCAACCAAGATGCCATTTCGCGGCGCTTGCCGGATTTGGTCATCGGGCCCCAATCGGCCGCTACTCCGCCCAGCCGACCATTCGCTTTTCGTGCCACCGCGTTGTCGCGCAAAACGGTGTGGGTCATGATCCGGACTGCACAGCTGAGATTGGCAGAGCCGTTCTTCAAGGCCTCCCCCGACCCTACGCGGCATTTGTAGCCCCGCGCGGTGCCGGGCAGGATCTGTGTCAGCCCGTACCATAAGCCGCCACCGCCGACAGCACGCGGCTTCCACGTGCTTTCGTGTTTGGCCAGCGCGCTCAGGAAGCCGTTCCAGAACGCCGCCCGCTTCTCCAGCCCGTTGTTCTCGTAATTCGGGCACCAATCCGCAATGTCGCGCGGCACAGTCTTGAGCAGCGGCAGGCCATGGCCCTTCAGCGCCTCTAGCGTCGTGCGTGTCCAAAGCCGCCCCTCGGATCGAAAATCCCAGCGGGCACGCGGAATGTGATCCACACGCGGGATCGGACGCACCGGCTCTGGGCGGCGGGCCGCCTGATAAGCGACTTCGACCAAAGCGGCTCCATCCACAGGGTCAACCTTGGGGAGGGGATCCTGCGCGACAGCAGATCCGGCCGCGAAACAAGCGGCAATTATAAGTGCGTGGCAGCGCATGGAGAAAATGAAAATCAGAGATCGTTAACCCTGACAACAAAATGTTCAATCCGGGCACCCATCGTTTCGATTTGGGCAACAAACCGCCGTTCTTCAAAGGGTTGTCGACTGACCTTAAGTCAATTGCGGGGGCCAAAACAGGGTCAACACACAAGACGATGTGCCGTCCTGCAAACTCAAATCCCCCGTGCCACCCCTTCGGGACAATGAGCATGAAGGGGTCTTTGTCACCTTGCCCGACCTCCGGAATTTCACTAGAACGCGGACGACCCAGTGGAGACCCCCTCATGCTAGACCTGACCTACGAGACCCCGAAGCCCAAAGTGATTGCTGGTGCAAAGCAGGATTGGGAGCTGGTGATTGGCCTTGAGGTGCACGCGCAGGTGGCCACCAACGCCAAGCTGTTCTCGGGTGCGTCGACCAAATTCGGGGCAGAGCCGAACTCCAACGTCGCCTTTGTGGACGCAGGCATGCCCGGCATGTTGCCCGTGATCAACGAGGAATGCGTCGCACAAGCCGTGCGCACCGGCCTTGGGCTGAAGGCCCAGATCAACCTTTACTCTGCCTTTGACCGGAAGAACTACTTCTACCCCGACCTGCCCCAAGGCTACCAGATTTCGCAGCTCTATCACCCCATCGTGGGCGAAGGCGAAGTGCTGGTCGATATGGGTCCGGGTGTGGCGCGTATGGTGCGCATCGAACGCATCCATTTGGAGCAGGACGCGGGCAAATCCATCCACGACATGGACCCGACGATGTCTTTTGTGGACCTCAACCGGACCGGCGTCGCGCTAATGGAAATCGTCTCCATGCCTGACATCCGTGGGCCGGAAGAGGCCGCCGCCTATGTGTCCAAGCTGCGCCAGATCATGCGCTATCTGGGCACCTGCGACGGCAACATGCAAAACGGCAACCTGCGTGCCGATGTGAACGTGTCTATCTGCACGCCGGGCGACTACGAGAAATACCAAGAGAGCGGTGACTTCGCGCATCTGGGAACACGTTGCGAGATCAAGAACATGAACTCGCTGCGTTTCATCCAGCAAGCGATTGAGGTCGAAGCCCGTCGCCAGATCGCCATCGTCGAAGGCGGCGGCAAGGTTGACCAGGAAACCCGACTCTACGATCCGGACAAGGGCGAAACGCGCTCCATGCGGTCCAAGGAAGAGGCACATGACTACCGCTACTTCCCCGACCCCGACTTGCTGCCGTTGGAGATCGAGCAGGGCTGGATCGACGACCTAGCCGCCCATCTGCCAGAGTTGCCAGATGAAAAGCGCCTGCGCTTCATCAGCGAATTCGGATTGTCGGAATATGACGCCTCCGTGTTGACCGCCGATACCGCCGATGCCGCCTATTTCGAAGAGGTTGCCCAAGGCCGCGATGGCAAGATCGCTGCGAACTGGGTGATTAACGAGCTGTTCGGCCGTCTGAAAAAGGACGACGATAAGGCCATCGGTGACAGCCCTGTCTCCCCTGCCCAACTTGGTGGCATCATTGACCTGATCGCGTCGGACGCCATTTCCGGCAAGATCGCCAAGGACCTGTTCGAGATTGTTTACTCTGAGGGCGGCGACCCTGCCGAGATCGTCGAGGCGCGCGGCATGAAGCAGGTGACCGACCTTGGCCCGATTGAAGCCGCCTTGGACGAGATCATCGCCGCCAACCCCGCGCAGGTGGAAAAGGCCAAAGAGAATCCCAAACTGGCAGGCTGGTTTGTGGGTCAGGTGATGAAGGCGACGGGCGGCAAGGCCAACCCGAAAGCCGTGAACGAGCTGGTGGCGAAGAAGCTGGCCGGTTGAGAACTCTAGACCCAGTCGCCCGACAGAGATGTTGGGCGACTGTTTTGGGTCCTAACGTACTTTTTCCAGAAGGTCGGAGGGGATTAGGGCTTTGAGCCGCAACGGTGGGCTCTAATCTTAAGAGTAGTTCGTCAAAGGATCTTGAACTGGCTGCGAATGGCGGCGTCTTGGTCGCTCGATAGGTATTCAGGATGGTGATCCGCCAAGATGCGGCGCGCGCGTTCCCGCGCTACTGTCCTCGCGTCTTTTGCTCCGTTTTCGGCCCATGTGCGTGGCTCTTCGCGATTGGCAACGGACGGATAAAAATAGTCACGTTCCATCGCAGCAATCGTGTGTTCCCCCCCAAGGAAATGACCCGGGCCAAGAACCGCCTCGTTGATCGCATCAAATCCAAGGTTTTCTTCGGATACTTCGATCCCACGCAGCGCACGATAGGTATGCGAGTGCATCTCGTCGTCTAGAATGAAGGCTTCAAAACTGGCCCCCAGCAAGGACGCGGTCATGCCTGAACTCTCGTAAATCAAATTGCCACCCGCAAGGGCCGCGGCAAGCGAGCTTATCCCCTTTTCAGCGCCGTATTGCGCGTCGATTGCTTTGGCGTCCGTCATCGAACACGCCACGCCGGATGGCAGTCCCAACCAGTTCGACAGTTGCGCCGAGGCCGCATTTAGAACAGCGCTTTCCCCGCTCCCACCCGAGAAGGCGCCAGTGCGCAGGTCAACAACCAATGGCCAGTTGGAGAAGACCATCGGAAATCCGGGTTTGATCGCGTGAACCATAACGAGACTTGCCAGCGTTTCAGCTAAGGATTGCGCCAGAAAGCCAGCCATCGTTGCAGGCGCAGTCGCACCGGCTTGGGCGGCCGTGATGCATGACATCGGAATGTTGTGCTTGATGCACTCATAGACGACATCCACCGCGTCTTCCCCGTACCGCATTGGCGAAATCACGGGGCTGATATGCGCTTTCATGAAGGGGCGTTTTGAGAATTCGCCTTCGCCACCCGCCGCGATGTCGAGCATTTTGACGATCGGATCTATGTGTTCAGCCAAGGTAAACGACGTCGCCGTGGGTTTCGTCGTATTGCGCAACAAGGCGTAGGCGGTGTTCACGTCCAGATCGAAATTGTCGGGCACATCGGTCGCAACGCAACAGCGTGTATACCAACTTACATTCGCCAACGTGTCTTGCAGTCGCGTGAAATTGTGAAGGTCGGCAAGCGTTGACGGACGGTAGATACCGTCCTCCAAATCCAGCGTTTGAACGGCGGCACCGCCGGTCCCGAAATAGACCTTGTTGCCACCCACCTCGATCGAGCGGTTGTCATCGCGACCATGCAAGGCGAATGTCTTGGCCGCTCGCGCGATTGCATCCTCAACCAGAGGTGCCGGAAAGGTCACGCGACCTTTGCCATTGTCCTGCGCGCCAGCCGCAAGAAGGTCACGCCGAAGCCTGTCCGGAACTTCTCCCATTCCAAGGTCGGACAGCAGCTTTAAGGCGGTCTTGAATATACGAGCCAGATCAACTTCGGTCAGCGGCTTATATGAGCCGCCGATCTGACCTGGCGGGCACGGATCGACAATCGGTTTGGCTGCACGTTGAATAAGGCGTTGCGCGCGACCACCGCTGCGCCTCGTGGCTTTGCCCGTGGCGTCGGTCATGTGTTTGCAACTGCTGATGGGCGGTGCTTCATAAGTTGAAATTGGTAGGGCACAGCCGATAATTTTGACAGTGTTTTTTGAGGACAGGGATTCACGACGCTCACTTCGGGTTCTGCGCAATGAACGGCGGCTTCTTCCGAACCGCTTCTCTTTGCGACCTCTGTCGAATGTCAGCGGCGGCCGGGTTGGCATGTCAATTGATGTCGGAGGTCGGGACGAGCCGAGCGGCTTGCACTGTTTGGCGTGCTTACGCGTTTGATTTGTTTCAGGATAGGTGCCATCAAACGGCATGGAATTCTTGGACGTGAGTCATAACTCGACGCTTGTCGTAGCCTCGGTGGTGATCGCCATGGCAGCGAGCTTTACCGGTTTGACACTGTCCAAAGACCTTTCCAAACAAAGCGTATTGCGTCGCAAGGGATCTGTCGCCGCGTCCGCCGTCGCCTTGGGCGGCGGCATTTGGTCGATGCATTTCGTGGCGATGCTTGGGATCCAAATGCCGATCCTGTTTTACTATGACGCGGCCATCACGCTCGCATCGGCTTTGCTGGCAATCCTGATTGTCGGGACGGCCTTGCTGCTTTTGCATTTCCGCAAAAGGACACCACTCACAGTTTGTGCGGCGGGGGCCTTGGTAGGCTGCGGCATTCTTGCGATGCACTATATCGGCATGGCGGGGCTTCAGTTGTGCCGCGCCGTGTATACGCCTTTGGGGATTGGTCTGGCGGTCATCTGTGCAATCGGGTTGTGCATCGCGGCGTTCTGGATTGCCTATGGCCAGCGGACAAATCGCAGCATCTTGCTTGGGACGCTGTGTTTTGGCTTTGCCGTCAGTGCGGTGCATTTCATCGCCATTGCCGGAACCCGTTTCGTGGCGGTCCCGACATTGAATGAGTTCGGCCCGGTGATGAGCAATGAAGTGCTCGCAATCGGAGTAATCATTTCAAGCTTCGTGATCTTCGGAGGATTCTTGTGGATGGGCGTGACATTCCTTGTCGCGACCCCGCCGCAACAGGTCTCGTCGACGGTCCCCGAACCTGTCACGCCAAAGCCAGCCGCGCCCGAAGCCGCCCCCATCGCCCTGCGCATCCCATGCGAGCGCAACGGCGTCACACTTCTGATCGACCCTGCTCAGGTTGCCTTTGTGCGGGCCGAAGGACATTACACCAATGTCTATACTAACGACGCCCAACTGTTTTGCGTCTGGCCCATCACCGAAGCGGTCACACGTCTGACCCCGCTCGGGTTTATCAGAACCCACCGCAGCTATTTGGTGAACCCGACGCATGTGAAACAGTTCGAGCGTCTGAAGGACAACGGCGTCTGCCGTTTTGCCTCTGCCGATTTGCCGTCAGTTCCGGTGAGCCGGTCGAATCTGAAAGCCGTTCGCGACGCACTCGGCCTATAGCCATTCGCAACTCGAGCGGCCAAAGGCGCAGTTCGTGCAAAACACCTTGTATTTCGGTCGATAGCGCAAGCGCCCGCATACGACTGAGTCCAGCCTGCCCTTCTGACACGAAATTGCGGAACGGGAGGCGAAGCAATGATACCAGCGGCATTCGAGTATTACAGGCCGACAGACCTAAAGGGCGTGATCGCCCTTCTTCAAGAACATGGCGATGATGCACGCGTGATGGCGGGCGGACACAGCCTCATCCCGATGATGAAACTGCGCATGGCAGAAGTGCCGCATCTGATCGACCTTCAGGGCATCGAGGGGCTGGGGGGCATTACGATTGCCGATGGCACGGTCCGCATCGGTGCGATGACCACTCAGCACGAGATCATCACCTCTGCGTCGCTCACCGCCGCCGCACCAATCATGAAAGAGGCCGCGCTTCAGATTGCGGACCCACAGGTCCGCTACATGGGCACAGTGGGCGGCAATGTGGCGAATGGCGACCCGGGCAACGACATGCCCGGCCTGATGCAATGCCTGAATGCACAGTTCCATCTGACCGGCCCTGACGGGGATCGCACCGTCGAAGCACGCGACTTCTACGAGGCGGCCTACATGACCGACCGCGAGGATGAAGAGGTCCTGACAGCTGTGACCTTCGCTGCACCCGTGGGCGGCTATGCCTATGAAAAGCAAAAGCGGAAGATCGGCGACTATGCGACGGCTGCGGCTGCCGTTCAGATCAGCAAGGAGGGCGGGAAAGTCGCCACGGCGTCCATCGCCATGACGAACCTCAGCGACACACCGATCTGGTCCGAAGCTGCGGCGGACGCACTCGTTGGAACCGATTGCGGCGAGGCCGCGATCAAGGAAGCGGTGACTGCCATGCTAGGCGACATCGACCCGACAGAGGACAACCGCGGCCCCGTCGCATTCAAACGCCACGCCGCTGGCATCGTCCTTGGCCGCGCCATCACCCGCGCTTGGTCTCGGGCATAGGGAGGAACACACCATGTCAAACAAGATGCACGTCAAATTGAACGTGAATGGCGAGGATCACGAATTCCTCGCAGAACCGCGCGAGCTGCTGATCTACGCGCTGCGCGAAAAGCTCAACATCACCGGCCCGCATGTGGGCTGTGAGACATCGCATTGCGGTGCCTGCACCGTCACGATGAACGGCAAGTCGGTGAAATCCTGCACTGTATTCGTGGCGCAAGCCAACGGAGCCGAAGTCACCACGATCGAAGGCCTCGGCTCGCCCGATGCGCTGCATGTGCTGCAAGAGAACTTCAAAGAGCATCACGGCCTTCAATGCGGGTTCTGCACACCGGGTATGATCACCCGCGCGGCCAAGCTGCTGGAAGAGAACCCGAACCCGACCGAGGAAGAGGTCCGCTTTGGCATCGCGGGCAATATCTGCCGCTGCACCGGTTACCAGAACATCGTGAAATCTATTCTGTCAGCAGCGTCTGAGATGAACGCAGCCAAGGAGGCGGCACTATGAAGGACGAAATCACACGCGAAGATCGGGTCGCTGGTCTCAAGGGCATGGGCTGCTCGCGCAAGCGGGTGGAAGACGCGCGCTTCACCCAAGGCAAGGGCAATTACGTTGACGACGTGAAGCTGCCCGGCATGTTGCATGGCGACTTCGTGCGCTCCCCCTATGCGCACGCGCGGGTCAAGTCGATCAACATCGACGCGGCAATGGCGCTGCCTGGTGTGGTTGCGGTGCTGACCGCCAAGGACCTTGAACCGCTGGGCCTGCATTGGATGCCAACGCTGGCTGGTGACAAACAGATGGTACTGGCAGACGGCAAGGTGCTGTTCCAAGGCCAAGAGGTGGCGTTCGTAGTGGCCTCTGACCGATACGTTGCCGCTGACGCGGTGGAACTGGTCGAAGTGGATTACGAAGAGCTTGAGGTGATCGTCGACCCGTTTGAGTCCCTTCAATCGGATGTCGTCCTGCGCGAAGATCTTGACCCGACTGCACCCGGTGCGCATGGCCCCCGCAAACATCACAACCATATCTTCACGTGGGAAGCGGGCGATCAGGAGGCCACCGAACAGGTGATCGACAACGCCGAAGTCGTGGCCGAGGCCGAGATGTATTACCACCGCACGCACCCGTGCCCGTTGGAGACCTGCGGAGCGGTCGCCTCAATGGACAAGGTGAACGGCAAGCTGACGGTTTACGGCACCTTCCAAGCGCCACATGTGGTGCGCACCGTGGCTTCCCTGCTGTCTGGTATCGAAGAGCACAACATCCGCGTGATCTCGCCAGATATTGGCGGCGGTTTCGGCAACAAGGTGGGCGTCTACCCCGGCTATGTCTGCGCGATCGTTGCGTCCATCGTGACGGGGGTCCCGGTGAAATGGGTCGAGGACCGGATGGAAAACCTGATGTCCACCGCCTTCGCACGCGACTACTGGATGAAGGGCAAGATCAGCGCCACCAAAGAGGGCAAGATCACCGGTCTGCATTGCCATGTGACGGCGGACCACGGTGCGTTTGATGCATGTGCCGACCCGACCAAATTCCCGGCGGGTTTCATGAACATCTGCACGGGCTCCTATGACATCCCTGTCGCCTATCTGGGCGTGGACGGCGTCTATACCAACAAGGCTCCGGGCGGTGTGTCCTATCGCTGTTCTTTCCGTGTGACCGAAGCGGTGTATTTCATCGAGCGGATGATCGAAGTCCTTGCCATCGAGTTGAACATGGATCCGGCGGAGCTGCGCTCGATCAACTTCATCAAGAAAGAACAGTTCCCCTACACGGCGGCTTTGGGCTGGGAATACGATTCCGGCGACTACCAAACCGCATGGGACAAAGCCTTGAAAGCGGTCGACTACAAGGGCCTACGCGCGGAGCAAGCCCAACGGGTTGAGGATTTCAAAGCAGGGAAAACCCGCAAGGTGATGGGCATCGGGCTGTCGTTCTTTACCGAGATCGTCGGGGCCGGACCGGTCAAGAACTGCGACATCCTCGGAATGGGGATGTTCGACAGCTGCGAAATCCGCATTCACCCCACCGGATCGGCTGTGGCGCGTCTGGGCACCATCTCTCAGGGTCAGGGCCATGCCACGACCTTCGCGCAGATACTTGCGACCGAGATCGGTCTGTCCGCTGACAGCATCACGATTGAGGAAGGCGATACAGATACGGCGCCCTATGGTCTTGGCACTTACGGGTCCCGCTCCACGCCTGTTGCGGGGGCCGCCACGGCGATGGCCGGCCGCAAAATCCGCGCCAAGGCGCAGATGATCGCCGCATATCTCCTTGAGGTTCATGACGACGACGTAGAATTCGACGTGGACCGGTTCGCAGTCAAAGGCGCGCCGGAGCGGTTCAAAACGATGAAGGAGATCGCTTACGCCGCCTACAACCAAGTCATCCCGGGTCTTGAGCCGGGTCTGGAAGCGGTCAGCTACTACGATCCGCCCAACATGACCTATCCGTTTGGTGCCTATGTTTGCGTCATGGATATCGACGTCGATACGGGCGTGCCGGAAATCCGCCGCTTCTACGCGCTGGATGATTGCGGAACGCGGATCAACCCGATGGTGATCGAGGGCCAAATCCACGGTGGTCTGACAGAAGCCCTTGCCGTCGCCTTGGGGCAGGAGATTGCCTATGACGACATGGGCAACGTCAAGACGGGGACGTTGATGGACTTCTTCCTGCCAACGGCCTGGGAAGTGCCAAACTACGAGACGGACTTCACAGTCACCCCCAGCCCGCATCACCCGATTGGGGCCAAGGGCGTCGGCGAAAGCCCGCATGTGGGCGGCGTGCCGTGCTTCTCGAACGCCGTGCAGGACGCGTTCCGCCCGTTTGGCAACCGTCACACCAACATGCCGCATGACCACTGGCGGATTTGGCAAACCGCCAACACGCTTGGCATGCACGACTAAAAGCTCAGGCGCGGGCCGCATCACGCGGCCCGCCCTTTGGGGAGGACTTCTATGACTTGGACCACGTTGCAAAAGGCGATGGCCGATCAGGGGTATATTGCCTCGGGCGATCTGGCGATGGCGCTGCACTTGTCGCTGTCACTCGGGCGGCCGCTGTTGCTTGAGGGTGCGGCTGGTGTCGGCAAGACCGAAGTGGCGCGGGTGCTGGCAGCTGTCGAGGACACCCAATTGATCCGTCTGCAATGCTACGAGGGTCTGGATGCCGCCCAGGCAATCTACGAGTGGAATTACCAACGCCAGCTGCTAGCGATCCGCGCGGCCTCCGAGGATGGCGAGACCGGCGCGAGCGTCGAGGCCCGCATTTTCTCGGACGAGTTCCTGTTGGAGCGGCCATTGCTCAAGGCAATCCGGCAAGACAAAGCGCCTGTTTTGCTGATTGACGAGATTGATCGGGCGGATGAAGAGTTCGAGGCCTATTTGCTTGAAATCCTGTCGGAGTTTCAAATCACTATTCCGGAAATGGGCACGATCACCGCGGTCACCCGCCCGATTGTGATCCTGACCGCCAACGGCACCCGCGACCTCAGCGATGCGCTGCGGCGGCGCTGTCTTTACGCTCATGTCCCCTACCCCGATCACGAGACCGAGCTGTCCATTCTGGTCACGCGCTACCCTGACATCAGCGACCGGCTTTGCGCGCAGATCGTCGGGTTCGTGCAGGCGCTTCGCAAACAGGAGCTGGAGAAGAAACCGGGCATTGCCGAAATGCTAGACTTTGCCGCCGCCTTGATGGGGCTTGGTGTGGCGGACCTGACTGACGATCCTGCGACGCTACAGGCCACCCTGACAACCCTGCTGAAAACGCAGATGGACCGCGATGCGATCCCGACGGAAATCGCTCAGCGTCTGGCAGGAAAAGCCGCATGAGCCTCGTGACCAAATTCGCGGCACGTGACCCGGGGCCCGCCGCCCGCATGGCGGGGTTCGTGGCTCATCTGCGCAACAATGGCCTGCGCCTTGGCGTGGGGGAGACAGGCATCGCCTTGGAAGCCCTCATACATATCAACGCTGCAAACCCGCATGACGCGCGCCGCGCCCTTAAATCCGTCTTCACCGGCTGCGCCGAAGAGGCGGCGCAATTTGACGGGTTATTCGACAGTTTCTGGATGAATGGCGGGCGGGTTAAAACCCGCGTGACGCCGACGATCAAGCCAAACAAAAATGAAAACGTCCATTCCTCCCGCGAGGCACGTGCGGATGGCGAAGCCAGCGACGGCGCAGGCGATATAAGCGCCCCGGACGGCGCAGAGGGCGAAGCGCAAAGCGATGGTGAGGGCAAACTGGTCGCCACCGACGTGGCCAATCTGTTCAAAAAGGACCTGCGCGACATCGTGCGGCCTGAAGATATCGAGGCGGCGGAGAAAATTGCCCTGCGGCTTGGCGCGGCCCTGCGGGATCGTAGATCGCGCCGCCGCAAAGCCGCCCGCAAAGGAGACCAAATCCATTTTCGCAAAGTCATGCGGCAAAGCTTGGCGACCGGCGGCGAGCCTTTTGCTCTGCCAAAGCGCCACCGACCTGACCGCATGTTGCGGCTGACCGCCATCTGCGATGTATCTGGGTCGATGACCGTCTATTCGCGCATTTTTCTGGCCTTCTTGGCGGGGCTGATGCGGGCGGATTCCAAAGCCGATGCCTACCTCTTCCATACGCGTTTGGTGCGGATCACCGAGGCTTTGCGCGACAAGGATGCGTTGCGCGCATTGGCGCGGTTGTCCTTGTTGGCGGACGGGTTCGCCGGTGGCTCGAAGATCGGGGAGAGCCTGAACAATTTCGCCGGCACCTATGGCCGCCGGTTTGTCGACAACCGCACCGTCGTAATAATCCTCTCGGATGGCTACGACACTGACACACCTGACGGGATTTCGGATGCGTTGATCCGCCTGAAAAAACGGGGCTGCAAGATCATCTGGCTTAACCCGCTTAAAGGCTGGGACGGCTACGCGCCGACCGCACGCGCCATGGCGGAGGCCTTGCCGCATCTTGATTTGTTTCGCGCGGCCAACACGCTGGACGACCTTGCGGCGCTTGAGCAGGAGCTGGCCAAGCTATGACACCCAAACAAATCATGGAACACGGGTTGCAAGAGGGGGAGGATTACTTCGCCGTTGCTACGATCGTCCGCACCGCAGGCACGACGGCGGCCAAGCCGGGCGCAAAAGCCTTGCTGCGCGAAGACGGGACAATCCTAGAGGGCTGGCTCGGCGGCGGATGCGTGAAGGGTGCGATCAAGGAGGCGACGTTGCGGGCCTATGCAACCGGTCAGCCGCAGTTCATCTCTGTTGCGCCGGAGGAAGACCTTGAAGTGAAAGGCGTGAAGGCTGGCGATGATGTGGATGGCGTCCGGTTTGCACGCAATGGTTGCCCGTCAAAAGGCACTATCGACATTTTCATCGAGCCGCATCTGCCCGAACCTGACCTGCTGATCTTCGGACAATCCCCTGTGGCTGCAAAGCTGCTAGAGCTGGCCCCCCAATTCGGCTGGGCGGTTGCTGCGGCGGCGTCTGACGCGCCTTTGCCGTCCCGCCTGCCCGGCCGCGCCCGATATTTGGTGATCGCGACCCAAGGACAAGGCGACCTTGCGGCACTTCAAACCGGGTTGGCTGATACAGCGGATTACGTTGCGTTTGTTGGCAGCACCAAAAAGTTCGCGACCTTGTCGGACAAATTGGCGTCCGCAGGCATAAATGCCGCGCAAATTGCGGCTGTGCACGCGCCTGCCGGCCTCAATATCGGGGCGGTTACACCGGCTGAAATCGCTCTGTCGATCCTTGCGGAACTAACACAAGCAAAGCGCGCGATTTTGGCAAAGGCTGCAACGCGATGAGAGCGTTGAAAAGGCTGCTGCGCGCAATGCGCCGCAAATCTGCGCTCACCCCAGAGCAGGCCGACACGCTTGCGTCCATTAAATTTCCCTGCTGTTGAAAAGGTAAGACCATGGAACTCAAAGACGAAATCATAATCAACGCCCCTAAGGAGCGGGTTTATGCGGCGCTGAACGACCCAGAAATTTTGCGACAGTGCATTCCGGGATGTGAAGAACTGGTCCAGCATTCCGATACGGAGCTGGAGGCCAAGATCGTGCTGAAGGTCGGGCCAGTCAAGGCGCGGTTCAGCGGTGATGTTCAACTCGACAAAAGCGGTGCGCCTGATGCGTTTTCACTGACGGGTCAAGGCAATGGCGGCGCGGCTGGCCATGCCAAAGGCGGCGCGGATGTCACGCTGGTGGCAGATGGCGACAACACGATCCTGACATATGATGCCAAAGCACAAATCGGCGGCAAGCTTGCGCAATTGGGCAGCCGCCTGATCCAGAGCACAGCCAAAAAAATCGCCGCGAAGTTCTTCAAGAATTTTGCCGAGGTGTTGGACGCGGAGCAAGTCGCCTAGCCAATCAACTGTTGAAAGCACTTGGTCGGTATAGCGATCTTAAACCGTAGCACGTGGGGCGCCTGTCGACGCACCTTCGCCCGCCAACGGCTGGCATGCCATGGCGGGGGAAAGCGTCTCGCGTTATTTTGGCGAAATGGTGGCGCCACCTGAGGCAGACGACCTGATCCATGCGGTTCCCCCAGAAGGTTTCCCCTCCAGCGGCCATTGTTTCGCGAAACGCCAGCAGCCCGAACGAACTGCCGCATGTTTCATTGTGTCTTGTGTGCAAAGGGTGTCAGCCCTTCACGCGGTACCGGCGGCAAGATATAGCGGGCAAGCGTTAGCATCTTCGAAACGCTGCGACCGCTGCACGGCGGCGCACGGTTTTCAGACACCTGTTGCTTTCGCATTGAGGCGCGGCCGGGACGCAGTGCCCCAACGTCGCCTTCACAGCTTTTCGAGTTTCGGAGTCCCGAATGGACCCCAGCACAATTTGCCAAGCCGTCGGACGATGTGGATTTGTCACCTGTCTGGTCGGCTTTACGGGAAATCAGATGGGCTGGCTTGATGGTAACAGCTGCGCCTATTGCATCAGCATCATCAACGGCGTGAGCCTTGTTCTGGTGAGCCTGTCTCATGCTTTGGCGATCAATCAAATCACTTGAATTTTGCTAGGGCTGATCGGGATGTATAGCCACTGCGGTGCCGTGGCATCAGCGCACCAATTGAGTTGAGGTTACGCTGCTTTCACTGGACTCAGATGCGGGGCTTTTGTAACACCAAATCTTCCGGTGCAGGGGGATACGTGCCATGTCGAAGTTTGAATACCAAGTTGTGCCAGCGCCGCGGAAGGGCAAATCCGTGCGCAAAGTTCGCGGCACAGAAGCCAAGTTTGCCAACACCATCAGCTCTTTGATGAACGAGATGGCAGCCGAAGGCTGGGAATACCAACGCGCCGAAACCCTGCCCTGTGAAGAGCGTCAGGGGCTGACTGGCAAGACGGTCAAATACCACTCCCTGCTGGTCTTCCGCCGCGCCCTGGCCGAAGACGTCGCCGCAGACGAAGTCGCAGCACCTGCTGTTGTGGCTGCCCCTGTTGTAGCGGCACCTGACCCCAAGCCGGAGCCTGAAGAAGCCGCGCGCGCCGAGCCCGTTCTGAGCCGTGACGCCGCCGCTGGCCCCGCTCCCGAAGGGTTCATGGAGCCGGATGAAGCCGCTGACGACGACAAACGCGGCGTCGCAGCCGAATAGAGCTAAGCGGAAATGTCCAACGCCAACGCGTGGATCCGGCCGATAAGGTCGGGGCCCAAGGCGGCATGCACCGCGCGGTGTCGTTGAATCCGCGACATGTCGGCAAAAGCCTCCGCACGGATCGCCACGTTGAAATGGCTCTCCCCGCCTTCTTGATAGCCGCCATGCCCGCGATGGCTTTCGCTGTCATCCACAACCTCTAGGAAGGTCGGCGCAAAGGCTGTGCGCAGTTTGTCGTCAATCTGTTGAGTTATACCCATATTTTTTCCAAACGGCCCTTCACCTCAGTGCTCAAAACCTTAAAGTGATTGTTCCGAGTCGAAAAGGTTAAGTCATGGCCCGCCCTCCGTTTGATCCGTTTGAATTCGATATCTCTGCAAAGAGCGACAAAGCCCGCCGTGCCAAAGGCCGTCGTGGGATGTCGGGTGCCGTGGAGACATCGCAACGGACCTGCGAAGCGCCGGATTGCCAAGAGGCGGGCAAATACCGCGCGCCCAAATCGCCCGACGTGTTGGACGACTATTACTGGTTCTGCCAGGCGCATGTCCGCGAATACAATCTGAAGTGGAATTTCTTCGAGACCCACACGCAGGAAGAAATGGAGCGGCAGATGTCTTCGGACAAGGTCTGGGAGCGTCCAACCAAACCGATGAAAAAGGGCGAGGAGCAGCGTGCTTGGTCCCGCCTTGGCGTGGACGATCCGATGGCCGTGCTGGGCGAGAACGCCACCCGCAATCCGGGGCGCAATCCAAATGGCGCGGGGCGTAAGCTGCCCGCCACCGAGCGCAAGGCACTCGAAATTCTTGAGGGCACAGTGCACATGAGCAAGCAAGACTTGCGCAAAAAGTACAAGAGCCTGATCAAAGACCTGCACCCCGACATGAACGGCGGCAACCGCGCGGATGAAGAGCAGTTGCAGCAGGTCGTCTGGGCTTGGGACCAGCTTAAAGACAGTCGCAACTTCTCGGGTTAGGGCCCCTCGCGGGCTTTCGCGCCTGCTCTATCGGAACGAAAACTTGCGCCCCTACGATTTCGTCGCAAACGACGATCTGTGGCGGGCCTTCCCCTTGCCCTTCCCCAAGATATGTTGCATCCCGATGGGGTTATTCTGAGGGAACGAAAAAATGGCCGACGGCAGCATGGATTTGAACGCGAAACCCACCGAAGATATCTCGGTTCGGGAAGTTTTTGGCATCGACAGCGACATGAAGGTCAAGGGCTTTGCCGACCGTTCGGACCGCGTCCCAGAAATCGACAGCACCTACAAGTTTGACCGCGACACGACCCTCGCGATTCTTGCTGGCTTCACTCACAATCGTCGGGTGATGATCCAAGGCTATCACGGCACAGGTAAATCCACCCATATCGAGCAAGTCGCGTCGCGCCTGAACTGGCCGTGCGTGCGTGTGAACCTCGACAGCCACATCTCTCGGATCGACCTGATCGGTAAAGACGCCATCAAGCTGAAAGACGGGATGCAGGT
The DNA here is from genome assembly GCF_900111945.1 of Litoreibacter janthinus. Lineage (NCBI taxonomy): Bacteria > Pseudomonadati > Pseudomonadota > Alphaproteobacteria > Rhodobacterales > Roseobacteraceae > Litoreibacter > Litoreibacter janthinus. The sequence continues at coordinate 1,743,913 of NZ_FOYO01000001.1, read as the reverse complement.
CACCGAATTCCAAGAGGGCATCCTACCTTGGGCGCTGCGCAACCCGACCGCCATCGTGTTTGATGAATATGACGCTGGCCGCGCCGACGTGATGTTCGTAATCCAGCGCGTGCTGGAAGTGGACGGCAAACTCACGCTGCTGGACCAGAACAAGGTGATCGAGCCGCACAAGTATTTCCGCATCTTCGCGACCGCAAACACGGTTGGCCTGGGCGACACGACCGGCCTGTATCACGGGACCCAGCAGATCAACCAAGGCCAGATGGACCGTTGGTCACTGGTGGCGACGCTGAACTACCTGTCCCATGACGCAGAAGCCGCGATCGTGCTGGCCAAGAACCCCGTGTACAACACCGAAGCGGGCCGCAAGACCGTCGGTCAAATGGTCACCGTCGCCGACCTGACGCGGACAGCCTTCATGAATGGCGACCTGTCAACACTGATGTCGCCACGGACGGTCATCGCTTGGGCCCAAAACGCGCGTATTTTCAACGATGTCGGCTACGCGTTCCGCCTGTCCTTCCTGAACAAGTGTGACGAGCTGGAGCGCGAAACCGTGGCCGAGTTCTACCAGCGCTGCTTTGACGAAGAGTTGCCAGAAAGCGCTGCGAGTGTGAGCCTTGGCTAAAAACGACAACCCCGCCGATCCATTCAAGAAGGCGCTGGCGGAGGCGACCAAGACGCTTGCCAACGACCCAGATCTGGGCGTCGCCTTCTCGGTCGACCCTCCTGGGATGACCAACGATCAGGTGCGCCTGCCGCAGGTGACGCGGCGGATGACGCGCTCCGAGGTTCTGTTGGCGCGTGGCACAGCCGATGCGTTCGCACTGCGTCGCCGGTTCCACAATGACACCACCGCCAACCGTTATTTGCCGCAGGGCAACATGGCGCGGGAGCTCTATGACGCGATGGAAACCGCGCGCTGCGAAGCCATGGGGGCACGGGTCATGCCCGGCACCGCAGGCAACATTGACGCCAAGATTGACAGCGAAGCCGAACGGAAAGGGTACGCCCAGATCACCGAAGCCGGACAAGCACCGCTTTCGGTCGCTGCGGGCTACCTGATCCGGCATCTTGCCACGGGGCGTGATTTGCCAACGGGCGCTGCGAATGTGATGAACCTGTGGAAGGACTTCATCGAAGGGGCCGCTGGTGGCACGCTGGAGAACCTTCAGGACGTGCTGTCCGATCAGACCAGATTTGCTAAATTTGCACGCCAGATTATCGATGATCTGGGGTATGGCGATCAGCTGGGCGACGATCCTGACGACATCAACGAGGATCAGGAAGACGAGGCCTCCGAGGACCAGCAGGAACAAGATCAAGACGACAACGCGAACCCTGACAAGGAAGACAACTCCGAGGATCAGGACGCCTCTGCCGAGCAATCGCAAGAGCAGCAAGACGACGCGTCGCAAGCAACTGTTCAACTCGACGACATGGCCGACGCCGAAATGGGCGACGAGGCTGAATTGCCCGAGGGCGAGGCCCCGATGGACCCGCCGCCCCCTGCCCCGCATTCCGAAGCGGACCCGAATTACGAGGTCTATTCGGTTGAGCATGACGAAGTGATCCGCGCCGAAGAACTGGCCGAACCTGCCGAGCTGGAACGCCTGCGGGCCTATCTCGACCAACAACTGGAGCCACTGAAGGGTGCCGTGTCGCGACTGGCCAACAAGCTGCAACGCCGCTTGCAGGCGCAGCAGAACCGGTCATGGGAGTTTGATCTTGAGGAAGGCACGCTGGACGCTGGTCGGCTGGCCCGCGTCGTCGCCAACCCGACAACACCGCTCAGCTTCAAGCAGGAAAAGGACATGGAGTTCCGAGACACCTGCGTGACGCTGTTGATCGACAATTCCGGCTCCATGCGGGGCCGTCCGATCTCTATCGCTGCAATTTGCGCGGATGTGCTGGCCCGCACCCTAGAGCGGTGCCAAGTGAAAACCGAAATCCTCGGCTTCACCACCCGCGCTTGGAAAGGCGGGTTGAGCCGCGAAGGTTGGCTGGCCGATGGTCGCCCGCAACAACCGGGCCGCCTGAACGACCTGCGCCACATTATCTATAAGTCTGCCGACGCGCCTTGGAGGCGGTCGCGGGACAATCTGGGCCTGATGATGAAAGAAGGCCTGCTGAAAGAGAACATCGACGGCGAGGCGCTGGAATGGGCGCATAAGCGTATGATCGGCCGCCCAGAGGCGCGTAAAATCCTGATGGTGATCTCGGACGGGGCACCGGTGGACGATTCAACTTTGTCCGTTAACCCCGCGAATTATCTGGAAAAACACCTGCGTGATGTGATCGCGATGGTGGAGAAACGTCGCGCGGTGGAACTGATCGCCGTTGGCATCGGCCATGACGTGACCCGCTACTACGAGCGCGCCGTGACTATTACCGATGTCGAACAACTGGCCGGTGCGATGACGGAGCAGCTTGCCGCTCTGTTTGACAGTGACCCGCGCGCTCGTGCGCGGGTTATGGGCATGAAGCGAGCCAGCTAAGTGGCTGTTCGTTCATATTTTTTAGCGAGTCCGTGCTTATGGATTTAGAGGCCGAGTTTCAGATATTTCTCGACGCGATTTCAGATTGCTTTCCGGCATGTGAGTTCGCGGGTTGGCGCGACCGGATCATCTTGCCGTTTTCGATGATCACCGATCACGGCCCACGCGAGTTCGAGACGGAAGACGAGCTTCGTGCCAATTTCGAACATTACCTGAGTGCCTGCCGAATTCTGCGGATCGATATGATTTACCGCAAACCGCTTGCGCTGGAATCAGGTGAAGACGGCAGGTTTCTCGGCACTTATGAGACCAATTTGCTGAGCAACGGAAAACGCGCCACTGCACCCTATACCTCGTCTGCGTTGCTGGAAATGACGCCGGAGGGGTTCAAGATGCGGTCGATCCTGAACGCTCGGGGCCATCAGGATTGGACCGGCAGCACGGGATAGCCGCAAGGGCTTGCAGCGCCCGTCGATTGATCGCAGATTGCGGCCATGTTCCAAAGCTTCAACGACGCAACGTCGCCCGACCAAGGCCCTCCCCGACTTCAAGCCCTGCGCGATGTGCTTGCAGCTGAAGGCTATGACGGCTTCCTAATTCCACGCGCGGATGCGCATCAGGGGGAATACGTGGCCCCTGCCGATGACCGTTTGGCGTGGCTGACTGGCTTCACCGGCTCGGCTGGATTTTGCGCAGCCCTAAAGGATATCGCGGGCGTGTTCATTGATGGGCGCTACCGCGTGCAGGTGAAGGCGCAAGTGGATACGGCGCATTTCACCCCTGTGCCGTGGCCCGACACCAAGCCCGGCCCGTGGTTAAAGGAGCATCTGCCAGAGACCCACAAAATGGCCTATGACCCTTGGTTGCATACCAGCTCCGAGGTCGAGGCGCTTGAGAAGGCCGGCGTCAATTTGATGGCCACCGACAATCTGGTGAACCGTATCTGGACAGACCGCCCCGCCCCGCCCATGGGCAAGATCATGGTGCACCCGATGGAACTTGCTGGCGAAAGCCACGGCGACAAGCGCGCGCGACTGGCGGACATGTTGCGTGACGCGGGCCATGACGCGGCAGTGCTGACCTTGCCGGACAGCATTGCTTGGCTGCTGAATATTCGTGGCAGTGATATTCCGCGCAATCCGGTCCCGCATTGCTTTGCTGTGCTTCATGCCGATGCAAGCGTTGATCTGTTCGTGGCCGCAGAGAAACTGACCGAGATTGGCGACCATCTTGGCGACGAAATCCGTATCCATGCGCCTGATACCTTCCTTGACGCACTTGCAGCGCTGGAAGGGACGATCCGCGTCGACAAGTCGTCGGCCCCTGTGATCGTCTCGCAAACCGTCACCGCAGAGGTTGCCTTTGACGATGATCCTTGCGTGCTGCCCAAGGCCTGCAAGAACGCGGTCGAGATTGACGGCACACGCACCGCGCATATCCGCGATGCCCATGCGATGGTGAACTTCCTTGCGTGGCTGGATACGCAAGCCCCCGGTTTGACGGAAATCGCCGTGGTGACTGCGCTTGAGGGGTTTCGCGCCCAGACCAACGCGTTGCGCGACATCAGCTTCGAGACGATTGCCGGGGCCGGACCGAACGGCGCGATCGTGCATTATCGCTGCACTAAGACCACCAATCGCGCGGTGCAGGATGGCGAACTGCTTCTGGTGGATAGCGGTGGGCAATATGTGGACGGCACCACAGACATCACCCGCACGGTCGTGATGGGAACACCCACACGCGAACAGCAGGAATGCTACACCCTTGTTTTGCAAGGGATGATTGCACTGTCCATGGCACGGTTTCCGCGCGGGGTTGCGGGGCGAGACATTGACGCTTTGGCGCGCGCGCCATTGTGGCGTCACGGGCTGGACTACGATCACGGCACGGGTCATGGCGTCGGCGCATATTTGTGTGTGCATGAAGGGCCTGCCCGCATCAGCCGTATCTCTGAAGTGCCGCTGAAACCGGGAATGATTTTGTCGAACGAGCCGGGATATTACCGCGAAGGGGCGTTTGGTATCCGCATCGAAAACCTGATCGTGGTGCAGGACGCGCCCGAACTGGGGGATAAACGGGATCAGCTGAGCTTCGAGACCCTTACATGGGTCCCACTGGACCGTCGCCTGATTGCCGTCGACATGATCTCACCAGTGGAACGCAATTGGATCGACGCCTATCACGCGAAAATCGCCCAAATTCTAGACGTTCAAGGCAGTGCCAAGGACTGGCTAATGGCTGCGACACTGCCGCTTTAAGTCATCGCTTCCCAAAGCGACATGAAAATGTAATGTTCCGCGCTCAGCATAGAACTGATCGCAACCAAAGGGGCGTGTTACCATGGCCGACACTATCAAACTGCGCAATGCACCCGGCAGCTATTCGATCCGCGCAGCGGGCGCCGTTCTGGGGGAAAGCAGCAACGTCATCGAGTTGAGCGAAGGCAACTTGGCTCCGGTTCTGTATGTGCCACGCGAAGATCTGGCGATGGCGTTCTTTGATAAGAATGACACCACCAGCCACTGCCCGCATAAGGGCGACGCGTCTTACTACACGCTTGAAGCCAAAAGTGGCCCGATCAAGGACGCGGCATGGTCTTACGAGACGCCGAATGAAGGGCTGGAGCGCATCGCGGGCCATTTGGCCTTCTACGCAGACAAAGTGACCGTCGAAGAAGTCTGACTTGGGTCAGGAATGCTCCTCTGCCGCGGTTGCGGCCAGAGCGCGGTTATATTCCTTTAACGCATCCACCTGAAAGAGCGCGCCCAGAATATCAGGAGGCTCGCCTTCAGCGCCCATAGTGACCACAGGGATAAACACGTCATTGTTGATCTCGAAGATGGGCATCGCATCTTCCAGCGTGGCATTCGGGGCAATGTGGATGCCCTTTTCGATTAGCTTCCAGATATCTTCCTCTGTCGCGGCCCACGGGTGATCCCCGTCGCGCATGACGTTGCGCACGCGAAACATCGACAGCAGATACGCCTGTGGCCCCGCCGCCAGATGCACGCCGCGCCGTTCCAGCTGCGTCAGGAAGAACGACCGATCCACCAAGCGGCTGGCGAGCGCTGTGGAGAGCGACACGGCAACCATCACGGCAAGGCCGGTTTGCCAGTCACCTGTCAGCTCGAACACAATAAGCGTTGTGGAAATCGGGGCACCCAGCACAGCAGCAGCGACCGCTCCCATTCCCGCCAGCGCGTAAAGCGTCTCGGAACCGGAGACATTGGGGAACACGCTGGTGGCAATGCCGCCGAAGGCCAAGCCTGTCAGCGCGCCCACCATCAACGACGGTGAAAACACCCCGCCGCCCATCCGGCCCGCCATGGTTATGGCCACAGCTGCCACCTTGAGGATCGCGAAGATAATTGCCTCGTGCAGCAGCAATTCCCCGGTGAGTGCGGCAGAGGTCGTGCCATATCCGACCCCGATGATGTGCGGGAACCACACAGCTATGCCCCCCAACAACGCCCCTGCGCAGGCTGGGCGCAACCAGCGCGGCATACCAGTGCGCTTTTGGATATGATTGCCGACGTCATCCGCCCAGAAGATCGCGCGCATCAAGGCCACTGCGATAAGCCCGCTGACGAGCCCCAACAGCAGGAAGGCCGGAAGTTCGACATAGAAATCGAGCGTGTTGTTGGCTGGCAGAACGAACTCGGTCACGTCCCCGAACGCCAAGCGGTTGATCACGGTGCCAGCAACGGAGGCGATCACGATCGGCGCAAAGGCGTGGACAGCGAAGTGGCGTAGAACAACTTCCAACGCGAATAGCGCACCGGCGATGGGTGCATTGAACGATGCCGAAACTGCGGCGGCGACCGCACATCCAAGCAGATCTCGGCCCGTGATGCTGTCCGCTTTGATCACCCCGCACACCCAGCTGGATATAACTGCTGCAAGGTGGACCACCGGCCCCTCTCGACCTGACGATCCGCCTGTTCCCAGCGTGATGATCGACGCCGCAGCCGAAGCTAGCCCTGCGCGTTTTTCCACCCTGCCCCCGCTTAACGCGGACCCTTCGATCACATCGGCGACCGAGCGCACGCGCCCGTCATCGGTGAACATGTGCAGGATCCAGCCCGTCAGCAAACCGCCTGCAATCGGGATCAGCACGATCCAATACCAGTCGAGGTCGGTGACAAATTCCTGCAACGCGCGGACATCTTTGGCATCGTAGGCCACGCCTTGAATGGCGGCGATGCCCTTACGGAACAACAACGCGGCCAAACCGGCAGCAATCCCGATGAGCAATGCGATGAACCAGAATTGAAGCTGCGACGGCCCACGCCTACGCATGATCCGCAACCCGTTTGCCAAGGCGCTGAGCCCGTCGTCGAGTTGCTCGCGGAGAAATCCGCGGTCTGTGTCGTCTTCTGGTGGTTGCTCGGCCATATTTCCCCGGCGCCTCGCCCTTCTTAGTAAAGTCTTAGGTCAAAGGCCAAAGGGGGTCTAGAGCGCTAGACTTTCAGCAATGACCGCGCGGCGTCCTTGGCTGCGTCCGTAACGGTGTCACCCGACACCATTCGCGCGATCTCATCGATACGCGCAGCTTCATCCAGCGGGATCACGGTCGAGAACGTCTGCTCATCGCGCACCTGCTTCTCCACCCGCCAGTGATGGCCTCCCAAAGCAGCGACTTGCGGCGAATGGGTTACGACCAACACCTGCGCACCATCAGCAAGGGATTTGAGCCTGCGCCCAACAGCATCGGCGGTAGCCCCGCCGACACCCCTGTCGATTTCGTCAAAGATCATCGTCACACCCTCAGCCGTGCCGGACAGACACACCTTGAGTGCCAGCAGAAAGCGCGAAAGCTCCCCGCCGGATGCGATTTTGTTCAAGGGCCCTGAGGGCGCACCGGGGTTGGTGGCGACGGTGAAAGACACATCGTCCTGCCCTTCGGGGCCGGCCGGTTCGGGGGTAACGTCGGTTTTGAACACCGCACGTTCCATTTTCAGTGGGGCGAGCTCGGCGCTCATGGCTTTGTCGAGCTTAGTCGCCGCTGCTTGGCGGGCCTTTGTCACGCGGTCGGCCTCTTCTTGGTAGGACGCAGTCGCGTCGGCGAGCGCCTTGCGCAGGTCGGCTAATTCCACCTCGCCGCCATCCAGCGCAGCGAGACGAAAGCGCAGCCCTTCGGCGAAACTTGCCAGATCATCAGCCAATACTTCATGCTTTCGCGCCAAACCGCGTAGCGCAAAGAGCTGTTCTTCGACCTGCTCCAGTTCCATCGGGTCGAATTGCAGGCGTTCTAGCATCGTCTCGACCCCTTGCTGGGCAACGCTCAGCTCGTTCACCGAGCGCTCTAGCGCTGAAACGGCCTCGTCCAACTGCCCCTCGGCCTGATCCGCAACCCCTTCGAGCCAACGGGACGCATCATTTACCAAGCCTTCGGCGCCGTTCAAGCCAAGGGCCTGCAAGGCCCGAGCAATATCGTCGCGAATGCGCTCGCCTGCCTGCATCTGGCGGCGTTTGACGTCAAGGTCTGCCTCTTGGCCGGGCTGTGGGTCTAAGGCGTCCAACTCTGCTACGGCATGGCGCAGGAATTCTTCCTCGGCGCGGATTTCGTCCAAGGCTTTCTGGGCGCGCTTCAATTCCCGCTTCGCGGCGGTCAGTGCCTGCCAGCGGCTGGCGAGGTTTGACAAATCCAGCCCGGCGAAACTGTCGAGCATGTCGCGGTGGGCTTTGGGATTGAGGATACCGCGGTCATCGTGCTGGCCGTGCAATTCAACCAGCGTTTCAGACAAGGCGCGCAGCAGTTCGCCGGAGGTGCGGCGGTCGTTGATATAGGCCTGCTTGCGACCGTCTGGATAGTTGGTGCGGCGCAGGATCAACTCGCCCTCATGCTCAAATCCGGCGTCTTCCAGCACTGCCCAAGCGGCGTGACCTGCGGGGAGATCGAACTGAGCGATCACTTCGCCCTTCTCTGCTCCGGTGCGGACCAGTTCGGCCCGCCCACGCCAGCCAAGAACAAAACCCAGCGAATCCAATAGGATAGATTTACCGGCCCCTGTTTCTCCGGTTAGCACATTGAGGCCGGGCTGAAACTCCAGTTCCAACCGGTCAATGATAAGCATGTCCCGAATATCAAGCGTGCGCAGCATGAGATACCACCCGTGGCACGGGGCCTACCCCGTGGCCCGTTATAGCCACTGGCCTCGGACGACCTGACGATAGATGTCCTGCAACCAGCCCTTGCCTGCAGCTTCCGGTTCCAGCCCACGCCCTTTGAGAAGGTTGTAGCTGTCCTGATAGAAGCCTGTGGACTGGAAGTTGTAGCCCAAGATGGCGCCAGCAGTCTGAGCTTCGTCGGTCAGGCCCAGCGACAGGTAGGATTCGACCAGACGGTGCAGGGCTTCGGCAGTGTGGGTGGTGGTCTGAAATTCTTCGACAACCACACGGAAGCGATTGATCGCCGCAGAATAGTGTCCACGCTTCAGGTAGTAGCGCCCGATCTCCATCTCTTTGGAGGCCAGATGGTCAAAGGCGAGATCGAACTTCAGGACAGATGACTTGGCGTACACGCTGTCTGGATACCGCTCGATCACCGTACGCAGGGCTTGAAGCGCCTGGAAGGTCAAACCTTGGTCGCGACCGACTTGGTCAATCTGGTCATAGTAGCTGATTGCCAGCAGGTACTGCGCATAGGGCGCATCTTCATCTGCCGGATAGAAGTCGATGAACCGTTGTGCACTGGCGCGGGAGTTTTCGTAGTCACGGTCGGCGTGATACGAGAACGCTTGCATGATCAGCGCGCGCTTGGCCCATTCGGAATACGGGTAGAGACGCTCAACTTCGCTGAAAAGGCGAACAGCTTCGTCAATGTCGTTGCTTTCCAGTTGGAATTCGGCGCGTTTGTAGATTTCTTCCGGCCCGAAGGTTTCAAGCGGTGCTTCGGCTTTGGAGCCCCAAAAATTAGCAAAGAACCCGTCCCCGTTGCGATTACCGCATGCTGACACACTTGCTACCAACGCGAACGCTGTGACTGTTCTTAGGATAAACCTGCTGCGCCCTGTCATTGACCGCCAACCTCATTGCTTGGCCGCCCCGGTGTCCGGTTCACGGCCTCTTTGGGCTGGTCTAACACATCTCTTTGCAGGGCAAAACGCCTTTATGTTGGTTAGGCGACCAGTGCCAAATCAGCTTTGCGTACACCCACGCCGGGCAAACGCGCTGCTTGCTCGGGCGAGCAAGGCACAAAACGGTAAGAAGACGGGTTAGCGAACAGCTTGCGCAGCAGCTTGTTGGTCATCGCATGACCAGCCTTGATGCCAGTGTAGCGGCCCAAGATCGGCGCGCCTGCCAAAGCCAAATCGCCCAAAGCGTCCAGCATTTTATGGCGCACAGCCTCATCCGCGTGGCGCAACCCACCGGGGCTGAGCACATCATCGCCATCAACGACGACCGCGTTTTCGTAGGTCCCGCCAAGCGCGAGGCCATTTTCGTGCATCATGTCGATGTCGGCCTTACGACAGAATGTGCGGCTGTCGGACAGCTCGCGCACGAACGTGCCATTGCGCATATCAAGCGCCATGTGCTGGCGACCGATCGCCGCGTCTGGGAACTCGATGTGGAAATCGATTTCAAGACCGCCCGCAGGCGTCAGCATTGCCATCGCGCCATTGTCTTCGACCATAACGGGGGACAGGACTTCGATTGCATAAAGACGCGCGGCTTGCTTGCGTGCTCCGGTTTCAACGATGGCGCGCACAAAATCAGCAGAGCAGCCATCCATGATTGGGACTTCCGGCCCATCAAGCTCGATCAGAGCATTGTGGATCCCGCAGCCTGCGAGGGCCGCCATGATGTGTTCTACAGTCGAGACACCAACACCGTCCTCGTTGGACAGTTCGCTGCACAAAGGCTTCGCGCCAACTGCGGAATAGATCGCGCGGATCATGTTGTCCGCATCGGTGACGTCGGTGCGCTTGAACCAGATGCCAAAGCGCGCCGCTGCAGGATGCACATCCATGCGAACCGGCTTGCCGGAATGAAGGCCTACGCCCTCAAAGCTGATCGTCTGTGTCAAAGTGGCTTGCACGCAAGGCCTCCGATAAAGCCGCTCGTGGGCTTCGTTATATCTATTTGTCTCTTTGGGCGGAGTAGGCCCGTCTGGATTGACTGTAAAATATGGGGGGAAGGGCCGTGTCACAACTCACTCTTTATGACCGTTTGCAACATAACTGTCATATTTCGCCGCAGCGCAGCAAGTTGTTTGAAAACAAAGGATAAAAACGAAAGAGGCCGGGCTAAACCCGGCCTCGTGACGTTGCGTTACAACGCTTTTGTTAGTTGGCTTGGCGGCGCAGGAAGGCCGGAATTTCGATCTTTTCCTGCTCTGGATCAGCCTGCGCGCGCTGCGGCTGCGGTGCAGGTGCGTGCGACACTTGAGGCTGATGGCGTTGTGGGGCCGAGTGTGACTCGCCTTCTGCGGCACCCGTCATGCGACCGATCAGGGAGTTGATCCCGAAGCGCGGCTTCTCGGCGTGAACTTCAGCTGGCTGAGGCTCGTGATGCGTGTGCTGTTGATCTTGGCCCGGAGTGCGGCTCACGGCTGCACGCAGACGCTCCATTGCTTCCGGCGTCGGAGTGCCAGCTTGACGTGACTGGAACACAGGCTGCACGGGTTCTGCTTCGGCGGCGGGCTGGAAGGCCGGCTGCGGCGCAGGGGTATAGACTGGTGCTGGAAGGCCGTCTTCTGCGACGTCTTCTTTCGGCTGCTCGATCCCTTCAAAAAGCGAAGGCTCGGACGCTGCGGTTTGCTGGTAAGCCGGAGCAGCAGGTGCTTGTGCAACTTCAGCTTCCGGCATTGGCTGCGGAGCAGGCTCTGCGCGGTCCAAGGTCAGCGGCGCGGCCAAGGAACGACGCGCGACCGGGTGCGACAGCAGTTCTTCGGACGCTTCGATACCGGTTGCCACAACCGAGACGCGCATTTTGCCGTCCATTGTGGTGTCCAGCGTGGAACCGACGATGATGTTCGCCTCTGGATCCACTTCCTCGCGGATGCGGTTGGCGGCTTCGTCGAGTTCGAACAGGGTCAGGTCGTGACCACCGGTGATGTTGATCAGCACGCCTTTGGCACCGCGAAGCGAAATTTCGTCCAGCAGCGGGTTGGCGATGGCTTTTTCGGCGGCTTGAACGGCGCGATCTTCGCCCTCTGCCTCGCCTGTGCCCATCATGGCTTTGCCCATCTCGTCCATCACAGCGCGAACGTCTGCAAAGTCGAGGTTGATCAGGCCAGGGCGCACCATCAGATCGGTGACGCCTTTGACACCTTGATACAGCACGTCATCGGCCATGGAGAATGCCTCGGTGAAGGTCGTTTTCTCGTTGGCCAGACGGAACAGGTTCTGGTTTGGAATGATGATCAGCGTGTCGACAACTTTCTGAAGGGCTTCAACGCCTTCTTCAGCTTGCTTCATGCGCTTGCCGCCCTCGAACTGGAACGGCTTGGTCACAACACCCACGGTCAGAACGCCAAGCTCACGGGCAGCTTGTGCGATGATCGGCGCGGCGCCTGTCCCCGTGCCACCGCCCATACCGGCGGTGATGAAGCACATGTGGGCGCCGGCAAGGTGGTCTACGATTTCTTCGATGGTCTCTTCGGCGGCGGCGGCACCGACCGATGGACGCGCACCCGCGCCCAGACCTTCGGTGACTTTGACACCCATCTGGATCTTCGCGGGGGCCTTGCCCTGCTGAAGCGCCTGCGCGTCAGTGTTGGCGACCACGAACTCGACACCATCAAGCTCTTTCTCGATCATGTTGTTCACGGCGTTCCCGCCTGCACCACCCACACCGAAGACGGTGATGCGTGGTTTGAGATCTGCTTGTTCTGGCATCCGAAGATTAAGTGTCATGTGCTGGTCCGCCCGTAAGAATAAGGTGTGTGTACTTTTCACGAATGAGCCATGCGGCCCTTATGATTATGCCCCGTTTCGGCAAATCCTATCGAAGGAGTTATCGGAGGTCACGCGAAAAAGGCATTTTTGCCACAAAATATGGCCAGAATCTGTCAGATATCGGCAGCATTTCGCTTAAACGCCGATATCTGGCGTAAACTCCGACCACAGACACAAGACAAAGGGAGAACACTCCGCGCGCAGCGAAGTTGCGCATGGAATCGGTTGTTATATTCGGGGGCCACTGCTCGGCCTGATTATGCCTCTTGCGGGCAATACGAAGATAATAGCCTAGCTCAAGAGGCCTGTCACCCCTGCGCGTCGCCAGATTTCAGGTCTTTTAAGGACCGCAGGAAGAGCCCGATCCCCCCGACCAGCAGCACAAGGATAACGAGCAGATCAAAGGCGCTCATCGACACCATTTGAAGGTTGATATTGGCGATGACACCGAACACCAACCCGATCAAAGATGCCGCCGCCAAGCCCCAGCCGATATAATTGCGCGCATTGTAGAAGATCAGCCCGACGCCGAACATGAACGGCACCAAGATCATTCCGGAGGTGACGGGCAGCCCGCCCACTCGGAAGGCCACCAGGCCCAGTCCGAACCGCGGGCGCACGATAATACCATTGAGCAGCATATAGCCCCCCGCACAGATCATCACGAACCCGAGCAAAAAGCTGCCCGTGCCGCCATCTGTTCCGCCTGCCCCACGTTGCGCCATAATCGTTCTCCTTACGTCTCGCCTGCCGCGAGTTTGTGCAAAACAACCATCGCGTCCTTGGCCCGATCCTCGGGGACGAACAGATGGTCGTGGTAGAAACCTGCCACGGGGTTCACACCCATCCCTTCAGCGGCGAGCACTGTGGCGATGCGGGCCATGAAGCCTACTGCCTCCAGCGAAGAATGAATGTCGAGCGTGATCATCCGTGACGGAAACTCGAAGGACAGCCCGTGGGCCTGAGCCTCCTCGCGTAGCAGGATCAGAGTTGTCCCCTCTGCCTCTTGGAACACCATGCGCGGCGCAAGACCGTCTGGGACAGATGCCACAGTGGCGAAAACATAGACGCCATCGATCAAGCTGGGCTTGAGGGAGCGGATGAGCGCGCCGAGATTGGTTTCGCCTGCCATCTACCAGTTATCTTTGAACCACTTTACCGCACGTTTCAGCGACCGCGCCGGATAGCCCTCGACAGGAATATCGAAGTCCCACCATTCGTCTTGTGGATGTGCCGCGAAGAGACAGGTACCCACGGCGGAGGCAAAACCCGGCCCCGTGACGGATTGCGGTAAGCCTTGCACACGAAGCGGGCGACCAAGGCGAACTTGCTGGCCAAGGATGCGCGAGGCCAGACCATCGAGCCCCGGAAGCTGGGACGCGCCGCCGGTCAGCACGATACGCTGGCTTGGCAGATGCTCGAAGCCAGCGGCGTCGAGGCGGACACGGACCTCTTCCAGAATTTCTTCCATGCGCGGACGCATGACACCAATCACCTCGGCACGGCTCACCGTGCGGCGGTCATGTTCCCAATCGCCCGTGTCCGAGCTGAGATCAATCATATCGCGGTCGTCCATGCCCGTCGCCTGAACCCCGCCGTAGAAGGTTTTGATCCGCTCCGCCGTTGGCATTGGAACCTGCAAGCCTTGAGAGATGTCGGAGGTGACGTGATCGCCGCCCATCCGAACTGTGTCGGCGTAGATCATGTGTTTCTTGATGAAGATCGAGATGCCGGTCGAGCCACCGCCAAGGTCGATACAGGCGGCCCCAAGCTCTTGCTCATCCTCTACCAGCGACGAAATACCAGCCGCGTAGCTGGACGACGCGATGCCGGCCAGCTCCAGATCGCAACGCTTGATACAGTAGAGCAGGTTTTCGATGGGGGCGCGATCAACGGACAGCATATGCATATCAACGGACAAGGCGTTGCCTGCCTGACCACGGGGATCGCCAAGACCAGAGCGGTGGTCCACGGCAAAGTTCACTGGTTGCGCATGCAGGATTTCGCGGTTTTCGCCATAATCCGGGATATCGCAGGAAGACAGAACGCGGGCGATGCAATTGTCAGTCACTGCGCCGTCATGCAGATCGACGCTGCCCGCAAGCCCGTAGGAGCGCGGCTTCGCACCCGCGAAACATGCGATCACATGATCAACACGCACACCTGCCATCTTTTGAGCCGCCTGAACTGCGGTGCGAATGGCGCGTTCGGTTTCGTGCATGGCGTCGATCTCGCCAAAGCGCACACCGCGCGAGCGGGTTGTGGCCGCCCCGATGACACGGAACGATGACTGACCGGCCATAGAGCCGATGCCGTCGCTGTCGCGGAAACTGTCAGGACCGTCGAAACGCAGAACCAGACATGCAATTTTTGAAGACCCCACATCCAGCACCGCAATCACCCCCCGCTGCATGGCAGCTTGGCGTTTGTTTCTCATGGCGCGTTGAGATTGGTACAAATCAGTCATGGGACGCTCGTCTCTCGTTCTAGTTGTTTTTCACTTTGATGCCCTGCATTTCGCGCATGGAGGCCAGCGCGTCAGAGGTCATCCGAAGTGTGGGACGGTCAGGGTTGCGGATATCGATATGGGTGACGTCTCGCTTCAGCAGCTCTTGCGCCTCGTTGAGCGCCAAAACGCGATCGAGTGCAGAGATGGGCTGGCGAGGTGGCAGCATGATGCGTTGGGCGCGGTCCAGAACCAGATCCCAGCGACGCTCTGATACGCGCGCGATGCCGATCACGCGGTCGCGAATTGGGGCGGCTCGCTCCAGCAAGGCCAGCGCTTCGGGGACGTCGGCATTTGCGCCCTCCCCGGCAATGAGGGGCAGATCAGGACGGGCCGCACGGCTTGCCAAAGCCGAGACACGGTGCCCGCCGACATCCAGAAGCTCCAACCCATCAGGCCCGCGCCAGACCACAGCGGGCACACGCTCTTCCACATTAATCTGCAGCAGCCCGCCCGCGCGCACGCGGACATCAACGCGCTTGACCGCATCAAGGCTTTCGACCTGCTTGCGCATCGCCTCCAGATCCAGATCGAAACTGGACAGGGGCAGATCAACAGGCATGACTTCGCGGATGGCGCTGTTCAGCTCGGGTGACGCGCCGTCAATGGCCATCAGTTTGACCATAAATTCAGGACGCTCCTCAACCGAACGGCGGATTTCGTCGAATTTCTCCGACATGACGCGTTGGCGGTCAGAATCCGTCACATAGAGCCCGACCATTGCGACGACCAGAAAGCTAGGCATCCCGACGCGCACGACCTTGCGGAACGCGGGGGTCAGCCACAGCCGTTCCATCCGGTAGGACCAGCGGCTGGGGGCGGGATCGCTACCCGACTGTTTTTTGGAGAACGGGTTCATCGGTCGCATGAGGCGTCTTCCACCATCCATTTGCACAGCTCGGCCATCGACATGCCCGTCTTCTGCGCCTGTTCCGGCGTCAGGGAGGTTGGCGTCATTCCGGGTTGGGTGTTTGTTTCAAGCAGGATCAGGCCAGCTGCACCTTTAGCTTCGTCCCACCGAAAATCCGTGCGGGACACGCCGCGACAGCCTAAAGCATCATGGGCGCGCAGGGCGTAGTCTTTGCACAGGGCTGTGATCTCGTCCGGAATATCCGCGGGCACCACGTGGCGCGAGCCGCCTTCAGCGTATTTCGCTTCGTAATCATACCAGCCGTCCGTCAGGATGTCCGTTACGATCAAGGCGCGATCGCCGATCACGGATGTTGTCAGTTCGCGACCCGGCGCGAAGACTTCGACCATCACAGTCTCTGGCATGTCGTCCGACAGCTTGGGCGGGGCATTGGCCCCCTCGTTCACCAGATAAACTCCTACGGAGGAGCCTTCGTTATAGGGCTTCACCACATATGGCGCGGGGATCACGTGGGAGGCCATGACATCCGCCTTGGACGCCAGCACGCTATAGACCACAGGCAACCCTGCCTCGCGGTAAATCTGCTTGGTGCGTTCTTTGTCCATCGCAGTGGCCGAAGCCAAGACGCCGGAATGGGTGTAGGGGATGCGCATCCATTCAAGCAGGCCCTGAACGCAGCCATCTTCGCCCCAACGACCGTGGAGTGCATTGAAGACCACATCAGGTTGAATTTCCGACAGACGCGCAGCCAGATCCGGACCCGCGTCCAGCTCCGTCACTTCATAGCCCGCCTCACGCAACGCGGTGGCGCAATCGCGCCCAGATGACAACGAAACCTCCCGCTCTGCCGAGGGGCCGCCCATCAGTACCACCACTTTGCGAATTGTCCTGCTCGACATATCCGCCTCAATTGCCCCTTTTTGGGGCTTATTTTGTGCTTGGGGCCTTTGTGACCCCTATATTTGGTTAGTGCCTGCTCAGGTTAGCGTTTTCCTACCCGAAGCACCTCCCATTGTAGCTCTATTCCGCTGTGTTTGAGAACCCTTTTCCGCACCAGCTCGCCCAAATCTTCCAGTTCTGCGGCGGTTGCACCACCAGTGTTGATCAAGAAGTTGGGATGCTTCTCGCTCATCTGCGCGCCACCCAAGCTGTGGCCGCGCAAACCTGCCTCGTCGATGACCTTCCACGCTTTCAGCTCATGCGTATCGTCATCGCGCCCCGTTGAGGAAAATCCGGCAGGATTGCGAAACGTACTGCCAGCCGTGCGATCCTTGGTGGGCTGCGTGGCGTCGCGCTTGGCGAGTTGGTCCACCATGCGTTGATGCAGCATCTCGGGATCGCCTTTTGGCGCCTCAAGGATGACCTCTACAATCACCATACCGTCTGGCAGATTGGAGGAGCGGTAGCCGAAATGCAGATCATCCGCAGACAGCGTTACCGTTTCGCCGTCGCGCGTGATCGCCGTCGCCTCCACGAACACATCCGCAATGTAGGAGCCGTAGCAGCCCGCGTTCATCCGCACCGCGCCGCCAATGGCACCCGGAATGGTGCGCAGGAATGTCAGATCAAGGCCTTGGTCGGCGGCCTTGCGCGCCACATGGGCGTCGAGCATCGCAGGCCCCACAGTGATGCGTGTGCCGTCAAATTCAATCCCGTTAAAGCCGCGTCCAAGCCGGATCACAACCGCATCAAGCCCGCCGTCCCGAACAATCAGGTTGGAGCCGACACCCATGGGAAAGACCTCGATCGCGGGATTTAGATCACGCAGGAATGCTGTCAAATCCTGCACATCTGCGGGTTGAAAAAGCGCTGTCGCGGGGCCGCCGACGCGCAACCAAGTGAGGTCCGCCAGAGGGCGATCAAGCGTCAGGGTGCCGCGGGTTTGGGGGAAATCTGTCATGGCATCGGTGCTAAATGCGAGGGGGTGTTTGGGCAAGGGGAAACGGGGATTTATGGTGTATGACTTACGTATGACACATGTATGATTTGTGTCGGAGGTTTTGTGTGAATGTGGCGGGGATTGGACTGCCAACTCGCAACCGCCCCCACACATTGGCCGCGGCTGGCCTATAAGCCGAGATCGGTGGGACGCATGCCATTAACCGTGAAACGAGGACAAACCCGATAGTACGAGATGATTGTCTCCGCGCCCGATGTGAAAACCGTAAAAACCGTGGTCCCGTCCGAAACTAGAACTGTTTTAAACAACTTCCCGCCATATTCGGATGATGTGCAAGGACAGGGTTGGGGGCGTGTAAATGGGAATGTATTAATGTCAGAGACCACAACATCTGAATTACAAACTATGACATTCGTGATCGAGGGCGACGTCAACGTCCAGGTCACGATTACAGAGCTGGCCTCAGGTGATCTGCAGTTCGACTTGCTCGTATTGGACGACACAGGATCAATCGGTGATTTGAACGGGTTGTTCTTTGACCTTGCCGATCCATCCTTGTTGGACGGACTGGTCGCTGACGGCGGAGACGTCTCGAACCAATCCTACGCCGAAGGCGATGTCTACAACTTGGGCGGCGGCGTGAATGTCAAAGGCGAGCTGACACAAGACGAAGGCTTCGATGCGGGCATCCGCCTTGGCTCGTCCGGCATGGCGAAAGACGACATCCAAGAGACGTCCTTCACCTTGTCGCATGAGAGCACCGACTTGATGCTGGAAGACTTTTACGGGGCCGACTTTGCGGTTCGCTTAAC
This sequence comes from Litoreibacter janthinus, assembly GCF_900111945.1. NCBI lineage: Bacteria > Pseudomonadati > Pseudomonadota > Alphaproteobacteria > Rhodobacterales > Roseobacteraceae > Litoreibacter > Litoreibacter janthinus. The sequence continues at coordinate 1,725,424 of NZ_FOYO01000001.1, read as the reverse complement.
ATCTGTTGGCGAAGAAGACGGCTCGCGTGACGGGTCGCTGAAGCTGGGCGGGACTGCACCTGATGCACCTGACGAGCCGGTAGACGATCCGTTTGATCCGGAAAATCAGACGGACGATCCGGTGGATGATCCCGAGGATGACCCGACAGATGACGTACCACCCATCGAAGACGATCCGTTCGGCAATGATCCGGTCGATAATGACGATCCGGTGACAGATGTCGACCCGGAGCAGCCAAATGATCCGGTCGATGAGCCTGACACCGACGTGCCGCCGATTGAAGATGATCCGTTCGGCAACGATCCCGTTGATAACGGCGATCCAGTCACTGATTTTGACCCAGAGCAGAATTTCGACCTGGTTGAAGAGCCTGTCGGCGAAGAAGAGCCACCGGTTGAAGACAATCAGGGCGATGACAGCCAAGGCGACGAAATCTTGATGCCGGACGACCCATTTGGCGAATTGGCGATGGATATGCCCGAGGAAGACTTCGAAGATGACCAAGTTGAAGACGAGTTTGATCCTTACGCGCTCGGTTAAACTGACACGATACTCAAATGAAACAGGCGCAAGAGATTGCGCCTGTTTCTTTATGTGAGGATGGGACTTGGAAGCGGCCAAGCCCATTGGCACGGCGCTTTAGTCACGGAGTTGGCGTGTGAGGCTTAGGGCCGATTACTCGGCTGGCGGGGCGGCTTTGTTTTTCACCCAGCGGCCCAGATAGCGGACGGGCCAGCGCAGGATGGACACGCCTGCGGCCAGACAGATCAGCCCGATCCATGGGCCGTTTTCGTAGGTGACCCAGCCCAGCAGCGGCACGCCAATAGCGATCAGCGCGTAGGCACGGCGCCAGTGATTGTCGCGCGAGGGCAGCATCGCCAGCAGATTTGCCGCGATAAGCCACACGAATGCCGCGATCAAAGACATGCTCATCCCACCACTACCTGACACCTAACCGTTTGTTGTTCGACTGCCCTCAGGATGACGCGGGCGGAAGCGAGATGAAAGTCAGTCATTTCCCACCTTTGCCTTCCAACCGCGCCGGAAGCCCGTTGGCCCAAGCGCTGATCGTGCCTGCGCCGAGACACACGACCATGTCGCCCTCGCGGGCTTGCTCGCGGACCAGCCGTTCCAGATCATCCTCATCAATCACTGCGCGTGCATGGCGATGGCCGTGACGCAGCAGACCTGCGACCAGATCATCGCGGGAGGCGCCCTCGATCGGGTCCTCCCCCGCCGCGAACACCTCTGCGATGCCCACAACATCTGCGTCGTTGAAGCAGGAACAGAAGTCGTCAAACAGCGAATGGAGCCGCGAATACCGGTGGGGCTGGTGGATCGCGATCACGCGGCCCTCGGTTGCCTGACGCGCAGCTTTCAGCACAGCGGCGATTTCAACCGGGTGGTGACCGTAGTCGTCAATGATCGTCACGCCGTTGACTTCGCCGACCTTCGTGAAGCGACGGTTCACACCGCCGAAGCTGGCAAGCGCTGCTTTGATTTCTTCGGCCTTCATCCCCAGATGGCGGGCCACTGCGACAGCCGACAGCGCATTCGAGACGTTGTGATCGCCGGGCATCGGCAAGGAGCAGCCTTTGATCACCATATCTTCGTTTTGCAACGCGATGTCGAAATGGGCGACGCCTGCCTTGTAGCTCAGGTTGATCGCCCGCACGTCGGCTTGGGCGTTGAAGCCGAAAGTCACCACGCGGCGGTCAGTGATCTTGCCAACCAGCGCTTGGACTTCGGGGTGATCGGTACAACAGACGGCCAGACCGTAGAACGGGATGTTGGACACAAAATCCAGAAACCCCTGACGCAGCGTGTCGAAGTCACCCCAATGCTCCATATGCTCCGGGTCGATATTGGTGACGATGCCGATGGTGGCAGGCAGGCGATTGAATGTGCCGTCACTCTCGTCGGCCTCGACCACCATCCACTCCCCCTTGCCCATGCGCGCGTTGGAGCCGTAGGCGTGGATGATGCCGCCATTGATCACAGTCGGGTCGATGCCGCCCGCGTCCAGCAAGGCCGCAACCATCGTCGTCGTCGTAGTTTTTCCGTGGGTGCCTGCAACGGCGATGTTGGATTTGAGGCGCATCAGCTCGGCCAGCATCTCGGCGCGGCGCACAACCGGCAAGCCTGTGAGGCGGGCGTGATCTAACTCTGGATTGCCGGCTTTAATCGCGGAGGAAATCACCACGACATCGGCGTTTTCCAAGTTCTCAGCGCGTTGACCCTCAAAGATTGTGGCCCCGAGTTCGGCCAGACGGTCGGTGATCTTGGACGTCTTCATGTCGGAGCCTTGAACAGTATACCCAAGGTTCAAAAGCACCTCTGCGATGCCGGACATGCCAATGCCGCCGATCCCCACAAAGTGGATGGCGCCAAGTTCTAACGGGAGTTTTGTTGCTGCTGCGTTCATGTGCTCTTCTTTGCGAGAGTTTCTACGATTTCGACCAGCCGTTCCGTCGCGTCAGGGCGAGAAACCGACAAGGCTGCCTGAACCATGCGGAGCGCCCCGTCGGGATTGCTCAGAATGCTCTCAATATTGGCGGCGAGCGTGTCGGCAGTCAGTTGGCTTTCAGGGATCATGATGGCTGCCCCGGCTTCAACCAAGCCGCGCGCATTGGCGGTTTGGTGATCCGCAGTCGCTGCGGCAAAGGGGACAAGAATAGACGGGCGCCCGATTACAGAGATATCAGCGACGGAGGATGCGCCGGAGCGGGAGATCACCAACTGCGCCTCGGCAAAGCGGCTGGGCACATCTTGGAAGAACGGCTGCACCTCGGCATCGATGCCTGCCTGCGCATAGGTCGCGGCGGCCATCTCGGCATCTTCGTCGCGGGCCTGATGGGCGACGCGCAGGTGCGATTTCATGGGTTCCGGCAATGCGGCGATTGCACTTGGAACAACTTGGCTCAGGATACGCGCGCCCTGGCTGCCGCCGATCACCACAATGCTCATCGGGTAATCACCTGGATTGATGTAGCCCGCCGAAGCGCGTTCCAGTACCGCGCCGCGCACCGGGTTGCCAGTGTATGCACCTTCAACGCCTTCAGGCAGCGCAGTTGGCCAAGTGCCACAAGCGACGGTGTTCACGCGTTTGGCGAAGAGTTGGTTCACGCGGCCTAGCACGCCGTTCTGTTCGTGGATGGCGCGGGGTAGCTTCATCAGATAGGCCGCCGATATCGCCGGAAAGCTGGGATAGCCTCCGAAGCCTACGACCACGGACGGGCGATCCTTGCGGAACCCCATCACTGCGGACAACACGCCTGCGGCCAACTTGAATGGGGCCGAGAGTTTTCCAGCAATTCCGCCACGCGCGAAGGTCGCGGATTTAAGCTGCTCGATCTCGACCGAATGCGGGAAGCCGCCAGTGTAGCGCGCGCCACGTGCATCGGTAGACAGTTTCACGCGCCAGCCACGGACCAGCATCGCCTCGGCCAGCGCTTGCGCGGGGAACATGTGCCCGCCCGTGCCGCCCGCAGCAATAACCAGAAGTGGCGCGCCGGACATTCTAGACCCTCCGGTGCTTGAGTAGGATGTCACGCATCTCGCCCTGTGGACGTTGGCGCGTAAAAGCCAGCAGCATCCCAAGGGCGATACCCCCGGCGATCAAAGACGAGCCGCCATTGGAAACGAAAGGCAACGTCATGCCTTTGGCGGGGAGCAACCGAACGGCAACGCCCATATTGATAACCGCCTGCATAGCGAACATGGCCACGAGGCCGGTCCCTGCGAGGCGGATGAACGGGTCGCGCTCTTTCATCAGACGGTGCAGGCAGCGGACAGAGAAAATTGCATAGAGGGCGATAATCGCCAGAACCATGACGAGACCATATTCCTCGGCAGCAACGGCGATGATGAAGTCGGTATGCGCATCAGGCAAAGACCATTTCACGGCCCCCTCCCCGACGCCGACACCGAAATAGCCGCCCTCGCGAATTGCGTTGGTGGCGTAGCCAAGCTGCGTGGTTGGATCGACCTCGGCGCTCAGAAAGCCGTCAATGCGGCGCGCGAAGTGTTCGGATAGCGAATAGGCGGTGACGCCCGCAAAGACAACGGCGCCAGCCATCCCCAGCAGCAAGATCATCGGGGCACCGGCGACGAAATACACAACTCCCCAGCCGAACAAGACCAGACAGGCCTGCCCGAAATCAGGTTGCATCGCGAGGAAGCCGACAACAATCAGCGTCAGGATAAATGAATAGAACTTGCCCGGAGGGCCATTGATTTCCTGACTACCTGCGATCAGCCACGCAGAGGTGACGATAAAGACAGGCTTGAGAAACTCGGACGGCTGAACAGACGCAAAGCCGAGGGAATACCATCGCGTCGCGCCCTTGCCGAAATCCGTTCCCAAGACGGGCAACAGCATCAAGGCGATCAGCATGACGACGAAAAACAAGGTCGCAAGGCGACGCACGAGATGGGTCGACATCATTGATACGGCAATCATCGTGCACATCGCAACGCAGCCAAAGAAGGCCTGACGCGACACATAATGGAAGGGATCAAGGCCGTTTTTTTCGGCCAAGGGTGGCGACGCGGCAAGCCCCAAGAGCAACCCGATCCCAAACAACGCAAAGACGCAGGTCATCGACCAACGATCCAACGTACGCCACCATTTGGGTAAAATTGGCTCGCCCGGATGTACCAGAGCGGTGCCATACACCATCTCAGTCATGAGAATTACCGCCTTAACTGCCTCAAACGCCCGATTTTTCGGGTCTATTCGCGAACTCTAACGCCAAATCGCCGTGCAATCCAGCCTCTAGTTTATGGAAATTGGGGGGGAAATCTGGGCTTAGCGCACGAAATCAGCGCGGATACGCCTACAATTGGCTTAGGCAGGCGCATCTGGCGACGACACGCCAATGAAGCCACCGGATTGGCGGGCCCAAAGCGTCGTGTAGAGCTGTCCCGCCGCCAAGAGCTCCTGATGAGTGCCGTTTTCCACAATCCGGCCTTCTTCGATCACCACGATCCGATCCATTTCGGCGATAGTTGACAGGCGGTGGGCAATGGCAATCACCGTCTTATCGCGCATGACATGTTGCAATGCGGTTTGAATTTCGGCCTCGACCTCGCTGTCGAGTGCGCTTGTTGCTTCGTCCAAGATCAGGATCGGCGCGTCCTTCAGGATCACTCGCGCGAGCGCGACGCGCTGGCGCTGCCCCCCTGACAGCTTGACGCCGCGTTCTCCGACATGCGCGTCGTAGCCGGTGCGGCCTTGGCTGTCTTGTAGGTCACAGATGAAGTCATGGGCGCGCGCCTCGCGGGCTGCGGCCTCCATCTGCTCTTGGGTGACCCCCGCCTGCCCTAAAGTGATATTGTCACGAACCGACCTATTCAAAAGCGCGGCCTGCTGGCTGACCATCCCGATCACGCGGCGCAGGCTTTGCTGGTCCACATCGCGAATGTCCTGACCGTCAATGGCAATCCGCCCGCTTTCTGGATCGTAGAAGCGCAGGATCAGGTTCACCAGCGTGGACTTGCCCGCTCCGGATGGGCCAACCAGCCCGACCTTCTCCCCCGGCCCGATGGAAAGATCGATCCCGGCAAGGCCACCCCTGCCCTTGCCGTAATGATGCTTCGCGCCCTCGATGGTAATTTCGCCCGACTTGATCTTTAGGTCTGCGGCGTCGGCTGCGAAGGGAATGGTGAGCGGCTGACTGATCGAACGCAAAGCTTCACGCACCGAGCCGACCTGCTCGAATATCGACCAGATGGCTTCCGACACCCAGTCCGCCATTGTGGTGATCCGGAAGCTCATCGCGACTGCCGCGCTGACCAAGCCGATCGTGGCTTCGCCATGCGACCAAAGCCAGACGCCGTAGCCGACGAAGCCTGCGATAATCACCCCTTCCAGCCAGACCGTTATGGTGCGCATCCCGACGCTGATCTGGCGCGACAAGAACAACGTCTCGCGGGTGTCTTCGAGGGATTTGAAGTGGTCAGCCTCAATATCTTCGCGACGGGCGAACAGACTGATCGTGTCGAAGTTCGAAAACACGTCTACCACCCCCCCGAGCAGAGCGGACTTGGAGGCCATGAAGGTCTCCATCGATCGCACGACACGCGGAATGATCAGCACCATCAGCGTGACGTAGAGCGCCAGCCAGACAAAAAGGGGTATCGCCAGCCGAATATCGATTCCCGCCATGAAGGTGACGATGCCCACCATATAGACGAGGCCAAAAGCGACGGCGTTCAGCGAATGGAAGATCACGTTGGTGGCGTAGTTGCCCATCAGGACAAGACGCGAGGCGGTGCGACCGGCCAAATCCTCCTGAAACCAGCCCACGGATTGCTTTGTCAGGTGATCATAGGCGCGCCAGCGAAACAGGTTGGCGGCGTTGCATTGTAAACCGATGTCATTCACAGAATGGCGGGCGAACTGCCCCAGCGGCCGGATCAGGATGACCATCATCGCTGCGCCAATCAGGCTCCAGCTGTGTTGTTGCCAGATTTCAGCCGGCTCCGTGTCGGCCAACATGTCAATCAACCGGCCCGCATAGCTGATTAGCCAGACTTCGATGCTTGCCGCCAGCACCGTGACGATCAGGCTCAGGGCAAGCACCCAACGCAGCGGATAAAGATGCGAACGGATATAGGGCCAAACTGTTGAAGGGGGCGGCGCACCAGACCCGTGGACGTAAGGGTCGGCTAGGCTGAGCGCCAAGCGTGTGAGCCAGTCATAGAGTTTGAACATCGATCACCCCTACCCTTTCCTTTGTCCGCACTCTGCATTTCGTTTTATGGCGTATATACATTGTCCCGCGTCAATTCGTTGAGCAGTTGCTCACCTGCCAGAAACCTCCGGTGGTTTTCTGCAATCAAATCGACAGCCCTGTCGTCTCGGTCGGGTTCGCGTGCCGAGGTGTGTGGCGTGACAATGACATTCGGCATCTGCCAGAACGGACTTTCTGCGGGCAGTGGCTCAGTCACAAAGACGTCCAGACCGGCGCCCGCAATCTGACCCGTTTGCAGCGCATGAATTAATGCTGGCTCGTCGACAACTGCACCACGGGCGACGTTCACCAGATGCGCGGTGGGTTTCATCTGCGCGAGTTCCTCTGCCCCGATCATGTTGTGGCTTTCATTGGTTAGAGGCACGGCCAAGACGACATAGTCACATTGCGCCAACATGCTTTTGAGGCTGTCGCCCCTGACCTGACTGTAAAGCTCGTGGACGCCTTGCGGTGCGGCTTCGTCGCTACGACGATATCCCAGAACGTGCATCCCCATTGCATCGCAGCGCACCGCCAGCGCTTTGCCAATATGACCCAACCCCACGATCCCTACCGACTGCTTGTAGAGACTACGTAAATGCTGCCGCCCCGCCTTTTCCCAAGAGGATTTGCGTTGCGCCTCAAAGAGGTCCTTTGAGCGGTAGGCCAACGAAAGCATGAAGAACAATGCGTGCTCCGCAAGCGCTTCCACCGAATAACCAGCCGAGCTCGACAACCGAATGCCACGGTCGAGAATGACTGGACTCGCGACGCGGTCCATCCCTGAATGGGTGATGTGAACCCATTTCAGGCGGCTACCGCGGATGTCCTCGGCGGGCAGCAATTCCTGCAAAACCGCGACTTCTGCGTGCTCGAGGGCCTGCCGAAGTGCCTCTGGATTGCCGGGGGTGATGCGAGTGACCTTAGCGTCGCCAAACACCTCGCACATCCGCGCATAGAGCGGGGCTTCGTATTCCACATTGGTTACGACGTCAGAAATCTGGGGTGGACGCGACATTGAAATCTCCGATTTCGTCTTGGCTCCTGATCAGTAGTTCCAGAGCGTTCCGTCTTCCAATCGAACGACTGGGTGGCTGCCGGGTTTGTAGCTGTAACGCGCAGCCTCGTTTTCGTCGAAGTCGACGCCCAAGCCCGGCGCATCGCTGACGTAGACCATGCCGTTTTCCATCCGATGATCCGATGGGAACAACGCGTCACATTCGGGCGTGCCCAGCACCAGATATTCCTGAATGCCGAAGTTGGGGGCCCAAGCATTCAGATGGGCCTGCGCCGCCATACACAGGGGCGAGTGGCTTGGAGCGCCATGAAACCCTGTGCGCACGCTATGAAGACCCGCCAGATCGACGATGCGTTTGACGGGGGTGATGCCGCCCGCATAGGTGACCGCGACGCGGATGAAGTCGATCAGTTCGTTCTCGATCAATTTGTTGCAGTCCCAGATCGAATTGAACACTTCGCCTATGGCGATGGGCACGGTGGAGTGTTGGCGCAGGAACCGCAGCGCGTCCTGATCTTCGGCTGGTGTTGGATCCTCAAGCCAATACAGGCCAACTGGCTCGACGGCTTTGGCAAACTCAGCGGCCTCGCGTGGCAGCAGACGGTGATGGACATCGTGCAAAATCCGAAGATCTGGGCCGAACCGGTCGCGAATTTGCGCCAGCGCGCCCGGCATGTATCGCATGTATCGGTCGGTGTCCCAGACCTCGACCTTGGGACGGATGCCAGAGAAGTCGGTGATGTAGTTCTGACCACCGCCTTTTTGCTCGGGCACTGCGTAGCTGGCGGTTGGCATGCCGGGGATGCCGCATTGTACCCTGACGGCTTTGTAGCCCTGCTCGACATAGAACGAGATCGAGTCCATCAGGTCTTCCAGATCGGCCCCTGTGGCATGGGCGTAGACCATCGCACCGTCACGGCTTTTGCCGCCGAACAGTTGATAGAGCGGCATGTTGGCGAGCTTGCCCTTGATGTCCCACAGCGCCATGTCGATGGCCCCGAATGCCGCCATGGCGATTGGGCCACGCCGGAAATAGGCCCCGCGATAGAGAAATTGCCAGATGTCTTCGCTGTTGCGCGGGTCCATCCCGATGAGGTTCGGGATCAGGTAGTCTTGCAAATATGCGGCGGGCAATGTTTCGCGATTATTGAGAGTGGCGTCGCCTAGACCGTAGACACCCTGATCGGTCATGATCTTCAGCGTGACATAATTCTTGCCGGGGCCGCCAACAAAGACTTTCGCGTCTGTGATCTTCATGGGTGAGTTCTCCGATTTGGTGGCGGGCGTCTGGTCTCAGTCTCTCTAAGGCAGCTCGGTCCAGTTGTCGTTCTTTCGGATTACGTCGATGAGCTGCTGGTACTCGCTCCCTTCCTTGAAAGTCGGGTAAGGGTCCACCTCTTCGCCTTGGATGTCCTTTACGAATTCGCGTGCGAGATAGTGCCAGCATTGCTGTGTCTCGCCAGCAATCTTCGGAACCGCTGCGGCGATGTTGTGCGGTAGAGGTTGCTCTTCCCACGCCTTGCTCGCGCTCCAAAGATACAGCTGCCCGCTGCCATAGTGACCTTTGATGTAGATCGCGCCCTTCGTGCCGTAAAAGACGATGTGATCCTCGTGAAAGCGCGGCACCAGCCCGCCATGCTTGAACAGCACAGACACCGGCTTTTCGGCGAATGGGCTCTGCATCTGTGTGAGCACCGTGTAAGACCACTCAACATTGCTCTGCCCCCATTTCAGGGCCGGATCACTGAGATCTTTGGGAATGAAATCACGCCGCGTGGTGAAGTTGTGCACGCCTTCAACGATAGGGGCGCGGCCGAGGTCATCGCGCACCTCTCCAATGACCCTGAGGATCTTGTCTCCGACCACGGAGGCCACGATCGAGAGCGTATGGGTGAAGTTGTTATTAAGACGGCCGCCGCCGTCTTCTTTGCGGTGAGACCAGCCGAACGGGATCTCCCGCTCTAGGTTGAAATGCGAAATGCACTCGACCTCGACAGGTTCTCCGATAGCGCCTTCGGCCACCAATTGTTTGGCATGCAACACGCTGGGCGCATAACGGAAGCTTGCGGCATAGGCCGTCTTGACGCCGTTGCGCTGCGCAAGCTGATAGAGTTCTGCCGCCGTGTCACCGCTATCGGTCATTGGCTTGTCGCAGAACACATGGCAGCCGTATTCAATGGCTTGTTTGATGGGCTCGTAATGCGCGCCGCCCGGCGTAGCAATCGAGACGATGTCGGGCTGGCAGCTTGTCAGTGCGTCTTGCCAGTTGGTGCCCGCGTCGGGGATCGCCATTTTGGTGGCCACTTCGCTGACAACGCTTTGAGTGCGACCGACAATTCCGACAACATTGGCGCCTGCACCGCGAAACGCTTCGGCATGACCCTGCCCTGCAAAACCAGTCCCTGCAATCAAGACGTTCAACTTGGGACTCATCCGCTCCTCCAAGGCCTTGGACTACTAGTATACTAATTTAGCAATCATGCTAGTCAATAGAGATGATACGGGTCAGTTTCGATACTCCCGTGAGGGTTAGAAATGGACTCACACGACGCAGAATGTCAGGATTATGATGCGACGGTCGCATATTTTTGGAGATTACGATGAGCTATATTCAAGGACTTCTCATTCCTGTTCCGCTGAAGAACAAGGACGCCTATTGCACAATGGCAGAGCTCGCCGCGCCGATATTCAAAGACTACGGCGCGATCAGGATCGTCGAAGCGTGGGGAGACGATGTTCCGGACGGCAAAGTGACCGACTTCAAACGGGCGGTTAAGGCAGAGGCCGATGAAACGGTCGTGTTCTCCTGGATTGAGTGGCCGGACAAGCAAACCTACGAAACCGCCGCGAAAAAGATGGAAACTGACCCGCGTTGGGCAGAAATGCCTGACATGCCGTTTGATGGGAAACGCATGATGTGGGCCGGGTTCGCGCCGATACTGGACACGAAGAGCTAGTCCACGAATTAAACCGCAATCTGCCCGACGAAATTGAACCTGCGTTCTTCGGAAGCGACGCAGTGATCGACGCTCGTCGCTATTGGGGCCAGTAAGCTCGTGCCGCCCAAGTTTTGAGAATGGCCCAGGCTGTGCTACGATTCCTCTACTAAAGGGGGATTGCGATGAGATGTCATTTTAGAACCTGCCTTGTCAGCATCGGACTCTTGGTTTTGAGTGCCTGCTCCGAGCCGGGAATTCCGACGATTGCGAAAGTCAGCACGAAAAAATTACCGGACGGCAAGATTACAATCGAAGGTACCGAATACCGGCTTAAACGCGCCATTGCTTTGAATGGCCGCAAAAAGGGAGAAGAGGTTTGGGCCATCGTCGTCACCGGCGAGACCTATTCCTGTACAACAGCCACGCAAGCCGGCTGCGAGTTTACTTTGGTTAGAGCGAAGAAAAAGCAACGCGCCGAACGCGACATGGGATATTGAACGCCTAGCGCTCAATCAGGTTACAGCGACTTAACCTGAGCGATAAAGTCATCGCCGCGTTTTTCGAAGCTGTCATACTGGTCGAAACTCGCCGCGGCGGGAGCCAGCAGGACTGTATCGCCTTTCTGGGCATCAGCGGCGGCGCGGGCAACGGCAGTGGCCATGTCGGTACATACCTCATGGGGCAGATCGCCCAATTGCATGGCGAAACTCGCAGCCTCGCGGCCGATGACATAGGCTTTGGTTACGCCGCCCAAGTGGGGCAGCAGGCCGCCCAAGCCGCCTTCTTTTTCAAGGCCGCCGCAGATCCAGCGGATGTTGCTGAACGCCTGCAACGCCTTGGCGGCGCTGTCGACATTGGTGGCCTTGCTGTCGTTGACGAATTTCACCCCGTCCTTCTCGCCCACCAGCTGGGAGCGATGTGGCAAGCCGCCGAAGCTATGGAACGCGGCCTCGATCACCCGTGGGGCAAGGCCTACAGTGCGGCAAGCGGCATAGGCAGCACAGGCGTTCTGGTGGTTATGTGCCCCCGGAAGCCCTGCAACTCCGCGCAGATCAATCGACGCCATTTGCTTGCCTTTGCGCCATTCCGCAAGAAATCCCTTCTTGGCAAACACATTCCAGCCGTCACCCGCAAGCTTACGCCCGCTTGAAATACGGATCACGCGATCATCGATGGCGCTGCCAGCCATCTGGTTGGCCAAATACTGCCCTTCATCCTCGTCCACGCCGATGACGCAGCGGTCGGGACCGCCCTCGGAGAACAGCCGGCGTTTGGCTGCGAAATACCCGCCCATGCCATGGTGGCGATCCAGATGGTCGGGTGACAGGTTGGTAAATACAGCCACATCAGGCGTAAGCGCCCGCGCAAGATCGGTTTGGTAGCTGGACAGCTCCAGCACGACAACTTCACCGTCGATTGCCGGATCCATGTCCAGCACACCGCGACCGATATTGCCCGCAAGCTGGGTGGGGCGTTGGGCGTGCGTCAAAATGTGGTGGATCAGAGCGGAGGTCGTGGATTTGCCGTTCGATCCGGTTACGGCAATGATCTTCGGGATACGCTCGAAGTTGTCCCATTCAGACGTGGCGAAGGAGCGGAAAAACAATGAGATGTCGTTGTCCACCGCGACGCCCGCGTCCCATGCGGCGCGGACCACCTTGTTGGGTTCGGGATAAAGATGCGGAATACCGGGCGAAACGATGAGTGTTGCTACCCCATCAAATGCGCCGCCTTTGGCAAGCTCGCGGGTGGTAAATCCTTCGGCTGTTGCCGCGTCACGGGCCTTTTCGTTGTCATCCCAAACAACCACATCGGCCCCGCCTTCGCGCAGCGCACGGGCAGCGGACAGGCCGGAGCGACCAAGCCCCAGAACGGCGACTGTTGCACCGGAATAGCCTTGAACCGGTATCATTGAGCTGTCCCCTGAAGATTGGCCGTGTCGTAATACGGACCGTTGAAGTCCAACTCTAGCGAGAAGGCGCAAGGCTGGTCCACGATGCCTTTCAACCCTGCCGACAAATCCGACAGCAGCGCGGTCATGAAATCCGCATCACGATGTGCCTTGGGCAGCAAAGTGATGTTGATGATGACATGGGTGTGTTGGAAATCGTCGACCTTGAAGGCGCGGGCTTTCACCGCGCCTGCCCCACTATCGTGGTTGGCAATCGTGCTTTCGATCAGCCCCATCATGGCTTGGGTATCAAGCGTCATGTCGGAGCTGTATTTGATCTCGGCATGGGGCATTTTATGTCTGTCCTAGGTTAGCGAACTTTCAGGGTCGCCAAGCCGATCATCGCGAGGATCAGCGAGATGATCCAGAAGCGGATCACGATCTGCGGCTCTGCCCAGCCCTTTTTCTCAAAGTGGTGGTGGATCGGGGCCATCAGGAAGACCCGCTTGCCGGTCTTTTTGAAGTAGAGAACTTGGATGATGACCGAGAGGGTTTCGACCACGAACAGACCGCCGACGATGCCCATGACCAGCTCGTGCTTGGTCAAAACTGCGATGGTGCCAAGCGCGCCGCCCAAGGCAAGAGAGCCAGTGTCGCCCATGAAGACCGCCGCCGGGGGCGCGTTGTACCAAAGGAAACCAAGCCCGCCACCGATGAGACCTGCCATAAAGATCAACAACTCTCCGGTGCCAGGGACGTAGTGCAAGCCCAGATATTCGGTAAAGTCGACGCGGCCCACGGCGTAGGCGATCACGCCCAACGTTGCGGCGGCGATCATCACAGGCATGATGGCGAGGCCATCCAGACCGTCGGTCAGGTTCACGGAATTGGCCGCCCCCACGATCACGAACATCGCGAAGGGGATGAACATGAAACCAAGATTGACCAGCGTGTCCTTGAAAACGGGCAGCGCCAGTTGGTTTACCAACGCGTCAGGGTGCATGATCGTCGCGAAATAGCCCGCGATGCCTGCAATAATGAAGCCTATAATCAGGCGGATGCGGGCAGACAGACCTGCGTGAGAGTTTGATGTCACCTTTGCGTAGTCATCGACGAAGCCGATTGCGCCGAAGCCCATCGTCACAGCGAGAACGATCCAGACAAAGCCATTATCCAGCCGCGCCCAGAGCAGCGTCGACAAGATCAAAGCCCCGAGGATCAGGACCCCGCCCATAGTCGGCGTGCCCTGCTTGGTGATCAGGTGGCTTTCGGGCCCGTCATCACGGATTGGCTGGCCATTACGCTGCTTGCGTTTGAGCAAATTGATCAGCGGGCGGCCAAAAAGGAATCCGAAAATCAGCGCTGTGAAGAATGCTCCCCCCGCCCGAAAAGTGATGTAGCGAAACAGGTTAAAGAAATCGCCGCCATCTGAGAACGCGGTGAGCCAATACAACATCTAGCGGTGTCCCTCTTAGTTATCGGCTACGGATTGACCCAAATTTGTGATGGCGTCAACGATCAGTGCCATTTTCATCGACAAAGATCCCTTTGCCATGACCACATCCCCTGCCCGAACCAGCGCCAAGGGGCTGCCTGCAAGCTCGGCACTTGTGGCGGCCCAAAGGCCCTGTTTGGCTTCCGGCAACGCCTCGTAAAGGTGGCGCATCAGGGGGCCGACGCAATGAACTTGCTGGATCTCTGCCATGGCAGGGTGGGTGGCAAAGCCCGCATGCAGTGCGTCTTGCGTCTCGCCCAACTCCTTCATGTCACCGAGAATCGCGACACGACGGCCCGCAGCGGCGGGTGGCGTGGCTGAGGCGAGCACATCAAGCGCTGCCCCGACAGAAGCCGGATTGGCGTTGTATGCGTCATCGAACAAATCAATTCCTTGTTCGGGCATCGCGGCGTCGAGATGGATAAACCGGCGCTGGCCGCGGCCTGAAGGCGGGGCCCAGTCACTAAGCGCGACCGCAGCACGGCCCAAATCAGCACCCGCCGCATGCGCCGCAGCCAAACAGGCCAGCCCGTTCATTGCGAAATGCCGCCCCGGCGCGCCGAGTTTGAACAGCAATATATCACCGGCGTGGCTGGCGCGGCATACGGTCGACGCATCGCCGGACGTCGCCTCGAGTAGTCGCCAGTCCGCCCTTTCAGTCTCGCCAAAGGTTTGGCAATTATGCGGGGCCAAGCTGCGCAGAAGATCGCTGGTGGGCAGGTCTGCGTTGATGATGGCAACCCCGCCGCGTTCTAGGCCGTCGAATATGGCGGCCTTCTCGCGGGCGATATCTTCGACCGAGGCGAAGGCTTCCAGATGCGCGGGGGCGACGATCGTGATCATCGCCACATGCGGGCGTGCCATTTTGGCCAGCGGAGAGATTTCGCCGGGATGGTTCATGCCGATTTCGATCACCGCGAAGTCGCTATTCTTGGGCATCCTCGCAAGCGTCAGAGGCACGCCCCAATGGTTGTTATAGCTTTTCTCTGCCGCATGAACTTCGCCTTGGCCGGTCAGCGCGGTGCGCAACATCTCTTTGGTCGAGGTTTTTCCGACGGACCCCGTGACGCCGATCACCTTCGCCTTGGTCCGCGCGCGCGCCGCATGGCCCAGAGCCTCTAGACCCGACAAAACATCGTCGACAACAAGCAGAGGTGCGTCGGCAGGCACGCCGTCGGGGATGCGGGACACCAGCGCGCAGGCAGCACCGTTCGCAAGGGCCTGTGCCACGAAATCATGCCCGTCGCGCACGTCTTTGAGGGCCACGAACATGTCGCCCGCCTCCAATGTCCGCGTGTCGATGGAGACGCCGTTGGCCTGCCATGCAACGGCAGATGTTCCTCCGGTCGCGTCAACTGCGTCTTCAGATGTCCAGAGTGTCATAACCGCCCCTCCAGCGCGGCGACTGCTACGCTTGCTTGTTCTACATCGTCAAAAGGCAAGACATCGTCGCCCACCGTCTGGCCTGTCTCATGACCTTTGCCCGCAATCAAAAGCGTGTCACCTGGCCCAAGCGCGTCCACGCCGCGCAGGATGGCTTCTGCGCGGTCGCCCACTTCGGTCGCACTTGGGACCGCCTCCATGATTGCGGCGCGTATGGAGGCGGGATCTTCGGAGCGCGGGTTGTCGTCGGTCACGAAAACCACATCGGCGTTGTCACGCGCGGCGGCCCCCATCAACGGGCGTTTGCCAGTGTCGCGGTCGCCCCCTGCTCCGAAGACCACCACAAGGCGGCCCATCACGTGCGGTCGCATGGCCTTGAGAGCGGTGGCCAGCGCGTCAGGCGTGTGGGCATAATCGACGAAGACCGCAGCGCCATTGGAGCGGGTCGCAGCCTTCTGCATTCGGCCGCGTACTGTGGTCAGCATCGGCAGCGTTTGGAACACCTCGGCAGGCTTCGCGCCTGCGCCGATGGCTAAGCCAGCCGCGACCATCACGTTGGAGGCTTGGAAGCCGCCGATCAGGTCAAGGCGGGCTTGATGGACCTCGCCGCCGAAGGAAAAGCGCAGGTCCTGACCGGTTGCATCGAAGCGTTGACCAAGCAGTTGCAGATCGCAATTGTCAGTCGTGCCCACGCGCAGCAGGCGGTGCCCACGCTCGTTGGCAATGGCCGCCATGTCTGCACCCTTCGGGTCATCCATGTTGATCACCGCCACCCCGTCCTGCGCCAACACCCGGCGGAACAGACCCGCCTTGGCGTTGAAATAGTCTTGGAAGGTGGCGTGGTAGTCGAGGTGATCTTGGGTGAAGTTTGTGAAAGCGGCGGCGATCAGGTGGACACCATCAAGGCGGCGTTGCTCCAACCCGTGAGAAGACGCTTCCATCGCGGCATGGGTTACTCCGTGGCCCGCCATCTCGGCCAACAGCTTGTGAAGAGTGATCGGCTCCGGCGTGGTATGGGTCATGGGGGCGGTAAACACCCCCTCGACGCCTGCGGTGCCGAAGTTGACGGCCTCCAACCCAAGCTCCAGCCAGATTTGACGGGTAAAGCTGGCGACAGAGGTCTTCCCGTTGGTTCCTGTCACTGCGACCATGGTGCCTGGCTGCGCGCCATACCAAAGCGCGGCAGCGTAGGCCAAGGCCTGACGGGGGTCTTCGGTCACGATCAAAGCCGCATTCGAGGCGGCAAGCTCGTCCTCGGCAATTGCAGCGCCTACAGGGTCCGTCAGGATCGCACCTGCATCCATACGCAGAGCGTATTGGATGAACTCCGCACCGTGGAATTTGGTGCCCGGCAATGCGGCGAATAGGTGTCCAGGCTTAACGAAACGACTGTCCACGGACAGCCCTGTTACCTCGGCCTCCGCCCCACCTTGGGCGGTCAGCCCTAATTCATTCAGGCTTGCGCGTGTGCGTGCCATACTGCCCCCCGGGATTATCGCCCCGAAACCCAGCCTTCAGGGCCTATCGGGACGCCGTGTTTACGACTTCGCTCAATTCACCGCGATCAAGCTCTGGCCGCAAGCCCAAAAGGGGTGCTGTGCGACGGATCATTTCAGCGGCGACCGGAACAGCTGTCCACCCTGCGGTGCGACGTGGTTTATCGCCAGAATTTTCGGATGGCTCGTCAAGGGTAACGATCAGCACATATTTCGGATCGCTCATCGGGAAGGCGGACGCGAAAGTCGCGATGACCTTGTCTTTGTAGTAGCCGCCTTTTGGCTTGGGTTTGTCTGCGGTGCCTGTTTTACCGCCGACCTCATAGCCCGGGACGCGCGCGAACGATGCGGTCCCGCGCTCGACCACCGCGCGCAGCATGGAACGCGCCTGTGCAGAAGTCCGCTCGGAAATAACGCGAGGGCCTTTTTCAACGATTTGCTGCTTCAACAAGGTCGGTTTGACCAGTGTGCCACCGTTTACGATCGAAGAATACGCCGCAGCGAGGTGAAGCGGGCTGGCCGCCATACCGTGACCGTAGGACACCGTCATTGTGTGAATGTCGGCCCATTTGCTGGGCAGGAGCGGTTTCGCACCGGGGGCTTCAACCAACTCGACAGGAGTGGCCTCGAAAAAACCCAGAGATTTGAGGAACTCTTTCTGCCGCTTCGCGCCGATATCCAGCGCCATGCGCGCGGTGCCGATATTCGATGACTTCACGATGATATCCGTCACGCTCAGCTGCGCGCCGTAATTGTGGAAATCGCGAATCTTGAAGCGACCCTTTTGCATCGGGCCTTTGGTGTTGATCATGGTGGTGGGATTTACCAGACCAAGCTCAAGCGCTTGTGCCGCCGCGAAGATTTTGAAGGTCGAGCCAAGCTCATACACACCTTGCACCGCGCGGTTGAACAGTGGGCTGTCGGATGGGTCGCCCTTGATCAAACCATTGGGCCGCGTGTTCGGATCGAAATCAGGCAGGGAGATCATCGAGATGATTTCCCCTGTTTGCACGTCCATCAAAACACTGGTGGCGCCTTTGGCGTTCATCAGCTTCATTCCGCCCTCAAGCACCTGACGTGCTGCGGCTTGAATACTCATGTCCAACGACAGGCGCAGTGGTGCACCATCCATCGCCGGATCACGCAGGTAAGCGTCGAACGCTTTTTCAACGCCTGCAGTGCCAATCACTTCTGCGGAATGAACGCCTTCGCGCCCAAAGCTAGCTCCGCCAAGAATGTGCGCTGCAAGTCGCCCGTTTGGATACAAGCGCATCTCACGCGGGCCGAACAACAAGCCGGGGTCGCCGATATCGTGGACTGCCTGCATTTGCTCTGGGCTAAGTTTTTTCTTTATCCATAGGAACTTACGGGTTCCAGTGAAGTCTTTCTTGAGGCGCTCCAGATCAAGATCAGGGAAGATCGCCACCAGCTCGGATGCCGCGCGTTCCGGCTCGATCATCAAATGGGGCTGCGCATAAAGAGAGTTGGTGATCAGGTTGGTGGCCAACATGCGACCGTTGCGGTCCACGATGTCCGAGCGTTGCGCAACGATCTTTGCACCTGAGGTCGATGCACGAGGCTCCACCGCTTCGGAGGAGGCCAGAACTGTCATCCGTGCGCCAACAAGCGAGAATGCGATGACAAAGAAGACGCCAACAAACAGCAGGCGGCTTTCGGCGCGTTGGCGCATCTTATCACGCATTTCCTCGTGCCGGGCTCGGATGTTCTCACGCTCGATCCGGTCTGGGTTCTCGCCCTTCTGTCTTGCTTGCAGAATTCGCGCCAAGGGGCGCAGCGGGGTGCGGATCATGGGTACTGCTCTCCGTCCTCGGCAAGGTAATTGCCGCGCACATCTACGGCGCTGTTGATCTCGTTGATATCCAATTCAACTTCGGGCGCGGGGAATGTGACCTGAGCTACATCGCCGAACTGGTCCGGCGTGATCGGCAGCAGTTCCAGATCGGGGAAGTTCAAGTCAGCCAGATCGCGCAGCCGCTCGGGGCGGTTCAGATAAGCCCATTCAGCAGCAAGCACCGACAAGGTCTCACGGGAGGAGCCGATTTCGCGTTGCAGGCTCGATGCGGTTCGCAGCGCGTCTTGGGTTTCGTAGTTCTCGTAATAGGCCCAGTAGCCAAGCCCCATGACCGCGAGGGCCGATACCGAGTAAAGAAGTCCACGCATTACAAAAGCTCCTGTCCTGTCAATTTGGGCAAACCCAATCCGGTCCGCCCCTTGTCTGCTGCGGGGGCGTCAGTGCGCCGCCCTACTCTCAATTTGGCCGAACGGGAGCGCGGGTTGCGGGCCAATTCGTCCTTGTCAGCTGTCACCGCTTTGCGGGTGATCAGCTCGAATGTCGGGGCGTCTGCTGCTTGCTCTGGCGCGTAACGCGAGCCGCCACCGGTGCGTCCGGCGCGGGCTTGAAGGTATTTCTTCACAATGCGGTCTTCGAGCGAATGGAACGTCACGACAGCGAGTTCTCCGCCGGGTTTCAGAGCGCGTTCCGCAGCTTCCAACCCACTGATTAATTGTCCGAATTCATCATTCACCGCGATACGGATTGCCTGAAAGCTGCGGGTCGCCGGATGGCTTTGGCCGGGCTTACCTTTGGGCAAAACGCTTTCGATCACTTCAACCAGATTGGAGGTCGTATTGATGGGGCGCGCGGCGATGATCGCTTTGGCGATGCGGCGCGACGCGCGCTCTTCGCCGTATTGAAACAGGATGTCTGCCAGCAACGCCTCGGAACCGTCATTAACCAGATCGGCAGCACTGAGGCCGTCTTGTGCCATCCGCATATCCAACGGCCCGTCGCGAAGGAAGGAGAAGCCGCGTTCTGCCTGATCGAGCTGCATGGAGGAGACGCCGAGGTCCAGCACCACGCCATCGACTAGCTCGCCCGCAAGGGTGTCGAGTTCGGAGAATGTGCCGCGTTTCAGGATCAGGTCGGGATAGTCATCCGCCCAGCTTGCAGCCATCTCAAAGACTAGCGGATCGCGGTCGATTGCGATGACTTTTGCGCCTTTGTCCAGAAATGCCTTGGTGTAGCCGCCCGCGCCGAATGTGCCATCGACCCACACACCTTGCGGCGTGACGTTGTCTAGGATTGCATCAATGAGGACCGGCAGGTGCGGCGCATCAGGGTTTGTCTCACGCGGCACTTTGGTAGACATGGGCCTACTCCGCAGCAGATGGCTCTGGAGCCATCTCCAACAACTCGAGAGGATCGAAGTCCTCGCCCTGCTCGTCGAGCCACTCTTCGATGTCCGAGTTGCGATCATCGAACGCGTCCGGCGCCCAGATCTGGAACGTATCGCCCATCGCGACGAACTTCGCCTCATTGGTAATGCCGATTTTTTCGCGCAACTTTGCGGGCAGCACAAGGCGGCCCGTGTCGTCTGGTTGCGTCGGCAGGGATTGAGAGTTGAAGATGTGCTCTAGCGCGCGACGCGGCTTGGAGCCACGTGGCAGGCGAGCGATCTTCTCGTCGACTTCTTTGATGGCCTCTTGCGTGTAGGCCTCAAGGTAATTCTGGGATTTGCCGCCATACACGATAACGACGTTTGGGCTTAGGCCTTCGGTCCAGTCCGGGTCGGACGCTTCCAGAACGCGGCGAAACAGGGCTGGGATGGACACCCTGCCCTTGCTGTCCACCTTGTGGACGCTTTCACCTCTGAACCGTTGTGCCACTGTCCGCGTCACCCTTTTCCATTTTGGCCCTTAAACGGAAAACGGCAAGTTGATCTGCTGCCACTGATCAACTCGCCGCCCTCGTTCCCGTCTAGGGAGGTGTTTGACCCGCGCCACCTGGGGGGATGTCTGCTCGCGCAGGGTCAAACGTAGTTCAATGAAGATCGGTGCCTGTATGAAACCTTTTGGTCGCCTTGGGGTTCTTGATCGCCCCTTGTTTGTCGTTCCGTCCTCATCGTGAGAACTTTGTGCCATGGGAGAATATGGTAATCAATGGGTTTCTACGGGAAACAACGGGAACCTGTGTCCATGAGAAACCTACTAACTGTAGACAATAGGCGATTTTTAGCTCAATTGGTGATCGAGCTCGAAAACGCCACTACATGTAGTAGTGCAATTTTTTCCACTTTTTTCCCATAAATTCCCATGAAACTGCGGCTTAGACGGCAATTCCCATGCGGGGCCCATGAAATCCCATCCGAATCACCGCCTTTTGAGCCGATTTTGATTCGCGACGCAAGTTATCCACAGGCTAAAAGCCAAAAACCGCGCAAAACGGGTTCTGCGCGGTTTCCTGTCGGTTTGGCTCGTTTGGTGCCCTAGGGCTCCAGGACCAGATGCGGAATCCCGTCAGAGCGCTTGCCGACACTTCTGCCAAGCGAGTCCACAGTGGCGTTGATACGACTGCGGAACGACGAGAAACTTTCGAAGGTCACGACATCCACCGCCTCATCGAGATGTAGCGTGATGTGATACCGACCGCCGGTTCCCGCCGAGAGGGACAGGATGCGTCCCGAACAAGGTTGATCGAGATAGCGGCCCCGCACGAAATCTCCCACGGCCCAAGGGGGCCTGTGGTTTGAGATTGCATTCGCTCGGGCGGACAGGGTGTTCCAATCCCGCATTCCCATTTGCTGGGCCAAAAGCTCCAGTGACTGGGAATGCGACACCGGGGTATTCAAGACAGCCAGTTGCGTGCGCAACCGTTTGGCTTGGGCCTTCAGGTCTTCGACCGAAGGCAATGGGTCATGAGTGGTCATTTGATCACCTTATACAAGATGACGCGGTTTCGGCTTGATGGAGCCCGCATTGCCATCACCCTGCGCGTCGTTTGCAGATGTGATCTTGGTCGGTACAGAATTTCACCAAAGGCCAAGCCTCGCGGGCGGCGGGCATCCTGCTGCCCTGCCGCTTCCTACGCTGCACGGCCTGTTCAGGTCAAGCCATGCCGCCTTTGACCAGCCCCTCGGCCAGCTTGGCGTAGGCTTGCGCCACAGGGCCGTCGCCTGCTGCGATGGGCGTGCCGCTGTCGCCGGACAGGCGCACGTCTATATCAAGGGGGATTTCACCAAGGAACGGGAGGCCCATCTTCTCGGCCTCGGCCCTCACGCCGCCATGACCGAAGATATGCGCCTCGGTCCCGCAGGTGGGACATATATACATAGACATGTTTTCCACGAGCCCCAGCACCGGGGTTTTGAGCGTGTTGAACATATCAATCGCCTTCTTAGCATCCAGCAAAGCCACGTCTTGCGGGGTCGAGACCACGATAGCGCCGGTTAGTTCGGACTTGGTGCAGAGCGTGAGCTGCACGTCGCCTGTTCCGGGGGGCAGATCGACGATGAGGACATCCAGCTCGCCCCATTCCACCTGCCCCAGCATTTGCTGCAAGGCCCCCATTAGCATTGGGCCGCGCCAAACGATGGCTTTGTCGGGGTCCATCATCAGACCGATCGACATCAGAGTGACGCCATGTGCTTTCAAAGGAATAATGGTTTTGCCGTCCGGGGACGCTGGGCGCTTGCTCACCCCCATCATGCGGGGTTGGGACGGACCGTATATATCGGCATCCAGCAAGCCAACACGGCGGCCTTGCTTAGCCAATGCGACAGCGAGGTTCGACGACAAGGTAGACTTGCCAACGCCGCCTTTGCCCGACGCGATAGCAAGAATACGCGCTACACCTTTGGGTTTCGTGGGCCCCGCCTGCGGCTCTGGATGTTTGCCGACCTTTAAGGATGGCGGCTTTTTGTCGGAATGGGCGGTGAGCAGCACCGATACCTTTTCGACGCCATCCATCCGCTCCACGATTTGCTGGGCGGCGGCGCGCAACGGCTCCAGATGTTTTGCCACCTCTGGTGCTGCTTCGATGACGAAACGCACATTGCCGCCTTCCACCGCCAAAGCGCGTACCATGTCTTTGGCCACGACATCTTCGCCGTCAGGCAGTTTCAAAACGCGCAAAGCGTCAAGAATCAAGTCGCGAGTCACAGTCATCGGGGCATCCTGTCATTAATCGGTTTTCGTCCGCTCCTAAGTGAGCGCACGCGCCGCCAAGGGCAACCCCCGCCGTTTAGCCCTGAAAAAGTTTTCCAAATGCCCAACTGTTTTGCATTTCGCAAAAAGCGATGGCAGCGCTAACGGATTGTCACGAGAACGTTACAAAAAAGCTGACGTAAGGTAAGCAAAACAACAGGTTAAGCCATGCGTACGCTGCATAGCAGCATTGTAAACCTGCCTCTTGTTGCAGCGCAGCATTTCCCTAAATTGAAGACAACAGAGACGAGGGCGTCAGACCGCTGACAGAGAAACCCTAGACTGAAAAGGTAAATGACAATGGCTTATACAACGAGCATCCGCACTACACCGACCCTCCTTGAGCGTCTGGTTGCATTCAAAGACGACCTGGCCGAGCGCCGTGCAAAGCACCGCGTTTATGTACAAACCCTGAACGAGCTTGAAGCCCTCAGCGGCCGCGAGCTGGCTGACTTGGGTCTGTGCCGCGCCAACCTGAAATCGATCGCTTATGAAGCGGCATATCTGAATTAAGTTCGCGTTTCCGGCTTTCCTCCTCCCTTAAGCCGGACGCGCTTGGTGGCGGCACCTTCCTCCTCCCTTAGGTGCCGCCACTGACCAGATCGGAGCAACTTCACCTCCTCCCGAGGTTGCCCCGTACCCGACAAAGACCCACCTCCTCCCGGGTCAGCGTCAAACATGAAGATCGGTACGGCACCTTCCTCCTCCCTTAGGTGTTGATACTGAGAAAAAGCGGGACAGTTTCACCTCCTCCCGAGGCTGAACCGCATTCTGGCAGAGGCCCACCTCCTCCCGGGTCCGAGCCAAACACAAAGAACGGTGATGCACCTCCTCCCGCATCACCGTTTTTTTTTGTGTCTGAATGTCAGCTTAGGTCAGGCGCGTTCGTCTTTTGGGGATCCCATAACCACGTAGGACGTGATCGAGTGAACAGCCTCCAGCGCGCCAAGAACGTCCGTATGGAAGATTTTGTAAGCAGCAAGGTCGGCACATTCGACGCGCAAGAGATACTCGATCGTGCCCGTAATGTTGTGACACTCCCGCACTTCGGGACTGCGTGAAATGGACTTCTCGAAGGCCTCCTGCGACGCTTTCGAATGATCCGACAGCCCGACCCCCACATAGGCCACGAACCCGACGCCGAGTTGCGTCCGGTCCAAAACCGCGCGGTATCCATTGATGATACCGCGACGTTCCAAGTCTTGCACGCGGCGCAAACAGGCAGAGGGCGACAGCCCGACACGATCAGCCAGTTCGAGATTGCTGATCCGACCGTCGCGGCTCAGCTCCTGCAATATCTTTTCGCTGATGGCATCCATGGCGCTCATAAGTTGCGAAATTAGACGTGAAGCGCCGCAAAACGCAACTTCAATTCGTTGATTTGCGCGTAGATTGCCCCCCATGAGCTACGATATTCTTACCGCATTGATCCTCTTTGCCTTTGTCTCCTCCATCACGCCGGGACCTAACAACTTGATGTTGATGGCATCCGGCGCGAACTTCGGCTTCCGGCGAAGCATCCCGCATATGCTGGGAATCACGTTGGGGTTCACCCTGATGGTGTTCCTTGTTGGGATCGGGCTTGTGCAGGTGTTCGACCTTTACCCCGTGACACACCTTATCCTGAAATTGATCTCGGCCGCGTATATGACGTGGCTGGCGTGGAAGATCGCCAATGCCGCGCCTCCGAAGAAGGGCGAGGTTGGAGGAACTCCGATGACGTTTCTCCAAGCTGCGGCTTTTCAATGGGTGAATCCCAAAGCGTGGGCCATGGCGTTGACAGCAATCACACTCTACGCGCCAGACCGCTCGCTATACGCGGTCGCTTTTGTGGCCCTCATCTTCGGGGCCGTAAACGGCCCGTCCGTTTCAACATGGACGATATTGGGTCAGCAGCTGCGACGTCTCTTGACCAATCCCGTTCGTCTACGCCTCTTCAACTTCGCTATGGCGGGGTTGCTTATTGCTTCACTTTACCCGCTTTTGGGGGGCGAAATTTAGGGGCATGCGTATGAACACCTATCTAGACCTAGAAAAGTTCCCGCTGGACCGACCAGATAGCCCGGCTTACGCAAACCTTGTTGCGCGTTGCAAATCTGACATGGCAACGCATGGGATGTTCAACCTAGATGCGTTCCTGCGGCCTGAATATGCGCAGGCCGAGGCTGAGGCTCTTACGCCAAAAATGGACTCCGAGAGTTTCAACCACAAACGCGCCCATAACGTGTATTTCAAGAAATCCATTCCGGGCCTTTCCGAAGACCACCCGGCCTTGAAGTTGTTCGAAACCTCGAACAACACGCTATGCAACGACCAACTCGCAGGGTCTGTGGTCGAGAAAATCTACACATGGCCCCCCTTGCAGCGGTTTCTAGCGGAAGTGATGGATAAGCCAGCCCTCTATCCGATGGACGACCCTTTGGCCGCGTTCAATGTGATGCGGTATCAAGAAGGTCAGGCCCTGAACTGGCACTTCGACCGATCCGAATTCACAGTCACGGTGTTGCTACAGGCACCCGACGAAGGCGGCCTGTTCGAATACCGCACGGATTTACGGACTGCAGATGACCCGAATTACGACGGCGTGGCGCGGCTTTTGGCTGGCGAAGACCCGCAGATGCAACAGATGAATGTCGTGCCCGGAACCCTCAATGTATTTCGGGGGGTGAATACGCCCCACCGCGTGACGCCCGTGAAAGGCGACCGCGCCCGCATGATTGCAGTGCTGACCTATTACGAGACGCCGGGGGCGCGTTTTACGCAGACCGAGCAGCTTGGGTTTTACGGCCGGACAGCGTGAGGCGATCTAAAACGGAACGTCGCCTGCACTATCCGCCGACACAAGAAACTTGCCGACCACCTTCTTGTCGCCCGCCTTGTCAAAGGACACGTCAAGCTTGTCGCCTTCCACGGCCATAATCTCTCCGTAGCCAAACTTCTGGTGGAACACGCGCTCACCAACAGTGAATGACGACACGGCTTGCGCATCGATCACCATGTTCTTGCTTTCGCGCGGCTGCGACATGCCGCGACTCGATTGACGTTCCTGCAGGCGCCGCCAACCTGGGGAGTTGTAGACATTTGCCTTCGCGGCAGCTTCGTGCAGATCGCTGCCGCCAAGCGCGTCCATCATATCGCCGACCGTGCTTGCCTGATGACCATAGAGGCCCGGTGGAGTCAGGATTTCCACGTGACGCTCTGGCAGCTCATCCACGAAACGCGAGGGCAGCGCGCTTTGCCATTGGCCATAAACGCGACGATTGCCTGCGAAAGAAATGGTGCAAAGCTCTTCGGCGCGCGTGATCCCCACATAGGCCAGCCGCCGCTCTTCCTCCAAACCCTTCAGCCCGCTCTCATCCATCGAGCGCTGCGACGGGAACAACCCGTCCTCCCAGCCCGGCAGAAACACCGCCGGAAACTCCAAGCCCTTGGCCGCGTGCAGAGTCATGATCGACACCTTTTCGGTGGCGTCCTCGCTGTCGTTATCCATGACCAAGGCGATGTGTTCCAAGAAACCTTGCAGGTTCTCGAATTGCTCCAACGCCTTGACCAATTCCTTGAGGTTGTCGAGGCGACCGGGGGCTTCGGGGGTTATCGGTATAGGAGCCGCGTCTGGATCATTAGGATCTTCAGGCTTGAAGTAACTCGCAGTATAGCCGGATTCATCAAGGATCATCTCAGCTAACTGGATATGGTTTACGTCTGGTTCACCATATTCAAACCTCTCGACGACATCATTAGCAGCCTCAGCCTCACTCACAAATACTTGCCTCAATGGGCCGCGCGTCAAACCATGCCACCGCTCAAGAGAAGCTATCAGCTTAGGAAGTTCGGATTTCGCTTTCCCTTTAAGCGCATTCGCCTCAATAGCAATTTTGGCGCCCTCAATAAGCGAAACACCATTTCCATTTGCAGCTGCGCGAATGATCTGAACTGACTTGTCAGCTAACCCACGTTTGGGAGTATTTACGATACGCTCGAACGCTAAATCGTCATCCAGAGAAACAGCCAGCCGGAAATAGGCCATGGCATCGCGGATTTCCAAACGCTCGTAGAAGCGCGGACCGCCAATGACGCGGTAGGGTAGCCCGATGGTCAGGAACCGATCCTCAAAGCTGCGCATCTGGTGCGAGGCGCGCACGAGGATGGCCATATCGTTCAGCCCGATCGGCGTCAGCCCCCGGGTTCCGCTTTGCAACGATTCAATCTCGTCGCCGATCCAGCGCGCCTCTTCTTCACCGTCCCAATGGCCGATAAGGCGGACCTTTTCACCGCCCTTAGCTTCGGTAAACAAAGTCTTACCCAAGCGTCCCTTGTTGCCAGCAATCACACCGGACGCAGCCCCAAGGATATGCTCGGTTGAGCGGTAGTTTTGTTCGAGTTTGACAATTTTCGCGCCTTCGAAGTCCTTTTCGAAGCGCAGAATGTTGCCCACCTCAGCCCCGCGCCAGCCGTAAATCGACTGGTCATCGTCGCCCACACAGCAGATGTTTCTGTGCGCAGCAGCTAAAAGGCGCAGCCACATGTACTGAGCCACATTGGTATCTTGGTATTCGTCCACCAAGATGTAGCGGAACCAGCGTTGGTATTGCTCCAGCACGTCCGGATGCTTCTGGAAGATCGTCACCATATGCAACAGCAAGTCGCCGAAGTCGCAGGCATTCAACGTGCGCAGGCGGTCTTGGTATTGGGCGTAGAGCTTGCCGCCCTTGTTGTCATAGGCCCCTGCTTCCGACGCGGGCAAAGCATCTGGCGTCCATGCACGGTTTTTCCAACTGTCGATCAACCCTGCCAGCATTCGCGCGGGCCAGCGCTTATCGTCGATGCCCTCCGCCACGATCAGCTGCTTGAGCAGGCGTATTTGGTCATCCGTGTCGAGGATGGTGAAGTTTGATTTCAGCCCGACCAGCTCAGCATGGCGGCGCAGTTGCTTCACGCAAATCGAGTGGAAGGTGCCGAGCCATGGCACGCCCTCGACCGCCTCGCCCAGCAACGCGCCAACGCGGTTTTTCATTTCGCGGGCAGCTTTGTTGGTAAAGGTCACCGCAAGGACTTCGTTGGGCCGCGCGCGCCCAGTGGTTAACAGATGCGCGATGCGAGCAGTCAAAGCTTTGGTTTTGCCCGTGCCCGCCCCGGCGAGCATCAAAACGGGACCGTCCAGCGTCTCCACCGCCTCGCGCTGTGCGGGGTTCAGCCCGTCCAGATAAGGAGTGGCACGCGCACCCATCGCTGCCCCCATAGCGCGTTGGGATAGCGGAAGGCTTGCAGCCTCGAAGGCGTCTTCTTCATCAAATTTGCTCATGGCGCGCAAGATAGCGCGAAGACACCTTCAGGGAAAGTGTTGTTCTTATTTCGTTCTGCACTTTGTGCGTAGCACGCAAGCCCTCTAGGCCTCTGCCGGTTTGAAGTCCAACGAAGCGCCGTTGATACAGTGCTTCATCCCGCCCGCAACGATAAGCAGATGCCCCAAGTGACTGCCGCATCGTCGGCAATGGACTTCAGTCAGGGCAGCGTCCTCGGACATGGCCCCATATTCCGGCACGGGTCCGTCGATTGCCGTCAGCACGGAATCCGGCTGAGAATGCTCGAAAAAGACCCAGCCTTTTTCGAGCACCACCTTCAACCGCGCATCGTAGTTATAAAGATCGCAGCCTTTGCAGTGATAGCTCCCTGGCTTCGTTTCGTCCCAAAGCGGGCTTGACTTCGGCGCTTCGGTAAGGCCCTCGCGCATGATGGCGTAACTCTGCTCCCCGAGTTGGGTGAGCCATTGGTCAACTGTGCGCTGGACCTCATATTGGAAGTCCGATGCACTTCCAGCAGCGACGCTGGCAGCAACAGGAGCACTTGCAAGGGTAAGGGCTGTGGCCCCTGTGCTCGCGAAAAAGCCGCGTCGGGAGAGCGTGTGTGGTGGATTGCGTGACATTGATACCCCTTCCAGTTTCGAGATGGTTGGCACTAGATCGAAAATCAGGCGGGCCGCATTTGTGCAGCCCGCCGTATCGGTCTCACCGTGATGGGCGAGCTTAGTTTCCGGCGGTGGACCGCACGACTTCAGAGGCCATTTCAGCGGCGCTGTTGCTGTCGCCGAACAGTTTGATGTCCTTCAAAAGTCGCTGACGCGATACAGGGTCGGCGTCAAAGAACGTCTGGCGCTCTGCGGCGCTCATGTTGCCCAATGCAAGACGAACCCGCGCGGCAGTGATGTCACCCATCGATGTCTCACGGACGATCGTTTCGGCGGCGGAGGCGTTGCTCATCGCGAACAACTCGGCGGGCGAGGTTTCGGCGAATGAAGGGGCCGCAAAGGCCATGGTGGCTACGGTAGCTGCGAGGATTGTTTTCATGATCTTGTCTCCAGTTTGATCAAAACAGCCCAAGATGGTTCAGGGCTGTGTGCGGGAAGCCAAACTGCCGATTACCCGCAGCGTGGCAAATTCCATGCCCTAAAGCGTAACTGATCTCTGCTTCGTCGGTAGTGCCATGCGTCCGGCATTCCTTGCAGGTCGTCCAATCTATCAACTGGGATCGCGCAGACGTGTTTGACCTGACGGCAACGTGCTTGCAGCGCGGCTTTGGCTCGCGCCAACTTGTTCCACCTAGCAGCTTCGTGCATAGCAGTTGATCTGCTTCTCTTTGATCAAGGGAGTATGACCGATGACATACTCGACCTCCTTGATTTGATACGCGTTCGCGGGACGGCCTGCGTCGGAGAGAACCTGACTTGGCCTTGGCGTTTCTGTCATGTGAGCGACGACCGCCTTGCGCGTTTTCAGCTCGTGCTGTCTGGCCAAACATGGATACAAATGGAGGGCAGTACAGACCGGATCGAGTTGTTTTCCGGTGACATTGTGATCATTCCGAACGGTAAGGCGCATTGCTATTTCAGTGGCAATACGCCGGATAGCGAAGAGCCAAGCGCACATTTGTTTTGCGGCTATTTCGAATTCACCGAGACAACGCCTTCCGCCATTACAACGCGGCTGCCCGACATGTTGGTGGAGCGACACGGGCACAGTGGCCGTGCGCAAAAATTCGAGTTGCTCCTGCAACTGATCAACGCCGAAGTTGGAAAACAGTCCGAACCGCAGCAGAGTGTGCTCAATCGTCTGACGGAAATACTGTGCCTCCACGCGGTCCACGACTGGCTTACGACAGCGCTATTCCATGACGAAACCCTGAAGGCCCTAGCGAGTCCGCGCATCAAGATTGTTCTCGACGAAATCCATTCGGATCCGAGCGCCGCGTGGAACGTCGAGATACTTGCGAGCATCTATGGTCAGTCTCGTACTGTATTCTCGGAGCACTTCAAACTGGCAACGGGGCTATCCCCCATCAGCTACGTTCGCCAGTGCCGCATTGGGAGCGCCTGTAAAATGCTGGAAAGCTCACGACTGCCAGTCGACGAGGTCGCATTTCAATCGGGCTACGCAGACGCAAACGCATTCAACCGTGCCTTCCGGCGCGAGACAGGGACATCACCGGGGGCGTATCGCAGGATGCAGCGCGTGTAGCTATCGCTGCTCTGTGCGCCAGTTGGGGTGAATCCAAGGCTCCGAGTTATCAGCAGGCAGCGGGTCGCGGCCAAGGATATGGTCTGCCGCCTTTTCCCCCACCATGATCGAAGGTGCGTTCAGATTGCCATTGGTGATGCGTGGGAAGATTGAGCTATCGGCGAGGCGCAAACCCTCCACACCAATCACACGGCATTCGGGATCGACGACCGCCATCGCATCATTGCTGCGCCCCATGCGCGCCGTGCCACAAGGGTGATAGGCGCTTTCGGCATGCTCGGCGATGAAGGCGTCTATCTGAGCGTCTGATTCGACACCGGCACCGGGCTGGATTTCGTGTCGCGTGTAATTTGCGAAAGCCTCTTGGCCAAAAATCTCTCGTGTCAGACGCACGCAATTTCGGAACTCTTCCCAGTCGTCGGGATGGGACATGTAGTTGAACTCGATCTTCGGCGCATCTGCCGGATCAGCGGATCGCAGCGTGACCTGTCCGCGCGATTTGGAGCGCATCGGGCCAACATGCGCCTGATACCCGTGCCCCTCTGCCGCGGCCTTGCCGTCATAGCGCACAGCGATGGGAAGGAAGTGGAACTGGATGTCAGGGTAACGCACACCTGCTTTGGACCGAATGAAGCCGCCGGATTCGAACTGGTTAGAAGCCCCAAGCCCCAGCTTAGCCAGTAGCCATTGCGTGCCGACCCAGCCCTTGCCGGGAATGTTCCAATAGCGATAGAGACTGACTGGTTTTGAGGCGGCCATTTGGAGATAGATCTCGAGATGGTCTTGCAGGTTCTGACCAACCCCAGGACGGTCTGCCACGACCTCGATGCCGTGATCTTTCAGGTGTTTTGCCGGACCGATACCCGACAGCATCAAGAGCTTGGGGCTGTTAATGGAAGATGCGGCGAGGATGACCTCTTTGCTCGCTTTGATGATTTCAACCTTGCCGCCGCGTTTAACTTCTACGCCTGTCGCGCGACCGTCTTCGACAATCACCTTTTGTGCGAATGCCTGAACAAGCGTGCAATTATTGCGTGTGAGTGCCGGGCGCAGATATGCGTTTGCCGCGGACCAGCGCCGTCCGTTCTTGATGGTCGCATCAAAGGGCCCAACGCCCTCTTGCTGCTTGCCGTTGTAATCCGGCGTGACTTGATAACCTGCCTGACGACCGGCCTCGATGAAAGCTCGGTTCAGCGGATTTGTCCCCGGCCCTCGCGTCACATTCAAAGGTCCGGACTTGCCGCGCCAATCGGGATCGCCCCCGCGCCCGCCGTCGGACCAGTTCTCCATCCGTTTGTAGTAGGGCAGCACGTGAGCGTAGGACCAGCCGTCGGCGCCCTGCTCCGCCCAATGGTCGAAGTCGCCCGCGTGACCGCGCACATAGACCATGCCGTTGATGGATGACGATCCACCGACGACTTTACCACGCGGCGTGACCAGCTTGCGGTTGTTCAAATGCGGCTCCGGTTCGGACTGGTAGCCCCAATCGTAGCGCGACATATTCATCGGGTAGCTAAGCGCTCCTGGCATCTGGATAAATGGCCCCCAATCGGTGCCGCCATGCTCGATCACCAGCACGGATTCCCCCGCCTCCGCCAAACGGTAGGCCATGGCGCAGCCTGCTGAGCCTGCACCGACAATGATGTAATCGGCTTGCATCTAGAATTGAGACTCGACCGGCGTCATGGCGACGTAAACTGTCTTCACTTCGGAATAGTGATTGATCGCCTCTTTCGAGTTCTCACGCCCCACACCCGACGCCTTGGAGCCACCGAACGGGGCCTCCACCGGCGCAAGGTTATAGGTGTTGATATAACAGGTGCCCGCCTCGAACCCGGCCACCACGCGGTGCGCACGGGTCAAGTCGTTGGTAAACACACCTGCGGCAAGGCCAAATTCGGTGTCATTGGCGCGCGCCATGACCTCTTCCTCTGTTTCGAAATCGAACACTGCCATGACGGGGCCGAAGATTTCCTCGCGCGCAATGGTCATACCGTCGGTGACGTCTGCAAACACTGTCGGTTCCACAAAGAAGCCGTCCAAATCGGCCATTTTACCGCCCGCAACCAAGGTCGCCCCCTCTTCGGTGCCCTTGTTGATATAGCCAAGAACGATGTTCATCTGGTCGGCTGAAACCATCGGCCCGAAATTGGTCGCTTCATCCAAAGGGTCACCCATGACAGCGCCCTCAAGCCGTTCTTTAAGCCGCTTGAGAAAGGCCTTTTTGATGTCCTTTTGAACGAATACGCGCGTGCCGTTAGAGCATACCTGACCAGAGGAATAGAAGTTGCCGAGAATCGCGCCGGACACGGCATTGTCAATATCAGCATCCTCAAAAATGATCAGCGGGGACTTCCCGCCCAGCTCCATCGTGACGTGCTTCATGCGCTCTGCCGCTGCTGCATAAACTTTGCGCCCTGTTGGCACCGAGCCTGTCAGCGACACCTTCGACACGCGCGGATCAATGACCAACGACGCCCCGACCGCCCCACGGCCTTGGACGACGTTGTAGACGCCTGCAGGAAGACCGGCCTCGTGCAGAATTTCCGCGATTTTCAAGGCACAGAGTGGCGTGGTCTCGGACGGCTTGAACACCATTGAGTTGCCACACGCCAAAGCAGGCGCCCCCTTCCAACATGCAATCTGCGTCGGGTAATTCCACGCACCGATCCCCACGCACACGCCTAGTGGTTCGCGGATGGTGTAGACCCAGTCCTGACCCAACTGAATGTGCTCGCCGGTTATGCTACCGGCCAAACCACCGAAATATTCCAACGCATCCGCACCAGAGGTCGCATCCGCGACGAGCGTTTCCTGCAGGGGCTTCCCCGTGTCGAGGGTCTCCAGAACCGACAATTCGCGATTGCGATCACGGATAATGTCAGCCGCGCGGCGCAGAATGCGGCCTCGCTCTGTGCCAGTCATCGCAGCCCATATCTTTTGTCCCGCTTTGGCCGCGCTCAGCGCTTGGTCAACGATCGCAGGTGTTGCCTCGTGCAGCGTTGCAATCACCTTGCCGGTCGCAGGATAGATGCACTCGATTGGCGCTCCATCGGTGTCTTCGACATAGGCGCCATTTATGAAATGACTGGCGGTGGGTTGTGCGTTTTGCATGGCTTTGGTGGCTCCGGAAGGGTGTTTAGAGAGATAGACGCAGTTCATTCCCCCCGAGGAAAGCGTTGGCTTTCTTCAAGGATGTTCAGGTCCATGTGGTTTCGCATGTAGCGTTCAGACGCCTTCTGCAAAGGCTGGTAGTCCCAAGGGTAGTAGCCGCCTTTGCGCAGCGCCTCGTAGACGACCCATCGGCCTGCCTGACTATGGCGCACAGCGGCATCAAACGCTTCAAGATCCCAACGTGCTTCAGCCTTCGCTTGCAGGGACGCCAATGTGGCGGCGTGGGCAGGTTCAGCGGAAAGGTCGTTCAGTTCATGAGGATCGGCCTCGAGATCGAACAGCTGATCGGGATCAAGGGCGCAGCGGTTGTATTTCCATTTGCCGTAGCGCAGCGATACCAAAGGGGCGTAACTGGCCTCGGCCGCGTATTCCATGGCGACGGGTGCATCGCGTTGCTCCCCTTTGCCCAAAGGAGCCACTGATTGGCCGTCCGTCCAAGGCATCACTTCTGACATATCCACCCCCGCGAGGTCGCAAAGCGTCGGGCAGAAATCGATATTCGAGACAGGATCAGAGACCAAGCCGGGTGCCATCTGGGGCGAGGACACCATGAACGGGACGCGAGATGACCCTTCGTAGAAGCTCATCTTGAACCAAAGGCCGCGCTCCCCAAGCATGTCGCCGTGATCTGACACGAACAGAATCGTAGCGTCTTGGCGCGTGGCCTTTAGCGCCTCCATCACCTCACCGATTTTGTCATCGAGGTAGGATATATTCGCGAAATACGCACGGCGCGCACGGCGGATGTGATCGTCGGTTATGTTGAAGTTGTCGCGATCATTTGCATCAAGAATGCGTTTGGAATGGGCGTCCTGCTCCTCGTAAGGGATCGGGCCGACTTCGGGCATCAGGTGTTCGCAATCCTCATACAAGTCCCAGTATTTCTTCCGCGCGACGTAGGGATCATGCGGATGGGTGAAGCTGGCCATCAAGCACCAAGGGCGCTCGTCCTTGCCACGGGCCAGATCGTAGATTTTGCGGGTCGCGTGGTAAGCAACCTCGTCATCATATTCCATCTGGTTGGTGATCTCGGCCACGCCGGCGCCCGTGACAGACCCCATGTTGTGATACCACCATTCTATCCGCTCCCCCGGCTTACGGTAGTCGGGCGTCCAGCCGAAATCCGCGGGGTAGATGTCTGTGGTCAGGCGCTCTTCAAATCCGTGTAGCTGATCGGGGCCAACAAAGTGCATCTTGCCTGACAGACAGGTTTGGTACCCCGCACGGCGCAGGTGGTGCGCGAAGGAGGGGATTGCCGAGGAAAACTCCGCCGCGTTGTCGTAAACACCGGTGCGGGACGGCAATTGGCCAGACATGAAGCTCGCCCGACCGGGCGCGCAGAGGGGTGACGCGGTGTAGGCGTTCTTGAAGCGGGTTGATTGTTCCGCCAGCTTCTTGAGGTTGGGCGCATGCAACCACTCCGCAGGGCCATCCGGAAAGAAAGTGCCGTTGAGTTGGTCAACCATGAAGATCAAGAAATTCGGACGGGTCATAACGCATCCTCAATGTGGGGGGCGGTGAAACCCAGAATTGTGGCCGCAGGATCGCGCGTCTTGGGTGCGCCAAGGGCCGCGCGAATGTAGAGCCCGTCAATAAGTGCCGCGATGGCATCGGCGAGCGCTTCCGGCTCCGTCGCGATCGGGCGCAATGCGTGGATCAGATTGGAGCGGAGCCTACGTTGATACAACCGCAAAAGGCGCATCGCTTCGGGGCTGCTATGGGCTTTGACGTAGAAATTGAGCCAAGCGCTGATCACTTCCGGATCGAAGCAAGACTGGGCAAAGCTGGCCTCCACCAGCGCTTGCAAACGGTCGCGCGGCGTTGCAGTTTTGGCGAGGCGGGTGCGCACTTCAACGGAAAACCCTGCGAGAATGTGGCGCATGGCCGCGAGGAAAATCTGGTCTTTATTGCCAAAATAGTGATGCGCTAATGCCGAAGACATTCCCGCGCGCTTCGAGATTGCGCTGACGGTCACGTCAAGTGAACCGGCCGCACCGATCTCGGCAATTGCGGCGGTGACGAGCGCCTCGCGGCGAATAGGTTCCATTCCAAGTTTTGGCATCGGTTTACGCTTGCTGGTTTTTTATTGACTCGTCAATCAATAAAAACATTGCGGAACGCTTCTGCCCTAGATGCGTTAGGGATCAAGGAGCTTAAATGCCAAACACCGTTACGGACATCATCGACGGCATCGATCAGTTGGATGGTAAGCAAACCGTTGGCGACGTGATGTCCGAGTTGGAGCATCGCGGGACCGCCCCTTTTTTGATTGTCCCTCCAATGTTGGAGTTGTCCCCTGCTGGCGCCATCCCGGGTCTACCATCAATTATCGCTGCCATTACCGCCTTGTTCGCAGCTCAAATCGCGGTTGGCCGACCCCATCTTTGGGTGCCTCATTTCCTTGCCAAGCGTCCGGTTCCGGATGGAAAGCTCGGACAAACACTTGAGTTTCTGCGCCCCTTGGCCTCTTGGCTGGACAAGCGTCTGACGGGCCAGCATTTGCAGTTCCTAGTAGGCGATCCTGCACGGCGAATGGCGGCCGCGCTTGTGATCGCCTTGTGTGTCGCCGTGCCTCCGCTGGAGGTTGTTCCCGGCGCATCGTCGCTGCCGATGATCGCCATTCTCTGCGTCGGGCTGGCCCTGTTGTTCCGCAACGGAATTCTGATGCTACTCGGATGCGGGGCGAGCGTGGCGGCCATCTACGTTGTGACGAGACTGCTGACCTAGACCTTCGTTGCAGGCACCGGCGGCGTGGTCGCGCGCTTCAATCTGGCCTCACGCCATGTGATGAAACTGACAGAGGCCAAAATGATCAGACCACCAAAAATGACCCAGCCGTCGATGCCCTCTCCAAAGACGAGCGCCCCGAGCAAAACCGCCCAGAACAATTGCAAAAACGTGACCGGCTGCGTCACCGTCACCGGCGCGGCCTGAAATGCCAGCGTCATGGTGAAGTGCCCCGCAGTCGCGAAACAGGCGAGCAGGAACATCCAGCCCAACTGCTCCAATGTCGGAGTGACCCAAACCATCGCCGCGAGCGGGGCGAGCCCAATCGTGACAGTGATCGATAACATGCCGACCACCACGGCAGGGCTGACCTCGTCTGCCATGACCTTCGCCGTGAGATAAGACCCCGCAAACATCACAGCAGTGATCAGCATTGCGAAATGACCCGGCGACAGCTCACGAAAACCGGGGCGAAGAATGACCATAGCCCCGATCAACGCAGCCACGACCGCCAAGATCCGGCGCAACGCCAGCTTCTCGCCTAAGAAGAATGCGGCCCCTATGGTGACATAAACCGGCGAGAGGTAATTCATGGCCGTGACTTCAGCGATGGAAATTTGTGTCATTGCGTAAAACCACAACGTCACACCCAACGTGTGCACCACACCTCGAAAGCCAAAGAGCTTTAACGCACGGGGTGTCAGCTTGGCCTTACGGATCGGTCCGATCATTGGGATCAAAAACACCAAGCCCAGAAGGTAACGCAAAAACGCGGATTCTGCGGCCGGCAGCTCGGACCCCACATATTTCACAATTGCCGTCACAGCCACGAACATGACGCCCGTGATCAACATCCAGATGACGCCCACGATGGGACGGTTTTGCGTTTGTGCCATGCGGCCACCTGACGCCCAAGCGGGAGGCTGTGCAACCCCTATCCGTTGAGAATTAAACTGACTGCAATCGCCCACATGGTGGCCCCCACCAGCGCATCCAGAATACGCCAAGCCTTTGGCCACGCGAAGAAAGGAGCCAGAAGACGCGCACCGAACCCGAGTAAAAAGAAAAATGTGATCGAGGCGAAAATGGCCCCTGCCCCGAATACAACGCGCTGCTCACCGTACTGAGCGGCTATGGAGCCAAGCAGAATCACGGTATCGAGATACACATGCGGGTTCAACCAGGTCAGGGCCAACAGTGTTGCAGCCACTTTCCGCCAATCGCTTCGCGCACGACCTTCGACATTCAACGCCTCGGTGCTGGTTAAGGCCGATCGGAATGCCATGACACCATAGACCAAAAGGAAAGAAGCCCCGCCGTAGCGCATGATTGGGCCAAGCCAAGGCATCTGAGCGCTCAGCACACCAAAGCTGGTCACGCCAAGCGCAATCAGCAGCGCGTCGGACACGCCGCAAATCAGCACGCAAAGCAACACGTGCTCGCGCCGCAGACCTTGGCGCAAAACGAAAGCATTCTGCGCACCGATCGCCATGATCAATGAGAAGCTCAGAAAAAACCCAGAGAAAAAGACTGCCATTTGTCACGACCTTAGACGACAAGTTGTGGTGGTGATATGCGGGCCAGAAAGAAGAGGCTAGCTAATCATTCTTAAGTCTGATTAGTTTTTCTAATGTATGAATACACCCAACTCGAAGCGCTTTGCGCCGTCATCCGCACTGGCAGCTTCGACGCCGCAGCGGGGCAGCTTGGTGTGACGCAGTCAGCAATCTCCCAACGGATCAGGCTGTTGGAAGAACGCGTGGGCACGGTGCTCGTCAAGCGCGGCCAGCCTTGCACGGGAACAGATTCTGGGAAGCGGCTTGCGACCCATACCGACCAAGTTCGTCTGATGGAAAAAGCGCTAGAATTTGGATTGCCAAGTACCGAGACGCGGACGCCGGTTCGCATCGCGGTTAACGCTGACAGCCTTGCGACTTGGCTGCTGCCCGCTTTGGCGCAGCATGACGACTTCCTCTATGACCTGATTATCGATGACCAAGATCATAGCGCTGACTGGCTGCGCGCGGGCGAGGTTGCTGCGGCAGTCACGGGGCATCCCGGTCCGGTTCAGGGCTGCGACAGCCACGCACTTGGCGCGATGCGCTACTTCGCGACTGCCTCGCCTAGCTATATGGCGCGGCATATGCCAGACGGCCCCACCTCCGAAGCACTGGAGGCATCGCCCGCCATGACCTTTAACGACAAGGACCGATTGCAGTCCGATTGGGCCAAGACCGTTGCGGGCCACACCGTGACCCTGCCCAAGCACCGCCTTGCTTCGTCGCAAGGGTTCGTCGAGGCGGCTTGTCTCGGGATCGGTTGGGGCATGAACCCAGAGAGCCTTTGCCGCGACGCAATCGCCTCGGGACACTTGGTTGAGTTGGCCCGCGAAACGCCACTTGATGTGGACCTCTACTGGCAGGTCTCACGGTTGACGGCAGAGCCGCTGCGCCCTCTTACCCGATCGGTCCTAGAGCAAGCCCGTCTTGCTCTGATCCAAACCTGAACCAGTCCAGCCCATGAAAAAGGGCGCTGCCACTAGCTGCGCCCTTTTTAATAATCATGCCGCGCCGCAAGGCGTGTCATTGAGATCAGAGTTGGTTCATCACTTCGTCGCTGGCCTCGAAATTGGCGGTGACGGTTTGCACATCATCATCGTCCTCAAGCGCGTCGATCAGCTTCATCAGCTTGGTCATGCCATCCAGATCAAGCTCTGTGGTCGTTGTCGGTTGCCAGATCAGCTTGGTCGACTCCGACTCGCCCAATTCAGCTTCCAGCGCGGTTGCGACAGTGTTCAGGTCAGTGTCCGCACAGATAATCACATGACCGTCTTCAGAGCTTTCGCAATCCTCCGCACCGGCCTCAATGGCGGCCATCATCACAGTGTCAGCATCGCCCACAGACGCCGGGTACATCACTTGCCCCTTGCGGTCGAACATGAACCCGACCGAGCCGGTTTCACCCAGATTGCCGCCATTCTTCGAGAAGGTGGAGCGCACGGTCGACGCTGTACGGTTTTTGTTGTCGGTCATCGTTTCGACGATAACTGCCACACCACCGGGGCCATATCCTTCATACCGGATTTCGTCATAGTTCTCGGCATCGCCACCTTGCGACTTCTTGATCGCGCGGTCGATCACATCCTTCGGGACGGATTGCGATTTCGCCTCTTTGACAGCCAGACGCAGGCGCGGGTTTTTATCGGGATCGGGGTCGCCCATTTTCGCCGCCACGGTAATTTCCTTGGCAAGCTTCGAGAACAGCTTCGAGCGTAGCTTATCCTGCCGCCCTTTGCGGTGTTGGATGTTTGCCCATTTTGAGTGGCCGGCCATGGGACTCTCCCCTTACATGCGGTAACGGGCCGCTTTTATGCAAGCGGCATGTCTTCTGCAAGATGTCCCATTCTTTTCCGCGCTTTCGACCCGAGACAAAGGCCGATACACATAGATGCATGACACAAGATCAAATCATTCTATTTTCGCTGTTCGGTTTCGTCTTCGCTTTGCTGCTTTGGGGGCGCTGGCGCTATGACCTTGTCGCCTTCTCCGCCCTGATGGCGGGTGTGGTGCTGGGCGTGGTGGACACCAAGCAAGCCTTCGACGGCTTTGGCCACCCTGCGACGCTGGTCGTAGCCTTGGTATTGATTGTCTCGGCGGGGCTGGTGCGCTCTGGCGCGGTATTCTTAATCACCCGCACGCT
The DNA here is from genome assembly GCF_900111945.1 of Litoreibacter janthinus. NCBI lineage: Bacteria > Pseudomonadati > Pseudomonadota > Alphaproteobacteria > Rhodobacterales > Roseobacteraceae > Litoreibacter > Litoreibacter janthinus. The sequence continues at coordinate 1,685,350 of NZ_FOYO01000001.1, read as the reverse complement.
GGTGGATAGCACGCGATCTCTTGGGTCCCACATTGCGCTTATGGGGGCGATCGGCGGTGTGCTCTCGGCGTTTATGAACAACGTCGCGGCGCTTGCTTTACTTATGCCAGTGGACATCCAGACCGCCCGCAAAGCGGGGCGCGGGCCAGGGTTATCCCTGATGCCGTTGTCGTTTGCTACCATTCTGGGCGGGATGGCGACGCTGATCGGCACACCGCCAAACATCATCATCGCCTCGATCCGAGAGGACATGTTGGGAACGCCCTTCAAGATGTTCGACTTCGCCCCCGTGGGTGTCGTCACAGCGATTGCAGGCTTGCTTTTTGTCGCGCTCATCGGGTGGCGTTTGATCCCGCAGGGCAGCGACGAAGGGCGGCGCGGCGATCCGATGGACGACTATGCCGAGTACATCGCAGAACTTACCGTGCCCAAGGATTCCAAACTGATCGGGCTGCGGCTGCGTGAACTGCTCGAAGATGCAGACAAAGCCGACGTTGCCATTCTTGGCCTCGTCCGTGATGGCAAGCGCCGGTATGGCACCGGTCAGAACGTCGGCCTGCTGGCTGGCGATGCGTTGGTTCTGGAAGCCACGCCAGACGCGCTAGACGAGTTTCGCACCGCATTGTCGCTCGATTTTGCCGATGCCAAGCGCGAGGAGCATTTGCGGGCAGAAAGTGACGGGCTTAAAGTTATCGAAGTGGTCGTGACGGAGCAAAGCCGCATCAACGGAAAGACTGCGCAGAGTATTGGCCTTGCCTGGCGGCAGAGATCCGTCCTGCTGGGTATTTCTCGGCGCGGCAAAAGCATACGAAATCAAGTGCGCAAAACTGCGGTAGAGACCGGCGACATCTTGTTGCTGCTGGTTCCGCAAGACAACGCCAATGACGTCACCGAATGGCTGGGCTGCCTTCCTTTGGCGGCGCGTGGGTTGGCGGTGACCGAAGACAAAAAAACTTGGCTGGCCATTGGTCTGTTCGCAGCGGCTGTTGCAGCGGCCTCTGTGGGATTGATTTACCTTCCCGTTGCTTTGGGGATTGTCGTGGTCGCCTTTGTTCTAACGCGCATCATACCGCTGTCAGAACTCTATACCCATATTGAATGGCCCGTGGTTGTGCTGCTTGGGTCGATGATCCCGCTTGGCGCAGCGTTGGAAACGTCTGGCGGAACGGAGCTTATTGCGGGCGCTTTGGTAGGCCTGACTGAGGGGATGCCTGCTTGGGCCGTATTGACGATCCTAATGGTCGTCACCATGACCTTGTCAGACGTTCTCAACAACACAGCGACCGCGATCGTGGCGGCCCCCGTTGGGATCACCATGGCGCAGACCCTTGGCGTTAATCCTGACCCGTTCCTGATGGCCGTTGCGGTTGCTGCGTCCTGTGCGTTCCTGACGCCGATAGGCCACAAGAACAACACGCTGATCCTTGGACCGGGCGGCTATAGCTTCGGAGACTACTGGAGGATGGGCCTGCCGCTGGAAATTTTGGTGGTTGCTGTGTCAATCCCGGCGATTTTGACCTTCTGGCCACTTTAATCTCGCGGCCGCAGCAGCCTAGAAGCCCGCGCTGCTTTCAAACCGGTAAGCCTGCCCGTTCTGGTTCGTGATTGTCACAACGGCAAGCGGGCGGAAGGGCACGGCCGTCTCGTCGACGATCAGCGGGCCCAGCACCTCTTCGAGAACGACGCGTCCGGGCAGCGTGCCCGCAGCCAAGACAACCTCGTAAGTATAGGCGTATGGGCATTCGGTCAGCGTTCCGGTCCAGCCATTAGCGCTTCCCGCGGCGCCCGCGCTGCCGAGGCATTGCGTGGTGTCATCCATCCCCACAAGAACCGCATCCGAATCCAGCGCGACCAAAACGGGGCGCGTTTGGCGTTCCGGCAATGGTGCGGGCGCCTCGAAGGGTTTGCTGCGATTGAAGAAGACGTCGCGCAGAAACTCGCAACCCGACATCGAAAAAGCCATGACTGCGATCAGGCTACAGGTGGTGGCGCGCATGGAAGCTCCTCAGGGTTAACTTATCCACAGACTATACGGTCTATCCCGGGCATGGAATCCCCGAATGGCCCATCGGCGCGAAAAACCGCCCAGCCCATCCGACCTGTCACAACGGCCAGATCAACGGAATGACAAAGGAGGCAAGCAGACCTATCGACAGGTTCAGCGGGATACCAACGCGCATAAAGTCGGTGAAGCGGTAGCCGCCTGGACCGTAGACCAGCATGTTTGTCTGATACCCGATTGGCGTCGCAAAGCTGGCCGACGCCGCCACCATCACCGCCACGACCAATGCGCGCGCATCCAGCCCCATAGCCGATGCCAGCCCGATGGCGATGGGCGTCACGACGACGGCCACGGCGTTGTTTGACACAAGCTCTGTCAGCACGGAGGTCAGCAGATAGATGCCCCAGACCACAAAGAACGGCGGCAAGTTCATCATCCAAGGCGCAAGTGCCTCAACGATCAATGTCACTGCGCCGGACGCTTCGAGCGCGGCACCGATCGCAAGCATCGCAAAAATCAGAACCAGAAGGCGGCCGTCTACGTGAGAGAATGCCTCGTCCGCGTCGATGCAGCGGGTCAGCAGAACGACCGCAACGGCAAGGATCGACAGAAGGAAAATCGGGGCCACGCCCATCCCCGCAAGCGCCACCAGCGCCAGCAAAGCAACAATCGCGATCGGCGCATGAGAGCGACGGTACGCCCGTGCCGATGGGTGGGACACATCCACAAGCTCCATATCGTTCGCCAGCCGCGAGATATCTTCTTGTGCACCTTCCAGCAGCAAGGTGTCGCCAACGCGCACGACCAGATCATCCAGTTGGCGCCCGATATTCTGGTTTCTGCGGTGGACGGCCAATGGATACACACCGTAGCGCCTGCGCAGCCGCAAGGAGCCCAGCGACCGGCCGACCATTTTACAGCCCGGCGTAATCAGCACCTCAACGGTCGAGGTTTCCACCGCGGAGAGCTGGTCAACGCGCTTGAGTTCTTTGTTCCGTTGCAGGGACAATAGCTCTGTCATTTCGGTGCGCAGCACCACACGGTCGCCCGTCTGTAGCGTGACGTTCTGAAGGTTGCGCCGCAGCGATGTATCGCCTCGGATCACATCCACCAGTCGCACACCTTCGCGCTTGAACAGCTGCACGTCCAACACTTCGCGCCCGATCAAGTTGCTGTCGGGGGGGACGGCAGCTTCGGTGAAGAATTTCATCTTCGAGCGATCGGATAGCATCATTGCCATGCTGTCACGCTCTGGCAACAGACGCGGACTGATAAAGCGTAAGTAGATCATCCCCCAAGCGACCAGCACGATCCCCAAGGGCGTGACCTCAAAGATCGTGAAAGGCGCAAGCCCGTTGGCGCGAGCGACACCGTCAACCAAAAGGTTGGTCGAGGTCCCAATGAGTGTCAGCGTGCCGCCAAGAATTGCAGCATACGAAAGAGGGATCAGAAGCTTGGAAGCAGACACCCCCAAAGTGCGCGACAGTTGGACGAAGACCGGGATCATCACCACAACCACAGGTGTGTTCGACACAATGGCGGAGGCAAGAACCACGAAAGCAAACATGCCTGCCAACGCTAGAGCGGGCCGTTTCGCGGCGTTCCGATCCGCGACTTGCGTGAACCAGTCCAGCGCCCCGGTGCGCACGAGTGCGCCCATGATGAGGAACATTGCGGCGATGGTCCAGGGTGCCGGATTGGATAGCACCCCGAGCGCGGCTTCATAGGGCAAGACGCCAGTCGCCAAAAGAACAGACGCCCCTGCGATGGCGACCACCTCAGTGGGATAGGTCTCACGGACGAATAGAATGAACATGCCGACGACGACCAGCAATGCCAGTACCGCGCGCGTGTTTTGGGATAAATCGAGAAGCTCCATCAGGACTCCAGAAGTTCAGCCTTTGCGGGCTGTCGCGGTTGCACCAATGCCAGCCCGACAAGCAGTATAGCGAACGCTGCCCAGACCCAAAGCGAATAGCGCTCCCCCAGAAGCCATATGGCCCAAACAACGCCAAACGCCGTCACAAGGTAGCTTACTTGCACGGCAAAGACAGGACCGGCCCGACCGACCAGCCAAACATAGGCCGAATAAACCCCTGCGTGGATGAATGCCGATAGGACCACGGCCCATTCTGCTACACCGTATGGCCCAAGCGGATTGATGAATTGCCCGCGCCACACAGCGATAGGGCCCGAGATCATGGCAGCGATGACGCTTGCGCCAAAAAGGAGCTGCAACGGGTCCAGTCCCGCAGTGCCCCATCGCGCCACATAGTTCCCTTCCATCGCGTAGAAGAGCGGCGCGATCAAAGCCAACGGGATATAGATCACCATCGAACGATCCGGCAAGCTGGCTTCCGGCAGCACGATCAGCAGAACACCGCATAAGCCCAGCGCCAAGCCCGCGAGCCGCGACCAGACGAATGTCTCATTGCCCAAAAGAACTGCCACAGGAAAGGCAAGCATCGGAACAAGCGACAGCAAGATCGAAACAAGGCCGGAAGGCAGGTAGACCAACGCCGAATAGGACGCGGCCCCAGGCAACACAGTGCCAATCAGCGCAATGACAAGACAGGCCAGAAATTGCGGTGCACGCAGGGGAAGCGGCTTACCGCGCAACAGGCAAATGATCCCCAAAATGACACCTGAAATCGTCACCTGCCAGAAGACCAGCCCAAACTGGCGATATCCGCCGTCCACGGCCAGTTTGCCCAAAGGCTGCGTCAGGCCCCAGCCCGCGCCCATGATAATAAGCGCGCCAAACAGCCCAGTCCGGCTGTTCATTCCAGTAACGCCCCTGCCCAAGAGATTACGCAGGGAAAGACCATCTCGCTCACGCAGGACCCGCCTGTGCGAGACGCCCGCCTTGGCGCACCATTTCGATCCGTGTCGCGGCACCGGTACGATCATCGGTTTCAACATAGAGCCCTGAGAGGGTGGCCTCTTCCATCGCGGGGGTGAAACGCCCCTTGACCATGCCGGTCACAAAGCGCCGCATTGGCTCAGCCTTCTCCATCCCAATCACGGAGTTGTAGTCGCCACACATGCCAGCGTCTGACAGGTAGGCGCAGCCTTGCGGCAAAATCATCGCGTCGCTTGTGGGAACATGCGTATGGGTGCCCACGCAAACACTGGCGCGCCCGTCACACCAATGTCCCATCGCCATCTTTTCGGACGTAGCCTCGCAATGAACATCAACCAAAGAGGCTTGCACTAGACCGCCGCGCGGATGAGTTTTCAGAACCTGTTCCAGTTTGCCGAACGGGTCTTCGAACGGGCGTTTCATGAACACCTGCCCCAGCACTTGAGTGACCAAAATCTTGCGCCCGCGCCCCGCCTCGAAAATTCCATGGCCTCGTCCGGGCGCGTCCTTGGCGAAATTGATCGGGCGAATGATGCGAGGTTCTTTTTCGATGAACTGCAACATCTCGCGCTGGTCGAACGCGTGGTCGCCCAAGGTCAGGCAATCGGCACCGGCCTCCAGCAAGGTTGTCGCATGAGCAGCCGTCAGCCCTGCGCCCGAACTGGCGTTTTCGCCGTTCACAACAACGAAATCCAAGCCCCAATCCGCACGCAACTTCGGCAAGCGGTCTACGATAGCCGCGCGACCGGCGCGCCCCATCACATCTCCGAGAAACAAAATCTTCATGACCGAGACCTAGGACGATTGCCTTTCGGGCGCAACACACCCTCATCCGTTACGATGGCATCCAAGGGCTGATCCGTCTGCTCAAGCGGGATGTCGTCAGCCTCTTGCGCGGCAAACGCGTAGCCCAGCGCGGTGACTTCGCCCCTGGATCGCAAGCCTTGAAGCGTCCGGTCGTAAAAGCCGCCGCCATATCCAAGCCGCCCGCCCCGTTGATCAAACGCCACGAGCGGCACAATCAGCAGCTCTGGAACAACAAGCTCGGCCTTAGCTGGCACAAAGGTTCCAAAGCCGCCTTCAACCATCTCACAGCCGGGCTCCCAGCGATGAAACTCTAACGGTTCGCCTTTCGCTTTGATCACCGGCACACTCACCGGCCCCCACGCAGCCATTGCGGCCATAACCGGCACTGGGTCCACCTCTGTGCGAATAGGCAGATATCCCGAAATCGCTCGGCCTTTGTAGGGCAGCACCGCTTCTAGAAGATGCGCTATCGCCGCCGCATCGCGCTCGGCCGATTTCGCGTCTTTGCGACGGGCGAATGCGGCTTTGCGTGCGAGAGCTTTTGCTTGGGTCAGATCGTCCATATTGATGTTGTTGCCTGATGCATCCCTCTTGGCAAGTCCCTGCTCGCAAGCCTATCGTATTCCCATGAACCTTCTGAGATTAGATCACCTTGCTCTGTCCGCCGAGACTTTGGATGCGGGTCGGGCGCATGTGGAACACGCGCTTGGCGTGGAGTTGACCACGCGTGGCGAGCATCCACAGATGGGCACGCATAATCGTTTGCTATCCCTTGGACCTGATGTCTATTTCGAAGTAATCTCGATCAACCCCGACGCACCAGCGCCGGATCGTCCGCGCTGGTTCAACATTGACAGTTTTTCTGGGCCTCCACGACTGACCAATTGGATTCTTGCAACCGACGACCTGAATGCTGCATTGGAAGCGCTTCCGTCGGGCTTTGGCGTCCCGATGTCTTTGCAGCGTGGCGATTTTCGCTGGTCTATGGCAATTCCTGATACTGGCATCTTGCCATGGGGTGGTTGGGCGCCCGCGTTGATCCAGTGGCACGGGGAGAAGCACCCCGCGCCCAAGCTTCCGGATCAGGGTGTCCGACTGGGCTCTTTCGTGCTTCATCACCCCGACGCTGGCGAGCTAGCAGCGACCCTTGCGCCGCTCCTGCCGCGCGACACGGTTTTGTTCGAAGAAGCCGGGACGCCAAGCATTTCTGCGAGTTTTGACACCCCGCAAGGGCGACGTACACTTACATGATCAGGATTCGTGCCGCGCAACCCGCCGATGCCGAAGGCATTCTGGCAATCCTCAACCCGATCATCTCTGAAACGACGATCACTTTTTCGCCAACACTCGCGACGTCGGCGGATGTGAAAAGCGGGCTGCGAGAGCATGCGCAGCGCGGCGATCCTTACTTGGTCGCCGAGAAAGAAGGTGCGGTCTTGGGGATAGCCAAATACGGCCCGTTTCGTTCGGGCGAAGGCTATGCCAAATCTGTCGAAATCACCGTTCATCTGGCCCCAGACGCCCGTGGTAAAGGGATTGGACGCCTTTTGGTCGAAAATTTGGAAACTCATGCGCGCAACGCCGGCAAGCATAGTTTGATTGCCGGAGTGTCCGCCGAGAACCACGAGGCAGAAGCATTTCACACAAAACTTGGCTTTACCCGCGTCGGGTTAATCCCGCAGGTCGGACACAAGTTTGGCCGATATATCGACCTTTTGCTCATGCAGAAATTTGTCTGACAAGCTGAACCGCATCGTTTAGTATGTTGGCCATGTCGGTTTGGACTCGCATATCAAACGCACTCGCGGCATTGGCGTCCGGCGAAAGCCTGTCGTCTGTTTTCGAGCACCTGCGCACCCCTCCGGAGCGGCGCGTTGGCTTCACCATTGCAGTTATCGCCCTTGGGGCAAAAATGGCAAAGGCTGACGGACGTGTCACACGCGATGAGGTTACTGCGTTTCGGGAGGTATTTACCATTCCCGAAAAAGATGAGGCACAGGCAGCAAAGCTGTTCAATCTGGCCCGACAGGATGTCGCCGGATTCGACGACTACGCCCGCAAAGTTGCGGCGATGTTTGATGACAACCACGCATCGCTTTACGACTTGATGGAAGGATTGTTCCACATCGCGGTTGCGGACGGGAATTACCACCCGTTGGAAGATGACTTCCTGATGAGTGTCGCGCAAATCTTCAAGATTACCGATCAAGAGTTCCGCTGCCTTCGGGCGCGTTTCGTGCCAGATGCAACGCCAGATCCCTATGCCGTCCTGGAGGCCTCGCCAGAAATGGCGCTCGACGACATCAAACGGCGCTGGCGACAATTGGTCAAAGACAGCCACCCGGATGTGATGGCCGCGCGAGGCGTCCCGCGTGAAGCGGTAAAAATGGCCGAAAAGCGCCTGATCCGCATCAACGCCGCTTGGAACGAAATCTTGGCCGAACGCGAACCTGTTGCATGAGGTTTGCGACCTATAACGTAGAATGGTTCACCTATCTTTTCGATGACAAGAACGATTTGGTTCAGAATGGCACCTGGTCGTCACGCTACAATGTAACCAAAGCGATGCAGGCGCAGGCCTTGGGGCTAATCTTTCAAGCGATGGATGCCGATGTCGTCATGGTAATTGAGGCGCCGGACAGTTCGCCGTCCCGGTCCGGTCGCGTCGCGCTTGAGAATTTTGCAGAGCATTTTGGCCTACGCACGACGCAAGCCTTGGTCGGTTTTGCCAATGACACTCAACAAGAAATCGCGCTGCTCTATGACCCAAACGTCGTGACCGCCATTCATGACCCGCGCGATTCCGAGGCAGCGCCGCGCTTTGACGCCACCTTTCGGATGGATCTCGATATCGACGCCAAAATGGATGACGTCGTGTTTTCCAAGCCTCCCTTGGAGGTCGCGCTGACTACCAAAACGGGCGCACAGGTGCGGCTGATCGGGGCCCATTTGAAGTCGAAGGCCCCACATGGGGCGCGAAACGACGCGGATGCGATGCGCATTTCGATCGCCAACCGCCGCAAGCAACTGGCGCAGTGCATCTGGCTGCGCGCGCGGGTGAGCGAGCATTTATCGGCCGGAGAGTCAGTTATGGTTTTGGGCGACTTCAACGACGGCCCGGGGCTTGATAGCTATGAGAAGCTTTTTGGCCGCTCCGGCGTCGAGATCGTGCTGGGGCAAACCGACGATCCGCTTTTGACGCTCACCGACCCGCACGCCCAAGCTGTGATGACCCACCCGTTCGGCGCGCGCCCTACAACGTCGCGATTTTATGTTAAGCCAGAGAAGCGATACCTGAACGCTTTGCTTGATTACATCATGGTGTCGGCCGATTTGGCCGCCAAATCGCCGAACTGGCACATCTGGCATCCGTTCGATGACCCCAACTGCTGGGGCGTCCCAGAGTTGCGCGAAGCCCTGCTGATGGCGTCCGACCATTTTCCTGTGACTTTGGACATTGACCTATAGGGTTTGAAACACAGCGGGACAAAGCCCATATTGGTTGAATGAAACTACGACATGTCATCTGGGCCATTTCTCTTTCCACCCTGCCCACCACCGCGCAGGACAAAGAAGCGCCGTTCGGGCTGGGCGATCTGGCACCATTGGCCGAGAACTTTCGCGAGTTCTTCGAAGGCTTCGCGGAAGACATGATGCCGCTGATGGAACAGCTGTCCGACAAGATGTCCGACCTGAACGCCTATGAAGCCCCCGAAGTGCTTCCAAACGGTGACATTCTCATTCGCAAGAAGCCAAAACCTGAACCGGAACCGGATGCAGAGCCTAAGGCCAATCCCGATGGCAGCATTGACCTATGAGGAGATTTTTTGCCGCTGGCCTGAATTTCCCTCTTGCAGGTCACGCGCACCGTCGCTAAATCACGGCTCACCAAAGGACGCGGGCGTAGCTCAGGGGTAGAGCATAACCTTGCCAAGGTTAGGGTCGAGAGTTCGAATCTCTTCGCCCGCTCCATTTGGTCAAAAGAAAAAGCCTCGGCGAATGCCGGGGCTTTTCTGCATTTTGCGTTTGCCGAAGGCGTTTGCTCAGGCTGCCAGCACATGCGCAATAGCGCCCGACACAGTTTCACGCGCCGCGCCGCCGTAACCGTTCGGGTTTGATCGCAACTCGGGGAAGATTGCGAACAACTCCTCTCGGGCTGCATCGTGGAGGCCCGGCAAACTGTAGTCACCCGGTTGGAAGCTCTCGCTGGGCACACCATCTGCGGTGATGATTTGGTGCCGATCAAACATCACGTGGAAATATCGGACCGGACCCTTTGGCAATTGACGCACCGTAGTACCGTTCACCAAATGGCGCGCCGCGATCAGCACCTCGTCCTGTGCGAAGTATAGTTGCGCCAAGTGGCTATCATGGAGCAGGCGATGCTGCCGAGAAACACGCATGACCCGCTTATTCCCGATAGCGCCAGCGGCGAACTCCACTGGGGCATGCTGGGCATTTGCGACCATCTGGCGATGGCCCACCCACCGGATCGGCTGGGGGCCTGCGTCGCGCGTGAGTACCATGTCGCCGGGGCGCAAGGCTTCGACGGGCCGCAGACCGCTCAGCGTTTCAATCATCGCCCCCTGACAAAAGCAAATTGGTGCCGCATCAAAGGTAACAAAGGCACTGTCGGTGTTCCCGTCCGTGTCCGACACCGTGTAGCTGAACGATGTGAGGCCGGTTTGTCCGCCCGTGTTGACCAGTGTGATCGTGCCATTCGGGTTAAGCGTCACCGTTTGACCGGTATTTAATGTGACCGTTTGCCCTGACGTTACCGCCACGCCATTAATCTGGGTGATTGTCAAAATCTGCCCGTTCGGATCAGAGTCATTTGACAACACATCCACGGTCTTGGGGTTGCTTCCCCAAGTCTGGATGCCAGTATCATCAGCTGCAATTGGATCGGTGTCGGTCGTGTCGGGCACGTTGTTGGACGCAATGACGATCGCGCTGTCGTAAGACGCGTCGCCTACATCGGCAATTCCGATAAGCAGTGTCTGCGCCACGCCCGGCGTAACTGGGATATCCATAGACAGGGTAACTGTGAATCCGTCCATCTCTGTCGCATAGGCACCGCCACTATTGTCGATGTAGAGGTTGGGGTTCGCGCTGTCGAATTGCCCGTTGCCCGGATTGGGGTCATTGGCTTCCGACCCATTCGTTGGGTTCGAATTGCCGGCATCATTGATCCCATTCACCGAAATTTCGCCCGACCCGACAGAGATCGGCTGCGTCACACCATTCAGTTGAACCAGAGCGATGTCGTTGAAGTTCGAATAGACGTATTCGTTGTATTCTTCGGAATAGAACCGAAACTCAATGTTGAGCGATGTCTGCCCGGGCTCCGGCGTAAAGTTGATCTCCAAATAGGACGCATCGAACGTCCCTGAGCCAAATGGCGTGCTGTTGTCGATGCCGGCGGTGTTCGCGCTGGTGCTTCCAGAGTTGTTGTTGCCGCCGCTTGCATTGGCAAACGTCGACACGTTCCCGGTCGAGAAAATGACACCAGAATCCGATGGCAGAACTCCGGGGTTGGTCGTGTCGCCGGCGGTGTACGTCCCGGAAGAACCTGCGGCACCAGAATAGGTAGCGGTGTTTATGGTAAAACCCGCCCCCAAAATCTCTGACGCCATCGCCACAGCGCTGGCAGTTGTATCAGCATTTAATGCCGCCATCTCAACACGCTCTTCTTTCCGTCGTTGCTCTGGCAAAAAGCGTGCGTGCGTGTTCGAAATATGGCCTTAGCTTGCGCTTTTTACGGCCCGTCCCTTAAACACACCAAATATGGGTAAAGATTGAATAAATTCCCCCTTAACTGTGCCTGAATGACCTCATTCCAAATGGGTGGTTTCGACATTTTCGAAACATTTGGATTGCCACGTTTCACGCCCTATTGGCCTTCACCACCCGCCTGCGTATAAGGCAGTGAAACGCCCGAAGGAGAGCCCCATGCGGACCGCCAAAATCAAGCGCAGCACGGCTGAGACCAGTATTTCTGTCGAGATCAATCTCGACGGCACCGGCCAGTATGACAACACAACGGGCGTCGGCTTCTTTGACCACATGCTGGATCAACTGTCGCGCCACGCATTGATTGACATGACAATCCGCGCCGAAGGCGACCTTCATATCGACGATCACCACACCGTTGAAGACACTGGCATCGCCCTTGGGCAGGCCTTGTCCGAAGCGTTGGGCGACAAGCGCGGCATCCGCCGTTACGGCGAATGTCATCTTGCTATGGATGACGCGCAGGTGCGCTGCGCGCTGGATTTGTCCGCGCGCCCTTATCTGATCTGCAATTTGGACATTCCAACGCAAAAGATCGGCACGTTCGATACCGAACTTGTGCAGGAGTTCTTTCAGGCCCTGTCAACGCATGGCGGCATCACATTGCACATTGATCGCATCCACGGCTTCAACAGCCACCACATCGCGGAAGCGGCGTTCAAAGCTGTGGCACGTGCGTTGCGCGTCGCGGTTGAAACAGACCCGCGCAAATCGGAAGACGTGCCTTCTACTAAAGGCATACTTTGATCGCCGATTCAGGCGATCTGGGCCCAACACACACTAACGGAGCACCGGCATGCTGACCGTCCTCGTAGACTATGACAGCGGCAATCTTCACTCTGCCGAAAAGGCGTTCCAGCGCATGTCCTCCGAGGTAGATGGCGGGGATGTCATTGTGTCATCTTTGCCCGAAGACGTGGCACGAGCCGACCGCATCGTGCTGCCGGGCGATGGGGCGTTTCCGGCCTGCCGCAACGCCCTGACCCGCGACCGCGCTGCGTTGTTCGAGGCGATTGTGGCCGCCGTGATCGACAAGGCCCGCCCGTTCATGGGTATCTGTGTGGGCATGCAAATGATGGCCACGTGGGGCCGCGAATATGAAGACACCAAGGGATTTGACTGGGTCGGTGGGGAAATCGCGAAGATCACGCCCTCGGACCCAGTGTTGAAGGTGCCGCATATGGGCTGGAACGATCTGGTTCTGGACCCATCCGCAACAGCTCATCCTGTTTTAACCGGCATCAGAACCGGCGATCATGCTTACTTTGTGCACTCCTACAGCTTCCGCGTCGCTGATGCGGCGCATCGTCTGGCGCATGTTGAATATGGCGGGGACATCACGGCCATCGTGGGCCGTGACAATATGATCGGGATGCAATTCCACCCAGAAAAGAGCCAAACGACCGGCCTCAAGATGATTGCCAACTTCCTGAAATGGGCGCCGTAAAGTTACCAGTTCATAGCAAGCAACGGGACGCCACGTACTTCGTTATCGGCCAGTATCTGGAGCCACCCGTCAGCCCCAGCCAGCGGAATGGCCACTTCGACTGGGGAGCACCCCATCGAGACCAGCCCGACACCTATCAAAATCAAAAAAAGTTTCATTCAATCCTCCCGATATCCGGCCTTTGCAGGACCTGCGGAGATATTCAGGTGCGGAAGATAAGAATCTGTGAACCAGACACAAAAAAGGCCGAAGTATTCTCCGGCCCTTTCTTCGAGTAATAATGCCAGATCTTACTTGATGCGTGTCCAAGTCTGCTTGGAGCACAGCAGCCCGCCTGCAATGCAGCCCGCAAGTTTCAAGCTGTTTGCAGAAAGATCAATCTTCCCGATATAGATCTTGTTGTTAGACGGGCGCCAAACCTTGCCTTCGTATTTGCCACCCCCGACCGGTTTCATGGACTGCACAATCTGTTTGCCGAGATTTGGCGACTTGTACTCGCCAGTGTCGTTGAAGGTCCGCGAGATCGTGCCACAGATAGCGCTGCCGCATTCCTTGATTGTCACATGGGCATAGGCCCCGTCGTCAACTTGTGTCTTCCAGATGCCTTCGGCCGGATCGGCCATGGCCTGCCCCGTGAACGCCAAGGCGAACGCGGCCGCGAATTTAAGTGATTTCATAGCTTCCTCCCTATTTCCAAGAGCATCGTGCGAAATCCGCAGCGCAAATCAAGCGTGACGTTGGGGCGCGGATGTGGAATAGACCCCGCAAATCCAGCTTGAATGAAGGCCTGCCGCTATGATCCTGTACCCTGCAATCGACCTCAAAGACGGCAATTGCGTCCGGCTCTACAAAGGAGAAATGGAACAAGCGACGGTCTTTAACGACAACCCGGCCGCACAGGCGATGGCGTTTGTGAACGCCGGTTGTGAATGGTTGCACTTGGTTGACCTGAATGGCGCCTTCGCGGGCGAGCCGGTAAACGGCGCGGCGGTTGATGCGATTTTGGAGCAAACGAAAGTCCCGGCTCAACTGGGTGGTGGCATCCGCGATATGGCAACAATTGAACGCTGGTTAAATAAGGGTCTGGCCCGCGTTATCCTTGGGACAGTCGCAGTTGAGGATCCAGACCTTGTGCGCGAAGCTGCGCGCGCATTTCCGGGTCAAGTTGCAATTGGGCTGGATGCCCGCAACGGCTTCGTCGCCACACGCGGCTGGGCGGAAGAGACAAATATCGAGGTCACCGACCTGGCGCGGCAATTTGAGGACGCGGGCGTGGCCGCGCTGATCTACACCGATATCAATCGCGATGGGGCTATGCAGGGCCCGAACGTCGAGGCCACAGCCGCATTGGCGCGCGCCGTGTCTATCCCCGTCATTGCTTCGGGCGGCGTATCATCGCTGGACGACTTGCGTGCGCTGAAAGCAACTGGAGCTCCCTTAAATGGCGCGATTTCAGGTCGCGCACTCTATGATGGCGCAATCGACCTGAAAGAGGCGCTGGACCTATTGAAGGCCTGACGCCCTATTGCGCGGCCGCCGCAGTAAGTTTTCCAAGCGCCCCTTGCATCATTTTTACGAAAGGAGCGTCGCTTGGGATGTCGAGGCCTGACAGCATCTCTACCGGATCCTCGTAGATCAGGACCGAGCCCCCAGCCGCTTCATGCACTGCGACCTTCAACGGCAGGTAAAGAGCCGCGCGAATATCAGCGTTCATTGCGGGCGTTCCGAGCTTTGGGTTGCCGAAAATCAGCACTTGGGCTGCAGGCATCTGCAGATCGGCAGTTGCTGCTCCGGCTTGATGATCCACCCGCGCAAAGACGGTCGCGCCGGCTTGACCAACGGCCGCCTCCAGCGCATCCATCGTTGCCGCTACGGGCTTGGCGGATTGTACGGTGATCAACTCGGCATATGCTGGCATCGCAGCACTCACCAAAAGAACTAAAGTCAATGCTATCTTGCGCATGGTCGGACTCCTCTTCAATCAATTGCCCACACAACACGACACCCGCGCCGGACAGGCCAATCACATCTCTGGCATCGGCGGTCGAATGCCGCTAAACCTGCGTCGCAAACCGGAGCCTGCCTGATGCTGAAAACCAGAATTATCCCCTGTCTCGACGTCAAGGACGGACGCGTGGTCAAGGGGGTGAACTTCGTCGACTTAATCGACGCCGGCGATCCGGTCGAAGCTGCCAAGGCTTATGACGCGGCGGGCGCGGATGAGCTTTGCTTTCTGGATATCAACGCGACCCACGAAAACCGCGGCACCATGTTTGATGTTGTCACCCGCACTGCGGAGGCCTGTTACATTCCGCTGACCGTCGGCGGCGGCGTGCGCACGCATGAGGACGTGCGCAAACTGCTCTTGGCGGGTGCCGACAAGGTCAGCTTCAATTCGGCGGCTGTCGCCAATCCAGATGTCGTTGCCGAGGCTGCGGACCGCTTTGGGTCGCAATGCATCGTTGTTGCCATCGATGCCAAAACCGTCTCGCCCGGAAAATGGGAAATTTTCACCCATGGAGGACGCAAGTCGACCGGGATCGATGCTGTCGAGTTCGCCAAAACCGTGGTGGCCAAAGGCGCGGGAGAAATCCTGCTGACGTCGATGGACCGAGACGGCACACGCTCTGGCTTCAACCTGCCATTGACGCGCGCAATCGCGGATGCCGTTTCCGTCCCTGTGATTGCGTCCGGTGGCGTCGGCACACTGGACCATCTGGTCGATGGCGTGGTCGAAGGCCATGCGGATGCTGTTCTTGCGGCTTCGATTTTCCACTTTGGAGACTTCACCATAGCTGAAGCCAAGGTCCACATGGCCAAGGCAGGGCTGAACATGAGGCTGGACGCATGACACTCAACGAGTTGGAAGACATCATCGTTTCGCGCAAAACGGCTGATCCCGATAGCTCATGGACGGCCAAGCTGTTGGCCAAAGGTCCAGAGAAATGCGCCGAAAAATTTGGTGAGGAAGCAATCGAAGCAATCATCGCCGCAGTCAAGGATGACCGCGACAACCTGACTTCTGAAGCCGCCGATGTGCTCTACCATCTGCTG
Source organism: Litoreibacter janthinus (assembly GCF_900111945.1). Classification (NCBI taxonomy): domain Bacteria; kingdom Pseudomonadati; phylum Pseudomonadota; class Alphaproteobacteria; order Rhodobacterales; family Roseobacteraceae; genus Litoreibacter; species Litoreibacter janthinus. Next base: position 1,669,384 of record NZ_FOYO01000001.1, on the reverse strand, counting down.
GTGATGCTCGCCTCGCGCGATGTGGCCTTGGCAGACGTGATGGCGGTTCTGAACGCGCGTACGCAACAGTCCGGCATCGCGGAAAAGGCCTCGCGCAGCTAGCCAGTCAACGCATCCAGAGTTTGGCGCGTTTGATCTGGTTGCGGATCGCCTGTTCTCTGCGGGGTAAGTTAGTGCGGTCAAACATGTCGCGCACTTTCAGGCCCTTCTGCTGGTAGACCATCTTCCGGATCGGCTCGTATTGTTTGAGCACCTTCTTAAGCTTGTTTGGTGCAAGAACCTCTTCCAACACACGCACAACTTCGTCCCGTTCGCGCGCATACAACAACGGCAGAACGCGGTAGTGCGAGGTCACTTCATGGTCCAGCATGTCAGATACCTCCGGCACACGACCGCCACCCAAGGAATGGATCGTCAACGGCAAAGCGACCTGATCCAGCCAAGGCTTCATCTCTTGGCACACAAGCTCTTCGGGCGGATCGTCCCGAATGGCACGGGCATATTCCAAGAAGCGGTCCCCAAACTCTTTGGGGCAACGGTAGTAGAAAAACCCTGCATTAAAATAGAGGTAGCGGCGCCAGTATTCATCGGGGTAGCTCGTATCGAGCGAGCTTTCGAAATCGAGCCCGAATTTTTTATAGAGCGAGCCCCAGATCTGGTTGTAGCCCGGACCGTATAGTTCGAGCTGGGGCCACGTGTTCTCGCGCTTCATCGACGCGGTGGGTCGATCAAAATCGAATGGAACCTTGCTCAGATCGCCCGTGATCAGTGTGTCAGTGTCAAGAAACAGAAACGGCTCGCCCTCAGGCAGTACCTTCAATGCTTCGATCTTGTTTCCATAGGGATAGCCGCACCCGAAAATCTGGTTGTCAAACGGCACAATCTCCACCCCGAGGGATTGAAGCGCGTCGCGCACATCATGGTTCGCCATCCGCGGATCTGCGTCCCAACGATGGTTAAATTGCGGCTCGGCGACGATCACGCGCCCTTTAAAATCGGGATTGGTATGGCGAAGCGACGCCACCAGCGTCAGCGCCTCGAATTGTAGGCGCCCACCCTGCCCCACCATCATAATGTTAAAGATCTGCGGCTTGACGGGTTTGGCCTTCTTGGGCTTCGCCCTTTTCGGCGCGGTTTTGCTGCTCTTTGCCATGTCTTCTCTTCTTTTACTTGCAGTCAGCATAAAGCCAAAGATGGTCCGCCGGAAGCCATATGGACGACACCATGGGAAAAGTTTGCGTCAATCTCACTTCTCGCGCGATACTGTGGTTAGTTCAGTCGTTCGGAGTACAGAGATGCGCGTTCTTTACCTTTCCCTTGCCCTGCTGTTGCCGCTGCCCGCTACTTCGCAAGATTTCACGACCTCCGCGGGAGTGAAGCCGATCCTGGAGCTCATCCGCCCGCAATGGATCGCGATCCGGCCCTATAACGGTCAAGACCTGCTCTACATGACGACGCTGCTCACCTATCGGTGTGGCATTGAACAGATCCGGTTTTCCTACAATGGCGGCGCGCTACAAGTTTGGGACGGCGAGCCGTGCTATCGCGATGAGGCATCCCCGATGGCGCTAAAGCTGGAAACCCATCTACCCTACGCAGTCGCACCGCTCGAGAGCTTGCAAACGGTGACGATTAATCTGCTGTTCGATGATGGGTCAATCATGGAGCACAGCTACACGCGCAAAGAAGTCCAGATCAACTGACGAGGTGCGAAACGATGACTAAAGTGGTTGATGTCACAATCCAACCGGTCCACAGCGCGAGAAGCTAGAGTTAAGTGGTGGGCGACCCTGGAATCGAACCAGGCGTGCGTCTCCGCGAGGGAGTTACAGTCCCCTGCCACACCTTGCGGCCTGTCGCCCACTGGCGGGCTGGATATAAGTCATCCCCTGCCCCGTCAACATCAAAACACCCGCACGCTTGCGCTTTTCTCTGTCAGATGATCTAGACCACCTTATGAAGCAGAAAAAACCCACTTGGGTCATTCAGAAAGAGCGCGACCGCCGCGCAGCAGCCGCCGAGACCGTTTGGCTCTTTGGCCTCCATGCCGTGCGCGACGCATTGTCTAATCCCATGCGCGAACGACTGCGGTTGGTGGTCACCAAAAACGCTGCCGACCGTCTGGCCGAGGATATCGCCAAATCTGGCATGGAGCCGGAAATCAGCGACCCGCGCAAATTCTCAGCGCCGATTGATCCGCAATCGGTTCATCAAGGCGCAGCTCTTGAGGTTAAGCCCCTTGATTGGGGTAACTTGACTGATCTTTGTGCGCCACGGGGACAGAACTCTCGCGTTGTGTTGCTGGACCGCGTTACAGACCCGCACAACGTGGGCGCGATCCTGAGGTCCGCCGAGGTGTTCGGTGCTCGCGCGGTGATCGCCCCGCATCGTCATTCTGCGCCGGAAACAGGAGCTTTGGCCAAAACCGCTTCCGGTGCCCTAGAACGCCAGCCTTACCTACGCGTCAAGAACCTTGCCACTACGATGGAGGCCTTGCGCGAGATGGGCTACCACCTTGTTGGCCTGGATGCGACCGGCGACACCAGTCTTGAGGGCATCGCACAAGACCAACCGATCGCCTTGGTCCTTGGCGCGGAAGGCCCCGGCCTGCGTGATAAGACCAAGGAAACCTGCGACACACTCGCCAGAATCGACCCCGCAGGCGATTTCGGATCGCTTAATGTCTCGAATGCGGCGGCGGTCTCCCTGTATGCAGTTGGACGCCCCAACTAAGAGACAGCCATGCGCCCGAACATCAAAATTGCGACCTGTTGCTATTGCGGCAGCCGGACGATGTTGAAGCCAACCGCACGTGACGGTCACGAATTGGCATGCGGACGTTGCGGCGCACCTTTGCACGAAATGAAATGGCTGAAATCTCCGGAGCTATCTCGCCCCAAGCCAAGCCCTCTCACACGTATGATCGCCACCAAGAGTGCCGCCCACTCTCGCAAACAACGGCCGCGCAAACCGCTTTGGCGTCGTGCCATTGAAGAGGTTTGGGACGAGATCGAAGACATATTCGATTAGTTCACGTTTTTGTAAGAAAGCTGGAAAACCATCAAGTTCACACCCATTTCATAGTCATGGGCAGCGCACCGGAACTGCGCGCCCAACTACACTGTCCCTCGTTCCGTGACTGCGCCCATGGCCCCCGCCATGGGCGCTTTTTTATGCTCTTGCCTCTGCTGCACGCCACCCACATAAATCGGCTATGGAGTATAGCGACGCGCATCTAAGCAAGATTTTGAAGACGACGAAGGTGATCGCCTGCGTTGGCGTCTCCACCAATCCAGTGCGGCCCAGTTACTACGTGGCTCGATACCTGACGCTGAAAGGCTTTAAGGTGATCGGGGTAAATCCGGGCCATGCAGGAAAGATACTTTTCGGCCAAACAATTGCTGCAAGCCTGAGCGATATCCCGAAGGATGCTGCCGTCGATATGGTCGATATTTTCCGCCGTCCCGATGCCGTTCCAGCTATCGTAGACGAAGCGCTTTCAGTGTTTCCAGTACTTCGTACAGTTTGGATGCAGATCGGGGTGACACATGTCGCGGCGGCGTCCAAGGCGGAAGCCGCAGGCGTTACTGTCATTCAGGACAAATGCCCCAAAATCGAATACCAACGCCTGTTCGGGGAGTTGCGGATGGGCGGTTTCAATACCGGCGTGATTTCGTCGAAGCTGTGAGCTAGCCGGCAAATACACCTGACAGATCGCGAAAGCCTTTGATCTCGATCGGATTGCCCGCCGGATCGCGGAAGAACATCGTCCATTGCTCCCCTGGTTGGCCCTCGAATCGAACAGAGGGCGCCAAAACCCAATCCGTCTCCGCCGCTTCCAACCTGTCAGCAAGCGCGCGCCAATCGTCATAGGGCAGCACCAAGCCCAGATGAGGCATCGGCACCATGTGGTCCCCAACCTTGCCGGTTGGCGCGTTGGCAAACGGCTCCCCAAGATGCAGAGAAAGCTGGTGCCCGAAGAAATCGAAATCGACCCAGGTCTCGGTGGACCGCCCTTCGGTGCAGCCGAGCAGGCCACCGTAAAAGGCGCGGGCGTCGTCAAGGTCGGTGACGTGATAGGCCAGATGAAACGGTGTCAACATGATCATGATTTACATACCATTGTCGCAGCCCTGCCAACCCTCTACTGTCTCCTCCAGCACTTAATCTCACGGAGACCTCAATGTCTGACCCTAAAAGCTACGGCTTTGATACACTGCAAATTCACGCTGGCGCACGTCCAGACCCCGCGACCGGCGCGCGTCAGACGCCGATCTACCAAACCACGGCCTATGTGTTCCGCGATGCCGAGCACGCCGCCGCTTTGTTCAACCTGCAAGAAGTGGGCTACATATACTCCCGCCTAACCAACCCGACCGTTGCCGTGCTTCAAGAGCGCATCGCAACGCTTGAGGGTGGCGTCGGCGCGGTTTGCTGCTCTTCCGGTCACGCGGCCCAGATTATGGCGCTGTTCCCGCTGATGCAGCCGGGTTGCAACATCATCGCGTCAACACGTCTCTATGGCGGCACGGTCACGCAATTCTCGCAAACGATCAAACGCTTCGGCTGGGAAGCCAAGTTCGTCGACATGGACGATCTGGATGCTGTCAAAGCCGCTGTCGACGGCAATACACGCGCCATCTTCGGCGAGGCGATTGCCAATCCCGGTGGCTACATTATGGATGTGCGCGCTGTGGCGGATATCGCGGATGAAGCTGGCATTCCGCTGATCATCGACAACACCACAGCCACGCCATACCTGTGCCGCCCGATCGAACATGGTGCGACACTCGTTGTTCACTCGACCACCAAGTACCTGACCGGCAACGGCACCGTCACGGGCGGCTGTGTCGTCGACAGCGGGAAGTTCGACTGGGCAGCGTCCGGCAAGTTCCCATCCCTATCCGAGCCAGAGCCTGCTTATCACGGCCTCAAGTTCGCAGAAACTTTCGGCCCGCTGGCCTTCACCTTCCACGGCATCGCCATCGGCTTGCGCGACTTGGGTATGACCATGAACCCACAAGCCGCGCACTACACGTTGATGGGGATCGAGACCCTGTCGCTCCGGATGGATCGGCATGTATCCAACGCCGAAGCAATCGCGCAATGGCTCGAAAATGATCCGCGCATCGACGCGGTGACCTATGCGGGCTTGAAATCATCGCCTTATTACGACCGCGCTCAAACCGTCTGCCCCAAAGGCGCAAGCGGTTTGTTCACCTTTGCGGTGAAAGGCGGATACGAGGCTTGCGTTAAGCTCGTGGACAGCCTTGAGATCTTTTCTCACGTGGCAAACTTGGGCGACACACGCTCCTTGATCATCCATTCGGCATCCACTACTCACCGCCAGCTTTCAGCTGAGCAGCAAGATGCCGCCGGTGCATCGCCCAACATGGTGCGCGTCTCAATCGGCACTGAGAACGTTGAGGATCTGATCGCAGACCTTGATCAGGCACTGGCAAAAGCAACAGCCTAACCCAGTTCCGCCCCCGACACGACCTGTCGGGGGCGGTTTAACTTTCTTCCGTCTCCAATGTGATATATCCTTGGCGTATCGGATGCCTTCGCTCTGATATTGCTGGATAACTGACGAGATGGCTCGCCCCGCATGACACCAAATTTTGCCCTCAACCTTTCTGAGGACGGTATCGTCCTTTTGCACCGCCACGTGTCCGGTGAAGGTTGGGTCGAAGTTGGTCAAGCGCCGCTTGATAGTGCAGATTTGGGCGCCGCCCTGTCAGAGCTTCGAGACAAGGCCGAGGCGATCGAAGGGCCCGACTTCAAGACCAAACTTGTTCTGCCGCCGTCTCAGCTGCTCTACGCAACTATTGCAGTCGACAAGGATCTAAAGGCCGATGTCGAACACGCCTTGGAAACCCGCACGCCCTATACCGTCGACCAGCTGAACTATGACGTCTCCGGTGAAGCCCCGGAGGTCAAAGTTGTCGCCGTCGCGCGAGAAACACTTGAGGAGGCCGAAAGCTTCCTAGGCCCTTACGGCTTCAATCCAGTCGGGTTCACCGCCCTGCCCGACCCCGAATATTTCGAGGGCGAGCCCAATCTCGGCCCGCTGCCTTCCGTCGGCGGCAACGGACTTACACCGGATCAAACGCCAATTCGCGTGCTGACTCAGGAAGAAGCCGAGGCTCTCGTGGTCGCTCCGCCTGAGCCTGAAATTGAAGAACCGCAGACAACGCCAACGGATGCCGAAGTGCCCGAGCTGGAATCAAAGCCGGAACCTGAACCGCAAGAAGACATTCCAAGCCCTGAGCCGTCGGATAACTATCCCGAGCCAGACCCTGAACCCATTGCAGACATCAAGCCGCCGGCTGAGCCTGAATTGCCGGTCACGCCGCCTGCTGCCTTCTCCTCGCGGCGCAAACCCAGCTTGGGGCCTGCGGACAGCGCTGGCGATCTGGTCACCTCACGCGCGCCAAGGATTGCCATTCCTACCGAAGAGACGCGCGCGCCTGCTGCACCGAAGAAAAGCGTTCGTGTAGAACCGCGTATCAAAACGGGGGATGCGGCAAAGAAAAAGCCCGCGCCGCCAATTGTGCCGCCCCCTACAGTTGCAAAAGCGATTGCCGACAAGATCGAAAAAGCGGAGCCGAAATCGTCGCGACTGGGCAGAGGTGTCGCCGCATTGCGCACCAAAGCGAAGAAGGTCACAGACCGCCCTTCGAAAGCGAAACCCGCGAATGTTTCACCCGACCGGCCCGACCCCATTGCAGAGCTGGCGGCCAAGCAAGCCGCTGGCAAGCCGCGCTTTTTAGGACTGATCCTGACAGCGATCTTGTTGGTTGTGCTGCTGGTTTTCGCGGCTTTGTCCTCCTACCTGTTGCCGGAGAACGCGGTCAGCAAGCTGTTCGGCGGCGGCGATCCCGACGCAGAACAAGTCGAAACGGCCGTGACTGCTCCTGTAGAGCCAGAGCTTGAAGATGGCGAGCGTCTGGCGGCACTTCCCCCGGTCGTTGACGTTCCCGCATTCTCCGTCCCGTCCGAGGAAGAGTTGGCTGAGGCGGAAACGCCCGAACCAGAAATCCTCCTTTTGCCGAGGATGAGCGAAACCGAAGCCGAAACCGCTTATGCGGTTTCAGGCATTTGGCAGATGGCACCGGATCTACGCGCTGAAATGACCCGCCAAGACCTTGACGATCTGTATGAAAGCTCGCTCGATCCTGCGATTGCGTTTGAAGACGCTCCGGCCTTGGCCAGCTTTGATGCTGCAGCGCAGGCGTTGGATTTTGCAGAACCCGCCGCGCCGCCACCCGCAGCTATTCTCTTCAGCCTAGACGAGCGTGGCCTCGTTCGCCCCACGCCGGAAGGTGCAGAGAACCCTGATGGGATCATGGTATTCTTGGGCAAGCCGCCTGTCCTCCCCGAACGCCGCCCGCAGGGTTTGACGTCCGATGCGGCTGTCCCGCAGGCCGACCCGGATGTGGCAATCGCGGAACCAGACGCCCCCGCCGCAGATGCTCGGCTTGCCGGGTTCAAGCCAAACCAACGCCCAAGCGATTTGCAGGAACGCTTTGAGCGCGCCAATCAAGCGGGTCGCACCCGTGCGGAACTGGCCAAAATTCGCCCCGTGATCCGACCAGAGTCCGCGCAAGCGCAGGCGCGCGAGGAAGCCATCGCGAAGGCACTTGCGGAGGCCGACGCAGACGCGCAGGAAGCCGCTGCCCGCCAAGCAGCCGAGGCTGCGGCACAGGCAGAACTGGACAAACCCACAGCTCAGGCCGTCGCGCGGTCTTTGCGCCCGGGCAGCAGGCCGCGCAATTTTGAACGTGTGGTCGCCCGCGCCCGCCAAGTGCCGGAGGCGGATCGCAATCCAGCCGCTGCTGCCTCCACCGCAGCCGTCGCACGCGGCACCGGTCCCGCGGTGGCTCGTAACAGCCGTGCCGCGCCCACCGGCACCACACGCGCTTCCGTGGCGCGGGCTGCAACTGACAATAATGCAATTGCATTGGGCAAGGTCGCTTTGGTCGGTGTGTTTGGCACCTCCTCCAATCGTCGCGCTTTGGTGCGGATGCCAAACGGGCGTTTCAAAAAAGTTGGCGTCGGGGATCGCATCGACGGCGGTAGAATTGCCGCGATTGGTGAAGGTCAGCTGAAATACACCAAGGGCGGGCGCACTGTGACGTTGCAAATGCCGAAAGGCTAGACGAGCAGCGCCGCCGCAAGCCCGAGGAAAGCAAAAAAACCGACAACGTCTGTCACAGTCGTCACGAAAGCTCCCGATGCCAAAGCAGGGTCAACGCCCAACTTTTCAAGGCCAATCGGGATCAAGATGCCAGCCAAGGCGGCCACCACCATATTGACCACCATAGCGACAGCAATCACGGCCCCTAGCATCGGAGTCCCGAACCACAAGACGCCGACGATCCCCATGATCACCGCAAAAATGATCCCGTTGACCAATCCCGCTAGGGTCTCGCGACGAACGACGCGCCAAAGGTTGGAGCCTGTAAGGTCCTTGGTCGCAAGCGCGCGCACAGCGACGGTCAGCGATTGCGTGCCTGCGTTTCCACCCATGGAGGCGACGATAGGCATCAGCACCGCCAAGGCCACAATCTGAGCCAGAATGTCCTCGAACTGCGAGATCACGACACTGGCAAGGATCGCAGTAAACAGATTTACGCCTAGCCAAGGCAAACGCTGCCGCACGGTTTCAAGTGTGCGATCAGACAGGCTTTCTTCGCCGCTCACACCTGCCAAGCGCATGATGTCTTCTTCGGCTTCGTCATCAAGCACGATCATCGCGTCGTCGATGGTAATGACCCCGACCAGCCGGTCATCTTCATCCACAACCGGCGCCGAAATCAGGTGATATTGGTTGAACGCGTAAGCCACGTCTTCTTCCGGTTGGGTGACCGGAATAGTGCGAAAGCTGTCTTCAATGATAGAAAGTAGCTTGGCCGCTCTGGGGCTACCCAGCAGCTTGCCCAACGTCACATAGCCGGTGGGATGATAGCCCGGATCGACCAGAATGATGTGGTAAAACTGCTCTGGCAGATCGTCTTCGCGACGCAAAAAGTCGATCGCCTCGCCGACGGTCCAGTGCTCCGGCGCGACGACCAGCTCCCGTTGCATCAGGCGACCGGCGGAATATTCTGGGTAACTTAGCGCACGCTCGACCGCAACACGATCCGCGTCTTCCAGCGCGCCAAGGATCATCTCCTGCTGGTCGTCCTCGAGATCTTCGACGAGGTCCACCACGTCGTCCGATTCCATTTCACGAACGGCTTCGGATAGGACACCAGCTGGCAGGAAGTTGATAACTTCTTCGCGCAGGTTGTCATCGAGTTCCGACAGGATTTCCCCGTCGATCCCCATCGACCACAGCCCCAATAAGGCGCGCCGCTCGCCAGAGCTTATTTGTTCCAGAAGGTCGGCGATGTCGGCGGGGTGCAGCGGATCCAATGCCGCGTCGATCGCAAGCGCGTCCATCCCTTCGATCGCCTCGCGCACCGCGGAGATCGTCGAGCGTTCCAGCTTATAGTCGCCTTCTGCTGCCTCGGGCAGCTCTGCTAAATCATCTGTCATGACGTGCAAGCTCCCTTGGGCTAGACTTCGGATGATCCGACTCTTAACGGAGCCGCACTCCAAGCAACAGGCGCAATCTACAATTCCCTTCCAAGATTTTGCGGGTTACGACCATGGTCATGAGTTCAGAATCCCATATCCTGCTTGGCCAAACGCTAAGCTATGCCGCCGACCCGTTCGCCGTGCCGTTAGAGGACGCCATCCGCTTTGAAAGGCGCGGTGCCGTCGTTCTATGCGACGGGAAAATTCTGGAAGTTGGCCCAGCCGACACTGTGACTCGACCGGGCGGAGCACGGACCACCGACTATGGCGACGGGTTGATCATGGCGGGGTTCATCGACGCCCATTTGCACTATCCCCAAACCGGCATCATCGCGAGTTGGGGCAAGCGTCTGATCGACTGGCTCAACAGCTACACCTTCCCTGAAGAAGCGCGACTGATAGATTCGGATTACGCAAAAGAGGTCGCCAAACGCTATTTCGATCTGGCATTGGCCAACGGCACCACCACCTCGCTCAGCTATGCAACGATCCATCCGACCAGCGTCGACGCCTATTTCGAAGAGGCCCAGTCGCGCGGGCTTCGGGCACTTGCAGGCAAAACCTGTATGGATCGCAATGCTCCGGAGAACCTGCGAGATACGGCGAAATCTGCCTATGACGACAGCAAGGCACTGCTGGAGAAATGGCATGGCGTTGATCGGCTGAGCTATGTAATTACACCCCGTTTTTCCCCAACTTCAACGCCGGAGCAGTTGTCCGCGCTTGGCGCGCTGTGGGGCGAGCATCCGGAATGCTTGATGCAAACTCACATATCAGAACAGCACGAGGAAATCGCTTGGGTGAAAGAGCTTTTCCCGAAGGCACGCGACTACCTAGATACCTATGAGGCGCACGGACTTTTGCGCGAAGGTGCTGTCTTCGGCCACGCGATCCACCTGACGGAGCGCGAAGAAGCGCGGATAAAAGACGTCGGGGCAGGCCTTGTGCATTGCCCGACCTCAAACACGTTCATCGGGTCCGGCATTTTCGAGACCGCGCGGATGAAAGCCGATGGGCAGAAGGTCGGACTTGCCACAGACACCGGCGGCGGGTCGTCCTTTTCTATGCTGCGCACCATGGCTGCGGCCTATGAGCTAAGCCAGCTGAAGGGCCATGCCTTGCACCCCGCGCAGCTTCTCTGGCTTGCCACCTGTGGTTCGGCGCAGGTCCTGCATCTGGAAGATCGCATCGGCAACCTGCGTGCGGGAATGGAAGCAGATCTTGTGGTTCTCGACCTCGGCTCAACCCCTGCGATCTCGCAGCGAAGTCAACGCGCCCGTGACATCTGGGAAGCCATATTCCCCACGATCATGATGGGCGATGATCGCGCAACCAAGGCGGTCTGGACCGCGGGCAAGCCTGTCAGCTAGTCGGGCTTGCGCTGCGTCACCGCGATACGCCCTGCGCCGCAGCCAGACCGCCCGAAGACCAAAACCCAATAGTCACCATCGGCGCGGGCTGCACCGTATTCCCGCGCCTCGCGGGACAGATTGTTGGTTCTGTGGCCCGGGCTGTCCATCCAGCCTTGCATCACCTGATCGGGCGAGCTCCATCCTTGCGCGATGTTTTCCGCGACATAGCAAAAGTTATACCCCTGCGCGCCAACCCGTTTCGACGGCTTCGATCCGTCGGAGCCAGTGTGGCTGAAGAACCCGCTTCTCGCCATATCCTGCGCATGAGCCCGCGCGGCGGCGGCCAGCTGCGCGTTCGCCGTCAGCGGTGGCAAGCCGTTCTGAGCGCGGGCTGCGTTTAACAAGGTGCCAATATCCGCCCGCGTCGCCGCAGTCGCATCGGATGAAACTGGCGTAGCGGGTGGCGGCGCTGATGGCGCTTCGTCTGGTGTGCAGCCCGTTAGAGCCATCATTACGAGCGCCCCAATCACGTAGACATTCTTCATCCTAAGTCCTCCCTCAAACTTTATCTGCCAGTTGGCCTGCCAACTTGTTTTGCCTCACAATTGCTGAAGCCAGATCAAATGTCGCAAATTGCCCGTCCCGAACGATTTCTTTCCCCTCCACAATGAGATCGCGAACGCGGGTCGGGCCAGCAAGCAGCAGCGCCGCCGGATCCCATGACCCTGCGCTTTCGACGCCGCTCACATCCCAGATTGCAATGTCGGCGCGGTATCCAACCCGAAGCTGGCCGCATTCGCCGCCCCGCCCCAGAACCTCTGCGCCACCGCGGGTGGCAATCTCCAACGCCTCGCGGGCGGACATGGCATCCGCCCCGCGCGCCACGCGTTGAAGCAGCATGGTCTGGCGGGCCTCCCCGATCAGATTGCCCGCGTCATTGGAGGCGGAGCCATCAACGCCCAACCCCACCGGCACACCTGCATCCCGCATGGCCCGCACCGGAGCGATGCCAGAGCCCAGCCGGCAGTTGGAGCAAGGGCAATGCGCCACGCCCGTTTTCGTGCGCGCGAACAAGTCGATCTCTGCGCCATCAAGTTTGACGCAATGCGCATGCCACACATCGTCGCCAACCCAGCCCAATTCCTCGGCATATTGCCCCGGTCTGCAGCCGAATTTCGCCAGACTATAGGCAATGTCTTCCAAGTTTTCGGCAAGGTGAGTGTGCAGCATCACGCCCTTGTCACGGGCCAGCAGCGCGGCGTCACGCATCAGGTCTCGCGACACAGAGAACGGCGAACAAGGGGCCAACCCGACGCGCACCATCGCGCCCGGACTGGCATCGTGGAAGCGGTCCACAACGCGGATGCAGTCGTCCAATATCAGGCGTTCTTTTTCCACCAGAGAATCCGGCGGCAGGCCCCCGTCGCTTTCGCCGATACTCATGGCACCACGCGTTGGATGAAATCTTAGTCCGACTTCTTGGGCCGCAGCGATTGTGTCATCAAGCGTCGCGCCATTGGGGAAAAGATACAAATGGTCGGAGGTCATCGTGCACCCCGACAAAGCCAACTCCGCCAAACCAATTTGGGCCGAGGTGAACATCTCCTCCGGACCAAAGTGCGACCAAATCGGGTAAAGGGTTTGCAGCCAGCCGAACAGCAGCGCGTCCTGCCCCCCCGGCACAGCGCGTGTCAGCGTTTGGTAAAGGTGGTGGTGCGTATTGACCAAACCCGGCGTGACGACGCAGTTCTTGGCGTCTATCACATCACCACCGGTTGTCAGGCCGTGGCCCAATTCTACGATAACGCCATCGCGGATCAGAATATCGGCATCACGCAACTCACGACGCGTGTCGTCCATCGTCAGCGCCGTGTGAGCATTCTGAATCAAAACCTCAGACATGAGCGGATAGCAACACGAGTGCGGCGGCGTGCAACTCCGGTGTCGCGGCTGCAATGACTTGGCCCCCTTGGTCAGCCGGCCCGCCGGTCCAATTGGTTACAATGCCGCCCGCGGCTTCAATAACGCCAATAGGGCCCTGAATGTCATAAGGCGCGAGGCATGCCTCAACCACCAAGTCCACATGACCAAGAGCAAGCAACGCGTAGGAATAACAATCCATGCCGTAGCGGGTCAGCTGGCAGTGCTTAGCCACAGATTTGAACGCCTCGCCCTCGTTGGGGGCACCTACTTCGGGGAAAGTGGTGAAAATAGTGGCTTTCGCAAGGTCTTTGATCTCAGAGGTTTTCAACACTCCCGCGCCATGAGGCCCAGAAAATTCAGCCTTCCCAAAGCCGCCAAGGAAACGCTCCCCAATATAGGGCTGGTCAATCATTCCCATGACCACACGTGCGCCGTCATGCACCGCGATCAAGGTGCCCCATGTCGGCGTCCCGGAGATATAGCCACGCGTTCCGTCAATCGGATCCAAGACCCATGTCAGGCCGGATGTGCTGGCCTTCGTGCCAAGTTCTTCGCCCAAAATGCCGTCATCTGGACGCTCCGCCTCGATCAAGTCGCGCATTACGCGTTCTGCAGCACGGTCCGCGACGGTGACAGGGTCGAACCCTTCGGCGAGCTTGTTGGAAGTCTCCAGCCCACCACCGCGAAAATACTGCAAGGTCTCCTGTCGGGCGGCATCGGCCAAACGGTGCGCCAGTGACACCAGCTCGTTGGTAAGCGTCTCGTTCATTCCCTGCCCTGCCTTGCGATTTCGCGATGCACCTTTGTCGCGTGGTCGCGAAGCAGGATCAAGGACAGACGAACGCAATGCCCAAGTTTACAGGGTGTGCAACAGCGCTTTCGGTTGGCTGCGGCCCGTTGCGCGCCTCAGGAACACGGTCACTTTGAAGTTCTTCGTGCTCGACCTCGGCCCCGCAGCCTTCAAGCCCTAGAAAGAAATGGTCGATTGGGACTTCTAGCGCTTTGGCAATATCCCAAAGGCGGGATGCAGATATTCGGTTGGTCCCGGATTCATATTTTTGAACCTGTTGGAAACGAACCCCAAGCGCGTCAGCCAATTCGCCTTGCGTCTTTCCTAGTACCCAGCGTCGATGGCGCAGCCGTCTGCCCAAGTGAATGTCAACGGGGTGTGGCAAGTCACATGTCTCCTGCTTTTTTCCTCTTCCGCATCAAAGGGGTAGAATGCCAATAAATGATTAATGTCGCACCAGAACGTAGTCTGCTTTCCGGTAGCCTCTTTGTTGAAGGGTCGCTAGGTTCGGGCAAATCTATAGAGGAGCCTCAGATGCGCGCAGTTCAGGTCACGGAATACAACCACCCTCCCGTCGTGCAGAACGTCCCGCAGCCCACGCCGGCTGCTGGCGAGGTTCTGGTCAAGATCGAAGCCTGCGGCCTTAACTTCGGTGATCTGTTGATGGTCAAGGGCACCTACCAAGAACGCCCCGCCTTGCCATTCACATTGGGAATGGAGGTCGCTGGAACGATTGCCGCCCACGGCGAAGGTGTTTCTTCGCCGCCGATCGGTGCGCGCATCGCGATCTTTGGCGGGAGTGGCGGGCTCGCTGAATTCGGAACCTTCACTGCGGCCTTGTGTGTTCCGCTACCCGACAACATGGATTTCCCGGACGCCGCCGCCTTTCAGGTGGCTTATTCAACGTCGCATGTTGCCCTCGATTATCGCGCCCAACTGAAACCCGGTGACACGTTGCTGGTCCTGGGCGCCGCTGGCGGCGTGGGACTGACAGCCGTCGAATTAGGAAAGCTTATGGGCGCCACAGTCATCGCCGCGGCACGCGGGTCGGACAAACTCGCTATTTGCAAACAAGCAGGCGCGGACCATCTGATCGACACCGATACGGATGATCTGCGCGAGGTGGTGAAATCCCTCGGCGGGGCGGACGTGGTATACGATCCCGTCGGCGGCGACCTGTTCACGGCAGCATTGCGCGCCTGCAAGCCGGAGGCGCGCGTTCTCACAATCGGTTTTGCCTCTGGCACAGTGCCACAAATTGCGGCCAATCACCTATTGGTCAAAAATATCAATGTGATCGGCTTCTACTGGGGCGGCTATTTGCGCTTCAAGCCAGAGGTGCTCACCGACAGTCTCAAACAACTTTCCATCTGGTATGCCGAGGGCAAGCTGCACCCGCATATCAGCCACACCTTACCACTCGCGCAAGCGGCGGAAGGGCTGGAGCTTTTGCGGTCACGCAAATCGACCGGCAAGGTGGTCATCACGCTCTGAGCGCAACCGCCTCGCTGGGCGACCATTCTGACAGGTAGGCGGTGCGGATCATGTCGCGCAGCGCCGCTAGAATGGGGTCTTCGCCAGCTTGAAGATACAGAACGATCCGGGATTGCCCTGGATCAGGCAAAACGCCGTCATGTGCAATCGGGCCGGTTTGACGGGGATATACACCCTTAATGGCGGCATGGATTGCCAAGTCCGCGCTTACAACCGCTTCCACGGCGTTATCCAAATCCGAATCTACCACCATCTCCCAGTCAAAATCCGCCTCATCCAGTCGCTTAAGCACGCCAGACCGGAAAATGCAGTTCTTGCAAAAGGCCACAGGTAGGGGGCGCGTTTTCCAAGCCGTGCCACCCACCGCCCCGATCCAGACCAAAGGCAGTGTCACCAGTGCCTCCCCGCCTGCGCCGGGGTGTTCCTCAGTGGTCAGAATCACATCACATTCACCACGGTCGAACATCTGTCGCAGACGCTTCGTCGGGGCAGATACCATTCGCATCTGCACACGAGGAAAGTCCGCTGCGAACCGGCGTAGAATTGGCGGGATATAGGGGTAGATAATGTCATGGGGCACGCCCAGCACGATCTCTCCTTCGTATTCCTTGGCGGTCAAGCGCGTGTATATCTCATCGTTCAGCGTCAGCATCCGGCGGGCATAGCTGAGCAATTGCTCGCCTTCCGCCGTTAGGGACACCGATCTGTTGGTGCGGTCCAACAGCGAAACGTCCAACGATTCTTCCAACCTTTTGAGCTGCATGGATACGGCAGACTGCGTCAGGTGAAGGTAGCCGGCCGCCTTCGTGACGCCGCCGCTATCCGCTACGGCAACAAAGGACCGCAAGGAGGTGATGTCCAAATTTCTCGCCACATCAATTCCCGTGATGAGTAACTTCAAAACCATTCGTTTTAGAAATGAAGCACGGCATGCCATATAGATCAACATAAATGATCCAAAAGCGGATTTACATCACTCAAAACGAAGGCAAGACCCATGACCGTATTCACTACCTCCTCCGCACTTGCGCGCCCCTCCCGTCGTGGCTTTGGGCTCATGAACTACATCGACCTTTATCGCCAGCGTCGCAGCCTGGCGGAGTTGGACGACACACGTCTGGCGGATTTGGGGTTGCAGCGCCATGAGGTCGACGCAGAAATTCAGCGCCCCTTCTGGGATGCGCCTGCACACTGGAAATAAGCTGATAGCGACAGGCGCGCGGGTTTGTTCCTGCGCGCCTCAATGTCGTCCGAGCATGGAGCTCAGTGGCGCTGTTCGATCATCGCATACATGCGGCGGATCATCTGGCTCGCCGTCGTTTCGAACAACGCGGGCAAGACCGCGTGAACCAATGCCGCGCCACCCGCCGCAAACAGCAGCCCCGAAAACCGCAACGCAAAACGCATGTGGCCGAAATAGGTCTCTCCCACCGAAGCTGGGTGCTCCCGCATGGCGACAAAGAAACTTGGTCTGGTTTCGGCTTGGGTGACGTCTGACATTGTTGCTCTCCTCATTGGCGTTTGAGAAGTTTCGCACCGTCCTAGCGGTGATTTCATCTTTAATATCATTTCCAATCCATAAATATATGGGATAAAATCCCACATATGGCTTTATCTATAGACAATACAGACCGTGCAATTCTTCGCCTCCTACAAATTGACGCGACCCTAAGCGTCGATGCTCTGGCTGAAGACGTCCATCTATCGCGCAATGCGTGCTGGCGTCGGGTGAAACGCTTGGAAGAGGCGGGGGTATTGCGCGCCCGTGTTGCCCTTGTGGATCCGGCAAAGCTGGGTGTCGGGCAGTTGGTGTTCGTCCTGATGCGCGCCGCCGATCACAGCCCCGACTGGCTCAAAGCCTTTGATCGTGCCGTCCAGACCCTGCCAGAGATAACCGGCGCCCACCGGATGAGTGGGGATCTGGACTATGTGCTTCGGGTTCAGGTGGCCGATGTTGCGGACTACGATCGCTTCTACAAACGGCTGATTTCGATCGTTCCGGTGCGCGATATTTCGGCAAGTTTCGTGATGGAGAACATCAAAGACTCCACCGCAGTGCCGCTTTAAGCGAAAGTGTATGATTTTATGACCGAAATACTGCGGTATTACTTGAAAATGCCCCCCGACTGCCCCACCTTGAGGTCATAACCTGCCGGATTGTGTCCGGCGCATATTTCTAACCGCCTGAATGGGAGTGTTTTCATGGCTGAATATGAGACTATGAGGTCTGTCGGCGTAGGTAGCCGAACGGCCGCCATCGACGAGGGCCTCAAGGCCCATATGAGCAAAACCTACGGCCTCATGTCGATCGCAATGCTGATCACTGGTGCCGTGGCCTATGTCGTCGGCAACAACGATGCGATGCTTGCTGCCATCTTCGGCACCCCGCTGAAATGGGTGGTGATGTTCGCACCGCTGGTTGTGGTGTTCGCTTTTGGCGCGATGATCAACCGCTTGTCCGCTGGTGCCGCGCAACTTGTTTTCTGGGGCTTTGCGGCTCTGATGGGGCTGTCGATCAGCTACATCTTCGCGGTTTATACCGGCATCTCGATTGCGCAGACCTTCATGGTCACGGCAATTGCGTTCGCAGGGCTTAGCCTTTGGGGGTACACCACCAAGAAAGACATCTCCGGCTGGGGCTCTTTCCTGATCATGGGCGTTATCGGACTGATCCTGGCGTCGATCGTCAACATCTTCTTGGGTTCGCCTGCGATCCAGTTCGCGATCTCCAGCATCGGTGTGCTGATCTTCGCGGGGCTGACAGCTTACGACACGCAGCGTCTGAAGAACGAGTACATTCAGATGGCGCAGTATGGTGAAACCGAATGGCTTGCGAAATCCGCCATCATGGGCGCCCTGAGCCTGTACCTGAACTTCCTGAACATGTTCATGTTCCTGCTGCAGTTCATGGGTGGCCGCGAGTAATCGCAAGGCTCCAAACACACAAAAGGCCGGTCAATCTGACCGGCCTTTTTTTATGCATACTACCTTGGAGGTTTAACTCTTGGGTAAGTCGCTCCAACCAAGCCAAGTGACTGCTTTTGCATTCGGCGCGTAGATCGTCGTCTGCTTTGTGAAGAACCTCCCGTTCTTGCTCGCGTAGAGGTACTTCTCCACCACGCGACCACCTCGAACACGTGTAAGCGTGATCTGAGAAGTGTCAGATATCCGGAACGTTTGAGGTGTTGACGTCGCCATGCTCACCGCCTGTTGTCGGGTAATGATCGGCGAATTAGGTGCTGCTGGCAGGCTCAATGGGTTTGCGCTCAAACCTGCGCCCCCAAGCGATGCCGTTTGCGAAGTCGATGTTCCCACAGCCGCGCTGGCCCCTGCGAATTGCCCAGTAATGAATTCGCCAGTACGCGACGACGCCGTACCCTGGCGGATGACCCCATCACTTGAGGCCGCGCCTGATGCTACACGTTGTTGCTCGGTATAAACTGAGTAGCCGCTTGGAGCAGGAAACACACCCGGCTCTCCACGTTCCGCACGAGCGCGAAACTCGACAACCGAGCTAGGCCCAAACTCCGCCCCACGAGACCAATCATTGTGCACGCGCGTCGTCTGGGAACATGCAGCAAGCGCAAGCACAGACAATATCAATAGATTCTTCACTTCAAACACCCCCAATATGTTGTGGGTAGGGTAAAGAGGCTCACTGAGTCCATCAAGGGAAAATCCCCTAAAACTCTAGCAGATTTTGCAGGTCACGGATCCGGTGTAGTCGACCACCCCGTCAACATGTCGTCACTTTGTACACTGCGAGCCAGCAAAACGCCGGAGCTATCCCAGTTCTCCAAAACAAAAAACCGCGCTTGAAGGCGCGGTTTCTTCAGTCTTCCAAAAGAGGCGATCTTACTTGATCTTGCCTTCTTTGTATTCGACATGCTTGCGCGCAACTGGGTCATATTTGCGCACTACCATCTTCTCTGTCATGGTGCGGGCGTTTTTCTTGGTCACATAGAAGTGGCCCGTGCCAGCGGACGAGTTCAGGCGGATTTTGATCGTGGTTGGCTTCGCCATCTCACTTCTCCTCTGGGTCGGGCGCGCAGAAACCGAGCACCCGGAAATTCGGTTGAAGCCGCCTTTTACGCGCTTGGTGGCCCGAGTCAACCGCGAAAGCGGGTCAGGCCATGCCCACTTGCCAAACATCGCTGTAAAGCCATGATTGCAGACGTATTACCCACTAAGGAAGTTACCCATGCGCCCTTTTATGCTTTTCCCGATCCTTCTCGCCGCCCTGCCCGTCTCCGCACAACAGGCCGCTGACGCCTTCGCCCCTGAAGCCGCGACCGCACTCGCCAGCAAGGACAGTGGCGCGCCCGTAGCGGCCTCAAAATGGATGGTTGCCGCCGCAAACCCGCTTGCCGTGCGCGCTGGTGCAAAAGTGTTGGCAGACGGCGGCTCCGCCGCTGATGCAATGGTGGCCGTGCAGACCGTACTTGGATTGGTAGAGCCGCAAAGCTCCGGCCTAGGGGGTGGTGCGTTCCTTGTATGGTATGACGGGGCCACCGGCCAGATGACGACGCTGGACGGTCGTGAGACTGCACCATTGGCAGCGACGCCACGCCTGTTTCAGGACGACGATGGCGAGCCGCTAAAGTTCTTTGACGCCGTGGTCGGGGGCCGATCTGTCGGCACACCGGGCACGCCCGCGCTTCTAGAGATGGCCCATGCAAAATGGGGCCGCGCAGGCTGGCCGTCCTTGTTTGCGGACGCAATATCGCTTGCCGAGAACGGCTTTGAGGTGTCGCCCCGCCTTGCCGCACTTGTGGAGTCCGATCAGGAGCGTTTGTCCGGCTACGCGCGCACGGCGTCCTACTTCGTCCCCGAAGGCGCGCCTGTAGCCGCAGGGAGCACGCTCACCAACCTTGCTTACGCCAAAACGCTCGCCGCCATCGCAACCGGTGGGGCTGAGGCCTTTTACACAGGCGAGATCGCCCAAGGCATCGTCGACACTGTCGTAAACGTCCAAGGCAACCCCGGCGTTTTGTCGATGACCGACTTATCGGTCTACAAGGTGAAAGAACGCGCACCTGTCTGCGTGACCTACCGCACGCATGATGTCTGCGGAATGGGCCCACCCTCTTCCGGCGCGCTGACCGTCGGGCAGATTCTGGGCATGCTGGAAGGATACGACCTTGCCGCATTGGGCAAAGACAGCCCGGAAGCGTGGCGTCTGATCGGCGACGCCTCCCGCCTCGCCTTTGCAGATCGCGGCCGCTACATGGCCGATAGCGACTTTGTTCCGATGCCTACCAAAGGGCTTGTGAACACCGACTACCTCGCCAGCCGTGCAGCAGCGCTTGCCAGCGAAACGGCGCTCACTGACGTTTCTGCGGGGGAGCCGCCGTTCGATCATGCTTTGCTGCTCGCAGATGACGAAAGCATCGAGCTTCCTTCGACCTCGCATATCTCGATCGTGGATCAGTACGGCAACGCGCTGAGCATGACGACAACCATCGAGAACGGGTTCGGGTCGCGCCTGATGGCCCCGGGTGGGTTCCTGTTGAACAACGAACTGACCGACTTTTCTTTCAGAACCCATGTCGACGGCGTCCCAATCGCCAACCGTGTGGAGCCGGGCAAACGCCCCCGCTCCTCCATGGCGCCAACAATTGTACTCAAAGACGGAAAGCCTGTATTGGTGGTCGGCTCCCCCGGCGGATCTCGGATCATTGGCTATGTGGCAAAAACGGTGATCGCGCATCTGGACTGGGGGCTGGACCCACAAGCGGCCATCGCTTTGCCGCATCTGGTCAATCGGTTTGGCACCTATGACCTTGAAGAAGGAACAGACGCCGCAAATCTGGCAGAGCCGCTGACGGCACTCGGCTTCGAGACCAGCGTGCGCGGGCTCAACTCCGGCCTCCACGCAATCGCTGTCAGCGAAGACGGGCTACTTGGCGGGGCTGATCCGCGCCGTGAAGGCATCGCCCTCGGAGAGTAACGGTCGCAACCGCGCCATCCCAAGGCAACGCAGAGCCCCCAAGGGGCTTTGCACGGCTGCGTCGGAAAAAATATGCGCGGAGAGCCTATAAGCCGGATTCTGTCCGAGGGGTTGCCCCCTCTGGATGACCATTCATCTTAAGCCACGGTTGCCCGCGGCCCTCTAGCTGCCAACCCGAACCTGCTGGGGACAAAGCATCCCCGAGGGCAAGCCCTCACGCGGTTCCTATTTGGCATTGCTCCCGGTGGGGCTTGCCGTGCCACCCCTGTTGCCAGCGGCGCGGTGGGCTCTTACCCCACCGTTTCACCCTCACCCCCGACATGCGGGGGCAGTTTCTTCTCTGTGGCGCTTTCCGTCGGATTGCTCCGCCCGGGCGTTACCCGGCACCGTTGCCTTGTGGAGTCCGGACTTTCCTCGAACCCGAAGGCCCGCGGTCATCCAGCCCTCCGCGCGATGCCTCGCCTACGCGCCCGCCGTGCGCTGGTCAATCCCGAACTCATCCGACAAGGCCACCGCCATCGCCACATCGCGCACGGTGATGGGCCCTTCAGCGGTCGGATTGAAGCGCAGACGGAAGCTCGCCAGCACGGTATCAGGCTCGACATCGTCGGGATAGCCAAAGGACGTCGCAGCACGGATGAAAGTCGCCATGTCGGCATCCCCGCCTGTTCTGGTCTCAGGCCAAATCGCCAAGCCCCGCCGTGCCAGCCGCTGCCAATCAAACCTGCGGCCCGGATCGATCTTGCGCCCCGGTGCGAAATCCGAATGCGCGATGACGCAGGAGGCGGGAATATCCCAGCGCGTCAGGATTCCGCTGAGCAAGGTTTCAAGGGTGTCAAAAAGCGGGGCTGAAAACGGGGCGAAACCGGTGTTCGACATCTCGATCCCGATTGAACGGGAATTCACATCCCCCCGCCCCTGCCACGTGCCGGCACCAGCATGCCACGCGCGCTTCTCTTCATCCACCATCTGGATCAGACGCCCGTCTGCGCAGATCAGATAATGTGCCGAGACCTCGTTGTCGGGGTTGCACAATGTGCGACAGGCCGCCTCGCAGCTATCCATCGCAGTGTAGTGCAACACGACCAGTTGCGGGGTCGCGCCGTCTTTTCGGTCACCGAAATTGGGCGAAGGCCGCCATTCCGGCGTCACGCGACTAGCCTCTTACAAGACCGCGGTATTTGGCAGGGTTCCAGCCGCAAGCGTATCCATCGCCATCAGGATCAACGCCGATCTTGTCTTTCTGCGGGCCGCCCGCCTTCAAGAACGCATCCTGCGCCAGTTCGGCAGAGCTGTAGCCAGCACAGGCCTTGGCCGTTTTGCTCGAAGAGAAGACCGAGCGGCGATAGACCTTTTGTCCAACCGGATGGCTGGTTTCCAACGCGAACTCTACAGGTGTCGGCGCGTTGCCGCCCGGACGGCGCGGCAAGGCCGTCGGTGCGATCACTTGGTACTGCGCGCTTTGCGCTTTGCGGCGCTCTGCATCGCTTTCGATGCTCTGACGGCTGGAGACCGCTTGGAAATCTTGCTCGTCAGAAATTGAAGGGTTGTTCAGATCAGGAACAGGCGCATTTGGCGAGGTGTTTTGAATGCCTGCAGGCACGCTTTCGCCGCGCTCCGGTTGTCCGGAGGAACCACGCACAGCAGCCACAGCATCACGTGCGGTCTGCTGTTCTGGGGTTGCGGCTGTGGCGGGCGCGCCTGAGCCTTGCCTGCGCAGTTGCGCATCGCGTGACTGTCGTTGGGCCAAATAGGTATCATAGTCGTCAAAGCCGACGCCAGCGCCACTATCAGGCACTGTCGGCGCACATGCCGCCAAGCCAGCCGCAACCAGAACTACACACAAACCACGCATAACAGACCTCATTTCATCTTTGTTGCTTGGGAAGCTACCACCATTTGGCGGGCTTCGCCACAAAACCGGCGGCTTGTTCAAGCGCGTAGGCCGTGTTCAGCAGGTCGCCCTCTTCCCAAGGTCGGCCAATTAACTGAAGAGCCAGCGGAAGCCCTTGTTTATCTAGCCCTGCAGGCACCGCGATGCCCGGAAGTCCTGCCAGATTGACTGTGACTGTAAAGACATCGTTGAGGTACATCTGAACCGGATCCGCGTCAGCCATCTCGCCTAGGCCAAAAGCCGCCGACGGGGTCGCCGGGGTCAGGATCGCGTCGATACCCTCTGCGAAGACATCCTCGAAATCCTTCTTGATCAGCGAGCGGACCTTTCGGGCGCGGTTATAATAGGCGTCGTAGAACCCGGCGCTCAGCACATATGTTCCGATCATCACGCGGCGTTGCACCTCGGGGCCAAAGCCTTCTGCGCGTGTCTTTTCGTACATTTCAGTAATGCCATCGCCTTGACCCAGTTTGGCGCGATGACCGAAGCGAACGCCGTCATAGCGGGCAAGGTTGGAAGACGCCTCGGCCGGGGCCACTACGTAGTAGGCAGGCAGCGCGTATTTGGTGTGCGGCAGGGTGATGTCGACGATCTCGGCGCCCGCGTCTTTCAGCATTGCGGTGCCATCGGCCCAAAGCTGCTCGATCTCGGCGGGCATACCGTCCATCCGGTATTCTTTCGGGATGCCGATCTTCTTGCCGCGAATGTCGCCTGTCAATGCCGCCTCGAAATCTGGTACGGCCAATTCGGCGCTGGTCGAATCTTTCGGGTCGTGTCCCGCCATAGCACCCAGCATGATCGCCGCGTCGCGCACGGATTTGGTCATCGGGCCCGCTTGGTCCAGCGAGGACGCAAACGCTACAACGCCCCAGCGCGAGCAGCGTCCGTAGGTCGGTTTCAGCCCTGTGATGCCAACAAGAGCCGCGGGCTGACGGATTGAGCCACCCGTGTCCGTGCCAGTTGCAGCCAAACACAAATCAGCCGCGACAGCGGATGCGGAGCCACCAGACGAGCCTCCGGGTGTCAACGGTGCATCGTCATTGCCACGACGCCAAGGATTGACCACATCGCCGTAAACCGACGTTTCGTTGGACGAGCCCATAGCGAATTCGTCCATGTTCAGCTTGCCCAACATGACAGAGCCCGCATCCCACAATTGCTGCGTTATGGTGCTTTCATATTCCGGCTTGAAGCCTTCCAGAATGCGCGAGGCCGCTTGTGACGGCACACCCTTGGTGCAGAACAAATCTTTGATACCCAGAGGGATACCGCACATGTCAGGCGCATCGCCTGCCTTGATCCGCGTATCAGCAGCGGCAGCTTGGCTGCGGGCAATCTCTGGGGTGTTATGCACGAATGCGTTCAGCGCACCCGCATCCTCAATGGCACCCAAGCAGGCTTCCGTCAGCTCGATGGAAGTTACTTCACCTTTGCGCAGTGCGTCGCGGGCTTCGGCAATGCCGAGTTTGTTCAGATCAGACATTATTCAACCACCTTTGGCACTGCAAAGAAGCCTTCCCGTGCGTCCGGCGCGTTGGCCAAAACTGCCGTTTGCTGACTGCCATCTGTCACTACGTCTTCGCGGCGTTTCAGGCGCTGCGGTGTCACGGAGGTCATTGGCTCGACACCCTCCACATCCACCTCGTTAAGCTGCTCCATGAAGGCAATGATGCCATTCAGCTCGTCGGCGAGCTTTGGCAAATCTTCTTGCGGCACCGCAATACGGGCCAGCTTTGCCACTCGGGCGGCGGTTGCGGTGTCGATGGACATGAAGGTCTCCTTGCCAAACTTGCCCCCGTTTAACGTCGCGCTGGACGGGCTTCAAGCGCCAGAGTCGCTGGGCAGATCGCTCTGCCCAGCGCGGCCGATTAAAACCGGCGGCCCCATAACGCTTCAAGCTCCACCATCGCCCGATTGGGCGCGGCGGGCGGCAAGCCCAGATCGGCCCTCAGATGATCATTCAGCAGGTCGAGCCCGGGCACATCGGCAGCCTTGGGCCCGACCTTGATATCGGGCGGACGGGTCCGCTTGGCCAACCTTCCCAGAAGCGTTAGCACAACACGGTGCAGCCCGTGGTCATTGATCAGCTCGTCCAGCGTGTCAGTCAACACAGGGCGTGGTTCAAGAGGTAGTGCATTCATTTTTGGTCACTCTCCCCATATGCGCGGAACACGCATCGGGGCCTTTCAGGGTTGATCCGAACCCCAATTCACAAGACGCGAAAACGCCATGCGCAGGGGAAATCCGGAAATATGATTGAGTTTAGGTTTGAAGGAATGACACCAAAGGCGCCGGAGGTGCGTTAGGCCTGCAGGCCTAAATACGGCTGCGCATACGCAAACATGCCAAAGCCGGTCCAGCAGCGCGTCAGAGAACGATTATAGCTTTTCATAATGCGCCCTCCTTTTTGTTGCTGGGTTGCACGGGGCCTCCCTAGCGCAAAAAGTGAGTCGTGAGAAACGTATTTCCCTAGGGTCAAGCGGCATCGCTTGAAAGCGTGGCTTTCTTGTCCTAGCGCCGCGCGGCGAAGAACTCGACCAAAAGCGCCTCGCAGGCCTGCGCGTCGATGCCATCATACACCTCTGGGCTATGATGGGCCTGCGGGTGGGAAAACACCCGTGCGCCATGCGCCGTGCCCCCGGACTTAGGATCGGTTGCGCCATAGTAGACGCGGGCGACGCGTGCGGCTGCGATTACCCCCGCGCACATCGCGCAAGGCTCCAACGTCACATAGAGGTCGCAGCCGACCAGTCGTTCCGACCCAAGTGCCGCGCAGGCCTGCCGGATTGCCAGCATCTCCGCATGTGCTGAGGGGTCGTTCAATTCTCGCGTTCGGTTGCCTGTTTTGGACAACACGTCACCGGCGTCGGACACGACGACAGCCCCGACCGGAACCTCGCCCCGTTCGGCGGCCAGACGCGCCTCATGCAAGGCCAATTCCATATGCGAGGTAAACACCATGACTTCGGATACCCCCTTCACAAGGCCACGCCAAGGGCGTAGGCCCACCTGCATGAGCACTCAGACACCCAAAGGCGATCGCATCGCCAAAGTTTTGGCCCGCGCGGGCGTTGCGTCGCGACGTGGCGCGGAAGCTATGATCGAGGCAGGCCGCGTCACGGTGAACGGCAAGCAGATCCTGTCCCCTGCCCTCAACGTCACCGAGGCCGACGCAATCGTGGTCGACGGCAAACCCTTGGCCGCGCCGGAGCCGACACGCCTTTGGCGCTACTACAAACCCATCGGGTTGGTGACCTCCGAATCTGACGAAAAAGGCCGCGACACGGTTTTCGAGGCGCTCAAAGACACCCTGCCCCGTGTCGTTAGTGTCGGCCGTCTCGACATTAACTCCGAAGGGTTACTGCTGCTCACCAATGACGGCGCCATCAAACGCCAGTTGGAGCTGCCCTCAACAGGTTGGCTGCGCAAATACCGTGTCCGCGTGAACGGCACGCCGGAAGACAGCACACTTGATCCGCTGCGCCGCGGGATCGTCGCCGACGGCGAGAAATTCCAACCCATGGAAGTTACGCTCGACCGCCAACAAGGTGCAAACGCATGGCTGACCGTAGGCATCCGCGAAGGCAAGAACCGCGAAATCCGTCGCGCGATGGGCGAAGTCGGCTTGAAGGTGAACCGCCTGATCCGCGTCAGCTACGGCCCTTTCCGCCTGAACGAGCTGAAACCCGGCGAGGTTGAAGAGGTTAAAGGCCGCGTGCTGCGTGAACAACTTGGCCTGCGCGAAGACAACGAAAAACCCATGCTGAAGAAAAAGCCTCCTCAAAACAAGCGGCGGCGGCAGTAGCGGTCGGAACCTTGCCCCCCGCTGAGTGTTCTGTATGTCATAGGACAAAATGAACACTTAAGTGCGAGGGGCAACTATGGCCGACCTGATAACTATCGAAAATCTCGGCAATCTTCTGATGCTGTGCTTTCTGCAAGCCGTTCTTGGCTTCGACAACCTGCTCTACATCTCGATTGAAAGCCAACGCGCCCCTGTCGCGCAGCAAAAGGCCGTGCGGTTTTGGGGCATCATCCTCGCTGTCGCATTGCGGGTTATTTTGCTATTTTTGATGGTGAGCTTGCTCGGGTCCCTGACCGAGCCGTTCTTTATCTTCGAATGGGACGGCATACTGACTGGTGGCGTCAATTTTGCCACCTGCGTGTTCATCTTTGGCGGTGTGTTCATCATGTACACTGCCGTGAAAGAAATCGGCCACATGCTGTCCGTGGAGCATTTGGATCACGATGTGGAAGGTAAATCCGGCAAGTCGGCCGCCAAGGTTGTGGGGCTTATCGTCTTTATGAACCTCATTTTCAGCTTCGACTCGGTTCTGTCCGCCATCGCCATCACCGACGTCTTCCCTGTTCTTGCGGCAGCGATCCTGATCTCCGGTATCGCCATGCTTGTGCTGGCGGACGGTGTGACAGCCTTCCTGCAGAAGAACCGCATGTATGAGGTGCTTGGCCTGTTCATCCTGCTGATCGTCGGCGTGGTACTGCTCGGCGAGGCCGGCGTCGCTGCCTCCCATGCCACTCATAACGACGATCTTGCTCTGATGGTCTTCGGCTACCCGATCGTGCCAATGTCCAAGTCGACCTTCTATTTTGCTGTGGTTGTTCTCTTTGCTGTCGAATTCATTCAGTCCGGCTACGCCAAGAAGTTGGCCGCCGAGCGCCGCAGCACGCAAGGCGGCGGTCACTGAGCATCTGGTAAGTTGCACGGCAAACCCTTATGTTTGCCGTGCAATTGATTTCGAGAACGGCCATCGGGGGCGGTATGTCTGCCAGTTCCATCCAAAAAATAGCTTACGTATTGCTCTTGGCCCTTGTCGCCATGGCATCAGCGGGCGCCATCTGATGGCGCAGAAATTCGGCGGGCAGTTCAGTCCCAACGGCGGCAATGCGACGCCGTCAAAAGCCTCCCCGTTATCCGGCAAGAGACCTGCGCGCGGACGCACGCGGGCGAACCTTCTGTTTCTTGTCGCCCTGCCCATCCTTTTCACCTCCATCGGTGACGGTGCGCAGGATATGGCTGTGGCTATCGGGGCGTTTGCGCTGATGACGCTTGGCGCTTGGTTGACGCGCGAAGGGATCGACGCGCAAAACGCCTATGAGGCGCGCACCATCGCTCGCCGCCCCGCCATTCCACGCAAGCTGTTCGGGGCGATTGCCTTGGGGTTGGGCGTGGGTGTCGCTACCTTTGATACCAGCCTGATGGACGGCATCCTTTACGGGATCATCGCCGTCGCGCTGCACCTGACCTCCTTTGGGTTTGATCCTATGCGAGACAAGGCGCTGGAGGGCGTAGACACGTTCCAGACGGACCGCGTCGCGCGCGCCGTCGACGAGGCAGAGCGGCACTTGCGCGCGATGTCTGACGCAATTGCCATCTCTGGCGACCGCACAATGATCGCCCGTGTGGATCAGTTCCAAGCCACCGCCCGCGCGTTCTTCCGCACGGTTGAGAACGATCCGCGCGATCTGACCACCGCAAGACGCTACCTTGGCGTGTATTTGCTCGGGGCCAAAGACGCGACGATCAAGTTTTCCAAGCTTTACGCCCAAGGCCGCGATCCGTCGGTCAAGGCTGATTACACCTCGCTTCTTGACGACCTAGAGGCGAATTTCACCGCGAAAAATCAGGCGCTTCTGTCAGATAATCGTACCGATCTAGATATTGAAATCGACGTGCTGCGCGACCGTTTGCAGCGCGAAGGCATCCGCCTGACAGAAGGGGAATAACCATGTCCGACACCGTGCGCCAAAAGGCAGAACAA
Source organism: Litoreibacter janthinus (assembly GCF_900111945.1). Lineage (NCBI taxonomy): Bacteria > Pseudomonadati > Pseudomonadota > Alphaproteobacteria > Rhodobacterales > Roseobacteraceae > Litoreibacter > Litoreibacter janthinus. The sequence goes on along the minus strand of NZ_FOYO01000001.1, from coordinate 1,640,616 downwards.
TCCACCCAAGCACTGCAAGAGCTAACCGCAGTGGTCCTGAAAGAGCCCTCGACCGATCTGGTGCCACTGGCGCAAGCAGATGCACCCGTCGCCGCCGAAATACGTCGCCGCATGGACGAGATCGACATGACTGACACGAATTCCATCGTGTCCTTCGGATCCGGTGCGCAAGCGGGCCTGCAGGAGATCAGCCAATCCATGCTGGCGGATGTTAAGAACAAGGATGTTGGTCCCGCGGGTAACAGTCTTCGCGACATCGTCACCACTATCCGAGGTTTTTCGATTTCGGAAATGGACATGCGCCGCGAGCGGTCGTGGTGGGAAAAACTCTTGGGCCGCGCTGCGCCTGCCGCCAAGTTCATGGCCCGTTACGAAACCGTCCAAGGCCAGATCGACAGGATCACCGACAATCTGTTGTCACACGAGCATATCCTGCTCAAAGACATCAAATCGCTTGATGTTCTGTATGACCGCACGCTGGATTTCTACGACGAACTGGCGCTCTACATCACGGCTGGCGAGGAAAAGATCGCCGAGCTGGACACCAAAGACATCCCAGCCAAGGAAGCCGCCGTTAAGGCTGCCGCCGAGAATGAGCAGGTCATGGTCGCCCAAGAGTTGCGCGACTTACGCGCCGCGCGTGACGATCTGGAACGTCGCGTTCATGATCTCAAGCTGACCCGTCAGGTGACGATGCAATCCCTGCCGTCCATCCGGCTTGTGCAGGAAAACGACAAGTCGCTGGTGACAAAGATCAACTCGACGCTCGTCAACACCGTCCCACTTTGGGAAACACAGCTGGCACAGGCCCTGACGATCCAACGCTCCTCCGAGGCCGCCGCCGCCGTGCGCGATGCGAACGATCTGACCAACGAGCTGTTGACCGCCAATGCCAAGAATCTGCGCACTGCCAACAAGGCTATCCGCGAGGAAATGGAACGCGGTGTGTTTGACATCGAAGCCGTCAAGCAAGCCAATGCGGACCTTATCGGCACGATCGAGGAAAGCCTCCAGATCGCCGACGAAGGCAAGCGCAAGCGGGCCGAAGCGGAAGTGGAGCTGCAACATATGGAAGAGGAACTGCGCGACACGCTGGCCTCTGCGACTGCACGCGGCTCCGCCTCTGGCCACAACATCGGTAGCTCTGCCGGATAAAGTGGTGAAGGGGGCACTTCATATAGCTCTTGCGGGGCTGATGGCTTTGACGCTGTCAGCCTGCGACGAACCTGTGAGCAGCCCCCGCCCCGAACAGCGCAAGGCTCCCCCAAGGGTCACTGCACCCAAGCTTGTGGAGCCGTCTGCCCGCTCCAAGGAATTGTCGGCCTACTACGCCCAAGTGCAGCGCAGTCTGCTGTCGCAAGGGCTAATGCGCACTGATGGGGGCGGCATTGATACACCGTTCTCCAAACGCCAACTGGTCAATAATTTCATCCAGATCGGTGTGTTCAACGAATTCACGTTGGTAAACGGGCTTTATACCAACGAACGCTCCGAAGGGCGCGTGCAACGCTGGGAAAAGCCGGTCAACATCTCCATGCAGTTTGGCCCCGCCGTGTCGCGCGATATCCGCGTGAAAGATCAAAAAACCGTTGCAGCCTATGCCCAGCGGTTGGCACGCGTGTCCGGCGCGCCGGTTGGTGTCACCCGCGGCAAGGGCAACTTCCACGTGGCGGTTCTGACCGTCGACGAAATCGAAGCTTTCGGCCCGGAGCTGATGCGCCTCATTCCCGGTTTGGACGCGGGCATTGCCTCGCAGATCACCAATATGCCAAAGCCGATCTATTGCGCCGTGTATGCGTTCTCCGACGCGTCGACGCCTGACAGCTTCCATTCCGCTGTGGCAATCGTGCGGGCGGAGCATCCCGATCTGCTGCGCCAAAGCTGCTATCACGAAGAAATCGCGCAAGGGCTTGGCCTGAGCAATGACAGCCCTGCCGCGCGGCCGTCGATCTTCAACGATGACGACGAATTCGCGCTGCTCACGCGGCATGACGAGATTCTGCTTCAAATTCTCTATGACGAGCGGCTTCCGCTCGGCTCCACCCCCGCTCAGGCCCGCCCCGTGATCGAAGTGATCGCGTCCGAGCTTCTGGGCGGCGAGAGCTAACCCAATAGACCATTCAGTGAGGACCACATGGGTATTTTTGATTTTCTGACCGGCGAGTTCATCGACGTCATACACTGGGTAGACCACACCCGCGACACGATGGTGTCCCGCTTCGAGCGGGAAGGACATGAGATCAAATACGGCGCCAAACTGACCGTGCGCGAAGGTCAGGCCGCCGTGTTTGTCCATGAGGGCCAACTGGCCGACGTGTTCACCCCCGGCCTCTACATGTTGGAAACCAACAACATGCCGATTATGACCACGCTCCAGCACTGGGATCACGGGTTCAAGTCACCGTTCAAGTCTGAAATTTACTTCGTCAACACCACCCGCTTCAACGACCTCAAATGGGGCACCAAGAACCCGATCATGCTGCGCGATCCAGAGTTCGGACCACTGCGCATCCGTGCGTTCGGCACCTACTCTGTTCGTGTCACTGATCCGGCCGTGTTCCTGCGCGAGATCGTCGGCACAGACGGTGAATTCACGATGGACGAGATTAGCTACCAAATCCGTAACATCATTGTTCAGGAATTCTCCCGAGCCATCGCATCATCGGGTATCCCTGCGCTGGACATGGCCGCGAATACCGGCGACCTTGGCAAGCTCATTGCCTCCGCCATTTCACCTATCGTGGCGCAATACGGGCTGACAATCCCCGAATTCTACATCGAAAACATCTCACTTCCGCCTGCCGTCGAAGCCGCGTTGGACAAGCGGTCCTCGATGGGCATCGCGGGCGATTTGGGCAAATTCACGCAGTACTCTGCCGCCGAAGCAATGACCGCAGCGGCGTCCAATACGGGTGCAGCAGGTGGCGGCATGGGCGCAGGCATCGGCGCGGGTCTGGGCATGGCAATGGCGGGCCAAATGGCTCATGCAGGTCCATGGGGTCAGGCCCCTCAAGCCCCGGCAGCCACGCAAGCGGCACCCCCGCCCCCGCCTCCGGTCGAGCATGTCTGGCACATCGCCGAGAAAGGCGAAACCAAAGGGCCGTTCTCCAAAGCTTCGATGGGACGCATGGCCGCCGATGGCACGCTGCAGCGCGACACGTTGGTCTGGACCGCAGGCCAGGACGGCTGGCTGCCCGCCGACGACGTGCAAGAGCTGGCACAGCTTTTCACGATCCTGCCGCCACCGCCGCCCCAAAGCTAAGCAATGCGGCGGAGCCGTACGTTGATACGCGCCGCCGTGAATTGTCTCATACCCACCCAGCCGAAGATGCGGACTTTCATACGTCATGAGCGATAACCCTCTCGACAAAACCGCCCCCGAGATTGAGCACAGGTTTCCTTGCGATACCTGTGGCTCCGACCTGCGCTTCGACCCCGAAGACAATGCGCTGAAATGCGATCATTGCGGCAATGTCGAGCCGATGCTCGAAGCGGTGCAATCCACCATTCGGGAACTGGATTTCCAGTCCGCAATGCGCGGCACACTCCAAGATTCCGAAATGGAAGAGACACGCGTCTCGAAATGCCCAAATTGCGGGGCACAGGTCGAGTTTGATCCGGCCAGCCACGCAACCGAATGCCCGTTTTGCGCCACGCCGGTTGTCACCGACACCGGCACACACCGTCACATTAAACCCCATGCCGTTTTGCCGTTCGAGATCGCGGAACGTGACGCACAGAAAGCGATGGTCGATTGGCTCGGAAGACGCTGGTTCGCGCCAAACGGCTTGCAGGAATACGCTAAAAAGGGTCGCAAGCTCGACGGCATCTATGTGCCCTACTGGACCTACGACGCGGACACCAAGACAAGTTACACTGGCCAGCGCGGCAAGATTTACTACGAAACCCGCACCGTCATGCGTGACGGCAAGCGCCACCAGCAGCGAGTGGCGAAAACCCATTGGTCAGCCGTGGGCGGGCGTGTGGCGCGGTTCTTTGACGACGTTCTGGTGTTGGCGTCGACCTCTTTGCCCAAAAGCTACACCGACGCGCTGGCCCCGTGGCAGCTGTCGCAATTGGCGCCTTACACTCCCGAATACCTGGCCGGGTTTCGTGCTGAAGGCTACACCGTTGATCTGGAACAAGGCTTCCTGGAGGCCCGCGCGCAAATGGACGCGATGATCACGCGCGACATCCGGTTCGACATCGGCGGCGACAAGCAACGCATCACATCGGCCAACACCACGGTCAAAGATGTGACTTTCAAACACATCCTGCTGCCTGTCTGGATGGCTGCCTATAAATATCGCGGGAAGACCTATCGCTTCGTGGTGAACGGACAAACCGGGACTGTTAAGGGCGAACGCCCATATTCTTCTGTAAAAATAGCCTTTGCTGTTATCATTGGCTTGCTCGTAGCCTTGGCTGTTGGTTATGGAATGGCTCTAAACCAATAGAAAGGTGTCTGCGATGATCCTATGCAGCGGCGAAGCTCTGATCGACATGTTGCCCCGCGTTACGGCCGAGGGCGAGTTGGCCTTCGCACCCTATGCTGGCGGTGCGGTCTTTAACACGGCCGTCGCCTTGGGGCGGCTCGGCGCGGCACCTGGTTTTTTCTGCGGCCTGTCAAAGGACTTGTTCGGAGAGTTGCTTGAAACCAAACTGACCGAGGCGGGCGTGACCTCAGATCTTGCCTTCCGCTCCACTCGGCCCACCACGCTGGCTTTCGTTCGACTGACGGACGGGCAGGCAAGCTACACTTTTTACGACGAGAACAGCGCCCTTCGGATGATGACCGAGGCCGACTTGCCAGCGCTGCCCGACACCGTATCAGCGCTGTTTTTCGGCGGCATCTCTTTGGTTGGTGAGCCGTGCGGTGGCGCCTACGAAGCACTGATGCGCCGCGAGTCCACAAACCGCGTCACGATGATCGACCCGAATATCCGCCCCTCTTTCATCACCGACCGCGCAGGCTACATTGCCCGCATCAAGGCGATGATGGCTATGGCCGATGTGGTAAAACTCAGTGACGAGGATATGCACTGGCTCGAAGGTGAAGGCGATCTTGCCAGTTTAGCGCAGGATCTGATTCAGCGCGGCACAAAGGTGGTCTTGATTACCGAAGGCGCCACAGGGGCCACTGGATACACTGCGACCCATTCGGTTTTTGTCCCCGCCAACAAGGTCGAGGTTGTGGACACGGTCGGTGCCGGAGACACGTTCAACGCCGGTTTCCTTGCGGGGCTGCAAAAGGCAGACGCACTGGATAAAGCGACCCTCGCCTCGCTGTCGGAAGAGACGTTGCGCGATGCGCTTTCGATGGGCATCCGCACCGCTGCGATCACCGTGTCGCGGGCTGGTGCAAACCCGCCTTGGGACTACGAACTTTGAGGGCACTGATCCAACGGGTCAGCCAAGCCTCCGTCGCCGTTGAAGGTGACATTATCGGCCAGACCGGTCCGGGTCTTTTGATCCTGATCTGCGCCATGGCGGGTGACGCGCCAGAGCAGACCGCCCGCATGGCCGCCAAAATTTCCAAACTGCGCATCTTCAAGGACGATGCAGGCAAGATGAACCGCTCGCTTTTGGATGTGGGTGGTTCGGCTCTGGTGGTAAGCCAGTTCACGCTTGCCGCCGATACGCGTAGCGGCAACCGTCCCGGGTTCTCAACCGCCGCGCCCCCCGATGAGGGTCGCGCGCTCTATGAGGCATTTGCCCAAGACCTGCGCGCGCTTGGTGTTGCGGTCGAAACCGGTGCGTTCGGTGCCGACATGGCCGTGAGTCTGACCAATGACGGCCCAGTCACAATCTGGCTGGATGACGCGCAATAGGCCCATTGGCGGCCCTGTATCAAACGCGTAGTCTCCGCCATGTGGAGGGTTTCAATATGACCAGCAGACGTCCGATCAACGGGCTTTCACATGTGCGCGGTGCGACGGATACACCGTTGCTAAACCTGACGATTCCGGCCCTTCTAGCGCGGACCGCCGCGCGCCTGCCCGATCACGAAGCTTGCATCTTTCCTAAGCAAAATATCAGGTGGAGCTATTCCAAATTCTCCAAGCAAGTTGACCGCCTCGCTGCGGGTTTGCTGGACCTCGGCCTTGGGAAAGGCGATCGCGTCGGCATCTGGTCCCCCAATCGCGTCGAATGGTTGCTGACCCAGTTTGCCACCGCCCGCATCGGGGCCATTCTGGTTTGCATCAACCCCGCCTACCGTCAGACCGAGCTGGCCTACGCGTTGGAAAAAGTGGGCTGCGCCGCGCTGATCACTGCGCAGAGCTTCAAGTCATCCAACTATCTCGAGATGATCCGCGCTCTGGATCCCAAGCCAAAATCCTTGCGCCATGTGATCGCCATGGGCGAGGCCCCGGAAGGGTTCTTGGCTTTCGACGACATTTTGTCAGATGACACCGCGCGGCTGGATGCGATTTCTGCAACGCTCGATGCCCATGACGCGATTAATATCCAATTCACCTCTGGCACGACTGGCAGCCCAAAAGGCGCGAGCCTGACCCACCACAACATTGTCAACAACGCCTATTTCACGACTGCCACCATGGCGTTTACCGAGGCTGACAGGCTGTGCATTCCCGTGCCGTTCTATCACTGTTTTGGGATGGTCATGGGCACGCTCGGATGTGTGGCGCACGGGGCGACGATGGTCGTTCCCGGCGAAGGGTTCGAGCCACGCGACACGCTGCAAGCGGTCCATGATGAAAAATGCACAGCGCTTTTCGGCGTGCCGACGATGTTCGTCACCGAAATGGCGTTGCCTGATTTCGACAACTTCGACTTAAGCCACCTGCGCACGGGGATCATGGCGGGCGCTCCCTGCCCGCGGGCAATCATGGAGCGGGTGCAGCGCGACATGCACATGACTGGTGTGACGATTGCCTATGGCATGACAGAAACTTCGCCCGTGTCATTTCAATCCGGCCTTGATGATCCGCTCGACAAGCGTGTCGGCACGGTCGGGCGCATCCACCCGCATGTGGAGGTGAAGATCATCGACGAAACGGGGGCCACAGTCCCCGTCGGCACGCAGGGCGAGTTGCTGACGCGTGGCTACTCCGTCATGCAAGGGTATTGGGGCGAAGACGAGAAAACCACCAGCGCCATTCGCGACGGCTGGATGCACACAGGCGATCTGGCGACGATGGATGACGAGGGCTATGCGATGATCACGGGACGGGTCAAAGACATGATCTGCCGCGGTGGCGAAAACATCTATCCCCGCGAGATCGAGGAGTTCTTGTTCACCCATCCTGCCGTGGCGCAGGTGCAGGTGTTCGGCATTCCCGATGAGACCTATGGGGAGGTCGTTTGCGCGTGGATCGTGACACATAAGGACGCCACCCCCGCCGCCGAGGATATCCTCGCCTTCTGCAAAGGGCAGATCGCCCACTACAAATTGCCGCTTCACATCCGCTTCAAGGACGAATTACCAATGACGGTGACGGGCAAACCGCAGAAATTCATCATGAGCGACACCATGATCGCCGAATTGGGCACACAGAAAAAGGCAGGCACCACATGAACAATCGCGAGCCGTTCGAAATCGGCGGCCACCAAATCGCTGCTGGTACGCGGGAAACGGTGAACCTGCCGATCTCGACCCTGTCGGACCACACACCTGTCACCATGTCGGTGCATGTCATCCATGGCAGGCGCCCCGGCCCCACGATGTTCGTCTCCGCCGGGATCCACGGGGACGAGGTGATCGGGGTCGAGATTTTGCGGCGGTTGCTGCGAACGAAATCCTTGGGTTCCCTGCGGGGAACTTTGCTGGTGGTCCCGATCGTCAACGCGTTCGGGTTTCATAACCACTCGCGCTACCTTCCTGATCGCCGGGACTTGAACCGTTGCTTCCCCGGCTCCCCAGCGGGGTCGCTGGCCTCGCGGTTGGCGCATGACTTCATGACCAATGTGGTGGAGCGGTGCAGCTTTGGCATCGACCTGCATTCCGCTGCAATCCACCGCACCAACCTACCGCAAATTCGCGTGTCCGGCACAGCCCCGGAGAAGATGAAACTGGCGCAAGCGTTCGGTGCGCCGGTCATTCTGACGTCTTCATTGCGCGAAGGCTCATTGCGTGCGGCAGCGCGTGAGCTTGGAATAGACGTCTTGCTCTACGAAGCGGGCGAAGGGCTGCGCTTTGACGAAATGTATGTGCGCGCCGGAGTTGCGGGCATCCTGCGGGTGATGGCCACCCGCGAGATGTTGCCGCGCAAAGCGGTGGCACCCGCCAAGGCCAGCTCGATCCTGTGCAAATCGTCCAAATGGGTCCGCGCGCCTGCGGGTGGTCTTTTGCGCGCGTTCAAAAGCGAAGGTGACGTGGTCAAAGACGGGGAGCTTCTGGCGGCTGTCTCCGATCCGTTTGGCGAGAACGAAGTGGAGCTGTTTGCGTCTTTCGATGGCATCATCGTTGGCCGCGCTGTGATGCCAATCGTCAACGAGGGCGACGCCATTTACCACATTGCCGAAGTCATCTCGAACTCCCGTGCGGAAACGGCGGTAGAGGATCTGTCGGCACAGCTGGAGGAAGACCCGCTGTTTGACGAGGACGAGATTATCTAACCGGTAAAAGACACGACGTGCATGGCGTTCGCCGCGCTGTCCATCACGACCCGCGCATTGGGTAGGTCGTTGGATTCAGCTTTGGTTAACGCATCGCTGTCCGAGTAGCCGTGGTCTCGCCAACGCTGCAACAGGCGTTCGCGCAATACCTCGAAGGGGACATCCAGAAAGATGCTCAAATCCCAGAACTGACGAAGTTGGTTCCATGGCGCATCATCAAGCAACAGGTAGTTGCCCTCCACGATGACTGTGTCAGTGTCTGCGGAAACTGATCCGCCACTGGGCACGACGCTGTCGCTGCTGCGGTCGAAGGTTGGATAGGCAACCTCCACAGGGTCCCGAAGGGCGCTGACCAGTTTCACAAACCCTAAAGCGTCGAACGTTGCGGGCGACCCTTTACGGGCCAGCAACCCGCGCGCCGATAGTGTGTCATTGTCTAAGTGAAAACCGTCCATAGGAACGACCGCCGCATTTGGCAGGACTTCGGCCAAGTGCTCGGCCAAGGTCGACTTTCCACCTGCCGGCGGGCCTGCAACAGCAATCAGCCGACGCCCGTGAGGCGCCGGCTGTGCAACAATCAAATCCTTGATCTGAGCTGTAAGGTCGTCGGTCATGCAGCCTCGGTTTGTGCAGGCGCCTCCTTGGCACCGGTCATGAACGCCACCGCGTCTGACATGGTGTAATCCTTTGGGTTGATCACGCACAAGCGTTTGCCGAGGCGGTGGACGTGGATGCGGTCGGCGACCTCGAACACATGCGGCATGTTGTGGCTGATCAGAATGATCGGGATGCCGCGCGACTTCACGTCCTGAATAAGTTCCAACACCTTCCGGCTTTCCTTAACACCCAAGGCGGCGGTTGGTTCGTCAAGAATGATCACCTTTGAGCCGAACGCTGCCGCACGGGCAACAGCCACGCCTTGGCGTTGACCACCAGACAAGGTTTCGACCGCTTGGTTGATGTTCTGGATCGTCATTAGCCCCAGTTCAGTCAGCTTGTCGCGGGCAAGACGCTCCATTTCTGCGCGATCCAACTGGCGGAGCCATTTGCCCATGAAGCCCGGTTTGCGCAACTCGCGCCCCATGAACATGTTGTCGGCAATCGACAGAGCGGGAGACATAGCGAGGGTCTGATACACCGTCTCGATTCCTGCTTCGCGGGCTTGGATGGGCGAAGTGAAACTGATTTTCTTGCCCTCCAGAAAAACCTCGCCTTCGTCCGGCACGACCGCACCAGAGACGGCTTTGATCAGTGAGGATTTACCTGCGCCGTTGTCACCGATCACCGCCAGAATTTCCCCCGGCATCAGATCAAAGTCGCAATGATCGAGGGCGGTCACTTTGCCGTAGCGTTTGACGAGACCGCGTCCTTTGAGAATAGGTTCCATTATGCTGCCACCTTTCTGATCCATTGGTCCACGGCCACAGCCGCAATGATAAGCACGCCGATCAGCAGATAGGTCCACTGCGCGTCCGCCCCCATGAGGCGCAGGCCGAGGGTGAACACCCCGACGATCAGCGCCCCGAAGAATGTCCCTAGGATCGAGCCGCGCCCGCCGAACAACGAGATGCCCCCGATCACCACGGCGGTGATCGATTCGATGTTGAGAAGCTGGCCAGAGGTTGGCGACACCGACCCGATGCGCCCGATCAAGGCCCAGCCTGCAAAGGCGCAGATCAGACCTGCAACTGCATAGACGGAAATGATCGTGCCTTTGACATTCACGCCCGACAGCTCTGCAGCTTCGGCGTCGTCGCCCACGGCGTAGACATGACGACCCCAAGCGGTGTGGCGCAAGACGTAGGCCAACAAGATCACAAGAAGCACCATGAACAACACGCCCACGGTAAAGACCGCGCCGCCAATATTAAACTTCGCGCCAAGGAATTGTAGCATCGCGGCGTTTTCTGCGATGTCTTGAGACCGGATCGTCTCGTTCGAGGAATAGAGGAAATTGGCGGCAAGCACGATTTGCCACATGCCCAATGTCACGATGAATGGCGGCAGCTTCATGGCCGCGATGAGCCAGCCGTTCACGGCGCCGATGGCTGTGCCGAAGATCAGGCCGCAAACGATGGCAAACTCCACCGGCAGGCCATAACGGAAGGTGAATTGCCCCATCACCACCGAGGAGATCACCGCGATGGCCCCGACGCTCAGGTCGATGCCCGCGGTCAGGATCACCAGCGACTGCGCGGCAGCGACGATGCCAACGATCTGCACCTGCTGCAAGATCAGCGTGAGCGCAAAGGGAGAAAAGAACTTGGAGCCGAGCAAAAGCCCGAACACCACAATCGATGCCACTAGGACGATCAGCGGCACAAGCGCCGGATTGACGTGTAGCAGGTGTTGGACAGTGCCTAGAAAGCCCCTGTTGGGTTGCTCGAACTTGGCGACCCCATCATTTGTTGTGTCTGCGCTGGACATCGTTCCCTCCCGTTGAAGACGAAGGGGCGGAATGCACCGCCCCTTGTTTTTTCATAGTCGTGCAGGCGTTAGCCCCAGCAAAGCTCCGTGCCTTTGGCGACGTCAATGCTTTCGACACCTTCGGCTGGTTTATCTGTGACCAGCGAAACGCCAGTGTCGAAGAAGTCCTTGCCCGGGGTCAGTGCTGGCTTGGTGCCGTCTTTGGCCCATGCGGCAATCGCCTCGACGCCTTTGGAGGCCATCAGCATCGGGTATTGCTGCGAGGTCGCACCGATGATGCCATCCTTGACGTTCTGGACGCCGGGGCAGCCGCCATCGACGGACACGATTAGCACGTCGTTCTCACGACCGAAGGCTTTCAGTGCCTCGTACGCGCCCGCTGCGGCAGGTTCGTTGATGGTATAGACGACGTTGATTTCAGGGTCTTTCGCAAGAAGGTTCTCCATCGCCTTGCGGCCACCTTCTTCGTTGCCAGACGTGATGTCATTGCCAACGATACGCGGATCGGTTTCGTCGCCCCATTTGTTAGGGTCACCCAGATCAATGCCGAAGCCTTGCAGGAAGCCCTGGTCACGCAGGACACCAACAGTTGGCTGGGAAACAGCGAGATCGAGCATGGCGATCTTAGCGTTTGCAGCGTCGTCGCCCAGTGTGGCGGCAGCCCATTTACCGATCAGCTCACCCGCGAGGAAGTTGTCGGTCGCGAAAGTTGCATCGGCCGCATCAATTGGGGAAAGCGGGGTGTCGAGTGCGATCACGACGAGGCCGGCATCACGGGCTTGCTTGACCGAGGCCACGATGGAGGATGTGTCGGATGGCGTTAACAGGATGCCTTTGGCGCCATCTGCTATGCAGGTCTCGATTGCAGCGACTTGCGTTTCGTGGTCGCCATCGACCTTACCTGCGAAGGATTTCAGCGTCATGCCAAGCTCTGCCGCTTTGGCTTCTGCGCCTTCCTTCATCTTGACAAAGAACGGGTTGGTGTCGGTTTTTGTGATCAGGCAAGCCGTGATTGCGTGGCCGTCAGCAAATGCCGCACCGGACAAAGTGGTCAGCGCGACAGCCGACGTAGCGAGTAATTTTTTCATGATGTCCTCCCAGACATGTTGTGGTCCGTCATACGGATCAGAACCCCGCCCTCCCGGCGGAACTAACGCTAAGAAACGCGATTCGTATCATTTCGTCAATAAATAAATAAACTTGATTTATTAATTCGGCATGTCATTGTTTTCATCAGTGGTGCTCTGTATAGGATCGCACTTATGGATGGATCGAAAGTCAGGTCACTGAGTGGCGGCGCGAACCAAAGCGGTTTACGCAACCATAACGAGCGCCTGCTTCTTTCCATGTTGCAGCGTGGCGGCGCTATGCCCGGAAGCGATCTTGCGCGGCTGGCCGGACTATCGCCGCAGACGGTTTCTGTCATTCTGCGAAAGCTAGAAAAGGACGGCCTGCTAATGCGCGGCACATCTGTGCGCGGCAAGGTCGGCAAGCCATCGGTGCCTATGGCGCTGGACCCTGACGGGGTGTTGTCGATTGGCGTTACAATCGGGCGGCGCAGTGCAAAGATCGTGTTGATGGATTTCACGGGTGTGATCCGCGCAGAGACGGCCACGACCTTCACCTATCCCCTGCCCGCCGAAATTTTCGCGTTCCTGAAGAACGGGTTCGCGGAGCTTACGGCCGGTCTCACCCCGGACCAACAGCAGCGCATGTGCGGGATCGGCGTCGCCGCCCCGTTCGAGCTATGGAACTGGCACGAGATGGTCGGTGCCACCGCCGAGGAATTTGCGCTTTGGAAAGGGATCAATTTCCAAGACGAAATCGCGGAGTTCAGCGACCTGCCCGTGCATGTGGTCAACGACGCGACTGCAGCATGTCGCGCAGAGCATGTCTATGGGCGGGGCAAGGAATTCCGCGATTACGCTTACTTCTTCGTCGCGGCGTTTGTCGGGGGCGGTATCGTCCTCAACCACTCTGTCTTCGAAGGGCATCAAGGGAATGCGGGCGCGTTGGGGTCACTTCGCAGCGTTGGCCCAAACGGGGAAAGCCGCCAGCTGATCGATATCGCTTCTATCCATTTGCTTGAGGCACGGCTCTCCGAAGTGGGATTGGACCCGAGCGGGCTATGGGCCAGCGACGACTGGAGTCCCTATGCGCGCTATGTCGAACCGTGGATCCGGCAGACCGCCCAAGAGCTTGCCAAAGCCGCGCTGTCGACTTGCGCTGTGATCGACTTCGAGGCGATCCTGATCGACGGTGGCCTACCTCCGGACGTCAAGGAAACGCTGGTAGAGCGAACACGCCGCTACCTTCTGAACCAAGACACGCGCGGGTTGATTCCGCCCCAAGTCGAGGCGGGGCAGATTGGCCGCAAAGCCCGCGAGATCGGTGCGGCCTGCGGCCCTATCTTCTCGCAATACATGCTCAACACCAATGCAGGTCTGGCGCTTTAAACGCACGGTTTCAATGCCCCCCTTTCATCGCGCGACAAACCTTATATCCTGCGCTGGAATTCGCACGACCCAAGGATGGCCCCATGTCACGCAGCATTGATCTCAACTCCGACCTTGGGGAAAGTTTTGGGCCGTGGAGCATGGGCGATGACGCGGCGATGTTGTCGATTGTCTCAAGCGCAAATATCGCCTGCGGCGGTCATGCCAGCGATCCCGAGACGATGTTCGAGACGCTGCAACTGGCAAATGAGAATGGCGTCAGCGTCGGCGCGCATCCGGGATATAATGACCGCGAAGGGTTCGGCCGTCGCGTCATCCCGATGACCCCAATTGAAATCGGTCGCATGGTTGCTGCGCAAATCGGCGCGCTTCAAGCGCTGGCCGCATTGGCCGGCACGAAGGTCGCCTATGTGAAGCCCCATGGCGCGCTTGGCAATCTGGCCGCGGCAGACCGCGATGTAGCGCGCGCGATTGTAGATGCGGTTCAGCAGGTGGATTGCGGCCTGTCGATCCTTGCAATCTCCGGCATGCAGCTGGAGCTAGCCGCCCGGGACGCAGGGGTTGAGGTCTATTCAGAAATTTTTGCCGACAGAGGGTATTTGTCGAACGGACAGCTGGTCCCGCGAGGGCAGGACGGGGCCATGATCCACGACGCGGACGAGGCGGCAGCACGCCTGATTAACTATCTGGAAACCGGGCTGATGCCGGTGCTGGACGGCGACCCGATCGCACTGGATGCGCAGTCCATCTGCGTGCATGGCGACAGCGCTGGCGCAGTGGACATGGCCCGCACCATCCTCGCGCGCCTGACCGACGCAGGGGTCACTGTCTCGCGCTTCATCCAGACATGACAGTGAACTTTAAACCTGTGGCCGATCATGCGGTGTTGGTCGAATTCGCAACCGAAATCAGCGACGAGGTAAACCGCACGGTCATCGCGTTGGATCATGCCATCACCAAGGCCCAAATCAAAGGGCTGCAAGAGGTGGTGCCCGCGCTGGTCAATCTTCTCGCAGTGTTTGACCCGCTTGAGACGGACCATACCGAGGTAGAAACCGCCATTCGCGCGCTGCTGCCGATAGCTCCTGCCCGAGACGATGACGCCGCGCACCATACGCTCGACATTTGCTATGACGAAGGGTTCGCCCCTGACCTTGATGCAGTGGCGCGCGCCTGTGACATGAGTACGGAGGCCGTGGTCAACGCTCATGTGTCGGCGCAATATCGGGTTGGCATGTATGGCTTTGCCCCGGGCTACGCCTACCTCGCGGGCGTGCCGGCGGAGATCCAAGTTCCGCGCAAAGCCGCGCCCGTGCGCGACATCCCCGCAGGAAGCGTGATGATCGCAGGGCCGCAATGTCTGGCCACGACCCTTGTCATGCCGACTGGCTGGTCCATCATCGGCCACACGCCAGCCAAGATCATGACCGGAGATCCGAACCGCCCGTTTCTGTTTGATGTGGGTGACACGGTGTCCTTCCGGCGCATAAGAAAAGACGCGTTATGAGCCGCGCGATCCTTCGTGTCATCCATGCCGGGCCGCTGGTCTCGATTCAGGATGGCGGACGCTTTGGGCATATGCGATTTGGTGTATCCGCCTCAGGCCCGATGGACCGCTCAGGCTTTGCGGTTGCCAATACAGCCCTAGGGCAGCGTGCGGGGGCAACCGGAATCGAGGTTTCGCTGGGGGGGCTGGTTCTGGAATGCCGACACGGCGCCGTCAGCATTGCCGTCGCGGGGGGCGGCTTCGCGGTGGATTTCGCTGGCACGAAATCAGGCTCCTGGACGGTGCAGACCTTGCATCAGGGGGAACGGCTCTCCATCCGAGGGGGCGCGTGGGGCAGTTGGGCATATCTTGCCTTCGCAGGCGATCTGAAGTCGCAAAACTGGCTCGGGCATAGCGCGACACATTCTATGTCAGGCTTTGGCGGCGGCGCGTTGAAGGCGGGGCAAGACCTTGAAATCGAGGACGCAGAAACCCGCGATGACAGGAGTGGGGACATCCCCTGCCCCGCGTTCGCAAAGCCGGACGGCACTGCCCGCGTTGTTATCGGCCCGCAGGACCAGCATTTCTCGCCCGTGTCTGTCGAGACGTTTTTGTCGACACCCTACAAGCTCACCGACGCGTTTGACCGGATGGGCGTGCGCTTGAGTGGGCCTGTGCTGGAGCTCTCAGAGGCTCTGTCGATCCCGTCAGAGCCGATTTTGCGCGGCTCCGTTCAAGTCTCTGGCGATGGGGTGCCTACGGTCCTGCTGGCCGATCACCAAACGACTGGTGGCTATCCAAAGATCGCGACCGTCATTTCTGCTGATCTGGACCGTCTGTCACAGATGCGCGCGCAAGGCACCATCCGCTTTGCTGCGATCACACCGGAGGAAGCAATTGCCGCAACCCGCGCCGAGGCCCAAGCCAAACGCGACTATCTTGCAGAACTTGCCAAGCCACGCCCCAGCCTGAGTGAACGCCTTCTCAGGGAAAACCTGATCGGGGGCGTTACAACAGGCGGGGAGGACTGAGCGCCCAGAATTCCAAGGCTCAGACCATGATTGTGTAGATGCCGAGGAAGATGATCGCCGACAACAGCGCCGCAGCCGGCACAGTGATAACCCAAGCCGCGATAATGGTCATGAAATGCGACCGGCGCACCAACTTGCGGCGGCGGCGTTCTTCAGGTGCCAAGATCAGACGGTCGGGCATTTCCATACGGGCCCGCTTGTAACGCCGCTCCGCATCCCATTCGCGGAAGAAGCCAACGCCGAACACGCCGCCCACAGCGATATGGGTGGAGCTGACAGGCAGGCCAAGCCAGCTTGCCACGATCACAGTGATCGCCGCTGACAGGGCGACGCAGTAAGCGCGCATCGGGTTCAGCTTGGTGATCTGGCTGCCGACCATGCGGATGAGCTTGGGCCCAAACAAGAACAGCCCGAAGGAAATACCAAAAGCTCCGATCACCATTACCCAGACAGGGATGCTGATGGCATGGGTGAAGTCGCCGGACTGGGACGCTTGCACGATGGCGGCCAACGGCCCCACGGCGTTCGCCACGTCGTTTGCGCCATGCGCAAAGCTCA
Source organism: Litoreibacter janthinus (assembly GCF_900111945.1). Lineage (NCBI taxonomy): Bacteria > Pseudomonadati > Pseudomonadota > Alphaproteobacteria > Rhodobacterales > Roseobacteraceae > Litoreibacter > Litoreibacter janthinus. The sequence goes on along the minus strand of NZ_FOYO01000001.1, from coordinate 1,624,078 downwards.
GCAATGCTGCGGAGACGACCAGCGGGATGCCAAAAAGCACTTTCAGCGATTTGTTGCGGTTCTCCAGCCCCTCGGACTGTTTGCGGATGGTCGGGATCATGATCGCCCATGTCGCCACACCGAGTGCCGCGCCGATCATCAGGGCGGTTGCCATGTCGATCTTGATAAGCTTCTTCAGCCCTTTGAGCGCCAGATAGGCCGCAAATGCGCCCGCCATGATGCCGACCAAGACCGGCACCCATTTGCGCGCTGCCGCGATTTTGTCCTCTTGGTAGATGATGCGCGACTTTATGAGCCAAAGGAAACCGGCGGCAATCAGCCCGCCCAGTACCGGCGAGATCACCCAGCTGGCGGCAATCGCACCCATGGTGCCCCAGCTAACCGCAGCCAGACCGGCCGAGGCAATGCCTGCCCCCATCACGCCGCCCACAACAGAGTGCGTGGTAGACACAGGAGCGCCGACCCACGTGGCCAAATTCACCCAAAGCGCTGCTGACAATAGCGCGGACAGCATGGCCCACATAAAGGTCTGCGCATTGCCCATGCTTTCAGGCGCAATGATGCCTTTCGCGATGGTGGACACCACGTCCCCTCCCGCAATCAGCGCACCGGCACTTTCAAACACCACAGCAATCGCAATGGCACCGCCCATTGTTAGTGCGTTCGCACCAACCGCAGGGCCCATATTGTTGGCCACATCATTCGCGCCGATGTTCAAAGCCATATAGGCCCCGAAACATGCTGCGACAATTACGATGAGGGAGTTGTTGGCCTGTCCGAAGATCATTGCAGCCGCCAAACCGGCCAGAACGATAAAGACCAGCGCGATACTCGGGCCAACGATAGGCCGCGAGACATAGCTGGTTGCCATTTCCAAGTTGGAATAGCGCGCAAGATCACGATCCAAGGTTTCAAGGTGGCGTGGATCGCCCTTCGGTTGCTCTGACATGCTTGGTCCCCCAATTTTCTCCGCGCGAGTAGTCGCTCAAGTCAGCGACGAAAGCAACCGCGGCGGATAGGTTATTTGGGGCTTAGAAAAAGAGCTAGAAATCGCGCAACAGCGTTTGAAGCTCGCGTTCTTGGACAAGGTTGGCTGCATCAGATTGGCTGAACCATTTCAGGCGTCGTTCCCGAGCTTCGGGGAAATCTTTTTCCATCTCCTCGACCTCGACCGAATAAACCAGAGTCTCGACAGGCACGGGAAGCCCGCTTCGCATTCTTTTGTCATAGGTATAAGTGCCGATGGACTTTTCTTGCGCAGATCCTTCGGACACGCCCGCCTCTTCCCAAGCCTCTTGCATTGCGGCTTCGGGGGAGCTGAGCCCACGGATGGGCCACCCTTTGGGAATGATCCAACGTCCGGTATCGCGGCTGGTGATGAGCAACACCTCACGCCCATCGCCCGTCCCGCGATGGCACAGCGCGGCAACCTGAAGACGTTTGGGGCGTTGAAGCATCGGTGACAGGTAACTGTCCCAAAGCCCGCGAAGTGTTCGTGTCATGGAGAAACCGCTCAAATCATTTTTCTTATTGTTCAGAGCAACATAAGGGTTTTTCGAGAAATTGCAACTTGGGGCGCGCGTTCACGACCCTTGTACGGGCCGCGACCTTCGACCTACTGGGCGAAATGCCCCGTCCGCGTTCCGCGGCAATTACCCAGTCTGCTCTCCTTGCGCCAAGAAACCGGTCAGTGCCAGAAGGCATTGCGCAAGGCTTGAGGAGACTCCGGTGCGCACGTTAAAGCATTGGTTTTCAGAGATATAAATGGTGCCCAGGGGCGGATTTGAACCACCGACACGAGGATTTTCAATCCACTGCTCTACCCCTGAGCTACCCGGGCACCGGGTGTTCGCATAGGGTGTTTGCCTGCGAACGAGGGTCTATTTAGGCCAGCGTCTTCATGCTGTCCATAGCTTTATGCGTGAAAAGATCAATCCATCACGCACAAGTTGCTAATGAGGCTTCGAGCCGTCCCCGGCGGGACCACCGGCAGCGATCTCGCCGAGCTTCTTTTCCAACTCTTCCATAAGCTCGTCGTCATCAACGGGGTCTTCGCTCGGAATGGCATAGCCCCCCGTCATCCAACGTCCCAGATCGATGTCAGCACAGCGCTTGGAGCAAAACGGGCGGTACTTCTCAACCGTGTCTTTGGAGCAGATCGGGCAATTCATTGCGCCAGTCCTTTCGGGATGGGCAAACGCTCACGCTTGCGCTGCAGCTCGTAATGCCCCAGCGGCGTCCAGCCCACCAGTGAGGTCTCGATCAGGTCCGCTTTGAAAGCGCTGCGAAGCGAAAGTTCGAATTGCTTGCGGTCCTTTTTCGGCATCGGGGCAAGGTCCAGCGTGATCTGCCCGCCCAAACCTCGCAGCCGCAACGCGCGCGGTAGCGCCTTGGCGACAGCCAGATTGACCTTCAGCCCAGCGGCGGGCGAAAAGTCACCGCCTGTGTTTACGTCGACCGCGACAAGGGCACGTGTCGGCTCGATAAACATCGACCCTTGGCCCAGCGCAATTTCTTCTTGATCGAGCAATGCGAGCGCGTCCAACACACCGTGTTCCTCGAACCCTTGAACGGTTTCGTCGCCATGGGGCCATTCGCGCCACGCCAGATCATGCGGGCCGGGTGCATCCACCAAAAGCTCAGGCCCGCCCTCCAGATCGGCCAGAACGGCGTCGGCCAGGTCCAGCAGGCTGTCCGCCTCTTCGGCAATGTCGTCGGGGTCCAAGCCGACAGCACCTGTGCGCAAGATGACACCATGTCCGGCCTCTGGCGCGCGCGAACGGTGCAGCGCCTCCAGCAAAGTCTCGCGGAGATCATCGTCGCGAATCTGGCGCGACACGTTCATGCCCTTGGCGCCGGGCGTGACGATTACGCTGCGGCCTTTGAAGATCAACCGATCCGTGACAGGCACCGCCTTGTGGGGTTCCGCATAGCTTGTGACCTGCACCAACATCGTGGTGCCGGGCTTTAGCCCCGTGGCCCCGCGAAACAGCGCGGTTTGCCCGTCAGGCAAGGACATCATCATACCGCCCTGCCCTTTTAAGGGGCGTTCGGCAACGGCGCGGTAGATCGCACCTGGTGCAGGCGGAGCATTTTCGTCGGGGGCCAGCAACACGTCTTCAAGTTTGCCGTCCAACAGACGCGCGGCGGCTTCGCGCCCCGCCAACTCACCCAATACGATTAATGCACCCTTCATGGTCTCGCCTTATATCCTGCCGCTCTTAGCAAGTTCACCGCCTCGGCCACGGGCAACCCCATAACGCCGGTGTAGGAGCCTTGTATCCAGGGGATAAGCGCCCCCGCAGGCCCTTGGATGGCGTAGCCGCCAGCCTTGCCCTGCCAGTCATCTGTGGCCAGATAGCCGTTCAATTCTTCGTCCGAGAGGTTTTTCATTTTCACCGCCGTGACAACGTCAGCGGTCCATATCTGGTCGCCGCGCTTCACTGCCATTGCGGTGATCACGCGATGACGTCGGCCGGACAATGCCAGCAGGAATTGGGCCGCCTCGCCTGCATCGGCGGGTTTGCCCAGAATGCGCCGCCCAAGGGCGACGGTGGTATCTGCGCACAGTGCCACTTCATCGTCCGCCAGGACCAAAGCTTCCGCCTTGCTGCGGGCGATGCGGCGGCAATAGTCGCGCGGCTTCTCAGCCGGAAGCGGGTCTTCATTGATATCAGGGGGGCGGATGTCGTCAGGGATAATCCCCAAGGTCGCCAGAAGCTCCAGCCGCCTTGGCGAGCCGGAGCCGAGCACGAGCTTCAACCCGGGGACCCGGGTCATAGCGGTCACTTGAAGCGGTAGTTGATCCGACCCTTGGTCAGATCGTAGGGGGTCATCTCGACCTGCACCTTGTCGCCTGCCAGAACGCGGATGCGGTTCTTGCGCATCTTGCCTGCCGTGTGCGCGATGATCGTATGGCCGTTTTCCAGCTCGACCAGGAATGTCGCGTTAGGCAGGAGTTCCTTCACGACGCCGGGGAATTCGAGCAGTTCTTCCTTGGCCATGTTCACTCCGTTGTTATGCCCGCCAAGTTGCGGGCGTGGCACTAAATGCGCCGGGACTTGGGGGTTTTCAAGGGTTAAGTGCGCACAACCGCTGCGTCACGAAGGAATTCGTGGCGATTGGGCGACCAAAATCCTACTCAAAACCCATCTGACTGTGTGAATCGGGCTGCGAGGCGTCACAATGGCCTGAACTGCTTGTGAGGCATGTGCAACTTCCTGACGCTGGTTCATACCGCCGTTGGTTCGCCAAAACGCGCTAGAATACGGTCTTTGATCTGGTCGCGGGCCATGCGGTAGGAATTCAGCTTTTCTTCGCGCCCTTCGCCCAAGCCCGTCGGGTCAAGGATCGGCCAATATTCAACTTTAAGGTGATAAAGCCGCGTGAGTTCAAGCGCTTGCCGCTGCGATGCGGGGCTCAGGGCGACGATCAAATCGAAGCCCGACAGATCGTCTCCCCACTCCTGCATCTCTTCAAACGACCGGGTCCGGTGGCGCGACAACTCGACCCCCATCTCCGCGCAGACCGAGATGGTAAATCCGTCGATGTCTAGATCATTCTTAACTCCGGCAGACTGGATATAAATGTCGGTGCCGTAGAATTTCTTCATCATCCCTTCAGCCATGGGCGAGCGCACGGCGTTGTGGTCGCAGCAGAACAGAACTGATTGTGGATGATCCTCCCCCATCGCATCAGCCCCCGAAATGCAAAACGCAAATGAGGGTGAACAGGCGGCGGGCCGTGTCGGTGTCGACCTCGGCCTTGCCTTCAAGGCGATCCTCAAGGACGCGCGCGCCCTCGTTGTGGATGCCTCGTCGCGCCATGTCGATCGTTTCGATCTGGCTGGGCGGGAGCTTCTTGACCGCGTCGAAATAGCTTTCGCAAATCTGGAAATAGTCCTTCACGACTTGCCGGAATGGTCCAAGCGACAGATGGAATTCCGCCGCCTTATCGCCGCCTTCTGTGTGCAGGTCAAAGACCAGCCGACGTTCCCGAATGGACAGGTCCAGCTTATAGGGTCCATCCGGTGCACCGTCTTGTGGCAACTCAAATGAGTTGTCCTCCAACAAATCGAAGATCGCGACCTTTCGCTCCTGCTCGATCTCGGGCGTCGGCGTCGGCAGACCGCTATCGTCGATCGTTACTTCACAGAGTTTACTCATTGTTCATTCAACCTATTCAAACGGGCGCGGACAGAGAGGCCGTGGGCTTCCAGTCCTTCAGCCTTGGCCAGCGTTTCTGCGGCGGGGCCGATGGCCTTGAGGGCCTCGGGAGTCATCCGGGCAAGCGTGGTACGCTTGACGAAATCCATCACTGACAGCCCCGACGAGAATCGCGCAGAGCGGGCGGTGGGCAGCACATGGTTGGGGCCGCCAATATAGTCGCCAATAGCTTCTGGCGTGTAGGAGCCGATAAAAATCGCTCCGGCATGGCGCACACGCGCAGCAAGAACATCCGCATTTTCGCAAGCGATCTCAAGGTGTTCTGGGGCAATGCGATCAGACAACGCGACCGCTTCATCCATGTCGCGCACGACGACAATCGCCCCGAAGTCGCGCCAGCTTGGGCCCGCGATCTCACGCCGCTCCAGCGTTTCGAGACGGGTCTCCACCGCATTGGCGACAGCCAAGCCAAAGCCTGCGTCGTCGGTGATCAGAATGCTCTGTGCACTTTCGTCATGCTCGGCCTGAGACAGCAAATCTACGGCCACCCAGTCCGGATCGTTGTTCTTATCCGCAATGACCAAAATCTCGGATGGTCCTGCAATCATATCGATTCCGACACGACCGAAGACGCGGCGCTTTGCAGCGGCCACAAAAGCGTTGCCCGGGCCAGTGATTTTGTCGACCGGCGTGATCGTGTCGGTGCCGTAAGCCATCGCCGCAATCGCCTGCGCGCCGCCAATCCGGTAAACCGTGTCCACACCTGATAGACGTGCCGCCAGCAGCACCAATGGGTTGGCCACACCGTCGGGTGTGGGCGCACAAATCACCAACCGCTCAACCCCAGCGACCTGCGCAGGGATGGCGTTCATCAGTACGCTTGAGGGATAGCTCGCCAAGCCGCCCGGAACGTAAAGACCCGCCGCCTCGACAGGGGTCCAGCGCCAACCCAACATTTCGCCATGCGGGCCTTCCCAAGATTCGTCGCTTGGCAATTGGCGGTCGTGATAGGCTCGGATGCGTTCAGCGGCCAAGGCCAGAGCCGCGCGTTGGTCGGCAGGGACTTTCGCGATTTCGACGTCCATTTCCTCGCGCGAGAAGGCCATCGTTTCTGGCGTAAGGTCCATCCGGTCAAATTTGGAGGTCAACTCAATGACAGCTGCATCGCCGCGCGATTGCACGTCTGCAATAATTTCAGCCACCACCGCATCCACGTCGGGGCTGTCCTCGCGCTTCATGGTCAGAAGCTGGGCAAATTGAGTGTCGAAGTCAGCGTCAGCGCTGTTGAGAAACATTGGCATAACGCCTCCATACCGTGCAGGCGCAGAAGGCTCAACGATCCAAAGCGCGCACCATGAAGAAATCGTCGCAGGGCACGCCATCTACGATCACCGAGCGGGGGATCACGCCGGTCTGCTCAAAGCCGTTACGCAGGTAAAACCGCTGCGCGCGCAGGTTCTCGGACCAAACGAAAAGTTCAATCTGCAAGATACCCAAATCATGCGCGCGCTCAAAGACCGCGTCCATCAGCGCTTGCGCCACCCCCTGACCATGGAAATTCTGGCTCACATAGAATGGCCCCAGCAACGCGCGGTGACGTGCCATGGCAAAATCGTTCTGCGCGAGCCCAGCCAAGCCAATCAGCGTTTCGCCTGAAAATGCCCCCAGCATCTTGCCACTGCCCAGCATCCGCTCGGTGTCGAGCAAGGGGGTGTTGCGCACCTCATCAAGGGATCGCAAAAATGCCGTCGGAAAAGTGCTGACACCCTCGATGTGCAGCGCATGAAAAGCTTCAGCGTCTGCGCGGGTCAGCGCGCGGACACTCACTCTGGGTGCTGAGGCGCCTTGCGCGACGGAGCCACATAGGGGCGTGTCACATCTTGCAAGGTCACATTGATACACTCGACGTCCAACGCGATTGCACCGTCGCCTGCCAGTGTGAGTTCGAAACGCCCTGCCCCGTCCTCGCCCGGCTCCCAGGTGATCGAAAGCAGCGACAGAACCAGATCGGTGTTTGATCGGTCCAAGCCGCTCGAAGACACTTTCGACACATCGTCAAACGCCAACACAGCGCGGACGCGCTCGAAGTCGCGGCCGCGGCGTTCGGCAGCGGGCAGGTCTTCCCAGCGGAACCTGTTCAGCAAAAGCGCAAAGCGGCGCTGCGCGGGTTTCCACGACATCTCGGCGATCGGGAAAACCGCGTCTTGCGCCAGCGAGGAAATGACCGTGACGTCGCCCGCATCCTCCGCCGTCAGGCGCAAAGACCGCTCGGCACCGTCTTCAAAGCTGGCATCTTGGCTCATTCGGGCACCCGTTTGATCAAGGCACCAATACCGCCGAGCTTCTGTTCGATCCGCTCGTAACCGCGGTCCAGATGGTAGACACGACCAACGGTGGTTTCGCCTTCGGCGGCAAGACCAGCCAAAATGAGCGAGACCGAGGCGCGAAGGTCGGTCGCCATCACCTGCGCCCCCTTCATTTTACGAACACCCGTTACGGTGGCATGGCCACCTTGCACGTCAATCTGCGCACCCATGCGGATCAGTTCCGGGGCGTGCATGAAACGGTTCTCGAAAATCGTCTCGTGCAGTTGGGAGGTTCCGTCGGCAAGGCACAGCGCCGCCATCATCTGCGCCTGCAAATCTGTCGGGAAGCCGGGGAAAGGTTCGGTTTCCACGTCGACCGGCCGCAGACGGTCGCCAGCGGAGTGAGTAACTTTCAAGCCGCGCTCGGTGTCGGTGATGACAACACCTGTTGCCTCCAGCTTTTGGCAGAAAGCGTCTACCAGCTCGCGCCGGCCGCCAATCAATTCCACTTCACCGCCGGCAATGGCAGGGGCGATCATGAACGTGCCAAGCTCGATGCGGTCGGCAATGACCTCATGCGTCGCGCCGTGCAGGCGGTCGACACCTTCAATGGTAATCTCGGAGGTTCCGGCCCCAGTGATTTTCGCACCCATCGCGTTCAGGCATTTGCACAGATCCACGGTGTCAGGCTCGCGCGCAGCGTTCTTGATCACTGTCGTGCCTTTGGCCAGCGTCGCAGCGGTGATCGCGTTCTCGGTGCCGCCGACAGTGACAAACGGGAATTCGATAACGGCGCCGGTCAATCCGTTGGGCGCGGTGCAATGCACATAGCCCTCGTCGAGTGTGATTGTGGCGCCCAGTTTCTCCAGCGCCATCAGGTGCAAATCAACCTTGCGAGCGCCAATGGCACAGCCGCCCGGCAGCGACACCGTCGCTTCATGTTCCCGCGCGACCAGCGGTCCCAGCACGTTGAACGAAGCGCGCAGTTTGCGCACCATCTCGTAATCCGCTTTGCGGTTGGTGATCTTGCCTGCCGACAACACCATCACGTTGCCACCGTTCAGCAGCGCCACTTCGCAGCCTAGGGACTCCAGCAGCTCCGACAATGTCTTGATGTCCGAGAGGCGTGGCACATTGGTGAGCGTCAATGGCTCATCACTCAGCAGTGCCGCCGTCATCAGTTTCAGGCAGGTGTTCTTTGCCCCGGAGATCGTGATTTCCCCCTTCAACGGGCCGTTGCCCGTGACGATGATCTTATCCATGTTTTACTGCCCTTTTGTCTCGTTATTGCCCGCATCTGCGGGGGCTTTTCTGGCGCGTGCCTGCTGCTTCCTACGTCCCATATTGGCCTTTAGCGCAGCCTTCAACCGTGCCTCGCGCAATTGGGCGGGCGATTGCGGCTTCGATGGGCCTTTGGGGGAGGTATTGTCACTCATGGCACCGTCTTAACGCAGGGCCGCAAAAGGGTCCAGATTAGGGTTGCACCGAGGACAGTTTCGCCCTAATACCCCGCCCACACGCAAGTGAAGATGCTGTGGTAGCTCAGTGGCAGAGCACACCCTTGGTAAGGGTGAGGTCGAGAGTTCAATCCTCTCTCACAGCACCATCTTTCAACTCAAATCCCTATTGCTTACAGCGGCTTGAGCTAACGCCAGCGACAAAGCGACAAACGTCGCGCGCCGTCGCCCGAGCGCCGAGGGGGCGCTTTGATCGCGCCTTTACGCGCCCGTCACGCGCCAGATGACGTCACCCACATCATCCGCCATAAGAAGGGATTTCTTGTCCGGCCCGATGGTCACGCCGACAGGGCGACCGTAGGCGATCTTCTCGTCGTCGGACAAAAAACCGCTCAGAATGTCGCGCGGGACGCCGCTCGGGGCACCGTTCCTGAACGGGATGAAGATCAGTTTATACCCGCTGAGCGTAGAGCGGTTCCAAGACCCGTGCTGGCCGATCACCATGCCATCTCCGAACCCCGGCAACGTACCTTCCGGCATCCAACACAAACCAAGGGATGCGGTGTGGCCGCCCAAGGCGTAGTCCGGCGTTATGGCTTTCGCGACCATCTCCGCGTCTTGCGGCACGCGGTCATCCACGGTGTCGCCCCAGTAGGAATAGGGCCAGCCGTAAAAGCCCCCGTCTTGGACAGAGGTCAGATAATCCGGCGGTGTCTCGTCCCCCAATCCGTCGCGCTCGTTTACGACGGTCCAAAGCGCACTGGATGTCGGCTCCCACGCCATACCCACGGCGTTGCGCAGCCCCGAGGCAAAGATGCGTGCTTTTTCTGTCGCCACGTCAAGTTCCCAGATCGCAGCACGGCCTTCTTCGACCGCCATCCCTTGGTCGGCGATGTTGGTGAGCGAGCCCACACCCGCATAAATCTTGGCCCCGTCAGGTGACACAAGCAAACTCCGGGTCCAGTGGCCACTTGGCTTGAAGTCCACCAACTTGCGCCCCGCCCCCGAGAGCGAAGTCGCCCCCGTTTGGTAGTCAAACACCACAATCCCGTCTGTGTTGCCCAGATAGAAATTCTGCCCGACCAATGCCATGCCGAAAGGCTGTTTCTGGTTTTCGACGAACACCTCGCGCGTTTCAGCGACACCATCCCCGTCACTGTCGCGCCAAAGCGTTACGCGGTTCGCGCTTTTGCCGATAGCCTTGGCGCGGCGCATCGTGGCCTGCGCGGCATGGTCCATCAGCGTCTTCGGTGGCCCTGCCTCCTCCTTGGATTCCGCCACCAATACATCGCCATTGGGCAGCACTTCGATCCAGCGGGGATGCTCCAGCCCGCGCGCAAAAGCGTTCACTTTCAGACCGGCGGCGCAGTCGGGCACGTGGTCGCCATCCCACCCCTTTGCCGTTGGCATTTTTAACGTCATGATGCCCTGCTTCTTGGCTTCGGGGATTTGCGGCTCCGAGCCAAAGGCCTGATGAGTGGGCGAGCCGATGCGGCGCAGCATGGCCACCGTGCCCCCTACAATTGCAGTCGCTTTTGCTATGAAATCCATGACAGGCCTCCAAATTGGTCAAGGACCAGCGTAGCCCTAATTGTCTCCCTGCGACAGCGGCATTTGCGAACGATGGCCTAGCCGAACAGTTGCTTGAACAGCGGCGCGCATTGCCTGAACCCCGCTTCGAAATCGCCATCTCCGGGGTGGTAGACGCTCTCCAACGAGATCACGCCGCTATAGCCATCATTCTTTAAAGCCTGCGCAATAGGCGCGAAAAGCGGGCCCAGTTGCCCCTCCCCCATCCGCTTGACCGTTAGAAACGCTCGAGGCGTGTCGACGAAAACATCCTTGATATGAATATGCCCCAGATAACCGCCGCGCGTTTCCTCGTAACCGTCAGGATAGGCAAGCTCATGACACCAGCAGTTGTTTCCGGGGTCCCATAGAACCGACAGCGCATCTTGCGCGTCCAACTCGTCGATCAAGCGCCGCGCTGTGTAGTTCGAGTTGACCATCGTCCCGTTGCCCGTCTCGACAACCAAGCGCAGCCCTGCGTCCCGCGCAGCGTCCACAGCAGGGGCAATCAGCGGCAGCATCGCATCCCACGCGCCATGGGCGACGTTCCACGTCTCGGCGCCATGTGCGCCCCACAATATCTGCTCCTTTTTCGGGGTCATGATCCGCACCAAAGGGGAGCCGACGACATGCGCCATCTCAATAACGCGGTGCAGGGCGTCCATGTGCTTGGTGTGCAGCGCGTCGCCCGGTGTGTTGGCTGCCGTCATGCCCGCGAAAATATGGCGCGACAGGCAGGAGACTGGCTTGCCGCGGCCTCTCAAAAGCCTGTCGATTTCCTTGATCTCGGCGGCGGAATGGTCGCCGACTTCGTGATCACCGACAAACTGCAACTCGGCGTGGTCCAGCCCGAATTCATCCATGACATCAATAGCATGAGACAGGTCGCGGCTGATGCCGTCACAGATAACACCCAGCTTCATGGCTTTGCCTTTCGGTGCAACTCCGCCCCTACGATCTCTTCAATCACGCGGGTGCAGACCCAGTTGTCACCATTGGGATATTTGGTGCGCCCCGCATGAAATATCTGCATCGCAGACGCCGCCGTGTGAAGCGGCACCCCCAACTCCTCGCCCAGCGCCATAGAGATCGTCAGGTCCTTGTGCATGGTGTTGATATGGCTGCCGGTGCCTTCAAACTGGCGGTCGATGATCTTTTCAAGCGCGTTGTTCACCACGCCACAACCCGCCGAAGAGGTGGAGAACACGTCCAGCAAAACCTGCCCCGACACTCCCGCTTTCGCCGCAAGGGCTGCCGCCTCAAATGTGGCCGAAAACTGTGCGCCGATCAGCGATTGCAGGCAGGCTTTCACGGTCTGCCCCTCCCCCGGCTTGGTGCCGACGCGGTGGATATTGGCCGACACGGCCTCCATCACCGGCGCGAAGGCGTCCAAAATGTCGTCAGGAGCTGCGGCCATCATGGTTAGCGTGCCGCCTTGCGCGCCCGGAAAGCCGCCAGAGACCGGCGTGTCGATCAGGTGGATGCCGGAGCCTTTCATCGCCGCGCCGATCTCGCGGGCCTCGCGCGGCTTGACCGTGGCACTCAGGATGACGGCGCTGCCTTCAGGCATTTGCGATACCAATCCGTCCTCGCCAAGGATCACCGCCTTCGCCTGATCGCCTGTCATGACCATCACAAAGACCGCTCGCGCTTCTTTGCCGACCTCTGCTGGGCTGGCGGCCGCAACACCGCCCATCTCGACAAATGCCTGCATCCGGTCCGGTTTCAAATCGATACCGGTTACACGAAACCCGTTTCTAATCAGGTTCTTGGCCAGCCCGCTGCCCATATCCCCGATGCCGATAACCCCAATGGTTTCCATATGAAATTCCCCCTGCTTTTCGCACAAGTTCGCGTCTTGTGGTTTTCGAAAGAGCCAGCGTGTCGCTGGCCGGTTTCGCGGGGATTTCACGCGTCAGAGTGCGACGTCGGGCGGGTCCAGAAGACACCCCGCTGCCCGGTTAGGTACCCAAGCGTAGCACCAGCGTTTCAATTTTGACAAGCATCTGCGTCGGGTTGGCCAAATGAAAAGGGCGGATGCATCGCACCCGCCCGTCTCAATTCATCACTGTCAATGCAGGTGACTAGTCCACCCACTCCCAAGGCCGCGTAAAGGCCCCTAGGACGTGTTGGACCGCCTCGTCAGAGACGTCGCCGCGCTTGGCAACCTTGGCGACCAAACCGCGCTTTTTGTCCTCCAACACGGAGACAACTTCGGCTGCAACATCCGCTTTTTTCAGCGCCTCGTTGTAGATGCGGGTGATGGCCATCTTGCGAAGCTCGGGCTTGAAGATTTTGCCCACAGCGGTTTTGGGCAACTCGTCCATCAGCTCGATATATTTCGGATGGGCTGCGCGCTCGTGGACCTTTTCTTTGGCGAACTCCATCAACTCGTCCACCGTCGCTTTGCCGCCGCCAACCAGCTCCACATAGACGCATGGTATCTCGCCCGCATGGGCGTCCGGTTGTCCGATTGCGCCCGCGAAGGCCACATCGGGGTGGCCCGCCAAGGCCTCTTCGATCTCGGCTGGGTCGATATTGTGGCCGCCGCGAATGATCAGGTCTTTGGCGCGGCCCGTGATCCAGAGGTATCCGTCAGGATCCAGTCGGCCCAAATCGCCCGTCCGCAGGTATTTGCCGTCGTAATACAAATCCACGTTCTTTTCGGCCTCGGTGTAGGTGTTGCCCTCAAATACGCCGGGGTTGTTCACGCAAATCTCGCCGATCTCGTCAACCGCACAGACAGAGCCGTCTACGACATTGCGAATGGTTACATCGGTGTAAGGGAACGGGATGCCGATGGAGCCGACCTTCTTGTGGCCCGAAGGCGGGTTGATCGACACGAGGCAGGTGGCCTCGGTCAGCCCGTAGCCTTCAACGATAGTAACTCCGCAGGCTTTCTCAAACCGGTTATACAGTTCGACCGGCAAAGGAGACGAGCCGGAGAACGCGATCCGAAGGCTGGAAATATCGGCATTCACCGGTCTCTGCATCAGCGCCGAAATTGCTGTTGGCACCGTGATCATGAAGGTCACTTTGTAGCGTTCGATCAGCTTCCAGAAGTTGTCGAACACACCATCCCCGCGATAGCCTTGCGGCGTCGGAAAAATAACATGCGCGCCGGATGCAATCACCGACATCAGCACCACGTGAGACGCAAAGACGTGGAACAGTGGCAGCGGGCACATCAGCACATCTTCTTCTGTAAACAGCAGCTTGCGCCCCAGCCATCCGTTATAGACGACGCCCGAATACTTGTGCTGCGCCACTTTCGGCATGCCTGTCGTGCCGCCGGTGTGGAAGTAGAACGCGACGCGGTCGCCAGCGCTGTCCTCAAAGGCCAGCGTCGTGGGCTGCTTGTTCATCTCGACGCAGAAGTCGAGCACCTTGGCGTGATGGACCCCGTGAACTTTGGGCCGGATGAACGGCACGATAAATTTCTTCAGACCGGTCAAATACCGCAGCAGGTCGACTTCCAGAATGTGCTTCACGTTCGGCGCATGGCCCACAGCTTCGGCCACTTTCTGGGCAAGGTCGGTTTTCGGGAACGCCTTGAGCGTCACAACTACTTTGGCACCTGTTTCGCGAAGGATGGCGCTGATTTGTTCAGGCTCCAGAAGCGGGTTGATCGGGTTCACGATCCCCGCAATCGAGCCACCCAATAGCGTAAAGGCGGTCTCGGAGGCGTTGGGCAACACGAAGGCCACAACGTCTTTCTCGCCAATGCCGAGCGACCGGAACAGGTTGGCCGCTTGGCAACATTTGCCGTGCAGCTCGTTCCAGCTCAGTGTTTCGTTCTTGTCAGTTGGCCCTGATGTCAGCTGATACGAAAACGCATCACGCTCCCCGAACTTGTCTTTAGTCGTCGTCAGGAACTGATACATCGTGCGCGGAAGCGCCCGATCTTCCCAAGCGCTTTCGGCCTGAATCGCGTCGCGATCCGCCTTTGTGGCGAAGTTTCCCATTATTTCCTCCCTACGCGGCCCGTTGTCGAGCCATCCTTGTCTTTGAAATGAGCGTAAAGGGAATAAGAAACCACGCAAGTATAACGCTACGAAAAACACCGCTTTTTTGACTTTGGCTCAGCGCAGCAGGGATATCGCCCCGCCTTTCCCGCCAACAGGCGATATTTTGTGAACCCGAGGTGAAAGCGGTATAACATGAGTGTTTCTTATGAATGGAGCCTTCCATGGACATTACGTTGATCCGGTCTTTTCTTGAAGTCGCCGCAACTGGCTCTTTCGTTGCAGCGTCGGAACGGCTTTTTGTCACTCAGTCAGCCGTATCCTTGCGCATTCAACGGTTGGAGGATTCGCTGGGGCGACCATTGTTCACGCGGTCGAAAGCAGGTGCGGAACTGACCCAAGCGGGCATCGAGTTTGAACGATATGCCATGTCGCTCCTGCGTGTGTGGGAAGAGGCGCGCCAACAGGTGGCGATTCCGGACGGCTTTACCCGTCGTTTGTTCATAGGCGCGCAATACTCGTTATGGCCGCGCCTTGGATTCCGCTGGATCGACGCGCTGCGCACAGCAATGCCCGATCTCAACATCCGTGCCGAATTGGGGATGCCCGACCGGATGACGCGATCCCTCTCCGAAGGCAGCATTCAAGCCGCCTTGCTCTATACACCGCAATTGCGTCCGGGGCTGGAGGCACGACCGATCACCGAAGAAAAGCTGGTGCTTGTCGCCGGTTTCCCTGACCCGACGCTCGATCTGGCAGACAAGTATGTGTTCGTGGATTGGGGGCCGGAATTCCTGCACGCGCATGCGGCGGCCCTGCCCCATCTGACCAATACCGGCCTCACCTTCGCCCTTGGGGCGTTGTCGGCTGATTTCATCAAACGACGCGGCCTCGCCGCCTACCAACCCGCTCGATACGTCAAACGCGATCTGGATGCAGGCACACTCTGGCTTGTGCCCGACGCGCCGACCTTCCCGTTTCCCGTTTATGCAGTCTGGCGCGAGGATGTGGAGGAAGACCTCCGCAAGCAGGCCGAGACTGCGCTGGACGCTGTCGTCTCTCAACTCGCAGGTGAACGCGACGAGGTGCTAGATGCGCTGGATCACCTGTCACTGGACCACAAATCGCTGGGTTCGACTGAGACGGAATAACGGCAGTCGGTTGCGGACCCAATCCATAAGTAAAACTCGTTTTATCTATGATTATTTAGAATTTTTCTTATTGAAAGAATCCGCCTATCCCTCCTTTCAGCAGAGATGCTCCCGATCCTTGGCTCTGTTGCCACAGGACGGGTCACCTTCTCAGGATAGGATTGATCCATGAACAACACTCTGAAATTCGCTTCAGTCTCGTTGGCTGCACTGATGCTGGCTGCGCCCGTAATGGCGCAAAGCACTTTGGTTGGAACGAAAGCGCTGGACGACCGTATTGATGACATCACCGCCGACGTGAACGAAGACATCGCGCGCGGCAATGACGACGAACGTTTCGGCCCGAATGGCGTGGCTCAAGGCTTCCGTGGCTCTATTGCGCTGACCGCGTCTGGCGCGTCCGGCAACACTGACACCGGCGAGATTTCGGGCGCTGGCCGCCTGTCCTATGGTATCGGCAACTGGAACCACTCCGCTGGTTTTGCGATCGAATATGGCGAAGCAAACGGTCTGAAAAACGAAGAAAAATTCTTCGCGACCTACGAAGCAAGCCGCTACTTCACGCCAGAATTCTATCTGTTCGGTATCGGTCGTTACGAATATGACGGCTTCTCGGCCCCTGTTGTCGCTGGTGGCGCACCTGTCGCTGGTAACGCAACCGATGCCTTCATCGGCTTTGGTCCAGGTTACCGCGTCATCAACACCGAAAAACAAGCTTGGCGCGTTCAAGCGGGTCCTGGTGTGCGCTACACGAAAGACTTCGCTGGCGTAACCGAAACCGAAGTGGGTTTCATCGCGTCCTCGCGCTACTACCTGTCGCTGACTGACACTATGTCGCTCACCAACGACACCGATATTCTTGGATCTTCCGCGAACACCGTGGTCTCGAACGACCTTGGCGTGAACTTCAAGATGACCGACGCTCTGTCGACCCGGGTGTCTTACCGGACCGACTACAACTCCAACCCAGCGGCTGGTCGTAAATCGACCGACAACACTGTGGGTCTGTCACTTGTGCTAGGCTTCTAGCATTTAGATGGATGGGGTCCTCGGACGGTTTGTGCACCTCACCGACCGGGGATCTCCAAATGGAAAGGGACGGCCAATGGCCGTCCCTTTTTTCGTGTCGTATCTGGCGGGGGTTAGCCCTGAGGAATACGCAGCACCTGACCCGGATAGATTTTGTCAGGATGGGTCAGCATTGGCTTGTTGGCCTCGAAGATTTCTTCGTAGCGCGCGCCGTTGCCCAAGGTCTTGGCAGAGATGCCCCAGAGGGTATCGCCCTTTTTGACTGTATGGAACACGGGGTCGCCGCCGGCCACTTCGTCTTCGACTTCGGCCACGCCTTCGACGTTACCCACGGCCAGAATAATCTTTTCTTTGATCTCTTGGCTCACAGCGTCACCGGTCACTTTGACCTTGTCACCCTCGACTGTGATGTCCAGACCGGAGGCGTCCAGCCCCAGATCAGCGATTTCTTTTTGCAGGGTCGCTGCATCCGGCTCGGCTGCTTCAGCAGCCCCGAACAGCGATTTCCCAGCGTCTTTTACAAAGCTCCAGAGCCCCATGTCCAATCTCCATATATGACATTACAAGTTGGCGACGACGATGATCGGCCCTGCTCGGTTTGGCAAGGCAGGACTTGCGGGGAATTATTCCGCCGCGATCCCAGCTGTGAATTGCAGCTTCGCCAAACGCGCATAAAGACCGTCTTGCGCAACAAGAGCGTCGTGAGTGCCCGTCGCCACGATCCGGCCTTCGTCAAACACCACGATACGGTCGGCTTTCTTTACAGTCGCCAAACGGTGCGCGACAATGAGCGTGGTGCGATCTTCGCTCAGGCGGTCGACGGCCTTTTGAACCAACGCCTCGCTCTCCGAGTCCAGCGCGGAGGTTGCTTCGTCCAGCAGCAGGATCGGGGCGTCGCGCAGAATGGCCCGCGCGATGGCGATCCGCTGCTTTTGTCCGCCCGACAGCATCACGCCGCGCTCGCCTACATAGGTCTCGTAGCCATCCGGCAGCTTGCTCAGGAACTCATGTGCGGCGGCGGCCTTGGCGGCCTCTTCGACCTCTGCATCCGATGCATCAGGGCGTCCAAAACGAATATTCTCGCGGGCAGAGGCGGCAAAGATCACCGGATCCTGTGGCACCAAGGCGATGGAGCGGCGGAAGTCTTCGCGCGCCATGTCCCGCAGGTCGCGGCCATCAAGGCGAATTGCGCCACTCGTTGGATCGTAGAAACGCAGCAGCAGCTGGATAATGGTCGTCTTGCCAGCACCTGACGGGCCGACAAGAGCAATCGTCTCGCCCGCAGTTACGTCCAGTGTCACACCATCCAGCGCCGCAATATCGGGCCGTGCGGGGTAGCGGAATGTCACGTTGTCGAATTGAACAGCGCCTGTCAGACGCCCAACGCTGACAGGGTTTTCAGGGTCCTTGACGGAATCCTCTGCGGACAGCAGTTCGACCAAACGCTCGGTTGCCCCTGCCGCGCGTTGAAGCTCGCTCCAGATTTCAGACAGCGCCGCAACACCACCTGCAACCATGATCGCGTAAATCAGGAACTGCACCAACTCGCCTGCGGTCATGATGTCGGCCCGCACGTCCCGCGCCCCGATCCACAACACGCCGACAACGCCCGAAAAGACCAAGAAAATCACAATGACCGTCATCACGGCACGGGTGCCGATGCGCTTGCGCGCCGCTTCAAACGCCGCTTCGGTGAAGCCGGCGAACTTGACGCGCGACGGCGCTTCGTTGGTGAAGGCCTGTACAGTTTGCACTGACAACAGCGTCTCGGACGCATTGCCGGACGACGCCGCGATCTGGTCTTGGTTCTCGCGCGACAGCACGCGCAGTCGTCTGCCCAACACAATAATCGGTACGATAACGGCAGGGACGATCAACAAAACCAGCGATGTCAGCTTGGCCGACGTCAGCAGCATCAACACCAAACCGCCTATTAAAATCAAAAGGTTACGAAGGG
This sequence comes from Litoreibacter janthinus, assembly GCF_900111945.1. Lineage (NCBI taxonomy): Bacteria > Pseudomonadati > Pseudomonadota > Alphaproteobacteria > Rhodobacterales > Roseobacteraceae > Litoreibacter > Litoreibacter janthinus. The sequence continues at coordinate 1,605,479 of NZ_FOYO01000001.1, read as the reverse complement.
CGATAGAGACCGAAGATCCGATGACAGACAAGATGAGTGTCGTGTCGGTCGTAATCCGCGATAGCACTTCGCCGGTCATCACGCGTTCGAAGAATTCCGGCCCCATGCCGATGGTTTTGTCAAACACTGCGCGTCGAATGTCGGCCACCACACGTTCGCCGAGGCGGGTCACAAGGTAATAGCGGAACCCCGTCCCCACGGCCAGCAAGGCGGCAACGGCCAAGGCCGCGATGAAATACTGGTCCAACAAGGCAGCCTCGTCCGTGCCGAACCCGTCGACCACGCGGCGCACTGCCATTGGCAAGACGAGCGAGACGCAGGCGGTCAACGTCAGGGCCAGAAGAGCCGCGAACATCAACGGAAGATAGGGCTTCATGAACGGCCAAAGCGCACCCAACGCGCCAATCCGTTTGGATTTCTCGCGCTCTGCTTCGCTGCCTAGTGCCTTTGCCATGGTGCCTCCAGTAATCGTCGGAATGGCTTAACGGAGGGGCGGCGCCGCCGCAAGCGTTCAGAGGGCGCAGCCCCGTGGCCTTTCCGTGAGCCTCCGGCTATATCGCGGCAACACACACAGCGGATGAGCAAACGGACATGCAAAGATGAGCGCACTTGGCCTCGGACTGATCGCGGCGCTGTGCTGGGGGCTTCACGATATTCTCGTGCGCCAAGTCAGCCAGCGCGCGCCTTTGATGGCATGCCTGATGGTGGTGCTGATCGCCGGCTCTCTTTTGCAGACCATCTTGATGGTTGGCACGGGGGCGATTGAACCAGTAGCCCCCAAGGCCGCACTGTTTGCGGCGTTGTCCGGCCTGTTCTTTTTGATCGCCAGCCTTGGCTTGTACGGCGCGTTTCAGCGCGGGCCAGTCCGTCTGGTGGCGCCTATTATCGCAAGTTACCCGATCCTGTCAGTGGGTTGGGCGGCGTTCACCGGCGCGTCCGTATCGGCGTTGGACTGGCTCGCCATCGGCGCAATTATTGCAGGTGTGTCGCTGGTTGCGGCCTTGTCCGATGACGAGCATGGCGCGTTGCCGCCCGCAGGCCGCACAATTGCCTACGCCCTTGTCGCGGCGGTGGGCTTTGCCGGAACCTTTGCTTTGGGCCAGATTGCGACCGAAATGGCCTCCGATCTTCCGGTCATTCTGATCACGCGCGTTGTCTCTATTGTGCTTCTGGCGGCAATCATGGTCACCCGAAAACTGTCGTTCAATCCGGGTCGCAGCGCCATGCCCGTGCTGCTGGCAATGGGGTGCCTCGACGGGGTGGCCCTGATGGCGGTGCTGTCAGCAGGTGGCTTGCCCAATGCGCAATACGCGGCGGTCGCCGCCTCTGTTTTCGGGCTTCTTACTATTGTGATGGCATGGGCGTTCCTGCGCGAAAAGATGAGCGTTGCCCAGTGGTTAGGATGCCTAACCGCGTTTCTGGGGATCGGATATCTGGCGCTTTAGCCTCTTCATCTCTCCACACGCAAGTCGCTAGAAATCCTCCCGCCACAAGCCCGCTAGACGGCGAGAGCGTTTTGCTCTCAGATGCACCAAACATCACCTGAAGCAAAAAGGACGTGGAATAATGAGGGGCGCTGACCTTTTGGTAAAGACGCTGGCAGCGGCCGGCATCACACGCATTTTCTCGCTGTCCGGCAACCAGATTATGCCGATCTATGATGCCTGTTTCGACGCAGGGATCGAGATCATCCACACCCGCCACGAAGCCGCCGCCGTGTTCATGGCAGAGGCATATGCACAGCTCACGGGCACCGTTGGCGTCGCCATGGTGACCGCAGGCGCGGGGGCTGCGAATGCTTTGGGGCCGCTTTTCACCTGCTCGGAATCCGAGACCCCTGTCTTGCTACTCACCGGCGACTCGCCGCTTGGCCAAGACGGCAAAGGCGCGTTTCAGGAACTGGATCAGGTGCCTATGACAACGCCGGTCACCAAGCTGTCTTTCCGGCCGACGCGGGCCGTTGATTTCGGCGTCGATACCGCCCGCGCCCTTCGCACGGCCCTGTCCGGCCGGTCGGGTCCGGTGCACATGGCCCTGCCCTTCGATCTGGTAGATGCCGATGCCTCCGACGGTGTGATCCCGACGGCCTTTGCTAAAGAGCCGATGCCCCTCCCCGCGCATGATGCGCAGTCTATTGCAACTGCAATTGCAGCAGCGCAGCGACCGCTTGTTATTTGCGGCCCCGCGATGAATGACACGCGCAAACCCGGCAAGCTGGCGGCGCTGCAAACCGCCTTGGGCGCACCTGTCATTGCCATGGAAAGCCCGCGCGGCCTCAAAGATCCCGCCTTGGGCAATATCGGCGCGGCGCTCGCTCAGGCGGACTTGATCGTAAACCTTGGCAAGCGGGTGGACTTCACCCTTGGCTTCGGCGGCCCTGCCGCAGTCGATCCGTCCTGCGTTTGGATGATGCTTCACGCCGACGCAGCGGAGCGGGACCGCGCGCATCGCAACCTTGGCACGCGCCTTGCAGCCTGTTTCGCAGCCGATCCGCGCGACAGCATGGAGGCGTTGATCGCTGCCGGACAAGGCGGTCATGACGCATGGCGGCGCGAGGTCAACGGTCACATCACCGCGCGCGGCTTTAGTGCCGAAGATACCGTGCCATCGGGCAAGATCACCCCCGCCCAGCTTTGTGCGGCAGTCCAACGCCAGATCGACAAGGCCGCGCAATCGGTGATGATTTGCGACGGCGGCGAATTCGGCCAATGGGCGCAAGCCGCAACGCAAGCCGACTTCAGGATCACCAATGGCATCTCCGGCGCAATCGGCGGCGGGTTGTGCTACGGGCTTGGGGCGAAATGCGCGATGCCGGATGCCACGGTGTTTGCCATGATGGGTGACGGCACTGTGGGCTTTCACTTTGCCGAGTTCGAGACCGCAGCCCGCAGCGGCACGCCCTATGTGGTCATCATCGGGAACGACGAACGCTGGAACGCAGAGCATCAGATCCAGATGCGCGACTACGGCCCAGACCGGCTGATAGGGTGCCAGCTCAGCGGCGCGCGCTATGACGAGGCCGCCAAAGGCCTGGGCGCACACGGCGAATATGTGACCGAACTGTCGGAACTTGACGCCGCCCTCGACCGCGCGGTGCAAAGCGGCAGGCCCGCCTGCGTCAACGTCCAGATCGAAGGCCTTCCTGCGCCAAGCGGGGCTGCGCATTAATCCAGCTTGAAGCCCTTGGCTTTGATGAACTCGGCGAAATCCACCCGCTCCGGCAGGCTGTATTGGCGGGCTTTATCCTCGGACCACGTGTAGGTATCGCTGGTGCCATAAAGATCGCTACTCCGCTGTTCAGCGTAGGGCTGAACCTGCGCACGGTGGGCGTCATACTGCGCCACGTCATCTGCAATCTGCTCTTGGAACCGGTCCACATGGACGGTGGTGCGCAACGGCAGGCGCGGGCTGATCTGTCCGTTCTTCGACGGGTAGCCCAACGCCAATGCGGCCACCGGAAACACGTGATCGGGCAGCCCCAGCAGATCGCTGGCCTCCTGCGCGTGGTTTCGGATGGTGCTGATCGGGCAACAGCCCAGACCCGCCGCCTCCGCCGCGATGACATAGCTGGCTAGGGCGATCCCTGCGTCCACACTGGCGTTGAAAAATGCATCCAAATGGTCGTTGGCAAAAGGCAGCCCGCGCGTCTCGTGCAACTGGCGCTGGCGGCGATTATTTGCGCAGAACACAATGAGGCTGGGGGCTCCGGATATCCACGCCTGCGCGGACAGAAGGTCCAGCAAACGCGCCTTGATCGCAGTATCTTGAACAATCACGATGTCACGCTGCTGAAGGTCGCTTTTCGATGGCGAGGACAGCGCAACTGCTGCCAAAGCGCGCAAAATCTCTAGCGGCACAGGTTTGGCCTCAAAGGCCCTGCAAGACCGCCTGCTGGCAATCGTCTCCAGCGTGGCGTTCCCAAGCAAGGCGTCCGGCGTATCCCCCGCATCAAGGAAACGCGCCTTCAGCGCCTCGGAAAGCGGGTCAGTCATGAAACTTCAAAACCGCCTGCACGGCGGGGCGCGCTTCCATCCGCGCGCGATGCGCCATGATCTTTGGAAATGCGCTTTCATTCACGCCGTCACCCTTCAGCCACCGCGCCACAAGGAACAGATACGGATCACAGATGGTGTATTGATCCCCCATCACCCATGGGCCTTGCAGGTAGCCGGTCTCGATCAGCGTCGCGCAGTCGGTCATGTTCTGCGCAACTTTTGCCTGCATTGCGGGAAAGGCACTTTCGTCGTCGGACCAACGTGACCCGCGATGTTTATGCGCATGTGCGACATGCACTGTGGAGGCCAAGTAGACGTTGAACTCTTGCGCGCGCGCCAAGCCGAACGGCGTCTCCGGCAGCAAATTCGCCGCTTTGAACATCTGGCCGATATAGGTCATCAAAGCAGGCGTTTCGGTCAGAATGCCGTCCGGCGTGACCAGCGCCGGTACGCGGCCCTTGGGGTTGATTTTCAGATAGTCGGGTTTGGCCTGATCCTGACTGGCGAAATCCAACAGACGCAGGTCATACTCCGCGCCCACCTCTTCCAGAGCGATTTGCACAGGCAAAGCCGCCGTGCCCTTGGCGTAGTACAGTGTAAACATATGCGTCTCCCCCGCGTGATTTGACTCTGACAATAGCGGCGGCCATAGGTTTGAGAAGGCCCTCCTAGTGTCAATTTTATTTACACAAAGGGTAAGCCTTTATTCCTTTGTGTTAGCAAAACCTGCATCTATATTTTCGATCTACTGAGCGATCTAACCGAAGGATTTGTGGTTTGGCGGACGAGCACCAGATGTCAGTTTCTGTCTGGCGCGGCGGAACGGCGGGATCCTTCCAATCCTTTGATGTGAAGATGGAAGAGAACCAGACCGTTCTGGATGTGGTCGCCTGGATTCAACAATACGCCGATCCGACGCTCAGCTACCGCTATGCGTGCCGCGTCGGCATGTGCGGTTCCTGCGCGATGATGGTGAACGGTGTGCCACGCTGGACCTGCCGGACGCATGTCAAAAAGGTGCTCAAAGACGGCCACATGGAGATCGCGCCCCTGCGCAACTTGCCGGTGATCAAGGATTTGGCCACCGACATGGATCCCTTCTTCGATAAATGGGTCGCCGCCGAAGGGCTGCATCACCCGACGCAAACCCGACACGATCCGATCGAGGCGATTGATCCTGCAAGCGCGGCCCGCGTCGAGGCCAATGCCGGGATCGAATGCATCAACTGCTCCGTCTGCTACGCCGCGTGTGACACAGTCGCAGGCAATCCCGACTACCTCGGCCCCGCCGCGCTCCAACGCGCGTGGAGCGTCTATAACGACAGCAAGGACGCCGACAAACTGGCTATCCTTGATGCCGTGTCCGGCGTGGGGGGCTGCCACAACTGCCACAGCCAAGGTAGCTGCGCGGTGCATTGCCCCAACGATCTGAACCCGATGAATGCCATCGCGGGGCTGAAACGTGAAACGGCCCGCAACTTCTTCAAGAGGCGCAAATGATGACGCTTCGGCTCTATATGGCGCAGCGGATCACCGCGCTGATTATGGCGCCGCTCGTGCTGATGCATATCGCGGTGATGATCTACGCCATCCAAGGCGGCTTGTCGGCGGCGGAAATCCTTGGCCGCACCCAAGGCAGCATCCTGTGGTTCTTGTTCTACGGCACATTCGTCGTCGCCGTGTCCATCCATGCGGCCATCGGGTTGCGCACGGTGCTCTCGGAATGGGCAGGCCTGCGCGGCACCGCTTTGAACGCGGTCGCATGGGCCGTCCTCGCCCTGCTCCTGATCCTCGGGATGCAGGCCGTCTACGGGGTCACCGCGATATGATACACGGTTACCGCACCCACACGCTCTGGATCGCGTTCCTGCTGCACCGCATCTCCGGCGTCGCACTCGCTTTGTTCCTGCCCGCCCATTTCTGGGTGCTATCCTACGCGCTCAACGCGCCGCAAAAGCTGGACGGGTTTCTGCACTGGGCGGAAACACCCCTCGTCAAAATCGCCGAATTCGGCCTCGTCTTCCTGCTCTCCGTCCACATGCTGGGCGGGTTGCGCCTGATGGCGCTGGAGTTCCTGCCGTGGACATCGGGCCAGAAAACCGCCGCCGCCAGTGCCGTCGCCGCCTCGACCTTTCTGGCGGGCATTTTCCTTCTGAGGGCCATCTGATGCAGATCGAGAGACACGACACCGACATCCTGATCCTCGGCACCGGTGGGGCTGGAATGTTCGCCGCCCTTCACGCGCAACAAACTGCGCCCGCAGGAACCAAGATTACCATCGCCGTGAAAGGTCTCATCGGCAAATGCGGCTGCACCCGCATGGTGCAAGGCGGCTACAACGTGGCCCTTGGCGGCGGCGACACGGTCGAGCGGCACTTCATGGACACCATCCAGGGCGGCAAGTGGCTGCCCAACCAAGACATGGCGTGGAAGCTGTGCGAGCAGGCGGTGGTGCGCATCCGCGAGCTGGAAAACGAGATCGGCTGCTTCTTCGACCGCAATCCCGATGGCTCACTGCACCAAAAGGCCTTCGCGGGTCAGACCGCCGATCGCACGGTCCATAAGGGCGACCTGACAGGGATCGAGATTATCAACCGCCTGATGGAGCAGGTCCTGTCCCGTCCCGTCGAAAAGCTGCAAGAGCACCGCGCCATCGGGCTTATCCCGACCAAGGACGGCTCCGCGCTGGCGGGCGTTCTGATGATCGACATGCGCACCGGAAAGTTCCGCTTCGTGCGCGCCAAGACCGTGCTGATGGGCACTGGCGGCGGGCCGACCATGTACAAGTATCATACGCCCTCTGGCGACAAGACGATGGACGGTCTCGCTATGGCGCTGCGTGTGGGTCTGCCCCTGCGCGACATGGAAATGGTGCAATTCCACCCCACCGGATTGCTGGCGGGCGATCATACCAAAATGACCGGCACCGTGCTGGAAGAAGGTCTGCGCGGTGCGGGCGGGCAGTTACTCAACGGCGCGGAAAACCGCTTCATGTTCGACTACGACGTCAAGGGCGAACGCGCCACGCGCGACGTGGTCAGCCGTGGCATCTTCGCGGAAATGCGCAAGTCCAACACGACCAAGAACGGCGGCGTCTATATCTCCATGTCGCATCTCGGGCCGGACTTCGTGCGTGCCAAGTTTCCTGGCATGGTCAAGCGCTGCACCGATAGCGGCTTCGATCTGGCCGCAGGCAAGGTCGAGGTGGTGCCAACCGCGCACTACTTCATGGGCGGCGTCTTGGTCGATCCCGACACCCGCACCGCGATGGAAGGTCTCTACGTGGCGGGGGAGGACGCGGGCGGTGCCCATGGCTCCAACCGCTTGGGCGGCAACGGCGTGGCGAACTCCACCGTCTATGGCGGCGTCGCGGGCGACGTGATGGGCATGGACATTCGCAATATGGGTGCGCTCCGCGACCCGGACGAGGCAGTGCTGGAGGCAGAAGTCGCGCGAGCGCTCCGCCCGCTGCAAAATAAAATTGCCCCGATCCAGCCCCTCCGCGACAAGCTGCAAGAGGCCATGTGGGAAGATGTCGGCGTGATGCGCACCGAAACGGGGATGGAGCGCGGTCTGACCCGCATCGCCGACATTCAGGCCGAATTGCTGGAAGCAGGCGTCGCAGGCGACAACCTCGCCTTCAACCTGACATGGCACGACTGGTTGAACCTCGCCTCGCTCTGCGAAGTCTCCGAGGTCATCACCAAGGCAGGCCTTGCCCGCGAAAACTCCCGCGGCGCGCATTTCCGCGAGGACTTCCCCGATAGCGGCGCGATGGAGAGCAGCTATTTCACCGTCGCCCGCCAAACCGGCGAAACCCTCGACGTCACGCGCGAGGACGTGCAGTTCACCATCGTCAAACCGGGGGAGACCATCCTGCCCGACGGCGAACCCGTCTCATTAGTGGAGGCCGCAGAATGATCCCCATCGATATCATCCAGAAAACCGCCGAGACCCTGATGGACAAGGCAGCCATCGAAATCCCGCAGGACTATCTCGACGGGTTGCAAGCCGCAGCAGATGTGGAGGACGGCGACCTGTCCTCCTTCGTGTTGCAGGCCATGCTGGAAAACTACGAGGCCGCCAAGGAAGACCGCCGCGCCATGTGTGGCGACACCGGCACCCCGCGCTGGTATGTCAAAATGGGCAACGAGACGCAGATCGAAGGCGGCCCCATCGCGCTCGAAGCCGCCTTGCGCCGCGCGACCGCCAACGCCACCAACGGCGTGCCGTTGCGCCCCAACCGTGTGCACCCGCTCTGGCGAACCGACCACAACAACAATGTCGGCATCGGCGCGCCAGAGATCGAATATGGCTACGAGCCGGGAGGCGAGTGGATCGACCTGATCACCGTCCATAAAGGCGGGCTGTTCGGCACCGATTACCGGATGCTGTTCCCCTCCGACGGGATCGAGGGGATCAAGCGCTTCTACCTCGACAGCCTCGTCGCCTTCGGCAAACGCGGCCTTGCGTGCCAGCCTGCCATCATCGGTATCGGGCTTGGCGGCTGCAAGGACACCTGCATGGTGCTGGGCAAACGCGCCGCCTGCCTGCGCACGGTGGGCAGCGAAAATTCCGACCCGAAGATCGCAGCGCTGGAGCGCGAGTTCAAAGAGTTGGGCAACTCCATCGGCATGGGGGCCATGGGCTTTGTCGGAAAATCCATGGTCGTCGATTGCAATATCGAGGTGGGCTATTGCCACACCGGCGGGATGCAAATGTCGGTTCACGCCTTCTGCCTGTCGTCGCGCCGCGCGGTGGCGAGGGTGTTCGCGGATGGTCGGGTGGAATACCGCACCGACCCCGACTGGTTCACCGACTACCAGCGCCGCGAGACCGTCGAATGGGGCGCCCCCGCAATGGAAGCGGCGGAATGACCCAGCCTCTCTCAGGCATAAGAATTCTCGACCTCACCCATGTGTTGGCGGGTCCATATGCGACGGGCCAACTGGCGCTGATGGGGGCTGAGGTCATCCGTGTCGAGCGTCCCGGCGGCGACGATTTCGTGCGCACCCATGGCGGCACACAAGCCATGCGGGACGCGGGGCTGGGCGCGTCCTTCCTGAGCCAGAACTCCGGCAAAAAATCCGTGGTGCTGGACCTGAAGAGCAAAGCCGGACTGGATGCGGCGCTGTCTTTGGTGGAGCAGGCTGATATTCTGGTGCAGAATTTCCGCCCCGGCGTGGCTGAGCGGTTGGGCCTTGGCTTTGACGCCACCACCCTGCGCAAGCCAGATCTGATCTATGCCGGTCTGTCGGGCTATGGCCCCGACGGCCCCCTCGCCTCCCGCCCCGCTTATGACCACATTCTGCAAGGCGTCAGCGGGTTGATGGCGATGACAGGCAGCCCCGAAAGCGGCCCTTTGCGCGTTGGCATCCCGATTGTCGATTACGTCGCGGGTCAATCACTGGTTTCGGCCATCCTTGCCGCGCTGTTGCAACGCGCCCGCAAGCCGCTGAAGCCGCAAGAGCTGCATGTCTCCATGCTCGACGCGATGACCAACCTGATGGGCGCTTTCGCGGTCAACCACCAGACCACCGGTGCGCTCCGCGGCCTCGACGGCAATCGTGCGTTCTCGGACTCACCCTTTTCCGGCCGGTTCGACTGCGCCGAAGGTCAGTTGGTCATCACCGCAAACACGCCCGCGCAAACCGCCCGTTTGTGCCTTGCGCTTGGTCGCCCCGAACTGGCGCATTCAGCCCCCGACACCGTGGCCTCAGCGCTTGCAGGCATCTTTGCCACGCAGCCCGCGCGGCACTGGGACACAGTGCTGGCGGAGGCTGATGTCCCCGCAGGTGCAGTCCTGACCTTAGGCGAGGCACTCGCGCATCCACAGATGCGAAACTCCCCCTGCTGGCACGATCTGCCCGTGCCGGAACTGGGCCAGACCGTCCGCGTCCCCGGTCTGAGTTTTCGCGCGCCATGGGCACCCAAAACGCTTGATCCCGCGCCCACATTCGGGCGCGACACGGACGAAGTCACATCACCGGAGGCCGCTGAATGAAGTTGCCACATCAATCAGACTGCCGGTATCTGGCTTGGACCGGAATGGAGACGGACCTAATTTTTAAGGCTGGTATTGATCTGCCCGGCTTCGCGTCGTTTCCATTGCTTCAAGACCCTAAGATGCGGCGTGTTATCGAAAGCTATGCCCGCGAGCAAATCCAATTGGCAGCACGCCATGGTTTGGGCTGCGTGCTGGAAAGCGCAACGTGGATGGCTAATCTGGATCGGGCAGCATCGCTTGGCTATGACGCATCCAACCTTGTGGACATCAACCGTGACGCCATTGCCCTACTTGCGGATGTTCGGGAGCAATCCGGGGCACCAAAAGTCCTGATCAGCGCGAATATCGGCCCGCGTGATGACGCCTACGCGCCAAGCGACATCATGTCGGCGGAGGACGCAGAGCACTATCATACAGCGCAGATCGAAAGCCTCGTTGGCACCGCGGTGGACATGCTAAGCGCTTACACCTTTTCCAATAGCCCAGAAGCAATCGGCTTCGTTCGCTCGGGGCGCAAAGCCGGATTTCCGTCAGTCGTCGCCTTCACCGTGGAGACTGACGGCCGGCTTCCGACGGGTCAGACCATCGACGCCGCAATTTCCGTGGTAGATGCGGCCACGGATGAGGGCGCTGCATATTTCATGGTCAACTGCGCACACCCAGATCACTTTTCGGATACACTTACCGGAAACTCTCGGTTGGCTGGCATCGTTGTCAATGCTTCTCGCTGCTCACATGCCGAATTGAACGAGGCGACCCAGCTTGACGAAGGTGATCCATCAGAGCTTGGCGAACAGATCGCCGCATTGGTTGCCGACTTCCCGTCGATCCGGGTCATCGGCGGGTGCTGTGGAACGGATATGCGCCATCTCGAAGAAATGGCATCACGTGTTGGAGGAATGACATGAGCCCACGCAAAATCCGCCTCAGCACCACACCCACGCAAGAGGCGCTGGATGATCTGCGGCTTGGCGATATCGTCTATCTGGACGGGCTGATGTATACCGCCCGCGAGGGCGTTTACATGCGCGCGCTTGAGGAAAAGGCCAATATTCCGATGGAGTTGCCCCGCGACTCGGCGGCGAACTTCCACTGCTCCCCTGCCGCGCGGATCAACCCCGATGGCAGCTTCGAGATGGGCGCTGTCACCGCCACCGCGTCCTTCCGTTTTGCAAAGTGGCTGCCGGAATGGATGGCAAAATCCGGCGCGAAGCTGATCATCGGCAAGGGCGGCATGTCGTCGAAGGACTACAAGTCTTTCTTTGTGCCCAACGGCGCCATTTACCTGTCCACAGTTGGCTACGGCACCGGCGCGCTTTTGGGTCGCGGGGTGGAAAAAGTGGAGGCGGTTCACTGGAACGAAGAACTCGGCCTTGCTCAAGCGATGTGGGTGATCAAGTGCAACAATATGGGGCCGTTCATCGTGGCTTCCGACAAGAATGGCGACTGCCTGTTCGAGAGAGAAAACGCCAAGATCGCGGTCAATCTGGAACGTGTCTATGAAGGCACCCGTCCCGCCACGCTCAAACGCTATGGCGAGACTGACGACCGCAGCGACGAGGTGATCTAGACGCGTGCCTCTAAGGCAAGCGTCTGGAATTGCTCCAGTTCTTCGGGCAATTCCGTGATGCCCAAACCTGGCGTCTCGGTGATGGCGAACCGTCCGCCGTCCTCCACTGCTGATCCGTCAAACGCATCGCGCAACGGGTTGGGGTTTACATCAACCTCCAGCACACCGTCGCCGCCAATGGCTGCCAGCAAATGGCCCGAGGCGATCAGTCCGATGCCGCCGCCAAGAAAATGCGGGCAGTAACGCAGTCCTGATTTGCGCACCGCACGGGCCACATCTGCACATCCACTGAGCCCGCCCCATTTCACAATATCGGGCTGCAGCACGGAAAAATGCTGCGCAGCAATTGCCACCGAAAAATCGTCATGACCAGTGATGTTTTCGCCCCCCGCAAGCGGCGTCGCGAAGCTGTCAGCAAGGGCCGCCCAGTCCGAAGCCGGAAGGTCTGCACGAATGGGCTCTTCCAGCCAGCCCAGATCCAGCGCGTCGATCCGGCCAGCGAAAGACAAGGCGTCAGGCACCGACCACGCCTGATTGACGTCGGCCATGAGCTGCTCGCCCTCGTGCAGGCTATTTGCCACCTCGCGCAACTCGTCCAAGTCGCGCGCGCCATCAAAGCCGATCTTCACCTTGAACGCGTCATGTCCAGCAGCCCGCGCCCGTGCGATCAGTTCCGGCGCTGCGTTGATCGCAATCCCGCTGGCATATGTCGGCACGCTGCGTGCGGCGTCCTTGTTCAGGAACTGCGCGACCGAAAGCCCTTCGCTACGGGCACACAAATCATGCAACGCAATATCCAAACCCGCGATCACTTGCCGGAACGGACCCCATTCGCCGGATTGCAGCGCGCGGATATGTGTCTGCTCCGTCAGTCGCGTGAACAAGTCCTCTGACTGCGCGACCTTGCTTCCGATCACCAAATCGCAAATATCCCGCACCAAAAGCTGCGCGCGATGCTCGGCGGCGGCGGCGGGCCAGTTGGCGAAAATCTCGCCCCAGCCGAAAACGCCATCCTGATCCGTTAGCTTCACAAAAACCGCCGGTCGGTCGCGCATCACGCCAAACGACGTGGCAACAGGCACCTTCACCGGCACACGGTAGCAAAACACCTCCACCCGTTCGAGGATACGCGTCATGCCAAAACCTCCCTCAGCATCAAGACCAGCCCCGAGATCAGCATCATCGCAATCAACAAGCGCCGGAACTGGTCGTCAGTCAGACGTTTGAACACGGTGATGCCAACCTGTGCGAACACCATTGTCACCGGCAACGCCATGGCAATGTAGGTCAGCGTTTGCAGCGTGTAGGCGCCTTTGAAAGCGAAGACCAAAGCCGTCACCCCCAGCACCACCACGTTGAACGGTTGTAATACGGCGCGCGTCTCGGATTTGGGCCAAGGACGCATTGCGCACCACATGGTCGGCAAGGCCCCTGACAAAGACGCGGCGCCACCAAGGATTCCTCCTGCAAATCCGACAAGCCCGTCGATCACCGGCGTCGGCCTGTCGAGTTTAGGCAGCGAGGACCGCAGCGTAAAGAACCCGCCATAGAGGATCAGGAAACCCGCGATAATGATTTTCAGGACAGTCGGCTCCAACACCGAAAGCGCCGCGACGCCCAATGGCACGCCAGCCAATGCAGGCACCACAAACCGCGCCAGCCTGCGCGGTTGATCCAGTATCGAACTGCGCACCAGCCAAACGCCTTGGAGCCCTGCAATCACGGACATAACCACCACGATAGACACCGCCTGCGCAGGGGGCATGATCTGCAACCAGAAACCCAAGGCAAACAGCGCGGTTCCGAAACCAGCCAGCCCGTTGATAAAGCCGCCTGCCGCCGCCCCAACGGCGAGGATCATCAAAAACTCTGTTGTCATGCTAGGAACTTGTGGCCTGTGGGAACGGGTCAAAACGGCCAACGGCAACCGCGTTCAAAAGCTCTGCCTCGACCTCTTGCAACACCCGCAGCTTAACTGTGTTTGCCAGTGACATCAGCCCCAACTCGCGCACGGGGGCGTCGTCACCAAGCGGAATGTGCTTCAGCGGCAGCGGGTTTGGCGGTTGCACACTGCGGCGCGGCACGATCGAGACGCCCAGATCGGCGTGGACCATGCTCGAAATGATCTCCAGATTTTCCAGCTCCATCGTGTCTTTGACCGCGATGCCTTTCATCTGGAGCCAGTTGTCGATGAAGTCACTGAGCAGCGCCTTACGGGTGAACCGGATATAGGGGTGGGTGGCCAAAATCTCGAACGGGTCATCTGACGCCACATTGATCGAGGTCAGCAACTCCATCGGCTCCATGCTGATCGGCGCCCAGCGCATGTTGCGGGGGATCACGTGGGGCTTGGTAATGACAGCGGCATCAATCGCGCCGCGCTCCAGATCGATCAGCAGTTCTTTGGTATGGCTGGGCGTGACGCCGATATGCAGGTCTGGAAACCGCTTCTTGATTGAGGTGATGGCAAACGGGATCAGGCTCGCCAACCCCGTGGGCACGCTGCCCAGCGCCAAGTTGCCTCGGAGCCCGTCATCGCCCATGACCGACGGCAGCAGGTTGTCATAAGCCGCAACAATTTCGCGGGCCTTGGTCACCACGGCGCGGCCGACGGGGGTCAATTCGGGCGTCCGCTTGGTGCGGTCAAACAGCGTGACGGCCCATTCTTCCTCCAGCGCTTTCATCTGTTGGCTCACGGCGGCGTGCGTGACAAACACCGCTTCGCCAGCCGCGCTGAAGGTGCCGTTTTCCTCCACGGCAATCAAAGTTCTGAGCATTCGGATGGACATGAGCGCCGCAATTTATGTTAGTTTAACTTTCGGTAATTGTAATCAATTGCCGCTTTATACAAGAATGACTTACCAATAGGATTTGTCAAGGATCGGCAGTGAAGCAATGATGTGTCGGTAAATTGAGCTGAAGTCTCTTCAGCCTGAGTTTTTGGGAGGAAACTATGAAATTTGCGAAACTTGGCGCTGTGGGCGCATTGGTACTGGGCCTTGCGACGGCAGCTTCGGCAGCTGACTACCCAGAGCGACCCATCAACATGATCATTCCATTCGGCGCCGGTGGGGCGACCGACATCTCTGCACGCACCCTTGCGGAGCCTCTCGGCAAGGCCGTGGGCAAGCCGCTTATCATGGCAAACGTTACAGGTGCAGGCGGGGCCACCGGTTCCGTCGCTGCGATGAACGCAAAGGCGGACGGCTACACCATGCTATTCACCCGCGTAGGTTCGCACTCGGTCAATCCGGCGATGAAAGCGACGCTGCCTTATACGCTGGACGATTTCCGCTATGTGACCGTCTACGAGATCAACCCGTTCGCCTGCGCTGTCGCCGCGGATTCCGAAATCAACTCGATGGATGATCTGGTTGCCAAGGCGCGCGAAGGCGGGGTGAGCTTCTCCTCCTCCGGCGTAGGCTCTGGCCTGCACCTTGCTGGCGTCATGGTAATGGACGAGTTTGGGCTGGAAGATCCGGTCAATCAGGTCACCCACATCCCGATGAAGGGCGGCGGCGAGGCGGCAACAGCCGTGCTGGCAGGCACCGCGACGTTCCTGTGCACCAACTCTTCTGCTCTGGCGAACTTCGTGGCCAACGGCCAGCTTAAGCCGCTGATGGTCACCACTGCCGAGCCTGTGGTCGGGTTTGACGCGCCAACCTCGAAAGACCTTGGCAAGCCAGCACTGGAGCAACTGGTCGGCTGGACCGGCATCGCTGGCCCGAAAGACCTGCCCGATGACGTTGCCGCGAAATGGGGCGAGTGGATGGCCGCCGCCGCTGGCGATCAGGAATTCGTCTCCCGCATGGAGGCCGTTGGATCCATCATCAACGTGATGAGCCCGGAAGACGCCAACAATTTCATCCGCGGTCAGTACAATACTTTCCGCACGCTGGTTGATAAACTGGGTATGCGGATCGAAGGCTAAGACTTATCGTTTGAACGGCGCGCGAGGAGGTCCCCGCGCGCCGTTTCTGTATCTTGCGGGGTCTTGAACACATGCAAAATCTTCATCGACAATCGATTATCGGCATCTTCGCGATCCTTGCAGGGCTGTTCTTGATGACGACGGCAATCCCGACTTGGGTGTCGTCCCCCAGCAATGTGCGCAACATTATCCTATCGCCGGTGTTCTGGCCCTACACCCTGTCCGCCCTGACGATCCTCATCGGCCTCGGACTGACCGTGACAGGGTTCTATTCGTCCGAGGATCTGAGCCAAGAGGCTGCTGAGGTTCCAGGGGGCTACGGCCGCCTTGCCATTATGGCAGTGGTTATGGTGATCTACATGTTCGGCCTGCCACGCATCGGTATGGTCTGGACGTCAATGCTGGCCTTCGCCGCCACCGCTTTCCTTGTCCGCACGTCGCACCCCAAAACCGCGCTGATCTGCGCGGTCTGCGTGCCGCTGCTCTTATATGCATTCTTCGCCCATGTGGCCAGCGTCGCCATCCCGCAGGGTGACTTTGTGAGACTGCCATGAGCCTGATAGACAGCATCCTTGCCGGCCTGTCGCTGGTCGGCAATTTCGAGGCCTTCTTTGCCCTGTTCGCAGGCGTGCTCATTGGCACCATCGCCGGAGCCATTCCCGGCATGTCGGCCACCATGGCGGTCGCCCTGACCCTGCCCTTCACCTTTTCCATGCAGCCGATCATTGCGATCCTGCTGCTGCTGGGCGTCTACAAAGGTGGCATCTTCGGCGGCTCCATCCCTGCCATCCTGATCAAGACCCCCGGTACCCCCGCCTCCAGCGCCACGGTGCTGGACGGCTATCCGCTGGCCGAAAAAGGTCAGGCAGGCAAGGCTTTGGGCATGGCGCTTTGGGCATCCTGCACCGCCGATCTGATCTCCAACCTGTCGTTGATTTTGTTCGCGGGCTGGCTTGCATCCTTTGCCCTGAACTTCGGCCCGCCGGAATTTTTCACCCTGATCCTGTTCTCGCTAACCATCATTGCCGGTGTCTCGGGTGCCAGCCTGCTGCGCGGCGCATTGTCTGCCATGCTTGGCCTGTTGCTGGCGACCATCGGGCTGGATCTGGTCTATGGCACCAACCGCTTCACCCTTGGCGATCCCAACATGATGGGCGGGCTAAACTTCATCGCCGTGCTGATCGGGCTTTTCGCCATCCCCGAGGTGCTCTCGATGGTCTGGGATCCGAAACCGCATGAGGGCCAGACGCGCGGTCTGGGCGACGACAAAGTGACCTTCGCCGAGTATCGCCGCTGCTTCAAATCCATCGTGCGCGGCAGCTTTATCGGTGTCTTCCTTGGCTCCATTCCCGGCATCGGGGCAGCGCCCTCCGCCTTCCTGTCCTACAGTGAAGCGCGGCGCAAATCGCCCAACCGTGACAACTTTGGCAAGGGCGAACTTGAAGGTGTCGCCGCCTCCGAGGCGGGCAATAACGGGGTCGCGGGTGCAACTCTGATCCCGCTTTTGGCGCTTGGCGTGCCGGGCGACGTGATCACCGCAATCATCATCGGCGCGTTTATGGTCCATGGCCTGCAACCCGGCCCGATGATGTTCATCCTCAATGTCGACATTATCTACGGGTTGTTCATCGGGCTTATCGTCAGCTCTGTGTTCCTGTTCTTCATCGGCTCGGTCGCCATTCGCGGCTTCAAATACGTGGCCGACATCCCGCGCGGTGTGTTGTTCCCCGGCGTGCTGGTGCTGTGTGTCTACGGGGTCTTCGCGGTGAACAACAATATCTTCGATGTGGGTGTGATGTTCGTGATGGGCTGGGTCGGCTTCGTGATGCTGCGCAACGACATTCCCGCCGCGCCATTCCTGATCGCCTTTATCCTCGGGCCCTTGCTGGAGGACAACTTCCGCCAAGCCATGCTGATGTCAGGCAGCTCCCCCGCGATCTTGTTCCGCGGGCCGATCACATGGTTCTTCTGGGCGCTGACCCTACTCACCGTCATCGCCATCGTGCGGGCCGGTATCCGTGCGACACGCGGGCTTGGAAAACGCGCCTAGAAGGGTCAGGCGGCTGCGTCCAACATCAGCGCCAGCAATTTGGGCCGCCACGTCGCGGCTTGCGGGTCATCGCGCGTCAGCATCACTAGATCGCGGCGCAATCCGGCGGGGGAGCTTTGAGCAATATACACCCGCCCGTCCGCATAACGCCGGATGTCGGGCGTCGGTAGCACGGTGTAACCCACCCCTTCCTTCACGCATTCCATACACGCCTCAATGCTTTCGAGAACCAATGTCGCATGTGTCGGGGACGCCCCCAGATCCATCGACGCTGCGATCAGCTTGCCGATCCCCGTGCTGGGGCGAAAATGCACAAAAGGCAAATGCTGCACGATTTGGTCTGGTGGGATATGGGCGAAGTCTGACGGAACAGCCAAGGCCATCGGCTCGGACGCGATCAAATCCGAATGCAGACCGCCCGCAGCACCGTCGACCCGTGTGACAATCGCCGCGTCCAGTTGGCCCAACGCCACCTGTTCTGTCAGCGCCTCCGACAGGTTGGTGCTGTAGCGAAACACCGCTTGCGGTTCGCGCTTGCGGGCAAGGGTCACGAATTTCGGCAGGATGCGGGCGCTGGCGGATTGGATAAACCCAAGCTGGAACGATCCACTCAGCCCTGCCCCCGCGTTGCACAGATCGCGTAAGGCATGCACTGCAATGATCGCCTCGCTTGCCTGCTCTGCCACACGCCGCCCCAAAGGGGTCAGCCGGGGCGGGCGAAAGCTGCGGTCGAACAGCTCTGCGCCCAGATCTGCTTCCAGCGCCTTCATTTGCATACTTAAAGCAGAGAGGGTCATATTTTGAAGCACGGCGGCCTGACTAAAGGACTGCACCTGCAAAATACGGACCAGAGTTTCGAGCGAGCGCGTTTGCATATCTTCAATCTAGGTGAATTTATACTTCATTCTTATTAGATTGATTTGGATAAGTATAGCGCTCACAATCGTGTGATGGAACATCTTGCAAGCACCGAACCCTATCGCGCCATTGCCAAAGATTTGGCCCGCACGTTCGCCCCCCGTGCGGCGAAGTGGGATCAGGACCGCAGTTATCCTTGGGACAACATCTCTGATCTGGTCAGCGCGGGCCTCATGGGCATGACAATTCCCACGCGCTACGGCGGGCAAGGTGCCTCCTTTCTTGATACGGTCATAGTCGTGGAGGAGATCGCCAAGGCCTGCACCCTTTCCGCCCGCATCGTTGTCGAGGCCAACATGGGCGGCATCAGCGCCGTCATGGCCTATGGCACCGAAGCGCAGAAAGAATTCGTCGCGCCCTACGTTCTGGCAGGTGACAAGCCCGCCATTTGCATCACCGAGCCGGACGCCGGCAGTGCGGCCACCCAGATGACCACCACCGCGCGGCGCATCGATGGGGGCTATGTGTTGAACGGCACCAAGCACTGGATCACCGGTGGCGGGGTGTCGAAACTGCACCTCGTGTTCGCCCGCGTTCTAGACACGGAGGGCGAGGATCAGGGCATTGGCGGCTTCCTTCTGACCCAAGACCCGGAAAACGGGCTGACGAATGACGGCTTCGCCGTGGTCAGTCGAGAACGGACAATGGGTCTGTGCGGCATGCCAGAAGCGACGTTGCAGTTTGACGACGTCTTCATTGCGGACGACTTTGTGCTGCAACCACCCTCCGGTTTCACTCGTGGTTTTGCGGATTTGATGAATGCCTATAACAGCCAGCGCGTGGGCGCGGGCACGATTGCCATGGGTGTCGCGGCAGGCGCGTTGGAGCACGCAAAGCGCTACCTTCTGGAACGCGAGCAATTCGGCCGCCCGATTGCGGAGTTCCAAGGATTGCAATGGATGCTGGCTGACATGGACGCCGCTGTCCACGCCTCGCGCCTGATGCTCCACGAGGCCGCGCAATCTCGCGGGTCAAACGGCTCCCAGTTTCCTGACATCACCATGGCTGCACGGGCGAAGCTCTTTGCGTCAGAGGCCGCTATAAAGGTGGTGAACGACGCGCTGCAAATGTTTGGTGCCCGCGGCTATGGCGCGGATGAACCTTTGGAACGGATGTATCGTGATGTGCGCATGTTCACCATCGGCGGCGGCACGGCGCAGATCCTGCGCACGCAGGTTGCGGGTAACATCTTGGGAATTCGGACCCCCCAGCAGCGCGGTGCCTAACCGATCTACTGCACCTGTTTGAGCACCGGATAAGCGGCGCGAAACGCGGCATAGGCGTCATCGTACTTGGTGATCAGTGCGCTATCCGGCTCGATGGTTTCGCGAATGTCCGGCGGCGTCATGATCTGCTCTGGCGAAGCGCCCGTCGCCGCTGCCATCCCCAGTCGCGCCGCGCCAAGTGCTGCCCCGAATTCACCGTCGCCCGGCAAGTCCAGCGGAATGCCCAGCACTGTCGCAATCAACCGCAGCCAATAGCGCGATCCGGTGCCACCTCCGATTGCGATCAACCGCTCCATCTTGGCCCCGGTCGCCCGCAACGCCTCGAAGCTGTCACGCAGACCAAACGCCACGCCTTCCAATACCGCGCGGGTCATGTCGTCTCGCGTGGTCTCGGCGGCAAGGCCGGAAAAACTGCCTCTGATGCTGGCGTCATTGTGCGGCGTCCGCTCGCCCGACAAATAGGGCAGAAAGCGCACCCGACCGGGGGGCAAAAGCGTCTCGCCCAAATTGGCGGTCAATTCGGCGGGCGACGCGCCGGTGATGCGGGACAGCCAGTTCAGGCTGTCCGTGGCCGACAACATGACGCCCATCTGATACCACCGACCCGGCACCGCGTGGCAGAAGGTGTGCACTGCGGTCTCTGGTGCGGGCTTGTAGCCATCGCGCGCCGACAGCAGCACGCCTGAGGTTCCAAGAGAGACAAACCCCTGCCCCTCGTCCAACGCTCCGATCCCGCAGGCCGCAGCGGCATTGTCCCCTGCACCGCCCGCCACCGTTACGTCGGAGACTCCCCACTTGGTTGCCAGATCATCACGCAGCATGCCCGCCGCATCAGAACCTTCCACCAGCCGTGGCATCTGATCACGTCTCATATGGCTGACCTTCAGCAAATGCTCTGACCAGTCGCGTTGGCCCACATCCAGCCAGGAGGTGCCAGCGCTGTCTGACATGTCCGCAGCATAGTCGCCCGTCAGCACATAGTTGAGATAGGCCGCCGGCAGAAGGACGCGGGCGGTCTTGGCAAAAATCTCCGGCTCGTGGGTGCGGACCCATTCCAGCTTTGGCGCGGTGAAGCCGGGGAAGACGATGTTGCCCGACAGGCTGCGCACCTTGTCAGCCGCGTCGAGGTGCGCGGCCTCAGCGGCAGAGCGCGTGTCGTTCCACAAAATGCACGGGCGCAGCACCTGTCCCGTATCATCCAGAAGGATCGCGCCATGCATGTGACCCGCCACGCCGATGCCCCTGAGCTCAGCAAATTCCGGATGTGCCGCGCGCATGTCCGCCACCGCGCCGTCCAACGCGGCCACCCAGTCGGCGGGATCTTGTTCTGACCAGCCCGAATGCGGGTGGGACACGTCGTAGTGGCGCTCGGTCGCGCCGATGGGACGCCCGTGCGCGTCGACCAGCAACGCGCGCAGTCCCGAAGTTCCAAGATCAATTCCAAGAAACGTCATATCATCGCCTTCCAAATCCTGTGCCTTGGCCGCAGCCAATCAGGGAGTGTAACCTGCCGCGCGCACGGTCGCTGCAAACCCGACAGGTTTCAAGTCAGAGGTGCGCCGCCTTCACCCATGCGCCAGCAACGCAGCCGTAACGCTTTCGATATCAGTCAGGACGTCTGCCGCGCCTTTAGAGGCCAACAATTGCGCATGAGTGTCGCGCATCCCGTGCAGATGTGATCCGCCGACAAAGCCCACCACCCGCATTCCTGCGGCGACAGCCCCCTCAACGCCATGTGGCGAGTCTTCCATCACAACACAGTCTTTCGGGTCCACGCCGAGGTTACGCGCGGCAAACTCGAACAGGTCCGGAGCAGGCTTGCCGCGCGCCACTTGATCGGCGCTAAAGCCCACATCCTTGAACGTGTCCGCCAAATCGCAGACGCGCAGCGCTTCGCCCATCCGGCGCAGCGAGCCACCCGTGGCGATGGCAACGGCGACACCATTATCAGACAGTTTTGCCAGCATCTGCGGCACCCCGTCGATGCAGCCCAACTGTGCAGGAAAAGTCGTGAACAAGCGGGCCTCGACGCGGGTGACAAAATCGTCGGGCATCGCGCGTCCCGTGCCCTGCGCCGCACTATCCCAGATTACCGGCATTGCCATGCCCAAGAACCCCGCACGGATGTCGTTAAATGTCAGACGGTTCAGGTTTTCGACCTGCAATTCCTCTACGATGGCCGCGATGACCAGCGGCTCGCTATCGACAAGGCAGCCGTCCAGGTCGAACACCACTGCGGCGGGGGGAGACGTCATATCACCAAATCCTTTGCGCGTGGTGCGCCCGACAAATGTCCGCCCCTCTTGCGGAGGGCCGGCCCCTCCTCCACATGCGAAATCTCGGGGAGTTCGCGCAGGGGCGGCTCGTTCTTTTGTTCAAGAACAAGGGTTTTCATCGCATCCACATTTTGTCATTTCGTGCCGCGCCTCGCTGTCCGTTGGCCCCACGGCTGGGACCAGATTAACAACAGCGCGGGCGTAACCACCAGCGCGATTTTCGCCAGATGGGCTTTGGGCGCTAGAAGGGCCATGATGTCAGAGGGAGTTTGGAGCGGGCGGCGGGAATCGAACCCGCGTCATTAGCTTGGAAGGCTAAGGTCTTACCATTACACAACGCCCGCTTGAGCCAGATTTAAGTAAGCGACACAGAGAACAGGGTCAAGCGGCTATCCGAAAATCGCTTCGCAAGAGTGGGGTCTTGCACATTGCCAGCCTTATGGCTGCCAGCCTTCATACAGCCCATGGGTGCGAGGCAGAGGCAGACGTTGCGGCGCCCCGTCGCGCGCCGAGGCATAAAGTGCCGTCACCAACTCCACCGATGCGCGACCTTGGGACATCGTGACCGTATCGACACCTGTTGCGATGG
Organism: Litoreibacter janthinus; assembly: GCF_900111945.1. NCBI lineage: Bacteria > Pseudomonadati > Pseudomonadota > Alphaproteobacteria > Rhodobacterales > Roseobacteraceae > Litoreibacter > Litoreibacter janthinus. The sequence goes on along the minus strand of NZ_FOYO01000001.1, from coordinate 1,582,917 downwards.
CCTGCAGAAACCCCTGAAACCCCAAAGGCGGCGCGGTCACTTCGGCAAGGGCCGCGTTGATCTCATCGGCAGATTTGGCGCGCGGGGTGATCGTCCACGCAGCTGCGGCAGGGGCGTAAGGCGACACACCACTTTCAGCGGTGAACCCTTCGAACATCAGCCGGATGCGCGATGTGTCGCCCGCGGCCCCCAGCGTGGCTGATGATGTGACCAAAGCCCCGCTTTTCATGGTGAAGGTGATCGCCGCGCAATCCTCGGTTTCGATGTCATTTACGCGCGTGGCCAATTGCGCGCTAACTTGGGCCACGGGCCCAAGCAGCAGACAGATCAGATCATGCGCATGGATCGCATGGCCCAAGATCACGCCGCCCTGCTCGCCCGCCCAAGTTCCGCGCCATGGCGCGGCATAGTAATCCGCGTCGCGCCGCCAATGGGTTTCGACCGACGCCGCGAAGGCCTGACCTGCCAGCCCGCTGCGGATCAGGTGCAAAACCTGTGCCACGCCCACGCCGAAACGGTATTGGAACACGGGGAAAACGCTGCGCCCTGTTTGTGCGGCAACCGCCTCTAGCCGGTCCATATCGCTCAGCGAGGTCGCAAGCGGCTTTTCGCAAATAACCTCTTTGCCAGCCTCCATCGCCGCAATGGCGGTCGAAACATGCAGATGCGGCGGCAGGCAGACGTCGATGATATCCACGTCGGAGGCCAACACAGCCGCAAGATCGGTCTCCACCGGAATGCCGCCTGCGATGTCCTCGGCCCGCGTGCGGTCCAGATCGCAGATTACCGCTACCTCGAAATGCTCCGGCAAGGCACGGTAGGCGCTCAGATGCTCACGACCGATCCCGGCCCCGATGATCGCGACCTTACGCATCGGCCATCTGTTGCGCGCGCAACGCTAGTTCCATGACTTTGAAGGCGTGGGCTTGTGGCATTGCAGTTTCAGAGCGGTCGCGAATGTCGGCCACCAGGCGGGAAAAATAGGGAAGACCCGCATCACTCGCATCGATTTTTTCGCAGCGCGTGCCATTGGTGAGCAACAGATGATCCGTGCCCTGCGCGCCGCCCACATCTACGTATTTGCGCAGCTCGATCGTGCCTTCGGTGCCCAGAATGGTCAGCCGCCCGTCGCCCCATGTGGGCAAGGCGTCAGGGGTAAACCAGTCCACGCGGATATAGCCGTGGCCTTCTGGCGCGCGCAAAGCAATCTCGCCAAAGTCCTGAAAATCCCCGCCAATGGAGGTGGCATTGGCAAGTGTGACCTCCGCATCTGTTGCACCGGTGAAATACAAGAACTGGTCGATCTGATGGGACGCGATATCGGTCAGGATACCGCCGTTGCGGGCGGGATCAAAGAACCAGTCAGGCCGAGTTGCACGGTTCAGGCGGTGCGGGCCAAGCCCCACCGTTTGCACAACGCGACCGATCGCGCCGGCTTGCACCAACTCTGCCGCGCGGGTGACGCAGGGCACCTCGAACCGTTCGGAAAAATCGACGGACCAGATGCGACCGGTGCGGGCCACGCAGTCCTTGATCGCGTCGAGTTGCGCCAGCGTCGTGCAGCCCGGTTTGTCGGTCATCACATCAATACCCGCTTCCATAGCCCGGATCGCGAGGGCGGCGCGGTCGCAGGGGATGGACGCAATGATAACAAGGTCGGGTTCGGCTTCCAGAACCGCGTCGACGGTCGGCATGCGGGTCGCGTCGGGAAAGCGTTTTACGAAACCGTCCAGCGGTTCCGGCGCGCCATCTGTCCACCAGCCGACGCATTCTGCCCTCAGGTCCAACATGTTGCCGAGCATCCCAAAGGCGTGGCGATGATCAATGCCAAGAACGGCGACCTTAAGCTTAGACATTTCGGATTTTCATCCGTTTTCCTTCCAGCGAGGATTCCATAAGACCTTCGATCAAAGCGTGTGTTTTGAGCGCTGCGCGCCCTGTGACAAGCGGCGGGCGACCTTCTTCCAGAGAGGCCACAAAATCCTCGATCACGCGTTGGTGCCAAGTATGGGTGAACGCCATCGGATCCGCACCAGCGCCGCCAGCGTCGCCTCCCTCTCCGAAGGTTTCCGTGCGCCCGTCCCGCCAGTGAATGTGCAGTTCCGTGCGCTCCAACCGCGCGGACGCGTCGGCACAGTGCAGCGTGATACTCTCCGCCCTACCGGGGAAGTTGGCAGTGGTGGCAGTCAGTGTGCCGGTCGCCCCGTTCACGAAATCAAGGCCAGCCGCGACCACATCCTCGGCTTCCATCCTGTGCATCTTGCTCGTGCGCGCCATGGCCTGCACCTGCGCGACTGGGCCGGTCAGCGATAGTGCCAGATCAAGCGTGTGGATGGCTTGCGTCATCAGCACGCCGCCACCGTCTTGGGCAATCGTGCCGCGCCCCGGCTCGTTGTAATACTCTTGACTGCGCCACCAAGGCACGTCGATCTGGGCCAGTGCAAGCGGGCCAAAAGCGCCCTCTGCCATGAGCTGCGTCAGCTTTTGCGACGCCCTGCGCATCCGGTGCTGGAAAACCATGCCAAGCGGCAACTTGGCGGCCTCGCAGCGCTCCACGATTGAGGTGGCGGCGGCGAGGCTGCGCTCGATAGGTTTTTCCAACAGGATCGGCTTACGTGCCTGCACCAGCGCCCCGACGATATCCACACGGACACTCGGAGGCGTGGCGATGATGGCGAAATCAATGTCGGGGTCGGCGCAGGCCTCGGCCAATGTCAGCGCACGCAACCCGTGCTTTCCGGCATAGTCCTCAGCGCGTTCCGGCCTGCGGGCGCAAACAGCAGCAAGGCGGGCATGTGACGATGCCTCCAGCGCCAAGCGATGGGTATCGGCCACCATGCCGACCCCGATTAATACGGCATTTTTCATATGATCCTCCCAGTCGGGGCGAAAGTGCGTCAAACTACGCAGAGGGTCAACGCCACAAGCCTCCAAGCTGGTATGAAACCATCGAAGGTGGGCAAAAATGCTCTATCTGGGGGCGGTAAGGGTGGCGGCGCCGCCGAAGCGTGATTGCTGCCGGACAGGGTTTTACCCCCGCATCCCGTCTGGCCTGGGCTTTCGCCTCAGCCGGATATGTATCGCGCGATTATGTCGGGTGCCCTGCTGCCCATGCTGGTCGCGGCCGGCTGGCGGGATCCTGTTAAACCACTTGGTGACGTCGAGAGAGGTTCTATGCCTTCCATATTGAGGGCACGTTAAACCGCCGTGCGTTGCTAGACCCCGGGCGGCGTGCGCAACACTGCGCGCTTGCGCGTGCGCACCCAGATCAGCAGCCCGGAGCCGATGATTATAGCCGCACCGATAAGCGTCGCCGCGTCGGGAATGTGGCCCCAGATCACGTAGCTGGAGATCGAGAGGAACAGCAGGAAGAAATAGGCATAGGGCATGAGCGTGTTTGCCGTGGCAAAGCGGTGGGCGCGGGTCAAAAGCTCATGGCCCGCCCAGCCGAAGAAGCCCAGCAGGGCCAGCAACACCCAGTCCAGCACCGTTGTGGGGTTGGACCACGTGTAGATCGCCGTGGGCAGCAGCACCACGGTGCCAAACAGACCCATGTAGAACTGCATGATCTCGGTCGAGACCACGCCCGAAAGCTTGCGCGTCAGGATCGAATAGAGCGCCATTGCCAGCGCGTTATGGAACGACAGCAACATGGCCCAGTGGAACTCCGCCCCGAAAGGCCGCATCACCACCAACACGCCGACAAAGCCCAAAAGGATGCCGAAAATGCGCCACGGCCCCGCGCGTTCGCCCAGCAAAGGCCACCCCAGCAGGCACACAAGTATGGGCGACGTGAACATGATCGACGCGGTGACGGTCAGCGGCAAATAGATCAGCGCCACGAAGTTCAGCGCCGTGGACGAGGTCAGCAGATAGGCCCGCAGCAACACCAGCCCGAGGCGGTCGGTCTTGAAGCGTTCCACATCCATGCCGCCGCGCGCCACCAGCCATGTGGAGATCACGAAATGACCCACGTAGCGCATGAACGCGAGCTGCAGCGCGGGCAGTCCGGCCAGCACCAACCACTTCACCGACGTGTCGATCATCGAAAAAAACAGCCACGCCACCAGCATCATCGCGATGCCAAGACTTGCCCGATCCTCAAGCGCAGGAACAGCGACGCGGCTCATGTTTTAGGACTTCAGCTTGGAGGCGTAAAAGTCCACCATTTGCGACACCATATCGTCACCGCGGCCTTCGTCGCGCGCGGTATCCAGCGCCTGAAGTGTGCTTTTCGACATGATCGATTCCACCCCTGCGTCTTGGGCCATCGTTGCGTAGTAGCCCACATCCTTGGCGGCGTTCTTGATTGCGAATGCCAGCTGGGTTGCGTCGCCATCGACGCCGTAGCCTTTCACAAAATCCATCATGCCGGAATGCAGTGGCCCAGCGCTCATCACGTCATAGAGGGCTTTGCGGTCGACACCTTGCACGTCAGCCATGGCGAAAGCCTCGGCCATAGCATTAGCAACGGTCATGCCGAAGAAGTTGTTGATCAGCTTGATCGTGTGGCCAGAGCCAAGTGCGCCAAGATGGAAAACGTTCTCGCCAAGGTCGTCCAACACAGGCTTCACCTTGTCGAAGGCTGCCTTGTCGCCGGAGCACATGATGTTCAGCAGCCCGTCTTTGGCATGTGATGGCGTGCGTCCCAGCGGTGCATCCAGATAGGTGCCACCTGCCGCCGCGACCTCATTGCCCAAGACTTTGGTCGAGGCTGGCAGAGACGTGCCGAAATCGATCACGACCGCCCCCGCTTGCAAACCGGAAGTCACACCATCTGCGCCGCGCATCCGGCCCTCGACCTGATCGGAGGTCCCCATGCAGAGCATCACGATATCACTCCCCTCTGCCACCTCGCGCGCGGTCGTAGCTTCACGTGCGCCGCGTGCAACAGCCTGATCCAGATAAGTCCGGTCTCGATTGCCCAAGACGACCAAGTCGTGGCCCTTGTCCTGCAACCGCCCCACCATTGCGCCGCCCATCAGGCCAAGGCCGATAAATCCGATTTTGCTCATTCGTTCACTCCAGTTTTATTCGTTAACAATACCGCGCCCAGGCGGCCAATTTCATCGCTGCATTTCGCGCCTGCACCGTTCCCGCCCGTGCAGACCACAATCCGGTCCGACAGTCGAGCAATCTCCGGCAGTCGGTCCTTTGTCCAAGAGGTAACGCAGGCATCCATGCTCACGGATTTAATAGCCAGATCCGGCATCAAATCCCGCAACATCGCATCCAGATGGTCGCGCACCCGAGGGTTGCCACCCGACTGAAACCACTCGCGGATCGCGGATGCGCCGACCAATGGCACATCCTCCGGGTCGCCCCCCAGCTTGATGTAAAGCTTGCCATCGGGATACCGGATCGGAGGCAACAGATAGGGATCCTCCGGCGTGTCATAGACCAGCGTTGGCATGGCGCTCAACCGCGCGGCCTCGGACTCACTGACCTCGAAGAAGGCGACGGTGCGGGCGTAGACCTCCAGTTCAGGCGCGCGTCCCAAAACGGCATCGGTGTTATACCCCGCTGCGACCAGCACGTGGTCAAACCGGTGGCGGCCTTGGTCTGTGACAATGTCGACGGTGCCTTCGCGCTCGTCCAGAGCCGTCACGGTCTCCTCCAGCAATGTCGCCCCGAAGGATTGCGCCGCCTTGGTTTGCGCCGCGACCAGCTTGCGCGGACTGACATGCCCTGCCCTTGTCGCCTCGTGGTAACCGATGAAATGGCTTGGGAAGCGAAAAAACGGGAACCGCTCCACCAGCCCCTGATGGTCGAGCCTGTCGCAAGGCACGTTGTATGTCTCGCGCCCCACATCGACGCGGGCCATGAACTCCCCGCCGCCAGCCATCACCGCGCCTGTCTCGGTGTAGAACGTGATGCCGCTTTGACGCTCAATCTCTGCATAGCGGCCAATAGCTGCCGTTGAGACGCCGACCCAATAGGCATCCAGCGCATTTTTGCGTGTGATCCGTCCTTCATCATAATGGGAGCCGAAAACGCCTTGATGGGTGCGTTTGTCGCGCGGCTCTGGCGGGCCGATGAGCGTCACATCGTGCCCAGCCATTGCCAGATGCCGCGCCGCTGCTGCGCCCCATAATCCCCGACCGATGACGGCAATGCTCACTTGGCCACCTCAAAGGATCTGGCCTGCAGACGTTTCTGAATCTCGTAGATGGTGAAGTTGTCCGTCGGCAGTGGTGCCGGAATGCGGGCGCCGATGCTTTGCACTCGCGGCTCCAGTGTCGGGTCGCCGCACAGCATCCGGTCATTGTAATCCTTGATGTCCGACCAGCGGGTGAGCGAGCCCATAATTGGAAACGCATCGGCCGCCATCATCTCGTAGAACAGCAAACGGCGGTCGCGGTCGGACCGGTTTAGCGCGGAGCCATGCACAATCCGCCCGTGATGGATCGAAACCGACCCCGCAGGCCCTTTCAACTCCACCGCGTCTTTCATGTCGAAGCCGCAGGCCTCCAGATCCATCGCGCCGGCAAATACCCCGTCCACGTGATGATCGTAAATCGGGTGCTTGTGAGAGCCGGGAAAAACCATGAGCGGCCCGTTCTCGCTTTCCATGTCGTCAAGGATCACGGCAATCGCCAGCACGTCGTCATTGGTGTGCGGATAAAAGGCAAAATCCTGATGCCATTCAACCGCAGCGCCGTAGCCCGCAGATTTCATGTTCAACTTGCTGGTGTGCAGCCGCAAATCCGGCCCGATGAGGTCGCGGGCGGGGGCGAGGATCAGGTCGGAAAACATCAGGTTGCGCATCACCTTGTTATGGGTGTGCGGGAGCTTGATGCGTCGCACGCGCGGATCGTCGGGCGTGTGGCTGTCTTCAAGGTCGATTTCGTCGGTGCTCTCGGACAGGTGCTTGGCCTGCTCCTGGTATTTGGCAATTTCGGCGCGCAAACGATCCAACACATCGTCGGGAATACGTTGTTCCAGCACAAGATATCCCTGTGCGTCGTAGAAATCTTTCTGGCTTGGCGTCAGCGTCTCAAAACTCATGTGCCTTCCTTTCATTTCTCTTCACAGGGTTGGCGCGGGTGGGTGGGCCGAGGCCGCAGGCGAGGTCAGCCATCCGAGTCTCCCTACCCTTTACATTTTGGCGATACAGCAACCTCGATGGCCAAAGTCGTCTCCAAAGTCTTGCGCCCTTCCACCGCCGAAACCACTGGTTCGGTCGTGCCTGCACATAGCTCCGCGAAATGCGCCAATTGCGCCACAAGCGGTACGTTAACGGGTCTTTCGGTCTTGGTCCGGACAGGTTTTTCCGACCAATCCGCTGCGCCAGACCAGACGGTCAAGGACGGAAACCCGATCGCGCCATCGGTGCCGCAGATGCGCAGGTAGTCTTCGCTCGTGGTCGCGATATTGGGGTTCTCTCCGGTGCCCGCCTCGAAGCCATACGGGCTGGCTGAGGTATCAGCGAAGCCGATGCTCGCGGCGACCCCGTCCTCAAACGTCAACAACGCCGCACCGCTTTCGACCCGCGCGGCACCGCGGATGGCGTTAGAGCCTGTGCCCTGAACCGATACCACCTCGCCAAACAGGAAGCGCAGCAGATCGACCTCATGCACCAGATTTAGCATCACCGGAGAGCCATCCGGCCCTGCCCGCCAAGGCACGTCGAAATAAAGATCGGGCTTCTTCATGGCCCAGATCATCGAGGCCAGCACAGGTTTGCCAATCGCGCCCTGATCCAGCATCGACTTCAGTTTCTGGACGGCCGCATGGTGGCGTCTGTGATGACCCACAAGGGTTTTCACCCCCGCCCGTTCAGCCGCTGCAATGATCCGGTCTGCGGCCTTCAGCGAATGGGCGACCGGCTTTTCGATCAGCATGTGCCAGCCGCGCGCGGCAGCCGCCTCGGCATGGTCCGCATGCAAATGGGAGGGCGTCGCGATCACGACCCCATCGGCTTCGACATCCACCGCCTCGAAACTGGAAAAATGCGGCACATGGCTTTGCGTCAACTGCGGGTCAATGACTCCGACTACATCGATTTGCGGCATCTCCAAAGCGTGCTGCAAATGCCGCGCGCCGATCAACCCAATGCCCGCAACCACAAGCCTCATTACATGACCGCGCCGATTTGCCAGGGTACGAATTCATAATCGCCCAAGCCCTGCCCTTCGGATTTGGACACGGCGCCAGAGGCCACGGCGAGGATCAGATCGTATATCTCGCGGCCTTTCTCCTCCAGCGTCACGCCAGCAGTGAGCATGTCGCCGGCGTTGACGTCCATGTCGTCCGTCATGCGCTTGTACATCTCGGTATTGGTGGACACTTTGATTGTCGGCGCGGGCTTGGACCCGAAGGCAGAGCCGCGCCCCGTGGTGAACACCACCACCTGACACCCGCCTGCGATTTGGCCCGTGACGCTGGCTGGGTCATAGCCGGGGCTGTCCATGAAGGTGAATCCTTTCGCAGTCACGGGTTCGGCGTATTTATAGACGCCGGTCAGCGGCGAGGTGCCCCCCTTGGCCGCTGCCCCCAACGACTTCTCAAGGATCGTCGTCAGCCCGCCCTTCTTGTTGCCGGGGCTCGGGTTGTTGTCCATCGAGCCGCGATTGCGTTCGGTGTAATCCTTCCACCAGTCGATCAGGCCGATCAGACGCTCGCCCACCTGAGGCGAGACCGCGCGACGGGTCAGCAAATGCTCGGCGCCGTAGATTTCAGGGGTTTCAGCCAGAACGCCCGTGCCGCCTTGGGCCGCGAGCAAGTCACACGCGTAGCCAAGCGCGGGGTTTGCTGTGACGCCGGACCACGCATCGGAGCCGCCGCATTGCAGGGCGACCTTCAATTCCGACACAGGGCATTCCGTGCGGGTCGCCAAATTGGCAATCGGCAGCATAGCCTCGACCTTCTTGATGCCCAGATCAATGGTCTTTTGCAGGCCCGCCACACCTTGAATGTTCATCACCTGAAAAGTGTCGTCCTGCTTCAGGCCATAGGCCTCCAGCAGCCAGTCGATCTGGTTCATCTCGCAGCCCAAGCCGACCATCAAAACCCCTGCGTGGTTGGGGTGGCGGGCGTAGCCCCACATGACACGCTGCAAAGCCTCGAACCCGTCGCCGTCGCCTGCCATGCCGCAGCCGGTGCCGTGGACGAAGGCGCAGACGCCGTCGACATTGGGGTAGTCTTTCAAGCGCTCGGGCGTGAAGTAATCAGAGATGCGCCGCGCGGCGGTGGCCGAGCAATTCACCGAAGTCACGATGGCGATATAGTTGCGCGTCCCGACGGAGCCGTTGTCGCGGCGGTAGCCCATGAAGGTGTCGCCCGTCGCGGGCGTGACAGGGCGCATGTCGGTGCCGAACTCGTAGTTCTGCGCGGTTGGCACGAAGTCGCAATTGTGGGTGTGAACATGATCGCCTGCCGCGATATCGGTCGAGGCCACCCCGATCATCTGCGCGTATTTGCGGATCTGTTCGCCTTTCGCAATCGCGCGGGTGGCGATTTTGTGACCCGACGGGATCAGGCCCGTGGTGGTCACGTCCTCTACTGTCGATCCTGCCTCCAAGGCACGGGTGGCGGTGACGACATTGTCGTCTGCGTCAAGGCGAATGGTGTCTTTCATCGAGTATGCAGCCTTTTAAAGAGTCGCGTCTATTCCTGACGGACTGGGGTATTGTCGCTTCCGTCCAGCGCCTTGGCGTGTCCAGGATAGGTATTAAAGCCTTTTGGAATGACCATTCCGCGTGGGGCTTCCTTGGTGAAGAAGTATTCGGTGTTCGTGGCGTCGCGCTGAAACCATGACGGATCGTCGAACGTTCCTGACAATACGCCGACACAATCGGAAAAACGATGGGGTTTCATATAAATGGAGGTTCCGCAGGTCGGGCAGAAATGCACGTCGACCGGGTGACCACTTCCTTCGGACGTGTGTGAGTGGACACGGGTGTCTTCGCCGGAAAGCGTGATGTCCTGAACCCGAAACAGGCTTTCGACGTTGTAGTCCGAGCCTGTCACGCGCTGACAAAACCTGCACGCGCAGATCACGACGAAAAACGGCTCGGCGCTGACCGCAAAGCGAACTGCACCGCACAGGCACCCGCCACTTTGTGAAACGATTTTCTCTGCCATGGTTCAAGATCCGGTTGCGTTGAAAAGAGCGACCTAAGCGCAATATGGCGCGTCAGAGGTCCAGCGGTGAATGTCGATATGCGGTGACGCGGCGAGGCGTGCGCGGGCGTCTTCCCACATGCTGCGCCATGCTTGCCAGTCATGCAACTCGGTTTCGGGATGTGCCCTCGAGCGGGCGACGAAATCGGGGAAATGGCTGCGGCCTGTGGGCTGGCCAGTCTTGTTAAACCGCAGATCGAACGACCAACGGATGCCTTGCGATACATTCGGCAAAGAGGCGTGGGGGACGAGCGGGTGAAACAGCACGGCGCCGCCGGATTTGACCGGCAAGGGCACCGCGCCCTCCTCGTCGATGAACGCGTCGGCGATGGCAGTTTGCTTTTTCGGGCAATGGGGCAGGATGTCTTGCGGGCCGTTGAAGGGCTGCACTTTCAGGCAGCCGTTCTCAATGGTGGCATCTGTGACGGCGAGCCAGACGGTGATCATGTCGGTTTCATCCGCCTCCTCCAGCCCGACGGCGCGATCCTGATGCCAGTCGGTAGAGGTGATATGCGCGCGCACCTCGTCTGACTTGAGATCAGTCGCGGGTGGTTTGATGCGCACATGCTGGATCGGGTTGGAGGTAATCTCCGGCCCGATCAAATCCTCGACCAAGTCCAGCAGGCGGGGATGCGTGGCCATTTCGAACACAGCAGGGCCAAAATGCATGGGCGTGTCTGCCGCTATGCGGTCCCCCGGCAGCGAGATGTCCATCGGTTGAAACCAGTCATGGCCCGCGCGATAGGCGGTGATGAGCTTTTGCTCGAAGCTTGCCGCCTCTAGCAAATTCCATGATGCATAGAGCGCATCCAAAAGCGCTGCATATTCGGCGCGCACCCGATCAAGCGTCTCTTGCGGCACAACGTCAGGGACGACCAGATAACCGTCCCTGTTGAACGCGGCGATCTGGTCTGCGCTGAGCATCGTGCCCTCCTATGGCAGCAAGATCGAAACGATAGGCGGGTAGATCAGCAGCACAGACAGCGCCACCAACTGGATGCCAATGAAGGGCAGGAAGCCTTTGAAAATGTCTGTCAGCGAAATATGCGCCGGTGCCACCGATTTCAGATAGAACGCGGCGGGACCAAAGGGCGGTGACAAGAAGCTGACCTGCATGTTCATACAGAACACAACGCCGAACCAGATCGCTACATGGCGCGGGTTCAAATCGCCCAGCAGACCGATATCCTCGATCGGCAGGCGCTGCACGATGGGCAGGAACACCGGGATGATCAGCAGCACGATGCCGACCCAATCCATGAAGGCGCCCATGAACAGCAGGATCAGCATCATCAGCAAGATGATCCCCATGCTAGGAAGGTCAGAGCCGACCACGAGATCCGCCACGAAGACAGGGCCGCCCGCGATGGTGTAGGCCCCGGCGAGCGCCGCAGCACCGATGGTGACCCAGATAATTGTGCCGGTGGATTTCAGCGTCCGCATCAGCGAGTCCCAGACCAGATCAAACGATGCCTCACCACGGAAGGCGGACATGACCAGAACCGCAACGGCCCCCATTCCAGCAGCCTCGGTGATGCCGGTGATGCCCATGTAGATGGAGCCAAGCACCACGCCGATGATGATGATCGGTGGCACCAGCCCCTTGCCCATCTGCCAGCCCAAGCGCGACCGCTCGCGACCGAAAACGAAGTAGCTCAACAGCAGCGTCACGACCACGGCGCCGCCGAACCACGGGGCATAGTCCATCGTCCCGAAGCGGATATCGGCGCCAGTGTTCGAAGCGTTTTGGCCAGAGAACTCGAAAAACAGAACCCGCAGGAAAAAGAAGGTCGCAAAGCCCGACACCAGCCGCGACAGGAACGCGAGGAACAGCATGAGCTTTTCAACGCCTTGCGGCTCGCCCTCGTCGGGTTCTGGCAGAGGCGCGTCGTCCGGGTTCAGCTGCGTGCGAACAATGATATAGATGATGATGAAAGACGCCAGCATGAAGCCCGGCAAGAAGGACGCGGTGAACAGCGCTTTGATCGACGTCTCGGTGATCAGACCGTAGATGATGAGCACGATCGAAGGCGGGATCATGGTGCCCAGACAGCCAGAGGCACAGATCGTGCCGATGGCGAGGTTCTGGTTATAGCCCAAGCGCAGCATTTGCGGCAGCGCGATCAGGCCCAACAGCACAACTTCACCGCCGATGATACCGGACATCGCGGCCATAATAACGGCCATGATCGAGGTCACGATGGCGATGCCGCCCCGGGTGCGGTTCAACCAGACATTGAGCGAGGAATACATATCCTTCGCAATGCCGGAGCGTTCAAGCAGCGCCGCCATGAAGATAAACAGCGGGATGGATATGAGCACATAGTCCGTTAAGAGCCCGTATATCTTCTGCGCCAGAATGTTGAGTGGCCCAGACCCCGGCCTTCCGGTCAGAATCCCGTCGCCGAAGGTGAAGGGGTTGGACAGCAGCGTCGGCTCGAATTTCATCACCAGCACCAGCACGGCGAGGATGGCAGAGGCAAAGCCAAGCGGCATACCGATGGCCAGCAGGACCATCAGACCCAGCAGCAACACCATAGAGATTGTTCCGATATCCATTAGTCTTGCCCTGCCTTCGTTTGGGCCGCGCCCGATTGAATTGAGCCACGGGTGACGTCCATGTCGCCAACGCCCTCGACGCCAACGGCCTTTTTCAGCCGCTCAATTTCGTCTTGGTCGATGTCGTCGGCCGCAGAGTGCATGACCGGCTCTGCGTTCCAGTCCGAGATCAGATTGACGATTGCTTGCACGGCAACCAGCGACACCACGATCAAAACCGTCGGTTTCAATGTCGCGGGGATGGGCGGGTCAAAGGCAGTGCCGAAAGTCTCCCACCGCATAAACTTGGTGAACGCCTCGCCGTAACCGCCATAGACCAAGAAGAAGGCGAACGTGACGATCAAAGCGGTCGACACGACGTCGCAGACCCGTTGCACGAAGCGCGGCATCAGATCGTACAGCAGGAATATCCGGATGTGGCTGCGCTGCTGCATTGCATAAAGACCTGCGCACAAGAACACGAAGCCCGCCAGCCAAAGCGATAACTCGTTTGCCCAAAGCGTCGGCGCTTCGAACACGTAGCGCAGCACCACCTCGAACATCATCACCGAGGTGAGCAAGACCACCAGCATCATGGTCACCCGACCAATGAACACCGAGGAGCGGTCGGCGGCGCGCCAGCTTTGAAACTCCATCGGCGCGAGCCGCACCGTGCGCACCCCGAAGACAAACAGAATCGGCACCGCGATCAGCGCGACCCAATCGACGATGTCGGCATTTGGCGACAACGGCGTATGCATGTTGGGCGTCAGATCAAGCGAGGCATAGAGCGCGGAAAGCTGGTCGTTCGGGCCGCCGAAATCAAGGATGAAGACGGGCATGTGCCATGTCAGCCAAGCTGCCGCGGCAATAAACGCCAATGGCATGACCCACTCGATCATGCTGCCGGATTTCGGGTGTTCTGTCGCGTTGCTCATCTGCCCCCCTTATCGGTCTTTGAAACCTACCTCCTTGCCACGCCGTCTGGATGGCGCGGATTGGAGACTTTGATTGTAATGATCAAACGTCAGACCAAAATGTGAGGGAGGCCGCGGCAGGCGCGACCTCCCCCAAGGTTTTGGTCTTACTTGGACACGAGGCCCAGTTGGGTCAGATAACCCAAGTGGCTTTCAACCAGAGCCTTGGCTTCAGGTGTGGTTGCGAACTCAGGCCATGTTGCTTGTGCCGCTGCACGGAACTCAGCCATGTCTTCATCACCCCAACGCGACAGGGTCACGCCATTGGCACGAAGCTCGGCTGCGGATTCTGCGTTCAGCTTTTCGAAGGTCAGCGCGGTGCGCAGAGCCAGCGACTCCATTGCAACTTTCATGATCCGCTGATGAGCTTCTGGCATTGCGTCGAACACTGCTTTGTTACATGCGAGGTGATCCGACGGCATCGAGTGGAAGCCAGGGAAGTTGGCATATTTGGCGATGTCATACAGGCCCATCGACTTGTTGTTTGCCAAACCGGAGGCGTCAGCACCGTCAATGATGCCGGTTTCCAGCGCGGTAAAGATCTCGGTGAAGTCCATCACGATCGGCGATGCACCCAGCTTTTCGAAGATCTTAGTTTCCATGCCGGGAGGCGAACGGAACTTCCAGTTCTTGAAGTCCGCAACCTTGGCGATTGGCTTGGTCGACGCAAAGCTCTCCTGACCGTAAACCCACCAGCCAATCAGCTCCATGTCATACTTGTTGTAGAGCTGGGCCGCGGCTTCCAGACCGCCGCCATAATACAACCAAGACAGCTGCTGGTACGGCGTGTCGTAGCCGCCCATGATGTCGCCCACGAATTGGAACGCAGGGTTCTTACCAGTCTGGTAGCCGCCGCCAGTCATGTCGCAATCCAGAATGCCGGATGCGGCCGCGTCGAAGGTTTCAACCGATTTCACAACGGATGACGCGTAGAACATCTCTACGGAGATTTCGCCGCCGGACATTGCTTGAATGTTTTCCACATACTCTGTTGCCAGCTTGCCGGAGATTGATTCAGGCGCGTAGTGCGTTTGGATGCGCAGATTGGTGGTTTGAGCCATCGCGCCAGTTGTCAACAATGCGACAGCCGCGGCAGAGCCCGCGGCGGATTTCAGAAACTTCATGGTGTCCTCCCAGACGAATTTTTATCGTTTTCGCGTTTTGCGCCAGATGCGGTTGCCCGTCGAACTGACCGTGCGTCCGAAGAGCCTAGCAACCGAATCTAAAGCTGCCAACAAATAATCTATTTTTTTCATAATTTTGAAATTCCTTTGCAATCTCAAAATTTTGCGTGGTAGCTAATCCGACAGCTCAAATCGCGCCTATCGCGCTTGCCCTAGCTAAATCGCACCGGACCAGCCCACCAAGAGGAACCGATCAATGTCGAATGCCGTGACCGCCTCGAAGATGGAAACGCCTGAAATCTATGCCGATCTTCACAGGAAACTGGTCACTGCGCAGTTCGATCATGGCGAAAAGCTGAAGCCCGAGGACCTGCGCCAGACCTATGGCTGTTCGGCAAATACGATTCGAGAAGTGCTGTTTCGCCTATCCACCGTCGGCTTGGTTTCTTTCGAGGAACAGCGAGGCTTTCGCGCGCGCAGCACCTCGCGCGAACGGCAGCATGACCTGACCCAGTTCCGAATCCTCTTGGAACAGGAAGGCGTCAGCCTGTCGATCAAACATGGCGATATCGAGTGGGAAGCGCGTCTGTCCGCCGCGCATCACAAACTTAGTCATATCGAGTCAGAAGTCCGACGGACCGGCACCGTCGAGCGGTTGCTGCCTCTCTGGTCCAACGCCGAATGGGAATTTCACGACACGCTGATTTCGGCGTGCAACTCCCCCCTGCTCCGGGAAACCTACAAGACAATCTACGACCAATTCCGCCAGCAGCTGGTGTCGCGGGTCACCAATTACGGCTACTACCCAGACAACATCGAAGAGCACCAATCGATACTGGAAGCCGCACTGGCGCGCGATGAAGCGCTGTGCCGACAGCACATCCACGACCACCTTGCCCGCAACATGATTTCGGACCGCTAGGACCGATTAGGCGCGACGGGTCAGGTGGGGCGGTTCAAGTCATCGTCCAGATAGACCTGAATGATTTCCTTGAAGCTGCTTTCGGCCTTGAAGCCCAGCGCCAGCGCGCGCTCGGGTTCAAAATTTCGTGGCCAGCCTTCGACGATTTTCTGGATCACCGGATCGGGCTTTGGCTTAATCAGCTTCACCACATCATTGCCCGCGAGTTCCCGCAGCGCTTCGATCTGTTCAGCCACGGTGCAACTGACGCCTGGCAGATTCAAGGCGCGACGCCCTTCCAGCCGATCGGTGTCGAGCGTCGCGGCATGGGTCAGGAACCCAGTGGCAGAACGCGGACTGGCGTGCCAGTGGCGGGTCGTGTCGGCGACAGGCAAAAGCGCCTCCTGCCCGTTCAGCGGTTCGCGAATGATGCCCGAGAAAAATGACGATGCCGCAGCATTCGGCTTGCCGGGCCGCACGCAGATCGTGGGAAGGCGGATGGAAATGCCGTCGACAAACCCCTTGCGCGAAAAGTCGGAGATCATCGTCTCGCAGATCGACTTTTGCGCCCCATAGCTGGTTTGCGGCGCGGACAGGAAGGTGTCGCTGATCTTGTCGGGATACGGCCCGCCGAACACGGCGATGGACGAGGTGAAGACAATGCGCGGGCGATAGCTTGGGTCCGCCTCATGCTCGGCCCGTAGGGCTTCGAGCAAAGCCCAAGTCGGGTGCATGTTGACCGCCCAGCCTTTTGCGAAATCCGCCTCTGCCTCGCCCGACACGATGGACGCAAGGTGGAAAATCACGTCAGGCTTCGTTTTGGCCAATGCCTCTGGCGTGCCTGCATCGGCGATAGACCCATTGATCTGCTCGGCACCTGCAATCGGGGCCGGTGGGAAGGCGATGTCATGCAGGGTCAGCTTGACCTGCTGGCCGTCCAGCCCATGCACCGCGATGTGGCGGGCCAGCTTTTGGCCGACCATGCCACCGCCACCAAGGATGAGGGCCCTCATGCGTCCATCCCGTTGCGTTTTAAGAGTTCAAGGTAGAGGCCGGAATGGTCCTTGTCGGCGCCATCCATGTTCTCGACGAAATCAGCAAAGCGGTCGCGGGTCATCTCGGCCACCGGAAGCGTCAGGCCAAGCTGGCCGGATTCGTTGAGCAGATTGTCGAGGTCCTTGAGTTGGAACTTGGACAGCCCGCCGGGGACGAAGTTGCCTTCGGTCATCCGCTCGCCATGCTGTTGCAGGATGGTGCTGTCGGCGAAACCGCCCTTGAGGGCCGCGCGCACGGCGGCGGGATCGGCCCCGCCTTTCTGGACCAGCAACATGGCTTCGGCGACCGCGGCGATGGTCACTGCAACGATCGCTTGGTTTGCAAGCTTGGACAGTTGGCCGGAGCCTGTCGGGCCGACATGGACCGGACGGCCCATGGCTTCCAGAACGGGGGTCGCATGGGCAAAGGCGTCAGCCTCCCCGCCCGCCATGATGGCAAGAGTCGCGGCCTCCGCCCCCTTGGTGCCGCCGGACACGGGCGCGTCGAGATGGGCAAAGCCCAGCCCCGCCAGATGCGCGGCCTGCGCGCGAGCCTCTTCCGGCTTGGCCGAAGACATGTCGATCCACAGCGCGCCGGGCTTCATGGCGCCAGTCACTTCGGCGTCTGTAACCAGCCCGCCTACCACAACGCCGTCGGCCAGCATGGAGATGACAATATCTGCGCCCGCCACAGCGTCAGCCACGGTATCATGCACTGTCGCGCCGACGGCGGCCAAAGGCTCTGCCTTGCTGCGCGAGCGGTTCCAGACGGCCAGAGGGAAGCCGACTTTAGCGATATTGCGCGCCATGTGAGCGCCCATAAGGCCCGTCCCGAGCAGCGCGATTTTGTGGTCTGGCATTGATGTCCCCGTCCAAGCTTGGATTACGTGTTTGCGATAACAGTAGGCCAAGCCTTTGAGCGTGAAAAGCATTGAAGCGGGTTAATTTTGGTTCTAGGCATTGGCGGGTGAAGCCTCCGGTCTGCCGAAGAAGCGGCTTCAGAGATTACCATTTCAGGGGGGAATTTAATTGGGACATCAACGGCTTGCTGGAAAACGCGCAATTGTCACGGCGGCAGCGCAGGGGATCGGGCGTGCGTCGGCCTTGGCGATGGCAAATGAAGGCGCGACGGTATTTGCAACCGATATTAATGCCGACGCCCTAGCTGATTTGAACCACGACAATATCGAAACCTTCGTGCTGAATGTGCGCGATGTGCAGTCGGTCAAGGACGGGATTGCGCGGGCACAGCCGGACGTCTTGTTCAACTGCGCGGGCTTCGTGCATCACGGCACGGCGCTGGACGCCACTGACGAGGACTGGGACTTCGCCTTTGACCTGAATGTGCGGTCCATGTGGCGGATGATGAAGGCCGCCCTTCCGGGGATGCTGGAGCGCGGCGGCGGCTCGATTGTTAATATGTCGAGCGCCTGTTCGAGCGTCATTGGCGCGCCCAACCGGTTCATCTACGGCACCACCAAAGCGGCTGTCATCGGGATGACGAAATCCGTGGCGCTGGACTACATCAAGCAAGGAATTCGATGTAACTGCATCTGTCCCGGCACTGTGGAGAGCCCCAGCTGGCATGACCGCGTGAAGGCCTTGGGCGAGCAGGTTGGCAGCTACGAGGAAGCCAAGAAGCAGTTTGTGGAGCGCCAGCCTATGGGCCGCGTTGCGACCGCGGACGAGATTGCGGCCCTGGTGGTCTATCTTGCGAGCGACGAGAGCGGATTTACCACGGGCCAACCTCATGTCATCGACGGAGGGTGGTCCGGCTGACGTCGGATTTTCGAGTATTTTAGACCAAATGGAAACAGGGGTACCGTCCAAGGCGGGCCGCGTTAACCTTAACGGGATTTGAAGATGGCCGAGAAGACAAAGCTGAGATCTCAGCAATGGTTCAACAACCCTGACAACCAAGAGATGACCGCGCTGTATCTGGAGCGGTATCTGAATTACGGGCTGACCCGTGAAGAGTTGCAATCGGGCAAACCGATTATCGGGATTGCTCAGACAGGGTCTGATCTGTCTCCGTGCAACCGCCACCATATCGAGCTGACCAAACGAGTGCGCGACGGGGTGATCGCGGCGGGTGGCACGGTGATTGAAATTCCCGTTCATCCAATTCAGGAAACCGGCAAGCGGCCCACCGCGATGCTGGACCGGAACCTGGCATATCTGTCTTTGGTGGAGACGCTGTTTGGCTACCCGATTGACGGCGTGGTTCTGAATATCGGCTGCGACAAGACGACCCCAGCCTTGCTGATGGCGGCAGCGACCGTGAACATTCCGGCGATCGCCCTGAGTGTCGGACCGATGCTGAATGGCTGGTTCAAGGGCGAACGGACCGGATCGGGCACCATCGTGTGGAAAGCGCGCGAGATGCAGGCGGCGGGCGAGATTGATGATGACGGGTTCATGGATCTGGTTGCGTCCTCGACCCCGTCAGTCGGCTATTGCAACACCATGGGAACCGCGACCACGATGAACTCCTTGGCGGAGGCGTTGGGGATGCAACTTCCGGGTGCTGCGGCGATTCCTGCGCCCTATCGCGAACGCGGGCAGATTAGCTACCACACCGGCCAGCGCATTGTGGAAATGGTGCACGAAGACTTAAGACCCTCTGACATCATGACCCGAGAAGCCTTTGAAAACGCTATTGTTATCAATTCGGCCATTGGCGGATCAACGAACGCGCCGATCCATTTGAACGGGGTGGCAAAACACTTAGGCATAGAGCTAACAAACGATGACTGGCAGGGCATCGGCCACAAGGTGCCATTGCTCGTGAACCTGCAACCGGCGGGCAAATATCTGGGCGAGGATTACCACCGCGCGGGGGGCGTGCCTGCGGTGATTGGTGAGTTGCTGAAGGCGGGTTTGTTGCCTCATCCGGACGCGGTCACCGCCAATGGCAAGACCATGGCCGAGAACTGCGACGGGGTTCTGACGGGCAATGACGACGTGATCTATTCGATCGACGCGCCGATGTTGAAGGATGCAGGCTTCATCAACCTGAAGGGCAACTTGTTCGATTCAGCTATCATGAAGACCAGCGTGATTTCCGCGGAGTTTCGCGAGCGCTATCTGTCCAACCCCGACGACCCTGAGGCCTTTGAGGGCCGCGCAATAGTGTTCGACGGACCAGAGGACTTCCACAAAAAGATCGACGACGAAAGTCTTGCGATTGACGAGCACTGTGTCCTGATTATGCGTGGCGCGGGGCCGAAGGGCTATCCGGGCGGCGCTGAGGTGGTGAACATGCGGCCGCCCTCTTACCTGCTGAAGAAGGGCATCCACGCGCTGCCTTGTGTTGGCGATGGGCGACAGTCAGGGACCTCGGGTTCCCCCTCGATCCTGAATGCCTCGCCCGAAGCGGCAGATGGCGGCGGGCTGGCTTTGGTAGCTACAGGGGATCGCGTGCGGATCGACTTGCGCAAGTGCACTGCCAACATGCTGGTGGACGACGCCGAACTGAAAACACGGGCCGAAAAACTTGTGAACGGCTCTATCGAGGTGCCGGACAGCCAGACGCCTTGGCAGGAAATCTTCCGTGCCATGGTGCGTCCGTTCTCGGAAGGGATGACGCTGGAAGGCGCCACGAAATACCAAGACATTGCGCGGAAATATATGCCGCGCGACAACCACTAGGGAGAAGATGAGATGAAACTTGTAAGGTACGGTGACAAGGGCGCGGAAAAGCCCGGGATGATCGACGCGGGTGGAGCGCTGCGCGATCTGAGCGCGCATGTGAAGGACATCGACGGTGTCCATCTGAGTGACGCGACGCTGGCGAAACTGAAAGGGTTGAACCCAGAGGATTTGCCCAAAGTGGACGGCACGCCGCGGCTTGGGGCCTGCGTTGGCAGCATTGGCAAGTTCTTGTGCATCGGGCTGAATTACTCGGACCATGCGGCTGAAACCGGCGCGGCGATCCCTGAGCATCCTATCTTGTTCTTCAAGGCGAACTCGGCCGTTGTGGGGCCCAATGACGATGTGATGATGCCACGCGGCTCGACCCATACGGATTGGGAAGTCGAGCTTGGTGTGGTGATCGGCAAAGAGGCCAAATACGTCTCCGAGGCGGACGCGCTGGATTATGTGGCGGGCTACTGCGTCATCAATGATGTGTCGGAGCGGCATTTCCAGACACAGCTGACCGGCCAATGGACCAAGGGCAAATCCTGCGACACCTTCGGGCCAACAGGGCCGTGGCTTGTGACCAAGGACGAAGTAGGTGACGTGCAGAACCTTGCCATGTCACTGGATGTCAACGGCAAGCGCATGCAGACCGGCAACACGAATACGATGATCTTCACCGTGGCGCAGATCATTGAGCATCTGTCTGGTCTGATGACCCTGCATCCGGGCGACGTGATCACCACTGGCACCCCTCCGGGTGTTGGCATGGGGATCAAGCCGGAGCCGGTTTATCTTAAGAAGGGCGACGTGATGGAACTGACCATCGAAGGTCTTGGCACACAGCGTCAGACCGTGGGTCAGGACGCATGAGCAATCCGAGCCTTTTGATGATCGGCGGCGCGACAGACGAGATGTTGTCGCGCCTGACGCCTGAGTTCACCATTCACAAGCTGTCGGAAATCTCCGACTTGAATGCCTGGGCTGCCGAGCACGGCGCGTCGGTCGAGGCGGTGATGACCAATGGACATGACGGGGTGTCGCCCGAGATTATGGCTGCATTGCCCAACCTGAAGGTCGTATCTGGCTATGGCGTGGGCTACGACGCCGTGGATACGGACGCCTGCGTCGCGCGCGGCATCAAAGTGTCCCATACCCCGAATGTACTGAACGGGGAGGTGGCGAATACCACGCTGTTGCTCCTGCTCGCGGGTCTGCGCAACTTCCGCCATGACGAAGCATGGGCGCGGTCGGGAGATTGGGAATCCAAGGGAAGCGCGCCGCTGTCCACCTCGCCTGATGGCAAGACCATCGGCATTTTGGGGCTGGGACGCATCGGCCAAGAAATCGCCGACCGCTTGGCGATCTTCAACCCGACCATTGTGTATCACACGCGAAGCAAGAAAGACGTGCCCTATACCTATTATGGCGATTTGGTAGACATGGCGAAAGCCTGCGACGTGCTGGTCTGCATCACGCCAGGCGGGCCATCGACCAATAAGATCGTGAACAAAGAGGTGTTGGAGGCCCTGGGACCGAAGGGGATGTTGATCAACGTTTCGCGCGGCTCTGTCGTGGATGAGGATGCTTTGATCGTGGCACTGGAAAGCGGCAAGTTGGGGCTGGCCGGTTTGGACGTGTTCGAGCGTGAGCCACATATCCCTGACGCGTTGAAGGCGTCCGACCGCACGGTGTTGTTACCCCATGTAGGCTCCGGCACGCACGAGACCCGCGCCGCGATGGGCGCGTTGACGGTGGACAACCTTCTGCAATGGAAAACGGACGGTTCGGTAAAGACCCCTGTGCCGGAATGTGCGCATCTCTAAACGAAAAGCTCGAAGCCGGTCGCGCGCAACGCTGTGCTGTTGGCTTCGAGGGATCTGAATAGATGATCGCGCTATGGTCTTCTGACACCTCAGCAGCGTCTGGCAGGGCATCATGGCTGGAATATGGCGACGCGGATTAGGCACATCTGGCGCAAACCCCTTATAGCCTTGAAAAAATTGGGTTTGTTCTCGATTTGGCAACGCGCTGTTTCCATATCAGAGCCCTAATGCCCCAGAAATGCCCCATTCTTTTAGCATTAACTTTCTCTAGATATTTGGCGTGAGTTGCGCCGCATAGTAACCCGTGAGGACTTTGAACCATGCGTAAATTTGTACTGAGCTGCGCTGCATGCGCGGTCGCAATAACCGCCGGCGTCGCCGGTGCAACCGGAATTGAAGACGACGAAACCTTGGGTATCGGCGATCAGATGGCCGAGCGCCGCGTTGACATCAAGGGTGGCGTGTTCTTTCCTCCGATGATCTTGGCTGGCGCAGGTGAAACCATCATCATCCGCAACCAAGAGGACGAAGTTCACGACGCCACTGCCTTGGACGGAAGCTGGACCACTGGCCCGATCCAACCAGGCGCGCTGGCGGAAGTGACTGTGAGCGCCGACATGGTGCTGTGCTTCAAATCCACCACCAACGAAGAATACAAGGGCGCGTTTGGCTCCCCTGAGACCGGCGAAGCGCCAGAGTGCTTCGAGCTGTCCGGTGCTGGTGACGGCGACACCGCAGTCAACTAAGAGCACTGTCTGAGACAATTTTGAAGGCCCTGCCGAAACCGGCGGGGCCTTTTGCTTTGCGCAGTCGCAGCTGAACGGTCAGATAGGCTCGATCAGTTCCGGCCCTGAGGCGCGGTTTGAATTGACCGCTTTGTCCACGCGGTGGAAGGTCAAGCGGTCTTCGGGAGCGGCTTTCATCAAGGTCGCCGCGCCGCGGCCTTCTTCACCAAGCCAGAGCGCCCAGTCTTCTGGCGCCAGTGTTACCGGCTCGCGGTGATGGATCGCCTGCATTTTCTTGGAAGCGGGCGTGGTGACGATGGCGCAGGTCGTATGCTCCTCCTCCCCCATTTGCCAATGCTGCCAAATGCCCGCGAAGACCAGCGGCTCGTCTTGGACGGGGTGGATATACCACGGCAAGCGCTGGTCGTCGGCGTCCTTTGTCCATTCGTAAAAGCCGGTGGCAGGGATCAGGCAGCGCCGTTCCCGAACCGCCGCGCGGAAAGCGGGCTTTTCGGCAATGGTTTCGCCCCGCGCGTTGATCAGCAGCGGACCGTCGGAGGGTGATTTGTACCAATGCGGGATAAACCCCCAGCGAAACGCCACCAAACGCCGCGCCCCCTGAGAGGACGTGACCGCGCAGACCTGATTTGTGGGGCAGATATTGTAGTTTGGAAGATTGGGCAGATCGTTCCCGACGGTGGCCCCGAACAGACGGACCATCGCTTGGGCAGGTGTGGTGAAGCAGTAGCGTCCGCACATAATCGCGCAAATCGGACCGCGCGAGGAAGAGTCCCCGCGCGGCCTGACTAAGTTACTTCTTCACGATGCGGCCGTCGAGGTAAGGCGAGACCGGACCTTTTTCGGCCATGTATTCGGCTACGACGTCGGCCAGATCGGGGCCAAAGTCATACACGTTGTCCGCGTCGACGAACATCTTGAAGCCGTCGCCGCCACCGCGCACGAAGTTGTTTGAGACCACTTTATAGGTCTTGGCTGGGTCGATCGGCACGAATGTGTCGCCTTCCATCACCACCACATCCTGAATGCGGCCTTCATTTGGCGCGACCGACGGATCCCAGCTGAACTGAAGCCCAGCCACTTGTGGGAAACGACCTGCGACCTCTTCCACCTGGCTCACACCGTTTTCCAGCGCGTCGATCACCGTCTGGCCGGAGATTTCAAACGTGGACAGGGTGTTTTGGAACGGAAGCACAGTCAGCACTTCGCCCATGGTCACTTCGCCCGCATCGATGGAGGCACGGATGCCGCCGGAGTTGGCGATGGCAATGCTGACGCCCTGCCCCTTTACGCGCTCCAGCATGGCGTCGGCGATCAGGTTGCCCATAGAGCATTCCTCGACGCGGCAGACATCACGGTCACCGATCAATGCTTCGGCGGCTTCAGCCACCACCTCGTTGCGGATTTCATCCAGCGGTTTTGCCAACTCAGAAACGCGCGACAGAATGGTCGCATCTTCGGCCACCTGACCGTCGATCAGCAGCGGCTCACCCTTGGCTTCGGTGATCTTGCCGTCGTCGTCGAAAGTGACGTTCAGCTCACCCAAGAACTTGCCATAGGCATAGGCCTGCACGATGGCCGTATCGTTGACCATCACCGGATAGACGTCCACAGCCCGTTCCTGAGTGTTGGACAGCAACGTGTTGGAGTGGCCGCCGACGATGACGTCAACGCCGGTGGTGTTGGCGGCAACCAGCTTATCGACGACGAAGCCGGAGTGGCTGAGCACGATGATTTTGTTGACGCCTTCGGCGGTGAGTTTGTCGACCTCACCCTGCACCGCTTCGGACGGGTCAGTGAAGATAATGTTCTTGCCGGGCGACGCCAGATCAGGCGTGTCCTGCGGGGTCAGGCCGATCAGGCCGATCTTTTCGCCGCCACGTTCAATGGTGGTGGATTTCATCAGTTTGCCCGCCAGTGCAGGCTCACCAGAGACATCCGCGTTGGACATCAGAATAGGAAAGCCCACCGAATCCATGAATCCAGCCAGCACTTCCGGGCCGTCGTCAAATTCGTGGTTGCCGACGGTCATGCCGTCATATTGCAGGCCGTTCATCATTTCGGCCGCGACCTTGCCCTTATAATAGGTGTAGAACAGCGTGCCTTGGAACTGGTCGCCGCCATCCACGAGGATGGAATTGTTGGTGCGCGAACGTGCGTCTTTCACGGCATTGACCAGACGCGCCCAGCCCCCGAAGCATTTGCCTTCGGTGTTGTCCTCGGCGGAGCAGCCCGAATCGTACTTGCTGATCGGCTCGAACCGCGCGTGGAAATCGTTGGTGTGCAGGATCGTCAAAGAGTAGTCGGCTGCGGCGATCCCTGATGTCAGGGTCAAAGCGGCAGCACTGGTGAGAAGGGTCTTAAGCATTTGGATGGTCCCCCAATTGGATATCTGAGAACAGAGTGGCGCTATTGATGCGCGGAGTCAAAGCCCTGTCGCTGGGTCGCGTAACGTCACCTTATGACAGGCGTATGACTTGACCAAAACTTGGGCAACGGGCATGTGGGGACCATGCTTATTTACAAGATCATGACCGCCGACGCGTGGTCCGAATTTCAGGCCAATGACCGCTTCACCGGTGCGCCAATTGACCTGACAGACGGCTACATACATTTCTCAACCGCCGAACAGGCCCAAGAGACCGCTGCCAAGCATTTCGCAGGGCAGACAGATTTGTGGCTGATCTGGGGGGACGCGCCCGAAGACGCTGCGTTGAAGTGGGAAGTGTCGCGGGGCGGCGCAGAGTTTCCGCATCTTTACCGCGATTGGTTGCTGTCCGAAGTGTCTGGCGGGGCCGCCTTGCCGTGGAACGGCACGGCACATCTGTTCCCCGTGGGGATGCAATGAGATTTGCCGAACGGATCGCCCTTGCGGGGATGCATTGCGTCGATCCGGAACGGGCGCACGGGCTGGCTGTGATGTCGTTGAAAATGGGGCTTGGTTTTGGCCATGGCCCTGTCCGCTCCCCCCGTTTGGAGACCAACTTGGCGGGGATGACGCTCGCCAACCCCGTTGGGCTTGCGGCAGGCTTTGACAAGAACGCCGAAGTGGTCGGTCCGCTGGCGCAGGCGGGCTTTGGCTTTCTGGAAGTCGGCGCTGCGACCCCGCGCCCGCAGCCGGGCAACCCCAAACCACGTCTATTCCGCCTGACGGAAGATCAGGCCGCGATCAACCGGTTCGGGTTCAACAATGAAGGCATGGATGTCATCGCTGAACGACTTGCCGCCCGCGTGGTCGGGGTGCCAGTTGGTCTGAATCTTGGGGCCAATAAAGACAGCGAGGACCGCGCGAAGGATTTTGCTACCGTGCTGCGCCGCTGCGGGCCGCATGTGAGCTTTGCCACCGTCAACGTCTCATCCCCGAACACCGAGAAGCTGCGTGACCTGCAAGGCCGCGCTGCCTTGTCGGCATTGCTGACGGGTGTGATGGAAGCGCGGGCCGAATTGCGAACGCCGATTCCGGTGTTTTTGAAGATTGCACCCGATCTGGATGATGACGCATTGGCCGAGATTGCCGAGGTTGCTGTCGAGACGGGCCTCGCCGGAATTATCGCCACCAACACCACCTTGTCGCGCGACGGGTTGAAATCGCCACATCGTGACGAGGCCGGGGGCCTGTCGGGCCAACCGGTCTTCGAGAAGAGCACGCGCGTTCTGGCGAAACTGTCGCGGCTTCTGGACGGGGCGATGCCTTTGGTCGGGGTCGGTGGCGTCGGCTCTGCCGAGCAGGCCTATGCCAAGATCAAAGCGGGCGCGTCTGCGGTGCAAATTTACACGGCGATGGTCTATGGCGGGCTGTCTCTGGCGGGCGAAATTGCCTCTGGCCTCGATGCGCTACTGGAACGCGATGGGTTTGCGCATGTCTCCGACGCCGTTGGGACAGGTCGCGGGGACTGGCTTTAGGACGCCTGCGCCTCTAGCGCGGGGTACCGCAGGCCAAGCGTTATGCCGCGTGCGATGAACAGAACCAGCAGGCTCAACCACAAGCCGTGGTTTCCGAAAGCTGGCATCAGCAACGCAAGCGCGACGCAATACACCGCAAACGACACCGCCATCATGTTGCGCATGTCACGGGTGCGGGTTGCGCCGATAAAGATACCGTCGAGCATCCATGCCCCGACCCCGACAACTGGCGCCGCGATCATGTAGATAAGATAGCCCCGCGCTTCTGTCTGAACCTCGGGCGCGGTGGTCATGATGTCGATGATCGTGCCCCCGAACAGCGCGAAGCTGGTGGCGAGCCCAACCGTCACGATCCCCCCCCAGAAAGACGTCAGGTAGGCGCTTCGCCGCAAGCGCAGCCGGTTTCGGGCACCCAAGGCTTGGCCCACCAGTGCTTCCGCCGCGAAGGCAAAGCCATCGAGGGCGTAGGCTGTGATGTGCAGGAACTGGAGCAGTATCTGGTTGGCCGCAAGTGTCACATCGCCAAAGTCCGCCCCGAAGAACAGGAAGGAGATGAAGGCCGCTTCCAACAGGATCGAGCGCAGCATGATGTCCGAGTTCACCGCCGCCATCCGCGTCAGGCGGGCGCGGTCGAACACACGGGGCCAGTCTTTCCAAGCCGGTGACTGGAACGCATCGCGGCACAGCCACAGCCCTAGGCCGAGGCCAGTCCACTCAGCAATAAAGGTCGCAATAGCCACGCCCTCGACGCCCCATCCCAAGTGCAGCACGAACATCAAATCAAGCAGGATGTTCAGCCCGTTCATCCAAACCTGCATGACCAGCACGGCGCGGGTGCGCTCCAGCGCGATAAGCCATCCGGTGATGCCGTAAATGGCAATGGCGGCAGGCGCGGAGAAGATGCGGATGCGCATGTAGTCACGGGCAAGGCTTTCAACCTCGGGGCTGGCGGGGGACAGCTGGAACGCGCCCCAGAAGAGCGGGACTTGCAGCGCCATGATGACCATGCCTGCCGCGAGGCCGATCATCAGCGACCGCGACAGCATCGCCGACACCTCGCCCGTCTGCCCTGCCCCATGCGCTTGTGCCGTCAGACCTGCAGTGCCCATGCGCAGAAAGCCGAACAACCAATACAGACCCGACAGGATAATCGCCCCGATGCCGACTGCGCCGATTGGCGCTGCCAGCCCCAGTTGGCCCACGACGCCGGTATCAACCGCGCCAAGGATCGGCACGGTGGCGTTGGAGATCACGATAGGAAGGGCGATTTTGAGAACACGCCCGTGGGTCAGGCTCTCAGCCATCTTCGCGGGTGGGCATCAGGAAGTGGCCCGTCGCCTGAGCAAAGATGCGGTGGTGATTGTCCTGCCACGCCTCCACATGCACCGAGGCATAGCGGCGGCCAGAACGGTTGACCCGCGCCCGCGCATAGGCGTCGCGCGGCAGACCTGTGCGCAGGTAGTCGACGGTGAAGTCGATGGTCTTGGGCATTTGAAGTGGGGCGTCTTTGTCCAGCTTGCCATCTTCCATGTCGGTCCAGAGCGATGACCATGTCAGCTCTATAATAGATGTGATTTCTAGAAAGGCCGCCGTCACACCGCCATGAATCGCGGGCAGCATTGGGTTGCCGATCAGATCGTCGCGGTAGGGGAGCACTGCCGTCAGCTCGTCGCCGCGACGATCGAATTGGACGCCGAGATACTGAATGTAGGGCACGCTTTCGACCAAGCCGCGCAGGGCGGCATCGCGGCGGGTCTTGATCACTTGGACAGGCTCTGGCTTACGCATGGATCAGGTCCCTTTCGCGCGTTGAAAGGTGAAGGCGCCTGTTGCCGCAGCCACGGGGTTGTCGTCGTCATCATCCAGCGCGGTGGCCCGCACGAAGGCCACAGAGCGCGTGACGTGGTAGCATTCGGCGCGGGCCCGGATACGCTGGCCCGGCGTTGCGGCGCGCATGTAGTCAATGCGCAGGTCAATCGTTGCAGTGCCAACCGGCGCGTCTGAATGGGACATCACCGCAGCGCCACCGCAGGTGTCCATCAGGGCCGAGACCGCCCCGCCATGAATGACGCCGGTCGCGGGATTGCCCACAAATCGCGTGTCGTAGGGCATGGAGATTATAGCCACGCCGTCACCGATTTCCTCCAACGTCATCCCCAATGCACGCGAGTGCGGGATGGCTTCGATAAACTGGCGGGCAAGCTTGGTGCGGTCTGTTTTGGTATTCATGGCGCCATCATTGGCAGCTTTCTTGAGGCGGGCCAAGACGGCAGCACGGCCTACAAATGTTTTTCTGGGGCAACTGCGGCTGGATTGGCGTCGCCAGCTATGCGAAGATAGGGGATCAGCAACTTGTGTTACCGGACAGGGTTAGTTTTCAATGACGTCAGACAGCCGCCTCACCTTCAAGGAAATGTGTGCCAAGTTCGATGTAACCCCGAGAACGCTACGCTATTACGAATATATCGAGCTGCTTTCCCCTGAACGCGACGGGCGCGCGCGTTTTTATCATCCGCGCGAAGTGGCGCGCATGAAGCTGATTATGCGCGGGCGGAAATTCGGGTTCTCATTGGAGGACATCCGCCAATGGCTGGATATGTACAATTCCGATCACCAAAACCGCGCCCAGATGGAAGCGGTCATAAAATTTGCGGATAAGCAGATGGGCGAGTTGCAAAGCCGTCGCCAACAGATCGAGGAATCGATCAAAGAGCTTCAAGAGCTCCGCGAACAGGTGGCGAAAGAGCTTCTCCAAAACCCGCCTGGTTAACTGAAGCTGTCGCCTACCCGACAGACTTGCGGCTCTAGCGGGAGAATGAGATTTCCTTGCAAATTTAGAGGGGGCGGGGAATGAAAGTTCTTCATTCCCCCTTATTTTTATGACCTTTAGGGGGAATTCCCACACATTCTCGTCACAATTCAAAGCGCTTTGATTTTAACAAAATTGCGCAAAAGCCTGCCTTACCTTTCCTGACATTACGTCAAGCATGTTCTGACGCCACGTTACATTTACGTTAACGTCAACAATGCTTGTAAGGTGCTCACACGTTCAACATGTCCAACACATCGAAACCGAACTGTGGAGGACCACAATATGTCTGAGGAAACTATGACCATTCGGGAAATGTGTGATGCTTTTGGGGTTACTCCCCGCACCCTGCGTTTCTACGAAGCCAAAGAACTGCTATTCCCGATCCGTGAAGGCCAGCGCCGTTTGTTCACCAAAAGTGACCGCGCCCGTCTGAAACTGATCCTGCGCGGCAAACGTTTCGGGTTCTCGCTCGAAGAAATTCGCCAGCTTCTGGATCTGTACAATATCGGTGACCAGCAGGCGACTCAGTTGGCTCTGACCTATGAGATTGGCCAGAAGCGTCTGTCCGACATGGTCAAACAGCGTGACGAGTTGAACGAAGCCATTGATGACCTGAAAGCCCAGTTGAACTGGGGTGAAAAAATGATCGCCTCGCTCCATTTGCCAAAAGTGGCAAATAGCTAAACCCGCAAACCTTTCGCAGAGAGACCCACATGCCAAGCTACACCGCTCCAGTCAAAGACATGCAATTCGTCCTGCACGACGTCCTAAAAGTGACCGAACAGGACATCCCCGGATATGACGAGTTGGAGGCGGACTTCACCTCCGCCATTCTGGAAGAGGCGGGCAAGATCGCGACCGAAGTGTTGCAACCGCTGAACGTGGTTGGCGACAAAGAGGGCTGCGTTCTGGAGAACGGGGTAGTTCGGACCCCGACGGGCTTCAAAGAAGCGTTTGAGCAAATGAAAGACGGCGGCTGGACTGCCCTAGACTGTGACCCTGAATATGGCGGGCAAGGCATGCCCTATCTGATGGGCACCGCCGTGGGCGAGATCTTCGTCTCGGCCAATATGGCTTTCAACATGTATCAAGGCCTGACGCACGGGGCCTACTCGGCCATTCACGCCCACGGGACGGATGCGCAGAAAGCCACTTACCTGCCGAAAATGGTCAGCTGCGAATGGACCGGCACCATGAACCTGACCGAACCGCATTGCGGCACCGATCTGGGCCTGATGCGCACCAAAGCCGCCCCGCAAGACGACGGCAGCTACAAAATCACGGGCCAGAAGATCTTTATCTCGGCGGGTGAGCACGACCTGGCCGACAACATCATCCATCTGGTGTTGGCCAAGATTGAAGGCGGCCCCGAAGGCATCAAGGGCGTGTCGCTGTTCATCGTTCCGAAGTTCATCGTGAACGAAGACGGCTCGCTTGGCGCGCGCAACGGTGTGTCCGTCGGCTCCATCGAAGAAAAGATGGGCATCCACGGCAACTCCACCTGCGTGATGAACTACGACGAGGCCACCGGCTACCTGCTGGGGACCGAGCATAAAGGCATGCGCGCCATGTTCACCATGATGAACGAAGCGCGTCTGGGCGTGGGCCTGCAAGGTTACGCCCAAGCCGTCGTGGCTTATGAAAATGCAGTCACCTACGCCAATGACCGTCTGCAAGGGCGTGCTGTGACCGGTGCCGAGAACCCTGACAGCCCTGCTGATCCGCTGATCGTGCACCCTGATATCCGCCGCAACCTGATGGACCAAAAGTCCTTTGTGGAAGGCGCGCGGGCATTCACCTTCTGGGGTGCGCATCTGATTGACCGCCACGTGCGTGGTGACGACGAAGCGGCTGACGGCCTGATCTCGCTGCTGACACCTGTGATCAAAGGCTTTCAGACCGACAAAGGGTTTGAATACGCCACCGCTGCGCAGCAGGTTTATGGCGGCCACGGATATATCGAAGAATGGGGCATGTCCCAGTTCGCCCGTGATGCCCGTATCGCGATGATCTATGAGGGTGCGAATGGCGTTCAAGCTCTGGACCTTGTTGGCCGCAAGCTGGCGCTGGATGGCGGCAAGCATGTCATGGCGTTCTTCGATCTGGTGAAAACCTTCATCAAGGACAACGGCGGCAACGAAGAGTTCGAAAAAGCCTTCCTTGAGCCCCTGAAAGCGGCGTCCAAAGACCTGCAAGCTGCTGGGATGTACTTCATGCAGAACGGCATGAAGAACCCGAACAACGCGTTGGCAGGCTCGTACGACTTTATGCACATGTTCGGCCATGTCTGCCTTGGCCTGATGTGGGCGAAGATGGGCAAGGCTGCGATGGAGGCATTGGAAGGCGGCGCATCCGACACGGCGTTTTACGAGACCAAGATCGCGACGGGCAAATACTACATGGCCCGCCAACTGCCCGCGACCGGAATGCATCTGGCCCGCATTGAAAGCGGTGCCGATACTGTGATGGCGCTCGACGCGGCGAATTTCTAAGGTGGCGGCGGGGCAGTGCCCCGCCCTACCCTATTTCGGAGACGCCAATGCCCAAACGCCTGAAACTGACCCGCCGTGTAAACCTTGCCATGACTGAAGACGCATGGCGCAAGCTGAAGAAGTTCAGCGGTGAGGCGGGATTGGACGAAGGCGAGGCACTGTCGTTTCTGTTCGAGAATTTCAGCAGCGTCACGGATGAGAGCAACCTCACCCACCGCCTGCGCATTTTCAACTCCGAGCTAGAGGCGCGGAAGAAGTGACGAAAGAACTGCCGGAGCGCTTGGAGGCCTCTGGCGGTCTGTTTTTCCAATGTGATGCCAATGGGTTAAGGGAGATCCGGCAATGACAGCGAAACTTTACTGCTTTGGCGAAAGTGGCAATGCCTACAAGGCGGCCCTGACCATGGAATTGTCTGGCTTCGACTACGAACAGGTCTTTGTGGACTTCTTCAAAGGCGAGGCGCGCACTGACGCGTTCAAAGCGATCAACCCTATGGGCGAAGTTCCGGTAATGGTCGACGGTGACCTGACCCTGACGCAATCCGGCGCGATCCAGCAATATGTGGTCGATCAAACTGGCAAGTTCGGTGGTGCTGCGTCTGACAAATACGAAGTTCTGCGGTGGGTTCTGTGGGACAACCACAAGCTGTCCTCGCAAGCTGGTATGACGCGCTTTTTGATGAACTTCCTGCCAGAAGACAAACGCCCGCAGGACGTGATTGGCTTCATGCAAGGACGCTTGAAAGCCGCCTACAGCGTGCTGGACGCCGCCTTGGCGGGACGTGAGTGGCTTGTGGGCGACAGCATGACTGTGGCGGACCTGTCTTGCTGCGGCTACCTGTTCTACGAGGAGCCCTTCGGATTTGATCGCGCGGACTGGCCAAACATTGACGCATGGCTGACCCGCATCAGTGACACACCGGGCTGGAAACACCCTTATGATCTGATGCAACGCGGGATGCCTGCATGATCGCAAGCGCAGACATTGTGCTGGATTTCCTGTGCCTTGGCCGCAATTATGCGGGCGAAGACACGGAGAAGCTATGCTCAGCAAAATGGCGCTTGGAGGCATCTGGGCCTACCAACAATATCTATCACCCCGTAAGGGCTACCGCTGCGCTTATTCGGTCGTCCATGGCGGCTCCGGCTGTTCCGGCTACATCAAACACGCGATCCGCGATCTTGGGCTGTGGCGGGCGTTGCCAGCCATCCGAGAGCGTTTTCGAGACTGCCGCACGGCCCATATCGCCATCAAGGCAGATTGCGTCTGCAATCAGGCACCCTTGGACGAAGACGAACGCGCCGAGTTGGAGCGTCGCCGCCGCGACGATAGATGGTACAACAAATGCGACTGCTGTAGCGCTGGCGCCTGCGAATGCGGCTCCGCCCCGCTTGGCTGTTTTGGCCGCGCGGGCGCAAGCAAATCTGCAGCCAGCAAGGGCTGCGACATCAACCCGTGCGACGGGGATATCGGATTTGGTGGCTGTGACTGCGCGTCCTGCGACTGCGGGGGCTGCTCCTGCGGCTAGTGCCGCGCTATGATCCTTGCGGCGTTCCTCATCGGCATGACCCTTTGTGGCATCACCCTTGCGCTGATCCGCGCCGAGGACACGTTTGACAAGTTCGGCTCCGCCGCTGCGATGTTTTCCGCATGGTGCGCCTTTGGCATGTTGCTGATGGCAGGCGTTTACGGGTTGGGGCTGGTTTTGCCCGCTATCGCAGGCGGCATCGTGCTGGCGCTGCGATCCACTGACACATTCGGCCAACGGCTTGCTGCCTTGGCCTCGTACAAACTCCCGCTTGGGGTTGGGGCGCTGGTATGCAGCGTTCTGGCCTGGATCGGGGTCCTAAATCTAATGGAGGAAATCCCCTATGGCTGAAGCCTATATCTATGACGCCGTGCGCTCGCCCCGCGGCAAGGGCCGTAAAGACGGCAGCTTGCATGAGGTGACTGCGGCGCGCTTGTCCGCGAACATCCTGAACGCGATCAAAGACCGCAACGGCCTTGAGGGTCATGCAGTCGAGGACGTAATCTGGGGCAACGCCACCCAAGTTATGGAGCAAGGCGGCTGTCTGGCACGGACCGCCGTGCTGGCATCCGAGCTGGACCAGCGCATCCCCGGCTTGTCGATCAACCGTTTCTGCGCATCCGGCATGGAAGCTGTGAACATTGCGGCCAACCAAATCAAAGGCGGCGCCGGTGACGGCTATATCGCCGGCGGTGTGGAAATGATGGGCCGTGTGGCTATGGGCTCTGACGGGGCGGCGATTGCCGTGGACCCGAGCATTGCCATGGAAACCTACTTTGTGCCGCAAGGTATCTCGGCGGATATTATCGCGACGGAATACGGCTTCACCCGCGAGCAGGCTGACGCCTTGGGTGTTGAAAGCCAGCGCCGCGCCAAAGCCGCGTGGGACGACAACCGCTTTGCCAAGTCGATCATCACCATCCGCGACCAGAACGGTTTGGAAATCCTCAGCACCGACGAATACATGCGCCCGCAGACGGACATGCAAAGCCTTGGTAGCCTGAACCCTGCGTTCCAAGCCATGGGGGAAGTGATGCCCGGCTTCGACAAGGTCGCGCTGATGAAGTACCCGCATCTGGAGAAGATCAACCACATCCACCACGCGGGCAACTCGTCGGGTATCGTGGACGGCTCCGCGGCTGTGCTGATCGGCTCGAAGGAGTTCGGTGAAGCACACGGGCTGAAGCCACGCGCGCGCATCCGTGCGACGGCCAAGATCGGCACGGACCCGACCATCATGCTGACCGGCCCTGTTCCGGTAACAGAGCACATCATGAAGCAATCGGGCATGAGCATCTCCGACATCGACCTGTTCGAGGTTAACGAGGCCTTCGCTTCTGTGGTGCTGCGCTTCATGCAGGCGTTTGACGTGGATAGCTCCAAGGTCAATGTGAACGGTGGTTCAATTGCCATGGGTCACCCGTTGGGGGCCACCGGCGCGATCATCATCGGCACGCTGCTGGACGAGTTGGAACGCTCCGACAAAGAGGTGGGCCTTGCCACGCTTTGCGTCGCCTCCGGCATGGGTGCCGCCACCATCATCGAACGCGTTTGAGGATTAGGGATATGACTGATTTCACTATGAAAACAGACGCCGATGGCGTCGCAACAATCACTTGGGACACCGTCGGAAAGTCAATGAACGTCATGAATCAGCAAGGGTTTCTTGACCTCGACGCGCTGATTGACGAGGCGCTTGCCGATGACTCAATCAAAGGCGTCATCCTGACCTCCGGCAAGCCCGACAGCTTTGCGGGCGGCATGGATCTCAACATCATTGCCAAGATGAAGGAAAGCGCGGGCGACAATCCTGCACAGGGCCTGATGGACGGCCTGATGGCGACCCACAAAATGCTCCGCAAGATCGAGCGCGGCGGCATGGATGACAAGAACAAGGGCGGCAAACCGATTGCTTGCGCGATGCAGGGCACCGGATTGGGGATCGGGTTTGAAATCCCGCTGGCCTGTCACCGTATTTTTGTGGCCGACAATCCGAAGGCAAAAATCGGCCTGCCGGAAATTATGGTCGGCATTTTCCCCGGCATGGGCGGCACCACACGCGTGACCCGTATGCTGGGCGCGATGGGTGCGTCCCCCTTCCTTCTGGAAGGCAAGCTGAGCGATCCGAAGAAAGCCAAGGCCGCAGGTCTGGTGCACGAGGTTGTGCCTGCCGACGAGCTGCTGTCTGCGGCGAAGGAATGGGTTCTGTCCTCTCCTTCCATCGTGAAGCCATGGGACGAAAAGGGCTACAAAATGCCCGGCGGTGCGCCGTATCACCCTGCAGGTTTCATGACCTTCGTGGGCGCTTCTGCCATGGTCAACGGCAACACCAAAGGCGTCTACCCTGCTGCCAAGGCGTTGCTGTCTGCGGTTTATGAAGGTGCGATGGTGCCGTTCGACACCGCCCTGAAGATCGAGGCGCGCTGGTTCACCAATGTGCTGATGAACCCGTCAAGCGCGAACATGATCCGGTCGCTGTTCATAAACAAAGAGGCGTTGGAAAAAGGCGCTGTGCGTCCTGACGTGGCGGACGAGAAGGTCAAAAAAGTCGGCGTCATCGGCGCGGGCATGATGGGGGCCGGCATTGCGCTGGTGTCTGCCATGGCGGGCATCGAAGTGGTGCTGATCGACGCCAAACAAGAGTCCGCGGACAAAGGCAAAGCCTACACCGCTGACTACATGGATAAGGGCATCGCACGCAAGAAAGCCACGCCGGAGAAGAAAGAGGCCGCGCTGGCGCTTATCACTGCGACCACCGATTACGCTGCGCTTAAAGGCTGCGATTTGATCGTGGAGGCTGTGTTCGAGGATGTGGGCGTAAAAGCCGAGGTGACCAAGAAGGTGCAAGCCGTGGTTGGCCCCGATTGTATCTTCGCGACCAACACCTCGACCCTGCCGATCACCGAACTGGCGAAAGCCTCCGAGAGTGCGGAGAACTTCATCGGCATTCACTTCTTCTCCCCCGTTGAGAAGATGATGCTGGTCGAGATCATCAAAGGCAAAGGCACGGGCGACCGCGCGGTGGCCAAGGCGTTGGACTTCACCCGCCAAATCCGCAAAACGCCGATCGTGGTTAACGACGCACGCTTCTTCTACGCCAACCGTTGCATCATCCCGTATATCAACGAAGGGATGCGCATGGTCTCCGAGGGTGTGAACCCTGCCTTGATCGAGAACGCTGCAAAGCTGGTCGGCATGCCGCTTGGCCCGCTGCAACTGGTGGACGAGACCTCGATCGACTTGGGCGTCAAGATCGCCAAGGCGACCAAGGCCGCCATGGGCGACGCCTATGACGACGCTGTGGATGAGATCCTGTTCTGGATGGCCGATGAAGGCCGCTTGGGTCGCAAGTCCAACGCGGGTTTCTACGCCTATGACGACAAGGGCAAACGCCAGCTGCTGTGGGAGGGCCTTGCCGCCAAATACCCTGTGGCTGCGGATCAACCCGATCTGGTTGAAGTCCAAAACCGCCTGCTGTTCGCACAAGTTCTGGAGGCCGTCCGTGCCATCGAGGAAGGCGTTCTGATGGACATCCGCGAGGGCGACGTGGGCGCGATCCTTGGCTGGGGATTCGCACCTTGGTCCGGCGGTCCACTGTCATGGCTGGACATGGTCGGCACCCCTTGGGCGGCAGAAACGACCAACGCGCTGGCCGACAAATACGGGGAGCGTTTCAAGGCTCCCGACCTGTTGGAAGACATGGCCGCGAAGAACCAGAGCTTCTACGGCAGGTTTGACCCAGCAAAAGCAGCCGCATAACGCATAAGGAAAAAAACGAAAAGCCCGGTCTCAGCGCCGGGCCTTTTTTATGCCGGGGGGCGGACGGTAGAGCTCGGTTTTGAGCCCAAAGTCACCGATGCTGCTGCGGCTATGAACGGCGGCTTTGGCGGAGCTAAGAGAAGTGTCGACGGTTCAGGCTTGTGAAATCTTCTAGGTAGTTGAACATCCAATGAAAATGACTGTTGACGCCATGCCGTGATCGATGAACCCAGAACGAGTTCTTGTTGTTCGATTCAAGTTTCATTTTTCGAATGAGTCCATCGGCAAGAGATACAGGCACATCGCCCCTCTTCTTGATATGCGCGAATGCAAGGGCCAATTCGACTTGCAACGCCTTGATTTTGTCGTCGTAGACGACCGCATTGTCGTATGTTGAGAGCCCCAAATCCGTCAGTATGTCGTTGAGCGAAGTTTTCTCATAGTAGTCAAAGTTCTTCAGAATGCCTTTCCCGAGTTGGTTGCCGTGCGGCATTCTCTCGTCTGCATCGTTCCAAAGATCGGGGTGATAAAGAAGATAGGCTGCGTCTTCGTGCATTGAGCTCCAATCAATGTCGAATTTTTTGTGGAAGTCTTTTGTGCGAACGAGATGAAGGTACTCCTCTGAACGGCGACAAAGAACAGAGCGTAGGTCTTCGTCAGTTGTAAGTGCTTGAACTTGAGCGATTTTCACCCACTCCAAGCAAGCCGAAATGTCAAAATCATCCCGCCCTGAAAGACGTTCGTTTAAGCCCCAATCCAGCGCATCATGAACATCTTGAACGGCTCTGATGAACACAGATTTGGTGGCATTTTGCCATCCTGAAATTTCCATTTCGTCTTCGGTTAGGTTCTGTGACTGCCACTTGATACTGAGCTTTTTTTCCTTTTTGCGGTAGACGACGCTAGGCAGTTTTACATCATGAGGTTGCCTGATGCCTCTCCGTCGCAAATTCGAGTTTGGTGGCTTGCTGAATTTCGGAGGTTGCGGGTTCGAAAAAACCGTGACTTCGAGAATATTGATTGCCTGACCGAAACTGGACTCTTTATAAGCAATGAAATCACTGACCCAGGGTATTGGTCCGCCCCCGGTAGCCCACTCGGTTTGCTGAAAGGTCCAAAGTATCATTCTACACCATACAATTTAAACGTTAACTGCACATAAGGTTAGGTTTGATTATGGGCAGTGGCAACAGAACAACGGCGCTTTGAAGCGGCCATTGGCGCAGCTGCAGCAAACGGCTGCTTTGTCCGCAGAACGGACAACTCAGACCTGATGTCGCTCGACCGCGGCTTAGATCCAGCCAGCGGCCACGGGACGAGCGCGTTCTTTGCGGTCGGACTCACCCATGTTGCGCACCAGCAGGCGGGATTGGCGGTCATTGAGTGGGGTGAAGCGATGCAGGCCATTGGGGGCTGGAACGTCGATGAAGACACCGCCCTCGACAACCAGCGTTTGCGCATCCTCAAAGCGGATGGTGACGTGGGTCAACTCGCCTTTGACGCGGGCGCGGGCGATGCCGCGGTAGCCGATCAGGTTTTCAGCACGGACAGTTACGCAAGCCTCTCCGAACAGAACGCCAGCAGCGTCGTCTTCGATCACCAGACGGGTATCGGGGGAGACCAGCATCGCGTGTTCATTTCCAATTGCGCCTTCCGGCACCAAAAGGGGCCATTGACCGGCATTGGCCTTGGCTGACGCCAGAGACAGGGATGCCACTTCAATGTCTGCGATGACTTGCTCGCCATTCTCGGCCGTCAGGACTTTGTCGCCTGCTTTTAAATCTTCAACCGGCGCCCAACGATGGCGCGTGGCAATCTTCGTGCCTGCGAAGATGCCCGCGCTTGGGGCGATGGTTAGCACCAGTGGCTCTACCTTGGAGGCCTTACGGCTAGATTTGAAAAACATGTCCCACACCTGTCAGTTCATTTCTGATTGAGGTGAAGATGCGCCTCGCTCGCGTCAGAGGTTGGACCGCAAAAAGGTCATTTTGGGGCGAATTGTGTCCAAATTGGGAACAGTCAGAACCGATAGTTGAAACGCGCGATGTCAGCCGCTGCGATTTCAGACATCAGATTTCGGTCGGCGGAATTGTAGGCATCGCGATAACTTCCCCGCTCCGAGCGGTTTTCATGCGGGATCGCGCCCAACTTGCAGCCGATCAGCGTTTCCAGCTTCGGCAGGTCTTCGGCCAAATGCTCTAACCGCACGAACAGCGCACAGTGTTCCTGACCTTGGGAGGTCGTGACGTAGGTTCCGTAGGACGACGAGCGGAGAGAAGCGACGGTTTGCGGATGGTTCAGAAACGGGCTGAACTCCAAGTCTTGCGCCAGATGCACCGCCGGATGGTCGAAACTTTGCGACCGCAGCCAGTGGTAGTAGCTGACCGCGCGGTCCCATGGATTTCGCACCATCGTGAAGACTTTCATCGCCGCGATCTGGCTTTCGGGAACCAGCCCGACGATATCGCGCAAGGTGGAGTGCTTCCAAAGCCGACCTGCCGCCTGCACATCCCTAAGGCGCTTGCGACGCTTCACCGCTTTGGGCGTGTCGCCGAGCATAATGTCATCCGCCTTGGCTTTCGCCTCTAGCGCCAACGCCATCGAAGTGCCGCCGGTTTTGGGAATGTGGACGAATATGTAATTGCGTCCCGGCGAAATGATCATGCCGCCCCGCTGCGTTTGATGATGACGATGCCTGCGCCAATAATACAGGCCATGCCCAACAACGCCAAGGCGTCTGGCACCTGGCCCCAGAGCACATACCCCCAAATACCGGCGGCAATGAGGAAAGCGTATTCGAAGACAGCGACATGGCTTGCCTCGGCCAGTAGATAGGCCCGAAACAGCGCAGCGATCCCTATGAGCGACACCACACCTTGCGCCATTGTCCAAAGGAACGCCTCCGCAGTCCATGGCTGAAGGCCCGTTCCAAAGAAGCCGTCAAGCGCAGGATCAGTCGCCGTGCCGCTTAGGGCGAGCAGGCCTAAAGCCCCCCAGATCCCGCTGGCGGCAAAAAATGAAGCGACCAAAACGGCCTCGCTTTCTTTGGCGCAATACTGGCGGGTGGCAACGGCCCCTAGCGCGTAAAGAAACCCGGCGCCGATCGGGATGAAATTCAAAGCAGACACCTCACCACCGGACGGACGCAGCACCAGCATGACACCTGCAAACCCCAGCAGCACCGCCAGCACGCGCCATCGCCCGATGGGAGCGCCGTAGAAGCCCCACGATATCAGTAGAACGAAGATGGGTGATGTTAGAAGCCCCGCCGCGACTTGA
Source organism: Litoreibacter janthinus (assembly GCF_900111945.1). Lineage (NCBI taxonomy): Bacteria > Pseudomonadati > Pseudomonadota > Alphaproteobacteria > Rhodobacterales > Roseobacteraceae > Litoreibacter > Litoreibacter janthinus. The sequence goes on along the minus strand of NZ_FOYO01000001.1, from coordinate 1,542,237 downwards.
GCGACGGGCAGGCTCGCCACTGCACCGAAATATAGGATCATTGCGGAAGATATGCAGAATGACCGCCATGCGACTGCCCGCCAATTGCGCACTTGCAGCCGCCACCCCATCAACACAGCAATCGGCAACAAAGCGGCCAAAACCATTGCTGATCGATAGGCGTGGAACTGCCACAACCCGATATCGCGCGCGATCACCGGCACGAAATTATCGATGAAGGACAGGCTAACCATGCCGAACACCGCCAGAATAGCGGCTTGGCGCGGGTCGTGACGGACGATTTCAGGACTCGTGGCTTCAATTGTCATACAATTCGCCCTCCCCGGCAGAATCCCTCTTCCCAAGTGTCACCCGCTTGGGCAAGCTATCCATCCAGAGTTGCCTGCAACGGGGGGGAATGACAATGGGTTGGATGGCCGACGAAACCGGACTTGAGAAGCGCGCCGCGAACTACGTGCCGCTGACGCCGCTGTCACACCTCAATCGTGCCCGTGACGTGTTCCCCGACCGCGAGGCGGTGGTCTATGGCAAAATCCGCCGCAGCTATGCCGAATACCATGCGCGGGTCTCACGCCTTGCGTCGGCTCTTGCTGCACGCGGCATTACCGCTGGAGACGTGGTCGCAACTGTTATTCCCAACCTTCCGGCACAGGCCGAGGCGCATTTTGGCGTGCCCGCCTGCGGCGGCGTGCTCAATACTATTAACACCCGCCTCGACCCCGGCACCGTGTCCTACATCTTTGATCACGGCGAAGCGAAGATCGTCCTGTGCGACACGCAGTTCCTTCCTATGGTCGAAGCTGCCAAAGCCGCATGTGACGGAGACGGCCCCGAGATCATCGAGGTGCCGGACGAGGACGCAGGCTTCCCCGCCACGGGACGTTACACCACCTATGAGGAGTTGCTCGCAGAGGGCGACCCAAGCGCCGCGTGGCACATGCCGGACGACGAGTGGGAGAGCCTTGCGCTGAACTATACCTCTGGCACCACCGGTCGGCCAAAGGGCGTCGTCTACCACCATCGCGGCGCGTATCTGATGACTATGGGCACGGTTATTTCATGGCGGATGCAGCTGTTCCCCAAGTTTCTAGCCATTGTGCCGCTGTTTCACTGTAATGGCTGGAACCACACATGGATGATGCCGGTTCTGGGTGGCACTGTGCATTGCTGCCGCGATGTCACAGCCGAGGCCATATATACTGCCATCGCGGATGAGGGCGTCACGCATTTCGGCGGAGCGCCGATTGTGTTGAACATGATCGTCAATGCGCCAGATACAGCCCGCAAGGCGTTCGATCATCAGGTCGAAGTCTTCACGGCTGGCGCGCCACCTGCCCCTGCGACGCTGCAAAAGATCGAAGCGTTGGGGTTCAATGTGACTCAGGTTTATGGCCTGACAGAGACCTATGGCCATGTGACCGAAAGCCTTTGGAACCCGGACTGGGACGCACGGCCGGAGGATGAAAAACCCGCGTTGAAGGCACGACAGGGCGTCGCGATGCCAATGATGGAATATGTCACTGTGGTGGACGAGAAGAACGTGCAGGTGCCGATGGACAAGTCCGCACAGGGCGAGATCGTCATGCGCGGCAACTCGGTCATGAAAGGGTATTACAAGAACCCCGAGGCCACCGGCGAGGCATTCGAAGGCGGGCATTTCCATTCCGGTGACATTGCCGTTCAACACGCTGATGGGCACATCCAGATCGCGGATCGGGCCAAAGACATCATCATTTCGGGCGGGGAAAACGTCTCGTCTGTCGAGGTCGAGGGTGTGTTGATGTCGCATCCGGCCGTGTCGCTGTGTGCCGTTGTGGCCAAACCCGACGACAAATGGGGCGAAGTGCCTTGCGCATTTGTGGAGTTGAAGTCAGGCGCACAAATCAACGCCGACGAGATGATCGCGCATGCCCGGGCCCAATTGGCGGGTTTCAAGACTCCCAAAATGGTGGTGTTTCAAGAGCTTCCCAAAACCTCGACTGGCAAGATCCAGAAGTTCGAGTTACGCGAGATTGCCAAAACGCTGTAAGCCCTATGGGCTTGCACACAGCGCGCAGGCCACGACATTTTGACGTGCTGACGTGAAAACGCGACATGCGGCGCTCAAACAGATTGAGCCGGACCACCTTTCAAGCTATCTTCCCTCCACCCAATAAAAAGAGCAGGCAGCCGCAGAAAATGACGGCGTTGAAAGAGTATGATCGTCTGGAATCCACCGGCATCTGGCGCGAAAGCCCAGAGGCACAGCGGCGTGACGTTCTGATTTCCTTTGGCGATGCCACTCTGATCATCCGCGACAAAACTGATACAGCACTGGCGCATTGGTCTCTGCCTGCCATTGAACGCCTCAATCCGGGTGCGCGTCCTGCCCTGTTCCGCCCTGGCCCCGATGCGGGCGAAGAGCTGGAATTGGAGGATGCGACACTCATCGATGCGATCGAAAAGATCCGCAAGACCATTGCGAAGCGCCGTCCTCATCGCGGCCGTCTTCGGATATACATTTTCGGGGGCGTCGTCGCCGCCATTGCTGCTCTGGGGTTTTTCTGGCTTCCGGGCGCTTTGGTCCGTCACACAGTCACCGTCGTTCCTGAAAGCAAGCGCCTTGCCATCGGCACAGCCCTTCTGGGTCACATGACACGGCTGACAGGCGACACTTGCCGGTCCAATCTGGGCACCGCTGCCTTGGCCAGACTGAAGGCGCGTGTTCTGGGGGACGGGCTGCGGAAGGCCTATGTTGTGCCCTCGGGCCCCGAGGCGCTGTATTTGCCGGGTGATTTGTTGCTGCTCAACAGAACTGTGGTCGAGGATCACGATTCCGCCGATGTGGCCGCCGGATACATGATCGCGGCAGCAGAGCAGACACGATTTGCCGATCCTTTGGAGATGCTCTTGCAAGACGCTGGCGGTGCTGCAACGCTGCATCTTCTGACTACCGGCCAGATCAACGATGATGCTCTGCGGGACTACGCAGAAACATTGCTGGCAACGCCCTTGCCGAAACCAGACACCGGCTTGATGCTGGACCGGTTCGCCACTGCGAAAGTCGCTGCGAGCCCTTACGCGTATGCTGTGGATGTAACCGGTGAAAGCACTCTTGAGCTGATTGAGGCCGACCCCTATCGCGGGGTCGAAGCGCCCCGCCTTCTTTCAGACGGGGACTGGATCAGCCTTCAGGACATCTGTTCCGAGTAAGTGGCTTAGAAAATGCCGAATGCTCGTTTTTGCTTCGCGGAGGCACGTTTTCCGGTGGCGGGATCAATCAGATAGCGCGGCACGGTGTTCGACCAGACGAGCCCCATCTGAGCCTTGCCAGACGTCGTGCCAACGCCGCGCAGCGGGTTCAGGCGACCATCGTCCCAAGCAGCCTTGTAGCCTTTGGGCAGCGGCATTTTGGACTCTGCAATCTTGCGGTTCGCGCCCTTTGGTCCGACACGTTGCTCTTGCAGATACTGATTGCGGCTTTGCGGCGAAATATCTTCTCGTACGACGCTGCGCGAATTTCCAGTTTGAGGACCGCAGCGCGCGCCTTCATTGATAAACTGGGAGCTGAACTCGCTCGCGCCGCAGCGGTAGATAATTCTTGGCTGTGCGGTGCCACGCTTTGGATCAACTTGCTTGCGTTGCGCTGTTGGCTGCACGGGCTGAGGTGCCGGGACAACTCTGCGCACTACGCGGCGTGTTTGGGTCTGCGGTGCGGGCGCGGCTTGACGCACCACGCGACGCGTTTGCGTCTGTGGCGCAGGGGCCGCTTGGCGGACCACACGGCGGGTCTGAGTTTGCGTCTCTGCGGGGATCACTCGAGTGGTCTTCTTGATAATGCGGCCAGTTGTCGGGACCTTCGCGACAGTCGCCTGACGAACGACTTTCTTGGGCGCCGCTTGAGGTGCGGCTTTCGGAGCGGCCTTGGCCGTTCGCGTTGACGCACCAAGGCTTGGTTTTTGACCGCATACCAGCTTGCGTCCGCGTGTGACGCGCGGCACCCAACTCACGTTGCCTGAATACCCTGCCCGGATGTAGACACAGCCGCGACTATCTACGTATTGCGCGCCCTTGAATGATGCGGGCGGTGTCTCTGCCGGCCCGTTGTCGCGGCGCAAGTTTTGGGCATCGGCACCGATGAGTCCCATACTCAGTGCCAAGATTGACACAGAAAGCAGTCGCAGAAGTCGCATATCAGTCCCCACTAAATATAGTGGGGACAATGCAATACGAGCACTATCAAGTAAAGCCGGAAACTACCTTATTTTGTGCCGAACATGCGGTCTCCCGCATCACCTAGCCCTGGAACAATATATCCATTGTCATTCAAGTGACTATCTACCGAAGCTGTCACAATCGGCACGTCAGGATGCGCTTCCTTCATCCGCGCGACGCCTTCTGGCGCGGCCAAAAGGCAAAGGAAACGGATATTTTTCGCGCCTGCTTTCTTCAAAAGGTCGATAGCTGCGACCGAAGAATTTCCCGTGGCCAACATCGGATCAACCGCAATGACCATGCGTTCGTCCAGCGCATCGGGAACCTTAAAATAGTACTGCACCGGCTGAAGTGTTTCCTCGTCGCGGTACAAGCCCACAAACCCCACGCGGGCTGACGGGATCAGCTCCAGCATGCCGTCGAGCAATCCATTGCCCGCCCTCAGGATCGAGATTAGCGCCAATTTGCGACCCGCAAGCGTAGGGGCATCCATAGGCTGGATCGGGGTTTCGATCCGCTTGGTTTCCATCTCCAGATTGCGCGTGACTTCATAGGCCAGAAACTGGCTGATCTCGCGCAGCAGCTGCCGGAACACCGCGGTCGGGGTGTCCTTCTCACGCATCAGCGTCAGTTTATGCTGCACCAAAGGATGGTTCACGACGGTCAGGTGAGGGATATCGGTCATGATGCGGGCTCCAGTGCTTTGAGTAATTTCTCGCGCGTTGCGTCGTCGCAGAAGGCCGCTTTGGCCGCGGTGACATTGACCTCGCGCACGGTGTCGTCTTCCCAGCCGAAGTGATGGCCCAGAAGATCATATTCCATGCCGAGATTGGTATGGAAGAAGGGCGGATCGTCGGTGGAAACGGTCACCAACACGCCACGTTCTCGCAGGGTTTCAATCGGGTGCGAGTGCCAATCAGAATAGACCCCAAGCGCCACATTCGAGCCGGGACAAACCTCAAGAACGATCTCGTGCTCGGCCAGATGATCGACAAGCGCATCGTCGTCGATGGCTTGGACGCCGTGGCCGATGCGTTCCACCTCAAGATCGCGGACGGCTTGCCTGACGCTGTCGGCACCGCCCCATTCACCGGCATGCGTGGTTAGGCGCAATCCCGCCTCACGGGCCATGTGAAAGCTATAGGCGAAGTCGCCTTGCTTGCCTTGCATCTCGTCGCCGCCCATCCCGAAACCGGTGATGAAATCGCCAGCCGTCTCGGCGGCGCATCTTGCGGCAGCCTTCGCCTTGTCCGGCCCGAAATGGCGAATGCAGGTAACGATCCCGCGCATTTCAATCTCGGGTAGTTTTGCCGCTGCTTCTTGCATCGCATGCATATATTCGCGCCACGCACCGACATCACCGCCGCCGCAGAAATCAGGGGACAGAAACGCCTCTGTATAGATCACACCTTGCTCAATCGACTGCTCCAACACCGCCGTGGTCAGACGGCCAAATTCTTCTGGACCGGTAAGAACGGTGCAAGCGGCCTCGTAAACGCGCAGGAACTGGCTGAAATCCTCGAACTTGTAGGAGCCGTCTTCGTTGAACACACCGGTCAGATTAACGCCCTTCTCTTGCGCCAGCCCACGGATGAAGGCGGGAGGTGCTGCGCCTTCAATGTGCAAATGCAGTTCGATCTTGGGAATTGTCACAGAAAGCTCCTTCCGGGGCCGCGTTCCGTCAGGCCCAGATGATCGGCAACCGACGCCGCGACATCCACGAACATGACCTGCCCGATATCTTTGGCCCCGACGCCAGCGCCCACAACGGGCACTTGCTCGCGGGTGTGGTCATTGCCTGTCCATGTGGGGTCATTGCCATGATCGGCCGTGAACAGCATCAAATCACCGTCGCGCAGTTTGTCCAGCACCGGCCCGATAGCCTCATCAAACCACTCAAGATGCGCAGCATAGCCGGCGGGGTCGCGGCGGTGCCCGTAGAGGCTATCGAATTCCACGAAATTGGCAAACACCAGCGCGCCGTCGGGGGCCTCATCGACCAAATCGGACAGGTGCCCCATCAGAACGTCGTCGAAGCCTTTGCGGCTTTCATCCACCCCGCGACCCGAAAAGATGTCGCTGATCTTACCGACGCCGAAGGTTGCGCGCCCGTCCGCCTTGGCCCAATCCAGAAGGGTCGGCGATGGGACTTTCATCGCGTAGTCGTGACGGTTTTTCGTGCGCTTGAAACTGGCGACATCTTCACCAACGAAGGGTCGGGCAATGACACGTCCGACATTCATCCCGTGCAGGATCGGGGCCATGTGTTGGCAAAGCTGTAACAGGCGATCCAGCCCGAAAGTTTCTTCATGTGCTGCGATCTGGAACACGCTGTCGGCGGAGGTGTAGCAAATGGGCTTACCGGTGCGTAAATGCTCCTCGCCGAACTGCGTGATGATATCCGTGCCGGAGGCGTGGCAGTCGCCCAGAATGCCGTCGGTTTCGCAAAACTCGGCAACCATCGCGGAAATCTCTGGCGGGAAGCTGGGATGCGTATCGGGGAAATAGTGCCAATCCCAAGGGACAGGCACGCCCGCGAGCTCCCAATGGCCGGATGGAGTGTCTTTGCCGAGCGACACCTCGCGGGCGACGCCATGCAGCCCATGGGTTTCGGCGGTCGAGATACCTAATGCAGCCCCTAACCCAAGCTTCATCAGGTTCGGCATCTTAAGGCCAACCTGCTCGTGAATATGCAAAAGGGTATTTGCGCCCTCATCGCCGAAACGTGCGGCATCCGGAGCACCGCCACATCCGACGGAATCCAGAACGACAAGGAAAGCGCGGCTCACACGGCCACCCTGTCAACAAACAGTTCCGGTGCTGGGACTTTGCTTGCGCCGATCTGGAACGCCTTGCGCACGGCACGTTCCGCTTTTGCGGCGGCTTCCTCGGTGGCGGCGTGAACCATGGCAAGCGGCGTCGTTTTGTCGACCTTGTCGCCGATGCGTTTGAATGCGGACAGACCCACTGAAGGATCGATCCGGTCGGTCTCACGGCGGCGCCCGCCGCCCATTTCGACGACCGCAAGCCCCAAAGCGCGGGTGTCGATGGCGCGCACGTGACCTGTGGCAAGCGGCAACACCTCGCGCACGATGTTGGCCTCTGGCAGGCAGAAACGCCAGCTTTCATCAAAGTCAGTCGGACCACCCAAGTAAGCAACCATGCGGCAGAACCGCTCCATCGCGGCGCCAGAGGTAATCGCGTCGTTGAGCAAGTTCCATGCTGTTTCCGCGTCGAGCTTCATCTGCTTGTTGTTGCGCAGCAATTCTGCGCCCAAAGCCAGCGCCACTTCGCGAAGGCGTTTTTGGCCCGTGCCACTTAGCGCCTCCATCACGGCGCGAATTTCGACCGCATTGCCCGCAGCGGTCGCAAGGGGCTGGGACATATCGGTGATCAGGGCCGTCGTCGGACAGCCAGCACCTGAGGCGACTTCGACCAAGGAAAAGGCCAAGCGCTTGGCTTGTGCGGCGTCTTGCAAGATCGCCCCGTTGCCAGTTTTCACGTCGAGCACCAAGCCCTGCAATCCGGCGGCCAGCTTTTTGGCGAGGATCGACGCGGTGATCAGATCGATACTGTCCACCGTCGCCGTCACATCACGGATGGCATAGAGGCGACGATCCGCAGGCGCGACTTGCGTCGAGGCCCCGACGATGGCGCATCCAACCTCGCGCGTGACATGTTGCAATTTGGAGGTCGTGACGCCGCTGATATAGCCAGGAATGGATTCTAGCTTGTCCAGCGTTCCGCCAGTGTGCCCAAGCCCGCGACCGGACACCATTGGAACATAGGCCCCACAGGCCGCCAATGCGGGGGCCAGCACCATGGAAACAGGATCGCCGACCCCGCCAGTGGAGTGCTTGTCCAGCACCGGCCCGGGCAGTTTCCAGCGCAGCACGTCGCCGCTGTCGCGCATACCTTCGGTCAGGCCCACGCGGCCGTCTGCCCCAAGACCCTCCATAGCAACTGCCATCGCGAATGCACCCGCCTGTGCGTCGCTTACGCCGGATTGCTCTGCCAATGCTTTCCCGAACCAGCGGCACTCGGCGGCGCTGACCGGTTCACGCATACGAATTTTGCCTATGATCTGAGCAGCATCCATGCTTTAGGCCATGTGCCCTGCGTCAAAAGCACCGGGCAGAAGGGCTGCAACTGTGGTGTGCTCCAGCGTGCCTGCGGTCGTCGCTAGTGTAACTGGCACATCCCCCTTTGCGAACTCGGCCAGCTTCTGGCGGCACCCGCCACACGGAGGCACGGGGGTCGGCGAGCCTGCCACAACGCAGACTTCCGCAATCTCGCGCTCTCCTGCGGCCACCATGGAAGCAATCGCGCCAGCCTCCGCACAGGTCCCTTCGGGATAGGCAACGTTCTCTACATTGCAGCCCACAAAGATCGTGCCCGCCTTGGTGCGCAGTGCGGCGCCCACGTGAAATTTGGAATACGGCGCGTGCGCGTTCTCTCGAACCGACAGCGCATGTGGCAGCAGATCAGACATGAATGTCCCCCAAGACGTTTCGAGCGATAGTGAAGCGCACGGCGCGGAGATTCAATGCCCCGCAGCGGGGAAAAGCTTGGGCGCGTTGATCTTTTCTTGGTCAAGTCAGGCAGGCGGGGGCAACCCCGCCCGCATTTGGCCTAGGACTGGTGAGGATAGCCCAACCCTTTGAGGGCTTCCGCGATTTCATCAAGGATCGCAGGGTCGTCGATCGTCGCAGGCATTTTGAAGTCTTTGCCATCCGCAATTGACACCATGGTCGCGCGCAAAATCTTGCCAGACCGCGTCTTGGGCAACCGATCCACCACGCAGGCCAGCTTGAACGCCGCCACGGGGCCGATCTGGTCACGCACCCGTTTGACGACCTCTTTGACAATTTCCTCATGCGGGCGGTTCACGCCGTTGCTCAGACACAGAAAGCCCATCGGCAACTGGCCTTTCAATTCGTCGCTGACACCAATGACCGCGCATTCGGCCACATCCGGGTGGCTTGCCAGAACCTCTTCCATCCCGCCGGTGGACAGGCGGTGACCTGCGACGTTGATCACGTCATCGGTGCGGGCCATGATGTAGAGGTACCCGTCCTCGTCGATCATGCCTGCATCGCCGGTTTCGTAATATCCGGGGAAAGCAGTCAGATAGCTTTTGACGAAACGATCTTCGGCGTTCCACAGATTTGGCAAAGTGCCCGGCGGCAAAGGCAGCTTGATCGCGATAGCGCCCAACTCACCCGGCTTCATCTGGTGACCGCCCTCGTCAAGGATCTGCACATCGTAGCCCGGCATCGCCACCGTGGGCGAGCCGATCTTGACCGGCATTGGCTCAATTCCCATCGGGTTGCCCGCGATGGTGAAGCCGGTTTCGGTCTGCCACCAATGGTCAATGATCGGCTTCTTGAGGTGTTCTTGCATCCATTCAATTGTGTCGGGGTCCGCCCGCTCACCAGCAAGATACACGGTCTTCAGGCAGGACAGATCGTACTTCTTGATGAACTCGCCATCGGGATCGACACGCTTCACGGCGCGGAACGCTGTTGGCGCGGTGAAGAAGCTTTTGACGTTATGCTCCTGAATGACGCGCCAGAAGGTGCCAGCATCGGGCGTGCCGACGGGCTTGCCCTCAAACACGATCGTGGTGTTGCCGTGGATCAGGGGGCCGTAGCAAATGTAGCTGTGGCCCACGACCCAACCGACATCCGACGCGGCCCAGAACACATCGCCCGGCTCAACATCATAGATGTTCTTCATCGTCCAGTTCAGTGCGACCAGATGGCCGGCCGTCGGGCGCATAACACCTTTGGGCTGCCCGGTGGTGCCGGAGGTGTAGAGAATATAGGCTGGGTGATCTCCGGAAACGGGAACGCATTCCGCAGGCTCAACCCCGTATTGGAAGGCATGCCAGTCGTAGTCGCGGCCTTCGATCAGCTTGGCCACTTCCTGCTCGCGCTGGAAGATGACACAGAAATCCGGCTTGTGTGCTGCCAGTTCGATGGCACCATCCAACAGAGGTTTGTAATGCACCACCCGCCCGGGCTCGATCCCACAGGAGCCCGCGATGATTGCCTTGGGAGTCGCATCGTCGATCCGCACCGCCAGCTCGTTGGCGGCGAACCCGCCGAAGACCACCGAGTGGACGGCGCCAATACGCGTGCAGGCGAGCATCGCCTCAAGCGCTTCAGGCACCATCGGCATGTAGATAATGACGCGATCCCCTTTTTCGACACCTTTGGAGCGCAGTGCACCTGCGAGAGACGCGACACGGGTTTGCAGCTCCGCATAGGTGATTTCGTGCTTGGTGTGGGTGACGGGGCTGTCATAGATGATTGCCACTCGGTCACCATTGCCTGCTTCAACATGGCGGTCTACGGCGTTGTAGCAGGTGTTAACCTGTGCATCCTTGAACCATTCATAGAGAGGGGCTTTGTCAGCGAAGAGCGCCTTTGAGGGCTTTTGGACCCAATCAATGGCCTCAGCCTGCTCCATCCAGAACCCATTTGGATCATCAAGCGAGCGTTTGTAGATATCTGCATAGGTCATGTGGGGTCCCTCCTCATTCTTGCGGCGACTAAAGCCGCAGAACGAGGAGGGCGCAAGGCACACTATGCCACAGTTTGCGCTATCAGCTGTAAAGCCGCTGGACGCCGAAACTGTCGTGGATCTCGTTCGCGGTGGCCTGACCGATCCCAAGAGCTGTCGCCAATTCGTGCAGATATTTGGCTTCGGCGCGGTTGTCCGGCTCGATTGCCATGACGGACATGGAATAGACCTGCGTCTCCAGTCCCTCGGGCGTATCGCTGGCGAGTTTCTCTGCATCCACAGGCTCGCCCATCGCGTCACGCACGAAGGCCATATCGGCTTCGGTTGCGTCTTGGCCGATGGTCGCCATCAGCGTTTCTTTTTCTGTCGCGTCGATTTCACCGTCACACCGGGCAGCCATGACCATTGCGCGGATCATCAAGCCGGCTGAGTCTTCGGCGGCAGGCTCTTCTGCCGGATTGTCCTGGCTCAGCAGGTCTTCCAGCGATCCGCCGGAGCCACCGCGAGCCGTTGCCAGCCCGCCCAAAAGCCCGCCAATACCACCAAGACCCCCAGCCAGACCGCCGGTGCCACCGGACGCGCCCCCCGTGAGGCCGCCCAGCATATCGCCAAGACCGCCAGAACCACCTGCCCCACCTGCCATGCCACCTAGCATGCCGCCCAGACCGCCAGCGCCGCCAGCGTTTGATCCGCCGCCTTTCAGACCTTCCATCACCTTGCCAATGCCGCCCGCCTGCTGGACCTTTTGCATCCCTTTAGCGACGGCAAACCCGATGGCGACTTTGGTGACCATATTCATCAATGACATATTCTATTCTCCGTAAGATGCAGCAGACCACCGCAGCGGGGCCCTTCCCGATAAAGAATGGGGTCGGCATGGGCAGACGTCTAGGGGGAAAGTCAGACCAGTTCCGGCTCGCGTCCCAACCGCTTTGCCAAGGGCGCCACAGTCAGCCCCTGCACAATGATCGAGAAAATCACGACGACATAGGTTGCGGTCAGGATCACCGGCTTCCACTCGCTTTCTGGCAAGGACAGGGCCAGCGCCACCGATATGCCGCCCTTCAAGCCGCCCCATGTCATAATCGGGATGACGCCCTTCGAGAATTCGCGGAACGGACGCAAAAGCAGGACGGGGACAGAAACCGCGACAAGTCTTGCGATCAAGGCCAGCACAATAGCAAGCGCGCCAGCGATGATGCCGTCCATTGAGAAGGCGACCGCGAAAACCTCGAACCCGATGAGCAGGAACAAGACCGCATTCAGAATTTCATCAATCAGCTTCCAGAACCCGTCCACATAGCGGCGCGTGATTTCGGACATTCCGTATTTCGCACCGACATCGCCGATAAACAGGCCAGCGCACACGGCCATGACTGGACCAGAAATGTGCAGATAGACCGCCAGCGAATACCCGCCGAAAGCCAGCGCGAGGGTGATCAGAACCTCTAGCGAATAGTCGTCGATCCTGCGCATGACGCGGAAGGTCAGCCAGCCCAGCATTACACCCAACAAGGCCCCACCCACAGCTTCCTGCAGGAATAGCTTTGCCGCATCTGCCAGACCGCCTCCGCCGTGAACCTCACCGTGGGCATCCACAGCCGGAAAGGCGACGCCGACCAGCACCAAGAACACCACGTAGCCAACGCCGTCGTTGAACAGGCTTTCGCCGGCGATCTTGGTTTCCATGCTTTTCTTGAGATTGGCCTGCCGCAATACGCCCAGCACCGCCACAGGGTCGGTCGGGGAGATCAGCGCGCCAAACACAAGTGCTATCATGATCGGCATGCCAGTGATCCACGCGAACCCGAAGCCTGCAATGACCGTGGACAGCCCGACACCAAGCGTCGCCATCAGAGCTACTACGCGCCATTCGCCGCGCAAATCCGCCAACTTCACATGCAATGCGCCCGCAAACAAAAGCAGGCCCAACATGCCTTCCAGCAGGGCTTCCGAGAAGTCGATGGACTTCACCAAGGAGCGCACTTGGTCGGCCACGCCCAAATGTGGCGCGATCACATCGACGCCCATCACACCAAGCGACGCCATCAAAGCAACAATAAGGATACCGATTGAGGAGGGCAGCTTCAGGAAAAGGTAATTCACCGTTCCAAACGCCGCTGCCAAAACAAGCAGAAGCGAGGCGATTTGCAGAAGATCCATGTATGGCTCCGTGTCACTGTCCGAATGTATCGCCCTCTGGCGGAGCAATTTTGGCCAACCTAACCCATTCTGCACCGCAAACCAGCCGCAAATGGCAGCCCCTTGGTTTCCCGCCTGCGCGATGGCGCGATCCATGCGATTGACAGAGAGCTCTTTAGACTTCAGTTGCGGTAAGCACAAAGCTGTGGAGCCGCGATGACCCCCAAGCCTCATATTGACGCCTTTGGCGCAGCCTCATTGGTCGGACTTGCCCTCCTGCTGGCGTTCAATCAAGTGGTCATCAAGGTGGCCAATGACGCGTTCCAGCCCGTCTTCTTTGCGGGGGCCCGCTCGGCGGGCGCGGTCGTTTGCATTTTACTTTGGATGCGATGGCGCGGCATGCCTGTGGCGATCCCGCGGCCCGTGGTGCCATCCGCTGTGTTGATTGGCTGTGTATTTTCGGTCGAGTTCATTCTGCTGTTTACAGCGCTGGATTTGACGACTGTTTCCCGCGCCTCGGTGATCTTTTATTCGATGCCCGTGTGGTTGGCGCTGTCGGCACATTTCCTGATCCCTGGCGATCGTCTTACCTCTCGAAAGGCACTCGGGTTAGTTTTGGCGTTTACTGGGGTCGCGTGGGCCATTCTTGACCGCAGCGACGGGGGAGAAGCATCCCTATTAGGGGATTTATGCGCATTGGGGGCCGCCATGAGTTGGGCGCTCTTGGTGTTGTTGGTCAAGATCACGCCGCTAAGGACTGTACGCCCTGAAGTGCAACTATTCTATCAGGTCCTCGTCTCTGGGGTTCTTTTGCTCGCGGTGGCGCCCTTGTTTGGGCCGCTGTTTCGTGATCCGCAACCGATCCACTATGCCGCGCTGGCATTTCAGATTGTCGTGGTCGTGACCTTCGGCTTCATCTTCTTTCTGTGGCTCATATCGATTTACCCTGCTTCCGGCGTTGCCAGTTTCTCATTCCTGTCACCGGTGCTTTCGGTGCTGCTGGGATGGGCTTTGCTGGGGGAGCAAATAGGCGTATCCATTCTTGGCGCACTGGGATTGGTGGCGGTTGGTATCGTTTTGATCAACCGCGCCCCAAAGGCTCAGGTGCCGCAGAAGGTCTGACGCACGACCTGTTGCTCGCTTGGCGCGGCCTCCAGATCGGCAAATTCCGAGCGGTCTTCAAAGGGCTGCGCAAGCGCTTCGTTCAACCGATGGAACGGCGCGTAGTCGCCATTTATACCGGCTTGGATAGCCTCCTCCACACGGTGATTGCGCGGGATAATCGCGGGGCTGGCCGCGCGCATGATGTCCGCGTCGCCACCGCCCCATTCGGCTTCCCATTCGTCAAAGCTGGTCGGATCTACAAATTCGTCCCGTGCACCCTGCCCGCGCGCCATAGCGCGGAAGAGCCGTGTGAAGTCAGCCTGATTGTTGGCCATGCGCGTCAATAAATCCTGCACCAAAGCAACCTCCGCGTCTCCGCCCACGGAAAAACCGATCTTGGCAAAGAACACGCGTTTCCACGCTGCGGTATAAATGTCGCCAAACTCGCCCAAGGCAGCTTGCGCGGCAGCAACAGCTTTATCTTTGTCACTGTCGATAAAGGGCAACAAACAGGACGCAAGCTGCGCGAGATTCCACACGAGCACCTCGGGCTGACCTTGGTAGACATAGCGTCCACCTTGGTCGATGGACGAGAACACCGTCGCGGGGTGATAGGCATCCATGAAGGCACACGGGCCGTAGTCGATGGTCAAGCCGCCAACATGGGTGTTGTCAGTGTTCATAACGCCATGGATGAAGCCCAGCCCCATCCATTTTGCGACGAGTTCCGCCTGCGCAGCAATAACCGCCTTCAGAAAGCCAAGCGCATCACGCGCCGCCAGATTGGGGAAGTGCCGTTCGATGGCATGCGCGAGCAACAGCTCCAGCGCCTCAAGATCTTGTCGCGCTGCGAAGAACTGGAATGTGCCCACACGAATATGCGACCGCGCCACACGCGTCAGGATCGCCCCCGGCAAAAGTGTTTCGCGCACCACTGTCTCGCCCGTGCTGACGGCTGCGAGTGCCCGCGTTGTGGGCACACCGAACGCATGCATGGCTTCGCTGACGATATATTCCCGCATCACGGGGCCAAGCCCTGCCCGACCATCTCCCATCCTTGAGTAAGGTGTTGGGCCGGACCCTTTGAGCTGGATATCCCAGCGCCCGCCGTCGGGGCCGACGACCTCGCCCAGCACATTTGCGCGACCGTCCCCGAGCTGAGGCGACCAACCTCCAAACTGATGTCCTGCATATGCCTGCGCCAGCGGGTCGGCCCCGTTGGGCATCGCGTTGCCCGCCAGCATGGCCAGCCCGTCGTCGGAGCGCAACCAAGCCACGTCCAAGCCCATTTGATCGGCGAGCGTATGGTTTAATCCGATAAGCGATGGGTTCGCGACGGGCGTAGGTGGCAGTTTAGTATAGAAGCGATCCGGCAGGCGCGCGTATGAGTTATCGAACTTTGGCGGGATCACAGTCGCGCTATCCGCTCATTAAGGAGCGTGAAGAACCCGTTCGCGTCCAAATCCCCCATGAACAGTGCATTTGGCGCGCGATCGGTGACGCCCCACCAATCCGCGACGGTCATGCCAAGCGTCAGATCAGAGCTTGTTTCGATCTCGACATTCACATGGCGGCCCTTAAACAGCTCTGGGCGCAGCAGGTAGGCGATGACACACGGATCATGCAAAGGCGCGCCTTCGGAGCCGTATTTTTCCTTGTCGAACCGTTCGAAAAAGTCGGTCCATTCGGCGACCATGCGACCCGCTTCGTTGCCCAGAGAGCGGAACGCCTCGACCCGCGCACGGTTTGTCAGTGCTTTGTGGGTGACATCCAGTGGCATGACCACAATCGGCACGCCCGACCCGAAGACGATCTTCGCTGCCTCAGGGTCGACATAGATGTTGAATTCAGCGGCCGGCGTGATGTTGCCCACCTGAAAATAGGCACCGCCCATCAGAACGATCTCTTGAACCCGCTCAACAATGTCGGGCGCACGCTCAAACGCGCTGGCGATATTCGTCAGCGGGCCAAGCGGGCACAGTGTGACAGTGCCTGCTGGTTGCGCGCGCAGCGTTTCGATGATGAAGTCAACCGCGTGCTGATCCTGAAGCGGCATGGACGGGTCTGGCATTACCGGCCCATCAAGCCCTGTTTTGCCGTGGACATGCTCTGCCGTGACCAGGTTGCGCGACAACGGCGCATCACATCCCGCGAAGACTTTGACGTCGGGGCGCCCCGCCAGTTCGCACACGATGCGGGCGTTTTTCTGCGTCAGCGGCAGCGGCACGTTACCAGCTACGGCAGTTACACCCAGCACGTCCAATTCTTCCGGTGACGCCAAGGCGAGCAAGATTGCCACGGCATCGTCTTGCCCCGGATCTGTGTCGATGATGATCTTGCGCGGCGTGCTCACAGGGGCCTCACTTTTAGCTTGGTCAATCTGTTGTGCTGGCGCTCAACCACCTCGAAGCGGAAGCCGTGGAACGAGAAAACCTGCCCTTTGGTTGGGATCGATTGTGCTTCATGAATGACCAACCCTGCGACCGTGTTGGCCTCTTCATCGGGCAGGGACCAATCCGCCATACGGTTCAGGTCGCGAATGGTCATCGCGCCTTCCACCGCATAGCTGCCGTCGCTTTCCGGCTTCAATGCCTGCACCTCAGCCACGTCAAATTCATCGGTGATCTCGCCCACGATCTCTTCAAGAATATCCTCAAGCGTGATCAACCCCTGCAACGCACCATATTCATCCACCACCAACGCAAAGTGTGTGTGCAGCCGCAAAAACTGACGCATCTGGTCGTCCAGAGCGGTGGTCTCCGGCACGAAATACGGTTTGCGCACGACTTCCATAATGTCGAAGTCGCTGAGGTCGCCGGTGATCCCGTCCGGCCCGCGCAGGGTTTTGTCGACCGCGCGCAGCAGGTCTTTGGCGTGCATGACGCCAACGATGTTTTCCTGCTCGCCCTGATACACAGGCAAACGAGTGAAACGGCTTTGCAGACACTGGCTCAGAATCCGCTCCGGCGGGTCGTCGGCGTTGATCATCTCGATTTCGGAGCGGTGAAGCATGATCTCTTCAACGTCGCGGTCGTTCAAATCAAGCGCGCCCAACAGACGATCGCGTTGCTCTTTGTGAACAACGCCCTCCTCGTGGCCCAAGGCCAATGCACCAGCGATTTCCTCATGCACCGACAGGATATGACTATCGGGGTCGGTTTCCACGCCAAACAGCTTCAGCATCCCGCGCACAAGGGCGCGCACGGCTGTTACCATCGGGGCAAATACCAGCACTACGATAGCAATCGGTCCCGAGACCCGCGCGGCGGCGGTTTCAGAATTGGTGATGGCATAGGTTTTGGGCAGAACTTCCGCAAAAATCAGCACCAATAGCGTCATTACCAACGTCGCCCAAGCCACACCGCTTTCACCGAATGCTTTGGTGAACAGCGCCGTCGCCAACGACGCCGCGAGAATGTTCACAAGGTTATTGCCCAGCAGGACGGAGCCGATCAGCCTTTCGTTATCTTCGGTGATCCTCAGCGCCCGTTCTGCCCCCGGGGACCCTTTGTCAGCCTGACTGCGCAGCTTGCCCCGCGAAGCAGCGGTCAAAGCCGTTTCCGAGCCGGAAAAGAACGCTGACAAAAGCAACAGAACGAAAATGCCGCCTGCCGTGAGCCAGAAAGCGCTGTCAAAGATTGTTGCCGTGTCGTCCATCCGGGTTTTCGGTCCTGTAAAAGAAAGCTAAGTGAGAGTTATGGGGTGCCAAGCCCCCTGCTTCAAGGGAAACCGCCACATGACCAACATCCGCGACTTGGGAGAATTAGAGGGCGATCTCCTGCTGTTCGGTGGTGCCTACTCAAACGTGCAAGCGTTTGAGGCCCTGATCGCGGCGGCGCAGCGCCATTCGATCCCTGCCGAGCGCTGCATTTTTACAGGCGATGTGATAGCATATGGTGCGGACGCTTTGGCCTGCGCCGAACTATTGGCGACATTTGACTGCCCCACGATCCTTGGAAATTGCGAACAACAGCTTCTGGACGGCGCATCGGATTGTGGCTGCGGCTTTGAAGAGGGCACGGTTTGTGATCTTGCGTCAAAGACGTGGTTTGAGCATGCGGCCCGCCAGATCGGCCCGCGCGCAGCGGAGTTCTGGGGCCACACACCGGACTGGCTGACGTTTTCCCATGCGGGCAAGCGCTACGTGGTGATCCATGGCGGCGCGACCGACGTGGCACGATTTATCTGGCCCAGCGATGTCAGCGCCGTTTTTAACGCCGAGTTTGCCACTATCGAAGCGCAGGTTGGCTCAATAGACGGGATTATTTGCGGGCATTCCGGCATACCGTTTGAACGCGTCGTTGCGGGTAAGACGTGGATCAACGCAGGTGTAATTGGAATGCCGCCCCATGACGGGCGGGCCGAGACACGTTACGCGATACTGTCTGGTGATGGCGTCAGATTTCACAGTCTTACCTATGACACCCGCGCGGCTCGGGGCGCGATGGAAGCCGCGGGACTGACACAGGGGTACGAGACAGGGTTGGTCAACGGTCTTTGGCCATCCGAAGATGTCTTGCCACAGTGCTTGCGCCGTTAGCCTTTGGCGAGCGGGTGATGCTCCATCACGAGGTCTTTGAGCCGCTCGTCGAGAACGTGGGTGTAAATCTCGGTGGTCGAGATGTCGGCATGGCCCAAAAGCGTTTGGATCGCACGCAGGTCCGCCCCGTTTGCCAAAAGATGTGTCGCAAAAGCGTGGCGCAAGGTGTGTGGCGTAACTTTGGACGGGTCCACGCCACCAGCGACAGCGAGTTCCTTGATCAGCATGTAGAAGCGGTGTCGCGTCAGGTGGCCTTGCTTGCCTCGCGACGGGAACAGGAACTTCGATGACGGCTTGCCCTTGCTCTGAGCGGCTGCATCCTGCGCATCACGGGTGTCGATCCAGACCGCCAGAGCATCGCGCGCGGACGCGGCGAGCGGCACCATGCGTTCTTTCCCGCCCTTCCCTTTGACCAGCAGCATGCGCGGATCGCCCCGCGCCGCAGAAACCGGCAGGGTCACAAGCTCGCTCACCCGCATTCCGGTGGCATAAAGCAGCTCCATCAAACAGGTGTTGCGCAAACGATCATCTTGGCTGCGCGCAGAGGTTTGCGCAGCACCCAACAGGCGATCGACCTCTTCGACGCTCAGGGTTTTAGGCAAAGACTTCCGGCGCCCTGGACCTTTGATCTGGATGGCAGGATTGTCCTCGCGCCAACCTTCCTCATAGGCGAAACGGTATAGCTGTTTGATCGCGGACAACCGGCGCGCGCGAGTGGATTGCGCAAGCCCCTGATCGTCGCAGTGGATCAGGTAATCCTCCACATCTGCGCGTGTCGCCGTTTCGAATGTCTGGCCGCGGTCCGAAAGCCATCCCGAAAAATCGATCAGGTCGCGCCCGTAAGCCAGCAACGTGTTTTCGGAGGCGTCGAGTTCGGCCGACTGGGCGTCCAAAAATGTCTCGATCCAGCGCGACATCGGAGCAGCGAAACTCAACTGCGCGGCCTCGTGATAAGCGTGTGGAGCGCCATGCGCCGCGAAATGTCCGCGAACCCGAGATTGCGCAACGTGCGGAGCCCATTCTCAAGCGCGAGCGGGTCGGCGCTGGCACCGTCCTCCATCATCTTCACGGCCTTCAGCGTCGCCAAGCCCAAATTTCCATCCTTGATCAAAAGCTCCAACTCCGGCGCAGGGCCTGCAGCGGTGAAAGCTGCGGCGATTGCGCTTTCCAAAGCATCCAATCCACCCGCCTCTGCGGTTTTTGCGATGGTCGCAACGTCGCCCCGCGCAACCGCGCGCCAAAGGGACGGCGTGTTGGCCGCGATAACATCGGAATTTGCGGCAGACTCGTAGGCGGGCGACAAAAGCGCAAGGCGGGTCGCGTCCGAGCGGACGGTGTCCAGGAGGGGCAAGCTCAACAACGCTTCCCCAAACATGTTGGCCAAAGCGGGTTCGAGCCCTGCACGACGCATTGCGCGCACAGCATCTGGAAGTTGGGCCGCAACGGCGTTTGGATCGCGTGCGGCCAACGCGGTGTCGAAGGCTTGCACTGCATCAACCCTATCCCAAACCCCGCCGGAGGCGGCAGGCTGGCGTTCGGTGTAGATTGCCAAAAGGCGCGAAGAGGAGATCGCGCCAGTGCGTGCAAGGCGTTCTGCGGCCGTAATGCGCGGCTTCCAGCCCCCATTCTCGGACAGCCCTGCAAAGGCAAAGGCGTTGGGCAAGGTCGAGAGCGACAGCGGCTCGCCGATGGCTTCGTGCATACGAAAGCTAAGCGGCGTGACACGACTTGGCACCGGCAGAGGCGCTTCGCGCTCAAACAACTCAGGGTCCAGAAAACGTGCCATCAATGCGTCTTCTTCGGGGGTCATAACACCTAGCGCTTTGGCCGTGCTCAAAGTCAGGTTTGCCGCGTCCCAGTCCCCAGCACGTGCCATGCAGAAAATGCGTGCTGGATATGTTGGGGAGAGGTCTGGCTGGCGCAACATTCGGGTGCAGGCCACGTCTTCCTCGCCGGTAAGCAGGCTGACATCGAACCACCGCCGAAACAGGGCGGCAGTGCCGGGATCTGCACGGTCGAGCAACGCCTTGGCCTGATCGAGTGCACCCAAGGAGAGCAATTCATCGACGCGCGCCTGAAACAAAATCTCTTTGGAACTACTATCCACGGGCGGGGCCAGCTCTGCCAGCAACACACGCCGCATGAGTTCCGCCAAAGGCGGTGGTAAATCGGGGCGCAAGTCGCCCATCGCCTTTGCGAGCGCCATTGACGTGCTGCTGCCCCAAAATCGCACTGGCAAGCCACTGACAGATCCCGGCACAAGGCCAACGGCATCACGACTTGGCGCCCCCAGGGTCGTCGTCACCACTGATGCCGGAGTTGCGGATTGGGCTACGTCATTAGCACGCTTGGCCTGCGGAAGGACAGGTGGTGCCACGGTTTGTGGCGTTTCAACCACGTCCGATAGCCAGTCGATTGCGGAAAGCGGCTCCTCGGCGCGGACCTGTTGAGCCAGCATAAGAAAGCTTAGGGCAGCAAGGGTCGAAGCAGTGGTCTTAATTCGCATCCAACGTAACCGGTTGATTCACCTCGACCCGGTTTGGCGTCAGGTCGCCCAAGTAGGCATAGCCGACAATGCCGACGATTCCTATCACGATCAGGAAAACCAAAGCTTTTAAAAGCCGTATCACGCTGCATCTGCCTTATTACTGGGGCAACTTTTGCTGCCGCCCTTTGCGCCTCTGTTTTGATTCATATATGGCTTTTCCCGCAAGTTCACTCCATTCAGAGCAGAAATCAGTAAATTGAGCGAGAGAATGCCACCCAGACCCATGACCTTGACCCGACCGTTGGTCCTTGTCGGCATGATGGGCGCCGGTAAAACCGCCATTGGTGGGGCCGTTGCGCGGAAATTGGGCGTGCCATTCTTGGATAGCGACGAGGAATTGGTGCGCGCGGCGAACCGGTCTATCGCCGAGATATTCGAGCGCGATGGTGAAGCCTTCTTTCGCGCCCGGGAAACGGAAGTGATCTCCCGCCTGCTGGATGGTGTGCCAGCCGTGCTGTCCACCGGCGGCGGCGCCTTCTTGAGTGAGGCCAACCGCGCAATGATTGATGAAAAGGCTGTCTCGGTTTGGCTGAAAGCCGACTTGCCGTTGCTGTGGGACCGTGTGCGGCACAAGAAGACCCGCCCCCTTTTGCGTACGGACGATCCGCTGGCTACGCTTACCGAGATCTACAATGCCCGCATTCCGGTCTATTCGCTTGCAAAATTGAGTGTCGAAGCGCGCGCCGAATATTCCATCGACACCATGGCCGACAAGGTCATCAAAACGCTGAAAGATGCCCAATTGCTGAAGGACGCTGAAACGTGATGCACCCTCATGAAACCGTTCAGGTGGCCTTGGGCGACCGCAGCTACCGCATTGAAATTGGCCACGGGTTACTTGCCGGAGCTGGCGATTGGATCACCCCATTTCTGACCCGCCCTCGTGTGGCCGTGGTCACGGATGACACAGTTGGCCCGTTGCATCTGGCGGCCTTGCGCGATGGGTTGGCGGCGGCGGGAGTAGAGATGTGCCACCTCACACTGCCATCGGGAGAAGCGACCAAATGCTGGCGATACCTGACTGAAACGGTCGAATGGCTGCTGGAACAAAAGGTCGAACGTGGCGACATGGTAGTGGCATTCGGGGGCGGTGTTATTGGCGATCTCGTCGGCTTCGCCGCAGCCATCTTGCGCCGCGGTGTCCGGTTCGTTCAGATCCCAACGTCTTTGCTGGCGCAGGTCGACAGTTCTGTCGGGGGCAAGACCGCCATCAACTCGCGGCATGGTAAAAACCTGATCGGCTCTTTCCATCAACCGACTTTGGTTCTGGCGGATGTGGCGGTGCTTGGCACATTGACCGAGCGCGATTTTCTTGCCGGCTATGGCGAGGTCGTCAAATACGGACTCCTTGGCGATGCGGCGTTTTTCGACTGGCTGGAAGTTAACGCCCCCGATTTGGCAAGTGGCGATGTCGCCAAGCGGATCGAAGCGGTGCGTTGGTCGTGCCAGATGAAAGCCGACATCGTGGAGCGCGATGAGACCGAAAAAGGCGACCGCGCCCTTTTGAACCTTGGCCACACGTTTGGCCACGCGTTAGAGGCCGCGACGGGCTATTCGGACCGTCTGCTGCACGGAGAAGGTGTCGCCATTGGTTGTGCCTTGGCGTTCGAGGTCTCTTCACGTCTGGGGCTGTGCTCTCAAGAGGAGCCGAGCCGCGTGCGCGCCCATCTTAAAGCTATGGGAATGAAAACCGATCTTTCCGATATCGCAGGCGACTTGCCGGATGCGGACGGGCTCGTGGCGCTGATGGGGCAGGACAAGAAAGTCACCCAAGGCACGCTGAACTACATCATGGCCCGCGGAATCGGAGAGGCGTTTGTCACGTCGGACGTAGACCCGAAGGTAGTGCAGTCGGTCCTGTCGGACGCGCTGGCTCGGCGTTAGCTGCCTAGGATTTTGCGCACGTAATTGCGGGTCTCGCGATATGGCGGGACGCCACCGTGTTTTTCAACCGCGCCCGGCCCTGCATTATAGGCAGCAAGTGCCAAACGCCAGCTGCCGAACTTGCGATACATCTGCGACAGATAGCGTGCACCGCCCTCTAGGTTTTGCTTCGGGTCACGCGGGTTGACCCTCAGTTTGCGCGCCGTGCCTGGCATCAACTGGGCAAGTCCGATCGCACCTGCATGAGAAACAGCATGGGGCTTCCAGCCGCTTTCCTGCTGAACAAGACGCAAGAACAAATCGGTCGGAACGCCATGCTTGCGGGCCGCGCTTTTGGCGTCTTCCAGATAGACGCCTTTGTACGATCCCCGATAGCTGGGTATCGCTGTGGAGACCCCGTAAGACACCTTTTTTGTGCCCGGCTGCAGTTTCGTTGAAGCTTTGTATTGCGACGACAGACGCCCATCAAGAAGGCGCGCTTGCGAGCTAAATAGCTTGGATCTGTTGCTGGTCGAGCCTGAGGACGCGAGTCCTTCTGCGACTGACAGAGTTGGAAAAGACGGCGCCGCTAAAGAGAATGCCGTCAATGCTACCAAGAGCTTACGCATATACACCGGTCCCACTCACCGCCTCGAACTTCGCGCAATATAGTGGATTTGCGAGGTTCCGCCACCCCCTGCGCAGAAATGCGCCTACCACAGAGTGTGGTTGTAAGTCTCCCATTAACCAAATACCGACGATATAAGAGCACAAAATTAAGATTCGGGAGACCCAAGCACATGGCTGGTTCAGTTAATAAAGTCATTCTTATCGGCAACCTTGGGCGCGACCCGGAAATCCGCACGTTCCAGAACGGCGGCAAGGTTTGCAACCTGCGCATCGCGACGTCCGAGACTTGGAAGGACCGCAACACAGGTGAGCGACGCGAGAAGACGGAGTGGCATACCGTCGCCATTTTCCAAGAAGGTCTGGTTCGCATTGCCGAGCAGTACCTGAAAAAGGGCTCCAAAGTTTACATCGAAGGCCAGTTGCAAACCCGCAAGTGGCAAGACCAAAGCGGCGCTGACCGCTATTCTACCGAGGTTGTGCTACAAGGCTTTGGCGGCACGCTGACAATGCTCGACGGTCCAAGCGGCGGTGGCGGAGGTGGCGGCAACTATGGTGGCGGCGGCGGTGGTGGAAGCTACGGCGGCGACCCAATGGGTGGCGGCTATGACAGCGGGCCATCCGGCGGCGGTGGCGGTCAGTCCAGCCCGTCGAGCGACATCGACGACGAAATTCCGTTCTAAGACCTCAGAGAACGACACAAAATCAAGGGGCCTCCGAGGCCCCTTTTTCACATCTTGACGTTGCCCGACGATCGCTTCCGCCAAAGCAGCACTGTTATGACGAGCAGCACGATAAAAATCGCACCGGGGATCAGCACGAAAATCTGCAAATCCTCGCCACGCATTTCCCATGGGGTTGGCGCGCTGCAATTTCCGCTGGTGGAAAAGGCGCAGGACATAGCTGTTACATATGCGAAGAGGTAAGCCCACAGCCCGGCAAAGCAGACTGTGAGCACTGTTAGAACAATGGCCATTACGCGCTGGAAACGGCTCATTAGGACTTAAGCCGCAGCAGATGCAGGGCCTTGGCCCCGACGACGGCGGTTGCGCTTGCGTTTTGGCGCGCCACCGGCTGGAGCTTCGCCAGCTCTGCCACCCGCAGCTTTCGGCTTGCCCTGGCCTTGGCCACGACGGCCGCCGCCACCACCGGGGCGACCGCCACCACGATTGCCACCGCCACCGCGTGCCGGCTTTTTCTCTTCTTCAGACGGAGACCAGCGACGCCCACCCGCAACTGGGATGGTGATCTTGAGCATCTTTTCGATGTCTTTCATCTCACCCATCTCGTCGGGAGCGCAGAACGCGATCGCCTCCCCTTCGCGGCCAGCGCGCGCGGTCCGGCCAATGCGGTGCACATAGCTTTCGGGCACGTTGGGCAGATCGTAGTTGTACACGAAGCCAACGCCGGGAATGTCGATACCACGCGCCGCCACATCGGTGGCGACCAAGACGCGCAACTCGCCCGATTTGAACTGAGCCAATGAGCGGTCACGGTGGTTTTGCGACTTGTTGCCGTGAATGGAGCCCGCAGCAAAACCTTTGCTGTCGAGCAGCTTCATCAGCTTTTCGGCACCGTGCTTGGTGCGGCAGAACACAAGGGCCAGATCATCGCGGTGCTGATCCATCAACTCGATCAGAAGATCGTTTTTCGCGGCTTTTGCGATGTAGTGGACGCTTTGCGTGATCTTGTCCGCGGTCTTACCCGGCGCGGCAACCTGCACGCGTCGCGGGTGATCCAAATAGGTCGCGGCAAGCTCTTCCATCAGCTTGGGCATGGTGGCCGAGAACAACAGCGTCTGACGCTCTTTTGGCAACAAGGGTGCAATCTGGCGCAGGGCGTGGATGAATCCCATGTCAAGCATCTGGTCCGCTTCGTCGAGCACAAGGTATTGCGCATCGCCGAGCACGACAGCTTTTTGCTGCAAAAGGTCAATCAGACGGCCCGGAGTGGCGACCAGAATGTCGGTGCCGCGCTCCAGCGCTTTTTTCTGTGGATTGATGGATACACCGCCAACGACCATATTGATTTTCAGGTGGCCGCCACCTTGGAACATTTTCAGGTTATCGCAGATCTGCTTGGCCAGCTCGCGGGTCGGCGCGAGGATCAGACCACGCACCGTACGGGGCGCGGGCTTGGTCCCGATTTTGATCAGGTTGTGGATCATGGGCAGCCCGAACGCTGCAGTTTTGCCTGTGCCGGTTTGGGCCAAGCCCATAACATCGCGGCCGGTCAGGATGATCGGAATTGCTTCTTCTTGGATAGGAGTGGGGTTTGTGATGCCGTTCTCGGTGAGCTTCTCGGCAATTTTCGGGGAGATCCCCAAAGTTTCAAACTTGTTCAAGTCATGTCCTCTCGTGACATGGTGGCCCCACGCCTAAAGCGGCGGTGAGGTCGCGTTAAAATGGTCGTGGGGGCGTTTCCCCCACCGGACCCATTCGCGTGAATATCGGGAACGTGTGTGCTGCGGCGGTGCAGTGCTTTGCTGGTTTTGCAAAACTCACGCGGCACCATAAGTGCGCAAGCATGGAGGGCAAATGCGCCCTTGGCTTCGATAAGTCAAGCCTTTGGCGCTATTTGGGGTGGAGGCTGGGCGACCTCGCGCCTAAAATGCACCGCAACGACGAAGGGGGTCTCATCAAATGGGAAAATCCATTATCAGCCGCTCGGCCGAGCGCGGGTTGCGCATGACAGGCCAGCGCCGCGTGATTGCACAGGTTTTGGAAGAAGCTGAAGACCACCCCGATGTTGAGGAATTGCATGCCCGCGCATCGGCGCTGGATGAGGGTATTTCCATCGCCACGGTCTATCGCACTGTGAAGCTTTTCGAGGAAGCGGGATTGCTGGAGCGGCTGGAATTTGGCGACGGACGTGCCCGCTACGAAGACGCAGAGCGCGACCACCATGACCATTTGATCGACATGCAGACCGGCGAGGTAATAGAATTTGTCGACCCTGAAATCGAAGAGCTTCAAGAACGGATCGCCAAACGGTTGGGCTATACACTTAAGGGCCACAGACTTGAGCTATACGGAGTGAAACGCAGATGACGTCGCGCCCCTCTCAAGACCAATTGTTGGCAATCGTAGACTCCATCCAACGCGGCGCCCTCAACGAGGCCTTGTCCCGAGCGCAAGACTTGGACCACGAGTTTCCGGATTTCCCGATCACGCAGAACCTGACCGGCATCATCCTGAAGGAAATGGGCCGCTTGGAAGACGCGCTTGTTCCCTTGAAGGCGGCAGTCAAACAACGCCCGGATTATGCGGAAGCGCAAAACAATCTGGGGATCGTTTTGAGTGATCTCGGGCGCTTCAAAGAAGCTGCAAAGCATTATCTCGCGGCGATAGACCAGAACCCGAACTATTCCGAGGCTCTCAACAATCTTGGGTGCCTGATGAAGGATATGGACCGCAACGATGACGCGCTCACGTTGCTGGACCGTGCTATAGGTTTGCAGCCCGAATATGCCGAGGCGATTTGCAACAAGGGCGACGTTCTGATGCATCTCGGTGATCGCGACGCAGCGGCGGCCTGCTTTCGTCAAACGATCCAGATCGCGCCTACCTATGCTGCCGCGCATCAAAATTTAACCGAATGCCAGCAGTACACCAAGGACACCCCGCACCTTGCAGAGATGGAAGGCGTGCTGGCACAGGGCGGCTTGGACGCAGATAGCGAGATGAGGCTGAACTTTGCCCTGGGCAAAGCACACGATGATTTTGGCGACTATGATCAGGCCTTCAAGCATTTCGACGCCGCGAACCGCGCGCGCGGTAAGGCTGTTTCTTACGACTTCGAACAGGACCGCAAACTGTTCGCCCGCCTCAAAGGCATATTCGCAGAATCGGTGCCTGAGCTTTCGGTGCCCCAAGCGACCCGCCGACCCATCTTTGTGTTGGGCATGCCGCGATCGGGCACCTCCTTGACCGAACAGATTCTCGCGAGCCACTCCAAAGTGTACGGCGCGGGGGAATTAGGTCTTTTGAACAATGTGCTGCACCGGACAGACGCGCTGAACCGTCCGATGAGCGAGGCACTGTTGCGTGAAGTCCGGACAGGGTATCTGGGCGGGCTTGCAGAAGCGGGAACCGAGGCGTCAGTCATCACCGACAAGCTGCCTCTGAATTTCCGCTGGATCGGGTATATTCTGAAAGCATTGCCGGAAGCCAAAGTCATTCATTGCTCGCGGGATGCGCGCGCAGTGTGTTGGTCAATCTACCGCCACAGCTTTGTCACGCCGGGCAATGACTACAGGTATTCACAGGAAAGCATCGCGCAGTTTTACCACTTGTATCAAGATCTTATGGCGTTCTGGCATGAACGTTTTCCTGGGCGTGTGCTGGACATGAACTACGAACTTCTGACCGAAAACCAAGAGCGCGAAACGCGGCGACTGCTTGAGTTCAGCGAACTGGGTTGGGAGGATCAATGTCTAGACTTCCACAGGACAAAACACTCGGTTCAAACTGCGTCGACGGGACGAGTTCGGCAGCAGATATATCCGGGCAGTTCTGAATCTTGGCGCAACTACGAAGCCCATTTGGGCCCACTACTTGAAGGCTTGGGCGTGCGTCGCTCAGACCAATGACACCTTGAGCCCACGCTTGGGGGTAGTGATACATCCCACATTTCGTTAGCGCTAACGGTGTCAGACTTGCCCTTGTCACACAGCGCACTTATACCGTTCCGCAACGGCAACCTGACCTTAAGGATTCCCTCGCAATGAGCACAATTATTGATATTCACGCCCGTGAAATTCTCGACAGCCGGGGCAACCCCACAGTTGAGGTCGACGTAATGCTGGAAGACGGCACCATGGGCCGCGCCGCTGTTCCGTCGGGCGCTTCGACTGGCGCTTATGAGGCGGTAGAAAAACGCGACGGCGACAAAGCGCGTTACATGGGCAAAGGCGTTCTTGATGCAGTTGCAGCTGTAAACGGCGAATTGGCCGAAAATCTGCTAGGCGAAGATGCGCTGGACCAAGTCGGCATTGACGAAATGATGATCGAGCTGGACGGCACCGACAACAAAGGCCGCTTGGGTGCAAACGCTATTTTGGGTGTGTCGATGGCTACCGCGAAAGCTGCTGCCGATTTCACCTCACAGCCCCTGTTCCGCTACATTGGCGGCACCTCGGCCCGTGTTTTGCCTGTGCCAATGATGAATATCATCAACGGCGGCGAACATGCTGACAACCCGATCGACATCCAAGAATTCATGATCATGCCAGTGGCCGCCGAGAACATCCGCGAAGCTGTGCGTATGGGCTCCGAAGTGTTCCACACGCTGAAAAAAGAACTGTCCGCAGGCGGCTATTCCACCGGCATTGGCGACGAAGGCGGCTTTGCACCCGCGATTTCGTCCTCGCGTGAGGCTTTGGACTTTATTCTGAAATCCATCGAGAAGGCTGGCTACAAACCGGGCGAAGACATCTATCTGGCGCTGGACTGTGCGGCGACCGAATACTACCGCGACGGCAAATATGACATGAAGGGCGAAGGCAAAGTTCTGTCGTCCGAAGAAAACGTGGATTATTTGGCTGCACTTGTGGCGGATTACCCGATCATCTCGATCGAAGATGGCATGAGCGAAGATGACTGGGACGGCTGGGCGGCTCTGACTGCCAAGCTGGGCGACAAGATCCAGTTGGTGGGCGACGATTTGTTCGTCACCAACCCGGCGCGTCTGGCCGAAGGGATCAAGAAGGGTTCCGCCAACTCAATGTTGGTGAAAGTAAACCAGATCGGCACGTTGACCGAGACCTTGAAGGCTGTGGAAATGGCCCACCGTGCAGGCTTCACGAATGTGATGTCGCACCGCTCCGGCGAGACCGAGGACGCAACCATTGCCGACCTGGCCGTCGCGACAAACTGTGGCCAGATTAAAACAGGCTCGCTGTCGCGTTCGGACCGTTTGGCGAAATATAACCAGTTGATCCGCATCGACGAAATGCTGGGCGAGACGGCTGAATACGCAGGCCGCTCGATCCTGAAAGGGTAAACCAACTCAATGGCGTGCGCGGTAAATCCTGTGCGCGCCATTTGCTTTGAACTGCGGCACAGACTAGCCTTCCGGCATGAAGATTTTAGCAGTCATTCTAGCGTTCATCTTTATGGCATTGGCCATCGGCTACTGGGTTTTATCGGGTGCCCCCAGCATCGGAGTTGCCCCGCGCAAGACGCCCCCGCCCGACGGCTTCGACGCCACGCAATTCCCCACGATTTCCGAGCTAACCAGCAATGGGTCGATCCACGTCGTCGATCTGAGCCAATTCGGCACCTATTTCGAGCATTACTATATTCCAGATGTGAAGGTGACCTATTTCATCCTGTTCGCAGGTGATGACCTAAAGAGCACTGTGTTTGTGAACGACAAAGGCGCGGTGATCGGCACCATCACGCAGAAACCCAGTTCGTTCCCGATGGGGCGCTATTTTATCGATTATGACGGCTATCACGAGGTGACGGCTTCCGGTGTCAGCACTCTGATCCCACATCAGTTGATCAAGGAGCCGCTCTCGGCGGACGCGCTGAAACGGATGATCGAGGAAAGCACCCATTACCGCAAATATTCGTGGTCGGACTCTGACCGGAACAGCCCAGACTATGCGGCCAAGCTGGATACTCATTTGATGCGTCATCAGGGCGTGTGGAAGAAAGTCGTGATGACGGTAGAAGAATATCATGACTGGAAGGGCACGAATTTCACCGATCTTGACGTGCAGTACAGAGCGGATCGAACCGTTTCAGACGAAGACAAGGCGCGGTTCTATAACGGAAAATACACGCTACAGCTCACGCATTTCGATCAGCAGGACTATGTTAGAGGTAGAGGAGCGCCGATGGGTAGCCCCACGGGACAAGGCACGCCGGAGCAGTGGCGAGGCACCGGATACTACACTTTGAGCGCGGGCGATGAGAGTCTGAACTTCTCGATCCCGAATGACAGCCTCATTCTGTCGGGCGGTGGCCGAGTTTCGCTGATGCTGGGAGGCGGGGCAGATTTGGACTTTGTGGTTTTGAGGCATGAAGGCCGCGGGCAGCAACGGGACGTCTTTGTCGTGTCCTCCCCATGACGCTATTCTGAGAAGGAATTGTTATGGAAATTCAACGGGTCAAAAACCGTCAAAATCGAACTCCACGCCCAGCGCGTCGATTAGAGCGTTGATGCTTGCCGATACCATGAATACCGTCGTGACATGAACGCTGATGACCTCATTGCCCATCTGAACCTTGCCCCCCACCCCGAAGGTGGCTGGTATCGCCAAACTTGGGTCGCCAGCGGCGACGGCAGACCTGCGGGGACGTGCATCTACTTCTTGCTCAAACAAGGTGAGCAGAGCCATTGGCATCGGGTCGATGCAGGTGAGATCTGGCACTTTTATGCAGGAACACCGCTTATTCTGTCCATCGCCGAGACTGACGAAGGGCCTGCTACAGACCACATCCTTGGGCCGAATTTTGCGGCAGGCCAGCGGCCTCAAATCGTGGTGGAGGCTGGCGACTGGCAAGCGGCAGCAGCGCCGGATGGCTGGGCGCTGGTTGGATGCACGGTTTCACCCGGGTTTCAGTTCAACGGGTTTGAGCTTGCAGCGCCGGAGTTCAATATTCCTAGGGGTGGCTGATCGTCCCACCGCCCACGTTCGCGCCAACACCGGTCGTGCTCGGGCAACTGGTGGCCAATCCACGCGCAACACGAACGGCCAAATAAGCAAAGGCCTGCGCTTCCAACATATCCCCATCAAGACCGTGATCGTCGATGTTATCGATCTGCACGCGTGTGAGGGTCGCCAGTCGCGCCATAATATGGGGATTTCTGCGCCCGCCGCCGCACACTAATATGCGTTCGGGTTTCTTCGGAAAATGTTCCATTGCCCGCGCGACTGATGCGGCACAACATTCTGAGAGAGTCGCGGCGGCATCCGCATCGGTGAGCTGCTCCACCTGCGCCGAAAGCTGCACGAAATCGTCACGATCCAACGATTTGGGCGGCATCTTATGAAAGTAGGCATGGCTCAGGAATTTTTCGACGATCTGCGCGTTGGCACTCCCCTTCGCAGCGAGCGCCCCGTCCTTGTCGTAGGGTTGGCCAAGGCGAGCCTGCATAAGATCGTTGATTGGCGCGTTCGCGGGGCCTGTATCAAACGCCAAAAGCGCTCCATTTGCCTCAGGGATATTATAGCTCGGGTCGACATATGTGACATTGCCCACCCCTCCGAGGTTCAGGAACACCGTCGGAGTCTTTAGAGAAAGATATTTCGCGCAGGCAAAATGGAAGAACGGCGCCAATGGGGCGCCCTGCCCGCCCAACTGCACATCTGCGCTGCGAAAATCCCAAACGACAGGACATTGTAGAAGTTCGGCCAAAAGCGCCCCGTCGCCGATCTGGTGCGTGCGCTGGTTATCAGGATCATGAGCAAGCGTTTGACCATGAAAGCCGATGAGCGTCGGAACCTGCTGGGCATCTGCAACCATGAGACGGGACAGCAGCGCTGCGTGGACAGTTTCAACCGTCTCTGCCGCGCTTGGGACGTCCACCCCGTCTTGCCATTGCCCAAGAGCTGCAGCGATAGAGGCGCGCTCGTCTTCGCTATAGGAGCGATATTCACTGTGACCAAACGACGTGATCGTTTCGCCATCCGTCCGCAGCAAGGCTGCATCCACGCCATCAAGGGATGTGCCTGACATTGCGCCAAGCGCCCAAATAGGACCGGTGATCTTCAATGGCTTCCCCTTCGACGCCCTCACGCCTATAAGGCGCGAAACACTGTTTTGCAGGGACGATACCCCAATGACCTACCATGCCAAATCCGAATTTCTGTCCGTGATGATGGAGCGTGGCTTTCTGGCCGACTGCACCGATTATCAGGGGCTGGACGAGGCACTGTCCAAGGGCGTGGTTCCAGCTTATATCGGCTTTGACGCGACGGCCTCTTCGCTGCATGTGGGCTCGCTCATTCAGATCATGATGCTGCGCTGGTTGCAAAAGACTGGCCATAAACCCATCGTGCTGATGGGCGGCGGAACGACTAAGGTGGGCGACCCCAGCTTCCGTGCTGACGAGCGGCCTTTGCTGACGTCAGAGCAGATTGAACAGAACATCGAAGGCATCAAATCGGTGTTTTCGCATTACGTGTCTTTTGGCGATGGCCCAACCGACGCAATGATGAAGAACAACGCGGAGTGGCTAGACGGGCTGAACTACCTCGACTTCCTTCGCGATGTGGGGCGCCATTTCTCGGTCAACCGTATGTTGGCGTTTGAAAGCGTCAAATCGCGGTTGGATCGGGAGCAGTCTTTGTCCTTCCTCGAGTTCAACTACATGATTTTGCAAGCTTATGACTTCATGGAACTGCACCGCCGCTATGGCTGCCTGCTGCAAATGGGCGGATCTGACCAATGGGGCAATATTGTTAACGGGATCGACCTGACCCGTCGCATTCTGGACGGTCAGATTTTTGGCCTGACATCGCCGCTGCTGACCACCAGCGACGGCAAGAAGATGGGCAAAAGTCAGGACGGTGCGGTTTGGCTGAACGGCGATCTGCTGAGTCCCTACCAGTTCTGGCAATTCTGGCGGAATACAACGGACGCTGATGTGGGCCGTTTCTTAAAGCTGTACACCGAGCTGCCTGTCGATGAATGCGACCGCTTGGGCGCGCTGGAAGGTGCCGAGATCAACGAGGCCAAAATTACCTTGGCCAATGAGGTTACCACCCTCCTTCACGGCCGCGACGCGGCAATAGCGGCGGAGGCGACCTCGCGCGAAGTCTTCGAGAAGGGCGGCACAGGTGACGACCTTCCAACTCTGGCCTTGTCCGCGGACGAGTTGGGCGAAGGGATCTCCATCGTGCAATTGATCGTGCGGTCCGGCCTTGCAGGATCAGGCAAAGAAGCGAAGCGCTTGATTTCCGAGAACGGCGCGAAACTGAATGACGAGGCGCTCACCGACGCGGGGCTGTTCATCACGCCTGATCAACTGGCGCAACCGATCAAGTTGTCTGCAGGCAAAAAGCGCCACGCACTGGTCACTTTGACCTAATGGTTTCATCGGAATGGTCGGGGGTGCAGCCCCCGACCCGAACAAAGTCGGGCCGAAGGCGCCTTTAGATCAAGCTACCCGTAATGGGCCACGGGCGTGCCGGCGATGGCCGACATGTTCAGCAGCCCCCGCGCTGTGATCGACGGCGTTACGATGTGGGCCTTGTTTCCCATCCCCATCAAGATCGGGCCGACTTCTAGGCCACCAGCCTTCATTTTCAAGATGTTCCGAACACCGGAAGCGGCATCGGTATTGGCGAAGACCAACACGTTTGCGGCCCCTTCCATACGGCTGTCAGGCATGATCCGCGCGCGCAGGTCTTGGTCCAATGCCGCATCGGCGTGCATCTCACCCTCGTAAATGAAATCCCGCGGGCACGAGTCGAGAATTTCGAGCGCGCCGCGCATCCGCCGACCTGTATCGCAATCCAGATTGCCGAACTGCGAATGTGAGCACAGCGCAATTTTGGGTTGCACCCCAAAGCGTCGGACGTGACGTGCAGCAGCAATAACTGTCTCGGAAATCTGCTGCGACGTCGGTTCTGGGTGAACATGAGTGTCTGCCACGAAAAGCGGGCCATCCTCGAGGATCATCAGCGACAAAGCCCCTACCGGATGTAATTCGTCGCCCCCCAACACTTGGGTAACATAATTCAGGTGCCACAAGAACTGACCAAATGTGCCGCAAATCAGGCTGTCCGCCTCCCCGCGATGCACCATCACGGCCCCGATCGCGGTGGTGTTTGTGCGCATGATCGCGCGTGCCAGATCAGGCGTTACGCCACGCCGGGCCATGATGCGGTGGTACGTTTGCCAGTAGTCGCGGTAGCGCGGGTCGTCATTGGGGTTCACCAACTCAAAGTCGCGCCCTGGTTTGATGGAGAGGCCCGCGCGCTCGGCGCGGCGCTCGATCACTTCCGGACGGCCAACCAGAATCGGCATGTCAGTTGTGTCTTCCAGCATCGCATTGGCCGCGCGCAATACCCGCTCGCTTTCGCCTTCGGTAAAGACAATCTTACGCGTCGCAGTGCGGGCTGCTTCGAAAACCGGACGCATGATGAGCGCGGATTTGAAGACCGAGCCGTCAAGCTCTGCCTTATAGCTTTCCATATCTTCAAGCGGCCGCGTTGCGACGCCGCTTTCCATCGCGGCCCTAGCAACTGCTGAGGCCACCACGCCGATAAGACGCGGATCAAAAGGTTTGGGGATCAAATAATCCGCGCCGAAGGTCAGCTGCTCGCCCTGATAGGCCGCAGCGGCTTCAGCGGATGTTGTGGCCCGCGCCAGCGCCGCAATGCCTTCGACGCAACCGATTTTCATCTCGTCATTGATCGTTGTAGCACCAACATCGAGCGCCCCTCGGAAGATAAACGGAAAACAAAGGACGTTATTTACCTGATTTGGATAGTCACTTCTGCCGGTCGCGATAATGGCGTCTGGGGCGACCTTGCGGGCCTCGTCCGGCATGATCTCTGGCGTGGGATTGGCCAGTGCAAAAATGATCGGGCGGGAGGCCATTTTTGCAACCATCTCGGGCTTCAAGACGCCTGGGCCGGATAAGCCAAGAAACAGGTCCGCGCCTTCTATTACATCGCCAAGACTGCGAAGATCAGATTTTTGAGCGTATTCCGCTTTTTGCGGCGTCATCTCTTCGGTGCGGCCTTTGTAGACCAGACCTGCAATATCACACAGCCAAACGTTCTCACGTTTCACGCCAAGCTTTAAAAGCATGTTCAGGCACGCGATGCCTGCGGCTCCGCCGCCGGTCGACACGATCTTGATGTCTTCGAAGCTCTTTCCCGCCACCTGCAACGCATTTGTTGCGGCCGCCCCGACGACGATGGCCGTGCCGTGCTGGTCGTCGTGGAAGACAGGAATATCCATCCGTTCGCGGCAAATCTCTTCGACTATAAAGCAGTCGGGTGCCTTGATGTCCTCTAGATTGATAGCACCAAAGGTCGGCCCTAAGGCGCAGACGATGTCGGCCAGCTTTTCGGGGTCCTTCTCGTCCAGTTCGATGTCAAAGCAATCGATATTGGCGAACTTTTTAAACAGGACGGCCTTGCCCTCCATCACGGGCTTGGAGGCCAATGCCCCTATATTACCTAAACCAAGCACGGCGCTGCCATTCGTGACAACGCCAACAAGATTACCGCGCGAGGTGTAGTCGCGTGCAGTGTCAGGGTCTGACTTGATCTCGAGGCAGGCCTCGGCGACGCCAGGCGAATAGGCCCGAGACAAGTCACGACCGTTCGCGAGTGGCTTGGTGGCACGGATTTCGAGCTTACCGGGCTTGGGATACCGGTGGTAATCCAAGGCGGCTTGACGAAGCGCCTGTTGGCGGTCCTTCTCGATGCTGTCCTCTGCCATGTGTTCCTCCCAGAACGAATTAGTTTAATGTTAAACTACTTTTCAATCGCGCCTGTTATCTCGCGCAAAACGCAGCGCAAGGCAAGTCTTGCATATCGCGCGTCCTGCCACCACTCTGCGCTAAAACGGAGGGGTCATGCCAGATATCATTGCCGAAATACGCCTACCAACACAGGAACTCCGCGACGACATACCGTTCTACACCAAAACCTTGGGGATGCAGATGGATATGATCTATCCAGCAGATGACCCGACCGTTGCAGTTTTTTCCGGCTACGGCCTTCGCCTGCGGATTGAAAAGGGCGCCCCTGGGCCTGCGGGAACTATCCGAATCCTAACGGAAAATCCCGATGGCTTCGCAGGGGGCGCGCGCGAATTGGTCGCGCCGAACGGGACCCGCATTGAAATCGAAGACCGCAATCCGCCTTTGGTGATGCCACAGACGCAGCACGCTTTCGTCGTACGCCGCCTTGCCGATCAGGCGCCATGGGTGATTGGGCGCGCGGGGATGCACTACCGTGACCTGATTCCGAACCGGCTTGGCGGCTCGATCATCGCGTCTCACATTCGCATTCCGGATGGCGGCCCCGTGCCAGACATGGTGCATTACCATACGGTCGGGTTTCAGCTGATCTTTTGCTACCGCGGGTGGGTCGATCTTGTGTATGAGGACCAAGGCGAGCCGTTCCGCCTGCATGCTGGAAACTGTGTGATCCAACCGCCAGAAATCAGGCACCGTGTTCTATATGCCTCTGACAATATTGAAGTTATTGAGATCGGTGTGCCCGCCGAGCATGTGACTACGATAGATCATGAGATGGAGCTACCCAACGGCCCCGGCAATCCTGATCGCGAGTTTCAAGGGCAGAAATTTGTGCACCACAAGGAGGAGGACGCGACTTGGCAGCCGTTTCGCATTCCTGGCTTTACCAGCCGCGACACCACAATCGCGGAGAACACGCGCAATGTTGCGGGCGTTCAGGTGGTGAGGAAAGACGGGATTGCCGACTGGTCAAGCCACGACGCTGACATCCTGTTCACCTTCGTGATGGACGGCACCATGATATTGCACGGCGAAGGCAAGCCGCCCTACGCTCTGGAGCCTGGCGATGCCTTTGTCATTCCCCCAGGAATGAAAACCAAATACGCAGACGCGTCGGATAATCTGGAGCTGTTAGAAGTCTCACTTCCCGGCATCTTTGCAACGACTTAAGCAAACTGTTCACGGATCAGACGTTCCTCAAGGCCGTGGCCGGGGTCAAAGAGGATTCGGTGGGTCACATTCGGCTCTGACGTGATCTCGACAGAAACGACATTCCCAGCAGATCGACCATCGGCATCAGCCATCACAGGGCGTTTTTTGGGCTGAAGTACATCAAAGCGCACCTTCGCCGCTTTTGGCAGCAATGCCCCGCGCCAGCGGCGCGGACGGAACGCGGACATCGCGGTCAGTGCCAAAACCTCTGAGCCAATCGGAAGGATGGGGCCGTGAGCGGAATAGTTATACGCGGTTGAGCCCGCCGGCGTGGACACCAGCGCCCCATCGCAGACAAGTTCCTCTAGCCGCTCGCGACCATCGACAAAGATGCGAAGTTTCGCTGCTTGGGAGCCTGCCCGTAGAAGCGATACTTCGTTGATTGCGAGGGCTTCATGAACGGTGCCGTCTTCACGAATGGCTTTCATACGAAGGGGATTGATATCTTCTTCGACGGCCTCCGACAGGCGCTCGCGCAGCTTTGGTTCGTGATACTCGTTCATCAGGAAACCCACCGTGCCACAATTCATGCCGTAGACGGGCGTGTCGAGATGTTGGGTGCCATGCAAGGTCTGCAACATGAACCCGTCGCCCCCTAAAGCGACAATTACTTCGGCCTCGTCCTGCGGGATATCGCCATAGCGGTCGATCAAAGCAGCACGTGCTTCGCGCGCGACTTCGGTGTCCGACGCTAGAAAAGATATTTTGTTTACGTCCAACATAACGGGCAAGTTTCCAAGTCTTTCCAAGACCTTCGCGTGAGCCAGCTGGAAACACAAGCACATCATAGGCAACAACGGGGCGCAAGAGAGTGCAAGCGTGTCGCTTTGACCGCTTCCGGTTTGCAACTTTTGGCCCTAAAAGGCCTCAAATCTTGCGCTGCCCCTTAGGGAAGGAGACCCTCCATGAATGCCACTCACCGTGACGACGGCTTTTTCACCGAAAGCCTCGAGACCCGCGACGCCGAGCTGTTCGGCGCAATCACCAAAGAGCTGGGCCGCCAGCGCGACGAGATCGAGTTGATCGCCTCCGAAAACATCGTGAGCCGCGCCGTGATGGAAGCCCAAGGCTCCGTTATGACCAATAAATACGCCGAAGGCTATCCGGGCCGCCGCTACTATGGTGGGTGCCAATACGTTGATATTGCTGAAAACCTTGCCATTGATCGCGCTAAGAAACTGTTCGGCTGCGAATTTGCCAACGTCCAGCCAAACTCTGGCTCGCAAGCCAACCAAGGTGTGTTTCAGGCCCTGATCAAGCCCGGTGACACCATTCTGGGCATGTCGCTGGATGCGGGCGGCCACCTGACCCACGGCGCCAAGCCGAACCAGTCGGGAAAATGGTTCAACGCCATTCAATACGGTGTAAAAGCCGACACGCTGGAACTGGATTACGATCAAGTCGAAGCGCTGGCGCTGGAGCATAAGCCGCAATTGATCATCGCCGGTGGCTCCGCCATCCCGCGCCAGATCAACTTCGCGAAAATGCGTGAGATCGCCGACAAAGTTGGCGCGTTCTTGCTGGTCGACATGGCGCATTTCGCCGGCCTAGTGGCGGGCGGGCAGCACCCCTCCCCGTTTCCGCATGCGCATGTCGCGACCACCACGACTCACAAAACCCTGCGCGGCCCGCGCGGCGGCATGATCCTGACAAATGACGAGGCGATTGCGAAGAAGGTCAACTCGGCCATCTTCCCCGGCATCCAAGGTGGCCCGCTGATGCATGTCATCGCCGGGAAAGCCGTGGCCTTTGGCGAAGCCTTGCGCCCAGAGTTCAAAGAATACCAAAAGCAGGTTGTCGCCAACGCACAGGCAATGGCCGATCAGCTGATCAAGGGTGGTTTGGACATCGTAACCGGCGGCACCGACACGCATGTGATGCTTGTCGATCTTCGCCCGAAGGGTGTGAAGGGCAACGCAACCGAAAAAGCCTTGGGTCGCGCCTACATCACTTGCAACAAGAACGGCATCCCGTTCGATGATGAGAAGCCAACGATCACATCAGGCATCCGGCTCGGCTCACCCGCGGGCACCACGCGCGGGTTTATGGAGGCCGAGTTCCGCCAGATCGCCGATTTGATCGTTGAGGTCGTCGACGGTCTTGCTGCCAACGGCGAAGAAGGCAACGCGGCGGTTGAAGAAGCCGTCAAAGCCAAGGTGCTAGATCTGTGCGGCAAGTTCCCGATTTACCCAGGGCTGTAAGCGACTAGAAAATTACATGGAAAGGCCCCCGAAATCGGGGGCCTTTTTCGTTAAAGTTCTGGCGTAGTCTTTGATAGCGACCGATAGCTTGCCGTCACGACTTTCCGGCAGACGCCAACGCCAAACCGTCTGTGACAGCGGTGAACACTTCGGTGAAGGAGTGGGTCGCTGCGGGGAAGGTCTGCTTCATGGTGTCCGAGACCATCGACATCAGGCTCGACCCACCAACGTAGATGATCCGATCAACCTTTCCTGCCTCCAAGCCTGCGCGCTTCAAAGTATCTGTGGCGCCGACCCGCAGGGTGTCTGCATAAACGGCCAGAATTGATGCCAACGCTTCTGGGGGCAGTGCAACCCCGAGACCGCGCTCAATCTGATCAAGACGTATGACGGAATTTTCGGCGCCACTGTTGGCCGCGATTTTCCCACGTTCCACCGCGAAGGCCAAATCGTGTCCAAGCTCTTCATCAAGAACGGCGGCAAGGCGGCTAAGCTTGTCTGGATCGTAAGCCAATCGGACCATTTCCTCTACGCTTCGTCGATTCTTGGCGGTGTAGAGAAACGGGATCTTTTCCCAAGTGGCTAGATCATTGAAGATTGCAACCGGGACAGGCGTCGCGCCTGGGCCAATCACTTTGCGCAACTCTGTGCCCTTTCCGAGCAGCGGCATTACACGGTCAATATTGATCGCACGGTCGAAATCAGTGCCCCCGATGCGCACACCGTGGTTCGCAAGGATTGTCACACCCCGCGAGTCAGATCTGAACAGCGAGAAATCAGATGTACCGCCACCAATATCCACGATCAGACCGATTTCGCCCGATTGCTCCAATGCGCCGCTGGCGATAGCAGCAGCCTGTGGTTCAGCTAGAAACTCGACCTCTTTGAAGCCCGCTGCCAGATAGCAGGCGCGCAAATCCGCCTCGGCTTGCTCCTCCCGCGGGTCGTTTGCGCCGTGGAAAACAACGGGCCGTCCGGAAATTGCGCGGTCAAACGAAACCCCTGCTTCGGCTTCGGCGCGCGTTTTGATTTCGTTTAGAAAGCCCGCAATGATGTCGACGAAGGTGAGGTTCTTGTTCAGAATCTTGCGTTGTTCGTGCATCAAGCTGGTGCCCAGAACCCGCTTGAGTGCCCTCATAAACCTGCCATCCGCACCTTCCAGTAGGGCTTCATTGGCTGGCTCGCCAATCAGCGTCTGCCGCGTGTCGAAGTCAAAAAAGAACGTCGTGGGTAGCGTTGTTTGACCAGGGGCAACCTCGACCAATCTGGGCTTTCCATCGACCAGATACCCCGCAGCAGAGTTGGAGGTCCCGAAATCTATGCCCAAAACGCGACTTGTCGATGCCATTGCGAAACCCTCCCGATCCTAAAGTGAAAGGGGGCGTCTCTATGAGCCGTATCGGGTATCGTCAAGTATGAAGGCCCTCAAGCGGTTTGAGTTTGCTCCGCCTCCAGCTTGCGCTGTCGTTCTTTCCAACGAGGCATACGCACCGCTTTCCCCGCCATATCGGAATAAATTGCTTCGACGCGGGCCAAAGACAATCGCCCGTCTGGCTTGTACCAACTCGTGACACCATTCAACATGGCAATCAGAGCCAACGTGGTCAGCTTGGTGTCATCCACATCAAAAAGCCCCTCGTCTTGCCCGCACTTGAGAATCGACTCTAGCTCGTTTTCATAAGCACGGCGCATGTTTTCCAAGGCTTTGAAGTTGTCCGGCTCAAGATTTCGCAGTTCCATATAAGAGATGAATACCTGTTCGGGTCGCTCCAGATGGAAACGGATATGAAAGCGAGAGAACGCTTCAAGCTGTCGGACGGGCCCCTCGGGTTTTTCTTCCGCGGCCCAAGCGTCCAAGACCTCTTGCATGTGATCGCGCAGAAGATCGAACAATAGCGATTGCTTGTCAGGCGTGTAGAGGTACAGCGCCCCCGCCTGCACGCCCACTTCGGCCGCGATTTGGCGCATTGAGACAGCTGCATAACCGTGTGCGGCGAACAGCTTCAAAGCCGCCGTGCGTACGCGGGGGCCGGTGATGTCGGAGTGTGATCCAGTTTTACGTGCCATGGCGACATGCTATCTGAACACGTGTTCATATCAACCCTATATGTGGCGCTGGACGCCTTGGGCGCCTCCGCCTATTGTGCGCATGAATAAAAATCGGATCAGGCCCTATGCGCTGCACAGTTTTTCTTTTTGTTTTCGCGCTGCTTTCCGCCTGCACAGCGCACTTGCCAGCAATCGATGCCACCATCAGCGAGGAAGCCCGCAAGGCGGATTATCCGACGCTAAACCCGTTGCCTGATCTAATCGCGCGATCGGAGGCTGGCAGCACCATTGAAGTTGAGACAGAAGCGCTTGCCGCCCGAGTCGCCCGACTGAAGGCCCGCGCGCGCGCTTTGAAAGGGCGCAGTATCATTGACGGGGCCACTCGTTTGAGGCTGCTGAACGCGGTGAAGGATAAACCAGCCTGAGCCCTGCATTGCACCCCCTCGCGATACGCGCTAACGAGCGCTAAACAGCTATTCTGACGGAGCATCCCCCATGTCTGACCCCCTTCGCCTTGGCATCGCAGGACTGGGTACTGTCGGCGTTGGTGTCGTTCGGATCATCCGTCAAAAAGCCGCCCAACTCGAGTCCCGCACAGGCCGCAAGATCGTCATAACCGCTGTATCGGCTCGCTCTGAAAAAGATCGCGGCGTGTCTTTGGAGGGCTACGCTTGGGAAGCTGATCCGGTGAAGCTTGCCACCCGCGATGACATCGACGTTTTCGTAGAGCTTATGGGTGGTGCCGAAGGTCCTGCCAAGGACGCTACCGAAGCCGCGTTGAAATCAGGCAAAGACGTTGTCACCGCCAACAAGGCAATGCTGGCGGAACACGGGCAAGAACTGGCGCTTTTGGCCGAAGGTGAGGGCCGCGTGCTGCGGTTCGAGGCCGCCGTGGCCGGGGGCATCCCAGTGATCAAGGCGCTGACGGAAGGGTTGGCTGGCAATGACATCACCCGTGTGATGGGCGTGATGAACGGGTCGTGCAACTACATCCTGACTCGTATGGAAAACGCCAACCTGACCTACGAAGAAGCGTTCGCAGAAGCCGACGGGCTGGGCTATCTGGAGGCGGACCCAGAG
The DNA here is from genome assembly GCF_900111945.1 of Litoreibacter janthinus. Lineage (NCBI taxonomy): Bacteria > Pseudomonadati > Pseudomonadota > Alphaproteobacteria > Rhodobacterales > Roseobacteraceae > Litoreibacter > Litoreibacter janthinus. Next base: position 1,499,693 of record NZ_FOYO01000001.1, on the reverse strand, counting down.
CTTGACGTGGGCGGTATCGACGCGGCGCATAAACTAGCGCTACTCGCTGCCATTTCGTTTGGCACACAGGTTAAGTTCGACGGCGTGCAGCTCGAAGGCATTGGCCGCGTCACAATCGAAGACATCCGCCAAGCGGCTGACATGGGCTACAAAATCAAGCTTCTCGGCACCGCTCAAATGACGGGACGCGGATTGGCTCAGTCCATGACGCCTTGCCTTGTCCCTGCAACGTCCCCGCTGGGACAGCTGGAGGGCGGCACAAACATGGTGGTTCTCGAAGGCGATCATGTCGGGCAAATCGTGCTGCGCGGCGCGGGGGCTGGCGAAGGCCCCACGGCCTCCGCCGTCCTGTCGGACATCATCGATATTGCGCGCGGGCTGCGTCTGCCAACATTCGGCCAACCAGCCGATACGTTGAAAACCACGCCATCAGCTAATTCTGGCACACCCGCACCGTTCTACCTGCGGATGACCTTGCATGACAAACCCGGTGCGCTGGCGAAAGTCGCGACATGTTTGGGCGACGCTGGCGTCTCGATCCACCGGATGCGCCAGTACGATCACATCGACGACAAAGCCCCTGTTCTTATCGTGACCCACACAACCTCGCGCGACGCGCTGGATACAGCTCTTGCGAAGCTGCCGGCCACGGGCGTTTTGGCCACTGCCCCTGTGGCGCTGCGGATCGAAGAAGTCTGATATGAAGATGGTGGTTGGGCTTTGATCCGCTGCGATCCTTGATCACCGCCCCTGCCCCCGTTAAACGGGATGCAACTGCCATTTAAGGATTTCTCCCCATGACCGTCTCCACCGACCAGTTTCAGGACCGTATGTTGTCGCTTGGCCTTGCCCGAGTTTCCGAGGCCGCAGCATTGGCCTCCGCCAAGCTGATCGGGCGCGGTGACGAAAAGGCCGCCGACCAAGCCGCCGTGAACGCTATGCGCGAACAGCTAAACCTGCTTGATATCGCCGGTGTCGTCGTAATCGGCGAAGGCGAGCGTGACGAAGCCCCCATGCTGTTCATCGGGGAAGAGGTTGGCACAGGCAACGGCCCAGGCGTGGATATTGCGCTGGATCCGCTGGAAGGCACAACGCTGACTGCAAAAGACATGCCAAACGCACTGACGGTCATCGCTATGGGACCGCGCGGCTCCATGTTGCATGCACCTGACGTCTACATGGATAAGCTGGCGATTGGACCAGGGTATGCACCGGGCGTGGTCACCATGGACATGTCGGTGAAAGAGCGCGTCGCAGCGTTGGCGAAAGCCAAAGGCTGCGCAGCAGACAACATCACCGTCTGCGTGCTTGAGCGTCCGCGCCACGAGCAAATTATCGACGACATCCGCTCGACCGGTGCTGCGATCCGCCTGATTACGGATGGCGATGTGGCTGGCGTCATGCATTGCGCAGAGGCCGCGATCACCGGCATCGATATGTATATGGGCGAAGGTGGTGCACCTGAGGGTGTACTCGCAGCTGCGGCACTGAAATGTATGGGTGGCCAGATGTTTGGCCGGCTGCTGTTCCGCAATGACGACGAGCGCGGCCGTGCCGCTAAAGCTGGCATTACCGATCTGGACAAAATCTACTCGCGTGACGAAATGGTGACGAAGGACGTCATTTTTGCCGCGACCGGTGTGACCGATGGTTCCATCCTGAAGGGCATTCGCCGCGAAGTGGGCTATCTGACCGCCGAGACGATCCTGATGCGTTCCAAGACAGGTTCTGTGCGGCGCATGAGCTATCGCAACCCGGTCAGCTGATGGCCGATGCCTTTCTAGGCGTTGAGCGCTCTTTGACAGGCCGACGTTGGATTGGGCTGTCACTTGAGCAAGACCGCCTTGCGGAGGCAATGGCGCAGCAAACCGGCCTTCCCCGCCCCCTCTGCGCGACATTGGCGCGCCTTGGCGTACAAATCGACGAGGCAGAGGGCTATTTAACACCTGCTCTGCGTGACCTGCTGCCCGATCCGTCAGTTCTGAAAGACATGGACGTCGCAGCAACGCGCGTCGCGACTGCGGTGCGCAAGAAAGAGCGTATCGCCGTTTTCGCCGATTATGATGTGGACGGGGGGGCATCCGCCGCGTTGCTGATCGTCTGGCTGCGCGATATGGGATTGCGCGCCACGCTCTATATCCCCGACCGAATTGACGAAGGCTACGGCCCTAATGCGCCAGCTATGGCGTCACTCGCGGCGGAGCATGATTTGGTCATATGCGTGGATTGCGGGACGCTCTCACACGACGCTTTGGCGGCTGCGGTCGGTGCGGATGTTATTGTTTTAGATCACCATTTAGGGGGCGAAACCCTTCCCCCAGCCATTGCTGTTGTGAACCCGAACCGTCAGGACGAAGATGGCAGTTTGGCCCATCTTTGCGCCGCTGGAGTGGTCTTCTTGCTGCTGGTCGCGGTGAACCGCCTAATGCGGGCAGAACGGGGCGTCCCTGACCTGATGGCCATGCTTGACCTCGTTGCTTTGGCAACAGTTGCGGATGTCGCCCCCTTGGTCGGCGTAAACCGTGCTTTAGTGCGGCAAGGGTTAAAGGTCATGGCCGGGCGACAGCGACTGGGGCTGCGCATTCTGTCCGACGTCGCGCGAATGGATACAGCGCCCACCGCTTACCATCTAGGATTTCTATTAGGTCCGCGCATCAACGCCGGCGGCCGCATTGGAGCCGCAGACTTGGGTGCGCGGCTTTTATCGACGGATCAAGAAGCCGAGGCTCAGGCCTTGGCAGAACGGTTGGACTTGCTGAACACGGAACGCCGCGAGATTGAAACTGCAGTCCGTGAGGCCGCGCTGATGCAGGCCGAAGAGCGAGGCCTTGATGCGCCCTTGGTTTGGGCGGCGGGCGAAGGCTGGCATCCCGGTGTCGTCGGAATTGTAGCCGCGCGGCTCAAAGAGGCCAGCAACCGCCCCGCCGTCGTGATCGGCCTGGAAGGCGACGAGGGAAAAGGATCTGCGCGTTCGGTGACTGGCATTGATCTGGGCGCACAAATCCAGCGCCTTGCCGCCGAAGGGCTGTTGATCAAAGGCGGGGGGCACAAGATGGCAGCGGGTCTCACAGTAGCCCGCGACCAGTTGGAGCCCGCGATGGCGCGCCTGACCGAAATGATGGAAAAGCAGGGGGCGGGTCTGTTGGGCCCCTCTGATCTGCGTCTTGATGGCATCATGATGCCTGCTGCAGCATCAGTTGAGCTGATTGAACTCATTGAACAAGCCGGCCCTTTTGGTGCAGGCGCCGCAGGGCCGCGATTTGTTTTCCCCGACCAAGTGATTAAATTTACGAAACCTGTCGGCGAAGGACATTTGAAAATCAGCTTCGGAGATGGCGGCCCTGTAAAGCTGGACGCGATCGCGTTTGGAGCGTTTAATTCGGATCTTGGGCCAACGCTGGAAGCTCATGCCGGGCGCCGATTCCACTTGGCAGGTCGCGTTGAAATCAACACGTGGCAAGGCCGACGCTCGGCCCAGTTGCGCCTTGAAGACGCGGCTCTAGCGCGAGCATCCGTTTGAACCGTCAGGCTTGGCGGGATAGTTTCGCATTTTCGGTCATAGGGTGGCATTTTCCGCTTGCCAGCGCGCCGCACCTTGCCTAAATAGCCCCTCACGATCCCGGTGCTCCCTTCGTCTATCGGTTAGGACGCCAGGTTTTCAACCTGGAAAGAGGGGTTCGATTCCCCTAGGGAGTACCACTTTCGTTTCCCCAAAAATTCGGCGGTTCAAAGCGTACGCTATAGCGGTATAGATTTTCTGTCGTTTGCCATCTATCCAATTGCGTCGAATTGCTGGGGATCGAAAACTGTGTGGCAAGCCCGCCCCTGATCCTTTGACGTATAGAGTGCACGGTCCGCGTCGTTTAACATTCGATCGGCATCCGGCACAGCGTAGAAGCTCGACAGCGTTGTGCCGATGCTTGCCGAAATCCGGCATTGATTTCCCTCGTAAGAGATCGGCTTTTCCAAGCTTGCAATAATACGGTTGGCAATCCCTTCGAGCACTGTCAGGTCAACGCAACCTCGAAAAATCAACACAAATTCATCGCCGCCCACACGAGCAACAAGATCGCCTGAACGCGTTTCATCCTGCAGAACGCCCGCCACATGCTTCAGTACTTGGTCCCCCGCCCCGTGGCCGAATGTGTCATTCACTTGCTTGAAGTGATCCAAGTCGAGATGCATCAAGCCGAAAGGCTGTCGCGAGCTTTCGAGTTGGTGTAGCAATGAGTCCATGCTCCTGCGGTTTTGAAGACCCGTCAGTGTGTCGGTATACGCCTGCTCTTCTGCGGTGACGCGAGCGCCTTCAAGGCGCGCATTTAGGCGCTTGGATTCCTCGAGTGCAATCGACTTGGCTTCGATCAAATAAAGCATGTCGACAGTCGGATCGGCTGGGGCAAAATCGGCGCTGCTCAAATTATAGATCTGCACGGCCTCAACGACATTTACGCCCAACGATAGATTTAGAAGCGCGCCGCATGGCTCTTGGGTCGGTTTCGGGTTTCCTGAAGGCCGCAGAACAGGCGCTGAATCGCCCGCGCCACGGCGATCGGGCAATAGCGCATGTTGCGATGGAACCGGAACAAAGAGCCCTTTCATGCCTAACTTGTGACCGTGCCGAAATTTGCACCGGACCAAACAGCATCCATTTTCCAGCAAGTCGCCAAAGTTCTGGACACGAAGGGGGCGCTTGATTTCAAAAACCTCTAGGAAGCGCTGCCCCACAATGTTTTGGTCAGGCCGCAACTTTGCGAGGGTTGGGCCCACTGACAGTATGTGGCCAGTTGCAGAAAGGTGGATATGCATAGGCATCAACGCGCTCAAGGCGTCTGGTTCAAATCGGATGTATCGAACCGGTTGATCGATGCATCGGCCCGCGCTCATTTCGCAACATCCGCCGCGACCAGCCCGAAGCCGCGACCTGCGGCGAAATCTGCTTCGAACAATTCGACAGTGACTCGTTCCACACCGCGACCGCCCTGGCCTTGTTGAAACAGCTCCAACACGACAAGCGCGCCATAATCGTCACCCATCGCGCGTAGAATGCCGAGCAAAACGGCGCCGAAACCCGATCGATCGAAATCCACATGTACGCAGAAGGATGATTTTGAATGGGCCACAACCTCAAGCTTCGGCAACACCAGATCAGGCAAGGCGAGCTTTACCCTATCGTGCAGATCATCCAGCGACAGCACGAAATCCTCGAATGTCGCACCACCGAAACGCAGCAATCTGCGCACCGGCTCCATGCGCGAATGCGTCACCAAATAGGCGCCGACATCCTCCGCGACCTGATCAGGCGACTTGCCAAGTGCGTGCGAAAGCGCATTCAGAACATCGTCGAGATAGTTGTCAGGATAACAAAGCATCGCCTCGAAAACGTGAACCGGAATGCCTGCATCTTCGGCGACTTGCAGCCAAACCGCGTCGCCGTAAGTGTCCTGCGCAAAGCATTGCAACGCGCGATGAACCAAACCGTACATTCGATGCCTCTTCTCGATCCTGAAGACACATCTGACTCAAAACAATTAAGAATCCCCCAAGGAACCCTTACGCAAATCTTAACCCTAGAAGTCCGTCGGCACGCCGCCCTCGGCTTTGCGGCGAGCCACGAATTCAGACAACTCGTCACGGACTGCGACGTCCATCGGCGGAGCCACGAACTCCTCAATGATCCCTTTGTACATTTCGTGCGCGCGCTCGGCGGTCCAGACGCCGCCATTCAGCTCCCAAGCCTCGAAATTCGACCAGTCCGAGATCAAAGGCGAGTAAAATGCGTCCTCGTAGCGGTCTTGCGTGTGCTGACAGCCAAAGTAATGCCCGTCGGGGCCAACTTCCCGGATCGCTTCGACAGCTATGTCATCTGGCGTTGTCGCGTAGGTGGCAGGCTCCATGTAGCGTTGGATTTGCTGGATCACATCGCAATCCATGATGAATTTTTCGGGGCTCGCGATCAGCCCGCCTTCCAGCCAACCAGCGGCGTGGTAGACAACATTGGTGCCAGATTGCACGGCGGCCCAAAGGGAGTTGGACGTCTCCCACATGGCCTGCCCGTCGGGCACATTGGCGGCACACACACCGGAGGAGCGGATGGGCAACCCATAGAAGCGCCCCATCTGCCCCGTCATCTGCGTGGCGCGCATGTATTCTGGTGTTCCGAACGCAGGTGCACCAGTCTTCATGTCGACATTCGACGTGAAGGTGCCAATGGCACATGGTGCCCCGGGATTGACCACCTGCAACAACACTATCGCGGCAAGACCCTCCGCAAGGGACAGCGTGACAGCGCCGGACATGGTGACGGGCGCCATGGCCCCTGCCAAGGTAAACGGTGTAACGATCACCGGCTGGTTGCGCCGCGCATGGATCATCGCGCCTTCCAACATTGGAAAATCGTGCTTGAGCGGTGAAACCGAGTTGATGTTGGTATACATATGCGGCTTGGCATCGAACTCTTCGCGCGTCAGGCCACCCGCGATGCGGGTCATCTCCATAACGTCTTCCACGCGTTCCTTCCCAAGAGAATAGGCGTGGACAACTTTGTCTGTCAGGGTCAACTTTTCGAAAAGACAGTCTAGGTGGCGTTCTCGCGCATGGATGTCGATGGGTTCTACGGGGTAACCGCCGGCGAAGTGGATGCAGTTAAAAAACTGCGTAAGCTTGATGAATTCCTTGTAGGTCTCGAAGTCACCGGAGCGTTTTCCACGCTTCAGGTCCCATGCGTTCGGAGGCGAGGAGACGTTACCGAAAAGGATGTACTGGCCACCGATGGTGATCCGGCGGTCAGGGTTGCGCGGGTTGATGTCGAACTGTGCTGGCGCGTGACCCAGCATCTCCATAACAAAATCTTCGTCCATTTTGACATTGGTGCCGTCAACTTTACATCCAGCCTCCTTCAGAATTTTGCAGGCTTCGGGGTTGAGAAACTCGATACCGATCTCGGAAAGGATGCGCATGCAACCTTTGTGAATAGCCTGAACACCATCTTCGTCTAAAGGCTCTGTCGGCTTGTCTGTATTGATCGGCAGACGCCACGGCATCTGTTCGGGCAGCTTCGAGGTCGTGCGTCTGGCGTTCCCCGCACGGCCACCGCCACGCTTTCGCTTCGTGGGTTCATTTGCCATGTCTTTCGCCTCTCCCTGTTAACTGCCACTCAGACTGCACCGCGCTCCAGACGCAGGTTTGGCGGATACCGACGCCTCGGGTCGCTTTTGGAGTGTGGACCTATTTGGCGATTACCGGAGGTTGCCTTTTCGTCAACACTATAGCCCGGCTTCGCGCGCTTCGAGCCAGTCAGGAATATCGGCAATCGTGTCGAGAACCACATCGGCATGTGGCGCTAGCTCAATTCGCGAGGCAGGACCAGTCAAGACGCCGACACAGACCATGCCCGCGTTTCTGCCAGCATGAAGGTCATGGGTGCTATCTCCGATCATTGCAACCTCGTCCGGCGCGAAGCCGCAATGCTCTGAAAATGCCCACAGCATCTGTGGCGCAGGCTTTCCGCCAAAGCCGGAATCGAACCCCAAAATGCGGGCAAACCGGCCCTCGACACCCAACCTGCGCATATGCGCCTGCGCAGAACTTTCTGCATCATTGGTAGCCACACCAAGCGTGAGGCCCATTTCGTCTAACCTGTCGAAAAGCTGCGGCAAGGGGCAAGGCGTCGCCAATTCCGCCTGTGCTGCTTTCTCGTTGCCATAGTCCATCAGGGCCTGCCATTCCCAATGGGGGACCAAGGGCTGCAACAGGTCAATTGCAACATCCGCGGTGCCCGCAATTACCGGGCTCGTCGGATTAAATTTTTTCGCCGCGATGTCGAAATCAACCGCGCCCGCGAGACGCGCAAGAAGCTCTGGATCCCCTTGCGCCAGATCCTCGAAGAACCTCGACGCCCATTGCCCCCAAGTCGCATCAAAATCGAGCAGCGTGCCGTCCTTGTCAAAAAGCAAGCCTTTGATCTTCCCTGTCATATCCTGCCCGCTCCTCTCTTGACCCGCCTTGAATGCTTCGAGACAGTGACAAGTATGATCATTGAGAACAAGCGCTATGCGCTGCATGACTCTATCGGCTATCAGGCGACGCTCACCTCCCGCGCGTTTGAGCGCCGGTTGGAGGAAGGCCTGCGCAAATTAGGCCTCTCGCGGCTCGGGTGGTGCGTTCTGTTGGCCATAGGCGAAGAGAAGCGCGAAAGCCCGTCGGAGATCGCGTCTTTTATTGGCGTAGACCGCACAGCAACCTCCCGCGCCCTAAAAGTGATGGAAGCAAACGGGCTGTTGACGCGTGCCGAAAGCCACGAGGATGCGCGTCGAACAGACGTGGCCCTAACACCTTCGGGGGCCAACCTTCTGACGCGCGCCATCGCGGTGGCGCGCGAAAACTCCGCCCATTTTAATGGCAAGCTCCGTGATGACGAAAAAACAAAACTGTCTGAACTTCTTGGCAAGCTGCGTGCGGGCGAGGATGACAGCTTGTTGACGAACTTCTGACGGCGGCATGATGACCAAGCTTTTTTCTTATCGCAACCGCCCTGTCCACCTTGGCCCCTATCCGCTGGAAAAGCTGGCGCGCTCGGAGACCCTTTCGCTGGAGTTGGTGCCAGATACGCCCCATGTGAGCTTTCGACGGCCGGAAGACCCGCTCAGCATCGTCAACGCGATGCAAGACTACCAAGCCATGCTCGACGCGACCCGCGACGGCCTGGTGAAAAAAGAAAAAGCCGAGATTCCGTCAGACCTGACAGAACGGGCGAACCATTTGAAGGCGTTTGGCTACTATTGCGACGCTTCAATGGTTGGTACCTGCGGCATCCCGTCTGAGGCTTGGCTGGACACGCCGCTTAAGAACCCCGACGTGGATCGCCTTGCTGAAAAGTTGCGCACAATGCAGCCCAAAACCTTGGCCGCGGGCATCGACGTCATTATGGCGGGCTTGCGCGAAAGTATGCGTGCGCCACCTCAGGCTTGTGACCATCACACCCATGCGCTGGTGTTTCTATACGACATGCCCCGTGACCCCGATCCGGACGAAGTCGGAACGGACTGGATCACGGACGCGCAAAATCAACGCGCCTGTTTGCGTGGGATGGAGACCGCTGTCACGCTGGCCTCCTACATTAGGACGTTGGGTCATGATGCGCGGGCGCACTCGATGGCAGCGAGTGATGTGCATTTGGGCAAGCTTGCTGTTGCGGCGGGGCTGAGCCGAGCGGACGGTCTGAACCCGTTTGTCGGGAAACGCTACGGGCTTGCAGTCGTGACGACAACGCTGGAGATGACACCTGACAAACCGCTCGCTGCCTCTGCCAAACCGGGGCGGGAATGGCAGCTTGGACTTGGCGCGCAGGCCAAAACGGCTCGCACGCGCGATCCATATGCAAAGCGGCGTTACGTCGATGGCCCCCACCCGTTCGAGACGCTGAAACGGGTGGACACCCCGACGACCTATATCGATGCACCGAATGTCGCGCGCGTGCCGAAACGGGCAAACCTTTTTGCGCGCGGATTGTTCGGCGACATGGGAAAGGCAGTTCAGGACGCTACGAAAAACGGAAACTATGTCCGTAAATCCGCTGCGGCCTTTGCCTTCCGGCCGTCGCTCGGCGCATTTGTCCTCTTGCAGGATGGCGAGGCGGCGTCGGTTCACGACAGCACGAAAGATCCCGCGCGAAACGCATCCAACATTAAGGCCGCACTTTACTGGCTTGGGGTGGATGCCGCGGGGATAAGTGCGTGCCCAGACTGGACTTATTACAGCCATGACGCGGCAGGGCAGCCGATTACACCTTACCACTCCAACGCGATCTCAATGATAATCGATCAGGGCCACGAAACGATGGAGGGCGCATCCGGAGACGATTGGATCGCCTGTGCCCAATCCATGCGGGCTTACCTGAGGTTTTCACTTCTGGGGGGCGTCTTGGCGCAGCATTTGCGCAACCTCGGTTACACCGCCCGCGTCCATTCAGTCATGGATGACGAGGTACTGCACCCGCCCTTGCTGCTGCTCTCTGGCTTGGGCGAGGTTTCGCGGATCGGCGAGGTGATCCTGAACCCTTTCCTCGGCCCTCGTCTAAAGTCAGGCGTGGTGACCACAAACATGCCAATGACGCACGACAAGCCGATTGATTTCGGCCTGCAAAAGTTCTGCGAAGCCTGCAACAAATGTGCCCGCGAATGCCCGTCTGGTGCGATCACCGCTGGCCCCAAGCTTATGTTCAATGGCTACGAAATTTGGAAATCCGACAGCCAAAAGTGCACCACCTATCGCGTTGGCCAGAAGAATGGCGCCATGTGTGGGCGTTGCATGAAGACCTGCCCATGGAACTTGGAAGGCTTGTTCGCGGAGGCGCCATTTCGAAAGCTCGCGATGACGGTTCCTCAGGCGGCAAAAGCGCTGGCGAAGCTCGACGATGTGATGGGGCAAGGCGAAATCAATCCCATCAAAAAATGGTGGTGGGATCTGGAGATGGTTGATGACGGAGCCTACCGCCCGTCGGCACATCCAGTAAACGCGCGCGGGCTGCAAAAGGGTTTGGACCTGCGCTTCGAGGACCAGACGCTGGCTGTCTATCCGGCCCCTTTGGCCCCGCCCCCGTACGCCTATCCGTATCCTATGGACCGCGAAGCGGGCATCGCCGCTTACAAGGCCATGATCGATGCGGATGAACATCGGGCGCGACGTGCGCGCGGTGAGCCGCCAGAGCATGTCTACACGGCCGATCAAAGCGAAAGCCCTGTCATGGCGGCGGTGATTTCTCGAGTCGAACACATGACCGACGGCGTAACCAAGTACGAATTCTCCCTACCCGACGGGTCGGACCTGCCTGAAGTTGAAGCGGGCGCACATATCGACGTGGTCGTGGCCCCAGAATTCTTGCGGCAATACTCCTTGTCCGGCGACCCCGCCGATCGATCCAGATACCAGATTGCGGTGCTGCGAGAAGATCACGGGCGCGGCGGTTCTAAACTGATGCACCGGATTTTCGAGAAAGGACGGCGGGTTCACATATCCAAACCGATCAACCACTTCCCGCTGCATGAGGACGCGTCTTTCAGCTACCTCATGGGTGGCGGTATCGGGGTGACGCCAATGATTGCTATGGCGCATCGTTTGCATGCATTGGGACGCGACTTTGCGCTGCATTATTCCTGCTCAACACGCGCCGGAGCTGGTTTCCTAGACGACCTGCCTCGGATGCCTTGGTCGAAAAAAGTGCACTACCACATTTCCAACGAAGGAACGCGTTGCGATCTTGTAAAAACCCTGAAGCACCGCGCGGCGGCGCACGTCTACACCTGCGGCCCTGAAGTCTACATGGGTTCGGTGATGGCCACTGCAGAGCGGAACGGCTTCCCAGAGGAGGCGCGACATCTGGAGTTTTTCTCGGTTCCAGAACAACCCGATTACGTTAACCACAGGTTCACCCTGCGTCTTACCAAATCCGGCCGCGACGTTGCCGTCGGCAAAGACGAGGCCCCGACCGACGCGTTGCTGCGGGCGGGCGTTCACGTCGATGTCAAATGCTCTGACGGGCTGTGTGGCGTCTGCAAATGTGGACTGGTTTCGGGTGAGGTGGAACATCGCGACTTCGTGCTGTCAAACGCCGATCGCGCCAAATCCGTCATCCTGTGCCAGTCCCGTGCCGCCCAGAAAGACGGGGTTGTGGAGATCGACCTATGACGAGAATGACTGGTGAAGTGTTCATCGCCCTCCCCCTAGACCAAGTCTTCAAGCGCTATACTGATGCAAGGCTCAGCGCGGCCAATGCCTCTGTCCGCACTAAAGTCCGCTTCAATAATATCGTCGAAAATGGTCCTGGCACTCAGGCGGTTTGGACGTTCATCTATCCTGCCTTCAAGACTGAGATGGTTGAGACGGTGTTTGAACTCGACCCACCGCATCGCATCGCCAGCCATCTGCAAATTACCCGCGTTTTGCCATTGGCAGCGGACGAACTGACCCCCGGCGTTATGCCCGCTTTGGGCTACGACATGCGCGAGGATTACAGCCCAGTGTTCGGCAAGCTTCCAGCAGAAGGTGTGATGGAGGCGACCTTCACACCAGACTGCGAAGGCACAATCCTGCACGTCGCCACTGAGATGCGTTTGGGGGGCTGGTCACGCATTTCCGGATGGTTCATGAGCCGCTCGAAACGACCGCCATTGCAGGCAGAGTTGGAAGCCTTCCGCGACAGGATGGAAGCTAGGACCGGCGAAGACTGAACATGCTGGTCAGCACGAACAAAACGGCCGCGACACATACGATCGTCGGACCTGTTGGCGTGTCGAAGTTGTAAGCCAGTTGCAACCCGCCAAGCGCAGATATCGCACCTATCAGGGCGGCGATTGCGGCCATCCTTTCTGGCGTTTGCGCGAGAGGACGGGCCGCAGCAGCGGGGATGATTAAGAGCGCCGCGATCAGCAGAACACCGACAACCTTGATCGCTACCGCCACAACTATAGCAAGCGCTATAGTCAAAAACAGTTGTTCCCGCTTTGGATCAATGCGACTGGCATATGCCAGATCCGGGCTAATCGTGGCGGTAAGCAACTGCTGCCAGCGCCACCCCACAAGCGCCAGAACAAGTAAGGCTCCGCCCCAGATCACCGCCAAATCCATGCGTCCTACGGCAAGGATGTCACCAAACAGATAGGCCATCAGATCGATGCGCACGCCGTCTAGAAAAGACACTGCGACCAATCCGAAGGCAATGGCCGAGTGCGCCATGACGCCCAACAGCGTGTCCATTGCATACCCCCTGCCAGACAGGGTCGACACTGTCGTGGCCATGACAAGAGCCACAACCAAGACACCCGCGAAAACCGACATGTTGAAACTCAGCGCCAGCGCTACGCCGAGGATTGAAGCATGCGCGGTCGCATCGCCGAAATAGGCCATGCGCCGCCACACCACAAAGCAGCCAAGTGGGGCCGCGGCCAAAGCCACGCCCAACCCAGCGAGCGCTGCGCGAACAAGGAAACTGTCCAGCATTATTCGGCGGCCTCGTGCGGGTGATCATGGGCGTGATCGCATTCGTCCCCATGGGCGTGGTCGTGATCATGTCGGTAAAGCGCCAAGGCACCGCCAGTTCCGGTGCCAAACAAGGCGCGGTACTCTGGAGCGGAAGCAACCACGTCAGGCTTGCCTTCACAGCAGACATGGCCGTTCAAACAGATGACACGGTCCGATGCGCTCATCACAACATGAAGCTCGTGACTGATCATCAAAATGGCGCAACCCAGTTCTTCGCGGACGCGTTCGATGTGGCGGTAGAATGCCGCAGAGCCGGGCTGATCAAGGCCCTGTGTTGCCTCATCTAGCAACAGAAGCTGAGGTTTATGGATCAAGGCGCGCGCAAGAAGCACCCTTTGGAATTGGCCGCCAGACAGGTTTGACATCTGACGCTCACCAAGGTCTGGAACACCGGCTTGCTCCAAGGCGTCCGCTGCCTCTAGATTCGAAATCGGTTTGGGCAGGCTTAGGAAACGCGCGACCGTCATCGGGAGTGTCGGGTCGATGTGAAGTTTTTGCGGCACGTAGCCAATGCGCAAATTTGGCACGCGGACGATTTCGCCCGAAGATGGGGGCAACGCGCCGATCAGCGCACGTAACAACGATGACTTGCCTGATCCATTGGGCCCGACGATTGTGACAATCTCGCCTGAGGTAATGCTCAGGTTGACGCCGTCCAGCACCTTTTGAGGGCCGTAGCTTAGGTAGACGTCCCTGAACTGGACCAAGGCGCTCATTCCGCGCCACTCTTGCAGTTCGGGCAGACGCCCTCCGCTTCCAGAACGGTGCGCTCGATCGTAAATCCGGAAGCGTCCGCTGCCTCTCCCAAACGCCCAGAAGCAGGCGCAGTCATGGTTTCTGCAACAGCATCGCAGGTGCGGCAAATCAGAAAGGCTGGCGCGTGCGTGTCACCGGGGTGGGCGCAGGCGACGAATGCGTTCAGCCGCTCGATCTTATGTGCAAATCCGTTTTTCACCAGGAAGTCCAACGCGCGATATACAACCGGTGGTTGCGAGCCCAGCCCTTCTTCGCGCAGCGTGTCGAGGATTTCGTAGGCACCGATGGCCCTGTGTCCTTCCAAAAGGATCTCAAGGACACGCTTGCGCACAGGGGTAAAATGCAGGCCCGTCTCCGCGCAAGCTTGAGTAACGGCCGCAACCCCGTGAGAGATGCAACTGGAATGGTCGTGCCGCTTGAAACCGAGGGTGTCCATCGAAACTCCGCAAATTCTGGGTTGCAACGTTATGATATAACAACTACCCCGTGGCAATATGTTATACAATCACATGGCCTCATTATGCTTCGTCCCCTCCTGATCTCGTCTTTTTTCTCGTTCTCGACTACTGCGTTCGCTGACGTCCCTCGCGTGGTCGCTGACATTGCGCCAATTCAGTCGCTGGTGGCACAGGTCATGGGGGATCTGGCTCAACCGGATTTGCTGATCCCGTCGAGCAGCTCCCCCCATAGCTTTGCCTTGCGTCCGTCGCAAGCGGAGGCCTTGGAGCAAGCAGACATCGTCTTCTGGATCGGCGACGGTCTGACGCCTTGGCTTGAGCCATTACTGGACCGCGTCGCCGCGAAGGCCAAACATGTTTCACTGATCGAACTCCCAGAAACGCACAGCCTTGAATTTCGGTCAGTCGGGGCGTTCGAGGCTGACGAGCATGAGCATGAGCATGAGCATGAGCATGAGCATGAGCATGAGCATGACGATCACGATCATGACGGCAACCTAGATCCGCACGCTTGGCTTGACCCCAACAACGCACAACTCTGGCTTAAGGCCATCGCCGCAGAGCTTTCAAACATGGACCCGATCAACGCAGCTATCTACGGAAAGAACGCCCAAGTTGCGTCGGATAAACTGACTAAAACCGTCGCCGAAATCGAAGCCCTGCTTGAAGACGCGACAGGAAAGTCGTTCATCACCTTCCACGACGCTTACCACTATTTTGAGGATCGCTTCGGGCTTCGGACCAGTGCTTCAATCTCATTGAGCGACGCCAGCGCCCCCAGCCCGGCGAGGGTGGATCGCATCCAGACCTATGTGCGTGAAAACAACGTCTCTTGCGCGTTCTCAGAGCCGCAGTTTTCAACCGGGCTGGTGCGAACGGTCCTAGAAGGGACGAATGCAGGGATTGCTGAATTGGACCCGCTTGGGGCGGCGCTGGATGAGGGGCCGGAGCTTTACCCGAACGTTCTTCGCGCCATGGCGGAGGCAATCGCGGGGTGCTAAACGGTTGCTATGATCGGCAACGTGTTCACTCTCAAGCAACTTGAAGCTCTGATCTGGGTCGCAGATTTGGGTAGCTTCCGAAAAGCTGCCCAGCATCTGAACACGACACAGCCAAACATCTCTGCCCGCATCGCGTCGCTCGAGTCCACATTGGGCTCGGTCCTGATGATACGGGACGCGGGCTCGGTCAAACTGACGGACAAAGGCCGCGAAATCCTCCAGGCCGCGCGCAGCGTATTACGACAGGCTGAAGAGTTGGTCGACGTTGCCGCGCGGCCGGAGCTTATCCAAAACCGCCTTCGTCTTGGGGTCACAGAACTCGTCGCATGCACATGGCTCCACGATTATCTGCGTCGCTTAAAGACAGCCTACCCGGAAATGTCGATTGAGCTGAACGTGGATTTATCGCGCACGCTCGACCGAGCCCTTGCGGCGAACGAGCTGGACCTCGCCATTCAAAACGCTCCGTTCGCGACCACTGCCTCGGGTGAAGTCAAACTTGGCGACTTCGGCTACGTTTGGGTGTCAAATGTTGCAATGGCAGGGACCTTGGCGCCGAACCCTACGGTCAAAGATCTCTTCGCGTGCACGGTGCTGACTCATGCGCGACACACCCAAGCCTTTGCGGAGCTTTCCGAATTCGCGGACGGCAACAGCTTACCCAAATCGAAGCTGGTTCCCTCCAGTTCGATGGCCTCCTGTCTGCAGATGACCCTCGACGGGATGGGCGTCTCTTTGCTGCCAAAAGCGATGGTTTCCAATGACGTCGCGAAAGGTCATTTGGCGGAGCTACCTGTAGAATGGCTTCCAAGCCCGTTGCGTTTCGCAGCGCGGTTTCATGCTGAAAAGGTAAGCCGCTTTGTGGTCCGCGCAGCTCAGATCGCGCAACAGGCATCAGCCGCGTACTCTGCAAAGACGGAGTGATCATTTTTTTCTATCGGTCACATCCAGATAAATAATTGGATCAAATGACCCTGCGCCGCTTAACTGTTAAAAAATCCACGGGTGAGACGTATGAAAAAGACTTCGATTCGACTGGGTGTTGATATTGGCGGAACCTTTACTGACGTTGTGCTCGAGGTGGATGGGGCTTCCTTTTCGACCAAGGTGCTGACCACTTACGTTGCACCGGAGAACGCAATCATCGACGGGATGCAACAAGTCTGCGCGAAGGCAGGAATTGCCGCAGGTGACATTGAACAGATCATTCACGGGACAACGTTGGCAACGAACGCCTTGATAGAGCGCCGCGGTGCAAAAACAGCGTTGATCACAACCGACGGCTTCCGAGACGTGATCGAGATGCGCACGGAATCGCGATTTGAACAATACGATCTCAACTTGAACATCCCAGAGCCGCTCTTGCCGCGCCAGTGCCGCTATACCGTTCCCGGGCGTATCGACGCCACGGGCACGGAGCTGAAGCCGTTGACCAAGAACGACATAGCGCCGGTTGTCGAAGCAATCGCCGAAGCCGGTTATGACAGCGTCGCCATCGGGCTGATCCATTCCTATCTAAACGACGCCCATGAAAAGCTTGTGCGCGACGTGCTCGCCAAACGATTGCCCGATGTGATGATTTCGCTTTCAAGCGAAGTCAGTCCGCAAATGCGCGAATATGAGCGGTTCAACACCGTGGTCGCAAACGCCTACATCAAGCCGCTTATGAAGTCCTATCTCGGTCGGCTAGAAGGGCGACTGCGTGACGAAGGCGTACGTTGCAACATTTTCCTGATGCACTCGGGTGGTGGTATCATTTCGCTTGAGAACGCGGCGGAGTTCCCCGTGCGTCTCGTGGAATCCGGCCCCGCAGGTGGCGCCGTGTTTGCAGCAAACATCGCGGCCCGTTACGGGCTGAACAAGGTATTGTCCTTCGACATGGGGGGCACGACTGCCAAGATTTGCCTGATCAAAGACCAAACCCCAAAAACCTCCCGCGTGTTTGAAGTGGCGCGAACGTACCGGTTTAAGAAGGGGTCGGGCATGCCAATCTCGATCCCCGTTATCGACATGGTTGAGATAGGCGCGGGCGGAGGCTCTCTCGCGCATGTCGACAGCATGCGTCAGATCAGAGTGGGGCCTGAAAGCGCGGGGTCCGAGCCAGGGCCAGCGTGCTATGGACGGGGCGGCGAGAAACCAGCTGTGACTGATGCCGATCTGGTGTTGGGAAAGTTGGACCCCGACAACTTTGCAGGCGGTTCGATCAAGCTCGAAACCTCTGCCTCCGAAAAGGCGCTCACGTCTGTATTGGGCGATGTGTTGGATATGGACGCCGCCACCTCGGCCTTTGGACTCGCCGAGGTTGTGGACGAGAACATGGCGAACGCGGCCCGCGTCCACGCTGTCGAGAATGGCGAAGACCTGAGCGAATACACGATGATCGCCTTCGGCGGCGCGGCCCCGCTGCATGCGGGCAGGCTGTGCGAAAAACTGGGAGTGGAACGGCTGTTGGTTCCCCCGGGGGCCGGTGTCGGCTCCGCCATCGGCTTCTTGCGCGCGCCGTTCAGCTTCGAAGCCAACCGCTCGGTCTATATGAAGCTGTCGGAATTTGACGCCGACCGGATCAGGTCACTTCTGGCCGACCTGCAAACGGAAGCCACCGGCTTTGTACGCAACTGCGATACCGAAAGCGAAATCCTGTCCGAGTTCAAAGTCTATATGCGCTACACCGGTCAAGGCTGGGAAATTCCGATTACCTTGACCGAAGCACAGGCGATGAGCCCAGACGCAGCGACGTTCAAAGCCCGCTTCATCGAAGACTATTCAAAGCTTTTCGGGCGCGCAGTTGCGGGAATGGATATTGAAATTACCGTCTGGTCGGTCAATGCGACCACGCCGCCAGAGCCGGTCACAAAAATTCGTCTGGCTGAAGCCGCGGGTCCCGCCCCCACCGAGGGTAATCGCTCGCTCTTTGATCCAGCAAGCGCTGCCTTCCAAACCGCGACCGTTGTTTTGCGGCGGGCTTTGAACGAAGGCTCCGAAGTTGCAGGCCCTGCGGCAATTACCGAAGCGGAGACGACCATCATCATCCCCGCCTCACGCACGGCAATCCGCCAGCCTGATGGCTGTATCGACGTCACCACCAAGAAAGGAGCCTGAGCCATGACACAAACCAACGTCGCCTACCAAGTCATGTGGAACCGCTTAATTTCTGTTGTCGAGGAGCAGGCCCAAGCCTTAGTGCGCACCGCCTTTTCAACCTCCGTGCGCGAGGCGGGCGATCTATCCGCCGGTGTGTATGACACGCACGGGAGGATGCTGGCGCAGGCGGTGACAGGCACACCCGGGCACGTCAATGCAATGGCAGACGCTGTCGCGCATTTTATCCGCCGCATCGGGCGTCAGAACATCTTTGAGGGTGACGTCTACGTGACCAACGACCCTTGGGAGGGTACCGGTCACCTCCACGACTTCACTATGGTGACGCCATCCTTTCATAACGGCGTTTTGGTGGGCTTTTTCGCGTGCACCGCGCATGTCGTCGACATTGGCGGACGCGGCTTCGGGGCCGATGCCGCGAGCGTGTATGAAGAAGGGCTTTACGTTCCGATCATGAAATTCGCCGAGCGGGGCGAGGTGGACCAAACCCTCGTCCAGATCGTGCGCGGCAACGTGCGGGAACCCGATCAGTTGATCGGCGACATGTATGCCTTGGCGACCTGTAACGAAATCGGCCACCGCCGCCTGATCGAGATGATGACGGAGTTCGGCCTAGAGGATTTGGAAGGCATTGCCACATACATTCTAGCCAATTCCCGTCGTGCCACGCTTGAACGGATCGCGGCCTTGCCGCGTGTGTCGGCAGAGGGCGAGATGACTGTGGACGGGTTCGCAACGCCAATCACGCTGAAGGTCAAACTGACGATCGAAGAGGACCGGATCATTTCTGATTTCTCAGGCACCTCTAGCATCGACAAGAAGGGCATCAACTGTCCTCTTGTCTATGCCAAGGCCTATGCCTGCTACGCGTTGAAATGCGCAATCGCGCCGGAAATCCCGAACAACGCGGCCTCGCTGGCGCCGTTCGAAATCACGGCCCCCGAAAACACCATCGTAAACGCGTTGCATCCGGCGCCCGTGGCGCTGCGCCATATCGTTGGCCATTTCGTACCAGACACCGTTTACGATGCCTTGGATAAAATCCTACCCGGTGTGGTGCCTGCAGAAGGCGCAGGGTGCCTTTGCAATTTCCAAGTCTCGCTGCGGCCTCGTTCAGATGGCGTTGCTTCGGAAGGTGCGATGCGCTCCGAAGTGCTGACCTTCAACTCCGGCGGATCCGGTGCGCGGCCAGAACATGACGGGCTGAATGCCACGGCCTTCCCGTCGGGCGTAATGACCATGCCGATCGAGGCCACGGAACATGCAGGTCCGGTGATCATCTGGCGCAAAGAATTGCGGCCGGATTCCGGAGGCGCCGGGAAACAACGCGGCGGGCTGGGCCAGTATATGGAAGTTGGCGCGCGCGAGGGCTACGAGTTCGATTTTCAAGCGATGTTCGACAGGGTGGATCATCCCGCTCGCGGCCGCCGCGGCGGACAATCCGGCGCATGCACAACAATCAAGCAAGACGACGGCTCTAGAATGTACGGCAAGGGAAAGCAGTTCGTCCCCCATGGCCGCAAGGTCGTGCTTGGCCTGCCAGGCGGCGCAGGATACGGCGATCCGGCGGAGCGTTCCTTGGACCTAGTCAAACGCGATTTGCTGCGCGGCTATATCTCCGCTGACACTGCGAAACGGGATTACAATCTCAGCGACGCGGATATCGCGGATGTGCAACAAAAGGTGCGCAAGGGCGATCCTGCCTAAGCAGCAGCGACAAACTGCCCGATAAGCAAATCCGCGTTCACATTAGTCCTGCCCGCTGCGAGCTAGGGGTTGACCTTTGCCGCGATGAACTGAGGCTCGGGATCTAAGTCCGACTGATCATTCGAGTGTCATTCGGCGACAAAGATACGGCTACCGCTGACAATTCGAAGTCGATCACGATTGAGTAAGCACCTCACTGGGGGACGCTGGTTGCCTCTCAAGATGGCACACGCTATCGATTTGATAGTCGCCTGCAAGGCGATAAAGAAACTTTTTTCGACGTTTGAAGGTATATTCGATGTCAAATCCCTGCATTATCTGCGTTGCCATAACAGGCTCTGTCCCGACAAAGGCTGACAACCCTGCGGTTCCAGTCACAGTTGCAGAACAGATTGAAAGCACGCACGCGTCTTTCGAGGCTGGAGCAAGCATTGCGCATTGCCATGTGCGCGACAGTGAGGGAAAGCCGACCTCTGATCCTGCACTTTTTGCACAGCTCAAAGAAGGTATTGAGAAGCATTGCCCTGGCATGATTGTGCAACTGTCCACTGGCGGCCGCTCTGGAGCAGGGCGTGATCGCGGTGGCATGCTTCCCTTGGCACCGGATATGGCGTCTTTGTCGGTCGGCTCGAACAACTTCCCAACGCGCGTGTACGAAAACAGCCCCGAACTTGTGGACTGGCTTGCCGTCGAAATGCTGAAATACGACGTTAAGCCAGAGATCGAAGCCTTCGATCTAAGCCACATCGTGCATGCCACACGCATGGCTGCTGATGGCCGGATTAAGGGGCCACTTTATGTTCAGTTCGTGATGGGTGTGAAGAACGCCATGCCTGCAGACAAGCGCATTTTCGATTTTTACATCGAAACCCTGAACCGCCTCGCGCCCGATGCGCAATGGTGCGCTGCAGGCGTCGGTCCAGCCCAGATCGAGGTCAACGAGTGGTCAATTTCGCAAGGCGGTCATACTCGGACAGGCTTGGAAGACAACATCCGCTGGGATCGCGACACGCTCGCCCCGTCAAACGAGGCATTGGTCAAGCGGGCGGTAGATTTGTGCGAGAAATACGAACGCCCCGTCGCGACGTGGCAGCAGGCGCGCAAGATCCTTGGGCTGCGATCGCCAACTGTGTAGGCGTCGGCACAGACAACTCAACCCGCCCGCCCCGCGCAACGAGGCAGCGCAAACTCCATCCAGGCATGGACTGCGAAACGCGCCGATGGTCTAGTATCGCAGACTGCTGGTGTTTGGCTTGATCGAACTTGGAAAGTGTTCCGGCACTCCAGCCCGCGAATGTGATTGCAGTCAGAAGCCGGCCAGGCCCATAGTTATATGAGTAGCCGCAACGCCTCTTCGGCGTCAGGTCAGCCGGAGGAAAAATGCTCACTCAAAGCAATGACCAGTTCGGGGATATCCGCGACGCCGTTCGTGCCCTGTGTGAACAGTTTCCTGATGAGTATCACCGCAAGGTTGATCAGGAGCGTGGCTATCCCGACGACTTCGTCGATGCGCTCACCAAAGCAGGATGGATGGCGGCCTTGATCCCGGAAGCCTATGGCGGCTCTGGGCTTGGGCTAACTGAAGCGTCGGTGATCATGGAAGAGATCAACCGAGCTGGCGGTAACTCGGGCGCGTGCCATGGACAGATGTACAACATGAACACTTTGGTCCGTCACGGGTCGGAGGAACAGCGCCAGAAATACCTGCCCAGGATTGCTTCGGGAGAGCTGCGCTTGCAATCAATGGGCGTGACCGAACCGACAACCGGCACGGACACGACACAGCTCAAGACAACCGCGGTCAAAAAGGGCGACCGCTATGTGATCAATGGACAGAAAGTGTGGATCAGTCGCGTGCAGCATTCGGATCTGATGATCCTGCTTGCCCGCACAACTCCTCTTTCCAAGGTCAAAAAGAAATCCGAAGGTCTTTCGATCTTCATCGTCGACATCAAAGACGCTCTGAGCAACGGAATGACGGCGCGTCCGATCCTCAACATGGTGAATCACGAAACCAACGAGTTGTTTTTCGATGACTTGGAGATTCCAGCTGAGAACCTAATCGGTGAGGAAGGCAAAGGGTTCAAATATATCCTTACAGGCCTCAACGCAGAACGCACTCTGATCGCCGCAGAATGTATCGGGGACGGTTACTGGTTTACGGACCGTGTCACGCAATATGTCAGCGAACGCACAGTCTTCGGGCGGCCCATCGGGCAGAACCAAGGGGTGCAGTTCCCGATCGCGGAAGCCTTCATTGAAATCGAGGCGGCCAACTTGATGCGCTATGACGCGTGCCGCCGGTATGACGCGGGCGAGGACTGCGGCGCGCAAGCCAATATGGCAAAGTATCTGGCGGCGAAGGCGTCTTGGGAGGCCGCAAATGCCTGCCTCCAATTCCACGGCGGGTTCGGTTTCGCCTGCGAATACGACATTGAACGTAAATTCCGCGAAACGCGACTATATCAAGTGGCCCCAATCTCGACCAACCTGATCCTGTCCTATGTGGCCGAGCATGTGCTCGGCCTGCCGCGGTCGTTCTGATGATGACAAACCTGCCCCTTCAAGGACTGAAGGTCGTCACGATTGAACAAGCTGTGGCCGCGCCTTTTGCCTCAGCGCGCCTCGCGGATGCGGGGGCGGAAGTCATCAAAATCGAACGCCCTGAAGGCGACTTCGCTCGCGGGTATGACAAGGCTGCGGCCGGACAATCAAGCTATTTCGTCTGGCTTAATCGCGGTAAAATCTCTGTATCCTGTGACCTGACGACAGATGCCGGAAAAGCGACGCTGGAAGCGCATATAACCAAGGCTGATGTCGTCATTCAGAACCTCAAACACAATGCGCTCGACCGGCTTGGATTCAGCGTCGAACGGCTGGCCGAAACCTATCCCAAGCTAATTATCTGCTCGATCAGTGGGTATGGCGACAGCGGCCCCATGGCCGACCGCAAGGCTTATGATCTTTTGGTGCAAGCGGAGTCGGGGCTATGCTCCATAACCGGCGGCCCGTCGGAGCCATCCCGCGTCGGTGTATCAGTGGTTGATATCGCCACCGGCGCCGCGGCTCATGCCGCCATCCTAGAGGCGTTGATTCTGCGAGGGATCACTGGGCGAGGCGCAAGCATCTCCGTGTCCATGTTTGACGTCATTGCAGAATGGCTGACGGTGCCGCTGCTGAACCACGAAAGCGGCAACGAACCTTTGCGTCTAGGGATGACGCATCCGTCCATAGCGCCTTATGGGGTATTCGCAACCAAGGACGGCAAAGCCATCCTGATCTCGATACAAAGCGACCGCGAATGGGCAAACCTTTGCCGCGTGTTTCTGGGGGACGAAGGTTTGGGAGTGGATCCCCGTTTCGCCACCAATGTCGCACGCGTGCAAAATCGAGAGAAGACCGACGGCGTCATTGCAGCCCGCTTTGCAGAGTTAGACGCCGCAGCAGCGACAGCTGTGCTTTTGCAAGCGAATGTAGCGTTGGCAAATGTTAACGACATGGCTGCTTTGGCCCGCCACCCACACCTGCGACGGATTACGGTGCAGACTCCAAATGGTCCGGTGTCCATCCCCGCCCCCGCAGCAATGGTCGCTGGCGATACCCGCACATACGG
Organism: Litoreibacter janthinus; assembly: GCF_900111945.1. Taxonomy (NCBI): domain Bacteria; kingdom Pseudomonadati; phylum Pseudomonadota; class Alphaproteobacteria; order Rhodobacterales; family Roseobacteraceae; genus Litoreibacter; species Litoreibacter janthinus. The sequence goes on along the minus strand of NZ_FOYO01000001.1, from coordinate 1,476,024 downwards.
TCCGGTGCCTGCATTGAATGAGGATACAGCCGATTGAGGTTTTGTTGATCTAAAGATCGTCTCGCGACCTATACTTTAGCTCTGGTCGGTATAGTTTTCAGGGTCAAAAACCGCGAAAAATTCGTAGGCGCACCACAGCGCCGCGCCACCAAACACGACGGCCCAACCGATATTTCCGGTCACGGCCTCAAAAAGCCCCCACCCACCGACCAACGCCACAGTTATCACGCGACGCCACAGCGGCAGAAAGAACGGGTGCCGCAGGTCCAAAAACTTCACGCCACACCCCTTTGATTTGCGCAAAAGGTCACCCGCATTTGGAGTGGCCGCAGGACGCGCATGTCATGCAGCCTTCCACCATGCGCAGGTCGTATTGGCCGCAGCTTGGGCAAGCGGGGCCGCGATTGCCGCTGAGATTGACCACCTGCGCTTGCGGGTCGGCTTTCAAGCCCATGCCCTCGCCCGCGATGAAGCCGGTCGCGATCATGTGCTTTTCGATGACCCCGCCAATCGCCGCGAGGATTGAGGGGATGTACTTGCCCTGCATCCATGCCCCGCCGCGCGGATCGAACACGGCCTTCAGCTCTTCAACCACAAAAGAAACATCGCCACCGCGCCGGAACACCGCCGAAATCATGCGGGTCAGCGCCACGGTCCACGCGAAATGCTCCATGTTCTTGGAGTTGATGAACACTTCGAACGGTCGGCGATGGCCGTTCAATACGATGTCATTGATGGTAATATAGAGCGCGTGCTCAGAGTCTGGCCACTTAACTTTGTAGGTCTGGCCTTCCAATTCCGCCGGGCGATCCAGCGGCTCGGACATGTAAATGACTTCACCATCGGTGGAGGTCTCCGGGTTCTCGGACGGGGCGCTGTCTGCAGTTTCGGACACACTCAGCACCGACCCCGTAACTGCATTCGGGCGGTAAGTCGTGCAGCCTTTGCAGCCGGTGTCCCATGCCTCCATGTAGACGTCCTTGAAGTCATCAAAGCTGATGTCTTCTGGGCAGTTGATCGTCTTCGAAATCGAACTGTCCACCCATTTCTGCGCCGCCGCCTGCATCCGAACATGGTCCAGCGGGGCTAGCGTTTGAGCATTCACGAAGTGGTCCGGCAGATCGATATCGCCAAACTTGTCGCGCCACATCTGCACGGCGTAATCCACCACCTCTTCCTCGGTGCGCGAGCCGTCCTTTTGGAGAACCTTGCGGGTGTAGGCATAGGCAAAGACTGGCTCGATGCCTGAAGACACATTGCCCGCGTAAAGCGAAATGGTGCCCGTCGGCGCAATGGAGGTCAGCAAGGCGTTGCGGATGCCATGTTCACGAATGGCGTCGCGCACATCTTCGTCCATCGCCTGCATCGTGCCAGACGCCAGATAGGCCTCAGCGTCAAAGAGCGGGAACGCGCCCTTTTCCCTCGCAAGTTCCACCGACGCCAGATACGCGGCGCGGGCGACCGCGTGAAGCCAGCGCTCCGTGAGACGCGCCGCCTCCTCAGAGCCGTAGCGCGACCCGACCATCAGCAACGCGTCTGCCAATCCGGTAACACCCAAGCCGATACGCCGCTTGGCCGCGGCTTCGCGGGCTTGTGCTTCAAGTGGGAACTTCGAGGCGTCCACCACGTTGTCCATCATCCGCACCGCGACACGGACCAGATCGTCGAGCTTTTCCTCATCCAGATCGGCCCCGTCCTCGAACGGTCTGTCTACCAGGCGGGCCATGTTGATCGAGCCCAGCAGGCATGCGCCGTAGGGCGGCAATGGCTGCTCACCGCAAGGGTTGGTCGCGGCAATCTGTTCCACATAGGACAGGTTGTTGGCCCGATTGATGCGGTCAATGAAGATCACGCCGGGTTCGGCATACTCAAAAGTACCGCGCATGATCTTGTTCCACAAATCCAGCGCTTGAACCGTCTTGTACACTTTGTTGTCGAACACCAACTCCCAAGGGCCACCTGCTTTCACGGCCTCCATGAACTCGTCGGTTATCAGCACGGACAGGTTAAACATCCGCAGACGAGCCGCGTCCTGCTTGGCCGCGATAAACGCCTCCACATCCGGGTGATCGCAGCGCATCGTCGCCATCATCGCGCCACGACGGGACCCCGCAGACATGATTGTGCGGCACATCGCGTCCCAGACATCCATAAAAGACAGCGGGCCGGACGCATCCGCAGCTACGCCTTTCACGTCCGCGCCTTTTGGTCGGATAGTCGAGAAATCATACCCGATCCCGCCCCCTTGCTGCATGGTCAGCGCAGCTTCTTTCAGCATCTCGAAAATGCCGCCCATATCGTCCGGTATCGTGCCCATGACAAAGCAGTTGAACAACGTCACCGATCGCTCGGTGCCTGCTCCGGCGATAATCCGGCCTGCAGGCAGATATTTGAAGTCTGACAAGGCGTCGAAGAACGTCTCTTCCCACAGAGCTGGATCGTCTTCCACCTTCGCCAGATCGCGGGCGATACGCCGCCATGTGTCCTCGACGGTGATATCCACCGGAGCCCCGTCAGCATCCTTGAATCGGTACTTCATATCCCAGATTTGCTCGGCGATGGGGGCAGCGAAAGCGGTCATATAGGCATCCTAAGGGCTGGAATCGCATTGAAGTCAGTGGGCGGAGCTATACAATATATAGCACAGTCGGGGGTGTCGAGCGTGACATATGTAAATCTAGTCAAACTGAGCGTCGGCACTGAGAGTGTCGAAAGTTTGCAGGCGTGGCAGGCCTCGCCAAGACCAAAAGGCGCCGATGGCTTGCCACGGCACATAACCCGCATGTGGCCCAAACGCGAGGCGGAACTTCTGAACGGTGGTTCAATTTATTGGGTCATCAAAGGCGTCGTTCAGGCCCGCCAAAAGCTGCTCCGGTTGGACGAAGTCGTCGGCGACGACGGCATCCGTCGCTGCGCCTTGGTGTATGAACCTGAATTGATCCGCACAGCGCCCGTATTGAAAAAGCCGTTCCAGGGCTGGCGCTATCTAAAACCCGAGGATGCCCCGCCGGACATTAGCGCCCGCCGCGCCAAAGAGGACGCGCTGCCTCCGGAACTATCGGCGGCGTTAGCCGATATCGGCATTCTCTAAGCCCAAGACCACTAACAGGGCCTGAAGATCGCAATCGTCCCAGTCCGCGACCTTACTTGCAAACAACGTCGCTTGAGATGCCAGAATTGGCCCGTCGGACAGCATTCGCAGATGGTTGGCCTCGAGCGTCGCACCGGTTGAGGTGATGTCCGCCACAGCCTCCGCCGTCAGGTTCGCGACGGTCCCTTCGGTTGCGCCTTGGCTGTCCACGAGTTGGTAATCCGCGACCCCGTTTTTTTGCAGGTATTCGCGCACTAGCCTATGATATTTTGTCGCAATTCGAAGGCGAAACCCGTGCTGCTTCCGAAAGGCCGCTGCCGCTGCATCAAGATCATCGACGGTTTGCACATCAACCCAAAAATTTGGCACCGCTACGATCAGGTCTGCATGTCCGAACCCCATCTCGGCCAAGGGCGCCACTTTTTCAGACCACAGGGGTATTTTCTCGCGCACCATGTCAGTGCCAGTCACGCCCAGATGGATCCGCCCTGCAGCCAGTTCGCGCGGAATCTCACCGGCAGACAAGAGCACCAGGGACACTCCATCAACGCCAGAGACTTCTGCTGCATATTCACGATCGGACCCCGTGCGCGCCAAAGTCACGCCGCGCTCAGCGAACCACGCGAAAGTATCCTCCATCAACCGGCCTTTGGAGGGGATGCCAAGTTTGATCATGTCAACGCCTCCAGCATTTCTGGCCGGATCACGCCGCCGACTGCTGGGATTTCGCGCCCCTGCCCCAGAACGCGGGTTAACGCATCGTAACGCCCACCCGAAGCAACAGGGACCGCGTCTTCTCCGTGAAAGCCGAAAACAAAGCCGTCGTAATATTCCATTGTCGTGCGACCGTAGGCCCCCGAGAATTTCAACCCGTTCACATCCACGCCACGCGCAGAAAGAGCCGACAAACGCGCCTCCAGTTGGTCCAAGGCCGGTGCAATTGCATTCAGATCTTTGGCAATCTCGCGCAACTGCGCCAACGCATTTGGCGCGACATCCGACACCTCCAGAATGGCCTGCAATGCACGGAGCTCATTCGGATCAAGTGGATCGGTTTTCGCGTCCTCGCGTAGCGCATCAAGCCGCGCTTGAACCTCGGAAGCTGTGCGCAGGCCGATTTCAGGTGCGCTATCTAGGATCGATGGAAGCGTGCGATTGGCTGGGTGGCTGAAACGCTCCAGCAGCGCTCGAAAGCGACCCGGACGCCAGAGATGGCGCAACAACGCACCGCGCCGTCGCTCGGTTGTGGACAACCCTGCCACTGCTGCGATGAGCACACCGATATCACCCGTCTCAGCGATGACGGGCGCGTCTTTCAGTGCTTGCGAAAACAGGGTAAAAACCTCCGCATCCGCACCTGCTGGATCTGCGCGATCGAACACCTCGTAACCCACCTGCGTGTATTCCGAGGCACGGCCTGTGCCCGCTTCCTGCTTCCGAAAGACCAAGCCTTGATAGGTATAGCGGGCAGGTTCTGCCCCGTCTTCCATATGGCGCTGCACGACCGGAACGGTGAAGTCCGGGCGCAGCATTTGTTCACCTAGAACAGGGTCAGAGGTTACGTAGGCGCGGGCGCGGATGTCCTCGCCATACAGGTCCAGCAACGTATCTGCAGGTTGCAGCACCGACGTTTCCACAGGCACAGCCCCTGCGTCGCGGAACAGGTTTGACAACCGCTCTGTCTGCTGTCGAACGCGGTCCATTAGCCCAGCATCTTTTTGATTTCGGTCACCAGATCGCCACGAGCCACTTCGCGTTGCGCGGGCTGGCCTTTCCATTCTTCGAGAGAGGCAGTTTTGGCAATCTCTGCGCCCAGAACAAGGTCTTTGACCTGCACAACGCCACGGTCGGCCTCGTCCGAGCCTTCAATGATGGCGATCGGAGAATTCCGCTTATCCGCGTATTTCAATTGATTGCCGAAGTTCTTGGGATTGCCCAAATAGACCTCCGCGCGGATGCCAGCGGCCCGCAATTCGCCGACGATGGACTGATAGTGCGCCATACGTGCGCGATCCATCACAGTTACGATCACTGGGCCGATGGTCTCTTTGCCTAAGCGTCCCTTGGCGTGCAAGGCAGCAAGCAAGCGGTCGACGCCGATAGATACGCCTGTCGCCGGAACTTCCTGCCCCGTGAACCGCTTGACCAGATCGTCATAGCGCCCACCGCCAGCGACCGAGCCGAATTGGCGCGGGCGGCCCTTCTCGTCTTTGATCTCGAAGGTCAATTCCGCTTCATAAACCGGGCCGGTGTAGTAGCCGAGCCCACGCACAACGCTTGGGTCGATTTCGATACGGTCGGAATTATACCCTTGGGCCGCCATCAGTTCGGCAATGGTTTCCAGCTCTTGAACACCAGCCACACCCGTATCAGAGCCTTTGACCAGCTCATTCAGGCGCGCAACTGTGGCTGCGCCGTCGTCACGTTTGGCCGCCATAAAGCCCATCACGATCTCGGCCTGCTCGTCGCTCAGTCCAGCCCCTTTGGTAAAGTCGCCGCTTTCATCTTCGCGACCCGCCCCGAGCAACGCCCGCACCCCGTTCGTGCCGAGACGATCCAACTTGTCGATTGCACGCAATACGATCCCACGTTCAGTTACGAACTTGTCTGGGTCGGACGGGTCCAAAACGCCCGCAACTTCCATAACCCCGTTCAGCACTTTGCGGTTATTGACCCTCACTATGTAGTCGCCACGCTCGATCCCAACCGCCTCCAGCGTGTCGGACAACATGGCGCAAATCTCAGCATCTGCAGCAACCGAAGGCGCTCCGACTGTATCGGCATCACACTGATAAAACTGGCGGAAGCGTCCCGGTCCGGGTTTTTCGTTGCGCCACACCGGCCCCATCGCGTAGCGGCGGTAAGGCGTCGGCAAATCGTTGCGGTATTGCGCATAAACGCGCGCCAGCGGGGCCGTCAGATCGTAGCGGAGCGCCAGCCAATCAGCATCATCATCTTCTTGCCACGCAAACACACCCTCGTTAGGGCGATCCACGTCGGGCAAGAACTTTCCGAGCGCCTCCACCGTCTCGACGGCGCTGCTTTCGAGTGCCTCGAATCCGTATAACTGGTAGACTTCTGAAATCTGATCCAGCATTGCCTTGCGCTGCGTGACCTCCGCGCCGAAGTAGTCGCGAAACCCTTTGGGAGGCTCGGCCTTGGGGCGGGGCTGCTTTTTGACTTTGGCCATGACGCGCTGTCCTGCTTGCATTGTTCGGCCCAGCCTTTACCCCGCAGCCCTTGCGGGGGCAAGCAAAGCGCCATATCTGCGACATGAAAACCGGAGGCTATGATGACTGACACGACCCAGCTGGAAGAGAAGATCGCCCACCTGACCCGCACGGTCGAGGACATGTCCGACATCGTGGCGCGTCAGGAAACTGAGATTGCCACCCTGACCCGACGCGTCGAGATGCTGATGCAGCGCTCCGCCGAGGCGGAATTGGACGTCGGCGGCACGGCTGTTATGGCGGACCAGCGTCCACCACATTGGTAGGCTAGACCTCTTCCACCATTACTACGCCGCTCAGGGATTTGATCGCCCCTTTGACCTGCGGGTTCACAGCGAACCGATCTCCCAGCGCGACCTCGACCTCGCCCGGCAAATCGGGTGACATCAAGCACAGTGAAACCGGACCCCGCGCGCGGATCTTCGGGTCTTGGCCAGAGCGTTCCAGAACGGATGCAATCGCGGCAATCGCGCTGTCGTCTTCTACGAAGATTTTCAATCCAAGCGATCCTGCATCAGCCACAGCGCCATCCACCGGTTGTGCCCCGCGGCACAGAAGCTTCAACTGCTCCGCTTCCAGAGTCGCTTCGACGGTGAGCACGACATTAGCTCCTGTTACCATATGCTCGCCCGATTTTTCCAACGTGTCAGAGAACACAGTGACCTCGAACTGGCCCGACGGATCAGACCCTTGCACGAACGCAAAGCGGTTGCCCCGCGCTGACTTACGGTCCTGACGCCCCGCAATATTTGCCGCCAGTTGGGCCACAAACGGCCCGCCTTGAGCACGGTTCTCGATCTCGGTAAGGGTCATCACGCCTTTGCGCTTTAGCGATAGCATGTAGTCATCAAGAGGGTGGCCGGACAGGTAGAACCCGATTGCCTTGAACTCTTCCATCAACCGCTCGGCTGGCATCCAATCATCGACAGGCGAAAGGCGCGGCTCCGGCAAGTCGTCGCCAGCTTCGCCAAACAGGGAAACCTGGCTGGAGTTGCGCTGTTCATGAATGGCGGCTGAGTAGTTCACCAGCCCATCTAGCGACGCGAAGACCCGGTGGCGATTTGGGTCAAGTTGATCGAATGCGCCGGACCGCGCCAGCATCTCCAATGGCCGCTTGCCGACACGTTTCAAATCTACGCGGCGAGCGAAGTCGAAAAGCGTGGCGAAAGGAGTGGCGTCGCGGCCTTCGGTGACCAGCTTCATCGCCTCGACGCCCACGTTCTTTAAGGCGCCCAAAGCGTATACGGCTTTGCCGTCTCGCACGGTAAACGTCGCCTCCGAACGGTTCACGCAAGGCGGGATAACCTCGATGTCCATGCGCTTGGTCATTTCGTCGAAATAGACGGCCAGCTTGTCCGTCAGGTGCAAATCGCAATTCATGACGCCTGCCATGAACTCCACCGGATGGTTCGCCTTCAGCCATGCGGTTTGATAGCTGACCACCGCATAAGCGGCGGCGTGGGACTTGTTGAAGCCGTAATTGGCGAATTTCTCCAACAGGTCGAAAACCTCACGGGCCTTCTTCGCGTCAACACCGTTCTCCTTGGCGCCTTTCTCGAATTTGGGCCGCTCCGCATCCATCGCTTCCTTGATTTTCTTACCCATCGCACGACGCAGCAAGTCAGCACCGCCTAGCGAGTAGCCTGCCATGACCTGCGCGATCTGCATAACCTGTTCTTGATAAACGATGATGCCTTGGGTCTCGGCTAGAATATGGTCAATCGAGGGGTGAACCGATTCCAGTTCTTTGGTGCCATTCTTCACCTCGCAATAGGTCGGAATGTTTTCCATCGGGCCGGGACGATACAGGGCCACAAGCGCCACGATGTCTTCGATGCAGGTCGGCTTCATGCGCCGCAGCGCATCCATCATGCCCGAGCTTTCCACCTGAAACACAGCGACCGTTTTAGCGGCGGAGTAGAGGTCATAGGACTTCTTATCGTCCAGCGGGATTGTCCCGATATCGTTTTCTGCGCCTTCAGGCGGTTCGAACAATGTGTTGCCTTCCGCATCGATATGCAAAGGCCGTCCAGTTCCCTTGATCAAGTCCACTGCGTTTTGAATGACAGTCAGTGTTTTGAGGCCCAGAAAGTCGAACTTCACAAGACCGGCCTGCTCCACCCACTTCATATTGAACTGAGTTGCGGGCATGTCGGAGCGTGGATCTTGGTAAAGCGGGACCAACTGGTCCAACGGGCGATCGCCAATCACCACGCCAGCGGCGTGGGTCGAGGCGTTCCGCAGCAAACCTTCAACTTGCTGGCCGTAATTCAGCAGGCGGGCAACAACCTCTTCGTTCTTCGCTTCTTCACGAAGCTTGGGCTCGTCCGCCAAAGCCTTCTCGATGGAGACTGGCTTCACGCCTTCGACGGGAATCATTTTCGAAAGGCGATCCACCTGCCCGTAAGGCATCTGCAAAACGCGCCCGACATCTCGCACCGCGGCCTTCGACAAAAGCGCACCGAAGGTAATGATCTGTCCCACCTTGTCGCGGCCATATTTTTCCTGAACGTAGCGGATCACCTCCTCGCGGCGATCCATACAGAAGTCGATATCGAAGTCGGGCATGGATACCCGTTCGGGGTTCAAGAACCGCTCGAACAGCAAAGAGTAGCGTAAGGGATCGAGGTCTGTGACCGTCAGCGCATAGGCCACAAGCGAGCCTGCACCGGAACCCCGGCCGGGTCCGACGGGGATGTCGTGATCTTTGGCCCATTTGATAAAGTCGGCAACGATCAGGAAGTAGCCCGGAAAGCCCATTCCTTCGATGATGCCCAGCTCGAATTCCAGCCGCGCCTCGTATTCCTCGACCGATGCCGCGTGTGGGATCACCGCCAGCCGCGCCTTCAGCCCCTCTTGGGCCTGTCGGCGCAGTTCCACCACCTCGTCATCAGCGAACTTCGGCAGGATCGGGTCGCGCTTGTAAACTTTAAACGCGCAACGCTGCGCTATCTCGACGGTGTTTTCCAGCGCCTCCGGCAGGTCGGCAAACAGCGTCGCCATCTCTTGCGGGGACTTGAAATAGTGCTGCGGCGTCAGGCGCCGGCGGCCTTCCTGCTGGTCCACATATGCACCTTCGGAAATACAGATCAACGCGTCATGCGCTTCGTACATGTCAGGCTTCGGGAAATAGGCGTCATTGGTGGCAACAAGAGGCAGGCCCATCGCGTAGGCCATCTCGATATGGCCTCGTTCGGATTTTTGCTCCGCTTCGATAAGGCCACCATCGACGGGGTGGCGCTGCAATTCCACATAAAGCCGATCAGGATAAATCCGCGCCAGATCGCGCATCAACGCTTCAGCCTTCGGGGCTTGTCCCGCCCGCAAAAACCGCCCGATCGGGCCGTCCGGCCCGCCGGTCAGGCAGATCAGGCCTTCATTGTGGAGATCCAACTGCTCGACCGACACCTGCGGCAATGCCCCCCCCGCATCAATGTAGAGGCAAGAGTTGAGCTTCATCAGGTTCTCATACCCACGCTCGGTCTGGGCCAGCAGAACAATCGGCGCTGGATCGCGTGGGCGTTCGCCTTGGGCAGCTTGGTCGTAAGACAGATCGACCTGACAGCCGATGATGGGCTGGATGCCCGCACCGGACGCGTATTCGGAGAACTCTAGCGCCGCGAACATATTGTTCGTGTCCGTCAGAGCGACCGCTGGCATACCGACCGAGGCGCATAGGTCTGGCAGCTTCTTCAACCGCAATGCCCCTTCCAGCAGTGAATACTCGGAATGGGTGCGAAGATGGATGAATCGTGGGGAGCTGCTCATGCAAGTACACTAGGCGTCGCCCGTTCTGTCGAAAACCCCGAAAAGCTGTGCCCCGCAGCTTACAAAAGTTCACCCTTGCTTATACCCGACTCTTTTTATAGGAAATATATATATCTGACAAAAGGACTCGGAATTAATGACACGAACAACACTTCTCAGCTTACTTCCTGCTTTGCTGGCAACTTCTGCCCTCGCCTCCGGCGCAGAGGACGCAACCCACTCGAGTGCCACGAGCTATCTGCCAAATGGCGCGTTCACCTATGAAACCTTCGAGGCATCAGTCGAGCATGCCGACCTTGAGGGTTGCCCCGCCGAATTCGACACTGACGTTGTGTTTTGCCGCATTACGCTAGCCAATGATCAGGCGCATATCTTTGTGTTCTCATATGAAGGCGACCAACCTGTAATGGCCGTAAAGCCATACGACCTGTCTGACGGATTTTTGCCGTTCTAACTCCGAAACGCGGCAGAATCCGTTTGCCGAACAAATGGATTCTGCTTGCGGGAACCTCCTACCAATGTAAGTTAGGTGAATGGCTAACCATTCGCTGGACACACTTTTTGCAGCCCTTGGCGACCGCACTCGCCGCTCCATTATTGAACGCTTGGCCCATGGCCCCGCCGCGGTCAAAGAATTGGCGGAACCGCATGACATGGCGCTCCCGTCTTTCTTGCAACATATCAAAGTGATGGAAGCCGGTGGCATCATCGCCACACGCAAAGAAGGCCGCCAACGCATTTGCTGGATGGAACCCAACGCCCTTATCCCTTTGCAAGGCTGGTTGGAGTGGCAACGGCAAGCTTGGGAAGCGCAAGCGCTGGCCCCCAAAAACTGAAACGCTTGCCAAACTGTGAATCCTGCGCTCTTCTAGGCAAAAGATTTTCCCGCGTGCCTTCTACGCCGCATCGAAGACATGCAAGTCGGGACACCCAACAGTAAGGCGGCGGGATAAATTCCATATGCTAACGTTTCTTCTGAACGGAGAGACCGTGGAGGCCGATGTCGGCCCGACCGAGACTTTACTCGATTTCCTGCGCGAGCGTCGCGGGCTGACCGGAACCAAAGAAGGGTGCAACGAAGGCGATTGTGGCGCCTGTTCTGTCATCGTCACCGGCGACGACGGCGTGGCAAGGGCCATGAACGCGTGCATTCTCTTCATGCCGCAGTTGTCCGGCCGTGCGGTGCGTACGGTCGAAGGCGTGGCCGGGCCGAACGGCGATCTTCACCCCGTGCAGCGCGCGATGGTGGACCTTCACGGTTCACAATGCGGTTTCTGCACACCCGGCTTCATCACCACCATGGCGGCGGCCCATTCTAATGGCGCAACAGACCATGAAGATCAATTGGCCGGGAACTTGTGCCGCTGCACGGGCTATGCCCCGATTATCCGCGCGGCCGAGGCTGCCTCGTCTGAGCCAGTGCCAGACTGGATGGACGAGAGCGCCATCGACGCTGAACCTCCCTTCCCTATGCCGAAAACTTCAGACGAGCTCGCAGCGTGGTATCAGGACAACCCGGACGCCACTTTGATCGGCGGGGCTACAGATGTCGGACTTTGGGTCACCAAGCGTTTGCAGAATTTGGACAAGGTCGCCTTTACGGGCCGTTGCGCAGACCTACAACAGATCGAAGAAACAGAGGACGGCCTTCGGATCGGGGCGGCCTGCACGATCACCCAAGTGTTGGAAGCAGTTAAACCGCTCTATCCCTCGTTCGCCGAAATGCTCCGCCGCTATGGCTCCACTCAAGTGCGCAACGCCGCGACCATCGGAGGCAACATTGCCAACGGCTCGCCCATTGGGGACAGCCCGCCCGCGTTGATTGCGCTTGGTGCCAGATTGCATTTGCGCAAGGGCGATTTGCGACGCGACATGGCTCTCGAGGATTTCTTTATTGAGTACGGCAAGCAGGATCGCCAAGCAGGCGAGTTTATCGAGTTTGTCACGATCCCCAAACAGCGTGACACGGTGAAGTGCTACAAGCTTTCAAAACGCTTCGACCAAGACATCTCCGCGGTGTGCGGTTGCTTCAACATCGTGGTCGCAGGCGGCTCTGTAGCGCGCGCGCGGATCGCATTTGGCGGGATGGCAGGCATCCCGAAACGCGCCACCCATGTGGAAGATGCTTTGATCGGTAAAGCATGGAGCGAAGACAACATGGAGGCCGCACTCGACGGCTTTGCCAAGGACTATGCACCGATGAGCGATATGCGCGCCTCTGCTGATTACCGGATGCAAACCGCGAAGAATATGCTGCGTCGCGTTTACGTTGAAAGCCTCGGTATCCCCGCCTCTGTTCTGGAGGTACGACCATGAGTGTCGGTACGACCACTGCCCATGACGCGGGCCCGCTCCATGTGACTGGCGCCGCGCGCTATACCGACGACATCCCGACGCCGCGTGGCACGTTGCACTTGGCCTTTGGGCTCAGCACTATCGCGAAGGGCCGGATCACGGACATCGATCTTGGTCCTGTGCGATCAGCTGACGGCGTCATCGACGTTTTGGAAGCTCGGGATTTGCCACACGACAATGACGTCAGCCCTTCGAACCACGACGAGCCCTTATTGGCGACTGGCGAGATTCACTACCTCGGACAGCCGATTTTCATTGTCGTCGCAGCGTCCCATCTTGCGGCGCGCAAGGCGGCGCGGATGGCGAAAATTGAGTATGATGAGCAGACGCCACTGCTGACGATTGAAGAGGCTCATGCCGCGAATTCGCATTTCGAAGACGGCCCGCGCATCTATACCAAAGGCGACGCAGATGCTCAGTTGCAAGCAGCAACCAACCGTTTAAGCGGCAGCTTCGAGATTGGCGGCCAAGAACATTTCTATCTCGAAGGCCACGCAGCCCTCGCCGTCCCGCAAGAAGGCGGTGACATGGTGGTTCACGCGTCATCCCAACACCCGACGGAGATTCAACACAAGGTGGCCGAAGCCCTTGGCCGCCCGATGAACGCCGTGCGCGTGGAAGTCCGCAGGATGGGCGGCGGGTTTGGCGGGAAGGAAAGTCAAGGCAACGCGCTCTGCGTGGCCTGTGCCGTCGTAGCACACAAGCACGGGCACCCTGTTAAAATGCGCTATGACCGTGACGATGACATGATCATCACCGGCAAGCGTCATGAGTTCCGCATAGACTATGACGTGGGCTTTGATGCGCGCGGGCGTATAACTGCGGTTGACTTCACCCAATACGCGCGTTGCGGCTGGGCGCAGGACTTGTCATTGCCCGTAGCTGATCGTGCAATGCTTCATGCCGACAACGCGTACAATCTTGATCACGCGCGGATCACGTCCCACCGGCTGAAGACCAACACACAAAGCAACACAGCGTTTCGCGGTTTTGGCGGCCCGCAAGGTATTGTCGGGATAGAGCGCGTGATGGACCACATCGCCCATCAGCTTGGCATTGATCCTTTGCAGGTCCGGCGTGAAAACTTCTACGCCTCGATGTCGGACAAAGGTGCGCAAACCACGCCCTACGGGATGGAGGTCACAGATTCCATCATCCGTGAAATGGTCGACGCGCTGGAGGTATCGTCCGACTATCAGGCCCGACGGACAGCGGTTGCAGCTTGGAACGACAAAAACCCCGTGCTGAAGCGCGGTATCGCTCTAACGCCGGTGAAATTCGGCATCTCATTCACGCTGACACATCTTAATCAGGCGGGTGCGTTGGTGCATGTCTATCAAGACGGCTCCGTCCACCTGAACCACGGCGGCACAGAAATGGGTCAAGGGCTATTTACCAAGGTGGCTCAAGTTGCGGCCGAGAGTTTCGGTGTGCCTTTGAGCAGCGTGAAAATCACCGCTACAGACACAGGGAAAGTCCCGAATACGTCCGCCACGGCAGCCTCTTCAGGATCAGACCTGAACGGAATGGCAGTGCTGAATGCCTGCGAAGAGATCAAGTTGCGCATCGGTTCGAGCCTGTCGAAAGGCGATGTGACGTTTGCAGGCGGTAATGTGCATTTCGACGGCAAGTCGCTGAGCTTTGCCGAAGCAGCATCTTTGGCCTACCAGAACCGTGTTTCGCTGTCAGCCACCGGATTCTACGCCACGCCAGATGTCCAATGGGACCGGATCAAAGGTCATGGACGACCGTTTTTCTACTTTGCCTATGGAGCGGCTGTGACGGAAGTCGTCATCGACACGCTCACGGGCGAAAACCGCATCCTTCGCGCCGATATCCTGCATGATTGTGGCAAATCGCTAAACCCGGCACTCGATCTTGGCCAGATCGAAGGCGCTTACGTTCAAGGCGCAGGTTGGCTGACAACCGAAGAACTGGTCTGGGACGAAAAAGGCCGCCTGACGACCCATGCACCGGCTACTTATAAGATCCCAGTCGCCTCTGACCGCCCAGAGGTTTTCAATGTTTCACTTTGGGATGGTGTGAACCGCGCGGAGACCGTTTTCAAATCGAAAGCCGTCGGCGAGCCGCCGTTCATGCATGGGATATCCGCCTGGCTTGCCCTGTCAGATGCGATTTCAAGCTGTGGCGAAAACTACCCAGACCTTGACGCCCCCGCCACGGCAGAGCGTGTCTTGATGGCATGCCAGAAGTTACGGGCGTGAGCTTCGATATAGACACATTGCGCGAAGCCCTGACCCATCATGGCCGCGTCGCCCGCGTGGTCATAGTCGCCCATAGCGGGTCAAGCCCACGAGAAAGCGGCGCCTCAATGCTGGTATGGGACGGCGGGCAATCCGGCACTATCGGCGGCGGCGCACTTGAGTTGGAAGCGGCCCGCAGGGCGTTGAAACTTAACGGCCCGATTGTCTCGCGAATTCCTTTGGGTCCGGCCCTTGGGCAGTGTTGTGGCGGAGCCGTTACGCTGGTGACGGAAGTCTTCGAAGCAGCGCCAGACGCCAGAAATTTTTATATTCGCCGAATTGAAGGGCGCGCAGAGCAACCATTGTCAATCGATCGCGCCGTTGCGCGTATGCGGAACGGGTCCGAGAGCGGCTTGGTGTTCGACAATGGCTGGCTGTGCGAGTCCCTGAAGGGCCAGCGCGCCCCTCTTTGGGTTTGGGGGGCGGGCCATGTGGGCCGCGCGATTGTTACCACCCTTGCCCCGACAGATGCCTTCGACATCACTTGGGTTGATAGTGGTGCGGAGCGTTTCCCTAAGCACACCGAAGCAGCGCCCCGGATTGACGAACTGGCTGCGATGAACATCCCTGACGCTGCAAAGCTGGCTCCGACAGATGCACACCACCTGATCTTGACCTACTCACATGCCATCGATCTGGAACTTTGCCACCGCTTGTTGACCAATGGGTTTCAAAGTGCGGGACTTATCGGCTCGGCAACGAAATGGGCGCGTTTTCGAAGCAGGCTCAATGCTCTTGGCCATACTGACGCACAAATTTCACGCATTCGCTGCCCGATCGGGCAACCTGCCCTTGGGAAACATCCTCAAGCCATTGCAGTGGGCGTCGCATCTGAGCTACTCATGACGCTGCAAACGGGGGCCCAATCGGGGTTGTTGGGGAAGGATGTCGCAGTTTGATTGAAGAGCGACTCAGCACAGCTGGTGAAGACCTGCTGACAATTTCAGGCCTGACCAAGGCCTATCCCGGCGTTGTCGCCAATGATCACGTTTCCTTTTCGATCCGGCCCGGCGAAGTCCACGCGCTGCTGGGCGAGAATGGCGCAGGCAAGTCCACGCTGGTAAAGATGATCTATGGCCTCGTTAAACCTGATGCGGGCACTATGACGTTTAAGGGGCTGCCATACGCGCCGCTTGAGCCACGAGCGGCGCGCGCCGCTGGCGTAGCGATGGTGTTCCAGCACTTTTCCCTTTTCGAAGCGTTGGACGTTGCAGAAAACATCGCGCTTGGCATGGAGAATCCGCCGAAGATGCGCGACCTCGCGGCCCGTATTCGCGAAGTCTCCGAAAATTATGGCCTGCCTTTAGACCCTGACCAGTTGGTGGGTGACCTGTCCGCAGGAGAGCGCCAACGGGTGGAGATCATCCGCTGCCTTCTGCAAAACCCCAAACTGCTGATTATGGATGAGCCAACCTCGGTGCTGACACCGCAAGAGGTCGCGATCTTGTTTCAAACGCTGGAGAAACTGCGCGGCGAAGGGTGTTCCATTCTCTACATCTCTCATAAGCTCGAAGAAATCCGCGCCCTATGTGACCACGCGACCGTGCTGAGGCTCGGTAAGAAAGTGGCCACGTGTAACCCGCGTCAGGAAACTGCACGGGCAATGGCAGAGATGATGGTGGGCGAGGTGCTGCATGTGCCGCAGAAGGCCCCGCGGGTGCCCCAAGACGTAGCGCTTGAAATCGAAGCGCTCGATGTCCCTGCTCGCACTGCGTTCGGCACCTCCCTGAAAAGCATCAACCTCTCTGTGCAAAAAGGCGAAATCCTCGGGATCGGCGGCGTCGCGGGCAATGGTCAGGAAGAGCTTTGCGCTGTAATTGCCGGTGAAATCCTCGTCCCCGCTGACAAGGTCCGGCTCGGAGGACGCGCAATTGGCGATCAAAGCCCCAATCCGCGCCGCGCCTTGGGCCTGCTTTCTGCCCCAGAAGAGCGTCTGGGCCACGCAGCAGCACCCGATATGTCACTGACAGAAAACGCGCTGTTGTCCGGCTCTGCCCGCGAAGGGTTGGAGCGGAACGGGATGATCGACTGGCGCAAAACGCGCGACTTTGCCAAGCGGATCATTCAGGAATTTGACGTCCGCACACCATCCGCCGCCACGGCAGCCCGCGCGCTGTCGGGTGGGAACCTGCAGAAATTTGTGATCGGCCGCGAGATTTTGCAGCGCCCATCGGTTCTGGTCGTCAACCAACCCACATGGGGTGTAGATGCGTCAGCAGCAGCGTCGATCCGGCAAGCCTTGCTTGATCTCGCGGCGGAGGGCGCCGCAATTGTGGTCATTAGCCAAGACCTTGATGAGTTGATGGAAATCTCTGACCGCTTTGCCGCGCTGAACGAAGGCCGATTGAGCGCACCCGTAAACGCGGCCGGCCTAACCGTTGATCAGATCGGGCTCATGATGGGCGGTGCCCACGATCTAGAACCTGCGCAGATGGGGCACCCATGATTACACTAGAAAAACGCCCCCAGCCTTCCCGTCTTTGGACTGCGATCACTCCCGTTTTGGCTGTCATAGCGACAATGATCGCAGGCGGCATCATGTTTGCGATCCTCGGGAAAGATCCCTTCGAAGCCATTCGCACAATCTTCTGGGATCCGTTGTTTAACGAGCAATTTGCGGCCTTCTCGCGCCCACAGCTTTTGGTTAAGGCAGCACCGCTGATCCTGATTGCAACAGGTCTCGCCATGGGGTTTCGCGCCGGCGTCTGGAATATCGGAGCCGAGGGCCAGTACATCATGGGCGCCATCTGCGGCGCGGCAGTCGGGCTGGCATTCTACCCGACCGAGAGTTTCTTCATTTTCCCTTTGATGGTCATAGCGGGTGCCTTGGGCGGGTTCCTTTGGGCGATGATCCCTGGGCTGTTGAAGGTCAAGTTTCACACCAACGAAATTCTGGTTTCCCTGCTGCTGGTCTATGTGGCGGAGTTCATTCTTGCTTCGATGGCTCTTGGGGCACTGCGCAATCCTGAGGGCAACGGCTTTCCAGGATCGCGCAACCTTAAAGACTACCCATCTGCGTTCAACGCGGAGCTCTTGCCGAACACTGGCTTGCACTGGGGCGTTGTCGCCGCCATCGTGGCGGTCATTTTCGCCTATGTCCTGTTCTCCAAACACATGATGGGCTTCCACATCCGGCTGGCGGGCCAAGCGCCCAAGGCCGCTCGCTTTGGCGGTGTGGAGCCTGCGCGGCTGGTCCTGTTCTGCCTTGGCACATCTGGCGCTTTGGCGGGTCTGGCGGGACTGTTCGAGGTCTCCGGCCCTGCGGGTCAGATCAGCATCGATTTCAACGTCGGCTACGGCTTCACAGCCATCATCGTGGCGTTCCTTGGCCGCCTGAACCCGTTCGGCATTCTGTTGGCGGGGCTGCTGATGGCGCTGACCTATATCGGCGGCGAATTGGCGAGCTTCATGCTGGGTGTACCGACAGCCGCAATCCAAGCCTTCCAAGGCATGTTGTTGTTCTTCTTGTTGGCCGTGGACGTGCTGACGAACTACCGGATCAGAATTGGCAAAAGGGGGGTTGTGTAGATGGACCTAGGCGCAATCTCCCCCACCCTCCTTCTGGCATCCCTGATGGTTGCAGCGACCCCCATCCTGCTCGCTGCACTTGGCGAGTTGGTGGTCGAAAAATCCGGCGTTCTGAACCTCGGGGTCGAGGGCATGATGATCACTGGCGCCATATGCGGCTTCGCCATCGCTGTGGAGACAGGATCGCCCGTGCTGGGCTTCGTCGCTGCCGCCGTTGGTGGGGCAATTCTATCGCTGATCTTCGGCGTCCTCACCCAGTTTCTGTTGTCCAACCAAGTTGCCACCGGCCTTGCCCTGACATTGTTCGGATTAGGGCTGTCGTCGCTCATGGGGCAAGGATATGTAGGCATCCGCCCCCCCGCCGTGAACAAGCTCAACCTTGGCCCACTGGCCGACATTCCCTTTATCGGCCCCGTATTGTTCAACCATGACCTGATGGTCTACCTTACCCTGGCGCTGTGTGTCGGGACTTGGGCTGTGTTGAAGTTCACCCGCGCCGGATTGATCCTGCGCGCGGTAGGCGAAAACCACGATGCTGCTCACGCGCTCGGCTACAAGGTCGTCAAAGTTCGCCTGATGGCGATCATGTTTGGCGGCGCTTGCGCGGGTCTTGGCGGAGCCTACCTTAGCCTCATCCGTGTGCCACAATGGACCGAAGGGATGACTGCAGGGGCGGGCTGGATTGCCTTGGCGATTGTTGTGTTTGCCTCTTGGCGGCCACTACGCGTTTTGCTGGGCGCCTATCTTTTTGGCGGGGTCACTGTTTTGCAGCTGAACTTGCAAGCCGCAGGGCTCGCAATTCCGGTGGAATACTTGTCCATGTCGCCGTATCTGATAACCATCGCCGTGCTGGTCATTATGTCGGCCCCCCGCAAGGGTGGCAAAACCCGCGCATCACTTGCCGCGCCTGCCTGCCTAGGCCGCGCATTCCACGCCTCTCACTGAGGCCACTAACTGTTTTAAACCTGGGGAGATACCACTCATGAAACGCAGAACTATCCTAGCTGGGGCTGTCGCTGCCCTCGCACTGACCGGCGCGGCCTACGCGCAAGACAAGACCAAGGTCGGCTTCATCTATGTCGGCCCCGTTGGTGACGGAGGCTGGACCTACGAGCACAACAAAGGCCGCTTGGCCGTTGAAGCCGAGTTCGGCGACAAGGTTGAAACGATCTTCCAAGAGAGCGTCCCAGAAGGTGCGGATGCAGAACGTGTGATCACCCAAATGGCGCTGTCTGGCGCAGACCTGATTTTCACCACCTCTTTCGGCTATATGGACCCGACCAACGCGGTTGCAGCCAAATTCCCGAACGTGAAGTTCGAGCACGCCACCGGTTATAAGCGTGCTGACAACGTGTCCACCTACTCCGCACGCTTTTACGAAGGCCGTGCAGTGCAAGGCCACATCGCAGGCAAGATGACCAAGACCAACAAGATTGGCTACATCGCGTCCTTCCCGATCCCGGAAGTTATCCGCGGCATTAACTCCGCCTACATCCACGCCAAAAAGGTGAACCCTGACGTCGAGTTCTCGGTTGTCTGGGCCTACACGTGGTTTGATCCGGCAAAAGAGGCCGACGCGGCAACAGCGCTAATCGAGCAAGGCGCAGACGTTATTTTGCAGCACACGGACTCCACTGCACCCCAAGCTGCGGCACAAAAAGCCGGGAATGTCATCACCTTCGGTCAGGCGTCTGACATGTCCGAATACGCGCCTATGCCACGCGTGTCTTCGATCATTGACGACTGGGCGCCCTACTACATTGCGCGCGTTAAAGCCGTGATGGATGGCACATGGGAAAGCAAAGACACATGGGACGGCATTGGTGCTGGTATGGTTGGCATCGGCGAAATCTCCGACGCGGTTCCAGCAGACATCAAAGCCGAAGCACTGGCGCTGAAAGACAGCCTTGCTGACGGATCCTACCACGCGTTCACCGGCCCGCTGAAAAAGCAAGACGGCTCTGACTGGTTGGCCGACGGCGAGACTGCCGATGACGGGACGCTGGCTGGCATGAACTTCTACGTTGAAGGCATCACCGGCGACATTCCTAACTAAGCTTTGACCTAGTAAGTAGTTTTAAGCCCGCGACATTCCCGTCGCGGGCTTTTTTCATGCGGGCGCTTATGCTCAGTTGCCTAAGCGCCTGCACACCTCTCTCGCGTAAGCCAGCGGCAGACCGTTTGCAGAAGTTCGAGCAATTAGTTCCCACCGATCACGGCACGGACGGATTTGCGAAGCTATAGCGGCGTGCGATACGAATAGCGGAACAAATACCGCGCCAACCACAGAGCGTTTAGCCCCCTTCCCACAGCATATCCTTTCTGCCAATCTCGGGCTTATGATACATCTGACCACGGCCAACGGGGCCCCCGCATCCAAGCTTTGCTTTGGCACCATGCAGTTCGGTGGCAAGGCCGATATCGTCGCCAGCCAGTCGATGTACGAAGATTGCCGCATCGCGGGCATCAACTTCTTTGACACCGCCTATGTCTACACGGGCGGCCAGTCCGAAACGATGCTGGGGCGCTTTGTACAGCGGGAGCGCGATGACGTTCTGATTGCAACCAAGGCCGCCTATGACAAACCCGCGACCAAGGCAAATGTGCTGCAATCTTACGAGGAAAGCCGAGCGCGTATGAAGGTCGATACAATCGATCTGATGTACCTCCACCGGTTCGATCGCGAGACGCCTTTGCAAGATAGCTTCGAAGCGCTGGCCGAACTCCGTGAGGACGGACTCATCCGCTACATCGGCATTTCCAACTTCGCAGCGTGGCAGGTCATGAAAGCCGCTCAAATCGCGCGAAATCTGGGGACAACTGTCGACGTCCTTCAACCGATGTACAACCTCGTGAAACGGCAGGCTGAGGTGGAGATTATTCCGGCCTGCGAAGACCAAGGGATCGGCGTAGTGCCCTACTCCCCCCTAGGGGGAGGATTACTGACCGGGAAATACGCAAGCGACGACGCAAGCGGCAGGCTCATAGACGACGCACGTTACAATGCCCGCTACAATGTGCCTTGGATGCACGATGCAGCTGCTACTTTGCCAAAACTTGCAGCCAAACATGGCACCGATGCCGCAACGCTTGCGGTCGCTTGGGTGGCGCATAATCCCGGCGTGACGGCGCCGATCATTTCCGCGCGCTCTTCCGAGCAATTGGCGCCATCTCTGGCCGCTATGGAATTTAGTATGAGCGATGCGCTCTATGATGAAGTGACCGCGCTCAGCCAAACGCCCGCACCAGCGACAGACCGACTAGAGGAGGCATGACGGACTTTCTTGTCATCGGCGGAGGCATCGCCGGAACCTCTGCTGCTGCTCGACTCTCCGAATTGGGAAACGTGACCTTGTTGGAACGAGAGGACGCGCTTGCCTATCACGCCTCCGGTCGCTCTGCCGCCATGTTTGAGGAAACCTACGGAAAGCCTTCGACCATCGCCCTCAACAGCGCCAGCAAAAACTGGCATCTTGAAGTGAACGGTTCGCGCGATCGTCCACGCGGCCTTATGCTGCTGGGACGTGAAGGCAATGAACTCGCATTCGCATCCGACATGGTGACGATGAAGATGCGCCGCCTGACCATAGATCAAGCGCTAGAGATTTTGCCCATTCTGGATGCCAACC
This sequence comes from Litoreibacter janthinus, assembly GCF_900111945.1. Lineage (NCBI taxonomy): Bacteria > Pseudomonadati > Pseudomonadota > Alphaproteobacteria > Rhodobacterales > Roseobacteraceae > Litoreibacter > Litoreibacter janthinus. The sequence continues at coordinate 1,454,159 of NZ_FOYO01000001.1, read as the reverse complement.
AAGTCACACAGGTGGGCTATCACGACGAGGCGTGGGACATCGACACAGATGCCGCCATTCAACGCTTCGTCCGGCATTTGCGTCGCAATGACGGCACCGTCGTCACACGCGCGGAGGTCACTGCAATTGAAAAAACAGGCAGAGGCTGGCGTGTCACTGCGGGCGAAGACTACGAGGCTCGCCAGATCGTAAACGCAGCGGGCGCATGGGCTGACCAGATCGCGCGCCTCGCAGGCGTTGCGCCTTTGACATTGCAGCCAATGCGCCGGTCTATTGCACGGGTGGCCGCGCCTGAAGGGTTTGACGTCACGCACTGGCCGCTGCTCTTCGGGCCGGGTGAGACGTGGTATGCCAAGCCCGATGCAGGCGCGCTTTTGATTTCTCCTGCCGACGAGGACCCGACGCTGCCAATGGACGCTTGGGCCGATGACATGGTGCTCGCGGAAGGGATCGCGAGATTTGAAGAACACGTCACCACACCCGTTCAACGCATGATTGCCAATTGGGCAGGGCTTCGCACATTTACGCCGGACCGCTGCCTCGCTATCGGTCAGTCCGAGATCGATGGGTTCTGGTGGTGCGCGGGGCAAGGTGGGTACGGCTTTCAAACTGCACCCGCAGCAAGCCAACTGCTATCGGATTTGGTCGGCGGACGTGCGTCAGAGCTTGATGAAGAAACCGTCACTTCTCTTGATCCGCTCCGGTTTCGCATAGATTGAATTGAAACCTCTTCAATCTTATGTGCGATCGTATGATGGCTACTGATCCAGACAAACGCGCCCGTGCGACACGTCGCTTCGAACGGCAATTCGATGCTATGGAGCGTATGATCCCGGCATTGCGCCGCCCACTCACCGCAATCCGCGCACGTGGCTGGTGGATTGTAAGAGTGCCCGTTGCCATCATTTTCATTCTAGGCAGTTTTTTGGCAGTGCTGCCCGTGTTCGGAGTGTGGATGTTGCCCATCGGCTTGCTGCTGCTCGCCGTGGATTTGGAAGTGCTGCGCGGTCCAATATCGGACCTGATCGTACGCGCACGTCGCCGTCTGGCCACTTGGCGCAGGCGCGGATAGCGCCTGCGAAGTCGGTTTCAGCCTAAATCTACCCGCAGGTTGCACGGCTTAGCCGTCCTTACGGATCGTTTCGTTCTTCGGATCGTAGGGGCTGTCCTCCACAACAGTAGCGTCCCAAAGTTGGCGCTGCATTCGGACTTTCAGCTTCGTTCCGACCTCAGCCAGTTCCGGCGAGACATAGCCCATGCCGATGCTCTTGCCAAAGGCGACGGAATAGCCGCCGGACGTCAGGCGTCCCACCTTCATCTCACCAGAGTACAGCGCTTCGCGACCCCAAGGGTCTGCGTCGTCCGGCCCGTCGATCAGAAGCGTCACGCATTTCGACCGGATGCCCAAAGACTCCATCGCGGCTTTGCCACGGAAATCTTTGGACAGGTCGACGAAGCGCGGCAGATCGGCCTCTAGCGGCGTTGCATCGCGACCAAGCTCCGTTCCGAACGCGCGGTAGGATTTCTCCTGACGCAGCCAGTTTTGCGCGCGTGCGCCAACCAACTTCATGCCATGCGGCTCGCCTGCCTTTTCCAGAAGGTCGAACAGGTAGTTCTGCATTTCGATAGGGTGGTGCAGCTCCCATCCCAACTCGCCTGTATAAGCCACGCGGATCGCGTTAACGGGACACATACCTAACTCGATTTTCTTGGCCGACAGCCACGGGAAACGTTTGTTGGACAGGGCAGTTTCAGGATCACGGTCTTTGATCACCGCGTTCAACACATCGCGCGATTTAGGTCCCGCAATGGCGAAGACGCCCCATTGGGTTGTCACGTCTTGGCACTCGATGCGACCAAACTCCGGCTCTTTGTCCTCAATGGCCTTGCGGAGGTAGTCGGCGTCGTAAGTCGTCCACGCGCCAGCAGAGACCAGATAGAACTCATCATCGGCCAACCGCACAATGGTGTATTCCGTGCGCGTCGTGCCCGCGTCAGTCAGCGCGTAGGTCAGGTTGATGCGGCCCACTCGCGGCAATTTGTTGGTGGTAAACCAATCGAGGAAAGCCTCAGCGCCTGCACCTTTAACGATATGTTTGGTGAATGCCGTTGCATCCACAAGCCCCACGCCTTCTCGGATCGCTTTCGCCTCTTCGACAGCGTATTCCCACCAGCCGCCACGGCGGAAGCTGCGAGAGTCGTGGTCGCTGAAGCCTTCAGGCGCGTAATAGTTCGGACGTTCCCAGCCGTTCACCCAGCCGAATTGCGCACCGCGTGCCGCTTGTCGGTCATAAGCTGGCGACGTCCGCAGGGGGCGAGCGGCGGGACGTTCCTCGTCGGGGTGGTGCAGGATATAGACGTGGTCGTAGCATTCCTCGTTCTTGCGCGCGGCGAACTCAGTCGTCATCCACGAGCCGTATCGCTTGGGGTCGAGGGAGGCCATGTCGATCTCCGCCTCGCCTTCTACCATCATCTGGGCAAGGTAATAGCCAGTGCCACCGGCTGCGGTGATGCCAAACGAGAAACCTTCCGCTAGCCACATGTTGCGCAGGCCCGGCGCGGGGCCGACCAGCGGGTTGCCGTCTGGAGTGTAGCAGATCGGGCCGTTGAAATCGTCCTTAAGACCGCACGTTTCGCATGACGGGATGCGGTGGATCATCTCCATATATTGCTGTTCGATCCGCTCCAGATCCAGCTGGAACAGATCGGCGCGAAAGCTGTCGGGCACGCCATATTCAAATCGAGCAGGCGCGTTTTTCTCATAGACACCAAGGATCCACCCGCCGCGTTCCTCGCGCACATAGCTTTGCGCATCGGCGTCACGGATCACGGGGTGTTCGGGGTTGGTTTTGCGCCATTCAACCAGCGCGGGGTCCTGCTCCATCACGATGAACTGGTGCTCGACCGGGATGGCCGGAATTTTGATCTTCAGCAGCTCCGCTGTGCGTTGCGCGTGGTTGCCGGTCGCAGTGACAACATGCTCGGCGGTGATGACTGTCTGTTCGTCGGAGGCGACGAGATTGCCGCCTTTTTCGACCATCTTGGTGATCGTCACGCGCCATTCGGAACCGGTCCATTCATAACCATCCACCTGCCATTTGCGCTCGATGGTTACACCATGCTGCCGCGCACCTTTCGCCATCGCCATCGTGACGTCGGCAGGGTTTATGTAGCCATCGGTGTTGTGATAGATCGCACCCTTCAAATCGTCGGTGCGGATAAGGGGCCACCGTTCCTTGATTTCAGAGGGTTTCATCCACTGGTGGGGAACCCCAACCGTCTCGGCGGTCGAGGAATAGAGCGCATATTCATCCATACGCTCTTGCGTGCGCGCCATGCGTAGATTGCCGCAAACCGAGAAGCCCGCGTTCAGGCCTGTCTCTTCCTCAAGTGTCTTATAGAACTTGATCGAATAGTCGTGAATGTGGGTCGTCGCGAAAGACATGTTGAAATAGGGCAGCAGCCCCGCAGCATGCCAAGTCGAGCCAGAGGTTAGCTCGTCACGCTCCAGCAGCATCGTGTCCCATCCAGCCTTGCCCAAATGGTAAGCGATCGACGTCCCGACAGCGCCACCGCCGACAACCAGTGCTTTGACATGCGTTTTCATTAAATCCGACTCCCCTTAGGCTTACTTGGCATCTGTCTAACAAGGCGTGCTACAATCCCCGAGCGCCATTCGACCCAAAATACACCATTTCCGACAACTCAGGCTCCGCCAGTTGCGTGTCGCCAAGGTCAAAGCTACTCTCTGAGAAATTGTTCCTTTCAAATGGATTTTCAGATGCTTCGTTCCGTAGTTCTCATCGCAGCACTTACGCTTGCTGCTCCGGCCCTTTCCGCCCAATGCGGCAACACTGCGAGCGGATACAACGCTTGGAAAGCTGCCTTTGCCAAAGAGGCTGCGCAAGCGGGCGTGGGGAACCGAGGTTTGGCTGCGTTGGCTGGCACCAGCTATGCACAACGCACAATTGCTGCTGATCGGAACCAGAAGAGCTTCAAATACTCGCTCAGTAAGTTCATGCAAATTCGCGGGGCAGACACAATCGTGGCGCAAGGCCGCAAGCGCAAAGCCCGAGATGCAGGGTTTTACGCGTCCTTGGAGAAAAAATATGGCGTTCCTCCGGGCGTGATCATCGCGATTCATGGGATGGAGACTGGATTTGGCAACTTTATGGGCGATAGCAATGTTGTCTCGTCAATCTCGACCCTCGCCTATGACTGCCGTAGGTCAGAGTTTTTCACCGGTCACGCGTTGGCTGCTCTGAAACTCGTAGACCGCGGAATCATTTCACCCAATTCCATCGGCGCGAAACATGGAGAGCTCGGTCACACTCAGTTTCTGCCCGGCAACGTTTTGAAATACGGCCAAGACGGCAATGGCGACGGCCGGATTGACCTAAATAACTTGGCGGATGCGCTGGCCTCGACGGCTAACTTCCTCAAAGGTAAAGGCTGGAAACGCGGGGTCGGCTACCAAGAAGGACAGCCCAACTTCACCGTGATCAAACAGTGGAATGCGGCAGGGGTTTACCAAAAAGCCATCGCCATAATGGGCGGCAAGATCGACAGATAACGAAGGCTGTAAACAATGGAAAAGCCCCGCCTGACAGCGGGGCTTTTGTTCTTATGCAGCTGTGGCGAAGTTGATAACCTTGTGCGTGCCCGTTTGTGCGGTGCTGTCGGTCAAGTTGGCGCGGAGCACCTCTATGCCGAAGGCGAACGGGTTGCCGGAGGACGACCAGATCGCAGCCTCGCGAAGAGGCATGTGCAGCAGGCAGACGTCTCGATCCTCGCGACCGCCCTCAAAGTAGGCGGCGGCTACGGCGGACCAGATTTCGTCCAGCTTGACCTCGTCCTGACTTTGGTAGATCGGTCCGGACAGGCAAGCGTAGTAGTCCTGCGACGTGCTTTGAACGCAGAAATGTGCCGTGTTTCCCTGACCGATGCCGCGAACCAAGTCCGTGTCGCGGGAGGTGATAAACCACAACTCACCGGTGTCACGATCGAAGTAGTGGGTCATCGGCTGCATGTGCTGACCGGAGCCTTCGACCCCCAACATGCCCGCGCGGACATCGTCGAGTTGATCGAAAAGCTGACCACGGGCGTCTGTTCCGGTGCGTTCAACATCAGCCATGGCTCAGCTCGCCATGAAGGAATCAATTTCGTCTTTGGCTTCCTCTTTGGTCTTGCCATATTTTTGCTGCAGCAGGCCTTCGAGTTCTTCACGTTTGCCAGCGGCTTGATCCAACTCGTCGTCGGTCAGCTCGCCCCATTTCGCTTGGGCTTTGCCCTTCCACTCTTTCCAATTGCCTTCGATTTGGTCCCAGTTCATCTCGTATTCCTTTCATTCGGTTACGGTATGAAGGGACAACGAACTATAGCGCTTAATGTTCCATCTCGCGCCTCGATCTTTTCGAGTTTTCAGGGTGTCGGGTTCTAAAGCATCCCAGGGACAACTTGATCGGGTGGGCGGTGACCATCGGCGAAGGTCTTGATATTCAACAACACCTTCTCTCCCATCTCTAAGCGCCCCTCTCGCGTCGCGGAGCCCATATGTGGCAGCAAGACGACGTTTTTCAACTCTCGCAGGCGTGGATTTATTTGCGTGCCATGTTCAAATACGTCCAATCCCGCCCCCGCCAGCTCGCCCGATCGGAGCATTCGCGTCAGTGCATTCTCGTCGATCACTTCGCCACGCGAGGTGTTCACAATCACAGCATCCGGCTTCATAAGCTTCAGGCGCCGTGCGTTCATCAAATGATAGGTCGATGGGGTGTGCGGGCAGTTAATCGACACCACGTCCATGCGTGCGATCATCTGATCGAGGCTTTCCCAGTAGGTGGCCTCTAACTCATTTGACACACCCTCGTGGACTTTCTTGCGATTGTGGTAATGCACCTGCATTCCGAACGCGCGCGCGCGGCGCGCGACCGCCTGTCCGATGTGTCCCATCCCGAGGATGCCAAGACGACGCCCTGAAATGCGCCCGCCCATCAGAGCAGTTGGAGACCAGCCTTCCCATTCGCCCGATTGCATCACCGCCAGCCCTTCAGGAATTCGGCGGGTGACGGCCAAGATCAGCGCCATCGTCATATCCGCCGTGTCCTCTGCCGCAGCACCGGGGGTGTTGGACACCAGAATGCCGCGCTGACGGGCCGTGTGAATATCTATATGGTCTACTCCTGCGCCATAGTTCGCGATCAATTTCAGCTTCTCACCCGCCTGCCCGAGCAGTCCGGCGTCAATCCGGTCCGTCAACGTCGGGACAAGCACGTCTGCGGTTTGAACGGCCTCAACCAGCTCTTCACGGGTCATCGGCACGTCGTCAGAGCGCAACGAAGCGTCAAACAGCTCCGACATTCTGGTTTCGACATGCTCGGGCAACCGTCGCGTCACGACAACACTCAGCTTCTGGTTTGGCATCTTTGCTCATCCTTGAGTGGAATTTCTCGCTCTATAGTGACAAGATCGCGTCCAAAGGGGCAAGGCAAGAAATAGCCCCGATAAAAAACGTCGCGGTTCAAACAGGACAAATAATGGTACGGGTTATTCGATTAGTGGCTTTGGTCGCTTGTTTGCTCTGTGCGCCGGTTTTGGCGCTTGCGTCCGAACGCGGGCCAGTCACCAACTTGCCGCTTCCACGATTTGTGTCCTTGAAGGCATCCGAGGCGAACGTCCGGCGCGGCCCATCCCTGTCACACCGCATCGATTGGGTGTTCAAGCACCGCAATATGCCCCTCCAAATCGTTGCCGAACACGGCCACTGGCGCCGCGTCGTCGACCGAGAGGGCGCAGGCGGCTGGGTGCATTACACCCTGCTCAGCGGTTCGCGGTTCGGATTAATCGAAGAAGATATGACCGCGGTTTACAAACTCGCCGATACCGCTTCCAACGTGGTGGCACATGCCGAGCTGGGCGTCGTCGCACGCCTTGGGAAATGCGATCAGTACTGGTGTCGCGTCACGCTTGACGGCACGAAAGGCTGGCTCCCCCGCGAAAAGCTCTGGGGCCTGATGCCGGAAGAAATCAGAGAATAGCAAAGCGCGTTCACTGAAACCCCGACGTTAATCGTTGAGAAAGTCGAACATGTCAGCAAGCTTTTGCCACAGCGCTTCAGAGGATGCGGTAAGCAAGTTCCCTTGGCGCATCGTCGGATGGTACGCGCGGCCATCAATCAGCCGTGCAACTCCACCCGCCTCTTGGTAGATCAATGCACCTGCGGCATGATCCCAAACATTGAGCATCCCAGTCAGACTGAACTGCGCCGCCCCGCCTGCGAGCAAACGATACTCGTGACACGCACAGCGTAAGGTTTGCGTGCGCCTGAACGCCGGAAGCTGCGCCGCGATTTTCGCCTGTTGCGGCTTGGAAAAGAGATACATCCCCACGTACCCGAAGCAGTCTGACACCTCAGGCGCGGGGCCAAGTGTCAGGCTGCGGCGCTGACCCTTAGCATCGCAGAACCAAGCGCCCTTCCCCTTTGTCGCGACGACCCAGTCATCGTAGCCGGGATCATACAGCAACCCGAAAACCGTCTCGCCATCTTCGATCACGGATAGAATAACCCCGTAGGTTGCTACGCCATGGGCAAAGTTCCAAGTCCCGTCGATCGGGTCGATCACCACTACCTGCCCTGCTCCGACATGGTCGAGAACAGATTTGTCTGCGGCAACGGCTTCCTCTCCCACAATGGCGGCATTGGGCAAAAGCTCCCGAACGGCGACGGAAATTGCCAATTCCGCCGCGCGATCTGCCACAGTCACCAAATCATCGGGTGCGGATTTGCTGTCGACATCCGACAGATCAATATTTCGGAACAGCGGTCTGATCTCTTTTGCAGCGACATCCCGCACGATCCGGATCAGCGCATCGGAGTGATCGGAGGTCAACCTCATGCGACTTTGTCCAGACCACGACCCTTCAACAATGCCTCCACCCCGGGCAGCCTGCCGCGGAACTCTGTATACAGCACGTCTGCCTCGCGCAGACCTCCGACGGACAGGATGTGTTCCTCAAGTTTGCGGGCCGTTACATCGTCAAATGCCCCGCCAGCTTCCTCGAAGGCAGAAAAAGCATCAGCGTCCATGACCTCCGACCACATGTAGCTGTAGTAGGCCGAAGAATAGCCGTCGCCAGCGAAGACATGGGCGAAATGCGGTGTCGCATGGCGCATACGGATGGCACGCGGCATGCCCATCCCTTCCAGTATTTCGTCCTGTTTGGCCATCGGGTCGGCGGGGACCGCGCCGCTGTGGAATTCCAGATCAACCATTGCTGAGGCGACGTATTCCACCGTTGCAAACCCTTGGTCATATGTCGCCGCGTCCAGCATACGCTGAAGCATGTCTGCGGGCATCGGTTCCCCTGTATCGGCGTGCGTGGCGTATTTCTGCAAGACTTCTGGCACTTCCAACCAATGCTCAAAGAGCTGGCTTGGAAGTTCCACAAAATCACGCGCGACCGACGTTCCTGAGATCGACTCGTAGGTCACATCCGACAGCATCTGGTGCAGCGCATGACCAAATTCGTGGAATAGCGTCCGCGCGTCGTCATAACTCAGCAGCGCGGGCTTTCCCGTCGAAGGCTTGGCAAAATTGCATACGTTAATGACATGCGGACGGATGTCACCGCGCAGCTTTTGTTGTGCTCGCATCGCGGAACACCAAGCGCCGGATCGCTTGCCACTGCGGGCGAAGTAATCGCCGATGAACACCGCAACATGCTCTCCGTCGCGAGTAACATCCCACGCGCGGGCATCTGGATGATGCAGGTCAGCGTCGATGGGCTCAAAGCTTAAACTGAACAGTCGCGTAGCACAGTCGAATGCCGCCTCAATCATCCGGTCGAGCTGCAAATAGGGCTTGAGTGCGGCCTCGTCCAAATCATGCTCTGCGGCACGGCGTTTTTCAGAATAGTAGCGCCAGTCCCAAGCCTCCAGATCGCCGTTGATACCGTCGGCATGCATCATGTCGGTCAGCTTCTGGGCGTCCAGATCAGCTTGCGCCTTGGCCGGAGCCCAGACCTGCATCAACAGTTCGCGCACCGCCTCAGGGGTTTTGGCCATTTCGGTTTCAAGTTTGTAGCTCGCAAAATCCTCATAGCCCAAAAGCTTGGCGCGTTCCTCTCGAAGTTTAAGCGTTTCGGCTGCGATCTCGCGGTTGTCTGTCTCGCCACCATTCGCACCGCGCGCGACCCATGCCTCATAGGCCACTTCGCGCAGATCACGGCGGGGCGAGAACTGCAGAAACGGCACAATCAGCGACCGTGACAAAGTGAGCAGATGCCCATCTTTCCCTTCGGCGTCGGCCGCAGCCCGAGCTGTCGCGACCACGAAATCTGGCAGACCCTCAAGATCAGCGTCAGATAACTCCATCGACCAGCCGCGCTCATCCGCCAATAGGTTTTGGGTGAACTGCGTTCCTAGCACGGCGAGACGCTCCTTGACCTGCTTCAACCGGTCAAACTCTTTGCCCGTCAACTGGGCCCCAGACCGAACAAACCCACGACGCGTCAGCTCCAGAACGCGAAGTTGCTCAGGCGTCAGGTCCAACGCGTCGCGCTTGTTCCAAAGCTCCTCGACCCGCTCAAACAGCTTAGGGTTCATCGACACCTCGGACCCCCAAGCCGCCAGCTTCGGCGAGAAGTCCCGCTGCAAAGCCTCACGCGCCGGATTACTGTCGACCCCGGCCAATGTGTAGAAAGGTGAAAGCACTTTGTGCATCCCCTCCCCCATCAACTCAAGCGCATCAATGGTGTTCTGAAATGTCGGGGCGTCGGAATTCTCGATGATCGCCGCAAGCTCTGCACGAGCTTCTGTTAGCGCATCCTCAAATCCGGGGGCGAAATCAGTGTCGGTGAATTCAGAAAAGGGTGGCAGGCAAAATGGGGTTTGCCAGTCGGCGAGTAGAGGGTTGGTCATGGATGTGTGCTCCTTCGCGCTTAACCTATGCGCTTGCCAGCCGGATGCAATCAGTCCTGACCGGGTTGGCGCAAATGTCGTTCAAATCTGCGTAAGGCCAATGACAGTGTGACCGTCAACGTCAGATAAATCAGCGCGACGACGTTGTAAGTTTCGAAATATCGAAAATTGCCAGCTGCGGTGACCTTGCCCAGCTGCGTGATGTCCCCGACCCCGAGCACAGACACGAGGCTTGAATCCTTTACCATCGCCACAAAATCATTGCCCAAAGGCGGCAGGATCGTGCGGATGGCTTGGGGAAATACGATGTAGCGGAACCGTTGCCAGCGATTCAGGCCCAAAGTGTGAGCCGCCTCGATCTGGCCGCAGTCCACAGATTGCAGCCCCGCGCGAAAAACTTCAGCGATGAACGCCGAGTACCCGATGGCCAAGGCCAGTGTTGCCCGCCACAACAACGGAAACTGCCGCGTACGCACCAACTCCGCATCGAATGGCGTGAGCAGCCAGTTCGCAAGTGCAACAAGTGCGGGCGCTACGACGAATGCCACATAGAGCAACAACACGATGATCGGAATGCCGCGCACGACTTCGATGTAGAATCGCGCGATCTGGCGGATGACGATGCTGCGCGAGGTCGACATCAAAGCCAACCCCAACCCCAATGCAGACGCCAGCGAAAACCCGACGAGCGTCACAAGGACGGTGATCCGAATGCCCTTGGATAGCGTACCGAGGACCTGCGCATACAGATCGTCTGCTACGACCTGATATCCGAGATAGGCAACGACGCCCCCTAGAAGCACCAGCCAATAGGGGAAGTCGTCTGATGGCTTTGTTGGTCCAAGCACGAGTGGGCTTAACTGCCGAGTTTGTAGTCCAGGAACCACTTCTTGTTCAGCGCATCAAGGGTGCCGTCCTTTGCCATATCAGCAATGGCGGCATTGATCGGATCAACCAGTTCCGAGCCTTTGGGGAAGATGAATCCGAAATCTTCGGTCCCGAGCTTTTCACCAACGATCTTCAACTTGCCCTCGGAGGCCGAAACGTAGCCATTGCCGGCGGTGCTGTCGGTCAGAACCAGATCAACATCGCCCGTGCGTAGAGCCTGAACGCCAGCGCCAAACGTCTCAAACTTGATGATCCGCGCATTTTCTTCGTTGCCATCAAGCACATCGTAAACACCCACATAGAACGGTGTGGTGCCCGGCTGTGCGGCCATCAATAGACTTTCGTCGGCAGCGAAGGATTTGGCGTCGGAAAAGCGTTCTTCATCGCCGCGCACCATCATGATCATCTCGGATGTCATGTATTTGTCCGAAAAATCGACCTGTTCTTTGCGGTCGTCGCGGATGGTGATGCCGGTCATTCCCAGGTCGTATTGGCCTTGAGACACCGCAGGGATCATCGCATCCCAACTGGTGTTCTCGTAAACGATAGTGACGTTGATGCGCTTGGCGATTTCCGCCATCGCATCGTATTCCCAACCAATGGCATTCCCTGTGCCCGGCTCAACGAACTGGAGCGGTGGATAGGCGTTTTCTGTGACAACCACGATCTCTTTACCGTCGAGATCTGGCAGATGACCGTCGGCGAAAGCAGTGGTGGCAGTGAAAGCGGCGAGCGCCGCGGCAGCAATACGAAGCATGGGTCAGGTTCCCTGATGATGTAGACCTGCAGAGCCTATGTGACCGATGCGGGGGAAGGCAAGGTGGCTTGCAACTTCAACCAAGGCAGGACAGGTTTCCAGCGGTAGCGCTTGGACCCGATGGAGGATCGACAGATGACAATTGGACGTGTGCAATCCCCGCGCATCATTCGGATCGGTGGCGGCGTCTCAGCGGAAACCGGTGATGTTCTGACCCAGTTAGGGCTGTCTAGACCCCTCATTGTGACGGACAAAACCCTTGTCGAACTGGGCCATGTGGCCAAGGTAACAGATGGCCTGGACGCCGCAGGAATTCCTTACGGCATCTTCGACGGCGTGATCGAGGATCCGACCGACACCTGCCTAGAAGAAGGTCTCGCGGCGTTTGGTGCAGCTGAATTCGACTGCATCATCGGGCTTGGCGGCGGATCTCCGATGGACACGGCGAAGGCTATTTCCTTCATGTCAGTCAATCCCGGTCACGTTCGGGACTACAAGGCCCCCACGCAGATTGACAAGTGCGGGCCGCCCACGATTCTCATTCCGACCACGGGCGGCACAGGCTCAGAGCTTACGCGTTGGTGCGTAATCACCGACACCGTGAAAACTGAAAAATACAACCTGTCCGGCTTGGCCGCTGTCGCGACCGCTGCAATCATTGATTGGGAGTTCACAGTTACAAAGCCATGGCGCATCACTGCCGACACCGCTGTGGACAGCCTTACCCACGCTATGGAGGCCTATGTCTCCCGTAAGGCGTTCGCCTACACGGACGCGTTCGCGCTGTCTGCGATGCCGCTGATCGCAAAGCATGTTCGCGCGGCCTGCATGGACGGCTCCAATGCACAGGCGCGCGAAGGTCTCATGCTTGCAGCGAGCCAAGCGGGAATGGCGTTCTCCAATGCGTCTGTTGCTCTGGTCCATGGCATGAGCCGCCCCATCGGTGCCCATTTCCACGTTGCGCACGGCTTGTCCAACGCGATGCTGCTTCCCGCAGTCACGGCATTCTCTATCGATCATGCGTCACGTCGCTACGCTGATTGCGCGCGAGTCATGAACATGGCGACCAGTAGCGACAGCGACGCAGTCGCTTGCGGCAAGCTGGTTGAAGGGTTGCGACGCCTCAACGACGACTTGCGGGTTCCCGCACCTTCCGCACAAGGATTGGACAAGGATCGTTACTTCGCCACATTGCCGGTCATGGCGCAGCAGGCGCTGGCGTCCGGATCCCCGCAAAACAATCCGCGCGTCCCAACGGAAGCCGAAATTGTGCAGCTTTACAAAGACATCTGGTAACGGCGAAAAAAATCATCGGTTCGCGCGACGGAAACCAAGATCAGGGCCGTGTAACCAAAACGCACACTGAATTTGGATTTCGTTATGTCTACTCTTTTCCGCCGAGTCTCGCCTTATTGGCTATGGGCGCTTCTTTCCGTTCCTGCTGTTTTGATGATGTGGAGTTCCCTGACCTCCGATGACGCCCGCGTTATACACAAGCTTTTGCACCCGTCCGGCGAAACCTCTGCCCGATTGCTCATCATCACGATGATGGCGACACCGCTGACGTTGCTGTTCAAAGGCTGGAGGGGCCCGCTCTGGCTCAAGAAAAACCGCCGCTATTTCGGAGTGGCGGCCTTTGGCTACGCCCTATTGCACACAGTGTACTACGTCGTGGACGTGGCCACCCTCCAGCGCATCCTTGACGAGGCGCCGCGCCTTTACATCTGGACGGGATGGCTGGCTTTCGCAATCTTCATTCCGCTCGCGGTAACGTCGATGGATTATTTCGTGCGTCGCATGGGGACGGGCTGGAAACGCCTGCAACGCTGGACATATGCCGCCGCTGTGCTGACGTTGGTCCACTGGGCAGCGCTGCACAATTGGGAATCCCCAATGGGTGCGATCGTGCATTTCGCTCCCTTAGCCCTGCTAGAGGCCTACCGTGTCTGGTTCTGGTACGGCCGCCCCCGCAACAAGCAGGCAGCTGCCGTCTAGGCCTTTTTAGAAGCTGGCTTTTTCTTGGCTTCCAGCGCGTCGAGACGGGCCTTCAAGGCTTCGTTCTCTTCGCGCGCCTTTTGGGCCATGAGGCGAACCGCCTCGAATTCGTCACGCGTTACAAAGTCGCGATCCGCCAGCCAACGGTCCATCATGGACTTCATTGCATTGTCGGCCTCTGTCTTGGCCCCTTGCGCCACGCCCATGGCGTTGGTCATCAGCTGCGACATGTCGTCGAAAAACTTGTTGCGGGTCTGCATTGGGTCACTCCTTCGTCATTGGCCCCTATATGGGTTGGCTCGGGGCTGCGCACAAGGTTGACTTCGTCGCAGCCTCAGCGCACCAAGCGCGCATGACAGTCTTTGCCCTTCCTTTCCCCGATATCAGCCCTGAGATTTTCACGCTCGAGTTAGGCAGCTTCGCCTTCTCGCTACGCTGGTACGCGCTCGCCTATATCGTGGGCCTTATCATTGCGTGGCGCATCGTCGTCGGACTTGTAAAACGCCCTGCGCTTTGGGGGGCAGGTGGCCCGCCGATGACCAAAGAGCAACCCGAGGATTTGCTCACCTGGATCATCCTCGGGGTCGTGCTGGGCGGACGTTTGGGCTTCGTATTTTTCTACCAGCCAAGCTACTACATCTCCCACCCTGTCGAAATCCTGAAGGTCTGGGAGGGCGGGATGTCCTTCCATGGCGGTTTCCTTGGCGTGGTCGTCGCTGCCTTGGCCTATTGCTGGAAATACAAGCTCCCCGCCATGCGCGTGGGGGATGCTGTTGCCGTGTCCGCGGCACCGGGTTTGATGCTCGGACGACTTGCCAATTTCATCAACGCAGAGCTATGGGGCCGTCCCACAGATGTGCCATGGGCATTCGCATTCCCCGGTCAGGCCGCTCAGAACTGCCCAAGCGTTGAAGGCATCTGCGCGCGCCACCCTTCGCAATTGTATGAGGCAGGGCTTGAAGGGCTCCTTTTGGGGGCCGCGATGCTCTGGCTCGCCTACCGCCGCGGGTGGCTCATGCGGCCTGGCGCGATGATTGGTGTGTTCCTTGTTGGCTATGGGCTCGCGCGTAGCTTTGTAGAATTCTTCCGGCAGCCAGATGCGCAATTCGTCAGCGACGGCAATCCGTTGGGGCTGGCATGGCACATAGGCGGTTACGGCCTGACGATGGGGCAAATTCTCTCGATCCCCATGATCCTTTTGGGACTGGCCCTGATCGCAAAGGCCAAGCGGCTTTGACTGCGCTGCGCGACCTGTTGGCGCGCCAGATCGCGACCGAAGGCCCGATGAATCTGGCCGACTACATGCAGACCTGCCTTTTGCATCCCGAGCATGGATATTACGCAACCCGCGATCCTTTTGGCACTGCCGGGGACTTCATCACGAGCCCCGAAATCAGCCAGATGTTTGGTGAACTCCTCGGACTTTGCCTTGCCCAAGCTTGGATGGACCAAGGCCGCCCAGCCGCCTATCTGGCAGAACTTGGCCCCGGCCGAGGAACACTAATGAAAGATGTGTTGCGCGTAACGGCCCAAATCGAAGGGTTCCCACGCAAGGTGGTGCTTGTTGAGGCCAGCGCGCATTTGCGTGACGTTCAGGCGAAGACACTGGTGGGTGCAGACGTGACTTGGGTTGACCATGTCACGGACCTTCCTGATGGGCCGGTTCTTTTGGTCGCTAACGAATTTTTCGACGCACTACCCATACGTCAGTTCATGCGCGGCGCGTCGGGCTGGCGGGAAAGACATATAGGGCTGGACCGTGGGGCGCTTGCCTTTGGACTGACGGGGGAGACGCGCATCGACGCGCTGTCCCATCGATTGGCCGACACGGGAGCAGACGACGTGGTGGAAATCTGCCCGTCCGCCGGCCCCATCGTGGAGGACATTGCAGCGCGCGTGGCCAAAGGCGGGGCCGCCCTGATTATCGACTATGGAGACTGGCGCTCGCTTGGTGACACGTTTCAGGCGTTGGAGAACCACGCATCCGTAGACCCCCTCTCCCGACCCGGGCAAGCGGACCTGACCGCACATGTCGACTTTGAGGCCTTGTCCAAAGCTGCAGGCCTCTGCCAAGCAAGCGAAATGACGCCGCAGGGTGTGTTTCTGGAACGCCTTGGCATTACGCCCCGCGCTCAAGCCTTAGCGCGCAACTTGCAAGCGGCGGCCTTGGACGCGCATATCGCCGCGCATCGGCGCTTGACGCACCCCGAAGAAATGGGGAGCCTGTTCAAAGCGATTGCACTTGCGCCGAAGGGCGCGCCGCTCCCACCCGGTTTTGACCCTGCGAGATCGATATGACACTCGAAATTCTGACAGCCGATGACCTCGCCCCCGTGAGGCATGGCTTTTTCACCAGAAAAGGCGGAGCCTCCTCTGGCGTGTTTGAGGGGCTCAACTGCGGACGAGGCTCATCCGATCAAACCGAAGCCGTGCTGACCAACCGCGCCCGCGTCGCCGACGCTATGCAGGTCGCGCCGGATCATTTGATTTCTGTGAACCAATGCCACTCCGCAGATGTGGTTGTCGTCGATGCTCCGCTGTCCGGGTCTCCGAAGGCAGACGGCATGGTATCTGCTACACAAGGCGTGGCCCTTGGGATATTGACCGCCGATTGCCAGCCGGTTTTGTTCGCCGACGCCGAGGCGGGCGTCATTGGTGCTGCACATGCGGGTTGGGGCGGAGCGATAGGCGGTGTGCTGGAGAATACCGTTGATGCAATGGTTGGTTTGGGTGCCACGCGCGAAAGCATCGTCGCCGTCATCGGGCCGTGCATCAGTCAGGCTGCCTATGAAGTGGGCCCCGAGTTTTTCGACCGTTTTTATGACGATGATACAGAGAACGCTCGTTTCTTCGCAAACGGGCAAGGCGACCGGATGCTATTCGATTTGCCCGCCTACGGGTTGCATCGCTTGCGCTCTGCCGGGGTGCAGGCGGAATGGACGCGGCACTGCACTTATGCCGACCCCGCACGCTTTTATTCTTACCGGCGCAGCGTCCACAAAAAAGAGGCTGACTACGGTCGGCTTATCGCAACAATCAAACTTTAGACACGGAATTGTAGCGTAGAACGTGACGATGACGTGACAGAGAGTCGCCTTAATCCGGCCTTAAACTTCCGTTGCTACGAATTGGGATATGCAGATCATATTCTCTTTCACCCTTGAATTATTGGCCTTCGGGTTACTGACAGCCGCCGTTGTTTTGCGCCACAATTACCTCCAAAGAAATTTAAGAAAGTTTGAAGCAGGACATGCTGATGCCCCATTGACGTGGTGGATTAAAGAGGTCCCCAAAAGGGACACGAATTCATCGAATGGGGCCGAAGAGCAGCAGTAAGCAGCGGCGCCCAAACAATCTGAGACGGAGCAATAACAATGGGCAAAAACAGCCGCTGGATGACTTGGGTGCTAGAAGAAAGCGCCACTACCGATGTGACAATGCCATGGGCCCGTGGCACGCGTCCGAACTGGAAAACGCGTTTGGCCGAAGAAGCCCCGGGCTTGGCCAAAATCTTGCATGACGCGATCTCCGATGGCTCAAGCACGTATCGGCGCAACACTCCGACACGTCGCGCCATTCACTAAACGCTCGGCGTTCAAACAGATACCACGGCACCAGTGGCAAGCGCTTAAAGCTGGCCTGACTGTGCCGTGTTACCGACCTTTCCCCAAGTTGTCATAAGCCTTCACAAACGGTGCCATGTCGCGGTCAAACTTTTTCCAAGCCCCCACCGACGATGAATACATTGGCTGTCGAACCTGCGTTGCGGACAGCGTGCGAACTTCCCGCTTGGTCTCGTAGAACGACAAGCAACTATCTTCCCAATCCAGGCCCACGGCTTTTACCAGCGCCCGCGATTGCGCTTCAGGCTCGGCAATCAAATCTTCATACCGAATTTCGTGGAAGACGCCGGGACATTGCTCTCGCCAGAATTCCACCATGTCCTCGAATTGCCTGAGGAAAAACGCGATATGCTCCAGATTGTTGGCGTATCTGTGCAAACCCTCTCGGAACTGGTTCTTGTAGATGGAAAGCGCATTGTCAAATGGATCGCGGCGCACCACCACAAACCGCGCGTTGGGCATAGCTTTGGCCAAAAACCCCATAATAGCGTAGCTAGAGATCGACTTATCCGTCACAACCTGAGCGTGTGGAAACCGGCGTTTAAGCTCTTCTTCAAATTCAGTCGCGGCAGCGGTGAATTTGGTCAATAGGGCCATCCCATCCCCCCCCCATTCGCTGTCAGGGCCGCTGATCAGGTTTGAGAACTTCGGCTGGACTATGCCTAACTCGCCGCCGCCTTCGACTTTCGAATGCGACGCCAGTATCTGCTCGACCAAGGTCGTGCCGGACCGCGGGGCACCCGTCACGAAGATGGGGGAGGCTGCGCAGATCGGGCCGTCCAACTCCTTGATTTGGTCGTACAAGTCACGAATGCGCTCCGCGCTCGCTTTGACCGCAGGCACATCATACGGATATGTCTTTGCCAGCGCTGTGTTGGCAATATTGAGATAATTGAACACCTTGCCGAACTGACCACTGTCTTCCATTGCCTTGGCAAGCGCATAGGCCACAGATGGGATTTCACCGTCGCCGGCCCGCTTCGACTTCAAAGCAGTCTTCATCACTGCAATGTTTGGGTCATCCGCCCCCATTTTGGTCAAAGAGGCGTATAGAGCGTGGTAGGCACCCGCGTTTGGCACCTGTTTGATCGCGCGCTGAACAGCGGTTCGGGCCTCGTCGATACGCCCCATAGATTGCAGCAAGCTGGCTTTCCGGAACAGCAGCACATCGTTTTCTGGCGACGCAGAAAGCCCCTTATCGAACTGTTCCATCGCGAGATCAAACTGTTTCAGCTCTACCAAAGTGGAGCCATATTCCGCGTACACGCGGGCTTGCCGAAAGCCTGATTCAATCGCGGATTTGAAGAATCCCGCCGCCTCCTTCCACTTTTCATCGCGCCGTGACGCGACGCCTTCGAAGAAAGCAAACGCCGCGGTCGCCCCCAGAACGGGCCTCGCGCGTTCGCGCAGCAGGTCAAAGTTCTTAGGATTGGGGTGCTTGGCTGCCAAATTCAGATAGCTCGCCCAGATGGCAGGTTCGTTTGGACGCAGCTTCAAAGCGACTTCAAAACGGTCGGCAGCTTCAGCAAATTTGCCGCGGAGTGCGAAGATTTCCCCAAGATTGAAGTTCACCTCCGGTAAGTTCGGAGCGCTTTTCAAAAGCCGTTTGTAGCCGCGTTCGGCATCGTCAAGCTGGCCTTTTTCTTGAGCGTGACGCGCCTTGGCAAACAGGTCTTTGATCTGCTGATTGCTCAAATTTGCCATAGATGCGACCTTCCCGCTGGATTTTCTGGACTGCTAGCACCCACCGCGCGGCTTATCCAGCCTCCGGCAGCAGCATAGTAGCGGCCGATCCCGAGCTACGGCGCCAGATCGGCAAATCGTTTTTCTGTATACGGCGTCGCGTTCCATCCCCGATTGCGGCCACACGACGCGCGAGCCCCATTGGCATCCGTTGAGCACGAGGCGCTGCAGGCGGCAATGCTCGGAAGTCATGTGTAAACACCACATCTCCCAAGAAAGAGTACATCGCGTTCATCACTCTCTCTGGATCGCTCAACAAGCGGTCATAATCAATCAAGAGCAACCGCTCCGCCGCCTTGGAAGTTAGCGCTGCTTGAATGCACCCAACGGGCTTTCCGATGACCCCATGATCCGACATCAACGCGGCAGGCGTTTGGGCACCACCTGTTTCCTGCGCCATTTCCGCGGCGATGCGTGCGGGGTCGCGCACCAGAAGAATGAACCGTGACAACGGAAACAACTCGGCCAGCGAGGCCATATGGGGCAACCATTCGGGGTTGTTATCGAACACCACGGAGTCCATCGCACGCCCGTGATGAACAGCGTCCATCGATGCCCGCAAAAGCGCCGTGCGCGTAGAGGCATCTACAAAGGACAAAGGTCCATCCTGCTGCGCCCAAGCTTCGGTCAAATGGCAAAACACGCTGTGTGCGGGGCTGTCACTGGACACACAAAACCGAGAATTCTGCGCAAGCAACGACGCAAAATATCTAGCCCCCGACTTCGGCAAGCCAGCAACGAAATGGAAACGGGTCAAAGACATGACCTTGAGTATGTGATCCTTGCTCGTGACCTGCACCGCGCGCCTCATTTTAACGGGTCTCATTGGTGTCAGGTTGATTGTGACAGACCGATTCGCCACTGTCCATTCCCCACGATGCGCGACACAGCTTTCCAATTGTGGCAGGCTTTCTCAAAAGTCAGAAACGATGCCATCTGCAAACACTGCATTGTCCACCTGCAAGCCGCGACTAGGCCCGAAAATTTGACTTTGTGGCGCTCAGCGGGCCATTGTTAGCAGATTATCAACCAGCAGTTCTGCGCGCCGGTGGGGACCGACGCAGTCACGCCAAGACCTGAAAAGGGACGACGCATGACCTATAACCCGAATGTCCCCTCCCACCTCGCACCTTCCCAAGTTGGCATCGGTCACTCCATTGTGTATCGTGCGGCCGCCCAGCCGCGAACGCGCGCAATGTCCCGCCCTTATAACATCGCGTGGCTCACGCCGGACGGAAACGCCCGATATGACACCGTTGTGGCCCCTGCCCTGCCAGCAATCGAAAGCGCATGCGCCAACATGGCGCGGGGCGCGATCGTATCCACGGATAACGGCCCCGTCGCAGTAGAAGACCTGACACCTGGAATGCGCATCTTGTCGTCCGAGTACGGTGCGATCCCGCTACAATGGATCGGGTCGTACGAGATGTCGCTGCGCGAAGCCCAGACCGCAGATCGTGGCGCACTCTTGCGCGTTACCGCAGAGGCGTTTGGGCTGGCAAAGCCTTCGCAGGATCTGCTCTTGGCACCGCGCGCCCATATCTTGCTGAGACATGCAAAATGCCGGTCACTCTTTGGGGTAGACATCGCCTTCGCACCAGTCCGCGCCTTTGAAGACGGTATCAGTGTCTTTTCGGTCCAACCGGCGTCGCCTGTTACCGTGTATAATCTCGGGTTCGATCGTCAGGCGACGATCAAGGTCAACGGCATCGAAATGGAAAGCTTTCATCCCGGACCACACTCCGAAGCGTTGCTGGACGACGAAATGCTATATTCATTGCTGCGCCTGTTTCCTCAGGCAAGAAACCTTGATTTCTTTGGCACGCAATTAATCAACCGCCTGACAACTTTTGAAGTTAAGGCGCTGCGAGGCGGTTCTTAGGCGATCTGGGACAAGCGTTCTTCCACAATCTCGAACGGAACACCGGGGTCGTCTTTGGCAACCCTGATAACGAGCGAGGTTTTAACGCTGGCCACGTTGTCGGCTGACGTCAGCTCCTCGGTCAGGAAACTCTGAAAGCTGCTTAGGTCGGGTGCGACGCATTTCAGGATGAAGTCCACCTCGCCGTTAAGCATGTGGCATTCCCGAACCAGCGGCCAGTTGCGACAGCGGGTCTCGAAAGCCGATAGATCGGCCTCAGCTTGGCTTTGCAGGCCGACCATTGCAAAGACCTTCACTTCGAACCCCAGTGCGCGGCCCTCGACGTCGGCGTGGTATCCGCGAATATAGCCCGATTCCTCAAGCGTGCGGACGCGCCGCAAGCAGGGCGGGGCCGAAATCCCGACACGCTTGGCCAATTCGACATTGGTCATGCGTCCGTCCGCCTGAAGCTCGGCTAGAATCTTGCGATCAATTTCGTCGAGTTTTGACACGGCCACGACAGTCTCCCCTGTTTTGATTTGTCTTACTCCGCGCAAGGTTCACGCGCAATAATATTTCAAGCGCGCGCAACATATTAAATGATCTGCAAATCAGCCGCGCCCCCCTTTCGCTTGCGAGCCCGCGCAATTATATGGGGCCAACTGCAAAAAATTGCCGAAAGGTTTCGCAATGTCCGACTCGCGCCACACCAAAGTTCTGATCATCGGCTCTGGACCCGCAGGCTATACCGCTGGCGTTTACGCGTCGCGCGCTATGCTGGAACCGATCTTGGTCCAAGGCATCGAGCCAGGCGGTCAGTTGACCACCACCACCGAAGTTGAAAACTGGCCCGGCGACACGGAAGTACAAGGCCCTGACCTGATGATCCGTATGCAAGACCACGCAAAGGCGATGGGCTGCGAGATCATCAGCGACATCATCACGACCCTCGACACCTCGTCCCGCCCCTTCAAGGCCACAGGTGACAGCGGGACACTCTATACTGCCGACGCGGTTATCCTCGCCACCGGCGCGCGTGCCAAATGGCTTGGGCTTGAAACCGAGGAAAAGTTCAAAGGTTTCGGCGTTTCGGCTTGCGCCACCTGTGACGGCTTCTTCTATCGCGGTCAGGAAATCGTCGTTGTCGGCGGCGGCAACACTGCCGTCGAGGAAGCCCTCTTCCTGACCAACTTCGCCTCCAAAGTGACGCTGATCCACCGCCGCGACGAGTTGCGCGCCGAGAGAATCCTAATCAACCGTTTGGAAAAGAACCCGAAGATCGAAACCTTGTGGTTCCACGAACTGGTTGAGGTTACCGGCACGGAAGCGCCGCTGAGCGTCGAAGGCGTGAAGGTCAAACACACAAAAACCGGCAAGATTACCGACATCGCGTGCAAAGGCGTGTTCATCGCAATCGGCCACGCGCCATCGAATGAATTGGTGAAAGACGTGCTGGAAACCCATATGGGCGGCTACGTGGTGACAAAACCGGACAGCACCGAAACTTCGATACCGGGAATTTTCGCGGCAGGCGACCTGACCGATCACAAGTATCGCCAAGCTGTAACAAGCGCAGGAATGGGGTGCATGGCTGCTCTTGAGGCCGAGCGGTTCCTGGCTGAAGAGGCCTGAACATCCTGGCGGGCAAGGCCAGAAGTTAAGTAAAAATTGGCAGCCCCAGGTGGGCAGTGAAGGCAGCACAATCGTGTTGCCTTTTTGCTGCGGGATAAAGCGCGATGTTTTCCCCCGAAAAACACCCTTGAATTTATCACGCTTTCTGCGATGCGTTCATCCGTGAACAAACATAAAGCCGCGAACAATGCCCCTGCACACCAAACCCGCACTGGATGACGAAGACCTGCTCTTCAGACTTCTGCGCCAGCTTGATCTGGCGCCGGAAGCATCCCAGCGCGCAACGGCAACTGCCTTGGGGGTGTCGCTTGGACGGCTGAATTCATTGTTGCGGGCGGCCGCTGATGCGGGCCTCGTCAAAGTCGGAGAGCGTGACAGCCCCGACAAGCGCCAACGCTTCGCCTACGCCCTCACACAGCGCGGAGCCTCAAAGAAGAACCAACTGATCAACGCTTTTCTCCAACGAAAGCTCACCGAATACGACGCCCTTCACGCCGAATTAACCGGCACCAAGACAAGCCTTTCTCCCCTAAGTGACAGGACCAGACATATGAATAACGACCTAACTCCAATCCCAGAACTCTTCGTGTCCTATGACAGCGCCCAAAAGATGAAAATGGAAGCTGCGGACCTGACCTCTTGGGACCTGACCCCGCGCCAAATCTGTGACCTGGAATTGCTGATGAATGGCGGCTTCAATCCGCTGAAGGGCTTCTTGTCTGAAAAAGACTACAACAGCGTCGTCGAAACCATGCGCCTCGCCTCGGGCGAGCTTTGGCCAATGCCGATTACACTGGATGTAGGCGACGACTTCGCAAATTCCGTCGAAGTCGGGCAAGACATTGCGTTGCGCGATCAGGAAGGCGTCATCCTCGCGATGATGTCCATCACCGACAAATGGACGCCAAACAAGGCACGCGAAGCCGAAATGGTCTTTGGCGCCGACGACCAAGCCCACCCTGCAGTTAACTACCTGCACAACCAGGCGGGCAAAATATATCTCGGCGGTCCGATCACTGGCATCCAGCAACCGGTTCACTACGATTTCCGCGGGCGCCGTGATACACCCAACGAATTGCGTGCCTATTTCCGCAAGATGGGCTGGCGCAAAGTGGTCGCGTTCCAGACGCGCAACCCGCTGCACCGCGCGCACCAGGAACTGACGTTCCGCGCCGCGAAAGAGGCCCAAGCCAACCTGTTGATCCACCCTGTCGTCGGCATGACCAAGCCGGGCGACATCGACCACTTTACCCGCGTTCGATGCTACGAAGCAGTTCTGGATCAGTATCCGTCCTCGACCACCTCCATGAGCCTTCTGAACCTTGCCATGCGCATGGCTGGACCACGTGAGGCTGTTTGGCATGGCCTGATCCGTAAGAACCACGGCTGCACCCACTTCATCGTTGGTCGCGACCACGCAGGCCCCGGTGCGAACTCGGCGGGCGAAGATTTCTACGGCCCGTATGACGCTCAGGACCTCTTTCGCGAGCATCAGGAAGAAATGGGCATCGAAATGGTCGACTTTAAGCACATGGTTTATGTACAGGACCGCGCCCAGTATGAACCCGCTGACGAGATTGACGACAAAGACAACGTAACGGTCCTCAACATCTCTGGCACCGAATTGCGGCGCCGTCTGTCCGAAGGCCTCGACATTCCAGAATGGTTCTCCTTCCCGCAGGTTGTGGAAGAGCTGCGCAGGTCCCGCCCACCACGTGCGAGCCAAGGCTTCACTGTGTTCTTCACCGGTTTTTCTGGCTCCGGCAAATCCACCATCGCCAACGCGTTGATGGTCAAGCTGATGGAAATGGGTGGCCGTCCGGTCACGCTGCTAGATGGTGACATCGTTCGTAAAAACCTGTCATCCGAGCTGGGTTTCTCGAAGGAGCACCGCGACCTCAACATTCGCCGCATCGGATATGTCGCGTCCGAGATCACCAAGAAC
The DNA here is from genome assembly GCF_900111945.1 of Litoreibacter janthinus. Classification (NCBI taxonomy): domain Bacteria; kingdom Pseudomonadati; phylum Pseudomonadota; class Alphaproteobacteria; order Rhodobacterales; family Roseobacteraceae; genus Litoreibacter; species Litoreibacter janthinus. Next base: position 1,429,796 of record NZ_FOYO01000001.1, on the reverse strand, counting down.
GGCGGAATCGCGATCTGTGCGCCGATTGCGCCCTATGCAACCACGCGCCGCGCAGTGCGCGAAGATATCGAAGCGTTCGGCGCCTTTATCGAGGTCCATGTCGCGACCTCGATCGAGGAATGTGAACGCCGTGACCGCAAGGGCCTGTACAAGCTGGCACGCGAGGGCAAGATCAAAGAATTCACAGGTATCTCCGACCCTTACGATGTCCCTGAAAACCCAGAGTTGTCGGTCGAAACCGAGAACGTGGAAGTCGATAACTGCGCCCATCAGGTGATCCTGAAGCTGGAATCGATGGGCTTGATCAAGGCTTAAGCGCAGACCATATCCAAACGAAAAGGGCTCCCAACCGGGAGCCCTTTTTTTGTTGTGCGTCTCAAGCTGCGCGTCGCGGTGTGCCTTGCGGCTTAATGCACCGCTACAGGCATGAAATCATTCTGGCGGGCGAGCATGAAAGCCATCTCGCGGTCTTTCACCAAGGCCAGGCGTTCCCCATCGGGGGAGTGGACAGCATAAAGGTGATCTACATCCGGCATTTCCGACTGCACCTCTTGCGGCAGGTCCGCGAAATCCACGGAGCGCACATAAACGATCCGGTCTGCGTCACCCAGTGCCTTCAGGTCAATTTTTGTGTCCATGACAGTTATCCTTTGTTGATCTTGATCGTCTGCACGATCGTCTCGGGAACGGCGCGCTTCAAATCCACGTGGAGCAACCCGTTCTCGGTATTGGCCCCGGCCACTTCCACGCCATCCGCAAGCACGAAGGCTTTCTGGAACTGGCGCGCAGCGATCCCGCGATGGAGGAAGATGCGATCTTCACCCGGGTCAGCCTGCCTGCCGCGCACAATCAGTTGGCGGTCTTCGACGGTGATCGACAGATCCTCTTCGCTAAACCCAGCCACGGCGAGCGTGATGCGGTAAGCATTGTCTGCGGATTGCTCGATATTGAACGGCGGGTAGCCATTTTCCGATTTGGCAGTGCGTTCCACCAATCGCTCTAGCTGGTCAAATCCCAGCAAAAAAGGGTGCGAGCCCAAGGTCAGTTTTGTCATGGCACAGTCCTAAACGGTTAAGCGACTTTGCGAAGTGAGGCCCCCGTAGGCAGCCACAAACTAAAAATGGGGCTTCACGTGGTATGAATCAAGACCAATCGGCGTGAAACACTGGACAGAAGTGGTTTGCATGCCCAAATTGGGCCTAGCTGCACAACAAGGCCCCTAACCCCGTGAAATCATCCGAAAACATGAGCAAGAATGACGTTCTGCGCGTCAAATTAGAGGTCCTCAAACGCGAGCATCGGGACCTGGATGAGGCTATTGCAGCCCTCCAAGAAAAATCTGCGCCGGATCAGCTCACCTTGCGACGTCTCAAAAAGCAAAAACTGTCCCTTAAGGATCGCATCGCGGCGCTCGACGACGAGCTAACCCCAGATATTATTGCGTGACGCAGTCGAGCCGTTATAAGGACGGCTTCAAATTGGCATCCTGAAGGCAGCCCCATCATGACCGATCCCAAAGTTCCCGTAGGTATAATTATGGGCAGCCAGTCCGATTGGCCGACGATGAAGGAAGCAGCCGACATGTTGGTCGCGCTCGCCATCCCCTACGAGGCCAAGATCGTATCTGCGCACCGTACGCCGGACCGTCTTTGGGACTACGGCAAAACCGCCGCAGATCGCGGCTTGCAAGTCATCATCGCGGGTGCGGGCGGTGCTGCCCATTTGCCCGGTATGATGGCGTCGAAAACGCGCATTCCGGTCATCGGTGTCCCTGTTCAAACCAAAGCATTGTCAGGTGTCGATAGCTTGTATTCAATCCTGCAAATGCCGCGCGGCTTTCCCGTGGCGACTATGGCAATCGGAGCCGCTGGCGCCGCAAACGCCGGCTTGTTGGCCGCTGGAATTCTTGCCCTGAACGATCCTGAGCTTGCGGCGCGGTTGGACAAATGGCGCGCGGAGTTGTCGGCGTCTATCCCGCTGGAGCCAAGCGATGACTAAGCCACTGCCAACCGGCTCGACGATCGGAATTCTGGGCGGCGGCCAACTGGGTCGGATGCTGTCTGTCGCGGCGTCCCGCCTTGGTTTCAAAACCTGCATTTTCGAACCGGGTGGAGATTGCCCTGCGTCCCATGTGGCGAACTACCACCTTCAAGCCAGCTATGACGACCGCGACGCCTTGGCCAAGTTTGGTGAAGCGGTGGATGTCATCACGTATGAGTTCGAGAACATCCCCGCCTCGGCACTCGACCAGTTGGAAGCCTTGTGTGAAGTGCGTCCCAATCGACGCGCCCTAACCGTGAGCCAAGACCGCCTGACAGAAAAGGCCTTCCTTCAGGACATCGGCCTTAAAGTCGCTCCGTTCATGGGGGTCAGCAGCCTTGATGACATGCACAAGGCCGTGGCCCAAATCGGCGCGCCCTCAATCTTGAAGACCCGCACGCTTGGGTATGATGGGAAAGGTCAGGCACGCTTGCGCTCACCGGACGATGCCGCGGACGCCTTCGCTGCCATGAAAGGTGCCGAGGCTGTGCTGGAAGGCTTTGTGGACTTCTCCTGCGAGATTTCTGTCATCGGCGCCAGAGCCGCCGACGGTCAGGTCGCCTGCTTCGATCCCGGTGAAAACGTCCACCGCGACGGCATCCTGCACACCACCACCGTTCCGGCCTCTGTGTCCGCCGCATTACGCACGGATGCCGTCCTGATTGCGGGGCGCGTGCTTAATGCGCTGGACTATGTTGGCGTCCTCGGGGTTGAGCTCTTCGTCACCCCGTCGGGGCTAATCGTGAATGAAATTGCGCCGCGCGTGCATAACTCCGGCCACTGGACCCAGAACGGCTGCCTGATCGACCAGTTCGAGCAACACATTCGTGCCGTAGCTGGCTGGCCGTTGGGCGATGGCGGACGTCATGCGGACGTCGTTATGGAAAACCTGATTGGTGCAGATATGGACCGGATCGGGGATTTGTCGGCGGACCCAAATGTGGGCCTGCATCTTTACGGCAAAGCGGACGCCAAGGCAGGCCGAAAAATGGGGCATATCAACCGCATCAGCCCAAAGGGCTAATCAGTCAGAACTGTCTGCGCCCAACGTTTGCTCTACGGTTTCCGTAACCGCGTTGCCAACTTCGCTGGCAGCTTCTGACACAGCATCCCCGACCTCGCCGGCAACCTCGACAACCGTTTCACCAACCTCTTCCGCAACCTCGGCCACAACGTCGGTGAAAGTCAGCGTATGGTCGAAAGCGCCGTTTTCCAGAAAGCGGATTGTTTGCGCCACGACGACCGGACCGTTCATCATGAATGTGTGGGTCACAGGCAGGATGATATGATCGGCCATGCCATCCACTTTGGTGCTTTCCACAGAAACTTTCCCGTCATCTTCGCCATCAATCAGAATGGAATAGAACGGATTTAGCGTTTGCGTCCCCGCGATGACACCAAGCGGAAAATCTACAGGCCCGAGCGAATTGGGAACAGACGTCGGCCCAGTGTGAAGCTGGGCACCTGCGGGTCCATTGACCCACTCAAACGGCTCCCAGGAACTCAACTGATCCACCAGCTCCGACCCTTTGTTGGGCGGCGCCAACATAACGACGCGCCCCAATGAGGGCAGATCGTTTTCCTTCAGCCATTGCCGCACAAGGATACCGCCCATGGAATGGGTCACGATATGGATCGGTGTGTTGGCGTCGCATTCCGAAATCGCGGCAGGAATGGTCTCGAAGGCCAAATCGCGGATCGTCTCGGTCGTAGATGGGTAGGACGGGTTAACAGTTTGATAGCCATTGGCCTGCAAACTCTGCTCCATCACCGAGAGTGAAAAATTGCTGCGCGCGAGGCCATGCAAAAGAACCACGCAATCGGCAGACGCAAGCGAGGGGACAAACAGGAAAAGAATGGCAAGGCGCTTCATATCGATCACTTAGACATTATTGATGGCGCTTTCACCATCTCTTCGCCTCAACCTTGCGTCATTTGGGCACGCAATGGCAATTTTCCCCGCCAATCAGGCGTGAAACCCGCCTTGGCTGATGTCATTAGACGACAGCGCCTGTTGACAAGGCCAACCTTGCGACCACATGTAACCGCTGATCGAAGTAGCCGTATAAGGAGAGGCAGATATGCCCGTAGTTGTCGTCGAGTCGCCCGCCAAGGCCAAGACAATTAACAAATATCTCGGCCCCGATTACACGGTGCTCGCGTCCTACGGTCACGTTCGCGACCTTCCCCCGAAGGACGGCTCGGTCGATCCGGACAATGATTTTGATATGATGTGGGAGATCGCAAGCGACTCCAAAAAGCACGTCAAAGCCATCGCCGATGCCCTGAAAGACGACAACAACCTGATCCTCGCGACCGACCCCGACCGCGAAGGGGAAGCGATTTCGTGGCACCTTGAAGAAGCGCTGCGTCTGCGCAAAGCGATCAAAAAGGACACCCCGGTCAGCCGCGTCGTGTTCAACGCGATCACCAAAACCGCCGTGACCGAGGCGATGAAGAACCCGCGTCAAGTCGACCAGCCTCTGGTCGACGCATATCTCGCCCGCCGCGCGCTGGACTATCTTGTGGGCTTCAAACTGTCTCCCGTGCTGTGGCGCCGCCTTCCCGGCGCGAAATCCGCAGGGCGCGTGCAATCCGTCTGCTTGCGTCTGATCGTCGACCGCGAGATGGAGATCGAGAAGTTCAACGCGCAGGAATATTGGACCGTCAAAGCCCTGCTTTCGAACTCCCGTGGCCAAGAATACGAAGCGCGCCTGACGACACTGGCAGGCAAACGTCTTGATAAGTTCGACATTGCCAACTCCACCTCTGCGGAAATGGCCGTCGCAGCAATCAGCTCGCGCGATCTGAAAGTCAGCAGCGTCGAAGCCAAACCCGGCACGCGCAACCCCTCGGCCCCCTTCATGACGTCGACCTTGCAGCAGGAAGCCAGTCGGAAGTTCGGTATGGGCGCGCGCCAAACCATGAGCGCCGCACAGCGTCTCTACGAAGCCGGTCACATCACCTATATGAGGACAGACGGTATCGACATGGCGCCCGAGGCGGTTCACGCCGCACGCGACGCGATCAAGGGCAAATTTGGCGACAAATACGTCCCGTCAGAGCCGCGCATGTACAAAAACAAGGCCAAGAATGCGCAAGAGGCCCACGAATGTATCCGTCCGACGGATATGATGATGGATGCCGAAAGCCTGAAGATCATGGATGCCGATCAGCGCAAACTTTACGATCTGATCTACAAGCGCACCATCGCCTCTCAAATGTCCGCCGCCAGACTGGAGCGGACAACAGTCATTATTGCCTCCGGCGACGGACAGGTCGAATTGCGCGCCTCCGGCCAAGTGATGATGTTTGACGGCTTTCTGAAGGTCTATGAAGAAGGCCGCGACGACGCTGTGATCGACGACGACGACAAGTCGCTGCCGCAGATCAGCGAAGGCGAAGCTGCGCCGAAGAAATCCGTCACGCCAGAGCAGCACTTTACCCAGCCGCCGCCCCGCTACACCGAGGCAACCCTGGTTAAGCGCATGGAAGAGTTGGGCATCGGTCGTCCCTCCACCTACGCGTCGATCGTGACCACGATCCAAGACCGCGACTACGTGCGCAAAGAAAAGAACCGCCTCATCCCCGAGGATAAAGGGCGACTGGTGACAGTCTTCCTGTCCAATTTCTTCAGTAAATACGTGGAATACGATTTCACCGCCGCGCTTGAAGAAGAGCTCGACGACGTCTCGGCAGGGGAACGCAACTACAAGAACGTACTCGACCGGTTCTGGCGCGACTTCTCGGTCGCGATCGCCGAAGCATTGGACCTGTCCATCACCGAGGTGCTGGAAAAAATCAACGACGTGCTGGCACCTCATATCTTCCCGCCAAATGAAGACGGCACCGACCCGCGCCTTTGCCCGAACTGCGGCGAAGGCCGCCTGTCGATGCGCACCGCGCGGTCCGGTGGGGCCTTCATCGGCTGCTCGCGCTACCCCGAGTGCAAATACACCCGTCCCTTTGGGCCGCCGAACCCCGAACTCGAAGCCTCCGCCATTCCGCCGGAAGGCAAGCTGCTGGGCGAGGACGACGGCGACAAAATCTGGATCCATAAAGGCCGCTTCGGGCCCTACGCCCAGCGTGGTGAAGTGACGGACGACAACAAAAAGCCGCCACGCCAGTCGATCCCCAAAGAATGGCCGCCGGAAGATCTTGACCTGCCGCAGGCTGTGCGATTGCTGTCACTGCCGCGTTTGATCGGGCCGCATCCGGAAGACGGCGTGAATGTGTGGGCTAATATCGGTCGTTATGGCCCCTATATCAAACACGCGGACACCACGTCCAACCGGGGTGGGACCAATGCCAACCTTGAAAGCCTTGAAGAGGTTTTTGACGTCGGCATGAACCGCGCCGTGCAATTGCTGGCTGAAAAAGTCGCCTCGCGCGGTGGGCGCGGTGGCGTTGCCAAAACCCTGCGGGATATGGGCGAGCACCCTGACGAGGGCGGCGCGATCACCATCATGGAAGGCAAATACGGGCCCTACGTGAAGTGGGAAAAGGTCAATGCCACAGTGCCGAAAGACATTGCGCCGGAAGATCTGACCGTAGATCAAGCCGTTCAGCTGATCGTCGAAAAGCAGTCCAAAGGCGGCAAAAAGCGCAAGGCTCCGGCCAAGAAGAAAGCGCCTGCGAAGAAAAAGTCCGCCGCTAAGAAATGATCAAAGGGCTTCTGGTTCTACTGGCTGTTTTCTGCGTGCTGGTCGCGTTGCTTGTCTGGGCGAAGTCGCGCCCAGCGACTGCACGCGCTACACTTGTAGCGCCAGTGACGCTCGCGCTGCACCCAGAGGCCTTGAATTCAGGCCCCGCCTGACCGACATAGGGTCCAGCAACGAGGGACCAGTTACCATGCCGACACCAAACACCGACGCGCTTGAGTTCCTGCTAACCCGTCGCTCCCGCCCCCACAAAACACTTACCGCGCCCGCCCCCGACCGCGACGCATTGCTTCCGTTGCTTACAGCCGCCGCGCGCACACCTGATCACGGCAAACTGGAGCCCTGGCGCTTCATTGTGCTGGAACACGCGGCAATGCACCGTCTATCCGAACTTGCCCGCCAACGCAGCACGGAGTTGGGCCGGTCTCCGGACGACACCGACAAGATTGCAGCCATGTTCTTGACGGCCCCGCTCTCGGTCGCGGTTGTCGCATCGCCCAAAGCGTCTGAGAAAATCCCGGAGATAGAGCAAACCCTCAGCGCGGGCGCGGTATGTCTTGCCTTGCTCAATTCCGCCCTTGCAGCTGGCTGGGGCGCGAACTGGCTCACCGGCTGGACAGCATTTGACCGTGAATTTTTGATCAAGGGTTTGGATTTGGCGGAGCATGAATATGTCGCGGGTTTCATTCATATCGGCACCGAAACTTCGACGCCGCCGGATCGCCCCCGCCCCGACCTTGACGCTATTACAACGTGGCTAAGCACATGATTTTTTCGGATTTCCTGAAGGCCTTGGGCCAAATCGGTGATGGTCGCTTTCTAAAAGTGCTTCTGACAGGCGTCGGGCTGACACTGGCCCTGCTGTTTGGGTTCACCGTTTTTTTCGCGTGGAGCGTGGGGCTGGTTGTCCCAGAAAGCTTTACCCTGCCTTGGATCGGCGAAATCACGTGGATCGACAACGTCCTGTCATGGGCGGTTGTGCCCGTCATGCTCGGGGCGTCGGTCATCTTGATGGTGCCCGTCGCCTCCGCGTTCACCGGCCTGTTCCTTGATCAGGTCGTCGACGCTGTCGAGGCGGAACACTACCCCGGCCAGCCCCCCGTCGCCGCCCTTCCCTTGGGCGAAGTGCTTGGCGAAACCTTCAAATTTCTTGGCCTGCTGTTGGCCGTGAACCTTGTGGCGTTGATCCTGTATGTGATTTTTCCGCCCTTCGCCCCGTTGATATTCTGGGGCGTGAACGGGCTCATGCTTGGTCGGGAATATGCGACGCTCGTGGCGCAGCGTCGCCTAGGCGCCGTGGGTGCGCGGGAGTTTCGCAAGCGCAACCGGCTTCAGATATGGGTCGCGGGAACGCTTATGGCGATCCCTTTGACCATTCCTTTTGTGAACCTCTTGGTCCCCATTCTGGGTGTCGCAAGCTTCACCCATTTGTTCCACCGTTTGGCCCGCTAAGCGGCGATCAGCTATCTGGGCCGAACCGCTTATACAGGTTCATCGTGTCGGCGTTGATATAGCCATAGATGATCGCCAGACAAAGCGGGATCCAGATCACAACGGTAATGGCCGTTGTGATCAAAAACTTGCGCTTCATCTGTGGATTGGCAGGGGCAGAGCGCGGCGTGCCCGGAGCAACCTCGCCCACCTCGTTCTGGCTAGGCGTATTGTACGGCAAGACGCAAAACAGCACCAAAAACCAGACGACCGCGAACACCACGATGGCAGATGTGATTGCCATCAGGCTTGCTCCAACTCGACCAATGTGCCCGTGAAGTCTTTGGGATGCAGGAACAAAACGGGCTTGCCATGGGCGCCGATCTTCGGCTCCCCGTTGCCAAGCACGCGCGCGCCGCTGTCCTTCAAGCGGTCGCGTGCCTCGATGATGTCGTCCACTTCATAGCAGATATGGTGGATGCCGCCCGACGGGTTCTTATCCAGAAATCCTTGGATCGGGCTGTTCTCGCCCAAAGGAAACAGCAGCTCGATCTTGGTATTCGGCAGTTCGATAAACACCACTGTGACGCCATGATCCGGCTCGTCCTGAGGTGAGCCAACATTGGCCCCCAGCGTGTCTTTGTATTGCGCACAGGCAGCGGCAAGGTCTGGCACTGCAATGGCCACGTGGTTCAATCTGCCAATCATCGGGCTCTCCGTTTGGTCGCATAAGTTTCACAGGTTATGGCGGCGGCCTGCGGGCATCGCAAGCGCACAAGGTGCGTAAAATCCGCGCTATTCACTTTCTGTTAGGTCTCGATGCGCAATCTGGAGCCAGACGACTCACCCTCTCTTGCTGCCGGAGACCCGCAAATGCCCGACGATTCAGGTTACACGCCCCTCACAATTCATGCGACTGCTTTACGCCCTTTGCTGGGCCTCACTGTTCTGGTGGTCGAGGACAGCCGATATGCATCTGAGGCTGTGCGCCTTTTGTGCATCCGTTCAGGCGCCCGCATTCGACGGGCGGACAGCCTGACGGCGGCCCACCGCCACCTGCAAGTCTACCGCCCCTCGGTGGTGATCATCGATTTAGGCCTGCCCGACGGCTCAGGCATCGACCTGATCGCGGAACTGGCGCGCGAGGACGACTCGATACGCCCCGTCCTGATTGCCACCAGCGGTGCGGATGGCGACGGCTCAGGCGAAGCCGCATTGGCCGCAGGCGCCAACGAGTTTCTGCCGAAACCCATCGCATCCGTCTGCGCGTTTCAGCAGACGATCCTCAATCACCTGCCCGAAGACATGCGCCCCACCGGGCCGCGCTTGCTCAGCCACGAAACCGTTTCTCCGGACGTGATCGCATTGAATGAAGACCTGTCCCATATCGACGAGCTTTTGGGCAGCGGGCTCGACGCCTTGCCCTATGTCGCCCCGTTCTTACAGGGATTGGCGCGGCTGGCTAATGATGCTGAGCTCGTTGGTGTCGCGCGGATGCTGTCGCAAGCGCAAACCAACGGCAATGGTCGCAGGCAAGCCATTCAGGCGACGCGCGATCATATCCAAGCCCGCCTCAAGGTGCGCGAACTCGTCTAAAGCAAGGGGTCGCTGGCGACGCGGACAAGCTGCGTCAGCGCCCCCAAAGTCTCAATTTGGGTACCTTTGGCGTCAAAGTTTGCCGGGGCCAGCCATGCTTGGAACGCCTCCTTCAACGCCGGCCATTCCTGATCAATGCAGGCGAACCAAGCGGTGTCGCGGTTGCGTCCTTTCACGACGCCAGCCTGACGGAACACCCCTTCGTAGCTGAAGCCATAGCGCTGCGCCGCCCGCCGCGATCCAAGGTTCGCCGCGTTGCATTTCCATTCGAAACGGCGGTATCCCGCCTCAAATGCCCATTGCATCATCAAGAAAATGGCCTCGGTCGCGGCAACCGTGCGCTGCAACTCCGGCGCGAAGTTAATGTGCCCCACTTCGATAGATCCCGCCTCCGGCGCAATTCTGAGGTAACTTGCTACGCCACTGAAATGCCCGGTGGCGTGTGGCTTAATGGCGTAGAAACACAGATCGTCCTTCTGACTTATGTCTCGCGCCCAGCGGTGATAGGCGGCGGAAGACGCAAAGGGCCCGTAAGGCAAATAATCCCAGATCGCGTCATCCACCGAATTCGCGCGATGCAAGTCCGCCGCATGCTGATCCGCACAAAGCCGCTCCAATTGCACGTAACGCCCCGACAAGACCTCGGCATCCGGCTGTCTGGGCGGCGTCCAATCCAAAAGTGGCCGATCACTCTCACCCGTCTTGATCATACCACCATTCCCAGCACTTGAATCACGACGATCCTATTTCGGATACGCAGGAATCGCAAAGGCAGATGCATGCCTGAATTGACCTCGAATTGACCTCCATCATACCCAGTTCGCGACGTAATGATGCCACGTTTAAACTGCAGAAAAACAGCAGGCCCCGTTGCCCCCGAAGCGTCCTTCGGACGGCGAACTGCGGATTTGAGGAGTGAGACGATGAAAACGATTGTTACTAATTTTCTGCGTACTGAAGACGGTGCAGCTGTGGTCGACATGACGATGCTTATGGCGGCTTTGGTCGGTCTGGCTCTGGCCGTGACCGCATCCGTTTCCAACGGGATGGAAGACCTCAGCGGTGATTTGTCCACCACCATGGTCGACCACGACGTAAACGCTGCGTTCTAAATCCTGAATTCAGGCCAGAAGGCCAGGATCTCGTCCAAGCTGAAGCCCCGGAAACACAACGGTTCCCAGCGTGCCGGTGTCCAGCCCGTACATCCCGTGCATGAGCCACGCGATATAGGATCTGACATCGGAGGTCGGCATCAGGTCACGACGGGCATAAAGCGATGCCTCGGCTAGCCCCGGCCAATCGCCATAAATGCGTCCTCCGCGAATAGCGCCCCCCGCCAAAATCATCGCCCCGCCGGTTCCATGATCCGTGCCCCGTGTCCCGTTCTCGCGCGCTGTCCGCCCGAACTCCGTCACCGCGACGATCGCGGTCTTGTCCCAGCGCGGCCCAAGCTCTTGTTGCAATGTCAAAACAGCGTCCTGTAAATTCCCCAGCGCTCTGGTAATGCCGCGGGTCTGCGCACGGTGCGTGTCCCATCCACCAAGCGAAAACGCCGCAATCCGCGCCTCCTCGTTCAGCCTCCGCGCGGCGAATTGCGCCAGAACGCTGGCATCACCCGCCTGATTGGCCGTTTTGACCGCCGCACGCATGTCCCGGCTCGACAACCCGAAACTGTCCTCACTGGCCAGTCCAAGGCTCTCAGCGATTGCAATCGCGTCCATGCTCGTGTCGTGAAACAGCGGGTCATCGTGATAGATTTCTTCCAGTAGCAACCGCGCCTGCGGCGACATATCCAGCCTCCCGTCCGGCGACCAGCTGGACACCGGTGCACGCCCCGACACCAGCTTCATATCAGAACGCCCAATTGCAAATGCCGTCTCCGACCCAGCGCCAGGCAACACTTGCAGCATACGGTTGAGCCATCCGTCTCGTGCTGTTGCGCCTTCAACGTCTGCCCCAGTGCCTGCCTCCAGCAAATCCTGCCCGTCAAAATGGCTGCGCTTGTCGCGATACGGGGTTGAGACCGCATGAGCGATCGCCAAATCTTCCTGCTGCCACAAAGGCATCAACCCAGACAGCGCGGGGTGAAGGGCAAAGAACCCGTTCAGATCAGTCGCCCCGCTGTCTTGGTCCATGCCCAAACTCGGGCGATACTGGCCGAACAACGGGTCGCCCATCGGCCGCACCGCATCCAAACCGTCCATAGCGCCACGCAGGATGATCACCACCAGCCTGCTGTCACCCGGCGCCTGCGCGAACGTCATTGGCGTCATGAACGGGCTTGCCGCGGCAGAGCACCCCAAAGCCGAAGCCCGCAACAAGAACCCGCGGCGTGATAGGTTATCCGACATCGCTATCTCCTCTGAAACGCGGGGGAAGCGAGGATAAGCCCTACGCCCTCTCGCCGTGTTTCCGCAGCGCGTGCTGCAAAGTTGACTTTCTCATCTGCGATAGAGCCAAGCGCCGCGCCGACAAACTCTCGCGGGTCCGGCAGGCCCCGAAAGAACGCAGAGGGCATTGCCATGGCCCATTGGATCCGCGCTGCCAAGCCCTGCGGGGTGACCCAAGCCTCGGCCTCTTCAGGCCATCCGTCCGGCCCGCTTGGCCGAAGCCATTGCTGCCCCATCCCCGCCATGGGGGACGTGATGTAAGCCATGCGTTTGGCACGGTTAAGATTTTGCAATGACGCAGGCGGCACCTCCAACACCCGTAGGGCAGAGCATACGAAATCCATCGGTTGTTTTATCTTCTGCCCGAAGCTGTCCCAGGCGAAAGGGTGCCGAAGCAGCGCGTCATAGACCGCCATCAACTCCCCCTTGGAAGCGAGGTAGGCATCGGCCATCTGGGAAATCAGCCCCTCGTCGGGGATGTCCGAGGTGAAATGTACTGCCAGTTTACGCGCGAGGTGACGGGCCGTATCGGGGTGGTGCGCCACGTCCTCGAGAAACGCCATCACATCGTCAACAGAGGCTTGCCCCCCGCCATAGCTATGACCAAGAACCGTTTCCGCACCCGGCTCCGCAATTTTCCCGCGAAACAGGAACCCCTGCCCAAGAGCGGTGCTCATCCCGGTCAAAAGCTCGGCCAACTGCCGAACATCCGACTGTTTATAGGCCCCCTCCACCCCAAGCGTGTGCAGTTCCAGCAACTCGCGGGCAAGGTTCTCGTTCAGCCCGCGCCGCCCCTTTGCGCCCGCCGAATTTGGCCCTACGGACCTATTCTGGTCGAGGTATTCCAGCATCATCGGGCTCACCATCACCGCTTTCAGCATGTCGGCAAAGCGCCCTGCCACATGAGGGCGAATGGCCTCCTCGACATAGGTCGGGACAGCATTAACGGTCAGGTTGCTTTTGCCGACCACAGTGAAGTGATCCGCCCAAAACCGCGTTATGCGTTCGCGAAACGGCTGCGACGTCGTGATGGAGCGAGACAGCACGGGCGCCAACATAGCTTCCAAACGCACATTCAGCGCGCGGCGTGCCTGCTTGTAGGTTTTGGTCAGCTCGTCCGCGTCCGGCCCGTTGCGGCCCTTACGCATCGCGCGCTGCAACCCCGTGACCGTTGCGAACTCGCCATGCAGTGACGAGAACAGCGGAATCGGGAACGCCTCGGCGGCGACGTCGGGGCCGCGCAGTTGCTGCAAAATGGCGTCCACGGATGAGGGCGGATCGACGGCAGGCGACAGCCCTTCGCCAAAGCGAATTTGCGCAATATCAGGGGTGAACGCCATGGGGCGGCTCTTTCCTCAACTCGTTTGCCTCAGTCTACTGTATTCCTGAAGCAAATCCGTTGAAAAAACGTTGAGCGCCGCCCCGCGTGGCAGAAAATCGCTTTAGTCTTGCGGAATGACTCGTAGACCCAGCTCCATCAGCTGATCGGCCATTGGCTCGCTTGGCGCAGACATCATCAGGTCTTCGGCGCGCTGGTTCATCGGGAACAGGATCACTTCGCGAATGTTGGCCTCGTCAGCCAGCAGCATCACGATGCGGTCGATACCTGCCGCACAGCCACCGTGGGGCGGTGCGCCGTATTTGAACGCATTGACCATACCGCCGAAGCGCTTGCGCACTTCCTCTTCGCCGTAGCCGGCCAACTCGAACGCCTTGAACATGATCTCCGGCTTGTGGTTCCGGATGGCGCCTGAAATCAGCTCGTAGCCGTTGCAGGCAAGGTCATACTGGTAACCCAGCACATCCAGCGGATCGCCCTGCAGCGCATCCATTCCGCCCTGAGGCATAGAGAAAGGGTTGTGCGAGAAGTCGATCTTGCCGCTCTCCTCGTCCGCCTCATACATCGGGAAGTCCACGATCCACGCAAAGGCAAAGCGGTCCTGATCCGTCAGGCCCAATTCGTTGCCGATTTCCACGCGGGCACGGCCGGCAACACCTTCGAACGAGGACGGCTTACCGCCCAGGAAGAACGCCGCATCGCCGACGCCAAGACCAAGCTGCTTGCGGATCGCTTCGGTGCGTTCTGGACCGATGTTTTTCGCCAGCGGGCCAGCGGCTTCCATGCCTTCGCCTTGGTCACGCCAGAAGATATACCCCATGCCGGGCAATCCTTCCTTCTGCGCAAATGCATTCATCCGATCGCAGAACTTGCGCGATCCACCTTTGGGCGCGGGAATGGCGCGGATTTCAGTTCCGTCCTGCTCCAAAATCTTGGCGAAGATCGCAAAGCCGGAGCCTTTGAAATGCTCCGACACAACTTGCATCTTGATCGGGTTGCGCAGGTCGGGCTTGTCTGTGCCGTACCAGAGTGCTGCGTCCTTGTAGGAAATCTGTTCCCACTCGCTATCCACCTTGCGACCGCCGCCGAATTCTTCGAACACGCCTTGGATCACCGGCTGGATCGTGTCGAACACGTCCTGCTGCTCGACAAAGCTCATCTCTAGGTCAAGCTGGTAGAAGTCGGTGGGCGAGCGGTCCGCACGCGGGTCTTCGTCACGAAAACACGGAGCAATCTGGAAATACTTGTCGAAGCCCGACACCATCAACAGCTGCTTGAACTGCTGCGGGGCTTGCGGCAACGCGTAGAACTTGCCCGGATGCAGGCGGGACGGCACAAGGAAGTCGCGTGCGCCTTCGGGGCTGGACGCGGTGATAATCGGCGTCTGGAATTCCTTGAACTTCATGTCCCACATGCGCTTGCGCATAGAGGATACAACGTCAGAGCGCAGGATCATGTTGCGCTGCAGCTTCTCGCGGCGCAGGTCGAGGAAGCGGTATTTCAGGCGGGTCTCTTCAGGGTATTCCTGATCTCCGAATACCATCAAGGGCAGCTCGTCAGACGCGCCCAGAACTTCGATGTCGCGAATGAAAACCTCAACCTCGCCCGTTGGCAGCTTCGGGTTCACCAGCTCGGGCGCACGGGCCATCACATTGCCGTCGATCCGGATACACCATTCGGAGCGCACCTTTTCCACGTCCTTGAACACAGGGCTGTCAGGGTCGGCCAGCACTTGGGTGATGCCGTAATGGTCACGAAGGTCGATAAAGAGGATGCCGCCGTGGTCGCGCACACGATGAACCCAGCCGGACAAGCGAACATTTTCACCCACGTTGGATGCGTTCAGGTCGGCACAGGAATGGCTGCGATAAGCGTGCATGAGAATTGGCCCTCTTTGGCGAAAATCAGTATCGGCCCGATACACATGTCTGCGCCTCCAAAGTCAAGCAAAGCAGACGCAAATAACCTGTGCAGGCGTATTTATTGACAAGCGGGCAGGAATCCGGCCCTTTGCCCGCTAAATTATCGGCTTCATTCGGTAAACGAAACAAACGGGAAAGCACTATATGTGGGACAGGCTACTTCGCACTCTGCTCAAACAACTTATCAAAGAGGGAACTCTTACCGTCCACCTCAACTCTGGTGAAATGATAAATGCAGGCAATGGAGCAGAGCCTCATGTGACTTTACACCTTCGCGATGACAGCCTTCCAAGCCAGCTGATACGCAACCCCGAGCTTGCCATGGGTGACGCCTATATGGACGGAACCCTGACGATCGAAAACGATGACGTCCGAGGATTTCTAACCCTTGTTGTGCGCAACTTCCAAAGTGGAAATCTGCCATGGACCCAAACACTTGCCCGCAACCTGCGCATAGCCAAACGCAAATGGGACCAATGGATTCCACATGCCAAGGCCCAGCAGAACGCCGAGCATCACTATGACATTTCGAACGATTTTTATAACCTCTTTCTAGACGAGGACATGCAATACACCTGCGCCTATTTCAAAGATCCGAGCATGACTTTGGAAGACGCTCAGATCGCTAAAAAGGCGCATATCGCGGGCAAATTGCTGATCAAGCCGGGGATGAAAATCCTCGATATCGGCTCCGGCTGGGGTGGGTTGGCGATAACTTTGGCAAAAGACTACGGCGCGCAGGTTGTGGGCGTGACGCTCTCCGACGAACAACGCAAAGCTGCCATTGCCCGCGCCGAAACGGCAGGTGTTTCACATTTGGTAGAGTTCCGGCTTCAGGATTACCGCGACGTGACCGAGCAATTTGACCGCATTGTATCTGTCGGCATGCTCGAACATGTGGGCGAGCCCCAATACCCGACCTATTTCCGTCAGATCGAAAAGAACCTCAAAGAAGATGGCGTAGCTCTCATCCATTTCATCGGGCGCACTGGCCCTCCGGGTAACCTGTCCCCTTGGTTCCAGAAGCACATATTCCCCAGCGGCTACACGCCCTCATTGTCCGAAGTGGTAAGCGTGGTTGAAAAGTCCAAGCTGGAGGCCGCCGATATCGAGGTCTGGCGGACCCATTACGACCGCACCCTTTACGAATGGTTGATCCGCTTCGAAGACCGTTTGGACGAGGTCCGCGCCATGGGATACGACGAACGCTTCATCCGCATGTGGCGCTACTATCTGATCGCGTCAGAGCTCAGCCTGTCGGACATGCCCCACGTCTTGTATCACGTGCAGCTTCACAAGCACCAAACCACGGTGCCGATCACCCGCGATTACCTCTATGTGGATGGCGCGCCCGAGCCGCATTCGGCCTTTCCGGACGGGTTCGTTCCAAAGAAATGACTAGGCGAACATTCATATACAAAGAGAGGTCGCGCATGTATTCGCGGGACCGGAACATTGTAGCACTTACTGTGCTTCTCGGCCTCGTGCTTTGGATTGCCGCTCCTAGTCTAGTGGATAGCAGCCGCTACGGAACACTTTTTTTGCTGTACATTCCTTTTGGTACTTGTTGGGTTTTGTATCATGAAATTAAATTTCGGTTCATGTCATAGTTCACAATACTGCAATCAGCAGCATCTAAACAATTTGCCTTCCCCAATGCGTTGGGCAAAAGAATCTCAAATCCCTTCCCTACATGCCCTTGCGCCCACTTGGTGGACTCCTTAAACCCACGATAATTTGCGCAAACCTGGGGTCCGTGACATGCCGAAAAGAACCGATATCAAATCCATCATGATCATCGGCGCAGGCCCCATCGTCATCGGACAGGCCTGCGAGTTTGACTACTCCGGCGCTCAGGCTTGCAAAGCCCTGCGCGAAGAAGGCTACCGCGTCATCTTGGTGAACTCCAACCCCGCCACGATCATGACCGACCCCGACATGGCCGACGCGACCTATATCGAGCCGATCACGCCAGAGGTTGTCGCCAAGATCATCGAGAAAGAGCGCCCCGACGCGCTTCTGCCTACCATGGGCGGGCAAACCGGCCTCAACACATCTCTTGCGCTTGAAGAAATGGGCGTGCTGAAAAAGTACAACGTCGAGATGATCGGCGCAAAACGCGAAGCCATTGAAATGGCCGAGGACCGCAAGCTGTTCCGCGAAGCCATGGACCGCCTTGGCCTTGAGAACCCCAAAGCCACCATCGCCAACACCATGCAGGAATGCATGGACGCCATCGAATATGTCGGCCTGCCTGCCATCATCCGCCCCGCCTTCACCTTGGGCGGCACTGGCGGCGGCGTGGCGTATAACCGCGATGACTATGAGCATTTCTGCAAAACCGGCCTCGACGCGTCGCCTGTGAACCAGATCTTGATCGACGAATCCCTGCTCGGTTGGAAAGAATACGAGATGGAGGTCGTGCGCGACCATGCCGACAACGCCATCATCGTCTGCGCCATCGAAAACGTGGACCCGATGGGCGTGCACACCGGCGACAGCATAACCGTGGCCCCTGCCCTGACGCTGACCGACAAAGAATACCAAGCCATGCGCAACGCCTCGATTGCGGTTCTGCGTGAAATCGGCGTCGAAACTGGCGGCTCCAATGTGCAATGGGCGGTGAACCCCGCAGACGGGCGCATGGTCGTGATCGAGATGAACCCCCGCGTGTCGCGCTCTTCGGCCTTGGCATCTAAGGCCACGGGCTTCCCGATCGCCAAAATCGCCGCCAAACTGGCCGTCGGCTTCACGCTGGACGAGCTGGACAATGACATCACCAAGGTCACGCCAGCCAGCTTCGAGCCGACGATTGACTACGTGGTCACCAAAATCCCGCGTTTCGCCTTCGAAAAATTCCCCGGCTCCGAGCCTTATCTGACCACCGCGATGAAATCCGTGGGCGAGGTTATGGCCATCGGTCGCACCATCCACGAAAGCCTGCAAAAAGCGCTCGCCTCCATGGAAACAGGCCTGACCGGCTTTGATGAACCTAAGGTGCCCGGTATGCCTGCTCCTGATGCACAGGTGTATAAAGAGCAGAACGGCACCCGCATTCTGGTCGGCAAAGATGCCGCTGCGCAGGAAGCTATCGACAAAGCCCTGACCCGCGAACTGGCCAAGCAAACTCCGGACCGTATTCGCGTCATCGCCCACGCCATGCGCTACGGATTCTCGAATGACGAGATCAACCAGATCACCGCCTATGACCCATGGTTCCTAGCCCGGATTCGCGAGATCATCGAAGCCGAGGCGATCATCCGCAAAGACGGCCTGCCGATGAAAGAAGACGGGCTGCGCGATCTCAAGATGCTTGGCTTCTCCGACGCCCGCCTCGCAAAGCTGACCGGCCGGACCGAGAAAGACGTGCGCAAGGCCCGCCAGAACCTTGGCGTCAACGCGGTCTTCAAACGCATCGACACCTGCGCTGCCGAGTTCGAGGCGCAAACGCCTTACATGTATTCAACCTACGAACATCCGATGATGGGTGACGTCGAATGCGAAGCGCGGCCTTCCAACGCCAAGAAGGTCGTTATCCTCGGGGGCGGCCCGAACCGCATCGGCCAAGGGATCGAGTTCGACTATTGCTGCGTCCACGCCTGCTATGCGCTGACCAAGCAGGGCTACGAAACGATCATGATCAACTGCAACCCAGAGACCGTGTCGACCGACTACGACACCTCGGACCGGTTGTATTTCGAGCCGCTGACCTTCGAGCACGTGATGGAAATCCTCCGCGTGGAACTTGAAAACGGCACCCTTCACGGCGTCATCGTGCAGTTCGGCGGGCAAACGCCGTTGAAGATCGCGCAGGCCTTGGCGGACGAAGGCATCCCGATCCTCGGCACCTCGCCTGATGCGATCGACCTGGCCGAAGACCGCGAGCGGTTCCAGCAACTCGTCCAGAAACTCGGCCTCAAGCAGCCCCATAACGGCCTCGCCCATTCCGACGAGGAAGCCTTTGAGAAGGCGAAGGAAATCGGCTTCCCGCTGGTGATCCGCCCGTCTTACGTGCTCGGGGGACGGGCCATGGAAATCGTGCGCGATCAAGCGCAGTTGGAACGCTATATTTCGGAGGCCGTGGTCGTCTCCGGCGACAGCCCCGTGCTGCTCGACAGCTATCTGTCCGGTGCCGTCGAGGTCGATGTCGACGCGCTGTGCGACGGCACCTCCGTCCACGTCGCGGGCATCATGCAGCATATCGAAGAGGCCGGCGTGCATTCCGGCGACAGCGCCTGTTCCCTGCCGCCTTATTCCTTGTCGAAAGAGATCATCGCGGAGTTGCGCGTGCAGACCGAGGCCTTGGCTTTGGCGCTGAATGTGGTCGGGCTGATGAACGTTCAGTTCGCCATCAAGGACAACACGATCTATCTGATCGAAGTCAACCCGCGCGCCTCGCGCACCGTGCCGTTTGTGGCCAAGGCCATCGGCTCCCCCATCGCGTCCATCGCGGCGCAGGTTATGGCGGGGGCTAAGCTGGGCGAGTTCGACCTGATCGACCCGATCATCGACACCTATGCGGTGAAAGAGGCCGTCCTCCCCTTCGCCCGCTTCCCCGGCGTGGACACGATCCTTGGGCCGGAAATGCGTTCTACGGGCGAGGTTATGGGTTCCGACAAGAACTTCCACATGGCCTTCCTCAAGGCGCAAATGGGCGCAGGGACCGAGCTGCCGCTGGACGGCAAGGGCAAGGTCTTCATCTCCATCCGCAACGAGGACAAGACCGCTGACATGCTGGAGGCGGGCCGTGTGTTGGCCGGTCTGGGTCACGCGCTGGTCGCCACCCGCGGCACCGCGGCTTGGCTGAACGAGCAAGGCATCGCGTGCGAGACGGTCAACAAGGTCTATGAGGGCCGCCCGAACATCGTCGACCAAATGAAAGACGGGATGATCTCGCTGGTGCTGAACACCACCGAGGGGTCACAAGCCGTCGAGGACAGCCGAGACATCCGCTCCATCGCGCTCTACGACAAGATCCCCTACTTCACCACCGCCGCCGCCGCCCACGCCTGTGCGCTGGCGATGAAAGCACGGGTTGAGGGGGAAATCGGGGTGCAGGCGTTGCAGGGTTGAAGGCAAAGTGGAGCAGGTCAAATTCATTCTTTATTAGAAGTGCTACTCAAACTTGGCGATCGGACATCTAAAAATCTCGGCTTTGCTTACGAGCAAGTCTCCGGTGTCAGTTATGGTGAAGAAACTATCACCGAATCCAATTTATTAGATTTGAAACGACTGAATCCAACCCAAATACGAATCGAAACGTTTTCAAAATCGGTCGAAAGTAAAAAAACTGGTGCAGATTGGGAATGGCATATCGCTGGAAAAACGAACACTCTCAAAATGAGAGTTCAGGCTAAAAGAATAACTCGAGACGGAAAAATAAAAGGGTTGAAGCAACAAGGTAAAAACGCTCTGCTTCCCCAAATTTGCCTCCTGCTAAAAAGTGCCAAGTTAACTGGTAGAATGCCGCTTTACTGCTTTTACAGCGCCGAAAAACATCGCACCGTTTGGAATGCGTCAGCTAGCAGCGCTCCGTCCTTCAAAGGTTTCGAAACGGGCTGCTTGTTAGTCGATGCCCACACTGTAAAATCGAAGATGCCAAAGAATTTGTCGGAAATTGAAGCTGATACATGGCCTTGGCATTTCTTATGGTCCAATAACCTTTTTGAGCGATCAATAAACATATTTGAAAAACGATTTGCACAAACACACCCTGAATTTGAATTGCATGAAAACTTTAAAACGCTTCCCCCGGTAGGTGTTGTAAAAGATTTTCCATTTCCCACTATCGATCAGCTAAACGGTCGTACAGCAATAACATCTAGCTTTGCTGGTTTAGTTGCAACAAGCGGCTACTCGATTGATCACGAGATCCAAGTTGCTCGGGAAGAACAGAGAGACATAAGCCGCATTCTGTATATGGATGTAAAAGAACCTGACCTAATGCACTGGCGATTTAGATAAGCTAGCTGCCGACGGCACCTAGACCAAAAGGTGTCTGCGTAGGGTGAGTGGGTCCGCGCCTCCGGCGCGTGGTTCATCCACCGCCACCTCTGCACAACCCCAATTCCTTGTTAAACTCCACCCAAACACCCACCACAGGAGTTCCACCATGCTCCCCATCACCCTAGCCGCCACGGCCCTCGCCCTCTCCGCCTGCGCGCCTGAGCCGGTCACTGGCACCACGCTGTCTTTCTTAAGTTAGGGCAAATTATAGCGCCCCGAACCGCCCGCAGCTCCAAGCACAAAAAAATGGGCGGCAACGCCACCCATTCATAATTCATCAATTCTTTTCCTCAGCAAAAACAGGGTTCCCCATGGGGAACCCCTGCTCGCGGGACAAAATCAGATGGTTTCGTCTTCCAGATGCAGCTTCATTTCGACCAGAACTTTTTGCAGCTCCAAGGTTTCGGACAGCATCCGCTTGGCCTCGGTGACCGTGATGATCCCGTCGGCGATGGACTGGTTGTACTCGGACATCAGCATGGCAAAGCGCTGCGCCAAGGCGACGACGTTGCTGTTCACCGATTCCGCGTTGCCCTTGCGGCCTGTGTTGACCTCCAGCGAGTTGCCGTTGATCTCGGCCAGCGCCTGCGTGACATGGGGGAAACTTGCGGCGGCCTCAAGGGCTGCGACCGCGTCGAGGGGCATATACCGATCGGCATGTTCATCGGACTCGGAGTAATACCGGCCCAGCGTCGCTTTGGAGCGGCCGGTCAACTTGCATGCTGCCTCTACGCCGACATCCTTAACAAGTGCCTCAGTGTGCTTCTTCAGGTACCTATTCATCACAGTCATTTTCGTTTTCCCTGGCGTCTTATAGCCTCTTCGGGGAATAGCCCAAAGCCTTTCCCCTGCGCAATTGTTTTCCCCCACGTTATGTGAGTTTAGTCCCTAGGGTATGGGGGCTACGGGGGGGCGTGTTGTGCTGAACGCGGTCCTCTAGGTGAGGGGCGCCGATGCACGCGCTGCCGGGTAATCAGCTCGTGCGGAGAACGCTTTCCCTAGCACGTCCCTCACCGACCTTGCTCCTGACAATCGGCTTTGCTACGGGACGCTATGGCTAAACTCTACTTCCACTATTCCACCATGAACGCCGGAAAGTCGACGCTGCTGTTACAAGCGGCGCACAACTATCAGGAAATGGGTATGGCAACATACCTGTTAACGGCCGACTTTGACAACCGCGCAGGAACCGGAAAGATCGGCTCGCGGATCGGACTGGCGCGCGAAGCTGATATTTACGGCAAAGAGGACGATTTGTTTGCCATGATCGACCGACGCCTGACAGAGGGCCCCGTCGCCTGCGTGATGGTGGACGAGGCGCAATGGCTCTCCAAAGAGCAGGTGTGGCAACTGGCCCGCGCGGTGGACGACCTGAAGGTGCCGGTGATGTGCTATGGCTTGCGGGTTGATTTCCGCGGCGAGCTGTTCCCCGGCTCCGCAACACTGCTGGCCTTGGCGGATGAGATGCGGGAAGTCCGCACGATCTGCCACTGCGGCAAGAAGGCGACGATGGTGATCCGCAAGGGCGCGGACGGAACGGCCGTGGTGGATGGCGATCAGGTGCAGGTTGGCGGCAACGAGACCTACGTATCCCTCTGCCGCAAGCATTTCCGCGAGGCGATTGGCGACAACTAAACGGGGTTCGGCAAATCCTTGCCCGCCGCGAAGGCGATCAGGTTGTCGAGTGCCATCATCCCCATGCTTGTGCGCACCTCGAGCGTGTTGGTGCCCAGATGCGGCAGCAGGGTGACGTTTTCCATCGCTTTCAGCGCCTCTGGCACCTTGGGCTCATGCTCGTAGACGTCCAATCCCGCCCCACCGAATGCTCCGGATTGCAGCGCCGAGACCAGCGCGGCCTCATCCACCACATCCCCGCGCGAGATGTTGACGAAAATCGCGTGCCGCTGCATCGCGTCGAACACTGATTTGCCGATCAGATGCCGTGTTTCCGGCCCGCCGGGGGTGGCGGCCACGACGACATCTGCCTTGCGCGCCAAATCCTCGATGGAGTCGCATTGCGTCGCGCCCTCGATTTCCTTGCGTGACCTGTTGGCGAAGATGATCTTGCAGCCAAAACCATGACGGCAGCGGTTGGCAATGGCTTGCCCGATGCGCCCCATCCCGATGATCCCCACCGTCTTGCCCGTCAGGTGAAGCCCAAGCATCTGGGTCGGCTGCCAGCCGGTCCATTGCCCCGCCCGCACCAATCGCTCTCCCTCGCCCGCCCGCCGTGCGGTCATCAGCATCAGGGTCATGGCGATGTCAGCGGTCGCGTCAGTCACTGCACCGGGGGTGTTGGTCACGGCGATGCCCTGCGCGCGGGCCGCATCGACGTCGATATGGTTATATCCGACGCCAAAATTCGCCAGAAGCTTTGCCCGTGGCGTGGAGCTGGAAATGGCGACCGCCGTAAATCTGTCACCCAGTGTTGGCAAGATCACGTCATAGGCCCCGATGGCCTCGGTCACCTCGGCCTCGGACATCGGATCGGAGGTGTCACGCAGGGTGACATCAAACTCGGCGCGGGCCTTGTCCATCACGGCGTCAGGCAACATGCGGGAAATTAAGAGTTTCATCAGTAAAGCCTTCCGCCAATCGGCACATCTTTGTCTGGGGTCAGAAGCACGACTTCGTCGTCTTCGTCGGGCACGCCAAGCACCAGTATCTCGGACATAAACTTGCCGATCTGGCGCGGCGGGAAGTTGACCACGGCCATGACCTTTTTGCCCGGCAAATCCTCCGGCGTGTAGTGTTTGGTGATCTGGGCGGAGCTTTTCCGTTCCCCAAGTTCAGGCCCAAAATCCACCCACAGCTTGAAAGCGGGTTTGCGAGCTTCGGGATAGGGCTCGGCCTTGACGATGACCCCGACGCGAATGTCGACCTTCAGGAAGTCGTCGAACGAAATCTCGGCCATGCTATTTCCCCAGCTCGCGACCACGGTCTGTGGCGGCTTTCACGGCACGACCCACTAGCTCTGGGAAGCCGTGATCTTCGTCCATCAGCACCTTGAGCGCCGCCGCCGTGGTGCCGCCCGGGCTGGTGACATTGATCCGAAGCTGTGCGGGGTCTTCTTCGGCCTGCTCTGCCAACGCGCCTGCACCGGCGACCGTGGCTTTGGCGAGTTGCATCGCCATCTCGGGCGGAAGACCCTGCGCGACGCCCGCGGCGGCCATGGTTTCGATCAGGTGGAACACATAGGCAGGACCAGAGCCGGACACGCCGGTGACGGCATCAATCTGCCCCTCATCCTCCAGACGCACGACTTGCCCGACGGCCCGCAGCAATCCTTCCGCCATGTCCAGATGCTGCGCTGTTGCCCGTGAGTTTCCGACAATCGCAGTAATCCCTTTGCCCACCGCTGCGGGGGTGTTCGGCATGGAGCGCACGATCGGGGTCTCGTCGCCCAAGGCCTGTTCGAAATGAGCGATGGACGTACCGGCGGCAATTGACAGGAATAGGGTTGTGCCGTTGCCCAGCGCGGCCATGCGCGGCAGCGCGTCACCCATCATCTGAGGTTTTACGGCGAGCAGCGCTATTGCGGGATTTTCTGGCAAATTATCATTGATATGGACGCCTTGCGCTTTCACCCAGTCGGACGGGTTGGGGTCCAGAACATAGACGGCAGAAGCGTCGATACCGCCCTTGAGCCAGCCTTCAAGAAGGGCGGAGCCCATCTTTCCGCAGCCCAGCAATACCAGTCCGCGTGTGTTAATCTCGGAAAAATCCATGAAGCCCCCGTCTGTCGTCAGGGGCTTAGGTTAGGCGCGCCCGTAGGCTTCCGCAATGGCAACATTCATCGCGTCTTTCGGGGTCCGGTCGCCCCAGCACACCAGTTGGAAGGCGGGGTAGAACCGCTCCGACGCCATAACGGCGGCCGACAGCATTTTGTCAATCTGATCCGCGCCCGCATCGCGCCCGCCCGACAGGATCAACCCGTAGCGATACACCATCAGACGCTGCGCTTGCCAATAGGTGAAGGCCCCTGTCCAGCAGGTATCGTTGGCGCGGTTCAACATGTCGTAGAGTGCGGGAAGCTTGTCTTCCGGCGGCTCCATCTCGAAGGTCGAGACCAGCCGAAGGGTCTCGTCATGGTGTGACCATGCGAGGGTGATGGAATAGGTCCGCCATTGGCCTTCAATCGCCATGGCGATTTGGTCTTCTGCGATACGGTCGAATTCCCAATCGTGGTGGGCGGCCAAGGTCTCCACCAGATCAATCGGGTGTAGATCCTCGGTTTCAAGGTAGTGCTCTAAACTTGACATGCTCGGTCCCCTGTCCAGATCGCGCATTGGGAGATGCCTGTGCCCCAATAGGCTGGGTTCCATACTACAGGTCGCTTGTGATCCACGACCCTTGTCTAGATGTTGGGATTTATCCGAGTCTCTGTAAAGACATTATTTAGTGTTACCCACAACCCATTGTGGTTTCTGTGGGTTAATCCCACTATTTAGGCAGTTGTCCACATACCGCACATTCTGGATCTTGTTTGAGGTTGATCAGCCGCGTTTCAGCGTAAAGCGCATCATAGATCAGCATCTGCCCGCGCAGGGTCGCACCCGCGCCGGTTATGTGCTTGATCGCCTCCACGGCCATCATGGAGCCGACCACACCGGGCAGTGCACCGACAACGCCCGCCTCCGCACAGGACGGCGCCAAGCCCGCGGCGGCGGCATTGGGGAATACGCATGCGTAACACGGACCACCCTGCGCAGGATCGAACAGGCTCAGCTGTCCTTCCCACTGCGTAATGGCCCCAGAGATCAGGGGCTTACCCAGATCGACCGAGACGCGGTTGACCAGATAGCGGGTCTGCGCATTGTCGGAGCCGTCGAGGATTAGATCGTAATCTTCGAACAATTCGGCGGCCATGTCGGCCGTCAGCCGTCGGTTATACGCGCGGATGGTGATAAGCGGATTTTGCGCCTGCAACGCCTCTTGCGCCGAAAACACCTTGGGCATCCCGATCCGCGCGTCGGTGTGAATGACTTGGCGTTGGAGGTTGGAGCTGTCGACCTCGTCGTCATCAATGATGCCAATGGTGCCAATCCCGGCCGCCGCCAAGTATTGCAGCGCCGGCGCGCCCAAGCCGCCTGCCCCGACCACCAGCACCCGAGCCTTTTTCATCTTCTTTTGCCCGGGACCGCCAATTTCGCGCAAAACGATGTGACGGGCATAGCGGTTCAGCTCGGCATTCGTGAACTTGTCAGGGTCCAAAGCCACGGGCTCTTCAGCGTCAGCCTTGTGGCGCAAACGGGACAGCAAAGCCCGATAGCCGAAAACCAGCGCCACGACTCCCGCAAGGATCGCCCAACTCGACAATGTGCCGGTCGCTTCCTTTACGGGATTGCCAACGGGCAAAGTCACCTGGAAGAAAATTACCAGTGCGAACAAGACCACCAGCGCCATAATCTGCACGCGTTTGCTGAAGTTTAGCAGGCGCCCCGCCAGCAGGATTGCTGCGGCGATTAAGAGGACCAGCGCCATATCAGCCGCGACCGGTGGACCCGAAGCCCCCCGTCCCGCGCGATGTATCGGACAGCCCTTGCGCCAGCTCGAAGCATGCCTGCACCACAGGGGCGACAACCATCTGCGCGATCCTGTCGCCATGTGCGATGGTGAAAGGCTCCGCCCCCAGATTGATCAAAATTACACCCAGAGGGCCGCGATAGTCACTGTCAATTGTTCCCGGGGTGTTGGGCAGGCTGATGCCGTGTTTCAGGGCAAGGCCAGACCTTGGGCGGATTTGAACCTCGAAGCCTTCTGGAATCTCGACACGCAACCCTGTGGGCACCAAGGCCCGCGCCAGAGGGGCAAGCATCAGGCCTGCTTCGCGGTCGGCCTCGGAGAGATTGGCGCGCAGATCGGCACCTGCAGCGCCGTCTGTTTCGTAAGCGGGCAACCCCAAGCTGGGATCGGCGTCCTGCGTCCATGTGAATTTCAGCACTGGGGTCACGAGAGTGCCTCGGCAATCTTGGCGGCGATTTTTGCGGCGACCTGATCCTTGGTCAGCCGCGGCCAGCTTTCCGCGCCCTCGTCAGAAATGATGGTGACCGCGTTTTCGCTGCCGCCCATGATCCCCGTTTCGGGGCTGACATCATTGGCCACGATCCAGTCACAGCCCTTGCGGGCACGTTTAGCGGTTGCATTGGCTTCCACGTCATCTGTCTCGGCGGCAAAGCCGACCACCAGTTTCGGGCGGCCTTTCTTCATCTGCGAGACTGCCGCTAGAATGTCGGGGTTTTCTGCGAATTCCAGCGCAGGCGCCTTGCCAGAGCCGTCCTTCTTCATTTTCGATCCGGACGCATTCGCCACGCGCCAATCAGCGACCGCAGCCGCGAACACGGCGGCATCGGCGGGCAAAGCGGCATCGACCGCCTCTTTCATCTCACGGGCGGTTTGTATCTTGACCACCTTCACACCTGCGGGCGGTGCGACATCGGCCGGGCCGGTCACAAAGGTGACATCCGCCCCGAGTGCGGCCAGACTGCGGGCAATTGCTGTGCCCTGCGCCCCAGAGGACCGGTTCGCGATGTAGCGGACGGGGTCAATCGGCTCGTGGGTCGGGCCGGACGTGACCAAGACATGCTTTCCCTTTAGGGGGCCATCCGCCAGTGCAGCTTCCACCGCGTCGACGATGGCCAAAGGTTCTGACATGCGGCCTGGGCCATGCTCCCCACAAGCCATATCGCCCACGTCGGGACCGACAACGAGAATGCCGTCGCCTTGCAGGGTTGCCAAATTACGCTGTGTTGCGGGGTGTTCCCACATGCGCACGTTCATGGCAGGGGCGATCAGCACGCGCTTGTCGGTGGCCATCAACAGGGTCGAGGCCAAGTCATTCGCAAGCCCTGCCGCCATTTTGCCCATCAAATCCGCAGTTGCGGGGGCGACTACGACCAGATCAGCGGCACGAGACAGCTCGATATGGCCCATCTCGGCCTCGTCGGTCAGGTCGAACAGATCGCGATATACCTTCTGCCCCGCAAGGGCAGAGGTGCTGAGCGGGGTCACAAACTCTTCCGCTGCATTGGTCAGAACAGGCACCACGGTCGCGCCGCGCTCGCGCAGCCGTCGGATCAGGTCCAGCGACTTGAATGCGGCGATGCCGCCGCCGACGATCAGAAGTATCCGTTTTCCTGCAAGCATGTTGCACCCCGCTTTCTTCGTCACAAGTGTTAGGACAGCACGGCGCAGGGGGCAATCAGTTGCTTGAAAACGCAGCGCAAGGGTCGCCCTTTCCGGCGTTGAAAGCTCCGGTCATGATCCAGCGATCATAGGGCGGTGCGATCTCGGACTCGACCAGTTGACCCACTGCGATCACCTGCGCTT
Organism: Litoreibacter janthinus; assembly: GCF_900111945.1. Taxonomy (NCBI): domain Bacteria; kingdom Pseudomonadati; phylum Pseudomonadota; class Alphaproteobacteria; order Rhodobacterales; family Roseobacteraceae; genus Litoreibacter; species Litoreibacter janthinus. Next base: position 1,401,082 of record NZ_FOYO01000001.1, on the reverse strand, counting down.
CTGGCGCAACGCGGCGCAGGTAGGCGGGCATCCCCCAATCGGTGCGCGCGTGGCCGTTGCCGGTAATGACCAGAACCGGCCCACCTGTTTCCTCCAGCGCCTGAAGGGTGACGCGGGCGAAACTTGCATCGCGAAGGCGCTGCGCCTCGACCATGCCGGGCAATATGTCTGAGGGCAGCGCATCGCAATGTGCCGTGGCTTGCAGTGCCTCGCGGTCGGCTTGCTCTGCCTCGGGCAGCGCGGTTTTCAAGCCATAGGATGCAGGCCCATCAAACTGTGAGGCCGCTCCGTCTTCGACCGCAGAGCGCACGGCGTGGCGCGACAGCGCAGCACCATATATCTGCGCCTGTGGGGCGGCGGCGAAAATCGGGAAATACATCTGGAAAGACGGCCAACCACCCTTGCTGGACCACCCCAGCGCCTTGTCCAGTTCCGCCAGAACGCTGCGGTCAGCGGATTGCCCAGCTTTCGCCTGCTGCGCATCGAGCATCTCGAAAACCAGCGCCGAAGGGTAAATTGCGCGGGCAATCTCCGCTTGGTTGGCGTGGTGTATGGGGTTGTCGTGCAACTCTCCGACGATGACAACATCAGCGCCACCCAGAACCTCAAACGCCGAGGTCGTCAGGACCTCGGCGTTTGCCTGAAAACTGAACGCGAAAACTGCAGCAGCTCTAGTGAGCCAGGAAATGCCGGACTTCCTTGCTTTGCGTTTCGAGAGATTTTCGCATCTTGGCAAAGGCTGCGGCCTCCAGTTGGCGAACCCTCTCTTTTGAAAGGCCTAATTCGTTGCCAAGGCTTTCGAGGGTTCGTGGTTGATCCAGAAGCTTGCGTTCTCGGACGATAAATTGCTCTCGTTCATTCAACGCTGTCATAGCGTCCACGAGCCACCCGCGCAACGTGTCGGTGTCGTGGGAATGCTCAACCGTTTCAGCCGCTTGCGGACCGTCATCTTCGAGCGCGTCGATCCATTCGCGGCCCTCATCTTCGGTGGATTGCGTTGCATTCAGCGAAAAGTCGGAGCCTGACAAGCGCCCTTCCATCATCTCCACATCGTGGAGCGGCACGCCTACCTCGGTGGAAATCATCTGGCGCAGTTGGTGCTTGTCGATCGGCTCGCCGCGCGCGGCGGCCTCGCGCTCCAGACGGGCCTGCACCCGACGCATGTTGAAGAAAAGGGATTTCTGGGAGGAGGTTGAGCCGGTCCGAACCATCGACCAGTTGCGCATTACATAGTCTTGGATAGAGGCTTTGATCCACCACACCGCGTAGGTCGAGAAGCGCACGCCGCGATCGGGATCGAACTTGTCGGCGGCTTTCATAAGCCCGAGGCCGGCCTCTTGGATCAGGTCATTCATCGGCGCGCCGTAGCGGCGGAATTTGGAAGCCATCGAAATCGCGAGGCGCATGTAAGCTGTGATCAGCCTGTGCAGAGCTGCTTCGTCACGTTCGTCCCGCCACGCATAGGCGAGTCGCAGTTCTGTTTCGGCGTCCAGCAATTCTGCCTTCATCGCGGTTCGCGAAAGGGTATTGTCCGAAGGTCTTGCGTCTAGTGCCATAAGTCTTTCCCCCATCAATCGGTTTTGGCTTGGCTCTTGTGCCGCCTTTTGTGATGAATACGCGCAGAGAACGAAAACGGATCAAAACAAGCCGGAGGAAAATTGGATGACAGGACTTCCCTCCATGACCATGGTGCTTGGTGGCGCGGCATCTGGGAAATCAACTTTTGCTGAACAGGCGATACTCCGCACGGCCAAAGAAGCGCAGAAAACCTACATTGCGACAGCCCAGGCCTTCGATTCCGAGATGCGCGACAAGATCGACCTGCACCAAAAATCCCGGGCTGCGGACGGCTGGATCACAATCGAAGAGCCGCTGGCCCTTGGACCGATCCTGCAACAAGCGACCGTCGATCATGTCATCTTGCTGGATTGCGCCACGCTCTGGCTGACCAACCAGCTTCTGGCGGAAGCCGACCTGACCGAAGCCAGTGACGATCTCGTTTTCGCACTCGCCCGTTGCGCGGCTTCCGTCGTTGTTGTCACAAACGAAGTGGGCCAAGGCATTGTGCCCGAACACGCCATGTCGCGCCGTTTTCGCGAGGCGCAAGGCAAGTTGAACCAACAAATGGCGCGCGACGCTGATCTTGTCGTGCAGGTTATCGCGGGCCTTCCACTTGTGCTAAAAGGCCAGTTGCCCGAGGGGCTGTCGTGAAATCCACGCGCCTTTGGTGGGTGCGCCATGGGCCAACCCATGAGAAAGCCTTCACCGGCTGGCGGGATGTTCCTGCTGATCTGTCTGACACAGGCAAACTGGCGCGTTTGCACGACTACCTGCCTTCGGGTGCGGCGCTTGTCTCGTCTGACCTTCAACGCGCACGTCACACTGCGGACGTGATCGAGACAGGGCGGATACGCCTGCCCCACGATCCCGACTTCAGGGAGTTGGATTTCGGGGTGTGGGACGGGCTGCATTTTTCAGCCGTCGACGAAATGCATCCGGACCTGTCGCGCGCCTATTGGGAAACGCCCGGCGACGTGAAGCCGCCCGAGGGAGAAAGCTGGAACGAGCTTCACGCCCGTTTGACCCCTAAAGTCGATGCGCTGCACCGGAGCCGTCACGATGATGTTGTGATTGTCGCCCATATGGGCGTGATCATGTCGCAGCTTCAACGCGCACTTGGTGTGACTGCCTATCAGGCCATGTCGCATCAGATTGAACCGCTCTCTGTCACCCGCATCGACATCAGCCAAGACGGTTGGCGGGTCGAGGTGATAAATCATCAACCTTGATGGGTCAGACCCACAATTCCTTATTTCAGATCAACGGCATCTCGCGATAACGTAGTCTTCATGACGTATGATCTTCTTATCGGCGACCGCTCTTATTCCAGTTGGTCGCTCCGTGGTTGGCTTTTGTTCGCGAAGTTCGGCCTCGACGTGACCGTGCATGACACGCGGTTTTATATTCCCCAGTTTCAGGAAGACCTGAAACCGTTCGCCCCCGCGCGGACGGTGCCGGTGATGCGATTGCCGGAAGGTGCAATTGTCATGGACAGCCTCGCTATGGCCGAAACGCTGGCCGAGCGGCATCCCGAAAAGGGCTATTGGCCTGCCGATACTTCGGCGCGGGCTCTGGCGCGCGGCATGGTCGCGGAGATGCACAGCGGCTACGGCGCCTTGCGCTCTGCGTGCCCGATGAACCTGCGCCAGAGCTTTGTCGATTTTCCGGTCTCTGACGAGGTTGCGGCAGATGTTGCCAGAATCGACATGCTTTGGGCGGCGGCGCGTGATCTTGCCACCGAAGGCCCTTGGCTGTTCGGGGCATACTCGATTGCCGACGCGTTTTTCGCACCAGTCGCCGCGCGGATGGCCGGTTACGGGCTTCCTGTCAGCGAAGCGTCAAAACCCTATATCGTTGCGACGATCTCGGATCCGACCTTCCTCGACTGGCGCCGTCGCGGACTTCAGGACGCACCGCAATCCACCTACGACCTGCCTTACGCGGCAGGCAAATGGCCCGGCCCTGACTGAGTAAACCTCGCATTAACCAAAGCTGCGCAAGGGTGGCCCTAAGGGTCAGTCACGAGGGCAGTTTTGGTCACGCGCACATATACGGTCGCCTTTGAAGGGATCGAGGCCCGGCTGGTCGAGGTGCAATGCGCTGTGACCGCCGGGCTGCCGTCCTTTTCCATCGTGGGGTTGGCGGACAAAGCGGTCAGCGAGGCCCGCGATAGGGTGCGCGCGGCATTGACGGCTATGTCCATCGCGATGCCGTCCAAACGCGTCACCGTCAATCTATCGCCCGCGGACATGCCCAAAGAAGGGTCGCATTTCGACTTGCCCATCGCGATAGCCCTGCTCGCCGCGCTTGATATCTTACCCACTGAAGACGTGCAAAACACCGTCGCTTTGGGGGAGTTGTCTTTGGATGGCTCATTGGTGCCAGTGATCGGCGCGCTTCCTGCGGCCCTGACTGCGGCGGAACAAGATTGCAGCCTGCTTTGTCCTGAGCAGTGCGGGGCGGAGGCTGCTTGGGTCGATGCTGCGCGTGTCTTTGGTGCGGCGTCCTTGTTGGATGTCGTCCAGCATTACACTGGCCAGAAACCCCTTCCCGTCGCCAGCCCAGGCGAGGTGCGCCGCCCCGACCATGCCAAAGACTTGCGCGATGTGAAGGGTCAGGAACGCGCCAAACGGGCGTTGGAAATTGCGGCGGCGGGGCGTCACCACCTTTTATTGGTCGGAACGCCCGGGTCAGGCAAATCTATGCTAGCCGCCCGATTGCCGGGAATTTTGCCCCCGCTATCACCGGAAGAGGCGTTGGAAACCTCGATGATCCACTCCCTCGCGGGGCTATTGGAAGACGGCGGCATTTCTCGTGAACGCCCGTTCAGAACTCCTCATCACACGGCGTCCATGGCGGCGATTGTTGGCGGCGGGCGCGGGGCGAAACCTGGGGAAATCTCGCTGGCGCATAACGGCGTTCTGTTCATGGACGAGTTCCCCGAATATCCCCGCGCCGTGCTGGAAACCCTGCGCCAACCAATCGAGACCGGTGATGTGGTCGTCGCGCGCGCCAATGCGCACGTGCGATACCCCTGCAAGTTCATGCTGGTTGCCGCCGCAAATCCCTGCAAATGCGGCTATATGACGGATGCAGCGCAAGCCTGTTCCCGTGCGCCAAATTGCGGGGAAGACTATATGGGGCGCATCTCCGGCCCCCTGATGGACCGGTTCGATCTGCGTTTGGACGTCCCACCGGTGGCCTTTACCGATCTGGATCTGCCTGCCACGGGCGACAGCTCCGCCCAAGTGTCCGCGCGGGTTGATGCTGCACGGGAGGTGCAGCGTGCGCGTTTTGCGGATCATGCTGGTGTGCGGGTCAATGCGGATGCGGAGGGCGAACTTCTCAAGGAGATCGCCACGCCCGACCACGAGGGCGCGGCCCTTTTGACACGCGCGGCGGAGCATTACCGTCTGTCGGCCCGCAGCTACCACCGCGTGTTGCGCGTGGCCCGTACGATCGCCGATCTGGAGGGAAGCCACGACGTCCGTGCCCCCCATGTGGCTGAGGCCGTCAGCTACCGTGTGGCCTATTGATCAGACGCGTTTGGCTTCGATCACTTCCCAGATCTTCGCGGTGATGTTCACGCCGTCAAAGCGCTCCAGTTCCTGAATACCTGTGGGAGAAGTGACGTTAATCTCGGTCAACCAACCGCCGATGACATCAATGCCAACAAAAACCTGCCCGTGGTTTTTAAGATCCGCCCCAATGCGCTCGCAAATTTCGCGGTCGCGGTCTGTCAGGCCGATCTTTTCAGGTCGTCCCCCCACATGCATGTTCGAGCGGGTCTCGCCCTTGGCAGGAACGCGATTGATGGCGCCGACAGGCTCCCCGTCGATGAGGATGATCCGTTTGTCGCCTTTGGCCACATCGGGCAGAAATTTCTGCATGATCAACGGCTCGCGGTTGATGCCCGAGAACAGCTCGTGCAACGAATTCAGGTTGCGGTCTTCAGGCGTCAAGCGAAACACGCCCGCGCCGCCGTTGCCGTAGAGCGGCTTCAGGATTACGTCCCCGTGGCGCTCCTTGAACGCCTTCAGCGTCTCTAGATTCCGTGCAATGGCAGTCGGCGGGGTCAGATCGGGGTAATCCAGAACCTTCAGCTTTTCGGGCCAGTTGCGCACCCAAGTCGGGTCGTTGACCACCAAAGTGTCGGGGTGGATGCGGTCGAGAATATGCGTGGTGGTGATATAGCCCATGTCAAACGGGGGGTCCTGACGCAGCCAGACGACGTCCCAGTCGGCCAGATTGATTCTCTGGCGTTCGCCCAACTCGAAGTGGTCGCCCTTGACTCGTCGAACGGTCAACGGCCAGCCGATGGCATAAACCTCACCCTCCTCGAAGGACAAGGCGTCGGGGGTGTAGAAAAACAGCTCGTGCCCGCGGGCTTGGGCTTCTTCGGCAATCCGAAAGCTCGAATCCGCATCAATGTTGATGCTGTCGATCGGGTCCATTTGAATGGCGACCTTCAGGCCCATGCGCTGTCCTTCCATGGTTTTGGGCCAATTATCGGCCCCGCATGTGCTAAATGCGGCAGGTGCGTCTGGCTTTCAATCCATTATCTGCGAACAGGCGCGCTCAACTGCTGCACCAATCAAGGGTCCAGTGCGTTTTCAATCACCCTGACCCGACCCACGCCATCCACCAAAGCCACGTCGAACCGCATGTCGGTATCCTGTCCATGCGGCTCATTTGCGACGAACTCGCGCGCGGTTTCAATCAGCCGGGCCATTTGGTGCGGCCCCAAGCGTTCCGCCGCCCGCGCATGAGAGCGGCTTTGCTTGACCTCCACAAAGACCACCTGACTGCCAGAGCGTAGAACAAGGTCAATCTCCCCGCCGCATCCCCGAAATCGATGTGCCGCAAAAGTGTAGCCGCGCCGCAGGTAGTCCCGCGCGACACTGCGCTCCGCCTCGATCCCTGCGTGATACCCTGTTCGGCCACGCTCGGTTCGTGACATGGCTACTTTCCTTCTTTCTCCAGCCGCAAAGCGGCCTGATAGACCAGCCTGCGCGGCTGACCGGTTGTGGCAACAACCTGCGCCACTGCATCCTTCAACGACCCCGCCGACATCGCCTCTTTCAGTAAGATGTCGGTGTCCTTTTCATCAAAGGCACTTGTTTCGCCACGGGCGACCAGAACGACGACTTCGCCTTTCAGGGTTACCCCGTCTAGCTCCGAGACAAGGCCCGCCAAGGTGCCGCGCCGGACCTCTTCGAACTTCTTGGTCAGCTCGCGGGCAACCACCGCCTCGCGGGCCTCGCCGTAAACTTCGACCAGATCCGCTAACATTTTATGAACGCGTTTCGGGCTTTCGTAGAACACCAAGGTGCCCGGCACATCCGCCAAAGAGCGCAGAAAGCTTTGTCGCTGACCTTTGGAAGTGGGTGCGAAGCCGGCGAAGAAGAACGCATCCGTCGCAAGGCCACTCACCGAAAGTGCCGCCAACACGGCAGACGGGCCGGGGGCCGCGGTGACCATGTAGCCTGCTTCAGTCACGGCCCGCCCCAGCTGATAGCCCGGATCAGCCACCAAGGGCGTTCCAGCCTCCGACGCATAGGCAACCGACTTGCCTTCGGACAGTGCTTTTAGCAGCTTTGGTCTGGCCGAGGCCCCATTGTGATCGTGATACGCAACCATGGGGCGGCCATCCAAAGCGATTCCATGAATGTCCATCAATCTGCGCAATGTGCGGGTGTCTTCGGCTGCCAAAACATCCGCCGAGGCCAGAATATCCAGCGCGCGCAACGTGATGTCACGGGCCGTCCCAATGGGTGTGGCTATGAAATAAAGGCCTGACGCCAGATTTACGCGATTTGCAGCCGTCATATGCCCTGCCCTTCGTCTTCACGTTTACTTGACACTCCATACCTCGTATTCAGTTTGCCACAAGTGTGGCTGTGCCGGCGGCCATTTGGTGGGGACTTATGGAGTGATTAACATGTTCAACCTTTTGGGAAGCGCCCGCAAGGGCGTGCGCGCCGTTCTGGCGATTGCGGCTGCCGCTGCGCTTTCGGCCTGTGATGTCGACCTGAGCCAAGTTGGTGGCGGCGCAAGTGGCGCAAAATCCGACGGAGGCGCTGTAAATGTTGCCCTTCTGGTTCCGTATGGCTCTGCCTCGCCGGGCGATGACGGTCTTGCTCGTGCGCTTGAAAACGCGGCCCGTCTGGCCATCGCCGATCTGGGTGCCGGTAAGGTTAATCTGACCGTCTATAGAACTGCCGGTCAGGCAGGAACTGCCGCGTCCATGGCCACTCAAGCTGTGGCTGCGGGGGCCGACATTATCTTGGGGCCATTGCGCTCTGACGCGGCAAACGCTGCTGCTGTCGCAGTTTCCGGATCGAAAGTGAACCTTCTGTCCTTCTCCAACAACACGTCCATCGCGGGTGGCAATCTGTTCGTGATCGGCAACACCTATGACAATATCGCGTCCCGCCTGATGAGTTATGCCAGCGCCCAAGGCCGCAGCCGTGTCGTCGTGGTCTACCCGCGCACACCCGTCGGTCAAATCGCGCGCTCTGCAATCGTCAAAGCAACCTCTGGCACGAATGTGAAGATCGTTGGCGACGGGTCGTTTGAGTTTAGCGAGCAGGGGATCGTCGCTGCGGTTCCGGGCATCGCGCAGACCATCAAAGATTCCGGCGCGACTGCGGTCATGCTGACATCCGACAGCACCGGTGCCCTGCCGCTTCTGGCGCAGTTGTTGCCCGAGAAAGGCGTCAGCCCAGCGGTCACCAAGTATATCGGTCTGACGCGTTGGGACGTCCCAGCGCAAACCCTGTCCCTGCCGGGTGTGCAGGGTGGCTGGTTCGCATTGCCCGACCCCGGTCCGGTGGCGCAGTTCAACAGCCGCTACCGCAGCACCTATGGAGACGCGCCGCACCCGTTGGCAGGTCTTGCCTATGACGGGATCGCGGCGATCGGCGCCTTGGCATCCAAGAAGCTGGCTATGACCAAAGGCAACCTCACGCAATCCTCTGGCTTCAAGGGCGTGAACGGGGTATTCCGGTTCAAACCCGATGGCTCGAACCAACGTGCTATGGCGGTTGCCCAAGTGACGAACAATCAGGTCCAGATTATTGATCCCGCACCAAAATCCTTCGGCTTCGGCGGCTTCTGAGCCGTCCCAATCCGAAATTACACCGACTGCGCGGGGCGATCTGATTTGCCCCGCGCATGACCTTCTGGACAGCGAAGCCCTACTGGCGGAGCTTGACGCATGCGCGGCCTCCTGCAGCGACGCGAAAGACCTGCGCAAGGCAACAGTCGGCGCGTTGGCCAAAGCTCAAACTGCGGGGCGTGCAAAGATTGCCGTTGCCTTTGAGAAGGAGCCACTGGCGGCGCGACGCCTGTGCCGATCTTACACCTATTTGACGGATGGGCTGGTGCGCGCTGCGTTCTATATCGCGCAAAAACACCTGCATCCGATTTCCAACCCCACCGAGTCCGAGCGGCTGTCGGTGCTGGCTGTGGGCGGCTATGGGCGTGGGGAAATGGCCCCATTTTCCGATGTCGATCTGCTGTTTCTGACGCCATACAAAATCACACCTTGGGCCGAGAGCGTGATCGAATCCATGCTCTACATCCTTTGGGATTTGAAGCTGAAGGTGGGCCATGCCTCGCGCACAGTGAAGGACTGTTTGCGGCTTGCGCGTGAGGATTTTACCATCCGCACCGCCCTTCTGGAACACCGTTTGGTGGACGGCCACGCGCCTTTGGCCGAAGAGCTAGACGCCCAGTTGTGGCAAAAGCTGTTCAAGAAAACAGGCGCCGAGTTTGTCGAGGCCAAACTTGAAGAACGCGCCGAGCGGCTGAAAAAGCATGGCGGCCAGCGCTATATCGTTGAGCCCAATGTCAAAGAGGGCAAGGGCGGCCTACGCGACCTGCAATCGCTTTACTGGATCGCCAAATACGTGAAACGGGTCAAAACCGTCGACGCGCTGGTTGAACTCAAAGTGTTCACACAGGACGAGTTGGACAATTTTCGCCTCGCCGACCGCTTCTTGTGGGCCACCCGCGCGCATATGCACCTGATTGCCAACCGCGCGACGGAGCAACTGACCTTCGACCTACAGGTCGAGGTGGCGGACCGCATGGGCTACGAGGACAAGGGGGGGCGTCGCGCGGTCGAGCATTTCATGCAGGATTACTTCCGTCACGCCACCCGTGTGGGCGAATTGACCCGCATCCTGCTGACCGATCTGGAAGCCCGCCACGTCAAGCAAGAGCCTGCAATCATCGGCTTCCTGCGCAACGCGCGCCGCAAACGTCTCAAGCCGGGCTACAAGCTGCGCCAGAACCGCATCGACGTTGCCAACAAGCGCAGCTTTCTCAAAGACCCGCTGAACCTATTGCAAGTGTTCGAGGAGGCACTGCGCACCGGTTACCTCATCCACCCAGACATGATGCGGCTGATTGCGGCCAATCTGGATGCGATCCGTGGGCTGGAGGGCAACAAGGACGCCGCACGCATTTTCCTTGGGACGCTGTTGAAACACGGCAACCCAGAACGTGCTTTGCGCCGCATGAACGAGTTGGGCGCACTCGGGGCTTTCATCCCCGATTTTCAGACCATCGTCGCGATGATGCAGTTCAATATGTATCACTCCTATACGGTCGACGAGCACACGATTCAGACGATCTCCCACCTTGCGCAGATCGAGCGTGAAGAGTTGATCGAAGAGTTGCCTGTCGCTTCCGGAATTCTAAAGCGCGGTGTGAACCGCAAGGTGCTTTATGTGGCTCTGCTGTTGCATGACATCGGCAAAGGACGCGACGAGGATCACGCGATTCTTGGCGCAAAAATGGCGCGCTATATCGCGCCGCGCCTTGGGTTGAACAAAGATGAATGCGAAACCGTCGAATGGCTGGTGCGCTATCATCTTTTAATGTCCGACATGGCGCAAAAGCGCGACATCGCTGACCCGCGCACTGTTCGGGACTTTGCTAAAGCCGTCAAAACCGTGAAGCGGTTGGACCTGCTTTGCGTGCTTACCGTGTGTGACATCCGCGGTGTTGGGCCGGACGTCTGGAACAACTGGAAGGCGTCGCTGATCCGCGCGCTCTACCGGCAGACCAAACGTGGCCTTCAGGAAGGTATGGAGGCGCTCAACCGCGAGGAACGCGGCTCCGAAGCCAAAAAGAACCTGCGCACCGCTTTGCCGGATTGGGATAAAAAGGACCTCAACCGTGAGATCGCGCGCCATTACCCGCCTTACTGGCAGGGGCTGCACGTCACCGCCCATGTGGATTTTGCCAAGCTGCTGCTCGACATCCCGACCGATGAAATTCGGATCGAACTGACCCCTGACGAAGATCGCGACGCCACCCGCGCGTGCTTTGCCATGGCCGACCACCCGGGCATCTTTGCGCGCATGTGCGGGGCCTTGGCATTGGTCGGGGCCAATGTCGTGGACGCACGGACCTATACCAGCAAAGACGGTTTTGCGACGGCCGCATTTTGGATTCAGGACGGGGACGGACACCCCTATGACATAGGCCGCCTGCCGCGCCTTAAGACAATGATCCACAAAACCCTGATGGGTGAAGTTTTGGCCCGCGAAGCTCTGGCCCCGCGCGACAAGATCAAAAAGCGCGAGCGGCCCTTCGTTGTGCCGACATCGGTGACGTTCGACAACGAGGGCTCCGAAATCTACACGATCATCGAGGTCGACACCCGCGACCGCCCGGGGCTGCTGTATGACCTCAGCCGCACCCTGTCGGAGGCCAATATCCAGATCGCCTCGGCGGTGATTGCGACCTATGGCGCGCAGGTCGTGGATACCTTCTATGTGAAAGACATGTTCGGGCTGAAATTCCATTCGGCGTCCAAACAATACTCGATCGAGCGCAAACTGCGCGACGCCATCACCCGTGGCACCGAGCGGTCACGCGCATGAGCCAGCCCAACCGACTTTTGCGCGGCTTTGCGACTGTCGGGCTATGGACCCTGTTGTCGCGCATCTTGGGCTTTGTGCGCGATGTGCTGATCGCGGGCTTCCTTGGGGCCGGCCCCGTGGCCGAAGCGTTTTTGATCGCTTTCTCACTTCCCAACATGTTCCGCCGTTTCTTTGCTGAGGGCGCGTTCAACATGGCGTTTGTGCCGATGTTCTCCAAAAAGGTGGAATCGGGCGACGAGCCGCTCACCTTTGCGCGTGACGCCTTCACCGGCTTGGGAACGCTGCTGATTATCTTTACGGTGATCGCGCAAATCTTCATGCCGGGCCTGGTTTTGCTGATGGCATCAGGCTTCATCGCGGATGAACGGTTCGAATTGGCAACCTTGTTTGGCCGCATCGCGTTCCCCTACATCTTGTTCATTTCGCTCGCAGCGCTGCTTTCGGGTGTCTTGAATGCCACGGGCCGGTTTGTCGCCGCCGCAGCCGCACCGGTCTTGCTCAACGTCTTGTTCATTGTGGCGCTCAGCGTTGCGTGGCTGTCGGGTGCCGACATTGGCTTGACCCTCGCGTGGACCGTCCCTGTTGCGGGCATCGCACAGCTTGCGCTGGTGTGGTGGGCTGCCGCTCGCGCTGGCTACCGCCTTGTTCCGCGCCGCCCACGTCTTACGCCAGAGCTTAAACGCCTCGCTATCATCGCCGCCCCTGCCGCTTTGGCGGGTGGTGTGGTGCAAGTGAACCTGCTGGTAGGCCGCAACGTGGCAAGCTGGACCGAAGGCGCGATAGCCTGGGTGAATTACGCTGACCGCCTGTATCAGCTGCCCTTGGGAGTGGTTGCGATCGCCATTGGGGTCGTATTGCTGCCAGAGCTTTCGCGTCGCCTGCAAGCCGACGACGTTGCTGGGGGGCAAGACGCGCTCAGCCGCGCGGGCGAGGTGGCGCTTGCCTTGACGGTGCCATGTGCCGTGGCCCTGATGGTCATCCCCTCGCCGATGATCTCGGTGCTGTTCGAACGCGGCCGCTTCACGGCGGAGGACACAGCAGCCACTGCGCTGGCTGTTGCGATCTACGGAATGGGGCTGCCCGCCTTCGTTTTGCAAAAGATATTCCAGCCGCTCTATTTCGCGCGCGAAGACACAAAACGACCGTTTTATTTCGCCATCGCAGCCATGGTAATCAACGCGGTAGTAGCAGTGGGGCTTTGGGCTTGGCTCGACTATCTCGCCGCCGCCTTGGCGACCTCGTTGGCTGGCTGGGCAATGGCGTGGCTGTTGTGGCGCTACTCGCGGGACTTCGGTCAGGCCGCGACCTTTGATGCACGCTTCCGCACCCGCGCGCCGCGCATCATCGCTGCGGCCGTGCTGATGGGCGCGTTCCTTTACGGCGCACATATGCTCCTGACACCGGTATTCGAGATGGGGGCATGGCGCTATCTGGCGCTGACGATCTTGCTCGTGTCAGGCGGCGCTTTCTATGGCGTCATCGGCAAAGCACTTGGCGCGTTCCGCCCAGCCGATCTAAAACGCAGCCTGAAACGCTAGCGCTTGCGCAGCTTCGCCAGCACGTGGCCCCACCCGCCGGGGCTCAGCACAAAGGACAGCAAGAAGCCCGCCACGAAGCCCGCCACATCGGCCACCCAGTCATAGCCGCCGCCGAACAGCAGCCCGAAAACCAACTGGAACAGCATCAGGAAGCCGATCAATGTGAAGGCCCGCATGGAGTTCGCGCCCACGGCAGCCAGATTGACCCAAAGCAGGAACGTAAACGCCCCGATCAACCCGTATGCGCCGGGATAGGCCCCGAACAACGGCTGCTGTGTCTCGGTCACCAACGCGTAGATCAGCGCGCCGAAGATCGAGCTGAGCATGAACACCGCGAGGAACGCCAGCGCCGAGAATATCTCGCCCACGGCCTTGCCGATGGCCAGCACGATCACAACGGCAAAGGCCGCGTGGGTAAAGCTGCCATGCACAAAAGGATAGGTCACAAAGCGCTGCATATGCTCCATCGGGAAGTAGCGCTTTTCGACCATCGCGTCCCAGATCGGACCAAAGAAGGCGTAATCCTCCAGCGATGTCAGCCGCCAGCCGACGGCTTGCGCCCCGCCGACAAGGCCGCTTTCGCCTGCTTGGAAGATGAGTTCGACCCCCGCGAGGATGACCGCCAATGCGATGACCGCAGGCGGCAATGCGTTAAACGGGGAGGCGTCTGCGTTTTTGTCGTACATGGGACCTGCTCTGGTTGACCTCTTGTTGGCCCATGGGTAAGCGACAGGGACCCATAAATCCAGACGGAGATACAGACCATGGCCGACACCGCCTTCCAACCGCGAGTGTTCTCAGGCATCCAGCCATCCGGCGGCCTGACCCTTGGCAACTACCTCGGTGCGCTGAAACGCTTTGCGGATATGCAAGACGAGGGCAATTTCGAGACGATCTACTGCATGGTGGATCTTCACGCGATTACTGTCTGGCAAGACCCCGAAACGCTGAAGCGCAATACCCGCGAATTGTGCGCGGGCTTCATTGCCTCTGGCGTGGATCCTGAAAAATCGATCCTGTTCAACCAATCTCAGGTGCCGGAACACGCGCAACTGGCGTGGGTTTTCAACACCGTTGCCCGCATGGGGTGGTTGAACCGCATGACCCAGTTCAAGGACAAGGCAGGCAAAAACCGCGAAAACTCCTCGGTCGGGCTGTTCGCCTACCCTGCACTGATGGCCGCGGATATTTTGATCTATCACGCAACCCATGTTCCGGTTGGAGAAGACCAGAAGCAGCATGTGGAGCTGACCCGCGACATCGCGGCCAAGTTCAACCATGACTATGGCGTGGATTTCTTCCCGATCACAGAACCCGTAATCGAGGGGGCGGCCACCCGCGTGATGTCCTTGCGCGATGGCTCCAAGAAGATGTCCAAGTCGGACCCGTCCGACATGAGCCGGATCAACCTGACAGACGACGCGGACGCCATCGCATCCAAGTTGCGCAAGGCCCGCACCGATCCTGACGCCCTGCCCTCCGAAATCGAAGGTCTGTCGGAGCGGCCCGAGGCCCGCAACCTTATCAACATCTATGCGGCCTTTGCCGATATGACGCCTGAGCAGGTGCTAGAAGAGGTCGGCGGCAAGCAATTTTCGGAGTTCAAGCCGATGCTGGCGGATCTGGCCGTCTCCAAACTGTCCCCCATCTCGTCCGAGATGTCGCGGCTGATGCAGGATCAGAGCGAGATCGACAAGATCTTGCGCCGCGGGGCGGAGCGCGCACGCGAGATTACCGCGCCAATCCTCGCCAAGACCTACGATATTGTGGGGCTGGTCGCCTAAGGCAGTGTCACAAAGTCGATTCAGAATCGGCCCATACAGCCTGCATAGGCCGCGCTGCCCCCATATCCTGTCCCGATAGAAACGCGCGGTTTTGTCTATATGCCCCCGTCCCCTCCCCGTGGACGGGGGCATTGCTTTTTGGCGCACAGAAACCGCGCGTGGATGCGCCTATCATTGCAGGCCCGCATGGCTATCTTTGTGGATGAAAGGAGATCCCTATGTCTCACACATCCACTCCGTCGCTTGGGCATGTGCACCTTCAGGTCTCTGATCTGGAGCGGTCGATCGCGTTCTACCGCGATGTTGTCGGCCTTGAGATCCAGCAACGCGATGCGCAGTCCGCATTTATGTCTTTTGGCGGGTATCACCACCATCTGGGGCTGAACACTTGGCGTTCCAAAGGCGCGGGCCCAGCGCCGCGCTGCCATCCGGGTCTGTTTCACAGCGCCTTTGTCTACCCCGACCGCGCAGCACTTGGGCAGGCTATCATTCGCGTTTTGGATGCGGGCCTCACTTTGGAAGGCGCTGCGGATCACGGCGTCAGCGAGGCGGTCTATCTGTCAGACCCTGACGGCAACGGGGTCGAACTTTACCGCGACCGTGCGCAGGCCGACTGGCCGCGCGAGGCCCAAGGCACATTGCGCATGTTCAGCGACCCGCTCGATGTGCAGGCCTTGATCGCAGAGGGCGAGAAAGGTCTGGACGCCTGACCTAACGCGGCCTAGCGTGGTGCTGATCTGAGGGAGGACGACTATGGCAACCGGCATCAACATCCGCACCTATTTCAACGGCACTTGGCATGCGGGCGACGTGCCAGTGATGCGCGCCGCGGACCATGCTATGTGGCTTGGGACCTCCGTTTTCGACGGCGCGCGCTATTTCGAGGGCGTCTCCCCCGATCTGCACGCCCATTGCGAACGGGTGAACCGCTCGGCCGCGGCACTGATGATCACGCCAACCCATACGGCAGATCAAATGGTCGAGCTTGTTCATGAGGGACTTGCCGCCTATCCCAAGACCGCCGCCGTCTATATTCGCCCGATGTATTGGGCTATTGCAGGCGACGAGCTGGGTATCGTGCCAAAACCCGACCAGACGGGCTTTGCCATCTGTCTTGAGGAAATTCCAATGGCGCCTGTTGGCGCGGCGACAACCCTCACGACCACCCAGTTCTGTCGCCCGACCTTGGCGTCGAGTGTGGTGAACGCTAAGGCGGGTTGCCTCTATCCGAACAACGCCCGAATGCTAAGTGAGGCGCGTTCGAAAGGCTTTGGCAACGCGCTGGTCGCGGACGCTTTGGGCAACGTGGCCGAGACCGCAACCGCCAACGTCTTCATGGTGCGCGACGGCGAGATATTTACGCCAATCGCCAATGGCACTTTCCTTGCAGGCATCACCCGCGCCCGTCACATTGCAAACTTGGCCAAGGACGGCACAAAGGTGCATGAAACCGTGCTGAGTTTTCAGGACTTCCGCGAGGCGGATGAGGTGTTCTTGTCGGGCAACATGATGAAAGTGACTCCGGTCAAAGAGTTTGACGGAACACACTATCAATCCGGCCCTGTCACCAAGCGGGTCCGCGATATGTACTGGGACTGGGCGCTGTCTGAATGACCTCACGTCGACACCCCGCGCGGCCAAACCTGCTATTGCGCGACATCGACGGTTGCAGCATGATCTGCCCCGTGGAGGGCTTTGGCCATGCGTAAGTTTCTTGTTGTCCTTGATGACAGCCGCGAATGTCTGAATGCGATGCGTTTCGCAGCCATGCGCGCGGCGCGCACTGGCGGCGGGGTCGAAATTCTGGCGGTGATCCCTCCGGATGAGTTCAACCACTGGGTCGGTGTTGGCGAAATCATGCGCCAAGAGGCACGTGACCGGATCATTGCGCATTTCGAAGTCTTCGCCAAATGGATGCGCGACAAGCAGGGCGTTGATCCCGAACTGGTCATCCGAGAAGGCGAAGCTGTGCCGGAAATTCTGGCTCAGGTGAAAGAGGATCCCGAAGTCGGCGTGCTGGTTCTTGGGGCGGGCACAGGCAACAAGGGCCCTGGCCCTCTTGTGACAGAACTGACCCGGCGCTCTGGCACCTTGCCGATGCCGGTGACAATTGTGCCCGGTGAGATGACGAAAGAGCAGCTTGAAGCTGTGAGCTAGGCTCAGCGGCGAGCCACTTTAGAATTATTCCAATCTATTGACTTCGCGGCGGCGGAGTCTCATATCTAGACTCTGCACAAAAGAGGCCCAGTCATGTTTATTCAGACAGAATCCACTCCTAACCCAGCAACGTTGAAATTCCTTCCCGGACAGACCGTTCTGGAAATGGGAACCGCGGATTTCCCATCGGCGGACACTGCTGGAAAATCGCCCCTCGCCAATCGTATTTTCGCGGTAGATGGCGTGACAGGCGTATTCCTTGGCAATGATTTCGTGACCGTGACCAAGGCCGACGCAATGGATTGGGATCACATCAAACCTGCCATTCTTGGCGCGGTGATGGAGCATTTCCAATCCGGCCAACCCGCCCTTGAAGGTGACGGCGCAGGCAATGGCGGCCATGCCGAACACACCGGCGAAGACGGCGCGATTGTGAACCAAATCAAAGAGCTTCTCGACACCCGTGTGCGCCCTGCTGTAGCGCAAGACGGCGGCGACATCACGTTCCACGGGTTCGAGCGTGGTGTTGTCTATCTGCACATGCAAGGCGCGTGTGCCGGTTGCCCGTCCTCGACCCTGACGCTGAAGATGGGCATCGAGAACCTGCTGCGCCACTACATCCCCGAAGTGGTTGAGGTTCGCCCCGTCGCGGCCTAAAGCTGCCAATATGGCTGACCAACTGACATTGGCATTCGACACATCGGCCGCGCATTGCGCGGCCGCTTTGCTGTTGGGCGACACCTTGCTCGGATCGCGGGTTGAGGAGATGCAGAAAGGGCAGGCCGAGCGGCTTATGCCCTTGCTGGATGAGCTTTTGGCACAGGCAGGCAAAACGTGGGTCGACCTTGACCGAATTGGCGTCGGTATCGGACCGGGCAATTTCACTGGTATCCGCATTTCCGTTAGCGCGGCACGGGGTCTGGCTTTGTCCCTTGGCATTCCGGCAATCGGTGTCAGCGCGTTAGAGGCAATGGCATCTGGCCCTGCGCAGTCCGGTGAAACGCTCGCCCTGATCGACGCACGACAGGGCAATGTTTACACACAAAGTTTTGCCAAGGGTGGCGCGGCATTGGGCGCTCCGTGCTTGTGCCCAAAGGACGAAGTTGCCCAGCGTTCCCCACGGGGAACCCATAGCATCGTGGGGCATCACAGCGACGACTTGGCGGCGCAGATGGGCGCGGTTTCAGTTATGTGCAGTGCGGGTAATACGGTTCGCGCGATTGCATTTATTGCGTCCCGTCGCGCTACCGACGGCGCACGCCCTGCCCCGCTTTACCTGCGCCCCGCCGACGCGGCCCCGCCCCGCGACCCGGCCCCTGTCATCCTATGACTGCTGACGATCTTGCCAAACTTCATGCCAAATGCTTCGAGACCCCGCGCCCTTGGTCGGCGGCGGAGTTTTCCAGCTTTGAAGACAGTGCTTTTCTTCTGACCTCGCCGAACGGCTTTCTGCTGGGCCGTGTCGTCGCGGACGAGGCGGAATTGTTGACCCTCGCGGTTGATCCCGTTGCACGGCGACAAGGCGCTGCACGTGGGCTCGTTGATCAGTTCAAAGGTCGCGCCTACGCCGAAGGTGCGACTGTGGCCTTTCTCGAAGTCGCTGCTGATAACACGGCTGCACTCGCGCTCTATCACAACTGCGGGTTTGAAGACGCAGGCCGCAGGCGCGGCTATTACAGGCGTCCAGATGGGTCGGGGCTGGATGCTTTGGTGATGCGCTGCCTGCTTGATCACCAATGACCTTGGGTAAGCGACTGAAATCACGCCATTTGCGCGGAAACCTGACAAGAATCGGTTGACCCCTCCCCCACGCTAGGGCGTTAATATGCGATGATCTGCGGGCGAGCCTCGCCCGATCACTGCTTTTATGCTCCCGAGGGTAACGGCCTCGGGCAAAACAAAAACATCTGGGAGACCATCATGACCATCATGCAAAAATTCCTTGGCGCGGCAGCGACCATCGCGCTGTCCGCAGGCGCTGCGCTGGCCGATCCGGCGATCATCTTCGATCTGGGTGGCAAGTTCGACAAATCCTTCAACGAGGCTGCTTACAACGGTGCGACCCGTTGGGCCGAAGAAACCGGCGGCAAGTTTGCCGAGGTTGAGCTGCAATCCGACGCTCAGCGCGAGCAAGCCCTGCGCCGCTTCGCTGAGGCCGGTTCCAACCCGATCGTCATGGCTGGCTTTGCGTTCGGCAACGCTTTGGGTGAAGTCGCCGGAGACTACCCTGACACCTCTTTCGTCATCATCGACATGGTCGTTGACGCACCAAACGTGCGTTCGGTGGTCTTCAACGAGCATGAAGGCTCCTATCTTGTGGGCTATATGGCGGCGCAGACCTCCAAAACCAACACTGTCGGCTTCATCGGCGGCATGGACATCCCGCTGATCCGCAAATTTGCCTGTGGCTATGCCCAAGGCGCCAAAGCGGCGAACCCTGACACCAAAGTGATCTCCAACATGACCGGCACCACCGGCGCGGCTTGGAACGATCCGGTTAAAGGCGGCGAGCTGACCCGTGCGCAAATCAGCCAAGGCGCTGACGTTGTGTACGCGGCTGCTGGCGGCACCGGTTTGGGTGTTTTGCAAACGGCTGCTGACGAGGGCATCCTGTCCATCGGCGTCGACAGCAACCAGAACTACCTGCACCCGGGCAAAGTTCTGACCTCCATGATGAAGCGCGTCGACAACGCTGTTTACAACGCGATGAAAGACGGCCCCGGTCTGGAAACTGGCTTCAATGTCATGGGCTTGGCCAATGAAGGTGTCGGCTACTCGATGGACGAGAACAACGCCGAACTCGTCTCCGACGATCTGAAAGCAACCGTTGATGCGGTCGCGGCCAAGATCATCTCGGGCGACATCACAGTGCACGATTATATGTCCGACGAAACCTGCCCGTCCCTGACATTCTAAACTGACCAGAGGGGCCGCCCCATTTGAGGGCGGCCCTTTGCTATTTTCTGGGGGCATGGCATGAGCGAACCGGCGATTGAGCTAAAGGGCATCTCGAAGGCTTTCGGGCCTGTGCAGGCCAACAAGGACATCTCCATTCGCGTGATGCCCGGAACGATCCACGGGATCATCGGCGAGAACGGAGCAGGAAAATCCACGCTCATGTCGATCCTTTACGGCTTCTACAAAGCCGATAAGGGCGAGATTTTCATCGCTGGCAAAAAGGTCGCTATCCCTGACAGCCAAGCCGCGATTGCCGCGGGCATCGGGATGGTATTCCAGCATTTCAAGCTGGTCGAGAATTTCACTGTGCTCGAAAACGTCATTCTGGGCGCCGAGGATGGCGCTCTTTTGGCGCCGTCTTTGCGCAAGGCCCGCAAAGAGCTGACCGAGCTGGCCGCCGAGTATGAATTGAACGTCGACCCAGATGCGTTGATCGAGGAGATCGGCGTGGGCATGCAGCAGCGGGTCGAAATCCTCAAGGCGCTGTATCGGCAAGCCGATATTCTAATTCTGGACGAACCGACGGGGGTGTTGACCCCCGCCGAAGCTGACCAGTTGTTCCGCATTCTTCACCGCCTGAAGGATGAAGGAAAAACCATCATCCTGATCACCCACAAACTCCGCGAGATCATGGACGCTACCGACACGGTATCCGTCATGCGGCGCGGAGAGATGACTGCAACGGTGAAAACCTCCGAGACCTCCCCACAGGAGCTGGCGGAACTGATGGTCGGTCGTAAGGTTTTGTTAAGGGTTGATAAAACCCCTGCCCAACCCGGCAAGAAGGTACTGGAAGTCGAGAACCTTCGCGTCATCGACAGCAAGGGCGTGGAGCGGATCAAAGGAATTTCCTTCGAGGTGCGTGCAGGTGAAATCCTTGGTATCGCTGGCGTGGCCGGAAACGGCCAGTCAGAGCTTTTGGAAGTTCTGGGCGGCATGGAAAACGGCACGGGCACCATCCGCGTGAATGGGCAGGAGTTGGACCTGACTGGTAAGTTCTCCGACGCGCGGTCCCGCCGCAAGCGTGGCATCGCCCATGTGCCGGAAGACCGGCAGCGCGAGGGTCTGATCATGGATTTCAAGGCGTGGGAAAACACCGCCTTCGGGTATGACGATGACGACGCTTACCAATCAGGCATCTTGATGGACAACACCGCAATCCGGCAGGATGCCGAGGGCAAGATCGAACGCTTTGACGTGCGCCCTGCCAATTGCGATCTGGAGGCCAAAAGCTTCTCGGGCGGCAACCAGCAGAAGCTCGTTTTGGCCCGCGAGATCGAACGCGACCCCGATTTGCTGCTGATCGGCCAACCCACGCGTGGCGTCGACATCGGCGCTATTGAGTTTATTCACCAGCAAATCGTCGCCTTGCGCGACAAGGGCAAAGCGATCCTGTTGGTCTCGGTCGAGCTTGAGGAAATCCTATCCTTATCGGACCGCATTGCAGTGATCTTTGACGGCAAGCTGATGGGCGAACGCCTGCCCGCAAACACGGACGAAAAAGAGCTGGGCCTGATGATGGCCGGTATGACTGGGGAGGACGCCTGAGATGGAGCAATTGCCAAAATGGGCTGACTTGATCGTCGTTCCCCTCGTGGGACTGATTATGGCGTTTGTGCTGTCCATGCTGATGGTTCTGGTGACGGGTCATGACCCGATGCAGGCGTTGAAGCTGATGGTTTCGGGCGCGCTCGGGTCCACCTATGGGTGGGGCTACACGTTGTATTATGCCACCAACTTCATTTTCACCGGGCTCGCTGTTGCGGTGGCATTCCACGCGTCGCTGTTCAATATCGGCGGCGAGGGTCAAGCCGCCCTTGGCGGGCTTGGCGTCGCTATAGTCTGCTTGTTCATCCCGTGGCCGCATTGGAGCATCGCACTGGTCGCGGCCTCCCTTGCCGCTGGGCTGTTCGGGGCGCTTTGGGCGTTGATACCGGCCTATCTGCAAGCCAAACGCGGCAGCCATATCGTGATCACCACGATCATGTTCAACTTCATCGCAGCCTCATTGTTGAACTACGTGTTGGTCAACCAGTTGCGCCCGAAAGGGTCGATGGATCCGGCCACCGCCAAGTTTCCTGAACCTTCGCATCTTCCGTCTTTAGGAGACATGTTGAACGCCGTCGGGATTCCTTTCGCAAAGGGCACCCCTGCCAATGTCACGCTGATCGTGGCCCTGCTGGCATGCGTGTTCGTCTATTACCTGATCTGGCGCACGCGGCTTGGCTATCAGTTGCGTGCCTTCGGCAAGTCGCAACCAGCGGCTGTTTATGCAGGGATCAACCCTGTGAAAATCACCATCATTACGATGATGATCTCGGGCGCTCTGGCCGGTCTTATGGCGATCAACAACGTGATGGGAGAGGCCGAACGGCTGATCTTAGGCTCGGTCGAAGGGGCGGGGTTCATCGGGATCGCGGTGGCGCTGATGGGGCGGTCCCACCCGATTGGAATTCTATTCGCGGCATTGCTGTTTGGTGCGCTTTATCAGGGTGGCGCGGAGCTTGGCCTGTGGACGTCGATCCCACGTGAACTGGTGATCGTTATTCAGGCGCTGGTCATCCTGTTTACTGGCGCGCTGGACAATATGGTGCGCTCGCTTGTGGCCAAGGTGCTGGTGCGGCCCAAGAAAGTGGAGGTGTAAGATATGGATTATCTGACCGTCCTCCAAATTCTCGACAGTGCGTTGCGCCTTGCGACGCCGTTGTTGTTTGCCTGCCTCGCGGGACTGTTTTCCGAACGCGCGGGCATTTTTGACATTGGCCTTGAAGGTAAAATGCTCATTGCTGCGTTCTTCTCGGCGGCGACAGCGTTTTCCACCGGTTCTGTCTGGCTTGGGCTTTTGGCGGGTGTTGCCGCGTCTTTGGCGCTGTCTGCCATCCACGGGCTGGCGTCGATAACTTTCCGTGGCAACCAGCTGATCTCCGGCGTCGCGATCAACTTCCTTGCCTCCGGCCTGACGGTTCTGATCGGGTTGAGCTGGTTCAAACTTGGCGGGCAGACCCCCGCCCTGCAAGGTGACGCCCGTTTCCAAGGGATTGACCTGCCGCTCGCCGAAACGCTGTCCGGTGTGCCCGTGCTTGGCCCGCTCTATGCGGAGGTCCTTTCCGGCCACACCTTCCTTGTCTATGTCGCCCTGCTTTGCGTGCCAGCAACGTGGTACATTCTGTACCGCACCCGATTTGGTCTGCGTCTTCGTGCCGTCGGTGAAAACCCTGCGGCGGTGGATACGGCCGGGATTTCTGTCGTTGGCTTGCGTTATGCCGCAGTGGCGATTTGTGGTGTGCTTTGTGGGTTGGCTGGAGCGTATCTGGCAACCGGTCTTGGGGCCAGCTTCGTCAAAGAGATGACCGCCGGGCGCGGATACATCGCGCTGGCGGCGCTGATCTTTGCCAAATGGCGGCCTTGGTATGCACTTTATGCGACGTTCCTGTTTGGCTTGCTGGAGGCAATTTCCAACCGTTACCCAAGTCTGGACCTTGGGGTTGTTACCTTGCCCTCGCAATTCATGCAGGCTTTGCCCTATATTCTGACTGTGGTGATCTTGGCGGGCTTCGTTGGCAAAGCGACTCCTCCGCGTGCAGGGGGGGAGCCTTACGTTAAAGAGCGTTGATGTTGGACGTCCAACCCCTGAATTCGACGTCACGGAGAGCGAATAGTTTGTTTTTGTAACTGGATCTATCTTTTTGATTTGCTCAGTCCAGTTGGCGGGGTCTAAGGAACGTTTATGCAGATCTACCTTCCCATAGCCGAGGTTTCGGTCAACGCCTTCCTCTTGCTGGGACTGGGTGGGATTGTGGGCATTTTGTCAGGCATGTTCGGCGTTGGCGGCGGGTTCCTGATGACGCCGCTGTTGTTCTTTATCGGTATCCCACCCGCTGTGGCCGTCGCGACCGAGGCCAACCAAATTGTGGCGTCTTCCTTTTCCGGCGTGCTGGCACATTTTCGAAGGCGCACGGTCGATCTGAAGATGGGGCTTGTACTGCTGGTCGGCGGGCTTATCGGCGCGGCGATCGGTGTTCAGGTCTTCGCCATGCTGCGCGAAATCGGCCAAGTCGACCTGCTTGTGAAGCTTTGCTATGTGCTGTTTCTGGGCATCATCGGAAGCTTGATGTTCTTCGAGAGCCTGCGCGCCATCCGCAGATCCAAAAACCCGACCGCTGTGCCTGAGCGCAAGAAGCATGGCTTGGTCCACGCGCTTCCGTTTAAGATGAAGTTTCGCACCTCGGGGCTGTATATCTCTGTCATCCCCCCGATCATCGTCGGGCTGCTGGTTGGCATTTTGGCGGCGATCATGGGTGTGGGCGGCGGCTTCGTCATGGTTCCTGCGATGATTTACATCTTGGGAATGCCCACCAAGGTTGTCGTGGGCACCTCGCTTTTTCAGATTATTTTCGTCACAGCCTTCACGACGCTTCTGCATGCGACCACGAACTACACGGTCGACATGGCGCTCGCGGTGCTACTGCTTATCGGCGGTGTCGTCGGAGCGCAAATTGGCACGCGTATCGGGGTGAAGCTGAAGGCCGAGCAACTGCGCATCTTGCTATCTTTGATAGTTATCGCGGTCTGTGCCAAGCTGGCGCTGGACCTGCTGATCGAGCCGTCGGAGCTGTTCACCTTGGGAAGCGGTGGGCACTCATGATCCGTGCCCTTGCCTTCCTGTTTTGCCTTGTCGCGATGCCGCTTGCCGCCGAGGAAGTTGTTGCGGGCCTGTCGCGCGACGAGGTTGCGATCACCGCGAATTTCGACGGCTCCGACATCCTGATCTACGGCGCTGTCAAACGCACGTCCCCGATTGCGGACGGGCCGTTGGATGTGATCATAACGGTCGCGGGCCCGGAGCAGTCCGTGAGTGTGCGAAAGAAGGCCCGGCGGCTTGGCATCTGGGTCAACACCAGCGCTGTCGAAGTTGATAAGGCCCCAAGCTTTTATGCCGTCGCCTCCAGCGGCGTGTTGACCGAGGTGATGACCCGCACCGAGGACTTGCGCCACAAAATCTCTATCCCGCGCGCAATCCGGTCTGTTGGCGCCCCCTCTACGGTCGCCAATTCGATGGATTTCACCAACGCTCTGATCCGCATTCGGACCGCCAACAATCTGTATCAGCGGCTCGACAGCACGGTGAAGCTCTATGATCAAACGCTGTTTTCGACGACCATCGACCTGCCAGCCAATCTGGTAGAAGGCCCGTATAACACTCGCATTTTCTTGGTGCGCGACGGTGTAATCGTGGATGACTACCAAACCGTGATTAACGTCAACAAAGTCGGGCTGGAGCGCTGGATTTACGATCTGGCGCACCAAAAGCCGCTAATCTACGGCCTGTTGTCCTTGTTTATTGCGATTGCCGCTGGTTGGGTTGCGTCCGCCGTGTTCCGCTACATCCGCTTCTAAACAAGGCTAATCCTGTGTCTCTGGGGCTGTGAGCTCCAGACGAGACGGGCCTTTGGGCAGATCGTCGGTGCGCAAGGCACCGGTCGGGCGGGCGAGCATGCTTCGGGTCACCCACATCAGTCTGTTTTCCGCCCGTGTGATTGCCACATATGCCAGCCGTTTCCACAAGGGTTGGCCCGCCTCCTCGCGCCCTGCGCGTGCGGCGGCATAGAGATCGGGTGCGAAGACCTGAACCGTGTCCCATTGGGAACCTTGCGCCTTGTGGATCGTCACCGCTGCCCCATGTAGGAAGGCCGCCCCCATTCGGGCCGCGAAGGGTATAAATGGTTCTTCCTCGCCCGGAGCCTCGATCTTGATAATGGACGCAGCGGAGACTTGCGGGTCTTCTGCGCCGATGACATGCAAGCGCGAGAAGCCCGGCTTGTTGCCCGGCCCCATATAGACCACCTGCGCGCCCTTGATCAGGCCGCGCGCCTCTAGATCAATCCGCTTCTTTCGGTGTTTCAGCGGCAGCTCGATCCCGTCGCAGATCAGCGGCTCGCCCGGAAGAAGTGTATCCACCGTTGCGCCGTAAGCGCCGCGAAAGGCTTGGATCAACCGGATGCGCGTGGCGTTGCGCCAGACCAAGACAGGGGAGCGGGCCATCAAATCGGCCTCGACCCGCTCGGCATAGACGACGCGGTCGTCCTTCGCAGCGGCTTCGCGCACGAGGGTTTCGAATTGGCTGAAGTTCACGTCGGGGTCTGCCAGCGCGTGGGCAAGGTCAAGGATCGGGTTGTCCTGAGTTTGCCGGTGCACGCGAGACAGCTCCAGCTTGCGCCCTTCCTTCAGCGTGTCGAACACCATCGCACCGGACTGCCCGACTGGGGCCAGCTGCGCCGGATCACCAAAAAGCACGAGGGTCGGAAAAATCTCGCGCAGGTCGTCGTATTGCTTTTCATCCAGCATCGAGGATTCATCGATGAAGCCGATATCAAGCGGGTCTTCGCGCCTCTTCCAGCCTTGGATGAAGTCAGAGCCTTTAAGCCCCGCAGCAGCCAAAGCGCCGGGAATGGACTTGTTGATCTCGTAAAACAAGCGGGCCCGTTCAAGTGCGATCTCGGTCAGGCCCTCAATCTCGGGCTTGTCTCCCTGCCCCGCAAGCCAGTCTGCGATCCGTTCGTATTCAGGATCATACATCGGCGTATAAAGTATCCGATGAATGGTGGTCGCAGGGACGCCGCGGTTGCGCAGAACGCTCGCGGCTTTGTTCGTTGGCGCCAGCACGGCAATGGTGCGACGGTCTTTGCGCGGCTTGCCGTCATAGTCGCCGGAAATCAGGTCAACGCCCGCTTCCTGCACAGCCTCGACCATCTTCGCGAGCAGCAAGGTCTTACCAGAACCGGCCTTGCCCACGATGGCCATCACTTGGCTTTTGGCCTCGTTCAGCGGCGTCGTATGACCTTCCACTAGGTCGACGCCCGCCTTCGCCATCATCTCGGTGATCGCGTCAAAGGCCTCTGCCTGATCTTCGGAAAATGTGACGGTGGTAGGGGCTCTCGACATGCGGCGGACCCTACCTTGCGGCCCAGGACTTTGCCAGAGAGATCAGGCAGCAATCCCCGTTGCCGGATGCCCGAACGCGCGGTGAAACCAATGCGCAGACAGTTCGCGGGAGACACCTGCCTTTGCGGCCATTCGGGGCAGGTTTTCCGGGCTGAACTTCCACAGCCCGGCACTGATCATTTTGCGCCCCTGCCCCTCCGTGCCAAGGATCTCTGGTAGCCATCCGAGCTTACGGTAGATGTGAATCATCCGTGTGTCGAATACGCCGACGGCATGGGTCAGGCCGAAGCCGACCCCGATCTGCGCGCCCGCCAACATCAAAAGCGCTGCAATCCGTCCGCTATTTGGAGCGGTGGGAGACACACAAAAGCGCGTTGTTTCCCAAATGCGAGGTGATGTGACACGTATGCCTGTCACATGGGAAAAGAAGTCGTTCACCATAGTTGCGCCGGTTGTCGGAAGAAACCGCATGGAACCACCATGGCTTCCGTCCGGGTTTTCCCAAATGGCGTAAAGCGGGTTCAGCGCGTCATATTGATCCGTTTCGAAACCGTTTGCGTCAACGGACACCTCCCATTTCAGCCTGTCATGGAACTGGGCGGCCCTGTCCTTAAGCATGGTGTGGTGTAACTTTCGACAGGCAGAAAGCTGGTCGGCATAGGCATATCTGATCATGTTGAACTCCATCCGCTTTGGGATGGTGGTTCTTACAATCCGGTTAATTCCACGTCAGAGCGCCGCTCGCCTTTCACTCAAAAGACGCAACAAACTACACCACGATCAGCCCGTGAGTCAGCGCCAAAGCAACCGCATGGGTGGTGTTGGACGCGCCCAGTTTGAAACGCGCGCCCTCGATATAGACCCTCAATGTGCTTTCAGAAATCTTCAGCACATCTGCTATATTGGCGCGGTTGGCACCTGTCGCAAGCAGCGTGAGGGTGTCTTTCTCGCGCGGCGACAGTGCACGAATGGGCCCCCTGTCCGGGCGCCCTTCAATCTGAAGCGCCTTTTCGTTCAGGTAATGGGAAATCAGGATCAAGTCTTCAATCCGCTCGTTTGTGAAAGCGGACCAAGTATCGTCACTGCACTTATGATTGATCGTGAATAGGGCAAACTGGCCACTAGGTCCGCGGATGGGAACGCTAAAGCCCTGATTGCCAAGCCCTGCCTCTGTTGCTTCCCCTAGAAGCGCGCGCGCCGATTTGGAAGACCAATCGAGCGCTTTCCAATCGATTGGATGAAACTGCTGGTAGCACCCCTGAATGACGGGGTCGATGCGGGCGTAGTCATTCTCGATATACCGATCAACCCAATCCTGGCTGTAGGTTAGCGCCGCATATTGCCCGCCTACACAGTTTACTGAATGGTAGACCAAGTGTTCCAAGTCGTAGACATCGCGTAGGCCTTCGACAAATCTCTGGACCTCCTCAAGCGTTTTCGCCTGTGAAAGCACCTCCTGCATGTCCACCAGCTTGTTCACGCTCACCTACCACACGGCGTCTCACTGGAGCGGGCGACGCGAGCTCGGTTGATGCAACCATGATCGTGTCATCAAGATGCTCGGCCAAATAATTGAAGTTATTCTTGGCGGAGAATTTCTTGAGATCCATTAAAACGTCGATAATCCAGTCATTCTTCATTAGCACTATCCTCTTGAAGGGGTTAACCAACCATTAACAAAAGGCTAGCAGCGGATATTTGCCTAAAATATTCGCCAATTATTCCTCCTCAAAAAGAGCGAGGGCAGCTGATGTAACTGTCTGTTTTTCCATTCTACTGACGTCCTGAAAACAGAAAAGCCCGCGAACCATTGCGATTCGCGAGCTTTCCGGATGGTCTTAGAACGCGTTAGGCTTGACGGGTTGCCTCAAGCGTATCTTCGAATGTGGTCAGGCCCGTGCGCGGTGCTGTGACCAGCACTGCCATGTTGCCAGGCTTGTGCTCGTTGCGCAGCATCTTGGTGTGGGCCTGAGGCAGCTCGTCCCATGGGAACACTTCGGACATGCAAGGGTCGAGGCGGCGTTCGCACATCAGCTTGTTCGCAGCCGACGCTTGCTTGAGGTGGGCGAAGTGGGAGCCTTGGACGCGCTTCTGGTGCATCCACAGGTAGCGGGCGTCCATCGTCAGGTTGAACCCGGAGGTGCCTGCACAGATGACGACCATGCCGCCTTTTTTGCACACGAACACCGACACTGGCATTGTGGCCTCGCCCGGGTGCTCGAACACCATGTCGACATTGTTGCCTTTGCCGGTGATGTCCCAGATGGCCTTGCCGAATTTGCGCACTTCACCGAACCATTTTTTGTATTCCTCGGAATTCACTGTCGGCATCTGACCCCAGCAGTTGAAGTCCTTGCGGTTGATGACGCCTTTTGCGCCAAGGCCCATAACGAAATCGCGCTTGTCTTCATCGGAGATGACGCCGATGGCGTTCGCGCCAGCGGTGTTTGCCAACTGGATCGCGTAGGAACCAAGACCGCCCGATGCGCCCCAGATCAACACGTTCTGGCCTGGCTTCAATTCATGCGGGTGGTGGCCGAACAGCATCCGGTACGCAGTTGCGAGGGTGAGCGTATAGCAAGCGGACTCTTCCCAGCTCAAGTGCTGCGGGCGCGGCATAAGCTGCTGCGACTGCACCGTGGTGAAGGACGCGAAAGAGCCGTCGGGCGTTTCGTAGCCCCAAATGCGCTGAGATGTGGAGAACATCGGATCGCCGCCGTTGCATTCTTCGTCATCACCATCGTCTTGGTTGCAGTGGATGACCACCTCGTCGCCGACCTTCCAGCGGGTGACTTTGTCGCCCACAGCCCAGACGATGCCGGACGCGTCAGAGCCAGCGATGTGATAGGGCTCGCCATGCACGTCGAACGGGCTGATTGGAACACCAAGGCCTGCCCACACGCCATTATAGTTTACACCAGCGGCCATCACGAGCACGAGAACCTCGTTGCTGTCCGGCTTTTTGACGTCGACGACTTCGCGCAGGAAGCTCTGCTCTGGCTCGCCGTGACGTTCGCGACGGATCGCCCACGCATACATCTGTGTCGGCACGTGGCCCAATGGTGGAATTTCTCCGACCTCATAGAGGTCTTTCTTCTCGGCGGTGTAGTCCATCAGTTTGTCCTGCGTATCTAGAGCCATTACCGGCGCTCCCCATCTTAGTCAGTGCCGCGACGCAGAATCAAATGCTGCACCGCCAATAAAGAAGGGATACAAACGCAAAAGCAACAATACAACCCGAAAGTTGGTTTTTTTGTAATTTTATGTCGCGACGAAATGAGCCAAAGACGCGGCGTAGTAAGAAATGACTTCTGGTGCCTTGTCGGTGACCTGCACCTCGCCAGAGACCAAACGCACAAGTCCACGCACTTCCAACATGCGCAAGGCTTCTTTCACCGCACGTATCAACGGATCCCCGTCGCGGGCCGACGGAAGACACACCTCTCGGTGCGCGGCTCGGAATGCGGCGATGTCTTCAGCAAAACGCGCCTCAAGCTCGGACAGGGCCAGCTTACCGCCCGCAACCTCCAGATGGCGGCACACCAAGGGCACGGGCAGAACTGGCACAACCATTCCCACGCGCTCCATAAGCTCTGCGCCCAAACGCTCCGTTGCGGAATCAGCCGATTGGGCCAGAAAATCTTTCAATGACACGGGACGCCCGAATGCCACCGCCGCAAATCCCAACCTATGAAACTTGCCGGTAAGGCGTTGCCAAAGATGGCGCCCCACATAGCGCGTTACATGGCTGATGCGGAATTTGAAGCGCTTGGATTTGTCGCCAGCTGCGGCAACAAGAACGCGGTCCTCCAAAACACGGTCGTAGTTCAGCCCGACCGGCACGAACACGACATCCCGTGCGCCTTTCGGATCGAAGCCGTCGATAATATAGCTGATCAAACCAAGTTTCGGTGCACCAAGCCCGCCAGTGCGCGACAAGCCACCTTCGGGGAAAACCGCCTGAGCCACGCCTTCTTTGGTTGAAAGCTGCACATAGCGGGCAAGCACCTTGCGGTAGAGCGGATTCAGAGATCTACGCCGAATGAAGTAGCCGCCCATCATTTTGATGAGCGGGCGCAAGGGCCAGACGCGCGCCCATTCTCCAACGGCGTAGGACAACGCGCTTTCACGGGCGGCCAGATAGGTCACAAGGACGTAATCCATGTTGGACCGATGGTTCATGATGAAAACCACAGTTGCATCGGGATCGATTGCGGCCATCGCGTCACTGCGTGGGTTCACCACCCGCACGCGATAAAGCGAGCGCGATACCCATTTGGCAAGCCGCGTCCCTAGCCCAAAATAGACCGACGCACTGAACGACGGCACAATCTCACGGGCATATCGCTGCGCGGTCTCAAAGGCCACGTTGTCGGGAATGGCCATTTCATCAGCATAGTCGTTCACCGCGCGGATGACGTCTGGGTCATACAACACGTTCTGGATCATGTCGTGACGCCGCGCCAGTTTGAACGGCTGGATCGGGCGCGCCAGTTTGGAATTTAGTCGCGCTACGACCCGTTCTGCCCGTCGCCGGAAAAACCACCGCACGGACGGAAATAGAAAATGCGAAGCTGCTGTCACTGCGGCCAGCAACCCGATTAGTACCAGCGCCCATACGGGCAGTTCGACGGTGTTGAACATTACGACACCTTCAATTTACTGCACGGATCATACTCTCTGACACCACTCGCAAAGGATCTTGATCGACAGAAATAATGCCACGGCGAGGCCTGTCGAGATCAATGATAACAAAGACCAGCGCCACAATCAGGAACATCATCGCGTAAATCGGAAAACCCGCCTTCACCGATGTCAGCCCCGAGCTGTAACCAAGGATGCACCCCAACAAGACAAAGGTTGCAAACATCAGAAATAACACGGGTTCCGGCACATGGCGTTTGATCGCGGCGTCGCGGGCGCCCAAAGAATCTATCATATCGTTCAAAGACGTTGCAAAGCTGACAGCTGCCGGACCACCGACGTCTTGCACCTCGGCGCCTGCGATGTCCCATATCTTCGCGAAAATCTCCTCAGCGGCCAGTACCAAGCCGTCACGGCGCTCTAGCTCGCTGGCAGGAACGCGGCCAGCCTCGAACCGCGTCAGGCCGTAGCGACTCAACAGTGACTTGGCCTCGCCCCGCCGCTGCTCGCTTAACAGGTCAGTTCGAAGCCACACCGTACCAATTGCGTTCGCTTCATCGACCACGGCCCGCGAACGATCATCGAAACGGCTCAAAGCCAGCGAAAAAGTGAAGCCGAGCAAAAGCGCCAACATGCCCAAAAGCGAACCCTGTACGGCGCTGATTTGCGACTTGCTTTCGTCGGTATGATGTCCGGCACCGCGCTTCCCTACGACCCGCCCCAGTCTCATGGCGGCGCCCATTGCGACTAAAAGCAGCACCGCGATTACAATTGAATTAATGTCGTACATAATTTCCGTCTGCCCCATACACTGCGGCTCCTTCTTCTAGACAGGGCCAGTTCCCGAACTTATGCCACAGATCGCGACGGAGGTAGATGAAAAGCGTGGCGAAGCTGCAGGGGTGCGCGAAATTTCTGCATTGCAGCGAATTGACAGTGGTATAAAATTCCACGTATCAATCGCTACGCGCAAGAAAATTACCAACCACGATTCAAACGAGGCCGCCATGTCAGACCTGCCCAACACGCCGCAAAAAGATCGCCCTTGGCTGTTCCGCACCTACGCGGGTCACTCGACCGCCAAAGCGTCGAACGCCCTGTACCGCGGAAACTTGGCAAAGGGTCAGACGGGCCTTTCCGTGGCTTTCGATCTACCGACTCAAACCGGTTATGACAGCGATCATATCTTGTCCAAGGGTGAGGTTGGCAAGGTCGGTGTGCCAGTGGCGCATCTCGGGGATATGCGGACATTGTTCAACGACATCCCGCTGGACCAGATGAATACCTCCATGACAATCAATGCGACGGCCCCTTGGCTTTTGGCTCTCTATATCGCGGTGGCGGAGGAGCAAGGTGCGGATGTGTCCGCGCTGCAAGGCACAGTGCAAAACGACATCATCAAGGAATACCTGTCGCGCGGCACCTATATTTGCCCGCCCAAACCATCCTTGCGCATGATCACCGACATCGCCGCCTATACGCGCGAGCATCTGCCCAAATGGAACCCGATGAACGTCTGTTCATATCATCTGCAGGAAGCTGGTGCGACGCCAGAGCAGGAACTGGCCTTCGCGCTTGCCACCGCCACAGCGGTGCTGGACGACCTCAAGGGCAAGGTGCCGGCCAAGGACTTCCCGCAGATGGTCGGCCGCATCTCGTTCTTCGTAAATGCAGGCATCCGCTTCGTGACCGAGATGTGCAAAATGCGCGCCTTCGTGGACCTGTGGGACGAAATCTGTCTCGAACGCTACGGCGTCGAAGACCCCAAATTCCGGCGCTTCCGCTACGGCGTTCAGGTGAACTCCCTTGGCCTGACGGAGCAGCAGCCCGAAAACAACGTCTACCGCATCCTGATCGAAATGCTGGCCGTGACCCTGTCCAAGAACGCCCGTGCGCGTGCCGTGCAATTGCCCGCGTGGAACGAGGCCCTTGGCCTGCCCCGCCCTTGGGACCAACAATGGTCGCTTCGGATGCAGCAAATCATGGCGTTTGAGACCGACTTGTTGGAATATGATGACCTGTTCGACGGCAACCCTGCCGTGGACCGCAAGGTTGAAGCCTTGAAAGAAGGCGCCCGTGCCGAACTGGCGACCATCGACAGCATGGGCGGCGCCAATGAGGCCATCGAATACATGAAGTCGCGGCTGGTAGAGGCCAATGCTGAACGCCTGGGCGGCATTGAGACCGGTGAGACGACCGTGGTTGGCGTGAACAAATTCCAGCAGCACGAAGAAAGCCCACTGACCGCAGGCGACGAGGCGATAATGGTGGCCGACAAAGACGCCGAAGCCGACCAGATTGCACGGCTTGAGGCATGGCGTGCATCTCGCGATTCAGGCGCGGTTGAGGCCGCACTGGCGAGGGTCCGTGCCGCTGCGCAGGACGGAACCAATATAATGGAAGCGACGATTGAAGCCGCCAAGGCAGGCGCCACGACCGGCGAGTGGGGCGATGTGATCCGGCAAGCCTTTGGCCAATATCGCGGCCCAACCGGCGTGTCGCGCAACCCGTCCAACCGCACCGAAGGGTTAGACGAAATTCGCGAACGTGTGGACGCTGTTTCCACCAAACTGGGGCGCCGCTTGAAGTTCCTCGTTGGCAAGCCGGGCCTAGACGGTCACTCCAACGGGGCCGAGCAAATCGCTGCCCGCGCCCGCGACTGCGGCATGGATATCAGCTACGAGGGTATCCGCCTGACTCCCGACGAAATCGTCGAAGCCGCTGTAAAAGACGAGGCGCATGTCGTGGGCCTTTCAATCCTGTCCGGCTCGCACATTCCGTTGATCGAGGACTTGATGGGCAAAATGCATATTGCCGGCCTCGGACACATCCCAGTCGTTGTCGGCGGGATCATCCCCGAGGATGACGCGCAGCGTCTGCGTGCGATGGGTGTAGCCAAGGTCTACACCCCCAAGGATTTCGAGCTGAACCGTATCATGATGGATTTGGTGGCGCTGGTGGAGCCTTCAGGCATCGCAGCGGAGTAATCCACTACTTGATCATGGCGGCGGGCTGGGCCAAAGTCCGCGCTCAAGGAATTGCGACCAAAGGTATTTCCAATGAGCAATGCTGCTGCGAAACCGCGCCGTCCGGCGCGGGAATGGGTCCCTATTCTTAAAGAGTATCGTGAACCGTCGTTCACACGTTCGATGTTTGAACTGCTGACGACTTTTGTTCCTTATGTTTTCCTATGGGCCACCGCTTGGTGGTCCCTTGCCGCCGAGCTGTATTGGGTCACCGTCCCATCGGTGATCCTGATTGGTATGCTGATGATGCGGATGTTCGCAATCCAGCATGACTGTGGCCACGGGGCGATCTTCAAATCATGGGCGGCGAACCGTTGGCTGGGCCGTTGTCTTGGCGTAATCTGCATCGCGCCGGCGGCGGTTTGGGCGAAGAAGCACGATGTCCACCACGCGACCCATGGTAATTTGGACCGGCGCGAGATGGGCGACTTGCTGACGCTCACCGTTGCCGAATACAACGCCAAGAGCCCTTTCGTGAAGGCCGCTTATCGTCTGTATCGAAACCCTTATTTCCTGCTGGCGTTCGGGCCGTTTTATTCGTTTTTCCTCGAATACAGGCTGCCTGTGCGTCTGATGGATCGGACCGAATACTGGATTAGTGCGATGGGCACCAACTTTTCCATCGCTATCGTGCTTGGCGCTATCTACTCTTTCGGAGGCTGGGATCCGATACTGTACATCTTCGTGCCCTCGACCTTAATCGGAGCGTTCTGCGGGGTCTGGGTGTTCTACATCCAACACCAGTTCGAAGGCGTGGAATGGGACCATCAAGGCAACTGGTCGGTGCATGATTCAGCGCTGTATGGCTCCAGCTATTACGTCCTGCCCGGGTGGCTGAACTGGTTCAGCTGCAACGTGGGCATCCACCATGTTCATCACCTCTATTCGCGTATCGCGTTTTACCGTTTGCCTGAAGTTCTGCGCGACCACCCAGAATTGGCGGCCACCAACCGAGTGACCTTCCGCGATAGCCTTCAATGCATGAAGCTGAAGCTCTGGGACGAGGACACCCGCCGCATGGTTAATTTCGCGACAGCGGATCAAATCGCCAATCAAGGGACGCTCGCCCCTGCCGAGTAGTCCTGATATAAATCCGCGTAATCTGGCGCAGAGGAGCTTTGCCAAATGACCATCCACATCGGTGCCAAACCGGGCGACATCGCTGAAACCGTTCTGCTTCCGGGCGACCCCTACCGCGCCAAATGGGCGGCTGAGACCTTTCTTGAGGATGTCAAACTGATCAACGAGGTGAGGGGCATGTTGGGCTTCACCGGCACATGGAAGGGACACCGCGTCACCATCCAAGGGTCTGGCATGGGAATGCCATCCCTGTCGATCTACGCAAACGAACTGATCAAGGAATACAACGCGCAAACGCTAATCCGCATCGGCTCTTGCGGGGGGATGCAAAACAAGGTCGCCTTGCGTGACGTTATCCTAGCGACCACATCCTCAACCTTGTCGACGCCATCGCGCGGCATCTTCAAGGAACTGCAATTCGCGCCAACATGCGATTTCGACCTGTTGCATAAGGCCTATCACGCCGCCGAGGCGCGAGGTGTGCCCACCCATGTGGGCGGCATCTATTCCGCCGATGTCTTCTACGACGAACGCCCGGATCTGAACGAGCAAATGACGCGCCACGGTATTCTTGCTGTGGAGATGGAAGCGGCAGAGCTTTACACCCTCGCTTCCCGCTACGACCGTCGCGCATTAGCTGTTCTGACCGTGTCAGACCATCTTATCACCGGCGAGGCGCTCCCGTCTGAAGATCGCGAAAAGAGCTTCGGGGATATGGTAGAAATAGCTCTGGAAGCGGCGTTCACATGAAGCAGCGGCAGCTTGGAAATGGCGGGCCACTGGTCGGGGCCGTTGGCCTTGGTTGCATGAGCTTTGCCGGCTTTTACGGCGAAACCGACATTGCGACCTCTCATGACACGCTTGACGCCTGCCGTGATCACGGGGTCGATTTTCTCGACACCGCGTTGATCTATGGCATGGGCAAGTCCGAGGAAGTGATCGGCAGCTACCTCAAAGAAAATCCCAACCACGGGTTCAAGATCGCCACGAAAGGCGGCATCGAAACGAAGCCCACCCGCCATTTCGACAATTCCGAAGGCGCGCTTCGCCGCGCATTAGAAAGCTCGATGACGCGCCTCGGGGTGGATTATATCGACCTGTACTACATTCACCGCCGCGAACAGGAGCGCCCGATCGAGGACGTAACCGAGACGCTGGCGAAGTTCATCAAAGAGGGCAAGATCGGCGGGATCGGCTACTCCGAGATCGCACCTTCCTCGCTGCGCCGCGCTCATGCGGTTTACCCCATAATGGCAGTGCAAAGTGAATACTCGCTTTGGACACGCCAGCCTGAAATGGGCATGATTCAAACTTGCGAAGAGCTAGGTGTCGCATTCGTTCCTTTCTCCCCCGTCGCGCGTGGTATGTTCGCCGACACCCTCCCGAATCCGGAGACCTTTGGCGGCAGTGACTTCCGTAAGGACCAGCCAAGATTTACTGGTGAGAATTTTACCGCCAACTGCGCAAAGCTGGATCGTTTTCGCGATTTCTGCACTTCGCGCGGGTGGAGCCCTGCAGGTGCGGCGATTGCATGGACGCTTGATCAAGGTGACCATCTAATTCCGATCCCCGGCACGCGTAGCCGTGCGCATCTGGAGCAATTGGTCGACGGCGACGCGATTGAATTCACCGATGAGGACCGCGCCGAGATCAAGCGGATCCTGCCCATAGGATGGGCACATGGGGACAGGTATTCAGATGCCCAGATCGTCGGCGTAGAGCGCTATTGTTAGGCCGAAGAACAGTCTGTTTCCTTAAATTCGGCGCATTCACCCCCAAATATGAGGTATGCGCCGCTCTTTGATCTCTTTGTATGTTTTGCTGACAACCCGCCTGCCCATCCCCAAGGGCCTGCTGGCGCGGGCCACGGCCGTCATTTTTGCCTACATGGTTGCTAAGGTCATCGTGCCACAATTGGCGCTGAATATTGCGGTGGCGATGGGACTGGCCGCGACGCTTTGGGTGCGCCTGCCACAAGCGTGGTTCGAGGGCGAAAACCGCGACGCCAGCACAGGCGCAACCTTAGTCGCAATCAGCCTAAGCCTCATTGCAATTTGCCTCTTCCTGCCCGCCAACATGCTGCAAATCTCAATCTCTTTGGGTTTCTTTACGATGGCTGCGCTCTACGGCCTTATCTGGGTTCTGGACTCGGACTTGCTCGACAAAATGGGCTGGGACGCGAAAAACTGGGGCGTTGAGGGTCGCGCAAATGCAGTGCGCTGGCAGGTCGTACGCTGCGTCGGGCTTGGCGTGGCAAACGCATACACCAGTTTGCACTATCCGCCACACGAGTGGGTTGTGGCCCATGCTGCGCTGCCCCTCATCGCCTATCTTCTCTACCACTGGACAGTGATTGCCACTCACCCATACGAGGACGCATAGACGCCCAAATTTTGGCCGATTTGCGTGGTTTTATCGCCTCTGAAAGGGGCAAAAGACCATGCGGATCACGTATCTCGACCATTTGCGCGCCATTTGCATGGTGTTCGTCGTGGTGCTGCACGCGTATTACCTGATCGACT
Organism: Litoreibacter janthinus; assembly: GCF_900111945.1. NCBI lineage: Bacteria > Pseudomonadati > Pseudomonadota > Alphaproteobacteria > Rhodobacterales > Roseobacteraceae > Litoreibacter > Litoreibacter janthinus. Next base: position 1,362,972 of record NZ_FOYO01000001.1, on the reverse strand, counting down.
ATGCCCCCGCCGCGCCCTTTGCGGTGTTCATCTACAATTTCTGCATGGGCACGTTCTTTATCATCTCCGGCTATGTGATGGCGGCAACCCTCCCCGAAGGCCCCATATGGCCGCATTTAAGGGACCGGTTGCGCCGCCTTGCCTGGCCATTGGCGACTGGCCTGCTTCTGGTCAATCCCGCGACGCTCGCGATGATCCATGGCGGCTTTACGGCAAACTGGGCACAGGATGTCCTTAGTCGCGCCGTCTCGGGGCGGCTTTTCGTACATCTGTGGTTCTTGTTCAGCCTTATGGGCTTCATCATCGCTGTGCCGCTGATCTTATGGGCGTTGCGCTCGTCCGCTTGGGCCCGCGTGACAAAGACCCGCATTCCGATGGTGCATATCGCTACTGCGATCACTGTGGTCGCTGTGGCGGTGCAAATGCTGATCGCCGGAACTGTTGGTCTTGATCTGCCGGTGCCCTTCGACGGGTTCACCAAATACGCATGGGCCTATGTGGCAGGGCTAGCACTGTTCCAGCACCCCAAAGCGTGGGAGGCTGTCCACCGCCCCGGCCCAATGCCGTTCGCCATCGCAGGCCTGTTCTGGCTCGCCATGATCGACGGGTGGGCCACGCAAGGCACCACGCTTCACCAGATGCTCCATGCGGCGCGGATCGCGTCCAGCACGGCTGCCATTAGCTTCGGGCTGCTTTGGGTCTTCCGCCGCTACTTCAATCGCAGCACTGCTATCTGGTCCTTCATCTCGGCAGGGGCGCTGACGACATATATCCTGCAATGGCTGGTGCTGCATGCGCTACTTGCGCCGCTGACAGCACTTGGGCTGGAAGGTGGCGCGTTGTTCGCCGCGCTGATCGTCGGCACGCTGGCTATCAAGCTGCCAACGCATCATCTGATCGTAAAGCGCGTGCCTGTGCTAGCGCTCATGCTAAATGGGGCGCCGCTTGCACGACGCCCCGCTTCATCTGAAAAACTGGCCGCTGCTTAGACCTGACGTTCCACCATCATTTTCTTGATTTCGGCAATCGCCTTGGCGGGGTTCAGACCTTTCGGGCAGGTCTTGGCGCAGTTCATGATTGTGTGGCACCGGTAGAGCTTGAACGGATCTTCCAGCTCGTCCAGACGCTCGCCCGTGGCTTCATCTCGGCTGTCGATGATCCAGCGATAGGCGTGCAGCAAGGCGGCTGGCCCGAGGTAGCGGTCGCCGTTCCACCAATAGGACGGGCAAGAGGTCGAGCAGGACGCGCACATCACACACTCATACAGGCCGTCCAGCTTTTTGCGATCGTCGATGGACTGGCGCCACTCTTTCTTCGGGCGGTTGGTCTTGGTTTCCAACCACGGCATGATCGATGCATGCTGTGCGTAGAAGTGGGTCAGGTCAGGGATCAAATCCTTAACGACCGGCAGGTGCGGCAGCGGGTAGATTTTCACGTCGCCGGTGATCTCGTCCATGCCGTAGATGCAGGCCAGTGTGTTGATCCCGTCGATATTCATCGCGCAAGAGCCACAGATGCCTTCGCGGCAAGACCGGCGGAAGGTCAGGGTCGGATCAATCTCGTTCTTGATCTTGATCAGCGCATCCAGAACCATCGGGCCACATTTGTCCATGTCGACAAAGTAGGTGTCGACGGACGGGTTTTTGCCGTCATCAGGGTTCCAGCGGTAAATCTGGAACTTGCGGACATTGGTCGCGTCTTCGGGCTTCGGCCATGTCTTGCCGCCCATGATTTTCGAGTTCTTGGGAAGGGTCAGTTGAACCATGTCGCTCTCCTATTTCAAAAACGGCGCGAGGCCGTCTTTCAAAAGACATTCAATTGTTTCTTTGCGGGTGGCAATTTCGATCACCAGCTGAGTTTCTTCTGGGCCAACTCCGGTGACGCCAGCCCGCGCCAACTTCAGGATTTCGCCAGCTGATGCGTTGTCGATGACGCAATCCGTGGCAGGTTCCAGCGGCACGCCCGGGAAACGCTGTGCGAGAACAGGGCGCACCGCGTCTTTGGCTTCCTTGCGGGCAAGTTGGTCGGCCAAGCCATCATCGCCGCAAGCGCTCAGGCCCATGAGGGCGGCCAGCGCCAGTGTTGCCAAGTGTTTCATTCGGCCCACCTCGTAAAAAGCACATCCATATGACGCGGCTGCGCCTTCTTCCCCGCATGTGCAGCAAGCGCAAGCACATCGCGAATTTCTAGTCCCGCCTTGGCCAACTCTGAGATAATCGCGGAGGGAGGGGCCACCCCTTTGAAACGGTGTGTGACAGACATCTCAAGGATCACGAAATCGCAGCGCTTCAACGTCTCGCAGCCACCCTTCAGCACCTCAAGCTCAAACCCTTCGGTGTCAATCTTGAGGCCGAGACGCCCCGGCAAATTCACCGCCAGCATATCCAATGTGATGACAGGCACCTCGCGCTTGGCGACGTCGGTGAACGTGTCAGCCAGCTTTTCGGTGCGTTCCTTAAGGCTGGCCATGGCGCCACCTTTGCCGGGATCCGTTTCCGGCACGCTCAACATTGCTTTGCCCTGCGCGGCACCCAAAGCGACGGCGCGAAAGTCGAAACTCTTGGGGGCAACGCGCGCTTTCACTGCAGCCTCACATTCGGCTTGTGGGTCGACCAGCACGAAATGCGCATCTGGAAAGCTGCGATAGAGCCACGGCGTGCCGTCATGCACGCCTACGTCAATCACACAGTCCGGTGTGAAGCCGAAAGCCTTAAGGTATGGTGGGCGCATCTTGATCGGGTGAAGGGCGAACCCTTCGTCCCGCGCGGCGCGGCGTATGTCGGACATATCGCTCAGAGCATCACCCCGTTTGCATTCAAGCACGCAAGCGTCGTCTCGCGCGTCATGATTTCAGAGACCATTCCGGTCGTCGCGGCATCTAAAGGGCGGCTCACAGACGACAATACCTGCATCTCTTCAGGTGTTGCGCTTTGCGCACCGCAACTCGCCGCGATGGCTTGCGCCTCAGGCGACAGGCTAGGCGACACATCTGCCACAAACTGCGAAATGCCAGTGACCCGAGCCGACGATGCAGCGGGAGGATTTGGCTGGTTTCCACATGCGGCCAACGCCATCAGGACCACCAGCGCTCTCATGTCGACGCCCCGATCTTGACGCCAAAGGTCGTTGGCTGCGGCTTGCCGTTCACGCGGCGATCAATACACGCTGAAAAAGCGTCGTCCGCAGTTTGCGGTTTGAACACCTTGTCCGTCACAGTGATCGACCCACGGGCCTTGCCGCCGCCGGTGCCGACACCCACGCCGATATTGCCCTGCACGCCATCGGCCAGCCCCACCTCTTCGCGGCACAGTTGCGCTGCCCGCTCCGGCGAAACCGGGGCCGGGGCGCAGGCTGCAAGCACCAAGGGAAGGGCAGCCCAACGCATCAGTAAACGCGGGCTTTCGGCGCGATCTTCTTGAGGTCGATGCCACCTTCTTTTTGGGTAGTCAGTGGACCCAGATGAACGCCACGGTAGCTCAGTTTGACCTTGTTGCCGTCGACATGCGCCAGCGAGTGCTTGCGCCATTTCTTGTCGTCACGATCAGGATAGTCCTCATGGGCATGTGCGCCGCGGCTTTCCTTGCGCGCTTCAGCGCCCACAATCGTGGCCATAGCGTTCGGCATCAGGTTGTCGAGCTCCAAGGTCTCCATCAGATCCGAGTTCCAAACCAAGGAGCGGTCGGAGACCTTGATGTCGTCCATCTTGGCCGCAACTGCGGTCATCTTCTCGACGCCTTCGGCCAGCGTTTTGTCCGTCCGGAACACGGCTGCATCGGCTTGCATGGTTTTTTGCATCTCCAAGCGAAGCTCTGCGGTGCTGGTATTGCCTTTTGCGTGGCGGAAGCTGTCAAATCGGTCGATCGCCGCGTCGATGGCCTTTTGAGGCATCTCCGGATTCGGCGCACCTGGTTTGACAATTTCAGCGGCGCGGATCGCAGCCGCGCGGCCAAAAACCACCAAGTCGATCAGCGAGTTTGAGCCGAGGCGGTTCGCCCCGTGAACAGACGCACAGCCCGCTTCGCCAACAGCCATCAGGCCGGGCGCGATCGCTTCGGAATTGTCCTTGGTCGGGTTCAGAACCTCACCCCAATAGTTGGTCGGAATGCCACCCATGTTGTAGTGCACGGTCGGGATCACAGGGATCGGTTCTTTGTGCAAATCAACGCCCGCGAAGATGCGTGCCGATTCCGAGATACCTGGCAAACGCAGTGCCAAAGTTTCCGGCGGAAGGTGATTGAGGTGCAAGTGGATGTGATCCCCCTGCTCGCCCACGCCACGGCCTTCGCGGATTTCCATCGTCATACAACGTGAAACCACATCGCGGGACGCGAGGTCTTTATAGGTCGGGGCATAGCGCTCCATGAACCGCTCGCCTTCGGAGTTGGTCAGATAGCCACCCTCCCCGCGCGCGCCTTCTGTAATCAAGCAGCCCGCGCCGTAGATGCCGGTCGGATGGAACTGCACGAATTCCATGTCCTGCAAAGGAAGGCCCGCACGGGCCACCATGCCACCGCCATCGCCGGTGCATGTATGTGCGGATGTGGCAGAGAAGTAGGCGCGGCCATAGCCGCCTGTTGCCAGCACAACCATCTTGGCGCTGAACAGGTGCAGGGTGCCGTCGTCCAGCTTCCAACACAGAACGCCGGTGCAGACACCTTCGTCATTCATGATCAGGTCGGTCGCGAAGTATTCAATGTAGAATTCAGCGTTGTTCTTCAGGGACTGGCCATAGAGCGTGTGCAGAATGGCGTGGCCGGTGCGGTCCGCTGCGGCACAGGTCCGCTGCACGGGGGGGCCTTCGCCGAACTCAGTGGTGTGGCCGCCGAAGGGACGCTGGTAAATCTTGCCCTCTTCTGTGCGCGAGAATGGAACACCGTAATGCTCCAACTCGTACACGGCCTTGGGGGCCTCCCGCGCCAAATATTCCATAGCGTCGGTGTCGCCCAGCCAATCGGAGCCTTTGACAGTGTCATACATGTGCCACTGCCAGTTATCCGGCCCCATGTTCGACAGCGACGCGGCAATGCCGCCTTGGGCTGCAACCGTGTGGGAGCGTGTCGGGAAAACCTTGGTCACGCAGGCGGTGCGCAGGCCTTGTTCGGCCATGCCCAACGTCGCGCGCAGGCCAGCGCCACCGGCACCAACCACAACAACATCGTATTCGTGAGTTTCGTATTCGTAAGCAGCCATGTCAGACGGGCCTTCCGATTAAAGAGCGATGCGGGCAATGGCGAAAAGGCCAGTCCCGGCGATGGCGTAGCATAGGCAGATCGACAGGATGATCGCGATCTTGCGCGCTGTGCCTTGCACATAGTCCTCGATTGCGGCTTGCACACCGTTTTTGAAATGCATCATGCCGACTACGATTGTCAGGGCGGCCACGATTGCGGGGAATGGGCGGCTGTAATAGGCGATCACGTCCTCATATGGTGCACCCAAAATACGGCCGAAGGTGAAGATGAACAGCGGCACCAGAATGGCCATAGCCACGGCGGACACCATCATCGACCAGTGATGCTCGGTGCCGGATTTGGCGGAGCCCATGCCGACGGCGCGTTTACGGTCTGTCAAATAAGCCATGTCAGATCCCTCACAAAATGATTGCTGTGATGATGGTCAGAACAAAGCTGCCACCGACGACGCCATAAGCGAGCTTTTTGGCAGTCTCCAACTCGAAGCCTCGCCCGCTGTCCCAGTACAGGTGACGCAAACCGGCGAGGAAATGATACCAAACTGCCCAGAGAGAGCCGAACATGACCAGATCGCCGAACCAGCTGGTGACGAAGCCGTTCGCGGTGTTGAAGTAATCCTCCCCGTAGCTGGCGGCGAGGAACCACCAGACGATCAGCACTGACGCGACCATAAGCGCGTTGCCGGTGAGACGTGTCAGGATTGACGTCATGGACGTCCATTGAGGGCGGTAGATCGAGATATGGGGGGAAAGTGGTCTGTTTCCCCGATTGACGTCAGCCATGGCGCGTCCTTCGTTTGCTACGGTGTTTGCGGGCTATCATTAGACTAATAATAGAATGAGTCACGCCCCATAGGCGAGGAAATGCGCGGTGAAATGTAGCAATTTCGCGCAAATTCAGCATTTGTGATCACGCATTTCGCGAGCGTGATCACAAATTTTTTCTGGTTAGCGCAAACGGCCCCAGCCTTGCAGGCGGCCGCTTGCGAGCTGCCCTAAACCGGCATTAGCGCCCAGTAATCCAAATCGAGCAAAACATCCGGGAGGTATTTTCCATCGTCGCCTTTCAGGGAAAACGGCGCGGCTTCGGCCTTTTGCGCCACAAGCCTCAAGCGGATCGCACCGATACCCTGCGCGCCGGTTTCGGCAATGTCCAAAACCTCAGACCACGCCTTAACCGTGTCCCCCGCCCCGCATGGATTCGCGTGCGCACCCGAGTTGAGCCCCACAATGATCTGCGCGTTGGCCAAGCCGTTGAATGACAACGCCCGCGCCAGTGAGATCACATGGCCGCCATAGATCAGCCGCCCGCCGTCGCGTGCAGTCGCGTCGAAATGCACCTTGGCGGTGTTCTGCCACATGCGGGTGGCGAGCATATGTTCGGCTTCCTCAATGGTGACGCCGTCCACGTGGTCGATCTTTTCGCCTACGGTGTAGTCGCCCAACCGATGTGGCTCACCAGCTTGGGTGAAGTTGTAATTCTCGAAGCTTAGCCCGTCCGGCACCACCAAGTCGCTGGCCCTGACTGACTCGGCCAAGTCTGGCACTACAGTTTCCGGCGCGGGCGCGTCCACATTGCCTTTGCGCACCATCACCCAGCGCACGTAGCTCAGCACGTCTTCGCCCAGTTGATTGCTGCCCGTCGTACGCACCCAAACAACGCCGGTCTTGCCGTTGGAGTTCTGCTTCAACCCGATCACTTCGGAGCGGGAATTGATCGTATCGCCCATATGCACAGGCTTCAGAAAGCGTCCTTCGGCATAGCCCAGATTCGCCACAGCATTCAGCGAAATGTCGGGCACTGTTTTACCAAACACGGTATGGAATGCGATCAGGTCATCCAGTGGAGCTTCGTGCAGTCCACAATCGCGTGCGAATTCATCGGACGAATAGAAGGCGTGCCGTGCAGGATAAAGCGCGTGATACATCGCACGTTCACCGCCCGACAGCGTGCGTGGAACGGCATGTTCGATGACCTCACCCACGGTGTAATCCTCGAAAAATCGCCCCGCGTTGGTCTTGCTCATCATTGCGCCCCCAGCTTCATGTCGGGACTGTATTTGCCCTCAATCTCTTTTGTCACGGCCTGCCCGCACCGCATCACCCCGTTGGAGGCGTCAAATGCGTAGGTCGGGTCGCCGTATAGCTCCCACCCTTTCGACAGGGCTTCCGACACCTTGTGGCAGAAGGCAGAGGTGTCGTCTTCAGTCAGCAAACGGTAGATTTTCATTACACCCCTCCGAACGGGTTTACGCCCAGCCAAGCGTGGATGCCCGCAACGACGCTGAACAGGACCAGCGTGATCACAACCAGAACGATCTCTTTCTTAGCCGGGGCTTGTGCTGGTGGTGTCCATGGCCCTTCGGCACGGTTGATCAGGATCACCGAAATGACCGCCCACGCCAGCATGCCGCCGAACAGGATGATTGAGGCCAGATCACCATTGGCCAGCAGGTGAGCCACGGCCCAAATCTTGACGGCGGTCAATTGAGGATGCCGAAGCTTAGTGCCCAGCCAGACTTTCGCGGGCTTCGCCGCCGAGGCTCCGAACACGTAGAAGGCCAACAACATCAGAAGGTTATTGATATGACCGAAGAAGCTCGGGGGATACCAGACTTGGTCTGAGTCCGCCCCTCGGTAGCCAACAACCATCAGTACGATAGACAAAACCAGGGCAGCAGTAATGACGCCTTTGGAGGCCTCGCCCATTTTGGCGGTCATGGATTGGCGAAGATCAGGGGCGAGCCGCTTGATCCAATGTGCAAAGGCCCAAATCAGGACTCCGAGAATTAATAGCGTCATGCGCCCTCCAGCAGTTTGATAGCGTCCGCTTTGGCCAGAAGCCGCGTCGCCGTTTCAACATGCAGGTTTTCCACGATTTTACCATCGACAACCGCAACGCCCTGCCCGTCGGCTTTGGCTTGCTCATAGGCTGCGATCTGACGGCGGGCGAGGTCCAGCTCTTCTTCAGACGGACCAAACACAGCGTTCGCAACAGCAACCTGCGCGGGATGGATCAACGTCTTGCCGTCAAAGCCCATGTCGCGCCCCTCTTCGCATTCCATGCGAAGACCATCTTCGTCTTTGAAGGCGTTATACACACCGTCCACACAGATAAGTCCTTCGGCACGGGCAGCCAGCAAGGAAAGCTGCAGGCTCGTCAACATGGCGCGCCGCCCGCGAGAGCCCAGATCTTTGGCGAGGTCATTTGTGCCCATCACGAATCCCTCCATCTTCGGCGCTGCTGCCAGAGCCGCAGCGTTCAGGATGCCGCGGGGAGTTTCCATCATAGCCCAAATCGTCGTCTCGCCTTTCAGGCGGGCGGCCAAGTCGGCGATGACTGCGGTGTCTTCGACTTTTGGCAATAGGATCGCATCGGGTGCCACATCAATGAAGGTCTCAAGATCGGCGGCCCCCCATTCGGTATCGCCACCATTCACGCGCACGATACGTTTGCGCGGACCGTAATCCGTTGCCCGTAGAGTTTCGGCCAGCAACGCGCGGGCGGTGGCCTTCTCGTCTGGGGACACGGCATCTTCGAGGTCAAAGATAATGGCATCAACGGGCAAGCTCTGTGCCTTTTCCAAAGCGCGCGGCTTTGACCCAGGGATATAGAGCACCGAACGATAAGGCTGCGCGACGTTTTGCATCGAATCCAACTCCTGTTTTGTTATTTTATTACTCACCACAGCAACGTCGCCGCTGCAACCGCAGATTTGCCGCGACGCAGCAAAAAGCCTGCTTTCGCGAGCGCGCCTTAGGTTACGTCAAATTTTCAATAGTTATCTTTGATAAACCAGAAGCAACGCCCGCAGCCTTAACGCGATGTTTTCCGCTTTTGCCAATTCTGGGTCCGTTGTTTCGTCCACCGGCGCCGAGAAGACGTGATGCCCCAGCCCGCCGCGACGATATTCACGAAGCCCCTTCAAAGGAACGTTGAAATGATGAATTATATCTCCGCATTTGCGCTTGGCCTTGCCGCGCTCGTTTCGGCAAGCGATGGCGCCGTTGCGCAAGCTCGCAACATGTGCGCCGCACGGGATGTAGTGCTGGAAAAGCTGACGCAGCAATATGGTGAAACACGCCGATCGATGGGGCTGGCAGCCAATAACGGCATCGTGGAACTGCATGCATCCGGCGCAACCGGATCATGGACCATCACCGTGACACATCCCAATGGGTTAACCTGCCTTGTGGCCGCTGGCACCTCGTTCGAGACTGTCGACGAGGAGCTTCCCGCCTCGCTTGGCGCTCCGACCTAGGTCAGCCCGTCATAAATCAATTTGCCGCCCGCACCCAAAAGCAAAGCGTAGGTCAACAGAAAGAAGTAGCGCTCCGGCATCGCCCGGTGTGCATAGACGCCCAAGGCCACGCCAATTAACAGGGGCGGCAGCATGTAAAGGTCGGCGCGCAGGGTCTCCCAACTGAACACCCCCAGAAACGCATAAGGAACCGCCTTCATGGCATTGATCGCCCAGAACGCGATCACCGTCGTCGCCTGATAAGTGGTTTTGCTCATCCCTTGTGCCAGCAAGAAGATCGCCGCAGGCGGGCCGCCCGCGTGACTCACGAAGCTGGTAAACCCAGACACGATCCCAGCGATCAGCCCATTACGATTGCTGAAGCCCGTTTGAGCTACAGCAATCCATTCCTGCGCACGTGCGATTTGGAAACCGACAAAACCTAAAGAAATCGCTCCTATCAGCACGCGAAGCACATCCGGGTTTGTTGCTTTGTAAAGGAGCGCTCCCAGAACCACGCCGGGCACGCCGCCGATCATCAAGGCCTTGGCGCTTGGCCAATGCCACTTGCCCCAGAACGGGCGCAATGTCGCTACGTCGGCGATCATCAACAGGGGCAACATGATGCCCAAAGCCGTCGCGGGCGGAATAAATAACGCAAGAATCGCAGTCGCGACAAAAGCCGCCCCACCACCAAAACCCCCTTTGGCCATTCCCGAAATAAAGGCGGCTGGCAGCGCTAACGCGAAAAAGGTGAGGTCAAACTCCATGTTTTGCAGCTAGGTCAAAAAATGCCTTTAGTTCAACACCTAACCGCGCAGCCCCGCCCCTCCGCCGCTTCACAATCGCCATTTCTGCACTGCGGCACACTTGCGCGACTCCTTCGCAAGCGCTACCCATCGCCCCCAACATCAACCGCACCAAGGACCATTCACATGGCCAGACCTAAAATTGCCCTGATCGGCGCCGGACAAATCGGCGGCACGCTTGCTCACCTTGTAGCTCTGAAAGAGCTTGGCGACGTCGTTCTGTTCGATATCGCTGACGGCACTCCTCAGGGTAAGTCGCTCGACATCGCCGAAGCCGGTCCATCAGGCCATTTTGACGCGACGCTTAAAGGCACCACCGATTACGCAGATATCGCCGGCGCCGACGTGTGCATCGTCACTGCGGGTGTTCCTCGCAAGCCGGGTATGAGCCGTGATGACCTGCTGGGCATCAACCTCAAGGTTATGAAATCCGTGGGCGAAGGCATCGCTGCCAATGCGCCAAACGCGTTCGTGATCTGCATCACCAACCCGCTTGATGCTATGGTTTGGGCGCTGCGCGAATTCTCCGGTCTGCCCCACGAGAAAGTCTGCGGCATGGCAGGGGTGCTGGATTCCGCCCGCTTCCGCCACTTCCTCGCGACCGAGTTCGAAGTCTCCATGAAGGACGTCACCGCGTTCGTTCTGGGCGGCCATGGCGACACCATGGTGCCACTGACCCGTTACTCCACCGTCGCAGGCATCCCGCTGCCGGATCTGGTGGACATGGGCTGGACCACGCAAGAGAAGATGGACGCAATCGTTCAGCGCACCCGTGACGGTGGCGCAGAGATTGTTGGCCTGCTCGGCAACGGCTCCGCCTTCTACGCTCCTGCGACCTCGGCAATCGAGATGGCCGAAAGCTACCTGAAAGACCAGAAACGTGTACTGCCCTGTGCGGCCTACGTTGAAGGTGCCTACGGTCTCGATGGCTTCTACGTAGGTGTGCCGACCGTGATCGGTAAAGGCGGCATCGAGCGCGTGGTGAACATCAAGCTGTCCAAGGACGAGCAAGCGATGTTCGACAAATCCGTCGACGCCGTGAAAGGCCTCGTGGCGGCTTGTAAAGAAATCGACGGCTCGCTGTCTTAAGCCGTCGCGTCCTATACGAAAAAAGAAGGCCTGCCCATAACTGGGTGGGCCTTTGTGCCTAATTCGGCATCTCGAGACGGTGCCGCGCGGCCAGACCAATTTGACGTCGTGACCCTTGCGGCCTTCACGACACAGATTGATTTTTCGAGGGTGCGCCCGTCGTGTCCCGGATGATCAACTCTGCCGAGACTTCAGACACAGTGACGGGCATATCGGGGTCGCGGATGCGGTCCAGCAGAATTTGTGCCAGCTTGCGGCCTAACTTGTGGGGGGACACGGCCATCGTGGTCAGCGGCGGTGTCGCGACGGCAGCGTCCTGAATGTTATCAAAACCTGTGACGGACACCTCCTTGCCTGGTGTTTGCCCTGCCCGTTGCAAGGCCAGACAAGCGCCAAGCGCCACCATGTCGCCATTGCAGACAACCGCTGTGATCTCCGGATGGGTGCGTCTCAAACTCAGCAAGGCTTCGAGCCCCGCCAGCTTGTTGTCCTCGGAATCCCAAATAACGCCAGCGCCCATGTCGCTGTCCGAAAGCGCCTTTTGATATCCCGCAATACGATCCCTTCGAACCAGAGTCATTTCGGTCCCACCAAGATAGGCAATTTTGCGGTGGCCTAATTCCAAAAGATGCCGTGTCGCGGTTGCGGTCGCTTCTGCATTTCGGATGCCCACGTGATCAAAATCCGCACGCACGTTACGCAGGAAGGTAACTGTCGGGATTCTATGCGCCGCCAAGAGGTTGAATGTCTCGTCTGGGGTCGCAAGCGCTGGCACCCAGATCAGCCCTCCACGGCCGTGCCGGATAAAAGCTTCAAGATGACGGGTCTGGCGATCGGCATCGTCGCGGGTGTCAAGAATCGACACAAGATAGCCTTCGGCCTCAAGCAAATCGACGACCCCGCTTATGACTTCGGCGTTGAACGGGTTTGAAAGCTGATTGATCACGAAACCGATCTCGCGGTTTTCACCGGACCGCATCGCGGCGGCCCTTTGATCGGGAACGTAATGCAAGGTTTTCGCCGCTTTCAGCACGCGATCCCGCGTCTTTTCTGATATCCGGCCCGTGCCGCGCAAAACTTGACTGACGGTAGGAATCGACACCCCAGCTTCTTTCGCAACAGTTCCCAGTGTTGGCTTACCTGACATACTACGCCTTCATCTGATATAACGTTATGCCTATGAGATCAGTTACTCCCAGTCAATAAATTTAACAAGTATAGGAGCTTACTTAAGAAAGCGCCCTCCATATCCGACTTCAGCACTCAAGAGTGTTGACGAAAGGTATATCGTTATATCATGATCAACACCATCGGGCCGATTCGACTCACGGACAAACATTGTCGTCGCGGCATCGACCAAAGCTTGCTCTGCCAACTTGGCCATCAAGATAGCCTTACAAGGATGCTGACTGGGAGGTCGGCTTCGAAAACATATTTCTGGGAGGAAACATGACCCTACTTTCCAAACTGGCCGGCGCAGCGTCCGGCATTGCGATTTCCTGCACCGCGATAGCGGCACAGGCCGAAGTCTTGTTCTGGTCCACGCAGGCCAAACCCGTCGAAGAAGCCCAAGCCATGCGCGAGCAGGTTCTATCCGGCTACACCGATGGCGTTGACTATCAGCCAAACGATGGCGGTCCTTGGATCACCCGTCTGAACGCTGAATTGCAGGCCGGTTCAGGCACCATCGGCGTTTTAGGTGCGCTCCACGGTGATTATTCGGCCATGGACCCCGACAACCTGGTTGATCTGAGCGATCTGGGCGTCACGGCAAGCAGTGACACCTTCAACAATCTTTCCAAGCTGGGCACCGACCAGATGCAATACGTCCCTTGGATGCAGGCCAGCTATATCATGGCAGCAAACAAAGAAGCGCTGCAGTATCTGCCAGATGGCGCCGATATCAACGCGCTGACATATGACCAACTGATCCAGTGGGCCGCCAACACGCATGAAGCCGTAGGCGAGCCGAAGTTCGGCTTTCCAGCTGGCCCCAAAGGTTTGAAGCACCGCTTCTTCCAAGGCTATCTGTACCCGTCCTACACCAACGGCGTCGTGCGCACATTTGCGTCGGATGCGGCCGTAACAGCATGGGAGAAATTTGCCGAGCTTTGGGAGCACACGAACCCTGCTTCGACGAACTTCTCTTTCCTGCAAGAGCAGCTTCTCTCTGGTGACGCATGGATTGTCTTCGATCACACATCGCGTCTGGCTGGTGCCTTCAACGAACGCCCAGACGACTTCGTAGCGTTCCCAGCGCCTGCTGGCCCAACTGGGCGGGGCTTCATGCCGGTTCTTGCTGGCGTCGCGATCCCGAAGACAGCACCTGACATGGATGCCGCCAAGGCTTTGGTCGCCTACATGCTGAAGCCAGAAACTCAGATTGCGACACTGCGCGCGACGAACTTCTTTCCTGTCATCGACGTAGAGCTACCGAGCGACCTGCCGCCATCTGTGCAAGCTGCCGGTGCAGCTATTGCCAAGATGAGCAGCGCGGCTGATGCCAACCCCGGCCTGCTGCCTGCAGGTCTTGGCGACAAGGGCGGTGACTTCAACCGTGTCTTCGTCGATAGCTTCGAGCGGATCATTCTGGGCGGTCAAGACATCCGCACGGTTCTGGACGACCAGAAAGCAACGCTGGCCGCGATCATGCAAGAGACCGGCGCACCTTGCTGGGCGCCTGACGCACCATCAGAGGGTGCCTGCCCGGTCGAGTAACCGCGCTTTCGGCTGACAATAGCCATCTGTCCGGGCCCTTATGGCCCGGACACCTTCCTCCCCGTAAATCGAGACAGCGCCTTGGCGCAAAGACGGAGTGATGCCGATGAATGCTCGTATTTTGCCCTATGTACTGATCTTACCGGTCACGCTGTTCCTGTGCCTGTTCTTCATTTACCCCTTTATTCTGGTGTCCCAACAGGCCTTCGGATCGTCTGACGGATGGTCGCTGGACAACTTCCGCGAAGTCGTAAACCACTGGAAATTTCCGATCTCGCTGAAGAACACATTGTTGCTGGCAGCAGCTGTGGTTCCGCTTCAACTGGCGCTGGCACTTTTGATGGCGACAATGGTCAGCAAAATGGAAAAGGGCCGCGATATGGTCCTGTATATCTGGACGATCCCGCTTGGCATTTCTGATTTGGCCGCCGGAATCATCTGGCTGGCGATCTTTGAGCAATCTGGCTTCTTGAATTCCATGCTCAACGGCATTGGTGCGATCGACAAGCCCGTGAACTTCCTGACATACCAGAATCCCTGGATTGTTTTTCTGGCAATCGCGCTGGCCGAAATATGGCGCGCGACAGCGATCATGCTTGTGATCCTCGTGGCGGGCATCGGCCTGATCCCGAAGGAATATTACGAAGCTGCCGACGTCTTTGGCGCCTCCAAATGGAAGCAGTTCACCCGCATAACCTTCCCGATGCTGCGTCCGAGCTTGCAGACAGCGCTGGTGCTCCGCGTTATCCTCGCTTTCGAGATTTTCGCTGTGGTCGCGGCCCTAGGCGGGACGCTGTTCCCAGTGCTGATGGGCGAGACCTTTGCTTACCAGTTTGACCTACTCAACAGCGGTGCTGCGGCGGCGATGGCGCTCATCATCCTCGCCATCTCAATCGGCTTCACCCTGATCATCTTGCGCGTCCTGCGCGTTCCGAAAGGAGCCTCGATATGACCGATGCAACCGTCATGGACGTATCCACCGACACGCGCAAATCCGGCCGGTTCTTGTATGTGGCCTCTGTCGTGTTCCTTTGCGCTTGGGTGATCGTCCCGATCTATTTCTTGCTGGTAAACACGCTGTCCTCGCCTGAAACGGTGAACAGTTTCCCGAAATCGTTCGTTCCTGAGTTTGATTTTGGCAGTCTGGCATTCTTCGCAGGGTTCGCAGGCATGCTGACTGCATTGAAGAACTCAATCATCGTAGCGCTCATGACGATGATCATGTCGATCATTATCGGCGCGCCGGCGGGCTATGCCTTGTCGCGGTTCGACTTCCCCGGCAAAGGCTTGTTCCGGTTATTGATCCTCCTGACCCGCGCCTTTCCCTTGCCTCTCTTGGCGCTCCCGCTTGCTGTGATGTTTATCCAGACGGGGTTGGATGATACGACCTTCGGCTTGGCACTGGTCCACACGACGCTTGCAATCCCCTTCGCGGTGTTGATCACTTTCTCGCTGTTTTCCGGCATCCCCATTGAGCTGGAAGAGGCCGCATGGACCTTAGGGTGCACGCGTCTGACCGCCTTCACCAAAGTTGTGCTGCCTCTCATCCTGCCCGGCATCACGGCTTCTGCGATCTTCGCCTTTGTGATTTCGTGGAACGAGGTGTTCGCGGCAGCCGTGCTGACGATTGAGAACCGCACGCTGACAGCGTTTTTGCTCCAGAACCTCGACACCTCTCCGCTGCACCTGAAATTCGCAGGTGGCTTTATCCTCGTCGTACCTGCGCTGATCTTCATCTTTGCTGTACGCAAATATCTCTTTGCCATGTGGGGCATCGCGAACCGCTAGGCGGCGCGATCAAGAAAAGGAACCAACGAAATGGCTGAAATCCAGATCAAGAACATTGCCAAGACCTTTGGGGCGTATCAGGCTCTGAATGATATCAACCTGACCATCGCAGATCAGGAGTTCATGGTTCTGCTGGGCGCATCGGGCTGCGGTAAATCCACCCTTTTGCGGATCATCGCCGGGCTGGAAACTGCGACCTCGGGCGAGGTTTGGATCGGCGGCAAACGCATCGACCACCTCTCGCCGAAAGATCGCGGCATCGCGATGGTGTTCCAGAACTACGCAGTTTTCCCGCACCTAACGGTATTCGAGAATATCGGCTTCGGTTTGCGGATGCAGAAGCTGCCCAATGACGAGGTCACCCGTCGGGTCGAGCGTGTCGCTGAACTGATGCACATTGAAATGCTGCTGAAACGCTATTCCGGCGAGCTGTCGGGCGGTCAAAGACAACGCGTCGCAGTCGCCCGCGCTTTGGCTATGGAGCCAGACGTTATTCTTATGGACGAGCCGCTGTCGAACCTCGACGCCCTGCTGCGCATGGAAATGCGGGCTGAACTCAAGGGTGTGTTGGCGGAAAGCAAGACCACCGCGATCTACGTGACCCACGATCAGGTCGAGGCAATGAGTATGGCCGACCGCATCAGCGTTATGCATCAAGGCAATATCGTTCAGGCGGCCTCTCCCATCGAAGTCTACCGCAACCCGTCGGCCAAGTTTGTCGCAAGCTTCATCGGCAATCCACCGATGAATTTCCTTCCGGCAACCCGTGAAGGTGGCGGCAAGTGGCAAGTGGCAGGCCAGTCATTTGATGGACCAAACGCCGACAAACCCGCTTTGCAATTTGCCATTCGGCCAGAAGATATGCAGCCCGCTGAGACTGGGATTCTGGCGACCGCCAAGATCGTGGAGCCGCTCGGCGCGCATTTGCTGGTTACTTGTCAAATCGATGACGCGCTGTTCCGCGTCATTCTGGACAGCGACACTGTCGTTAAAGCCGGTCAAACCCTGACACTTTCCCCACAACCGGATCGCGTGCGGTGGTTCGACCCCGAAACCACCCTTGCAGTTGCCTGAGAGACACCCATGACACAGCAAATAATTGATCAGGCCAAGGCCGTTATGCGCAAAAACGACCATGGCACTTATACCGTGCCAACCCACGGGCTTTATCCGTTCCAGTGGAATTGGGACAGCGCCTTAAGCGCGCTTGGGTTTGCCCATTTCGACGAAGCCCGTGCATGGACCGAGATCGAAACCCTGTTCGCCCATCAATGGGATGACGGCATGGTTCCACATATAATCTTTCACAAGCACGATGACGGCTACTTTCCCGGGCCCGAAGTTTGGGGCACGGGGCGCGAAGTCCCAACCTCTGGCATCACCCAGCCACCGGTTGCAGGCTTTGCGGTGCGCAGGATTTTTGATCGCGCGCGGGACAAGGAATTGGCCGCTGCGAAGGCACGCACGCTCCTGCCCCTTATTCATGCCTGGCACCAGTGGTTCTTTTCGAACCGAGATCCAAAAGGCACGGGACTTGTGGCCATTATCCACCCCTGGGAAAGCGGGCGTGATAATTCGGTCGATTGGGACACTGCCTTTGAACGGGTTCCGACCGACGGCGTCCAACCCTTTACCCGTCGTGACACCAGCCACGCAAACCCAGCACACCGGCCCACGGATGAGCAGTACAAACGCTACATATGGCTCGTTGAAAAGTTCCGCAGTCTTGGCTGGGACAACTCCAAACTGCATGACGCCTCGCCGTTTCAGATTGTGGATCCGGGCTTCAACGCGATCCTGATCCGGTCATGTTCTGATCTGGCCGTTCTTGCAGAGACGCTTGGTGAGACCGAGATCGCAGCCCAATCCCAAGCGATGGCGGATAAAGCAATCGAGGCAATCGAAACCCTTTGGAGCGATGCGCGCGGGCAATATCTGTGCTTCGACCGATCGGTCGGCGCATTGGTGGACAGCCCCTCGATCGGCGGCATTCTTGCAGCCTTTGCGCCGATCCCGAAGGCCCGTGCCAAAGCCGTTTCCGACCGGATTGAAGTGCTTGCAGCAAGCTGCAACTTTCTCGTGCCAAGCCACGATCCCACCGCGCCCGAATTCGATGCGCTTCGCTATTGGCGCGGTCCGATCTGGCTGATCGTGAACTATATGATCGCCGACGGTCTGGAATGTGCGGGCCAAACCGCAATGGCTGACCGGATCAACCGGGATTGCTTGCGCCTGATTGAACTGGGCGGATTTGCCGAATATTACGGCCCTATCAACGCAGAACCTTGCGGGGGCGACGCCTTTACATGGACCGCTGCCATGGTCATCGAAATCCTCAACACCCACGAGATTGCCGCATGAAACGCTCAACCATAAACTCTATCATGGCCGAGGCCGATGACCTGATCCGCAAACACGGATTTGTATTGCCACCTTTTGCCAAATGGTCACCGGATGAGTTCAAATCCCGCAAGGACATTGCCCTCAACGTGATCGAAGCCCGCTGTGGCTGGGACATTACCGATTACGGCGCTGGCGACTATGACAAGATGGGCCTGTTCCTGTTCACGCTGCGCAACGGTCGCTTGGCTGACCTGCAACGCGGAGGCGGCATGTGCTACGCCGAAAAGCTGCTGATTTCGCGTCAGGATCAACTGAGCCCGATGCACACCCACGTGATCAAGGCCGAGGATATCATCAACCGTGGCGGTGCGACGCTGGTGATTGAGCTCTATGGCTCTGACGATCAGGGACAGTTTGCCGAAGACCGCGGTGGCACCGTTTTTTGCGACGGCATCCGGCGCGACTATGAGCCCGGCGAAAAGCTGCAGTTGGCGCCCGGTGAAAGTGTCACCCTCATGCCCGGAGACTGGCACGCCTTCTGGGGCGACGGTGGCGACGTGCTGATCGGCGAGGTTTCCACCGTCAACGATGACGAAACAGACAACATTTTCCGCGAGCCCATCGGGCGCTTTGCCAATATCGAAGAAGATGTAGCCCCAACACACTTGCTGGTCAGTGACTACGCAAGGTGGTTGACCTAAGCGACGCCATTGGCCCGCGTCCCAGAAACGGGATCGCGGGCTTCATGCTTCCGGCCGCAAGACCGCGGTGACGAAGGCAAGCACTGTCTATTTGGTTTGATATCGCTGGACGGTCGCGGGCATTCGTCGCGCCTTCTAGATAAACCTAATCTCGTCCATAGAAGCGCGCCATTTTCCCGCTTCAACGTCTGGTTCTGGGTGCACCCAATCGAGATTGGGGCAGTATCCAAAGCCCAAAGTCCGCTTAGGGGACATCCGTTTGATCCCGGGTGTCTATCCGACGCCTTCAAAGAACTCTGACTTTTGCTCCATCAACCACGCGTCGAACCCCGCTGCGGACAGGTCAAAATTCTCGTGCGGCAGCAATGCATTCAGGCCTCGTGTCGCGTCAAATGGAACGTCCATTAGCAGGTCTTCCGCCCTCAACGGATCAGCCAACTTACCCAGAACCTTGATCCGGTCGTGTAGTGCGTTGGCGGCAGCCATATCGCCCCCGCCCGCGTCGATAGCGTCGATTTGCGCCTGCATTTGTTCGGTGATCGGCTGGCCAACCTGAGTAGCGCGAAACAACGCCTTGCGCAGCCGCTTGTAGACCCAGTGGAGGCGCGTCATCCCGTCGAAATGCAAAATGACAGAAGATCGCGACCGCTTGACGCCTGGAAACGTCCAAGGCCGGTCTGTGTCATGATGCGGGCGATGGATACCCAGAATGTAGTCATATCCTGTCGGACTACAGGCCTTCCCCTCGCTGTGGCCCGTCAACCCGAACCGCGTCAGCCCTTCGCCATCAAGCACCAAGCGGCTGAAATCCCCCTCCATTCGCTTGGTCGAGGCGCGGAACGTCTGGCTGAACATGCTGTCCTGTGGTTCGCCTTCGAGCCACACTCGTTCCAGATTGGGGATGTTCAGGTAATCGCCCGGCCGCATTTTGCGGAGGCGGGCAAGTTCTTTTTCCAGTGGTTCGACCTGATGAATGAACTCGTCCGCGTCAAGATGGACCAGATAGTCCACATCCGTCGATCTGTAGGCATGGGTCGCGTTCAGGGTTTGACGGCGCTGATGCGTCTTTGGCACCTTGATGTCGAAGGCAGACCGCCAGTACGCGGCATCCGCGATGGTGACATGCACCCCCGCCAACGGGGCCAAAAGCGCGCGGGTTTTCGGGTCATCGCGATCCAGATAAATGTGCACCGAAGAGGCGCCGGACCACAGATGATGGGCGGCATAGGCGGCGACCAATTGCGGCGGCTCGTCCATTGTGCCGACCACGCCCCATTTAGGCGCGGCCATTGCACAGGCTTTCAATCATGCGAATCTTCATGTTTTATAAGTCCCAGTGAGCGCCCATCACGTCAACGGCTATTGCGATTCGCTCTGATAGGTTGATTTGTGATCACAGCTTTAAAACGTGTGATCACAAATGTCGCTTTTCTGCCCTTACGGGTAAATTGAGCGTTTGCGCATGGCTTCGGGCATGCAATCACCGTTAGGAACCCCTGACTCAAGGAGAGAGTTTTGAACATCCATGAATATCAGGCGAAGGCCCTTCTTCGCTCCTACGGCGCCCCGGTCTCGGATGGCCGTGTCGTTCTCGCTGCTGAAAATGCTAAATCCGCTGCAGGCGAATTGGACGGCCCGCTCTGGGTTGTGAAAGCTCAAATCCACGCAGGGGGCCGCGGTAAAGGCTCCTTCAAGGAAGCTGATGCGGGCGAAGCAGGCGGCGTGCGTCTATGCAAATCCGTTGAAGAAGCTGCCACCGAGGCAAAGAAGATGCTGGGCCGCACATTGGTCACACATCAGTCCGGCCCTTCGGGCAAACAAGTGAACCGCATCTACATCGAAGACGGCTCCGGCATCGAGACTGAGCTTTATCTGGCTCTGCTGGTAGATCGCCAAACATCGCGCGTGTCCTTCGTCTGCTCCACCGAGGGCGGCATGGACATCGAAGAGGTCGCCGCGTCGACCCCTGAAAAAATTCTTTCGTTCTCTGTTGATCCGGCCACCGGTTACCAAGCCTTCCATGGCCGCCGCATCGCATTTGCTCTGGGCCTCAAAGGCGGTCAAATCAAACAATGCGTTCAACTGATGGGCACACTCTACAAAATGTTCGTCGAAAAAGACATGGAGATGCTGGAAATCAACCCGCTGATCGTGTCCGACAAGGGCGATCTTAAATGCCTCGACGCCAAGATGGGCTTCGACGGAAACGCCATCTATCGCCACCCCGACGTGGCAGAGCTGCGCGACGAGACCGAAGAAGACCCCAAAGAGCTGGCGGCGTCCAAATATGACCTGAACTACATCGCGCTGGACGGGGAAATCGGCTGCATGGTGAACGGTGCGGGTCTGGCTATGGCGACCATGGACATCATCAAGCTTTACGGTGCCGAGCCTGCCAACTTCCTCGACGTAGGCGGCGGTGCGACCAAAGAGAAGGTTACCGAGGCGTTTAAGATCATCACCTCCGACCCCAACGTCAAAGGCATCCTCGTCAACATCTTCGGCGGCATCATGCGCTGCGATGTGATCGCCGAGGGCGTAGTCGCGGCCGTGAAAGAGGTGGGACTGAAGGTGCCGCTGGTTGTTCGTCTCGAAGGGACCAATGTTGAAGAGGGCAAAGCCATCATCAACGGCTCCGACGTGGACATCATCGCAGCGGACGACTTGAAAGACGGCGCCGAGAAGATCGTGAAAGCGGTTAAAGGTTAAGGTCGGACAATGGGAATGGCGAAACTGGACACATCGGCGGAGATGGCGATTGGTCGGGATTGGGTGAAGAGCCTAGCCCTGATCGGTATCTGCGTCTTCGTGTGTGTGTTCTTCGTACATGCCATCCAATCCGAAGCGTCAGGATACTATCAGCAACGTGCCAAAACCGGCGGCTATCTTATCCTGCCTCTCATGGTTCCCTTCACACTCTGGGTGGTTTTTCGGCTGTTCGTTCCCTTTGGCCCCCTTTTGCGGATCAGCCCAGACGGCTTCGCGGACAGGCGGGTCAATACCCGTTTGGTTCCGTGGTCCGAGGTCAAGAACATCGTGGCGCGGTCAGAGTTCGTAACTTTGACACTGTCACGGGGCTTCACGAAGTCCTACTCGATGTCACTTGGTCAAAGGCTATTGAAATGGAAACGCAAGGCCGGACCAAGTCATCTGGTGGTGGCCTACTGGTTCATCAAACCGACCGAGACCAACCTCAAAGACATCCTCTCCGCCTACCGGGCGGCGCACATAAACACACAGACGGCGGCAGCGACCTAGGCGCAGCCACAATTTGCAAGGAGGCCCACATGGCCATTCTCATCGACGAAAACACCAAAGTGATCTGTCAGGGCTTCACCGGCTCGCAGGGCACGTTCCACTCTGAACAGGCCATTGCCTACGGCACCCAGATGGTCGGCGGCGTGACGCCCGGCAAGGGCGGTCAAACGCACCTGAACCTGCCCGTGTTCGACAGCTGCCACGAGGCGGTCGAGCGCACCGGCGCCGACGCCACCGTGATCTACGTGCCGCCCCCCTTCGCGGCAGACTCGATCCTGGAAGCCATCGACGCCGAAATCCCCTTCATCTGCTGCATCACCGAGGGCATCCCTGTGCTCGACATGATGAAGGTCAAGCGCGCGCTGGAAGGCTCCGCCTCGCGGCTCATCGGCCCCAACTGCCCCGGCGTGATCACGCCCGATGCGTGCAAAATCGGCATCATGCCCGGCCACATCCACAAGCGCGGCTCCGTCGGCGTGGTCTCCCGCTCCGGCACCCTGACCTACGAGGCGGTGAAGCAAACCACGGATTCCGGCCTCGGCCAGTCCACCGCCGTGGGCATCGGCGGCGACCCCATCAAAGGCACCGAGCATATCGATGTGTTGGAAATGTTCTTGGCCGATCCAGAGACCCACTCGATCATCATGATCGGCGAGATCGGTGGCTCCGCCGAGGAAGAAGCCGCGCAATTCCTCGCAGACGAGAAGAAAAAGGGCCGCTGGAAGCCAACCGCTGGTTTCATCGCTGGTCGCACGGCCCCTCCCGGCCGCCGCATGGGCCACGCTGGCGCGATTGTTGCCGGTGGCAAAGGCGACGCGGAAAGCAAGATCGAAGCCATGAAGTCGGCTGGTATCATTGTGGCTGAGAGCCCCGCAGGTCTGGGCGAAGCCGTTCTAAAGGCGATCGGGTAAGTGGCCCGCTGGCCGCGCATAATCGCATCCTGCGCGGCGGGCGTCTTCATGACGCTCGCCGCGCAAGGCGTTTTCGCGGCCGAGTCCACGGTCGCAGCAAAACTCATCAACACGTGCCAAAAGCCGATCACCAGCGACCTTCCGCATGACATCATCCTGAAGCAGAGCGGCTGGATCACAGTGCATGGCGGACAGCTTGAGGAATTTGCCAAGATCCGCTCCGAAGCACTCGTCGCGCAGACACTTGTCATGGGGTTCAACGACGCAGAGAGCGTGGACGCCCTGTATGACGAGTTTGCTCGGCAATCTCTTGACTATGTGACCAACAGCGCCCCGAAAGATGCCCCCTTCTTTTTCCGGCATCCCAAGGGGCAAGGCTGGTTCGCAGAGGTGTATTTCGAGACGCCAAACCATTGGGTCTGCGCCCTGTATGGCACCGATGTCAGTGCGGGCGATGCCTTCATCAAGGAGATGGCATCTGGGCTGAGCCAGATGGACGATCCTGCGGGCTCCGGCCTCGACAGGATGCCTGATCGCGATGCGCTGAAAGCGCTCAGCCGTGGCGGTATCCCCGAAGACGAACCCGGAGCGGAGCTGGCCTATGTCGGCCACTACAACCTGAATGGCGACCCTTTCGGGTGCCACAGCGTCCAAGCAGTAGCTTTGTCGCCCGCTTGGCTGAAGGCCGAAACCAAACGTGAGGTCGAAGGCGTCTTTCTTCTAACTGTTGACGTGGATTTCCGCGCAGGGAACCGAAGATCATCGGCCAAACGCATACTGACTGGCGGGTGCTAACACATGCTGAAACGGGCCTTTCTCGCGAGTCTTCTGGCCGCGACACCTCTCCAAGCGCTGACGCTGACTGAAATGTCTGACTCGATCGAGGCATGTCACCTGCCCCACGCAGAGGTGGATGCGACTGTTGACGCGTTGGCGGCCCAAGGTTGGGTGCCAGTTCCACAAGGCGACCTTGCCCCCGAAATTATCGAGCTACTGATCTGGCCCCAAGTGGCCTTCTACGCCACAGGCGACACGGGCGGTGAGCAGATCAAGGCCATCGTCGAACTACAGCGAAAAACCGTTGCAGGCTTTGCCAAGAAAAAAGACATTCCCCAAAGCAAAACGCGCATCCTGACCCGACAGATCGGCACGGATGTTGAGGCTGCTTTGGTGTTCTGGCTGCAACCTGACCCCGCGCAGACCAACATCATCTGCCGCTTTGCTCTATCCTCCACCTCGCTGATCGGCCACACGGCTGGCGGCTTTGCGGCCCCGCAGGTCGTTGACCAGAGCGATGCGACCGCTACCAAATCCTTCTCTGTCACCGTTATGAACGCGGGGCATCTGGCCAACCAGATTGCGGCCCCCGTCAATGTTAGTGGCGTGGTGGAGACCCAAACCAGTTTTGCGACGGGGGGCAACTGATGGCGCTCTACGCATACATCGGGCTGTTCTTATGCTCGCAACCCGAACCTAATTCCTACGGTCCCAACCCTAACGAGGTCCCAATATGACCGACCAGTCCTCTAACGACCAGTTCCACGCCTCCTCCTTTATGCAAGGCCACAATGCCGAGTATCTGGAGCAGCTCTATGCGCGCTACGCCAATGACCCGAATGCGGTCGACGAGGGCTGGCGGGACTTCTTCAAAGCCTTGGGCGACGCCGATCAGGACGTCAAACAAGAGGCTGCCGGCCCATCTTGGGCACGTTCTGACTGGCCCCCAGTCCCCAGTGATGACCTTACCCAAGCATTGGACGGTCAATGGGCAGAGCCAGAGAAAGCCGCCGAAAAGATCAAAGGCAAAGCCGCTGAAAAAGGCATCTTAGTGTCCGATGATCAGGTCAAGCAAGCGGTGCTGGACAGCATCCGCGCCATCATGATCATCCGCGCCTACCGGATCCGTGGCCACCTTGCCGCGAACCTTGACCCGCTTGGCATGAAAGAGCCGGAACCGCACCCAGAGTTGGAGCCGAAGAACTACGGCTTCACGGAAGCCGACATGGACCGCCCGATCTTCATCGACAACGTGCTGGGACTGGAGACCGCTTCCATGCGCGAGATTGTGGGCATCCTGAAGCGCACCTATTGCGGCACCTTCGCGCTGCAATACATGCACATCTCCAACCCCGAAGAAGCGGGCTGGCTGAAAGAGCGTATCGAAGGCTGGGACAAGGAAATTACCTTCACCCGCGAGGGCCGCAAAGCGATCCTGAACAAGCTGGTCGAGGCCGAAGGGTTCGAGAAATTCCTGCACGTCAAATACATGGGCACCAAGCGCTTCGGCCTTGATGGCGGCGAAAGCCTCGTGCCTGCGATGGAGCAGATCATCAAGCGCGGTGGCTCTTTGGGCGTCAAGGATATCGTCATCGGCATGCCGCACCGTGGCCGCCTGTCGGTCTTGGCCAACGTGATGAGCAAGCCATACAAAGCGATCTTCAACGAGTTCCAAGGCGGCTCGTTCAAGCCTGAGGATGTCGACGGCTCCGGCGATGTGAAATACCACCTCGGCGCCTCGTCCGATCGCGAGTTTGACGGCAACTCTGTACACTTGTCGCTGACGGCCAACCCGTCCCACCTTGAGGCGGTGAACCCTGTTGTTTTGGGCAAGTGCCGCGCCAAGCAAGACCAGAACCACGATCCCGACCGCACGACGGTTATGCCGATTCTGCTCCATGGCGACGCCGCGTTCGCGGGCCAAGGCGTTGTGGCAGAAGGCTTCGGCTTGTCCGGCCTGAAAGGTCACAAAACTGGCGGTACGATGCATATCGTGGTGAACAACCAGATCGGCTTTACCACTGCGCCGCACTTCTCGCGCTCCTCGCCGTATCCGACGGATATCGCTCTGATGGTGGAAGCCCCGATCTTCCACGTGAACGGCGACGACCCAGAAGCGGTGGTTCACGCCGCTAAGATCGCGACCGAGTTCCGCCAGAAGTTCCACAAAGACGTGGTCATCGACATTATCTGCTACCGCCGGTTTGGTCATAACGAGGGCGACGAGCCCATGTTCACCAACCCGTTGATGTATAAAAAAATCAAGAAGCAAAAAACGACGCTGACGCTTTATACAGAACGCCTTGTGCGCGACGGCCTGATCCCAGAAGGCGAGATTGAGGACATGAAGGCGTCTTTCCAATCTTACCTCAATACCGAATTCGAGGCGGGCAAGGACTACAAGCCGAACAAAGCTGACTGGCTGGACGGCAAGTGGTCGCATTTGGATCGCCGCGCCGAAGATGATTATCAACGCGGACAGACCTCTATTTCGAAAGAGACGTTCGATCAGGTCGGGAAATCACTGGTGACTGCGCCCGAAGGCTTCCCGCTGCACAAGACTGTCGGTCGCCTGCTGGAATCCAAAGCCGAAATGTTTGAAACAGGCGAGGGCTTTGATTGGGCTACGGGCGAGGCACTGGCTTTTGGGTCCCTGCTGACCGAAGGCTATCCTGTCCGCCTGTCGGGGCAGGACTGTACGCGCGGCACGTTCAGCCATCGTCACTCCGGCCTGATCAATCAGGACACCGAGGAACGTTACTACCCGCTCAACAACATTCGCGAAGGGCAGTCGCATTACGAGGTCATCGACTCGATGCTGTCGGAATACGCTGTGCTAGGCTTTGAATACGGCTACTCGCTGGCCGAACCCAATGCGCTGGTCCTTTGGGAAGCCCAGTTCGGCGACTTCGCCAACGGCGCGCAGATCATGTTCGACCAGTTCATCTCCTCCGGTGAATCAAAGTGGCTGCGGATGTCCGGCCTGGTCTGCTTGTTGCCTCACGGCTATGAAGGGCAAGGCCCCGAGCACTCCAGCGCACGTCTGGAGCGGTTCCTGACCATGTGCGGCGGCGACAACTGGATCGTGGCCAACTGCACCACACCCGCCAACTACTTCCACATTTTGCGCCGCCAGTTGCATCGCGACTTCCGCAAGCCGCTGATCCTGATGACGCCGAAATCATTGCTGCGTCATAAGTTGGCGGTGTCAAAGGCGGAAGAGTTCCAAGACGGCTCCAGCTTCCACCGCGTGCTGTGGGACGATGCGCAGCACGGCAATTCCGACACCGAGCTGGTGGCGGACGACAAGATCAAGCGGGTTGTGATGTGTTCCGGCAAGGTCTATTTCGATCTGTTGGAAGAGCGCGACGCGCGCGGCATCAACGACGTATATATCCTGCGCTTCGAGCAGTTCTACCCGTTCCCTGCCATCTCGGCGGTCAAAGAGCTGGAACGCTTCCCGCAGGCCGAAATGGTCTGGTGTCAGGAAGAGCCGAAGAACCAAGGCGCTTGGTCCTTCATGGAACCAAATATCGAGTGGGTCCTGACCCGCATCAAAGCCAATCATTCGCGTCCGGTCTATGCTGGTCGCGCAGCAGCTGCGTCGCCCGCCACGGGTCTGGCCAGCCAGCACAAAGCACAACAAGCCGCGCTCGTGAACGACGCGCTGACAGTCAAAGGAAACTAAAATGTCTGAGATCCGCGTCCCAACCCTTGGCGAAAGCGTCACCGAAGCAACCGTGGCCACCTGGTTCAAAAAACCTGGCGATGCTGTCGCCGTAGACGAAATGCTGTGCGAGCTGGAAACCGACAAAGTGACCGTCGAAGTGCCCTCCCCCGTGGCGGGCACCCTGTCGGAAATCGTTGCGCAAGAAGGCGAAACAGTGGGTGTCGACGCCCTGCTGGCGCAAGTCAGCGAGGGCGAAGCCGCTCCTGCGCCTGCTGCCAAAGACGACGGGAAAGAAGACGCGCCAGCAGCAGCGCCTGCGGCGTCTGGCGGCGACAACGTTGACGTGATGGTGCCAACCTTGGGCGAAAGCGTCACCGAGGCGACCGTGTCCACTTGGTTCAAGCAGGTCGGCGACACCGTCGCACAGGACGAAATGCTGTGCGAGTTGGAGACTGACAAAGTGTCCGTCGAGGTTCCGGCCCCGGCTGCTGGCACAATCACCGAGATCCTTGCGCCTGAAGGTGCGACGGTTGACGCTTCTGCGAAGCTGGCCATTCTCTCCTCCTCAGGTGGTGCGGCTGCAGCCGCTGCGCCTGCGGCGTCCAAGGCCAGCGCCTCTGCACCCGCAGCAAGCGGCGCAAAAGACGTCGAAAATGCCCCGTCCGCCAACAAGATTATGGCCGAGAAAGGCATCGACCCTGCCTCAGTCCAAGGTTCCGGTCGCGACGGGCGGATTATGAAAGGGGACGTGCTGAAAGCCGCAACCGCGCCAGCCCCTGCGCCTGCAGCGCAAGCCCCACGTGCGCCTGTCTCGGCCGATGACGCTTCGCGCGAGGAACGGGTTAAGATGACCCGCCTGCGCCAGACCATCGCGCGCCGTCTGAAGGAAAGCCAAAACACCGCCGCCATGCTAACCACCTATAACGAGGTGGACATGACCGAGGTGATGGCTCTGCGCAACGAGTACAAGGATCTGTTCCTGAAGAAACATGGCGTGAAGCTGGGCTTCATGTCCTTCTTCACCAAGGCCTGCATCCACGCGCTGAAAGAAGTGCCAGATGTAAACGCAGAGATCGACGGCACCGATGTGGTCTATAAAAACTACGTCCACATGGGCATCGCCGCTGGCACGCCAACTGGCCTAGTGGTTCCGGTGATCCGTGACGCGGACCGGATGTCGTTCGCCGAGATCGAGAAAGCCATTGCCGAGAAAGGCGCCCGCGCCCGTGACGGCAAGCTCTCCATGGCCGAAATGCAGGGCGGCAGCTTCACCATTTCCAACGGCGGCGTTTACGGCTCGCTCATGTCCTCGCCCATCCTGAACCCGCCGCAATCCGGTATTCTTGGCATGCACAAAATTCAGGACCGCCCGATGGCGATCAACGGCCAAGTGGTGATCCGCCCAATGATGTATCTGGCGCTGTCCTACGACCACCGCATCGTCGACGGCAAAGGCGCCGTGACGTTCTTGGTCCGCGTAAAAGAGGCACTTGAAGACCCACGTCGGTTGTTGATGGATTTGTAGGTCAAGTGGATGGAGTTCGGGGCCGAAACTGCTGAAACGGATACCCCAGCGGCACGCGATCGGTTCACCAAGAGCGAACGGATCGCGCGCTGGAGCCTCGGTCTTGCCCTGACCCCCATCGGCTTCGGTGGGTTGATCCTCATGCACGGTATCAACGACCATCTGTTGATTGGGCTCGCGGTTACGTCGGCACCTGTGGCATTGATTCTTCTGGGTTCAAAAATGTTAGAGAAGTCTGACGAAGTGGCCCGTACCATAATCCGCTACGGCTCGATCCTTGCGCTAATAACTCAGATCGCTCTGCTACTTCTCGGGTTCGTTGTTCTTGTCACTCTCCCGACCAGCCTCATCGGATTGGCTTGCTGCATTGGCATATTCCGTGAGCTCAATTCAAAGGCCCGTAAAGCCCGTAAGGCGGTTCATTCTTCGCCAAAGGCGAACGGTTCACCCACCACAAACCCGTAAGGCGGGGTTCACCCCGCCAGCCCAGAAAGACTAAATGGCCTATCTAGACCCCAAAACCCTCACCTGCCCGAAATGCGATTTCAGCGATGAAATCCGCATCGTGGTCGGTGTCGGTCCGAGCTCCGAGCCGGGGGATACGCCCTACCGCCGCTTCCAGAACTCAGGCGGATTTATCAAAGGCACCAAAGAGGACGGCACCCGTGACGGTACACTGCTCTGCCCCAATGACGGCACTATCGTCTGGACCAACAAAGCTGGGAAAAAGGCCAATCCATGACAACTGAACTCACCATTCTAGCGCTGGCGGGCCTGCTGCAAGCCGTCCAGTTCAGCCTCTACTCGGTCACGGCGCAGATGCAGGTTGGCAGCAAAGCCGCCATGTCCCCGCGCGACCGCAAGATCGAGTTGACCGGCACCGCCGGCCGGCTGCAGCGCGCCTTGAACAACCATTTCGAGGGGCTGATCCTGTTCACCCTTGCCGTTGTGGTCGTCACTTTGGGCAACCAGTCCAGTACCACGACCCAAACCTGCGCCGTGATCTACCTGATCGCGCGCGTTCTCTACATTCCCTGCTACGCCTTCGGCCTGACACCATGGCGTAGCGTTGTCTGGGCGGTGGGCTTCCTCGCCACCGTGACCATGCTACTCTCAGCCCTGATCCCCTAAGGAGACCCCCCATGTCCGCATATGACGTCATCATCATCGGCTCCGGCCCCGGCGGCTATGTTTGCGCCATCCGCTGCGCACAGCTTGGCCTGAAAACCGCGATCGTCGAAGGGCGCGACACCCTTGGGGGCACCTGTCTGAACGTGGGCTGCATCCCGTCCAAGGCGCTGTTGCACGCATCGCACCAGTTGCATGAGGCCGAGCATAACTTCGCCAAGATGGGCCTGAAGGGCAAAGCACCGTCGGTCGATTGGAAACAGATGCTGGCCTATAAGGACGACGTTATTTCGACGAACACCAAGGGCGTTGAGTTCTTGATGAAAAAGAACAAGGTGGACTGGATCAAGGGCTGGGCCTCCATCCCTGCGGTGGGCAAGGTAAAGGTGGGTGACGACGTCCACGAGGCCAAGAATATCGTGATCGCGTCCGGCTCCGAAGTCTCCACTTTGCCGGGTGTCGAGATCGACGAGAAGGTCGTTGTATCCTCCACCGGCGCGCTGGAACTTGGCAAGATCCCGAAGAAACTGGTTGTCATTGGCGCAGGTGTGATCGGGCTGGAACTTGGCTCTGTCTACAAGCGCCTGGGCGCAGATGTGAAGGTGATCGAGTTCCTCGACGCGATCACGCCCGGCATGGATGCTGAGGTATCGAAAACCTTCCAGCGCCTGCTCAGCAAGCAAGGGCTGGAGTTCCAGCTGGGTGCCGCCGTGCAAGGGGTCGAGGTCAAGAACAACAAGGCCAAGGTCACCTACAAACTGCGCAAAGATGACAGTGAGCATGTCGAAGACGCCGATTGCGTGTTGGTGGCGACAGGCCGCAAACCCTATACTGACGGTCTCGGTCTAAGCGAGCTTGGAATCGAAATGGAACAGCGTGGCCAAATCAAGACCGACGCGCATTGGGCGACCTCTGTCAAAGGCATCTACGCCATTGGCGACGCCATCGTTGGCCCGATGCTGGCCCACAAGGCCGAGGACGAAGGCATGGGCGTGGCAGAAGTTCTGGCGGGCCAGAAGGGCCACGTGAACTACGACGTGATCCCCGGCGTGATCTACACCCACCCAGAGGTTGCCAATGTTGGCGCGACCGAAGAGCAACTGAAAGAGGCTGGTCGCAACTACAAGGTTGGCAAGTTCTCCTTCATGGGCAACGGGCGTGCGAAGGCCAACTTTGCGGGCGACGGGTTCGTAAAAATTCTCGCAGACAAAGACACCGACCGTATCTTGGGCGCACATATCATCGGGCCAATGGCTGGCGATCTGATCCACGAGATTTGCGTCGCCATGGAATTTGGCGCTGCCGCCGAAGATCTGGCCCGCACCTGCCACGCGCACCCGACCTACTCGGAGGCCGTCCGCGAAGCGGCCTTGGCCTGCGGCGACGGCGCGATCCACAGTTAGTCGCTGGACGGAGCAGTAAATACGTTCGGAAGCGCGTTTTGCGCTTCCGTCTCGGTCAGGAACCTTTCCTTTTCAACGTCGTAGTAAGATCCATCCGGCGCAAGAAACAGCCCTACCGACCTTAGAATTGGATCTGTCGTCAACTCTTTAGCCCAGTCGGACGCTTCGATGTTCGCCAGTGTTGTGTTCAAATCGGACAAGGACTGTCGGCTGATCTCGACCACGTTGAACCGATCCGCAGAAATCTGCGCGACGGTGTTTACAGCCGCGATCCCGTCATCCGACAAACGCTCCTGAAACTTAAAGAGGTTTTGCAAGGCGGCTTCGTACTCCTCGGAGAAACCGCCGAAGTGGCCCAAGGCATAAAGCGCTTCACCCGCAGCCATGCGGATGCGCAAGTATCCATTATCAATGATGTTTTGCGCTGCCTGAACGTCTTTGGAAAGGTCAGCCTTCTCAGTTTCCAGTGCGGCAATGTCGTTCGCAAGTTGGGTCCGTTGGGTGTCGAAATAGCCCGTGACCCAAGCTGCGAAGACCCCTGCCAACGCAATCAGAAGGGGTGAGAGGCTGGCCAATGAGCCGGGCCGCAACCATAGCGGCCGAGACGCATCGGCGATCTCGACACGCATTTTTTCCACCTCGAGCCTGCGGCGCTCCAGCTCAATCTTCTGGGTTTCGGCTTCAAAATCCATTTTGTTAATCCGTGCACTTGCGGGGCAAGCCTACCGCATGGCGTGCCAGTTCACCAAGCACTGCGATGCTATTGCGCCAACATCCGCAGGCCTTGGGTCACATCTGCTCGCACGGCCAGCCGCAAGCCCGGCTCGTCCCCCGCCTTCAGCGCAGCAACAATCAGGCGATGATGCCGAGGCAACTCAGAGCGGCGCAGTTTCTCGTAAAGGCTCCGCATAGTCGGCCCCATTTGAAGCCAGACAGTTTCTGCCATAGCCAGCATCGCAGGGGCTTGGGCGCGCAGATATAGCGTGCGGTGGAATTCGAGGTTTGTGCGGATATAGCCAACCGCATCCTGCCGCGCGATCGCCTGACCGATCACCCCGTTAATGGATTGCAAACGGTCGATCAGCGCGAAGTGGGCTCTTGGCAAAGCCCGCGCAGCCAGTTCCGGCTCCAACAACGCCCTTAGGGCCGCCAGTTCTTCGATCCGGTCATTGGAGAGCTCTGGTGTTGAAATTCGCCCTGAGGATGACAGGGTAAACGCGCCTTCCGCCACCAATCGGCGCATGGCTTCGCGGGCGGGTGTCATGGACACGCCGAACTCTTTACCGATCCCGCGCAAGGTCCTTGCCGAGCCGGGAAGGATCTCCCCGTGCATGACCTGCGCGCGCAGGCGGCGATACACCACGTCATTGGCGGCGCCGGTCGGCTCTGGCTTTGATGAATTCAGCAACATGGGCGCGACTGTGATCACATCGCTCCGTCGGGTCAAGCAGTCAGACGTCCAACTCGGCGACCAGCGCTGCAAATGAGGCCCCATGCATGTCGCGATCCTCGCGCGTGCCTTGAATTGCGGGGCGCGGCAGACTGAGCTTAAGCACATTCAGCGACGGCATCTCGTAACGGTCCACAACGGCCGGGTCGGCCTTAAATAGCACCGCGACACGATCAGAGGTGATCGAGCCGCAGACTTGAGAAAAGACCGCAGGTGTGCCGCAGAAAATGTCGACGGTCAGCCAGAATGGACCTGCATTTTTGGACCGCACTTTGACGGCGATATCCCCAAGCTTGCTCATGCACCCAACTCCTCGACCGTCAGGGCAAAAGCGTCCATCGGGTTCTCCAGCTCAAGCACGTGGTTCAGGCAGAACTCATAGACCGCGCCACGGTTCACCTCCGGCGGCGAGAACGGGAAGGCGAAGGTTGGCATTTCCTCGTCCTCGGTCAGAGGATGGTGCAGCAGGTAGGGGTTCAGAACCTTAGCAACTTCGCGCGACAACGCTTCGGTCGGCGCGGTGACCATTCCCAAAACACCCACTTCCGTGCCCGCTTTTGCTGCGCTGTCCAAATCGCCCAATGTAGCGTCCAGCCCGATCAGGCGTAATTCAATCTCGAAGCCCTCGCCGACACGCGCGCTGGCTTTGGCGGTAGCTTTGGTCACGATATCATCACACCAAGCGCGGATATTCGCGACATAACGCGGATCGCGCACTGTCACCAAAGACACCGTCTGGAACCCAGCCAGCCGCGCGCCCTCCAGCTTCACGGTATAGCGGTCAGAAACCACCCATTCGCTGCCAGTGACCCGCACGCGCTTGTCGTCCAGTGCTTCGTATTTCGCGCCGGTCACATCCAGATGCCCGCCGGGCTCATATAGAATGTCCGGGTTGGAGTTCTCGTAAAGCATATGCGCCGAAACCGTGTGCGGGGTCGCACGGGCCTCTGCACCCATCGGGGTGATGGTAAAGCCTTCGGCGTCAAACTCGATCAGGATCGTGCCGGAGTTGGGTGCCGTGGTCGCCAGCGCCCCGCACTCCCCGATTTTGGCGCCGTGCCAGACACCGCCCGCATGGCATCCCCGCGCAAGTGGCAGCGCTGATATGATGGCTGTATCCGTCGTCCGGCCCGCGATCACGATATCCGCGCCGGTGTCGATGGCCGCTTGTATCTGTTCCGCCCCCGCCAAGGCCACGATGTTGGAACAGGACGCGAGCACGTCCTCGGAAATCTCGGGCGCGGGGTTAAGCGGGGTGATCTTCCCCTGCCCCAACGCGTCGATCAATCCGTCCGGCCGCTGCCCGCTTTTGAGCACGGCCAGCTTCACTTTCATGTCCAGATCGGAGGCAATCTCGCGGGTGATGTCCACCAGCCAGTCAACCGCGCTGTCCGCGCCGCAGGTGCCAGCCGTGCCGATAATCAGCGGCACGCCCGCTTCGGCCCGGGCTTCCATTAACTCGCGCCATTCCGCCTTGGTGGAGCCGCGCGCGTATTTGGAAGTGCCCGTCCCAAGGTAATGGGGCCCACTGTCAGTGGAGCCCCCGTCGATAGCAATGATGTCAGGTTTCTCGCTTATTCCTCGCGCCAAAGCCGCACGATCATAGCCGAGCCCCAATGCCCCCGATGGAATAAGAACTTTGACCATTAGTCTGTGATCGCCTGTGGTTTCTTCAGAATGTTACGCAGGAACATGGGAGCCACGAAGCCTGCAATCGCTGCTACCCACAACCCGATCGCGATCGGGCTGGAGAACAGATATGTCGCGTCGCCATCCGACAGCGTCATGGCACGGCGCAGTGCGTCTTCCATGTTGCCGCCAAGAAGGATGCCAAGGATCACTGGTACCGTCGGGATGTCGAGCTTGCGCAAGATATACCCCAATGCCCCGAAGCCTACCATCATCAGCAGATCGAAGTAGCTGCCCGACAGCGAATAGATGCCGACGAAAGAGACCATCGTCACACCCGGAAGCAGAATCCACGCCGGAACCATCAGGATTTTGACGAAGATTTTCACCATTGGCACATTCATCAGCAGTAGCACGACGTTCGCAATCAACAGCGAGGCAATCAGGCCCCAAACGACCTCTGGACGGTCGGTGAAAAGGGTCGGCCCCGGTGTAATGTTCAGCGTCATCAGCAGCGCCAGCAGCACTGCAGTCGTACCAGAGCCGGGCACACCCAGCGTCAGCATCGGCACCAGCGCGCCACCGGCGGCAGCGTTATTGCCTGCCTCGGGGGCAGCGACACCTTTGGGAACGCCCGTGCCGAAACCGCCTTTTTCGCCGGCGATGGACTTCTCGGTCATGTAGGCCATGAAAGACCCCAAGGACGCGCCTGCACCGGGCAAGATGCCCGCGATGAAGCCCACACCAGAGGATCGCAGCATAGTCCATTTGGTGTCCCAGATGTCCTTCCAAGGCACTGTGACCTTGTCAAGCTTCACCCCGATGGCGGAGCCTTTGCCATGGCTTTCGATGAAGAAGAACACCTCGGCGATAGCGAACAGGCCGACAATGGCCACAAGGAAATCGACCCCGTCATATAGGTGCAGATTGCCGCCCGTTAGACGTGGCAATCCGGAAGAGGAATCCACGCCAATCGTCGCGATACCAAGGCCGATACAAGCCGCCAGTGCCGACTTCGCCTGGTTGTTAGACGCCATTCCACCAAGGGTACAGAATGCCAGAAGATAGAGCGCGAAGTATTCGGCGGGACCAAACAAGAAAGCCACTCGCGCTAGCGAAGGTGCCAGAAGCATCAGGCCGATGGTGGCCAGAAACGCGCCTACAAAAGAGGCCACCCCGGACAAAACCAGCGCGTCGCCCGCCCGGCCTTGCTTGGCCATCGGGTAGCCATCGAGGGTCGTCATCAACGCGGGCTCATCGCCTGGGATGTTCAGTAGAATTGAGGATATCCGCCCACCATACATCGCCCCGTAATACACCGACGTCATCAGCACCAACGCGCTGGTGGCATCAAGGCCAAGGGTGAAGGTAATCGGAATCAGGATCGCCACGCCGTTCGACGGCCCGAGGCCCGGCAGCGCGCCGATGATTGTTCCAAGAAAGCAGCCACAGACCGCGAGAAACAGGGTGTAGGGTGACAACGCCACACCGAAGCCCAGCGCAAGGTTTGATAGAATGTCCATCTCAGTGCCCCACGAACGGAATAAGAATTGAGATCGCGTCCCACAGCTTCGCGGGTGTCGGAATGCGGTAGGCAACGATGTTGCCAAGGCCAAGCGCGAACTTGAACAGCACAAAAAGTCCCAGAGACAGGCCAATACCTGCAAGCATTGCGGGCTTGGCGCGCGGCGAAATCTGATAGCTCAGGATGCCCGCGGCAAAGATTGTCGGTAGGATGAAGCCGAGCGGCTTCAACAGCACGGCATAGATCGACAGCACGGCCACAGCGACACCCATAGATATCCACGATCCTGCTGGAGGCCAGTCAGGCTCCGCGTCCGGCTTGAAAACCATGTACAACGAAGAAAGCGCCGCCACGCCTCCGATCAGCATCGGAAACAACTTCGGCAAAAATTCACCAGAGAACAGGTTTGTCTGAATCTGAGTGGCGGCCGCGAGATACGCGACCGCCGTGATCAGAGTGACCAGACCAAATATCCGGTCAGAGGCCATTACTGGGTAACTCCCAGTTCTTTGGACATTGCGGCGATGTCTGCAACAAGACCATCGACGTAGGATTGGAAATCGCCACCGACTTTGGTGAACGGGGCCAAGCCGTTGTCTTTCATCGCCTGCGCCCACTCATCGCTGTCAGCAACTTGCTGCAGCTTACCGGCCCATTCGTCGAACTTCTCGTCAGAGATGCCCTTAGGCACGTAGAGACCACGCCAGTTCACCGCAACCACATCATAGCCCTGCTCTTTTGCAGTCGGGATATCGTCAAAGCCCGGCACGCGCTCGTCAGTGAGCACCGCGATGACGCGGATGTCACCGTTGGACAAGAACGACACAACTTCGGACATGTCGCCAGTCAT
Organism: Litoreibacter janthinus; assembly: GCF_900111945.1. NCBI lineage: Bacteria > Pseudomonadati > Pseudomonadota > Alphaproteobacteria > Rhodobacterales > Roseobacteraceae > Litoreibacter > Litoreibacter janthinus. The sequence goes on along the minus strand of NZ_FOYO01000001.1, from coordinate 1,325,966 downwards.
GGCTTGGGTGAAGCCACCCACGGTTTGCGTGATCGCATCCGCGCCACCGTCAACACCGATGTATTTAACTTTGGTGATGTCGGTGAAGCCTGCCTTCTGCAAAATCATCAGCGGCTTCATGTGGTCAAACCCACCCACGGCAGAGCCGCCAGCAAATGCAACAGAACCTGGCTCGGCCTTGATGGCATCAACCAGATCGCCCAATGATTTGAACGGGCTGTCAGCGGCCACAACGATAACACCCGGATCGGCACCGATTGCGCCAACAAAGCGCACTTGGTCAGCCGTCATGCCAGCGTAAGCATTTTGTGCCAGTCGCGTGGTGGTGGCGGAAGATGCGGCGACAATCAGGTCGCCATCATCGGAACGCTCGGAAACAACGTGGTTGTAAGCAAGACCGCCACCGGCACCCGGCATGTTGGTCACCTGAACAGGTGTATCAACGGCTTTGATGTCATACATGATCTTGCCGATTTGGCGGCAAGTGAAATCCCAGCCGCCGCCAGGGTTGGCAGGCGCGATACATTCAGCAGCGGAAATTGCGGTGGTGGCCGACAGGCCCAAAACGGCACTCGTCATGAGCGCCTTAAAAAGACGGTTCGTCATAGATTCCTCCCATTTGACATGGCGGGATTCCCCGCACATGGTCCCAGACAAACGCTGAAACCTGACACGAACCTGTCACGCCGCCCAAAAGGCTTCAACCCCATGCGCTACCTGCTGATCGAAGACAATCAAAAGCTGGCAGGCGCTATCGTGGAACGTCTTCAGCTAGATGGCCACGCGGTGGATCATGCCGATCGCCTCGATGCCGCAAGCGCATGTATGGACGTCGCGGATTACGACTTGATATTGCTGGACATTATGCTGCCGGACGGCGACGGGCGCGATTTTTTGCAAAACCAGCGCCGCGCCGCAAAGCGCACGCCGGTGATTGTCATCACCGCGCGGTCCGCAGTGTCGGACCGCATCTCATTGTTGGACCTCGGGGCGGACGATTACATTACCAAACCTTTCGATTTTGCCGAGCTGGAGGCCCGTTGCCGCGCTGTTTTGCGCCGCCAAGGCGGGGCTGCGGACAATCAAAAGACGTTCGAAGGGACGGTGCTAAACCTGACAACGGGTGAGTTGCAGTTCGGAGAAAGCACGACCACCCTGCGCAACCGAGAGTTGCGCTTGCTGGAGGTTTTCTTCGCCGCACCCGGACAGGTATTCTCCAAGTCGCACCTCATTGACCGGATGTTTTCATTCTCCGACGAGGCGTCGGAGAATGCCATCGAGGTCTATGTGGCCCGCCTGCGCAAACGGCTTGAAGGGTCTGGCGCGCGGATCGAGACCGTGCGCGGCCTTGGCTACCGTATGATCCCTGCATGAGACAGCCGACCTCCATTCGCAGGCGCCTGTTCTACCAGCTTGCCGCTGTGGCTGCGGTGCTGTCACTGGCCTTTGTGCTGGTGGTGCGCGGTGTCGCGTCCCGTGCGGCGGAGGGCACGCAAGACGACATCCTCGCGGCATCCGCCACCGCGATTGCGGACAGCCTGAGCTCCGAACAGGGGGAAGTTACGCTGGAGTTGCCCTACTCCGCTCTGTCGATGTTGGGCACGATCAACGAGGATCGTGTGTTTTACCGCGTCACCGTCGAAGGCGAGACCCTGACCGGCTATGCTGACCTGCCCGTCACCAACGTGCCCACGCGCCTAGACGCGCCGGCCTTCTCGACCGAGATCTACCGCAGCGACGAGGTGCGTTTGGCCTCCATCCTGCGCCGCGTCAGCAACACTGCCACAGGTTCCAGTGTCGTGGTTACCGTGGCGCAAACACGGTCAGGGCTTGAAGCCATATCGCGCCGGATCACCGTGACAGCCACGGGCGTCGGTCTGCTGTTCTTCTTGCTCGCGACGACCCTATCGCTGCTGGCCGCGAACTCTGCACTGCGCCCATTGCGGCGGATGACTGGCGCGGTTGCGCGGCGCGGACCGTCTGATCTGCGCCCGGTGACGGGCGACACCCCCGCCGAGCTCGCGCCGCTTGTCAGGGCGCTAAACTCTTTCATGGAGCGGTTGCGCACCTCTTTGTCGCGCACCGAAGATCTGATCACCGAAGCCGCTCACCGTGTTCGCACGCCGCTGGCCACCGTGCGTGCGCAGGCCGAAGTCACCCACCGCAAGCTCAACAAGCCCGAACACCGGCAAGCAATCCGCGACATGATCCGTGCGATTGACGAAAGCTCGCGGTCAGCGGGGCAAATTCTGGATCACGCCATGGTCACCTTTCGCGCCGACAGTCTGGCCCGTGATCCACTGGACTTGGCAGCACTAATCAGCGAGACCTGCGACCGCCTTGCCCCCACTGCCGACCTGAAGGATATCGCCTTGCTGCGCGACCTTCCCGACGACCCTGTCCCTTTCAAAGGCGATGGCATCATGTTGCAAGCCGCGCTGCATAACATTCTGGACAATGCGATCAAATACTCCCCCGAAGATAGCGACATCACCGTTCGCATTGAGGCCAATGCGGCATTGCATCTGTCAATTACCGACCAAGGGAGGGGCTTCGGGGATTCCGGATTTGAAAGCCTCACCGCGCGCTACTCTCGCGGAACCAATGTAGGGGACATTGTCGGCTCCGGCCTTGGGTTGACCATCGCGGATGAAGTGGCGCGCGCCCATGGCGGGCGGCTGGAACTTAGCCATAATACGGAAGGACAAGGCGCATGCGTGTCGTTGATTTTGCCCTACACCTGATCGTTGCTTTGGCGCTGTGGACTTCCTGCGCGACGGCCTTCGAGGTCGAAGATCGCCAGATATATTCAGCCACACCGGAGACATCCGTGTTGCGCATTATTTCGACCGCCGACCGTGCGGTGTTCGAACCGATCATCATGGCCTTCCAGAAATCCAATCCCGGCATCTCTGTCGACTATACGATCACTGGGACCACGGACCTGATGACCGCTCTTTATGACGAGGGTGCAGTGTTTGATCTTGCCATATCGTCAGCAATGGATTTGCAGACCAAGCTGGCCAATGACGGTTTCGCGCAAAGCTACTCCCCCGCGAACGCCGCTAGTCTGCCGGACTGGGCAATCTGGCGCGACCAGCTGTTTGCCTTCACACAAGAACCAGCGGTGATGGTGGTATCGGACAACTTCTTCAAAGACGGCGAGGCACCTCAAACACGCGACGCGCTGATCGCCTTGCTGCGCGAGAACCCCGAGACGTTCCGCGGCAAAATCGGCACCTATGATGTGCGGCGGTCTGGGTTCGGCTATCTGATGGCGACGCAAGACAGCCGTACCTCCGAGACGTTTTGGCGGCTGACGGAAGTCATGGGCCGCCTTGAAGCGCAGCTTTACTGCTGTTCGGGCGAGATGATCGCGGACGTGGCGGCGGGCAAGTTGGCCTTGGCCTACAACGTACTGGGCAGCTATGCTGCGTCGGAACTGGCCACGACCGAGGGTTTCCACATTGTGGAGCTGACCGATTTCGTCAACGTGATGCTGCGCACTGTTCTGATCCCTGCGAACGCAGAAAACATCGGCGATGCCCGTACGATGGTGGATTTTCTAACGGCCCTGCGCACGCGCCCTGATCTGGTCGAGGCGTCCGGCCTGCCCCCTGTCGACATGAACGCCTTGCAGAATAACCCTGCGTTGCGGCCAATCCGCTTCGGGCCAGGATTGCTAGTGTTCCTTGACCAGCTGAAGGAGGAAAAATTCCTGCGCAGTTGGGAGAACTCTATCGTGCAGCAAACACCTTAGGCGAAGCGGATCGCGGCCTTTCGGTTTCGCAGCGCCGCAACAACGCTCATAGCGGCAAGGGAAGAACTGCGCGGGTTGTCTGGAAGACTGTTACCGGTGACAGTGAAGTGCATCTGTCCGAATTCACCAAGCGCTGTGATCTCGTGCGTGTTTCCTGTGACATTGGGGTCGGCGATCAGTTCCACTTGCGTCGCATCGAACCCCAACCCTGCCAGCGCCACCGCAGCGGCCACATTGGCATTCTTGGGATAACGCAGCGCGGCTTCGCGGGCGGTGCCCTTGAAATGTGTGACGGCCTCGGCACCTGGATTGGCTAGATCCACAACCTCCTCCGCCGGGGAGCCTTGCCACCCTGCGGGCGGTTTTCGTCCGGTGTAGGTCACGTTGCGCAATGCCCCGACCTTTGCCGCGCGCAGGGTGTCCAGCGCACCGATCGCACCTGTCGCCAGATGCACCGTGGCACCGCCCTGTGCTGCGGCTTGCGTTAAGGCCTCGGCAAGACTTTTATCCGCCAACGCTCCGATGGAAACGGTCAGCACGTCGATCCCGCGCGACAGGGTGGAGGGACCGTGCTCCGCCAGCCCCGCGTGACCGGCGCAGTCGATCAGGAGCGTCGTCCGCTTTGGCAAATCCGACACCGCGCTGACGCATGTCAGGCCGGTCTGGGCTTGCAGGCCCGCCTGTCGCGCAGGTCGCGTGAGGATTGCGGAGATCTCGCCGCCAAGATGCGCTCGCACATAGCTGGCAATTGCTCCGTCCCCCAAAATTGCTATGCTCATGCCAGCCCCTTGCCACTCATGTTTCACCCACGATAACCGGCGAGGTGTCGCGCCGCCAGTTTCTGTTTGGCAGCGTCGGGCAGACATGTTGAAATGTAGGGACTCCAGACCCTGAACAGGCTCCGTGAATGCCCCCACGCCCACCCTATATCGGACGCCCTTTACCAGACCTGCGCTCCGAAAGGTCGTTGCGTGGACAAGGGGCCTATGTCGCGGATATCGAGTTGCCGGATGCGCTGCATGTGGCCTTCTTGCGCAGCCCTGTGGCCTTTGGGACCATCGTCGATTTGGACCTATCTTCCGCATTAGACGTGGCGTGCGTTTTGGCCGCGCATGGCGGCAAGGATGTCAGCGGGCTGGGCAAGTTGTCGGTCAATCCAGTCATCGAGATGTTGACCTCGCCCTCCTACCCGATCCTTGCGCAACAGGTGGTGCAAGCGGTCGGTCAGCCCGTCGCGGCAGTCTTGGGTACCAGTGCGGACAGCGCCTTGGACGGGTGTGAAGCGATCCGTCTCGCTGTGGATGAAAGCGGCCCGCCCCCTGCGCCCGATGCAGTGGCCCGGCAGGCTTGGAGCAATGGTGACACCAAGGATGCCTTCGCCAATGCTGACATTGTGGTGGAGTGCCAGTTGCAACACCCGCGCCTCGCGCCTTCCCCGATGGAGCCGCGCGGGATTGCCGTGCGCTATGAGCCCGCAACCGACGGTGTTACCATCTGGCACTCGACCCAGACCCCTCATCGGACACGCAAGGAACTTGCCGCGATCCTTGAAATCGCGCCAGAGCGCATCACCGTGATCGCGGATTGCGTGGGCGGGGCGTTCGGGATGAAAGCGTCGCTCTACCCCGAAGAGATTTTTACCGTTTGGGCGGCGTTGGAGCATAAGCGCAGCACGCGTTGGGTCGCCACCCGGTCGGAGGATTTTCTATCTGCCACCCAAGGCCGTGGCGTCACAAGTTATGGGCGGCTGGCGTTGTCCAAAGACGGGCAGTTCTTGGGGCTCGAGGCGCGGACGGATGCCCCTGTCGGGCGTTGGTTGCCCAATAGCGGGCTGGTGACCGCATGGAACGCTGCACGGATCCTGCCGGGCGGGTATGTGGTTCCCTCACTAGAGGTTGAGACCCAAGCCACTGCGCAGAATCTTGCCCCCACAGGCATCTATCGCGGCGCGGGACGACCGGAAGCCAATTGCCTGATGGAGCGGTTGGTAGACAAAGCCGCGAAAGCGTCGGGGATCGACCCGCTTGAGATACGCAAACGCAACCTGACACCCGCGCACTCCCTTCCATCGAAAACCGCGACAGGCAACGTGTTGGACTCGGGCGACTACGCCAACGCCCTCAATTTGCTAAGACAACATGCGGGCTATGACGAAGCGCTGCGCATACGCGATGAACGGAGGCAGCGCGGTGCGCTCGCGGGGGTCGGAATTGCGTTTTATCTGGAGCCGTCGGGCAACGGCTGGGAAAGCGCTGAGGTGTCGTGGCAATCCGACGGGACGATCATCGTCGCAAGCGGCAGCTCCAGCCAAGGCCACGGGCGCGAAACTGCGTTTGCCCAAATCGCTGCTGACACATTGCAGGTCGACTTCGACGCGGTCACCGTGCGGTGCGGGGATACCGCGCATTGCCCCGAAGGGATCGGCGCGCTTGCCTCGCGCAGCACGCCAATCGGTGGCAGCGCCGTTCTGCGCGCCTGCAACGACCTGCGCGCGCAGATTGAGGCCGGGGCGGATCTGCCGGTCACCGCGCGGTGCCAATACGAGAACGACGGGCAGGCTTGGGGCTACGGGTGCTACATGGTCTCGCTGGAGATCGACCACGAGACAGGCGAGATCACCTTGGATCGCGTGACTTGCGTGGACGATGCGGGCCGTATCATCAACCCCGCGCAGGTTCACGGACAGATCAGGGGCGGCTTCGCGCAAGGGCTGGGGGAAGCCCTGTTGGAACAGGTGATCTACGACGAGGACGGCCAGTTGGTGACGGGGTCATTCATGGATTACGCTATGCCACGCGCCGTTGATCTGCCGCCGTTGGACATTCACACAGCCCAAACCCCCAGCCCTTTGAACGCGCTTGGGGCCAAGGGTGTCGGTGAAGCGGGCACAATCGGAGCGCCGCCTGCGATACTGAATGCGGTGCTCGACGCGCTGGCACCGCTGGGCATTGAAGACATGGACATGCCGCTGACCCCGTCTAAACTCTGGCAGGCTATCACGTCCGCCGAACAGGAGACCGCCCGATGAAATACAGCAAGCTCGACGCTAAGGATTACGCCCGCGCGCACATGCGTGGCATCTGGGCTGCGGCGTTGAACCCTTTCAACACAGACGGGTCTTTTAACGAGCCGGGGCTGCGGTCGAACATCCGGCACTGGATCGACGATCTGGGCATCCAAGGCCTGTTTATTGCGGGCAAGCAGGGAGAATTCTTCTCCATGTCGCTGGCCGAACGCAAACGCAATTTCGAAATCGCGGTAGAGGAATGCGACGGCAAGGCGGCGACGATCATGTCCGCGTCAGACCAGAACTTCGACACGGTGGTGGAATTGGCAAAACATGCGCAGGCCTGCGGCGCGGATTACGTTGTTGTGCACGCCCCGATTTTGCATTTCGTCACGGATCAAGACGACACGGTGTTCAATTACTACAAGGAGCTGTGCGAGCGCTTGGATATCGGAATCGCCATGTGGTCCCACCCCGATAGCGGCTATTTAATGAGCCCTGAGCTTTGCGCACGGGTGGCCGAGCTGCCAAATATCGTGGCGATCAAATATTCAGTCCCGCGCGAGATGTATGTGAAGCTGACCCATATGGTCGGCGACAAAATCCATGTCTCGACAGCTGCCGAGGGCGAATGGCTCGACAATATCGAGGAACTGGGCTGGAAGCTGTATCTTTGCTCCTCACCGCCCTACCAACTTCAGACCAAAGCCGACCAGCGGATGAACGAATACACGCGTCTGGCCTTTGAGGGGAAGTTCGCCGAGGCGCGAAAGCTGCGTGACAGCCTTGATCCCGTGCGCGACGCGATCAAACGCACAAAGCCCGGTGGAAAGCCGCAGGCGCATGGCAAATACTGGCAGGAATTGCTGGGCCAAGTGGGGGGGCCGGTCCGCTCTCCCATGTTGCAATTGACAGAAGACGAGAGAGCGCGCACGCGCGAAGCGTTTGAGGCGTGCGGGCTGAAACTCTGACATAAGGTGTGGTCGGGTCGGCACCATTTTGCCCCGCGACCACCCCAAAGTTGACATAATCCATGTCCATTATCCTTAACACGCAGGCAAAAAACCGCGTGCAGTTTAACTATTTTACCCAAGTTTTGGAGGTCAAGGAAATGGAACATACTCGTCTTCAACCGATCAAGGGCACCTCGGCTCGGGAGAAAACCGCGTTCACCATGAAAACGATCAAGGAGTTGTTGGCCGAAGAGGGAACCGACGCGAGCCAAGTGCTCAACGCTGACCCAGCCCCGAAAGCCGCAGACCCGGCGCCTGAAGTCAAAGCAGCTCCTGCCGTGTCGTCTGAGCGTGTCGCTTCTCCTGCGCCAAAAGCAGCAACGCCTAAAGCAGCAGCATTGCCCCCGATCACACCCGCACCTTCGGCATCCGCCGAGACAGACGCAGACAAACCACGTTCGTTTTTGGGTCGTTTGATCGGCAGTTGATCTGCGGAAGCGACACGGCGCGAGACGGATTAGCCCCGCGTGGGCTTTTTAAGTTTGTCGTCGAGGCCTCGGTTGGTCATCGCATTTTTGCAACCTTGCCAAAGGTCTGGCGAAGTACGCCTGCTGCGTCGAGCGTGAGCCCGCCAACGCTTACAGGCTCTGCGTTATAATTGAACCAGAACCGCTCCGACCCGCAATCGCGAACGCGGACGCCGTCAGGCAACTCCAACGTATCAATCCTGGCGGCTTCGCAAGCGCGCGAGACGACGCGGCGCAAAGCGTCGTGGTCCAGCCACGCTCCGATATAGCTTAGGTGCCCGTTTCCGACGACGACAGGAGCGCCGTCGGTGGTCTGCTCCAGCGTCTCGGCGCTTCCTTCCAATACCTCGCGATACAGGTGCAGATAACCGCCGCCACTGAGCGCAACCGGCATGTCTGGCCGCAGACTTTCGACCTGCGCAACGGTCACCGCCAAGCCGTTAATGTTCGGCGGTAGTGGCACCGGTATCGCCATATCTTGATCGCGCGCCGCACTGCGCGGACCCAGCAGGACCTGCGCTTCAGACGACGTCAGAGCCTCTTTCAAGCCATCGTCCATATGCATCAAACCGGGTGCCACAATCAGTCTATACGCCGAAAAATCCCGCCTACTGGCAGGGACAATATCAAGCGATACACCGAGGCTGCGGAGCGCCTTATACCAGTCAAATACCAAACCGAAGTAGCTGAGGCCGCGACCATGAGGCTGCACCGTCCACGCGAAATCGGCATCGTAGTCGAACACCAACGCAACGGCGGCTTGGACTTGGGCCACCTCCGGCGCGTCGGCCAGTTCGGCGGCGACCTGACGGGCTTCGTCCAGTCCGGGCGCGTCGACGCTGTCGGGACGCAACAGGCCCGCGTGCATCTGTTCTTGCGCAAATGGGGCCTGCCGCCAGCGAAAAAAACAGACCGCTTCGGCACCGTGCGCGAAGGCTTCCCAGCTCCACAGACGGACCATTCCGGGCAGCGGTGTAGGGTTGTAGGGCGCCCAGTTCACAGGGCCGGGTTGCTGTTCCATTACCCACCAACGCCCCTGCCCTACGGCGCGATAAAGATCATGGTGCAGGGCCTGAAAATCGGGATCACCTTGCCGGGCAAAGCGGCGCTGCCATGCCTCGTCCGCGCCCACTCGGTCCTCCAAGAAGCCAAGCGGATAGCTGTCCCAAGACGCAATATCTAGATCGGCGCCAACTGCGAAATGGTCAAAATCGGTGATCCGCCCCATGTAATTATGCGCAATTGGCGCATTGGTGTGAGCGCGCAATATATCGACCTGCAACCGGTTGAACGCCACCACCTGATCGGAGCTGAACCTGCGGAATGCCAAACTGTGCGAGGGGTTCGGTTCCGTGACCGTTAGGTTCGGTAGGTCGACCTGCTCGAACCCGTCATAGTCCATAGACCAGAAGACGTTGCCCCAAGCCTTGTTCAGCTCAACGATATCGCCCGCGTTTCCCGCGCCCGGATAGCGGGCGCGCAACCAGTCTTGGAACGCGATACGCGCGGCGTCGCTGTAAGAAATTGTGGTGTCGTGGCAGCCATATTCGTTGTCGGTCTGCCAAGCGGCGACATGAGGATTGGTGCCGTATCGTTCGGCCATCGCGGTCACGATCTTCGCGCATTCGGCCTTGTACCCCTCGTGGCTGAAGCAATAGTGCCGCCGCGAGCCGAATTTGCGTGCGCGACCCTCTTCATCCACGGCGAGCATGTCCGGATGCAAGTCCAACATCCACCGTGGCGGTGTCGCCGTGGGTGTGCCCAGCACGACTTTCAGGCCAGCGTTGCCCAGAACCGCAATTGCGTCATCAAGCCATCCGAACTGATAGTTCCCTTGAGACGGCTCGAGACGGCTCCATGCGAATTCACCGATCCGGACCCAAGTGAGGCCGAGATCCGCCATTCGCCGCGCGTCTTCTTGCCAAATCTCGCGCGGCCAGTGTTCAGGGTAATAGCAGGTCCCCAGTGTGCGCTTCATTTGGTCGCTTCGTCATAGGCGGCGACAATTTCAGTGGCTCTGGCCGCCACATCCGAAGCTGAAAATCCGGGCTTGTAGATGCCTGTCCCGATGCCGAAACCCGCAGCCCCTGCTGCGATCCATTCAGCAAAATTCTTCGGGCCAACACCGCCCACGGCATAGGTGTCGGTTTCAGCCGGCAAAACCGCCGAAATGGCTTTCAAACCTTCGGGCCCCATCAAAAAGGAAGGGAAAATCTTCAACCCATCGGCACCAGCACGAAGAGCCGCAAAACATTCTGTCGGGGTCAGAACGCCAGGATAGGAGGCGAGACCAGCAGCCTTGGACGCGATGATCACCTCGGTATTTGCGTCAGGCGACACAATCATCCTGCCGCCCGAGGCCGCGACATTTTTCACGTCTTCCAAGCTGAGAACCGTGCCCGCACCAATCAACGCATTCTGTCCAAAGGCGGCGGCCATGCGGCGGATGCTTTCCAAGGGGTCAGGCGAATTCAGCGGCACTTCGATCCGATCGATGCCTGCTTGGATCAGCACATCGCAGATCGCTTCGGCCTCGTCGGGTTGGACGCCCCGCAAAATGGCAATGATATTGCGGCTCATAGGACCTGTTCCTTCAACGATTCATAAGCGGCCTTGAGGCCGTTAAGGGTGATGTCAGCGACGTCGACCAGAGTTGCGTCTACGCCTTGTGCGGCAAGGCCTTTGCGATACAAGTCCGACATCTTTGGGTCGCCAATGATAGCTACATTCTGCCCCAGCCAGTAGGGCCGCGCGCCGGATAGTTCCGCCCCGATCAGCAAACCTGACAGGCGCCCACGCACGGCGGCAGGCTTAAGATCGGCGACCAATGCGCCGGCTCGAAGGCCAAACAACTGTGCGGTCACAAGCTGCGGACGCCCAAGCGCATCTGACAGCCCTGCGTCAAAAGAAGACTGGTCGAACCCGCTGGAGACCAAGCAGTGGCGCAGCACCGACTGTTTGGACAGCAAAGCAAACATTTCGCCGGTCATGAAGGTCTGGAAACTGACAATCTCTTTCAGGCTTATATGGACCCATTTGGTATGGGTTCCCGGCATACACAGCACGCCGTCGAAGTCTGGATTGACGGCCAAATAACCCGCGATTTGGGTTTCCTCGCCGCGCATGACATCGGGGGGCGAAATTTGTTTGATGCCGGGTAGGATGAATACTGAAATGCGTGGGTCATTGACCGCAACTCGCGTGGCATTTTGACCGTCAGGCGGCGCACATGGAGTGCTGAGATACGCGGCTTCCGCCCAGCCCTGCCGAGAGCCAACCATGCCGCAACAGACAACCGGCAACACGCGACCTTGAGCCAAGTACGGAGTGATCAAGGACAGCAAGGCGGTTTCAAACCCTTCGCGGTCCAAAACTCCCATGCCTTGATCCGATCCATGGGTATCGACGACTTGACCAGAAGCATCCATCGCCCAAACTCGCAGGTTTGAGGTGCCCCAGTCGACAGCGATCCACGCAACTTCTGCCATTATCCAGTCACCACGACGCCACCATCGACGACAAGCGCCTGTCCGGTCATCATTCTGCTGGTATTAGAGGCCAAGAAAAGTACCGCATCGACCATGTCTTGCGGGGCGAGCGTGTCTTTCAAGCATTGGCGGGAGACATGTGCCTCCAAAGCTTCAGGCGTCACCCAAAGCTCTTTTTGCTTGTCGGTCAGCACCCATCCGGGGGCGAGCGCGTTTACGCGAATTTTGTCGGGGCCGAATTCGCGGGCCAAACTGCGGGTCATACCGTTGATGCCGGAATTGGCTGTGGTGTAGGCTGGATAGCCAGCGTTACCCATCATGTAGCTGATCGACGAGAAGTTGATGATCGAGCCGCCGCCCGCTGCGCGCATCCCTTCAATCACGGCCTGACAGGCGAAGAAATAGGCCTTCAGGTTGATCGCCATCGACCAATCCCAAAACGCCTCATCCACCTCTTCGGTGGTGTGACGTTTGTCGTTGGCAGCGTTGTTGACCAACACTGTTACGGGGCCGTGTGCCTCGTTGGTCTCGGCGATGCAGCTTTGCAGGCGTGCAATATCGGTGATGTCGCATTGCAGGAACAATGGGCGGGTGCCATGTTTGGCCTCCATCTCATCGGCGAAACCCGTGGCGTCAGAGCGCTGCACAAAGGCGACTTTTGCCCCTTGCGCCATCAGCCCGTCGGTGAGCGAGGCGCCAATGCCAGAGCCGCCACCGGTCACGAAAACCGATGCACCCTCCAGATCGTGGAATGTCGCTGTTTTCGTCATATGCGCGTTCCTTCAATGACCCACATTGTTTCCGGAAAGGACCATGGCAGGGTCAAGCCGTGGCTCATCAAATAGGATCCGCTGAGCACCAAAGGCTCGGACTTTACCGCCTGACCCCCACGCGACAATGCGACGGTATCTGTGCGGTTTACCAGTTCAATGCGGTATTTTGCGTCCGGCGTCAGACGGGTTAGGCGCAGGGGTCTTGGCGCGATCTGGCGGCTGGTGTCGGCTTTACCAGCGAAGACGATAAAGTTAGCACCGCCTTCGGCCAGTTGCTGTTCCGCGATCACAGCTGGATCGGCGCTATCGAGGCGCAGGATATCGGCACGGAACATCCAGTCGCGATTGGCTTTCCACCATGCCGTGACGCGGCTCAGAACTTGCGCCTCGTCCTCGGTCAACTCTCGCGGGTCCATCTCGAACCCCATATGTCGCTGTGCTGCGACCCAAGCGCGGAACCGGATGTCTAGAACGCGCCCCGAGGTGTGGCAGGTGCGCGGGCCGACATGGCTGCCGGTGACGGCCAAAGGCAGGAAAATTGCTGCGTTGTGCTGCATCCGCAGACGCTCAAGCGCGTCGTTGCTATCGGACAGCCAGACGCGGTGCGTGCGTTTGAGGATACCGAAGTCAATGCGCCCGCCCCCAGAGGCGCAGCTCTCGATTTCCACCTGCGGGAAGTCTTGGCGCAGCTGGTCGATAAGCTTGTAGGAGCCGCGCGTTTGCGCCGCGTCTGGCATAGGCAAAACGCGGTTGTGATCCCATTTGATGTAGTCGATCGGGTTGTCCCGAAGAACCTTACTGATCCGGTCTAGGAGGAAATCCTGCACCTCTGGCAGCGCCATGTTGAGCGCTTTCTGGTTGCGACCCAGCGTCTGATCTTCCGCGCCAAGGGCCCAATCCGGGTGCGCGCGGTGAATATTGCTGTCGGGGTTAATCATCTCTGGCTCGAACCAGATACCGAACGTCATGCCAAGCCCGTGGACATGCTCGATCAGCGGGGTGAGCCCGTCAGGATATTTGCGCGGATCGACTTCCCAATCGCTAAGCGCGCGCGTGTCATCGTCACGGCCACCGAACCAGCCGTCGTCCAGCACGAAGCGCTCTGCCCCCAACGCGGCGGCGCGGCTTGCGATATCTTTAAGTTCCGGAAGGTTGTGGTCAAAATAGACCGCTTCCCAGCAGTTGAAGTGCACAGGGCGCGGGCGGTTCGGGTTCGGGAATTGCACAATCTCGTCGCGCAGGTGGCGCTGGAAGGCGACGGCGCAGCCGTTGATCCCATCATCCGAAAACATCGCGTATAACGTTGCGGTCTCGAACCGTTTTTGTGGCGTGCTTTCGACCCGCGCGGCATGGCCGAACTGGATTTGACGGCGCCCGTCGGGCAGTTCCTCGGCGACCATGCGGTGCCCTCCGGACCAGCCGTAGTGGAATGCGTAAGCATGGCCTTGCACGTTGGTAGCGCCTCGACAGGGAACGATCAGTCCGGGGAAATGCTCGTGACCGGTGCGACCGGTGCGGTTCTCGCGGTAGCGGATGCCTGCGGACCACGGCGTTCGGTTCAACTGAAATTCGCCGCACCATCGTCCGGCCACGTCGATCATCTCATCAGACAGTTGCGGACCGGGGAAAACAGGCGCGCTAAGCCAGTGCAAATGCACCGGGTTCGCAGAGTCCAGCGTCGCGCGAGCCTCGATCATATGGGTACGGCCATTGATCGAGAACTGCGCGATATAGGTCAGCCCGTTGAGGTCGTCGGTATAGGTCAGCGTGAGACTATCAGCGCCCATATCCGCCTTGGAAAAGCAGAATTTCGGCAACAGCGGTGTGCCGTCCCGCGCGCGCAGGATAAGCCCGGGCTGGCCCGGGAAAGTGCGCGTGGATTCAGGACACAATGACAGCTCCGGGTTGGCATCCAGCATGCCGCCCGTCACATCAATCGCATAGGCTTGGTAGAGTGTCGTGAGGTCTTCATCCTCTGGAAGTCGGGGGCCCCAATAGACCACCTCAGCGAGGCGGTCATTGTAGGAGGCCAGCACCAGTGATTGACGATCGTCATCCAGTCGCCAGCTTTGGATCATTTAACAGCTCCAAGAGTGAGACCCGCGATGAAGTGCTTTTGCATCAGGAAGAACATCGCCACGGGTGGAAGTGCGGCTACAATCGCGCCCGCGCTCATCAAGTGGTACGCGGCACGGTATTGCGCATTGAACGACGTGATACCCGCTGTCACCGGCTGGGATTCCACCCCTTGCGTGAGGACCACTGCCCAGAAGTAATCGTTCCAGATGAAGGTGAAGATCAACACCGCGAGAGCGGCAATCGCTGGCTTCATCAGAGGCAGGACGACGTAGACAAATATCTTCCATTCCGCGACGCCTTCGACCCGAGCAGCTTCGATCAACGCGAAGGGCAGACCTTTGATGAAGTTGCGCATGAACAGGGTGCAAAATCCTGTCTGGAACGCGATGTGGAACAATACAAGTCCGGTCTTGGTATTGTAGAGACCAAGGTCGAGCGTCAGGTCGCGCACCGGCACCATCAGGATTTGAAACGGGACGAAATTGCCTGCCACAAACATGAAGAACAGCCACAAGTTGGACTTAAACCTGTAAATGCCTAGCGCGAAGCCCGCCATGCAGGAGAGGGCCACGGCGCCAATGGCGGTGGGCACTGTGATCAGCAACGAGTTCAGCAGGTAACGTGGCATGTCGGACTCAAAGAAGACCTTGCCGTAGTTTTCCCAGCCACCGAATTCTGACGGCAAGTTCCAGTAATTACCGGCGGAAAAATCGCCTGCCGGTTTGACCGAGAACAGGGCAACAGCGATCAGCGGCAACAGCCAAAGGATCAATGCCACGGGCAACAGCGACTGATAGCCGAGCTGGATGGAGCGGGAGGATTTCTCAATAGGTTTCGGAAACATCTCAGTGCCCCTTCTGATCTTTGTACATCGAGTATAGGAAGTACGCGATGAAGCAGAGCATGATCATAAACAGCACCACCGCGATGGCGGCACCATAGCCCATACGGAAGCCGTATTCGGACAGAGCGACCTCAAACATGTAGAAGCTGAGCACGCGGCTTTCGCCGAATGGCCCTCCATTGGTCATGATGGAAATCAGATCGAACGAGCGTAGCGCGCCGACGATGGTCACCACGAAGGCAATGAAGGTCGCAGGCTTGAGTTGTGGCACGATGACATACCACAGCATTTTCCAGCCCTTCGCGCCGTCCAGCCGAGCAGCCTCGACCTGCTCCGGATCGACGGCATTCAGGCCCGTCAGATACAGGATCATGCAATAGGCCGTCTGTGGCCAAAGGCCCGCAGCAATGATGCCGTAGGTCACATATGTCGGGTCACCTAGGACGTTAATTGGCCCAAGCCCGACTAAACCCAACACGGAATTGAGCAGCCCGAACGTGGGATCATAGAACCAGGTAAAGACAAGGCCGACGACCACTTGGCTAATGACGAAAGGGAAGAAAAACAGCGATTTATAAAGACGGATTCCCGTGACTGTTTGATTGAGAAACAGCGCGATGAAAAGCCCCGCGGGGATTGCCAGCAAATAGAGAACCAACCAGATCAGGTTGTTGCGCAGGGAGATATAGAAGGCCGGATCGTCCCAAAGTGCGCGGTAGTGATCCAAACCGACATACTCCTTTTCACCCAGACCGTCCCAAGCATAAACCGACAGGTTGAAGCTCTGGAGTATGGGGAAAACGACGTAGACGAGGAAAAACAGGATCGCGGGGAACAGGAACAGCCAAGGCGTGACTTTGATTTCGTTGCGCTTGTACCAAGATCGCCGTTGCTGCTCCGGCGTGGTTGGAGGGACTGCAGTAGTCGTCATGGGAACCTCGTTTCGCTAGGGCGCCAAAACACGACGGGCGCGGCTCGATCGGGTGATGCAGATGCGCAGAGATTTGGGGGCGGACGATCCGCCCGCCCCCAAATCGGCGTTACTTGTAAATACGCTCTGCGGCCTTGTCCAAACGGGCCAGTATCGCGTCCAAATTGTCAGGACGCACCATGAACTCCTGCAGACCCTCCATGCCGACTTTGGCCATTTCAGCCGGAGCGTCACGATCGAAAAACTGTGCGACGCCACCGGGCGAATTGGACGACAGCATAGCGAAGCCTTCTTTCAGGAACTTGTCGTCATCCACAGAAGACTTGGAGTTTACTGGAAGCTGGCCCAACGCGTCGCCCGCGTTGATCATGGTCTGGTTCTCGGCTGAGACCACAAACTTCAGGAATGCCTTGGCAGCTTCTTTATTCGAAGCACCTGACGGGATGTGGAAGGTGTCTGTTGGCGCATCTTCCGCCATTGCGACGCCTTCGGTGATCGCAGGAAACTGGTAGAAGTCCAACTGGTCATCGGTCAGGCCAGCGTCGCGCAGCGGAGCCACGGCGAAGTTGCCGATCAGGATCGCAGCGCTATCGCCCTGAGCTAGGAACGGCAGGGACTCCTGATAGCTGTAGGAGGTGTGGTTTTCGATGAACGCGCCCATGTCGAGCAGCGTGCGCCAGTTGGCGAAGGTCGCGCGAACCTCTTCGCTATCCCACTTCTTCTCGCCTGCGAGCAGGGCGGAGTGGAAGTCGTAGCCGTTGGTGCGCATGTTGAGGTAGTCAAACCAGCCGCCAGCGGTCCATAGGAACTTGGAGCCCAGAGTGTAGCAAGTGCGACCGGAATCGACGATCTTTTGGCAGTTCGCCAGCTCTTCCTCGAAGGTTGCAGGTTCGCTCAAGCCCAGCTCTTCGTAGATGTCTTTGCGGTAATAAACGCCCCATTGGTAGTAGGTGTACGGAACACCCCATTGCTTGCCATCGAGCGTCATCGCGCCCTTGGTGGAGGCCAGCTCTTCGCTCAGCTGCCCTTCCCAGACATCCGAGACATCTTCGAACAGACCTGCATCGACGTAAGGACGCATACGGTTGGCTGCGTACCAATTGGCAACATCCGGCGTGTTTGCCGTCAGAAAGTTGCGGATCTGGGTTTTATACGCTTCGCGGTCGATGATGGTCAGCTCGATGTTCAGATCGGGGTGCATTTCGCCGAAGCGCGCCGCCATGCCTTCCATCGTCGCTCGCGGCGCGGGGTTTGACATGTCGGAGAAAATCTTGAGATCGCCGGTCAATTGCTGAGCCGATGCACTGAACGTGCCGCCCGCCATGATGGCAGCCGTCGATAGCGCAGCAACTGACGCCTTATAAGTGAAACGCATGGTGTCCTCCCTTGGTGTTTCAAATAATGAAATGACAGTTTATATATTGAAACGAGACCACGAATCGACTAACTTTGTCAATAGAAGCTTCGCCGGCTGGAACCCATCGAAGCCGGGAGGAGAGACCAGAAATGCAAAGTGCGCAAACGGCCAGCGGAACCGTAAAGAAGGCGCTGTGCGTGCTGGATCAGGTCGCCTCGTTCGAACGGCCGGTACGGCTGAATGAACTCCTTGAAACGTCTCCCTATCCCAAGGGCACGCTCTACCGGATGCTGCAAACGCTCCGCTCCGAAGGGATGCTGACCTATGACGACGTGCTCCAGACCTATTCGCTGGGTATTCGTCTTGTGCGGCTGGCGCACGCGGCTTGGACACAATCGTCTCTGGCCCCTGTTGCGCGGCCCATTCTTGACGCGCTGAGCAAATCTATAGGCGAAACAATTCACCTGGCGCA
Organism: Litoreibacter janthinus; assembly: GCF_900111945.1. Lineage (NCBI taxonomy): Bacteria > Pseudomonadati > Pseudomonadota > Alphaproteobacteria > Rhodobacterales > Roseobacteraceae > Litoreibacter > Litoreibacter janthinus. Next base: position 1,307,775 of record NZ_FOYO01000001.1, on the reverse strand, counting down.
GCTCGACAACGCGCAGGTGCTTTACGTCGACAAGCGAAACGCCCACCGCCCTGTCGAAATGTTCTCGCAAGCAGGTAAAGTCGGCCCCGCCTATTGCACAGGCGTAGGCAAGGCCATGCTGGCATTCTTACCGGACGGCGAATTGCAACGCGCGTTGGACCAGCAGTCCTACCACCGGTTCACACCGCACACACTGGCAAGCGTCGAGAAGCTGACCGAAGAGCTCACGAATATTCGGGCGCGCGGCTACGCCTTTGACCGCGAAGAACACGAACCGGGGATCATCTGCATTGCGATGCCCATTTTAACCCACAGCAAGCGGGTAATCGGGGCGATCTCGGTCACCAGCACAACTTCGCGCACGTCGCTAGACAAGTTGGAGGCCTTGGCCCCCAAGATGCGTCAGGCCGCCGACACGATAGCCGAAACAGCGGAGCATTGGCGCTTCCCTGTCGAACAGAAATCTAAAGAACCAATGGGGAGCTGAGATCATGTCAGGTGTAACGCTGAAAAACGTAATCAAGCGCTATGGCGACGTTCAGGTCATCCATGGGATCGACCTTGAAATCAACGATGGCGAGTTCTGCGTGTTTGTCGGCCCGTCCGGCTGTGGCAAGTCAACCTTGCTGCGTATGGTGGCGGGACTAGAGGAAACAACCGAAGGCGCGATTGGCATCGGCACACGGGACGTCACCGGCATGGATCCAGCGGAACGTGGCGTGGCCATGGTTTTCCAGACCTATGCGCTCTACCCGCACATGACGGTGCGTGACAACATGGGATTTGGGCTGAAAATGAACGGCCACCCCAAGGCAGAGATCGCGGAGAAAGTGGCAGAGGCGACCCGCATCCTGAAACTTGAAGACTATCTCAACCGCAAGCCCTCTGCGCTGTCGGGCGGTCAACGCCAACGGGTGTCCATCGGACGGGCCATTGTGCGCGGCCCCGAAGTTTTCTTGTTCGACGAGCCCCTCTCCAACCTTGATGCAGAGCTTCGAGTGGAGATGCGCGTGGAGATTGCGCGGCTTCACAAGGAAATCGGCGCGACGATGATCTATGTGACGCACGATCAAGTCGAAGCCATGACACTGGCAGACAAGATCGTTGTTCTGCGGGCGGGTCATATCGAACAGGTCGGCGCGCCACTTGATCTGTATCGCAACCCTGACAACAAGTTCGTGGCGGGTTTCATCGGCTCGCCCGCGATGAACTTCCTTGACGGCACTATCAAGCAAGGTGCCGTTGAAATTTCTGCACTTAATGGCAGCTTCAAGCTGCCGCTTAACACGCCTTCTGATGGCACCGAGGTGTCGTTCGGGATTAGGCCCGAGCATTTGGAAATCGACCCGAAAGGTGACACGCACATGGTCGACATGACGGAAGCCTTGGGTGGCGTGTCTTATGCGCATCTGCTCTCCGACACGGGTGAAAAGATCATCGTAGAAGAGCGCGGCGATGACCGCTCGCAAGAAGGCGCACGCGTCGGCCTCAAATTTCCGGTCGAACGCGCGATGCTCTTCGATCGCGCGAGCGAAGCGCGCATCAGGTAAACACCGACTTGGCGGAAACGCACAATGCCCGACGCATTGTCAGGCCAGACGTCTATCTTACTTATAAAGGGTGTTTGGTGGAGCCTAGCGGGATCGAACCGCTGACCTCCTGCATGCCATGCAGGCGCTCTCCCAGCTGAGCTAAGGCCCCAAACTGCAACCCTGCGGTTGCGAGGTGGTATCTAGAAGGGCGCGGGGATCAGTTCAAGAGAAAAATCCAACCGCGCCCCACTAATTAGCTATCGTCGTCGTCCGAGGCCACATCGGCCAGCTCGTCGAGGCTGACGGTGTCATCATCGTCGTCATCTTCAAGGATGTCGTCGCCCAGATCGGCGTCAACTTCTTCCTCGTCATCTTCCAAGATGACCTCATCTGCATCGTCTGCTTCGTTTTCTTTGTTCTGTGCATCAGGCTTGTCGGCCTGCATGGTCCGGGATTTGTTACCGGTCAGGCTTTCGAGCGTGAACTCGTGGGCGCAAGACGGGCAGGTCAACGGATCGTTCTGCAGGTCGTAAAACCGGGTAGAGCAGCTTGGGCAAACGCGTTTAACGCCCCATTCTTTCTTGGGCATAATCGTCCTCTTTCATCGGTGCAGCCAGTTGAGGCGCACATGCGGTTGAATATCAGAATTGCAGCCAGTTGCCACATGGGGAAAGGCGTGTCAAAGGCTTTCCCCCCATTGTTGCTTTCCATGGCTTATTGGCCGCGCTACCTTCGGACTTAAGCAGCAAAATGCAGGCACACAAGTCATGGCAGAAACGATTCAACTGGGAGAGCCCCCGATTGACGTCACGTTGAAGCACTCAGCGCAGGCGCGACGCATGTCGTTGCGGGTGTCGGGCGTGGATGGCCGCGTCTCCCTGACTCTGCCTCGCCGCGCGTCGTTGCGCGAAGCACAGGCCTTTCTGCGTGCGAAGGAAGACTGGATTCGCGGCCATCTGGACCGGCAGCCGGAGACCACATGGATTGCACCCGGTGCCGTGATTCCAGTTGAGGGCCGCCCCCGTCTGGTCGCCGAGACCCGCACACGTGCAGTGAAGCTGCTGGAGGACCACATTCTGGTGCCGCCGGGCAGTGACAAGGCTGGCGCGCGGGTGCGTGCACTGCTCAAGACCTTGGCTCGTGACAGGCTTGCCGAGGCCAGCGCACGCTATTCTACGCAGCTTGGACGCCCATTCGGCAAAATCACACTACGCGACACGCGGTCTAGGTGGGGATCATGCACCTCTGAGGGGAACCTGATGTATTCGTGGCGGCTGATTCTGGCTCCCGTAGAGGTGCTGGATTATGTCGCCGCACATGAGGTCGCCCATCTGGTCGAAATGAACCACAGCGCAGCGTTTTGGGGGAATGTGGAAAGTCTGATGCCCGAGTATAAAGCCCCGCGACACTGGCTGCGCACCCATGGCAGCGGATTGCATCGCTTTCAGTTTTAGAAAAGGGGCACCCAGCGCCACACTAAAACGCGCGCACAACCTCGCCTAAAGCTGCGGCTCACTGGGTAATTGACGCCGAGCGCCCCTCCCTCACTTGGGCAAAATAGCCCAGGTGATCGCTTTAGTGAGGGGGACAAATGCGATTACCCCCCTCACGATCTATCCGCCAGCCCATAAGGATGGTGTTTTGAACTCCCCCAAACGCGCCTTGAGTTGGACGTTCTTGACCGGATTGTCGAACTCGTAGGTCTGCGGCGCCAAGCCGGACATCGGATCCGATCCATCTGCAAGTGCGCGCACGATTTGGCGTGCGACTTGCGGCGCGGCACCGCTCGTCCCGATCAGGATGGACCGCGCCCCCGAATACACGCCCTGAGCGACTGTTCCGGGAAGGACCGGGCTGCGGTCCGACACCGCACAGATATCCACATGCTGGCCCCATGTCACTGGAACGGGCCCGTCTGTGTTCAACAGCCCACCCGCCGATGAGTAAGGCGCAGGCTGGTCGGTGCTTTGCACATAGCCCGCAACCCGCGTGACCAGATCAGCGTTCGCCACCCCATTCATGCTGCCAAAGCCGCGCACGAGGCTCAGCGGTTGCTTGTACTCCGGCAAGGCCGGCTTGTGCGTGGGTCCTTGGTTCGGATCGACAAGATAGCTTTGCCGCCCACCGGTTCTCAGTTCAGACGGGTCGTCGTCGCGTTGCGCCCAGATGTTCACGTAGCTGCCTTCGGGAAGCCGTTCAGCGGAGGCCGTACGCTTCAGTGTCAGCGTCCAACGCCCCGACGGTGCCCAGCGTGCAGGGTCATCATTGGGCATGGGAAGGGGCATGCTTGGTGCCAAGGCGACCATAGCCCGCCACCGCGTTCCACGGTTTTTGTCGACAGACATTTGCCCCACCACCGCGCCGCCCATGCGGAGGTTCGCAAAATTTCGCGGATCTCCACGTGGGAAGCGCGGGGCACCCCGCAAAGCCAGGGAAGGCGCGGCATCAAATGTGATACCACGTGGCGGGGTAACCTCGAATGTGTAGCCTTCAGGGTCGAGCCCTTCGGGCAGCCACATTTCTACGTAGCTGGACGTGCGGTCGTCGGGTTGCACCTGCCAGCCTATGCTGAATTCATCGTCCACGAATTCGCTCTCTTGGAAATTCGCGTGCATTTTGTCGAGATAGGTATTGCCGCTGGGCATGACCAAATAGGTCGGAGCAAGGGCGCGGCGCGACTCCAGCAGTTCCTGCATCGCGGTGTCCATTTCGGACTCGCCGTCATGGCGCCCGCCGGACCACCCGTAAGAGAAGTTGATGACCAAGGGTAACTCGTCCAGACCGTGCGACGCGGCGATGCGTTTGGCACGCTCGAACACGTAATGGAGGGCCGAGAGCATATACATCTCTTTGCCGAAGCCCGACGTGTCCCACGCGATGGTGTTGGGTAACTGGACGGCAATGATCTCGATGTCGTCTTGAGACGGCTCTTCGGCCCGCCCCAGTGTCTGCCCCGCGGCCATGGACATGATATGCGCGCCGTGTGTGGTTTCGCGCAGCAGATAGGTGCCCATTTCCGGCAGGTCCGCATCAATTGCACCAGCGGCAGTGTAAATCGCGCGTTCGTCGCGACCATGCGTTGCACGTAAACCGTCGATCTGTCCGTTGCTGAGTTCACGCCCGAACGGCACTGCGCCCGGCCCGGGACTGCGTGCGGATTGCAGCCAGCAATTGCTGACCCGCGTTTTGCCCGCGCTGTTTAGATAGGTGCGGTTGGCAAACGGGATGCCGTCATCAATGACTGCGATAATCGCCTTGGGTGCTTCCGTCTGCGGGACATATCCTTCCACCGCGCGCGTGGCGTCATAGTCTTGTGTCCAAGACTTCGGATTGATCGGAAAATTGATCCGGTAGCGGGCCCGAGACGGACGGCCCGTGTCCGCGTCCAGCGCTTCGGTGAATTGATCAAGAAGCTCTAATAACAAATCGATCCAATCACCGATGCTGTCCGGCGTCGGGTCTTCTTCCGCGATCGGGTCATAAAAGCAGAACGGGCGCACGCTGAGGCCTTGCCCGTTGTTCCACAAAGGCGGGTAGCGGACATCTACACGCTCCACCTGAGCGCCTGGTTCGGCAGTGAATTTGACTGTGGACACGTTCGGCAGGGGCGCGGGGCTGTCCATCAGCGCCGCAAAGTAGCGTGAGCTCCAGTTCCGTATTGCTGGAAAGCTGAAGGGGCGGCCCAAGTTTTGGCCGAAGACCCATCGCTCGTAGGGGCCCGTGTATTGCCAGACGCGTTGTGGCATCAGGCGATTGCCCCGTTCTGGGCCGTGTGCGCCTCTTGCAGGGCTTTATGCCAGAGCCACCCGAACAGGTCGGACGGAGTGGACTGAACGCCTGAACCAATCTGAACGCCGTAGTCGGTTGGCACGGTTTCACCCGCAATGAGAGCCTCGAAATCGTGGCCGAAAAAGTCTGTGTTCTGCGGGGTGTAGGTAATCGACTTGGCGTCTTGAGTGGCACTACAGCGACCTAGGATAGCCCCGCCGATCGCTTGGCCGAGCGACGCGCCAGCCCAAGTATCCATCGGATAGTGAACGCCCGCGACCGTACGGTTTACCGCGATGCGGTTGGCAAGTTGTTTGACCAATGCACGGCGATCGGTGCTGTCTGCAAAGCTTTGCCATGCGTCCATCAACCCAAGCATCACGGTAGCGACGCCGTAGGCTTCGGTCGCATGAGCAGACGGGAAGCTGCCGTGGCCGGGTGTAGCGATCATTGGCAAGATACGCGTGTCCACCTGGTCGGGACGCCGGATGGCCAGCGCGTATTTCGCCATCATCGCCAGATGAGCGCACATCAGCTGCGTCACAGTGATCAGCTCCAGCGTGTAGCGGTTATGTGCGGGATGCAGCGCCAAGATCATGGCGAAATACTCTGTCGGGAAACCCAGCTGGCTGGTGATTTCCGCCGCGCGGTCGGCCCGTAGGTCGGCATAGTCGCGCACGAACTTTGCTTGTTCCGACAGCAAAGAAGCTGACGGGCGATTGATGGAGACGAGGTTCTGCCCTTCAAAGCTCAGGGACACCTGATCGCCCACCACTGCGCTGCCGATGTCTTTCACGAAGTCGGTCAGATAGAGGGAGCCGCGCACCCAATCTGCCGAGCGTGCCAAGTTCGCGGTGGAGTTTTCTGGCAATTGCGTTGGAACCGGTGCCGGTCCTTCGCTGGTGACATGTTCAATGCCTTCGGCTGTGGTCTGCAAGCCGACAGTCAACGCCTGATCGTAGGCCCCAACGGCCCCTGCCCCGAGGAAGCCGCCAAGGCCGGACCCACCGATCCCGCCGATGCCGCCAATTCCCCCGATGCCACCAATACCACCGATCCCGCCGATGCCACCAATGCCTCCGATGCCGCCAATGCCACCGTATCTCGCCATAGTCGTTCTGCCTTATGTTTAAGGTACGCCAGCGGCTTTCAAAGCCGTCACCGCACGTTGCCCAAGCGCGCGACCAGAAGAAGGGTGCGCCTTGGCGTAATCGTTAAGCCGGAAACCAGGTTGCCGGCGCATCAGGTCTGTTGCCGCCGTGCGCGCTTCGTCGCCGCGGTCGAGGAAATGCAGCGCTATGATCTTTGCGCGAAGGGTCGAAAGATGCCTGTCATTGAACGCCAGCGACTTGTCAGCAAGCTCAAGCGCACGCTCGTAATTTTCCGCGGCAAGATAGGCGGTGCTGGACAGGCTGTCATAATAGTAACCGAACGGGTCGATCGGTGAGAGGCCGCGCGCCTGCTCGGCGGCGGCGATGGCGTCTTTGCCTTCGTCCTGAAACGCCAGCAACGCCCCGCGCAACAGCCATGACAGGCTTTCATTCGGGTTGATATCAATGGCGGTGTCATAGCGCTGGCTGGCGACATCCATGCGCTGCATCAGGTTGTTGTGTGCAAAGCCGTCAATCACGAGTGAGAAAGAGCTGTCCGGATTGATGTCGAGGGCCCGAGACGACGCGTCCAGCGCTTTCTGGGTGTCGCCCTGCTTGTCGGTCGTCCATCCGTTGAACACGCTCAGCACATACCATTTGGCCAGCCACGCATGGGTTTCTGCAACCATCGGCGCGCGCGAAACGGCTTCCTCCAGCAGTGTGCGCGACTTGGCGAAATCGCGGAAAGTCGGGCGGTGCATGAGGGACACTCCGCCAATGACAAGATGGTGGTCCTCCAGCTCTGGCAAAGGTCGGTCGTTGACATAAGCAATCGCCTCGTCCGCGATGGAGCGGCCGATGGCCCGCACGACGCCATCCAGACCGGTGGTTAGCTGCTCCCAGAAATTCGACTGGGGCCCCGCAATCTGGCGCGTCCACAAGATGCTGCCATCGCGCGCGTCCACGAAATCCATGTCGACGATAATGCGCCCCCCCATATCGCGGATGGAGCCTGTTACGAAATAGTCGACATCCAGTTCGCGTCGCACATCAAGCGTATCTGTCGTGCGTGCGGCAAGGGCCCGGCTAGATAGATGCGAGATAACCGACAGTAGGTTGGAGCGGGACAGGGAACGGCACACCTCTTCGGCCAGCCAGTCTCCGAGAACATTCAAATCTTCACCGCCCATAACCCGCTGGAACGGCAAAGCCGTGATACGCGGCAAGGGACGCCCCAGCTCTGTGCGGGGGGTGGTGCGGTAGAGGGCGGCGATCTGCGACTCGTCGGCGCGCATGGATGCGACCCATTCTTCGAACCCACGGTCGCGAATGCCGATACCTTCCATAAAAGCACCCGCCCCCGGCGCGCCGAGGAAGTTTATCAGCGACAGGTCGAGTTCGACGTCGCTGTTCGTACATTTTATAAACCGGTCAAAATCGGCACCCAGAAGACTGCGCAGATCGGACAAGGCGCGCCTGAGGTTTTGGCGTCCGCCATCATAGCAGGAAGAGCCCCAAAGGGTGCGCTGAAGGTAAGATCTCGTGCGACGACCGAGCGGTGCCGTTGCCAGCAGCGCAAACAACGCACGATGCTTGGCGCCGTTAACTTCGACGCCTTCTGGACCGTCCACGCGCACGACGCAGGAACCGAACAAAGATATGTTAAGTTTTTTAATGGCCACGATAAGCTCACTGCCTTCCCTAAGGGTAAGACTAACAAGGTTAAGCTAAGTTCACCAAGACCTTCACACTTTTTTCACATGTGGCTTGTCAGATCGGTTGATAGTTTGACTCAGGAACATTGATGATCACCGGAGCCACGCATGATGCCGCTTAAAAAGGGGCCAGAACCAATTACTGACCTGCTGGATTTTTACGACCGCTGGCCGTCCTTGCGCGGATCGATGACCGCTTTGAGCGAAGACGATTCTTTGAGTGAAGACGAACGCGAAACGCTGTCTTGGCTAATCTTGCTGGCAGACCGCGTCGGCCCTGCTGACTTGCGCGACTAACCTAACTCCCTTGCTGGACATTCGTGCGCGAGCTAAGGCTCGGTCATGTCAATTTCACTTCTCCGCACCTTAATCGCAGTTGCAGATAGCGGCAGCTTTGTCGCGGCGTCCGGTCGCGTGCATGTCTCCCAAGCCGCAGTCGGCCAGCAAATGCGCCGTTTGGAGGATGTTTTGGGGGTGGCGCTGTTTGACCGACACGCCAAGCCCCCGACCCTCACGCCGCTTGCCCTGTCCCTGATCCCGAAAGCACGAGAAGTGGTTGCTTCCTATGACGGGCTACTTTCAGACGCTGGTGGCGAGAGTTCACTCTCTGGAACCCTGACACTTGGCGCTGTTCCGTCCAGTTTGCACGGGCTGGTGCCTATGGCGCTAAAGCGGTTGATGCTGAGCACGCCGCAACTTCAAGTGCGCGTCGTTCCGGGATTGTCGACCGATCTTGTCGAGATGGTCGAGCGCGGCGCGGTGGATGCGGTGATCACCTCTGCCCTTACCATCCCGTCGCCCAGTTTGCGCACATATCATATAGCCCATGAGCCTCTGGTGCTGATCGCAGCACCGGACGCCCCGGACGGGACTCCCGAAGACCTGTTGTGCAGCTTGCCGTATATCCGCCATGCACGGCGCTCGGCGGCAGGGCAAATTGCCGAAGATTGGCTGGTTCGCAATCGGATCAACGTCCAAAGCAGCATGGAGTTGGAATCACTTGAGACCGTCGCGAGCGTCGTCGCCCACGGGCTAGGGATTTCAGTGGTCCCGCATATCTGTGTGCCCGACCCTGTTTTTGCAGGGCTGCGGCGTATGCCTCTGGACGCCGAAGGCCGTGACTTGAGCCTGCTCACACGCGCGGATTGCCCCAAGGCGCCGCTAATTGAACGGCTAGTGCAGGAAATTCTTGAGGCCGTCCGCTCATATAAAGAAACGCTTCAGAAAAACTAAAGTCGTTATGATTTGACGACAGTGGGTCTTTAGGTCAAATCCGTGTCAGACAGGATAAATGGGAGCCGACACATGTCAGTCGACAACGTCATCATCGACGGCTTTGTGAATAACAAAGTCGAGTTTATCACCACTGTGCCCTGCAAGCAGTTGGGCGGCGTCATCGACGCAGCGGAAAAGCACCCCGACATCTATCACATCCCGTCCAATAAAGAGGACGAGGGCATGGGCCTGTGTGCGGGTGCCTTTATGGGTGGCAAGCGCTCGGCAATCATCATGCAAAACACCGCCATCGGGGTGACAATCAACACGCTGGTGACTCTGACCCAGTATTACCGTATGCCATTGCCGATGCTGATTTCCTATCGCGGCGAGTTGGGAGAGCCTGTAGCGTGTCAGGCAGAGATGGCCGTTCACACAAAGGCCCTTTTGGCACAGCTCAACATTCCAACCTACCACTTCCACCGCCAGTCCGATGTGGAAGAGTTCGACAAAATCCTGAAATACACCTTCATGTGCAACAAACCGGTCGCGATCCTGACGGATGCGTCCTTCTGGGGAGGCTACTAATATGATCCGTTCCGACATCATCAAAGAGCTGGCCTCGACCATCAAAGACACGCTGACCATCTGCAACATCGGGCTTCCGAGCCAAGAGATGCACATGATCGACGACCAACCATCCAACTTTTACATGCTAGGGACTATGGGCTTGGCGTCCTCCATCGGCCTCGGGCTGGCCTTGGCGCAGAAATCCAAAGTTCTGGTTATCGACGGCGACGGCTCGGTGCTGACCAACTTGGGCACATTGCCCACTATCGCCAACAACGTGGCAGATAACTATGTGCTGCTGATCATCGACAACGGCTCATACGGTTCTACCGGCGACCAGCCGACATATGCTGGCAAGAAGACCTCTTTGACGGCCGTGGCGCAAGCTTGCGGCTGCGAGAATGTAATCGAGTGCAAGGCCGAGGACACCGTGCAGGTCGTCAAGGATGCGCTGGCGGGCGACAAAATGACTGTGATCGTCTCCAAATGCGAAAGCGGCAACATCAAAGTTCCGGTGATCACGATGGATCCAGTTGTGATCCGCGACCGCTTTATGAAAACGGTTGCCGCCCAGAACGCCTGATCAAAGTTCTTCGACATGTTCAGGGCCGTAGCGGAACTATCCGCTGCGGCCTTTTCCGTTCTACGTCAGGAAAACTCCTCGAACGCCTTCAGCGCCTTGGCGGAGTAGGCGTAAGACGGCCCGCCGCCCATATATGTGGCCATGGCCAACGCCTCGACCAGTTCCTCGCGCGAGATGCCCAAACGGATCAACGATTTGACATGAAAGCCGATGCAGCTGTCACACCGCGTGGCAATAGCGATGCCAAGCGCCATAATCTCTTTGGTCTTTTCATCCAGCGCGCCGGTCTTCTTGGCGAAGGTCCCCATGGTATTGAAGGCCTTTGCGGTTTCCGGAATCTCTTTGGCCAAAACCGCGATATTCTCGTTCGTTTCGTCCATAAACTTCGTCCAGTCCATCTCACTCATCCTCTCTCGTCCGATCCCATTCTACGCTCCAACCACCGGACACCAGCGCTGATGACAAGCACCAGGACAAGGTATTCGACGATCAAGAGTGAGTAAATTTCCAGTGGTCTGTATTCTGTCACAACCAGTTCATTGGCGCGGCGGGTTAGTTCTTGCATTCCGATCACACTGGCAAACGCAGACATTTTCACGATGTAGATGAACTGGTTCGCCAGAGGCGGCAAAATGCGCCGGATCGCCTGAGGCAGGATCACATAGCGCATAGTTTGTACATAGTTGAGGCCGATGGTTTTAGCGGCTTCGGCCTGCCCCTTGGCGATACTTTGTATGCCTGCGCGGTAAATCTCTGCAGTGAAAGCACTGTCGGAAATGGCTAAGGTAATGATCGCCCCCCAGAACGGATCAATCTGGATGCTGAGGCCCATGGATTTGAACACGATCGGCAAGCCGTAAAAGACCCAGAACAGCATTGGCAGTAACGGGATTGCGCGTATGAGTTCCACATAAATCCGGTTGATTGCGCGGATACCGCGCCGTTCGGAAAGGCCGGGTAACGCCACGAGCAAGCCCAGCACAATCGAGATCGATGCTGCGATAACCGAGAGCAGTATCGTCGCCCCCATGCCGTTCACCAGAAACTTGATGTTGGTCCAGCCTGAAGGGGTCATCGGGTTGACGACATACCACCCCCAAATGTCGGAGGAGCCGCAGCCGGTCAGCACCAAGAGCGCTGCGAGGGAAAACATGACCCGCATATCAGTGATGCAGTATCTGTTTTAGGAACGCTTGTGTGCGCTTGGATTTCGGAGCCTTGAAGAAATCTTCAGGCGTGCCGGTCTCTACGATCTCGCCTTGGTCCATAAAGACCATCTGGTCTGCGACTTTGCGCGCGAAGCCCATCTCGTGGGTGACGACGACCATGGTCATCCCCTCCTCTGCGAGCTCCACGATCACATCCAGAACTTCGGAGATCATTTCCGGATCAAGCGCCGAAGTGGGCTCGTCAAACAACATCACCTTCGGCTCCATACACAGGCTGCGCGCAATCGCCACGCGTTGTTGCTGGCCGCCGGAAAGCTGGCTTGGTCGCTTATGCGCCTGCTCGGGGATACGGACACGTTCGAGATATTTCATCGCCCGTGCTTCCGCATCTGCCCGTGACAGGCCGCGCGCCTTCATTGGACCCAGCACAAGGTTTTCCATGACGCTCAGATGGGGGAAAAGGTTGAACTGCTGGAACACCATTCCCACCTCGGACCGAATGGCCTCCAACGCTGCGGCGCTGCCATCTTGGACGACACCGCCGATCTTGATCACGCCTTTTTGATGCGCTTCAAGCCGGTTGATGCAGCGCACGACCGTGGATTTTCCAGACCCAGACGGCCCGCAAATCACGACCCGGTCACCCGGCTTCACGTTAAGATTAATACCTTTGAGAACCTGAAAGTCGCCAAACCACTTGTCCACATCGATCATTTCGATCGCGTTTTGTGTCACACTCGCGCCCTTCCGGCCTTGCCATGTATCACCTTGAGGTTATGTGGCAAGTGACCGAAACTTCAAGTCACGATCACCCGTGACCTTGCACGCTCAAAGACAAGGTCACTGTCCAACACCGGAGAACATCCCTGATATGAAACAATTTGCAAACGCCCTAGCGGCGCTGGCCTTTGGCGCCGTGATGACCACTGCCGCCGTGGCCCAATCGGCCCTGAATGAAATCCTCGATGGCGGTGTCATGAAAGTCGGCACAACTGGCGACTGGAATCCGATGTCGGTCCGCGACCCCGCCACCAACAGCTACAAAGGCTATGACATCGACATTATGACCGAGCTGGCCAAAGATCTTGGCGTCGAGGTCGAGTTCGTTCCGACGGACTGGAAAACATTGGTGAATGGCGTGACCGCTGGCAGCTATCACATGACCGGCTCCGCCTCAATTTCGCCTGCTCGGATGAAGGTTGCGGGCTTTTCCGACAGCTACATCGCGGTTGAAATCTTCCCATTCACCCTGAAGGAAAACGCCGACAAGTTTGACGGCTATGACAGTATTAACAAGCCTGAAGTCACCGTTGCCACAACCCTTGGCACCACGTTCGAGAGCTTGGCCAAGGAGTGGTTCCCGAACGCAACGATCAAGGTCGTGGAAGCGCCTGCCCGAGGCTACCAAGAAGTTATCGCGGGCCGCGCGGATGTGTTCATCACGTCCAACATCGAAGGCTCCACGCTGGATGACAAATTCCCGATCATGCGCGTGAACGGCGCGGAGCCACGCGCGCCATCACCGATCGCGATGCTTCTGCCGCAGTCGGATCAAGTCTGGATCAATTACGTCAACAACTGGATCAAAGTGAAAAAAGCTGGCGGTTTCTTTGACGTTACGGCGGAGAAATGGGGCCTTTAAGCCTCACTGTTCATGCTTTGTGATTTGCCCGCCTTGTGCCAGACTCAGGGCGGGCTTTTTGTATCACCAGGGAGGATGTCATCATGAAACGCTGGCTCGTCAGATTGATCACCCACGGGATCGCGGGGGGGATCGGCTTTGCCTTGGGCATCTACGCCCTGCCAATCCTGACGGCCCCGCCCTCCCCCGATGCGGCGATGCTTGAGGCGCGGGCAGAAACTGCGTTGTATTCTGCGGCATTTGTTCGCGACCTGCGCGGGAGTGATTTTTTGCACTGGGGCGAGGGGATCGTATCAGTCACCGACAACCAGATCATCCACGAAGGCAAGCTGGCCCCCGGTCCCGACTACAAGCTGTATCTGACAACAGAATTCGTCGAACATGAGGATGAGTTTAATCCGATCAAAGTTGACGCTGCCCTCATCGGCGATGTGAAAACCTTTGGTGGCTTTCTGCTGGATATTCCGCAGGGCGTCGATCCTTCCGCGTATACGACGGTCGTCGTGTGGTGCGAAACCTTCGGCGAGTTTATCACTTCCGCAAAGTACCGCTGACGATTTCGCCCATTCGTTCAGACCGTCGGAAAGGCCTGGCTGAAGATGTCTTCTGCGCGCTCCAAAGCGCCTTCCAAAAAGCCGCCCTGCGTGGCGGCGACTTCGGATGAGCCAAAAAAAAACGCTCCATCCCAAAGCCCATTCAAGGCGGGCGGGCATCCGTAGCGAGGATGTGGCCCGTTGAAATCCCAATCGGGCCGCGTTGCGGTGAATGGTTCTTGTGCCCAGTCTTTAAGGATCAGCGTTTCTGGCGTCGCGGCTTTGGGGCCAAACAGGCGTTCAAGCTGGGCCAAGCCAGCGGCACGCAAAACATCTGACTGCCCTTCGCGTTGCGGTGCGGAGACACCTAGAAACCCGAAGAGTGCGCCTTTGCCGCTCACTGGGTCAGAGGCATCGTGGATTTCCACCATCGGGCCTGCGCGGCTTACCGCGTCGCCGGACAACCCATCCGAGCGCCAAAACGGCGTCGGGTAGATCGCCACAAGTTTCGCCTGTCCCGCCATCCAGCCGGGGATGTCGCCCAACGGTTGCCGCACCGCGACAGGAAGCGCTGGTGAGAACACTAGCCCCGCAGCTAGACGCGGTGGCATTGCTAGCACGACATGCCGCGCCTCGTAGTCGACGCCATCGCGCGTTGTTAGGATCACATTGTCACTTCGCGTGATCGTTTGCACCGGCGTGTCCAAGCTCAATGAGGACGCCTCAAGCCGAGCTACCAGCGCGTTGATCAAAACCGACATACCCCCAGCGATGCGATACGTTCCCGCCATGGACGCAAAGCCCTGTCCGCGCTGAATTGCGGAATGGTCTTCAAACAGGGCATCTCCGCTGCTCCACTGCTCGAACACCTCGACACCCAGTTTGCGCGTCAAAGCCGCCATCCGATGATGTCCGGGCCAGAACCAAGATGGGCCAAGATCCACTCCTTCAAAGCCGTCAACACGGCCACCGAAACGGCCCCGCGCCTCGAATAGATGATAGCTGAGCCCACGCGACTGGGCGAGGCGGGCCAATTCCAAGCCGGACAGGCCGCCACCTACGATAGCAAGATCAAGGGTCATTGGGCGGGCAATTCAACGATGCACGAAGCGTGCCAGATCGACACCATCCCAAGTGTCGAAGCATTCGTCTGTGCGCAGACCTTCAACTGGCGTGGGTTGGTAGCCCCCCGTGAAATAGGCGAACGACATCTCGGCAGCGCGGGCAGTGCGGAAATCGGTGATGCTGTCGCCGACGTAAAGGCATTCCTTGACGCTCAGACCCAGCGCCACCGCGGTGTGCACCAACGGCAAGGGATCTGGCTTCTTGGCCTTGGTGCTATCCCCGCCCGTAATCACGGTGAAATAGCGTGTGAGGTCCAGCTGGTCGCATAGATCACGCGCAGGAATTTCCGGCTTGTTGGTGCACAGTGCCATGGGCAGGTCAATCGCGTCCAACGTATCACGCACTCCATCGAACAAGCGTGTCAGCGTGGTGAGGTCTTGCGCGTAGGCGCGGTTCATTTCGACGTAGTGCGGTGCCATGTCGTCCGGCACATCGCCAGTGGCGCGCATGCACCGTTCCACCAATTTTTCGATACCATTCCCGATGAACCCTATCACCTGCTCGAGCGTTACCGGATCGCGGCCTGCATGGGCCAGCATGACATTGGCAGCGGCGTGGATATCGGGGGCGGAGTGAACCAGCGTCCCGTCGAGGTCAAAAATGATAGCCTTCATACGAATTCAATCTGTGTTTTCATGGCTCGGGTGCGGTCGGATGCGATTTCAAACGCCTCTACCGCGTCTTTCATGGGCAAGGTCTGGGTTATAAAGGGCTTTACGTCGATCAGCCCTTTCTGCATCAGCGACACACCGGTGCCAAATTCCTCGTGGAAGCGGAAGGAGCCTTTGAGGTTCAGCTCTTTTGCGGTGATCGCCATCATCGGCAGCGACATATCTCCGCTCAGGCCAAGCTGAACGATCGTGCCACCCGGGCGCATCGCGTGGATACCCGCAGTCAAAGCTGACACCGCGCCGGAGCATTCGAACTGCACATCGCACAAGCCTTTGTCGACCATGTAGGGCTGCAACGGCTTATCCACCTTGGTCACGTTAAAGCTAACATCGGCACCAGCCTCTCGCGCTTTTTTTAGCGTGAAGTCGGACATGTCGGTGGCGACGATATGATCCGCGCCTGCCCGCCTTGCCGCGAGGATGCACAAAACGCCAATCGGGCCACAGCCGGTCACCAGAACTGATTTGCCAAGCATTGGCCCCGCCTGCCGAACCGCGTGCAGACAAACGGCAAGGGGTTCAGCCATCGCGGCCTCCCCCGCTGTCAGACCGTCCGCCACAGCACATTGGGAAGCGTTCGCGTTCAAGACCTGACGGAACGCCCCTTGGATATGGGGGAATGGCATGGCCGAGCCGTAGAAGCGCATATTCAGGCATTGGTTCGGCTGGCCCGCGAGGCAGAATTTGCAGTCCGAACAGGGCCGCGATGGCGAAACTGCGACCAACTGACCGACGCTTAGGTTGGTCACCCCGTCGCCCAGTGCAGTGACATGCCCCGAGACCTCGTGCCCCAATACCATCGGTTCACGCAGCTTGATCGCGCCGAAGCCGCCATGTTGATAGTAATGAAGGTCCGATCCGCAAATGCCACCGGCCGCCATGGTGACTTGCACCTCACCCGGTCCAGGAGGCATGACCGGCTGCTCTTCAATGCGAAGATCGCGGGGGGCGTGAATGACCAGAGACTTCATAGCTTGCGCCTTTCCAAAGAGGAAAATGTTAGCGCAAGCTATGCCTGTTTTTGTAGAGCTTCCAGCCTAATTCGTGATCAGCTCCGGCCCCATGACCAGTGTCGGCAACCAAGTCGACAGGAAGGGGATGTAGGTGACCATGACCAAGAACACGACGAGGATCATCAGGAACGGCAAAGCCGCGCGGACGACCGCCATCATCGGCATACCCGCCACACCGGAGGTCACGAAGAGGTTCAGACCCACCGGCGGTGTGATCATCCCGATCTCCATGTTAACGACCATGATGATGCCCAGATGGATTGGGTCAATGCCAAGCTCAATTGCAATTGGGAACACCAGAGGTGCGACGATAACCAGCAGGCCCGACGGCTCCATGAACTGGCCACCGATCAGCAAGATCACGTTGACGATCACAAGGAACATGACCGGCCCGAAGCCCGCGTCGAGCATGGCAGCGGTAATCTGCTGCGGGATTTGCTCGTCGGTGAGGACGTGTTTCAGGATCAGAGCGTTGGCAATCACGAACATCAGCGTGACCGTCAGCTTGCCCGCATCGAACAGCGTGCGCTGCGTGTCTTTATGTACGAACGCGGTCAGCAGGGCTTGCGGCTTCGAAAAGAGAGAGATGTTCTTCTCTCCCTCCTTTGTCGCAAGCGGACCCATGTCGCGGTAGACGAAACATGCGATGATCCACGCGTAGACGGCCGCCACCGCTGCGGCTTCGGTTGGGGTGAACGCCCCGCCATAAATGCCACCCAGAATGATAACGATCAGGAACAGCCCCCAACCGGCTTCCTTGCCCGTCTCGATGATACGCGCCCAACCGGCCCAGTCGCCTTTCGGCAGGTCTTTGACGCGCGCCATGACGTAGATACCGACCATCAGCATGAAACCCGCCAGAAGGCCCGGGATTACGCCCGCAAGGAACATGCGGCCAACGGAGACCTCAACGGCCGCCGCATAGACCACCATTACGATGGACGGCGGAATCAGGATGCCCAAGGTGCCCGCGTTACAGATCACGCCTGCTGCGAACTCCTTGGTGTAGCCAACCTGCCGCATCGCCGCGATGACGATTGAGCCGATGGCAACCACCGTCGCGGGGGACGAGCCAGACAATGCAGCGAACATCATACAAGCGAAAACCGACGCGATGGCCATGCCGCCGCGCAAGTGACCGACGCAAGCAATTGAGAAGTTGATGATCCGCCGCGCCACGCCACCAGTGGACATAAAACTGGAGGCCAGAATGAAGAATGGGATAGCCAGCAGGGTGTAGTGACCTGCAAAGGCTTCGAACAATGTCCCTGCGACTGACGCCATTGAGGCGTCCGAGAACCACAGCAGGAACAGCACAGAGGAGAAGCCGAGCGAGACTGCGATTGGCACACCAATCAGCATCAGGCCAACGACCATGCCAAAAAGAAGAATAACTTCCATGGATTAGGTTTCCTTCAAATCAGCGGCGAGGCGTGCAGCGGCCTCTTCGACATCGTCTTCGGCCTCGTGGCTGACGATGAGCATATCAATTTTACCTGTGGCGAGCGCGATAGCGGCTTGCACCGAGCGCAGCAGGAACAGCGCCATGGAGAATGGCAGCACGAAATAAGGGATCAGCAACGGGATTTTTTCGTATTCATCGCCGTCATTGAAGGCGCCCTCCAGCCATGTCAGCCAGAACGGGACGGGAATGTCGTTGGTTTCATACCAACCTTTAGGGCGATAGCTTTCCTCGAACCCGATTGGGAACCAGCGGCCGATATTGTAGCCGGCAAGGAAACCCTCGTCTTTGAAGGCGGGCAGGTTTGCGTAGTTGGCGTAGTAGTCCCAAGCTCCCTTGAACAACATCAGCGCAAACAGCACGCAGACGGCGGCAGCGATGAACCCGCAGATCCGTTTCAGCTTTGGCGAGACCATATTGAGGATCGCGTCGACGCCTAGGTGGGCGGTCTTCTTCACGGCGTAGGATGCCCCAAGCAACACCAACCACGCGAACATGAACACAGTCAGTTCAAGCGCCCAGAGGATATTGGAATTGAAGACATATCGCGCCACTACATTGGCGAAAGTGATCAGCGTCATCATCCCCAGCAGGAATGCGATGATTGTCTCTTCGATACTGTCGATGAATGATCGTGCCTGATGGCTACTCATGGTCGCCTCCCCCGCTTCCATCTCTGTAAATGCTCGGCCCCGGAGCCCCCGGAGCCGAGCGTATCGCGTCAGACCAGCTTACTGGGTCATCTCGTTGATTTTTTGAGCGGCAGCGATGTTCTCGGCGCCTACGTCGGCTTCGAACTGGCTCCAGACTGGCTTCATCGCTTCGACCCAAGCTGCACGCTGGTCAGCGTCCAGTGTGCGCACAACACCGCCAGCGGCGATGATGGATTGCTTGGCGTTCTCGTTCACTTTGGTGGACTCGGCGTTACGCGCTTCGGTCACCTCGGCGAGGATTGTCAGGAGCTGGTCGCGCACGTCTGCGTCCAGGCTGTCGAGCCAGTCAACGCTCGACACAACCATGTAGTCGATGATGCCGTGGTTGGTTTCGGTTACACCGTCCTGAACTTCGAAGAACTTGCGGCCAAAGATGTTGGACCACGTGTTCTCTTGCCCATCAACAACGCCTTGTTGCAGCGCACCATACACCTCTGCGAAGGCCATTTTCTGGGGTGAGCCACCGATCGCTTCCATTTGCGCAACCAGTACGTCAGATGGCTGCACACGGAACTTCAGGCCGTTCGCATCAGTTGGCAAAAGCAGCGGTTTGGACGCGGACATTTGCTTCATACCGTTGTGCCAGAATTGCAGACCTTGCAGACCGCGTTTCTGCATAGCGTCTTTCATAGCCTGACCGGTTTCGGAGGCTTGGAACGCGTCGACTGCTTTGATGTCGCGGAACATGAATGGCAGATCGAAAATGCGGTACTGTTTGGTGAACTTTTCGAACAGGGACAGCGACGGAGCGGCGAGTTGGATGTCGCCTTGCAGCAGTGCTTCCAGCGCCTTTTCGTCGGTGTAGAGCGTGGAGTTCGGGAACACTTCCATGCAGGCTTTGCCGTTCATCTCGTCGTTCACGCGCTGCTCAAGCAGCGAGGCGGCGATGCCTTTTGGGTGTTTGTCAGTGTTGGTGACGTGGCTGAACTTGATGACCACTTCGCCTTCGTCACACGCCGCCGCAGCGACAGACGGAACAAGTGCAACGGCAGCGACGCAAGCCGCTTTCAAAAGATATTTCATTGGTTTCCTCCCATTGGAACTTCATCGAACGGACTGATCCGTCGGATGAGCAGAGCATTGCAAGAACGTCGCGACCTGCGCAAGCGGATCGCTCAAATCTTGCTTTTTCTTTTATTTACAAATACTTTCACGCGTCTTCCTTTGACTTTCGTCTAAAAAGTCCGAAATTTCAGACTTTTTGCAGTGCTTTTCTTGCGAAAATTGCGATATTTCGCACAAAAGCTTCTGACGAATCGAGATCACATGCCCCTTGCTCCCCGTTCGCAAAGACTGCGGGCATTCATTGTCAGCTATCTCGCTTTATCCACTGCGCTGGTATTTGCTGTGCATCAGGTCACGATGACGAATGGTTTGGAGCGATTGTCCCGCTCTGGCAGCGTCATTGCTGAGCAATCCGCAGACCGCCTAATTGCGCAGCTTGAAAGCTACCGAGAACTCACAGACCTGACCGCCCGACACCCTCAGATCGCGGCGCTGATCGAAGGGCGTTCAACTGCGATCCGCACGTCAGAGTTTTTACTGCGCACGGCCTTAATTACCGGTGCAAAAGAAATACACGCATTGGACTCTAAAGGTCAGGTGTTGGCATCCTCGACCTTCGAAGAGACCCCGTCGGACATCGGAGAAGATTGGTCAGAGCGTGCTGATGTCGTTGCTGCAAGAACCCGGCGCATGGGCGTCTTTCATTCGGCGGACGAGGACGGGCTTCGCAGCTATTATTTCGCCCGCAGCGTGCTACGAGACGACGCTAGCCCTCAGGGCTATATGGTCATCAAGGTGAATATGGATGAACTTGAGGGCGAGTGGCGGATTGACGAAACCGTCGTCGCTTTTTTCGACTCTGCTGGCGTCGGCTTCGTCTCGAACCGCCCTACGCTGGCGCTTACCTACGACGCATCGCTTGCGCAGGTGCCAATCGGCACCTTCGACTACCCCGAAAAACTGCTATCCCCGCTTGCCGATCATAGTGTCACTGCTGGCAACGGCAGAACTATTTGGAAGTTTTCCAACGCCACCGCCATGCCAGATCACGCTTTGGTCGTGTCAAAGGATGTCCCCCTCATCGAGATGACTGTACGCGCATTCATGGACGCCGGGCCTGCCCTTGGCGAAGCGCGGCTGATGGCAGCATTGGTCGCGGCGATCTTGTCGCTCTTCGGGCTCGGTTTTGCGATTTTCGTTCAAAGCCGCGCGCGACTGGCGGACCAACTTCGACTTGAGGCAGAAGCCAATTCGAAGCTTGAAGCCCGTGTCGCCACTCGGAATGCACAGCTCCAGAAGGCGCAGGACGACCTTATTCAGGCCAGTAAGCTGACCGCCCTAGGACAGATGTCGGCAGGGATCAGCCATGAGTTGAACCAGCCGCTGTCGGCCATTCAAAACTATGCCGTGAATGCCCAAAAACTGCTAGAGCGCGGTCGAGAGCCGGAGGCCCAAGAGAACCTGACGCTGATCTCGGAGCAGACACAGCGCATGGGGCGCATCATCCATAACTTAAGAGGGTTTGCGCGAAAAGAGACCGAACCTTTGGAAAGAGTTAACGTCGCTGAGGTGCTTGAGGCGTCCCTTGGACTTGCTGCGCAGCGGGCCAGATCCGAAGGCGTTTCGGTTAAGGTCGAAACCCTGCCCGAAGCATGGGTCGACGCCGGGCAAGTGCGGCTGCAACAAGTGATTGTCAATCTTCTGTCCAATGCGATGGACGCGATGACACATAGCGTGCCCAAGGAAATCACGGTCTCCCTGTCGCAAAGGCGCGGACAAGTCCAACTGGTCATCACGGACACAGGGCCGGGACTTGCGGATATTGAGCGGGCGTTCGAGCCGTTTTACACTACGAAGGAGATTGGAGCCTCCAAAGGGCTGGGGCTGGGGCTGTCAATTTCCTACGGGATTATTGGCAGCTTTGGCGGATTGCTGAGCGTTGAGAACATGGATCACGGCGGCGCGGCATTCACCATCACCCTGCCCGCCCTTACAATGCAGGAGGCTGCGGAATGACACCGACCCTACTGCTGATCGAAGACGACGCGGCGTTGCGGCGTTCACTGGCTCAGAGCTTCGAGTTGGAAGACATCACCGTGATCGCTGCGTCCAGCTATGTGATGGCCAAATCGCACATCTCTCGCGACTTTGAGGGGGTGATCCTGTCCGACATCCGAATGCCCGGCAAAGACGGCTTCGACGTGCTGGCCCGCGCTCGCGAGGTGGACCCCGACCTTCCAGTTGTGCTTTTGACCGGACAGGCTGACGTGCCGATGGCCGTCCGCGCCATGGCTGAAGGCGCATATGACTTCCGACAGAAGCCTTGCCCACCGGAACAGCTTATCGAGGTCGTGAACCGTGCAATGGAACACCGAAACCTTGTGTTGCGGTCGCGCGAGATGGAAAGGCAGTTGCAATCCGGCGACGCGGCCGCTGCCAACTTTCCAGGCACCTCCGCTGCGGTCGAACGGCTACGCGAAGCGCTGCGCCAAGCAGCCGGACTGCCGGTGCACATTTACCTGCATGGTCCCGCTGGTGCCGGAAAACGGCTTGCCGCTCACACGATCCACGCGCTTGCTACGGAAAGGCCGCGTTTCATTTCCCTGTCCTTGCGGGACACGACTGCAGAGGCTTTGCGCACGCTGGATCTCACCTCCCAACCGACGGATCTGTCAATCAAATCTCTTGAGCTTGCGACTTCGGCTCAGCAGGCCGCGATTTATGAATTGATGGAGCGCTTTCCGGAGTTGCGCGTAATCGCATCCTCCGCCCAATCGCTTGAGGAATTGCGGCAGGCGGGTCTGCGGGACGACTTGTTCTACGCCTTGGACATGATGCAAATCGAAGTGCCGTCTCTGGCGCAGCGTCGCAAGGATCTTGCGGTGGTGTTCGAGGCGCTGGTGCGTCAAACCGTACGCGGCATGAACGGCGATATGCCGGAAATTCCCGAAAGCCTTTATGCGCAGGTCATCGCCAGAGCCTGGCCGGACAACCTGCCCGAATTGCGCAATTTTGCCCGCAGCTTCGCATTGGGACTAAACGTTCAAACGGATGCGGCATCGCGGGCGAACTTGAGCCTTGCCGACCAGATGAACGCGTTTGAGAAACTGGTTCTAACAGACACACTTCGTAGGTTTGGTGGAAAATCGACAGCGGTGGCTGACGCGTTGGGACTTCCACGAAAGACCCTTTACGACAAGCTGGCAAAGCACGAACTGAAGGCAAAAGACTTTCGGAGCTCGATCTAGTCGTCAGATCGAACGTGCCGTTGTGATGGTGAGGCATAATCGACGCGCCTCACCATCACGACATCTCTCTCAGTCGGCGTTTTTGAGGTCCGCCAAAGCTTGGTTGAGCGTTGCAATCAGATCGGCATCTGTCAGGACGCCTGCTTCGCTGTCAAACTTATCGCCGAATGGGCCGACAGAAAAACTGCCTTTCAAGTCAGCACCGAAGAAGCCGATTGAATTCGTCGCTATGCCCAAAACGCTGGCGCCTCCCTTTTGTCCGGGAGATGCCGACATGGCGACCATCGGCGTGTTCTGGAAAACTTTGGCATCGATCCGAGACGTCCAATCAAATATGTTTTTCCAAGCGGCAGTATAGTTGCCATTGTGCTCGGCGTAGGAAATCAGAATAGCGTCCGCCTGTCCGAACTTCGCATAGAGACGCTGGGCTTGCTCTGGGATGCCATCTTTAGCTTCGCGATCAGAGCTATAGATCGGCATCTCAAAATCATTCAGATCAAGAATCTCGACCTCAGCACCGAAGTCTCTTTGGAAAACCTCGCTCGCGTGCGTCACGAGGCGCTTGTTGATGGATGTGCTGCTGTTAGACGCTGCAAGTGCGATGGCTTTCATTTCGGAGCCCCTTGATTGAAAGATGAAGTTGACGCCAATCTGATCGAATTCACAGTTGCACACAACATCGACTCACGCGCAGAGTCTGTGCGTTCATGCAAAAGTCCGGCGCTTTGGCCGGACTTTCAAAAGAAGTTGCATGGTTGGCAGACGATTACCGTACGACGTAGACGGAGCAGGTCGCGTGGCGCACGATCCGCGCAGCATTCGGCCCCAGCAGATAATCCGCGAAATCCGATTTGCTTGCGCCCACCACGATCAAGGCAGGCTTGGACTTTTTGGCAAGCTTCAGGACTTCCTCATAGGCGCGCCCTGTCGCCACGACATGGCGCACCTTAGCGTTTTGAGCAGCATCAAGTGCCGCGCTTACAAGTTGGTTCAAATGCACCTTGGCTTCCGCCACCATCTTGTCGTGGTGGTCTTTGCTGAAGAAACTTCCGACCGTACTCATGCCGTAGTCCGGCACGACAGCGACGACATCGAGCTGCGCGCCATCCAAGGCCGCCAGTCGCGCGGCGGTCTGGATTGTTTTGAGGTCATCTTGACCGTTGCTGATGTCGACAGCGCATAGAACAGAGCTTGTCATGCCGGAACTCCTTCACGTGAGATGCGGGCGCGTTGCAGTAGCGCCACCAGTGCCAAAAGGATCAACGCCGGAATGAAGACCCATTCCTTGGCCATCTGGTTCGCAGGGGCCTGAACCGTTGCGATCTGCACGGGAGTGTCCGCGTAGAAATCGAAGCTGCTCATGGTGTCTGCAAACGGGGTGCCAAACATCGGCTCGTCCATTTTAACCACGCCGTCTTCTTCCAACAGCATGAGTCCGAACTCGTTCATCCGATCATCGCCTGTGCCGTCGCCAGTGATTGGCATGACCAGAGTGGTCTCTTTCGCCTCGCCGGTATCAAAGTCAGGGCCAGAGACAACAATGCGCAACTCCTGCCCATCGCTTGCATTGGCAACCGCATTCGCAAAGCCTGCCGGCTCGACCACCTCAAAGGGCGGCTGGATACGGTCCATCACGAAGTCAGGACGGAACAGTGCAAAGGCGATCAGGACCAAAGCGACGCTTTCATAGATGCGGCTTTTGGTGAGGAACCAGCCCATGGTGCCCGCGGTAAACACGAGAATGGCGATGGAAGCAGTTATGAACACCAGTATCCCTTGGGCCCACGTCACATCAATCAACAACAAGTCGGTGTTGAAGATAAACACAAACGGCAATGCCACCGTCCGCAAGCTGTAGAAGAAAGCCACAAACCCTGTTTTGATTGCATCCCCCCCCGACACAGCGGCCGCAGCAAAACTTGCCAAGCCAACGGGCGGCGTCACATCGGCCATGATGCCGAAGTAGAACACGAACAGGTGCACAGCGATCAACGGAACGATCAGGCCGGACTGCGCGCCCAACTCCACCACAACGCCAGCCATAAGCGAGGAGACCACGATGTAGTTGGCTGTGGTCGGGAGACCCATGCCCAACACAAGGCTCAGCAAGCCAACCATGACCAGCATCAAGATCAGGTTGCCACCGGACAGGAACTCGACCAAATCGGCCATCACCTGACCCACACCTGTCAGGGTCACGGTGCCCACGATGACACCCGCAGTTGCGGTCGCAAGGCCAATGCCGATCATGTTACGCGCGCCATCGATCAAACCTTGGACCAGATCGCCGACGCCCGCCTTAATGGCGTTCGCTGTGTCGCTTTCGCCTCTGAAGATGGCCTTCAACGGACGCTGCGTGAGCAAGATTACAAACAGCAGCATTGTTGCCCAGAAGGCTGACAGACCAGGCGACTTTTGCTCGATCATCAGGAAGTAGACCAACACCACGATGGGAAGCAGGTAGTAGAGGCCGGATTTGTAAATTTCACCGACGACGGGAAGCTCGACCTCTTCGGCGTTGGGATCATCAGGCTCCAGATCAGGAACGCTGGATGCCAGCCACAACAGGCCTGCATAAGCCGCGAAGATGAGCAGCGACATCACGGTTCCGGACATATCCGGAACTGCGGCAACGATCCAGCCGACTGGGTACTGAACCCCGTAACATAGCCCCGCGAAGCCGGCGAAGAATAGCGCCATACCCCCTATGGTTTTCCCCATCGATACGACGCGGTTGCCCAGAGTTGGCATGTTGCTTTTCACCGCTTCGAGGTGAACGATATAGACCAGCGCGATGTAGGAAATCGTTGCTGGCAAGAAGGCGTGGGTAATCACTTCGACGTAAGAGATGCCCACATATTCCACCATCAAGAAGGCTGCAGCCCCCATAACTGGCGGCATGATCTGACCGTTGACGGAGCTTGCCACTTCGACGGCGCCAGCCTTCTCGGACGAAAAGCCCACGCGCTTCATAAGTGGAATGGTGAAGGTGCCGGTGGTGACCACGTTTGCGATGGACGAGCCGGAGATCAAGCCGGTCGCGGCAGAGCCGACAACCGCGGCCTTAGCTGGGCCGCCTTTCAGGTGACCCAAAGCGCCAAACGCCATCTTGATGAAATAGTTGCCCGCGCCCGCTTTATCGAGCAGTGCGCCGAACAGCACAAAAAGGAACACGAACTTGGTGGACACACCCAAGGCGATGCCGAACACACCCTCCGACGTGATCCACATATGGCTCATGGCCTTTTTCAGCGACGCGCCTTTCCAGCGGATCACATCCGGCACCAAATCGGAGGCACCAAAGAAAACATACGCAAGGAAGATCGTCGCAATGATCGCCATTGCAGGGCCAAGTGCGCGTCGTGCGCCCTCGAACAAAATCAGCAGACCTGCAAGCGCGAACCACTTGTCCATGTCGTCTGCCAGCCCTCCAGCGTCGACGATCTTTTGATAGAAAAAGAAGCCGTACATGGCGATGAATGCACCGACCAAACCCAATATCCAATCCGCGATGGGAATGTAATGGCGCGGGCTGGATTTAAACGCAGGGTATGCCATGAAGGCGAGGAAAACCGCGAAGGCAAGGTGAACCTGACGTGAATTGTTAATGATGTCCCCGGGCAGGATGTAGTTCGCCAAGGGAGAAGCCAGGAGCACCTGAAACAGGGACCATACCACGGCCACGACTGCGAGCAGCATGCCCACGCCACCCGCTGGATCACGTGCACCGGCGTCAGAAGACGCTACAAGATCCTGTAGCTCCTCTTCGCTCAAGGCGCGGCTTTGAGATTGATTGTCTGTCATGTGTCCCCCGGTCGGAATGCCTGAAATTTATCAGCGCTTTTGTTCTAGTGAGGCGGTGTGGGAGGGGCGTTGCCGCCCGCTCCCGGAAGCTATGATCTTACTCGATCAGGCCTTTTTCTTTGTAGTACTTCGCGGCACCATCATGCAGCGGAGCGGACAGACCAGCGGACGCCATCTCTTTGGGATCAAGGTTTGCAAACGCAGGGTGCAGCTTTTTGAAGTCTTCGAAGTTTTCAAAAACTGCGCTGACCACGGCGTAAACCGCATCGTCCGACACGGCCGTCGACGTCACGAAGGTCGCACCAACACCGAATGTAGCAACATCACTGTCATTGCCGCGATACATTCCACCTGGCACTGTAGCAGTCCGGTAGAAGGAGTTCTCGTCGATCAGCTTGCTGACCGCGTCGCCATCAACAGTCACAAGAACCGAGTCACACGCGGTGGTCGCCTCTTGGATCGTGCCCGAAGGGTGGCCAACGGTAAAGACCATCGCGTCGATCTGGTTGTCACACAAGGCAGCCGACTGCTCTGCCGGTTTCAGCTCTGAAGCCAGCGTGAAGTCGTCCGTGGTCCAGCCTTTGGCTGCCATCAACACTTCCATAGTGCCGCGTGCGCCCGAACCTGGGTTGCCGATATTAACCCGCTTGCCCTTCAGATCTTCAAAGTTGGTGATGCCTGAATCGGCACGCGCCACAACAGTGAACGGCTCTGGGTGGACGGAGAAAACGGCGCGCAGGTCTTCGAATGGACCGACATCCTCGAATTTGGATGTGCCGTTATAGGCGTGATACTGCCAGTCGGACTGGGCCACACCGAATTCCAGCTCCCCTTCGCGAATGGTGTTGATGTTGTAGACCGAGCCGCCGGTAGATTCGACAGAGCAGCGAATGCCGTGTTCTTTGCGACCCTTGTTGACCAAACGGCAAATCGCGCCGCCGGTTGGATAGTATACGCCAGTCACACCGCCGGTGCCGATCGTGATGAACTCCTCGGCGAAGGCGGCTGGTGCCATCATGGCCCCTACGGCAAAGCCTGCAACGGACAGTTTCAAATTAATAGACATCAATATTCTCCTCTTTTGATGTTAATTCCGAGTTTGAGCCCCTAATGATCCCAAACCTCGTTTAGTGTGCGATTCCGGTCTTCGACCTCAGCAATTCTGGCGCGCGCGGGTGCCCCTGCGCGACTGGCCAACATCCCGATCATGACCTCGCAGAGAACAAGAGTCGACGCATAAGACGAAAAGAAATGCGAGCTTTCCGTTGGGGAAATGAAACTGGCCGTCGCGAAAGCAAGGGCCGGACAGGTGTGCGTATCGGTGATGACAATCACGTAAGCACCTGACGCAGAAGCTTCTTCTGCGGCTTTGATGGTAGGTTTGGCAAATGGCGGCTTGGTGATGACGATCAACACGTCTTGGTCGGATATTCCGACCAACCCGCTGGCCATAGATGCCCCCATACGGTGCGCCATGGACCATTTGTCGGATATGAAGCTCGCCATATAGGTCAGGTATTCGGCGGCGCCTGTTGAGCCCAAAGCCCCCGCCACCAAAACGCGGCGGGCATTGTGAAGGCGCTCAACGCAGAGCTCTAGCGTAGCAACATCAACACTGGTGCTCAGTCGTTCCAGATTGGAGGTGCAAGACACCAAATGGTTCGCGAAAAAACTCTCCCCCCCGTCTTGATGAAGCTTCTGAAGCTCTTCAACACGGCTGGAAAATGACCCCGCCTGACGCGTCATGGAATGGCGCAACACATCGCGAAGCGCGTCGTAGCTTTCATAACCAAGCGCCGTCGACATGCGTGAGAACGTCGCCGGAGACAGCTTGGCGTCTTTGGAAATCGTACGCAGACTACGGGTGGCGACGTCCACGGGATTGGACACCACATAATCTGCGGCCTCCTTAAGTTTGACGCTGAGACTCCCGTATTTCCCCGAGAGTTGTTGTTCAAATGATTGCAGCAAAAATCGCCCCCCGGTCGATCTCGATTAATGAAGATGTTTCATTTGTTTCACACCTAGTCAACTCACGACCCGCATGTTTCAATGCGAACGAAAGGCTCTCAGAACAGGAATCGGTCAGTGTCACACATATTTCCAAGGCACACGAAAGCGCGGCTGCCCACGGTCGCACGCGGCGAAGGCGTGTATCTATACGATCAAAACGGTAAGGCCTATCTCGACGGCTCCGGTGGCGCAGCGGTGTCTTGCCTTGGACATGGCGACAAGCAGGTGACGGACGCGATCAAGGCTCAGCTTGACACCGTTGCGTTTGCACATACCAGCTTCTTCACATCCTATCCGGCGGAGCAGTTGGCCGATAAGTTGATCGAACACGCCCCCGAAGGACTTGATCGTGTCTATCTTGTGTCGGGAGGATCAGAAGCCATGGAAGCCGCCTTGAAGCTTGCGCGGCAGTATTTCGTTGAAACGGACCAGCCGCAGCGGCGTCATATCATCGCCCGCAGGCAGAGCTATCACGGCAATACCTTGGGCGTTTTAGCCACGGGCGGCAATGAGTGGCGGCGCGCGCCCTTCGCGCCTTTGCTGGTGGAAACCTCGCATATTTCCCCCTGCTTCGAGTATCGCGGAAAGCACCCTGACGAGACGAGGATTGACTACGGCCTGCGCGTCGCCAACGAGTTGGAAACCGAAATCCAGCGGCTTGGCGAAGACAGCGTCATCGCTTTTGTGGCTGAGCCCGTCGTTGGCGCGACAACTGGCGCGGTTCCGGCGGTTGAGGGCTATTTCAAACGCATCCGCGAGATTTGCGACAAATACGGCGTCTTGCTGATTCTCGATGAAGTGATGTGCGGCATGGGACGAACCGGAACGCTTTTCGCCAGCGAGCAAGAGGGCATCAGCCCCGACATCGTTGCCATCGCCAAAGGTCTTGGCGCAGGATATCAGCCGATCGGGGCGATGCTTTGCTCCGCCAAGATATATGCTGCAATTGAGGCAGGGAGTGGCTTTTTCCAGCATGGCCACACTTACGTTGGTCATCCCACAGCAAGCGCGGCCGCCTTAGCAGTTCTGACCAAGCTCACGGATGGCGGACTGGTAGAGCGCTGCGCGATGATGGGCGATAAGCTACAAAACGCGCTTCAGCAAGAATTCGGACAGCACGCCAATGTCGGAGACATTCGTGGGCGCGGGCTTTTTCGAGCGTTGGAAATTGTCGAGGACCGCGAAACAAAAGCCCCTTTCGCCCAGCAGCGAACGATCCACAAGGCGCTGAAACAAGAGTGCTTCGACGCGGGCCTCATCTGTTACCCGATGGGAGGAACCGTTGACGGGCAACGGGGCGACCATATTCTGCTCGCCCCGCCATTTATCATCGAAGAGTCCCATGTCGACGAAATCGTGGGCAAGTTGAAAGTCGCGATCGGCAGGGTTTTGTAGTGTCACGGCGCCGTCGCGAGGCCTGCTTTTCCTAGACGAAATCGATATACTTGTTGAACGGCATTTCGCGGATGCGTTGACCAGTCGCGGCGAAAATTGCGTTGGCCAAGGCAGGCGCTGCGGGCGGCACCGGAGGCTCCCCGATGCCTTTTACCGCGCTGCCATTTTCCAGTCCTATTACGAAGATTTCAGGGCACTGGTTCAGACGCATTCCTTCGTGGGTGTAAAAGTTCGACTGCTCCGCCATGCCGTCCGAATACGTAATCTCACTGTTCATTGCGTGTCCCAGCCCCCAGATCACGCCGCCCTGCATCAGATTCTCGAAATTGACTGGATCGATGACTTTGCCGACATCGGCGGCAACCCAAACCTTGTCGATCTTGATGCCTGCGTCCGTGTTGGTCACTTCGACGACCTCCGCGACCGGAACTCCAAAGGACAAGACAAACGCGACGCCACGGCCACGATTCGGACCAAGCGGACTGCCCCAACCAGACATCTCCCCCACAACTTCGAGCACCTTGCGAGATACATCATCATTCATCAGGCGCAGTCGCTCTTCTAGCGGGTCCGCCCCCGCCGCATGAATCAGCTCGTCCAGCGCGCAATCCGAGAAGAAGCCGCCGCTAGACGCCCCGACCGACCGCCATGACGACGTCGGCGCAAGCTCTGGAACGGCATAGGCGCGCACGCGGAAGTTCGGGATTGAATAAGGCTGTTCCCATGCGCCCGCGACGATCTGGCTATCTGGGCCGGGTACGGATTGCCCAAGGCGCCCCATCTGGGAACGCGACGATGACACGGTGGCTATCTGCAAATCATGTGCGATCACTTTGCCGTCTTTAACGGCCCCTTTGGAGCGGCTCATGCCGATCTGGCGGGTGAAATCCTGCGCAAAATCTTCTTCGCGGCTGAAGGTGATCTTGATCGGTGTGCCGCGCATTTGGTTTGCTGCTTCAACCGCGACTTTGACGTTCTCGAATTCCAGACGGTGCCCGAAGCTGCCGCCGCCGTATTGGTTGTGCAGGTGGATTTGGGTTTCGTCATGGCCTGTAATCGCCGAAATCTGTTGTAAAGCGAAACGCGGCATCTGGTGGGTCACCCACACATCAACGCGGTGCTCCGCTACTTTGGCGATGGCACTAAGCGGTTCCATCGGCTGGTGGGCAACATACGGCGCGCGGTATTCAGCTTCGACGATCTGCGCGCCTTCCAGGGCCGCTTCAATGTCGCCATCGTTCCGCCACTGCGAATCCAGACGGTCCTCCGTGAAAGACGCTGCGACTTCGTCCCAATGCACGTCCTGTTCCGCCGGATAAGGCGCCTCAGCCCAGTCATATTCAATCGCATCAGCAGCCTGAAAAGCGGTCCAGGTGTTGTCCGCAAGCACGGCCACACCGTTGGTGATTTGCAGCACCTTCCGCACGCCTTTCATTGCCTCGGCGGCGGTTGCGTCAAAGCTGTTCAGCGGCGCGCCTTTGCGGGGGTTCATCCGCACGGTGCCGTTGATCATGCCATCCATAAAGAGATCGATCCCGTAGGTCATAGTCCCTGTGGATTTGGCGACGACATCAAGCCGCTCCATCTCTTTGCCGATCATGCGCCACGTCCTTGGGTCGCGCAGCGGAACGTCAACCACTGGTTCTAGCTCGGCTGCGTCAGCGGCCAAATCGGTATAAGCCAGCGATGTGCCGTCAGGGAAAACAACTGCACCGCCCGATGTTGTCAAATCAGCAACCGCAACGCCCGTCCTTTGAGAGGCAGCCAATTTCAGGGTTTCGCGGGCAGAAGCCCCCGCCGCGCGGAGCTTATCGTAGCTGTCCGGCGTCGAGCTGGACCCACCTGTTACCTGCGCCCCCAGAAGCTTGATGATGCCGCCCATGACGGAGCGTGTGGTTTCAGCCGCAAAGCTTTTATCTGTCGGCATGAAAGGCACCGCTTCACCCGCCATAGCCGTGTTGTAGTAGGCTGCACTTGGAACACCGAAACTGGTTTCGAACTGGCCGAATTCAATATCCAGCTCCTCGGCGATCAATGCCGCCTGCATCGACGCGACGCCTTGACCCGTGTCCGCGTGAGGCACGATCAATGTTACGGTCTCGTTGCTGATAAGCACCCAAGGATTAAACGTCGCCTCACCCGCTTTGAGGTCATTCGCCAGTGGGTTGTCATGTGGCTTGCGAACCATGTAGGTGCCAAACGCGACGCCACCGGCCAATGCGACAGAACCGATCAGGAAGGACCGGCGTGCTATTTTCGCTGCCTTACCCATGACCTAGCTCCCCATCTTTGCTGCTGCGGTTTTCACTGCGGCGCGGATGCGAGGGTAGGTTCCGCAGCGACACAGATTGCCCGACATCGCGTCATCAATCTCTTCATCTGTGGGAGAAGCTGTTTCAGACAATAGCGACGCCGCTTGCATCATCTGGCCGGATTGGCAGTAACCACATTGCGCGACCTGATGTTCAATCCATGCCTCTTGCACCGCATGAAGTGTGTCCGGCGAGCCAAGACCTTCGATGGTGGTAACCTCACCCTCCAGATCGCCGACTGGCACTTGGCAAGACCGCACGGCCACACCATCGACATGCACTGTGCACGCACCGCATTGCGCGATGCCGCAGCCGTATTTGACGCCGGTGATTTGAAGTTCGTCACGAAGAACCCAAAGGAGCGGCATATCGGGGGATACGTCGACATCATGCGTCATTCCATTGACTGTAAGCTTCATAGATCTCTCCGCTGCTGGCGCTGTCTGGCTTGCAACTTGACATTCGAACTTCTTTTGTCAAGTTGTAAACATGTCTGATAAAGAAGCTCTTATCCTCGAAGCTGCGATCGAGTTGTTCACGCGCTACGGCATTCGCCGCACAACGATTGGTGATATCGCGAAACTGGCGGGCACCTCCCGGCAGACGCTTTATGCCAGCTTCGCAAACAAGGAAGAGGTGATCGTCGCGGCAATTACCCATTATTCAACGCAATCGCTGCTGGCACTGGAACGGGTGTGGGTCTCAGACGCGCCGTTGGCGCAAAAGCTGGACGACCATTTCAGGATTGCCATTGTCGAGCCGTTCGAGGCGATGGCTAGCTCGCCCGATATGAAAGATATTCTACTAGGGCCTAGCAAAGACGCGCAGGCAGCGGTGCAATGCGGTAATGACGCAAGATTAGAACTGCTGGCGCACGCATTCCAAGGCTACGCGCCGCAGCTAGAGCGCAACGGGCAAACTGTCGAAGACTTCGCGAACTTCGCTCAGACCGCATCGATCGGGTTCAAGTACAACGCTGCATCGCGAAGTGATCTGGACACACTTCTGCAATCGCTCAAAACGATCATCTTACGAACATTACAATAAGGCTGAGCGTCAGATCGCCCGAACTAGGCGTAACGCATCATAAATAGCGGCATGAGTGTTGCGAGACGATACGGCATCCCCGATCCGGAAAAGCTGGAATAAACCATCAGGATTGCGAACGGTGGTTTGAGGCGCACAGGCGATCAGGGCATCATGGTCCACCGCCCCGTCGTTAGAGCTTTGCGGTCGCAGTTCATGATACAATTCATCCATTGGCATTGTGCCGTAATTTACCACAACTTGATCGTAGTCTTGCTTGAACGAATAGTCGCTATAGTCCGTGCCTATTGTCGCTGTAAGCTTATTGCCCGCCCTCTCCACGCCCAGCAAGCGGCGGGTCACGGTGAAGGTGACATCTTTGTCCTGAAGCGCGCGCATGTAGGGGACGAGGTTCATCGCCATGATGTCTGGCGCAAAGACCCGGTCGGGCGTCATCACCTCGACCTTCGCGCCAGAGTTTGCCGCGACTTCTGCGGCTTGCAGACCGGGATGGTCGCCACTTTCATCATAGATGAGGACATGATCCGCTGGCTTAACGTCACCTGAAATGATGTCCCACGCGGTAACAACATGCGCCGCGTCTTTGCCGGCCTCAAACAGTTCGATGTTCGGCATGCCGCCTGTTGCAACGATCACCACATCAGGGTTCATGGCGGTGATGTCCTCCGCTTCGGCCCAAGTGTTGAAGCGAAAGCTCACATCGCGCGCCGCGCATTGGGCCATGCGCCAATCGATAATGGAGATCATCTCTTTGCGGCGCGGATTTTGAGCAGTCAGCCTGATCTGCCCACCGGGATCGGGTTGCGCTTCGAACACAAGAACCTCGTGTCCCCGCTCCGCCGCCACGCGCGCAGCCTCTAAGCCAGCAGGGCCCGCGCCAACAACAACCACGTTGCGCTTTGTTGAGGCAGGTTCGATCACATGCGGCATGGTCAGTTCGCGTCCGGTAGAAGGGTTATGGATACAAAGCGCCTCGCCCGCTTGATAGATGCGATCCAAGCAGTAGGTCGCGCCGACGCAGGGGCGGATATCATCCTCTCGACCTTCCATGATCTTGGTGACGATATGCGGGTCCGCCATATGAGCGCGTGTCATCCCAACCATGTCCAACAGGCCTGACGCGATTGCGTGCCGCGCCGTGGCAACGTCGGGAATGCGCGCGGCGTGGAAGGTGGGCATTCCCGTTGCTTTGCGCACCTCTCCGGCGAAGTTCAAATGCGGTGCGCTGGCCATCCCTTGCACGGGGATTACGTCCGTCATGGCTGGGTCCGTTTGGATACGCCCGCGAATGACGTTCAGGAAGTCCAATTTTCCGCATGCGGCGAGCTTTTTGGATATCTCGATCCCCTCAGCCGCTGAGATGCCGCCTTTCTGCGCCTCATCGGCGGTGTAGCGGAAACCGATGATAAAATCGTCGCCAACTCGCTTACGGACCGCGTCCAAAACATCCATCGGAAACCGCATCCGGTTTTCCAACGTGTCGGCCCCGTATGGTCCGACAAGATCATTGGTCAGAGGAGACCAAAACTGATCCAGCAAATGGCCATAGACCTGCAGTTCGATCCCATCCATACCACCAGCTTTCATGCGATCAGCCGCGTCAGCGAAATCGGTTATGATGCGCTCGATATCCCAGTCTTCGATTAGCTTTGGAAAGGCGCGGTGCGCAGGTTCTCGATGTTTTGAAGATGACAGCGAAGGGAGCCAATCGCCCTTGTTCCAGTTTGTGCGTCGCCCCAAATGTGTGAGCTGGATCATCGTCGCGCATCCGTGCTCATGGCAGCTATCTGTCAGTTGCTTGATCCACGGAACAACCTCGTCCTTGTATACAAGGACATTATTGAACACCGGAGGGCTATCCTTGGACACGGCCGCAGAGCCTGCCGTCATTGCCAGTGCAACGCCAGCCTTGGCGCGTTCTTCGTGGTAGGCGCGATATCTCTCTTTTGGCATCCCATCTTCGGGATAAGCTGGTTCATGGCTTGTGGTCATGATCCGGTTTTTCAATGTCAGATGCTTAAGTTGATAGGGCTGCAGCAGCGGATCTTGAGACATTGCGCCATCCTTTGCACATTAGCGACCCCGAAAGGGGGTTGCGCATTTGCGAAGGCTGGTCGGAATTGAATCCGCTGTCAATTCCTCAAACTGACAGCGGATTCTGTGCGCTTACTCTGCTGCTTCAGTGTAGCTTTCCATTGGCGGGCAGGTGCAGGTCAGGTTACGGTCGCCCCAAACATTGTCGACGCGATTTACTGGAGGCCAGTATTTGTCGACCCGGAACGCGCCCGGAGGGAAGCAACCAGTCTCACGGGAATAGGGGCGATCCCAATCCTTAACGAGATCTTCCATTGTGTGCGGAGCGTTTTTGAGGGCGTTGTTCTCTGCGTCCATCTCGCCCTTCTCAATCGCGTCAATTTCTGCGCGAATAGCCAGCATGGCGTCGCAGAAACGATCAAGCTCGGCCTTCGTCTCGGATTCCGTCGGCTCGATCATCAGCGTGCCTGCTACAGGCCAGCTCATGGTCGGCGCGTGGAAGCCGCAATCGATCAGGCGCTTTGCGATATCATCGACGGTGACATGGGCGCTTTCGGCAAACGGACGCGTGTCGATGATGCACTCATGCGCGACGCGGCCTGTCGGGCCTTTATAAAGCACATCGAACGCCCCTTCGAGCCGCTTGGCGATATAGTTGGCATTCAGAATGGCAACACGGGTGGCTTGCGTCAGCCCCTCCCCGCCCATCATCAGGCAATAGGCCCAAGAGATCGGCAGAAGCGATGGCGACCCGAATGCAGCAGCTGACACTGCGCCTTCCTCGCCGCTTGATGGGTCGGATGGCAGGTGCTTGACGAGATGTTGTTTGACGCCGATCGGCCCCATGCCCGGGCCACCACCGCCGTGCGGGATGCAGAACGTCTTGTGCAGGTTCAAGTGACTGACATCCCCGCCCAAATCTCCCGGGCGTGACAACCCGACCATGGCATTCATGTTGGCGCCGTCGATGTAGACCTGCCCCCCATGGTCATGCGTGACTTTACAAATCTCGGTGACAGTTTCTTCAAACACGCCATGGGTCGACGGGTAGGTAATCATGCAACCCGCCAGATTGTCAGAATGCTGCTCCGCTTTGGCGCGGAAATCTTCCAGGTCGATATCGCCGTTTTGCGCCGACTTAATAGGCACAACTTTCCAACCAACCATCTGGGCCGAGGCCGGGTTCGTCCCGTGAGCGGACATCGGGATCAGGCAGATGTTGCGATGGCCCTGCCCGTTTTCGCGGTGGTAGGCGGCGATCGTCAAAAGCCCCGCCAACTCCCCCTGTGCGCCGGAATTCGGCTGCATGGACAGGCCGTCATAACCGGTGATCTCGCAAAGCTTTGCAGAAAGATCTGTGATCATTTCGCTGTATCCCGCGGCTTGATCGGCTGGCACGTAGGGGTGCAATAGCGAAAATTCATCCCACGTGACTGGCATCATCTCGGCGGCAGAGTTAAGTTTCATTGTGCACGACCCCAGCGGGATCATCGCGCGATCCAGCGCAAGGTCGCGGTCCGCCAAGCGGCGCATATAGCGCATCATTTCCGTCTCGGCGCGGTTCATGTGGAAGACGGGGTGGGTCAGGTAGTCGGAACTGCGCAGCAGTTCCTCAGGGATGCGATACTCTGCATCCAAGCCGGTATCACGATCTGTGATACCGAAAGCCCGCCAGACCGCGCGAATGGTGGCTGGACGCGTCCGTTCGTCCAAGGTGATACCCACGCGAGTTTCACCAACACGGCGCAGATTTATCCCTTCGTCCACGGCGGACTTCATCACCGCCTCCTGCAGCGGTCCGACCTCTACCGTGATCGTGTCGAAGAAGGCTTCAGGTTCGATTTTGAACCCCTGCTCCTCCAGCCCACGGGCCAGTCGCACAGTTTTGCGGTGGATGCGTTGAGCGATGGCTTTTAGCCCTTCCGGCCCGTGAAACACCGCATAAAACCCTGCCATAACCGCTAGCAAAGCTTGCGCGGTGCAGACATTGGATGTCGCCTTCTCGCGCCTGATGTGCTGCTCTCGGGTCTGCAGGGACAGCCTGTAGGCGCGGTTTCCGTGGCTGTCGATGGACACACCGATGATGCGCCCCGGCATGGCGCGGACGTGCTTTTGCAGCGTCGCCATATAGGCCGCATGTGGCCCGCCGTATCCAACAGGCACGCCAAACCTCTGGGTGCTGCCAACGGCGATGTCCGCCCCCATGGCACCGGGTTCTTTCAGCAATGTCAGAGCCAACGGATCGGCAGAGATAATAGCGATGGAATTCTGCTCGTGCAGCTTCGCGATCTCGGCGGTGAAGTCACGCAAATGACCGTGCGTGCCTGGGTACTGGAAAATCGCACCGAAGACAGCGGTCGGGTCCAGATCGTCTGGATTGCCCACGACAATCTCGATGCCCAGCGGCGCAGCGCGTGTTTTCATGACGGCGATGTTCTGCGGATGGCAGTTCTCGTCGACGAAGAACCCCGTCGCTTTGGACTTGGCGACGCGCTGCGCCATGGTCATGGCCTCGGCACACGCAGTTGCCTCGTCCAGCAATGACGCATTGGAAATCTCGAGCCCGGTGAGGTCTGTCACCATGGTTTGGAAATTGATCAAGGCCTCAAGCCGCCCTTGACTGATCTCAGGCTGATAGGGCGTGTAAGCTGTGTACCAAGCGGGATTTTCGAGAATGTTGCGCTGGATGGCTGGCGGGGTCACGGTGCCGTGGTAGCCTTGCCCGATGAGCGAGGTGAGCACCTTGTTCTTGGACGCCACCACTTTCATATGGTGCAGCAACTCGCGTTCGGACTTGGGTTTGCCGAAATCCAGCGGCGTTTTCTGCCGGATTTCCGCAGGAAGCGTGTCGTCGATTAGCGCTTCAAGATCTTTCGCACCCACAACCTGCAACATCTGCTCCATCTCAGCCGGTGAAGGGCCAATGTGGCGGCGGTTCGCAAAGTCGTAAGGCAGGTAGTCGGTGGGGGTGAAAGTCATGATAGCGCTCCGCTCAATCAATCATTGCTTTGTAGGCAGCTTCGTCCATGAAATCGTCCATCTGGGACGGATCCGATGGTTTGATCTTAAAGAACCAGCCGTCGCCGATGGCATCTTCGTTGGCCAAACTGGGATTGTCGGCCAAGGCATCGTTGACCTCTACGATTTCGCCGTCGATGGGCGCCAGAATATCCGAGGCGGCCTTGACCGACTCGATCACGACGACTTCGTCATCTTTGGTGACTGTAGTGCCGACGTCGGGCAGTTCGACGAATACAATGTCGCCGAGTTGTGTCGTGGCATGCTCGGTGATGCCGACGACCATCACATCGCCTTCGGCGCGAAGCCATTCGTGTTCTTCAGTGTATTTCATAAAGTCTCTCCGTTGGTTAGCGTTTGAAGTTGGCCGGGGTGAACGGCATTTTGGTTACTGTCAGAGGCAGGCGCTTGCCGCGCAACTCGCCATAAACTTTCGTGTCTGGTGCTGCGAAGTCGGCAGTCACATAGCCCATTGCCACTGGTGCCTCGACCGATGGACCAAACCCGCCAGAGGTGATCGTGCCGATCTGCGACCCGCCTTCGGCCCCAGCATAAAGCGGCACGCCTTCGCGCATTGGCGCGCGCCCTTCGGGCAGAAGCCCCACGCGCTTGCGCGGCGCACCTGCTTCCAGTTCTGCAAGGATGACATCCGCCCCCGGAAACCCGCCAGCGCGTGCGCCACCGGTTCGCCGCACTTTTTGTATTGCCCATGTCAGCGCAGCTTGCGCAGGGGTTGTTCCGGTGTCGATGTCATGGCCGTAAAGGCACAAGCCGCCTTCTAGCCGCAACGAGTCACGCGCCCCAAGCCCGATCGGCTCCACATCAACATGATCCAGCAGCGCATGCGCCAAGGCTTCTGCCGCATCATTGGGGACGGAGATTTCATAACCGTCTTCGCCGGTATAGCCGGAACGAGAAACCCAGCACTCCGCCCCGTTCAGGGTCAGCGTGGCTACATCCATGAAACTCATTTCAGCAGCCGCTGGGTTCAATGAAGACAGTACAGTTTCCGCAGCGGGACCCTGCAACGCAAGCAGCGCGCGGTCGGTGATCTGGGTTACCTTCACGTGTGGTTCAAGATGGGCCTTCATATGGGCAATGTCTGCATCTTTGCAGGCGGCATTGACCACTAGAAAGATATGATCGCTTCGGTTTGCGAGCATGAGATCGTCAGTGATGCCGCCCGCCTCATTGGTAAAGAAGCCATATCGCTGGCGGTTCTCGGCCAAGCCAGCGATGTCCACAGGGATCAGGCTTTCCAACGCTATTGCAGCACCCTCCCCTGCAACGATGACTTGCCCCATATGGCTGACGTCAAACAAACCAGCCTTCGCCCGTGTGTGGAGGTGTTCTTTCATGACGCCGAGGCCGTATTGAACTGGCATGGCGTATCCAGCGAAGGGGACCATTTTCGCGCCAAGGCGCACATGCAAGTCGTGAAGGGGGGTTTGCAGCAAATCTGACATCTTCCGGCCTTTCGTCTTTCACAGGCCGTTTTATCTGAGCGAACAGAATGCGGCACCAAAACACGCGCGGTTGCCCACACGCAAGATGCCCACTCTGTCCTTTTGCCTGAGATCGCTATCCCTTCGGCGGGTGATTTAACACCTCTCTCCAGATCCGTGTCAGCTTCGTCGGTCCATTGGCCTGAGAGTTTCCGGGGCGGTTGCTCCTTCGGCACCAGTTGAACTGGTTCTCCCGACGTGGCTGAACCTGTCATAGATCGAATGAACAGGTGGTGGCAAAAGATATTTGAATCGTCGCGCTGTCAAGAGATCGGTTGCTCAATTTCGAAAACTCGCCCCGCAGAGCTGGGGACAATTTCGCCCGCATCGCCCCGTTCAAGAAACAGAACATCGAGACCGTGGCGCTCGGCCAGCGCTTTTCCTGCGTCTACCCCCACCACCATGAGGGCCGTCGCCCAGGCGTCTGCTAGCAGACAGGTTCTGGCCACCACAGTGACCGATGCGGGCGGCGCAGCGAGCGGGCGACCGCCCTTCGGGTGCATCGTGTGGGAGAAACGCCGTCCTTGAATTTCAACCCAGTGGCGATAGTCGCCCGAGGTTGCAATCGCAGCGTCTTGTAAAGAAACCACCGAATGAGCCGCCCGAAGGTTTCTTGCAGGCGCCTCGACAGCGATCGCCCATGCTGTGCCATCGGGTTGCAGGCCAGTCGCGCGAAGCTCCCCATCAATCGCGACGAGCGAGGACGTGATGCCGATCGCGCTTAGCACGTCGCACATAC
This sequence comes from Litoreibacter janthinus, assembly GCF_900111945.1. NCBI lineage: Bacteria > Pseudomonadati > Pseudomonadota > Alphaproteobacteria > Rhodobacterales > Roseobacteraceae > Litoreibacter > Litoreibacter janthinus. The sequence goes on along the minus strand of NZ_FOYO01000001.1, from coordinate 1,266,853 downwards.
AATCTACGCCGTAGCCCTTGGCGATTCCGTTCAAGTCCAGCGACACGGGGGCAAGTTTCCTTAGAGAGCGTCTAGAGACATCAATCTCCAGACAATCGAATGCAGCTGCACGCGGTCGTCTTGCCGCAGCCTTAATGCCCTGTGCATTTGCTTCGCTTGGACCGAACCCCCAAGCGCCAACTGCATCCCCCTGTCCAATGTCAAAGGCGCCCTCAGTTGAACGACCTATCTCAAGCCCCGATCTGATTACATCTAAGAGCCGCCGTGGAACTGGGATCCAATCGCCGACGGGTGCTGCGTTTACGCTCATCAGATCGCTGTCAGGCTTCCAAGTTGACATTTGATTGTCCACTTCATCGACAGCCGATTGCAAAGCCGCCTGTACCGGCGCGGTGTCAAACCCAGTTGCGGCGAAAAATGTGGCCGACCATCGCGTTCCCATTGTCGGCCCATTCAGGGCAATATGCTCTGGCTTAATAGACATCTTCAACATAGCGCCCCTCGGCCTTCAGCGTTTGAAGAGATAAACCAACGGGCGACAATATATCCGTCATCGCCGACGCTACTCCGCCGGCCATTTCGCGGCCGCCACACACCATGACTTTCGCGCCTTGCTGGATAAGACCTAGCATTTCGACCGCTTCTGCACGCAGCACGTCCTGGACATATCGGGGCCGCGCCCCTCTGGATTCTGCCTCAAGCAGGTGATGCAGTTTGCCATCTGCCTGCCAACCGCTGATTTCCTCCTGATAGAGAAAATCGCTGTGGAGATGGCGCATCCCGAACAGCAGATGGATCGGCCTAAGCCTCGTGTTGGCCCGCACAATACCAGCCAAAGGCGCAACGCCAGTGCCAGCCCCAACGAGGATGAGCGGCGTCTTCGCAGTTTGTGCATGGAAGTTGGGATTGCGCCGCAGGAAGGCCTGGATGGTATCGCCGGGTTCCAAGGTCACAAGTTGCCCAGAACACAGGCCGCCGCTTTGCTTTTTCACCACGATTTCCACGAACCCGTCGCCGCGTCCCGAGGCCAGCGAATACAACCGCGGCACGATGGACCCGCTTGGAAAGATGCCAATCAGATCACCCGCCTCGAACCGCGCAAACCCAGTGCGTGTCACCCGCTGCCAGATCGAAAGTTTCGGCAAGGCGAACCGAAGGATCGAAGTTGGCGCTTGAACGTCCGCGCCGTAGTCACGACGAGACGTCAATGTGAGCTTTACCACTTCAGGTACAACGGGTTGGTGGTCGAGCTCAAAGCTACTGCCCATGCTTGCGGCGAGATCGCGCCCCCAGCGTGCGAAGTCTTGCACAGACTGCCGGTCGATCGTGTCGAAGGGCAAAAGCATCTCATACCCCGCATTTTGCAAATCTTGGGCGACAGCCTGCCCGTATGCGCAGAATTTGGGGAAACTGCGATCGCCAAACCCCAGCACCGCGACGGGAGTCTTTCTTACGTATTCCCCCCGCCGAAGTCGTTTTAGGAAACCCGTGGCTGAGGCGGGCCCGACACCATCACCGTAAGTCGCTGTCAAAATAATCAGCCTTTCGGCATTGCTGTATTCGTGAGGATTAAAGGCCGACATCGGCGCGGTGTGAATGAGGTGGCCAGCCTGCACCAAGGCTTGGTGAAGGGTTGCAGCGAAGCCCCATGTACTGCCACCTTCGCTGCCGACAAGCACAATTGTGTCAGCGCTGCCAGCCCGTGCGTTATCGCGAATGCGTGGTTGTCCACGCCGCGCCGCGCACCAAACGAGCGCTCCTGTCACTGCAAGAATGGGCGTGGCAAGTGCGAGCAGACCCATTACCAAACCAAGGAGCGGCGCGCCCTGCCCCGTGTGCAGCGTGTAAATGGTCTCAGAGATGGACGCCAATGTGCCCGGCGTGTCCCACGCCAAAACTGCGCCCGTGCCTTGGTCGATGTAGCCCTTACCGCTGTCGGTTTTCAAAGTGAATACATCGCTAACGTCACCGGCATAGGGAAAGGTCAGTTCCCTCAGCTCTGAAACCTTGGTTTCAATTAGAAGCGGGATAGCAGTAAGCTCCACGCCCATCTGCGCACTAACAGCGGACGGAAACACGGGATTTGAACCTGTGTCCGGCAGTAGCTCGAAGGTTAAAGCACTCATCCACAAGGCTGTCAGGGACGACAGTCCTAACCCGACGACAGCAACGCGCGCGACCTTTACGTGCAAGCGACCTGCGAGTGGTCCGCGCACTGGCGAAGACCATGATCGCCAGCCTCCCGAGCGTCGAGCAACGAGCGCTGCGCCGCTGACTGTTAGCAGCAGCATTCCCAATGCCGCGCCCGCGATGACCATCCGACCGCTGTCATCGAGAAAAAGCGAACGATGCAGTTCCGTTAGCCAACGCTGTGTCTTGTTCGGGTCGGCAGATGCCGTAGCAGTGCCTGTCGCCGGATCGATAACCGCGCTGCCTGGAACACCATCGTGAAACCAATAGGCGGTAACGCGTCCCGACGGGGCACGGCGGATTTGCTCCACTCCTGGATAGTTGCCGTGAATCCTGTCGGCTAGCGTTGCAACGTCAAGAGAGGTCTGAGCCTGCGGTGCAGAAATCCGGTCAAGCGCTGGAAACACCGACAAGACCGCGCCACTTAGGCTCAAAACAACGAGGAAAACCGCCGCAACCAGCCCGGGCCAGCGGTGAAGAGCGCGGATCATGGTGAACTCCGATTATTTGTAGGTGAACGTGGAGACGTACCGTCGGCCCTGGACCGGCTTGCCCGCGGCATCCGAGGTCAACTCGACCGATATGTCCTTAGAACTGTCGCGATAGTCCTCCACCGCGGCGTCAATGTGCAGGCTATAACCCGCGTCAAAAAGCGCATCCTTGAGGTCAAGCGTGATCTCCAAGGTGCGGCCAGCGCCGACGCTTGCGCCCGTAACCCCGGCAATTTGCGAAGCGCCACCCGACCGATACCACTCGGACATATGTTGGTAGTATTTCGACTTGCCGCCTGCGACCCAAAGCGTGCCTGCAAAAGCCCCTTGGCTGTCGGTGACATAAAGCGCCAGATAAGCGCCAGGCCCTCCATACGCATTCAGAGTTGTGGTAAGCGTAATTGGCCGGGCGGACACCATAGCAGGTGCAGTTAGGGCGGTGCTTAACGTCAAAGCTGCGAGAAAGGTTTTCATTTTAGCATGACCTGTCTTTGAGGAGTTTTGAACGGGATCATTTGATGACGACTTGAGGGGTTTCACCTGTCCCGAGAAGGCCGTTCGTCGGAGCAGAGGGAGTTGGAGGAACAGGGGAAGCGCGACGGTCGTCGTCATCGTCGTCATCCTCGTCGTCATCTTCGTCATCTTCGTATTCAAATTCGATGACGCTCAGTGTGTCGGGATGCAATTTCACCTCAATCTCCCGACCATCAGCGTCGCGGCCTTTGATCTCGTAGCAGCCGTCATCGATCTTGATACGACGCACAGACCAGCCTTGCGCCGCAGCAAAACTCGCCGCCGCTTCGCGCGGCTGCCATTTCGCCATCGGGACAAAGCAGTCATCGTCAGCCAAAGCCGGACCTGCGGCTATGGCGGTTACAGTCAGCATCGTTGCCAGTGTCTTTTTCATGTGTCCTGCTCCGGTTTGGGCTTTTGATGTTCACAACGTCGCGTATCAAACTGACATCAACCTGAAGGGTGAAACTTTAGGTGTTCAGGTTGGCGTCAGGTTCACAATGCATCTAAGATCGCAAATGAAGAGTGGGGCCCCAGAGACATGCGTATTCTGCTGATTGAAGATGATGCAGTTCTGGGCGGTGCCGTTCAGGATCAGATCGTGGCTGGCGGGCACTCTGTTGATTGGGTCAAACGCCTTGATGACGCAGAGGTCGCCCTAGCCGGCACCGAGTACCAACTCATTTTGCTGGATCTCATGCTGCCGGACGGGCGCGGCTTGCCGTTCCTTACGGCATTGCGCGCTGCAGGTGGAACGCAACCGGTGATCATTATGACGGCGCTTGATCAGGTTTCCGACCGAATTGCTGGGTTGAATGCAGGCGCCGACGATTATCTTGTGAAGCCATTTGATTTAGCAGAGCTATCCGCACGCATTGGCTCCGTTGCGCGTCGCTACAATGGCAATCCAAGTCCAATTGTCTCCTATGGTCCGTTTCAGATTGACGTTGCAGAGCGAAACATCGCCAAAGACGGCAAAGCAATAGCACTGACCGCGCGTGAATGGGCCTTGCTTGAGGCACTGTTGGCGCGACCGGGCCGGTTGATGTCGAAAGCACAGCTGGAAGATCATCTGTATGCTTTCGGCGCGGAAATCGAAAGCAACACGATCGAGGTTCACATCAGCCGCCTCCGCAAAAAACTGGGCGCTGAGATGATCGTCACCGAACGTGGGCTTGGTTACCGGATGGTTGGGGCATGAAATGGCGCAACAGCCTTCAAGGCCGCTTAGGAATGTCTTTGGGGCTACTGCTCACCCTTGTTTGGATCGCGACGGCTACGATTACTGCCATTACTGCGCGACACGAGATGGACGAGGTGTTCGACTCGGCACTTCAAGAAACGGCGCAGCGCATTCTCCCGTTGGCGGTTGTCGACATTTTGGGGCGCGACGATGATGTTCCTGTTCAGCGTCTCGCCCGAATCCGCGAGCATGATGAGTATTTCACCTACATTGTCAGAAACAACGAAGGTCAGATATTGCTGCAATCCCATGCAGCGGATGCTGAAGTTTTCCCGCCGTATCAAGGGTCCGGCTTCGCTCAGAACTCATCCTATCGTTTCTATAACGAAGACGCGGTACGCGGGACTATTCGGATAACAATTGCCGAGCCGCTAGCGCATCGCCAGTCAGTCGCAAGCGGTATTCAGATGGCACTGGCCTTGCCACTGCTGCTGCTAATACCCGTCGCGTTATTGCTCGTTGGGATAGTCGTGCGGGCAAACCTCTTGCCGCTTCGCGCGTTCAGCGCAAGACTTGCAGGTCGGGCAGCCCGCGACTTGTCACCTGTCGAAATCGAGGACCTACCCACTGAAATCGAACCTCTGGTTGAAACCCTTAATGGCTTCCTTGAACGCCTTCACGCGGCATTCGAGGCCGAGCGCAGCTTTGCGGCCAACGCCGCCCACGAGTTGCGCACACCTTTGGCTGGAGCAATTGCACAGGCCCAACGCATTCGATCCGAAACAAAAGATGCAACGATCGCAAAGCGTGCAACTGAGATCGAAGAATCGCTCAGACGGCTTACGCGATTGTCGGAACGTCTGATGCAACTTGCTCGCGCCGAGGGTGGCCGCCTGAGGTTGGACGCACAGGCCGACATGCGCCCTATTGTCGAACTCATCGTTAGCGACCTGCGCAAAGCAGAGCGAGGAGACTTGATCACACTCAATTTGCCTAACGAAGCGGTCCTGTCCGACTTGGACCCCGACGCATTCGCCATCGTGTGCCGCAACCTTATTGAGAACGCATTGCTTCATGGAGACAATGGATCACCTGTGACCGTTCACCTTGCATCCGATGGTGAGTTGCGGGTCTTAAACACGAGCCCGATCATACCTGCGAGCGTCCTGAACGGATTGACCGCACGGTTCGAACGCGGTGCAGGAAGGGCCGATGGCAGTGGCCTAGGTCTTGCTGTGGTCAAAGCCATCGCTGACCGCAGCGGCGGGGCATTCTCGATATACTCACCTGCGCGAGACGGTCGCGCTGGCTTTGAGGCTTACTTTCAACCGGCTGCCCGCGATCAAACGAAACTACGAGACGCCGCAGACCTACATGAAGGTGGCACGGTGGCATCGACATAACAGCGCGTCGGCGTGTAGCCTTTCTGCTTCGCCCACGCATCACCCTGAGACGGATCCATGCGCATTGGAGCAAACCCTTGGACCGGATGGCAATCTTGCGCCAGATTGGCACGGGTGGTCATCGCCCAGAGCATGTCTTCCTCTGATGAAAGATCTACATCCTGATCGACGAACACGACCGTTTTGACGAATGGGCAAATATCTATCATCTGGCGCGCCAAAGGCTCCAGCGGTGTTGTGTGCCCGTCTTTCAGCGCAACAAAGAGCAACAACATGCCGCCGCCTGCGTAGGAGAACCGCAGGTCAAAAGCATTCTCCGCCAGTAGGCCTTCATCAAGGCCGAGCGCCAGAGACAATGCGCCACCCAACCCAAGTATAGCAGATTGCTCGCGTCCGGGACCGACCACGGCTTGCATCATGGCATTTGGCCGCTGCGAGATCGAGTTTAGCTTGATAAGCTGAAGCGGCGCGCCCGCGTGACCGTCATAGCCCAGGAACTCCGGCATGGTCACCCCAGGTGGTGCAGGTGCGATAGCTTCTGTTGTGGTGTCTGCCAGAAGTTCGCCGTGCAAAACAATGGCACTGCGGCTTAGGTAAAATGCGCCATCGTCGGGGCCTTGGGAAATTGCGATCGGGGCTTTCGCCAAGGCCCCTGCCAAAGACAGTTTATCCAACCGTGACGGTAAATGAGCCGTACCCGTGGCGGAGGCAATTGCCACTGCGGGTGGGACCCCGATATTGATTGAAATCGGTAGGGATTCTCCCTGTTCCCCTGCGCGTTGCGCCATGTGTCTAAGATGCCTGCTTGTGAGCATGGAAATGCCAAGAAGGTCCGGCCCAAGCACGAGCATTCGGTGCGCCGATAAGGCAAGGTTTTGGCCAGCCTCGCCCGCCATGACAAATCCCATGGTAATGTACGGACCCGCGTCACGCGTAGTGATCTGCGGGAACGGCAGCCCGCCCAAATCGATCTGATCCCATCTTTGGTGATCGCTTTTCACATGGATCGGGGACACCGGGGCAAGCGACGGTGCTGTTTTTGTCATACGGCAGCCGGCCAGAGCTGGAAGCCACCCCCGTATGCGCCGCTCACAGCCATACAACCCAAACAATAGGTCCGGTTGATTGCGTTGCTGATAGAGGACGGCAGGTTCTGTGCCGCCACGCGGTGTCGCGGGGACACCTGCGTAAGACTCAACAAAGTCGGCAGCGGCCTGATCAGGCGAAAATCCAGATTTTATGAGGAAATGCCCCGCATCTGCAGGGCATCCCTTCAAGGTCTCCAGCGCCGCGACCATATCGGTTGCGGCGCTGGCGTTTTGATCATTCAGCCGGGACATTTGCCACTGCCGAGACGCGAGGTTGATGCTTGGCCTCTTTGAACTGAGCGTAGAGCATCAGAACCGCAGGACCGATAAACACCTCAGACAGAAGCGCCAACACTGCGCCCGAAGCCATCAGCATACCAAAGCTTTGAATGTTCGACATTGATGACATTGTGAACACGGTGAAGCCCAGCATCACCACCACCGTCGTCGTAAACAGTGCGCGCCCGATGTCACTCATGGCGTCACCAATCGCGGTTTCCATAGCTTCGCCAGCGTTCAGGCGCTGCCGCACATTGTAGAAGAAGTGCAATGTGTCATCCACGATCAGGCCTGTGATGATGCCACCGATCAGAACGGTGAACGTATCCAGAGGGATGTTGAGATATCCCATCAGACCCAACAGCACCACGAAGGGGGCGACGTTGGGGATCATGCTGACCACACCCAAGCTGGCGGAACGCAAGGCGACAGCCATGAGAACGGTCACCAAGCCCAAGGCGAGGCCATAGCTGATGGTCATACTGTCCAGGACTTTTTTGGAGGTCTTGGCAAGCAAAGCAATCAGGCCGGTGCTTTCGACAGTTGCAATATCTCCAAGCGCTGTTTCAAAGTTGGTCTCGATGGTCGCGATCACGTCCGAATACAGTTTGGCTTCCAACCAAGGCGTCTGGAACGAAACCCGACCCGAACTGTAGTCCATGCTGACATAGCGCTTCATGTCGTCGATGCCTTGACCTTCCAGTAGGAGGATTTGATCCCAAATTTGCTCCTGACCGGGGATGGTCAGTGCGGCAGGGTCGCCATCATTGATGGCTTGGTTGGTCTCTTCAACAAACGAGATGATGCTGGTGTGACGCCCAATTGGGATATCAACAGCCGCATATGCCTCGCGCGCCGTTTTCTCGACGGCCTTCAACAGGGTTTCGTCACGGAAATCGGAGCCTTCAGTCGGGGTGATGACCATTTCCAAGTTCACAGTGCCGCGGAAGTTGGCATCGATATACTCGGTCGACAAACGCGCCCCGTTTTCCTCAGGCAGCCACAACAAAGAGTTGTGCGAGTAGCTGAGCTGGAATATGCCCAAAGCCGCTGCCAGAACAACACCGCCGCAGACAGCCAAGGTGGTCCGTGGCGCGTTTGCGCTGATCATTGCACCCTTACGCATGACTGTCGCAATGACGCCGGCTTTCTCGGTCTGACGGTCAAGATAGCGTTCCGGCAAGGTCCGGAATACGAGCGTCGCCCAAAGCATCGCAAGAATGTAGGACAACCCGACGGACACGGTACCAAACAGCCCCAAGGCGGTGATCGGAGCCAGTGGCGCAGCCGCAAGACCCACCAGTCCGCCTGCGGTCGTCAATGCGGTGAACAGAATCGGCGTGTTGGCCTTCTTGACGGCATTCTTCAAGGCGACCAGGCCGTCCTTCTCTGCTGCTCTCGTCTTCAGTAGCGTGGCGATAAAGTGAATGTACGTGCATAGCCCAACCACCAACGTCATCGGGATCAATAGCTGCGTCGGCGGTGTCATTGCGACACCCGTCAAAGACACGGTCGCCAAGGTCGAGAAGATGGCCATTACGAAGGACAGGAACGCGCCAATTGCGATCAGGAAGCTGCGATGCAGCACCAACATAGCCAACACAGTTAGGATCACGCACGCCAACGTAAAGCGCGGCATATCCTGCTCCATCATCTTCACGATTTCGGTGCTGAGCACAGGAGCGCCTGCGATGTAAACATCGTAGCCTTCACCCTGATAGTTTGCGACGATCTCTTGCGCAGCTGCTGTCATTTCCGCGTAGTGCGGCCCGCCCAGAAGGTCTCGTTCGTCGAGCGGTGTGAAAGCAACAGCACAAGTCACGCCATTTGCAGGATCCGGAACACAGTCATTGGTGGAAGGGGCATAGCGGTATGGCTCGATCACGACCGCAGCGGTTTTGCCATCTTCGGAGATGATGAAGTTCTTATACAGAGGGGTCGACATGATGCGCTCGCGCAGGTCTTCCGGATTGCGACCACGCGCAAGCATATTGCGGACCAATTCTTCAAGATAGAGCCCCCCGTTTTCATGCTCGATGAAGGGGATGTTGTAGGGGCTGAAAATCTCCGACACATAAGGGACATTGTCGGCCAGCTCGCGGTGCATCCGCGAGAACTTCGTCAAGAACTCGGTCGAGAAAACATTGTCGGCAGCAACGGCGACAACCAGCCGGTTATCTTGGCCGAACTCGCGCCTCATGTCGTAGTAGGTGCTCAGCGCCGGGTCCGATTCATGCATAAATGCTTCGACGCGGCCGTCTTTTTGAAGGTTGGGGATATTGGCGGCAACGTAGCCAACAAAAACAAGCAAAAGAATGATGAAGGCTTTGATCCGGTGCGAATAAACGGTCTGGAGAAAGCGGGTCATCATGCTTTCGACAAAGGAAAGGGCATGCATGGTTCAGGCTCCTGAACAAAATGGGAATATATGAGGCGCGGAAAGGGAGGATTTCCGCGCCTGCACTCTTCGTCGGCCGAACTTAGTGGCCGGCGTCAGGTTCACTACGGAAATTGCGGAATTCGGATGCAGAGGATCCGAGATCACCCAGTTCGAACCAAGAGCTTGGCAGACCGATGTTGAAGTGCTCGCCTTCGGTCTCGAAGTCAGAGAAGGACACGACGCGACCTTCTTTGATTGTCGACACACGGTAGCGCGCAGGCGCGAAGACACCGTCAACCCAGCGCAAGTCCAGCGTTTCCAGGACGCGCTGCTCGTTTGGTGCATCGGCGTTAAAGCTGGAGTAGATTGGCATGAAAGTTTCGGTATCGGCCCACAGTTCGCCGTCACGCAAACCAAGACGGATGACTTCGTCTTCGGTTTTCGGATTCACATAAAGTTTGTAGACTGGGTAGCCGTTGAAAACGCCGGTTCCCAATAGCTTGCAATCATAGTCGGCTGCTTGGCGGATCAGCATTTCACCGACAGCAAGGTCGGAGCCGTACAAGCGCTGGCTCAGGTCTTCCGACTTCACGTCGATCACTTTTTCTGCGGATGGCAGGTAAACCCAGACCTTATCCGGCACTGTGGGCTCGAAGCTGTCGCGCACAAAGGATTCGACGTCCTGCAGTTCTGCAGGATCAAATACCAAGGAACGCAGGCGGCGGTTGATGCCATCGTTCTTATGGGCCGCGGCGATACGGCGGGTTTTGACAGCGCCGGTTTCGTCGGTGATTTTCATGTGAACGATACGCCAGCTGTCATAGCCGTTGTAGCGGTTCTGAACCGCCTTCATCACTTCGCCGCAGTCAGTCATCAAAGGCGAAGTCGGGGTCGCCTGATCGAGAATTGGTGTTTTGCTGGAATCAGCGGCAGCGAAGCTGGCGGCGCTAACCATCGCAGTGGTCGCCAATGCGAGCAGAGAGGTCTTGGAGAAAGAAATCATTAGTTGTGTCCTTCAGTTCAAACAACAATGGAATTGAGTATTTTATCCCACTGCCAACTTGATCTAACCGTCGCCAAAAATAAAAAGGCGTTTGATGGCTTTGACTGAAGATTTTTCACGAAATGATTTTCTCAACCGGTTTTTTGATTATTTATGACGAATAATTTGGATGCGAAATTTAGAGAATCTAGGGATTTCTGATATTTTCACACTACTAACCGTCACTTGAGCGTCAGATTCGTCAATTTGCTGTTATTTTGTGTTCACAGTCATAATCATCTGTGAAGTTCCAAAATAACTCGATCCAATATTCGACACTATGTAACGCCGCAATCTCGTAGCTTCTAAGGAGTTAAATATGACTCGGATTGGACGGCTAGATGGATTTGAAAATTTGCGGGGTCACGAATTGTGAAGAACTCGACATCCTTACACAAGAAGGCGCCCAATATGCCGGACTATGGACCGGCATAGACGGTCATCCGCGGAATTTGACGGACGCGAAGTTCTTGGAACTGGCGGAACGCTGCACTTCAATTACACCGATTGCAGTTTGCATAAAGCGCCCTGTCAGCGATCTTTGGGCATTGCTGAAGAACACGAGCGTTCGCCACGTCCAGCTTCACGGTTTCAACTCGCCACGCGACATAGCGTTCTTAAAAGATAAGGGCATGACGGTCATAAAGACTGTTCATGTCGACGATACAGGTGCCAGCCCGATAGATCGCTTAATTGACGCATATCGTTCGAATGGTTGTGACATTTTTCTCATCGACCGGTTCGGTGGCCGCCAGGAGATCGGCAGCAGCGGCGTCAGTCTTGGCAGCCAGATGGTGCAGCGTTGGATGGATCGTTTGGACGGTGCGCGCATCTGGCTCGCTGGCGGGCTGACCGCTGATAGAATCTGTGACCTCTCCGAAAGCAACGGCATCGAAGCCGTCGACGTCGATTCAGCCGCCCGATTGAACGGCGGCGAAATTACTCGCAAAGCGGCTCGCATGCTCGTGATCGCTTCCTCTCCCACCAACTTGTTTCAGCAGGTCACATTATGAACACGATGCTAGATTTCGCCTCACGGCAACTCATTGAAACTGGCCAAATGGTCCACGCGCGCAGCCTGTGCCCGTTGATCATGGCTGGCGACCCTACTTTGGATGTCACACGCAAGATCTTGCAAAGTTGCGTTGATCTCGGCGTCGGTATGGTCGAGCTTTGCGTGCCTTTCAAAAATGCGTTCACCGACGGTGAGACGCTGATCAAAGCGCACAATCGTGCACTTGAGCATGGCGCGACTTTAGAGCCTGTGATCGACATGGCCTCTGAATTCACAGACCGGATCAAGATCGTGCTTCTGGCTGACTCCAGTCACACCCTTCGCCCCTACGGTTTTGAGGCAGTGTGCAAAATGGCGTGTGATGCGGGCATGGCGGGAATACTGCCACACGGGCTTCCACCCAAAATGACAAGCAGCTTCCAAAACGCTGCCTTCGGATACATTCCAACGGTTGGAACCATCTATTCAAACGCGACACCTGACACGCGCCGTCGGGTTCTCGAGCAGGCTTCGGCGTTCATCTATTTGGTTTCGGCTTACGGCCGTTCCGGCGGGGCTTCGAAAGCCGGGGACCTGTCAAACCAGATCGACGCATTGCGGAGCAAAACGGATCTTCCGATTGCTATCGGATTTGGACTGAAAACCAAAGCGGACGTGCGGCGGGCATTCCAAAGCGGTTGCGATATTGCCATCGTTGGAAGTGCCATCTCTGGCGTAGTTGAACAGGCCATTGAAGAAGATCAGGACCCTGCCGACGCCGCCGCACGCTTCATCGCAAGCCTCAATCGGGAGGCGACACGATGAGTGCCCTCGACCGACGGATGCACCCGAAGAACGCCGTATTGCGCCACTGTAGACGCGATGGGAACGGCGTCGCCAGATTGATCGTAGACAAGACACACCCGTTCTTCTTCGATCATCCGCTCGACCACGTGCCGGGCCTTCTCTTGCTGGAAGGTGCCGTCCAAGCTGCGCAAGCTCGCGTCACGGCCCCCAGTTTTGTGAGCGCCATTCTTGCCGACTTCAAGCAGTACACCTTCATTGACAAAGACATCCTGCTGCACACAACTGTCGCGAAAGACTCAGGCTCTGTCATTTGCACCACCGAATTTGAGCAGGACAGCGTCGTGCGCGCCAGTATCCGCGTGACCCTAACTCCTACGCTTCAGGAAATTGACCAGACGTCGTCGATTCCCCTGTGTGCCATGAGTTCATTAGACGACATGCTTCCTTGCACGAGTCGCTCTCTGAACAAGCAGAGGCCCGAGAATGTCCTGATCACCACACCGGTGCTGACAGATCAACGCGTTACGGCACAGCTTTTGCCGTTGTCAGACAAGTGCCTGTTTTCCGACTCTGCGGAAACCGTGCATCCGCTGTATCTGCTGGAAGCCTTCATGCAGGTGCAGCGGTTTCTCAACGCGCATCACGATGGAGACAAGCGGATCCGCGATATCCTTACAGGTGTCTCATTTGACCAAAGCGCGCCGATTACCAACTTTGATGACGGCGTCGCCCTTGATGGTGCGCGCGAGTTTGTCGGCACCGGAAAAAACCGGCTCGCCCGCAGTGCTTGGCTAACATCTGGCGGACGGAGATTTGCCAAATGCAGCATACGCACCGCGCAGGTGGCAACCAAAACCAAAAGCAAAACCGAAGAACCACAACCCGTTTAAGGAACATCTGACATGGATCCTGTCCACATTATTGGCGCCGGCATTTCCGGCCTCGGCACCGCTCATTACCTCGCCAAACAAGGCATCCCCAGCATTATTCACGAAGTCGGCTCTTATGCCGGCGGGCGCGCTGCATGTATCAAGTCGGGCGATCATTCGTTCGAGATTGGCGGCAAGAATTTTTCAAGCGCATGGCCACGTTTCAATGCGCTGTTGGAAGAGTTCAACCTGACCGAATTCGAAGATCAGCACCCCGGGTTCCATATCGTGATGAACGACACGCTTGTTGCGCTGCAAAAGAGCAAAACCCTCGCGGGTGATCTGCGACTCGCGTCTGCAATCGGCACACGCGGTGCGTTTCAGTTCCGCAACTTCCTTGCCTTCGCGCGCCAGAACGCGGACAAATTGAACTATACGTCCGGTCTGATCGAGCAAGTCGAAAAGACTTGGGACCACACCACAATCGACAATCACTTCACCAAGAAGCTCGCGACTGGTCCGCTTCGACTGTTCTCGATCATCATGGGTGCGGCAGAACCGTCCGAACTTTACCCTTCCCTGATGATGCTCTTCGCCTCTGGCTTCGGCAAAGGATCGCACCATGCAATCGCGGGCGGAATCGGTCAGTTTCATGACAACCTCGCCGCCGAAAAGGACATTCGCTTCGGCTCTCGCGTGACGCGCATTCTTACCCACAACGGACATGTCGCAGGCTTAGAGCTAAAGGACGAGAATGGTGCGCATGTTGTTCCAGCCAGCCGTGTAATCTCCACCGTTCCCGCCAATGTCTTTAAGCATCTTGTAGAGTTGCCCGCGTATGGCCGCGTTGCTGTCGAGGCTTTGCGTTACTTCCCGTTGGCGATGATCAATGTCGTCTACGACGCGCCTGTTTTCAAAGAGGGCGTGCATTCGATCATGTTCGAACCCGGTGCGCCTTTGGGTCATTGCTCTGCCAACCGGCTGCATACACCACATCATGTCCGTTACACGCTTTCAGGAAAGGCGGCACGGGAAATTCTTGACAAGCCCGATCATGAGTTGGTCCGCATCGCAGAGGAGACATTCTCGAAGCGTATGCCAATAAATGCCAACCGCACACATGTTCACGTCGCGCGTCACTCAGGTGGTATTTGTGGCTACGCGCCACACTTCACCGGCCTGAAGAAAGATTTACTGCGCAGCGTCGAGAGTATTTCGGGCCTGGAAATCGCCGGTGACTACCTTGAAGGCCACACAATGGAAGGCTGCCTGACCTCGGCGGATCTTGCAGTGTCACGGCTGCTAGCCAACACCACCGAGAGGTCGCAAGCCGCATGACACTGTTCGACGATATCCGGGCAAGACCGGTCCCGGCTCCATCCCATCGAGCCGTCATATGGGCTGCGAGTGCCTGCGCGGTGATGAGCGGGGCGGCAATCGCCCCGACCATTCCCGCTATCGAAGCGGCGCTATCTGGTGCACCAGATGGCACCGTATGGGGTCGGATCGCTTTGGTGGTTCCCGCCGTCTTGATTATGCTCGCCGGCCCTTGGATTGGCAGACAATCAGGTCGGGTCGATCAACGTGCGGGCTTTGTCGCATCGTTAATCGCTATGGCACTATTCGGGGTTCTTGGTGGCTTCGCGAATGGCTTTGGCTGGCTCATCGCAACTCGGATCGGGCTTGGGATCGCTACGGCAGCCACGTTATGTTTCGCTACCGCAGCCATCACGTCGTTGTTTCAGGGTCCGGCACGAGGGCTCGTCATATCGCGACAAGCTGCCATAAATACCTTCGGCGGCGTGGTGTTTGTTTTACTTGGCGGACTGCTGTCACAGCTAGGTTGGCGCTTTCCGTTCTCGCTCTATCTCCTCACCTTGCCTGTTGCCTATTTCGCATCGACACTCGAGTGGCATCCGGCGGCCCCGATCACAGGTAATACCCCCCCTCCGAACACACAGCTTTGGCGCCAGATGCAAATCCCGCTTTTGGTTGTCGGTCTGGCCATGACTGCGTTTTACCTCATCCCTACACAGGTTCCATTTTTGAACCTGCTCATGGAGAACGCCGCATTGTCGGGCCTGGCGATAGCTTGCGCCACTTTGTTGAGCGGTCTGGTTTCGCTCAATATCAGACGGCTGGTCGAAGCCGCAGGCGCAGGCGCAGTTTTAGCCGCCGCCGTTTTCACAGGTGTATTGGGACTGATCGAACTTGGCCTCTCCTCGTCGGTGTTTGCCGTTTTGCTCGCGGCAGTTCTTGTCGGGATGTCATTTGGCGCTCTGTTGCCCTTGATGATCCAGCGGATCATGGCCCACGGATCCCCACAGACCGCGAACATCATTGCAGGCTACATCGCTTCGGCGCTCTACGCAGGTCAAGTTGCAGCGTCATTGTTCGCATTGGGTTTGGGACATGCCGGCACAGAAAGGCTACCGTTTTTTGCGATGGCCTTGATTATAATCCTCACAGCTCTGACGATTTTGAACAAAGAGAAGCTGGTGCCTACGTCCAAATGGATCTGGGATCACTTGGCGTAGGTGGTTGGAAAAAAGCTAAAGCCCGTGCGTCGAGTACGACGGGTGAGAGCATGCAGCTTGTGCAGAAGTTCATCTATCTGCGCGGGCTGGATCACGTAGTGATCGGCCCCGCTGTCAAGCAAACCAATTCCGGCGCCGCAATTGTCGGGGGATAGCATGACCACGATCGGCGTCCTGCGATTGGTTGTTCGCAGCGACAGGCACAACTGCTGTGCGCACTCGATAGACACAGTGTCCAACACGATCAGGGCCGAGATGATTGCGTGATCGAAGAGATTCTTCACCTCCTGTTTCCGTGTGACGCGCAGCGGCTGATACCCACGCCAGATCAAGGACCGCATCAGTGTAGTCCCTTGCTGAGATTCAGGGCCGTACACTGCGAGGGTCTCACCTCCAAGCGGAGGGGCGAAAGAGTTGGTCATCATTCTGCTGCTTCAATCTTGGTATTGGCCGCCTCAATAAAGCGGCAGGCTGTTTCGAATGGGCTATGAGGGCCAGACAACAATGCTGTCCCGACCAGATACCCATCGAATCCGATAACTTTGGCGATCTTGACATCTTCCGGAACGAGAAGCCCGCTCGCGGATATCAACAAACCGTCATGAACCGAGCGCGCCGCCGCATAAAGAGCGCGACCGGTCTCGATGCCCCCATCATCCGTTTCTTTGCTCCGGATATCGCGGTTGTTTATCGCCAGAATTGCACCGTCAGGCAATTTCAGACCGTCCAATTCAGCGGCAGACGCCACCTCGACAAATGGAGTGAGCTGCATCGCAAGCGCGTCCTGAGCAAGGCGGATCACGTCAGCCTTGCGCAAAAGCGTACAGGTTAACAGCGCTGCGGAGGCACCGGCATCGCGCGTATCTTCCAAGTGGCGCTTGGAGGTGATGAAATCCTTTCGCAACACGGGCAGGCCTGTGCGAGCCATCTCGGAGATCATCGCAAGATTGCCGCCGTGCCAGGCACCAGTCGTGACCGAAAGGCACGGCGCGCCAGCCATTTGATATTCGCGCGCGACTGCGGCGACTGATGTTGTTGCCAGGAGCGGGCCTACTTTTGGTGAGCTCGGCTTGATCTCTGCAATGAGCGCCGAACCTGCGCGTGCAAGAGCGTCGTAGAACTTTGTGCTCATGCAACGCGTTCCAACGTTCGGGTGCCCTGCTTCACGTATGCCTGCGCCTGCTCTAGTTTTCGGTACGGCGCGCCATCCGCAAGGCATTCCAGCGCCATGTCAGTGCCGTTTTGCAAGTTATTGGCAAAGCCACCCGCGTAAAGCGCGGCACCGGCGTTCAATGCAACGGTTTGGGTGCAAGTTTTGTGCCCCTTGCCGCGCAGAATATCTTTCATAATGGCCAGATTGATGTGTAAGTCGCCCCCGGTCAGGGCATCGATATCGCCGTCCTGCAACCCCAAGTCCGTGGGATAGAGCATTTGCGGCTCGGAGCTGTCGGAGCTGACAAACCGGTTTGTTCCGACGCTCAACAACTCATCCACGCCCTCTTCGGAATGAACGATCAAAGACCCGATCCCAAGGCTGCTGGAGATTTTGTGCATATGATCGAACAACCCCAGAGTTGAGGTCCCTACAACGCTACCGCGCACTTCGTAGGGGCAAATCATCGGCCCAAGAGCATTCACAAATCGCCCGATTATTTTGAAGTTCAAAGGCATCGCCGCGATCGCGAGCCTTTTGCAGATTGGCGCGTAACGTGTGGCGGATGCAAAAGCCATGCCAGTGTGGCCAAGCATGTCTTCGGTAAAGGCATCGCATGAAGACCCGGCAAGGCCCAATGCGCTGAGAATATCACCAGAACCAACGGAACTGGAATAGGCGGACGAGCCCGATTTTAGCACCCGTCCACCGGCGGCTGCCACAACGAAGGCGGCAGTGGTAGAGATGTTGAAGGTAGACCTACCGCCACCGGTGCCAACGATATTCACGGCACGGGGAGAGCCGTCGAGAGCAATCGGTGGGTAAGTTTTTCGAATATAGCTTACAAAGCTACGCATCATCTCGACGTTGCTTGTATTCGCTGAAAGTGCAGCCAGAACGGCCACAGTTTCAGCTTTGGGGCGAAGGCCGGAATCCGTGACCTCCCAATACGCAATCATGTCTGCTTCAGCGGGACGGTTGCCCGCGATCACCGCGGCAGCGGTTTGGTCAGGTTTCATGGCCTTCGCTCCTTTATGTTGGCATGTGGTCTGCTTAGACGGCCACTTTCATCTGCTTGCTGGTGATCATGGCCTCGATCAGACCGATCGTACGATACAGGTCCGCGTCCAATTCATCCGGCGTAATATTCAGGTCGAACTCGCCTTCCAGAAAGGCGATCAGCTTGAGCACGCCGAGGCTGTCGACGATCCCAGTTTCGATCAGATCAAGATCGTCAGACAGATTTTCCGGGCTAATATCCGGTGCAAATTCCTCGGAAATGAACGAGCGTAGAGTTGTGTAAGACATAGGTAATCTCCTGTAAGTAAAGCTATGTTTGGGTTTCGACGAGTTGTTGTTCCAGCATGCGTCTGCATGCCTTCCCGTTAGAGTTTTTCGGAACCTCCTGAATGGAGATCGTGAACTTTCGTGGGATGGCGGCCGTCGGAAGCCGCTTCATCAGATAGAGCCGCAGATCGATACTGTTGAGCTCATCAGATTTGCTTGAGACAAAAGCGTTCAGTACCGCCGTGTCCCCGGATTTATCGACATAGGCAGCTGCCTCATCAACTAAGGGGTGGGCCTGCAAGCAGGCCTCGATTTCGTTCAGATCCACACGCACGCCGCTTAGTTTTACAATCGTGTCGTTACGACCGATGAAGTGGACCATGCCATTCGCATCGCGGCGGACCATATCGCCAGTGCGGTAGTATCCTACGCCATCGCGCCACCCTGTCGCCTTCGCGGTCAGTTGTTGATCGCTATAGCCGCGCATCATGGTCGGGCAACGCACCCATAGCTCGCCCTGCCCTTCGCCGGAAACGGGCATGTCAGCATTGTCCACGAGAATATAGTCGACATAGGGAAGCTTGCGGCCGAGCGGCAGCGGGTCAGGCGTGTCGATACGCGGCACGTCGTAAAAGAAGGTGTCGTTGGTCTCGGTGCATCCGTAGATGTTGATAAACCGAGCATTCGGAAAGATGCGGAACAGCTGCCTGAGGAGGCGGCTCTGCATCGGTTCGCCAGCAAACAAAACGCAACGCACTTGAGGCAATGTGAGTTCGCATGCGGCCTCGGCCACCAGTTTTAAGGCAGAAGGGGCAGAGTGCCAGATGGTGACATTGTGCTGCTGCATCATCTCGACCAGTTTCGGGCCGTTGCGGGCAGTTTTTGTGTCTGCCAGAGCTAGGCAGGCTCCTCCTGCAAGGGATGCGAAAATGTCGAGGAAAGACAGATCGAACGCAAAGGGTGCATGGCTGAGAACACAGTCGTCGATGTCGATGCTGATCTCACCAACAACCCAGCTTTGAAACGCGTCGAGCGCAGGGGCCTCGATCAAAACGCGCTTGGGTTTTCCAGTCGAGCCAGACGTGTGCAAAACAGCAGCCAATGACCGTTGAGCACCCGAAGCCACTGGTACGGGCGGCACAGTTTTGGGCAGCTCGGAAAAAGTCAGCAACTGCGTTCCACTCCGTCGGGCCCAAACTTCGAACCGGCTGCGGGTTGCGTCATCCACGATCAGTACAGGTGGAGCCAGATCGTCCAGAATGCTGGTCAACCGTGTATCGGGATGGCTTGGGTCCAGCGGCGCGTAGGCCAGTCCGCTCGACAGCACGCCCAGAATTGCTGCAACACTATGCGGGCTTTTCTCGGCACAGATGGCGACGACTGCATCGCGGTCGCTTCCGATATCGTGGAGTTGAGCGCGGATAATATCGGCGATATCCAGAATCTTGGTAAAGCTCGCTGTTTCGGTGAGGGTTCCGACCTCGGCTTCCGGCGTTTTTTGCATTTCCTCACGTAGCATTTCAAAAAATGCGCGCGTCTCGGAAACCTGAAAATTCGTTTGCAGTAACATTTCAATTTCCTCGTTCTAAAGGCCAAGCATCGCAGAGATGCGGTTTTTTTGGATGTCCGAGCTGCCGGAGTAGATCAGCCCCCCGATTGCATTGCGCAGATGGCTTTCGATGCCAGTTTCCAGCATGTATCCAGCACCGCCGTGAAGCGTGACAGCGTCCATCGAATTGGCGACATGCGCTTCCGAAATTGCCAACTTGGCGGACGCGATCTCAAGCGACGCTTGCCCACCGCCTTCCATCGCATTGACAGCGCGACCGAGCCAATTGCGAGCGTTTTCAAGCCGGATATGCATATCGCTCACACGGTGGGAAATGGCCTGGTAACTACCGATCGCGGCACCGAACTGTTGGCGGGATTTCGCGAAGGAAATGCAGCGTTCCAGCTGTCGGCGCATTTCGCCAACTTGCAGCGCGAAAACGCAGAGGATTTCCCATTTCATCACATAGTCGAGGATAGAAAAGCCCTGCCCTTCGCGCCCGATCAGGCGGCTTTCGGGGACACGCACATCATCGAAATACAGGTCAGCCATTGGAGCAGTGCGCAAGCCCATCTTTTTGCGCGACTTGCCGATGGTAAAACCGTCGGCATTGCAGTCCACCGCGAAAGCCGAGAAGCCGCCAAGCGCGCCCTTCTCTGGGTGGGTGCGCGCATACACGACGCAGATGTCGGCAATTGGAGCATTTGAAATGTAGCACTTTTCGCCCGAAAGGATGTAGTCATTCCCGTCTTTGATAGCGTGGGTTTTCATCGCAAAGGCGTCTGAACCGCTGTCTGGTTCGGTGATCGCATGCGCGCCGACCACCTCGGCCGCCGCCAGTTGGGGAAGCAGGTCTGATTTGAGCTCGTCGCCGCCGAAATGCTGGATTGGAATGCACGTGCTGCAAAGATGGGTTGCCAGCGAAAACCCTAGGCCTGAGTCTTCGCAGACATAGCCCAAATGCACCAGAACGTCCGTAAGTTCTGCGACGCTGAGTGCCATGCCGCCATGCTCTTCGCTGGTGGAAAGACCTGTCAGGCCCGCATCGACCATGGCGCGCCAGCGGCTGTCCCCAAAAGTGGAGGCCTGATCATCGGCCTGCCACCCCTCGTTCAGCAGTGGTGCCCATTGGTCAAGAGCCTCTGCGAGCGTTTCAACGAGATCAGTGCGATAGGTGCCTGCGTCGGTGGTGCGGGAAAGGTTGCGGATCGTGCGCATTAGATGTCTCCAGTTTCGGGCAGCGCAAAGATCACGCTCCCGTTCAGGCCGCCAAATCCAAGGGAATTGCTCATGGCGACATTTGTACGAATGGTCCGGTCTTGGCCCTTTACGGGCATCGTGAACGGGATGTCTTCGGGGTTAATCGTCGATGTCATCTGCGGCGCCTCACCGGCGCGCAGCGCTAAAATGGTAGCAACTGCTTCGATTGCACCAGCACTGCCCAACAAGTGACCTGTTGTTCCTTTGGTCGAGCTGACAATCGGGCGTTTTACTGACCCGCCGAATACAGCCTCCAGCGCTATCGCTTCGGCTTCATCGTTGATCTGTGTCCCCGTGCCATGGCAATTCACGTAGCCGACCGCATCCGCGCTTAGGTTCGCTCGCTCCAAGGCTTGTCCCATGGCACGCGTCAAACCGTCTGGTTTAGGGCAGGTGATGTGGTGGGAGTCTGTGGAAAGGGCAATGCTCGACACTTTCGCCAGAGGCTGCGCCCCCCGGGCGCGAGCGTGCTCTTCGTCCTCAACCACAAGGATCGCTGCGCCGTCACCAATTATCATCCCGCGGCGGTCGACATCAAAGGGTCGGCACCGCTCTCGGTCCATTGCTCGTAGCGCATTGAAGCCTGCAAAATCTGCTTCACGGATACGGTCATTTCCGCCGACCAGCATTACTGGGGCATCTCCGTTGCGAATCCGCATAAATGCGTAAGACAACGCGCCAATGCTGCTGGCACATGCGCAAGAAAAACTGCTGAGCGGCCCATGTAGACCCAGCACTCGTTGAAGCACCACGGCTGCGCTTCCTGGGCTAACAAGCTCTTGAAATTCCACACTATGATCGCCCTCTTCAAGGGCGTCAGTAAAGCGATCCATCATGCCGCCGCTTGTTGTCGCAATCGAGCAACCCGCCGTACTTAGAATATCGGAGGTAAGTCCAGCCTGCTCAACCGCTTCAATCGCTGCGAGCATACTATAGCCCGCACAATTCATCTCGGGCTCTGTCATTTCCGTTAGACCTAGCCGCTTGCTGCTGCGCGAAAGCGCGCGACGTAGGGCAGCTAACGTGACATCAGGATCAGTGGCATAGGCGTTTTTGGCGCGGAAGCGGTCTGAATCGAACTGAGTGGGCCGTCCGGGAACCGGGCTGCCATCTGAGAGCAGACGACAAAATGCGGGAATTCCGATGACGTCGCGCGAGACGACGCCCATACCGGTTACAACAACTGAGCGGCTCATAAGGCGTATTCCATTTGTGTTACCTTGATGCCAGCCGTCACGCCGTTGCCGCCTTGCGACATTGCGCTGATCTGCCAGTGTTGCTGCCCTCGCTGGCCCGCATTCGGGCTTTTCAGCAGGTGTGCGATTTCCAGCAATCCGCCGGCACCAAGGTAATCCGTGTCGTTACCCTCTTCGCCGCAGAGCCCTAAGCGATGCGTGGTGAGGAAAGAAATCTGTTCATGTGTGGCCGTCGGGCACGCCAGCTTGGCGCGAACTCGGGCGGCGTCTGTAGCGGCAGCGTTTACATGAGTCGTTGCCATGCCTGTGATCTGCGGCATCTCGGAGGAAACGCCGCGCGCTTTGGCGCATGATTGACGCTCCAACAAAACCATGACCATGGCCTCGCTAACCGACTGACCGGATGGCGCGTCTTTTGCTTGCGCGCAAACGTGCTCTCCGGTTGGCGAGGAGAAATCCTCGAAGCCAACCACGATGGCTCTGTCGCAGCGGTCGTCGGTAATCCAGTCATGTGCGCAAAGCAGCGCATCCATGCCAGCGGTCTCGGTGCTGACAATCGCCAGACATGGCCCCATCAATCCGTACTCAATAGCGCATGTGGAAACTGGAAAGTTATGCGTCGCCTGGGCAAACCTGACCGCGTCGATCCCGCGGGGTCCATGTTTGCGCAAGCGGCGGTGAATTTCAAACACCTGCGAGCACCCGTATTTTGACCCTGAAATGAGCGCAGTTCGAGGGCCGGACACCTCTTCTTTTGTGAGACCCGCTTCCTTTAGGAGCTTTTCGATCATTTGGCCCATCCGGAAGGATACTCGAGTGTGCCGTCCGCGTTCCGCCGTCCTGTGCGCCTCAAAATCGGAATGATCCAAGAAATTGACGTTAAAAGAACCAAAGGTTGCATCCGCACTAGGCCGGGTGGCAGGGAGGGGACCACCGGGCGCGAGATCCGCGCATGCTGCTGAGACAATGACGCTGTCTTTCATGACAGATACAACCTTTGGTTAGCTGGGGAGACAGAGGGAGGAAAAGGGAGGGCTTAGTAAGCCGAGCTGCCGCCACCCAACGAGTGAACTTCATCGCCCTTCAGCGGAGGATTGAAGACACAAACAAGACGCAGGGTCTCTTTGGCGGTCAGCCAATGTTTGTCGTTCTTGTCCAAGGCATACATGGTGCCGGGGGTGATGCGATGAACTTCACCAGTTTGCTCGTCCACAACCTCGCCGTCGCCTTCAATGCAATAGCAGGCTTCAAGGTGGTTTTTGTATTCCAGCAAAGAGGACGTACCGGCATCGATAATGGTATCGGTAAGCGAATAGCCCATGTTGTCTTTTTCAATCAGAAGACGGCGGCTCTTCCCGTTTCCCCACGCGATATCACGCTCGGTGTCGGTGATTTTGTCGATGGAATTGATAATCATTTTCTTGGCTCTCTAAATGTTAATTTGGACCAAGCTCCCCCAACTCTAAGTCGTTGTGTTCGCCTGATGTAAATTCAGTATAGGACAGCCAATTTGTGGATAGTTTGGTGTTTTGTGCGAAAAGAATTATGAATCGCACAAATTGTTCAAAATCACCTCGATTATAACGTCAGAATCACGGGTAATTGCTCCAAGATTTACGTTAGGTCACAAAAAATTTATCACATATATTCAATAATATAGAGATGAGCGCTTAAACATCTCATCGCATGCAAAAAAGGCCGCCTTCTGATTCGAAAGCGGCCTTCCAAAAGAAGCGGTTTGGGTTGATCTAGACGAGGTCTCCGACCAAGGAACCTGACCGAAATTTTGTTTCTGTTTCAAACATTGAAGCGTGTTTTTGGCGCAACCCATTCAGCACCATTTCATAAGGCAGATCGCTATACTCGCCATGCTCATGTGTGATTTCCATGTAGTTGTTGCCATCTGTGTCATACGCGTGATTCACGCAGTCCTCGACCCCGTCAAACTCAAGGGGCGTCATACGGTAGAGCTGGCACAAGCGGGCATTGAAAACGGGCGTTGCCTTGATCCATTTCCCGTCTAGCTGCAAAGAAACCAGAACATGGTAGTGGAAGACATTACTGCCCATCAATTTGGCCAGCTGAGGTGAACACAAATGGTTCTTCACATCGGTAATCCATAGCTTTGCCGGGATGCCGATCTTACGCAAAAGCGCGGTGTAGACGATCGACTTATGAATACAGAGCCCAGACCCCTTGCGCAAAATTGCGCTCGCTGACATTTTTTCTCGGGCAAAATCTGCATTGTAGATCTCGTAAAACAATCCGTCGCGAACTGCGTAAAAGAGCTCGATAGCTTGCACTCTTTTGTCGGCGCTTCCGGATTTCAAGGCGCGTTTTGCAAACCGTTCCACAGCAGGATCGGAAAAATCAAAGAACTCGGTTTCCGCTAAAGTAGTTGGTATCATTCTGAAATATCCTCCAGGCTCGTACACAGCGCCTCTGGCAAAATCACGCTAATCTCGGTGCCAACGTCGAGCGTGCTTTCGACGTCAATCCGGCCATTCAGACCAGTGGCGATTGTCTTGCAAAGATACAGGCCAAGCCCGTAACCGCCGGAGGCCCGGCCGCGCGACTCATCTGCGCGCCAAAACGGCTCCATCAAGTACTTCAATTGGTCTGGCGCAATGCCGAGACCGCGGTCTTTGACCGAAATCCGCATGTCGCCATCAGATCCTTCGACTGCGGAAAATTTGACCGAGATCGGATTTCCACGCCCGTAGCGCACAGCGTTGCTAACAAAATTCTTCAGCAGAACGCTTGTCAAGAACGGGTCGAAGTAAGCCGTTTTACTATTGGTTTCATTGCTAATGGAAATGTCGATGCCTTTATCGACAAGCTGTGCAATCTGCTCGGCTGCATAGGGCTCGATATCAACAAATTCTGCCTGTGCTTGACCGGAATTGCGCTTCTCTGCAGCCAAAATTGAGGAAAGAATTTCCTCAACCACAGATATATCTCGGCTAATTTGGTCGCGCAGATTGGCGTCTTGAACCAGGTCTTTTCGCACCTTAAGGCGCGAGAGCGGTGTTAGAATTTCGTGGGGCAACGCCAAAAGCATATGCCGGCGGCTTTCGTGGATATGTTGAAGCTCTGCCACCATAGTGTTGAAGCCCTCAGCGAATTTTCGATATTCGCCAAAGGTCTTGTCGAGAGGGATCTGGTAGTTCAGATCCCCGTCCTCAACCCTTGTAATGCCGGTCGTCAATTCGTCGAACGGCAGAGTGAGCCGCCAGATTAGAAAGTAGATCGCTGTGATTGTCAGCAAGATCGCGACAACAACCAGCCCGACCAGCATCAGTGCGAAAGCCGAGATCGGCTGCCCAAACTGCGGAAGAATCGCGACTTTCTGGCCCCTAACAGAAACAGCGGCATAGCGGCCACCCAGACGGTCAATTGCGATCCCGTCTTTGTCATTTGCCGCGGCTTGATACAGTTTTGCGTATTCTGACGCGTCAGCTTCTTCCGGCGTCATAAAAACCATCGGAGCGCCACCGATTATTGTGATGTCGCTTTCCGGATTCAACGCGCTTTGTGCAAACGCATCAAACAATGCTCGCGCAAGATAGCGACGCGGGTGCTCGTCAGCCACTCTTTGCAAAGACAGAATTAAAACTAAGCTTAACAAAGCAGTCGACAGCAATGTGGCCCATAGCAAATGACTGAAAACCGAGCGCGTTCGTATCCAAAGCGCAATCTTTTCGATTAACCGCGACATGTCTAATTCCTTGTCTCAATGCGGTAGCCTTGGCTGCGCAGAGTCTTAATAAAATCGGGTTGCAGCCCTTGATCACGAAACTTTTGACGGACCCGGTAAATAATTGTGTCGATCATAGCGGGATCGTTTTGTTGCGCATAGCCGATTTGCTCAAGTATTTCCGCGCGACTAACAGTTTTCCCGTGAGCGTCCGCAAGCACTTTAACAATTTGCATCTCAAGTTCGGTCAGATTGACAACATATCCGGCAAACCGTGCGGTCATTTGGGCGGCAGACAATTCCAACTCCGCAGTCGCTGAGACCGCTACATCTGGCACTGCTACATCCTGAACGGCCTCTGCCCGGCGTCTACGCACAACGGCACCCAATCGCGCCACCAGCTCTCGCATTTCAACCGGTTTGGCCACAAAGTCATCAATGCCGCTTTCTAGCGCCACGATCCTTTCGGTCAACTCCGCACGCGCAGTAAGCGCCACGATCGGAATTTGTGCATAGGGTTTGTCACTCGCTCGAATGGTACGGCAAACCGTCATGCCATCCAGCTCGGGCAGCATCATATCAAGCAAAAGCACGTCGAACCTGTCTTTTTCAAGCTGCTCAAAAGCGCTGGTTGGCGTGAAGGCCAGCTTTAGGTCCATGCCATATTTGGCAAGGACCGGCTGCATTATCTCACCAAGTTCTTCGTCATCATCTAGTATCAAAACGTGCAATTTAGTTGTCCTGTATTGAAAGCCTCAAGTCTAAGAAATGAACTCTTTAAAATACGTATGTCATTCCCAGCTGAAGCGATCTCCGCGTCGGGTTTGCACCATAGATTGAAGTGCTACTCCCAAAGGTAGAAATGCCGCGCAAATTTAGTGTCGCATTCTGGCCAATCGGAACATCGACAGAGATTTGCGCCAAGCCGCTGCCGTCCGCAGGGACATAAAATCCTAGAGCCGAAAGATCGCTGTCGCCCCAAAAATCGTTCCATGCAATCCGAGTGAAAATCTGGTTCCGCGCCAACGGTTCCTGGCGCCGCGATGCGGTACCGTACACCGCGCCCGCAGCAAGTCCGTCTGCGCCGGTAGCGCTGGCCAGTGTGTCGATCTGTGAGCCCGTCAGCCCCGCAGTGTTGAGATGGTACTCCAGCACTACCGAAATATCGCGTGCGCCGACAAAGGACTGCGGCAGGGCCCAGTTCAGTCCCAAAGCTGCAGTCAATTCCCAATCCTTCTGGTTGCTCACGCCAAGCCCTTGTTGAAACGCCGCGGAGCCAAGACCCCCCGCGAGGGCTTCAGATGCAATCGAGAGTCGTTTTTCGGCGAAAGCCTCGCCGTATAGAACGAGGTTATCCCCGATTGTGCCGCTAACCTCAAAGCCTAAGCCCGGATCGCCGTCATTCAGCAAGAAGTTGCCCGTGACCGACAAATTGGACCCGAATTGCGGGGTCGCCTTGATGAAAAACGCGTCGCTCGGGTTGGTTCTATCAAGCCCCAGTCCAATGCTGTCCATGTCGGAGAAAACCGAGCCAGTGCTGGCGCTGATTTTCGGTCGGTACCCCATCTGCAATAGCGTGTTGCCAACTGTCGCGGTGCCCGTCACCGCGAATACACCTAGGCGCTCGCGGCGGCGATCCGCTGGTGCGGCGCTTTCGGCTGTAACAAGGCTGTTGTCTTTGAACCAGTCAGTTGGATTGAAGCCAACGGCAACGCCGTTTCGAATGTTGATCCGGCCGAACTGCAATGAAACCTGCGGTGATACCGTGTAGCTTATCGCCAATTCTTGCACGTCCAAGTTGACGCTTTGGTCCAAGCTAAAAGTTTGTCCTTCGGCACGTTCGATCCGACCGCGCAAGTTGAACAAGAGGCTTGCCCGGTCGCTTAGTTCGAAAGTCCCAAAATAATGTGCAGAGACGCGCAATGCCGCACTGTTGCCGCCCGAAAGTTCGTCGAAGTGAAAGGCACGAAACTCGGTTGCCAATGTGGCACTGCGCGCTTTTTCTTCTGACACACCAGTCGTCTCGACCGTGTCCTCTTGGGTTAGAACACTTTCCTGCCCCGAAATTACGAGGTCGGGCGGAAGGTCGAAGTCTTGCGCATGAGCTGGCAAGTTGACCAAGCCAAGGGTCGCTGCGACGGTGTATGTCAGAAGATTTTTCATCTCAAAGGCTCCTTATTATACCTTGAAGTTTGGCAGCCATTCTTTGTTGAACCATGATTCCGGCAGCTTCTTTGCCCGGAAGTTGCCCATGGTCATCACGGTCACCTTGTTTGGGTCGAAGCCATCAGCGATCACAACTTCAGTTGGACGGCTTGCGCCCATCTGGTTCTTCCACTTCCGATACCAAGCAACTTTGATCAGTTGACCGCTCTTGGTGAAATACTTGCCTTTGATGGGGCTGTTGTTGCGTTCATCCACCCAGAAATCCACTGCACTGTAGGGTGCTGATTTCGCAGCGGCGGTTAGATGCAGTTTGTGACAGCTGCGGTTCTTCTTATCGCCATCCGCGATGGTTTCCTGACCTTGCAGGCTCGCGGAATAGTCACCGACCAGATTTGAGCTGACGACATCGCCGTTGGAAGCGTTGCCCAGCAGACGTTGGCGCGGCGAAATACGGACCGACGCCTTTGAAGCAGGGTCATAGAGCCACAAGATGTTGCCGTTTCTGAGCAAAATCTTACCGCGGTCTGCACTTGGCGCGTTGATATGGACCAGCGTTTGGAATTGGCGGCCGCTGGCACGCGAGTAGGTTGTTACCTTGGTCTGGTCTTTCAGCTTGCCCCGTTCGTATGCAGACAGGGTCACGTCTACTGCAAAGGAGGTCTGAGGGTTCCGGATCGCATCCGCTTTGGTCAGGATGCTATTGGCGCTTCCGGCGGCGAACGCTGGCAGTCCCAGAGAGGTTAGACCGGCGGCAGCTGCGCCACCAAACAAGAGCTGTGTAAATTCACGACGTTGGAGTTCCATTGTATCGTTCCTTTCGGTTCAGTGTTTTGTTGTGCGCGATCAAGCGCGTTGCAGGCTCTCTACGATGTTCAGGCGGGCTGCCTTGAACGTGGGGATCACAGAGGCGACGACGGAGATAATGATCAGCAAGGCAACCACGCTTATCGCGAAGATCGGGTTGTCGAGGACCATCAGCTGGACCGTCAGCGGGGTGGCATTCGATGGTGGCGTCCATTGGACACCGGCGGAGTTGATGAGGTTGGCAATGATCACTGCCGCGCCCAGTGCTATCAGCGCACCGAACAGGCCGATCAGGGCGCTCTCGGTCAGGAACAAGGCCCGCACAAACCCTTTACGGAAGCCTAGTGCGCGAATTGTGCCAATCTCTTTGACGCGTTCCATTACGTTCATCGAGACCGTGTTCACGATGGTGAAGACGATGACGATCGACAGCACCACAGACACTACGATGAACATAAAGGTGAACATGCCGAAGATTCGATCGAAGGTCGGGTCCACTTCGGTGAAGTGATAGACCTTCAGATCCAGGCCAGCGCGGTTCAGAACTTCTTCGATGCGCGTTTTAACCGTATCCACTTGATCAGGATTGTTAACCTGCAGCATCAACGTCGTTGCTTCCTGGCTGTCACCGTAAAGAAGGCTGCGTGCCTGCTCGAAGTGCATCATGACGAAGGCGTTGTCGATGGCGCGGATTGCTTGTGGTTGAGCGGACTCAATTCCCACACGAGCGATATTCGGCACTCCGGACGATGTTGCGGCCATCAAGTTTAGCTGTGGGCGCTCGGCACCTGCTTCTCGCAGATCAGTCAGTTCAGCTTCATCATTCACCAATGCGGTAAAATCGGTTTCTGCTGAATTCAGCGCTTCGTCTTCAACCGGGCGGTCTTGGCAATCTGCTACATTCAGCGGACCACACATCCCCATCATCCTCGCCATACCAAGGCCAATGACGACGCCATCAAGCACCTGATCTCCGAGGCCGGAAGCCGGCGATACCTGCCCGATGGACCAACCATCCCACTGGCGCATCCGGTCAACATTCGAAGGCACGACACCAGACCCGATAAAGGTCTTTGAGTTGCCGGTCTGCGCATTACCGGCCACACCGGCCAGATCAATACGCGGGGTGATGACAGCCAGTTGCTTGTTCAGCACCGGGTCGCTCGAGAGAAGCTTTGCAACTTCATCCCAATTTTTGATGGTATAGTCATCAGGGTTGGCTGCGCCGAACTCCAGATATCCGTCACGGTAAATCTGAAGGTTGCCCTGTTCTTGGATCATGGAAGTCTGAACTCCGAACCAAATCGAAGTCACAAACCCCCCGAACAAGAGCGCCGCGAAGCCGCCTATGCCGATGGCCAGCGCTGTTGTCACAGACCGCCGTGCGTTTTTTGTCAGATTTCTAAATGCGATTTTCCAAATCATTGTTCTGCTCCTAGGCCGTCCGGCCGTCGATGATGTTGATCGTGGCACTGCCCTGAGTAATCAGGCTGGTGTCGTGCGTGCAGATCACCACAGAGGTGTCGAACTCGGACTTCATATGGTCCAGCAGTGCGATGATCTCACGAGAGGTTTGCGAGTCGAGGTTTGCGGTAGGTTCATCAGCGATGATCAGCGTCGGCTCAGTTACCAGAGCGCGGGCAATCGCCACACGTTGACGTTGGCCGCCGGAAATCTCTCCAGGACGTCGATCAAACAAGTCGGCAAGGCCCACTGCATCCAGGTATTGCTTCGCCTTCTCGCGCCGCTTGGACGCAGATTTGATCCGGCGCAGCAACGGAAATTCAACATTCTCGCCAACTGTCAAAACCGGGATTAAGTTGAACGATTGGAAGATGAACCCGATGTGCTCGGACCGAAAGTCGGCCGCCGCCTTGTCGCTGAGGTTTGTCACGTCCTGATCAAGGATAATCAGCTCGCCGGAAGTCGGTTGATCGATCAGCCCCATGATGTTGAGCAAGGTCGACTTACCGCTGCCGGAAGGGCCAGTAATGAAAGTCGTCTCCCGGCGTGCGATTTCGCCTGATACATCGAGCAGGGCGTTCACCTCGACTCGATCCATCGTGTAGGATTTGCAGATATTGTTGAACCGGACCACAGAAGCGCCGGTTTGCGAATGGTCCACAGGCTGAAGGTGGTTCTCAGGCTGAAAAGACCGATGGGTGTTAATACTGTTCACGCGTCCATTCCTTATGGCTCAGTTTATTTTTTCTGATCCAAACTTACGAGTTTCGACCCCTTCAAAACAAACAACAAAGGATGGTTTTTAGACGCTTTAAAATGGCGGGGTGTCACAAATGAACGACGTATTATGACGAATATTTTTCCGCGTATGATTTGCGTTCGACGGTCACAAATACGAAAAATACCGAATGCGTCTGATCTAAACGCATTCGGCACAGGGCGAATCGAGGGCTGGGCTAATTCGCCCTCAGGCGCCTACTGCAACGGGTGCGGGTTGACGTTTGAGGGCGTAGACTGCGCTACCTGCCAGAGCCAGTCCAATCAACGCCATCACGGCACGGATCGTATTCCAATAGGTCCAGGTCGCGCTATATTCGGCCCAGACACTCGCGGCTTCTGATGAGCTCAACATCGTTGCGTTCAACGCTTCGATTTCATGGTTCAAAGGCACGTTGATATTCACTGTTGGCAGGAAGGATCCCAAAAAATAGACCGCTGAAGCTGCCAATAATAATACCCCGGTCGCACGATCGCCTTTCCAGTACAGAACTGCGGCGCACAGCACGGACACGATAGGAGTGAAAAGGAAGGTAACCAAGAAAACAGCGTTTCGCGTCCCTCGGTTCAACTCTTGCATTGCCTGAATTGCGGCGCTGTCGGACAGGTTGTTCAGCCCCTGCATGACCGAGACCGAATACGCGTAGAAGAACCCGCCTATGGCCCCAAAAAGGACGAGAGGCACGAGGCACAGGAATAATGAAGTACGGGGCATGATAAACTCTCGAGTTGTTGGCGACCGCGAGCGCAGGCCCGCTCCTCAAGCTTAAGCGGCGGTGTTTTCAAAAGAAATGGGTGCCCATATCATTCGATAAAAATCGATAATTGGTGCATTTATGAGAAACTATGACTTTGTGTCACGGTATTTCACTGCTTTGAATTACTTGGTAACCAAACGCACACTCTGCAACAGCATCATGGCTGGTTCCCAGCACACCAAGCGTGATCCACGTACCTTGCTTTATCAAGAATCGCTTATGAAGCCAGAAGCGCCCGTCGCCAAGATCATGTAGGCAATCCGGTGTGAGGTGCGCTAACTCGTATTTGTTTGGGCGGTCCTGAAATCCCGTTCCTTCAGCCTTGAGAAACGCTTCCTTGAGGCTCCACACCACAAGAAGCGATTCAGGGGTCCAAACCTTGCGAAGCGCCTGCTCGGCGGGTGACAGAATTGCCCCAACCAAACTCTCCGTCATCGTTTCGAACCGGCTCACCTGCTCTACATCTACCCCGACGGAAAAGCCTGGCGTCGCAGCAGCCGCAACAACGATGCCTGCAACATGCGAAATCGAGCAAGGCAATACCCCATCGGGCATCCGGATAAATGGCTGCTTGAGCTGCGTCCGATGGAGCGAATGAGTGGACATAGGAAAACCACTCATCCGCGCGGCTGCGTAGATAGCGAGCCGCCGGCCCTGCCCTCCAGTGTTATCAGGCAAAGCGTCAGCCATAACACACAGCGCTTGGCCGGACATCTTAGGTGCTGGTAAGGCTATTAACCTGCCCGACAAGGGAGTAGCCGCGGCCACGCACTGTACGAATGAAATCTGATGAGGCACCAGCCTCTCTGATTTTGGTCCGAAGCCTGTAAATCAATGCGTCAATGCTGCGTGTGTAGATACCACTAGTGCCATGCACCTCGTCCAAAAGGTCATCCCGATTCAAAATCTCGCCAGGTCGCTGAGCAAGAGCCGCAATCAGTTCAAATTCCATCGATGTAATCACCAGCTTTTCGCCATTCACGCGGACTTGGGCGCGCTGTGTCTCGATCTGTAGAATATTTCCTTCGAGTGCAACTTCAACGCACAGCCCGCTTCGAGTGCTAACGGAGCCGGCGTCCAAAACGGGAAGCTGAGCCGCTGTGGCTTCCTCGGGAGCGTTTGCCCGTCGAAGAATTGCGTTGATTCGTGCGACAAGCTCACGGGGCTCGAATGGTTTTTTAACGTAGTCATCAGCGCCGGTCTCAAGACCCACGACCATATCGGTCAGCTCCGTTCGCGCCGTCAGAA
Source organism: Litoreibacter janthinus (assembly GCF_900111945.1). Lineage (NCBI taxonomy): Bacteria > Pseudomonadati > Pseudomonadota > Alphaproteobacteria > Rhodobacterales > Roseobacteraceae > Litoreibacter > Litoreibacter janthinus. Next base: position 1,233,718 of record NZ_FOYO01000001.1, on the reverse strand, counting down.
TAATGATCGAAATATCTTTGTATGCGGCGTTGCTGTAGCGGATCTTGCTGCACATCTGCAGACCGTTTAATTGCGGCAGCATCACATCCAGCAGAACGAGATCAAATTTTTTGTTTTCAAGCGCTTCGAAGCCCTCGTTGGGGGTGTGAACCGCGGTTAACTCGATACTGTATTTTGTAAGAACGTCGCGCATGAGCTCGGCAAGCTCAACGTCATCGTCGATCAAAAGAACTTGAATCATTATTGTCGCCTCTAATGTAAAAAAATAGCATAAAAAATTACATGTAATTCTTAACCGGCACCGATAGGTTTGCGGCGTCACCATAATCGCAAAAATATTTTTTAGAAAGACATGCAGATGTATAAAAATTCCGACAGGCCAGTGACAACACAACCAAGCCTGCAGACTACGTCAGGCGGGCAGGAAGTCAGGTGTCGCATCATTGTAGGTCTTTCAGGAGCGTCTGGAATGCCTTACGCGGTTCGGTTGCTCGAGGTTCTGCAAGGGCTGTCTGTTGAAACACACCTGATAATGACGAAACCCGCCATTCAAACATTGGCGGTTGAGACGGATTATTCGCCGGAATTGGTGCGCTCGCTGGCCGATCATGTTCATTCTAATGGTGACATCGGTGCAGGTATTGCGTCCGGGTCGTTTCGTGCACATGGTATGATTATTGCGCCTTGCAGCGTCAAAACCTTAGCTGAAATTGCAAACGGAATTGGCAGCAGTTTGATGACTCGTGCCGCCGATGTCACATTGAAGGAACGGCGGCCACTGATTTTGGGGGTCCGCGAGACACCGTTGCATCTGGGTCATCTGCGAAACATGACCGCGGCGACCGAAATGGGTGCGATAATCGCCCCGCCGATGCCCGCTTTTTATATGAAAACCAATTCGATAGATGATCTGGTGAATCATCAGGTTGGCCGCTGGCTCGATGCCATGAACATTCACACTGACCTTGCCCCGCGCTGGAAGGATTGAACCGGCCAGTCGGCAGAGCGCTTGACATCTAGCCGAGTATGTCCGGCCAATTCGGCGCGGCTAGAGCTTTCACCGCCAGTAAGTCCGTCGCGACGCCAGTCCTGCGGAATTGCGCAAGCCTCAGCGCCGGTTTCTGTGGAACCGATTGCCGAAGCGCTAAGGACTTGTGTTGAACCCTTTCTCGGTGCCTATTCGATGCGCACAAAGCCGGACTAATTCAGTGATCTTTCGGCCAATCTGCGCGACAATCGATCGACCTATGTAGGCTTGAAAGGGTCCTTTGCCGAATGACCGATACGCCGAACGTGTTGTGGATCATGGCCGACCAACTACGGTTCGACTACCTAAGTTGCTACGGACACCCGCATCTTAACACGCCTCATATCGATGCTCTTGCAGCGCGGGGTGTCCGATTTACCAACACCTATGTCCAATCGCCTGTGTGCGGCCCCTCCAGAATGTCTGCCTATACAGGGCGCTATGTACGAAGCCACGGCTCTACGTGGAATGGGATCCCCTTGCGCGTGGGCGAGCCAACCTTAGGCGACCACCTTCGTGATGTCGGTGCTCGGGCCGTTCTTGTGGGCAAGACGCACATGATTGCCGACCTTGATGGAATGGCATGGCTCGGGATTGATCCGAAAAGCGAGATCGGCGTGCGTGTGTCAGAATGCGGGTTTGAGGCCTTTGAGCGTGATGATGGCCTGCACCCTGACAGTGTAGCGCAGAAATGGTCGGCCTATGACGACTACCTCGTCAGCTTGGGATATGTCTCCGACAATCCTTGGGAAGACTTTGCAAACTCGGGCGTCGACCCCGACGGCAAGCTGATGTCGGCATGGCTGCTGAAAAATTCGCGCCTGCCCGCCAATGTACCAGAGGAGCATTCCGAAACGGCTTATCTGACCAATCGAGCGATGGCGTTCATGGAAGAAGCGATATCAGACGACAAACCATGGCTTTGCCACCTGAGTTACATCAAGCCCCATTGGCCCTATATCGTTCCAGCACCTTACCACGACATGTATGGCCCGGAGCATATCGTGGACCCGATCCGGTCACTGGCAGAAAAGGAAACCGATCACCCGTTGCTGCGCGCCTACCAGCAGGCCCGCGTCTGTCGCACCTTCTCGCAAGATCATGTCCGTGAGCATGTCATCCCTGCGTATATGGGATTGATCAAACAACTGGACGACAATTTGGGACGGCTTTTCGCATGGATGGACGCCAAAGGGCTGACCGAGAATACAATCATCGCCTTCACCTCCGACCACGGGGACTACATGGGGGACCACTGGATGGGCGATAAGGATTTCTATCACGATTCCGCGGTGAAGGTGCCGTTGGTTATCGCCGACCCTCGTCCGGTTGCTAACGTCACTCGCGGGACCACCTCTGACGCATTGATTGAAATGATAGACCTAGCGCCGACCTTTATGGGCGTGATGGGCTGCGCCCCAAAGCCTCATATTGTAGAGGGCCGCGATCTGATGAGCATCTTACATGGCAAAGACGGCTTTTCCCGCCGCTTTGTAATAAGTGAGCATGACTACTCCAGCTTTGAGATGGCTCGCGCTTTGAATGTCTCGCAAGAGAATGCGCGCACTGTCATGATTTTTGATGGCCGCTGGAAGTACATACGCTGCGAGGGTTTTCGCCCTATTCTTTTTGATTTGGAAAGTGACCCGCATGAGTTCATCGATCTGGGAGCGAGCGATATTGCAGTGCACGTTCAGGTTCGCAAAGATATGGAACAAGCGCTCCTGTCATGGGCCACGCAACACCACTCCCGAATTACGGCGACGCCGGAGATATTGGCCTGTCAGGACAACGCCACAGAAGTTGGCATCCTGATCGGCTTTTGGGATGAAGACGACTATGAGACGGTTGCTGGCAAGCCCTTTAGCAGCTTGCTGCCCGTCGGTGCGCCCGCCTCCAGAAAAAATTCTAGCTAGTCCTTTGCAGCACTGTCGAAATTGTTGCCCCTTGTAGAGATGCACAATATCATCGGTTCGGAATTGAGCTCGGCTCCACCAACTCAAGCGCGAGTCGGTTTAAACCGTTGAGGCAGAGTCCTGATCACGAGGATCGGCTTCCAAGCTCTGATGATGCAGTCACGCAAATCCAAGGGAGCTGTGACGTGAGCCTGATCACCGCCATCGACATACGCCTTTTTCACATCCCGCTGGCAGAGGTACTGGTCGACGCTAAACATGGCGATCACCATTTCTTTGAGCTGATCACCGCAACAGTTAGACTGGAGGACGGCTCTGAAGGCACGGGGTATACCTATACGGGCGGCAAGGGGGGTCATGCTATCGCGGCTATGATCGAGCATGACCTTGCCCCATTCTTGATCGGGAAATCGGCCCAAGATGTCGAGGCATTGTACGACGCTATGCAATGGCATGTGCATTACGTCGCGCGGGGTGGCGTGGCGTCGTTCGCAATTTCTGCCGTAGACATTGCGCTCTGGGACTTGCGGGGCAAACAACTGGATAAGTCGCTTTGGACGATGGCCGGTGGCGCAGCTTCTAAGTGCAAGGCTTATTGCGGCGGCATTGATCTAGGCTTTGATCTGCCCAAACTTCTCGCGAGTATTCGAGGCTATCTTGATCGCGGCTTCAACGGCGTAAAAATCAAAATCGGCCAACCTACGCTGGAAGAGGACATTGCACGTGTGAAAGCCGTTCGCGATCTCATCGGCCCCGACATCGCATTCATGGTTGATGCCAATTACTCCATGAGCATCGATGAGGCGATCGCGGCAGCCGAGGCCTTCAAACCCTACGACCTGCTTTGGTTCGAAGAGCCGACGATTCCAGATGATTATGCCGGTTATGCCAAGATTGCCGCAGCCACCGGAATGCCGCTCGCAATGGGGGAAAACCTGCACACCATTCACGAATTCGGCTATGCTCTCGATCAATCCAAGCTGAGCTTCATACAACCCGATGCGTCGAACTGCGGCGGGATCACTGGCTTTTTGCAGGTTGCTAAACTCGCATCGAAATATGGCGTGCCAGTGTGTAGCCACGGCATGCAGGAATTGCATGTCAGCCTCGTCTCAGCGCAAGAGAACGCAGGCTGGATCGAGGTGCACTCCTTCCCAATTGATCAATACACGACGCGTCCATTGGTGGTGGAAGGCCATCTAGCCGTCGCACCTGACAATGCTGGAACGGGCGTTACATTCGACTGGGACAAACTTGAGAGCGCAAATTTACTTACCCAATGAGGGATTACTCGTATGCTTCGCCGCCTTGCCGCATCTGCTTTGATTTTGACCTGCGCCGCTGCCAATGCGCAGGACTTGCCGATATTTGACGCGCATATCCACTACAGTCACGACGCGGTCACTCAGGTTCCACCTGCTCAAGTGGCCAAAATTCTACGCGAGGCAGGCATTAAGAAGGCACTGGTCTCTAGCTCTGACGATGATGGCACACAAAAGCTCAAGGCGGCAGCACCTGAAATCGTCGTACCAGCGCTTCGGCCTTACCGGAGACGCGGCGAGACTAGCACGTGGATGCACGATCCCGCTGTCATCACCTATATCGAAACTCGCCTATCACAGTTCGACTATGAAGCAATTGGAGAGTTTCACGCGTTTGGTGACGACATCAGAACTGACGTTGTCCAACGGATGATAGAACTCGCACAAGAGCGCAACCTGCTGCTGCACCACCACGGCGACCGTGAGGCGCTTGATCTGATTTTCGAAAGCTGGCCAGAGGCCCGTGTGCTGTGGGCGCATTCGGGCTTCGAACGCCCCGACGAAATTGCAGACGCTCTGGCAACTCATCCTCGTCTTTGGTCCGATCTGGCATACCGCTCCGATATGTCGGGTTCGCAAGGGCTTAACCCCGAGTGGCGTACAGTCTTCACGGCGCATCCCGATCGCTTCATGGTTGGGACGGACACATTCGCGCCAGAACGGTGGTACTACGTCGGGCCACATGCGGAGTATTCGCGCAGTTGGCTATCCGCCTTGCCGAAGGATATTGCGCGCAAGATTGCATTCGAGAATGCCGAGGTAATGTTGGCCACAAAATGAAGCTCTTTGCAGCGATTGCCGCAGTCCTTTTTTCAGCTCCTGCACTTGCGTGTGCCCCTGTGGAGGGCGACCGCGAGTTAGTCGCAGAAGTTCCAGAACCGCTTCGTGCTTTTGCCAGACTTAGCCCGATGACCGTGTCACAGACTTTCGTGATGCAATTGGCTTTTTGTGGCGAAGAGGCCGAAGCGGTTAAGCGTGTCAGCATCGACGCCATCATGCCAGCGCATCAGCATGGGATGAATTATACACCGGTTGTGAACCCGTCGACGGACGGGCAATTTTCCGTCTCTGGCATGGTATTTCATATGCCCGGATCTTGGCAGGTGCAGGTCACAGTGTTCGGGGAGGGTGAGCCAAGATTTTTCACCTTGGATGTTGAGATCAAATGATCAGGCCTTCCGCCCTCCTGCTCGTCATTTCACTTGTTGGCACGGCAACGTCTTCTGCACTTGCGCAAGTCCTGTTGTCAGGCGAGGAAATCGCCATGACGCTGTCGCACGGACCATGGCCGCCCGCATTCGAGCCTGATCCCAGCAACCGCGTTTCCGGTCTTGCTGCTGCAATTGCCCTAGGTGAAACCCTGTTTTTCGACCCGGTCCTGTCGCGTGACAGGAAGATGTCTTGCGCCAGTTGTCACGATCTCGAACACGGTTTTGCCGAACCCCGCGCTCGTGCAATCGGGAATTCTCTCTTGGACCGCAACACGCCTTCCGTCGTGAATGTACGCGTGCATCGGTGGTTTGGGTGGGCAGGAGATACAGACAATCTTTGGGCGCAAAGCCTCACGCCAATTCTAAGCAGTGACGAAATGGGGTTCGATCCCGCGGACCTCAAAGCCGCGCTAGAGAACAGCGCCATCTCAGACCGATATGTCGGTGTGTTTGGTTCGATCTCGGAGCAAAGCGCAGACGACGTCGTGGTGAATATCTCCAAAGCTCTGGCGGCCTATCAGGAGACGTTGATAACGGGCCCCACATCCTTCGACAGGTTCCGCGACGCTTTGGAAGCCGGTGACCTTGCAAGTGCGTCTCAGTATCCGCTGTCTGCGCAACGCGGATTGCAGCTTTTCCTTGGGCGTGGGAATTGCGCGTTCTGCCATTCAGGGCCTGCTTTCACTAATGGTGAGTTTCACGACGCAGGCGTGCCCTATTTCGTGACTGAAACCCGCGTCGACACAGGACGATATGGGGGCCTGCAAGCGTTGAGCACTAGCCCATTCACCCTTGCAGGAACATTTTCCGATGACCCGTTGAAACGTGGCGCTTGGGCAATTCGGCAAGTGCGGCCCCAGCATTCAGACTTCGGGACTTTTCGCGTTCCAAGTTTGCGGGGAGCAGCCAACACCGCGCCGTATATGCACAACGGAAGCCTCGCCGACCTTCAAGCAGTCGTACAGCACTACAACACGATAGATCTGGAGCGCCTTCATGCCGATGGAGAGGCGATTTTGGCCCCGCTCGGGTTGTCAGAGCGTGAATCAAGTGACTTAATTCAGTTTCTCAACAGTCTCGGCGACGATCCGCGCTGAACTGGCGCGTCGCACCTAACGCGCGCGTCCAGTAAAGACCTTAAGGCCAGAGATGGCCTTGATTGTTGCCGCGATCACCAGTGCGCAGAGTACCGTTTTCGAGACAGTCTCCATCGTGCCTTCAATCAAAATTCCATGCACTACACTGCCCGACACGATCACGACCGCCAAAGTAGCATGGCACAGTTGCCATACCTGCCAGCGAAGGCGCAGCGGCCGGCGCAACACTGCCAGAAGAGCAGTCCCAAATATCGCCCACATGGCAAGCACACCCCACGCCGAAAACGGTGTTGGTGAGACGAACATCAGTGCATCCACTACGTCAGGCGGACTCGTGATCCAAAGGCCAGCAACGTGGGCGATGACCGCCACAACCAACAACCCACCAAATAAACGGTGAAGCCGTCGCCAACGGAGCGCAGACACCCCGGGCAAGACCCCCGAGGCAAGCACAGGTTGGATCAACAATAGTGCTATCGCGATGACCCCAGCGAAACCCGCCCCGACATAGATCGGATCACGCCACGCCAGCAGAGGGCTTGCAAATGCAAAGGCCACAGGCACGACAAGTGCAACACCGAAGGCTACCCAAATCAATGTCGCTCGTGTGACTTCCATCAATGTCTATCAGGCCGACTTAAGGACGAAGTGTGCTTCAAGTCTGGTGTCTTTGGAACTCGGCATGATCGGACGCAGGAAAACCGTTTCAAAATCACCGCTGTCATAGGCAAGGTGAGCATGTGGTTGGCCAAATGCGGGAACGATCTGGGGCATCTCTAAGCGGAACTCACCATTCTTGTCTGTCAGCGTCGCCCCATGGCTTTGCGGATCGCGCTCATGCCCTTCGGTCGTATGGGCCCAGATTTGGATTCGTTGACCCGCAAGCGGTGCACCATCGCCAGCGCGGCGAACGGTACCTGTCATCCAGAACCCACCCCCGCCAATGCGTTCCACGATGGGTGCTCCGGGAATGTAGTTATTGGCCCCGCCGCGCATAGATTTTGTTGGAGCGATCGCTTGAGCTTCGACCGGTGTCACGAGGGACGACGCGCCTGTCGTCACTACGGCAGCACCAGCGACCAGAAGCGATCGGCGTGTAATCAAGTCTTTTCTCATTGGATTGCCTCCTATCGGATGGTTGGCATCAACAACTCTGGTGAGAAGTATAATTCAAGCGGGACACACGAAAAGGCCTCCCACAGCTTCGTGATCCCTGCCCAGTCCACTCATGCGCACCGCGACCCGGTTAGCTTTGACGACGCTGGCTTTTCAATCGCAGTGCGATTTCTTCCGCCATTTTAGCCAGCATGCAGGCTCTGCAATTCGGGGCGCTGACCTGCACTCGCACCAACCATCTCGCGAAAACTCCGGTCGAAAGGGTTTCCGAAAAGCTCGCGTGGCAGAGAACAGAAGCTGCGGCATGTAATGCCTAAAGGTTTAGTCTCAACGACCGCTCAGCTAATGATGTCGTGCGCTCACCATAGCAACCCCGGGGCTGCTTTACTTCTCTGATCGTATCGCCTCCTCAAAACCGATGGCGGCAAAGAAGCGCACCTGTTCTATACAGTATTGGACTGCTTTGAGTAGACGTTGAACGCAGAGTTGGATATGGCAAGCGCAACAGATCAAAGCTGAGGATGCGAAACCCCATGGAAAATCCTGATATCGTTTACACGAAAGTCGATGAAGCGCCGGAATTGGCCTCTGCTTCGTTTTTGCCGATCATTCGGCGGTTCGCCGCGGCGGCTGACGTCACAATCGGCACCCGCGATATTTCGTTGGCCGGACGTATCATCGCGACCTTCCCCGAAAATCTGACAGAAGCGCAGCGCCAGACGGATGATCTCGCGCATTTGGGTGAATTGGTTAAGACACCAGAAGCCAACGTAATCAAATTGCCAAACATTTCCGCCTCAGTTCCGCAATTGGCGGCGGCCATCTCGGAGTTGCAGTCGCAAGGCTACGATCTGCCTGACTACCCAGAAAACCCAGAGACCGACGCAGAAAACGCCATTCGCGCACGCTACGATGCCATCAAAGGGTCCGCCGTGAACCCCGTGCTGCGCGAAGGGAACTCCGATCGCCGCGCCGCAGTCGCCGTAAAGAATTATGCACAGGCCAACCCACACCGGATGGGCGTCTGGTCCGCCGACAGCAAGACATCGGTCGCAACCATGTCGGCAAACGATTTCCGGTCGAACGAGAAATCCGCGACATTGGCTAAGGCTGCAACTGCGCGGATCGAGCTTGTCGCCAAAGACGGCAGCGTCACTGTTCTGAAAGATGCGGTTTCCTATCCTGCTGGAACAGTAGTCGACGCGACGTTCATGTCGGCAAAGGCGCTTGGCGCGTTTCTGCTGGAACAAGTTGCTGCGACCAAGGCTTCGGGCGTTCTATTCTCAATCCACCTCAAAGCCACGATGATGAAGGTCTCGGACCCGATCATTTTCGGCCATGCAGTCAAAGCCTTCTTGAAGCCAGTATTTGACCAATACGGCGATGATCTGGCCGCCGCTGGTGCCAACCCGAACTCGGGACTCGGTGCTATGCTGGATGTCGTTGCGACGTCGCCGAAGGCAGCAGAGATCCAGAAGGCAATTGCCGCGGTGATTGCCGACAACCCACCGCTTTATATGGTGAACTCCGACAAGGGCATCAGCAACCTGCATGTTCCGTCTGATGTCATCATCGACGCTTCCATTCCCGCACTGATCCGCGCTGGTGGTAAAGGCTGGGGCCCCGACGGGGCGGAGGCAGACACCAATTGCGTTATTCCGGATAGCTCTTACGCTGCCGTATATGATGAAGCCATCAAGAACTGCAAAGCCAATGGCGCGCTCGACCCGTCAACCGCGGGCACAGTGCAGAACGTCGGGCTTATGGCGCAAAAGGCCGAGGAATACGGCTCCCACCCAACCACATTCGAAATTCCCGCCGACGGCACCGTTCGCATGGTTCTGGACTCCGGCGAAGTGCTGCACGCTCACGAGGTCGAGGCCGGTGACATCTGGCGCTCCGCGTCCACCCGTCAGGCTCCTATCGAGGATTGGGTGCAATTGGCGATCGACCGTCAGGCGTTGGAAAACTGCCAAGCCATTTTCTGGCTAGACGAAACGCGCGCACATGACGCGGAACTCCTGAAATATGTTCGTCCGTTGCTTGATAAAGCTGGCGTTGCGAACAAATTCCAGATCCTCGCTCCGCGTGAAGCGACTGCCCTGTCCTTCAACACAATCCGCAAAGGCGACACGTCGATTGCAGTCACCGGCAACGTGCTGCGCGATTATCTAACCGACCTTTTCCCGATCCTTGAGTTGGGAACTTCGGCCAAGATGCTATCGATCGTCAAACTGATGCAGGGCGGCGGTCTGTTTGAAACGGGCGCAGGTGGCTCCGCGCCGAAGCACGTCCAACAGTTGGTCGAAGAGAACCACCTCCGCTGGGATTCACTCGGCGAGTTCTGCGCGTTGGGAGAAAGCCTTAAGTACCTTGCTCAGGTCAAAGGCAATACCAAGGCAATGGTTTTGGGCAAGGCTGTCGACGTCGCCACCCAAGGCATTCTAGATCACGACAAATCCCCGGGCCGCAAGGTTGGCCAACCGGACAACCGTGACAGCCACTTCTATTTTGCACTGTATTGGGCTCAGGCCTTGGCCGCACAAACTGATGACGCCGAAATGGCGACCGAGTTTGAGCCGCTGGCAAAAGAGCTGGCAGATAACGAGGCAAAAATCGTTGCCGATCTAGCTGCCGCGCAAGGCAAAGCGGCTGATATCGGGGGCTATTATCATTCTGACCCCGCGAAAACCGCTGCTGTCATGCGCCCCTCTGAGACGCTGAACAGCATCATTGGCTAAAACGACAAAAGCCCCACCAGAACGATCTGGTGGGGCTCTTCAATCGGCACGTCCCGCAGCCACCGCCCCCCTCAATCGACAGCAAGACCACTTGGAACGCGTTCCGGCACTCCAAAAACTGGCGTATCAAGCGACGTCCCAGTTAGGGCATTCATAAAGGCCACCAGCTGCGCAATCTCGCTATCGGTCAGGCGCGGGCCAGTTGGCGCAAAAACACGCGCTTGTCGCGCCATTTCGGACCGGTCCTGCCATATCAGAAGATCAGTATTTTGAAGCCAAGCAACCTCGGGTAGCTTCGCCTTCGCAGGTGTCCAAGCCGCGAACATTGCAGCCGGTTCCAAGTGCTGACGGATCATATCCTCTAGGGTATTGTAGGCCCCGTTATGACCGTAGGGCGCTGTTAGAGCCACGTTGCGCAACATCGGCGTGCGGAACTTATAGGCGTCCTCGAGCCGGTCGCTTTCTCCCAGCCGCCCAACATCGCGCGCGATCAGGTCGAAACGGCGCGTTCGACCGGGGCCGAAGGGCGGGACTCCAATGGCATGGAATTTCTGGTCCGACAGCAGCGAGCCGCTGTGGCAAGCGTTGCAGTTACCTTTGCCATAGAAAAGATCAAGTCCACGTTTCTGGTCACCGCTAAGCGCAGTTTCATTTCCCGCCAGATACTGATCGAAAGGACTATCTATGCTCTGGAACTCAAGAGCCTGAAAGGCCGCAAGCGCATTGGCGATCTCAACGACCGTGACCTCCTCGGGGGCGTTGATGTGGTCAAACGCGTCGACGAACTTCTGGCCGTATTCCGGGATCGTCCGGACACGTTTCGCGATAATTGGCCAGCCATTGTCGATGCGGTCGGTCACCGCGCCCGAGACCTCGTTCTCGCCCGTGCCGCCTGCCATTTCAGTCTCGGAGGTCAGCGGGAAGAACGCCTGCGCAGCCAACACGCTATCTATTCCATCTGGTAGCCATTCCTCAGCGGGCGTGTTGAAGCTGTTACCATAGGTGTTCGCAGAACTTATGCGGCCGTCATGCATTAGTGTATGCACTTCCCGCGCGCCAAGATTCCACAAGCCGGTGGCATTGCGCGGAACGCGGCGCTCTATGCGCGAATGGCCAGTGCCAGCGTTACGTTCGGTGCCAAGACCAACGCCACCCTCTCCGACCCCTAAGGACCATCCATCAGACGTGCCGAACTTTGGATGATGACAAGTGCCACAGCTGATATTCTTGTTTCCGGACAGGATTTTGTCGTAGAACAATAGCTGACCAAGCGCCGCTTGTTCGCGGTCCACTGGATGAAAATCAGCCCCTGTCAATGCGGCTGGAAGGGCCTCGGCAAAGACCATTGCTGGCGCCACCCCAAACATCACAAGAAGGGCGTGACCCCAATGAGAAACCTGATTGCCTTGCTTCTGAGCGTCTCTCCGGCGTTCGCGGATATTGAAACCGCCCGCGACCTCATGGAGAGCAATCAATTTGAGCAGGCCTACGCAGAACTTGTGCCAGCGGCGAAGGCTGGAAATGCAGATGCGGAGGAGCTTATCGGCATCATGTATGCGATGGGTTTGGGGGTGGAACGCGACGACGAACGGGCGTTTGAATGGTATCTTCGCAGTTCCATGAAGGGGCACCCCGGCTCGCAATCTGCAATTGGTTGGTATTACGAAGTCGGACGGGGATTGCCTGCGCCCGATCTGACCCGCGCTTACATGTGGTACACACTCTCGGCCATTGGAGGCGATCCCGATGCAGCGATCAGCCTTGAGGAAGTAGTCAAGAAGATGACCCCTGAGATGATCAAGAAAGCGCATATACTCGTCGCCGACTATAAGGTCTGGATGTACCCGTTCAGGTAAATCGTAGCAGCGCATTTGGACTGCGCTGCTACGATAGATTTTAGTTCAGGTCGCGCTCGTAGCCTGCGGACAGATCGGCCTCAGCCTCGCCGACCGCAGCAACCAAGGCGTCGAGAATTTCGCCACCACCGTCAACATTGTTGCGGAACCAGTCCTGCACAGGAGCAGCGGCTTCGGCGAACGCTGCTTTCTCGTCCGGAGACGGCACGTAGAGATCGCCGCCTCCAGCAACGAAGGCTTCATAGGCCGCAATGGACTTACGCTTTGGCGACGCGAACGTCGCTTGCTGCAGTTGGCTAAAGCCGTCCACGACAACGCGGCGCAAGTCTTCTGGCATTGCCATAAAGCTTGCATTCGACATCCACCACAACGCGCCCATATAGGCGTGACCGTCTAGTGTCACATATTGCAAACCAGCATCTGGGAACTTCATGCCCATGATGTCGGTGATTCCATTTTTGGAACCTTCAACGACGCCGGTTTGGAATGACGTGAACAGCTCCGGCCATGGGATTGGTGTAGGCGACGCGCCGAGTGCTTTGACCAACTCTTGCGGAAGGTCCGCCACAACGGTGCGGATCTTCAGGCCTTCCATATCGGACGGCTTGGCCACGCGGCGTTTGGTGTTGGCAAAGTTGCGCCAGCCGCCGGTATTGCCAATGGTCATCAGACGGATCGAGCCGTCCGAGGTTTCCAGTGCCATGTCACGCATCTTGCGGGTGAAGTCGCCTGTCAGCACCGCTTCGGCAACGCGATCATTGGCCATCAGGTAAGGCAGATCCAGCACCTGCACGTAGGGGAAGATGCCCGCAGCCCCACCAGAGGTGGAGATATAAACATCAATCGAGCCTTCAGCTACGCCTTCGAGGCATTCCGCCCCGGTTGCGCAAAGTTGAGTGCCGATGAACAATTCCACCGCGATACGACCGTTGGACGCCGCCTCAACGTAGTTTTTGAAAACGACGAGACCGTCATAGTCCTCATCGTTCTCGTTGGAATTAGCGGTCGCACGGATCGTAAAATCCTGCGCCCACGCGGCCAGCGGTGTCGCCAGAAGCGCGGCAACTGCTGCCGCTTTGGTTAAGGTCTTCAGCATTGTATCCTCCCTATGGATGCTGTCCGGGCGCGGATATGCGCACCGTAGTGGTCAGGTATACCGTGTTCACGGTGTTGGGCTTATGCAAGCCAAGAAGCCGACCTCAGGGCCACAGCCCAGAAAACCGGCAAGATATGGCACCGTCATTGAAATGGCGGGGACATAGGTAATTAAGAATATCACGATCACTTCTACTGCCAAAAACGGCAAAATGGCTCTGGAAATGGTTTCGACCTTCTCGCCCGAAACTGACGAGGCCACGAATAGAACCAACCCCATGGGCGGCGTCGCAAGTCCAACGGTCAGGTTGACCGACATGATGATCGCGAAATGAACAGGGTGTACGCCAAGGTCAACGAAGATCGGCCCAAGGATCGGCCCGAGAATGATGATTGCCGGGCCAGCATCGAGAAACATCCCCACGATGAACAGCAAGACGTTGATCAGGAACAGCAGGACCAGCGGGTTTTCAGACAGTGACAAGATGTAATCCGACAGGATTTGCGGCGCATATGACAACGACACCACTGTCTTGAACGATACCGCCGCGCCAACAAGCAGCAACACCGCAGAGGTGGATAGGGCGGAGCGCGTCAGCACATCGATCAGGTCGCGCCCGTTCATCGACCGCAGAACAAAGAAGCTAATGATCAGCGCATAGGCAACGGCGACGGCAGATGCCTCAGTTGGGGTGAAAACCCCGATCAAGATTCCCCCCAGAATAATGATTGGGGTTTGCAAAGGCGCGACCGCCTTTTTGCAGACCAAACGGAAGTCCTTCGACACGCGCGCCTTGGTCGCTTGGGCGATGGCGTGCGCAATTGGCAGCGCCAATCCGAAGATCAGCCAACCGTTCACCGCCATCGGAACAATCCAAGTCACCAAGCCCGAAACAGCATACAGAACCGCTGCGATATTGATGCGGATCAGCACGAAACTGACGGCGGATTCCAGCGGGGTGATGGTCTGGTCCTTGCGCACGATGCGCTCTGCCTTGGGCAGGTCGTAACGGTCCGCCATCAGGCGCACCATAACCATTAGGCCTACGCCGACAAGAACACCTGGCACGATGCCCGCAAGGAACAACGCAGCCACGCTTTCTCCCATGACGTAGGCGTAAATAATCATAATGCCCGACGGAGGAATGATCGGGCCAATGACAGAGCTTGCCGCAGTGATAGCCGCCGCGAATTTGCGGGTGTAGCCGTTCTTTTCCATCGCGGGGATAAGCGTCGAACCGAGAGCAGAGGTGTCCGCCACTGCCGACCCCGACAAACCTGCGAACAAGATCGAAGCCAAGATATTCACGTGCGCCAACCCTCCGCGTAGGTGCCCCATGAAGGCTTGGGAGAACTCGACCAATCGCAGCGTGATGCCACCGCGGTTCATAATTTCACCCGCCAGCATAAAGAACGGCAGTGCCATCAGCGGGAAGCTATCCATGCCGTTATAGAGGTTGCGATACAAACCGGCGACGACATTGCGTTGGTCCCCTTCCAGCATGATCAGGGCAATTGGCGAGGCCAAAAGCGCAAAGATCACCGGCAAACCGATCATGATCAGAAGCAAGAAGATCGGAAGGAACCAAAGCAGCATCAGTCAGCCCCTGCCAAGGCGTTATGCCTGATCACTGGCAGTCGGTCACCCTGCCCCAGCAATGTCACGACCTGACGGATGATTAGCTCGATGTTCACCAGGATCAGTAGGTTCACGCCGACCCAAAGCGCGGAGTACTGGTAATTGTTCTGAAACTTCGCGCCGCATTTCCCGATCTCGATGCCAAAAGGCCACCGCAATGATGACGAGCATCCGCGCCCGGACAGTGTGTCCACGTGGTTGTTAAGGCCGCGATCCCAAGCGATGAACAGAACCCACAACGAAATGCCCAGCAACACTACGCCCAGCAGACCGGCCAACAGCTTAGGCAATGCAGCCTCCAGCATATCGATGGCAACGAACCCACCCATCCGGTAGGCGAGCGGGGCCACCAACCCCGTCATCCACAGCATGCCAAAGCGCGCGCCTTCCTCGGTCCAGTTTGGCGCGTCGTTCAGGGCGTAACGGAAAAAGACCTGTCCGAGGATCAGACAGACCATAATCGCCAAGGCGATGATTCCAATCCAGCGACCAATCGCCAAGATGCGGCTATTGACCCAATGCAGCAGGCCAGCGGCCGCCAACAAAATCTGCATCTTTCCCTCCCAAAAGAACTTCGCGACCTCCTCGTCGCTCAGACCTCAGCGCGTCGTAAATCGCCCCATCTGCCCTTTAAAGAAGGCGAGCGGATCACCCTCTTCGCGCATCTGCGCGCGGTTCACCTGTCCTAGCATTATCACGTGGTCGCCACCTTCATAGACGGCCGTCTTCGTGCATTCAAAGCGCGCCAGACAATTCTCAAGCACCGGCACACCTTCTGCGTTCAAATGTAAGCCCCTGTCATTCAAAGCATACACATCTTTCGCAACGGCCCAGCAAAGATCATCCTGATCAGCTGACAAGACATGGACCGAATAATGCGTCGCAGCTTCGAAATACGAGAACCTCCGAGATTTCTTGTCCGGTGACCACAACACCAAAGGCGGCGAGAGTGACACTGACGAAAAGCTGTTCGCGGTGATCGCGGCCACGCCGTTCTCCGCCGCAGCGGTTACAATGGTCACTCCCGTCGCAAATCGCCCGAAGGCATCGCGCAGCAGTCGGGTGTTGCTTTCGTCCGGAACGAACACATCTGAAGAGGCTCTCGGATGCAGCGACATTACGCGACCTCCCGCCCCAGAGCGGCCTCGTACAATGCAAACCAAGTCTCGCGATCAAGCTGGACTTTCAGCGCGTCAGAGATCTTGGCGATCCGGTCCAGATTGTTGGTGCCGAGCACTGGCAGGATCTTCGAAGGATGGCGCAACAAAAACGCCACAGCCACAGCCGCCCGGTCTACGCCTTGCTCTGACGCGATGGCGTCCAAACGATCTGCAATATCGCCTTTGCCAGTCATGAGCTCCCCGCCACCCAATGGGGACCACGCCATCATTGGATGCCCCAAACGCTGATGGAAAGCCATGTCGCCATTTGTGAAAGGCGCCACTTCAGCCAGAGAAATCTCGATCTGATTGGTCGCTAGCCGTGTCTTCATACCGGACTGTAGAAGCTCCCAGTCATAAGGCCGGAAATTTGACACTCCAACTGCGCGCACCTTGCCGCTTTTGACCAGATCATCCAGAGCGGCCCCTGTCTCTTGATGATCCATCAAAGGATCAGGGCGGTGGATCAATAGCATGTCGATATGGTCCAGCCCCATGTCACGCAGCGAGCAGTCCACGGAGTATTCGATATGCGCGCGCGATGTGTCGTAATACTTCACCCGCTTGTCCGCATAGCGACCAGCCGGCGCTACGATATCGCATTTCGTGACGATCTCCATCTTCGGACGTAGTGCGGGGTTTGCCTTCAAAGCTGCCCCGAGAACGCCCTCAGCGACATAACCACCGTAGATGTCCGCTTGATCGAAGGTGCTAATCCCTTGATCCAGGCAGGACTGAATTTTGGCCTCTACATGCGAAGGAGTCGTATTCTCGTCCTCTGCGACCCGCCACATGCCATAGACAAGGCGGCTAAACGACAAATCTGGGGTGAGTGATACGCGATCCATCAGCGGCGCACTCCTGCGGCAAGGGGGGTTGCTGGGGGCTGCGATGGCACGCGACCATAGGCTTCGGGGAGCGAACAGGTTTTCATCTGCGGCAACACGCGAGAGCCAACGTGCTTTGCCTCGTCGATATGCGGGTAACCAGACAGGATGAATGCGCGGATACCCATCTTTTGATAGGCCTCTAACTTGCTGAGAACCTGATCGGTCGACCCAACAATCGCCGCGCCACAGCCAGAACGTGCGCGACCAACGCCGGTCCACATATGCGGTTCAATGTAGCCGTGGTCATCTGCGACGTCGCGGTTCTTGGCTTGGTGACTGACACCTAAGGACTTTGCATCCAAGGCCCGGTTACGAATGTTAGCACCCTGATCGTCATCCAGCTTGGAGACGATATACTCGGCGTATTCCTTTGCCTCGGCCTCGGTGTCGCGCACGATGACGTGCGTGCGCAGGCCGTAATCCAGCGTGCGGTTGTGGCGCGCGGCGGCTTCATTCGCGGCCTTCATCCGACCCGCAAGCTCATCGACCTTTTCCGGCCACATCAGGTAGACGTCGCAATACTCGCCACACAGCTCCAACGCGTCGGGGGAGTAACCGCCGAAATACAGCATCGGCCCGCCGGTCTGATATGGGCGCACAGGGTCTGTCGTCAGTCCTTTGAAGTCATAGATTTCGCCGGCGTGATTAATCTCATCCTGCGTCCACGCCTGCTTGAGGATCTGAACAACCTCGCGGGAACGCTGATAGCGATAGGGGCTCGGCTCTGTCTGTCCGGGGAAGTCGGACGAGATGATGTTGACCGTCAGACGCCCTTCCAACATGTGATCCAGCGTCGCCAGCGTGCGTGCCAGCATGATTGGCTGCATCTCCCCGCACCGCACGGCGGCCAGCAAATTGATCTTGGAGGTAATCGGCGCACAGCCAGCAACGAAGCTTAAGGTGTCTTGGCCAACCTGATAGGAGGACGGGCACAGGATATTGCGGAACCCCTCCGCCTCTGCAACCTTCACGATGTCAGAGCAATGCGCCCAGGAAGATCTAAGGTTGCCGTCAGGCACACCCAAAAACTGGTAGTCGTCGGAACAAAGCGCCGAAAACCAAGAGACCTCAGCCGCGTCCAAATCTGGTGATGTCACCGGAACAACTGTCATGTGATTCCTCCCAAAACCCCGTCGCAATTTCTACTTGCGTAGCCGTGTCTTTGATGTAGATCAATGGGGTATCAATTTTTCGAGGCGGAAAGGCCAGCGCATGTATGAGCGACATGACACTCCTGCTGCCCTTCCCATCTATGCCCAAGTCAGTGAAGTTTTGATCCGTGAAATCGCCGCCGGAAGACTGGCCGACGGGCAACGCTTGCCCCCTGAACGCCAACTAGCAGCGTCGCATCAAGTGACCGTTCGCACCCTTCGAAAATCTCTCAAAATTCTTGAGGATAAGGGGCTTCTTGAACGCATCCAAGGTTCCGGGAATTACGTCAGATCCAATCCGACCGCGCAGAGCATTTACTCGATGTTTCGCATTGAATTGCTGGCCGGCGGGGGGCTCCCGACGGCAAAGTTTCTCGACATTCGCGACTGCGAAAAGCCGACGGACCTGCCAGACTTTGGGACATCCAATCGGGGCACGCGTATGCGGCGATTGCGATTCCTGAACAAGGTGCCGGTCGCGGTAGAAGAGATATGGCTCGATGCAAATTGCGGAACAGTGTGCGCCGATGAGGTATCTGATTCCCTGTATCGCTATTATCAGGTGAAGCTTGGGTTCTGGATCGCGCGCGCCGAGGACTATGTCAGCATCGGTAAAACACCGGACTGGGCCCCGCCCGATTTCCGTCAGCCCGCAGGCTCGCCCACAGGGTTCATCGAACGCTTGAGCTGGGAGCAAAAACCGCACCCGGTCGAATACTCCCGAACATGGTTTGACACTGAAACCGCACGTTATGTGCAACGGTTAAAATAGGAATACGGCATGCCTCAACAGGTCAATTACGGCGTCATCGGATGTGGGATGATGGGTCAGGAGCACCTTCGCAATATCGCCCTTCTGCCCGACACGCGCGTGTCTGCAATCTTCGAACCGGACACCGACATGGCCGCACAGGCTTTGGCATATGCGCCAGAGGCGACATTGGTCGACAGCGTCGACGCCTTGCTGGAAATCGCGGACCTAGATTGCATCCTGATCGTCAGCCCCAATTTCCGCCATGTCGAGCAGCTGGAAGCCTTGGCACAAAAACGCGCCCTTCCTGTGTTGGTCGAAAAGCCGCTGTTCACTGATCCTCAGGATGTCGAACGCGTAGAGGCATTTCGCCTGAACTACCCCGCGCCTGTCTGGGTTGCGATGGAATACCGCTACATGCCGCCGATCGCGACTTTCCTGAGCGAAGCAGCAGAGGCGACAGGCGGGGTTAAAATGCTGACGATCCGCGAACATCGCTTTCCGTTCCTGCCAAAGGTCGGCGACTGGAACCGCTTTAACCGCAACACCGGCGGCACGTTCGTAGAGAAATGCTGCCACTTCTTCGACCTGATGCGGCTGGTTATCCAGTCAGAACCCGTGCGCATCATGGCATCGGGTGGCCAAGACGTGAACCACCTTGAAGAATCCTACAATGGAGAGACGCCGGACATCTTCGACAATGGATATGTCATCGTTGATTTCGCGTCGGGCGCCCGCTCTGTTCTGGAACTCTGCATGTTTGCCGAGGGTGCGCGCTACCAAGAGGAAATCTCCGCCGTCGGTCCAAGGGGTAAGATCGAGGCCCTTGTGCCCGGGCCTGGACGTTTCTGGCCTGATCATCTTGGTGCACCACCTGTCCCGCAAGTCATTGTAAGCCCACGCAACCCGAAGGGGCCTCGTGCCCGCGACATCCCAGTCGACCCGACCATACTAGTTGCAGGCGATCACAACGGATCGACATTCTACCAGCATCAAGGTTTCGTCGAACTGGTGCGCGGGAAACGGGAAGCAGCCGATGTAAGCCTAGATGACGGAATGATATCCGTCATCATGGGCATGGCTGCGCAACTTTCCATGAAGGAGCATCGCGCGGTGGAGATTGCCGAGATCGCCGGTCGCAATGCCAAGCGAACACTGCCTTAGGAACCTTCGGCACAAGCAAGCGGTCGTTTCCTGTCGTAGCTTTGCCGAAGCATTTTTTCAGTCCGGGCAAGTCCCGCGTCCGTAAAGATCCGACGCTCTAAGCCAAGCGAACGCTATTCATATGATCCAAATGCTTGCAAAAATCGTCTTCGCGCATGCTTTCGGACAACGCGCGATGTAGGAACGCTGCTTGCGTCTCTGGCGCCAGCCCGTTGATGGGAGGGTCGCGATCAAGATTTGTCGGGAACGGATAACCTTCAGCGGTTGCAGCAATTGCCGCAGATAGTTCTGCGACACTCAGTGTCTTTTCATCATGCGCCCGAATAGCATGGGGAAACAGCAGCCTACACATCTTGTCTCGATCAATCGCTTCCAAAGCGCGACCGAATGCAGAAGAAACCTGCAGCAGGTTGGCAAAACGGTGAATGCCTTGGCTCGTGTTCGCTCCAGCGGCATGAAACAGAGCCGGGTTGAAAAAGATCGTATCTCCCTTGGAAAGCGGCAACTGCACGTAACGCTCTTCAAACAGCGCCCGAAAATCCTCGCGACGCCATGCCGCGTATCCTGGGCGATACGCTTGGGAGAACGGCAGCAACTTTGTCGGGCCACTTTCCAAGGGCATGTCGCAATGCGCGATGGCGCCCTGAAGCGTTAGTATGGGCGAAATATCATGGACATGTGCTGGGTACGATGCACAAACCTCTGCGGGCTGAAAACCCAGATGGTAGTCGCGATGAGGCTGTTGAGGGGAGGCACCCGGATGTACAAGGTTCACCTGCGCGGTCATCTGATAGTTGGGTCCCAACCAAGCTTCGCTGACGGCGGCAATGGCGACATTGGCAAAATAGCGCAAAAACACATCCGGAGAGGCTTCGCACAGCTTCTGAAGCGAGTTCCATACCCGGTCATTTGCACCAGCGGCCGCAAAGTGATCCGCTCCTCCACCAGAGGCTAGTTTTTCCGCAGCGATGATACGTTCGTAGATGCGGGTCGCTTCATCTAGTACTGCAGTATCAGTGTATGATTGCTTTAGAACCACTACTCCAGCTCCGCTGCGCAGAACGCGCGCCCACTCCGCCATGATCTCCCTGCGGGGTCGACCTTCCATTAGAGCTGGTCGCAGGTCCTCCATATGATAGATCGGAATGTTTTTTTCGATCGCAACTGCATGAGGCACATGCTCTGCACTGGTGGTTTGATCAATGAGTGCCGTGAACTCCCTTAAGTCGCAAGCGTCTGGATCGTAGTACGGGGCGGAATTCTCAACGGTATCTTGCACAACAGGTCCTCTCATCTTCATCGCCACCATAAGGGGGTTCAAGATTGCAATGGCTGAGGAAACACATCAAAAATACATCAAATGACCCATCGCTTTCCGATAAAAGAGATTGCCCGTCAGGCAGGGTTGAGTACAGCAACCGTGGACAGGGCTCTGAACGATCGAGCACATGTCAGTCCGCAGACTAAGCTACGTGTGACTGCGGCGATAAAAGAGTTGGTGGCACAGGAGTCTCAGCTCGCCGCCCGTGGCAGGCGCCTTTTCTTTGATTTTGTTATAGAGGCACCAAGCCGGTTCAGTCGGGAAGTAAAAGCCGCCGTAGATGCAATCCTACCGCAGATCGGGACGGCGGTTTGCCGACCAAGATTTCTGTTGCAAGAGATCATGGAGGAACAAGAGGTCGTCGGCGCCCTCAAACGCATCTTGAAGCGCGGTAGTCATGGTGTTTGCCTCAAGGCGCGCGACACGCCCAAAATCAGGGATGCGGTGAATGCGTTAGCGTCTGCCAAGATTCCCGTTATCACCCTTGTGACAGATATTGCTGGCACCAATCGGCTTGCCTATGTGGGGTTGGACAACGCAGGCGCAGGCCGCACTGCCGCCTACCTTGTTGCCCAGACAGTTGGAAATGCCTCCGGCACGGTCTTGGCGACACGTAGCCATGAACGCTTTTTAGGAGAAGAGGAACGGAAATCGGCTTTTGCCGAAGCTTTGGCAAACCGCTGTCCTAAGCTGCGGATCGTTTCAGTCGAAGGTGGTGGCGGAGTTAGTTTCGAGACGTCTAAAATTCTATTGAAAGCGATGGATAGTATTCTCGACCTGCGGGCCGTGTATTCTATGGGAGGTGGCAACAGGTCAATCTTGGATACTCTTGAGGGGCATGGCTTGAAGCCGAAAGTGTTTGTGGCGCACGACCTCGACCAAGAAAACAAGAGGCTGTTGCTGGAACGGCGGCTGGATTTCGTCCTGCATCACGATCTGAAGATCGACATTGGCAATGCCTTCAACGCCTTTTTGGCATTCCATCAGCTCTTAGCCGAACCCGCATCAGTATCGGTTTCGACGGTTCAGGTGCTGACGCCTGAAAACGTTCCTGAATCATAAATTTGATTCTTTGCAGCCGACCCCCGCTCGTTATCTCTGGGGCAGACAACTCGCATTAGGCAACAAGAATCGGCGGGTGAACTAACCCTGCCCCACCGCTGCCACATTCCAATCCGGGGCCTGCCACAAAGCGGTCTAGAACCCGTACGACCTTGGTATGAAACAGCTCAAACCTCGGGTTGTAGATGGTACTTTGCGACCATGGGCGGATACCGGATTTCCAACACCTCATTCAGTTTTGTTTTTATCCGGGTCACTTCCGACCCCTCTTACACGAAAGCGAGACCACACCATGAACCTGACACGCAAAGCACTCAAAACTGTCCTTCGCACCTTCTGCAAAGACGAAGACGGCGCGACCGCAATTGAATACGGCCTGTTCGCAGCCCTCGTGGGCGCTGTGATCGTCGGCACAGTCGCTTCCCTCGGGACCGAAACCAAAGCAGGTTTTGCAA
Organism: Litoreibacter janthinus; assembly: GCF_900111945.1. Classification (NCBI taxonomy): domain Bacteria; kingdom Pseudomonadati; phylum Pseudomonadota; class Alphaproteobacteria; order Rhodobacterales; family Roseobacteraceae; genus Litoreibacter; species Litoreibacter janthinus. The sequence continues at coordinate 1,210,744 of NZ_FOYO01000001.1, read as the reverse complement.
CGATGGAGAAGGCCTTGCAGGACAACAAGCCCGTCGAAGAGACAAGCTAAACGAAGCGACCCGGAAGTTGGTGCGCACGGCCTGCCCGTGCGCACCACTTGAGGCCACCCCAAAACCAAGGACACTCCCAATGCCATTCGATTCCGCATCCGCGACCACCACCGCTCGGTTCGCCGCTTACGTTTGCACCGATCAAGGCGCAGCACTGGCACGATCCGTGATCGAGCAAAGCGGCGGCGACATCTCGTCACTGCATGGCGGCGGGCTTAGCGGCGCAGCGCGACTTTGTGCTGAGACACCAGAAGCCCAGACGCTTCTGACGGAATTCGGAAACATCCCGATCGACTTGGCCTGCGAGTGTGTCACTGAAATCTGCCGCACGGGGGCAAACGTCATCGTACTGGGTCAACAAACCGACATCGAAACCTACCGTGCCCTGCGCAAAGCCGGTGCGCTGGAGTTCTTTACTTTCCCTGTGCGTGCCGAAGACATTTTGTCGGTCCAACCTACAGCACCAGCCGTAACAATTCCTGCAACCCCTGCGCCCGTTAAGAGCCCGTCCATCGCGGTGATGGGTAGCAATGGCGGCGTCGGGGCCAGCCTTTTTGCGCAAAACCTGGCCTTCCATGCAGCCGCGCCAAAAGGTGCCAATTTGCGGACTGCTCTTTTGGACGCAGACCTCCTGTTTGGCTCGCAGGCGATTGATCTTGATCGTGACGAAACGCCGGGTCTGTTCGAAGCGCTCAAAGCACCCAACCGTCTTGACGCGACTTATATCGGGGCGACCATGGACAACTTGCATGAGCAATTGTCCCTCTATTCCCATCAAGTCAGAATTGGCCAAGACGGGCAGTCCTTCGAGGCGGGACTACCGCAGATTTTCGAACCCCTTCGCGCCGAGTTTAGCGCTGTTGTGACCGACCTGCCGCGGCGCGTCGTCATGCAACAGCCAGATGTGATCTCGCATTTGGATACTTTGGTTGTCGTTATTCCAGCCGGATTTGCTGGGGTGAATGCCGCAAACCGCCTAATCGAGCGCATCAAAGCTCAGTCCCCTGATGTCCGTATTTTGCCTGTCCTGTCTGAGTTGCGTCGCGATGCTGGTCTGTCTCAGAAAGATGTCGCCTCAACGCTAGGCCACAAGATCATCGCCGTCCTGCCCCGCTCGGACGCCGCGATCTTGCGCGCCCACCGCGCGGCGCGGCCTTTGATCGAGGCACAACCACGCGGTTCTTACGCAAAGGCCACTCAAAAAATCTGGAACGCGGCAGTCGCGGGCGCACCTGCGCCTCGCACACCAGCGCGACAGTCGCTGGCCAGAAGGATTTTCGGATGACCGTTCATATCCCTCAGCTATCCATGGCCCACGCGCTGGCTCAAGTTCTGGAGATCGCCAAGCAGATTGACGGCACACGTCTATCCGCAGCGGAGCGGGCAAACGTTGCCGTGACCTACGCATTGGAGAGGTCTGCCTCCCCCTGGCCGTTGGCGTTGCAACGCGAAATCCTCGCGAAAGCAACACACGCTTTAAGCGGCGAGACACCCGCGCAGTCGGTCGTGCCGGCGGCGCAACCGAAGCTGCCACCACGCGAGCCCGCAAAACCAGTGGCGGCCGAAGCCTCCGCCGATCTGATGAACCTTGCCAATGAGGTCATCCGCGATCTGACCGAAATTCTTGACTTTTCCGACTTGGCGGGACAACCGCGTGACGAGCAGGAAAGTGTAATCTGCGACAGTATCCGCACGCTATCTGAGAAGCGCAAATTGCATCTGAACGGAAGCGAGGTCGCGAACCTTGTGAACGCGGTGCTTGCCGATATGCTCGGGCTTGGTCCATTGGAGGCGTTGTTGGCCGATGACCGTGTGACCGACATCATGGTCAATGGCCACAAGCAAGTCTATGTGGAACGGTCCGGCAAACTTGAGCTAACGCGCATTCAGTTTCGCGATAACGCACACGTCTTTGCAATCGCCAGCCGTATTGTCGCCGCCGTTGGCCGCCGCATCGATGAAGCACAGCCGATGGTGGACGCCCGTCTCAAAGACGGCAGCCGAGTGAACGTCACTGTGCCGCCGTTGGCCATTGACGGCCCCACCATCACAATCCGCAAGTTTCCGTCCAACCCCGTCAAGCTCGATGCACTCGTGCAAGGTGGAAGCATGACGTCGCAGATGGCGGCTTTCCTCGGACTGGCAGCCCTGTTGCGGCTCAACATCTTGGTCTCGGGGGGAACAGGCTCTGGCAAGACGACCCTGATGAACGCTATGTCGCAATTCATCCCTGCGGGCGAGCGCCTTGTCACCATCGAAGACGCCGCCGAACTGCGCTTTCAGCAGCCGCATGTCGTGAGGTTCGAAACCCGCCCCCCGAATGTAGAAGGCACCGGCGAGGTCACTATGCGGACCCTTGTCCGTAATGCGCTTCGGATGCGCCCCGACCGCATCATCATCGGGGAAATTCGCGGCGACGAAGTTCTAGATCTGTTGCAGGCCATGAACACAGGCCATGACGGCTCGATGAGCACCCTTCACGCCAATTCTCCGCGCGAGGCTCTAACGCGGGTCGAGAGCATGGCCGCCCTAGCAGGGTTCGCGCCTGGCAACGGCGTAGTACGCCGGCAATTGACCGACGCCGTACACCTAATTGTTCAAGTCTCGCGCATGCGCGATGGCAAACGCCGGATCACCTCAATCTCTGAAATCGCTGGGCTTGAAGGCGATACCGTAACTTTGCAGGATCTGTTCACATTCGAGACAGACCCAAGCAGTACACGCACTGAAGTCAAAGGCGAATTTCGCTATTCTGGTTACCGCCCGAAATTTGCCAAGCGCGCAGCAGAATATGGCGTAGGCGACGAGCTTGACGCATTGTTGGGGAGCTAATCGATGTCAGATATTCTTCTCTTATTTGCCGCAAGTTTCGCAGTTTTCGCAGGTCTGGCCCTGTTTCTATTGATCCGCGCTGACCGCACGCGACGCGCACACCGCGCTCGGTTGCTTCGTGTGCGTTCAGACGTTCTTGAAACACCACTTAAGCCCACCAAACGCATCAAGACTGGTGACGAGAGCCAAAGCCTGACCGCACGTATTGAGCGACAGCTCGTGCAGACTAGCCTGCGGGTCAGCATTCCGGAGCTGTTGGCGCAATTGTCGCTTGCTATGCTGGGCCTCTACGCTGTGGCCGTTCTGGTTTTGGACCTTCACCCGCTTATCGCTTTGCCCGCCTCTATTGTCCTCCCCGTTCTGGCAGCACTTTTGATCCTTCGCATCGCAAAGAACCGCTATCGGACTGCATTTACGTCGGAACTGCCAGAAGCGCTGGATGTCTTTGCACGCGGATTGCGGGCGGGACGCCCGGTTTCGGATTCGCTGGCAATCGTTGTCGAAAACGCAAAGGGGCCGATCCAAACAGAGTTCACTCGCTGCCGCGATGAGATGCGCATGGGCACCACCCTGCCCGATACTCTTGGTCGCCTAGAGGCCCGCATTCCGACACCAGAAGTCAGCTTCTTCGCTGTGGCGACGTCCTTGCAAGCCGAAACCGGCGGCAACCTGATCGAGACTATGGAAGGTCTCGCCAACCAGCTGCGCGAGCGCCGCAAGCTGCGTAAAAAAGCGCGCGCCTTGTCGTCAGAGGCCCGAGCGAGCGCGGTTATCCTCGCGTCGCTGCCTTTCGCAGTCGCTTTCCTGCTGGCCGCCCTGAACGGCGCTTATCTGGAGCCACTCTATACCGACCCACGTGGTCAAGTCATGTCCGTCGTGGCTGTAACCAGCATCGCCGCAGGGGTGTTCTTGATGGCGCAAATGGGGAAGCTCGATGTCTGATACTTTCGCTCAAACCGTCTTCTGGCTCACCTTCTCTAGCCTCGTTCTTTCTATGGTTGGCTTCGCCGCATTGCTTCAGAACGAGCGCCAGCGTTCCAAACTGTCGGCCCGTCTAAGCCGTGCGATTGGCACTGGTCCATCACGCAATTCGCAGACCGCTGCATCGGCGCGTGGCAGTCTGTTGCATGCTCGCATGCGCCTGCGCCGGGTCATTGCCCAGATGGGCGAGCGGCTTTCTGTCGTCTTGGGCGGCGAGGCTCATAGCACCGCAGCCCACCTTGCTTCCGCGGGGTATAGAAGCCGTGATGCATTGTTGATCTATGCGTTCCTCAAAACCGTGCTGCCCCTTGCCGCTGTAATAGCTGGCGTGGCTTGGGTGCTGGCGACAACACCGATCGGTCTGGAAATGATGGTGCCCGGCGCAACTGTAATCGCCGCAGCGCTCGCGCTGTCCAAAGGCGTCGACATGGTTGTAGACGCTACCCGCTCCAAACGCCTAGCTCGTATCCGCAGGGGCTTTCCGGACATGTTGGAGCTTCTCGTAATTTCGTCCGAAGCAGGTCTTGGCCCGCAGCCCGCCTTGCACCGCGTCGCAAAAGAGCTGGCCGCAACCAGCTCCGAGCTTGCGCAAGAAATACTGCAAATGGTGTCTGAAATGCGCATGACAAATGACCGTCGCGGTGCCTACCAAAAGCTCGGCATCCGCGTGCCATTGCCTGAGATAAGCGTCTTCACCCAGACACTTGATCAATCTGACACCTACGGCACACCGTTTTCTCGCGCGATGCGCACGCTGATCAACGAGCAACGCGCCAACCGCTTGATGGCGGTCGAGGAAAAGGCCGCACGCTTGCCGGTGATCATGACCATTCCGCTTATCTTTTGCATCATGCCTGCCGTCTTCGTCGTGCTGATCGGGCCGGCTGCTCTCAGTGTTTTCGACAACATCATCGCCGGAGGTTGAGTTCAATGCCCAGAACTGTAGTCAGCCAACTCCGCCGCTTCCAGCGCGACCCATCCGGGGCGGTCGCGATTGAATTTGTCCTCATCGCGCCCCTGCTCCTGACCTTGTTGTTCGGCATTATCACGCTGGGCTATTTCATCGGCGTCAGCCACTCCGTTCATCAGTTGGCTGCGGGTGCCGCTCGTGCCTCTGTAGCAGGATTGGACGAGACTGAGCGCTCGGAACTTGCGGACGCCTATTTATCTCAAGCAGGCCAACACTACCCGTTATTGGTGCAAACCGAAGTGACGCCAGACGTTATCTTTGATGGCGGTGCGCAGGCAGGGATTACCGTGAATGTAAGCTATGACATCGACGGCTCCCTCCTTGACATTGCAAACGGGTTTCTGGGCCTTGGGCTGACCACAATCGATGGGAGTGCCTACCTTGCTTACTAATCGAATCAAAGACTTCGGCTCGCAAGAAAATGGGACAGTCGCCGTCACAGTGTCCTTGATGCTGACGGTGATTTTCGGCTTTGTCGCGCTCGGCATCGACGTGGCCGCGCTGTATCGCGAGCGCGCACTATTGCAATCCGTCAGCGACGTCACCGCGCTCAGCGCGATGGCACAGCCCGACGATGCAGCGGGCCGCGCGCACAGCGTGATCGCCCGCAACTCAGTCCCCAACAGTGCGGTTAATGCACTGCAAACGGGTCGTTTCTTGCGCAACCCCGCAATTGCACCAGAGGATCGCTTCACCGCCCTTCCATCTGGCAGCCCCGGCATCAACGCTGTTAGCGTTACATTGCAAAATGACGCGCCATTGTACTTCGCAAAGGTTTTTGCAGATCACTCCCACGTGAGCCTCGCGCGTACTGCTCTTGCCACTCGCACAGGCGCGGCGAGTTTCGAGTTGGACAGCCATATTGCGTCCCTCGACACCGCGGGCCTGAACCAAGCCTTAACCACAAGTTACGGCGCATCCGCAGAGCTGAGTGCAGGCGACATGCAAGCGCTCGCCGACGCAAAAATTGATCTTGGTTCGCTTCTAGAGGCCTTGGATACGCAAATCGGCTCAGACAGCCGTAATCCTGCAGTGATATTGAACGCGAGCACCACCGCTGGTGAAATTCTTGCAGCGCTTCAATCGGTACTGCCCGCCGGTGCCGCTAACCGCCTTGGGGCTCTGTCTGGTGCCGCAGGTAGTGCGCCCGTTGCAATCGCTGATCTGATCGGCGGCATCGACACCGACCTTGGCCTGACCGCAACCGAGTTTTTGGGCGAGATCGAGATATCGGCCTTGGATGTGATCCGCGCACTTGTAGCGGTTGAGGTACCCGGCCAGGCCCTGACCCTCGACACCAATGTCGCCGTTACCGGCGTCATCGACCTGGAGGCCTCGCTGACCGCTGGAGAGCCACCTGCGCAATCTGGCTGGATCGCACTTGGCGAGGAAGGCGTTCAACTGCACCGTGCTGCCGTACGCCTAAGCACGGATTTAACGTTAGAGCCCAACCTTCTGAGCGGTCTTGGCGCAACAGTTAAGGTCGCGAAGCTCAACTTGCCGATCTACACCGAGATGGCTGGATCATCGGCGACGCTGGAGGAACTGAGCTGCAACATTGCCATGCCGAACGACATCGCAGCTTCTTTCTCGACTGCACACTCTGCCTTGAATCCTGCCAACGGAACCTCCGTCGCAGCTCTGTATCTTGGCACGCTCCCCGACGGCCAAGTTGGAGCAATCGACCCGCAGGAGCTAGAGTTTGCGGACGTGTTGGACGTCTCCGTCGTTATCGATCTGCCGCTTCTGCCAGACATCACGATCTCTGGCATCACCATTCAGGCCCGTTCGCATGTCGCCGTCGGTCAATCGCGGACAGACGTGATTACTTTCACGCAAGATGAAATCTCCCGTGGCGCGACGACAAAGACTTTCGGATCAGGCAACCTGTTGTCGAGCGCTGTGGGCGACTTGCTGTCCCCCGAGAATACTGTGTTTCGCGTAAAACCTGGGCAAGATGACCTAATAGGCGACCTCGCTGGCCCTGTCGTATCTAGTCTTTTGCAGACGCTTCCGGCGCAACTGCTCTTAGCAGCAACGACACCCGTAGACGGGGTGTTGGATGCAGTATTGTCGGATCTAGGCGTGTCGCTTGGCGCAGGGGAATTGAGTCTGACAGGACATCACTGTGAACCCATTCGTTTAGCGCTTTGACGAAATTCGGCGCGTCCCGCGCAGGGATAACGAAAGCAAAAGGACCGGCCTGATGAGGCCGACCCTTTTTCGGATCACGTAAGGTTTAACAATGCTCTTACGATGCGCGAGGCATACGGCCCGCCAGCGGCAAGGAGGCCTGTGTCGACCGCTGCACATTGTCGTCCTCGGGCTCTTTTACCATCGCGCAGACTTCATCCGTTACGAACGCGATTAGCTGATACCGCGATTCCAACCCGGATTTCTGATAGATTTTTCCAAGCTGTGATTTGACTGTCGCAACTGCACAACCGCGCATTTCGGCGATCTCGCTGTTGGAGAACCCTTTCACAACGAAAATGGCAACGTCCGCTTCGGCCTGCGACAGTCCCCAATCGCGAGCATTTCGCAAAATGACGGTTTCTTTAGCAACTGGCTCACTCACACCTGGCGCCAGTTTTTCTTTGCGCTGGCGGTCCAGATAGGCGCGCAACTGGGTGAAGCTGAAGTAGGCGACCGCCGCCGTTAGTCCGAAGAAGAGCGCGAAAAGGCCGGACACTAAAGCCTGATCGATTTGCTCGGGCCGCAAGACGAATCTCACAACGACGAAGGTCTTAATCGCAGCAATTGCAAGCACCGCAGCAAGCCCCAAAACCCAAATACGCGACATAATAAATCTCCTATCAACTGCATCTTACATTGTTGAAGAATTGGCAACAATAATGGCTAAAATATGTCACGGATCCGGCTGACTGATGTAGTTTAAAAGCGCCACGCTCGACATGCCATTCTAACGAAGGAATTCGTACTGCGGAGCGCACTGACCCTTCATATAATCGCACAAGAGTCTCTTAGAGAATCCGCAACTTATTATTTTTATTAAACAATTACACTTTCGACGTTCATACAGCGTCATGTTACTGATTCAGCGAACTCCTGTAGGATTTGACCCCAAAGGCTGAAATCTCTGGCGCAAGTGGGCGCTGGCAATGTTCAGAACGAGCGCATTTTCTGTGTGGTTACGCAACGTCGCCTCTTAGGTCCTGAGACGTCTAGCTGAGTTGCGGGTTTGTTTACGCTACGGCAGATGCAAGTTGTCTTTCGAACACCACCATATTCACCACTTTGCCCAAGGCGAAAAAGGGCAGCCCGGCTTGCGGGCCGCCCCTCACATTTCCTTACGCGTTTGTGCGTTACTCCTGTGCGGTGATAACGGTCATCACCAGCTTGCCATCGGGCTTGATCGGGCCGTCTTCCTTGGCACCCAGCGTGTATTCGAAGACACCGGTAGCCATCCCGCCCGCTTCGGAGTGAACCATCAGCATCAGCATTTCGCCTGGTTTGACCTCTTCGGTCAGGATCGCTGCGACGTCAGATGTCTCGCCTGCACGAATTGGAGCGTAGCCAACAACAGGGCCAGGCTTCATTGCAGCGTCAGTGCGGTGAACGACCAGCCAGCCGTTTTCGCCAGCCATGATCTTGTCGGCGCTGACGATACCATTTGCGACAGATTGGTCGGCGGCCATGACCATCGGTGCAGCGTGGCCATCTGCGAATGTGGCGGTCGCTGTAAGTGACAGGGCGGCTGCAAGGATCAACTGTTTCATATCATATTTCTCCGTTGTGTTCAGGCTGCGTTTTGCAGCCATCCTTTCAGTCACGAAGGCCAAAACGGGAAAGTTTCAAACTTTCGTGCGAGTGGCGAAGATTTTTTCTATACGACAGCGCCCACAAGGTGCGCGAGACTATGCCAGCCGCCCAAGCTCGCGTGCAAATAGCGTCTCGATCTCACTACGGGATAGCGACAGTTTGCTGTCAGCACGCGCAACAGACTCCGGAAAGTCAGACCTGTTCAAGGGCTTTGAAAGGCGGATCAAAAGCTGTTTCATCATCAAACTCCATGTTTGTTTTCCAGCCCCGATAGAACTCACGTCCCATGCCTCGCAAAAGTTTCAGCGATATCGAAATAACGTGCAGAGTGCGGATAAGCCTTTGACTTACTGAGTATGCAGGTCAGTATTCCTTAGCAGTGCATAGGCACCGAATTGGAATGATATGACGACACCATCTGACATTGATCGCATGATATCGCGGGTCGCCCTCGGGGACCGAACTGCGTTTTCTCAACTCTATGATGCAACTTCCGCGAAACTTTTCGGGGTGGCGCTGCGTGTGTTGAACAATACCGCCAATGCCGAGGATGTTCTGCAAGAGACATACATGAAGGTTTGGCGCTACGCAGATAGATACGCAAGCAATGGAATGAGCCCGATGACCTGGCTAATTACAATTGCCCGAAACACAGCCATTGATAGGCTGCGGGCCACCAAGCAGACCTCCGACATCGCCGATGTCGAGGATCGCATGGCGGCACCCGGACCTACGCCCGAGCAATCCGCCGTGGCAGGGTCCGAGGCGAGACGTATCGTCGGGTGCTTGGAAGAGTTGCCGGGCGACCGCCGTGCAGCCGTTCGCGGTGCCTATCTGGAGGGGGAAAGCTACGCCGATCTTGCGGCGAAATTTGACGTTCCGCTGAACACGATGCGCACATGGCTGCGCCGCTCACTTTTGGCTTTGCGGGAATGCATGACCCAATGACAGATGATCTGACCCCAGAAGAAGAGAGCCGCGCCCTCGCCGCAGAGTACGTTCTGCGCTTGATGAGTCCCGAAGACGAACGCGCCTTTGAGTCACGCCTTGCCGAAGACCGTGACCTAGAGAATGATGTCGCTGAATGGGTGGCGCATTTCGAACCTCTCGCTGACGAGTTTGCCTCTGTCGCGCCTCCCAAGGCGTTGAAGGCGCGGCTGACGGCTGACCTGTTCGGGGCGCCCGAGAAACCCGCCTCGATCTGGGCGCGGCTTGGTTTGTGGCAAGGAATTTCACTCACCGCTACTGCAGCTGCAGCCGTTATGGCTGTGATGCTCGTTATACAGCCAGTCCCTGAAGTCCCTACCGCAGGTCAGATGTTCGTGAGCGAGATTGCCGCAGAAGACGACAGCCTGCGCGTTTTGGCTGTGTATGACAGCGCAACCGGCGATTTGCGTTTGACCCGGACAGCCGGCCAAGCCGCTGGAGGCCGCGACTTTGAGCTTTGGGCAATCGTTGGCGACAACGCGCCGGTATCTCTTGGGGTTCTGACTGACGATGAAAGCAGCGAAATCGAGCTTCCAGAAGCACTTCGGGCTTCTTTGGGGGAAGCGGTTCTCGCAATCTCTGACGAACCTGATGGGGGCTCAACCACAGGTGCACCCACGGGCGCTGTGTTGGCGGTCGGACAGGTCAGCGAAGTCTGAAATCGCTTTTGAACGAGCTTAGAGGCAAGACTGCTCATCCGAAGACGACAGTCGCCCCGACTGAACTGATCAGCGAAAGGCGACTGTGCGCGTTGTAGCGTCAAACGGACGCTGTGCCGCCGCGCGGACCAGCGATCAGCCACGCAATAACGCCTACGACTGGCAATACCAGCACCAGCAACGTCCAAAGCACTTTGGTTCCCGTTGAGGCTCCGCTCGAGATGATCTGGATGATTGCATAAACGTTTGCGATCAGGACCACGAGGCCCAGAAGTCCATATTCCATTGTCTTAACTCCTTATGAAATTGCCATCGCGAGGTCGTCGCGCGGCGGTGGCGCTGCCTAGTCGACCGCACCTATGGTCCGGTCTTGTCACTGAGCTGCCGAGGATTTGGAAAAAGGGGCGGAACTCGTCCCGCCCCTCTTTGCGTTTTAGCCGTCGTACGCAGGCTGCTGTTCGAGCGCCTCTTGGGTCGCATCAATATAGACGCGCACAGTGTCCTCCTCGGCAGAGCGGACGATTTGTAGCTCGTCCAGTGTTACGGCTACAGAGCGTTCACCCAAGCCAAGGAACCCGCCCACGTCGATGACTGCACGATCCAGCTTGCCGTCGTCGGTCAGCAGCAACATGCTCACCTCACCGATGTCTTCGTCATTCGGACCATACACTCGCGCGCCTGTCAGATCTTCGGTTGTCAGGTCGTCACGCTCGACGTTCGCGTAACCTTCACGCGTCATGGTCGGAGCCGTGAACATCGGGCGATCCATGGAAGCATCAGTGGAGTGGCCCGCCATTGCTCCCTCGTAGGTTGGAGCTTCTTTCACGCCCGCAGCGCTTGCACTAACCACCAGGAAGTAGTCATCTGCATCTTCGCCGTCGCTCACGAATTTCAGCTGCGACATGTCAATGGCAACATCTTTTTCACCGATGCCGACGAATCCACCGACACCTACGATGATGGCCTGAACGTCACCCCCACGGGTAAGAACGATCTCGTTGATCTCGCCGATGTCGTCCCATTCCTTCTCGCCATCTGCGGCGACTGGGGTATCGTTGTTGATATCGGCCTCGGTCGCGTAGACGCGCATTCCGATTAGCTCAGATGCATTCAGGTTGACGCTTTCGTCAAATTTCAGCGCATTGAATGCGGCCATATGACCGTCTGCAAAGGCTGCGGTGCTCAAGACCAAAGCGGCGGCGGTTGAAGTAAGAAAATGTTTCATATTCTGTTCCTTTCTGATTACGCGTCCATGCTGAGACGCTCTGGGAACACAACTATTCTACTGGACAAAAGTTCCTGAAATTTCGAACAAAAATATTATAAAACAAATGCTTAAGGTCGGAACGACTAAAGCCCCACGCGATTAAACCGTGTGAGGTAAACGAAGCATTTCGGAGCTTTCATCGGCATTCTCGTTGCAGCTAAAGTTGCAACTCACCTGCTATATGCTCTCAGCTTCCTCGGGATGTCAGGCGTCACTGGGCAATATTTTGCATATCGCTAACTGTTATTTGCCACCCCTGTCGATTGATCGGTAGGTGACAAGAACGTGCCGAATGTTTTCAAACTCTCTACGTGGTCACACACGACCTTGAAGACGAGCAGGAATGGAACCGCGACAATTGCGCCTGCGATACCCCACAACCACCCCCACAGCACAACTGTCAGGAAAACCGCCACGATGTTCAGCTCCATCCGTCGACCGACAATGTAAGGCGTGACGAACTGCGCTTCTGAGGACGTCAAAACCTGATAGGTCAAGGGCGCCAGCAGGGCATAACTGAGGCTATCGAAAGTCACGATTGCATATGCTGCGACAAGTAGCGTTCCGATGATCCCGCCCAGCACGGGGAGATAATTCAGGAGAAACGCAACAATTCCCCAAACATATGCGTATTCCAGCCCTAGCGCCCACAAAGCAAGCGTAACACTAAGGCCAAGGGCGGCGTTGATAAGCGTGATTGTCAAAAGATAGACCGAAACCTGCCGCTCGATGTCATACACCGTGCTCAGCGCGCGCTTTTTGTCGCCTAGTGACGTGAAGGCGGCGATGAGCTTACGGTAAAACAGATCACCCGAAGCAAGTAAAAAGAGCGCCAAAATCAGTGCGACGCCGATTGTCGTAAGGGTACTTGCCGCAATCGTCACGGCAGAGTTTAGCAAGGTGGGCGGCTGGACGACGACGGGCTGACTTATGTCAGACGTATCTCCGGCCATCTCTTCGATGTCCTTGGACGCCTTTTTAACGACCTCCAGCGCCTCGTTCACTCCGCTTAGTTTCTGACGAAGTTGCTTGGCAATGGCTGGGGCGTCACTGGTCCACTCGCTGATTGTCCCGCTGGCAAAGAAAACCGCCAGTGCAATGGCCAACGTCGCGCCGGTCATGAGCAACGCCGCCCCGATCCCAGCGGACATTCCGATGCGCTGGAGCGCACGGTTTGCGGGACTGAGGGTCAGCGCGATCAGGGCGCCCAACATGACTGGCAGAACCAGCTCGCGCGCGAAGTAAGCAACGACGAAGACGGCCAGCACGCTAAGAAGCACCAAGCTTCTGCGGATCGACTTCAGGTCATCGTCCATTGAGCGCCCCCTCAAGAAAGTCGACTACCGCAAGCCTATGAAAGACAGGATGGCGAGGACGACGACAACAAGGCCTACGATGTAAATGATTCTGTTCATGGTTCTGATCCCTCTATTGGTTGAGTTAGCTTTCGGAAGTGCTGTCTCAACGTGCCATAGCGAAATTGGTTCCATCTCAACTTATGGAACCGATGCTGCCTCTTTGTCGTTGGGCTGCGAACATTGAAAGGATTCTAGTCATGAACATCATCAAGATTGCTGCCGTTTTTGCTTTCGGAGCGCTGGCCGCTTGCGAAACCATTGATGGCGCAGGGCGCGACATCAGCACAGCAGGACAGGTCGTCAGCGACACAGCGCGAGACGTGCAAGAAGATCTGTAACCTGACCCTACTTGAGCATCATTCGCTGGTCGGGACGGAATCCACAACGCGACCAGTTTGGAACCAAACCTTGGCTCGTGCGTTTGGAGCCATAAGCAATAAACGGAGAAATGACATGTTAGAAGTTTCTGGTATAGGCGGCCTCATCGTCCTCGTCCTCGACCTTTGGGCGATCGTTTCGATTATTGGATCGCGCGCCAGCACGGGAGCAAAGGTGGGCTGGACACTACTCGTTGTCCTGCTGCCGATCCTTGGCTTTATCATCTGGTTCTTTGCCGGGCCCCGCTCCTCGGCGCGCCACGCTTAAACACGATTGAATTGAAACAACCAAAGCCGCCCAAGCAATTAGGGCGGCTTTTTTTTTGCGCTTGGGCCTGTGAGGTTCGCCTCTTTCACATAATGGGTCTCTTCGGGGTTTCCTCAACCTCCATTTTGGCCAACTCTGCCAGTTTGGCTATATTGTTAATTTGCAGATCGCCCCCCATCCAGCTTGCCAGTTGACGATCCCTCAGCTTTGCGAGCGTTTTGTTTGTGTGGACCAAAGAAAGGCCCAACGCGTCAGCCATGTCTTGTTGCCGATAGGGCAACGGCATCGTGTTGCCATTCACAAGCCCAAGCGCATTGCCACGCTGGAATATCCGCACCAGCGCCCACGCTATGGCTTCAAGAGCACTGCGTTGACCCACAGATGCCATCGCCTCGCCCAAGAAGTGTTCCTCGACAGCAGCCATCCATGTCAAATCGAACGCCCGGCCTGGGTGGGCGCGAAAAAAGTTCCAGAACTCGCTGCGATCGAAAACGCATAGAGTCATCTGTGTTGTGGCCTCGACGGAGTGACCCATTTCCCCCATTACTCCCGCTTGCAATCCGATAAAGTCACCGGGGAACACGAAATTGATCACCTGGCGCTGGCCGTCAGGCAATAGTTTGTAACGCAAGCCCATGCCCCTCAAAGCAGTAAAGAGCTGCGGGCTATTGGATCCTTCCATCAAAAGCGGTGTGCCCGCGTCGATTTTCAGCTCACCTGATTTGAATTTCTCCATGAATTTTACTTCGTCAGAGGAGAGCTCGACGAACAGATCTTTCCCGCGTAGCGGACAATTTTGGCACTTGATCACCATGCGACTTCTTCCCCATTGCTATGTCATAGTTTAATGCGCGTTATTTGAAATTGATCCAGACAGTATGCTTTCGAGGATGCTGAAACATGAAGCACATTTACGTTGTGGTTGAACGCGACCCGTTGGTGGCAATCGATCTTCAGGAGATCATCGCGGACTACGATGATGGCGCATCCGTGAGGTTGGTGGAGACTTTGGATGACGCTGTAGCAATTCTGACCACCACGCTGTCGACAGCAACGGTTGTGGTCAGCAGTTCCGCCGACCTCGTGATTTCGTCAGGCCTTGGAGACGCTGTCTCAAGCACGCAGTCCCGCATGATCATCATTGATCAGGAAGTTAGCGCCGAGCCCGGTTCAGTGTTGCACTGTCGCTATCTTAAAGCGCCGTTCACGACAGAGTCGCTGACGCAGGCTCTCTCGACGTTTAGCGACGTTGCGCAGTAGCACCGGCCTGCATGCCCTGCAAAAAGGCCTGCATCAAGGGCGGCGACGACTGCTGCTGATGCGCATGAACTGTTCCATGGCTTTCATCCGCCTGCTTGCGGGACCCAGCCAGTGCCATAACAACAAATCCGATCCCCACGTAGGTCAGTCCGATCGCGGTGGCCGCGGTCAACGTATCCGCCAGCGCGGTCAAGTAGATCCACGCCGCAACAGTCAGGAAAGCAACACCAACTGCTAGCATGAGTCCGCCGAAAGCCGACAGCGCGAACCCTCGCGCAGCCGACTTTGCTTTGTATTCAAGAGTTTTGAACATCTTAACGACGGTTGCTCAGAAAACCGATCAGGAACCCGGCGCCCGCAGCGATTGCGAGTGACGTTGCAGGTTGCTTGATTACAAAATCATTCGCTTGGTTTTGAAGATCCGCGGCGCGTTCTTTGGCTTTCTCGTATTGCTCAGCTCCGCTTGCGCGGGCAGCTTCGGCCTTGGCCTTTGCGACCTCGGATATCTCGCCCGCCTTTCCTTTGCTCATTTCGGCTATGATTTCGGTAAGCCCGATCAAGTCGGATTTCAGTGTCGCCAGTTGGGCGGCGACATCCTCGGAGTTCGGGGTTGAAATTTCTTCGAGTTTTGCTGTTGCGCGTGCCATTTCAGACGTCCTTTCATTCTAGATACGTTCGACAACAAACGCACGGCCGCGCAGAGCGTTCCGCGATAATCAAAATATTTCTTTCGGAACCCGCCCCATGATGGGGGGTTGATAGGGTATCAAATGCGACCTCATCGCAATTCACATCTCGAAAGGAAAATACAATGCTACACTGGGCCCTCGTCTTCTTTATCGTTGCGATCATCGCTGGTGTTTTCGGCTTTGGCGGAATCGCCAGCGCATCCGCTGGCATCGCACAAATCTTGTTCTTCGTCTTCCTCGTTCTGTTCGTGCTGACCTTGATCGTACGGCTTGTCCGCAAGGTATGAGCACGCAAAAAGTCGCCTGAACTTGACCCTACCAGAAAGGACTACCCGTGACTGAGCCCCTTAAAGTTGTCCCCGAAAACTCCGAAGTCCACAGCGGCGTCACAAGCGCAGTTTCCGTCGCCAAGGGCTTGCGTGATGTGCTGGCGGACACCTACCGCCTGACCTTCAAGACCCACACCTATCATTGGAATGTGGAGGGTCCGCTGTTCTTTGCGCTGCACAATCTGACAGAAGAGCAGTACGAGAACATGTTTTCAGCCGCAGACGAGCTGGCAGAGCGCATACGCGCGCTTGGTCAGTTGGCCCCCATGTCTATGAGTGAAATCACGGAAAACTCCGTGATCAATGACTTGGAAAAGACGCCGAGCGCGGGCGAAATGTGCGAGGACCTGAGCGCAGATCACGAGCGCGTCGCGCACCGCCTTCACGCATTGATTGAGATCGCTGGAAAAAACAACGATCCGGTCACCGAAGATCTAGCGACCGAGCGGTCCGCTTTTCATGAGAAGGCAGCTTGGATGCTTAAGGCGCTTTCGGCCAGTTAGGATGAGAAGGCCCCGCCAAAGATTGGCGGGGCTTTCGGTAGTGATCAGGCCTTAAGGGTCTGTGTTGAAGAAAAGAACATCGCTTGGCTCACAGCAGATCGGACTTGCTCGTCGCTAAACGGCTTAGTGATCAGGAAAGCTGGTTCGTGCTTTTCGCCCGTCAAAAGCCGCTCTGGGAACGCCGTGATAAAGATGACCGGCATTTCTCCAAGCTCGGCAATCAGATCGTTCACTGCGTCGATCCCTGAGGAGTTATCCGCAAGCTGGATGTCAGCGAGTATTAGATCTGGCTGTTCTTCTTTTCCTAACTTAACGGCTTCGCCACGTGTGCGGGCGATGCCCACCACTTCATGGCCCAACTGCTCGACGATCGCCTCGATATCGTCGGCAATGATCGGCTCGTCTTCGATGATCATCACTCGACCTGTGACACTCGCCAACATTTCGCGGTTGGCAATGATTACCAGCTCTTCCGCTTCGGCCTGAGCGACGCCCATGACCTCGGCCACTTGCTCAAAGCTCAGTCCCTCAATGGTGTTGAGCAGCAACGCCTCGCGGGTGTTCGCAGTCAGTTTCGCCAGATGACCCTGCGCGGCGGCATGCAGCCCGATCTCCTCAACCTCTACAGGCGCGCCGGAGCTCGACCAGATCCCGTGGAAGACTTTGAACAAGCCAACACGCGGGTCGCTCGTTTCGTCATAACCACTTGGATCATGCAAGATGGCCTCAAGGGTCGCCATCGCATACGCGTCGCCGCTGCTCTGGCTGCCGGTCAAAGCGCGGCTGTAGCGCCGCAAGAACGGGAGGTGCTCTCCGATACTGATTGATCTATCCATGCTGTCAGACATTTGATTACCTTATTCAAAGTTTTTTCGGAACCTAACGCATGGTTTGCGCGTTTGGTTCCGAAAAATGTGTAAATTTTATTCAAGGACGTGGTGACTCATGGCGAGCGACGAGAAAAAGATACCAGGCGCGCAGCAGATCGACGAGAATCTGAAGCGCGTGTATGAGGAGGTGGTCAACGAAGAGTTACCCGATCGGTTTAAAGAGCTTCTGGCGCAGCTGAAGTCTGGCGATACGCCAGACAGCTCGGACGCCAACCGATGAGCAGTTCTGACCCACGCGACGAGCTGGTAGAGCATTTGCCAGCACTGAGGGCGTTCGCCATGAGCCTTACGCGCAACTCGTCTACCGCTGACGACATGGTGCAAGACACCATCGTTAAAGCATGGACCAACATCGAGAAATTTCAGGCCGGGACGAATATGCGTGCTTGGCTGTTCACGATTTTGCGCAACACCTTTTATTCCAGCAGACGCAAACTCAACCGCGAGGTCTCTGACGGGGAGGGCATCTTCACCGAGACACTTGCGGTCAAACCCTCCCATGACGGCGCCTTGCAGATGACCGACTTTAAAGCGGCCTTCGCAAAGCTGAACGACGAGCAACGGGAGGCGCTCATTCTCGTCGGCGCCTCTGGTTTCTCATACGAGGAAGCGGCGGAGACATGTGGCGTGGCTGTCGGCACCATCAAAAGCCGGGTCAACAGAGGCAGGGCTCAACTGGCCATTTTGCTGAAATTGGATGATAACGACGCGCTGGAGCTAACAGACAATGCAACAATGGCTGTTCTGACGGCCAATGGCTCCTCGCCGGTATAGCAAAGGCACCTCGCGTGACTCTTCGAAAATTCCGAGACAAGGTCGACACACTCGCGTTTCGAGTGGTGTTCTTTCTAAGCCTCGCTTTGCTTCCAATTGGGCTGATCGCCGTCAATCAAAGCCGCGTGGTCACCCAAGAAGCGCAGAACAGGCTGGAGTTGTCGTTGATTGCGTGGACTGACCTTGCAGCCACGCAGGAACGCGAGTTGATCCAAGGTGCGGTGGGTGCCGCGGAGGCGCTTTCAGCCGTGTTGCCGGCGGTAAGGGATGATCCAGAGGCCTGCTTCGATCTCTTGTCAGACTATCTGCGGAAAACCCCACGTTTTTCGTTGATCGGCTTTCCGGACGCGAAGGGCCAAATGACATGCAGCTCAGCAGGTCGAGCATTCGACTTCTCGAGCAACCCTGTGTTCAAACGGATGCTCGAAGAGCAAGAACCCTTCCTGATCGTGCGTTCGAACGGACGCGTCTCCGGAGAATCCGTGATCGTCGTGCTTCACCCATACTTCAAGGACGACGTATTTGACGGGTACGTCGTCATCTCCATCCCTCACACAGGCGTAGAGAGCGATAACGTCACCGACACGAATTTGGCCCCGTTAGAGATCGTAACCTTCAACACCGAAGGTGAGGTCCTAACCTCAAGTCTTGACCTAGAAACCGTGGAAGACCGCCTGCCACATGACCGCAGCCTGAAAGCACTGACTGGATCAGGCTCGATCGCCTTTCGAGAGTTCGAAGACAACGACCACAAGCGGATTTATACCGTTACACCGATTTTGGAGAACCGCGTTTACGCGCTTAGCATTTGGGATGGAACGTCCGAGATCATCGAGGCGGCCACATTCTATGGTCCTGCCAGTTTGTTCCCTTTGCTGATGTGGCTTGCCAGTTTGGTGGTCGCTTACATGTCGCTCAACGGGCTGGTGCTGAGCCATATCAAACGTTTGCGCAAACAGATGGGCCTGTTCGCCAAGGAACGAAGAGTCCCAGACGACGCCCAATCCTCCCGTCCGGCGATGGCTCGGGAACTGCGCGAAATGGAGGATGACTTCATTTATATGGCCCAATCTCTATTGCAGGACGAAGCCAGCATGGAAGAAGCCGTGCGCGAGAAGAACATCTTGCTCAAGGAGGTTCACCACCGCGTCAAAAACAACCTGCAACTCATCTCTTCAATCATGAACATGCACATGAGGAAGGCCAAATCGTCAGAGACAAAGTCGGTGTTGAGACGCTTGCAGGACCGCATCCTTGGACTGTCGGCCGTTCACCGCAATCTATACCAGACTGACAACCTTAATCATATCAATGCCGGCAACATGCTTTCGGATGTCGTTGGGCAAATGATCTCGGTCGGGGTCGCGCCGGGGACTGACATCAAGATCACTCGGGACATAGCGGATATCACTCTTTATCCCGATCAAGCCGTGCCGCTTGCGTTGTTGACGTCGGAAGCTGTGACCAATGCGTTGAAGTACGTCGGCACCCCGACCAAAGGTCGCCCCACGATTGACATAACATTCGCCAAGATCGGCGAAGCAGAGGCATTACTTCGCGTCGTAAACTCGAAGGGCGCGATCCTGCTTGATACGGACGAAGATGGTCAGACTGGCTTGGGATCGAAGCTCATTCGCTCTTTCTCGATTCAGCTTGGTGCCCAAATTACTATTGAAGACGCCGAAACCGAATACGCAGTGAATGCCACGTTCAAGATTGCCGACTTTTCACATGAAGCGTTGGACTATTGATGGCCGAAGCTCCGGGCGCCACCTACTTTCTGACGGCGAGCGAGGCCTATCCAGCGTTTGAGCGGGCGTTTCTCAATGCTCGAAAGGAAGTCATTGCTTCCTTTCGTGTTTTCGACCCCACAACTCGGTTGCGCTCGGACGAGGCGCGGGCTGTAGGGGACACATGGGCGGACCTGATCCGACACGTGGTCGAAAAAGGTGTCAAAATCACTCTGCGCATCTCGGATTTCGACCCTATCGTTGGCTCCGATCTGCATCACGCCACGCATCTTTCGGTGAAACGCCTGCGCACTGCGGTCCGTGACAGCCCGTTACTTGACGTTCAGCCCAACTTGCACCCAGCCAAAGCCGGATTGCTGCCCCGATTCCTCCTGTGGCCGCGGACATATATCGAATTGCGCAAACACATCAGGGAATTGCGCGGTATGACTGCGGAAAAGCGTGAACGAACCTTGTCCAACATGCCTGCCTTGCGGTCTCTCATACGCGAAGATGGTGACACATTGCGCGTTCGGATTTTTCCGCCGCCGAGTCTAAGCCCAGCTACCCACCACCAAAAGGTTGCTGTGTTTGACGCAGAAAAACTCTATATCGGGGGGCTTGATTTGAACGAGCGCCGTTACGACACGCTGTCCCACGATCAGGCCGGCGAAGAAACGTGGCACGACGTTCAGGTTTTGTTGGAAGGCCCGGTGGCGCGAGAAGCTCACGCGTACCTGACAGCATTCGCTTCAGGCGATGATAAAGCACTGCAACAGCCATCCAAAAATTTGCTGCGCACCTATTCAACCAAGCGGAGTGCCCTTGCCCCGTTTTTTATGTCACCCAAAACAATACTACACGAAATCGAGGACGCGCATCTTGAGGCGTTTAAAACCGCACGAAAGCTGATCTATTTCGAAACGCAGTTCTTTCGGTATCGACGCCTGGCGACAGCATTATGCGACGCGGCCCGCACAAACCCAGAACTAAAAGTCATACTCGTTTTACCCGCAGCTCCGGATGACGTCGCATTCGAAAATTCAAAACGCAGCGACGCCCGTTACGGCGAGTATCTGCAATCGAAGTGTATCGACCAGATGAACGTTGCTTTCGGCCAGCGGTTGTTTGTTGCCGCGGCTGCTCAAGCGCGGTCCACAAGCGCCACAGACCGTGCCGCGCTGGAGGGTGCCGACCTTGTTTACGTTCACTCAAAGGTTTCCATTTTCGATAATGATCTCGCAATTGTCTCTTCGGCCAATTTGAACGGACGCAGCATGAGGTGGGATACCGAGGCCGGCGTCGCAATCACGCACGAAGCGGATGTGGCGAAACTCCGATCGCGATGCTTTGACCATTGGCTATGCGGACCCGCAGAAAATGGCGCAGCTGACCTTGAAGGAGCGTTTGACAGACTCCGGGACATCGCAATCGCAAACCTTGCTGCGGCACCCGCAGATCGCAGGGGCTTTCTACTTCCTTACCCCATGAGTCCACCTAGACGATTTGGTAGAAATCTGCCCGGCGTGCCCGAGGAACTTGTCTAAGCAACGGAATAATCAAGAGTTACTCTTGTCTCAGGCGAGCTTGGCACGCGCGCCAGCTTTAGCCGAGTTCATCGATGGGGCCCCGCTCAGCTGATACAAGCAGATCCGATACAAGATTCTTGGTACGACATTAGCGGTGCGCTGCGTCCGTTTAGAGCAACCACAAAATGACACCTGTCGCGATCGCGGCAATGGTGAGGATTGAAGCCAGAACGAGCATCTGATTGTTGGATTGCGCAGCAACGTCATGCTCGGACATGCGCGCCCGTGTTTTTCGGGATTTAGTGACGGCTGCCCAGAATATGATGATCCCTACGAGAATGAATATCTCTGACACGGCCTTGGCAATCATCGGGTATTGGGTATCCTGAAACACGGCCTTCAATCCAAGCGCCAGCGCGATACATGCCATCCCTGTTCGCATCCATCCGGCGAAAGTTCTCTCATTGGCTAGCATTGTTCTGTCCTCTGCCCATGCCGTCCGAGTGTCGGCTAGGTCAATGGAATCCGGGGACTCGGGGAGGTCGGTGCTGGGCATGGAAATCCTTCAGTTTGACACTGGCTTTAGTGCAAGAGCGCGACATGTTTAGTTGCATCACCTCGAAGAAGACATGAAGCCGCGTATTGGCGCCGTCCTCGATCCTACCCAGCTCCGCAGCATAGGTCCATGCGCACGACGAAGATCACTGTTGGCGGCCGCAAATATGAGCGCAGGGATTGGCAGTCTGGACTCAATCGGCCCGACGTGAGCGTCCAAGCTCGTCGGATCAGGGGAAAGCGGCTCTTTGCGATCCGAAGTCTCTGAACTCGCGATAGAGACCTTTCTGAGGGCCTCCAACGGACACAGTTTTCGGTTCTTTCGGAAGCTCTAAAGGCCATCGCAATATGGGTTTCGCTTTGAGCGAACAGAAACCAAGCCAATCTGTTCGCAAGCCCTTTCCGTCACAACATTGACTGATAGAGTGTCTGCAAAGAAGGAGTAGACCCATGAACGAATGGTGGCGCAGTGCGGTAATTTATCAGGTCTATCCTCGATCCTATCAGGACAGTACTGGCGACGGGGTCGGAGACCTGATGGGCATCACCAACCGTCTGGATTATATCGCGGAACTTGGCGTCGATTGCATCTGGCTGTCGCCCATCTTTAAATCTCCGCAAGCGGATATGGGCTATGACGTGTCCGATTATCTGTCTGTTGACCCGTTATTTGGCGATCTTGCGGCCTTCGAGACTCTCATAAACGAAGCACATGCGCGCGGGTTGAAAGTCATCGTCGATCAGGTGCTGTCTCACACCTCTGAAAAACACGACTGGTTCAGGCAATCCCGGCTGAGTCGGGACAATGACAAAGCCGATTGGTATGTCTGGGCCGACCCGCTACCGGATGGATCGCCACCGACGAATTGGCACAGCCATTTTGGCGGCCCTGCTTGGGAGTTCGACCCACAACGCGGCCAATACTACCTGCACAACTTTCTCGCCTCACAGCCCGATTTGAACTTTCACAACCCTGATGTCGTTGATGCGATCCTTGAGACCTGCAAATTCTGGCTCGACCTAGGGCTCGACGGCTTCCGGTTGGACACGGTGAACTACTATTTCCACGACCAGAAACTGCGTTCAAACCCGCCTGCCCAAGCCAAGTCGCAAGTTATGGCCACCGACCTGTATGGGATGCAGAACAACATCTATAACAAGACACGCCCTGAAAATATTGCCTTTCTCGAACGGCTCCGGGCGCTCACAGATCAGTATGACGACATCATGATGGTTGGCGAAGTTGGCGAGATGGGCCACAAGTCCATCGAAATCATGGGCAAATATACCGAAGGAACCAGCCGACTTCATATGGCCTACAGCTTCGCGATGTTGGGCCCTGATTTTAATGCCGAACACTTCCAGAACTGTATCGAAGGATTTCAGCGGGGTGCACCGGACGGCCACCCTTACTGGTCCTTCAGCAACCACGACGTGCCGCGCCAAGTGACCCGCTGGGCCGAATACTCAGTGTCGGAAGATGCCATGGCGCGGCTTGCTTGCGCGATGCTCATGTCTTTTGAGGGCACGATCGGCATCTATCAAGGTGAGGAACTCGGTCAGACTGAAACTGAGCTGGTATTTGAGGAACTCACTGACCCGCCTGCGATCCGGTTCTGGCCCGCTGTTAAAGGCCGCGACGGTTGTCGAACGCCGATGGTTTGGGAAAAAGAGGCGCTGAACGCCGGCTTCTCCACAGGCACGCCATGGTTGCCCGTCAAGGCCCCACAAGCTGCAAAAGCCGTTGACACCCAAGGCGATGGCAGCATTCTGGCCTGTTACAAGGATGCTATTGCGCGCCGCAAGAAAAGTCCTGCACTGAGCCGCGGATCGACGACGTTTCTGCGGATGCCAGAGCCGGTTTTGGCGTTCACTCGCACGGCAAATGATGAAACTCTAACCTGCGTATTCAATTTGTCCGTAACGCCGCAAAACTTTGACCTCAAAGGAAAAGCAGACCTGGTGCATGGAAATGCTGCGAAACTTGATGCGGCGAAATTGACCTTAGACGGAAACGGCTTCGCCTATCTTTCCCATGGAAAGGATTTCACCGTGATAGCCGTCTAAAGCAGGCTCCTTGTGTCCCAAATATCGGCCATGTAACCTTTGATCGTGCGGTCCGACGAGAAATAACCGGACCCTGCGATGTTGCGCAGCGCCAGCCTGTTCCAATGGTCCTCGTCAGCGAAGGCAAGGTCCACTTCAGCCTGTACTGCAAGGTAGCTGTCAAAATCCGAAGCAACCAGAAACGGATCATGGTTCCAAGTCGCGTCGACAAGACCATTGTATCTATCGGTATCTTCTGGGCTGAACCGTCCCTCGACAATCATCTGCAAAACATCTTGCAAAGTTGGGCTGTCCAATATCGCTGTGCGGGCATGGCCCTCGATCAAGTAGCGGTCGCGGACTTCGGCGGCGGTCATTCCGAATAGGAAGAAATTCTCGGCACCTACCTGCTCGCGAATTTCCACATTGGCCCCGTCCAGCGTGCCAATCGTCAGCGCACCGTTCATCGTGAATTTCATATTGCCGGTGCCGGACGCTTCTTTTCCTGCGGTCGAAATTTGCTCCGATAGATCCGTCGCTGGGATCAGCCGTTCTGCCATCGAAACGTTATAGTTGGCCGGGTAGACAACCTTCAGCAGATCTCCCACGACCGGATCGTTGTTAACAACATTGGCCACGTCATTTATCAAACGAATGATCTCTTTGGCCGCAAAATATCCCGGAGCGGCTTTGCCACCGAAAATCTTGACGCGGGGCGTCCAGCCTGCTTCCGGGTTGGAGCGAATGGCGGACCAACGGTGGATGGTTTCGAACACATTCAGAAGCTGGCGCTTGTATTCATGCATACGCTTGATCTGCACGTCGAACACGGCGTCCGGGTTCAGAGTGATACCCAAACGGTCCGACGCCCAATTCGACAGCGCGAGTTTATTGTGCCGTTTGGCCGCTCCAATCGCGTCCCGCACGGCGCGGTCATCCTCAAAAGTGTTCAGCTCGGACAAGCGCGCCAAATCGCTTTCCCATCCGGCACCAATTGTGTCGGTCAAGACTTTGGACAAAGCAGGGTTCGATAGTCGCAACCATCGTCTCGGTGTGACGCCATTGGTTTGGTTCAAAACCCGTGCAGGATAAAGTCCGTGCAAACCGGAAAAGACCGTCTCCTTCATCAGGTCAGTGTGCAGCGCCGAGACTCCGTTTACATGGGATGCCATGACGAAAGCCAGCGTGCCCATATGCACTTGATCGTGCTTCACAATCGCAAGATCAGCTGCACATTTTGTCGCCGCTCGGTGCTCTTGGTCGATCTGTTCGATGATCTGCATATGACGCGGCAAAACGCGCCCCATGAGCCATGTCGACCACGTTTCCAGCGCCTCCGGCAGCAAGGTGTGGTTGGTGTAGTTCAAGCAGCCCAACGCGATACGTTTGGCAGCGTTCCAATCTAGTCCATGTTCGTCCATCAACAGGCGGATGAGCTCCGGCCCGGCCAACGCTGGATGGGTGTCGTTCATCTGGATGGCGACCTTGTCTGGCAACTGCGCGAAATCGTCATACTCGCTAAGGAACCGACGGAGGATGTCCTGCAATGCGGCGGACGTCAGGAAATACTCCTGCTTCAAGCGCAATTCCTTGCCGCTGTCCGTCGTGTCCTCTGGGTAAAGGACCCGTGATAGCGTGCGCGCCAAGGCCTCCGGAGCAGCCGCCGCGGTGTGATCGCCCGAATTGAACTGCTCCAGATCGAAGAGTTCCGTCGGATGCGCGCCCCAAAGGCGCAATGTGTTCGCCCATTTGCCTTGCCACCCAACGACCGGCATATCGTAGGCGCGGGCATATACAGTCTCGGAAGGCTGCCAGACTGATTGGCCGTCCAGATGACCTTTGAAGGAGATGGTATAGCGCGCCTCTGGGCGTTCGAATTCCCAAGGGTGCGGCTGGTTCAGCCAGTCTTCAGGATGCTCAACCTGCCGACCACTTTCGAACAACTGGCGAAACAGCCCGTGTTCGTAGCGGATGCCATAGCCATAAGCAGGGCATGCGAGTGTCGACATGCTTTCGAGGAAACATGCGGCCAACCGGCCCAGCCCACCATTGCCAAGTGCTGCATCGGGTTCATCCTCGATCACATCAGCCAGCGAAACGCCCTCTCCCTCCAGAACGTCCTGCACCGTTTCAAACAGGCCCAGATTCATCATTGCGTCGCCAAGGATGCGACCAATCAGAAATTCAAGTGAAAGGTAATAAACGCGCTTGCCCTGCGCCTCGTAGGTTTTGCGCGTCGCGGCAAACCAAGGTTCGATTATGAGATCACGCACGGAATAACTCACCGCCATGCGCCAATCGTAAAGGCTCGCATGTGGTTTATCCTTGCCCAACGTGTAGGTCAGGTGCTGAGTGATACGGATCCGCAGCGCTTCTGCAGAGAGATCATTCATAGCATTCATCCCTGATATCCTTTGACTGCTCAGCGAAGCTATCTGATGTCAGGTAATCACATCAGGTTCAACCCGACCCGTCATCGCAGTCAAATCCGATAGCGCCATTGCGGCGTCACGCACCCTTGCCAACGCCACTTCGGGTTCCATTTGCAGCTTGTCATCAGCGGTCTCTAGCTGCTCCAGATAGATGCGGATCGTTGCCCCTTCAGTCCCAGTGCCAGACAGACGGAATACAGCGCGCGCGCCATCTTTGAATACGATGCGCAGACCCTGCCCGGCGGAATGGGATCCATCCACAGGGTCGTCATATGCAAACTCGTCCGCAGTCTCGACGGTCAGGCCCGCAATTGCCGTTCCGGCAAGTGAGGGCAGCTTGGCTCGCAATGCCTCGACCATCGAATTGGCCTTGCCGCTATCGACGTCTTCATAATCGTGGCGCGAGTAATAGCATCGCCCGTGGGACTTCCAAAGATCTGCCATCAAATCTGCAACCGATTGTTTGGTCTCTGCCAGAATGTTTAGCCACAGCAAAACCGCCCAAAGCCCGTCCTTTTCGCGAACATGGTCCGACCCGGTGCCAGCGCTTTCTTCGCCGCAAAGCGTCACCTTGCCTGCATCCAGCAGGTTGCCGAAGAACTTCCAGCCGGTCGGTGTCTCGTAGCAGCCAATGCCGAGGCTTTCGGCCACCCTATCCACCGCACGCGACGTCGGCATTGAGCGCGCAACCCCTGCCAGCCCGCCTTTATAGCCCGGCGCCAGGTGTGCTTTGGCGCAAAGTACTGCGAGGCTGTCCGATGGCGTAACATATGCACCCCGCCCTACGACCATATTGCGGTCCCCATCACCATCAGAGGCCGCACCAAAATCGGGCGCATCTGCGCCGTACATCACATCCATCAATTCCTTTGCCCAAATCGGGTTCGGGTCAGGATGCCCTCCACCAAAATCAGGGCTCGGAACTCCGTTCACCACAGTTCCCTTGGCGGCTCCCAGCTTGCCCTCAAGGATCTCGTGCGCATAAGGGCCAGTCACCGCATGCATGGCGTCGAAGCGCATGGTGAAGCCACCCGCAAACAGCGCTCGGATCTTGTCAAAGTCGAAAATCGTCTCCATCAGGGCCGCGTAGTCTTCGACAGGGTCGACAATCTCGACCTCCATATCTTCATGGCTACGTGTGCCCAGTGTGTTGATATCTACACCGCCAGAGGCCGTGATCTGGTACATCTCAATAGTCGTCGTGCGCGCGAATATCTTATCTGTGACAGCTTCTGTCGCAGGGCCGCCATTTGGCCCGTTATACTTCAAGCCGAAATCCGCATCCGGCCCGCCCGGGTTGTGACTTGCCGACAGGATCAAGCCCCCGTCCGCGCTACGTAGTCGAATAAGGTGGGACACCGCCGGCGTCGACAGGATACCCCCCTTCCCTACAATGCACTTCGCCGCGCCATTGGCTGCCGCCATGCGCAAAATGATCTGTATCGCATCGTCGTTGAAAAAGCGCCCATCGCCCCCCACCACGAGCACTTTGCCCTGAACGCCGCCAATACCGTCGAATATGGCCTGCACATAGTTTTCAAGGTAGCGGGGCCTCTTGAAGACGGCCGTTTTCTTGCGCAACCCGCTTGTGCCGGGTTTTTGGCCATCAATCGGATCCGTGCGAACTGTTTGCATCGGCATAGTCTCTCCTCCCCTTTTTTGTAGTCCTTCAGGCGTGCGTTTCATGCGAGAATACGACGACAGCGTCTGCCGCCACGTGCATCCCGGCTGTCACCTTGATAGCGTCGTCTTGGCTGGTGTCGAAACGGCGCACCCACGCGCTCCCATCTGGCAAGGCGGGCGGGGTGATCTCCACCGCGTCACCTCGGTTCAGCACAACCAGCAGCGCGCCTTCGCGCTGCACATACTCGGGGGAGCCTGACGCCATGCGCATCTCGGCCACCAGAACATTCAAACCCGGGTCATCCCAATCGTCTTGCCGCATCGGCTTGCCATTTGTGCGCCGCCAGAACAAATCTGGTTCTCCGTCTACCAAACGTTGGCGCGAATGTAGGAAACGTCTTTGCCTAAGCAGGGGATGCATTCGGCGAAACGATATCGCTTGTTGGCAGAAGGTAAAAAACGGATCTTCTTCGTCAGGCCAGTTGACCCACCCAATTTCGTTGTCTTGGCAATAGGTGTTGTTGTTGCCACCTTGCGAATTGCTCAGCTCATCGCCTGCTAGCATCATCGGAGTGCCTTGCGACAGCATTAGCGTGGCGATTAGGTTTCGCTTGCGCCTGATACGCGCGGCTATGATTTCTGCATTATCCGTCGCGCCCTCAACACCCATATTGTCCGAGTGGTTATTGGAATGCCCATCGCGGTTGTCTTCGCCGTTCGCTAGATTGTTCTTTTCGGAGTAGCTGACAGTATCCTCCAGCGTGAAGCCGTCATGGGCGGTCAAGAAATTCAATGACGACGTGGCCGAGCGCCCATCATGATCAAAAAACTGCGCCGAACCGGTCAGTCGTCCAGCGATGTCGGACACTTTGCCAGGATCGCCGCGCCAAAACCCCCGAACATCGTCACGAAACTTATCGTTCCATTCGGCAAATGGCGCTGGATAAGCACCGAGCTGATAGCCCCCAGGGCCAATGTCCCAAGGCTCGGCGATGAGCTTCACCTTGTTCAAAACTGGATCCTGCCCGATGGCACGGAAGAACGGCCCGTCGCGTTCGAACCCGTGACGCGTGCGCCCCAAGGCGGAGCACAGATCAAACCGGAACCCGTCGACATGCATGACCTCAACCCAATAGCGTAACGAGTCCATCACCAGCCGGATTACGAAAGGGTTCTCGAAATCAAGTGTATTCCCGCAACCTGCGTCGTCGATATAATATCGCTTATCCTCGGCAAGTCGGTAGTAGCTTGCGTTGTCGAGCCCCCGAAACATCAGCGTCGGCCCCATCTCGGACCCCTCGGCAGTGTGGTTGTAAACCACATCTAGAATGACCTCGATCCCGGCCGAGTGGAACCGCTCCACCATCTGCTGGAACTCGGAAATATCGGTGCCTTGCATATACCGCGGGTCCGGCGCGAAGAACCCGTAGGTCATATAGCCCCAGTAGTTCGTCAGCCCCCGGTCCAGCAGAAATTTCTCGTTCAGAAACGCCTGCACTGGCAACAACTCGACTGCCGTGACACCCAAATTGTTGAGGTGCTCCAGAATAGGATCAGACGCCATGGCGAGGTAGCTGCCCGCATTCTTGATATCCTTCCGACCCGCTGTCAGCCCCTTAACATGGGCCTCGTAGATCATCGAGTTTTCCAGCAAATGGTTCGGACGCGGCGTATCGCTCCAGTCGAAATGCGGGTCCACCACCACGCAACGGGGCATGTAGGGCGCGCTGTCGGCTTTGTCGAAACTCAGGTCCTTGTCCTTGTGACCCGACTTGTACCCAAACAACGCATCGTTCCATATTGGATGCCCGGTTAGACGCTTTGCATACGGGTCGATCAAAAGTTTGAACGGATTGAACCTATGTCCTTCGCTCGGCTCATAAGGCCCGTCCATGCGGTACCCATATTGTTGACCGGCCTTCAGCCCCGGTAGGTAGCCGTGCCACACATGGCCTTCGCGTTCGGGTAATTTCACAACTTGGTGCTCAACCCCGTTCTCGTCGAACAAACACAACATCACCTTGGTCGCGTGCTGCGAAAAGACAGCGAAGTTCACCCCACCGGCATCGACAGTTGCCCCCAAGGGGAACGGCAACCCAGGTCGAATTTGGAAGGGCTTTGAGTTCATGTTAGACCAGCATAGATGGCGTGGTACTCAGCCGCCGAGGTTTCCCACCCGACCGATTGGGCCATCGCATTGCGCTGCATCGCCTTCCAGACCTTCGGTTGCTCATAAAGCGAGCCGAGCCGAGCAAAGGCGTTCGCCAACGCTTGAGATGTGATAGGGAAGAACTGCAGCCCCGTGGCAACGCTGCTGGCCAATGCCGCAGGCGATGCGTTGATCACAGTGTCCGCCAACCCTCCGGTCAAAGCGACCAAGGGCAAGGTGCCGTAGCGCAACCCATAAAGTTGGGTCAAACCGCATGGCTCAAATCGCGATGGCACCAAAATTACGTCGCCGCCCGCCATCATCTGGTGGGACAGAGCTTCGTCATAGCCGATCTTGACCGAGACGTTTTCATGCCCTGCGGCTGCCTCAAGCATCGCGACTTCCAGTCTTGGGTCGCCTGAACCCAGCAGCGCCAACTGCCCACCCCGACTGAGCAACTCCGGCAGTGCCTCGAGCAGCAAATCAATGCCTTTTTGCTCTGTCAGCCGCGATACCAACACACACAAAGGGCCGCTTGATGTGCCAAGCCCAAAAATCTTTTGCAGGGCTTTCTTGTTCGCAGCCTTTCCCGCGGCAGTCTTGTAGGGTTTGATGTTGGGGTCGGTTGAGGGGTTCCAGATATCCTTGTCGATGCCATTAACGATTCCGAAAAGGTCCGATTTTCGGTGCCGCAACACACCGTCCATGCCAATGCCAAATTCGGGCGTTAGCAGTTCTTCTGCGTAGGTGCGCGAAACAGTTGTAATCTTGTCCGCGCCCATGAGTGCGGCCTTCAAAGCCGACACCTGTCCCCAAAACTCAAAATGCTCTGCATTGAACCTTGCTGCGTCCAGTCTCAAGGACGCTATTCTTTCTGCCGAAGTATTCCCATGAAACGCGATGTTGTGGACGGTAAAAACGAACGGCACGTTTACGCCTGCCGAGTGCAAATATTCTGGCGTCAGCCCGGCTTGCCAGTCATGCCCATGCACAATGTCCGGCTTCCACACGCCTGCTCCATTTTCCGCTATCTCTGCGGCCACGAAGCACAACGCCGCGAACCGTTCTGGGTTGTCGCCCCAATCCTTACCGACCGCATCACCATAAATGCCGCCATCGCGGTCATACAAATGCGGCGCATCGATCACCAACAGATCCAGCCCAGCAATTGTGCACCCAAGCAGTTTTGCGGGTCCGCCGAACAGGTCTTTGATGGTTTGGATCACCTTGGTTTTGCCAAGCTTGCCTATGACTGCCCTGTAGCCCGGCAATAGCACCCGCACTTCATCGCCATAGGCCGCCAACGCCGCTGGTAGTGCCCCGGCAACATCTGCCAAGCCTCCCGTCTTGATCAACGGAGCACATTCAGACACGACGAAGAGAACCTTTGTCATAAGGCGGCAGCCCTCTTGTTGAGCATATCTTGGGTGATCAATGTCGTGCCACGTTCCGTGACACGGAACCATTTGGCGTCTTCGTTGGCGTCTTCGCCTACGACAAGGCCCTCAGGAATAACCACGCCGCCATCGACGACAACCTGCCGAAGACGCGCCGAGCGATGAACAGTCACATTTGGCAGTACAACGGCATGATCCAGAACAGCATAGGAGTTGGTCTTTACATTGGTGAACAGGCACGAATTTCGCACTTCTGTCCCAGAGATGATGCACCCGCCTGAAACCATCGACGAAATCGCCATGCCGCGCCGGTCTCGCTCGTCGTGGATAAACTTCGCCGGCGGCACGCTTTCGTTGTAGGTCCAGATCGGCCAATCGCGATCCCACAAATCTAATTCGGGCGTGAAGTTGGTCAGATCGATATGCGCCTGCCAAAATGCATCAACCGTGCCCACGTCCTTCCAATAGGCGGGCGCACCTTCAGCGCGAACACAGCTCTCATCAAAACGGTGGGCCATAGCCTTCCCGCCTTTAACGATCTCTGGGATAAGGTCGTTGCCAAAATCATTGGTTGAATCGGGATCCTCGGCATCTTTAAGCAAAAGATCGCGCAGGAACTTCCAGTCGAACACGTAGATGCCCATCGAGGCCAACGCGTTTTCTGGATCCCCAGGCATACCGGGCGGATCAGCTGGTTTTTCCAGAAAGCTGGTGATGCGCCCGTCCTTGTCGGTGTCCATGACACCAAACGCTGCGGCTTCCATGCGTGGCACAGTCAGGCAACCGACGGTCACGTCGGCCTTGGTTTCGACATGCTGGCGCAGCATAATCTCATAGTCCATCTTGTAGATGTGGTCGCCTGCCAGAATGATCACGTAATCCACGCCGTAGCTGTCGACGATGTCGATATTCTGGGTCACCGCATCCGCCGTCCCTTTGTACCAGCTTTCATTCCCGCCGCGTTGCGACGCTGGCAGCACGTCTAAGAATTCGTTGCGCTCTGCGCGAAAGAAATTCCAGCCGCGTTGGGTATGGCGGATCAGGCTGTGGGCTTTGTATTGCGTTGCAACCGCCATTTTGCGGATACCAGAATTGACCGCGTTAGACAGGGCAAAGTCGATAATGCGTGCTTTGCCGCCAAACGGCACAGCGGGTTTCACACGACGATCGGTTAATTCCTTAAGACGACTCCCGCGCCCTCCGGCCAACACGAAAACCATGGATCTTTGTGTTAAGCGCTTAGTAGCCATTGTCTGTCCTCCCCTATAATTTCTATTGATTGCGCCGAAGGCGCAGCACCACCACCGAGAGCGGCGGCAAGGTTAGCACCATTGAATGGGCTTGCCCGTCGGCCGCTATGTCTTCCGTGTGACCGCCTCCTAGATTGCCTCGGTTCCCACCTCCGTAGATCGCGGCGTCGGTGTTTAGCGCCTCCTCCCAGAAGCCTTGCTTTGGCACGCCAACGCGAAAACCCGGGCGCTCAACCGGTGTAAAGTTGCACATAACAACAACTGGGGCGTCCCCCTTAGCGCCATGGCGCACAAACCCGATCGTCGATTGCGAGGGGTCGTTGCTGAGCCATGCAAATCCGTCAGAAACGCAGTCCTTCACATAGAGCGCCGGCGTCTCGCGATAGAGCGCGTTCAGGTCGCGCACCAATTGCTGAATTCCCTTATTGGCAGGTTGTTCAGCCGCGCCCCAATTCAGTTCAGCGTTGTGGTCCCATTCTTCGGGCTGCGCAAACTCGCACCCCATGAACAGCAATTTCTTGCCCGGCTGGGTCCACATGAACGCATAGTAGGCCCGCAAATTGGCATATTTCTCCCATTCGGTGCCCGGCATTTTCTCGATCATAGAACCTTTGCCATGCACGACTTCATCGTGACTGATCGGCAGGATAAAATTCTCGGTGAAGGCCCAATCCATCGGGAAAGTCATCAGGTGGTGATCATGCTGGCGATAAATGGGGTCTTTTTCCATGTAGCGCAGGGTGTCGTTCATCCAGCCCATGTTCCACTTGTAACCAAAGCCAAGTCCGCCTGAATGTACTGGCTGCGACACGGCAGGGAATGACGTGCTTTCCTCGGCCACGGTCATCACGCTTGGGTCCGCGCCGTACACTGCGATGTTCATCTCTTGCAGGAACTCGATCGCTTCATAGTTTTCGCGTCCGCCGTCTTTGTTGGGCACCCATTCGCCATCTTTGCGCGAATAGTCCCGGTACAGCATCGACGCCACAGCATCCACGCGCAGACCATCGAGATGGTATTCCTCGATCCAGTAAAGGGCGTTGGACACGAAGTAGTTCTTCACCTCACGCCGCCCGTAATTGGGGATCAATGTGTTCCAATCCTGATGGAATCCCTCGTGCGGGTCGGCATGCTCATAGAGCGCTGTGCCGTCAAACTTGGCGAGGCCGTGATCATCGGTTGGAAAATGTCCTGGCACCCAATCCAGCAAGACACCAACCTCAGCCGCATGGGCGGCTTCAACGAAATCGCGGAATTCATGCGGAGGGCCGAACCGAATGGTCGGAGCGAACAGTCCCACGGGCTGGTAGCCCCACGACCCGTCAAATGGAAACTCGGATACTGGCAACAGCTCGATATGAGTGAAGCCCATGAACTTGACATAGTTCACAAGATCGCGCGCCAATTCTTGGTAGCTCAGAGGTCTTCCGCCATCGTCGTAGCGACGTCGCCAAGACCCAAGATGCACCTCATAGATGGAAATTGGACTGGCACGATCCGCACGCGCAGCCCTTGCCTTCATCCAAGCCTTGTCTTTCCACCCATATCCAGCAATGTCTCGCACGACAGAGGCTTTCTCGGGCGGGTGCTGCGACCCAAACCCGACTGGATCGGCTTTCAGTGCCATTGATCCATCAGCACCAATGATCTCGTATTTGTATAAGGCTCCATCCGTCACTTGCGGCAGGAACACTTCCCAAACGCCAGTCTGCCCTGCAGGCCGCATCGGGTGGCGACGGCCGTCCCACTGATTGAAATCCCCGACGACACTGACACGCCGCGCGTTGGGCGCCCAAACCGCGAAATGAACGCCATCGACCTTTTGATGTTTGGTCACATGCGCCCCGAGAACTCGCCAAAGTTCTTTATGGGTCCCTTCGCCAATCAGATATCGATCAAAGTCAGACAGGACCGGATCAAAGGCAAAAGGATCATGCGTGGTCTGCTCAGTTCCATTCGCGTAGCGCATTGTCAGGGTATAGGTTTTCCCGGCTACAGGACCTGAGAACACATCCCCCTCAAGGCGCGGCAGTATCGTCTGCTTCTTGCCAACAGTTGCGATGACCTCCACTGCAGCGGGCTGAAATGTCGTGATCCATCGCTTGTTCCCGATTTTATGTGGGCCCAAAACGTCAAAGGGTGAGGGATGGGTGCCGCTGTTGAGAGCAGCCAATGTATCCGGTGTCACGATATCCAGGCTCCGATCAAGTTTAGGCCTTGGCATCCTAAACCACAAAATGATCCCTTGGGGTCCGTCTGCGCCTTTGCATCCAAATTTAAGTGAAGCACGTGCACGCCGTGCACGTCAACCAATGGACGCGCCAGCACGGGGGCGCTTTTGTTCTCGCTAGATCAGAACTGGGTGAAGTTGGGCAAGCGCTTTGGAACAAAAAGGTGATCCTCGATTAGAGCAACGTTCTCGCCGCAATAGCCGATCAAAGACAACGAAAATCCGTTTCTTGCGAGCTCATGAGTTCGAAAGCACGTCAAAGCTCCGAATTCAGATTAACGGATCGCGCACCAAGCAGGAATATCCGCATTTCGGAGCTTCGTAAGAAAGACGAATGACAGGTGTGCCGCCTAAACCAAGTAAGGTGTTTGTTCAGACAAAGCCCCCATGGGCAAGGTCAAACCCTGCCGATGGGTGCGTCAGCATTCACCCCTTACCTTTGGTTCTCGTGGCGCCCGGCTTGGCATTCTTTTCAATGTATTCGATGATCTTGCCTGCAATGTCCAAACCGGTTGCTTTCTCGACTCCTTCAAGGCCTGGCGACGAATTCACCTCCATCACCACTGGGCCGTGGTTGGCGCGCAGCATGTCCACGCCGCAGACGTTTAGCCCCATGGCTTTGGCCGAACGGACCGCAGTTGAGCGTTCTTCGGGTGAGAGTTTGATCACATTGGCCGATCCGCCACGGTGCAGGTTGGAGCGGAATTCGCCCTCAGCACCGGTTCGTTTCATTGCCGCGATGACTCTACCCCCGACGACGATTGCACGGATGTCGGTTCCGCCTGCCTCTTTGATAAATTCCTGCACGAGGATGTTGGTATTTGTCGCTCGGAACGCCTCGATCACCGATTGAGCCGAACGGTCCGTATCAGCAAGCACAACGCCTAGGCCTTGCGTGCCTTCAAGAAGTTTGATCACCAACGGTGCACCACCGGCCAATTTCAGGACTTCGTCGGTTTGTTTGGGATCGTGGGCGAAAGTCGTGACCGGCAACCCAATACCGTCGCGTGCCAGCAACTGCATGGACCGCAGCTTGTCGCGAGACCGCCCGATGGCGACGCTCTCGTTCAGTGGATAAACGCCTTGCATCTCAAACTGGCGCAAAACAGCCATGCCGTAGAAGGTAACCGAAGCCCCGATGCGAGGAATAACAGCATCGTAGCCCTCAAGCTTTTCACCGTCATTGTAATAGACCTCGGGCCTGCGCGACGCGATATTCATGTAGCAGCGCAGTGTGTTGATGATATCGAGCTGGTGCCCCCGTTCCTCAGCGGCTTCTTTCAAGCGCTTGTGGGAGTAGAGATTTGCGTTACGTGCCAACATTGCGATTTTCATGGAAAACCCTTTCCGCCTTTCGGCTTTAGCTTGGTCGTTTCTGCGTGAGCAGGGCGCGGCGTGTGTGTACCGCGATGGAATGGTTTTTGAGCGCCGTGCGTCCGACAATCAGGCCAAAAGTCATGTTGCCTCGGTCGGTCAGCGAGAGGTCGATCGTCCAAGACCGTTGAGCCAGTCGGAACCTAGTGCGGATGACAATCCGTTCCTGAGGCACGCCGCTGGTATTCTTGATGCTTCGGATGGAATGGACCGGACTCTCTATCCCGATACCGTCGCCACCCTGCGTCGCATGAGCTGTAAAGCGCACCCAGTCTTCGCAATCTTTCTTGAAGGTCTCGATATTGCTCGCATGAATGGCAGAGGTGCGCGCGCCAGTATCGATCTTGGCCTTTATGTTCACGAGACCAATATCTGGCAGATCGACATACTCCATCCATCCAATGATCAGTAGTGGGCGTTCCGTTTTTGGCAGGTTCGGGCGCTCGGCCATCTGGGTCATACCAGCCACGGCATCATCAGCGCCGCAAGGCTGAGCACGAAGAAAAATCCTGCCATATCAGTGATTGTTGTCAAAAGCGGACCGCTGGCAACAGCCGGATCCTGACCAACGCGCTTCAGCAAAAGAGGCACGACGCCGCCGATTGAAACAGCAAGAATTGTGTTCAGGGCAAGGGCAAGGCCAATCACTAATCCCAAGGCTGGGCTGCCCTTCCAGATCCAGGCGACGATACCAATCAAGATACCCAAAGCGATCCCGTTGATGATGCCCACACTCACTTCTTTCAGCCAAACACGAAACGCATCCGACGGGCGAACAAGGCCCAAACTCAATTCACGCATTGTCACGCCAACGGCTTGGTTACCGGAGCACCCGCTCATGTCGGACACCATTGGCAAAAACACAGCGATGGCGATGACTGCGAGAAGAGTTTCTTCGTAAGCAGAGATCACGCTAGCCGCGAGGATGTTAAGAACGATGTTTGCAGAAAGCCAAGCTAGTCTGCGTCGTGATCGCAGCCATGTCGGCATTGAGCGCAACTCGTCGCCCACCACACCCTGGCGTTTGAGGCTTTCGCTCTCGGACCGTTCTAAGGCAGCGGCGCTAACGGCCGCTCGGGAAACGACGCCAACAAGCTTTCCATCCGCTTCCACGACAGGAATGCCCAAAAATGCATGCTCATCAAACAAGTCTTCTAGGTTGAACAGCGGCATATCAACCGGGACAGTCAACGGCGGCGTCATAATGGAGGTCAGCAAATCGCTGCGTTTCGAAGTCAGAAGGCCGCGCAGCGAAACAACGCCAACTGGCTTGCCATCCTCATCCACAATGTAGGGGTGTTGGCCACGATATCTCTCGAAATCGTCGTCGTCACTCGCCAAGTCCCGTAGCACCTTCCCTACGGTTTGTGTGTCGGAGAACGAGAACGCCTCAGCAACCATGAGACCACCGGCAGTGTCGTCGTCATATGTTACTAATCGGCGTACGTCGGCAGCGTCTTCGACATCCATCTCCGACAAAATCGCCTCGGCATTATCCTCGTCCAAATCGCCGATCAGGTCGGCCTGCACATCTGAATCGAGTTCATCCATGATCTCGGCCGCACGAATGGCGGTTAGGCCTTCAACTAAATCGGCGGCAGTCTCGCTGGGTGCCTCCTCAACCAGCTGGGCAGCAAGTTCTGCAGGCACCAGTGACAGAACCAGAACCCGATCTTCCACAGACAAGTGCAACAGTTCCCGCAAGGCTTCACTTCGCGGCAGAGGATCGATCAGGTCGACTAACGCAACTACGTCACGCGCATCAGCCGCTGCCTTGATTGGAATCGACAGATCATTGTCGTTTTGATTGGTATTTAGGTTATCGGACATCAATGGCCCCTCTCTGCAACAGCCTCTAATTTGATATACTTTATTTGTCTATAGACAATTTTTTATCATTGATTATGATCTGAGCATGAAAAAAACAGATATCGCCGCCAAAAGACTTGCAGCAATGTATGCAGAGGAGTTCGGCGGCAAACCCTCAGGCCGCTACCGCATCTCGCGCAAGCTACTCGCCGAACTCGTCGGACAGCGCAGGCTCTATGCCGACGACGTGACGGACATTACACGCGCACTTCTCGAGAACGGATTCGTCTTGATCGATATGGAAAGCTTCTTCGTCGTAATGAGCGCCAATGCGTTCGTGAACTATCGACGTGTGGGAAAAGCTTCGAGCAACGAAACCTAGGGGTTTCAAACCCCTATTCAGATTACGAACACGCCCCTTCGCACCTTATAGAACGTGTCTATTCCTGATCTCCTAGTCTCAGCATCAGCCCAAATGAACGACCCTGTCGACTTGTTTTTCCCGCGCCACGGCTTGCGCCCATGTCAGGAACAAGATCGCTGGGTTGGATATCGCGTTGGCTTTGATCGTCTGCACAAGTGTTGACGCACAGCACTTCGCGATCACCTCGTCGTTCTGCTGCGCGTGCGACACAATATCGATCGAGATCTGATCCTGCAGGCCCGCATCCACTAACCCTTTCGCAATTGCGGCGGCTGACCCGACGCCCATGTAGACAGCGACGCGGGTTCCGGGCTGCAGGGTTCTAATCCACGTATGGCTCTTACCGACCGTCTCCGACTGCCCCGTCGCCAGAACAAGCGTGTCACAGGTTCCGCGTTCGGTCAGGAACCCGCCAAGCGACGCAGAGGCGGCGCTGGCCGCCGTCACACCGGGAACAATCTCCAACGGGATACCCGCCGCTTTAAGCGCGTCGGCTTCTTCGGCCCCGCGCGCGAAGACACCGGGATCGCCGCATTTGAGGCGCACGACGCGTTTGCCTTGGAGCGCCGCGGCGACCAGAACGCCAGAAATCTTCTCTTGGGGCCAATGGTGACAGCCCGGCGCTTTGCCCACATAGACCCGTTCAGCATCACGCCGTGCCAAGTCTAGGATGTCAGGATCGATCAGACGATCGTAGAAAATGACATCCGCCTCCTGCAACCGCTGAACGCCACGCAACGTGATCAAGTCCTTGGCCCCCGGACCGGCACCGACCAACGCGACGGAGCCAACAGTTTCCGCACCGAAGGTGGCCGTATCAATTGCCTGCTTGATCATCTGCGCCGCAGCACGTTCGCCGCCGCGCGCATGGGTGTCCCTGACGGGGCCTGCAAAAACCCAACGCCAAAGGTCACGCCGCATGCGAGGCGCAAGGCGCGCATGCGCGCGGTCACGCAACCGACCCGCGACTGCAGCAAGATCGCCCAATCGCGGCTCCAGCATGTCCTCTAGTCGTGTTTTTATCTGGCGTGCAAGAACCGGGGCGGTTCCTTCGGTTCCGATTGCCACAACGACGGGCGACCGGTCCACGATCGACGGGGTCAAGGCATCGCACAAGTGCGGCTGATCCACGACGTTGACAGTCGCGCCTGCGGACTTCGCGAGCATGTGCAGACAGGCATCCGTCGCGCAACAGCCCGTGGCGACAAACACCAACGCAGCACCTTCGAACGCGGTCGGGCAGATTGGGCCGCTCTGCCAGACAATACGGCCCTGTGCGTGCAAATCCGCCAACTCGGGATCAAGCGATGGAGCAAGGACCGTGATGGCTGCGTCGGTTTTGAGGATCAGCCGGCATTTTTGTGCTGCTTGCTCGCCCCCGCCCGCAATGATGACACGGCGACCCTGCATTTGCAGAAACATGGGAAAGGTTTTCATCCTGCTCTCCTCGATTGGGAAAATCGGTCGCACCAAAGCTCGGTCGCGAATGCACTCGCCTGAGCAAGTGTCGGGGCCGCCTTTAGGGTCCAAAGTGCCAGAGCCGCTGTGCCGGTGACCGTCGCCGTCGCAAAAGCATCGTTCTGCGAGCCGTCCCAGAGAGCGGCGATATTTACGGGACGGTTAAGATCGTGCAAACGGCGGGTGTCGTTCAAGTTGGCAGGGGTCAACTCGTTCAATTCAATTCCGTCACGCAACCCGAAAATAGCGGTCTCTTTGCCCGGATGACGCTCGAATTCGCCTCCTCCGCCCTTGATAACTGTCAGGTTCTGATCGCCAAGCAAGGCTGCAGCACGTGATTGCAAACCCCGATAGGACGGGTGGAAAACGCCCTGCACTGACGCCTGCGCAACAGTCGGATTCCACATGCGTAGCACCGTATTGATGCAGCTGCGCAGCCCAAATGTATCACGCAGCTTAAGCAGTTCGAACGCCGCTGGGCTGAGAGTTTCCAGCGGCAGGTAGGACAGTCCATCGCCCTCAAGGGACACATCGCGTAGTACAGATCGCACATCCGCGGCAGTGCTTTGGTGGGAGTTCCAGCCATGAAGAGCGACTGAATACCCCGCCTGCGCCACCAGTTTAGCTGCCAGCAAAAACAACGGCGCACCGCGCGTGCGGCCGGCGGCGTAGCACGGCCAATCCAGATCAGCGGCTGGCTGCTGCGACGTCGCGGCGCGCAAGGCAGCGGTAAAGCCTGCGATTTCGGCATCGGTCTCTCCACGTAGACGCAAGACCATCAGAAGCGCGCCTATCGCTTCGGGCGCGGCATCGCCAGACAGGATAGTCGACATCGCCTGCCGCGCTTCGTCCTGCGTCAACGCACGTGCGCGCCCTTTCCCTTGGGCGACAAGGCGGACAAAGGGTGCGAGTGTCATTCTGCGGCCATCGCAGGTCGCATGTCTTCAAGAAGGCGCTCCAGTTCCGGCTTGCAGGATCCGCAGTTCGTGCCCGCGCATGTGATAGCCCCCAGAGCCTCGACGCTGGTGGCCCCTGCCCCGATCGCATCTCGCAAGGTGTTCACGCCAACATTCAGACAGGCGCAGATTGTAGTGCCCGGATCAAGCTGGCCCGCGCCACTTCGTCCGGCAAGCGCGTGAAGCGGCGGCGTCGATGTTCCGATCAACGACACGGCGTGGGTGCGCGACAAGGACACCGGCGTCGGGCTGGCAAAGAACAACCCGGTCAACTGATCCTTGTCGTGAAATGCGATGCGGGTTTGTTGTCCATGCTCGTCGTGCACTTCCGACGCGCTGCAAGACCCTAGCTCCATCAAGCCGCGTGCCAGTTCCCCCCAGTGATCGGGCATCTCAAGGCCAGCGAACTCGCCTTGCCATCCCGTCAGGGTTCGAGCGACAGCGCTATAAGTGCAATCGGGGCGCATCGGACGCAAGGACACAGCATAGCCGAACCACACAGCACCAAATTTGCGCGCCGAGACCTGATTGGCCTTTGACGCGGGCTGGCCTGAAACGGGATCGGTGACAGATATTGCAAGGTTGTTTACCAACCCTGCGCTGCTTTGCTGGCGTGTCCAGTGCATCGGTGCGAAAAGTTGGCGCCTGGCGCAACGATCAGTGATCAGGGCGCGCAGAATGGATGTTCCTTTAGGACTGCTCAACTCGATAAGGTCACCCGCACTTATTGCCAGTGCGGCGGCATCCTCGGGGTGAATCTCGGCATAGGGTTCGGCCAAATGCGCCCCAAGGCGCGGGGCTTTTCCGCTGCGGGTCATCGTATGCCACTGATCGCGGTTGCGGCCTGTATTTAGAGTAAACGCGTCTCGCGCTGAAGCCTTTGGAGTGCTGACAGGCAACATGCGAGCCTTACCATCGGGATGGTAAAATCCACCATTCGCAAAGAAGCGCTTGTCGTTTTGAGGCCACTGGGTCGGAATCATGTTTACGTAATCAGCGTCGGCAAAGATGCTCAGATCAAGGTCACGCCCGAAGTCCATCGTCGCAGTGGACAATGCCACGTATTCGGCGAACACTTCGGCAGGAGAGGAAAAGCCAAAGGCGTCACTCCACCCCATACGCGCCGCAACATCGCAGATGATTTGCCAATCGGGTCGCGCCTGTCCAGGTGCGGGGAGAAACGCCCGCTGGCGCGAGATACGGCGCTCAGAATTTGTGACCGTGCCATCTTTCTCGCCCCACCCTGTCGCGGGCAACAGCACATCTGCCAGATCGCCAGTATCTGTGCGCGCCATTATATCCGAGACAGCGACAAACGGGACATTCGCAATCGCCGCCGCGACCCCTTCTGCGTCCGGCAAGCTGACGGCGGGATTTGTAGAGATTACCCAGAGCGCTTTGATCTTCCCGCTTGCACAGGCCTCAAACAAGTCGACCGCCTTAAGGCCCTGCTCCGCCGAAATGGTTGGGCTCTTCCAGAATTCCTGCACTTTTGCGCGATGGTCAGGGTTTTCGATGTCCAGATGGTTGGCGAGCATATTAGCCATGCCGCCCACTTCGCGCCCGCCCATCGCATTGGGCTGCCCAGTTACAGAAAACGGCCCGCATCCGGGCTTCCCGATCCGACCCGTGGCGAGGTGGCAATTCAGGATAGCGTTCACCTTGTCGGAGCCACATTCAGACTGGTTCACACCCTGCGAGTATACGGTGACAACCTTCTTGGTGCCGGCCCAGAGCTGATAGAATTGTTCTAGCTCGTCGTGAGACAACCCGCTTTCCAGCGGATCGCCCAAGCGGGCTTGAGTGATCGCGGGAAGGCCACCGGAAACATGGTGCTTGAGGTAATGTTGATCCAACGCATCCGTGTCCGCCAGATATGTCAGCAGCCCGTTGAACAAGGAGATGTCGCCATCTGGAACAATCCGCAGATGGGTGTCGGCGAGTGCCGAGGTTGCCGTTTTGCGCGGGTCGATGTTGACGACGCGCATGGACGGTCGGGCGGATTTTGCCTCGGCAATCCTTTGATGCAAGACCGGATGGCACCACGCAAGGTTTGAGCCGACCAGAACTATCAAGTCCGCCTGTTCCAGATCCGCGTAGGTGCCGGGCACGGTATCAGTCCCGAACGCACGTCTGTGTCCCGCAACCGACGAGGCCATGCACAGTCGCGAGTTCGTATCCACATTTGCCGATCCGATGAATCCTTTCATCAGCTTGTTGGCAACGTAGTAGTCCTCCGTCAGCAGTTGGCCGGAAAGGTAGAACGCTACGCTGTCGGGGCCGTGGTCACGGATAGCCGTGCTAAACTTGTTCGCGATCAAGTCGAGCGTTTCGTCCCAACCCGCATCGCGCCCACCGATCTGGGGCGCAAGCAACCGCCCCTCAAGATCGATTGTCTGGCCAAGTGCGGACCCCTTCGAGCAGAGCCGCCCGAAGTTTGCCGGATGCTCCGGGTCACCCTTGATGGTGCCGTCCGCCCCCGCCATTATCCCGCAACCCACGCCGCAATATGGGCAAACTGTCCGTGTCAGGTTCATGCAACGGCCCGACGCTTCAAGAACGCCACATCAAGCGTGATGCGCCCTTCGACCACCTTCGCGGGATAGGTCATGACCTGCCCCGTATCCGTGC
The DNA here is from genome assembly GCF_900111945.1 of Litoreibacter janthinus. Lineage (NCBI taxonomy): Bacteria > Pseudomonadati > Pseudomonadota > Alphaproteobacteria > Rhodobacterales > Roseobacteraceae > Litoreibacter > Litoreibacter janthinus. The sequence continues at coordinate 1,167,173 of NZ_FOYO01000001.1, read as the reverse complement.
CCTGAACCTCCCCGGTTTCCAGCGAGATGACCCAATTATGCAGTGGGCACGTGACGGCCTTGCCATGCACAATACCTTCTGCAAGGGGGCCGTTTTTATGAGGGCATGCGTTATCAAGAGCAAAAACCTCGTCCTCGCCGGTGCGGAACACTGCCACACAACCATGCGCCGTTTTGATCAGGCGCGCGCCCCGTTGCGGCACTGCGTCCAGCGCTGCGATCTCAATCCAGTCGTTTGAACCAGCAGTCATTCTGCGGCCTCCAATGTCAGGTCTGCAAGCGGTCGGTAGGTTTCGGCCTTGGCAACGTGCTGCGCCCAAGGATCCTTGCGGTAAATACTCTGGGACAGCTCAAAGCGGGCCACGAGCGCCGCGCGGTTTTCAAGATCGGCGACTTGTTCTTTGATCCAGTCCAGACCTACCTTGGCCATCCACTTATAGATGCGATCCAGATACTTGGCGTTCTCGCGATAGCTTTGCGTGACGGCTTTAATGATGTCGATGGCCTCGTCCTCGGTCGCGACCTGACACAGCAGTTCAGTCTCGCGCACGTCCATCCCTGCGGCGCCGCCGATGCTGATCTGATAGCCGCTATCGACGCAAACGATACCGATGTCCTTGCAGGTTGCTTCGGCGCAATTGCGAGGGCAACCGGACACGCCCAGCTTTAATTTGTGCGGGGTCCATGACCCCCAGAGCGTCTTTTCCAGTTTGATCCCCAAACCGGTGCTGTCCTGCGTCCCAAAGCGGCAATGGTCGGTGCCAACGCAGGTTTTTACCGTGCGCAGCCCTTTGGAATAGGCGTGGCCGGAGACCATACCAGCCTTGTTCAGATCATCCCAGATTGCGGGCAGGTCCTCGCCCTTCACACCCAGCAGATCAATCCGCTGCCCGCCAGTGACCTTTACGGTCGGCACAGCGAATTTGTCGGCAGCATCAGCAATCGCGCGTAGCTCATTAGGTGTGGTGATCCCGCCCCACATGCGCGGCACGACGCTGAATGTGCCGTCTTTTTGGATGTTGGCGTGCTTGCGCTCGTTGATGAACCGCGACTGTGGGTCATCGGTGTATTCAAGCGGCCAATCGGCCAGCAGATAAAAATTCAATGCAGGACGGCACACGTGGCAGCCACAAGACGTCTTCCACCCGCATTCCTGCCAGACCGCTGGCATGGATGTCAGCTTTTGCGACTTGATCATCCGGCGTACGTCTTCGTGGGTCATATTCGTACAACCGCAGATCGACGCTGCTGCCGGGACGACAAAATCATCGCCCAACGTGACCGCCAGAACCTGCTCCACCAATCCGGTGCATGTCCCGCAAGACCCACTCGCTTTGGTTACCGCACGCACGGTGCCAAGATCTGTGGCGCCTGACCTGATCGCATCCTCGATCTGCCCTTTGCAAATGCCGTTACAGCCACAGATTTCCGCTTCACGCGGTAAGGCTGCAACGGCTGAGAGCGGGTCCGAGGGGGCACCCCCCTGATAGGCAGGGCCAAAAATCAACGTCTCGCGCATGTCCGCAATATCGGTTTTATCGCGGATCAGGCCGAAGAACCAATTGCTATCAGTTGTGTCGCCATACATGACGGCCCCGACAACGACGTTATCCTCAAGAACCAAGCGGCGATACACCCCGCGCGCGGGATCGCGAAATACAATGTCCTCGCGCCCTTCTGCTTCCGCAAAATCACCGGCACTGAACAGATCGCAGCCTGTAACCTTCAGCTTGGTCGACAGCTCTTTCGGAGTGAACACATCAGGCGTTCCCATCAACGTCTTGGCGACCACTTTGGCTTGGTCGTAAAGCGGCGCAACCAAGCCGAACAACTGACCGTCCAGCTCTACACATTCGCCAACCGCCAGAATGTCCGGATCAGAGGTTTGCATCTGCGTGTTCACCTCAACACCGCGTGCAACACTAAGGCCAGCATCCGTGGCAAGGCGCGTTTCAGGTCGAATGCCGACGGCCATGACAACCAGATCCGCCTCAAGCGTTTCGTCACCGTCGAGCAGAACCGCTTCGACGTGGTCCGTGCCAAGAATCGCCGTTGTGGAAGCGCGGCATTTCACTTTGATCCCGCGCTTCTCTAGGTCACGGCGCAGCAAGAAGCCCGCCGCTTCGTCAAGCTGACGTTCCATCAGGTGCCCCATCAAGTGCAAGACGGTGACGTCCATGCCGCGTTCGGCCAAACCAGCGGCGGCCTCAAGACCAAGCAAGCCGCCACCGATAACGACCGCCTTACCGCCCTTCTGCGAGGCCTCGATCATTGCATTGGTGTCATCGAGATCACGGTAGGCAACGACACCAGGCAAGTCTTTTCCTGGCACTGGAATGATGAACGGAGCGGAGCCGGTCGCGATCAACAGCTTATCGTAAGGAACTATCCCGTTTTCGCTAGTGACGGTTTTCGCGACGCGATCAATCGCAGTGACGTGGGAGCCGAAATGGCAGGTCACGCCGTTGGCGACGTACCAATCCGCGTTATGGGTCACGATGTCATCGTAGCTTTTCTCGCCCGACAAGACGGGCGACAGCATGATCCGATTGTAGTTCCCACGCGCCTCGCCATTGAACAGCGTGACCTCGTAGTCTGCATTTGCTTCAAAAAGGTGTTCCAACACGCGCCCAGAGGCCATCCCAGCACCGATAACAACTAGTTTCTGTGTCATGTCTTACTCCGCCGCGATCTTCGAGGGTTTCGATTTGGGCTTCGCGCCGTGCTCGTACTCTTCAAGAAAATCGAGAACTTCAGCGCGATAGGTGTAGTAATCGGGGTGTTCCAGCAGGGCCTTGCGTGTGCGTGGGCGCGGAAGTTTCACATCGGTGATCTTGCCAATTGTCGCGTGCGGCCCGTTGGTCATCATCACCACACGGTCCGCCAGCAGGATCGCTTCGTCGACATCATGGGTGACGCAAATCGCGGTGACCTTGGTGCGCGACCAGACTTCCATCAGGACCTCTTGCAGCTCCCAGCGTGTCAGGCTGTCGAGCATTCCGAACGGCTCATCCAAAAGCAACAGCTTGGGAGACAGAGCAAAGGCCCGCGCAATCCCCACCCGCTGTTTCATGCCGTTGGACATAGACGACGCCTGCTTGTCCATGCTGTCGGCCAGCCCGACCCGCTCAAGATAATATTCGATTACATCCTGACGCTCGGCTTGCGAGGCGCGGGGATAAACTTTGTGAACGCCAATCGCGACATTTTCCTTGGCGGTCAGCCAAGGAAACAGGTTGGGCGATTGGAACACCACGGCGCGTTCGGGATCAGCACCTTCGACATTCCAGCCATCAAGACGGATTGCCCCTTTGGAGATCGGATTAAGTCCCGCCGCCATTGTGAGCACCGTGGATTTGCCGCAGCCAGAGTGCCCGATCAGGCTGATGAACTCACCCTTGTTAATCTTTAGGTCAAAGTCCTCGACCACGGTCAGCGGGCCTTTGGGCGTCGGATAAATTTTATGTAGCTGCGAGAAGTTCAGGAACCGCTCTTCGATACCGCCCTCCTGCGCTTTGGCGACAACCGCGGGAACAGAGTGGATCGGCGTCACGTCCGGAAGATGGCGGGTTTCCTCGACTTTGGCCGCGATCCCCACATCCATAAGGTACTTGGTCACCCTTGCCCGAAGCGCCTTGAAGGTCGCATCGTCGTTCATCGTCGCCCGATCGCGTGGACGCGGGATGTCCACGGCCACAGGATCGGCAAGCGTTCCATCTGGGTTGAGCGGAATGATGCGGTCCGCCAGAAGGATCGCCTCGTCCACATCATTGGTGATCAGGATACAGGTCTTTTTGTCTTGCTCCCAGATGTCGAGGATTTCATCCGCCAAGTTGGCACGTGTGAGTGCATCAAGCGCACTTAGCGGTTCGTCCAGCAGCAGCATTTCAGGGTTCATCGCCAACGCCCGCGCAACGGAAACCCGTTGGCGCATTCCCCCCGATAACTCGGACGGGCGACGATCAGTGGCGTGTGAAAGCCCGACCATGCCAACGTAGTGATCAATCTTTGCCTGCCGCTCCGTGCGCGACAGTTTTGGGAACACGGCGTCAACCGCTAGGCCAACATTTCCCCCAACTGTCAGCCACGGCATCAGCGAATAGCTTTGAAACACCAAGCCGCGTTCAGGCCCAGGACCGGTGATGGCGTTGCCCTTGAAAGCAACAGACCCCGTGTCAGGCATCTCAAGCCCCGCAATCAGGTTCATCAGTGTCGATTTTCCCGTTCCCGAAAACCCGAGGATCGCGACGAACTCGCCTTCCTTCACATCGAGGTTGATGTTTCTGAGGACCTCGGCGCGCGCGCTACCTTCGCCGAAGCCTTTGTTGACGTTCGTAAATGTCAGGATGCTCATGCCAATCACCGGTTCTCTGTGAAGGTGAACATGGATTGCAGGGCGAACATTGCACGATCCAGCAGGAAGCCGATAATTCCGATCGTGAACACCGCGACCATGATCTTGGCCAGCGACTGAGATGATCCGTTCTGGAACTCGTCCCAGACGAACTTCCCAAGGCCAGGGTTCTGCGCCAGCATTTCAGCAGCGATCAGAACCATCCAGCCAACACCGAGGCTCAGACGCAAACCTGTGAAAATCAGTGGCAGGGCTGATGGCAGCACCAGCTTCGTGATCTTGGAGTAGGTGCTCATCTTCAGGACTTTGGAAACGCTAACCAAATCCTTATCGATGGATGACACGCCCAGCGCGGTGTTGATCAATGTCGGCCAGAGCGAACACAGTGTTACGGTGATTGCCGACACGAGGAAGGATTTGGAAAACATGCCGTCGTTGGTTGCATACACGGCAGAGACCACCATCGTCACGATCGGCAACCATGCCAGCGGGCTAACCGGCTTGAAAATTTGGATGATCGGATTGATTGCGGCGTTGGCCGTCGCGGACAGGCCAGCCAGTATCCCCAACGGTATGGCAATCGCAGACCCAATGAGAAACCCGAAGAACACTGTCGTGATCGAAGTCCAGATTTGCTGATAATATGTGGGCTTACCCGTATACGCCCGATCACGCACGTCATCGGCCCGACCGTTCGCGATTAACTCGGCATTTCGCGCGTCCTGGCGGGCGTAGAACGCCGCTTCCTTTTCGCGTTCGCGCACAGCGTCGGCGTTCAAATTGATCGCCTGTTCCCAAACTTGCACCGGGCCGGGGATGGCGCCAAGCGAGGTTTGGACCGTGGGTGCCAATGCCGCCCAGGCCCCGATAAATAGCAAGACCGCCAAAAGCGGTATCCCCAGCAACCGCCAGATTTCTGACACTTGCGCGCGAGGGTTGTCGCCGGCTGCCGCTTTCAGCATCGGCGTCAGCCATGCCAAACCAAGCACCTGAAACCATGCGTCGGCCTTGTTGATCCGAGTAAATCGCCGCGCGCGGCGCGCCTCTGCGTCAAGGGTATCTGGGTCAATAGCGGTCATATCGGAACCTGTGATCTGGAGGAATTTGCGAGAACGAGCGCCCGCCCCGCTGTTGGGGCGGGCCGTTGGCTTAATTCTGGATTTCGGAACCGGCGATCATTTGATCACCCTTCAAACCGATCGGAAGACTATCGAGGTAAGCGTTGGGCGCTCGCCCATCATAGCCAATGCCATCGATGACATCGGTCGCAGGTGTCGGTGCTTTGAAACCGTCGCTGTCCCAAGGGAAGTCCACTTCGTTCGCCATGCCACCGTCAACCAGAAGGCGCGCGGCCTCCAGGTAGATGTCAGGGCGATACACGGATTGGGCGGTCTCAATGAACCACTCATCGGTCTGCGGTTTAGCGATTTGCCCCCATCGACGCATCTGGGTGAGATACCAGATCGCGTCCGAGTAGAATGGGTAGGTCGCGTTGTAGCGGAAGAACACGTTGAAGTCGGGAACCTCTCGTATGTCGCCCTTCTCATACTCAAAGGTGCCCGTCATCGAGTTCGCAATGACATCTGCATCCGCGCCGACATATTCAGAACGCGCCAGAATCTCGACCGCTTCTTCACGGTTGGCATTCTCGTTCTCGTCGAGCCAGATCGCGGCGCGAATGAGCGCTTTAGTCAGGGCTATCGTCGTATTGGGGTTCTCTTCGGCAAATTGAGCTGAGATCCCGAAAACCTTCTCTGGATTGTTACGCCAAATCTCGTAATCGGTGATCACCGGAACGCCAATCCCCTTGAAGACCGCTTGCTGGTTCCAAGGCTCGCCTACGCAGTATCCAAAGATCGTTCCTGCTTCCATGGTCGATGGCATCTGTGGTGGTGGCGTCACGCTAAGGTAGACATCTGCGCCGATCTGGCCGCTAACGTCCTCTGGAGAATAATAGCCCGGCTCCAACCCGCCAGCAGCTAGCCAGTAGCGCAGTTCGTAGTTGTGGGTCGAAACGGGGAACACCATCCCCATATTGAAGGGAATGCCTTGATCCTTGTAGTCCTCGACCACGGGTGCAAGGGCTGCCGCACTGATCGGGTGCTGAGGACGGCCGTCATCCATCAGCGGAACATGGGGGCGCATTTGCTCCCAAATCTCGTTCGACACCGTGATGCCGTTGCCGTTCAAATCCATCGAAAACGGCGTGATGATATGGGCTTGAGTGCCATAGCCAATGGTCGCAGCCAGAGGCTGGCCCGCCAGCATGTGCGCGCCGTCCAGTTGACCGTCGATGACGCCATCCAGCAGGACTTTCCAGTTTGCCTGCGCTTCAAGCGTGACGAACAACCCTTCGTCCTCGAAATATCCGTTCTCATAGGCGACGGCCAAAGGGGCCATATCCGTGAGTTTGATAAACCCCAGTGTCAGTTCTTCTTTTTCGAGATCCAGCATCTCAGCCATCGCGGGGCTGGCGCAGAAAGCTGTCGAGGCGAGTAGCCATTTGAGTGTTTTCATCGTCTTGGTCCCTGTAGAAACGCAAAAAGCCGCACGACTGACACATGCGGGAGGAGGTGCATGCGCAATCGAGCGGCTTTGCTCTTAATTCGGTAGCTGGCAACTTTGACAGCCGGTACAGGCATCGTTGCCTTAAGACTGACTTTGGCGCATCTGGAACGGCGTTGCCATTGGCTTCTTCGCAAACGCAGCACTTCTTTGCCGCGTTGCAGCAATTGCCCATTATTTAACCGGCTCTGCCCCGTCAAAGTCGAAAACCGCGCCATTGAAGAACCGATCCGGGCCCAGAATCATCTCACCCATTGTCGAGGCGACTGCCGTTGGCACCTCCATCGTGCCCTCCACCTTTTGTGACGCTCCGGGCAAATCCGCCCCGATTGGGGTAAGCGCATCGCGATAGATATCGCTGCGAAAACAGGCCTGCGCGATCTGGCGCGATCGATCCCGATCAAGCCCGTGCCAGCGCGACAAGACATCGGCAATCCAGCTGGCCTGACTGCGCCACGGAAAGTTTGCCGCACCCTTGCTAAAGCTAAGGAAGCGATCTATTTGCTGCGGCGTCTGCCCCAGCCTAGTGATGAATTGCCCACTCAAGGCCGGATCAATTGCGTGGTCGGGCAAATCCAGATGCTGGCTTCGCGCAAGTATCTCAACGGCAAGCGGTGCGTTCTCGGGTTGGTCCAGCCAACTGGCAGCTTTGTATATGGCGCGGATCATCGCGTGGCATCGTTTGGGGTTTTGCGCCGCCCACTTATTTCGCACGCCCAGCACTTTTTCGGGCGAGAACTCCCAGATTTTTGATCCTGGCAGGATAAGCGTGGCATTACTTTGCTGCACCGCGACCGACCCCCAAGGTTCGCCTACGCAAAACATATCCAGCTCACCACTCTGAACCGCATCTGCCATTTTAGGCGGTGGGACGGTCACAATTTCAATGCGATCCGCTACAAACTCGGGTGAATGAGACAGCCATGTTTCAAGCAACATCCGATGCATCGAGAACGGAAACGGTACACCAATTCGCAGTGGCTTCTTGTCCGTTGCGAGGATCGCCTGCGACGTCGCCGATGGATCGTCCAGCGTGTTCGCCCACCCTGTCGCTTCCATCCTACGGTTCAAGTCATCGGACACGCCAATAATGGTGCCATTGATCGAAAGAACCATCAAAACGTCAATGTCAGATGCCATCCCGCCCAAGCCCAACGACATCGCCACCGGCATGGGCGAAAGCATATGAGCAAACTCGATCTGCCCGAACGCCAGCATGTCGCGCAGGGCCGACCAAGACGGTTGTTTCACCAACGTCAGATCAAGCCCTTCCTGAGCCGCGAATTTCAACTCTTTGGCGATGATCAACGGGGCGCAATCTACAAGCGGAAGATAGCCACAATGTACATGGGTCGTCTTCATCTCAGAAGCTCCGCAGCCGTCACCAATGCTGTTGCGACGTCGATTACTTTGCGCCCTTGATCCATCGCAGTTTTGCGCAAAAGGCCGTAGGCCTCATCCTCTGAAATATCACGTGCTCGGATCAGCAGTCCCTTTGCGCGATCAATCATTTTGCGATCCGAAAGCGCCTGCTTTGCGGCGTCCAGTTCTGACTGCATCTTTGCAATCATCCGAAAACGGGCAATTGCGGTTTCGATGACGGGTTTGATGCGGTGCTTTTGCAGACCATTCACCACATATGCACTCAGCCCCGCCGAAATTGCCGCCTGTGTCATCAACTCGTCCGAATGGTCAACAAACATCGCAACAGGTCGGTTGCGCGCGTTTGAGACAAGGCCAAGATGCTCCAGCGTATCACGGTCGGGGTTCGCAAGGTCGATTAGGATGATGTCGGGATCTTGGTGCTTTATCTCGCGCTCAAGCGCTGCAGGGGACGATATGACGGTCACGTCATGCCAGCCGCCATCCATGAGCGCATCAATAATTTCATGCGCCTTGGTCTTGTCGCGCTCAACCACGAGTATGGTCAGATCTGTTTGCACTCCGGCGGGGTAACGTCATTCACCGCACAGAGGCTAGCGGCGTTGTGCTGTGCCCCGTGAAATTAGGCGCAATGCCTTGCAAGTTTGCGTTACGGTGGTGTCTTGAGCAAGGAACAGGCACTTTAAGAACTACGCCCTGACATCGGACCCAGAATACACAATGGAGCCATGGTTTAAGGCTGGCTCACCGAGGCCGGACATGAAAGCCTGAATTCTCGCACATCCTACGTTGCGGGCGCTGAATCTTGTCGACAGCGAACAGATTGACTGCAATAGCTCGCCCTTCTTTTCCCTTTCCCTGATCTGGAGTGTTCCCGTGTTGCTCACCGTGACAGCAAGCCTCGTTTATTCTGCAACGCAGGCCTGCGAAGCCTTGCTTCAGATCGAACCGACCACCGATGCCGGACAACGCTGTGATAATCCCTGCTTGTCACTGATGTCCGGTGGGACCGTTCGTGAACTGGAAGGTGAAGACGCCATCGGGATACGCAGGTGGGTTTCTGTCGGAGCCCAGCTGGACTGCTATTATACGGCGCATTTCGAGGTCAACAGACCGGCTATCGATCTGGCCAGGCTTCAGGAAACGCCGCGGCATAAGCTTCCTAATTCTGTCATTTCGTATCTCATGCCATCACGCTATTGCCAGTCCGATCTGTTTCTGGCTTTCACAGCCGGTCAATTCGGGGGCCTGACGGGTGGCCCGTGCGTGCTGGCGATGAATGATTGGGTCGCATCCAACTTCATCTATGACATCAATAGTAGCGACCCTGGCACGACTGCGACTGACAGCTTTGCTGCCCTGCGCGGGGTATGCCGTGATTATGCACATGTTCTGATTTCTTTGGTACGCGCCGTGGGCATTCCCGCGCGTTTTGTCAGCGCCTATGCACCGGACGTCAAGCCGCAGGATTTCCATGCTGTGGTCGAAGTGTTTCTTGAAGGTGAGTGGCACCTTATTGATCCAACAGGTATGGCGCATCCGACGGATATTGTTCGGATCTGTGTTGGTCGAGACGCAGCGGACGCTTCTTTTTTGACCTCCTACGGGCCGTTAAACCTGCAAGAGCAAAGCGTTCAGGTTCAGCGTGTGACCGCTTAGTGAACGCATTTGAGGCGGCCGCGCCCGAGTGCCGGGGCCGACAATGCCTAATGTCGCAAGACTGGTCCGAAACACGCTCTATCAGGTGATCAGACGCCCCCAGATACCTCGATTTTCGCAGGCGAGTGTGATGCAGAGATGCACATCCCCTGTTTCGAACTCACACCACGCCGCAGATTTTCCTAACCGGCAATAGCGACATCCACCGCTTGCGAGTTCTTTTGGCCGCCCGAAGACCGCAGGTGCCCGCGTACTGGCGAAACGTCGGAATAGTCGCGCCCGTAGCCTGCAACGACGTGGTCGGTTCCGACCAGCGTGGCATTGGTCGGATCATATTCGATCCAACCCTGCTCTGGCCCGCACCAAGCCCGCACCCATGCGTGCATTGCATCGGCACCCTCTAGCTTGACGCCGCCGGGCGGCGGAAGTGTGCGTAGATAGCCGCTGACATACCCCGCTGGGATCCCGAGGGATTGCAGGGCAAGGATCATAATATGCGTAAAGTCCTGACAAACACCGCGGCGCAAGCGAAATGCATCTGACGCGACTGTATCCACAGTGGTCGCCGTTGCATCAAAGGTCATCGCGTCGTGCAACGCCTTGCCAATGCGGATCACATTTTCGACGACGCTTGCGTTTGGCTCGTAAAGGTCGAGCGCGAAATCGCGGATCGCGTTATTTGGTGGCAGTCGCGGACTTGGCCCAAGAAAATGCAACGGCGATGTCGGGCTCAGATCAGTCAGGTCATCGCAGTTCGAACGCATGCGCGCGACATCTGGCGACAGATCTTGCCAGAGAAGTGGCGCGTGCATATCGACATGACATGACAATTTGATCGACATCTCTGAATGTTGATCACGATGCGCACAGGAATGCGTCGTGTTCCCAAAGAAGTCCAAACCCTCGGATCGCGTCTCCGGTTCCGGAAAAATCTCAAGCAGATGCGTCGTCAGCCTTTGCCGCCCTACCAGTGTTCGGGGCAATACGCGGATCAAATGGCGACTGTTTGCAGCTGGTCGCTCGTAAAAATGGGCGATTGTCAGGCGTATAGAATAGATCATCAATCAGGCTAGGTGATATGAGTTGAGAGTGTCGGATACAGCCCATATGTCCTGTTTGACCTGAGTCAGGACCTCGGGGGATATGTCGGCGGGTGCGCCGGTCGCCAGCTGCGTTTCAAGCAGCAAAATCTGGCGCGCCACGTGGCTCATGTGATGATCGTGATGCTGGCTGGGCAGGTTTGCAATGTGAGCCTTGCAACGCGTGATGTGATAGCGAACGGCGCGCGGGTTGTTTGGATCAAGCGCCAAAAGGTCGGTGACAGAGCTCACACTGGCGGCAATTTGAAACCGGGTGCGATGTGTCACAACGCTGTCCCCGATTTCCAAGGCAAGGTCCAGCGCGCCACTTGACGGCTCTGCAGAAAGGCAAGCACTCAGCAGATCGCACATATTCGCCGCGCGCTCCAGAGACGTGCCGATGCTCAAGAACCGCCACCCGTCCGAGCGATACATATTTTCGTGCACCAGACCCGCAAACCCGGTGACCTGACGCAACAACCGGCTGATCTGGACAGGCGCGTCCTCAAGCGGCACCTGCTGGCCTTCCAGAGCTTTGGCATCCATGACTAGCCCGCGCAGCGCCATCATCCCGTCGGGTGAAAAGCGGTCGCTGATACGGGACGCCGATTGAAGTGCCAGACCCAAAGGTTCGCCAAACCGAACGGCAATGGCAGCGGCGTTGGGTTCCACGCCGTCCATCAAATGATCGCGAATAAATGCGGGTATGATGTCGCTGTGATCCGCGCCGTCACAAATTCGCGCAAAATATGCGCGGAACAAGCGCATGTTCTGTTCAGAGCGCTCAACATAGCGGCCAAGCCAGAACAGATTGTCCGCCGCACGGCTAGGCAAGAGCGCATGAGTCAGACTGCGCGTCACAGTACTTTTCGATGTTGATAACAGGCTTGGTGTCTTGACCTGGGTGCGGCTCGTGACCCAAACGTCCGCCACTTTCCCTCCGCGCTGCATCGCCAATGCCTTGGCATCATCGCCCGCGCTGATCCGTGCATACCCTCCGGGCATCACGGCCCAACCATCTTCCGTGCGCCCCATCGAAATACGGATACACATGGGGCGCGGGACCAGATGACCGTCATGCCAGACCGGTGTGGTCGACAATGTCACGGCCTCTTGGCCCACAAGGTTATGCCCGTTGCTTTTGAGCAGATCGGCCAAGTGCTGATCGTGCGATCCATCGGCCATTTCACCCATTACGGTTGTATGTGGGTCCGACATTAGTGGAACAGTCGAGAACGCATCCCCCACCATCATCTGCGCATAGTTTGAGATCACATGGTCACGCTGGCTGTCCTGACCGCACCACCATGTTGCAATGTTGGGCAAGGCCAGCTTCCGCCCAAGACGCGCACTAGAAATCTTCGGAAGAAATGCCATCAGCGCGCGTGTTTCAAGCACGCCTGCCCCGACCATATTCACTGTCTTGAGCGCGCCCGAGCGGATCGCCTCGACCAGCCCCGCGGCGCCCAACATCGACTCCGAATCCAGCTCCAGAGGGTCGAACATCGAGCTGGGCAAACGGTTCCACAGCAAGCTTATCGGTTTCAGGCCCGCTACCGTGCGCACCATAGCCTTGCCGTCCTGCACGATCAGGTCTTCGCCTTCAACCAGCAGCAAGCCAAGATAGCGGGCCATATATGAATGTTCGGCATAGTTCTGGTTCATCGGACCGGGCGACAGCAACGCGACCTCACCCGAGCTGCGCCCCTTGATGTCCATCAACCTTTGCTGGAAACCCTGAAAATATCCGGCCAGTCGATGAATGTTCGCGCCTGCAAAAAAGTTCGGAAACACGCGACCCATCGCGATCCGGTTTTCAACGGCAAAACCGACAGTCGAAGGCGCTTCGATCAGATCGCTGATCACCCACCACTTACCATCAGGACCACGCCCAATTTCAAAGGACAGTGTGTTGAGTAGATGAGTGCCTTGCTTACCTGCCCCGACCATGGGGCGCAGCCACGCGGGGTTCTGGCTGAGCAGTTTTGCGGGCAATTGGCCAGAAGTCACCAAGCTGTTGTCGCCGTAAAAATCCCGCAGAACATATTCCAGCAGGTCCGCCCGTTCGATCAACCCTTTGGAAATAATCTGCCATTCGTCGTCGCCAATGATCACAGGGATGTGGCTAAGCGGCCATTCCCGTTCGGTGGACAGGGTTTCGTCATACTGGCGGAACAGAACTCCGGCATCGCGCAGATACTGATCCCCGCGCGAAAAGCGCAAGCCCAGTTCCTCGGGCGATAGGCCGCACAGATGCTCAAAGAACGGCGCCCAGACAGGCTTGATCGTACCGTCAGGTGCTAGCATCTCGTCGTTTGATGCCATGTTCTGCACGGCATAGGCCTCCAGCAAGCTGTGGTCTTTCGGTCTGTGTGCAGAAGGTTGTGACGTTTGCATTTTTACAGTCCAGCTCGCCGCCGCAAATCCAGCGTCATCGGGAATTCGGGATGCGGCCGCTCGGGCGTGGGCGGCTCTGTTCCTGCACTGTGCCCCATTTTTTCAAATCTGCTCAACCGCCGCGCCTCTGCCTCGTTGCCGTTCACGGGGAAGGTATCGAAATTGCGGCCACCGGGGTGGGCCACATAGTATCGGCACCCGCCCAACGACTTGCCTGACCATGTGTCAAAGATATCAAACGTCAGCGGTGCGTCCACTTCAAGGACAGGATGCAGCGACATTGCCGGCTTCCAAGCCTTGTAGCGCACGCCACCAACCCGTGTGCCATTTGTAGCTGTGGGCGTCAGCGGTACGCAGCGCCGATTTGCGGTGACCTTGTAACGGTCCGGGTTTGCGCCTTTAAGCGTGACCTGAAGCCGCTCCGACGAGCTATCAGTATACCGCACTGTGCCGCCAATTGCGCCGGTTTCGCCCATGACATGCCAGGGCTCCAGCGCCTGGCGCAATTCCAGCGTGATACCTTCGTACGTAACTTCGCCACAGAAGGGGAAACGGAATTCGGCCTGCGCTTTGAACCAATCGGGATCAAACACCATGTCGTGGGCGCGCAAATCCTCAAGCACCTCAAGAAAATCCTCCCAAATGAAGGCAGGGAGCATGAAGCGGTCATGCAGGGTCGTGCCCCACCGGGTCAGGTTTCCACTAATCGGAGCCTCCCAGCAGCGTGCGATGATGGCACGCAGCAGCAATTGTTGCGCAAGGCTCATCCTTGGGTTTGGTGGCATTTCAAAGCCACGAAATTCCACAAGGCCAAGCCGTCCAGTCGGGCCATCTGGCGAGTACAGTTTGTCGATGCAAATCTCGGTGCGATGGGTGTTACCGGTGACATCAATCAACGCGTTGCGCAGCAGACGGTCGGTCAACCATGGGGGCGGAGCGGCGCCGTCGGTCGGTGGCCAGATCTGGTCGAGCGCGATCTCAAGTTCGTAAAGCACGTCATGGCGTGCCTCGTCGATACGCGGTGCCTGAGACGTTGGCCCAACGAAGGTACCTGCAAACAGATAGGACAGGCTCGGGTGGCGTTGCCAAAACAGGATCAGGCTTTTGAGCAGGTCGGGGCGACGCAGGAACGGGCTGTCACCTGGTGTGGCGCCGCCAACGACCACGTGGTTTCCGCCACCCGTGCCGGTGTGGCGGCCATCAACCATGAATTTATCGGCGCCAAGGCGACATTGCCTCGCCTCTTCATAGACGGTTTGCGTGGTGTCTACGCAGGCGTCCCAATTGGCAGCGGGGTGGATGTTGACCTCGATTACACCTGGGTCAGGGGCAATGCGCATCACGTCCACACGAGGGTCATGGGGCGGCGCGTACCCTTCGATCAAGACCTTGTGCCCAACGGATTTGGCCGCACTTTCGACGGCGGCAATCAGCTCCAAATAGTCTTCAAGCGTTTCGACGGGCGGCATGAACACACATAGCCGTCCATCGCGCGGCTCGACCGAGATCGCGGTGCGCACGCGACCGGATAGATCGCCCAAGGTTTGCTCTACCTGTTCTTGTCCGGCACTGCCCTGCGTGCGGTGGGCAACCGGCTGATCTGGCTCAACCGCGTCAGGCAAAGGCGCGCGTGGCTCCGTGGGGTCTTGAGGCACGATGAAGGGATAATCGCTTTCAGGTACATGCGGCAACGTGCCAAGCGGCAGGCGGTAGCCAACTGGGCTGTCGCCTGCCACCAAGAAGACCTTGCCGCGGCGCAAGTTCCAAACTTCGGACATCCAACGGCTGGACGCCTTTGCTTGCCAGCGTTGCACCGGCAGGACATAGCCAGCAGGCGTTGTCAGGCCGCGTTCAAAAACCTTGGCGATGCGCGCGCGTTCCTCGGGATCAGCCAACTTCGAGTTTTCGGGCGTCACATTGGCTGGCAGATTGCCTTCCTTGATGATCCATTCGGCAGGGTCTTCAAAGGCAGGCAATACGTTCTGCGTTGGCACGTCTAGATAGGCCGCGATAGCGGCCAGCAGCTTTTGCGCCTCTTCGGGGCCAACATCTTCATGCGTGTCTTCCTGCGCAAGTAGATCGGGATTGTGCCAGATCGGCTGACCGTCCTTGCGCCAGTAGAGCGAAAAGGTCCAGCGTGGCAAAGTCTCGCCCGGATACCATTTTCCCTGACCGTAATGCAGTAATCCGCCAGTCGAAAACTTGCCCTGCAATCGGCGCATTAGCTTGTCGGCAAGCCCACGTTTGGCGGGGCCGACGGCGTCGGAGTTCCACTCGGCACTCTCGAAATCATCGATGGATACGAATGTCGGCTCTCCGCCCATGGTCAGGCGCACGTCGCCGTTTTCCAAGCGCTTGTCGACGGCATGGCCAAGAGTGTTCAGCGCATCCCATGCATCATCCGAAAATGGTTTGGTGATGCGCGGATGTTCGGCCGTGCGCGTCACCTGCATATCAAACGAGAATTCGACATCTGCCGCACTGGCTACGCCTGAAATCGGGGCGGCGTGGCGGTAGTGCGGGGTTGCCGCGAGTGGAATATGGCTTTCGCCCGCCAACAGCCCCGAAGTGGGGTCAAGACCGACCCAGCCTGCACCGGGTAAGTATACCTCAACCCAAGCGTGCAGATCGGTGAAATCGGTATCGGTGCCCGCCGGGCCGTCAAGCGCTACAAGGTCTGGCTTCAGCTGGATCAGGTAGCCCGACACAAACCGTGCCGCGATACCAAGATTGCGCAGCACCTGTACCAGCAACCAACTGGAATCGCGACACGAACCAGAGGCGCGACCAAGGGTGGTCTCTGCGGTCTGGACCCCTGCTTCCATTCGGATTTCGTAGTTGATCTCGCTCGCCAGACGCATATTCAGCGCCACCAGAAAATCGATGGTGACCATAGGTTCGCGCGACACTGTCGTCAGGAACTTCTCGAGCAAAGGCCCCACCGGATCACGCTGCAAATAGATGCTCAGGTCAGTGGCGATGTCGTCATCGTAAGCAAAAGGGAAGTCCTTTGCACTGTCTTCGACGAAGAAATCGAAAGGGTTGTAAACAGACATATCCGCAACCAGATCGACCTCGATCTTGAACTCGCGCACGGGCTCGGGAAAGACGAAACGGGCCAGCCAGTTGCCGTAAGGGTCCTGCTGATGGTTCACGAAATGGGCGGAAGGCGAGACGCTCAGACTGTGCGAAATGACACGTGTCCGCGAATGCGGGGCTGGGCGCAGGCGGATCACCTGCGGACCCAACGTGACTGGCCTGTCGTACTTATAGTGCGTCAGATGGTAGATGCTTGCGGTGATTGACATGAAGGCACTCCTTACAGGCACAGTGGACGTGCAGCCCGATAGCAGCAACCACCAATTCCTTGGAACACTGGACCATTCACAACAAGCAGCGCGTTAGAGCGTTTTTGTAGCATCGCTTTCCAACCTTCAGGCGATTTGCAAAATAGCCTAGCAACTCGCCGGGTGTCGCGATGATCTGATGGCCAGCATTCAGCAAGCGCAGTTTTTGCGCTTCAAATGCGCGCGGACGTCGTTCGGCTAGCGAAACGTGTCAGGTAGGTTATTCAACTCTTGCAGATTTAGGAGCTTCAGCTCATCCACTGACCGCCGTCGACGTTATATGTCTGCGACACAATGTAATCGGACTCTTGTGAAGCAAGGAACACAGCCATACCGCTTAGGTCTGCTGGGACCGCAAAGCGCCCTGCTGGGACACCTGCCGCAACCTCGGCTTTCTTTTGGCCCAGAGGTTTGCCTTCCAGCTTGGCGAACATGGAGTCTACATGTTCCCAGTGTTCGCCATCGACCACTCCTGGGGCAATAGCATTCACGTTGATCCCATGCTTGATCAGATTCAGCCCGGCCGATTGGGTCATGGAAATTACGGCTGCTTTGGTCGAACAGTAAACCAGTACAAGGCCTTCACCGCGACGACCGGCTTGAGATGCCATATTGATAATCTTGCCGCCATGACCTTGGGCTATCATCTTTTTCGCAGCAGCCTGCATGGTAAATAATGTGCCCGCGACATTCACAGCATACAGTTTTTCATAGCTGGAGCGGGTGATGTCCACTGTTTCGGCGGCATCAAACAGAGCTGCATTGTTAACTAGGATGTCCAATTTTCCAGCATGGTCCACGACGGCTTGAATGGCGGCATCAATGCTGGCTTGGTCACTGACGTCAAGCTGTACCGCATAGGCGGCATCGCCTAATTCCGATGCTGTTTTCTGCGCCGCATCTAGATTAATGTCAGCGATGGCGACTTGCGCACCCTCGGCGAGATAGGCCTCGGCAAAGCCGCGACCAATACCACGTGCAGCTCCCGTGATCAGGGCCGACTTTCCGTCCAAGCGCTTCATGAATTGCACTCTCCATTCATCTCAAAGCGATGAGTTTTATTGACGTCAGGTGTCAGAAAATTCGTGCCGCGCAGCAAGAAAGCTTGTCATGCCTCTCGTGCGCGTTCAGCGTTTGGTGACGCCCCGCAATAAGCGGTCAAAGCCGCCTCCATGCCCTCATTCCAGATCATGTGTAACCAACGTTCAAAAGTGGCCGAAAATTTGGCGTTTTGAGCCAGTTCCCCATAGATGGACTGCTGTTCCAGCCAAGCTTGTGGGCGGGCGCGAGCCTCCTTGGCTACCGCTTGCAACTTGTCCCAGATGGGATCGTTGGGAAGAATTTCACTGCCATCTTCGCGCTCTCCTTGGCACATGCGTGCCCAAGCAGCTTCGACCAACGCAAGTCCTTCCAGCGGAGTCCCTGCCGCAATCGCCTTACGCACGAGCGGCAGCACGAATCCAGGATGACGCGCGCTTCCGTCAAAGGCCACGCGGCGGGTCGTGTCATGGATCTTCGGGTTCGAGAACCGATCATGAATCAACTGGACATAGTCCGTCGGTGCCATACCCGGAACGGCATCAACATGGGGAACGATATCTTCCAGCGCTACCTTGCGGAACAGGGCACCAACTAAAGCATGATCCATGCAGCTAGAGATTGTCTCGAGCGACAGAACTTCGCCGACATTCGTGATCACTTGGTGACCAGCATTCAGGATGCGGATTTTCATCGTTTCGAAGGCGTGAACGTCATTCGTGAAGGTCACGCCGACGTTTTCCCAAGCAGGACGGCCCGCGCAGAAATCGTCTTCCATCACCCACTGGCGGAAGTTTTCGTGGCTGACGGGGGCGGTGTCATCTATCCCTAGGGCTTGCGCCTTCTCAATAAGATCTGGTCCTGTTGACGGGACAATGCAATCCACCATCGAGTTCGGGAAACTGCAGTTCTCGTCAATCCAATCGGCCAGATCGGAATCTTGCAGTCTTGCCAGTCCAACAACAGTTTGGCGCAAGATATCGCCATTGCCTTGCAGGTTGTCACAGCTTTGCCCCGTAAACGGACCTGTTCCCGCCGCGCGTCGCTGACGCAGCGCAGCAACCATGGCGCCAAAAGCCGTTCGTGGCGTATCGGGATGCTGGGCGTCATGCTGGATGTCTGGATGCGCCGTGTGAAACGCATTGGTTACTGGATCGACATAGTAACCGCTTTCGGTCACCGTCAATGCGACGATGCGGATATCAGATTGCGACATCCGCGCGATCAGCGCACCGTTTCCGTCCTCGATTGGCACGTAGTCGATCATCGAGCCAACTACTTCGGTCGACTGCCCTTCCGGCGACAATTCAATAAGCGTCGTCAGGCAGTCCTGCGCGACCAGTCGCTCGCGCATTTCCGTGTCATAGGCGCGAACCCCTGCCCCGACAATCGCCCAATCCAGCGCCTCGCCCTGTTGCATCAACCGGTGCAAATACCACGACTGGTGAGCACGGTGGAAATTCCCGACCCCGATATGGACTATCCCTGCTGATAGCGCAGCTCGGTCGTACTCGGGACGCAAAACGCCTTTGGGAAGATCGGCAAGTGTGGTGTTCGCCAGCTTCATCTTACGCGATCCGCAGTCCTGCCGGATCAAACCGATGAACTTCATTAGCCCGTGGGTTCAGACCGATGCTGTCACCATGCTTAAGATTTACGTCGCCGATGGCGCGGACCGTCAATGTCTCGGCTAAACCCGTGTTGTGAATATGGAAGAAGGTGTCAGAGCCAAGATGCTCTGCCACACCAACCGTGCCATTCCATTCCCCTTTACCCTCAACAACATCGATATGTTCAGGGCGCACACCAATCGTATGGGCATTGTACTTGGCAGCCTCTTCGCCGGTAATGAGGTTCATCTTGGGCGAACCGATAAAGCCCGCGACGAATGTATTGCGCGGCGCGCGGTAGAGCTCAAGCGGGCTGCCGACCTGTTCAATCACACCAGCATGGAGAACGACGATCTTGTCGGCCATGGTCATTGCTTCGACCTGATCGTGGGTCACGTAGATCATCGTAGTCTCAAGACGCTTGTGCAGCTCGGAGATTTCCAGCCGCATTCCAACACGCAGGGCTGCGTCGAGGTTTGACAAAGGTTCGTCAAACAGGAAGGCCGAGGGCTCGCGCACAATCGCACGACCGATGGCAACGCGTTGACGCTGTCCACCGGACAACTGACCTGGGCGACGTTCAATGTAGTCTTTCAGGTTCAAAACATCGGCCGCAGCGTTCACCCGCTTGTCGATTTCAGCCTGAGGCATCTTTGCCATGCGCAGCGGAAACGCGATGTTCTTGCGCACCGACATATGCGGGTAGAGCGCATAGGACTGAAACACCATCGCCAATCCACGTTTGGCCGGAACCAGATCGGTCGCGTCTTTACCATCAATCTCGATGTGGCCTGACGTGATGTCTTCCAGCCCGGCAATCAGGCGAAGCAGTGTTGACTTGCCGCAACCCGAGGGGCCGACGAAGACCGTGAATTCACCGTCATAGATGGTCAGATCCAGCGGCGGAATGACCTGCACGTCACCAAAGCTTTTCGTGACCTGTTTGAGTTCGATTTGTCCCATGTGTCAGGTTCCTTATTTAACCGCGCCGAAGGTCAGGCCGCGTACAAGTTGTTTCTGGCTGAACCAGCCAAGGATGAGGATCGGTGCAATAGCCATCGTCGAGGCTGCACTGAGTTTCGCAAAGAACAGGCCTTCGGGGCTTGAGTAACTGGCGATAAAGGCAGTCAGCGGGGCCGCGTTGACCGCGGTCAGGTTGAGTGTCCAGAACGCTTCGTTCCACGCGAGGATGAAGTTTAGCAGCAGCGTCGAAGCAATGCCCGGAATGGCCATCGGCGTCAGGATATACAGGATTTCTTCCTTAAGGGTCGCACCATCCATCCGCGCGGCTTCAAGGATTTCTCCCGGAATCTCGCGGAAGTACGTGTAGAGCATCCAGACGATAATAGGCAGGTTGATGAGCATCAGGATGACGACCAGCGCCAAACGGTTGTCCAGAACACCCAGCCGGATGCAGATCAGGTAGATCGGATAAAGCACACCAACCGCTGGCAACATCTTGGTCGACAGCATCCAGAGCAGGATGTCTTTTGTCCGTTTAGACGGGACAAAGGCCATCGACCACGCGGCGGGAACGGCGACAATCAGGCCAAGGATCGTCGATCCGCCGGCAATGATGATCGAGTTCCACAGGAACCGGCCATAGTTTGATCGCTCCATGACGACGCGGTAGTTTTCTAGCGTCCAGTCGAAGCCCAGAAAGATCGGCGGGCTCGCGATGGCTTGGCCTTCCGTCTTGAACGATGTCAGGATCGTCCAGAGGATCGGGAAGAAGATCAGCAAGCCGATGGCCCAAGCGGCGGTCGTGTTGATGAGCTTCCGACGGTCGTTAACAGCACGTGCCATGATCAGTTATCCAAATTCTTGCCGACGATCCGCATCAGGAAGATCGCGACGATGTTTGCAAGGATGATGGCGTAGACACCACCGGCGGAGCCAAGACCGATATTCTGGCTTTCCAGAACTCGCTGGAAGATCAAGTAGGACAGCGTGCGGGTACCGAATGCACCGCCCGTGGTTACGAAAATCTCGGCGAAGATCGCCAGCAGAAAGATTGTCTGGATCAGGATCACAATGGTGATCGCGCGGCTTAGATGTGGGAGCACGATGTAGAAGAAACGTTTAATAAACGGCGCCCCATCCATTTCAGCGGCTTCAAGCTGTTCACTGTCGAGCGACTGAAACGCGGTCAGCAAGATCAGCGTGGCGAAAGGCAACCACTGCCAGCTGACAATCATGATCAGCGACGGCATCGCGGCATCTGAAAGCCAACTGACCGGTTCGGCGCCGAAGAAGCGCCAGAGGTGTGCGAACAATCCGTTCACGGGGTCCATGAACATGTTCTTCCAGACCAGCGCGGACACGGTTGGCATAACGAAGAAAGGCGCGATGACGAGGATACGGACGGCGCCCTGCCCCCACATCGGCTGATCCAGCAGCATCGCAATCAGGATACCAAGGACCACGGTGATGATCAAAACACCTAGGACGATGACGAGCGTGGTCTGCACTGCAGGCCAAAAGGCGCTTGAAGTTACGAAACGGACGTAGTTGTCAAATCCGGTCCACCCTTGGTCGCCACCACGCAGGGGCAAGTAGGTGCGGAATGAGAACCACAATGTCATAAGCAGTGGAACGAGCATCCAGCCGAGGAGCAGAACAACGGCAGGGGCCATCATCAGTCGGGCTGCGGATCGGGAAGCTTTAGTGGCCATAGGATGCATCTCCTCCGTTAACGGGTGACCTTTGCAGGTGCCCACTCTAGGCGTCGAATGAAAATTTTGTAAAGTTTTTAAAGTATCAGAGGGCGGACAGGCCGCCCTCTGAACTTAGTGCAAGGCTTACTTGTAGCCTGCAGCTTCCATGGCTTCGTTCGTGATAGCCTGAGCTTTCGCCAGCGCTTCTTCGACAGTCTGCTGACCGGCGTAGGCTGCGGAGAACTCTTGGCTCACTTCCGTCGCGATGCCAGCGAACTCAGGGATCGCAGCGAACTGGATGCCGACATATGGGCTTGGCTCGACGGTGCTGTTGGCTGGGTCAGCCGACAGGATCGAGTCCAGCGTCATCTTTGCGAATGGCACCTTTTGGTACTCTGGGTTTTCGTACAGCGAAATACGGGCACCTGGAGGAACGTTTGCCCAACCTTCTTTAGCTGCAACCAGCTCGATGTAGTCTTTGGAGGTGGCCCACTCGATGAACTGCTTGGCTTCAGCTTGTTGCTGGGTGCCGGCAGGGATCGCGAGTGCCCAAGCCCAGAGCCAGTTGGAGCGTTTGCCCAAGCCGGTGTCGGGTGCCAGTGCGAAACCAACGCTGTCAGCAACAGTCGAGTCGTCGCCGGTCACGAAGGACGCTGCAACTGTGGCGTCGATCCACATGCCGCATTTGCCTTGGTTGAACAGAGACAGGTTCTCGTTGAAGCCGTTAGTTGCGTAGCCAGCTGGGCCAGACGCGTCCATCATCGACTTGTAGAAGTTCAGGGTGTTTGCCCAAGCTTCGGTGTCGAACTGTGCGTTCCACTCCATGTCGAACCAGCGTGCGCCGAACGAGTTGGACATTGCAGTGATGAATGCACCACCTTCGCCCCAGCCAGCTTTGCCGCGCAGGCAGATGCCGTTGATTTCGTTGTCGCGATCGGTCATGGCCGCAGCGGCTTCAGCGATGAATTCCCAAGTTGGGGCGTCTGGCATTTCGAGGCCAGCTTTTTCCATCAGGTCCGTGCGGTACATGATCATGGAGCTTTCGCCGTAGAATGGCGCAGCGTAAAGCGTGCCATCGTGGCTCAGGCCGCCTGCCATTGCGGGCAGGATGTCGTCGACGTCGTACTCAGCGGACAGATCGTCGAGAGCAACGAGCCAGCCGTTAGCGCCCCAGATCGGAGTCTCGTACATGCCGATTGTCATGATGTCGAACTGGCCACCTTTGGTGGTGATGTCCGTCGTCACACGCTGGCGCAGAGTGTTTTCTTCGAGTGTCACCCATTCGACGGCGATGCCGGTCTTTTCGGTGAATGTATCGGTGTAGCCTTGCATGCGGACCATATCGCCGTTGTTCACGGTTGCGATTGTGATCGTTTTTGCGTGGCCATCCGCAAATGCGCCGGTCGCAGTGACCAAAGAAAGCGCAGTCGCAGCACAAAGAGTGCTTCTAAAAGACATCCGGTATCCTCCCTAGTTGGATGTGGTGGTCGCAGGGTATGAAAATACGCATCGCCGCGTCAACTGAAATTTTACGCGCGGAAAGTTTTGACCTCTCAGGCAGAGTCCCTCAGGATCAGTTTCCCTTCAACTCTTGTACTTTTCCAAGGGCTTACGTTTCCATCAATAGCTTCAAACAATGTGTCGACAGCGCGCTTGGAAACCGCGTCATAGTCATGTGAAATCGTCGTCAACGGCGGACATGTGAACCGTGATAGCGGATGTCCATCCTGCCCCGCCACGCGAATCGCGCAGCTCTGGTCACGCCCGACGGTAAGACCCTTGCTGTAGCATGCCGCGAGCAGACCCATCGCCAATCGGTCATTGCTGCAAAGTATCGTGTTGGTGTCGAATAAGCCTCTGGACAGCGCATCCATCCCGCCCTGAAAGCCGATCTCCTCGAAATTCCATCCCTCGCCTTCGACCGAAATGACCTGGGGTGTGTGGCCAGATGCTTCCATCGTATCAATATAGCTTTGCCGCCGGCGATGGGCATTGGGGTTTGCGGGGGTTTTCATCTCGAAAAAGCTCGGGGGCTCACCAGTTCGGCACAAATAATTCGTTATGTGCGAGGTGAACTGAAAGTTGTCGGACCCGACAAAGGCAAGTCCGAATTCCTCGACATTGCTGTCAAAAATGAGGGTCGGCACATCAGCGCAGAACTTCCCAATTGCACCGCGGTCGGACGCACGCCCCAGCGGGGCAAATAGGACACCAGCAGGCTTTAAAGACCGCAAGGTGTTAAGAATCGCGACCTCCTGACTAGGGTCGCCATGGGCGCTGAAGAGGGTCGGACTATAACCCGCCTCGATACAGCGTTGTTCGAGCCTGCGGGCGATTTCTGCAAAGTAGGGGTCCGTTAACAGTGGAACGACGATGCCAATGTTCTTGGTCAGCGCCCGGTTCTGGTTCATCGCAAAAAAGTTGGGTCGATAATCGAACTTCTCGACGGCAGCCTCTATCCGCTCGCGCGTGGATCGCCTGACACTATTGGGATCGTTAAAGTACTTCGAAACCGTCGGCCTTGATATTCCCGCGACAGTCGCAAATTGCTCCATGTTCTTGATCTCAGCACTCGACATGAAAGCTCTCCCACTAACGTTTACAAATGCAGCATAGACTTGCCGCGCGTAAACTTTCAATCCTTCCGCGAAATTCTTTGCACGCCGCTGGGGCGCATAGGTCCGTTGGGGTCGATGAAGAGAAACAAACGACGCGAGCCAGCAGATTTTGCGCCGAAGCTGCGGCGGGGTGAGGTCCTGCACGGTCGGGAATGTCGCGTATCGCCCTAAGACATCCGTGCGCCGCTGCAATGCACCTTGACGAGCACGTCCACCTGCGACCCAACATGTGCGGTAATCTAGGCGCTCAACCATCGCTCCAGCTTGTCCGCATCCGGAAGACCACCAGCGTGAACCAGCTTGCCATTAACCGAAACGCCGGGAGTCGACATGACACCTGCCATCGCGATGGACTTGGCGTCCGTCACTTTCTCGATCTGAACGTCGATGCCCAGTTTCGCGGCCGCCGCGTGAACCATCGCTTCGGCGGTCTCACAGCGTTTGCAACCGGGGCCGTAGACTTTAACAGTTTTCATGGGGCGTCCTTTCAGGGCGAATGTTCAATTGAGGTTACAAAATGAAGTTGAACAGATAGCCGGTGGCCAGAATGCCGGTCGCCACGACAGCGATAAAGATCGCTATCAACCGCAGCGTCAGCACCTGCTTGAGAATTATCATTTCCGGCAAAGACAGCGCGATCACCGACATCATGAAGGCCAGCGTCGTGCCGAGCGCCGCGCCCTTGCCGAGCAACGCTTCCACGATGGGAATCACGCCCGCCGCGTTGGTGTACATCGGCACGCCAACTACAACAGCTGATGGGACGGACCACCAAGCCTCACCCCCCATTATTTTCAGCATCATCGCTTCGGGGACATATCCGTGAATCAAAGCGCCAATCCCAATTCCGACCAGCACCCAGATCCAGACCTTACTGACAATTTCGCGGACCTGCTCGACGCCGATCCTCAACCTGTCTACGAAAGTGATCTTTTCCTCGGGCAGGTCGCTAACTACGCCAGCGTTCAATTCGCGCACCCAGTCTTGCAGGTAGCGTTCCAGCCCCATTTTTCCCATCACATATCCGGCGACAGTGGCAATCGAGAAGCCGAAGACAAGGTAGATTGTGGCGATTTTCCAACCGACCATTCCATAGAGCAGACCAAGCCCGACGGGGCCAACCATCGGACCCGCGATCAAGAATGAAAATGTCACGCCAAGAGGTACGCCTGCGGAAACGAAGCCGATGAACAGCGGCACAGAGGAGCATGAGCAGAACGGTGTCAGCACTCCAAGCAGGGCCGCAAGCGGATAGCCGAATATCTCTCGCTTGCCGGCTAGGATCGCACGGGTTTTCTCGGGGCTGAACCAACTGCGCAGCACACCGGTCACAAAAACGATACCGGTCAGCAGCAAAAGCACCTTTGGCACATCATAGGCAAAGAATGCGATTGCCTCACCGCTGTGGCTGTCGCGGGCGACGGGGAATTTGGCGGTGACCCATTCGGCAAAGGGGATCAGATGCCCGTAGGCCAGCCAGCCAAGGCAGGCAAGGCCAACGATGCCTGCATACCATGCCCAATCCGGCGCTCCTTGCTTCGCGTTGATTTCGTGGGTTTCAGTCGTCATGCCATTTCCTGCTCCAAGGCGTTCTCTGCCTTCAAAACTGCGGCTATCACCGCTGTGATATCCGGTGCGACACCGGAGTTTCGGCGAAAACGAACCCATTGCGCATCGCGACGGTCGGCGACGAGGCCAGCTTCACGCAACACCTTCATGTGTCGCGACATCCGGCTCTGGCTCGCATCAAGCCGTTCCATCAACTCGCAAATGCAATGCTCACCTCCATCCCAAAGGATACCAAGGGCGGCTCGGCGGGTCGGGTCACATAAAGCGCTGAGTATTTCTTGCATAGCGCCTTAATATGCGCCTTTCCGCATATGCGCTTTGACCCATATCAACCCAATCACCACCCCCCGCTTTAACAACAACTCGACTAACGGCAGGTCTGCGCGTTTGTGGTCATCAATGCATTTCGCATCACCGCTCGATACAGGCTCGGAGCTGACATCAGGACGTTGCGGCATCCAACGTGATTTGCGACGCTGTCACTGGAATTGAGTGATCAAAGGAGACCTTCGCCTCGTTCTCGGCCCGTTATCGCCCATCAATCTGCAAATAAACCCTTTTCACCTTTTGCAACTTCCGCAATGTTCTGCACAAAATGGCGGGACAAACCGCGCAGGAGTTTTCGTGTCACTTTTCTTTATCGTCGCTTTGCCCTTCTTTGGTGCCTTGCTGCCCGGTCTGATGAATGCCGCGGGGCGCACTGCTACGGCGGGGGTCACATTCACAGTTACTTTGGCCGCCCTTATCGGCCTGCTGACCAACCTGCCCGTCATCCTTGCCGGTGATGTGGTTATGGCGCGGGTCGATTGGATGCCTGTGTTGGGCCTGAATTTCACGCTGATGCTGGATAGCTTGGGCTTTTTCTTTGCGTTGCTGATACTTGGCATCGGCCTTTTGATCATCGCATATGCGCGCCAATACCTTAGCCGCGCCGATCATATGGGCGAGTTCTTTACCTATCTTCTGCTCTTCCAAGGCGCGATGGTGGGGATCGTCCTATCCGATAACATTCTGCTTTTGTTGATTTTCTGGGAGCTTACGTCGCTCTCTTCCTTCTTGCTGATCGGCTACTGGAAACACCTGCCCGAAGGTCGCCAAGGCGCGCGCATGGCCCTGACCGTAACCGGTATGGGCGGCCTTGCGATGATTGGTGGTATGCTGATCTTGGGCCAGATCGTGGGCAGCTATGACCTTAGCGTGATCCTGCAAAACCGCGAGTTGATCCAAGCTGATCCGCTTTACGTGCCAGCGCTGATCCTGATCTTGCTGGGGTGTTTTACAAAATCCGCGCAGTTCCCGTTCCATTTCTGGCTGCCACACGCGATGGCCGCTCCGACGCCCGTTTCGGCCTATCTGCACTCAGCCACGATGGTGAAGGCCGGAATTTTCCTGATGGCGCGGATGTGGCCGGTGTTGTCGGGCACGACGGAGTGGTTTGTGATTGTCACGACCGCCGGGTTGATCACGATGGTTCTGGGCGCGATCATTGCGCTGTTCAAACATGACCTCAAAGCGCTGCTGGCCTTCTCAACCGTCAGCCATCTGGGGCTGATCACGATGCTTCTGGGGACCGGCACTGCCTTCGGCGCCATGGCGGCAGTGTTTCACATCCTTAACCACGCGACTTTCAAAGCAGCTCTGTTCATGTCCGCTGGCATCATCGACCATGAAGCGCACACCCGCGACATCAGGCGTTTGGGCGGTTTACGAACGCTCATGCCGATCACCTTTATAATTGTCTCGCTCGCCGCCCTATCTATGGCGGGTATCCCGCTGCTCAATGGCTTTTTGTCCAAAGAGATGATGCTGGAGGAGGCCAACCACACGGTCCTGTTCAACATCCCATGGTTGGTGCCTGTTCTGGCAACCGTCGGGTCACTGTTCTCTGCCGCCTATTGTTTCCGACTGATCGCCCATGTGTTCTTTGGTCCGGTGCGCGATGATTACCCCGCGAAACCGCACGATCCGGGTGCGGGGCTTTGGTTGCCGCCTGCCCTGTTGATTATCCCGGTCGTGGTGATTGGCGTCGCGCCTTTCGTGGCTGAGCCCTTTGTAAAACTGATCACCGCCTCCGTGCTGGGGAACGCAGCAGACGTTCCAACCGCCTACTTTAAAATCTGGCACGGGCTCGTGCCTGCGCTTTACATGTCGATCATCGCTGTTGTGGGCGGCTTGGTGGTGCTGGCGATCTTCAAACCCGCATTGCGGGTTTGGGAGACGACGCCACGCCCTGAAGCAAAAGTGATCTTCGAGGCCATCGTCGAGATCGCCGCCCGCATGGCCCAAGCCCTGATCTTGCCGCTGCACAATGGTGCGTTTTCGCGCTATGCTGCGGTAGGTATGATGACGATCGTAGTTGCAGGGTATTATGCTTGGACAACAGGCACCATCGGCGCACCGACCCACGCGCTGCAATCCACCAATCCAGTTCAGATTGCGGGCTGGGGTATGCTGGTGGCCGCGACCATCGGCATGGTGTTCTTGCACCGCAACCGGTTCGCGTCACTAATCCTGATTGGCATCGTCGGGTTGATGGTCTCGATCGGGTTTGCCTTCCTCAGCGCGCCTGATCTGGCGATGACCCAGTTCACGGTTGAGGTCGTAACGATCATTCTGATGTTGCTTGCGCTGAATTTCCTTCCCAACCGGACACCGATTGAAAGCTCGGTCCTTCGTCGGGTGCGGGATGCGGGACTTGCGATCGCAGGTGGTCTGGCCAGCTTTGCGATGGCCTATCACTATATGCTGCGCGATCCGGTGAGTGCCTCGATATCTGAGTTTCACCTCGCCAACTCCTACAAGGGCGGTGGCGGCACCAATGTGGTCAATGTCATTCTGGTCGACTTCCGTGGCTTTGACACCTTCGGCGAAATCATCGTTCTGAGCATCGCGGCCTTGCTGATCTACGCGCTAACCGAAACGCTATTGGGTGGGCCGGTCAGTGCAAAACTGCTGAACCGCAAACCAGATCAACCGCGGGCGGGCGACATGCACCCGATGATGATGGTGGTCCTGACACGCGGCATGATGCCTGTGGTGGTGATGGTTGGGTTTTATATCTTCCTAAGAGGTCATAATGAGCCGGGAGGCGGATTTATCGCCGGCCTGATCGTCTCAATAGGTGTGGTTATGCAATATATGGCCAGCGGTTTCTCATGGACCTCGGCGCGGTTGAAATATCCTTATCACGGGGTCATCGGCGCCGGCGTGCTGGTGGCTGGCCTCACTGGGATCGGATCTTGGTTCGTGAGCAAACCGTTCCTGACCTCTGACTTTACCTATGTCCGCATCCCCCCGTTTGAAAAGTTTGAACTGGCCACGGCTGCCTTGTTCGATGTGGGGGTTCTCCTGTCGGTCGTAGGTGCTGTCATGCTGTCCTTGGAAAGCTTCTCAAGACTGGACCGACGCATCGAGTCAACCGAGAGCTTGCACCCGATGGATATCGACCCCTCCCGCGAAGACCTCACGGAGGGAGCGTAACATGGAACTTCTCATCGCATCCGCCATCGGGATCATGACCGCCGCAGGAATCTACCTTGTGCTGCGTTTGCGGACCTTCCCGGTGATCTTGGGCATCTCCTTGCTGACCTATGCCGTGAACGTCTTTTTGTTCACATCCGGCAGGGTTGCCGTAGGAGCCCCGCCAGTGCTGCGCGACGGCGTCACGACCTACACTGACCCGCTGCCGCAGGCCTTGGTGCTGACGGCCATCGTGATTTCATTCGGCATGACGGCTGTGGTGGTGATGATCGGGTTGGGCGCATTTCTTGGGTCTGATGATGACCATGTAGATGATCGCCCTGACCCGTCAGACGACACGTCGGAGGGCACATCATGACCCATTGGTTGGTCGCCCCCGTGGTATTACCCGCAATGCTGGCACCCTTCATTGTGCTGGCAGCGCGCTATCACATCGGGATTCAACGCGTCTTTTCCATCGTCGGTGTGTTGATGCTGATCGCCATCACTGGCGGGCTTGCGTGGACGGCTGCCGACGGCACGATCATGCTTTATCAACTAGGCGATTGGGCGGCCCCTTTCGGGATCGTGCTGGTTGGCGACAGATTGTCGACCATGATGGTTCTCCTGACGGTGATTTTGGCGCTCTTCGTGCTCATCTACGCCATCAGCTCTGGATGGGACGACCGTGGGCGGAATTTCCATGCCTTGTTCCAGTTTCAACTGATGGGGATATTGGGGGCGTTCCTGACGGGCGACCTTTTCAACCTCTTTGTGTTCTTCGAGGTGCTTTTGATCGCCTCTTACGGGCTAATGATCCACGCAGGCGGGACGCAACGACTGCGGGCGGGCGTGCAATATGTTCTGTTCAACCTGATCGGATCGACGCTGTTCCTGTTCGCATTGGGTGCGATCTATGCTGAGACAGGCACTCTGAACATGGCCGATCTGGCAAACCGTGTGGCGTTGATCACCCCCGATGAAACGGTCGGAATTCGCCTCGCAGCCGTGCTTTTGTTGCTGGTCTTTGCGATTAAAGCGGCCCTTGTTCCGTTGCATTTCTGGCTGCCTTCCAGCTACGCCGAGGCCCCTGCCCCGGTCGCGGCTCTGTTCGCGATCATGACCAAGGTCGGCGCTTACGCGATCATTCGGGTCTATACGCTAATCTTTCCGCCTGATCTTGCGGTGACATCGGGGCTGCATGACACATGGCTGTTGCCTGCCGCACTGGTCTCACTCGCGATTGGGATGATCGGCGTGTTGGCCGCCAAGAAGCTCGACAGGCTCGTCGCGTTTTCCATCATTGGGTCTATGGGAATGGTGATGATATCTATCGCCTTGTTCACGCCCGCAGGGATCGCAGCGGCGCTTTACTACATTGTCCACTCCACTCTGGCCGGAGCAACCCTATTCCTAATCGCCGATCTGGTGCGCGCGGGCCGCGCCAATCTGGACCTGACAGCGCAACCGCCCGTCTCAGGGGCCACGCTGACGGCTGGGCTCTTCTTCATCGGGGCAGTAGCGATGGCGGGTTTACCGCCATTGTCAGGCTTCTTGGGCAAGCTTTTGGTGCTGGACGCCGCATATAACGCCGATCTGATGGTCTGGATTTGGGCCACAGTGCTAGGATCCAGCCTGATCAGCATTGTGGGATTTGCACGCGCGGGCAGCATACTGTTCTGGAAAGCAAAAAGCGTTGAGGCCGGCGACGTTGAGCCAGCACCTCCCCCCGCCACCTTATCCTATGTCGCCGTGGGCGGGTTGGTGACGCTGCTGGCCGCGCACACGATCCTTGCAGGGAAAATGCATGACTACATGGGCAGCGTCGCCGGTCAACTCTTCGCGCCGCAGCCCTATATCTCTACCGTGGTGGGCTCGCCGGGCAAGCTGAGCGATAGCACCAAGACAGAGGAGGACCACTAACATGGGACGCGCATTCAACTGGCTGTTGCCGCACCCTCTTTTGACACTGATCCTGACAATCGTCTGGATGCTGCTGCAAAACGAAATCTCCGCCGGGATGATCGTTTTTGGGTTCATGCTTGGGGTCATCATCCCATGGGGCACATCGATCTGGTGGCCTGATACTCCCAAAGGGTTCCGGGCGGGCAAGATGATTAGCTATAGCACGATTGTGATCTGGGACATCATCGTCGCCAACATCCAAGTCGCATGGATCGTAATCAGCGTCCCAACAGCTAAGCTGAAACCGGCATGGATTGTGGTGCCGCTGAAACTGCGCAAGCCCGAAGCGATTACCATGCTGGCCGGAACAATCACACTGACGCCTGGGACAGTTTCGGCGGACCTATCAGACGAGGGGCACAGCCTTCTTGTGCATGTGCTTCACACAGACGATCCTGATGGCGTGCGGGACGAGATCAAGACCCGGTACGAGGCCCGCCTGTTGGAGATTTTCTCATGATACTTGCGACACAATTCTTGAACGTCGCGCTGGCGATCACCTTCGTGACTTTGGCACTGGGACAGGTCTTGTCGATGGTGCGGCTTGTATTGGGGCCAACATCGGGCGACCGCATCCTTGCGCTTGATACGATGGTTATCAACGCGCTAGGGCTCGTGATCGTGCTGGGCATCCACCATGGCGTGCAGGTTTATTTCGAGATTGCATTGCTCATCGCGATGCTTGGTTTCGTATCAACCGTTGCATTGGCGCGGTTCATCTTGCGGGGGAACATTATCGAATGACAGCTCAAATTATTGGAACATATATCGTCTGCCTTTCCCTGATCATCGGGTCAGGGTTTGCACTGGTCGGCGTAATCGGCCTGCTCAAATTCAACGATCCCATGACGCGGTTGCATGCGCCAACCAAAGTTGGGACGGTGGGGGTTGGCATGCTGCTGATCGCCTCGATCATTTATTCCTTCAGTATCGGTGAACCATCGACCCATGAATTGCTGATCATGGCGTTCTTGTTCGTCACAGCGCCAATTTCTGCAAACTTCATCGCCAAGGTGAACATCCACAAACGGGCGTGCGACACACCGCCCGCCCCCCCGCGCGACGATACATGGTCAACGCTAAACACGTCGGCCGAAGACAGAGACGTGGCCGCTCAGAAGTAAAGACCCGCATTGTCGCCCCACACGTTGAGCCCAGAGTGACAGATGCCACAAGCGGAACCAGCCGTAGAAGCAGACGATAACCGTACGATTGAGCAGGTTGTGGTCCCTGCTTTTCTTTACATTGGATAGAATATTCGGGTGCCCTCGCTTGCAGAAAAACCATCGGAATCTCAGGGAAGTTGGCAGCGCTGAACGAACCCGCACATCAGATGTCCGTGCCTTCTGACGTTATGGTGCGCCGTCTAGTTTGATGACTGACGTGCGAAGGGAGCTGCCTCAAGAGCGCATTGGGTCTTGGTTGTCGCACTTGTAGGTCAAGTTGCTCTCAACCTGCCCAGCACGTCGAGGCCTTGCATGTTCAGCCAATGCAGCATGTCGATGAATATCCAGTTCTCAGCCAACTTGTCGCCGTCGCGACGATACATATCCACCACGCGCATATCGGCGGGTTGCCCTGCAGGGAGGCCCATGTAGCCGCCTGCATTGGTCACTGTCAGGTTAGCCCAGCCGAAAAAACCGCCGAAATTTCCCTCGGCGATGCGGCAGATATGGCCATTGAATTTGCGGTCTTTGATCTGGGATCGAAAGGGAGTTTGATCTGGGATCGAAAGGGGGTTTGATGCTGTTCTATATAGCGGTCGATCGTGTAAGTCGCGCCGATGCCTGCTGGACCCCACCAGATCATATCGTCGTGCCAGCACTGAGCGAGTTCTTCTTGCCGCGTCTGGTATTTTTCGTGCGTGTTTATGTCGCCAATCATCCGGTTGATCAGTGCCAGCGTCGCCGCGCCCTCGTCGGGGGCGGCGTCAGCGTTGAGCAATCCGTCATGGGTCATCGGGCCGGGCTGCACAAGATGTGCGCCGGTTTGTGGTGGCAAGGGAAATTGCCCCGCCTGCATCATCAAGTGCAACAGATCAACGAACAGCGCCGTTTCGACGATCTTGCCATGTTCGACGCGGTGGAAAGTCGCGTAGCGCGACCTTGGCGACATGGCGCCGGACTACCCGGTCCTTGCCGGTTCCATTGGGCCTTCGCACGGGTTTGTGCATGTTGTCGAACTGGGAACTCCTGTCAGCATTTTTGGACTAGAAGTGGCGCAAGGAGATCTTATCCACGCTGACCGGCACGGCGCTGTTGTCATTCCGCCCGAAGTCGTGAGCCAGCTCGCGACAGCGATTGCAAAGATGCAAGAAACCGAACAATTGGTCCTCAACCCTGCGCGAGAAGCCGGGTTTGATTTCGGAAAGTTTGAGGCAGCTTGGTCAGCGTTTGAAAAAGTCCGAACTTAGGGCTACACCATTAACCAAAGACCAATTTCAGAAGTTTGCGACGCGAGGTTCGATCGACTGGAAATGGTCGGTTCGGACTGGGAACTGTTCAAGCGCGGTGCGGTCAACGGCAGCTTCGTCCACAAAGTTGGCAGCAACTGCTGCATCCGAACTAACCTTGACTACACCGAGGCAGAGCATGGCGCAAAAATCTACTATCTACAAAGTTGAACTTTCGATCTCGGATATGGATCGCCACTACTATGAGACGCATAAACTAACAGTGGCGAAACACCCTTCAGAGACCGACGAACGGCTCATGGTGCGTGTTCTTGCCTTTGCCTTGAATGCGCATGAGCATTTGCAGATGACGAAGGGGCTTTCAACGGATGATGAGCCTGACATCTGGCAAAAAAGCCTGAGTGGCGAGATGGAGTTGTGGATCGCATTAGGGCTGCCAAGTGAGAAGGTTGTGCGTCAATCCTGTGGCAAGGCGGACAAGGTGAGCGTCTATAGTTACGGCGGCAGAACCGCAGAAATGTGGTGGGAAAAGATCAAAGGTAGCACCTCTCGGTTTGAAAATCTTCAGGTCGTGAATCTGTCACAGAAAGATACCGGCGACCTCGGCGAATTGGCAAATCGCTCAATGAAGCTTCAGGTTAATATTCAGGAAGGTGAAATCATGGTCAGCGTTGATGATGGCATCGTCTATGTCACCCCGGTCACATGGAAAAATGCTACTTAGTTGACTGAAATCCACAGCGCCGTTGGAGGTGAGTTTTATATGCCTAGAACACGTCAGATATTGTCTATTGGCGAATGCTTCGGGCAAGCTGCCCCGCTGCGCGGCGTGGTAGTTCTCCACGAACGCAGCGCAATCGAATAGTGGACGTGTTGAACAGATTTGGACATCTAAAGACGGTGCCTCCCGGGCCATTTCGATTTATTGCGGTGGATGTCGAAACGGCAGGCAAAACAATCGGTGGCATATGTCAGATAGGGCTTTGCTTCGTAAGCGGCACTGGCGATTTACAGACCTACTCGGTCCTGATTGATCCCGAGGAGCCGTTTGAGCCGTTCAACACGGACTTGCATGGAATTTCCGCTGACACTGTGACGGGAGCTGGGACTTTCCCAACTGTCTATGCGGCATTGTTTGACGTTCTGAACACGCACAAGCTCGTGCAACACAGCACCTTTGATGAAATGGCCCTGACAGCCGCTTGCGCGCGCTATGGCTTACCGATGATCACGTCACATTGGACAAACAGCGTCACAGTTGCCCGTCATGCCTGGCCAGCACTGAAAGGGGGAGGAGGCCACGGCCTCGCCAACCTCAAAAAGCACCTTGGCCTTGATTTCCATCACCACGACGCGGGCGAGGACGCACGAGCCTCGGCCACGGTCATATTGAGGGCAGAAGAAGTTTTGGGCATGCCGTTGTCCCACCTCACCATAAATCGCCAGTTGGCGTTTCAGTTTGAAGGTCGCTTGGGGGAATAGCCGCGATTGGCCGGTCTGACGGGTCAGACCGCCACACGTCCGAGAAGGTTTGGAGGCCGGCTATGCGTCGTCCGTGAAGACGGCCCAACGCATCTGATTTCGAATGTGCAGTTTTTCGTGGCCCCCCAAGGTATTCCGAGCCAAGCATCAGTTCACCTTCTATCCGCGACTAGACGGCGGAGTGCCTGCCTTCGGCGATCTCGAAGCGCACGTGATCGTCACCCGCCAATAAATGGTGGGCTTGGAGGAAGCGCATTTCATGACCCACCAGATCAGCATCGAAAAGGATCGCGGAACCCTCCCACACTGGAAGGTTGTTTTACCCATGTACAACTGAATGGAGGCCCAAAATGCAAAACGATACCCACCAGTCATCATACGGACGCTTCTTTGCGATGATCGGTACATCGACCGCAATCATGTTTGGATTGATGTACTTAAACACCTATGCACTTGGACATGTCTTTTTTAGCGAAACACGGTTCTACATGACGTTTGCGATGGGGGCCGTCATGGCCGTCGTGATGCTGACCTTCATGCTGGGAATGTACCGAAACACGACGCTGAACGCAGTGATATATACGGGGTCAGGTCTGGTCTTCGCTTTGGCCCTCTGGCTTGTTCGATCACAAGAAACCGTGCAGGACGTGAGCTGGATGAAGGCCATGATACCGCATCACTCCATCGCAATCCTGACCAGCGAGCGCGCAGAAATGTCTGACCCTCGTGTGCAGGAATTGGCGACTTCCATCATCGAAGCACAGCGCCGCGAAATCGACGGGATGAACGCTCTGATCGCTGATCTAGAACAGCAATAAGTCCGACAACGGAGGATATTATGCCAAATAATTCGAACACGAAAACAGCCACGCTGTATCGCATGGTGATGGACGATCACACGTGTCCATACGGGCTGAAGTCAAAGGACCTGTTGGAACGACAGGGCTACAACGTTGATGATCGACACCTCACAACAAATGAACAGACTGATGCTTTCAAAAAAGAGCACGGCGTGCGGACCACACCTCAGACCTTTGTGGGAGAAGAGCGGGTCGGCGGCTATGATGATCTTGAAGTGTATTTCGGCAAAGCCGATCCCGACGCAGATGGCACGACATACCAGCCCGTGATCGCGCTGTTTTCCATCGGCGCAATGATGGCAATCGCGGTGACGTGGCTGGTCTATGGAACTGTGTTCACGGGCCGCACCGTTGAGTGGTTCATCGCTATCTCAATGGTTCTGTTAGGTCTTCAGAAGCTTCAGGATGTGGAAAAATTCTCTATAATGTTTCTGAACTATGACCTGCTGGCACAACGTTGGGTGCGTTACGGATACGTATATCCATTTGTGGAAACAGGGGCAGGATTGTTGATGATGGCCGGCGTCTTGACTTGGGTATCTGCACCAGCAGCCCTATTCGTGGCAGGCATCGGGGCAGTCAGCGTGTTTAAGGCTGTCTACATCGATAAACGTGAACTCAAGTGCGCCTGCGTCGGCGGTGACAGCAATGTCCCATTGGGGTTTGTGTCCCTGACTGAGAACTTGATGATGATCGGCATGGCAATCTGGATGCTCTCGAAGCTGTGATAACAAAACGATTGACCCTCCACCAACAGGAAGGCTTAGCGATATCCGGAAGTCATGTTGGCGAGTGGATCGAGTGATATCGACTATCGCAATGCGCCGCTTTGGGAGTGTAGGGACGCCTTTGGCCTTTTTGAAGATATGCTACGCGTTAACCGGATCGGCTGATCGCTACAAAGAACAAGAGGAAACAACGATGAAGTCTATTCTACTCGCAGGGATGATCGGGATTTGGACAACGGGCGCGATGGCGCACTCCCCGCTCGACGCAACGACACCTGCCAATGAGTCTATTGTTTCAGAGATGCCATCCGAGGTTCTGCTGGATTTCAAAGGCGACATCCGTCTGACACGAGTCTCAATCACGCATGCCGACGCACACAGCGTGGACGTGGATCTTGGTGATCAAACAACTTTCACACAGAAGTTTGCTTTGCCGATGCACGACATGGGTGCGGGGACATATGTGGTTGAGTGGCGTGGGCTTGGTGCAGATGGCCATGCGTTGAACGGCACCTTCAGCTTCACTGTCGAATAACGATGCCTGATGCGTTCGGTATAGCGGCTATTGTCACGAAATTTGCTCTCTACGTCGGCGTGATGACTGCGGCAGGCACTGCCATCGCTACCTTGATGTTAGGGCTGGGTCGCACCCGTAATCTGGCCGCAGCCTTTGCAATTCTCGGGTTGGTCGCGACGATCCTCGCTTTTTCACTGCGCGGTGCCAATTTAACGGGCGATGTCAGCGGCATGACCGATCCCGAGATGCTGGGCCTGCTATGGACCACGCCTGTTGGTACGGCTTTGCTTTTGCGCTTGGTGGGTCTTGGCCTGCTGATCGTAGGGCTGTTTATGGGCCGGATTGGGGCTTGGGTGTCGGTGCTGGGTGGCATTCTCGCGATCTGGTCTTTCGATCACGTCGGTCATGTCTCTGGCCGTGATACCACACTCCTCGACATCGCTCTGACCTTCCACTTGTTGGCCGTCGCGCTGTGGATCGGTGTTCTCACACCACTAAAGCGCTTGGCCTCCGCACCCGGCACCCATGCTTCAGCTGCGGATGTCGGGCATAGATTTGGCGTCATCGCTTCGGTCACCGTTCCCGTGCTGATCATTGTGGGTGGATACATGGGCTACCAACTTGTGGGGTCGTTCTCCGCTCTGATAACGACCGGATACGGGCAGGCTTTGATTATAAAGGCGCTTCTGGTGGGTGGTCTGTTAGGGCTAGCCGCTGCCAACAAACTCAG
The DNA here is from genome assembly GCF_900111945.1 of Litoreibacter janthinus. Lineage (NCBI taxonomy): Bacteria > Pseudomonadati > Pseudomonadota > Alphaproteobacteria > Rhodobacterales > Roseobacteraceae > Litoreibacter > Litoreibacter janthinus. The sequence continues at coordinate 1,128,744 of NZ_FOYO01000001.1, read as the reverse complement.
GTTCATACCTGCGTTGCGTTCTGGCGATCCCGCGGCGGCGAGTTATCTCTCCAAATCTATAAGCGTAGAATGGGTCGTGATCCTCGCCGTGCTGGGCGTGACTGCCCTTCTCACCACAAACCTGACTTTGCCAAGATGAGGCCGCACATGAACAGACGACACTTCTTAGCCACCGCCTCAGCCGCTGCGCTTTTGCCCCTGCCGTCACTTGCAGCCCGCGACACGCACCGACTGAAGGCCGAAGCCGTAACACAGCAAATTCTGCCAGACGGGGATGGAGCAACCTCCATGCTGGGCTTTAACGGCTCAATGCCAGGTCCAGAACTGCGGGTGCGGCGCGGCGAACGCGTAAACATTGCTGTCGAGAACGGTCTTGATGAAGGCACAGCGGTGCATTGGCACGGCATCAGGTTGGAAAACCAAATGGACGGAGTCCCGATGTTGACGCAAGAGTTGATCGAACCAACGGAGGCCAAAACCTATAGCTTCATCCCTCCCGACGAAGGAACCTATTGGTATCACTCCCACCATATTTCCCATGAACAGGTCGCGCGGGGCATGATGGGACCTCTGATTGTCGAGGATGAAACACCCCCAGATGTGGATCACGACATAACTGTGTTGATGTCAGATTGGCAGATGCAGGAAGATGGCACCCTGTCAGATGAGTTTACCGATATGCACAATGTCGCCCATGGCGGCTATATGGGTAACTTCGCCCGTGCTTTCCTATCCCAAGATCAGGTGAAGACTGGGGATCGGGTCAGGCTTCGGCTGATCAACGCTGCAACGAACCGCATCTTCCCTGTCGCAATCAGCGGTGCAGTTGGATCACTTGTTGCCTTGGATGGCATGGCACTGGTCGAACCTCGCTCGATGGAGGACCTAGTTCTAGCCCCAGCACAACGCGCTGATCTGATCGTAGATATCACTGGCCCCGTTGGGTTTGATATGATGACCCGTCAGGGATTGTATCGTCTGGCTGATCTCGCTGTGAGTGGCGCAAATGCAGATAGGCAAGCCGAACCAATTATGGCCCTGTCACCACCCAATCTGCCCACACCCGCCGACCCCACGCAACACCTGACACTGACGATGATGGGCGGCGCAATGGGCGGACGGCACGATGGAGATAACATCTGGGCCTTCAACAACGTCTCAGACTTGCAAGATGACCCATTCGGATCATTCCAAAACGGCGAGACCGTGCGGATCACATTCGCAAATGACACAGCGTTTCCGCACGGCATCCACCTGCACGGTCACCACTTCTATGAGTTTGACGAGAACGGGGACTTGGGCGATCTGCGCGACACAACTTTGGTCAATGCAGGTGAAAGCCGCGATGTCATCTGTGTCTTCGACAATCCCGGTCGCTGGCTGCTCCACTGCCACATGCTTAGCCATGCTGTCGGCGGAATGCGAACCTGGGTCCAGGTGGCATGACGTGTTTTGAACGGGAACAAGATGACCGAGCCATTCGAAATCCGCTGTACGAAGGGCGCACGCATCCCGTTGTCATGTCGACGCTATAAAAGTTCATATTTCCCGCGACTAACGCGGGTCATGAGCCCGTCATCGCACATCCCGCGAAGGGCACGGTAACAGGCTTCATGAGTGAGGTTGATGCGGGTTGCTAATTCGGTAACCGTTGAATCGAAGTAACCTGCCTGAATAGCCGCCAATACGCGTTCCTTCGCAGACGGGATCGCTAGCATCTCGATATGTGCGCGGTAATGCTGCACCTGAACGGCAAGCAATCTTGTGAAACCCTCAGAGAACGCTGGATTGGAATGTAAGGTCGAAACGATTTCGGCCTTGGCAATCTTCATCACGCGACCAGCCTCGGTGCAAATCGCATCGCAGTGGTAAGTGGTCGAGAAGACCGACGCTTCTGCGAAAAACCCGCCAGACACTGCCCTGTGCAAGGTTAATGTATCACCGCCCAGCCCAGTTCTTTGCAGTGTCACGCATCCAGAGACAACGCGGTAAAGCCCAGATGTCGTCTGGTTTTGCCGAAACAGCACGTCTCCCTTCTGCATGTCTATTATACGACGCGCATCGGCGGGAAGATAAGAAAAGGGATCAGGTTTCATATGATCCAAATCATATGTGGTCTTGGGTGGGTTTCATAGACTGATTGAGAAAACAGGAGCTTCAAATGAACCTAGGCCTACTCTCAATCGCAATCGTGTTCGCGGCATCAAGTGCGATGGCGCAACATGGACATCAGTCCAACGCACCGGCTGAAACAGGGCAATCCCAGTTCGCAGCAATCGCCGAGATCGTCACAATGCTGCGCGACGAGCCTGAAACAGACTGGGCAAACGTCGATATCAAAGCCCTGCGTGACCACCTTGTGGACATGGATAACGTGACGACCAAGGCATCGGTTCAGCAGGAAAAGAATGGATTGAGTGTGATCTTTTCAATCACTGGCGACGCCCTTGTCGCTACGTCCGTTCAACGCATGGTTCTGGCGCACAGCCCGATGTTGCAAGCGTCAACCAACTGGAAGGTCCTTTCAGAAAAAATAGAGCACGGGGCAACGATGATGGTTCGGGTCAGCTCTGAGGATGAGATGAAGCAAATCTTGGGTCTTGGCTTCTTCGGGTTAATGACCATCGGCGCGCATCATCAGCAACACCATCTAATGATTGCAACGGGACGGTCACCGCACTGAACACTCGTAAAAAGCAGACCGTCACGAGCAAATGCAGAAGCGCCGCTTCGTCCGGCATATCAAACACCGCAAGACCAAAGGACACAGCGCCAAACAATCGCTCTTCATCCGACCTCAACACCTTCGCTTTCGTCGCAACAACAACGCGGGCTTACACTTGTTAATTTCGGTGCAGCTATAGCAAGGAAACCAAGGCTGAAGATGTATCCTACCGTCCTAAAGATACCGCCTCACTCTCGCCACCCTCCGCCCTACAGCAGTTCCTTGGATTGAGCGGGCGGCATTTTTGCGGGGACTAAGGCAGTTTTTAGATCTAGGATCAGACAAGTCTAGTAGTCCTGAGAGGTGCCAAAAATGAAACTGGGAAATCTGGAAATCACATTGATTGCCTTCTTTGCCGTTTCGTCATCATCCCAAGCTCAGTCGCTACACCAAGCGCCTCTTTGCGAGGCGGCAAAAACAGGCCGCGTTGTCGAGATCATCTACGACAAGGACGCGAGCAAAGGCTGCCTTCCTCGTCTCGTGGAGGTGCACCAAGTCGCAATCGGTAATAACGGAAAGCTGTACATGCATGGTTGGCAAACTCGAGGTTGCACCAAGGGCCGAGATTATGCGTCAGAACGGATTTTCAGATTTGATAAGATAAAGTCTGTTCAGCTCATCGAAGGTGACTTCAGTGAAAAGTCCCGGGCCATCAAACTTGAGGGGTGGGACGGTTGCATCGGTTCCAATTGCTTTATCAAAGAGAACATCTGCGAGTAGCACCCGCCTAGAAAATTATCCGCGACCCCGCGCGGCCCGGCACGGCAACCCAGCGTGATTCATTGCGGCCACTTCGAAACGGTCCGTCTCTGCGGATAATAACTGGGACGATGGAGAGGCGCGAGAACAGCGGCGGCAACGATATCATAGCAAAGACGCGTTCTTCATAAACCTTCTTATGGTTTCGAAGCGCCACCGCCTCATCATCATACCTCATACTGACCGACCGGGCCTTCAGCTCCTCCAGCGACTTGCAAGTCGTCAAACCCAACTGCCCGATGAAGTGTTTTGCCTACAGCGGAGACAAGCACTTCCCAATCGACAGCAAAGCTAAGCGAAAGGCGGAAGACACCGCATTTGACGATGACATGGGCATAAAGGAGAAGAACTTGATCCTGAGGCGCTTTCCGTCGGAAACGTATGGTGGCGGAGACGAAGGGAGACTATATCCACCCACCTTCGGTCAATCTAAGCGCCTGATTAATAACCATATTAAGTAATTTCACGTGGGCAACATCAGTGTAGTGAAGTGTTACCTACATCGGAATTCGAAGTCCAGCTTGATTCAGTTGAGCGCGTACAGCCTGACCACATCACGAAAACAGCGGGCAGCCTACCACATTATGTTCCGCGTAGCCTCTGACTTGCTTCAAACTTTCCTCGTGGATGGCAACTGCCGTCAGTTCGGACCTCAGGGCCAGAGCATAAATTGATTCACCGGCGGAATTTGGCGCTCTTTGCTTAGCATCATTTAGAGTCTTGTGTGGCCGACAGAAGTTCATACCTCGTAGGATGGACCTCGTCGCTGAATAACACGTCAATACCCCAGTTTTTCCCCGGTGGCAGCGTGTAATTGATGGTATAGGTATAAAAGTCGGGCGGGTTTTCTAGCTCGAAATACTTCGTAATATTGACGACCATGAAAACATAATTGTTTGTACGGTTCCTGTATCTCACGAGCGTTTGATCGCCATTTTGAGAGGTATTCTTTTCTATCTTATCCTCAACGTTTTTTCCCCAAAGACACATGGGTTGCGTCGAGGTTATCAGTGGAGGCTCGCACTCGAGAGGGGTTTCATTCTCGATTTGCGCTGATCCATCATATCTGACCTTTCTGCTTTGCATTCGATTTATTCTATAGACCCGTGTTGCTCCAGCGTACGGCCCTGTAAGCACCAACACTTCTGCTGCCATGTGCTCCTTACAAGTATTACTGAGAATTAGATTGTTGGGAATGGACCCAGACCATTGAAAACACTCGATGTTCTTACCCATCGTTAACTGTGGACCAGTATGATCTGACCCAACATTTCTTGTTAGATTTCCCAGACCAACGTTTCCCAGTAAAGCGTCAGAGCCTTGCAAAAAACCCAAACTATCTGAGCCACCGCATACGCAAACAGGTGGGTTTGCAGCAGTTGTATTTTTACACTGTGCTGCTTCGCCAGTCGCGCAAGAGATAGAGCAAGTATCACCGTTGCCGTTCATTGCTGAACAAGAGCTTTCGGCAGCCAGTGATGATGTAAACGCAACAATGACAGCCGCCGCCACTCCGATTTTCTGCGCTCGATAGTACATCTTTATGTGATTCCCCCGTCGCTTCAAAGAACCTGCGCATCATCTTAGTGGATTTTTCTGCGTACGGCTAAAACCTTTTCCGAACTAGGTGTCGTTAGCCCGCAACCACCACTGAAAAAGACTGATATACACCCCAACACATTCACTTGTATAAATATATTATTCACTTCGGGAAATTTATATTTGGGACTCTAGCCTCTCGATTGTCCTCTTAACCTGTGAGGCTTGCCAATCACCGCCACGGGCCGTTCCAACACCCGCCTTGTTCAACTCAGCAGCGACCTCTCGCAGACTCTTTCCGGCTTCCCTGAGGGGCATGATGATGCCTGACACCCTCTGCGCCCGTTCCAGTGCCTTCTCCTGCGTCACCACATTGCGCTTCATGGTCTTATCGCGCATGCCGCCGAGATTCACACCCCGCTCCTTTGCCTCTTTTAAAGCCGCTTTGGTACGGATGGAGATGAACTCTCGTTCTTGCTCAGCGAGGGCGGCATAGATGTGTAGTTGGAACTTGTCGGCGTGAGGCATAGAGGCCACCCGAAGGTTCACCTTACGGTCATCTAGAAGGCCAGCGATGAATGACACCTTGCGTGACAGGCGGTCGAGCTTGGCGACAAGCAACTCAGCGCCATGTTTGCGGGCCATGTCGAGGGCCTTGGTCATCTCTGGCCTTTGGTCATTGGCACCGGATGCAACATCAGTGAAGGCCCCGATGATCTCGAAAGGCTGGTCACTGTATCCTTCGAGGTAAAGCCGTATGTCCCTGTCCTGAGCATCTAGGCCTAAGCCTGACTTGCCTTGTCCATCAGTGGATACACGGCGGTATGTGACATAGCGTTTCATGGTCATCTCCTTCACTCAAACTGAGAGTTAGGTGGGGTTGTTGCAAATGTCAACGGTGGTTGTGAGTGTTACAAAAAGGGGAAACACCTCCCCCCCCCCTCACATGGTTGAGCACATGCCTGATCGCCCGCATTATCTGCGCTGCGCTGGGAATGAAGATGCTGTTGCCGTGCGGTGTGGAGGAAGAAAGGTGCCTTATCGGTTCATGTGTGGAGATCGGAGGGGGCCTACGGGGGTATTTTGCGGGCTCTATTAGTAATTAAAGCTTCTCAGAAATGTGCAGCAAAATATTCCGACCCCAACACCTTCAGGCACACCCCAATGAGCTCCTAGGAAAGCCATGAGAAAGGCCGCTGGAGGGTGATTGCCGAGGCGAAGGAGAAGCGCCTGAGGGAGCCTGTGAGGATCACTTCATGGCAATGCGATAGCGCCGGAACGCGATGCGATTGCACTGCCGAAGGCGGCATGCTTGAGCGATGCCCAACTTGTCCGTCTTCACCATATTCTCGGTAGCGGTGATTACCTGCAAGTTCTCAGGAGAGTGCATTCCGCTTTTTCTGATAGGGATGATGTGGTCGACGTGATGGGCGAACGCTGCGGGGCGCGAGGTTCACGTACCGGAGCCGCGACGGGACACGCTCGCAATATCACAAACTCCTCGTTCACGGCCCCTTCTTTCACTTGCTTGATGTAGGTGACGATTGAGACTCCAAAGAATTTCTTAGTGTATGCGCTTGCGGCCTTTGCAATGTTCAGCCTGTTATCTGGACGTGGGGGCTCTTTGAGCAAGCTGGGGTCGGTCAGGATGCGACGGAGACCGCTGTCATGAGGCACGTGGCCCAAGATGTCTTTCATTGCGCCAAGGCGTTGGAAGGGGGCGGCCGAGTAGATCATGCGTGAAAGGTCTGTAGCGCGGGCGAAGTGGACCTCGGTCATTCGGGTGTTCTCCAACTTACGAGGACCGCGTGTTGCGTTCTTCTGGCAATTGCGAGAGCAGTATTTTTGATTGCTGCGGGCAGGCGCGAATGTTTGTTCACACCCCGCGCACGGGATTTGTTCGAGCATGGGTATTTTCTCTTTTGATGATGGCTGTTGGGGGGGCAAAATCGAAGGGCTAGAAAGCCTCGTTCTTCTTACTGTGTGGGTTAACCTCCCCTCGCAGGGTGGGTTAATCAATCAAGACATTGAAACTATTTAATTATTCCTCGCTTCACGCTGATCGGGTGGTTGAGGGTGAACTTGGGAGGGCTGAATCGCGCAGCGAGAGCACCCGAGGGGGCTAATCCGCCTCCGTATATGTAATAAGGAAAACTTCACGTGACCCTAAAGGGCAGCTAATCGAGCAAGCTAGGGTGATAGCACCATCATCATTAAGCCTCACAACCCACCTAGTGGCGTCAGCCGCCTATACGGCTTCATGTTCTCGCACTGAGCACGGCGGCATGCAGCTGGACTGAACGATTGCTGGTCAAATGAAGAACACCTTCATACGGCTTGCGCCGGGGGAGACCCCAAAGATGGATGATTACGCATCATCACCTCATCAACATCCCCGCATCCTAGTTTCCTGCCACGGCGTTGCGATCGTTATGTTCAGCGCCATGGGTTGATCATGCCTGTTAGCATGAACCATTGATGTGAGATTGATTAAGATATGATGAATGGCAATGCTTGTTCGCATGAACTTTCAGGAGCCCTTATATAGGCTGGGAGCGACGTTTTGAGTTCAATCTGATCGAAGAATTCAAGTGCCTCTTCTTCTTAAGGGGTGGGTTAAATGGCTAATTTCAGGCTTACACTATTGATTTTATTGAATTCTTTTCCAGTTTCTCTGTTCGGGCTGCTGAGAGGTCCTTTCGGTCCCTTCAAACAGCCCTTTTTAGCCCACCTGACGACGCAGTTGGTGTTGCACATCATGGTCTCTACACATGCCCTGCGCTGGGCCTTTGAGCCTTCCCTAGCGTAGGCCCCAATGGTCACATAACGCTTGTCTGGATGGTGGCCCACAACATCCCTGATGACTAGGTGAGAGTGTCCCTGTCGTAATCCTCCAGTGCTTTCAAGAGATCAATCTTGATGCGTCCAATCTCTGAGACGGCTAACGTGTGGGCATGTAAAAACGAGGTAAGAAATGCCGAACTGTTCTGAGTGCAAGAAAGAGATGGGTTTCCAAGACCGAATGAATGCCAAGAGTTATGGTGGCCAATGTGTTGACTGCACCAACAGCAACCGAGCTGAAAATATACGGGTCCAAACTGAAACCAGCCAAGAACAACTAAAAGCCGACGCCGAAATAGATGCTGTTCTAGTAGTGACTGCACACACACTTCAGGGCGTCACAATTTCAATGTACCTCGGTGTAATAACTGCCGAGTGCGCCTATGGCATGAACATCTTCAAGGACTTGTTTGCATCTATCAGGAACATTGTTGGCGGTCGTTCGAAGGCCGTTCAGGACACGATGAGAGATGCCCGCGAGACCGTCCTGCTCGAACTCAAGCGTGAGGCCCACCAGAGAGGCGCTAATGCCGTGATAGCCATTGACTTAGACTACACTCAGGTAGGAGATGGTGGGGCCGCTATGGTGCTGCTTGTAGCCTCTGGCACTGCCGTAGTGATTGAGGAATAGAACTTATTCTCGATGGACAATTCGGTGCATGGTGAGGTGGTGTTGAACCTAGGGAGCTGGGCGTTACACGCGGTCAATCATCGACATGTTGGGACGTTCTATGCTGCCCGTCGCGTGGCATAGGGTGGCGTCCACAATCCTCTTTGCAAGCCTGTGTTCTCCTAAGTCTGTGGGACAAACGAACTGACGCCTCACAAGCCCGTACAGAGTCTCTCTGTGTGCCCTCTAGGGGCGCCCCCAGCTTAAGGGCTGTGATGGCGCTGTGTGACTCTCTACGTGGCTCTCAGCCTTCAGGAAGGGAATAGGAAGCTCTCGGTGACCCGTCCGGTGCATGTTGAGCTGGTCCTGGAGGTGGGGCGCTGAACTGCTACTAAGCGATGCACAGAACAGCAAAGCTCTGCGTTGATGCTCAGTTTGCAGAGTTCAGTGCGCATAGCAGACTTTGGTTGTCAGTGCAGCAAAAGACCGCTTCCCGCTCGGCGCGCGGTTTAGTTCGCACTTGCAGAGAATGTCCACTTTCCGCCTTTTGTGCTATTCGCCCTGTTCGTCGTGTGCAGGTAGCAGACCGCGTACCGAATAGGCGAAGTGGCGGACGTTTTCTAGAATTTGGGTCGTCCCGTAACTTTCCCGCGTTGTAGGATCGACCGCCATCTTGGCAAACCCTGTTAGTCCGACAACTTTCCCCGAAAAATAACCCTCGTTCTCGGCCACGCCCAATTTGGGACCGACTGTCATTCGGTTTTCGAACATTGCCCGTAAAATTGCCTCATGGGCGTCAATGTGGCCAAGAATTTGATCTCTGACGGCTGGGGTTAATTCCATGTCAATATACTTGGTCGCTATTTCTTCGACGGCTTTCACAACAGCGTCGGCTTCTTCGTCAACCATATTTATGATCCTTTATTATTCGGCTCGACCCGACTTCAGAACCGCAATTCCATAGTCTCGTGAACTCTTACCGCTATACAAAACCGCGCCGCAATTTGGGCAATTAACCTCGCATCGGTCCTTCTCGGGGTAATCTTTGTACGGCACCACGCTCACCGTATTGCATCCGTTACAGGTCATTTCAACCTTGCCAGTTTCCCACGTCACTAGGGACAACCCCCTATCAACTCAAACTTCGGATATGAAGTCGCGTTCCAGCTTGCCATGACCCCTCCACAACATCCGCAAACTGCGCTGTCTTGGTCTCTGGCTAAGGTGTCGCCACCGTGCTGTACGCTGTAATGCGCATCGCAGTTAGGGCATTTATGGGTTTGGTCGGGTTCCGAGGGTATAAATTTCATATCCTCTATATGAAGGCTAGTGTGCACCCTTGCAATTCAAAGCTGCCGTAAGTGTAAATTGGTGTTAATGATCAGGTTAATATCCAATACCGGACATTACCGGACATTTTTTAGCATCGTAGAACGCATTGATGCCGCGCTTTCAAAGCTCCCGTTTGCATAATACAGGGAAGGCATGGCAATATTGATGTCTGAACCTGTCACTATCTGTCGATGATCGGAACAGATCAGAAAAAAACTTCACTGCGTAGAGGTAGTATTTAAAAGTGCCCGGATTAGACAAAAAAGTTGTTGGCGAAATCGACTGGGCAAAAGCTGTCCAGAATATTATTGTTGATAATCGTTCAGATTTCATACTCGCTCCCCACTTTGACATCATCTTTCGGAAAAAGAGCGATGAGTTAATTCAACAACTCTCGGCAAGTCTCGGTTCTGGTGTTTATGAGCCACAGCTTCCGATTCAGATGAGTGTACCCAAGCAAGGCATCCTTTCTCGTCCGGGAAGCATCTTAATTCCTCAGGACAGGCTTCTGTATCAGGGGCTTGTCGAAGACATTCTCGCGCAATTGGAAGGTCAGATGGACAGGGGACGAACATTCAGCCACGTACCATCTGTCGAAGATCAACGTCTTTTCGCACCTTCTTTCGATGCTTGGAATGCATTTCAAGAAAGGGTCGAACAAATTTGTGGAGAGTGCAGTTTCATTCTTCAATGCGATGTCGCAAATTTCTTTGAGACACTCCCTCAGCACCCACTTATCAATGCTTTAGAAGGAAGCGGATGTAGAGCCGAGTCCGTTCGGCTACTGGAAAAGGTTCTCGCGAGCTTCAAGCAAAGTGTTTCTCAAGGTATTATTCAAGGAGTTTTTCCCTCAGACGTGCTTGGGAATTTCTACCTGACGGATATCGACGGACTAAGCGCATTGAAAGGCCTGCCGTCTGCTCGATACGTTGATGATATTTATGTAGGCTTTGAATCCGAACTTGAGGCCAAAATATTCCTCAATACGCTAGTGGAGAAGCTGAGAAAAGTTGGCTTGAATCTCAACCCAACTAAAACAAAAATCATCGAATCAGGAACTCTCCTCTTCGAGCAAAAAGAAATTGATACATTGTTCGACGCAGCAAGAGCAGAGATTGCGGGCGCGAAGGATTTGGTAGAACAAGGTGGTTATGGCTTTCAGGGCGATTGGATTAATTCTGACGAACTAGAAGTAGCGATGTACGACGGCGTCGACGATGAGCTATTAGCCGTCCGTGCGCTCCTTGATTACCAAGCCGAAACACCCGATCTCGAAGAGAAAATTGATCGTTTCTGCTTGCCATATTTACGCTCAGTTGGAGATGAATATGGAATTGAAAGAGCGTTTACTGGGCTTGTAGAGCGCCCTCATCTTACAAGACATTACTTTTCCTACCTTAATCACTTCGCGAAGAAAAACGTCGAAGTTAGGCAGCGAATAGAGGGTTTGATTCGCGCAAACGGATTCCACTTGGATTACCAACGGATGTATTACCTTGCTGGGGTGATGTCTTGCGAAGCCGTGGAAAACTCTACAGTCCAGCACGCCCTAAACTGGCTTCAGGATGGTCGCATCGGCGACCCAACACGAGCGATTTCAGCAATATTTGTTGCCAAATTCGGTCGAGTACAAGACAAGCGAAGTGTGCGGGAGATGTATGATAATACTTCGCCATACATCAAAGCTGCAATCCTGTATTCTGGACAATTCTTCGTTGGAGCGGACAAATCCGTGATGAAAAAAGCGTGGCGTGGCCATTCGGAAATCAACTCCCTCATCGCGTCTTCGATATAGTTTTTCTCTTCGGACATTTCGTATTGATCTGAATGGCAGTTTTGCGGGACTCAGCTGCCGTTCGTTTCCGTTGCATCATCTCATTGTTTGCGACAGTGTCTGCACCAAGCAGAAAGAAACTCAAACCAGCAGGACAATCATGGCGAAAGGCGAGATGAAAGTATTCGACGAGCCTCACTTTCGATTGCTGAGATTGGCTGCACGTTTCCGTCCAACGTCCGAAACGAACCTTAGAAATGTAAACTCCGCAGAAGTCGCGTCGGTCATTGAAGGATTAATGAGCAATGGGTTTTACGCGGATGAATTTGCCTACCTTGAAAGCCCAGACCTGAACTACTTTGAGATGCTACCGAAACTTGAGGATTTTTTGACTTCTCTGAGTTGGAAGCCGCTAAGTGAAGAACAAGAGTTTCGTTTTCTCACAGCAGTATATGCCGAAATTGGCTCGAGAGACGACCTTTCGGCATATCATGCCATTACGCGATGGATGGAAGATGTGGGGCGAGAGATGGACGAAAGTTTCCATAACCAGTTCGTTGCGGACGGAATTGAGGCCGAACGATTGTATGGCTGTTATTATTCCCATTCGCCTGTGCTCGGCGGAGACCTCATCCCAAGTGTTGAAAACCCAAATGCTCACGATTGGGGCATGGAGGGCGAAGCCCGTCCAAAGAGGGTTTTTGCGGAGTGGCTTGCCGCGCATCCCAATGACAAAATGGTAAATCAGCCATTCGACGAGAACTTATTAAGCAAACTTTCGGCATAGTTTAAATCAGTGGAGTTTCTGCGTAGCAGCATCGGTCAAGATGGGCTCAAAGCGGTCATCCGGAGTTTTCGGTCTGGTTGCAAACGTCAACCCGTCATTTATGACAACCGCCCCAATCCCTGGCTTCGAGAAGTTATGCAGCCAATAACGGTGCCAGCCGCCCTTTGACTGACAAGCGTGCGGATCTGCCGTAGGCGATCGGGTTCACTCGCAATTCTGGAAAAACCTCGAATAGTTCTTGGCGGGATTTATCATGCAGCCCTGGTAAGCTGTATGCGCCCGGATGATAGCTTTCGCTCGCTGCCCCGTTTGCGCTTACGATTTGATGATCGTCGAAGACGAAGTGATGATAGGTAACGATCCCTGTTTCGCATTGGACAACATCTCGGCCGTTGACCAAGTGGCTGGCTGCGACGAGCACTTCCGAAGCGCCAAAATAGAGCTCCGCTTGATAGCCGGTATGGAGCATGCGGTGCTGCGGTGAAACAAGAAGACGTGACGTGTTTCCAACGGTCCCTGGCATGAATTCGATAGGTGCAGTTGTCGGAGTCGTCTTAATTGTGCGTTTCCCGGCCCAACGGATCGGCTGCGGGCCGCAATCGCGGGTAAGGACCAGATCTCCAGCCCTAAGCTGCTCGATCTTGCGGGGGCCGTATGGGGTTTCGATATCTGTTCCGCTGACGAAGCAGATGATGTTTTCGATCTCAGAGAATGTGACAGTAGTTCCATCCAAAAGAGTGGCGGTGCCTGACTCTCGACCGATGGCGGTCGTCGGGTCAGTGTAGACAATCGAGCCCAGTACCAGCTGGCCATTGAAATCCAGCGTGTCTCCAGCAGTTTCAGCGCCCTCGCCACCTACTATGGTCATAGAGCCGCCGTTCAACTGCGCTCCGTCGATTAGAAAAGTGTCATCGCCATCATCACCAGAACCGACGTCGCTTTGCCCCATAAAGAGCGTGTCGTTTCCTGTGCCACCCGACAGTGTGTCATTGCCGGATTGCCCATCAAGTATGTCATTGCCAGCGTCGCCGTTGACCGTGTCGTCGCCATACCCGGCGTAGACCGTATCATTTCCGTCACCCGCGTTTATGACGTCATCGTCGGCCCCTAACGGAACAGAGTCAAAGTGCACATCTGAGAGGTAGACAGCCTGCTGAGTTGTACCGCCATTGTCATAAGTAATGACAATTTGCGATGCTGGGCCGGCGATTTCGAATAGAGCTGACCCGCTTTCGTCACCAGCACTGCCATTGGAGGCACTTGCAGTAACTGTGTTCCCGGTTACGGTGTGATTGCTACCACCTGTTATGACGACAGGAACTTCGTTTCCATCGGCGTCAAATGCACGGACGGTAACGATATCCAGAAAGTTATTTGACCCGTCGTTCAGTCCGTCAATATCGCTGATACGAAAGCTGACATTTTCTACTTCGTTTTCGAACCCCGAACCCGTATTGGCCGAGAAATCCATTGTGACCGTGGTGTTATCCGCGCTGCCGTTCGCAAAGATATAACCGGCCGAATTTGTGTTGAAAGGCTCGCCTGGCGCGACATAGATCGCATCTGTCCCGCCACTGAGTTCTGCCGAAAACTCTTCGTTAGTTTGGACGTCAGAGTAGGTGACGTTGACGGTAATCCCGCCAGTGTCTTGTGATACCCCGCCTCGTAGGTCTTGCTCGTCGGTGTAATCAGTCCAGTTGAACTCCGAAGCTGTTGGCGCCGCTACCCCCGGTGCATCGTTGCCGTCAACCATGTCTTGATGCGGGTCGCCGGTATACGTGGCATCGATAGTGTCGTCGCCAGTTGTGCCGTCCACAACCCCGTCAGATTCAGGGACATACTCTGAGTAGGTCAGAACTGGATCGCCAGCACCTGCATCCGGGTCCTTGTCGTAGTTAACTATTTCATAAGCGCGACCCACAACCAACGGCTGTTCTGAAAGAGTGTAGTTGCCAGCATTGGCCCCGGAATCAATTCGAAAGCGGATGACTTGGAACTCTTCGCCGGTCACGGTATCACGCACCGTCCAGCTTCGTTCCGCATCTACGCCAGTGCCGCTTACCGTAACGCCATTCAGTGTCGTAGTGGCAGTCGCCGTCTCGCCCTTCTTGCTATCTTCGAGGGTTAGCCCGTCAATGCCTGCACCATTGTCGGTGATCGTGGCGTCACCAGCAGCAGATGCCGGTCCTGTATAGGTGGACGTCGCGCCTACCGTATGCGAAAAAATGGTATCCGCGTCTACATCATAAAAAGAAAGGTCGTAAACGGCCATTGTCTGCTCTTTTCCTCATTCACACGCATTGAATGCGCAAAATTTGTAGACCAAGTTTCAGTTACTTGTTGAGGAGACAGAAGCGCGAATAAACCGGCGATAATTGGTGTAAAATGTGTCCTGAATGGGTTCTGACGTGGGGTAACTTATGCTTCAGGGATATGCTTTCGGCGGCACCGTCGGCAGTTTGGGTTTGCTGCTGAAATCCATTGCGAGCGCACCGGCATCTCAGATGCGAGTCCGTCAAGATGTTTGAGAGGTCGTCTCCTTTACAAAGCGTAACGTCGCAAACTCACGACTTTTCTCCTTTGCCAAATGGAGTGATCTGCGAACTGCCAGCACAGTGTTTGAAGAGCTTAGATCATGCTGCTCTCCACAACCGCCCTGAGTTGCGTAATCCTACTGGCTTCGTTTGGTGTGCTTCTGAGTTGGGCAAACCAGTGTTCTGTACTTTCCTGGAAACAGGGGTTTTCCCTTCACTTCCTAAGCGCTCAATAAGGGCGCCAATTATGAGCAATGTCGACCAAGAAGACTCGCGTCCTTTCCGTCGAGCGGCGCATGTCAAATGGTTTGGGTGAGAGCCCCAGCGGATTGATCATTGTTGAGGTCAATTCTTGGACCGCACCAACCGAATGAACTGTCCAATCGTGTGCGAGAAAGATCGGATTACAGTTTAATATTCAAAACCCCGATTTGGCCACCCATTACCTTTAACCGGTCCAATTTTCGACTAAGAGTTACGCTTTCCTTGAATGTGCCTTAATGAAATGAATTGAAAGTGATATGACTACAGAAGCTCATCGCCCCGCCAAACGCCGATTTCTGAGCGATAAGGCAAAACGCCTGTTCAGCGCACATGACAAAGCCATCGCGGCGGAGCGTGCAAAGCTTGATCTTGGCGAGTGACGACTAAGTCGGCTCCCGAACGCACTCTTGGAGTTGCTTTCAGGAGGATTGGGAAGCCTGGTTTTTTTGCTGAAAGCTGCCTTTCATGCAAGCTGCAGCATCGGTGAAAATGGGCTCTAATCAGACCTCGGATGCGGCGCAGCATCTGCCACTTCTCGATACGTTGTAGAAGCACGGACGCCCCTTTCCGGACCGTCGTCCCATGTTCAAGATGCTGCAATCGCAACCCGAAAAGCCGCCGTTTACAGCAAACGTTCAGCGCACATCAAACCAGCCGCTAGATGGCTGTGTGGTCAACAGCTGGATAGACGTTGTGTCAGTCATCGCGCAGCGTCACAAAAGTCTTATTCAGCCGTCAGGAAGACGTCGTCTAAGCCTTTCGCTTATGTGCGACTTCGCCCAAAATCGAGGCATATCTTGTCACCCAATTACTAAGGGTCGAATGGTCGACGGGGGTACGACGCTCGGCTTGAGTTTCTTCCGGATCGCGATTGGTCGTGGCGCGGCGGATTAAGCAGAAGACCTCGTGCAAGTTCGCGTACCCTGAAAATGGGGCACCCTTCATAGGCACTCTGGTATCGGCCTTACTGACGTTTTATGCATGCTTGTAACGAATTGCGATAAATGCGTCTCAATTTCGTTCTCTGCGCGGCTTCATCTTTCGGATGTAAAGCCCGCGGCCGGTGCCGTCCGCGCCTTTAGCAATTCAAAAAGCTCGGCCTGGCCTTCGGTCATCTTGTTGACCTGAAAATTGGCTGCGGCCAGAACTCGTACGCCTTTTGCCTTTGAGTTCGCGACCAATTCTAACCGATGCTCGCCGGGCTTGTCCGTGGACCAAGCAACCATCCGACAGTCACAATCATCCAGAACTTTGCCGTTCATCCGCCAAGCGTAGTTGCCCGTGACCCAGTCGATCTCGCGCCCGTTCTGGTCAAACAGGTTGCCCACCAGGCTGATCCGACGACCAAGAGGAATTGCAGCCCCGTTTGCCGGTTCGATAATCAGGCCGTTGACCACGGCCTTGGCCAGTTTAACCTGCCCGCAGGACACTTCCGCTGTGCGAAACCTGTGCGTGACCTCTGCTATCAGTGTCGCGTGCTCAACACCCGCAAGTGGCAAAAGATCGACCTGCCAGCGCCCCGCTTTTGTCAGTACGGCTGGAGCGCGCACCCGTTTGCCATCGGACAGATCAGCCCAAATAGTCGCCTGCGATAAGCTTGGTCTTTCCAAATCAAACGACGCGGTTTTGGTATCGGCCCTGAAAGCCTTTACACGCGCAATCGGCCTGTTGCGTGCCACCGCACCTTGAAAGAGCTTCGCACCCTTATGGCGCAACGAAATCAGACGCGCGTTAGGATGGTGCGCAATTGCCGCCCGGATCAGCCCGATGCCAGCAAAGGGCGTAGTCGAGCTGCATCCCGCCGGTATATTGACCGCACAGGTGGATGTCACCAGCGGTCGGCCCTTGGCGGTCGACAAGGTCAACTCTGCCATCTGATCGCCAAAGTGTTGGGCGCCTTGATCGCGAAACGCCGGATCAACCATGCGAGTCTCTAAGTTACGACCCAGTTCAAACTGGTTCGCTTCAGTCAAAATGCCCTCGAGGTAGATGAACGATGAAGTCATGATTGCCCAATTCCCTAATATCGGGTGTCCAGAAGGTCGCGTGCCAAAAGGTAATGCTGCGCGCTAGTCCATAGCCGCACATCGGTGCGATAGGACTGGATATCTGCCGCAACAGGGATGGCGCTGTTACCGTCGATGTCAAAGCCAACGTGCAAAAGCGTGCCGTTGGTGTCGTTGCCGTCCGCATCGCGAATGAAATGGCATGCCACCGGCTGGAAAACAGCTTCGCAATCTTCGCCAGCCGTGGTCTTGGTGTGGCCAAGTCCGATCGTGTGCAACAGTTCATGCGCAATTGTGACGCGGTTGCGCTCCGAAATGCAGGTCGATGTTGCGGGCCACGCCATCATCCCGGGAACGCCGCAACCTGTCCCCATGAAGAGGCCCAGCCAACTTCGCGTATGGTGGCCTGTCGGCGGATAGCCTTCGTTGTCGTTGTGTTCAGCCGCCACCGACAGGGCCAGTTGATAGTGCCCGCCTTCGCGGCAGTAGTTGTCTTCAGCCGTAGCTGCGTTCAGTTGGAAAACACCCGGGTGGAAAACGATGTTTGTCCGCGGACTAGGCAACATACGAAAGGCATCTCTCACAAGTCTGAGCGCTTCAGCCGGTATGACGGCCCGGTCCGGTCCGGCGCCATCCACCGGGTCTGCCCCGCTTTCGGCGATCCGTCTGATCGTGACAGGCAGAACCGGTCGGTCCAACCAAGTCAGGATCTCGGTCTGCGCCCGCGTGATAGTACGGCAGGTTTGCGTGTTGAATATTTCAACTACGGCTTCGTTTGCCGCACCCATAGCATCCGCAGCCGGGATCAGGAAATTCAGGGAATCGTTAGTATTGTCGCGCGAAGGTTCTTCGGACGCGATAATAAAGCTGTTGACCGCGAGCCTTTCGTCATCGTTCATCGGAAAATATGTGTTGCCGTTCATGGTCACCGTCCCTGTGCAGCGGGCAACGGATGGCCCGGTGGGCGAGGGATGCGCCCGCAAATAGACGCGCAAGACAGTGTCCATACCTGCCGTCAACGGTATCGCGTTATTAGGCTCTGGCGGCGAGTCTTCAAGCGAAAAGACCTGAATGGCCTGTGTGTGTTCAATAGCCGCGATCGTGAAATTCGCATGCTCGCGTAGTGCGACGTTCAGCGTGCGCGACTGTGCCTCAACACCACATGGCAGCGTTGAATGATTGGCAAATATCTCGAACGTCCATGGGCCGACCTGATCGGGCAAGAAAACAAAATTGCCGCGTGCAGGCCCAGCCGTTTCCACCTCTCGCCGGTTGCCGATCGGGTCGACAATGAACACGGTAACCTCAACGTCGGCGGGGCTCACGACCCAGCTTAGATCGACAGAACTGAACATCGCGATGCAGTCCAGCCCGCTCTGCGGGCCGAAATGATGGATGACTGGTGCACCGATTTCAATCTCGCCGGGCGTACCCGGACGCGTCATTGTAAGCGTTGTCAGGCATAGTGTCATTGAGATGGGAACGTGGATCCAGATCGGGCCGGACCGCGCGTCCAAGGGCACTTCGACCACGATCTGCGAGTCGGTGACTGAAACCGGTACCGCGGAGACTGTGCCGCCAGAAGCATCAACAAAGCGAACCTCCGCCGCGCCGTTGAAGTTGTTTCCGTCAATGGTGATTCGCGTGCGCGGACAAACCGCTTCAGGAGTGATGTCGGTGATCTGATAAGCGCCACTTCTGTTAGTGATCAGGTCGACAAAACCGATCCCGCGTCGGTGCATTTCCGGGATCAGATTGTTGGTCAGACAGCGCTCGAAATAGTCGGTCAGTCGGGTCAAACGCGGGATCTCTGTCGGCAACGGTTGTGAGCCCAACCCAGGCGTGGGAAACTCTCCCGGAAGGCCCGATTGCGGCGGCCAGTCGAACCACGGGGCGCCTCCTAGCGGCGGGTACGACATCGGCAAGCCGCCCGGCTCAAAGGATAACGCGTGCACGGCCGTGTCAAAAGCGGTCGCAAATTGATCGCCTCCGCCACAATTCAGGGCCAGCACAAACAGGTGCTGCATCTCGTCCAGCCCCTGAAGCGCCAGACGCAGGCCACCCAAATAGGTGGCAAGCTCGCGCCGGGTACGGGACACGTACACTGTAGCGGCCAGAACTGTTTCAAGTGCTTCGAAAGAAACAAGCAAAGGTAAGCTAGATTGCGCTTTGCTTAGCCGCATGCGCTTACGCTTGGACAGCTTGATCGCGCCGATGTCGGTCGTTAGCGCCCAGACTCCAATGGCCGTCGGGATCGTCGCACCGTCAAATTTGGCAAGGGTGAAGCGCAATTTTCTGGCCGCGGTGGGATTGCCATCAAGCGCTGCATGGGCCTGTTCCAACAACGCTGGGGCACAAGCGATACGGGGCCTGAGTTCTGCAACCGGTAGGTCACTGCACGTCTCGCTTGATGCCCGCGCCTTGGACACGGTTGTCACGAAAAGAGCAAACGCTTTGGGGTCAAAGAGCCATTGGGCAGGTCGCGGACCACAAGAATCGGGCGGAATCGGTTGAAAATCCTGTTCCATGCTTTTCCAAAAAAGAAGTATGCTATAAAAAGTATATACTTTACCCTACGTCATGGAGATGTGCCGATCAAGCATCCGCAAATTGCCATGCGTTAGTCGTTGGGCCACAGACAGGGGCTGCGGTTCAGACGCAAGGTTCGCAGTTTTAGTCTGGAGACAGTTGCTATCAACCAGTGAAGACGGTTCTATCTTGTGTTTGAAATGTGCTCATTCTCTTAAAGACGAAATCCTCCACACGATCTCCTTTTATGTCATGTACTCAGTTTCTTATCGCGGGGTCGACGCAAGGAATTCGTGTCATCGCTCGAAGTATCGGAACAATCCAGTGGAGTAGGATCATAGCGGACCGAACCGGTGAACCGACCCTTTGATGGACTTCAATTCACTCAGGCCAGCAGCGGCAACGATTGATCGAACCGCGATGTAATAAACGACTAAGAAAGGGCAACTTCGGTGTGCATACACGTTCGCCGTCTACGGCAATTCTATAGATTAATTGCAAAGAGAATTGTCTCTTCCTGACCGGAAAAAAGGCCTGCGACAGGACCGTCTGCCAAAAGCCTTTCATAGCTTGGATCTCCTAAATTTACAAAGTGCTGGCTTCGTCACTACCAAGGTCACCTCTGCATTGATCTGCCAAACGCGATTGGCGATGCCAACCTTTCCTTCTCTTCCATTTGATGCCGTTGTCCTGAGAGAGGACAACGGTGTTATTTGAAGCAACGGGCGGCGTGGGTTAACAGCTGCCATCGGCCCAAAGCCGACATTCGCGCTTAAGTCAGCATGCTGCGATGCGGACGATCAAAGGAGACATTCGCTGCAGAAGCGAGGCCCTGAAGCTGTTAACGCCTGAAACGTGGGATTACGTTGCATTTCGCCTCGGTTGCGCCAGGTTTCGTTTTCTAACGAACGCACTCCACCGGCGTGGAGCGACTTTTCTACAGGCACCCAAAAGGTGTGTTTTGTATGATTCTGGGTCGCGTTCGAGGTACAGAGCGTGAGCAGATCCTAGGCCAGATGCCAAGTTCTATTAATCATCAAACTCTGGGACATCACCAAGCCTTACGAGAAAACTTGGTAGTCCGACTTCGCCACTGCCTGGATCTTCAATGACCAAATAAGCATCAGCACCCACGCAATTTTCGGACTGTGCGTCCCTCTCGGCCCTATTCTGCACCTCAGAAGCCGTCGAATATTGAAATTGATTGTCAATTTTCAGGCTTGTTTCCCGATCATGCCCGGTTTTGTGCTCCACATATGTTTGGCAGATGTAGTGAGTTTTTGTTTCGCTCCCGTCTGAGTTCGACATGGTTCGATCCATCGTGTTTTTCGTAGCATGATCGCAGCTTGAAACCGCTGGGCAGCAGCAGTTTCACAGCTTCGTAACAGCTATAGGTGAACTTCCCTTGCGCTAGGCGGATGGCTTCCCTTGCGTGTTTGCTTCTTTCTCAAGGCGCGCTTTCCGAAGACGGTCGATCTTGACTTGTCGCTGTTCAGCTTCTTCGTCGAGCATATTCCGGACGATACGAGATGTCTTGTCCATCGACGTTTCCGCTTTAGGAATTTGCGTTCTAAACACACTTGTCTTTATTAATTTTGCCAATTGGCATTCTCCTCGTTGGGTCCACCCAAGTATGTCTGAACAAGATAATTCAAACCAATGTCAGGTGTTTGTTTGGGTCACGCGCATGGCGCGGGTTTGGCGCTGGTCGGTCGTTGCGCAGATATGTCTGAACATCCGGGGCTGCAGTGGCGCGCATCAACGCTCCATAGTTCATTTGAAACCGCATATCTGAACCAACGAGTGGAGCCGCACGTCTGATACCAATGACAAGATGATCGCTTGTAGCACCGATCAACGTACTTCCGGGAGGTAGTGAAAGACCAGAAATATCCGTGTCTTGTTGCCCGATGGCGAGGATTACGCGTGTGCCATGTCCACTGTTTGGCGCAATGCGGCGTTTTGACAGGTCCAGATCGGCAAATATCTCGGTTGGACACACAAGCTTGGTATTTGTCTCAATGACTTCGGCAACGAGCGTAAAGGCATCCCGATACATGCCATCGATCTGGCTCCCAGAGACAGGATCAACACCCAGAAGTATTGCTTCGCCCAGCCGCAGTTGGTTGATACGACCAGTGGCATGTCCTGCGAGCGCCCAAGGCAGGTTTGCGGAATTGCCCCCGGAGACCGTTTGAAGGAAACGGCCACACTGCCCCTCAATGTCGTTGGCAAGGGTGGATAGGCTTTGCATCTTGGCAGCGTCAGGTGCAAAATTGCTGAGACATGCAAAATTTGCTCCAATGCCTTCCAACGCGACACCGGGCAGATCCACCACTTGCTGTGCAATATGGTAAAGGTCTTGTGGCATGATACCTTCACGCAGATCGCCCATCTCGACCATCAGGATTACGCCGTGAACCTTGCTCTGCTGGATCGCAGCAGCGGCTAAACCCGCGATCACAGTTATCTCAGTGTTGTAGCTTGCCTCGCAGATTTTTACGACCTCACCGGCTTGGCTCAGCATTGGTGTCCGGATCAGGGTGATCGGGCATGTTATACCAGCTTTACGTAATCTCTGCGCATTGCGTAATCGCGCCTCAGCAAGGCCCGTAACGCCGCCGTCCAGCATGGCCCTGGCGATGGCTGGATGTCCGGCCACCGCCTTGGTCACCCCATTCACACAGATGCCACGCGCGTTCAACCGCCCAACAATAGTTCGGGTGTTATGGCGAATCTTGCGCAGATCCACTTCTACGCGCGGGCAACTCATGTCACAGCCATGGGTGTTCCATGCTGCAAACTGGGATAGGCGGTAACAACCATAGAAAGCAGACGCGCCGCTGGCCGGCTGAGCGCGTCGGTCACGGGCAGGCCCAGTTTTTCGCTTTGATCAGCGATCGTGCCTGTGATCTCGGCATCGGACATGCCTTCGTGATTAAGTGTGACCCCAATGACTTTGGTATCAGCAAAGGCTTCTATTAGCGCAATCTCACTAGCAGGTGTGGGCATTGGCATATTGGGAAAATCACAGCGATGGGTGCGATTGGGTGCATGCTGAAGGATCACAGCGTCCGGCTGGCTGCCGCGAAGGATAAAGGCTGATGTGCAGAACGCTGGATGGCTTAGCGCTCCTTGACCTTCGATCAAAATGACATCGGGTTGTTCTACATCTGAAGCCGCAACAATCGCGCCCTCAAGTTCGCCACAGCAGAACTGCGGCGGTACAGCGTCCATGGCCACACCATATTTTGCACCCTGCATCAAACCCGTCTGGCCGGTGCCAACAAGCACAGTCTTGATGCCGTTTGCGTTTAAAACACGTGCCAAAACCGTTGCGGTCGTCCGTTTTCCGATGGCGCAATCGGTCCCGAGAACCGCGATGCGTAGCGCATCGACACTTGCGACACTTCCATCAAACAAGCGCATGTCTTTGCTGGGCTTAGGTTTGCGGATGTCGCGGACGGTGACATGTCTTGCTGATGCTGCACGCGCTATCTCAGCGTCGTCGCTCAGATATTCATGCAAGCCACTGACAATGTTCATACCAAGTGCGATTGCATCCAGTACAACACCGCGATCATCGTGCGAAAGTCGCCCTGTCGAGGGTGCCATCCCATAGATAAAGGTATCGGGCAAAACGGCTTCATGAGCAACAGCGGCATCTAGGTTTTCAAAGATAGGAATATTGTTGATAGGACCGTTGAGAACCAACCCACTGTCGCCGCCGCTGTGATTGCTATCGATGACAGATAGAATTCGGTAGGCCTCTGAATGACGCACAAGGCCGTTGGCTGTCTTGCCGTCGACTTCGGCAAAGTTGCCTTCGCAATAGACTATAGCTGTTGGCTGCAAAGTGATTTGAGCTTTGGGTTTTAGCGACGGCGCTTGCGCACCTCTGACAGGACGACGGATAGTGTCTCGCGTTTCAAGTTCGGTGTTCATAGTGTTTCCCTTTTTGATGGCTCGCTGAGGACGAAGCCGTCGTCGCCATCGTTTGTTGAAGCCGGAGTTGCCGTATCGCGCATAGTTAGTGAGGCTGCGCAAACCATTGTACGTTCCCGTCGCAGTGCAGTGGGTTTGCAGGCTGTAAACCTAAGGCGTCACACACCATTCTTTCTGGTGAAACGCGCATAGCTGCCTGCCTGAAACCCATCGTTCCATCCAGCCTTTGGAAGGGGATGGGCGAACATCACAAGCGGTGTTGTCGTGCCCAATAACATCGGCAACTTTCCAAGCATCAGATCCTTCCAAGAGGATGTGACAGTTCAATTTTCATGATAGAAGATCGTGGTCGTTTCTGGCTGGCGATGCGCCCAGGCCGCAGAAGACCACAACTTTTGTACCGTGTAGGTAGTCTCTTTGCGCTGGAATTGCAACGATAGCGAGCCATGCTTTGCTGCTAAGATCGCGGACACTCATCCAACGACAAGAGATCGGCAAGCATTCACCTAGCGCATCGGCAATCCCTTCGCCAGAAGAGCCGCCCTTCGGCGTAGATATCACAAGACGACATTCATGCGCATCGCAGCATCAGCCACTCTGGGCTCGTTGCCGACATTAGATCGGTCGCAGCATTCCCGCGTCGTGAGTGTGTCACTACCGACACGAACGGCCCAAACCTGCCGTTCACCTGGCAATCCTGAAGCTGCGCCGCAGCGCGTCAAAGCCGCCGTTCGCTGCAGGAGCTTGTTTGAAGTGTTTGGAGAGGTCTGGTTAGCGGACAAACCTGCCATTCGACTTCTTGCCCTAGGTGTCCGCTTTGTGTGCTTCGTGTCAGTGGCGAATAGCACCAGGGGCGGGAAGCTGTCATTTGCCACGAATGCATCATGGCTCCTTTGGACCTCAAAAAGCTGCTGTTGCGCTGGGTTCCACATGAACAAGGTAGACAGAACGGCCCTCTACTGTATTCTTACTAAAGGATTCTCATGGACATTGCGAATAGGCACTGTGTCAGATTGCGATGTCAGTGTCAGCCTAAGATACGCACACCAAGTCCTGCACCCGCTGCCGCCTGATAAAAGTCCCTAAGCGCCCCAAAGGACAGCTTGCAAACTTCATCAAGGTGCTCTTCGCCATCGGACGCGTCCTCATAGTAGTCTCGCAAAGGACGTACATCCCCTTTGGGATAATCGCTCAACACGATTGCATTCAGTCCATTGGAAATGTCTGAGACCTCAGTCGGGTCGTAGAGCGCGTCCAACAAATGACCAGGCATTACCAACCCACCACAAGCTCGCAAAACTGCCATGTCGCCGTCATAGGCCAAATCAATATCTGCGCCCTCGCCCTCAATCCCGAGCGCATAAAACCGAAACAACTCCGAAAAGTATGACAAAATCAGGAAATGAGGTGCGGGCAGGGGAAATTCATCGCCGACAACGGACATGCCGATCAGACAATTCAGGCGGTCCGCTGCACCGGCGATTACTAACCACTGCGCAGTTTGCTCAGCATAAGAGACTGCGTCCACCTTCATCTCCATCGGTATTCTGACAGGAGGATGAAAGTTAGGGTTCAGCCCCTTGATCGTATCCAGAAAATCAACATCAAACTGACCCAAGTCGTACTGCTCTGCTAGAAGAGACGACTTGATCTGATTTGCGTCGGTCGTTTGCACAGCCGTCCGAAGACGCTCCAGCATCTCCCAATTCAGGTGGCTCATTGTTGGGCGATCGCTCATGACAGTATCTCGTCCCAGGAGATCAAGCGGCCGATGTCCGGTGCATCTCGCGTACCTACAATCACCCGCACGCCGCCAGAATACTCGGCTAAATCGCGGAAATTGTCCTCGTCTGCCAGTCTTCGGAGTGCTTTGATCACGCCTTCCTCAGTTTCAAAGGAGTTACGGACATCGATGATTAACCGATGATCGGCGGGCAAGGGCACACCATTCCTGCTCGTCATCCCCATGAACCGTCCGCCCACTTGATTGGCAATAGGGTCGCGATATCGTTTCAGGTGCGAGTAGGTGCTCCAATCGTCCGCGATAGTTTTGATCTCATAAGCGACAAGCTGACCGTTTTCACGGCCCAGTACATCGGGACGAGTCGAGTACTTTTTTGGGTAGGCCATTTGGGTCCCGTTCTTCTTGCGCCCCTTGCGACCCGTGAACAGACCATCCTTAAATTCCGGTTCAGGTTTGAAATTTTTATGCTTGCTCGAGCCGAAAAGGAAATCTCCTGCGTCATCGACACCGTGGAAGAACTCAAACCCCTCGTCTTCTAGCATTTTCTCCGTCTGTACCTGTGACCAAAATTCACTGCAGGGGCACGAATTGTGTACGAGGATGTCAAGCGGTGTGACCAGATAATTATGATCTACCGAAACCTCGAGATTATAGACCGGTTCCTTATCGGGTTTTGCAACTACATCCACGACAACTGCCAAACGTCCTTCAGCTCGCAATACATGGTTTCCGGGTTGCAACCAGCCTGCAGCGCGGTAGCCAGACGGAGTTGCGAAAAGATGTGCAGACGTCGTGGTAAGCGGCCAGTCTTGGCCGCCCTCTTCACCCCGAAGAGTGAACGTCATCGTCTCCTCAGCCGAGCGTGCATAGCGGCGCAGGACACGGCGATTTGAAGGTGCGTTGGAATTCGGCTGCATTGCGGCGCCTGGAACACTTGCGATAGACATCGCAGGCCGAATAATCTCAATCGGAATGTGATCGCCGCTCACCTGTCGAACCTTTGTTCCAGATGCAAAACACCGCGTAAGGTTTCGCCGTGATCCACGCCGCCCGACGCGGGAATTCGGATCGCCACAGCGGCGGACCTGCACCTCTGCCCGCGAAGTTCGGCGTCGCATTCTGGAGCGGCGTAACTGACGCAGAGCATCCTCTAGCGTGCCCAAATGGGAACCGGTCAGGCTGCGCCCCGCGCGGATAGCCTTTTGCGCAGCACGCAGTCCTGCCTTGGTACCGGCTTTTATCGCGCCGCCTGCGAAAGGTAGTAGCATGAAGACAGCAGCAACTGCGCGTTCTTCGGTCGAAAGCTGCCTCCCAGTAACATAATCATAACCTGTCGCCAGTTCGACTCCGCCTTTGATCTGTCCCACGATCGGCACCAAATCCAGCACGAAGCTCGCCACGCTTGCGGCGTCCTTCCAAGGGTCATCCTCTTCTGACGCAGCCTGTTGTCGCTGCTGCACCATCGCATCCAAGTGAGCCTTGTCGACCTCCAAGGGGCGCATATCGGGATCGTCGGCGTAAATATCGCCAAAATTGTAAGAATCCGGAACGATCGTGAAACTTCCGTCATTCTGGAAGACTTCCAACCCGCCTTTATCTAGCGCCAAAAACCATCCGTCGTCGAATTTGCCGATCGTGTATTCAACACCATCGATGATGTAAGTGATGATTTCGCACGGGGTTTCGATCGGGCGAAGCTCGTTGTCCGTGCCAAGCGGTCGCGCTACGGTTCCGTTTTCCGGCTCCTTGCCCGCCGTGCCGTCGCTACCACCGGTGCCCGTGCCCGACGACGGTCCCGGCGCCGGGCTTCCGCCACCTCCGCCGCCACCGGTGGGATCAGGGTCGGGCGGCAGCCAGGGGCCCGGCCCGACGGTTGGTGGAAGCCCGCCCGGCTGACCAGCGCCACCTCCGTTGCCTTTAGCTTCTCGCTCTTTCTGTTCAATCGCCTTCAGCTGCTCACCGCGCGCTTTGGCCAGCTTCGCGGTCGCTGACATCGTTGCGGCGATGGCACTGGCCATAGTGGCTCCGTCACCGCCACCGCCGCCAGACATTGGCGATAGACCAGTCGACAGGGGGTTCGCCGTGTTTGCATTTAGCGCCGCAGAGGAGTTTCGGATCAGCATCTGCTCCGCTTTGGCCGACCGAGCCAACTCTCCAACCCAAAGGCCGAGATGATCCAGAACCTCCCGGTCATGATCGGCGTAACCCGACGCCGCAAAACGACTCCCAAAAGTTTCGCCCGTCAGCCGGGTTGTTGGTACGGTCTCCACGTCGGTCGCGAATATACCGACATCCGCGGACTCAACCTGAAAGTCGTCCACTTCGCGCAGCAATACGACACCTCCAGCGTTTTCTAGACGCTCGCCCAGATTGGGCTGTAAAGAATCCAAACGCGAAGCCAGCCGATCAGCCACAACACGCGGGACGTCCCATTCTCCAACGTCTATCTCAAACTCGGTTGATTGCCCTCGCTGAAGAACGTGACCGGATAGTTTTCCGCCTTCGCCGACCCCCTCTAAATTTACGTAGATAGTTGGCATGGCCGTTAGTCCTCGCCCGCGAGACCGAAAACCCGCACGGGCTTCTCAGAGGACACCTTTACTGTGATGGAGTTACCAGCCTGGTGATCGGCTGCGCCAATCGGGAACACCGAAATCGACTTGCCGTCTTCGCCAATTGTCCATTGTCCGTTTTCGCCGAGCCCGGTTTCACCAACAAGTTCAACTTTGCCACCGCCAACGTTAACGTTGATCTGCGGTATTCCACCGGCGCCAGTTTGAACTTCGATTTCGTGGATGTACTTGCGACTGGTCGCTGGGATAACAATCTCGCCTTCTTCGTTCTTTCCCGGGCGTTTTCCGCGCACGGTGACGTCGCCATCTCCCAACGGAGTATTCGGTCTACCATCAGGATGCGAGAGCTCGATCTTCGATTTAAAGCTCTTTTTCGAACAAAACTCGAATGGCCCAAGGGCGCGACCCGGAGGCACTATGCTGTCGAGGTTGCCGGCAACAAAGCCAAAACCCGCGCCGTGGCCTGGAATCGCGCTCCATCCTTTTGGAACCTGCGTGCCTTCGGTCTCGGCATCGCTTCCAAAATGAATGTCTGAAACCGGTGCAAGCGTTCTGTTTTGCAGTCGGAATTTATAGCATCTTAGCACAGTGGTTTTCCCGCGCTTGATAACAGGTGGTCCATCATCTGGCGGTTGCCCACCCTCGGGCGGGTCAATTTCACCCGGTTTGGTGCCGTCGCCCTCTGGCTTCACAGGCTCGCGAGGGCGCGTTGGCCCGGTTTGACCACCGCCGCCCTCAGGATCGCCTCCGCTTGTCGGGCCTGTTCCCGTTCCTGAACCCGTTCCGGACCCAGATTGACCGCCAGGCGTGCCGCCGGCACCTTCCTTTTCTTCAATCTGCTTTACTAAGACGCCTTCAAGCTCTTCAGCGCGTCCTTGTCCGCGTTCTGCAGTCGACGACAGGACACTGGCCAAATTGCCCATTGCCTGCACAGTACCGCCAGACGCACCTCCGCCACCGCCTGCTGAGTCCGCTGTTTCCTCAAGTCCAGCCTCTTGTTGTTCAAGCAATCCTTGCTGAATTTCGGCAACTTGCTCGACGAGATCAGCGTCCACTGCGGCTCCATCTGCAGCCGCGCGAACGATATCCGCGAGATGTCCTAGTACCCGATGTGGATTGGCATGATCACCCATCGTTTCACTCAAGAATCGAATAATTTGTTCGAAATCTCCTAGACACCGCCATTCAAGCAATATTGTTTCGCAATATCAAGCTTCGCGTTTCCCCAAAGAATGTGCAACCCTTGAAACTCATAAACGCCATTCGAGTGCGAACGATGCTATGTGCCTGGAAAGTCGGTTTTGTCCGGCGTGCCTGCCGCTTAACGAATAATTATTTTCGCGAAAGCAGCCAATGTCCGGTTTGGCGAGCTGCGATGCGGCATCCTCTGGGCCTGTCGAGGTTCAGGTTTGGGCCGACTCTCATACTCCAATGTCGGCAACACGAGTTTCGCGGCCATCCGTTCGGGATGCAGCAAAAGGAACTTTGGGCTCGAAGCAGACCTCAGATGCAGCGCAGCATTCGCTCAATCTAGGCCGTGGTTGGCTACACGATCGGCCCATTGCTGCCGTTCGTCACCCAGCCGCGATGTTGCACTTGGAGTCCGTATTCCCGCCATTCGCTGCACATGCCAAAGGACACTGCCGAACAGGTAAAGCGCATTTATGTGGCGTTGAGGCTTTCGATGATCATGAAACAAGTAGAGTTGCTTTTAAAGTTGCCCATATCTCTGACGCAACGGCTAGGGAGAATCGACATACGGATTTGACGGGGCTTGATTTCACTTGGAGTGTTTGGTCGATTCCATTGCCTCCAGAACACCTCGTTTTTTAAGAATTAATTTCCTGCATCTTTCGAGCACGCTTGTTGCAAGTGCCAAAGTTCCAGGACAGGTTAGTTGTCGTAACAAACATTTGATGGATACCTTTGTATGGATATTTCGGCGTCACAGGAAGTTGATCTTCCACCACACGCTGCAAGCCTTATCGAAGGCCTTAGAGATTTTGGTTATAGCCTTGAAACGTCGCTGGCAGATATTGTAGATAACTCGATCACTGCTTCTGCTAAGCGAATTGACGTTTTCGCCGATACAGTCTCAGATGATCCTTGGATAGCGATTGCTGACAACGGTCACGGCATGTCGAGAGCAGATCTGCTTGAGGCTCTAAGGCTCGGCACAAAAAATCCTCGGGATGAACGCGACGCAAAAGATCTTGGGCGTTTTGGCCTTGGCCTAAAAAGTGCGAGCTTTTCCCAATGCCGGCAACTTACTGTTCTAACGCGAAAGGATGGAGAAACGACAGCTGCGGCTTGGGACCTAGACCGAGTCGGCGAAACAAATCGGTGGTCAGCTGCAATCCTTGATGACCCAAGTACAGTTCCTTCTGCGCAGCACCTCGGAGATTCCGGCACGATCGTAGTCTGGAAAAAACTTGATCGCCTCGATGGCGGTTACAAGAACGATGGTTCCAAAAGAACCCGAACGCTCAACGCAGCGCTCAGCAGTGCCGAACGCCACCTCAGGCTGGTATTCCATCGCTACCTGAGTGGCTCACCTGCACGAATTTCTCTTTACCTCAACAATGCAAGACTCGACGCAATTGACCCTTTCGCCGAAGGACATCCTGCACGCCAATTGGACTCCGAAGAGTTCGTGAAGCTATCGCAAGGTGTCGTGAGTTTCAAATGTGTCACCCTCCCTCACCATAAGAAGATGTCCCAACAGGAGTGGGATGAAATTGGCGGACCAGAGGGGCACCTAAGATCGCAAGGGCTATATGTCTATCGAGCCGATCGTTTGATTATTGCGGGGGGCTGGTTAGGCTTAGCGAGACAGGTTGAATCGACAAAATTGTGCCGCATCGCCGTAGACATCCCCAACTCCATGGATGCTGAATGGAAAATCGACGTCAAAAAGGCGTCAGCGCAACTCCCACCAACTGTACGAAACAAACTCAAGAGCATCGTTGAACGTTTTGTTTCCACGTCGAAAAGAACCTACACACGCCGCGGGCGCAAACTGATAGAAGAAGATCAGCTGCCTGTTTGGAATCGCGTTTTGCAAGATGACAAAATCATCTTCAGACCGGATCTTTCGCACCCCGTCTTCCAGGACTTTCGTGACCGACTCGGAGGTGATCTGAAGAGCGATTTCGATGCCTGCATCCGGCTGATCGGATCTTCCCTCCCGGTGGAGACCATTCATGCCGATATTATCGGCGGAGCGGAGAAAGTTGCTAGCGATCATCTCGATGACGAAGCTCTCGGCCTACAGGTAGGGGCCCTGATCACGAGCCTACTTGAAGGCGGCATCTCCGCCGATGTCATTCCGGACCTTTTGAAAAACAACGTTGTTCTCCGCTCCCACTGGGGTCGGACGCAGGAAATGATAAACAAATACCTAGAGGAAGACGCCTGAAATGAGCAGTTACGAGTTTCTGGATGCCCAAGTTTCGCAAGCCATTGTCGGTTCTGACAAAAAAACAGCGGATGAATTGCGCGCACTGATTAAGACGCTGAACTCGGTCATGCCGGCAATGGGATACGAGCCTGTGTCGCCCGATCAGGAGGAATTTCTGGCGCGGGAATTCGAGGTACGCAACGGCATCAGCATGGGCCTCGGCGCAGTTGTGACCAGCGATGATTTCGAACCCTGGCTGGACGAAGCCAAACAAAACATCGATCCGTTCTATTGGAAACGTTACCGCGAGCACCTAATCCGGACCGGTTTGCCGAAGGATGTTGTAATCAAACTCGACGATATCACTGACAAAACGCTCGGTAGGATGGGTAATCCGCGACAAGACAGACCCTTTGACTCAAAGGGGATGGTTGTCGGACATGTTCAAAGTGGGAAAACTGCCAACTACACAGGTTTGATCTGTAAAGCTGCAGACGCCGGATACAGACTGATCATCGTAATCGCTGGCATCCACAACAACCTTCGCAACCAGACGCAGCAGCGAATTGACGAAGGCTTCATCGGGCGCGACACCGGAAGGATGTCGAGAGCGGGCAGAAGCAACAGACGTGTCGGCGTCGGCTTGTCCGATGATCGCAATGTGCCTGTCAGCTTGACCACGACGATCGACGACTTCAAAAAAGCCGTCGCGACAACCAACAAGAGCCAGATTGACTCCTACAAAGTTCCAGTCGTCCTTGTGATCAAAAAGAATTACAGCACTTTGGGGAACCTGATCGACTGGCTGAAAGAAAACAGCTCGCACGGCGATGAGGAGATGATCAGTCAGCCGATGCTTCTCATTGACGATGAGGCCGACAACGCATCGATCAACACGAAGTATGGAAAGGAAGAAGTCACGAGGATTAACGGGCAGATCCGAGAATTGCTCGGCCTGTTCCACCGGAGTTGCTACGTGGGCTACACGGCCACCCCGTTCGCAAACATTTTCATCGATCCCGATCAGGAAGACGATATGTGGGGCGAAGACCTCTTCCCTCGTGATTTCATTATTGGACTGGATGCACCGTCGAACTACTTCGGCGGCAAGCGTGTCTTTATCGAGGGCATACCGGATGATGACTCCGAACCGGAGTTCATCCGTTACATCGACGATAACGAAGACATCCTGCCGCTAAAGCACAAGATCGACCACGAGCTCAACGAACTGCCAACATCCTTGACCGACGCACTTCGTGTGTTTCTTGTCGCCAGAACAATCCGTAACTTGCGAGGCCAAGCCGACAAGCACGCCTCAATGCTCGTCAATGCAAGTCGATTTACGCGCATGCAGAGTATTCTCCGTACTCGGCTGCATGAAGTTCTCGACGATATAAAAAGTGCGTTGCGCGTCAATGGAGCCAAAGGCGCAGCGGCTGACCTTGATCCTGAAATAGCCGAACTCAAGAGAGTTTGGGATGACGAGTTCTCAGCGAGTGAATTTGATTGGCCTGAGGTGCGTGCAGCACTCTACAACGCAGTCGCATCGGCGAAGGTTGTCGAAGTCAACAGCGCACGAAACGACCTCGACTATTCCTCGTCAGGTAAGCAGGGCGTCACAGTAATTGCTGTTGGGGGCTTCTCGCTTTCCCGAGGCCTCACTCTTGAAGGGCTGACAACCACCTGGTTTCTCCGCAACACCATGATGTATGATACGCTTATGCAAATGGGTCGCTGGTTTGGTTACCGCATGGGCTATGACGATTTGTGCCGAATCTGGATGCCCCGCGAAGCTGTGTCTTGGTACGCTCACATCGCGGACGCGACCGAGGAGTTGCATCAGGAACTACGCCTCATGGAAAGTGCGAAGGCGACACCGAAGCAGTTCGGCTTAGCTGTTAAAAGTCACCCTTCCACATTAATGGTCACAGCTCGGAACAAGCTTGGCTCCGGAAAGAAGACGGTGGCGGTAGGCTTGTCCTCGAGCTTTGTGGAAACCGCGAGATTGGTATCTAATGGTGAGAATATCCAGAAGAACAGGAGCGCTGCACGCGCATTCATCTCTCGGCTTAGAGAGAAAGGTTATTCTCCAGAAAAAGCCGAAACCGTTACAGGCGGGTACTTGCTAAAGACTGTCCCCGTGGAGCTTATCGACGACTTCTTGCTCGCATGGGTAAATGCGGACGAGAGCATCCCAACCCAGATCGATCCGTTAAGGGAATACATCCGCAAACGAAAAGGCGATGAACTCGCTGAATGGGATGTTCATATTGCTACATTGAAAACGGGTGATTTGGACACCTCGCTCGGTTGGCCTATTGTCCCGATCACACGGAAAATCGGCGCTTTTGACCTAGAGCGTGGATTTATGTCGATCGGCGGCTCCAAAATGCGCGTTTCCTCTCGAGGAGTTGAAAGATTGGGGATTCCGGAAGAACTGGCGCTCGAAGCGGAAGCTGCTGACCGCGAGGCACGTTCGCTTCCCGCAGATACCAAGGCAAACCATCCTGGCAAGATTTACCGCGAAGTCCGTGAGCGGCCTCTGATTGCGCTCTATTTGGTCGAGATCAAGGAGCCAGAGAACAAACACATAGCAGACCACAAGGATTTCCCGGACAAACCTGTTATTGCCTGGGCCATCAGTTTTCCCAGATCCGCAAGCGCGGACGAGAAGGTCGAATACATCATCAACACAACCAAACAGCGCGAGCTCTTTGGCGATCCTGATATTGATGAGGACGAGGAGAACGTGGATGAACAATGATCCTTGGAAAGGCCTTGCTGAAGGCAACATGCGGCGGGTTGATGCGCAGGGGAAGCATGACTTCTTTTGGGCAACCATCGAGAACAAGGCTCCGGCGCTGTTGATGAGCCTCGCGCCCGCAACAGAGACGACGTCAGATCTTCCTGCACTCAAGAACATCAATGTGCAGTTCAGGACAGTCAACGGTAGAGCCCTTGTCATATCGCTACTCGACAACGCGCACCGCGAGATTTTTGAAACCCTATGCCGCGATATTGTCGAGGCTGCGGAAGGTGCTCCAGACCAAACTGCAGCGCTTGACCGTGTCATCAGACGAACGCGCCGATGGCATTTTCTGCTTAAAGGCGGCTCCTCTCAAGGTCTCAGCAAAGAGGAACAGCGAGGGCTGGTTGGCGAACTGGCGTTCCTTCGTGAAATCTCAACTCACGTATCGCCCGAGACGGCGATAGAGGGTTGGACTGGACCGGAAGGCGCTGCAAAGGACTTCGAGTTTCCCGCAGCCTGCATCGAGGTGAAAGCGCGACGAGGCGCAGCCAAGCCGTATGTCAGGATCTCCTCGGAGGACCAGCTCTCCGATGTAACCGGACGACAGCTATTCCTTCGGGTGTATGACGTGGATAGCGCCGTAATTCCGGAGGGTGACAATCTACACGGTCATGTAGAAAATACTGTCGCGCTGTTCGAGGATTATCCCGACTGCCTCAATGTTCTGGAGGAGCGTCTTGAAGCTGTCGGGTATGAACGCGGTCACGATTACGAGAAGCGTCGCTGGATTGTTGGCACCTGCCGGACCTTCACAGTTGCCGACGGCTTTCCACGCATCACACCACCCCTCAACAGTGGCGTCCACAACGTCACCTACGCAATCGACTTGGCCGAATGCACACAGTTTATCACCGAACTTAAACCGGAAATTCTAACTGGGGGGACCTGATATGGATGGACTTAAGGAATTCCACCAACAGTTCCAGACCGACATTATGGGTACTGCAACATCGGACGGGGCGCTTCAGGAGGAGAGCTTTTTCGAAGTGATCGGAGACATGCTGAATGAGGCTGGCGAAATCGATACGCCATCCTGGAGCAGGCACGAGGGAGAGTGGAAGCGCCGCCGCAAAGGGGATGTACGAACGTTAACCAAATCGATAGCCGTTACCGGCTACAGTATCGGGACCGATAACGAAGATAGCACTCTGAGCCTTATACTGACAGATTTCCGATACAGCGAAACTGTCCGTGAAATGGGTTCGCCAGAAGTTAAAAGCCTATTTGGAAAACTTGTAGAATTTCTGCTCGCAGCGAGAAGCGAAGAGTTCCGGGATGCGATCGAGGAAACGAGTGACGGTGCAATCCTTTGTGATCTCATCGCGCGCAAATGGTCGCAACTCGAAAGCATCAAACTGATCATCGCCACGACTGCATCCACCTCTGCAAGAGTTGATTCCTATTCCGCTGGACAGGTCGACGGCAAGAGCGTTACCTACAACGTCTGGGACCTGAAACGGCTTCAAAAATATGTGGAACAGGGCCAAGCCCGCGAGGACCTGATAATAGACCTCGAGAAGGACTTTGGCGGCAGTATCCCTATCCTAAGGGCTTTCGGTGGCGATGCCGCACTGGAAAGCTATCTGGCCGTGATAAACGGCGATCAACTGGCAAACATTTATAACAAATGGGGTGCTCGCCTTCTGGAATCTAACGTGCGTTCTTTCCTTCAGGCGCGTGGCAATGTGAACCGGGGCATCCGTGATACGATCGTCAAGGAACCACACATGTTCTTACCCTATAACAACGGGATCACCGCGACAGCCGATGCTGTGACCATTTCAAAGACAGGTGACGGCCTTGTCCTGTCCAGCGTCGAAAACCTGCAGATCGTGAACGGGGGCCAGACGACGGCTTCACTGCATGCCGCAATGAAAACTGCACCCGAGCAGCTAAAGAACGTCTATGTCCAGATGAAACTCAATATCGTTCCGAAGGAACAATCTGAAGACGTTGTCCCCAAAATTTCAGAATACGCCAACACCCAGAACAAGGTGAATGCCGCCGACTTCTTTTCTAACCACCCGTTCCATATCCGGATGGAGGAATTTTCTCGCAAAATCTATGCGCCAGCTGGGGAAAACGGGTTCCAGGATACAAAGTGGTTCTATGAGCGTGCCCGTGGGCAATACGCGGATGCGCGAGGAAACAAAACGCCTGCCGAACGGAAGAAGTTTGACGGGACCTACCCGCGTTCAGGGTTCTTCACCAAAACCGATCTCGCAAAATACGAAAACTCGTTCCGGTGCGAGCCCCATGTTGTCAGCCTCGGCGCACAGAAGAACTTTGCAAACTTCGCCAAGAGCATTGGCACGAGATGGGGCAAGGACGGGGTTTCCTTTGACGAGACCTGGTACAAACGGCTGGTTTCAAAGGCAATTGTCTTCCGCGCCACCGAAAAGCTTGTCTCCGCCGCCGCCGAAACCTGGTACGAGGGCGGCTACCGCGCGAACATTGTCACATACGGCATCGCGAAAGTGGTTTCAGATGTTACCGAGATGAACAAGGCGATCGATCTCGATCGAGTCTGGAGGCTGCAGCGAAACCTGACCAGCCTCGAAGCTGCGCTTGATATCGCGTGCTCCGAGGCACAGGAGGTGATCCTGAATCCTGTCGCAGGCATGCGGCACATCGGCGAATGGGCAAAGAAGGAGGCCTGCTGGAAAACACTTAAACAGCGTGAGCTAGAGTATCCTGAAGAATTTCTGGACGCGCTCGTGGATCCTGAAGATGTCCGTTCGGTCGCGCAGGAGGCGCGGGCGGACAGTGACTTGACGAAGGATCTGATCGGCGAGAGCTGGATCATCGAAGTTGGCGCCGATTTCTGGCAGGACGTTCTTAACTGGGGAACCGACAAAAAGGCGCTTTCGCCCATGGATGACAAGGTCCTGTCGATCTGCGCCGCGATACCTGCAAAAATTCCGTCCGCACACCAAGCAAAAACGGCCCTGAGGTGCCTCGATAAACTCAAAGGGCTGGGCTACACGCACGCAGCCCTAAAGGCAGCTGAATAGGCTCTAGTCGCGTTCTAGCATGGCAATAGCCTGCAGCACTGCATTCGGCTCCAGATTGATCGTCTTGAACGATCTGGGGCCTGAGCCGTTCGAGTAGTGGATCACCTTCGCCAGAACTTCGAAGAGCGGCAGGGTCTGCACGGCCCCCATGGTTCGTGCCACATCCTCGGTCAGATGGGTCTTGAACAACTCCCTCCACAACTTTTCCTCATAAACAGATGGAAAAGCGTCCAAGCCCTCAAACATGTCTTCGAGGCAGCCCTTTAGTTGATCTGTTGTCATGGCAAACCAGTTCCGTTTGCCGCCCTTTCCACTGTTACTGAAGGTGATAACCTTGGCCTCTGCCGGAACAGTCACAAGAATCCGATCGTTGTCCACCAGCATGTCCTCGAAAACGGTCTCCATGTCTTTTTCCTCTACTGGTGCGTTCCACGCAGTTCGTAAAACGGAATATCTCCGCGTACAAATTCTTCAAGGCGTCTCAGAATGCTATCATGTCCCAATGCTGTTTTGCTTTTCAATGTGCACTCCCACACGACACCAACCCGCCAGCCAAGTTCAAATAGTTCTGTCTGTTTTCGGAGATCCCGTGCCTGATTGCCGGAAATCTTCACATTCCAGAACTCCTGGCGCGATTTCGGGAGGCGAAAAAGATGGCAGTCCTCGTGTCCATGCCAGAAACAGCCATTCACGAATAGCACCGCGTTGTAGCGTGAAAGGACAAGATCTGGTCGACCGGGAAGATCTTTCCGATGAAGCCTGAATCTGTAGCCAGCGCGATGCAGTAATTGTCTTATCAGGATTTCCGGCTTCGTGTCCTTGCCTTTGATGCCTGACATCATTTGACTACGAACCTCCGAGGACACGATGTCGACCATCAGGTTTTCCTTGTCCGGATATTGGCCTCTCTAAGCATCTCGCTTGCTATCGCCCGGATTACAGGGACTGCAACAGAATTCCCGAACTGCTTATAAAGTTGAGATTTGCCGACCCGATCGATCACGAATTCTTCGGGAAATCCCTGCAAGGCGCGTGCCTCTTCAGGAAGGAGCTTACGCGGATTTCGCCCCAAATCCGACTGATCAATGAGAATTTCGCTACCATCCTTATAGTATCGCGCACTCATTGTGCTGCAATACTCGGACGTCCGATCAAAAAGGCTGTACCCGAACCCCTTGCCATTCGCACGGTTCCGCTTTTTGCGTTCCTTGTGCCCAGTCCAGAGTTTGTCCGATATGGTGGAATCCTGAGTACGCTCGGGATCATCGACGAGAATATCTTTGAGAGGCACTTTCAACTGATAGTTTTCAATGACTCTGCCAAACATCTCCTTGATCCGCTCGTGATTGGCCGGCGCGCCTTTGTCGCGACGGATACCCACGATGTAGATACGCTCACGGATCTGGGGTACACCAAAATCCCGCGCACGCAGGACTTCGAAATCGACGTCGTATTTGAGTTTTGTTCCTAGGCTTGCGCGAGCCTCTTCAGACAATTGAACGTCATCCGGAATTTCGACAGAAGCCTCGCCACGAAGGATCGCCATAATCGTTTTTAGGGTACGCTGTTTGTCATGCCCCCTCAGTTGTTTGACGTTCTCTAGTAAAAACGCTTTCGGGTGATGCGAAGCCAAAATGCGTTGGATCTCGAAAAACATCGTGCCACGGGTGTCAAGAAAGCCCTGCTTTTTCCCCGCTTGTGAAAAAGCCTGACAAGGAAAGCCCGCGAGAAGCACATCGTGCTTTGGGATTTCCGAGGAGGTGAACTTGGTTATGTCACCATCCTTTTCGGGCACTTCCCCGAAGTTAGCTGCGTACGTGACCTTGCTATGCTTGTCGATTTCAGCGGTGAAGACACACCTCCCGCCAAATTCCTGGAACGGGAGACGTATCCCTCCTATCCCAGCAAAGAGGTCAATGAACTTGAACGCAGGTTTCTTGCGGGTATCCTTGTAGGGTATTTTGATAGGTAAGGCGTCAATCGCCTTTTGCTTGGCGGGGGTTATCTTCCCCCCTTTGCCGTTCTCCCATAGCTGCACCGTTTCCGCCCCTTCGGGCCCTAGGCCCAAAAGTGTCGCCATCACGTAATGGTCTAAACCAAGCCTTTCTCGCGCCTCAGCTAGTTTACGGTTTATTTCGGGAATGACTTTCAATACCTAGCTCGATCGTTTTTTGGGTTTTGATTAAGTGTATAGAGGAAGCGCTGCAGAACTCCCAATCTCAATGCGACCCTGTGTAATCTTAACTGTCCTGAGCGCAAGCGCCCTAGTAATTCCGGTTAAGAAACTAGGGGTACCTTACACCTCAACTGCAGTGCGGAGCGGTTTATCAGCTAAGTGAGTGTAAGCGCTAACAGCCCGACAAGGATCACCGGCCCCAATTGGGATGTACTGAACAGCTCGACCTCATTTGCGAATTGCAACCCTGCAAGACAGGCAAACACCATCAGCGCCAACTGAGACACGGGCAAGGTTGCGGCGAGCACACCCAGAGGGTTGCCCAGATCAACGCCCCAGTATCTTTTCGGATTGAACGGCCGAGCGACCGCATCGCCATGACTCGTGTGGCGTGGATCAGGGACAAAACGCGCACATGGCCGCCTGCTTCTTCGTCAAACAGCAGCATGTCCTGTAGCCCGCTGAGCATAGCAGGTTCATTCAAGGTCCACTTTGACAATTTCTGAAAACCCTGCTGCAACGCAGCGAACTTCCGCTTTCCGCCCAATTCACGGAGCAACTCACGCCCAAAAGGGCCCATCCTGCGATGTTTAATGCAGCCACAGCGGAGCAAACTGACCCTGCCAGCACTAGTTGGTCAAGAAATGTTTAGACGCCCGAAACTTGGAGGCAGCGCTAGGGCGACGTGATCGAACAGCATAATGGCGTCACCAGTGGTCACAGCTTAACTCTCCGCATTCCGCTATGTCGTCTGTCCACGCGATTGCCGCTCGATAGCCAGCTTCTGCGCCCGCTCAAACTCGGGCGTGCCGCGATCCAATTTATGCTCGTGATACTGCAACAGGAGTTTCATATGCTCGATCGGCTCATTTCTTTCGCCATCAAATGCTTCGAAGATCTCTGCAACTCGATCTCCTGTGATGTTTTTGTAGTACCGCTGCGTCACATCTTCGTTTTCATGGCCCATGTTGACAGACCAAGCCTTGGATTCTTCCGGTGACTTACAGACCTTCCAGCCTAGCTGCCCTATGAAGTGCTTTGCCGAATGCGGAGAAAAGCTTTTTCCTATTCCACTCGAAGCTGCCTGAAAGGCACGGGCGACTGCATGTGTCGATGACATTGCCAAAACGGAACGTGATTGCGATCGATCGATATCACTTGAGAGGTTTCTTTCGTCGGGGAACAACGCATCATCGGCCGCAAACCCCAATCCCAGCAACTCCTCCTTCCACGCTACCACCACCTGAGCAAAGAGCGGCGGCACGGGGAAGAACTTGATCCGAAGACTCTTTCCGTTCTTCGTTCTCGAGCGCCGCGCATCCTGAACTACGACACGCGCTTCACCCTCGAAATGTCGGAATTGCAAAGATGTGATCGTGTCTGCACGCAACGCCGCCAAAAATGCGATTGCAACCATGGCCCGATCACGCCTTTGCTTAACGGTCTCTATGGGCATGCGTTCGACCATCATAATAGCTTCTTCTTCAGTCGGAACTGGTTTGGCGTCCTCGGCAAGGACAGTAGCATCAAACTTCTTTGGTAGCGCAAAGTAGCTGGGCAGAGTTCGATCCAGAGTGCGAAAATCAGGTTGTTCGATCAGCCAGTCAAAGAATGACTTCAAATGCGACACGAGATGCCGCACCGTTGACACGCTCAGCCGGTCTTCACCAAAGGTCTCTGCGCTCGATTTCAGGCTTTCACGGAACCGAGCCACGTCCGACTTGCTAATCTTGGCGAAGTCCTTGCCGTCAAAAAATGCTTCAAATCGCCGAATAGCCGCGAGCTTCGCAGAGACCGTTTTGCTTGACCAACGGCCCGCATACTGCAGCCAATCATGAAGAATGCGGTCATTGATGAAGTAACAAACCTCATCCGTCAGATCGCCTTCATTCACAATACCAGCTGGGGTTTGATCATTTGTTTCGTCTAGGGACTCCAAGCTCGTGTTGGTATCGACGCATCTTATAATCTTGTCGCAATCGGTCGCACTCGCTCTCTTGGTCACAGTGTTTTCACACTTAGAACACCTCGCGCGAAGACTGAAACCGCCACATTCCAACGCCAATTTTTCCACGGAGTTCGCGTCCGGAAACGCTCGGCTCTTGCATCCGAAGCATTTAAACTCCCCGATGCGAAGTGGCGCCCTTCCAGGCATCCGTCTGGCATCGTGAAACCGCTTCACCTCAACTCCGCTAAAGACATAGGGAACTGTTTCATCCGACGGGCGGAGCCCATACTTGACCCAGTTTGATACCGTGTTTCGACCTACATCGAAGACGTCCATGAGTTCCTCGACCGAATACACAAAGTGCTTCTTTGGCCGCACATTCTTGTACGACCGGCTCATGGTGATACCTTCTTGCTAGCAACCGGACATCTGCCATCCCGACCGAATTGCGCGCGGTTTTCGAATTCTATCAGTTGGTCTTCCAACCACCGGCTCGTCCCCGGCGACAGCTTAACCGGCTTAGGGAAATGCTCATTGCGCGCAACCCAACGCCAGACTGTCGCTTGCGAAATCGCATAGCGTTTCATGACTTCATCGATGGTCAGGAACTGGACCTTGCGAGGGCTCGCAACAGCGCCTTTAGGAGCAGGAGCGCCGCGAACCTTGGGTTTGCGCGTCGTTGTCTCGCTAGGCCTCTTTTGGGAGTCTTCCACGCCAAACAGGTCAGCCTGAGCACGCATTAGCTCTTGCTCCGCAAAGCCGGGTCGACCCGGCAAGCCTCGGCCCACGCGTTCAAGTCCGCCCCACGGTAGATGACCTTCCTCCCGAGCTTGTAGAAGGCAGGGCCCATGTTTTTGTGACGCCACAGTGCGAGCTTGTCGCGGTCACCGATCAGATCAAGTTCGGGGTCGCCGAGAACGTAGTTTCTGTTGTTTTCAAAGAGGTCTGCCATCAGGGAATCCTTGTTGATTCGTTTCGATGACGAACCAATTAGACCCCAAAACGTGATCTGTGCGGCGAATATTTTGCCTTTGCTTAGCTCGAGATTGAATGTCCCGAAACGTAGTCAGACCACTTCTCCATAAGCACGCGTCTCTTATCCAGTAGATCAGACCGTGCATACGCCCTCTCGACATCCGATCCGACCCTATGAGCCAAGCACATCTCCGCTACTTCTCGCGGTGCGTTGGCGACTTCGGAGGCCCAGTCGCGGAACGTCGAGCGCAGCCCGTGCACCGTCGCGTCCCCATTCGTTACACGGCGCAGCAACATCAGCATCGACATATTGGACAAAGGCCTATTCCGCTTCTGCCCTTCGAACACGAACTCCGAGTTCATCGCGCGCAACTCTTCGACAATCGACAGCATTTGAGGCGTCATCGGAACCCTATGCGCGGACCCAGTTTTCATGCGCTCGGCCGGGCAGGTCCACACACCCATCTCAACATCCAACTCTTCCCAGCACATCTCAAGCACCTCCGTCGTGCGGGATGCAGACAATGCGGTAAACATCAGTGCCTTTGCAGCCATGCCATCGCGCCCACTCAAAACCTCAAAGAGCCGAGGCATGTCTTGCCAGCGAACTGCTTTGTGATGCTTTGGCTTCGCGGACACCCTCGGCAAAACCTGCGCGTCTTTGATTGCCGCCACCGGGTTCTCACCGGACCGAAACCCTTTCGAGCGTGCCACGTCCAACACAGTTTTAATCCGTTGAGACAACCTGCGGGCGGTTTCGTGCTTGTCGGTCCAGATTGGCGCCAAGCACATCAACACCTCTGGCTGGCCAATACTATCAATTGGCATGCGCCCGATCTTGGGAAAGGCATAGTCACGCAAGGTGTTGATCCATTGCTGCCCATGCTTGGGATTTTTCCAAGTTGGCAAGCGCTCAATATGGACTTGCTGCGCGACCTCCTCAAAGGTCGGGATTTCTCGGGTGGCAGTAAATCTTGGGTTCAGGCCCTGCTTGGCCATGCGGCGATATTCCAGCGCTCGGTCACGGGCCTGGTTGATCGTGACGATATCTGCCCCGCCCAAGCCAAAGTCGGTCCGCAAGGGCGCACCCTTCTTGTTCTTTTGACCTTTAACAACCACGCGAACAATCCAACGCCGCGCACCGGATGGATCTACAACCAGATACAACCCATTCCCGTCGCCATGCCGACCCGGTCCAAGGTTCTCTACCAACTTCTTCGTAAGCTTGCCGCCCAGCGTCGCCATTTACTATACCACACTCCGTACCACTCAAGAAAAGCATACGGTCACTATCGAAAGAAATCGAGAGAAACCAAGAAGGCGCCCAAAACTCAATAAAACAAAGCCAAAG
Organism: Litoreibacter janthinus; assembly: GCF_900111945.1. Taxonomy (NCBI): domain Bacteria; kingdom Pseudomonadati; phylum Pseudomonadota; class Alphaproteobacteria; order Rhodobacterales; family Roseobacteraceae; genus Litoreibacter; species Litoreibacter janthinus. The sequence goes on along the minus strand of NZ_FOYO01000001.1, from coordinate 1,085,109 downwards.
GGCCGCCCAAGGCGACCCAATCAAAGCGATAAAAAATGTATGGTGGCGGAGACGAAGGGATTCGAACCCTCGAGACCCTTCCGGGCCTACTCCCTTAGCAGGGGAGCGCCTTCGACCACTCGGCCACGTCTCCGCCGACCCGTTTAGCGATAGCTTTGAGGGGCGGCAACCGAAAATACCACCATTGGGGAATTTCCGTTGGTGCCAGAGCCGGGACGGTCAGCTTGCTTTGGAAAAGTTGTGGATCGGCGCTTGGGTCCACGGACGATCCAGCGGGATACCGCGGCCGGAGATCATGCCCAGCTCGGCGGCACGCGACAGGATACCCCAATAGATGTCATCGGCCGCGACGCCGTCCAGAGACAACTGCTCATCGGCCTGTCCCACATAGTCCCGCCCTCCGACACATAGGGTTCCGCGCAGATATACCAGCGACGGCAGCACCCGGAGCCGGTCCACCACGGGCAACACCACTCGGGCCGAGCCTGTCACAAGCAAGATCGGGCCAGCGCGTGCGCCGGTCAACTGCCACAACAAATCCGCGTCGTTTGGCTCGGAACTGATATCGAATAGATCTGGCACGAGGCTCTCCTTCACCCCTTTCCCTAGAAGAGCCGCCAAGGGAAGTATCGTGGGAAAGTCGATGCAATTTTCCCTCCGTGATCCCACAGGCAGACCAATCGCCGACTGCGTTTCATCTAAAGCAAGCCCAGGCACAGATGCAGGGCACGCTTACGACTGTTGAACTGTTATTCTTCGACAAGGCCAACGAACCGATCCATCTAGATCGCGCGGAAGAATCCATCGACGCCGCGCGGGAAGTCTTCGAGAAGGCACAGGCCAGCCACTACATTGCGATGGTCGACCCGTTACTCGCAACGATCCAATCGCGGCATGACGCGCTTTAGTTATTAAACAAGAAGTGCAAAACGTCGCCGTCTTTAACCGTGTAGCCCTTGCCCTCGGCGCGCATTTTGCCCGCTTCTTTCGCAGGTTGCTCGCCGCCCAAAGTGACGAAATCATCATAGGCAATCGTCTCGGCGCGGATGAAGCCTTTTTCGAAGTCACCGTGGATGACGCCAGCGGCTTGCGGGGCCATGGTCCCTTGCTTGATCGTCCAGGCGCGGGCCTCTTTGGGGCCGACGGTGAAGTAGGTCTCCAGATGCAGCAGCTCGTAACCTGCACGGATCAGGCGGTCGAGACCGGCCTCTTCCAAGCCCATCTCTGTCAGGAACATCTCGGCTTCTTCGGCGTCCAGCTGGGAAATCTCTTCCTCGATCTGCGCCGAGATCACGACCGAGGCCGCGCCCTGCTCTGCCGCCATCACAGCGACCTTTTCGGAGAACGCGTTGCCCGATGCCGAGGACGCCTCATCTACGTTGCAGACGTACAGGATCGGTTTGCTGGTCAGCAGTTGCAGCATCTTCCACGACTTCTTGTCGTCATCGTCCACCTCGACCGTGCGGGCGGGCTTGCCCTCTTCCAGCGCGGCCATGGCGGTTTTCAACAGGCGCTCCTGCTGAACCGCCTCCTTGTCGCCACCGCGCACTTTGCGGACGATATTGACCAGACGCTTTTCGATCGATTCCATATCGGCCAGCATCAGCTCGGTCTCGATGACCTCGGCGTCGGCCACGGGATCCACGCGGCCTTCCACGTGGGTAACGTCGCCGTCTTCAAAGCAGCGCAGCACATGGGCGATGGCGTCGGTCTCGCGGATATTGGCAAGAAACTGGTTGCCGAGACCTTCGCCCTTGGACGCGCCCTTCACCAGACCGGCGATATCTACAAACGTCATGCGGGTGGGAATGATCTGCTTGGAGCCAGCAATTTCGGCCAGGGTATCGAGCCGTGCGTCCGGCACGGCCACCTCGCCGACATTCGGCTCAATCGTACAGAACGGAAAGTTTGCGGCTTGCGCGGCCGCCGTGCGGGTCAGCGCATTGAACAACGTGGACTTGCCTACGTTTGGCAGCCCGACAATACCCATCTTGAAACCCATGACACTCTCCTAGCTTCGCTTCGGGCGCATGTAGGGGCTGGGTGCGGGGCGGGTCAAGCATATATGGGTTTGGCGCCGCGATCTGCGGCAAGATAACGGTCGGGGGCCTTGAAACTCCCCTACCCGAACCAAGGCTATTCATCGCGGCGAGATCATAGCGCGTTCGCTCGGCTTCCGACAGTTCTAGCAGGCGCACGAACATCGTCGGGGGCCCTTAGGGCGCGCCTTTGAGAATTCCTTTGCGGGTTCTTTGGCCTTGCCCAAAGGCGAAAGGCCTTCCAAGCCCGCAAAGCGATTTTGCCATTGGATGCTGTAGGTTCGGGCGTGGTTGTTCGAACACCCTCGTGAATCTGCAGTCGCGCGAGTCACGCGTTTTCCCCCTCTGGCCCCGCAACCCAGGACAGGATAAAACACCGATATGAAACTCTTCGTAGGTCTCGGGAACCCGGGCGCAAAATACAGCCAGAACCGGCACAATATCGGCTTTATGGCCGTGGACCGCATCGCGGATGACCATGGCTTTGCACCGTGGAAATCCAAGTTCCAAGGGCAAGTCACCGAGGGCCGTCTGGGCCATGAGAAAGTGATTATGCTCAAGCCCGCCACCTTCATGAACCTATCCGGCCAGTCGGTGGGCGAGGCGATGCGGTTCTACAAGCTCGACAGCACCGACATCACCGTCTTCCACGACGAGATCGACCTTGCCCCAGCCAAGACAAAGTGCAAATCGGGCGGTGGTCATGCGGGCCACAACGGGCTGCGGTCTGTCCATCAGCATATTGGCCCGCATTATGACCGCGTACGCCTTGGCGTGGGCCATCCGGGCCACAAGGACAAGGTGCCGTCTTATGTGCTGAACGACTTCGCCAAGGCGGAACAGGACTGGCTTGATGATGTGCTGCGCGGAATCTCGGACGGGGCGCCCTATCTGGCGGAGGGCGACAGCGCGAAGTTTCTGAATGCCGTCGCTTTGCGGGTCGCCCCTGCGCGGTCCTCGACCACACAGCAAAAGCCGAAGCCTAAGGCCGAGCCCGAACCAAAGCCCGAGCCGGAAGACACCCGCAATCCTTTGCAAAAGTTGATGGATCGCTTCAACTGACTTGACCCAGAACGGAGACCGCCCCATGCGAACGATATTGAAATGGGCCTTACGCCTTGCCGCGTTGCTGGTTGTCGTCGCAGTTCTTGCGGGCATCTGGAAACGCGAGGAGCTGACGCGGTTGATGGCGGTGAACTCCCTATTCGCCGCGGAAAAAATCGTCAGCAACTTTTCCCACATGGATAAGGCCTTCCTGACGACGGAACTCAACCTGCCCGATGCGCGCCCAAGCCCCTTGCCCAAAGGGCCGGAAGCAACGCTTCCCGCGCAGACCCAAGACTGGATTACCGCCCGCGACGTGACTGCGTTGGTGGTCATCAAGAACGGGCAGATCGTCCATGAAAGCTATTACAAGGGCACCTCCCCCGAGGATCGCCGCATCTCTTGGTCCGTTGCGAAAAGCTACCTGTCGGCCTTGATGGGGGTGATTTTGGCCGACGGCTCCATCGCGTCTATTGACGATCCGGTGACCAAATACGCGCCTTCGCTCAAAGGCACAGCATATGAGGGTGCTAGTATCCGCAATGTGCTGAACATGTCGTCTGGTGTGACGTTCGATGAGGACTATCTCGACAAATCCTCCGACATCAATCGCATGGGGCGCGTGCTAGCCCTTGGCGGCACGATGGACGGGTTTGCCGAAAGCCTGAGTGACACCTTCGCGGCGCCGGGGCAAACTTGGCAATATGTCTCCATCGACACCCATGTGCTGTCGATGGTCATTCGCGGGGCGACGGGCCGGTCCATCTCCGACCTGATGAGCGAAAAGATCATGGGGCCCATGGGGTTGGAAGTGGCACCCTACTACCTGACCGATGGGGTCGGCGTGGCCTTTGTGCTTGGCGGGTTGAACATGATCACCCGTGACTATGCCCGCATGGGGCAGATGTTTTTGCAGCGCGGTCGGCTGAACGGCCAACAGATCGTGCCTGCAGATTGGGTCGATGCATCGACCGCAGCGACCGCCCCAACGGCACAAGACGCCATAGGCTACGGCTTTCAGTGGTGGGTGCCAAAAGGCGCGGATGAGGGCGAGTTTATGGCCCGTGGAGTCTACGGCCAATATATATACATCAACCGTCCGCTGGGTGTGGTTATCGCCACCAACGCCGCTGACCGTAAGTTCCGCGAGACTGGCGTCAGCGACGCAAACGTCGCCATGTTCCGCGCGATCGCTAACGCCCTATGAGCCTTAAGGACGCCCTGCGCGATCAGGCCGGCCATTGCGCGGCACTCGGGTCGCCCTTCATGGCACGGCTGCTGACATTGCTGGCCAACAGGCTGCGACCTGATACGCCGCTGACTGAACGGCTGTTCAATTGGCCCGGCGACCTGAGCCCGCACGGTGCGTCAGTGCCGCTTCGTCTTGCGGGTGCCTTGCATGCCCATGTGCTGCGCGCGCCGGACAGCGCCCTTGCCCGCGCCTACCCGCCAGCAGAGGTCAGTGACGACGCGCTATGGGCCGCGGTGCTCAGAACACTGGTGGACGAGGCCGAGTTTCTTGATGCCTTCCTCGACAGCCCGCCCCAGACCAACGAGGTGCGGCGCAGCGCCGCCATTCTGCCAGCGGCCATGGTCGCAGCCGAGCATTTCGGCCTGCCGCTGACCGTGTCGGAACTCGGTGCAAGCGCGGGCTTGAACCTGACATTTGACCGCTACGCCCTTCAGATTAATGGTTTGACCTACGGCGCAAAAAATCCCGTGCTCACACTCACCCCAGACTGGACCGGACGCCCTCCGCCGACGGCACAGCTTTCGGTCATGGATCGCTGCGGGGTGGATCTGAACCCACTCACAGCCCCCGAGGATGCTGCGCGTCTGCGCGCCTATCTTTGGGCAGACCAGCCGGAGCGACTGACGCTCACGAATGCCGCGCTTTCCCTGCCGCGCCCTCGCATTGATCGCGCAGATGCTGCCGACTGGCTGGAAGCCCGTCTTTCGCACACCTTGTCCGGCAGCACGCATTTCCTGTTCCACACCATCGCGTGGCAGTATTTTCCTGACGCGGTCCAAGCCCGCTGCACGCGCGCGATTGAAGCCGCCGCAGACCGCGCCACGCCTGACGCACCGCTGGCCTGGTTTGCGATGGAATCCGACAACGGGGCGGGCGGACAGGGCGCAAAGCTCACCTTGCGACTTTGGCCCGGGTCGTTAGTCTTGGAACTAGGCCGCGCTGATTTCCACGGGCGTTGGGTCAACTGGAGCTAGAACATGGACCGCGACCCCTCTCTCAATGTGCTCGGGGACACGCTGCAAAGCTGTTCGCACGATCCGGTCACAGGCTATTTCCGCAACGGTTGCTGTGACACGGGGCCATCGGATCGCGGAAGCCATACGGTTTGTGCGATCATGACAGCTGAGTTCTTGGCCTTGTCCAAATATCTGGGCAATGATCTGTCGACCCCGCGCCCTGACTATGGCTTTGCAGGCTTGAAGCCCGGCGATCAGTGGTGCCTGTGCGCCGCGCGGTTCCTGCAAGCCCATGACGAGGGCGCAGCGCCCAAGGTGCGGCTTGCCTCCACCCATCAGCGAGCACTTGATATTGTGCCGATGGAGGTTCTGGTTAAGAACGCGCTGGACGCCAACTGACGTCACTTTTCTCGCATGTCTCTCAAACATAGCGAAGCCGCCCGAGTATTCACTCGGACGGCCTCATTTTTTAGTCGCGCAAGCGCACGATGTCGTTCATCAGGCCTTCGGTCCCGCTGTGCACGGTCAGACGCTCGACCTTCCCCGCGATGGTCTCCAACGCCTCAAGCTCTTTGAGGCGCAGCATCACAGGGTTCTCGGCCATCACCTTCGCCGTGTTCAGAAGCGAGCGCGTTGCGTTCGTTTCTTCCCGACGGCGGATAACATTGGCCTCGGCCTCTTTCTCGGCGGCGACAACACCCGTCAGGATGTCGCGCATATCGCCGGGCAAGATCACGTCTTTCAACGTGATGGCCCCGACCTCGACCCCGATCGCAGCCATTTCTGCCCGCACCGCTTCCGCAGCCTCGGCATCGACGGCCATCTTGTCGGCCAGCAACGCATCAAGGGTCAGCGCCCCCAATGTTTTGCGGAACGCCAGCGCCAACGCACGGTGCAACGCGTCCTCGAAGTCTTTGACCGCCGTAACCGCCAACACAGGGTCGGTGACACGGAAGTCGGCCGAGAGGTTCACCCGCAGCGAGACACGGTCGCGTGTCAGGATCTCGTGCCCCGTCACGTCATGCGCGCGCCACCGCAAGTCGACCATTTTGACTACGATCTTGCGCCCCACCGTCCAGAAGCGGTGAGCCCCGGCGGTCAGTGTCTTGGTCAAAACACCATCCACCAGCATCAGCCCCACTTCCGTCGCGGACACCTCAACTACGGTCATAGCGTTGGTCATGCGGGCGCGGGTCAACCGGTCCCCAAGCTTGGCGTTCACATCCAAGCGTTCGATCAAGTTGATCCGCTCCACATCCCAAGGACCAGCGTCAGTCCACAGCACGCGCCGGTGGTCGGGCGTCATCACTTCGAACAGCCGCCCGTCCTTCGACACAACGGCGATCTCGTCCGCCCCCGTGCGCAAAACAGTCAGATGCGTGTCCACCAAGTCAGGGCGTTCCCGCGTCAAAGCATCCGAAAGGGTCGAGACGAAGACAGGATCGCTCAGGTCGTGGCGTTCCACCACATCCGCACGGCGCAGCATGTGCTCGCCCGCACCCAAGATATCCGTGATCCGCCCCTTGCGGATCACCAAGGCTCGTTCGGCCTCGGTCAAAGTAACACGCCGACGGCGCATCAATATATCAAGCATAGTCATCGTCTTTTTTCCTTTATTAGCAATGCCTTATCGTCGTCGCAATTTGCGATCTCCTTCAGGTTTCAGGTGTGGTTGGGGAGCCAGAAGTGGCCCGGTTGCAAAATGTGGTGGAGACCCGAAGCCCTGCCCTGTCCCACCCGTGGCGGACCTTGAAGGCGCCACAACCAGCCCGTTCATGATGGGGTTTGCGCGATCTAAATCACACGCACCTGATCACGGCGATCAGCCATGGCGGCCCAAAAGACCGGCCCCGCGCGGGGCGGTTGGATTGCTTCAATGAAGGGCCGAAGCCCCGCCTGACGCGCGCCACTCGCGGGCGAACCTCAGGTCTCCGAATAGATGTTTCAATCGCTTTACAGGCGACGGGGAGTCGAACCCCAAGTGTCTCCACTTGACCAGATGGTGATGGCAGGATTCGAACCTGCTACACGAGGATTATAAGTCCACTGCTCTACCGGATGAGCTACATCGCATACGTCCCAAAAACGCACCCCTCCCTCGCGTCACGGCCTTGGCATACATTCGCAGCAGGGCCGCGTTGCACCGGGGCAGTGATCACCTGCTCCCGCTAAGGTCCGTTCCAATAAGATCGGGAGGTGGGGTTTAGGACGGGTTTGAATTTCGATCCACCGGGGATGTGAGGCACGAATTTCGCCTGTGACCGGCGCGCAACAAAATTACCCGCCCGCGCAATAAATGAAAAAGGCGTCCCGCATTCGGAACGCCTTTGCAGATTCTAAAAGCCCTTTGGCTTTGCGTAATCTTTCAAAATTTTAGGCGAACTCACCCATCTCGAAGCCCAAAGCACGGGCCACGGTGAAGATATCCTTGTCGCCGCGACCGCACATGTTCATGCAGATGATGTGATCCTTGGGCAAGGTCGGCGCGATCTTCATCACATGAGCCAACGCGTGGGACGGCTCCAGCGCGGGAATGATCCCTTCCAGCGAGCAGCACAGTTGGAACGCTTCCAGCGCTTCTTTGTCGGTGATCGCCACGTATTGCGCACGGCCGATTTCGTGCAGCCAAGCGTGTTCTGGCCCGATGCCGGGATAATCGAGACCTGCCGAAATCGAGAAGCCCTCAAGGATCTGCCCGTCATCGTCCTGCAAAAGGTAGGTGCGGTTGCCGTGCAGCACGCCGGGGCGACCACCCGTGAGGGAGGCGCAATGCTCCATCTTGGCATTCACGCCTTTGCCGCCAGCTTCGACGCCGATGATCTCCACGTCCTTGTCGTCAAGGAACGGGAAGAACAGGCCCATCGCATTGGAGCCGCCGCCGATGGCCGCAACCAGCGTGTCGGGCAACCGGCCTTCGGCTTCTTGCATCTGCTCTTTGGTTTCCTTGCCGATAATGGCCTGGAAATCGCGGACCATGGCAGGATAGGGATGTGGGCCGGCCACGGTGCCGATGCAGTAGAACGTGTCGCGCACATTGGTCACCCAGTCGCGCAGCGCGTCGTTCATCGCGTCTTTCAGCGTGCCACGCCCCGAGGTCACAGGTACCACTTCCGCGCCCAGCAGGCGCATACGGAATACGTTGGGGGCCTGACGCTCCACGTCGTGGGCGCCCATATAAACCACGCATTTCAGCCCGAACTTCGCGCAGACGGTGGCGGTTGCCACCCCGTGCTGACCTGCGCCGGTTTCGGCGATGATGCGGGTCTTGCCCATGCGGCGAGCAAGAATGATCTGGCCCAGCACGTTGTTGATTTTATGCGCGCCGGTGTGGTTCAGCTCGTCGCGCTTCATGTAGACTTTGGCACCGCCCAGATGCTCGCTCAGTCGTTCGGCGTGATACAGCGGCGACGGGCGGCCCACGTAGTGTTTCCAGAGGAAATCCATCTCGTCCCAGAACGTCTTGTCCGTCTTGGCGTGCTCATACTGCTCTTCCAGCTCAAGGATCAGCGGCATCAATGTCTCGGATACAAACCGACCGCCAAAATCGCCAAAGCGGCCCTTTTCATCGGGGCCCGTCATGAAGGAGTTGAAAAGATCATGTGCCATCGCGTGAACCTCCGGTAAGCGCTAGAGTTCGCGTTTATACCCAATATGGGACGGGGTAAATCCAACGCTGCCATAGAATTTCGCAGAATCTTGGCGCGAGGCATTCATGGTCAGTTGCATCAGGCTGCATCCGGCCTCTTTTGCGCGCTTGGCTGCATCGTCAAACATCAATCGCCCAAGCCCCTGCCGTCGCAGATCGGAGGAAATCCGCACGCTTTCAATCTGCGCACGACGCGCAGCCTTCAGCGAAAGCCCCGAGATGTAGGTGATCTGATAGGTCGCAACGATGCGTCCGTCGATCTCTCCGACGATCAGGTGATTGTTGCCTTCCGCCGTCATCTGGCGGAAGGCCTCCAGATACTCTGACAAACTGTCGACCTCACGCGCCGCGCCAAGGCTGTCATCTTTCAGGAGCGCGAGGACTGCCGCAATGTCTGCAAGCTCGGCCTCGCGGAACACGATCACTGCGCCGCTGCCACGAAGGCCGCGATCAAATCCGCATCTTTCACCCCCGGCGCGTTTTCAACGCCCGAGGACACGTCGACTTGCGTGGCCCCTGTCAGACGGATCGCCTCGGCGACGTTGTCGGGGGTCAACCCACCCGCAAGCATCCACGGGGTCGGCCAGCGGCGGCCTGCGATCAGGCGCCAGTCAAAGGCCAGACCGTTGCCGCCGGGCAAGGCTGCGTCTTTGGGCGGCTTTGCATCCACCAAAATCTGGTCGGCCACGCGCATGTAGTCGTCCAATGCTGCCAAATCGCCCTCGTCTGCCACACCGACAGCCTTCATCACGGGTAGGCCAAAGCGGTCGCGGATCTCGACAACGCGGTCAGGGCTTTCCGATCCATGAAGCTGCAACATGTCAAGCGGCACCTGATCCACCAACGCATCCAGCGCAGCGTCATCGGCATTGACTGTCAATGCCACCTTCGCAAGACCCAGAGGCACGCTCAAAGCCAAATCGCGAGCGGCGTCTAGTGTCAGGTGGCGTGGGGATTTCTCGAAAAATACGAACCCGACATATGCCGCACCAGCCGCCGCACACGCAGTCACATCGGCAGGTCGGCCAAGGCCGCAAATTTTGACGCGAGTTGTCATGGGTTGGACCTAGCGCGCTGCGGCGCTGTCGTCGAGCAGGGCAAGCACTTCATCCTTGCCTTCGTTCGACTTGCGCTTGAGGCCTTTGACCTCACGCTCCAGCCGCTCTTTCTCGCGCTTTTGCAACCGGGCGTCCGCGCGGTGCTTGTGCTCGCGCAGCCATTCCCAAACAAAGCCAATCAGAAGACCCACGATGATACCGCCGAAAATCACTACAAAGAGAGGCAACTCATAGGAGAGGGGCTGACCCAGATAGGCCGCCATTTCCTCTGGCAGGACACGGATCGTCACCATGCCGCGATTGGCAAGGGCGACCAGAATCAAAGAAAGGCCGACAACGGCCATGAACAAGTAGCGGATGTAACGCATGAGGTTTAGCTTTCGTTTCCGTTCAGCCGATCTCGTAGCAGCTTGCCCGTCTTGAAGAAAGGCACATGCTTCTCTTCGACGTGCACACTTTCGCCCGTGCGCGGGTTACGACCGGTGCGGGCGTCACGCTTTTTGACGGAGAACGCGCCGAAGCCACGAAGCTCCACACGATTGCCGGACGCGACGGCGTCAACGATTTCCTCAAAGATGGTATTCACGATGCGCTCCACATCCCGTTGGTAGAGGTGCGGGTTTTCATCGGCGATCTTTTGGATCAGCTCGGAGCGTATCATCAAATATCCTCCCCAGGACTTTGTTCATTGCAACGGCTGGACGCCGTAACTTGTCGAACTATAGGACAAATAATCCAACTGAGGAAAGCATTTAGAGTGCCCGCCCCCACTGCTTGGTGGGTAAAATAGCGTAAAAAATAACGCTCCGAGGCGGTTTTCACGGCGCAACGCCGCTGATTTGGGCGTCACTGGTTACAGACGGCTGCCCTGACCGTCAGTCGATTCGGGTGTCACCGACAACGAAAAACGGCCCCGTCATCGCTGACAGGGCCGTCTTAGAACTCTCAGGCGAAACGATTACTCGTCGTCTGATTTCAGTGCTGCACCAAGGATATCGCCGAGGGACGCGCCGGAGTCGGAGGAGCCATACTGTTCGACGGCTTCTTTCTCTTCTGCGATCTCGCGTGCCTTGATGGACAGGCCCAGACGACGGGTCTTGGCGTCCACATTGGTGACGCGCACGTCGATCTTGTCGCCAACGCCGAAGCGCTCAGGACGCTGCTCGGCACGATCACGGGACAGGTCGGAGCGGCGGATGAAGGATTTAGCGCCCTCATATTCCACTTCGATGCCACCTTCTTCGATCGAGGTAACTTCGACGGTGATGATGGAGCCGCGCTTAACGCCGTCCACTGCTGTGTCGAACGAGCCGTCCAGAGCTTTGATCGAGAGCGAGATGCGCTCTTTCTCAACGTCCACTTCGGTGACAACGGCTTTAACCATGTCGCCTTTGCGGAAGTCGCCCAGTGCGTCTTCGCCACGGCCGTCCCAAGTGATGTCGGACAGGTGAACCATGCCGTCGATGTCGTTGTCGAGACCAACGAACAGACCGAATTCGGTGATGTTCTTGACTTCGCCTTCGATCTCTTTGCCGACAGGGTTGTTCTCTGCGAACACTTCCCATGGGTTGCGCTGAGTCTGCTTGAGACCCAAGGAAACGCGGCGTTTGGCGCTGTCGATTTCCAGAACCATGACTTCGACTTCCTGCGAAGTGGACACGATTTTGCCGGGGTGCACGTTCTTCTTGGTCCAAGACATCTCGGAGACGTGGACCAGACCTTCAACACCGGGCTCCAGCTCAACAAATGCGCCGTAGTCGGTGATGTTGGTGACGCGGCCCTGATGCGTGGAATCCAGAGCGTATTTCGCGGCAACTTCGCCCCATGGATCGTCCTGCAGCTGTTTCATGCCGAGGGAGATACGGTGGGTCTCTTTGTTGATCTTGATGACCTGAACCTTGACGGTTTCGCCAATTGTCAGGATCTCGCGTGGGTCGTTGACGCGGCGCCATGCCATGTCGGTGACGTGCAGCAGGCCGTCTACGCCGCCAAGGTCGACGAATGCGCCGTACTCGGTGATGTTTTTGACGACGCCGTCAACAGCCTGACCTTCGGTGAGGTTGCCGATAACTTCTGCACGCTGTTCGGCACGTGATTCTTCCAGAATGGCACGACGGGACACAACGATGTTGCCACGGCGGCGGTCCATTTTCAGGATTTGGAACGGCTGCTTCATGCCCATCAGCGGGCCAGCGTCGCGTACTGGACGCACGTCGACTTGGGAGCCGGGAAGGAAGGCAACTGCGCCGCCCAGATCCACGGTGAAGCCGCCTTTGACGCGACCAAAGATTGCGCCATCGACGCGCTCTTCGTCTGCGTATGCTTTTTCCAGACGGTCCCAAGCTTCCTCGCGGCGCGCTTTATCGCGGCTGATGGAGGCTTCGCCACGGGCGTTCTCGACGCGGTCAAGGAACACCTCAACTTCGTCGCCCACTGCGATTTTGGCGCTCTCGCCTGGTTCTGCGAATTCTTTAAGGTCGATACGGCCTTCCATTTTGTAGCCGATATCGATGATGGCTTGGCCGGCTTCGATCGCCAGTACTTTGCCTTTAACAACCGAACCTTCGTCCGGTGTGTCCATTTCGAAGCTTTCGTTCAAGAGGGCTTCGAATTCTTCCATAGATGCGTTTGTAGCCATGAGGCGTGTGTGTCCTAATCTAATGTTTATGCGGGCCGAGCGGTTGTCTCCGCCGGTCTTTGGGTTTCATGTTGGTCCGTCAGGGCATTTTCAAAACAAGAAGGGCCGGAAAACCGACCCTGCTCGCCTTGAGACTGTTCTCGCCCCTTAGACAAGCGCGCGTATAGCGTGGGTTGCGCGGAAGGGCAAGTATGTAAGGGCGAACCTGTTTGATCCGCCTCTTACCCGCACGCAATCACACCGTCGCTTCCCGTCGAGACCGTGCCTTCGCACCAGATCGCGGTGGATCGCGCGTAGATGCCTTTTCGGCGCGCGGCTTGCTCCAGTGCGGGCAACGCGGCTTCTGCTTGGTCTGCGGTGTCGAAGAAGGCGACCGTGCGATACCAGTTGTCGCGTAGAATGAGCTCGATTTGCACCTGATCCACGCGGCCAGCGATTTTGCGCTGTTCGTCCTGCGCCGCGTCCAGACTGCGGTCGGCCCCCAGAACGACGACCCATTCCCCAACACCGTCATCCGACGGGCCAGGAACAATAATTCCGCTGGAAACTGTCTCGTTTCCTTCGGAGATCACGACCGGCTCTACGGTCGCTTCCGCCCCGCCTGACTTTGCAAGGTAGGCACCGACCTGCTCGATCTGTAGCAAGGAGGCCAGTTGCGCCTGCTCGTCACTATTGCATTGGCCGCGGCCCAAACATTCCCCAGATAATTTGACCTGATCCAGCACCGAGCTTTGTTCGGTCAATTCCTTCACCTCGCGCGGCGAGATGTTAAAGCCCATCGCAGCGATTTTGATGTTGATGTCGTGATCCTGGAAAGCCTTAAAAAAATTTCCGGTCCGTTTGGCGGTAAACTCCGGCTTGAAAAACAACGAGGCAATCAGCGCCAACAGCGCCAGATACACCAGCGTCTGGAGAGCCAGTTTAACGGCTTCAATCTGCGCTTTCATATTATCCTCCTTCTGCATTTCACGGAATTCAATCTATCGGAACGCGCTTGAAGTCGGTGTGAAATGACGGCGCTCGGGCGTGAATTGCGCCCTCTCGAAGGCTTAAAAAGACACAAAAACCACGCCTTGACCTAACTCAACGACCCTTAGCAGCTTTCAGTCTAAACTTAGCCACTCACCTAAAATGCAAACAAGTAGGAGATGACACCATGTACAAGCATATCCTCGTTCCAGTCGTTTTTGATGAAACACACGATACACAGGCCTCGTTTCTGGCCGCGCGGGCCTTGGCAGACAAAGACGCCAAATTTACGGTCATACACGTCGTAGAGGCCATTCCTGCGTATTTTACTGCTGAGATTCCCGACGACGTACTTAAGAACACGCATGACGGAATTGCCAAATCTCTGACCCAATCGGCCAAGGGTTTACCGGGCGCAGTGCCGACGCTCGTATCGGGCCATGCAGGGCGCACGCTGGTCGACTATGCCAACGATAACGATGTCGACTGTATTGTCATGGCGTCTCACAGGCCGGGGTTTAGCGATATCTTTCTGGGCTCTACTGCGGCGCGGGTGGTGCGCCATGCCAAATGCGCGGTGCATGTCATCCGCTAAACCCTATGGGACAGGCAGCGCTCTGTGTTCCGTGCCTTAACAAAGAGAGACTCGCGCGACCAGCTGCGTCGGGTCTATCGGCAGCGCTGCGAATAAAGGGAGCAGAATTTGCAGTTCCGCGTCTTTTTGAAGAACTGACCGCTGTCACCTGACCGACATTCAGCGGTCCCGCATTGCCTGTTCGCCCCGCAAAACTGAGTGTATTTATTGGATGGCTTCGGCGTCACCTTCTTGGCGACGACCTTTGGCGGCGGTGGTGCGGTTGCCTTCGGAGCAACCACCTTCGGCTGGGTCACCTGTTTGGGGCGGGCTGCGGCCTTTGCTGGTTTCGGCGCGGCGGTCTTCGCCTTCGTCACGCTTGCCGCCTTACGCGCGCGCCAGTCCTTCAGCTCCGCCTCGGAGACCTTATCGCGCAACGCCTTCAGAACAGGTAGCGAAGCGAGGCCCAAAACCGGACGGCCTTCCGCCTGCTCATATTCCCGAATAGCGGCTTTGGTGCGACGACCTGCGACCCCGTCAGCCGAGCCTAACGCGTGCCCTAACGAAGAGAGCCTTTCTTGCAGCTCGACCAACTCGTCGCGGCTCAATGCGCGATCCTCGGCGATAACTGGCGCGAGCGTTTCAAATGGCGCCGCAGTTGCGACCTTCTGTGGGGGCGGCGTTGCGCCACCCAGAAGTTCAATTTTGGCGTTTGCCAGTTCAGCGAAAAACCCGTCGGGATATAAGTCGAGATAGGCTTCAAGCAAGGACGGTTTCGTGGTGTCCGCGATGGATTTCCAAAAAACGATTTCGGCGGCGTTGGCCGTCGGGACGTCTTCGACGCGCCCTTCCGAGGTGTCGATTATGGTCGTGCCGGGGGCGATCCCGCGGGTGTCATTCAGATATATCGGATCAGCCGAGAGCGAGCCGTAGACAAAGGGCTCTTGCTTGCCTGCCGTTGCTTTGAGGACGCTGTCGCGAACCCGCCGCATCATCAATCCAACCTCCAGATCGCGTTGCCCAAGCGCATCAATCAAGGCAGTGGCGTAGGGGCTGTTGCGACCAATACCGTCAGCGGCCGTAGTGCCTTCTTTCGCCGCATAGGCCACGAGGGTGTTTTTGGTGGGCTCGATCGCCGACAAGCCGCGCCCGATAGATCGGCTGGCGTTGGTGCGTTTCATCGAGCTGGCAAAAGGGTTGTTTCGGCAAGCGTCCACAACGACCATGCTCAGACGTGTCGCCCCGCTCGCAGCGAAGACCATCGTTTCCAGCTTAACCGCCTCAAAGTTGACGTCCGCGTCGGTTTCCAGAACCGCATCAACGGGCAGCAGGTAGTTCTGGCGGTCAATTTCGATGCCGTGTCCCGCGTAATAGATCAGCGCAATCTCCGCCCTGTCCGCCTTGCGCCGGAAGGCCCTGAGCGTGTCCAGCATCTTTCCTTGGTCTTGATCCAGATGCAGGTCGACTTGGAACCCCGCCGCCGTCAGCGACGCCGCAAGGTCGGCGGAGTCGTTGCGCGGGTTGCGAAGCTCGGCCACGTTCTCATACGCTCCGTTCCCTATGATCAAAGCGATACGCCCAGATCCCCCGTCCTGCGCAAGAAGCGGCAAGGCCAGCAGTAGGGTCGCCATCAACACGATCGCAAACTGAAGCGCCTCGCGGCAGGCGCTGGCTCGATATGTTGGACCCATATTTGGCGCTGTGTTTCCCATACATCTGTTTAGCACGCGGAGAGCCGCCAAACTAGGCTCTACTCCAGCTTCCACAGAACGCACCCGCTACCAAACCTTAAGGCCTGCGCCCTATATCCTGTCCTCGGTTAACCAAACGCGCGGCGTCACAAACGCTTCGCAATCGTTCTGTGGTCACTGGCCCCGCATTGGGGCTTCCCGCGACCGCCGGCAATATAGGGGACGCTAAACCCCGAAGGGATGCAGGGTAACGCCTGCAACATGACGACCGCAGCCCGAAATGGGCGGCCGCCTATCTTACCAATCCCGAGACATGCAAAAGCCGCGCCGGAACACTCCAGCGCGGCCAGAACTGCTTGCCTGTCAGGTCCGTTACAGCAGGAAGTCACTTGCAGCGACGGTGTCGATACCTTGCAGTTCCACCCCAAGGTCGGCCACACCATCGCCATTCCCGTCGACCCAGATGTAATCGCCATCGAAGGTTACTTCGGCAGCACCAGACCCGCTGAGAACCGCCACAAAGCTGAGGTTGCCATAGCTGCTAAGGTCAATTTGATCCTCGCCACTCACAAACCCTTCGACCAGATCCATGGTGCTTGCTGTGGTGCCGCTGTCGCCTGCGCCGAAGATGAACACGTCGCGGGCGCCATCAAGATCCCAGCCGACAAGCCGGTCCACGCCCGCGCCGCCATAGATCAAGTCGCTGCCCTCCTGCCCGTTCAGCAGGTCATCGCCACTGCCGCCGATCAGGGTGTCATTATCGTTGCCGCCATAAAGCAAGTCATTGCCTGCATCGCCGGAAAGCACATCGTCGCCCGCATCGCCGAACACCGTGTCCACGCCGTCGCCACCTTCGATGTGATCATTGCCGTCTCCGCCACCGATGCGGTCCACGCCTTGGCCGCCGTAAATCCAGTCATGACCGGCCTCGCCCCAGAGCGTGTCCTGCCCATCATCGCCGGAGATCACATCGTCACCGTCGCCGCCGCCAATAAGGTCGTCGTCCGCGCCGCCAAGGATAAAGTCATCGCCCTCATTGCCCCACAGCTCGTCCGCGCCTTCGTCGCCGTAAAGCTCGTCATTCCCGATGCCGCCGCCCAGCGTATCCGCACCCGCACCGCCATACATGACATCCGCGCCGTCACCGCCCCAAATCTCATCATTGCCATTGCCACCGACCAGTCCGTCATCGCCTGAGCCGCCGTCGATCACATCGTTGCCATCGTCGCCGTAGATGATGTCCGAGCCTTCGTCGCCCCACAGGTTATCCGCATCCGCGCCCCCGTGGAGCGTGTCATCCCCAAGGCCTCCGCCCAGCGTGTCTGAGCCTGCGTCGCCATGCAGTTCGTCATTTCCAGCGTCGCCCCAAAGGCGGTCATCGCCTGCCTCGCCGATCAGCAGATCATTGCCGTCGCCGCCAGCAGCAACGTCATTGCCCGCCCCTGCCCACACAATATCATTGCCACTTTCGGGCCAGATCAGATCATCGCCGGCGCCGGCGTAAAATACCTCGTCCGCTGCGACGGACAACTCCGGGCTATAATCGCCGGAATAGAGCGTTTCACCTGCATCCGTGCCGTAGACGACGTTCACGCCGTTGACGAAAAAGTTGAGCCATCCCGCTATGTCATCGACGGGTTCATTCGCGTCGCCATCCTCGTTCAGGAAGACCCCGTTGCCGTATTCGAAGCCCACGTGGTAAATCGCGTCAGCGATGTTATCCACCAGATGCCGCCCCTGAAACATGAAAGAGCCGCCGTCGCCCTGCACAAGGTGGAATCCCGTTTCAAGCTGGCCTTCGTCATTGCCGTGACCTTCAACGAAATCAGCGTAAAGCGCCGGAGTTTCGCGGATGTAATCGCTGATGGTGCGGATGTCGTCGGGCGTCAGCGCACCGTCAGCATTCACGCCGGTGTCGACAATTGCTTGCAGAATAACGTCATTCATCAGTCGCGCCCCGTCGGTCCCGCCGCTGATATCGGCGAGGGCAACATTCTCCAGAAGGCCGGGATCTTGCGTGACGGTTTTGGCTATGGTTTCGAGGCCTGCTGCGATGGTTTCTTGTGCTGAAGGCATTACTTCTCCTTTCGCCTAAAAGGCGTTGGTTTACTGGGGTTTTGATCTGTCTGATGCCCCTTAACCACGGATGCGTATACCCTGACGAGTACGGAAGTCCTCTATCGGCGAAACACCGTGAATGTCGCAGGAAAGTGTGGCGGTTTCTTGCCACGAGGCGCCCAAGGAGACCGTTTAAGCAGTTTCAGCCTAGATGCGGGCCTTGATGAAGCGGACAGCCGCCTGCACAGCGGCGTCGATTGTCATGTCAGACGTGTCGATCACCACTGCATCTGCCGCCGCCGCCAAGGGAGCTGCTTCGCGGTCACGGTCGCGGGCGTCGCGTTCTTGCAGATCACGCAGGACGCCTTCGCGTGTGACCTCATGGCCGTTGCCTGAAAGCTCCAGATAGCGCCGCTCCGCCCGAACGGCGTCGGAGGCGGTGACGAACAGCTTCACGTCCGCATCCGGGCAGATCACCGTGCCTATGTCGCGCCCGTCCAGAACTGCGCCCCCTTCGCGTCTGGCAAAGTCGCGCTGGAACTGGACCAGCGCCGCGCGCACCTCTGGAATTGCGGCCACTTTCGAGGCCGCTTGCGCGACCGCTGTGGTGCGCAAATCATCGCGGGCCATGTCGTCCGGTGTCAGGCCTTTCGCAGCCTCAACTGGTTCCGCCCCTGCCAGAACCCGCGCGCCCGTGGCACGATAAAGCAACCCCGTGTCGAGATGGGCAAACCCGAACTCGGTGGCGACCCGTTTGGAGAGCGTGCCCTTGCCTGCCGCGGCAGGGCCGTCGATTGCGACTGTGAATTTCATGGCATCTGTCTCGTCAGTTTGGGTCGTCAGCAGGTGTAGGCCTCGTGCAAAGTCGGTGCAAGCGTTGGGGCAGGACCGTTAGCCGTGGCGAGGTGATCTGCGCCACTGCGCCAGAAGGGTCAGTGCCATTACGGCTATTGCAGCAAACTTGGAGCGCGTTGCCCACGCGATCAACGCAAACTCGGGATCGCTGCCCCCTTGCGCCTCCTTCATCAGCGACGCAACCATTTGGTTTTCCGCTAGATCCATCACGCCATAAACCAACGCCGCCACGACCGACATCCATAGCAGGCGGCCGTCAAAGGTCCGAGAAAGCGCAACGCCCAGCACAACCAGCGCCGCGATAAATGCGGTGTCCAGCGGCTTCAGCCAGGTCAAGTAATAGAGACGGCCCGCGTCGGTCATGGCCGCCATGTAGGTAGCACCGTCCGAAGCGTTCATGCCAAGCGGGCGCATGTCAAAACCCAACATGCCCCCCGCAAGGGAGGGCATTGTGACGTAAGACCCGTAGGCCAGCACGCCGTAGAGCGCGGCGGTCGTGACCGCCCACGCCCATAGCAGGGGTTTAGGCACCGAAGGCAATCGGTTCGCTCATCGCGACATGCTCGCCACCGGCAACCCGTGCAGCCAGCGCGCTTGGCTTGGCATCGAAGTCGTAGGCATCATCCGCGTGCAATTCCGCATCCATCAGGCCTTCAACCGAGGTGATGGTCGCGCCGCCCTGCTCCGCATCGCTGAGGATGATCCGCAGGCCTTGAATCGCGTTTGCAGCTTTCACACCGACCAGTGCAACCTGACCACCGCCAGTTTTTACGGCAAGCTCGACCAGCGCCATTTTGCAGCCGCTTTCTGGCAGGGCAGCAGGCAACGCACCGGGATAGGGATCGCCAGCAATCAATCGACCCGGCTGGATGTCCATCGCCTTCACTGGCCCAAGATTGATCGGGGCGTCGAAATCGCCCTCCTCGAAATCATCCAGCAATGCAGCACGGCGCAGCAAAAGGAGTTGCGTGTTTTCTTGGTCAAACGCCATCATCAGCGTCGCGAGAAACTGCGTGATACTCTCTGAATGGCCAACGAAGATGCGGGAGTTGGCGTCCAATTCGCTCTCGCCGCCAACTACAACACTCGCAAAATACTTCTGCATAAACCCTAATCCCTTGTAATGGTCGCGCCCAAACCGCGCATCAAATCCTCAAAAATCGGGAAGGATGTCGCAATTGGCCCCCCGTCGTCAATATGGACCGGCTTCTGCGTGCCCAGCCCGAGCACCATGAAAGACATTGCGATGCGGTGGTCCAGATGGGTGGCGCATGTGCCACCGCCCGGAACGCCGCCGACGCCCATACCATGCACGGTAAAGGTATCCTCGTCTTCCTCAATAGTCACCCCGCAAGCCTCCAGCCCGCGCGCCATGGCGTCGATACGGTCGCTTTCCTTCACCCGCAGCTCTTTCACGCCGCGCATGACGGTCTTGCCGGTTGCGAATGCGGCGACAACGGACAGCACCGGATATTCGTCGATCATCGAGGCCGCGCGCTCTGGCGGCACCTCGATGCCTTGCATGTTGTCAGAGAACTTCGCCCGCAGGTCCGCCACAGGCTCCCCACCCTCTTCGCGCATGTTCTCGAATGTCAGGTCCGCGCCCATTTCTTGCAACGTGGTGAAAAGGCCCGCGCGGGTCGGGTTCAGCCCGATGCCAGGCACCAACACGTCGGAGCCCGGGGCGACGATGCCCGCGCAAACGGGAAAAGCGGCGGAGCTTGGGTCACGCGGCACGGTGATGGTTTGCGGCTTCAATTCTGGCTGGCCTGTCAGCGTGATAACGCGACCTTCATTGCTGTCGTCCACGCTCAGGTTCGCGCCGAAACCCACGAGCATCCGCTCCGAATGGTCGCGGGTGGCTTCTTTCTCGATCACCACGGTCTCGCCCGGCGCGTTCAGCCCGGCCAGTAGCACCGCGGATTTCACCTGAGCGGAGGGCATGGGCACGGTGTAGCGGACAGGGGCGGGGTTCGCGGCGCCCACAATCGTCATTGGCAACCGCCCGCCCTTGCGCCCGTAGCTTTGCGTGCCGAACAGCGCCAGCGGATCCGTCACACGGCCCATAGGACGGCCATTCAAGGAGGCATCGCCCGTGAAGGTCGCGGTGATCGGCGAGGTCGCCATCGCGCCCATGATCAGCCGCACGCCGGTGCCGGAGTTGCCGCAGTCGATGACTTGGCTTGGTTCCGCAAAGCCGCCGACACCCACGCCATGCACCGACCAGTTGCCGCCGCCGTGGTTGATAACTTCCGCCCCGAAGGCCTGCATCGCGCGGCCTGTGTCCAGAACGTCTTGGCCTTCCAGCAGGCCGGAGACCTTGGTCTCCCCTACAGCCATCGCGCCCAAAATAAGCGAGCGGTGGGAGATGGATTTGTCCCCCGGCACATGCGCCTCGCCGGATAAAGCGCCACCAGCGCGGGAGGTCATTGGGATAGGGTCACCGTGGCCGGACATGGGGCAATTCTCTCTGGTCAGTCAAAAGCCCTGACGTGATAGCCCAGTGTCGGCGAAGGGTCCATCGTCGTTTGTGCATGGGGTGGGGATGGCCTAATTGGACCAACTTCCCTGCACCCATCTGGGGCGAAGGGAAGCTATGCGGACGAAGCCCCATTTCGCTGCAGTTACGCCAACGGCTGCTTTCCAGTTACTACGGTAAGGCATTGGCCGAGCCGAACTCTCTGATGCCGAACGCCCAGAGCTTAATAATTTCTCTCACGTATATCCTGACCAATTATGAGGAATTCAGGCCAAACAGCACGTTTCCACTGTCTCATACGAACGAAAAAGTTAGCTGGTGGCTGTCTTTTGCATGCTTTTGGGGGCGCCCGAGCCAACATCGGTTCCGGTATAGGCCATGCCAGTGTCCTTCCAGGCACCAAAGCCGCCTCCAAGGTGGGCGACCCTTTCGAATCCATGTTCAAGGCACAGCCGCGCTACCTTTTCTGACCGGACACCAGAACCGCAATGAAATACGATGTGCTTGTCAGACTGGCCCGGCATGTGATCCGGATCAAAGGCCTGCATAGGTGCGAGGAGCGCGCCCTCTATACGTTCAAACCCGTATTCTTGCGGGGTGCGCACGTCAATCAGGACAATTTCATTGCGCTGAAACGCATCACGGACCTCTTGTGGTGTCCAGGTTTCAAGCGTGCCGTTGTCGGTTGTTTCGGTCTCCATGGTGGTCTCCTTAGAAGCGGTTTAGCGGAATTTTCAGGTAGCGCTGGTCGTCGTCTTCGGTGGAAGGGAGCGCGCCTGCACGCAGGTTCATCTGCAAAACGTGCAGCATGCGATCGGGGAATGCGAGGCTGTTGTCGCGTGCCTCTCGCAGGTCAATATACGCAGCCTTGTTGGTCCCACCGCCAACGTGGATGTTGTGACGGCGCTGTTCGGCCACGGTAGATTCCCACGTAGGCGTCTTGCGATAGTCGCTGCCGTAGTCGTGTCCGATAAACAGTCGGGTATCGTCAGGCAGCGCCAGAATATCCTGCAACGAGCCATAAAGGTCAGCCGCCGTGCCACCGGGAAAATCTGCGCGCGCGGTTCCCGCATCCGGCTGCATGAAGGTGTCGTGGACGAAGGCCGCATCGTTACCAACAATATAAGTGATCGATCCCAGAGTGTGACCGGGCGAGAGCATGACCTTAACCGGAAGCGACCCAATCTGAAAACTGTCACCATCCTCGAAGAGATGATCGAAATCGGAGGCGGGATCGAATGCGTCAGGCATGTTGTAAAAGTCACGCCAAAGCTCTGCGATGTCCAGAACCTTGGCCCCGATAGCATTCGGTTTGCCCAGACGTTTTTTCAAAAACGATGAGGCCATAAGGTGATCGGCGTGCGGGTGCGTGTCGAGGATCCACGTGATGTCCAGCCCCTCAGCCTTCGCAAAGTCTAGAATGGACTCTACACTGTCGCTGTTGGTCGCTGCACTCTTGGGATCAAAGCTAAGTACAGTGTCGATCAAGGCAGCCTGTCGGGTGTTAGGGTCCGCCACGAGATATTGGATGCTTCCCGTATCATCGTCATAAAATCCGGTGACCTGCGCGGAATTCGGGCCGCGTGACGGGCTTGTGCGTGAAAGTTTCATTAGTGCTTTCTCCTCTTGTCCATATTATCCGGCGATGGCCAAGCCCAACATGACGATCGCCATCCCCATCATCATCAGGTTTTCAGACAGGCTTACGAAGCCGAGCGGCACATTGGAATTTCCGCCCACGCAGGCGCATTTAAGCTCTCGTTTGTCGATGTAGACGGCTTTGAACACGCTGAATGCGCCGACAGTGGCGATGAAAAGCGCGGCAGGGGCGGCAAGCCCGGTCAGCAACATGCCTGTCATCAAAACGCCCGCTCCGGTTTCGACCCACGGGTATACATAGGCGTAGGGAACCCATTTGCGCGCCAGCAGATCATAGTTGAGGAACATCGTCGTGAAGCTTTCGATGTCGCGCAGTTTCTGCATCCCCAGCAGGATCATCGAGACGGATATGAACCAGCCGAGCGTTTGCCACGTGATCGCGCCAAGAAAGCCGATGGACAGCGCCAGCGCCGTCGCGGCGGCCACGGCGAACAGGTAGATTACTGGTTTATAGGTTGTCGCATCAGGGTCATAGTCGGTGAGCTTTTGGCGCAGAGCGTCATAGCCGCCAACCCTCTCGCCTTCGATCCAGATCTGCGGGGTGGTGGGCACGCCCTGCGCTTTTTTGAACGCGTCGACCTCTGACCTCGACCGGAAAAGGCGATCATCGACCGAAAATCCTTTGCTTTTTAAAAGCCACCGAGCCTTCTGTCCTGACGGGCACAGATGGTCGGGCAGGGCCATGCGGTAAAGTACGGCTGTCTTTCCGGTCGCGAATTCCGCGGGGTCTGTTTTTACGTCAGCAATGTCGCGTGTATCGTCTGGCATGATGGTTTCCTTTGCCTCAGCGTTCTGTCCGCGAGGTTCCGGCAGGCGCATCCCCGTTGGCTTCGATATCTGCGATGTAACCCTTCATTTCCGCAATCTCGCCGCGCTGCGCTTCGATGATCGCGGTGGCCAATTCCTGAACCCGTGGATCAGAGAAGTTGGCGCGTTCACTAACCAAGATCGCAATAGAATGGTGCGGGATCATCGCCTTCATCCAAGCAACATCACCCACCGTATCCTGCGAGCGGACCAGATAAACGCCTGCCGCAAAGGCAATGGCGGCCCCCGCGAAAATCGCGATATTGGCTTTTCGGTTGGAATACATGCCGAGCATGAAGGCCAGCATGATAATCGCCATCATCCCACCCATATACAGCGCCATCCACATACGCGTCTGTGAGAAGAAGACGTGATCGAGTGCGTAGGTGTTGAGATACATCAGACCATACATCACAACCGTCGAGGTGCCGATCATAGCAAAGAATTTGCCGTACCCGCCGCCCTTTGCGTTATGATCCTTGCTGTGCATAGACCGAGAGCCCATATTCGTATCCTGATGGTGTGCCATTACGTGTCCTCTCTTTATACCCGTGTGGGGTATTAACGGGACTGCTGCTAAATGGTTCCGATATTTATAAGGATGGCCCGATTGAAAGCGAACAAAGATAAAACGCTAGACCGGCTTTCACGGCTTGAAGGGCAAGTGCGGGGCGTGGCAAGGATGGTCGAGGGTGACCGCTACTGCATGGATATTCTGGCGCAAACAGCGGCGATCAGGTCAGCTATTCTGGGTGTCGAAAAACTGATCCTCGAAAATCATGCCGCACACTGCGTCGAGACGGCCATCCAGAGCGGCGACCCCGAAGAACAGCGTGCGAAATTTGACGAGTTGATTGGACTTTTGCAGAAGGCGTCGAAATAACCTGTACGGTCGAAAGCGCTTCCATTCCAATGTTCCGGTTATACCACCTCAAACCAAGCCATCATGCCCGACTTTTGATGCGACAGCATATGGAAATGGATTATCCATACGCCTGGCTTGTCGGTCACGAAGGCAATTTCGACGGTTTCATGAGCAGATCGGTGTTTCGCCCCCTGCGCTTTTTCGAGAGCTGGCGCGGCGTAGAAACTGAAGCAGACCTTCGCTGCACCTCATAGAAGTTGGAAGTTTGGGCTCAAAGCCGACTTTCCCCGCCCGGAACCAAGCCGTAGGCGCCGGGCGATCGTCGAACCGTCCCACGGGTCGGCGATTTTGCTACGGGCGCAACGGCTTGTGGGGGAAGATGAACTTGGCCGAAATAAACTGCCAAACTGCTATGAAAGATCGCCCACCCCCGGTCCGCCGACCGCCCGGCTTGCGCTCCGAACGCTAACCCTCAATCGCGCTAATCATATCCACCCGCGTCGCATGGCGCCCGCCCTCGAACTCGGCACCCAAGAAGGCGTCCACGATATCCAGCGCCAGCCCCTCGCCGATCACCCGTGCGCCCAAGGACAGCATGTTGGCGTTATTGTGCTGGCGGATCATACGGGCGGAGAATGTGTCGGAACACACACCGCAGCGGATGCCTTTGACCTTGTTGGCCGCCATCATGATGCCCTGCCCCGTGCCGCAAACGATGATGCCCAAAGCGCAATCACCTGACGCCACCCGCCGCGCGGCGGCTTCACCGTGCTTGGGGTAATGGGTGCTTTCGGATGTCATCGGGCCGATGTCTTCGACCTCGTAGCCAAGGGCTGCAACATGCGCGGCGATGGTTTTGCGCAATTCGATATCGGCGTGATCGCTGGAAAGGACGATGCGTGTCTTGGCTGTCATGGGGAGAGTCTGCCTTCAAAAATCAGTTGCGGATAAAAGTCATGTAATGCGGTGTGCGGCCTTCGCGCAGGGCTTTTTGCTCGTAGCGCGTCGAGAACCAATCATCCCAAGCCTTGCCCAGATCATCAGGCTGTTCGGTCAGCGTAAATCCCGCGCGCGGCACTTCTTCCAAGGTCTGACGCACGTAGTCTTCGATATCGGTGGCAACACGGAATTCTTTGCCCGGTTTGAGCTTCTCGGCCAGCGGGTCCAAGTGCTCCGGCGTCACGAACCGGCGGCGATGGTGGCGCGCTTTGGGCCACGGGTCCGGGTAGAGCAGGAACATTTTGTCCAAGCTATTTGCAGGCAGCACGTCAAACAGGTCACGGGCATCGCCTGCGTGGATCACGATATTGGAGATGCCTTCGCGGCGGATTTTGCCCAATAGGGCCGCCACGCCGTTGATGTAGATTTCGCAGCCGATGAACAGCACGTCGGGGTTGGCCTTGGCCTGATGGGCAAGGTGCTCGCCAGAGCCGAACCCAACCTCCAGCCAAACCGGGTTGCCATCGCGGAGTGCTTCGATGTCCAGCAGAGTGCGGTCAGGGTTTTCCTCGCGGGTGACATTTGGCAAGCGAACACTTGGCAACAGGTCCTCAAGGTCCTGCTCTTGGCGGGCATTCAAGGACTGGCCTTTGATACGGCCATAAAAATTGCGCCAAGGCGTCGCGGGGTCTTTGTCAGATGTGCTCATGCGCGGCGGTTTAGCCGTGGAACAGCACGGGCGCAACGGGGCATGGCCCAAACGCCAAAGGGCGCACCAATGGCGCGCCCTTGTCGTCAGATGTTGCGGGGGCGGTCAGACCGCCTTTTTCAGCGCCTCGACCATATCCGTGCGTTCCCAAGAGAAGCCGCCATCGGCCTCCGGCGCGCGACCAAAGTGGCCGTAAGCCGCGGTGCGGGCATAGATCGGGCGGTTCATCCCCAGATGCTCGCGGATGCCGCGGGGCGTCAGGTCCATCAAACCTGCGACCGCTGTCTCGATTGCGGCGTCTGGCGCTTCGCCTGTGCCATGCGTGTCACAATAGATTGACAGCGGCTTGGCCACACCGATCGCGTAGCTCAGCTGGATCGTGCAGCGACGCGCAAGGCCGGAGGCGACAACGTTTTTCGCCAGATAGCGCGATGCGTAAGCGGCGGACCGGTCCACTTTGGTCGGGTCTTTGCCAGAAAACGCGCCACCGCCATGCGGGGCCGCGCCACCATAGGTGTCGACGATGATCTTGCGGCCGGTCAGGCCTGCGTCGCCGTCAGGGCCGCCGATAACGAATTTGCCGGTCGGGTTAACCCACCATTCTGTGTCGCCGGTCAGCCAGCCGTCGGGCAGCACTTCGGTGATGTAGGGCTCCACAACCGCGCGCACATCGGCGGAGGTCATGTTCTCGTCCAAGTGCTGCGTCGACAGCACGACAGAGGACACCCCCACTGGCTTGCCGTCCACATAGCGCACCGTCAGCTGTGATTTGGCGTCGGGGCCAAGCGTCGGCTCGGTGCCGTTTTTACGAACTTCCGCCAGACGGCGCAGGATAGCATGGGCGTAGTGGATCGGCGCGGGCATAAGCTCCGGCGTTTCATTGCAGGCATAGCCGAACATGATGCCTTGGTCGCCGGCCCCTTCTTCCTTGTCGCTGGAAGCATCAACCCCTTGTGCGATATGGGCAGATTGCTCGTGCAGCAGGTTCGTCACTTCGACTGTTTTCCAGTGGAACTTGTCCTGCTCGTAGCCGATGTCACGGATACAGTCGCGGGTGATGTCCTCGATCCGGTCCATATACTCGTGCAGCTTGTTTTTATCAGAGAGGCCCACTTCGCCCCCGATCACCACGCGATTGGTTGTCGCAAAGGTTTCCGCTGCGACGCGCGCCTCAGGCTCTTCCGCGAGAAATGCGTCCAGAACTGCGTCTGAAATGCGGTCGCACACCTTGTCCGGGTGACCCTCGGATACGGATTCCGAGGTGAAGAGATAGTTCTGTCGTGCCATGGGAAAGTGCTCCGATTATGTTGTCCCGCCACGTCAGGAAGCCGTTGTGGCGGTGAATGATCGACCTGCCCTACTCCCGTGGCGTGGCGCGGTCAATGGGAACACGGCGTCGTGCGGCGATCTGCCAGACAAGCAACAGCACCAACAGCACACGCATCGGCCAATCGCCAAAGCGGCTATAGGGCGTGGCGGAGGTCGGCGCAGGAAGCGCTGCATCGAGAAATGCGGCCTCGTTCAGCTTGGTTTGTGCGGTGACGCGCCCCCAAGGGTCAATCACCGCCGAAATCCCGGTATTCGCGGCGCGGATCAATGGCAGGCCTTGCTCCACCGCGCGAAGGCGGGCTTGAGCAAGGTGTTGGTACGGCCCCGAGATATTGCCGAACCACGCGTCATTGGTGATCTGCAACAGCAAATTGGGACGCGGCAACCCACGCAGGTTGCGCGGGAAGATAAGTTCGTAGCAGATCAGTGGCAGGGCCGGACCAATCCCCGGCAGATCGATCAGCTTGGCCCCCGGCCCCTTGGCAAAGCCGCCCCCGTCGCGGGAGGCCATGCCGCTGATACCCAGTTTCGACAAGACATCACCGAACGGGATGTATTCGCCAAACGGGACAAGGTGGTATTTGTGGTAGGTCTGCACGCGCTTTCCGTCAGGACCAAGCAGCACCAATGTGTTGCGCCAGCCGTCCTCGGCACGGTCGTTGCCGCCGACAATAATCGGCTGCCCGCCCGCAGCGACAGAAATCGCTGCCAGCACTGTCGGGGCCTCGCCCAGCGGATAGGGAACCGAGGTTTCGGGCCAGACGATCAAGTCCGGTGGCGCTTCGGCGGGTGCCGCTGTCAAATCCACCGCGCGTTGCAGAAATCGGCCGATATGCTCTGGATCCCACTTCAAATGCTGCGCAGCATTTGGCTGGATCAATCGCACGTTCTGGCCAGTTTGCTGCGCAGCATGGGTGGCCAGTTGCTGCGCCCCGAACCCCCACCCTGCAAGCAAAAGAACGCCTGAAAACGCCAACCCTGCAAGGGGTTCTCGAGCGCTTGGCCCAGCGGCAATCGCCAATGTCAGCAGCGTCAGGGCTGGTGTTCCGCCAAGGGCCGCGATCTGCATTACCGGATGGTCTGACCAGATATGTCCGACTGTTGCCCACGGGAAACCGGTGAACAAGACGCTGCGCAGCATTTCCATTGCAGTCCACATGGAAATCAGCGCAATCAGACCGCCAATCCGGCGCGCAATGCCGAAAGCTGTGGCCCACAAAAGCGCCAGCCCGCCAGCCATAAAGAACAGAGCGAAGGGTGCCATCCAGCCGTGGCGGGCGATGTCGACCATGAACGGCTCAACCAGCCAGAACAGCGCCAGCGTGAAATAACCCGCGCCCCCTGCCCAGCCAATCCAAGCGGCCTTGGGCGCGCTTTCAGCGGCTTTGAAGAGCCATGTCAGCCCGCCAAACCCTGCAATCGCCACCGGCCATAGCGACCAAGGGGCCTGCCCCAACGCGCCCAACATGCCAAGCGCGAACGCACAGGAAAGATGCCGCCAGCCTGGCCGAGCGGCACGCCGGAAGGCGCGGCGTATCATGGCGGTCAGTTGGATGCGTTGGCGGGCATCAGGACCCGAAGGCGTTTGATCCGGCGCGGATCAGCGTCGACAATCTCGAACTCTGCGCCGGAAGGGTGCTCCACAACCTCGCCCCGTGCAGGCACGCGGCCAGACAGCATAAACACCAAGCCGCCAAGGGTGTCGATCTCTTCGTCCATCTCGTCATCGGACAGGCGCTGGCCGATCTCGGCCTCGAACTCCTCCAGAGGAGCGCGGGCCTGTGCCAGATAGACCCCCGGCTTTTCCATCTTCCACAGATCGGCTTCGTCGATGTCGTGTTCATCCTCGATCTCGCCAAGCACCTGTTCAATCAGGTCCTCGATGGTAACCAAACCGTCCACACCACCATATTCATCGATCACCAGCGCCATGTGCTTGCGCCCGGTCTGCATCTTGGCCAGCAACACCCCGATTGGCATCGAGGGCGGCACAAACAACACGGGCCGCACCATTTGCGACAGATCGAAATCGGGGCTTTTGCCATTAAAGCCGTGGCGCAGGGCCAAGTCTTTCAGGTGAACCAAGCCAATCGGGCTGTCCAATGTGTCTTCGAACACAGGAAGCCGCGTCAGCCCGCTTTCGCGGAACACCTCGACCAGTTCGTCCAAGCCAATGGTTTTTGGAACCGACACGATTTCGGCACGCGGAATGACAACGTCTTCCACCCGCTTTGCGCGCAAGTTTCCAAGCCCAAGCATCTGGGACTTGCCCGAGCCGTTGCTGTTGGAGGTTTCGTCATCGTAATCTGGCGTCCGAAACGCTGCGATCACGCGTGATATAAGTCCAGGTTCCGTCTCGCCGCTGTCTGCGGTCTCGGTCTGGCTTTGGTCTATGTCCTGCGCGCTCTGCGCTGCGGTAGACGAGCCTTCTATTTCTGCGCCCATCGGTCCTTTTCCAATTAATCGGCCCCAAAAAATCTGAGCCTTACTGTCTATATGGGTCGGCTATTCCTAATTTTGCAAGAATTCTGGTCTCCAAACCCTCCATCAAGGCCGCATCTGGATCATTTGTGTGATCAAAGCCCAACAAATGGAGCGTCCCATGCACCAAAAGGTGCGTCACATGGTCCTCAAACGGCTTGTCGGCCTCCTCTGCTTCGCGAGCGCAGGTCTCGAACGCAACGGCGATATCGCCCAGCTCCAGTTCGTGGGGTGCCCCGTCCGGCAGGCTCGGGATCATTCCGGGCAGTTGCGCGCCGCGCTCCTCCGACGGCCATGACAGCACGTTTGTGGGGGTCGGCTTGCCGCGAAATTCGGTGTTCAATTCTGCCACGCGCGCATCGTCGCAGGCCAGCAGGCTGATCTCGTACTCAGCGTCCAACGACAACTCACTCAGCGCGGCTGTGCATGCTTTCTCGGCCAGCGCAGGGAGGCCTGCGGTGGTCCAGCGATCGTCTTCAGTCAGAACTTCGATGTGTGCCATGGCATCCCCATACAGCAGGCCAAAGCCGCGTCAACACATCTTGTGTTTTGGCCATATATGCGGCGCCATTCGGCCGGTTGCCGACAGGACACATTCCAATAATTGAATTGACAAGAGCTGAGTATCCGCACCTGATCTAGACATATCAACATCAGGGAGGATTAGATATGCGCACGACACTTATGGCCATTGGCTTTTCGACATTGGCGTCCATCGCGATGGCAGGTGAGATGCACCACGTTGCAATTCATGTGGACCAAAACGACCCGCAAGTCATGAATCTTGCGCTCAACAATGCCCAAAACGTTGCGGCCTATTACAAAAGCATTGGCGACGAGGTGACAATCGAAGTGGTGACCTACGGTCCGGGGCTCAACATGCTGATCCCAGGCAAAAGCCCAGTGGCAGACCGGATTTCCGTTATGTCTTTGGAGTTGGACAATATCAGCTTTGCAGCATGCGGGAACACACACGCGAAAATGTCCGAAAAAGCGGGCAAGGACATTCCACTAATGTCCGAGGCCAAAATGGTCCAATCCGGCGTGGTGCGGCTGATCGAACTTCAGGAAGATGGCTATGCTTACGTGCGCCCTTAAGTCTGGCGTTCTATCGGAGACCTAGCCGAAACACATAAGCGCGGACGCCCTACGCTTTGGCGTCTGCCGCTTCGTAGGCTTCGATGATCCGTGCAACGAGCGGGTGGCGGACAACATCTTTGGCCGTGAAGTAGTTAAACGACACGCCCTTGACGCCTTGGATCAGGTCTTCGGCCTCTCGCAGTCCTGAATAGACACCGCGCGGCAAGTCAACCTGCGACCGGTCGCCCGTGATCACCATGCGGGAGCCTTGACCCAGACGGGTCAGGAACATTTTCATCTGCATCGTCGTAGCGTTCTGCGCCTCGTCCAGCACCACGAAAGCGTTGGACAGCGTACGGCCCCTCATAAAGGCGAGCGGCGCGATCTCGATACGCTTTTCCTCGATAAGCTTGGCGGTTTGCTTGCCGGGCAAAAAGTCGTTCAGCGCATCGTAGAGCGGCTGCATATAGGGGTCGACCTTGTCCTTCATGTCGCCAGGCAAGAAGCCCAGACGCTCCCCAGCCTCAACGGCGGGGCGGGAGAGGATGATCTTGTCGACCTTGCCGGTGATGAACAGGGAGACGCCAACAGCCACAGCAAGATAGGTTTTGCCCGTGCCCGCAGGGCCAATGCCAAAGGCGAGTTCATTCTTGAACAGCGATGTCACGTAGTCTTTTTGCGCCTGCGTGCGGGGCTCCACGGTTTTCTTGCGGGTCTTGATCTCGACTGCGCCACCCTTGAACATCTCGATCTGGTCGCCGTCGCGGGCGCCTGTATCCTCGGCGGAGCGGCCCATGCGGATTTCCGCCTCGATATCGGCCATCTCGACGCTGCGACCACCCTCAAGCCGGATATACAACGCCTCCAACACGGTTGCCGCCTTTTCGGCGGCCTCGCCCATGACGGCCAGCTGGTTGCCACGGCGCACGATTTGCACACCAAGAACCTGTTCAATCTGGGCAAGGTTTCGGTCGAATTCTCCACACAGGTCGATCAGTAACCGATTGTCGGGAAACTCCAGAAGGGTTTCGGTCGGGGCGACATCCGTGGGCTCCACGGTCAGATCACTGATGGTCAACGAGCTCTCCTGCGTTGGGTCATATTGGAAGGGTGCATGAGGGGGCTTGGCCGCGCAAGAGGCCGCCTGCATGTTTCACGGTTTTGATACAAAAAAAGGCCACCCTTGCGGGCAGCCTTTTTCGAGTTTGCACAATTGCGTTGCACCTAGATCGGGTCGCCAACGTCACGCGAACCGCGATAGTTGCCCGTCGCGTAGCCGGGAGGGGCTGCACCGGAACACACCGGCTTGCCGTTGCGGTCCAGACGCTGGGACAGATAGCCTTCGATGCCGTCATCGATGATCCAGTGATCGCACCCGCGCGGATCGACCCAGATGCCGGCCTGAAGCTGGCTCAGATCTTTTTGCCCGCGACCAAAAAAAGTGCCGTAGTCGCGCGTTTTGTCGTTGCTGTTAGCACCGGTGCCACCCTCGCATGCGACAAGGGCCGTTAATGCGGTGAAGACGGTGACTGCTTTTACAATTTTCATTTCAGCTCTCCACTCAGCGGATGCATTGGATTTCGACACGGCGATTAGCTGCCATGCCTCGTGCGGTGCCGTTGGATGCTTTTGGCACCCGCTCGCCATAACCGCGTGTAGAGGAGACGCGCGCACCCACAGAGCGGGCGACCTGAGCAACGGCGTTTGCGCGGCGCTGAGACAGGTTCAAGTTATAGGCATCGCTTGCGCGGCTGTCAGTGTGGCCTTCGATGATGTAGGCGGTCGCACCAGCGGACTGGAAGAACTGCTGCAAACGCTTTTTGTTCGCGCCGTTGATCGTCGCCTGATTGGTGGCGAATAGCTGATCCGAGTTCATGACTGCGCAGGTGTTCCCACGGCGGCAAACAGGGATGCCCTGACGGGTCACGTGCGGGGTCATGAACCCTTCGAAGCCGTCATCCATAACCCAGTGCTCACACCCATCAGGATCGACCCAGATGGTTGGAATATAGCGCTCGGCGCGCACGGTTGTGCGGCGGACAATCTTGCCGTTGGCCACTGTGCCCTGGCTGAAGCCATCTTCGGTATAGACATATTGCTGCTGCGCAGATGCGCCAGATGTCGAAAGCACCAAGGCAGAGACCACTACGGCACATCCCCCCAATGCGCTTTGCAGGATTTTTGAAAGATTGAGTTTCACTGCCTCGTCCTTTTGCGTGTTAATCTTAACTTCTCTGCACCAACCCTTTGACAGGCGAACGGTGCACCCACCTATATCTGTGCAAGAGTAGCAAATTTGTGTGTGAATTAAAGTGCTTTTTACTACATATAGTTGCCGAATCGGCAACAATGCCTCAGTTCTGACACGATCTGTCCTGCATAACGCGTCTCGGAACGCCATGCCTCCTGATGCAAGGTGGCGAAGCGCTGAGTAAGTCGCGGCGCGAAAGACTCAGGCCAGCACGCCTTTCAGCGAGTTTGTAACGCTGGATTCAATGCGGACGGGCTGCACCGTTCCAATCATCTCGTCAGGTGCGTCGCAATGGACGGCGTGCAAATAGTCGGACTTCCCGACCAACTGCCCGTCAAGCCGACCACGCTTTTCGAACAGCACGCCGACAACGCGCCCGACCATGCTGCGCTGCGCCTCGTATTGCTGTTCGGTCAGCAAAGCTTGGAGGCGCTGCAAACGTTCCGACGCGATGTCGTCTGCGACGGGCTCTTTCTCGGCGGCTGGCGTGCCGGGGCGGGCGGAGTATTTGAAAGAATAGGCCTGACCGTAGCCAACCGTCCGCACCAGATCCAGCGTGGCCTCGAAATCTTCCTCGGTCTCGCCGGGGAAGCCGACGATGAAGTCTCCCGACAACAGCAGATCAGGACGCGCGGCGCGGATGCGGTCGATCAGCTTGATGTAGCTGGCGGCGGTGTGCTTGCGGTTCATCGCCTTTAGGATTTTGTCGGACCCGCTTTGCACTGGCAAATGCAGATACGGCATCAGCTTGTCGCACGTGCCATGCGCCTCGATCAGAGCGTCTTCCATGTCGTTGGGATGCGAGGTGGTGAAGCGGATACGCTTCAGCCCTTCGATGTCATTCAAGGCCCAGATCAGGCGCGCCAGCCCCCATGTGCCGTCCGCACCCTCGCCATGATAGGCGTTGACGTTCTGGCCAAGCAGCGTGATTTCGCGCACGCCGCGCTCCACCAGATTTTGCGCCTCGGCGATGAGGCGCTCCGGCGGGCGAGAGACTTCCGCGCCGCGGGTATAGGGCACCACGCAGAAGGCGCAGAACTTGTCGCAGCCCTCCTGCACCGTCAGGAACGCCGACGGGCGGGCCTTGCTTTCGCGCTTGGGCAAATGTTCGAACTTGTCTTCTTCGGGGAAATCCGTGTCGAGCGCGGCTTCGCCTCGATTCACTTTCTCCATAAGGTCGGGAAGGCGGTGATAGGTTTGCGGCCCGACAACCAGATCGACCATCGGCTGGCGGCGCATAATTTCTGCCCCTTCGGCCTGTGCCACGCATCCCGCGACGCCGATTTTCAGGTCGGGCTTTTCCTCTTTCAACGGACGCATCCGCCCCAAATCGGAATAGAGCTTTTCCGCCGCTTTCTCGCGGATGTGGCAGGTGTTGAGCAGGATCATATCGGCGTCGCCAATATTTTCGGTCGTCTCATAGCCTTCGGCGCCCAAGGATTCGGCCATCCGCTCACTGTCATAGACGTTCATCTGACAGCCATAGGTCTTGATAAAGAGCTTCTTAGCGTTGGACATGAGACACCTGCGGGATAAGGGGTTAGGGCGGGGCATAACGCAGCCGGTGCGATCTTGCAATTCAAGGCAGGATGCCCGAGTTTAGCGGCGAGCAGAAAAGGAAAGAACAGCAGGTATGCGGCACAGCTCTCTTAGCGCGTTTTTGAGCGTCGCACCGACGCAACTTTCGCCCAAGGGTCCCTTCGCGCTTGTCTTCGTTGAGGACGCCGCCGAGGTGGACAGCACGATCGCGCATGTTCTTAAAACCGGTTTCCGCGAGGTTCTTGTTTTCGGGGCCAATGACCTTTTACCGCAGGATGACACGGGTCTGCATGTCGTCACTGCAAATGTGCATGAGCAGGACGCCTTTTCCAAGATCACCAACGAGTTGATCAAACTCTTCCCCGGCGTCTGGATGCATTATTGCTTCAACGCAGAATACATGTTCTTCCCGTTCTGCGAGTCCCGCAATGTGCGCGAACTGATCGCCTTCAACCTTGAAGAACGCCGCCATTCGGTGATGACGTATGTGGTGGACCTGTATTCCAACGACCTTGGAAAACACCCGAACGCCGTGTCGCTGGATCAAGCCTATATGGACAAATCCGGCTATTACGCGCTTGCGCGCTTTAACGAGGATGGCGTGGCGCTTGACCGGCAGCTCGACTTTTTCGGCGGGCTGCGCTGGCGGTTTGAGGAACATATTCCTTGGATGCGCCGCCGGATTGACCGCGTGGGGCTGTTTCACGCCGTGAAAGGTCTAGAACTTCGCAGCGACCACACCTTTAACCTGCAAGAATACAATACGTTCGCTTGCCCTTGGCATCACAACATTTCGGCCACCATCTGTTCGTTCCGAACGGCCAAGGCGTTGGTTTCGAACCCCGGCTCGATGTACGAGATCCCGCATTTCTGGTGGAAGAACTCGGCCAAGTTCGAATGGAACTCGAACCAGCTTCTGGAACTGGGTTTGATGGAGCCCGGGCAGTGGTTCTAGTGGCGAACCCGCTTCTCTGGACAAGCCATACGCTATACTGCACAACTTCCTTTATTGTTTTATAAATTTTTGTGAGGTCGACCTGTGTCTGAGGACCTTTGGCGTTTGGACTTCCGCTACGTCCGCTTCTACAACGAACACCAGTGACGCGCCAATTCTGAAACGTTTAACTGGACTTACACCGCTCTCGGATGATGACGGCCACGCGCTACCAGCTGCTTTGCTGGAGTGGGGTCTTCACCCTATTGGGGACGACGAAGCCGCGCTCTACACGGTTATCGACGCATCGAATGTAGTCGGCTTGGAAGAGCTTCTGGCCCAATCCGGATTGGATCACCGCTGCCTTTTCGTTGGCGCCGCGTTCGAAGAGTTTCGCGACAAAGCCCCTTGGCTCGTGCGACTTGAAGATCATAATCGTTTCACTGCGCAGCTTTTCTCCGAAGGGGATGCACCGTGGCTTTTGTGGCACCACGAGGCGCATGTATTCCTGCGTTCAGCCAGCGATCTTGATGACGTTTGGTCCCACCTTCGCCGTATCCTGCGGTTTCAGGATCACAAGGGGCGCTGGCAGATGTTCCGGTTCTGGCAGCAGGATTTTATGCGCTTTTGCGCCGAAGCGATGGAGCATGATCTGGACGCATTGAACCGGTTCTTTGGCGGCGGGTTGGTTCGCGTGATCTTCGGGGTGACGCCAGCGGGCATGGGGTGGCATTTGGCCAATCCCGCACCCACAGGGACTCCGGCCCTGAAAGCGGCGGAGCTAGGCGATGTCATTTTACCCTTGGCCCGGCGCTATTCCTGGCATGACTTTCAGATCCGCTTGTTTACCAACCTGAGCACCCGTTACGAGGGCAAGGCCCCCGAGATGAAACGCGCCGACGTGATTTCAGCCAGCAACGCGATACGCGGACAAGGGTATCGCAAAGAGAACGCGGTTGCCGATATGACCGAAGCCGCGCTGGTGGCGCGTCATTACAAATTGCCGTTTGACCGCCTTGCGCATGACGCCGACCCTGACCTGCAGTTTGCCGAGGCGACCCGCGCCAAGCGGATCAAGATTGCGGTGAATGAAGCCGCTGCGGAGTTCCGTTATGGGCAGTAGTTTTGGCGACGGCACGTCCGATGGCGCGCAGCTGTGCTGCTGTCCATGCAATGGCGCGGAGCGGGCCAACTACACCAATGAGCGCCTGATCCCCAGCTACACCGGCGACCTTCCAGCGCCCTTGCAGGTCGCAAGCTGGATTCCGCGTAGCATCGGTCAGGTTGTCTACATTTCTGATAGCAACGTTCGGGGCTATGTCAGACGCGCGGCCAACTACCACGGCATTCTCTATGCGGCCATTGCTGCAATCCTACAGCTTGAGAACGCACCCACGGCTTCAAAATGGCAACAGTTTTCTTGCAAGCGGGCGAGCGGTCGCTGCAAGGGCTGGCAAACGGGTTTGACCATGTCGCGCGCAACGCTTTGGGCGTGGGTGCTGACGATATTCCACGGCTGCCCGGCGATGTGGATGATAAGATCAGGCGTTTCGCACGAGGGTCTGCGGGTTTGACCAACATGTCCGATGCAACGCTCAACAACGCAATCGAGTACACGCTGACGACCTATTGCAAAAACCCCATTGCCGACAGGGACCGCTATGCCATGTTCGGCATTGACTCGGACCTGCGGATCACGGGCTATGATATGATTGCGGATTTCTATTACTGCGCCGCGCATATCCGCCAGAACATCGATGCTCTTCTCGGTGGGCCTTGTTTCACGGGTGTGCTGGACGACAGCCAGATGGCGCGCGTCATTGCCGCCTATAACGGGACTGGCCCTGCTGCGGCCCGATACGGGCAAGAGGGTGTTGATGCTATCGACGGCGCGATCTGCCGGTCAGGGAGTTTGTATTGGTATGAATAAGGCGGCGCTTTTTGGTAGTCTGGCTTTGGCCCTGACCGCCTGCAACGATGATGACACCTATCCCGGCTGCGACAATTCGTGGTGGGGGTCGTGCGAATTCGCCGTTTCGTCGTGGAACCTAGGCTCTGAAAACTATTGGATCTATGGCGCCGATGCGCAGGCCTATTACTTCTTCAACGGTGCCGAGATCGGGCGTGATTACGTTGCGATCCCACGCAGCAAGGCCGAAGCCTGCTCGGCGTTCGACCGCCATGATGTGATGACTTGGAGCACGTGCGACGACAGCTTGGAATTTAATTGCGCGTTCAGCGACATGGCCAAAGAGACCTATAATCGCTACTCGTCCGAAACCGCGCATAAAGACAAGAAATATCCGCCGCTTCCGGATGGCCCCAACCGCTATTCCTGCGATCTGTGAAGTAAAAACGGCCCCCGAGGGGAGCGGGGGCCGTTCTTGTCAGGCGAGAGGGTTAGGCCTCGATCGCCTTGGGATCAGATGCTTTGGTGATCTGAATCTGACGCGGTTTCAGCGCCTCGGGCACCTCGCGTACCAGATCGATATGCAGCATTCCGTCGGCGTGGTTTGCCGATGTCACACGGACATGGTCAGCCAGATGGAAGCGCTTCTCGAAGGCGCGGGTGGCGATGCCGCGATGCAAGTAGGTCTTGGCCTCACCCTCGTCGGCTTTCTTGGCAGACACGATCAGCGCGTTTTCACGCTGCTCGATCGTCAGGTCGGCGTCGGAAAAGCCTGCAACAGCGACCGAGATGCGATAGGAATCGTCACCGGTTTTTTCGATGTTATAGGGCGGGTAAGTGGAGTTGGTGACCTCGGCGGACAGCACACGGTCCATCAGGTCGGCGACCCGATCAAAACCTACAGTGGCACGGTGAAGGGGGGCGAAATCATATGCACGCATTGTTTGCATCCTTATCAATAAGCAATGTTTACGTTGACGGACCTTCCTATTGGACAAGCCCTGTTTTGCAGTCACCGGACCCCATTCGGGCATCCGGTGATATTGATTTGGGAATGGCTGAGCGGGGTTTCAAGACCCCACGATTAAGGCTTTATGAACAGCGCGCCTGAAGGCTGAATGCCCATTTGCAGCGCCACGCGGGAGGCGCCGGTATCCTCGCGACGGAACACACCGTCATTAAGCTCAATCTCGTTGAGAAGTGTCGACAGGCGTTGATCCAAGCCAACGCCAAGAGCGACTTTCTGCGAGCGCCACTCCGCCTTGGCGGAGACCACTGACAAGATCACAGGGACGCCGTTCTGAATGGCAAAGATCGGCGCGCCGGAGGAGCCAAAATCGACGTCGCAGGACGTCACGTAGACACCGGGATCGCGCGCTAGAACGTTGCAGGTTTCCTGAATGGAGGGCGCGTTTGCACGGTGCTTGGCGTACGAAATCACCTGAACCTCTTGACCACGCTCGACCTCTACGGCGGTTTCGAAGGGCCGGATGGACGGGTTTTTGATCGGCTGATCCAGCTGGATCAGCGCCAGATCGGATGACACCTTGTCCACATTGTTGCGCCCTTTGAAGACGTAATCGGGATGGATCACCGACCGTTTTGCACCCCGATAGGCCGAGGCGCGACCGTTCTGCCAGCCGGCCAGAAACTCGATCTCTGCATCATCGGTGCGGGTGCCTGCGGCGTCATAAAAGCAATGCGCCGCAGTCAGAACCAGATCAGGGGCAATCAGCGTGCCGGTGCAAAATCCCGACTTGCCAAGGTTAATGCGACCCACGCCCTGCCACGCTTTTGTTGCGTCAAGCGAGGTCAGACGTGTCAAAACACCCTCGGCCTGCGCTGTCGTTGCCAGCATGACTGCCGTGATCAGTGTTGCCAAAATTCGCATTAATCGCCCCGATATGCCCATTTTGACCCTGATTAGAAAACAGTTGGGGCAAAAATGCGGCCAAGGATGGTCCTTTTTGGCCCTTAGGCCAGAACAGCCAGTGACACCAAGGTCAGCAGACTTGTCCAGACTACGATTTGAGCAATCGCGTCACTGCGGATATTATGCAGCAGTGCCAAGCTGAACCCCATAGCGCCTGCGGGCCCAGCGGAAGCCATGAGGAACTGGGAATTCTGCGCCCAACCGTCCCCGTCGAACTTACCTGCGGACATGAAGACGGCCCACAGCAACAACGGAAAGGCGAAGAGCTTGATCAGGGTGAAGCTGATGACCACGCGGTCCCATTCGAACTTCGTTTGCGACAACACCACGCCCAGCGCGAACAGAGCCACGGGCGCAGCCCCTGCCCCGTTGAATTGAACGAAAGTCATGATCGGTCCGGGCAGCTGAATCTGCGCCAACCCCACGACTACGCCGCACAGGATCGCAAGGATCAGGGGCGTGCGCGCCAGCGACATTAACACTGCGCGGGGCTGTGCCTTGCCCATGCCGATCCATTGCAATGCGATCATTGCACCCGCGAAGGTCACGATAGAATCCACCGTCACAACCGAGGTTACCGGAAGAACACCGTCTGGACCGTAAAGCAGAATGGAGATGGGCAGCACATACAGCGCGTTGTTTACAAAGATGCAGCAGAAGGCCAATAGCACGGATTCCGCCGGATCGCGCGAAAAGGCGTAGCGGGCTATGAGGAAGGCACCGGCGAAGATTACCACCTCCACCGCCGCATAAAGCACGACCTCGCCCAATGGGAACCGTGCCATCGGAGCAGTTCCGATCAGATTGAACACGAAGATCGGCAATAGCACGGTCATCGCGAAGCGGTTGATCACCCGTGCATCCGCGAGGCTAACCCAACCTGCACGCCCCGCAACGAACCCGCCTGCCATGATCGCGAAGACCGGCAGGATCGGGTTAAACAGGACGGTTAGAATGTCCATCAGCGCAGGACAGGGATGTCCATCGGACGCACACCGCCATTGGCCGCCGCCAGCATGGCGGGCGGTTTCGGACCGCCAGTGGCCCAGTCCAGAAGCTCCACCGTGTGGACGATCGGAACGTCCGTGCCGGAGCCGATTTGCATCATACAGCCGATATTGCCTGCGGCGATGATGTCGGGGTTTCTGGCCTCTAGCGTTTGCACCTTGCGGTCTTTCAGCTGTTTGGAAATCTCCGGCTGCATCAGGTTATACGTCCCCGCCGAGCCGCAGCACAGATGCGGGTCTTTCGGCTCTAGCACCGTGAAGCCCGCGCGTTTTAGCAGGTCTTTCGGGTAGGTTTTGATTTGCTGGCCATGCTGTAAGGAACACGCCGCGTGGTAGGCGACCTTCAGTTCTTGATCCGCCACTTGAGGCAGGTCCAGCTTCATCAGCACTTCCGACACGTCCATGGCGATCCTGGAGACGGCTTCCGCCTCTGTCGCCAATGCATGCTCGCGGAACATGTGGCCGTAGTCTTTGACCGTCGTGCCGCAGCCGGAGGTGTTGATGACAATGGCGTCCAAGCCTTTGCCCTTCATCTCGGCATCCCATGCACGGATGTTCTTGGCGGCGGTGGCGTGGCTCTCGGAGGTTTTGCCCATGTGGTGGGTCAACGCCCCGCAGCAG
The DNA here is from genome assembly GCF_900111945.1 of Litoreibacter janthinus. NCBI lineage: Bacteria > Pseudomonadati > Pseudomonadota > Alphaproteobacteria > Rhodobacterales > Roseobacteraceae > Litoreibacter > Litoreibacter janthinus. The sequence goes on along the minus strand of NZ_FOYO01000001.1, from coordinate 1,043,787 downwards.
CCCGCACCCTCGGCCACGACAACCTCGCATCCCAGGCGGGTGAGCAGGCGGATGGTGGCATCGTTGATATCGGTGTTGAGCGCCTTTTGCGCACAGCCGGTCATCAGCGCCACACGCATTTTCTTGGGCGCCTCCGGCGGGAAAGTTTGCGGGTCATCGTTGCGCGAGACGGGCGGAATGGTTTTCGGGGCCATTTCAAGCATTGCCCGCAGACGCGCATCCGGCATGAATCGCGCGAACGGACGGCCGATTTTGGCGCCTAGGAGTGCCACGCGGAAGCGGTTTGGGTAAGGCAAAATTCGCGCCAACACCCAACGCAACGCACGGTCGGTGAGGGGGCGGTCATAGTTCTGCTCGATATACTCGCGCGCGTGGTCGACAAGGTGCATGTAGTGCACGCCTGACGGGCATGTGCTCATGCAGGCAAGGCAGGACAGGCAACGGTCGATATGCTTTACCGTCTTGGCGTCCGGCTTGCGCCCATTTTCCAGCATGTCCTTGATCAGATAGATGCGGCCTCGCGGACTGTCGAGTTCATCACCCAGCACCTGATAGGTGGGACAAGTGGCCGTACAAAACCCGCAATGGACGCAAGCCCTCAGGATTTTTTCAGAATGGGCTGTGGCGGTGTCTTCAAGTTGCGCGGGAGAGAAATTCGTTTGCATGGCTTATCCCATCAATCCGGCGTTCAGAATGCCGCGCGGGTCGAATTGCGCGCGCAGGCCCTTGGAAATTACAGCGAGCTGGGCTGGTTCGGGCTGGAATGTCGCTGCCGCGCCGCGCAGGCAGGTGGCATGGCCAGAGACATGGCTTATCGCGCTGCGAATATCAGCGCCCTTAGGAGCGACCACCCAGACAAGACCGCCGCCCCAGTCAAGAGACAGCTTCGAGCCACCAGGCAGGTGGCTTACCACCGCAGGTGCATCGCTGGGCTTCACCGAAATGCGCCAGATGTCGCCCTCTGCCCCTGCGAAATGGGTGACGTCACGGGTGGCAGTCCACAACTTTTTGGACGCTTCGCCTTGCAGCTCCTCCATGTCGCCAAAGCCATCCAGAAGCACGCGCAGTTGCGTCATGCGGTATTTTACGGAGGCCTCGAACCCTTCGAGCCTTAGCGTGGTTTTGCCTTCATCTGGGAACTGGGCTGCGGCCGAAATCTCGAACGGGGAGCCGAGCGCTTTCGACATCGCTTCCACTGCACGCTGGACATCCAGACCGTGCAGCACCAACGTCGCCGTGGCCTCAATCCCCGGCAAGACTTTGAAGCCCACCTCGCTCAGTACACCCAAGGTGCCATAAGACCCTGCGAGCAGCTTCACCAAATCGTAGCCGGTGACGTTCTTCATCACACGACCGCCGTTCTTGATGATCGCCCCCTGCCCGTCCACATAGCGCACGCCGATCAAGCTGTCGCGGCACGCCCCTGCCTGAATGCGGCGCGGGCCGGAGGCGTTGGTGGCGACGACGCCGCCAATTGTCGGTTCGCCCGAGGTGCCAAGCAACGCACGGTGGTCCATCGGCTCGAACGGAAGGCGCTGGTTTTCCTTGGCGAGCGCGGCTTCGATCACCGAAATCGGGGTTCCAGCCTTCGCGACCAGCGTCAATGCACCCGGCTCGTAAAGCTCGATACCCGACAGGCCCGTCGTGGACAGAACCTCGCCCTCCGCATGTCCAATGGGGCGGGTGCCACCGCCTTGGATGCGCAGAGGGCTTTTCGCGCTTGCGACCGCTTCGGCCAGCGCAACTTCACTGTCAGGTTTCATCATATCGGATCAACTTCTTTGAATTTCTCTTCGTCTGCGCAGTTATCCCGCGCGGCGGGTCTCGGTGGCACTGAGCGGGAAGACCTTGGCAGGGTTCAGCAGCCATTTCGGGTCAAAGACGTCTTTGACTTTCATCTGCGCCTCCAGATCCTCCGGCTTGAACTGGTCGAACATCAGGTCGCGCTTTTCGATGCCCACACCGTGTTCGCCTGTCAGGCACCCGCCGACTTCGACACAAAGGCGCAGGATGTCAGCGCCCATCGCTTCGCACAGCTCCAGATCACCTTCTTTGTTGGCGTTGAACAGGATCAGAGGGTGCATGTTGCCGTCGCCTGCGTGGAAGACGTTGCCAACATCCAGACCATACTGCTTGGACAGCTCGCCGATGCGCTTCAACACATAGGGCAGCTCGGACACCGGGATTGTGCCATCAAGGCACATGTAATCGTTGATTTGCCCCATCGCGCCAAAAGCGGATTTGCGGCCCAGCCAGATTTTCGCGCTTTCCTCGGCAGAGGTGCTTTCGCGCAGTTCCACCGGGTTATGCTTGCGGGCAATCTCCATGATCTTGGCAAGCTGGTCGTCAATTTCACCGGGGGAGCCTTCGACTTCTACGATCAGCAATGCTTCGCAGTCAGGGTAGCCTGCGCCCGCAAATGCCTCGGTGGCGCGGATAACGGGGCGGTCCATGAATTCGATCGCGACGGGCAAAACGCCTGCTTTGATAATGTCTGCGACGCAGGCTCCCGCGACCTCGTTGTCGTCAAAGCCCATCAGAACGGGCCTCGCGCCCTCGGGTTTGCGCAGGATGCGCAGTGTGGCTTCCGTCACTACGCCCATTTGCCCTTCGGAGCCGCAGATGATGCCGAGCAAATCGTAACCTGCCGCATCCAGATGTGCGCCGCCGATCTCGATCACGGTGCCGTCCATTTGCACCATCACGACGCCCAGAAGGTTGTTGGTGGTCACACCATATTTCAGGCAGTGCGCCCCGCCCGAGTTCATCGCGATATTGCCCGCGATGGCACAGGCAAGCTGCGAGGATGGATCAGGGGCGTAGAAGAAATCGTTCTCCTCCACGGCGCCAGTCACCGACAGGTTGGTGCGGCCGGTTTGCACGCGGATGTAGCGATCGTCGTAATTGGTTTCCAGCACGTCATTCAGCTTGGCCACGCCAAGGATCACGCAGTCAGCAGTCGGCAGCGCGCCGCCTGCCAGCGACGTGCCGGAACCGCGCGGCACTACAGGGACGCCTTCCTCGTGGCAGATTTTGAGCACCGCAGACACTTCTTCGGTAGAGGCCGGAAGCACAGCGCACAGAGGTGGGCATTTATAGGCGGTCAGTGCATCACATTCGTAGGCACGGGTCTCGAATTCGTCATGGATCACCGCATCGGATGGCAACACTTTCTGAAGGCGTTCCACCAGCTTGGCTTTCTTGGCCATGATTCTGACATCTGGGGCCGGCATTTCCATGGGGCATCCTCCTGAACGCGGTAATTGGTAAAAACATATTACCAATTTACCCATATGGCAAGTCCCATGAATCACAGGTAGCATCCTCCGATGACTATTCTTGAACGCCTGTCCCTTTTAACACTTCTTGACGCCGTAGCGCTTGCGCTTCTGGCCGCGTGTTGGGTGTTCTTGAGCTGGTGGATTGAGCGGGGAAACGCCAGTCGCCCGTCCGTGACCGTCTTGATGGTAGAGTATCGGCGCGAATGGATGCGCCAACTTGTGACGCGCGAGCCACGCATCTTTGACGCCGCGATCCTCACCAACTTGCGTCAGGGCACGTCATTCTTCGCATCCGGCTGTATGATTGCAATCGGTGGTCTGCTGGCCATGGTCGGCAACACCGAGCAAATTCAAATGGTTGCGTCCGACCTGACATCCGAAGCGGTGCCGAGCATCGTGTGGCAGATCAAGCTTCTGGTCGTGGTGTTGTTTCTCACGCATGGGTTTTTAAAGTTTGTGTGGGCGAACCGGCTGTTTGGCTATTGCGCCGTCGTCATGGCTGCCGTTCCCAATGACATATCCGCGCCAACGGCCTATCCCCGCGCGGCGCAGGCCGCAGAGATTAACATTCGCGCTGCTTGGAACTTTAATCGCGGGCTGCGTGCTATATATTACTCGTTGGGCACACTGGCTTGGCTGCTTGGCCCATATGCTCTAATGGCAGCCACCGCAGTGGTGACCTTCATCATCTGGCAGCGCGAGTTTTCGTCGTTGCCCCGCACAATACTGGAAGCCGGCCCAGCCATGCCCGGCCCCGAGGAGACGACATCATGAAGACCATACTGTCCACCACAGTCGCGTTCTTCCTACTTGCTGCGCCCGCGATAGCGGATCAGGCAAAGATCGAGAGAGTCACCGCGCGGCAGTCCGGCGGGGCTTGGACCTTTGACGTGACGATCCGTCACCCGGACACTGGCTGGGACCACTACGCCGATGGCTGGTCGGTCAACACGCCGGACGGCACCGAGTTGGGGTTTCGCAAGCTGGCCCATCCCCATGAGGATGAACAACCGTTCACCCGCTCGCTTTCGGGGGTAATTGTCCCTGACGGGGTGAGCCAAGTCATCATTCGTGCTCGTGACAGCGTGCATGGCTGGTCCGACGCGACCCACACGGTAAAGCTGAAGTGAAACGACTGATCGCTGCGGCGGTCTGTCTGCCGCTATCGGCCCTCGCAGAGGAGCCGGTTGTCGAAGAGCAGACTGCGTTTGTCGAAGCGAACCTGCTGGCGATTTTCTATCACGAAATGGCGCACGCTGTTATCGACCTGATGGAAATCCCGATCTACGGGCAGGAAGAGGACGCCGCCGACACGATGGCGGTTCTGCTGATTGATGCGCTTTACGAGGAAGAGGTGGCGCAGGGCATCGCCTATGACAGCGCGTTCGGCTACATCAACGACCCAGACGGGACCGAGGAGGTCGCCTACTGGGATTTGCACGGGCCGGACGAGCAACGGTATTTTAACCATGTCTGCCTGTTTTACGGCGCCGCGCCCGAAGATCGCGAAGAATTGGCCGAAGATCTGGGACTGCCTCCTGAACGCGCAGTAAGCTGCAGCGAGGAATATGAACAAGCCATCGATAGTTGGGGTCAGATTTTTGACGAGCTGGAAGACGGGAAAGGCGGGTCAAGCTTTACGCTACGCCCAGCGGCCGAGAACGAGCCTGCACGTATCAGGCCATTGATCGAGCAAGAAGTCGCCGCGTTGAACCGCGACTTTGCCCTGCCGACACCTGTTGAGGTGCGGATCGAAGCCTGCGATGAGGCCAACGCATTTTACGACCCCGAAAGCGTTTCGATCACCCTTTGCACGGAGTTCGAGCCCTATCTGGACGAGCTGTTCCAAAAGCTGGATCTGGACTAGCGACGCCCCTCGCGCAGCCATGCGCCGACTGTCAGCACCATCGCGAAAAGCAAGAAAAGCCACGGGGACACCAGCGGCGTCACGGTCACATTGGTGGTCAGATAGGCATTGCGCGGGGTGAGACCCAGCCAACCGCGACCGGCAGCGTTGCGGCCCTCACCGACCATGCGCAGGTTCGGGATGCCATCTTCCAAGCGGAGGATACCGCCGCGGGTCGCCTTGACCTGCGTTTCCAGCTTGTCGCCGGAGGCAATTGTTTCGATGAATTCACGCGGCGCTGCGGGGCCAACGGCGACAACACTTTCCTGATCGCCCTCTTTGAGACGATACAAGCCCGGCTCTGGCGCTTCGAACACCGTGGTGAACCGGCCTGCGCTGGACTCTTCGAACGGCAAGGTCGTGACCGTGCCATCGGGGCCTGTGATCTCGAGCTCCCCCACCTCAAGCGACAGAGTCCGACGGGTCAGTGTCAGGGTCTGCCCTTCGGCCATTGCGGTCAGGGCTTCCTCTTCCAGTTCCGGCTCTTTCATCATCCAGTGCGCAAGCCTGCGCAACAGCTCCAATTGCGGACCTCCGCCTTCGAAACCGCGATGCCACAGCCACGCGTGATCGGAAGCCATCAGCGCGATGCGTCCGTCACCGACACGATCAAGGATCAGCAAGGGCCGGTCTTCAATGCCTGTCATCACGGTCTGACCTTGCAGCGGCTCAACCTCGATCTGACGCATCCAACGGCCCCAGCCGGGAACACCGTCAACGGTCGGGCCCGGCGCAAACTTTTCCAAGCCTTCGGTCACGGGATGACGCTCTCCCAATTCCGAGATCAGTGGCGTGAAGCCCTGATCCAGCACCCTCGCAGTCGGTTCAGCCGGCAGAATGTCACCCAAGGGGGAGCGATAAATGCTGTCTGCAGAAGCGAAGTCTGGCCCCGCCGCGACAAGAACTGCGCCGCCGTTCTCGACATATTGGCGAATGCTGTCGAAGTAGAGCGCCGGCAGGATGCCACGCCGCTTGTAGCGATCAAAAATGATCAGATCGAATTCGTCCACTTTCTCCAAGAACAGCTCGCGCGTTGGGAAAGCGATCAGAGACAGTTCTGACACCGGCACGCCGTCTTGCTTTTCCGGCGGGCGCAGGATGGTGAAATGAACGAGGTCCACCGCACTGTCGGATTTCAGCAAGTTGCGCCATGTCCGCTCCCCCGCATGGGGTTCACCCGAGACCAGAAGCACCCGCAAGCGGTCTCGCACGCCGTTGATCTGCACCACGGCGGCGTTATTGCGATCCGTCAGCTCGCCTTCATTGGCAGCGACGGTGAATTGCAGGACGTTCATGCCCCCGTGGGGCAGCTTCAGCGGCAATTGAAGGTCTTCGCCGGTTGGCACATCGAAGCTCTGGGCCTCCGCGCCGTCGATGGCGATGGATAGGCTTGCGCGTGCCGGGACATCCTGAGGCACGACGCCTTGATCCTCAATCCGCAGCGTCAGAGTGATTTCCTCGTCGAGGATTGCGAACGCGGGCGCGTTCTTGACGATCAGACGACGGTCCCAATCTGTGGCACGGCCCGTCAACAGCGTGTGGAGCGGCGCGTTAATGTCTGGCGTACGCGCCACGTCATGCACCTGACCGTCGGTAATCAGGATCGTGCCGGCGATGCGGGTTTTCGGCTCCTCCGACAGGGTGTCGCTGAGCGCCGTCATCAGCTCGGTCCCCGCGTCGCCTTGGCCATCGGGCACCGTCACCGTACGCAGCTCCATCCCGCGCGAGGTGATGTCGGTGCTGAGCGCGTCGACGGCTAGCGCTGTCTGGCTTTCGCGGTCCGACAGGCGTTGAGACGCGCTTTCATCGACGATCATCACCACGATGTCGGAAAGCGGATCACGCTCCTCGTCCTGCAAGGACGGGTTCGCCAACGCCAACAGCAAAACGGCCATTGCCGGCGCGCGCAGCCACCAGCCGTTCAGCCCGCGCCAGATTGCGAGCGCTGCGAACAAGGCGGCAACCGCGACGGCGACATAGAGCACCGGCCACGGCAAAAGGGGGTCGAAGATTACATCCATCTCAGTTCCCCAACCTTTCAAGCAAGGCAGGCACGTGGACCTGATCAGATTTGTAATTTCCGGTGAGCACATGCATCACCACATTCACGCCGAAGCGGATAGCCATTTCTCGTTGCCGCTCGCCGCCAAATCCACGACCGACGGGATAGCGCGGATTGCCCCGTTCATCCCGCGCCCAAGCGGCGGCCCAGTCGTTGCCACCAATCAGCACCGGGGTCACCCCGTCGTTTAAGTCGCGGAAGGGCAATCCTTCGGCGGCTTCGGCATCGGCGGGTGCGGCTTCCACCCAGATGTCACGGGACGTAAAGCGCCCGGGGAAATCCTGCAGCAGGTAGAAGGTCCGTGTCAGCACGTGGTCCTGCGGAATTGGCTCCAGCGCGGGAATGTCCAAAGGGGCCGCCAAAGCCTGAAGCTTGCGCCCCTGCGGCGTGGAGGTGCCGAAACCGCCGATATTTCCGTCGCGGGTGTCGAAGAGGATCATGCCGCCGGTGCGCAGGTACTGGTTCAGCTTCGCATATGCCTGCGGCGACGGGGTTGGCTGACGTTCGGTGATCGGCCAGTACAGGATCGGGAAGAAAGCCAGCTCGTCGGTTTCCAGATCGACCGCTAGGGGGTCTGCAGGCTCCACTGATGTGCGGCGAAACAGGCTGAGAGACAAGCCGCGCAACCCTTCGTCGGACACGCGGTCCAGCTGGGCATCACCGGTTTTCACATAAGCCAGAACCACCTCAGACGTCGCTTCGAGTGCGCGGTCGTCTGACTGCGCCTGCGAGGGCTGCGGCATGACAAAGACGGCCATCACCACAAGTGCGGTTGTCGCCGCGCCGCGCAGCTTGCCCGACAAAGCGAGCGAGGCGAGAATGTCCACCAACAGCAATGCCAGAGCCAATGAAAGAAGCGCCCCCATTAACGGGGTCTCCTGCGCGATGACAATGCCTTCCACAGTCGTTCCAGCAGGCCATTCGGACCGAGAGAGCTCAGCGTCGGAGGACAGCACATTCAGCGCGATGCGGCGATCCTCGCCTGCGTAGAGTCCGGGCGGCAGATCGACGCCGATCGGGCTTTCGGCAATCATCTCGCCAGCGACCCCCGCCAGATTGCCAGCATCGCGGACCACACCGAAGGCGTCCAAGGTTTCTTCAGGCACCCAAGTCGTGCCTGCCAGTTCTTCTGCCGGTATTTCCGCAGGGCGAGTCGAGATCGCAAGCCGCTCCAACATCTGAACGAACAAGCCAGACAGGGGAAGGGTTGACCATTCGGCATTGGCGGTGACGTGGAACAGAATGATCTGCCCGTCCCCAAGCTGTTTGCGTGTGACCAGCGGCGTGCCATCCGCCAAGGACGCGATAGTGCGCGCGGCGAGTTCGGGGTCGGGCTGGGCCACCACCTGCGAAGTCACTTGCACATCGTCTGCAATGGCGAGGCCGAAAAACGGACTGTCGCGCGTAAAGGCGCGCAGGGCTTTCGGCTCCCCCCAGGACATCGCGCCACCGACGCTGCGCCCACCCGCCCGCAGACGTACGGGCATCAATGGGTCATTGCTTTCGAGATCGGCAGCGGCGGTGCGCGGACCGGCAAATCGCACCAGCATTCCGCCTTCGTCTACCCAGTCCAGAAGTGCGTCACGCTCGGTGCCGGAGACGTTAGCCATATCGGCAAGGATCAACACGTCAGGGCTGGCAAGAAGCATGTCCTGTAACGCGCCCTCGATCAGATCGGCTGTCGGCACCAGCGCCTTGTTCAGATAATACAGCGGCGACAGCAGATCGCCGGCCTCTTGATCATTGCGACCAGCCAGAAGCCCCACCTCGCGGCGTTTCAAGGCGTCGTCGGTCAGTGTCACTGCACCGGCAGAGCGCGTGCCCTGGATTTCGAACCGGTTGACGCGATTGCGCAGCTCGGTTGGCAGATCCAACAAGATTTCCGCCTCGGTCGCGCCGATGCTGAACGACGCGGACGCGGTTGCCAATTCCGTCTCGAGTCCGTTCGGGTCTGGGCCAATTGCGGACACAGTTATTTCGCGCGCGGCGGAGGCCGGACTGCGCAGCGCGGTGAGAGATATGCGCCCGTCTTGGAAAACAGCGGGGGTCAGGGCATAGACCGGACGCGGCGTTTCGACGATTGTCACGCTGCCTTTGCCTTCGAACACCGCAAGCATGTCTGAGCGGCTGTCGCGCGATAGCCCGTCCGAGAACCAGACTGTCTCGAAGCCAGTAGTCCCTAAGCGGGTTTGCCAGTCGGCCAGCTTTTCGGCGTTCGGCTCCCAAGCGCGCGGTTGGACCCCTGCGAGCGTTGCGGCGACGGTATCGGCAGATTGAAAGGTCAGATCGCCCGCAGGCGGGTCTGTCAACACGGCGATTGCTGCGGGGCGCCCTTCGCGGGCGGCTTCCGCCAGCAATTCTTCGACACGCGCGGTGCGCGCAGGCCAGTCACGGGCGCTGGCCCAAGAGCCGTCCATTGCAATCAGAAGCGGGCCGGACCCTGCGCGGTCTTCTTCGGGGTTCAGGACGGGGCCAGCAAAGCCAATGATGAAGGCGGCAACGGCCAACATACGCAAAAGCAGCAGCCACCACGGGGTCGTATCGGTCTGCGTTTCATCGTCATTCAGTCCAAGCAACAGCGCGATACCCGGAAAACGCCGCTTGATCGGTGCGGGTGGCACCGCCCGAAGCAACCACCACAGGATCGGCAGGATGGCGAGCGCGGCCAGCAATATGGGGGTGGTGAAGGCAATGTTTGCGATCATGACGCGCCCCGTTCCAGCGACTGGTAGAGCCAGAGCAACGCCTTGGTCGCCGGATCATTGGTGTGGTGGCACAGGTAACGCCAGCCGGTTTTGCGGGCCAGATCCTGCAAACGCGCCTTCCGCAACGCCAGACGCTCCAGATAGGCGTCGCGTAGGGAGTTGGCCTTCAGGGTTTCGAACTTGATCGCGCCGGACATGCTTTCGAACACTGTGCGCCCGTCATATGGAAACGCCTCTTCATCTGGATCGAGGATTTGCACAAGCGCGCCGCGCACGCCACGGTCGGTGGCAGCGGTCAGAGCGTGCTCGACCTTGGTCGGATCGCCCAGAAAATCCGAGATGAACACGGCGCGCGACCCAGCAGGCAAGACACGCGCATTTGGGGTGCCGTATTCCGCCTCGCCTTGGGCGTTCATCAGATGACCTGCAATGCGGGTCAGCTGTCCTTCGCCGCGGCGGGGCGGCGTGCCACGATCTGCAAGGCCGAACCGCTCTCCGCCCTTATTCAGCAAGACACACAGCGCCATTGCGATAACGCGAGCGCGGTGGCCTTTGGTGGGGCGGTCCTTGCCACCAGAAAACGACATGGACATCGCATCGTCGACCCACAGCATAACCGATTGTGCGGCTTGCCATTCCTTCTGGCGCACGAATGTCGCGTCGGATCGCGCGGAACGGCGCCAGTCGATATCGCGCAGCCCGTCGCCATGTTGCGTTGGGCGGTATTGCCAGAATTCGTCGCCCATCCCTGCGCGTTTGCGCCCGTGTTCCCCCAGCAGGACCGTCGATGCCAGATGTTCCGCCTGCGCCAGCAAAGCAGGGAAGGCGGTGGCATGCGCCTCGGCCCGATGTCTCAGGCTGGCGGGCGAAGTCGCCGGATCATGATGGGAGGACTGGCTCACGCGGCCGCTTTCCGCTGCCCCGTTTGCGCGGCCACATCAGCGATGACGTCAGACAAGACGCGGCCTTCGGCGCGGGCCGCGAAGCTCAGCGCCATGCGGTGCGACAGGATCGGGTCAGCGAGCGCCAGCACATCCTCGGACGATGGGGCAAGGCGGCCTTGGAGCAACGCACGTGCACGAACTGTGAGCATCAGCGCCTGTGCAGCGCGCGGCCCCGGGCCCCAAGCCACGGTTTCGCGCACCAGATTGGTTGCCTCGACTTCGTCAGGGCGGCACGCGCGGACCAGATCAAGGATGTGTTCGACAACCGCATCCCCCACGGGCATCCGGCGCACCAACGTTTGGGCGGCGATCAACTCGGCGGCAGTAAACACTTCCGTCGATCTGGCAGAGGCGGTGCCGGTGGTGGCGAGCAGGATGTCACGCTCGGTATCACGGTCGGGGTAGTCAACGTTGATTTGCAACAAGAAGCGGTCAAGTTGGGCTTCGGGCAGCGGGTAGGTGCCTTCCTGTTCCAGCGGGTTTTGAGTGGCCAGCACATGGAACGGCGCGGGCAAGGCGTGATCAGTGCCTGCGACGGTGACAGAGCGTTCCTGCATCGCCTGCAAAAGCGCCGATTGGGTCCGAGGTGAAGCGCGGTTGATCTCGTCCGCCATCAAAAGCTGCGCAAAAATCGGCCCTTCGATGTAGCGGAAGGCGCGGCTGCCATCGTCTGCGGTTTCCAGCACTTCAGAGCCGATGATGTCGGCAGGCATAAGGTCGGGCGTAAACTGAACACGGTTGGAACTGAGGCCCATCACGGTAGACAACGTGTCCACCAGAAGCGTTTTTCCAAGGCCGGGAAGGCCCATCAACAGCGCATGGCCGCCGGACAGCATGGCGACGAGTGAAAGGTCTACCACATCTTGCTGGCCGATAATTTGCTGGCCGATACTGGCGCGGGCGGAATTCAGCTTTTCCGATAGGGCTTCAATATCTTTTACCAGGTCTTGCGCGTCGGCCATGTGACAACTCCCTCGGGGCGGCTATACTTAATATCTATATAAAGGCAGATATGGCGGAATAAGAGAATGGCAAAAGGAACCGACGCACAAAAGCTTGAGGTGCCCTCGGCGGAAAGCATCGCTGCTGCCGCAAAAGAGGTCACCAAAGGCGGAATGCCGCCGGTCGACAAGTGGAATCCGCCCTTCTGCGGCGATCTTGATATGCGCATCGCGCGCGACGGGACGTGGTTCTATTTGGGAACGCCCATCGGGCGGGCCGGATTGGTGAAACTGTTCTCGTCCATCATCCGCAAGGACGGGGACGACTACTTCCTTGTGACCCCCGTCGAAAAAGTCGGGATAATCGTGGATGACGCGCCTTTCGTCGCGATTGATTTCGACGTGGCGGGCGACGGGGAAGATCAAAACCTGACGTTCGAGACCCATGTTGGTGACCAATTTGTTGCTGGACCGGAACACCCGATCCGCGTGGCCTATGATGCCGACGGGGAGCCTAGCCCCTATGTGCTGGTGCGGCGCAATCTGGAGGCGCTGATCGACCGCAAGAGCTTCTACAGACTGGTTGATCTGGGCGTCCACCGGAACGAGTGGTTCGGTGTCTGGTCGGGCGGCAAATTTTTCCCGATCATCCGCTCAGAGGCACTTGAGGGCTAAACACGCTCCTGTGACGAGGAGCAGCATAGTCAAATAGTTCAAGGGCATACGCGTCGTGACATGCACAGGCGCACCCTTGCTGTGCGCTTGCGCTCTATTTCCGCTTTTGCGTTGGGCGTAGCGTGCGCCGGACATTCAACCCTGCTGAAAGCTGCTTCATGACCCGTTTATTGCTAGCACATGTGTTGTTTAGCGCCGTCACTTCGGCATTGATGTCCGCGCTCGTGTGCGGTGTCGCGACCTTTAGAATGGTCGGTGCCTCGGGGGCGTTCATGCATGTTTGGTCGGGTTCATGGATCTTTGCGTGGCCCGCTGCCTTTATTGTGCTGGCAAGCATTGGCCCGCTGGTGCGCAAAACGGTGTATCGCGGGTGCAAATGTCCGGTAGCCGTGCCCGTCGCGGCTCAGCGATCGACGCCATCGCAGGCTCAGAACTGAAGCCGCGCGTTCGGTATTCCCGATTGTGCAACCCAACGAGCTGCCCTAGACTTCCGTCATTTAAAGGCGGTCTAAGCCATGAATTTTATTCTACCAAATCAGGCGCTTCGAACTCTTGAGGCGCAACAATTAGACAAATATCTCGCTCAGGCGAGCGCCTTCATGGCTGAACATTTTGCGCCGCTTTGCTGCCATTTGGACGATATCACAAGACGGACCGTGGCCCGCATCACCTATGACGACGGGGTTAACCAAGGCCTGACGACCGTGCGCGATCATCTGAAGTTTCTGACCGCACGAATGTTTCTTGGGCAGGCGTTTTGCGACAACCCGTTGTTCGCAGGTCGCATTGACGCACTTGGAGTGCGGCGCGCGAATGGCAAGCTGATCGGGGACGTCGGTCTTGATCTCCTGCTCGAACTTGTGGACGAGATACAGGAGGCGCGCGACACGGACTTGCGCAGCGTGCAGACAACGCGCGCCGCGCTGTCACATATCTACGCGACCTGCCCCGACACGCCGCGCTTCGGCACGATCCACGAGCTGGTGTCGCAGTGCTGGCCGAACAGCCTTTCGGACGTCACAGGACCGCAGTTCCGCGCCTTTGGCGAGCGCCCTTACAACGCTGTCATCAGCGCTGGTGGGCAGGCTTGCGACGCGACGGCTTTCCTCGCGCTTAGTGTCCAGTTCGGGCACGTTTGGGACAGCGATCCTCTCTACCAATGGGGCCATGTGGCACTGCAAACGGACAAACCTTTGAACGAGCGGCGAGACGTCATGCGTGTTGCTTTGCAGGGTCACCTCGACCGCCTGATCCAGACCGGAGAGCAGCATGACTGAACACGCCATTCCTGCTCCGGTGACGACCATCCCGAGACCGCAAGCACGGCCTGCCGATCTGGGGCCTACTGAACAAGCGCCCTCGCAATCGCTACGCCCGACCGCGCGCCCGGCCGACGCAGCGGGCGCTGCATCCAATGCCGACGCCGACTGCCCCACCGGAAATTGCGAAACTTGCGAAGTCATCACGGCGGCAATGGTTGGGACGGTGTTTGACCGCGCGGCTGCCAGCGAGTTGGAAGTGGCCGCGAAGGAGTTGAACTGGGCTATCGGGTTTGGTCAGCTCGACAGCGAATTCCGTTTGGCCCATTTCCATGGCCAATGCCGCCAAGAGACGGCGGGACGGATCCTGAAATCCGAGAACCTCAACTACCGCGTGGCAGTCCTTAAGGCCAAGTTCAGCTATTATGGCAATAATCCCGCCATGGCGGATTTGCACGGGCGCAGCAGTGCCCATGCCGCCGATCAGGAAGCCATTGCCAACCACGCCTACGCAAATCGCATCGGCAATGGCGATATCGCCTCGGGCGATGGCTGGCGCTATCGCGGTCGCGGGATCAAGCAGCTGACTGGGCGCGCCAACTATGCCGACTTCACCACCGGTCACGCGCGGCTTTGGGGCCAAACAGTAGATTTCGAGGCCAATCCCGACTTGCTGCTAACCGATCCGAAATATGCAGTGCGGTCTGGCATCTACTTTTGGGTGTCACACAATTTGGGGCAGACGGCCGACCGCGGCGGGTCTCGCGCGACCGCCGACGCCATTTCCACAGTCGTGAACCGCTGGGATGGCGACGTGGGCTTCACCAACCGCTATAACAATATGCGTGCCGTGCTTGACGCGGAAACTTACAAGAAGATCTGCTTCAACCGCACGCTCATCGACAGCAACAGGCTGGCGCGCAACCCCAGAGGCAACCAGCAATAGGACAGGTTATGCTCCGAACGATCGCTCTCACATTGACCCTTTTGAGCGGCCTGCCATTGGCTGCCGAAACGGTGACCATTCTTTCGACGCGTAGCTGGGTGGAACCTGATGAGGGTCGACCCTTTTTCAGGCTGACGACGCCCGACTGGACATCTGAACTTCGCGAAACCGAGGATGAAAACACTGGCCTGATCGTTCTTGCCCCCGCGGATGGTCGGTGGCGACATGAAAGCACCTTCGAACTGGAGGCTGGCAAACTGCCCTACCTGAGCTCTGTTGAAGAGGTGATACATTGTGACGAGACCACTGTGGTCCTCAGCACCGAGTTGATTTTTGGCGGCCCGACGTCCGCGATCATGTACGAGCGCTACAGATTCGACTTCGAGACTGGCGAACTCCTTGGCCATGCCTTCGACGAACTCTCGCGCGACGTGGGCGGCCTGTTGCCCGCAGCATCCGTCGTCGCGGTCATGTTCCCAGACTGCTGACGGCAACGCTGCCGCTTTTTTGCATGTCGTGTGTCGCCGGTGAGCGGTTGCTTAGACGGCCCTCGCGGATCGAACAGGATCGTCAGCCCTGCTGCGCATCATGCACTGAAAGCAGGGTGAAACCGAACCTCACCTGCCGGACCGGGCCCTGAAAAGCGGACGACTTGGATAAAGCGACTAAATTCGCCGCCATAGGTCAGCCCTGCATCCGTAACGAAGCCGAAACGGCTGTAGTAGTTTGGGTCCCCCTCCAGGACGCAGCCTTGTGCCCCGTCGCGCCGCAAGCGGTCAATGCCATCCTGAATGAGCAGGCTGCCAATTCCGCACCGCTGACGGTCTGGGCGCACGGCAATCGGGCCAAGAGCAAACCAATCCGTAAGCTGTCCCACGGTCGCGGGGGAGAAGGCGACATGCCCTACAATCTCTCCGCGCTCCACGGCGACGGTCGAAATCGTCAAAGCAGATGCTTTGCGCAATGCTTCGATCAATGCCCCTTCTGTTCCGTCGCTGAACGCTTTGGGGCGAAATGCATCTTCCGTCAGGGTGCGGATGGTTTGGGTGTCGTCGGGGCGTTCAGGCCGTAATGATATGCCTGAAAGCTGGCTCAATGAGCCTCTGCCCAATTTGCGCCCTGCCCCGCATCCACCACCAATGGCACATCGAATTTCACCGCCGGATCGGAGGCGTTTTCCATCACGTCGCGCACCACCTCGATGGTTTGATCGACGGAACCTTCCGGCACCTCGAAGATCAGTTCGTCATGGACCTGAAGCAACATCTTGCAAGGCAAATCCTTGATCGCATCTGGCATTCGGATCATGGCGCGGCGGATGACGTCGGCTGCGGTGCCCTGGATCGGCGCGTTGATCGCGGCGCGTTTGGCGAAGCCCGCACCGGGGCCTTTGGCGTTGATCTCGGGCGTGTTAATCTTGCGCCCGAACAGCGTCTGCACGTAGCCATGGTCTTTGGCGAACTGGATGGTCTCGTCCATGTATGTGCGGATGCCTGGGAAGCGTTCGAAGTAGCGGTCGATGAACCCCTGTGCCTCGGCCCGAGGGATGCGCAGGTTACGCGCAAGCCCAAAGCCGGAGATGCCGTAGATTACGCCGAAGTTGATCGCCTTGGCCTTGCGGCGCACATCTGGCGTCATTTCATCCAGAGGCACGTCGAACATCTCTGACGCGGTCATGGCGTGGATATCGTGACCATCGCGGAAGGCCTGCTTCAGCGCGTCGATGCCCGCGACGTGGGCGAGGATGCGCAGCTCGATCTGGGAATAGTCCAAGCTGACCAGCACATTGCCCTGTTCGGCGACGAACGCCTCGCGAATGCGGCGGCCTTCCTCGGACCGGACGGGAATGTTTTGCAGGTTCGGATCCGACGACGACAAGCGCCCTGTGTTGGCCCCCACGATGGAATAACTGGTGTGCACCCGCCCCGTGTCGGCGTTGATGTGGGTTTGCAGCGCATCGGTGTAGGTGGACTTCAGCTTGCTGAGCTGCCGCCAGTCCAGAACTTTGCCGGGCAGCTCGTGCTCTGTCGCGAGGTCTTCAAGGATATCGACGCCGGTGGAGTAAGCCCCGGTCTTGCCCTTCTTGCCGCCTGGAAGCTCCAGCTTGTCGAACAGGATTTCGCCCAACTGCTTGGGGGAGCCGACGTTGAAGTCCTGCCCTGCCAGCTCATGAATTTCAGCCTCGAGCCCCGCCATCTTCTGCGCGAAGGCGTTGGACATGCGGCTGAGGGTATCGCGGTCGACTTTGATGCCGTGACGCTCCATCTGGGCCAGCACGGGGACCAGTGGGCGTTCAAGCGTTTCGTAAACCGTCGCGACGCCTTTCTGGTGAAGTTGCGGCTTCAGAATTTGCCACAGGCGCAAGGTAATGTCGGCGTCTTCGGCGGCGTAGGGCGTGGCCTCGTCAATTGGTACGCGGTCAAAGGTGATCTGGCTTTTGCCAGTGCCCAGCAGCGATTTGATCGGGATCGGCGTGTGACCCAGATAGCGTTCGGACAGCGCATCCATGCCGTGATTGTGCAAGCCCGCATGCTGCGCGTAGCTGATCAACATTGTGTCGTCGAAAGGGGCCAAATCCACCCCGTAGCGGTGGAAAATCTTGGCGTCGTATTTCATGTTCTGGCCGATCTTGAGGATGCTTTCATCCTCCAGCATTGGCTTCAGCAGATCGAGCGCCTCTTGCAGCGGCATTTGCCCCTCGGCGGGCGCGTCGGAGCCGAACAAATCGTCGCTGCCGTCTTTATGGGCCAGCGGTATATAGCAGGCGTGCCCCGCGTTCACACAAAGTGAGATGCCAACCAGATCAACGATCATTTCGTTCAGACCGGTGGTTTCCGTGTCCACGGCGACATGGCCGTGCTCATAGGCAAGATCGATCCAATTTTGCAGCTCGGACGCGGTGCGCACCGTCTCGTAGGTTGCATCCTTCATCTCCGGCATTTCCGGTGCGTCGGCGGCGGGCGGAGCCGTGTCTTCGATCACAGGTGCCTCGGCGCCCAGCTTGTCGGCAATCCGTTTGGACAGCGTGCGGAATTCCATCTTCGCGAGGAATTCGAGCAGTTTGTCAGGATCGGGGTCGCGCACCTCGAGATCGTCGATCGAGAAGGTCAGCGGCGTATTTTCATCCAACTGCACCAAGCGTTTGGACAGTTCGATCTGCGCGCGATGCTCGATCAGGACTTGGCGGCGTTTGGGCTGCTTGATCTCTTCGGCGCGGTCGAGCAGTTCTTCCAACGTGCCGTATTCGTTGATCAACAGGGCGGCGGTTTTGACCCCGATGCCCGGCGCACCCGGCACGTTGTCAACGCTGTCGCCGGCGAGCGCTTGCACATCGACCACGCGGTTGGGGCCGACGCCGAATTTCTCCTCAACGCCTTCAACTCCAATCACCTTGTTCTTCATGGCGTCGAGCATCTCGACACCGCCACCAACAAGCTGCATCAAGTCCTTGTCGCTGGAGATGATCGTGCAACGACCGCCCAATTCGCGGGCCTGAACTGCCAGCGTCGCGATAATGTCGTCAGCCTCATAGCCTTCCATCTCTTCGCAGGCGATGTTGAAAGCGATCGTCGCCTCACGGGTGAGCGGCATTTGCGGGCGCAAATCCTCTGGCAAAGCCTCGCGGTTGGCTTTGTAGAGGTCATACATGTCGTTGCGGAACGTGTGGCTGCCCTTGTCGAAGATCACCGCGACGTGGGTCGGGGCGTCGGGGCCGGTATTGCCGTCAACATAGCGCTGCAACATGTTGCAGAAGCCCGACACCGCCCCAATCGGTAACCCGTCGGATTTGCGCGTCAGCGGTGGCAAAGCATGGTAGGCGCGGAAGATAAAGGCGGAGCCGTCAATCAGGTGAAGATGGCAGCCCTTGCCAAAACCCACTAGACCTTGCCCTCAAAATCCTTGTGGACGATCTTCTTGTCGCAATACGGACATTCCACAAAGCCGGTGGCTTCGGGGATTTGCAGCCAAACGCGCGGGTGGCCCAATGCCCCTTCGCCGCCGTCACACGCGACGCGCGTGGTGTCCACATAAACAGTCTCAGGGGCAGCGGTGGCCATCGTGAATCGTCCCATTCCAAGAGTAAATCCGAGGGCGCAATCATAACGCCCCCACCCGTCCCTACAAGAGCCGACTGAGGGTTGTGCGTTGGGAAATTTGTCAGGGACGACATGTGAATTATCGCGCTTTTGCTGTTCGATGCTGTAGCGGAAGATCTACGGAGTCCGTCAAGACTCACGCGGCGGCGATGCGGACCCAAGAAAGCTGCGTCCTAGCTCAACGCCCGAGCGCAGAAGACTGAGGGGTTAGACGGTCCGCGCGAGCTATCAGGCTGGCTTCATCAACATTCTGCCAAGGGGACGACCGCCGATGATGTGCACATGCAGATGCGGCACCTCTTGCACGCCGTTATGGCCGGTGTTGGAAATCGCACGGAAGCCTTCGTCGCTGATGCCTTCGAGGCGGCACACCTCGCCAATGGCACGCATGAAGCCGACCAATTCCTCCTCGGACGCCTCTTGGGTGAAGTGGTCCATCGACACGTAAGGCCCTTTCGGGATCACCAAAACATGGGTCGGCGCAGCAGGGGAAATATCACGGAAGGCCAGCGCCTGACCGTTTTCGTAAACTGTGTCGTTGGGAATCTCACCGCGCAGGATTTTCGCGAAGATGTTTTGGTCGTCATAGGCGTAGGCCATGGGGTTAGTCCTCAAACAGATAGTCGATGTTCAATATTTCTCTGGCTTTTTCCTCGGATACATCAAGGAAAGCCATCAAAGGCGCAATGTTCTCACTGCGGTGCACGTTTTCGGATATTTTGAAATAGTTCGGAAAGTCAGCGTCCTTGATTTGATCGCTCTCGAACAGGAAGTTCTGCCGAACGGTGGGCAGCAAGCGGTCGATCGTGTCCTGAGGTGTCATTTCACCGGCCAGCCCCACCCGTTTGGCGTGGCCGAGCAGGTATTCATCCTCGAAGCGGCATTCGATCTCTAGCAGGCGCGTGGTTGAGTTGTCCGAGAACAGATCGGTCAACAGGTCCAGATTGGACGGGTCAAGACAGATCACCATGCGGTTTTGCTCGTAGTGATCATAGAGCAGCCGCATAAGGGCACGACGGTGCCGTGTTCGTTTATCAAGTGTCGTCTGGATACCGCCAAGATCAGGCAGAACGGACCCTTCCTCGTCGAACAGGTATTCCGCGCCCTTAAGCTGCGTGTGGTCCAGAATGCGACTGAGAAGACGTTTGGCCACGTGCCATTTCTTGCAGGCGATGACCATCAGCTCCCGCTCCCGGCCAAGCGAGCTTTCGCGTTCCCAAAAGCGCGGGGCGAAGCGCCGACCAATCCGGCCCCGTCCGGTGAGAAACTTGAACAGCGTCAGCCCCTCGTTCGAGGTTTGGAAATCCATCCGCTCGGACGCGTAGAGATCACCCAACCGCTCTTTCAGCTCCAACGCGTCCGGGGACACCTTGCGTGCGAAAAGGAAATCCTGACTGAGCAGCAGGTCATAGTGATCGTTATAGAATGTCACCGGCATCCCGTAGTCGGTGAACATCAAGAAGGTCAGCGTGCGTGTTTTGATTTCGGCGGAGGGCACCAAGTGGCGCACAAGTGTCTGGAAAAACGTCTCGTCGGGGATCCATGTCGTTTTGAAGAAGCGCATGACATCGGGGCGGTCACGGGTAAAATCCAGCACCCATTCCACAGTGCGCCGCCGCAAGCACCACCATTGCGAACCGATCATCATTTGCAGGTCGGACGGAATCTCCCGGGTGAACCCTAGCTTTTTTTGCAACTCGTAGGATGTGTAGAACAGCCATTTGCGTGCCCGTTCGTTGAACCAATGACGGTAGATCAGGCGGTCAGCCTTCATCCCAGTTTTGATCCAGTCCGACGCGAAGAAGTCAAAGCTCTCGATGTAGTCCACATCGCTGGAATCCAGAAACTCATGCGCATAGGTGGCGGACTTGATCGCCATACAGTCGCCCGACAGCATGTAAAAATGTGTAGCGCGCGGAAATGCTTCTACGGCTGCGCTCATCGCGTGAAGGGTCGCCTGAACCAAAGACCACTCCCCCCAACCGCATTTGATGCGCTTTTTGGCAAATGCCACGTTAGGATTGTCGTCGAGGGCGTCACGAATTTGTTTGTAGGCCACGGAATCAGCACTGGCATCGAAGTGAATCGACATGCAGTCACCGGCCGCAGTCAAACGCTCCGCCTGATCGATAATCGCACCGGGGTCTTTATGACACAGCAGAATGAAGGCGATTTTTGCCATCTGGATATTAACCCCGGTCCCGTCTTAAAACTCTTTTAGGTTTGCCTACATAACCTTAGCTACTGTTGCTTAAACAGTCTGAGATTGCATTTGTAGGCGCAATTGTGGCTAAAACGTAAACAATCGGCCAGTTGGTACAAGAACGAGGACTGCAGTATGGGGTTTCCAGGAACCTGGATGACGGAAAGCGAGAGCATGGTGTACCGTGTGGTGCCCAAATGCGCATGCTCGTCCATCGGCCAAATCATGTATTATTCGGACCACGGTGATTTCTTTGACGGTGACATCCACGATGCCACTGGAAAGATGCATAAATGGGCCATCGAGGCCAGCCAGCCGAAGATCGAAAAGAACGTGAAATCTCACAAGAGCTATTCGTTCACCTGCGTGCGCAACCCCTATGGACGCATCCTGTCGTCGTTCTTCGACAAGATTTGCGGCATTCAACGCAACGGCAAACGTTACCGCGGCAATCTCGTGCCGCTGCTCGTGCAAAAATACGGGATCGAAGTCGGTGACCCGGATACCGGTTTCGAGTTTGACCAGATCGAGTCGTTCCGCCGATTCTTGCTGTTTGCGCGTGACACCATCCGCTGGCGCCGTCCGATGGACCCTGACATCCACTGGTCCGCGATGTCCGGCCATATCTCGACCTTCATTGTGAATGGCGGGCGCTATGACAACATCTTCTTCACCGAGACTTTCAATGAAGGCATGCAGTCGGTGATGGATGCTGTGGAGACCAAGCATAAGGTGGATGTGGCGACGATCCCGCGTTTCAACGAAAGCGAAGGCCACGGCCCGAAACGCGCCCACCCGATCGAAGACTACTTCGACGACCTGTCGATGCATCTGGTCTATGAGATCTACAAGCGTGACTTCAACCTGTTCAAATATGACTTCGAGAACCCGGGCAACAAGATGCCCATCGGGGAGATCGACTTGGACGAAGTGCACGCCAAGCTGGGCGACTAAGTGTCCGGCAAGGTCGACCCGGCCACTTGATCCTGTGATGGCTTGGGCGTAGGTGCGACATGCATCCAACGCCGCAAGTTCGGGACCAATGGAAATATATCTGCCCATAGCCGAAGTTTCGGTGAACGGTCCGCTTCTTTTGTCTATCGGACTGATTGTCGGTCTGCTCTCGGGCATGTTCGGGGTGGGCGGCGGTTTCCTGATTACGCCGCTCCTGTTCTTCATTGGAATACCACCCGCTGTCGCCGTCGCCACATCGGCCAACCAAATCGTCGCATCGTCGTTCTCAGCGATCCTGACGCATATCCGCCGCCGAACGGTCGATTTTCCGATGGGCACGGCGTTAATGATCGGCGGCCTCGCAGGCTCAACGGTTGGCGTCTACATATTCAGTATGTTGCTTGAGCTTGGGCAGGTCGACCTTCTGGTCAATCTCTTTTACGTCGTGTTCCTATGGTTGATCGGCGCGTTGATGTTCATCGAAAGCCTGAACGCCATACGCAAATCAAAGGCGCAAGGCCCCAGGCCAAAACGCAAGCGCGCCGGCGGCGGTTGGGTTCATGCCATGCCGTTGCGAATGCGCTTTCGCTCGTCAGGCCTCTATATTTCGATTTTCCCACCCTTACTTGTCGGCTTCTTTGTGGGTGTGCTTTCAGCAATTATGGGCGTCGGTGGCGGTTTCGTTGTCGTACCTGCGATGATCTATATCCTGGGAATGCCCACCAAAGTCGTGGTCGGCACCTCGCTCTTCCAAATCCTCTTCGTATCGGCCTACACCACGATGATGCACGCCTATAACAGCCACACGGTCGATACTATGCTGGCTGTTTTGCTGCTCGTAGGCGGCGTGGTCGGCGCACAGATCGGTGCTCGTATCGGCCTGCGGCTGAAAGCTGAACAGCTCCGCATTCTGTTGGCGTTGCTCGTTCTCGGGGTCTGCCTGAAGCTGGGGCTGGATTTGGTGCTCCACCCCTCCGAGTTGTTCTCTGTCTCGACACTAAAGCGCGCCTGAACACCGCTAGAACCGCGCTTCGATGCGGTAGGGCTGACAATGCGCGGCGCCCGGTTATCGTCCGAGGCGCGCGCTTTCGGGTTTCAGAGCAAACCTTGCTGCTTGAACAAGGCCTTCAGATCGGCCTCGGGCCGCGCTCCTATGTGCGATATAACCTCGGACGCCGCGACGCATCCCATGCGCCCGCAGGTCGCCAAGTCGTGCCCGTTGGTAAGCGCCCAAAGAAACGCACCAGCGAACAAATCACCCGCGCCCGTTGCATCAACGATCTGCACCGGCATGGCCGGCGCGTGCCAGCGCTGGCCGTGCGACAGCACATGCGCGCCGTCCTCACCATCTGTGCAGGCGACGATTTCGACCTCGGAGGCGGCTCTGGCCAAGGCGACGTCGAAGTCATCCGTCTCATACATCGACAGCATTTCCGCGCGGTTGCAGAACAAAAGATCTATGTGGTTTTGGATCAGTGCACGGAACGCTTCGCGGTGACGGCCCACGCAAAACGGGTCAGACAAGGTCAGCGATACACGGCCACCGGCCCCTGTACAGGCGGCAATCGCCTTATCAAACGCGGCGACAGATTGCGGGCCATCGAAGCGATAGCCTTCAAGATAAATCCATTCAGCCTGCGCCATCTGCGCGTCGTCGATATCCTCGGGTCCAAGGAACTCGGTCACACCGAGGTAGGTGTTCATCGACCGCTCCCCATCCGGGGTCACCAGAACGATGCAGCGGCCAGTTTCGGCCTCGTGCGACGCAGGTGCGAGCGGAGTCTCGTAGACCGCACCTTGCGCCCGCAAGTCGTGAGCAAAGATAGCGCCAAGCTGGTCGTCCTTAACCTTGCCAACATAGGCCGTGTCTCCGCCCAGATGGGCGATGCCCGCAATGGTGTTGGCAGCCGATCCGCCGGAGATTTCCTTGGCTGGCCCGATGAGGCCATACAGCTCCACGCCGCGCGCACGATCGGTGAGCTGCATAATGCCTTTTTCGATGCCATTATCGGCCAGAAAGGCGTCAGAGGTGGAGGACAGCACGTCGACCATAGCGTTGCCGATGCCGACGACTTGGAATTTCTTACTCATAGTTTTTGTCCTCAGAGGTGCAGAGATCGCGGATGATGCAGTTGTTACAGACGGGCTTGCGGGCTTTGCAAACGTAGCGCCCGTGCAGGATCAGCCAGTGGTGCGCATGTTGTTGGAACTCAACGGGGATGTTGTCCTCGATTGCGCGTTCGACGACATCGACATTCTTGCCGGGGCAGATGCCGGTGCGGTTGCCGACGCGAAAGATATGAGTGTCCACGGCCTGCGACGGGTAGTGCCACCACATATTCAACACCACATTGGCGGTTTTGCGACCAACGCCGGGAAGCGACACGAGTGCCGCGCGCGATGACGGCACCACGCCGTCATATTCGTCCACCAGTATCCGGCTCAGCTTCATGACGTTTTTGGCCTTGTTGCGGAACAGGCCGATGGTCTTGATGTGCTCGATCAGCCCGTCCTCGCCCAAATCCAGCATCTTCTGGGGGGTGTCGGCGATCTGGAACAGCTTTTCGGTCGCCTTGTTCACTCCGATATCGGTCGCTTGCGCGGAAAGTGCCACAGCGACAACCAAGGTGTAGGCATTGACGTGGTTCAACTCGCCCTTGGGCTCGGGGTCAGACGCAGCGAAGCGCGAGAAAATCTCGTGGATCGTGTGGTAATCGAGCTGTTTGGCGGGCGTGGTCATGTGCGCGGTATGCCCCGTCGCCTTCGCGCGGGCAAGAGGCTGCCAACTCTTTCAAGTTTTACAAACAGGTCGCGGCGCAATTCAGCGGCGCTTTACCCTTTTGGCGGCATTCAGACCTGTCACGAACTTAATTGAGTAGAGATGGCAGAACTACGTAAACCCGACGCGATGGAGCCTGAAGGTCTTTTCCGGCCCTCGGCGGCTGCGCGTTTGCCAATATCGGGTTTCGGCGCAGGCACCCTGATTACATGTGATGAGGGCGACATTCCCGTGGAATGGCTTCGTGCGGGCGATCGGGTTCTAACCTATCAGGGCGACTTCCAACCTGTGCGCTGGATCGGGCGCGACTGCCTGCGTCATGCGCCTGAAGACGTCGCCGCAGTCAGGCTGGCGCCACGCCCTATCGCAGACCGCCGCAAACAGCCCGTCACCGTTTTGGCTGCCCGCCATCGTGTCCTGCTGTGCGGCTGGCAAATACAGTTGAACTTTGGGTTGGACACAGTCCTTGCGGAGGCTTGCGATCTAGAGGCTGCGACCGGTCACTTCGCGCCTCTCGCGCCCGGTGCCACGTCCTGTTCTCTGCTGGTGTTGAACAGCCCGCAGGTTATCCGTGCAAACGGCTTTTGGGTGGAGAGCTTTCAAATGACCCCGGAAGCGACGGATTGCCTTGATGACGAGGCCGCCGACGAGCTTGGAAAGCTGGCCATTGACCGCACGGTACATACCCGGCCTGCAACAGGCTGTCTCCAACCGTGGGAGGCGCAGGGACTTGGGCTGGATTTGGCCAGCATGATCGTCACCGAACCGGGCAATCGGCGACGATAACGGCGCCCCTTTTCAGAAAGCGCAAAAAGCGGGTCGATAGGATTGATTTCGCACCGTAGATTGGGTGCATGGAACATAACCCAGATCATATCACCGCCCATGACCACGCTGCCCGCGCGGAAGCCAGCTATCACTACGGTCTGGTGAAACGCGCCATCGAAGCGATTGACCAACATCAAGACGGGCCCCTTTCGCTCGACCAGCTGGCGCAAGAGATGCAAATGAGCTCTGCGCATTTTCAAAGGGTTTTTAGTAAATGGGCTGGTGTTTCGCCGGGCCGCCTGCAGCAATATCTGCGCCTCGGACATGCAAAATCGCTGCTTGAGGAACGGTTCACCATGCTGGAAACCTCCGGCGCCGTGGGGCTTTCAGGAAGCGGACGCTTGCATGATTTGTTTGTCAAATGGGAGGCGATGAGCCCCGGCGAATTCGCCCGTAAGGGTGAGGGTCTGACAATTTTCTGGGGGTGGTTCGAAAGCCCCTTTGGACCTGCTTTGGTCATGGGGACCGATAAGGGCATATGCGGCATCGCGTTCGGCGCAGAAACCGGCGAGGCCGCCGCGATGGAGGATCTGGTCGGGCGCTGGCCCAAAGCGACCTATGTCGAGGACCCGATGATGCTACGCCCTTGGGCGATGGCCGCGTTCGGTGCGGATGCGGCCGGTGCAGAGCAACCGCCGCTTTACCTGATCGGCGCGCCCTTTCAGATCAAGGTTTGGGAGGCTTTGCTCGCCGTCCCGACCGGCCATGTCACCACCTATTCGGAGATTGCGAGCACAGTGGGCCACAAGAAGGCTGTGCGTGCGGTCGGCACCGCCGTTGGGCGCAACCCGATCAGCTGGCTTATCCCCTGCCACCGCGCGTTGCGCAAATCAGGCGGCCTTGGGGGCTATCATTGGGGCTTGCCCGTCAAACGTGCCATGCTCGCTTATGAAGCCGCAAAAACGGACATGTAACCAGCAGCCTGACCGCCAAGTATTTCAATACCGTGACATCTCCGGCGGGAACCTGCCGGAGATTTATTCTGTCCTCTTGAAACAAATGCAGCAGTGCCGACGTTAGTAACATAAGCGCCGCATCTGTGCGGCCAAGAGAGGACTTGTATCCATGAAACCTATTTTACTTGCTCTGCCTGCCGCCGCGATGATCCTTGCTGGCTGTGAGGCATCAACTCCTAACCAACGCACCAAGAACGGCGCATTGATCGGCGCTGCCATCGGTGGCGCGTTGGGTGCGAACTCCACTTCCGACAACAAGCTGGAGCGCGGCATCATCGGTGCTGCCATCGGCGGCGCTGTGGGTGGTGCCATCGGCAACGAGCTGGACAAACAGGCCGATGATCTGCGCCGCGACATTGGCAACGACAATGTGGGCGTGGTGAATACCGGCTCTGAATTGCGGGTCACGCTGCCCCAGGACTTGCTATTTGCGACGGACAGCACGCGCCTGCGTCCAGACCTTCAGGCCGATCTGCGTGCCGTTGCGGGCAACCTGAATGACTACCCGAACAGCGATGTGATCATTGTTGGCCACACCGACAGCACCGGCGATGCGTCTTACAACCAGAACCTCTCCGAGCGACGCGCCGAAGCCGTATCCTTCGTGCTCCGCAACGCCGGGGTCTCGGGCGCACGCCTGCGCACCAGCGGCCAAGGTGAAAGCCAGCCGATCGCGTCGAACGACAGCAGCGCTGGCCGCGCACAGAACCGTAGGGTCGAAATTATCATTCGCCCCTACTCCTAAACGAACAGGCCGGCGGCATGTTTCCGCCGGCCAACGCTTCCCCCTTAACAGACGCGTCTATTTGGCCTAATATCTGCCCATAACCCACGCCGAAAAGGCGGGACCCACATACCGAGGCAGGTACCATGACGATCAAACCTATCGCAGCCCTTGCGGCTGTTTCGCTTGCTGTCAGCGCATGTACTACAGATAGCATTTCACAAGCCAACAAGTCCCAAACCGGCGCCATCATCGGTGGCGCAGTCGGCGGGCTGATTGGCGCATCCAGTGATGACAACAAGCTGCTTAAGGGCATTGTCGGCGCAGGCATTGGTGCTGCAGCCGGTGGCGTGATTGGACACCAGCTGGACAAGCAGGCCGAAGATTTGCGCCGCGACATCCCGAACGAAAACATCGATATCGTCAACACGGGCGACGAGCTGCGGATCACCATGCCGCAAGACTTGCTGTTTGCCGTGAACAGCTCTGACCTGCGTTATGATCTTCAGGCAGACCTGCGCGCACTCGCTGGTAATTTGCAAGACTACCCCGACACGACGGTCAACATTGTCGGCCACACCGATGACACCGGCTCGGACAGCTACAACTACGAACTGTCGGAACGTCGCGCGCAAGCCGTGGCCTTTACCCTTGAGGATGCGGGCGTCACCCCGTCGCGCATCCGGTCCTACGGGCAAGGCGAAACGCGCCCTGTCGCGTCGAACGTGACCGAGGAAGGTCGCGCCCAAAACCGCCGCGTTGATATCGTGATCCGCCCTAACGCGGCTTAGGATTTCGAACATCAAGCATAGAACGGCCCCCTGATCCGGGGCCGTTTTTTGTTGTGAAACGCCTTGGTTGGTCATATAAATTTACCAATTCAAAGGGTGAATTCATGCCGTTCAAAAAAATCGAAGCTGAAAAACTATCGAACGCCGTTGTGCGCCAGATTGAGCTTCTTATCCTGCGCGGCATTCTCAAACCTGGCGAGCGACTACCGTCAGAACGCGAACTCGCCGACAAGATGGGGGTCTCGCGCCCGTCGCTGCGGGAGGCCGTCGCCAACCTGCAAGAGCGCGGGCTTCTGGCGACAAAAGCAGGTGCTGGAATCTATGTCGCCGAAGTGGTTGGTGCCGCCTTTTCAGACGCTTTGGTACAGTTGTTCGCAGACCATGAGGAAGCCGTCTTTGACTATATATCCTTCCGCCGCGATCTGGAGGGGCTAGCAGCTGCCCGTGCAGCGCGGCTGGGGTCGGATACCGATCTGAAAGTGGTCGACACCATCTACCGCAAGATGGAGGTCGCTCATGCCAAACGGAACCCCGCAGAAGAAGCGCAACTTGACGCCGAATTTCACCTTGCGATTATTGAGGCCAGCCACAACGTCATCATGCTGCACATGATGCGCGCGATGTTCCAGATGCTGCGCGAAGGCGTGTTCTACAACCGCCAGATGATGTTCAAACAACGCACCACCCGCGACACGTTGCTGGAACAGCACCGCGCCATCAACACAGCCCTTCTTGCCCGCGACGAAGACGGCGCCCGTGCCGCTGTGGAGGCGCATCTGAACTATGTCGAAGCAAGCCTGTCGGACAGCCTGAAAGCCGAGCAGAACGAAACCATTGCAAAGCAGCGCTTGGAGCACGAAAACTCTAAGCCTTGAGCGGTGCCCCACCGGCGAATGCATTACCATTTTGGTAGTCGCAGGGCTCTTCCTGCATCTGCAAATGCAGCCCCGTGCCGGTGAACGGATTTTGCAACGCCAGTTCCTCGTTCAACACGACACCTAAACCGGGCGCTTCCGGCGGCGTGATGTAGCCGTTCTCGACCTTCAATGCGCTGCCGATCAGATCCGCATGGAACTGCGTCTCAATGGTCTCGCACATCAGCAAGTTGGGGATCGACGTCGCCAGATGGATATTCGCTGCCCACTCGACGGGCCCCGCGTAGAGGTGCGGGGCCATTTCAGCGTTGAAGACTTCGGCCAATCCGGCGAGCTTCTTCATCTCCCAAATGCCACCTGCCCGACCCAAAGCAGGTTGAAGGATTTTTACCCCGCCGGTGCGCAGCAAGGTTGCGAACTCTGCCTTTGTCGTGAGGCGTTCGCCCGCCGCAATTGGGATGCGCACGGCCTTTGCGACCTCAGCGAATTCCAGTGGGTTGTCCGGTGGCAACGGCTCTTCGAACCATAGGGGTGAATAGGGTTCTATCGCTTGCCCCAGACGGATCGCACCCGATGTGTTGAACTGCCCATGCGTGCCGAACAGCAAATCCGCGCGGTCGCCGACGGCCTCGCGAATGGCTTTGCAAAATGCCACAGAGAGCGAGATGTCGAACATCGCGGGCTGATGGCCGGAGTGGATCGTATAGGGACCGGCAGGATCGAATTTCACCGCAGTATAGCCGCGATTGACCGCGTCCACGGCTGCCTCTGCCGCCATTTCGGGCGAGGTCCAGAACTCGGTCAAATCATGATGGGGCAGCGGGTAAAGATAGGTATAAGCGCGGATTTTCGGGTTCATCTTGCCGCCAAGCAAGGCCCATACCGGCCGGTCACGCGCTTTGCCAAGGATATCCCAGCATGCCATTTCCAAACCGGAAAACGCGCCCATCACAGTCGGGTCCGGCCTTTGAGTGAAGCCGGAAGAATACACGCGGCGGAACATCAACTCGACGTTCTCGGGGTTTTCCCCCTCCATGTGCCGCCCGAAGACATCCTCGATCACCGCGCGCATTGCGTCAGGTCCAACAGCGGAGGCGTAAACCTCTCCAATGCCTTCAATGCCGCAGGCTGTCGTCAGCTTGACGAAAATCCAATATTGCCCGCCCCAGCCCGGCGCCGGAGGGGATGTTACGATGATCTGAAGGTTCTGGAGTTTCATTTGAACATAATCACATTGCGACGTGCCGCGCCGGAGCGCGTGTCGGTAATCGCCTCGTTGATCTGGTCAAGCGACCAGCGGCCGGAGACCAGTTCGTCAAGTTTCAGGCGTCCCTGACTGTAAAGGTCCACCAGCCAAGGGATGTCGCGCTTCAGCACGACATCGCCCATCTTTGTGCCTTTCATCCCTTGAGCCAACGCGCCGAAGATCACGGGCTCGTAGCTGGCTGTCTGGCCTGAATGGGGCATGCCTACAAGATACATGTTCCCACCCGATCCAAGGAAGCGCGGCGCACTCTCGAAGGCTGGGATCGCGCCGACCGTGACCATCACCGCATCAGCCATGCGACCGCCGGTGATCTCGGCCACCTGCGCCCATGGCTTCGGATCAGTGGCCAGAACGCCATCGGTCGCGCCGAACTCTTTGGCGACTTCCAGCTTTTCGGCGGTCATATCAACAGCGATGATCCGCGCTGCGCCCGAAATGGCTGCGCCTTGGATCGCATTCAATCCTACGCCACCTGCCCCGATTACAACCACGTTCTGCCCAGGACGCACCTTGGCCGTGTTGACCACAGCGCCAACCCCGGTGACGACCCCGCAAGACAGCAACGATGCCGCGTCCATTGGCATCGCGTCAGGGATTTTAGCGATCTGGCTTTGGTCCACCACCGCACGTTCCGCAAAGGCGCCACACGCCATCCCGTGCTCCAAGGCGCTGCCATCCGGCATGGACAGAGGGCCCGCCATGCGGTCATAGGGCGTGGCGCATTGGGTTGGAACACCAGAGGCACACGGCGTGCATGTCGCGCAGGACCGGATCAATGTCACCAGCACCGTGTCACCGACTTCCAGTCCGCGGACTCCCTCGCCCAGCGCCGAGACGCGGCCAGCGGCCTCATGACCATAGACCGCGGGTAAGTTACCGCCCCAGCCGCCGTCCAGATATGAGATGTCGGAGAAACAGATTGCGCAGGCCTCAAGGTCCACTTCAACTTCGCCGGCCTGAGGAGCACGAAGCTCTACCTCTTCGATACGAAGTGGGGCGCCGAACTCGTGGCAAACAGCGGCTTTGATTTTGGTCATGGGTGGCCCTCGGGAAATGTTGTTCCGGAAGACAACCTGCGAAGTTGACGTTTCGCAAGAGCGTTATTCGAAATTTCCGCATCTGTCGGTCATTTTCGTTCTGGTTTATGCTTCCCGCTAGAAAAGTTCGGACATACCGAAAGGCGTTTATGATGCAGATAGACCTAGGACATATCACGCTAAACGTCGTCGAGGACGGCGACCCGAACGGCGCGCCCGTTGTCTTTTCGAACTCCTTGGGCACGTCAATCGCTTTGTGGGACAAAGTGATCCCGTTGCTGCCGCAAAACTTGCGTATGATCCGCTATGACATGCGTGGGCATGGAGCATCAGACGTGCCGGACGCGCCCTATTCCATGGGAATGCTGATCCGCGACGCTGAAGCTTTGCTGGATTATTTGAAGGTCCGCGACTGCGTGTTCGTGGGCCTCTCCATCGGCGGCATGATCGCGCAAGGGCTGGCGACCAAGCGGTTGGATCAGGTCCGTGCACTGGTGCTGTCCAACACGGCCGCCAAGATGGGCAACGCAGCAATGTGGCAAGACCGAATGGCCATGATCGAGGCTGGCGGAATTGAAGGCATGGCGGACGCGGTGATGGAGCGGTGGTTTTCCCCCGCGTTTCGCAAGACGCCAGAACTCGCGAATTGGCGCAAGATGCTGACCGACACGCCGCAGCAGGGCTACCTTGGGGCGTGTGCGGCAATCGCAGGCACTGACTTCTACACGACGACAGCAGCGCTCAAACTGCCTACGCTGGCCATTGCGGGCAGTGACGATGGCGCGTCACCTGCCGATCTGGTGCGCGAAACAGCGGACCTGATCCTTGGCAGCCAGTTCAAGCTGATCCGCCGCGCGGGACACCTGCCTTGTGTTGAACAGCCAGATATTTATGCGACGCTTCTGACACAATTCTTGAGTGATATTGGCCATACGTAAACCTTGCCTCGCAGGCGGGGTAAGGCCATGTAGGCCGCTATGACGCGCAATCTGCCGATCACTTTTATCCTGATTACTGTTCTGATCGACGCCATGGGCATTGGTCTGATCCTTCCAGTGATGCCGCAGCTTATTCAGGATGTAGGCCACACCGACATATCCGGCGCAGCAATCTGGGGGGGCATCCTGTCCGCTGTGTTTGCGCTAATGCAGTTCATGTTCTCGCCTACGGTTGGCTCACTTTCGGACAGGTTTGGCCGTCGTCCCGTGCTGTTGGTCTCGAATGCCACGATGGCGCTGGATTACGTCCTGATGGCGCTGGCCGGTACAATCTGGCTTCTATTGATCGGCAGGATCATTGGCGGCCTTACCGCGGCGACCCACGCCACAGCCAATGCCTATATGGCGGATGTGTCCCCGCGAGAGAAAAAGTCCCAGAACTTCGGACTTATTGGCGCGGCCTTTGGCATTGGCTTTGTTCTAGGGCCTGTCGTCGGGGGGCTGTTGGCAGAGCTTGGACCGCGTGCACCATTTTGGGCCGCAGCGATCCTTGCAGGTGCCAATTTTCTGTTCGGGTATTTCGTCCTGCCCGAAACCGTCACCCCCGAAAAACGGCGCCCGTTCGAGTGGAGGCGGGCCAATCCGATCGGTGGTTTAGCAGCGATCACCGCCCTGCCCGGCCTTGGCGCATTGCTGTCGGTGTATTTCTTCTACCAGATCGGCAACATGGTCTACCCCGCAATCTGGGCCTATTACACAGCCGCCAGTTTCGGCTGGTCGCCCGGAATGATCGGGGGATCACTCGCGATTTACGGAGTATCCATGGCGATTACCCAAGCTGTGCTTATCCGCTGGGTCATTGCCAAACTCGGTGAGGCACGGACCGTCTACTGGGGCTTGGTCTATAACGCCTTTACCTTGGCAATGATGGCCTTCATTTCGGACGGCTGGGTTTTGCTGGCGCTGACCCCATTGGCTGCATTCGGCGCAGTGGTTGGCCCTGCCTTGCAAGCCGTCATGTCGGGCCGTGCGGCGGATAATCAGCAAGGCGAGCTGTTGGGAGTGATGTCGTCGATTAACGCGCTTGGCATGATCTTTGCACCGTTGGTCTTCACCCGCGTGTTCTCGTACTTCACTGGCGAGGGCGCACTGTTCTTCTTACCGGGTGCTGCTTTCCTGTTGGCAATGGGCTTGATGCTTGTCGCGTGGAGCGTCGTGGCTCTTGCGCTTACGCGTCCCATAGCCGCAGATGCGCCATGATTTGACCGTGGTCCGAGGCGAGCTTGTTGTAAGGTGCCTCATCATGCGAGCCGTCGGTGAGATGATCGTTGAAGACCGAGAAGTAAGACATCTCCCCGATTTGGTCCGATCCGCCGGTAAAGTGACGCGACAGCAAAATCTGATCGATGCTTTCGAAAACCCCACCAAACGCGGAGGTATAAACCATGTCGCGCAAGGATTTCCGGACGAACAGCTTCTCGCAGCTCTCTAGGCGCACGGCTTTGATCTTGTTCTGAATGATCTCGTTCTCGGCGTCGGTGTAGCGGTCGCTGGCCGACTTTGCGTCGTGGCGGCGCATCCATGCGTAGTTTTTGAACGGGCGTTCACCAGCAATAATTTCAGAGCTAACGGCGTTCTCGCTGTCGTTGAAATCGCCCAGAACGATGACAGGGATGCCGCTGTTAATCTCTTCGACGATCAGTTGACGCAGCACCCAAGCCTCGGCCATCCGGCGTGTGGCAGCACGGAGCGAACCGAGCGCCCGACCCACCGGATCGTAATTGACCAAATCAACCTCCGGTGACTGCCCTCCCTCTTTTGGGCGGGTAAATTCGCCAAGTTTTGATTTCAGGTGACAGTTAAAAACCGTAACGATTTGGGACCCGACAGGTATGCGGGCCTTCAGGATCGGTCGCGACAGACGGTCAAGCCGGAACGATCCGCCATCCCCGTCACCCATCATTGCGAACGGAATTACCAAGTCGGGGTCAACCTCTTGGATCACCTCAGGCTTCCCGACAAATCCAAAGCGCGACAGGATCGCAAGCCCGGGGCGGCGCTCCCCCGGCTCCCCGTCATTTATATTGGGGGCGAAGGCCAGATGCGCCTCGGAATAGTCGCGGTAAGCCAGTTTTCGAAAAATCGCTTTGCGGGCGTAGCGTTTGCTGCGATCCGGCACCGTATCTTCATTGGACGCGGTGCCACGGCGGTCTGCTTCCGCAATCACATCTTGCAGCGGGGCTTTGTCGAATATTTCCTGAAAGCCCACGATGTCCGCGTTTAAGGTAAAGACCTGATCAGCAAGCCAGTCTTCTTTCCACGCATGCTCTTCCGGCGTATATTTTTCAAACCGATAATACTCCTGATCTGGCCCGATCAGGTTTTTGACGTTGAAGCTTGCGATGGTAAAATCGGTCACACGTCGCCCCCGTATTTGGCCAAAGCCATCTGGAACATTTCCGCATCCACATTGCCACCGGATGCCACTGCGATGACGTCGTCACCTTCGATCTTGTCGCCATGATACAAGGCCGCCGCTAGTGCGATCGCGCCCCCTGGTTCCAGCACAACTTTCAGCCGCGCGAAGGCGACTGCCATTGCGCGCAGACAGTCTTCGTCGGGCACTACGATGCCCGGTCCGCACAGACGGCTGAGGATCGGGAAAGTGACGTCGCCGGGCTGAGCCGTGATGATCGCGTCGCAGATGGAACCGGATAAGCTGGCGTTGCGTTTGATCTCCCCTGCTGCGAGCGAGCGGGTCACGTCGTCGAAATTCGCTGGCTCCACGGGGCGCACACGAAGATCAGGGGCCCTGGCTTCCAGCGCCAGAGCGATGCCGGAGGTCAGCCCGCCGCCACCACAGCACACCAGAACTTCGCGGGCATGTGCGCCAAGCTCCGCGGCTTGCTCGGCGATTTCCAACCCGACGGTTCCTTGGCCCGCAATCACCAAAGGCTCGTCAAATGGTTTGATTAAGGTCAGGCCGCGTTCGGTTGCGAGCCGCTGCCCGATTTCGTCGCGATCTTCAGTGGCGCGATCATAAAGCACGACCTCCGCACCCAAGGCGCGCGTATTGTCTATCTTCATCGCCGGCGCATCGGCAGGCATAACGATGACTGCGCTGGTGCCGTGTTCTCGCGCTGCCAGTGCTACGCCCTGTGCGTGGTTGCCGGACGAGAATGCGATCACGCCAGCTTTTAGGGCATTGTCAGTGAGCGACGAAACCGCCGACCAAGCACCGCGAAACTTGAACGACCCTGTATGCTGCAAGGCTTCGGGTTTGACAAAAACCCGCCGCCCCGCGATTTCGTCCACGAAGGGCGATGATAGCAACGGGGTGCGCCTTGCGTGGCCTTTGATCCGCTGGGCAGCGGCTTCGATCATCTCAATGTTCATTGCATTTCCTGTAGCCAAGCTTTGATCACCAATAGGGATTCGGGTTCATCAAGGAATGGCACATGGCCGCGTCCCGGCACCTCTGCCACCAGCATGTCGGGCCTACGGCGCACCATTTCGGCTGTGGTCTCTGGCGTCAGCAGGTCCGAGTTTGCCCCACGTATAAGTGCCAGCGGTAAACCTGCTAAAGCATCAAAGAACGGCCATAGGTCGGGGTTCAGGTTCTGAGGGCCTGACAGCACACCATCCCGCAGCTTTGGGTCATAGTTGATATCCAAGCCGTCCGGTTTCTCGATGTAGTGTTTCTGCGCCTCTTCGCGCCAGCGGGTTTCAGGCACTCCCTCGAACCCCGCCATAAGCTTGGCGCGTTGGGATGTCGCCTCGTCATAGGTTTTAAAGTTGGGCCGTCGACCCAGATAGCCTTTGATCGCTTCCAACCCAGGCTCTGCGATCTCGGGGCCGATGTCGTTCATGCATACCCCAAGCAGGCGGTCTTTGACCGCGGCGGCAAGCCCCATCGCGATGATCCCTCCGCGCGAGGTTCCCAGAATGGCGGCTTTCTCGATGCCCAGATGGTCCAGCAATGCCAGTGCGTCCTGACCCTCTTGCGGCAAGGTGTAGGTCGACGGGTCGGCCCAATCGGACTGCCCGCGCCCGCGATAGTCCATGCGGATGAGGCGGACACCTTTCAGATGCGGCGCGACGTAGTCAAAGTCCGACCCGTTGCGAGTGAGACCCGCGAGGCACAGGACGGGTAGCCCTTCGCCTTCGTCAGAGTAATGCAGCGAAATGCCGTCCGCGGCGGTAAACTTGCTCATAGTGACGCTGCCAATTCTGGGATCGTGGTGAGGTCACTTAGGACATGAGCAGGTTTCCACGGCAGGCGATCCATCGGCTCTCCGGCGCGGTTCACCCAAGCAGTGGTGAAGCCATAGCCCGTCGCGCATCCGGCATCCCAACCGTTTGATGACACGAACAGCACCTCGTCTTTTGAGCAGTCGAAGCGCTTGCCCACCAAATCATAGACCGACGCATGTGGTTTGAAGACCCCGACATCCTCAACAGACAGAACATCATCAAGGTTCTCGCCAATTCCAGCGGAAGAGACGGCACCGTCCAGCATATTGGGGGAGCCGTTGGACAGAATGGCCGTGTTCATCCCTGCCGCTTTCAGATGTGCCAACATGAAGGGGACTTCCTTGTAGGCGCGCAGCTCCCAGTAGAGGGCCAAAAGACGTTCCCGCAGTTCTGGATCTTCGAGACCGTTTGCTTCCATCGCCCAATCCAGCCCGTTCTGGGTCACGTCCCAGAAATCAGCATGGTCACCGGTCACCGCACGCAACCATGTGTATTGCAACTGCTTGAGACGCCAGTCATTTGCGACCTTCTGCCAGCACGCAGCCAGCTTGTCGCGACCCGGCTCCTCAGCCGCGAGGCGGGCTGCGGCGGACACGTCAAACAGCGTGCCATAGGCATCAAAAACACAGGTGGTAATTGGCATGGAAACTCCTCCGTCGTTGAGGGCAGCTTGGCACAGCCCAAGACAGAGGAAAACGCCTAAAGGTAGCGGGCCAACATTGTGAAACCACCCCAGAAATGGGCACCCACCGTAAACAGATAAGCCCCCAAGGCGATCAGGCCTTGTGCCTTAGTCAGCCGTTTGGTCTGCGTCCATGCGGCCGACCACGTAAACAGCGACTGTGCTCCGAGGATCGCGAAGAAGAACAGAACCATGGATTGCATTGCCACTGCGGCAGCGGCCAAAGCCGCGCTCATCGCGATGGTCACGAAATTTGTCGCACCGGGCACGAAAGTGTCGGTCAAAATGCGCATGCAACGTCCGCCATCCAAAGGCCAGAAGGGCAGCAAGTTGAAGAAGTTCAAGGCACCCGTCACGATTGCGAAGACCCAAAGGAACTCCGCTGCATCAGCAGAGAACGGCGCGACCATGTCTGATATTGAATAGGCCAATGCCATAGGGGCGAGGCAGATGCCGGGGCCCATCAGCGTGATGAAGAAATCGTGCGCCTGCGTTTCGGGCGCGCGATCCGAAATCGCTACGCCGCCCATCAACGGGATCAGGCGAAACCGCGCATCGTCATGGCCGGCGATCCGGTAGGCGGCAACATGGCCAAACTCGTGGATCATCACCGACAGAACAATCGCGACCCCGTAGAGCGGGCCAAAATACCAAGCGGCTGCCACGAAGGCGAGCACGCCCATACCGAGGCCTTGGATATCCATGCCAACGATGGTGAGCCCGCGGTTGGACACCAGCCCACCCCGCAGCGTGCAGAGCATCATCAAGCACAAAACGAGCGTTGCAAATAGCACCAGCATTCGGATCTTTCTTTAACAAACTGCGAGTACAAAACCCGAATAAAGTGGCCAAAGAAGGACTGCGAATGGGCGTCATCTTGACCCGATGGGGCAAAAATCTGCGGAATTGAACGCCGGAAGGGCTTAGAGGTTTTCTGGCTGCGGCATTCCCAGCACGTGATAGCCGCCATCGACGCGGATGATCTCGCCTGTGGTGCAGTTGCCCTGATCGCTCGCCAGATACACCGCAGTGCCGCCCACGGCCTCCAGCGTCGCGTTTGCGCGCATAGGTGCATTCGCTTCGGTCTGGCGGAAGGTCTTGCGCGCGCCACCAATGGCCGCACCGGCAAGGGTCTTCATCGGACCGGGGGAGATGGCGTTGACACGGATGCCGTCGGGGCCAAGATCGTTGGCCAAATAACGAACGGTGGATTCCAGCGCCGCTTTGGCAACGCCCATGACGTTGTAGAACGGCGTCACGCGGTTGGACCCTTGATAGGTCAATGTCAACAATGTGCCACCGTCCTTCATCAAAGGAGCCGCGCGGCGGGCGACGTCGATCAGCGAGTAACAGCTGATGACCATGGAGTTTTTGAAGTTCTCGCGCGACGTGTTGATGAAGCGCCCCGTCAGCTCGTTCTTGTCCGAGAATGCGATGGCGTGCACCACGAAATCCAAGCTGCCCCACTTGTCTTCAAGCGTTTTGAAGCAGGCATCCAGCGAGTCGTCGTCGGTCACATCGACATCCACAAGAATGTCGGAGCCAAGAGAAGCGGCGAGCGGCTCTACGCGTTTGCCGAACGCTTCGCCCTGATAGGAAAACGCCAGCTCTGCGCCCTGCTCGGCCATTGCCTTGGCGATCCCCCACGCGATCGACCGCTCATTGGCGACCCCCATGATCAGGCCGCGCTTGCCGTCCATCAATCCAGCCATTTCTTATCCCTCGAATTTTGAAAGCAACATGGACCCGTTGGTCCCGCCAAACCCGAAGGAGTTGGTCATAACAGTGTCCAGCCCGGCATTCTCCACGAGTGAAGTGGCGATTTCGGCGGGCTTTAATGCCGGATCAAGCGTCTCTACATTGATCGAAGGCGCGATGAAGTCGTTCTTCAGCATCAGCAGACAATAAACGGCTTCCTGTGCGCCAGTGGCGCCTTGGGAGTGGCCGGTCATCGACTTGGTAGAACTGATGGGTGGCGTCGTGCCTTCGCCGAAGACGCGACGCACGGCCTCGACCTCGCCCACGTCACCTACTGGCGTCGATGTACCGTGTGCGTTGATATAGCTGACCTTGCGGCCGTCTGGGATGGAGCCCATTGCCAAACGCATCGCGCGCTCGCCGCCTTCACCCGAGGGCGCGACCATGTCTGCCCCATCTGAGGTAGCACCGAAACCGGTCACTTCGGCATAGATTTTCGCACCGCGCGCTTTGGCGTGCTCTAGGTCTTCCAGCACAACGATACCGCCACCGCCTGCGATCACGAAGCCGTCGCGGTCCGCATCAAAGGCGCGGGAGGCGCGGGTGGGCGTGTCGTTATATTTGGACGACATCGCGCCCATCGCGTCGAACAGGCAGGACAGAGTCCAGTCTAATTCCTCGCCGCCGCCTGCGAACATGACGTCTTGCTTGCCCATCATGATCTGCTCGCTTGCGGCCCCGATGCAGTGCAGTGAGGTCGAGCAGGCAGAGGTAATCGAGTAGTTGATGCCCTTGATCTGGTATGCGGTCGCCAAGTTAGCGGAAATGGTTGAGCCCATGCATTTCGGAACCGCAAATGGACCGATCCGCTTGGTTGCACCGGTTTTCAGAACTGACT
Organism: Litoreibacter janthinus; assembly: GCF_900111945.1. Lineage (NCBI taxonomy): Bacteria > Pseudomonadati > Pseudomonadota > Alphaproteobacteria > Rhodobacterales > Roseobacteraceae > Litoreibacter > Litoreibacter janthinus. Next base: position 1,004,087 of record NZ_FOYO01000001.1, on the reverse strand, counting down.
GGTGTGCCGCAAACATGGCAGAGGTGGACGGCCCGCCGGAGCCTGCAATCAGGCCGGTGCGCGGGTTAATGACGTCGCTTTCTTCCAGCCCTGCATCGGCGATCGCTTGTTCCATTGCGATATGGGCATAGGCGGCACCCGGCCCCATGAAGCGGAGGCGGCGTTTGTCGACATGCTCGGCCACATCAATCTTCAGCGTCCCCGCGATCTGGCTACGGAACCCGTGCTCGGCCATTTCCTCCGAGGCAACGATGCCGGAGGTGCCGGATTTCAGAGCGGTGGTGACTTCTTCGGCTGAGTTGCCAATGGGGGAGACAATCCCCAGACCTGTAACGACGACGCGACGCATGGGCGTGCTCCTCTTTGGACTTTAGCTCTCGGAGAGAGCGACTTTCATGTCTTTAACTTGGTAGATAACCTCGCCATCGGCCTCCACTATACCATCAGCCACGCCCATGGTCAGGCGGCGGGTTTGGATCGCTTTGGTGAAGTCAATCTTATAGGTCAGCATCTTGCGGTCCGGGCGCACCATGCCGGTTAGCTTCACTTCGCCGACGCCCAATGCGTAGCCGCGCCCCTGCCAGCCGCGCCAGCCAAGGTTGAAACCGGTCAATTGCCACAATCCGTCGAGGCCGAGGCACCCTGGCATGATCGGGTTGCCGGGGAAGTGGCAGTCGAAAAACCACAGATCGGGTTTGATATCGAATTCTGCAATCACATGGCCTTTGCCATGCGCGCCACCATCGCCGGAGATGTCGGTAATACGGTCCATCATCAGCATCGGCGGCTCGGGAAGCTGCGCGTTGCCGGGGCCAAACAGTTCGCCGCGTGCGCATTTCAGAAGTGCGTCCCTGTCAAAGCTCGTTGGGTAATCGCTCATTCTACCCTGCCCCCATGTCTCGTGTTGTTTCCTTACAGTCCATCTAGCATTGGCACTTCGCGGCGTGCAAGGGCCGCCATATGGCCGTCGGCGACTGATTTTCATTTGAAACATGGGGGGTAGACGCCCTATATGTAAAGCAAGCAAAGGGATTTTGGCTCATGATGTCAGAGACGACAAAGCGTGGAACAGATTGGTTGGCGGGTGCCGGATTGCGCCCGACACGTCAGCGCGTGGCCCTGGCCGAGCTGCTGGTCGGTGATGGCCAGCATCGCCACATCACCGCCGAAAGCCTTCATGCCGCCGCAACCGACCGCACCGACGGCGTGTCGCTGGCTACGGTCTATAACACGCTCAAGGCCTTCTCGGAGGCTGGCCTTATCCGCGAAATCATGGTCGATGGCACCAAAAGCTATTTTGATACCCGCGTAGACGACCACCCGCACTTCTTCTGGGAAGACGAGGGGCATCTGACAGACGCACCCAAAGAACAGCTGGAGATCGCCGCCCTGCCAGACGCGCCTGAGGGCACGGAAATTGCCAAGGTCGACGTCGTCATCCGTCTTCGCCGCACCTAACCCCATCTAGGTTAAGGACACCAAACCGCATGTTACCTATGCGAAAAGGCTTTGCCGCATTCACCGCAGCGTTTCTGTCCTTGGGCACCACGCCCACATTTGCCCACCCCCACATCTTTATCGACACCGGAATTGAGGTCATTTTTGACGACACCGGCCGACTGACGCATGTGCGTGTGACGTGGAAATACGACGATCTTTATTCGCTGCTGCTGTCGGAAGACTACAAGCTCGACACCGATCATGACGGGGCGCTGACCGATCTAGAGCGTGACCAGATGGCGGGGTTTGATGCCGAATGGGTTGAAGGCTATGCGGGCGATCTGGAGGTCTTGCTAGACGGGCAAGTGTTGACCTTGTCGGGCCCCATGGAGCCGACGGCTGACATGATCGACGGGCGCCTCATTTCCACGCATCTGCGCGAAATCACCGGAACGCCACTGATTGAGGACGAAACCCTGTCACTTAAGGCGTTCGACCCGACCTATTATACGGCCTACGACGTCACACTGCCAGTCACACTGAGCGGACGTGACGATTGCAAAGTCCTGCGCATCGAGCCGGACATTGACGGCCAATTGGCGCAAATGCAGGCGCAGCTTCTGACGCTGGACGCGAATGCCGACCTTGAGGAAAATGACATCCCGCTGATCGGCGGCGACTTTGCCACCGATATTCGCGTCACATGCCCCGCATTGTAATTGTTCCCGTTGGCATCGCCATCGCGGCGCTGATCTGGCTTTGGAGCAGCGGCGGCTTTGACAGCATTGCCGCTTGGGCGGCGTCCGAGCAACGCGACTTCCAGAACCAGATCGCCCGCACATTGCGCGCGTTGCGCGGCGGCGAGCCGGGTGCGCTGGCGTTGCTGATCACTCTTTGCTTTGCTTATGGGTTTTTCCATGCGGTCGGCCCCGGGCATGGCAAGGTGCTGATCGGCGGCTATGGGCTGGGGCGTCAGGTGCCGTGGTTTCGACTGTCTCTTATCTCGTTGATTTCGAGCCTTGGGCAGGCGGTCACCGCAATCGCGCTCGTCTATGCGGGCGTGTTGCTGTTCAACCTGAGCCGCGGGCAGATGGTCGGTGCGGCAGAAGACTATATGGCGCCGTTCAGCTATGCGGCGATTGGCCTGATCGGACTTTGGTTGACGCTCCGCGCCTTGAAGAAATTCTTTGGTCAGCGCAAGATCCATAGCCATAGCCATAGTCACGATCACGCAGATCACCACCATCCTGAGGACGACACTTGCTCGGAGTGCGGCCACAAGCACGGGCCAAGCCTTGCGGAAGTGGAAAGCGCCACATCTTTGCGCGATGCCTTGATCCTGATCGCAGGCATCGCGGTTCGTCCCTGCACCGGCGCACTGTTCGTGTTGGTTATCACATGGCAGATGGGCATTGCCGCCGCAGGTATTGCGGGCGCGTTTGCCATGGCGCTTGGAACGGCAGTGGTCACCATCGGCGTCGGAGTTGCTGCGGTCACGATGCGGGCGGGGCTGCTTGGGTCTTTTGCGTCGTCCAAACTGGCCGCGCGGATTGTCCCAGCGATCGAACTGGTTGCAGGTCTGCTTATCGTTTTCATCGCGAGCGGGCTATTGCTGCGCACCCTATGAAAAAGCCGCCCCGAGGGGCGGCCATTTCGTTTAGTTTCCGTAAGCGATGGCTGGTAGCCATGTCACGATACTGGGGAAGGCGAACACGATCCCCAGACCCGCTAGCTGCAGCAACACGAACGGGATAACACCCTTGTAGATATGGCCCAGCGTAATCTCCGGCGGGCAAACCCCCTTGAGGTAGAACAGAGCGAAGCCTACGGGAGGCGTCAGGAAAGACGTCTGCAATGTCACCGCCACCAGAATGGCGAACCAGACGATTGACGGGTTGTCGACGACCCCAAAGCCTTCCACCGGTATGTCCAACGCCAGAACAACAGGCAGCATAAGCGGCATGATGATCAGCGTGATCTCAATCCAGTCCAACAAGAAGCCCAACAGGAAGATGATGAACAAGATGAAAATCACGACCAGATATTTGTCGTCGAATGAGGACAGCACCATATGCTCGATGATTTGGTCGCCACCGAAACGGCGCAAGATGAAAGCAAAGAAATTGGCGGCAATGAAGATACCGACAATGTAGCCCGAGGTGTTCAGCGTTTGGCGCATCACATCCTTGAAGACGGTCATGTTTAACTTGCGATTTAGCAGCGCCAGAATGGTCGCCCCCATGGCCCCAAGACCAGAGGCTTCCGTCGGAGTTGCAAAGCCGAAAAAGATCGAGCCAAGCACCAGCAGGATCAGCGCCATTGGCGGCATCACTGACAAGGCTGTTTCCTTGATCACCTTCATATCCACAGGAGGGCGGTTTTCCGGCACAGGCATCGCCTTAGGATTGACCAAGCCATAGACCACCAAGAAAACTATGTAGAGCACGCCGAGCAAGAGGCCGGGGAACAGTGCGCCCATAAACAAGTCGCCAAGCGAAATGGCCAACTGGTCCGACATGATCACCAGCATGATCGATGGGGGAATCAGAATACCCAAGGTACCAGACGCAGCGATTGTCCCCGTCGCGATGGGCTTGGAGTAATTCTGCGCCATCATTGTCGGAATGCCCATTACGCCCAGCAGCACCACGGAGGCCCCGATGACGCCAGTGGATGCCGCAAGGATGATACCGATCAGCATGACCGACAGCGCGAGCCCGCCTTTGAGCGCGCCAAACAGCACCTGCATCGCCTTCATCATGCGCTGTGCCACGCCGGATTGATCCAGCATTAGCCCCATGAAGATGAACATCGGCAGCGCCACAAGAACCGGGTTCTTGATGATACCGCCGAAGAAGCGACCGCCGTTGGCAAAGAGTTTGGTGTAGGAAATACCTGTGCGGTCAAACTCGATGAACTCGTTGATGTACTTGCGGTTCGGGTCGAGCACAAACTCGCCCAGAACAATAAATACCAGTGAAACCCCTACAAGGGCGTAAGCCACAGGAATGCCGCGGAACAGCATCACGATAAAGATGCCGAACATGGCCAATACAGACCACTCGTTCAGCGTCAGAAAGTTGAAAAGCGATAGGATTTGCATGGTTTCACGCTTCCTTGGAATTGCGGCGCGATAGCACGAAGCCGATCACGATCAGCAGCACAACGATGGCAAAGGCATAAATACCGACCTGCGAGAAAACATCCTCTTTGGTGATCTGGCGCGACTTCATGTCTGTCGTCATCGCATAGAACCAGAAGAAGCCGTAGTGGATCACCCGTGTAAGAAAGAACAGCGTCGCAGGCAGGGTCCAAAGGACTACCTTGTGCAGCGATAAGTCACTGAAGACACGAATGTTTCGTTTGAACACACCCCATGCCGCAATCAGCGCGACCACGAACATCAGCGGCAGAGAAGCCTTCAAGAGGTACAAGCGGTGCAGGCCATTCGGGCTGTCCGACCCTTCCAAGGCCTCGATGGAGGACCACGCGTAGTGCGAGAGTATGTCAGTCATGATCAGCAAGAACGGCATCAGGAGCCACCCAATTGCAAAGACCTCAATGCGGGCTCTTTTCTCGGGGCTGTAGTTCTGATGCAGGATATCGACACGCACATGGCTTTGGGTGGTGATCGCATAGGCAAAGCCTGTGAGCATGGCGAAACCATACATCCACCACTGCGCATCATCCAACCACGCTTGGTTGAAACCGTTCTGGCGCATAACGACCTGAGCGACGATGCCAACCATCAGGAGCGGGAACAGCCACGACACGACGTTCCCTACATTGATGACCAACCGGTCAGCCCAGCCGTGATGCTCACGATCAACGTCACCGGGATCGGTGATGGCGATAGATACGTCATCCAGCCCCCCCGTAAATTCTACAGATTCACCTGACATGGTTAAGATCCCCCCGTCCTGTCCGGAACTCTAAAGTCTTAGGAAAAAGGGTGGCCAATTTGGCCACCCTTAACGTCTCGCCTCTACAGGCCAGCCTCAGTTGCGAGGGCGTGGCAGGTAGATGTTGTCGTTCCAGACTTTGTAGTTTGCACGGTACTCTGAAAGATCAGCCCAAACTTCTGCGAAGTAAGCGTCTTCCTTCGCAAGATCGGCTGCCACTTCGTTCCAAGTGCTCTCGAACAGGTCGAGAAGCTCTGGCGACCACTGGCGAATTTGAACGCCGTTCTTCTCGGTGTTCTCTACCATCGCTGCGAAGTTGGTGGCTTCACCCTCTGCGAGGTTGGTCGTGATGTTGGCCAAGCAAGCAACTTCGATCTGGGCTTGAGCCTTCTCGTCCAGACCTTCCCACGCATCTTTGTTCACAATCAGCTCGAACAAGGTGGATGGCTGGTGCCAGCCAGGGAAGTAGTTGAACTTCGCGATTTTGTGGAAGCCCAAGCGCGCGTCGATACGTGGCATGGAGAATTCGGTCGCGTCAATCGCGCCACGCTCAAGAGCCGGGAAGATGTCCGAAGCGCCAAGAAGCGAAGTTGACACACCGATCTTTTGCATCACCTCGGCGCCAAGGCCGAAGAAGCGCATGTTCAACCCCTGAAGGTCGTCCACGGAGTTGATTTCATTTTTGAACCAGCCGGATGTTTCGGGCGCGATCACACCACATGGCGTGACGTGCACATCGTAGCCAGCTTCATCATACATGCGCTGCCACATTGCTTTGCCGTCATCATACAAAATCCAGCCAAGGAATTCGCCAGCTTCGGGGCCGAATGGCACAGCAGCGAACAGCGAGGCAGACGTGATCTTACCCTGCCAATAACCAGATGTCGTGAACGCAGCGTCAACAGAACCGTTTGATACGGCATCCAGAGCTTCCAAAGTCGGGACCAGCTTGCCGGGATCGAAGTGTTCAAACTCTACTTCCGAGGAGATCGAGTTCACCTTTGCGACGAAGTCAGTCGCGGCGGTGCCGAGGATCGGAAGGTTTTTGCCGAAGGCCGAGGTCATCTCAAGCACTTCTTGGGCCTGAGCGGCGCCGGATGCAACGGACAGGCCGAGCGCGGCTGCGATTAGGTTATTTTTCATGATATCTCCTCCCAGAGAACGTAATTGGTAATATTTTTTCACCACATTGGAGTTTTGCGACAGTTGAGCTCCGCCAGCAATACCCAGAGTTAGGTAGACTAGAAGCAAAAGCCCCTAAAGCCAGCCCTAAACTTGAAGAAATCGCGGATTTTTTTGGGATTCTCGAATCGCACAGGCGAGGTATCGCAAATCTCAATCGCTCTGGCCAAGCACGATTCGCTCTGCTTTGGCAGGGTCAGAAGCAAGCGAAAGAATGGCGATCCCTTGAGGACTCGAACCCCAAACCTGCTGATTAGAAGTCAGCTGCTCTATCCAGTTGAGCTAAGGGACCGCTGCGCGCTTTTTGCGAAAGGCTGCGCCCAAAGGCAAGGGCTTTGCTTCCTAATCCGCTCTGGTTAAACATGAACGCAGTTCAAGGGGGCCAAATGGCAGGCAAAGTTCAAAAGAAGCGCGACGATCTTCGTGCGAGGCTCATTGATATCGCTGAGGAGCGGATCACCACGGGTGGCATCGCGGATGTGAGGGCGCGTGATCTGGCAAAAGAAGCCGGGTGTGCGGTCGGCGCGATATATAATGTCTTCGGCGATATGAATGACCTGGTGATGGCGGTAAACGCGCGGACGTTTAAGCGCGTCGGCGCTCATGTCTCTGCCGCAGTTGCCGCAGAACCTGAGGGGCATCCGGTCAACACCCTTATCACCATGTCGCACGCTTATCTGCACTTCGCCCGAGACAATACACCAGCGTGGCGCACGTTGTTCGACCTGGAAGTGTCGACCGAAGAATCCGTCCCTGCTTGGTATCTGGAAGAACTTCAGAAGGTTTTCGCCCTGATTGCCGCACCCCTAGCGCGAATCTTCCCCGATATGCCCCCCGAAGATGTGAGTTTGATGACCCGAGGATTGTTCTCAGCAGTGCATGGAATCGTCCTTTTGGGGCTGGAGAAACGGATTTCAGCCGTTCCCATAGATCAATTGGAGCATATGATTTCCCTTGTTTTCAATCATTTAACTTCAACTCCATCAAAAAAGTGAACGCCGTTCAAAATATTTCTTGAACGTCGTTCAGAAATGGGTATCTTGAATTCATGAACGGCGTTCACGATACGCCTCCATGTAGGAGAGACCAAGATGTTTTTGACTTTGAAGACCCTGATGACCGGCGCGAACGCCCGGGCCGAAGAAAAGGTCCGCGACGTCTATGCCATCGAATTGATTGAACAAAAAATCCGTGAAGCGACGCACAGCCTCACGGCGGCAAAGGCAACACTTGCCAGCCTAATCCAGCGCCATCGCGGCGAAGATCGTCAGGTCAAAGCGATTGAAACCCGCGTCATCGACCTTACCGAGCGCGCCACCAAAGCCTTGCAAGATGACAACGAAGTTATGGCATCTGAAGCGGCCAACGCCATCGCCCAGCTGGAAAACGAACTGGAGGTCCGACGCCAGACGCTCGCCCGACTTGATCAACGCATCATCCGGCTGCGCCAAAGCATCGAAACCGGCAATCGCCGTATCATCGACTTGCGCCAAGGCGCGATCACAGCCAAGGCAGTGCGCTACGAGCAATCGGTGCAAGCAAAGCTGAACACGACCCTACAAGGCCAGTCCAGCGTCGCAGAAGCTGAAGAGCTGATCGCCAACGTCCTCAAAAAGGATGACCCGTTCGAGCAGGCCGAGATCCTCGCAGACATCGAACGTGACCTGAGCCACGAGACATTGGCGGACCGCATGTCCGATGCCGGATACGGCGCGGCGACACGGGCCACAGGGGCAGATGTTCTAAAGCGCCTGAAATCCAAGAAATAACGAACACAGCACTCAAAATCCAAAACAAGGAATGGAACAATGAACAATGCATTCAAATCCGACAACGCTCTGATCATGATGGTTAACTTGGCTGGTGTTTTCATCGCATACGGCATGCTGGCCCTGTCGCTATACATGTCCCCAGACGTGCCACTGGCCACGAAGGGCTATTGGGGGATCGGTGTCCTCATGCTGTCGCTCAGCTTGGTTAACTTCGTGAAATACCGCTTTGACGAACGGATCAACGAAGACCGCATCCAACAAATCGAGCGCGCCAAGAACGAGAAAATCTTGGAAGACTACGTGACGATCGATAAAGCTGCTTAACCGATCTTCATGGTAGCGACCGCGCCCTCCTCCCCGGGGGCGCGGTTTTTCTTGATTAACGTGCTCAAACCTTGTCCCTTGGGCAGACCTTGAACCAAAGAGAGCCCGAATGCGCCGCTTTGCCGCCTCCGTCGTTGGAAAATTTCTGATCTTCTTTGCGCAGTTCATCACCGCCGCCCGAGCGGAATGGCGCGGGATCGAGCCGGTTCGCAGGCAACGCGTCTATTTTGCCAATCACACCTCCAACGCCGATCTCCCGTTGATCTGGACAGTCCTTCCCGCCGCGTTGCGCCGCGACACACGGGCAGTTGCGGCCGCAGATTACTGGCTCAAGAACAAGCTGCGCGCATTCATCGGGCGTGACGTGTTTCGAGGCGTTCTTATCGACCGCCGCGCAGAGCACAGAACCGACGATCCGATTGCCAAGATCGTCGAGGCATTGGATGAAGGCTCGTCCATCATCATTTTTCCCGAAGGCGGACGGAACCGCAGTGACGACCCGCTGATGCCTTTCAAGGCGGGACTCTATAACATCGCCCGTCAACGGCCCGAGATAGATCTGGTTCCCTGCTGGATCGACAATATCTCTCATATTATGCCAACAGGCGAGGTTATCCCTGTGCCACTTGCTTGCACGGTGATATTCGGCGCGCCGATCCATGTGCGCGACGAAGAAGCGAAGGACGAGTTCTTGCAACGGGCCTCTGACGCACTGCTGGGCTTGATCCCGACACGGGGAGCTGCATGATGACGATGACCCAAACCAGTTCCGACCTTCTGTTCCTGTTCGCGGCCTGCTGCGGATTGCTCGTCATCGCAACCTTGATCGGCGAGGTCCTTCGCGCGCGGCTTCCGAAAACCCATGCCAACCTGACGGTGGAGACCTATCTAACCCGTGTACACAGCTGGTGGGGGATGGTGTTCCTGTTCTCCATCGCGCTTTTGCTGGGATCGATTGGGATCATCATGCTATTTGCCTTTTGCTCTTTGGCAGCCCTGCGCGAATTCCTGACGCTCACCACCAAAACAAACGCGGACCATTGGTCCTTGATCGCCAGCTTTTATGTCATCCTGCCGCTTCAATATGTGCTGATCTGGTGGGGCGAAGTCGGGCTTTTCTCGACCTTAATCCCTGTTTATGCCTTCTTGCTTCTGCCGATCCTGAGTGTCCTGCGCGGCGGTAAGGGAGCGGACAAGAACTTTTTGGCCCGCATCTCGGAGACCCAATGGGGGCTGATGATTTGCGTGTTCTGTGCCAGCTACATTCCGGCTTTGGTCACTTTGGACATTCCGGACTACGGCGACCGTGCACCGCTGCTTATCGCGTATCTGGTGTTCGTGATTCAAATGGGCGACTTGATGGAATACTTTGCTGGACGCCGGATCGGGAAGCGCAAGATTGCGCCTGCCGTGTCACCCAAAACCCGCGAAGGGATCGCCTGCGGAGCCGCACTTGCGGCGGGTTTGGGTTTGCTGCTGACATGGATGACCCCGTTCTCGCCGCTCGCCTCGATAGCGATGGCGGTGGTGGCCTATATGGTCGGCGTGGGCGGATCATTGGTTTTGGCGGCCATCAAATCAGATCGCGGCATCAAGAACTGGGGCCACTTGATCCCTGGCCAAGGTGGTTTCGTGGATCAACTCGACTCGGTGGTCTTTGCGGCGCCAGTATTCTTCCACGTCACGCGCTACTATTACGGCGGGTAGGCCGTTAGTGTGTCCAAACACCACGACGGTTGGTCGCGAAATTCTCACCATAGCCGCCCGGGCGGATCACTGGCTTGCGCTTCTTAGGATCGGTGACCACTGCATCAATGCCCTTGTCTTTGGCATAATCCAGCGCGGCCTCTTTGCTGTCAAAAAACAACTTCACCTGCGTTTGAGTGTCTGCGGAAGAGGTCCAACCCATTAACGGATCCACATCGCGGCCCGTCTCGTTCACGAACTCCAAAACCCAATTCTTGGTCTTTGCGGTGCCCGATTGCATAGCAGTTTTGGTTGGTTGATAGATGCGTGCGCGCATAGCGGTGTCTCCGTAAACTTCGCTCATATATCGCGCTCCTGACACCCTATGGCAAGAGCGCAATACGGCGCGGGTTGAAGCAGAACAAAAAAGGATCATCTTAGGGGCAACTTCAAGGAATCGCATGACATGCACAATAACTCCCCTGAATCGATGCCTCAGCAGCTACCGATCCTGTCCAATCCGGCACCGGATGTGAAAACTCGCGACAAGCTGGAAGGCGGGATCAAGTTCCGTCTGGATACCGAGTTCGAGCCAGCAGGCGACCAGCCTACAGCAATTCGCGAGTTGAAAGCGGGGATTTTGGGCGGGGAGCGCGACCAAGTCCTGCTTGGCGCAACCGGGACGGGCAAGACGTTCACGATGGCGAAGCTCATCGAGGAGACCAATCGCCCCGCGATCATCCTTGCCCCGAACAAAACTCTGGCCGCACAGCTTTACGGTGAGTTTAAAGGCTTCTTCCCTGACAATGCCGTCGAGTATTTCGTCAGCTATTACGACTACTACCAGCCCGAGGCCTATGTTGCGCGGTCTGACACCTTTATCGAGAAGGAAAGCCAGATCAACGAGCAGATCGACCGCATGCGCCACTCTGCCACCCGTGCGCTGCTGGAGCGCGACGATGTGATCATCGTGGCCTCGGTCTCCTGTATCTACGGCATTGGCTCTGTAGAAACCTATGGCGCCATGACCCAAGACCTTCATGCCGGTCAGGAATACGATCAACGCAAGGTCATGGCCGACCTGATCGCGCAGGCTTACAAGCGTAACGACCAAGCCTTCCAGCGCGGCACGTTCCGAGTGCGTGGCGACAGTCTGGAAATCTGGCCCGCCCACCTTGACGATCGCGCGTGGCGGCTTTCGTTCTTCGGCGAAGAGCTTGAGAAGATTGTCGAGTTCGACCCACTCACCGGTAAAAAAACCGACGATTTCGAACGGGTCCGTATCTATGCGAACTCCCACTATGTGACCCCGCGCCCGACGATGCAGCAGGCCATTAAGGGCATCAAAGCTGAACTGGCGATGCGGCTGAAGCAACTCGTTGATGATGGCAAATTGCTAGAAGCGCAGCGGCTGGAGCAGCGCTGCAACTTTGACCTCGAAATGCTGGAAGCCACTGGCGTGTGCAACGGGATCGAAAACTATTCGCGCTACCTCACAGGCCGCGCTCCCGGCGAGCCGCCCCCCACCCTGTTCGAGTTCATCCCGGACAATGCCATCGTGTTCGCAGATGAGAGCCACGTCTCCGTCCCGCAGATCGGCGGCATGTATAAAGGCGACTACCGGCGCAAATTCACGCTGGCAGAGCATGGCTTCCGCCTGCCCTCCTGCATGGACAACCGCCCGCTGAAGTTCGAGGAATGGGACGCCATGCGCCCGCAATCCGTCTTCGTGTCCGCCACCCCCGCCGCGTGGGAAATCGAGCAGTCCGGCGGTGTCTTCGTCGAGCAGGTGATCCGGCCCACGGGCCTTCTGGATCCGATAATCGAAATCCGCCCTGTCGAGACGCAAGTTGATGACGTCATGGATGAAATTCGCAAGGTCACCGCCAAGGGGATGCGCACGTTGGTCACCACGTTGACCAAGCGCATGGCCGAGGACCTCACCGAATTTCTGCATGAAAACGGCATCAAGGTCCGCTACATGCACTCGGACATCGACACGATCGAGCGGATCGAAATCCTGCGCGACCTGCGCCTTGGGGCGTTCGACGTGCTGATCGGGATCAACCTGCTGCGGGAGGGTCTCGACATCCCCGAATGCGGCCTCGTCGCCATTCTGGACGCCGACAAGGAAGGCTTCCTGCGCTCCGAGACGTCGCTCATCCAGACCATCGGCCGCGCCGCGCGGAACGCCGACGGGCGCGTCATCATGTATGCCGACCGCATCACCGGCAGCATGGAGCGCGCCATGGGCGAAACCGACCGCCGCCGCGCCAAGCAGATCGCCTATAACGAGAAACACGGAATCACACCGGCCACCGTGAAGAAAAACGTCGAGGACATTCTGGCGGGCCTCTACAAAGGCGACGTCGACATGAACCGCGTCACCGCCAAGATCGACGCGCCCCTCGCCGGTGCCAATTTGCAAGCCGTTCTGGACGGTCTGCGCACCGATATGCGCAAGGCCGCCGAGAACCTGGAGTTCGAAGAAGCCGCGCGCCTGCGAGACGAGGTGAAGCGGCTGGAGACCGTCGATCTGGTGATCTCCGACGATCCGCTGGCGCGACAGTATGCTGTGGAGAAGGCCGTGGCCGACGGCCAGAAAATGAGCGGACGGTCTACGGCTGGCAGACCGGGGCAACGGGGTGGTGTTAAGGGACGAGGGAGGGGGAAGTGAGTAGCGTTTTCAGCGTAAGATGCCTTAGCGACTATTTCAAAGAAGTCGTCGAGAAAGATTATCATAAGTACAACTCTTCAATTTCTTTAGGCAGTTGCATACACCTCGCTCAAGGCCTTTTTCATATGGCGGATTGGACCTTCACATATCAGAAGTCTTTGCTAGAGAGTTTAGAAAAGATGAGGTTCAAGTCCGAGAAGGATATCTACCCTCACTTAGCCAACAAAAACCGCTCGTTTGGCATAATTCGTGACATCGCAAATGCCTCGAAACACGTTAGCTTGAGAAAACCGAGTACAGATATCAAGAACGCATCTGATCTTAAGGTCGAATCCCGAGGATACGGCATGGGAACTTTTGGAGACGGGCGTTACGGGGGAGTAAACCCCGTTGTCTCCGATGGTAACCAGATAGAGTATCTAGACATTCATATGCGGGCTGTTTTTCAATACTGGAGCGACTTCACGAAATCGACCCAAGCTGGCTAGCTAAGCAGTGCACCAAGTCGACGCAAGCTAGGATAGGTGCTCCGCACCCATCACCAACTCAAAAACCCTCCACCACGTCATACATCACCGGCTCGAAGCTCTTGCACAGCCCGCTGATCACGCGGTTGCGTTTGCGCATTTCGTCGGTGCGCAGCATCGCCTGAAAGTCCTCGCGCTTCTCCCATTGGGAATAGTTCGCGATCCGCGTCTGCGCGTCGTTCACATGCAGCGCCGCCGAGATGAAACCCGGCTGGCTAGAGATAAACTCTGCGTAGGCCGCGGTCAGCTCGTCCAGCAAATCCTGACAGGTGCCCGGCGTCATCTCGAACGTGGTGATTACCGTCTGGCACTGCGCTTGTTTGGAAATCTTGGTCATTGAAAAGCCCTCCTGCGATTAAGTCTAGCATAACAGATTTGGTTTTGGTTCGGCGCATTTAACCGCGCCTCCCCCTCAAACCTGCGGCGGCGCGACCAGTGGGAGCCCCCTCACGTATTCCTCACGCGCCGTGACGGGCCAGATCAGCTACACTGTCCCTCATAGTTAATAGGATTTTGTCAGCCCATGGGGTGCTCGGATGTTGAATATTACTATCGGATACGGATTCTGCCTGCTTACTGCGATGATTGTCATTGCCGGAGATTACATTCTGAAAGTTGCTGCTGACGGCGACATGGCCCTTAACTCCCGCCATGTCATTGCGGGTGGGGCGCTTTATGCCAGCTCTGCGATCCTGTGGTATTTCTCCATGCGCTACGTGACACTCGCCCAAGCTGGTGTGGCTTTCTCGATGATCACCTTGCTGGCTTTGTGCGTCATAGGGGCCGCGATGTTTGGCGAACGGTTTCAAGCCCGCGAATTCGCTGGTATCGCCTGCGCATTGGCCGCGATGGTTCTGCTGATCCGCGTTGCCTGAAGTGGGCATCTAGCGCAGTCGAAAGAATCTTAGTCGCGCAAATGCATCCGCCAGGGTCTCTGGTTGCACTACGCCTTAGCGGACCACATGGACCGCGCATTGAGCATATCGTACGACACGCGCAGCAGTGCCCCCTAAGAAATAATCCTGAACGCCCGGCTTGTGGGAGGACACGATGATGCAGTCGTTCCCATGGGTGTCGGCCCATTCAAGGATGGTGCGTGCGGAGTGGCCTGTGACAACCATCGCCTCCCCGCCCGGGACCATACTGGCAATTTCATTCAGGCGAGCTCTCACGTCCTCTCGGCTCTTCTCGATAAAGTCACCGGACACGTAACGCGACGCGTAGCTGGGAAGCTCTTCAATGACGTGAAGAATGGTGACCCGTGCGTCTTTGTCAGCAATCGCCTTGGCGACCTCTAGGGCCGCGTCGGGTGTGTGATCGGGATCGAAAACGACGGGAACAAGGATTCGGGAATACATGATGGCTTCTCCTCTGGTTGCCTCAGTCATACCCCGGATCAAACAAGCTGAGCCTTGATCCACGTCAAGCACCCTAAACCGGTTGGCCGACCGAACAGATGTCGGTCGACCAAAATAGATTTTACCTAGTAAGGGTTATCAACGCGCGCGGTGACGTTCACTTTGCCCTTCACTGCAGTTTCCCAAATGATGTCAACCGAGCCGCCGCCGCTGCCCTCTTCCGGGTCCGTGTAATGTGTAACGAATTGCTTGACGTTGTTGGCATTCCGCAACGCCCCCACAGGGGTGACATCCGTCACATTCCGCGCCCGACCGCCAAACGGCAACCAGTCCGAAAAGTCGCAACTCCAAGTTTCGGCAACACTGCTTTCGCTGAACGACAGCATTACGGGGCTTTGCGTCCATTGATTGATCGCGTGATAGGAATTGCCGGTCCAGTTGATATTGCGGAACCGGCTTGTGTCTAGCGGAGCGATACTGTCATCCGTCTTGTCGACACGATCGATATTCCCGTTTGTGACCTTGAACGTATTGCCAGACACATTCAGCCCGTTCACAAAATGCCCAACGCCATAGGGCTTGATTACGATGAACCGGAAGTAAGAGGCAGCACCGATTGCGGTAAATATGTTGCCGACTATCGACAGCGCCCCGAAACTCAACTCGCTTGAGAAGTTGGGGAGCGCGTCGTGCTCGTTATTCCACTCGATGTAGTTGTTGTCGCTGTAATTGCCATTGATGACGATCTTCGAAGACGGTTTGGTCAAGATCAGCCCAGCAACTCTTGGCGCGTTGTTTAGATCATCGCCGTGAAACCAATGGTTGCCCAAAAGCATATGCCCAGAGCCATGAATCACGGCGAACGCGCCCATCCGGATGCAACGATTTTCGCGGATTTTCGCATCATTTGCGTTGATGTTGAACCCGATGGAGGTTCTAGCCGTCGCGGCCAAAGATTGCTCGCTTGAGATGAACTGACACCTGTCAATCATCATCCCTTGGCACGCCAAGCCAATCGAAGTGAGCGCGCGATCCTTTGGTTCGTTAAAGAAGCAGTCACGCAAGTGCCAGATGAGTCCGGCTGGAGGTAGCAATACGCAACTCGCCACACCATCCGCTTTGATATCAACGTCAGCGATATTGAACTGCGATAGCTTCTGGAACCCGCTGAAATCCAGCATGTAACGGAAGCGCTTGAAGCTGTAGTTCTGCGTGCCCACCGCGTCGTAAAGCTGTTGGCTCAGGGTTAGTGTCTGCGCTCCGACATTCTTGCTTGTGACATAGACTTCCCGACCAACACCATTGCCACTAACAAGGCTTCCGATCTCGATATTTGCAACGTTGGCCACATTGCTTAGCCTGTATGGCTGCGATGTCGAATATGTGCCGGTCGACGAAGCTGTCCCAGTGGTCCAAGCTGGGTCGCTGATCGCATCGAGTTGACCATTCCGAATAACTCGACGCGATGTGAAGGACGACACGTCAGGAACGGCTGCATGCATATCTACAGGGCCACGTAACCCGATCGAACGTCCACACAAATCAAGACTGTCATGGCTCGACTGCTTCAAAAGGGCTTGGAACGCTTTCCGAAACGCCAACTCCTCATCGCCGAACGCGGCGGCGTAATGGTCGAAATCGAAGTTTTGCGACAATGCCAGATACTTGTCGTCTGGCATTGTCACTGTGCCTTGAAAGCGAACGCGGCTTTCGAAGGTTACGTTGTTTGCCAGATGGAACACTCCGTCCGACACCAAGACCTCGCGGCCGTCTGCCGCCGCATCCGCGGCTTCGAACGCGGCTGTATTGTCCGTGACGCCATCTCCGATCGCGCCAAAGTCCTTGACGTCGACCCAGTCCATCATAGTGCGCAGAAAGGCACCCGTCACGTCCTCGATCTGGATGTCATCGATGCGTACGACGCCGCCGTTTGAGCCAGTCAGATCGATACCAAAATGCCCATAAAGCGCCGAATTCCCCCAGCTCAGGTCTACGCCGGTGCGCGATCCCCCACCAACGATTGCGGTGACTTCTACAACGTCGCCATAGCTGCTGAGTGAAACCGTTGGCCCTTGGGTCTGAACTCCGCCAACTGTCGCACCGCCTGCACCACCTGCAAAAGCTGCGATTCTGACGGCTGGTAGATTGCCCGAAATCGCCTTGACGCGCGCTTTAATTTGCAAATAGCAGCCCGGTAGCAAAGGTGTTTCGCCCATGTATCGCAAGCGTTGGGTGTTTTCGGTTTTCAGAATCTCAAGACAACCGCCAAAATCTTGATCCGCCGGAACGTAAGCTGCAGTCGCAAAGCCGTCATACGTAGCCGTGCCGGGTGTGCCGTCGCCACGCGACCATACATCCAAACCGTTCGCAAATGGGGGCGGCGTCAACAGCAGCCCATCGGTAATCGCTTTGTTCATCGGTAGCCCTTTTCAACTTGGTTGGAGCGGGCGCGTCGAACAAGAGCGTTACGCAAGACACAAGCCAAGCGCCCCCTCTGGAAGGGTTGTTTAAGATCGCTCGGAATAGGAATCGCCGGACACGCCGTCCTGACGAGGGCGGTTTAGAGGCGATTGGTTAAGGCGTGATTAAATAGCTGCGTTCGCAGCTCAGCAGTCAAACTCCGACCGGCGGCGCGGCCAGATATTCGACACCGTCGATCAACCAGCCATTCTCTGTTTGCATCATGTTGTATTCGAGCACATGCGGCGCGCCATTTTGATCGACGAACAGGACCTTCTGAAACAATAGTTGCCCTTGCCGGCGCAACTCAAGGAACCGAACTTTGGAAGGTGCCCAAACCATCGGGTAGCCGTTCCTCACCATCAAGCCAAACCGCTCCGGCGTGCCGAACAAGCGCTTGATATTTGGCGATGCAAAGGAAAACGCGGCAGAGGCATCTTCCGCCAAAAAGGCATCAACTTGGCCTTGAATGGTCGTCTCAATACCCGCAACGCGGTCTTCGGCTAAGGCCGAATGTGCCACAAACATCGCTGCTAGAGCTGCAAACAAAAACCGCATCACGTCCTCCTTGTTCCGATCAAGATAGGCGTGATGCCCGTTTCGTCAAATGCCTCGCAAATTATCCCGCCAGCTTACCGGCCAAAGCATCATCAATCAGCGCGATAGTTTCCTCCACACCGTAAAGCGCGATGAACCCGCCAAACCGCGGGCCTTGAGAGGCACCAAGTAACACTTCATACAGCGCCTTGAACCAATCACGCAGCGGATCGAACCGTTCTCGTCCACAGGCAAAGACCACCGATTGCAGCGCTTCTGCGTCCAAACCGCCGTCCCACTCCACCAGTTGGCCACGCAGGTCCAACAACGCCTCGCGTTCCAGATCGGTGGGCAAACGGAACACCTTGGCGGGTTTCACGAAGTCGTTGAAGTATCGCACGGCAAAGCCAGCAGCTTGATCCAAGTCAGCATGTGTCTCGGGCGTCGCCTCAGGCGCATAGCGTTGGATAAAGCCCCAAAGCTGGTCTTTTTCCTCGGCGTTCGCCACCGAGGCAAGGTTCAGCAGCATCGAGAACGGAACCACCATTTTGCTCTCTGGCACGTCGGCACCGTGAATATGAAACACAGGATTGTTTGCCCGCGCTACGGCGTCTTGATCCACATAAGCCCGCAACTGCTGATGATATTCGTCCATCGCTTTCGGGATCACATCGAAATGCATCCGTTTGGCGGTTTTGGGCTTTTGGTACATGAAATAGGACAGCGACTCCGACGACGCATAAGTCAGCCACTCGTCAATCGACACGCCATTGCCGGAAGATTTAGAAATCTTGTGCCCGTCTGCATCGAGGAACAATTCATAGGTGAAATGTTCTGGCTTACGCCCACCCAAAATCTCGCAAATGCGGTCGTAAATCGGTGTGTTGGTCGAATGGTCTTTGCCATACATCTCGAAGTCGACGTCCAGTGCGGCCCACCGCGCACCAAAATCCGGTTTCCATTGCAGCTTCACGTTGCCGCCAGTTACCGGAAGCGTCCATTCCTTGCCGTCTTCGTCGTCAAAGGTGATTTCACCCTTCGCTGCGTCGACCTTCTTCATCGGAACATACATCACGCGGCCGGTTTCCGGATGGATCGGCAGGAAGATCGAGTAGGTCTCCCGACGCTCTTCGCGCAGGGATTTCAGCATCACCTTCATGATGTCGTCATACTTCTCGCAGGCGCGCAGCAGCACCTCATCAAACTGACCAGACGCGTAGAATTCCGTGGCCGAGATGAATTCGTACTCAAAGCCGAACGTATCCAAGAACCGTCGCAGCATCGCGTTGTTATGGTGACCGAAACTTTCATACTCACCGAACGGATCGGGCACTTTTGTCAGCGGTAATTGCAGGTACTGCTCCAGCTGCTCAGGGTTCGGCACGTTGCCAGGAACCTTGCGCATCCCGTCCACATCGTCAGAGAAGCAGATCATGCGGGTCGGAATGTCTGAAATCACCTCGAATGCGCGGCGGATCATCGTCGTGCGCGCAACTTCGCCAAAAGTCCCGATATGTGGCAGACCAGAAGGGCCATAGCCGGTCTCGAACAACACGTAGCCCTTTTCCGGTTCCGCCTTCTCATACCGCTTGAGCAGCGAGCGCGCCTCGACAAAAGGCCAAGCTTTAGAGGTCATTCCAGCGTCACGCATATCCGTCATCGGAGCACATCCAGTATAATCCCGCGGCACACCATGTGACGCAGCAGTGTCGCTACCTATTGTGTGCTATGGCTCAGGTCAATATTCTGCACCGCAACAATACCTTTGGCAGGAGCCGTCAATGACCCTTGATACCGCAACTTTGTCCCCGCAAGACGCGCTTGTTGCCATAATGATCGCCATTTCAATGTCGGATGAGAATGTCCGCACGGCAGAGTTGGTAGCCATCGAACAAGCGGTGAACTACCTCCCGATCTTTGCTGGCTACGATGTTGATCGCATCAAAAAGGTATCCCAAATCACGACCGACCTCTTCGAAGAAGAAGATGGGCTGGACGCTCTGTTTGGTATGATCCGGGCTGCCCTACCTGAGCACTTGTATGAAACCGCCTATGCGTTCGCGTGCGATGTGGCTGCAGCAGACGGGGCGTTGTACCAGCCGGAACTGCGTCTTTTGGAAGAGATCCGGTATGAACTTAAGATCGACCGCCTTCATGCCGCGGCGATTGAGCGCGGCGCGCGTGCTCGGCATCTGACAAACTGAGCTTCCGAAACAGTGAACTCTGGCGACTACGGAGGCGCGGCGTTATTCGCCCTAAGCGCCATGCATGACGGCCCATCGGTTGATCAGCTGCGATTGCAGTTTCTTCGCCCGACCGTTCCAAGAACGTCCACCGCGCGGAGATTCTCTCTCGGATTTTTTTAGGGCATTGCGGCGGGGGACATCAGACATGAAAATCGCAAAAGCCAAGTCGCGCCCGTCTGGTGTGCGGATATAGCCAGCCAATGCGCTTACGAAATTTAGCGTCCCCGTCTTTGCAACGACCTTGATGGGGCTGTTTTCGATGACCTTGTTGTCACCGCCACGAATTGGAATCGACTTCAAGATCGCGCGCAAAGGCCCATTTGCGCCTGCTCCGACCAATGCCGTGACCATTTCTCTCGCACTGATTTTCGACGCATCCCCAAGTCCGGAATGATCCACGAATTTCGCTTTCTTGACGCCGTATTCCGACCGCAACCAATCGCTCATCGTTCGCGCTGATGCTCGAAGACTGCTGGCACGGCTCGCCTGCAGTCCCAGAACCTCCGCTGTTAGGTTCGTCGAGAACCGCAGCATATCGCGGGCGATCAGGCGCAATTCGGGACTTATGTGTTCCACAAGCACCTGACCGCGCGGCGCGGTGCTGGCTTTCACGGGAAACGGCAACTTGATGCCATGGGATCGGGCTACGGTCTGTAACACATCACCAGCGTAGATTTCCGGCCGCCGCACAGGAAGCCAACGTCCGCCGCCTTTACCAAGCGCCTTGCTGGCCACGCTCCAATTATCGCGCCCGCCTTGGCCAGAATACTTGAATATAGGCAGTGCCCTTGATGCCACCGTCGTTTTAGCAAACCCGACACCAGGCCGAATTTTATTTGATCGCGCATCCATAGAGACAGCATAACCGCCACCCGTGCGTTTCCATTCAAGGTAGACTCGGTTGAAATTCAAATTCAGGCCGGCAATCGCGGGATTGTACCCCACATGCTCCGGCTGGTCTGCATCGATCTCGTCGATGACCGTCATCCCGCCGTATACACGGAGTTTCCCCTGCACGGATCGGACGCCTGCGGTCTTCAGGCGGCCTGCCATCTCAAACAGATCGTCCGTACTCAGCGTCGGATCGCCGCCCCCTTTCAGAACTAAATCCCCTGCCAAAGCCCCATTTTGAACGGGGCCCGTCGCAAGAAGCTGGGTTTTGAACCGCTTGCCCGCACCCAATCGGTCGAGTGCGAAAAGAGTCGTGATGGCTTTCGCAACGCTCGCGGGCGGTTGTGCGACCAGCGGATTGTGCGCCTCCAGAACTTGCCCCGTACGCGCATCTGCCACCACAAAGCTGACCTTGCCGCCGAGCTTTGCTTCCGACACCAAGGAATCGGCACCTCGGACCACGCGTTTCGGCGCGTCAGCGGGCTTGCGCAGTGGACGCAGCGATGCTGAGGGCGCGTTCGCCAAGGCGATGTCCGCAACACCGAACATCAAAAAACCCAGAACGGCGCGTCGACCAAATCTCGTGATTGCAGCTTTCTTCATAGCAAAAGTATTCGCTCAAGCCGATGGCAGTGGCAAGCGCTCTTGCGCCCTGCTACGAAAACCGGATGGAGCGTTCAATTCTCTTTGCTGTCGTTATGATGTCGTTTGGAATGCTGCTGATCCCGCTTGGGGATTCTGCGGGAAAACTGATGTCGCAACACGACGTCTCACCCATGTTTGTGACGTGGACGCGCTATCTAATCGGCCTTCTGATCCTGCTTCCTTTCTCCTTCAACAAGAACGCTTTGAGATTACTTCTGAATTGGCGCATCTGGCTAAGAGGGCTAATTCAGGTGGTCACAATTCTTTCAATCTTAACGGCTCTCAAGACCGAACCCATCGCAAATGCATATGGCGCGTTTTTCCTTGGACCTATGGTGAGTTACGTCCTGTCGGTATGGCTGCTGCGCGAACAGGGCAACTTAGGCCGGATTATTCTACTCGCTATCGGACTTGGGGGCGTCTTTCTGGTAGTCAAACCCGGCTTCGGCATGACCCCCGGACTAGCGTTCGCTGCGTTGGCGGGGCTCTGCTACGGAATGTTCCTCACCGCATCCCGTTGGGTAGCGCCCTTGGGCCGACCTGTTCACGTTTTGCTGTCTCAACTCGTGGTGGGCACAATACTCATGACCCCGTTCGGCCTTTCCAACATTCCCGTCCTTTCGCTCGACATCACTGGTTTGGTCTTGTGGTCTGCGATCGCCTCCATGTGCGGCAATCTTTTATTGGTGCTCGCCTACGCCCGTGCCGGAGCCTCGGTACTGGCGCCGTTTGTCTACATGCAGCTAATCGGGGCCACAGCTTATGGGTGGATGTTCTTCGGAGATTGGCCGGATACGATTGCGGGCTTGGGACTTGTAGTGATCTTCCTGTCGGGTTTTGCGACGCTGTTTCTTAGGAAGCGTCCCATGCCCCAGCTGCTCTGATCGCGCTGGAGGATGCGTGGCTCAACGGCAGGTTGATATAACACCACCTTGGCGCCACACCCTGCGGCAAAAGATGGGACGCCTCGCCTGGGACTCGAGAGCTTTCATAGCGACGGGCAGCGACTGATCGACGTGCAGAGATCCTGTCACCCGGGCGAGCAAGGACGCCTACAGGGACATTCTCCATGATCCATTCCCAGTCCTGCCACCTGTGAAACCCCGCAAGATTGTCCGCGCCCATGAGCCAGACAAACCGCACGCCGTGGTAACCTGCCATTATCTTTCGCAGCGTTTGTGCCGTGTATCGGGTACCAAGCTGGGCCTCTAGGTCCGTCACCTGAACTCTTGGATGCTTCATCACGCGCTGAGCGCGTCCAAGCCTTGTTTCCATCGGCGCTGGACCGCGGTCTTTCAGAGGGTTGCCCGGTGAAACGAGCCACCAAACGCGGTTCAGCCCAAATCGCTTCATTGCCTCGCGCGTGATGTGGGCATGCCCCTCATGGGCCGGATCAAAAGATCCGCCAAGTAACCCGATCACCTCACCCGGGTATGCCAATGGAAATCCGTGTCGCATTTACTGGCGTAGACCTTCAATTCGCATCTCTGTCAAACAGGCGGCCCCGCTTCGCGGCGCAGGTCAATCCGTCTCGGACGATTTTGCCCAAAGATTGATGTCTTCTTCTGCGCTGATGCGATCAATCTCGGACAACTCATCTGCAGAAAATTCAAGATTTGCAACTGCACCTACACAGTCTTCAATCTGGCTCGGCTTAGACGCCCCAATCAACGCGGTCGTCACACGCCCTTCGCGTAGAACCCAAGCCAACGCCATTTGCGCCAAAGTCTGTCCGCGCGCCTCCGCCAGATCATTCAACGCACGCACGCTTGCCAGTGACCTCTCGTTGATCATGCCCTCCAGCAGAGACTTGCCCTGCGTGGCACGGCTTCCTTCAGGAATACCGCCAAGGTACTTCTTGGTTAAAATGCCCTGCGCCAGCGGCGTGAATGCGATCGACCCTACCCCCAATTCGGCCAGAGTATCCAGCAAGCCGTCATGCTCAACCCAGCGATTGAGCAGGTTGTAAGACGGTTGATGAATCAGCATCGGCGTACCAAGGCCCTTGAGAATCGCCACAGCTTCCCGCGTCCGCTGGGAATTGTAGGACGATATGCCAGCATACAGCGCCCGCCCTGACCTCACGATGTAATCCAAAGCGCCGATCGTCTCTTCCAGCGGCGTATCTGGGTCGAAGCGGTGCGAATAAAAGATATCGACGTAATCCAGTCCCAGCCGTTTCAGTGACTGGTCGCAGGACGCCACCATATATTTGCGCGACCCCATCTCTCCATAAGGGCCCGGCCACATCAAATAGCCAGCTTTACTGGAGATGATCATCTCGTCGCGATACCCCATGAAATCTGTCCGTAAGATTTCGCCAAAGGCGCTTTCTGCCGAGCCGGGGGGCGGGCCATAGTTGTTCGCTAGATCGAAATGCGTGATGCCGTGATCAAACGCAGTCTGGCACATCGCCCTTTTATTCTCGTGTGGGCTGTCGCCGCCGAAATTGTGCCACAAGCCAAGGCTGATCGCGGGCAAGCGAACGCCGGACGTCCCGCAGCGCCGGTACACCATTTGGTCATAACGGTCCTGAGCGGGGCGATAGGGAACGGAAGGCGGGTTCGGGGGGCGCACTGGTTTTGTCATGTAGGGCAATCTGCGCCGAGACGCTAGGCAGGTCAAATGAAAGTGCGCCGATTGCTCTTGCCCGCCAGCCCGACTAAACAAGGCAAAATCAGTCCCATTCCTATCCGGAGCAGAACCCATGGCAGCCAATCAATTCGTCTACTTCATGGACGGCGTCTCCAAGCAGTATCCTGGCGGTAAGAAGGTGTTTGAGAACATTCGTCTCAACTTCCTGCCTGGTGTGAAAATCGGCGTTGTCGGCGTCAACGGCACCGGTAAATCGTCGTTGATGCGCATCATGGCCGGTCAGGATAAGGACTTCACCGGGGAAGCATGGGCCGCAGAAGGAGCCAAGGTCGGCTACCTGCCGCAGGAACCCACGCTTGAGGAAAACATGACCGTTCGTGACAACGTCATGCTTGGGGTGAAAGAAAAGAAAGACATTCTCGACCGCTACAACGAATTGGCGATGAACTATTCGGACGAGACAGCCGAGGAGATGGCGAAGCTGCAAGACGAAATCGACGCCCAGAACCTGTGGGACCTTGACGCGCAAATCGACATCGCCATGGAAGCCCTGCGCTGCCCGCCCGATGACGCCATGCCCGAGAACCTGTCGGGCGGCGAACGTCGCCGCGTGGCACTCTGCAAGCTGCTGCTCGAAGCGCCCGACATGCTCCTTCTCGACGAACCGACCAACCACCTCGATGCGGAAACCATCGCATGGCTGCAAAAGCACCTAATCGAGTACAAAGGCACCATCCTGATCGTCACCCACGACCGCTATTTCCTCGACGACATCACTGGCTGGATTCTGGAGCTCGACCGTGGTGCCGGCATCCCCTACGAGGGCAATTACTCCGCGTGGCTGGAGCAGAAAGCCAAGCGGCTGGAGCGTGAAGCCAAAGAGGACAAATCCAAGCAAAAGACGCTGCAACGCGAACTTGAATGGATGCGCTCCGGCGCGAAAGCCCGCCAGGCCAAAGGCAAGGCGCGTTTGAATGCCTATAACGAGATGGCCAACCAATCCGAGAAGGAAAAAGTCGGCCGCGCTCAGATCATCATTCCCAACGGGCCGCGGTTGGGCTCCAAAGTGATCGAGGTCGAGAACCTCACCAAAGCCTACGGCGACAAGCTGTTGGTCGAAAACCTCAGCTTCTCCCTGCCGCCCGGTGGCATCGTCGGCGTGATCGGCCCCAACGGTGCGGGTAAATCGACGCTGTTCCGTATGCTCACCGGTCAAGAGGAACCTGACTCGGGCACCGTCAGCTATGGCGATACGGTGGACCTCAGCTATGTCGACCAGTCCCGCGACGCGCTCAATGGCGACGCCAATGTCTGGGAAGAAATCTCAGGTGGGGCCGAGATCATCCAGCTGGGCGACGCCCAGATGAACTCCCGCGCCTATTGCTCGTCCTTCAACTTCAAGGGCGGCGATCAGCAAAAGAAGGTCGGCACCTTGTCGGGCGGGGAACGCAACCGTGTGCACATGGCGAAACTCCTCAAATCCGGCGGTAACGTGTTGCTGCTCGATGAACCTACGAACGACCTAGACGTGGAAACGTTAAGGGCGCTTGAAGATGCCATCGAAGATTTCGCCGGTTGCGCCGTCGTCATCTCCCACGACCGCTTCTTCCTCGACCGCCTCTGCACCCACATCCTCGCCTTCGAGGGCGAGGCCCATGTGGAATGGTTCGAGGGCAACTTCGAGGCCTACGAAGAAGACAAAATCCGCCGCCTTGGACCGGATGCCGTGGAGCCAAAGCGGGTGAAGTATAAGAAGTTTACGAGGTAACTAGGCTTGAGAGAGCCAACCCTACCAAAGGTAACAGGTGAGCTTTTGACAGGCTGGCAACCATGGCGCTTTGCCGGTGCCGCATTGAACCGGCTGTCGTCGAAGGAATTCGAAGCTGACGACCATTTTTGGCCAGTCTATTATTATGCTGCTCTAAATTTTCTCGTCTCAATAGAAGAGACCTTGAAGCATGCTGACATGCAAACCCATCGCGAAAATATGGCAATATTCAAGGACCTCATTGCGCACTTCAAAGAGCTTAGAGCCTCATCCAAGTCTCGCATCGGACTGAACGTTTACATTGATTTTGTTGTCAAAGAACGGAACACTTTTCATCACCAATCGAAGAGCCAAACAAAAGAAGTTGAGACTTCTACGCTTCTATTCCTTTGGGATGGGGATAGAGATCAAATTTGGCGTGGGAAGTCTCTGAATTATCATCCTGAAGGGGATTGCCCGCTTCGACTATGCGGCCTCGCGTTTGATTGGTTTGAAGAAATTCTCAGGGTCACAGATCAAGCAGTATTTGAACAAGTTCAAGAAAATCCGTTTGTCGACAGCAAGCTGTGGGGAAGCCTCCAAGAGAGAAGCTTTAATAGGATCATAACAACGCGCTTAGATTACAACTTTTGATCGTACACTTGACTAAGAAAACTGACACAAGACTAGCCAACAATCCCTCACTCCCCCTCCCCCGCCTCAATATCATCCGGCACTGAGTTATCCCGACCCATCATCTCTCGCACATAATCCAGCGCCTAGGTCGCCAAAATCCGGTTGATCTGCGCCTGATGAGGCTTCCCCCGACACATGTCGTGTTCTCAATGCTCAGTGCCACAAGCGCCTGCGGCCTTACCCAGCCTGTCGGATAATTGTCACAAAGCCTTAAAGATTGTGCAAAATTGCTTAAATATTGACACCCTTTGGGTAACACTATTTTCAAGAAAGCGCGGCAAAACGCGTTCAGGACAGTAAACAGGAATTGCGCATGGCATTTGCAGCGATACTTCTTGGCTCCGGCGTGGGTCTTTTGAGCTTCGGCGCTGCGTGGTTGTTTTACGACTATTCCCTACCAACATCCTTCGGGGTTTACCTCCTTACGAGCGTCGTGTTTGCAGTGCTGATCGCGATCTTGAAGTCCGTTCTCTGCGTTACACATTCGACCGCGTCAGACCTCGAAGACATGCCACATGCGCAAGATCTTCAGAACTCGGATGCCTAGTTGCGCTAACGGCCCCTGCCAGGTTTCTTAAACCTCCAGTTCTTTGCACTTCCAGACACGAAAAGATCGCCCAAGCGAACTTGAGCGATCTTTGTCTAACAGCCTGTTCTTCAGACCGTTTTCGGAGCGCGGAACGGTGTAGCGAGGAGCGCCCCTACCGCTTTTTAAGCGGCAAACATGATGTGCATCGGGTTCTGACCACGGCGAGACGAAAACATGATCCGGTCGGCCTCACTTTCGACGCTCGGGAAGAGGGCGATACGGTCCGACCCAGACTTTCGGATCTGGAGGGCACGCAGTGCGATTTTGCGGCCGTTGCGAGCTTTTTCGGTGAGGGATACGGTCATGGCAGTCTCCTAAAATTATCTTGCGTGAATGGAAGAACTGATTACCCAACAATGAAACGAATAAGGCGACTTTCGGACAAGTAAGTTTCCCCTTACCGCACAGAAAAGACACAATAATATCCGAAATTTTGCACATCCTCGACACGGTAGTGACGCCATTAATTTGCATTCCGCCCGAATGCGGCACTCGTAAGGCAAATAGCCAGATGCTCTCGCAAAAAATAATCTACAAAAAGTTAATCGATCTCGCCCTCGGAGCACCGTTTCGTCATTTTTCGAACCAGAATCAGATCAGTGCGCCCCTAATTTGGCGATTTGAACACATTCCAAGCGGGCGCTCGCCCGGCTCCAATTCTGCACAGCCATCCCTCCCCGTTTGACCCACATCAATGCCATCAGAAGCGTTCTGCGCGAACGTGGTGCGAAACTACAGTAAGGGAGTCACACATGTCTCACACGCCACACGAACTCGCCGAGGAATTTCCGGACAAGATCGAGCAAATGCACACGCTCAAGGAAGACAATGCGCATTTCCGGAAGCTGTTCGACGAATATCACGAGGTAAACCGCGCGGTGCATCGGGCTGAAACCAATGTTGAGCCCACGGATCAGGCCCATGAAGCCACCCTGCGCAAGCAGCGGATGATGCTTAAGGACCAGATCGCCGCAATGCTCTAACACGGAAAAGTCTTTACTTGTGGGTCGAACCCTGTCAAACGCGCCATGCAACGTTTGCCTCTTTCGACCCACTGTCTTCCCTAATACGGCCGCCAGTCTATCGTTACAGACCAATCGCGCCGAGCTGCCGCAATCGTGCGGGCAGCACTCTTATAAGGAATGACACGATGGCTAATGGCACCGTGAAATGGTTCAACTCTACTAAAGGCTTCGGCTTTATCGCTCCAGAAGGCGGCTCCAAGGACGTGTTCGTACACATCTCCGCTCTGGAACGCTCCGGTCTGTCCACACTGGACGACAACCAAGCTGTCACTTTTGACGTTGAAGCTGGCCGTGACGGCCGCGAAAGCGCAGTGAACATCGCTCTGGCCTAAGCCTGAGCATCAAAGATTTCGAAGGGCGCGCGAGAGATATCTTGCGCGCCCTTTCTCTTTGGCGGCTATTTCTTCTTCACAAACTCGGTCAGGATTACGATGCGCTGCCCCTCGATCCGACCTTCGATCTGACCTGCATTGTCTGACACCAGCGAAATCCCACGTACCGCTGTGCCGCGCTTGGCAGTGAAGCCACCTCCTTTGACCGGCAAATCCTTGATGAGCACAACCGTGTCCCCTGCGGCCAGCAGGGTGCCATTCGCGTCACGATGCTCAAGCGGCACATCATCAGCCCATGCGGCGAGATCATCTTCGAGATAAACCATGTCGAGCGTTTCAGTCGCCCAAGCCGCATCAAGTTTCCGAAGCTGCCGCACCGCCCGCACCTGCACCGCAGGGACCTCGGACCAAACCGCGCCCTGCAAGCAGCGCCAGTGTCCGTCATTGGCTTCCCCAGACGCGCAGACAGTGCACAGGGCTACCACATCCTCACGCGGGGTGATCGCGATTGCATCCGACGCCTCGGCCCCACAAAGCTCACAGGCCCCGTCGCATCGCGCCATAATGTTTTCAGGTATCATTGGTGTTCCCTTTCCAGTTGCCGCTCGACTTATCGTGGTTGTTGCTTGAACACCATTGCCCCACAGAGCCGCAGGTTGCGCATTGGCAGTGCTCCATCAATCCCCTAAAAGCGCCCCATGTCAGATTTCGATCTAATCATCGTGGGTTCAGGCCCTGCAGGCTCCGCCGCTGCGGTGACCGCAGCGAAGGCTGGACTGTCGGTTGCCCTGATCGACAAAGCGGCCTTCCCCCGCGACAAGTTGTGTGGCGGGCTTTTCACCGGCCGCAGCGAGAAAGCGATGCGCGCCATCTTTGGGCGTGAGGTCAATGACGAGCTATTCGTGACGTCCAACCATATGCGCTTTCTTGCTAAGGGCCGCGTGCTGGCGGACATACCGAATGCGCCACCTGTTCATCTCACGATGCGCCGCGACTTCGATGCGATGCTGCACGCGGAAGCGCTGAAAGCGGGCGCGGTGCCTTATCTTGGCACTCCGATCACTGAACTAGGCAACAACACTTTGTTGCTCCGTGACGGTTCTAAGCTCGGCTTCAAGGCGATGATTGGCGCAGATGGCGTAAACTCTTTCGTAGCGCGATCGCTGTTTGGTCGACCTTTCGATCCGGAAACAATTGGCTTCGGTCTCGAAATTGAAACGCCGCTGACAGCAAGCCGCGACTCCGCTGTTGAAGTCGACTTCGATGCCGCCAGCTGGGGCTATGGTTGGGCATTCCCGAAACGCAAAACGGTGACTGTGGGCGTTGGGGGTATCAACTCCCGCAATGTCGACATGAAAGCCAACATGGCCGCTTACGTCTCTCAGACAGGCAGCGATCCGAGCCTGCGTTACAAAGGGCAGTATCTCCCCTTCGGAGACTATAAAAAACATCCCGGCCGAGAGCATATTTTGCTTGCTGGCGACGCCGCTGGATTAGTGGATCCAATTACAGGTGAAGGCATCGCACTTGCAATGGAAAGTGGGCACCACGCAGCTTGCGCCGTCATCGAAGCCCTTGCTGCCGATCAACCGCAAACGGCTTTGCCGCGCTACCTCAAGCTGGTGAAGCCTATTCACAGATCGCTGGACCAAGCAAAGATGTGGCGAATGATCATGTTTCCCAAGGCCACCGAGGGCTACTTCAAGAAGGCGTTTGAGCGGGGAAGCTCCCTACAAATGAAGTATCTCGAACTTCTGGCGGGAGAGGCGGAATACGCCGACCTGCGCGGCGCGCTACTGCGGCGTATTCCAAAACTTGGCTGGCGGCTGATAAAACACCGCCTAGGCTTTAGAGGCCCGACTTAGTCTTCCAATACGAAGGTGACTTTCAGGATCACGCGATATTCGCTGATCTTGCCATTCCGGACTGTGCATTTCTGGTCTTGAACCCAAGCGCCCTCAACGTTCTTCAACGTTTTGGCGGCGCGCTCGACACCGCTTTCAATGGCGTCTTCGAAGCTCTTTGTAGACGAGGCGATGATTTCCGTAACGCGTGCAACTGACATTTTGATCTCTCCAATTTTGGTAAAGAGGTCCACGCTACGCGTTTCGCCCGATAACACAACTTGTGCCTGCGGGGAAAATCCGCTCACATCTTGCAATGCAAAACCCGTTCTTCTTCGGCTACGGGTCGTTGGTGAATGCCGCGACCCACTCCTATCCGTCTACTTTCCCTGCGACGCTGCATGGTTGGCGACGTGTTTGGAAGCATACCTCACTGCGCGAACTGGCCTTTCTAAGTGTGATGCCGGTCCAAGGTCACCAGATCGACGGCCTTATCGCAGAGGTGCCCAATTCCGACTGGTCCGCTCTGGATGTGAGAGAAGCGGGGTATTTCAGAATCCCCGTCGAAGACGCTGAGGTCACGCACCAAGCGGGACGCGTGGACCTTCAAATGTATCAAACCGATCCCGAGCACGAGGTCGGCGCATCGGCTCAACACCCGATTTTATTAAGCTACGTTGATGTCGTCGTTCAGGGCTTTTTCAACACCTTTGGCGAGGACGGAGTAACCCGCTTTTTCGAAACGACCGATGGATGGGAGGCACCTATTCTAAACGACCGTTCAAATCCGCTCTATCCACGCAGCCAAACACTGACCTTGGCCGAAACGTCATTGGTCGATAGCCACCTTGACGAACGCAATGCGAGGATCGTTTCGAGTTAGAGCGATCTAAACGGACATAGTTGCCGCGACTGCTTTTTTCCAGCCTGTGTATTTCCGGTCGCGCGTTTCGCCATCCATGACAGGCTCGAAACGACGCTCCAACGCCCAGTTCTTGGAAAATCCGTCCATGTCGGGATAAAGGCCTGCCCGCGCACCTGCGAGCCAAGCCGCGCCAAGTGCTGTCGTCTCCAGCACTTCGGGGCGATCTACCTGAGCGCCGATAATGTCACTCAGAAATTGCATCGCCCAGTCGCTGGCTGTCATCCCGCCATCAACACGCAATACATCTTCGCCATCGGCATCCCAGTCGGCCTTCATCGCCTCAAGAAGGTCCCGCGTTTGGTAGCCCACGCTTTCCAACGCGGCCCGTGCGAGTTCCTCGCGGCCTGATCCCCGCGTCAGCCCGAAAATCGCTCCCCGGCAATCCGCATCCCAATACGGCGCGCCAAGACCGGTGAACGCGGGCACAAGGATAACGTCCTGCTCGTCATCCGCGCCTTCCGCCAGGGGCTGCGTTTCCTTTGCGTCACGGATGATCTGGATGCCGTCGCGAAGCCACTGCACCACGGCACCTGCAATGAAGATCGACCCTTCGAGCGCATAGGTCGGCTTTCCATCGAACTGGTAGGCGATCGTCGTGAGCATCCGGTTTTTGGAGGCGACCGGCGTATCGCCGGTGTTTAGCAACGCAAAGCAACCCGTGCCATAGGTCGACTTCATCATCCCCGGCTTAAAGCAGGCCTGGCCCACAGTGGCCGCCTGCTGGTCACCCGCCACACCAAGAATAGGAAGCTCTTTGCCGAACAGGTCCGCCCTGCACATGCCGAAATCGGCGGCGCAGTCTTTGACCTCCGGTAGCATCTGCATCGGAATTCCGAGCAACTCACAGATTGCGGTGCTCCACCGCCCTTGCCTGATGTCGTACAACAAGGTGCGCGCCGCATTTGTGGCATCGGTCACGTGTTCCGCGCCGCCTGTCATCTTCCAGATCAAAAAGCTGTCGACTGTCCCGAACAGCAGGTCACCTGCTTC
Source organism: Litoreibacter janthinus (assembly GCF_900111945.1). Classification (NCBI taxonomy): domain Bacteria; kingdom Pseudomonadati; phylum Pseudomonadota; class Alphaproteobacteria; order Rhodobacterales; family Roseobacteraceae; genus Litoreibacter; species Litoreibacter janthinus. The sequence goes on along the minus strand of NZ_FOYO01000001.1, from coordinate 971,697 downwards.
TGCGCGGTCGCGAGCACCTTCGACGTTCTCCAAAATCCAGCGCAACTTCGTGCCAGAGAAATAGGGATCCAACAAAAGCCCTGTGCGAATGGAGAACATCTCTTCATGTCCTGCGTCGCGGAGTTCGCGGCAATAGGCGGAGGTCCGGCGGTCCTGCCAGACGATCGCGTTGTGGACTGGTTCGCCTGTAGACTTGTCCCAGACCAATGTGGTTTCGCGCTGGTTCGTAATTCCGATGCCCGCAATGTCCTCTGCTGTGATTCCCGCCCGTTCAATCGCCGATCGACATGTCCCAGCAGTCGTTGACCACAGGTCGGCAGGGTCATGTTCCACCCAACCAGAATGCGGGAAATGCTGCTCAAACTCTTCCTGCGCGGAAGCGACGATCTTCATGTCTTTGTCGAAGATGATCGCTCTGCTCGAGGTGGTCCCCTGATCTATTGCCAGAATGTGTTTCATTCGTCCTCCCCCCGCGTGCCACGTTCCTGCTGCATCCATTCGTCAAGCAGACTGATCTGGGCCTCGCTCATGCGCAACCCTAGTTTCGATCGGCGCCAAACCACGTCTTCTGCGCGGCGCGCATACTCGGACGTCATCAACCATCGCACTTCCCGCTCTGTCAGGTTCGCACCAAAATGCCGGCCCAAATCTGAAGGGGCCGCAGCATCGCCTAACACAACGTGCGCATCAGTGCCGTAGGCGCGAACAAGCCGCTTGGCCCAAGCATCATCTAGGAAAGGGTAGTCGACAATCAGTCCATCGATGACGCCCTGCACATCATCCACGCTGAAATCGCCACCGGGCATCGGCACGCCCGACGTCCATTTGCCCTGCTCGTTACCCAACAGTGGTCCAATTTTCTCCAACGCATTTTCAGCGAGTTTCCGATAGGTCGTGATTTTTCCGCCGAAGACGTTCAGCAAAGGTGCGCCGTTGTCATCAAGGCTCAGCACGTAGTCGCGAGTTGCAGCAGTCGCTGATTTTGCGCCGTCATCATAAAGCGGGCGCACGCCCGAGTAGGTCCATACGACGTCCTCTACACTGATGTCATATTTGAAGTAGCCATTGGCAAACGCAATTAGGTAGTCACGCTCTGCATCGGTGCAAACGGGTCGCACCGATGGGTCAGAATGCTCCGCATCTGTGGTCCCGATCAACGTGAAGTCTGTCTCATAGGGAATTGCGAAGATGATCCGGCCGTCTTCTCCTTGAAAAAAATATGCTTTGTCATGAGTGAACAGCCGTTTCGTCACGATGTGGCTACCCCGCACAAGCCTGACCCCCTCGGTCGAGTTGATCCGCGCGACGTTGCGGATCACATCTTCGACCCATGGCCCCCCCGCATTGACCAGCATTTTTGCGCGTCGCACCGAAGTGCTTCCCGTCTCCACATCCAGCAAATGGATCGTCCAATGATTGCCAGTGCGCTCCGCGGTTGTCACTTTGGTGCGAACGTGGATTTCTGCTCCGCGCGCCTGCGCGTCGCGGGCGTTCAGGATCACAAGCCGCGCATCCTCAATCCAGCAGTCCGAATACTCGTAAGCGAAGGTAAAACGGTCCTCGATCCCCTCGCCGACTTCGTCTTTTGTCAGATCTACACTTCGTGTTCCGGGCAAAATCTCGCGCCCGCCCAAATTGTCATACAAAAACAATCCCAGCCGGATCAGCCACGCCGGACGTCGCCCTTTCATCCACGGCATCACCACGCTCAGCAGTTTGGATGTCGGCGTTTCACTCTCGAAGCGCATGTCTTTGTGGTAGGGCAGCACGAACCGCATCGGCCAACTGATATGAGGCATTGCCTTCAAAAGGGTCTCCCGTTCGATCAATGCCTTGCGCACAAGCCCGATCTCAAAGAATTCGAGATACCGCAACCCGCCGTGGAAGAGCTTGGTTGATGCACTAGATGTCGCCCATCCCAGGTCATTCATCTCTGCCAGAGAAACCGAAATACCGCGCCCCGCAGCATCCCGCGCGATGCCAACCCCGTTAATCCCGCCACCAATGATGAATAGGTCAACTATATCGTCCTGCGCCATGACGACGACTCCCTTTGGCTTCGCCCCTCTAATCACAAGTTTACTTTCGTTTCGTCAAGGTTTACTTTCGTTTTGTCGATACTGGAGCAGTTCATGGCCGAAAACTTCCGGCAATCTGAAATACTGGACATCGCCCGCCGAAAAGGGCGCGTGAGCGTTGAAAAACTGGCTCAGCGTTTTCAGACCACCCCTCAGACGATCCGCAAAGATCTGACTGATTTGTCCGACAGCGGACACCTCAAGCGAGTCCACGGCGGCGCCATTTTGCCGGAACGTGCCTCCGTCATCGGCTATCAGGAACGCCAGAAGCTCAACCATCCTGCAAAAGCCCGCATTGCGCAGATCTGTGCTTCCGACATTCCAGAAGGCGCGTGCGTGTTTCTCAACATCGGCACGACAACTGAAGCCGTGGCCCGTGCATTACTGCACCACGAAAACCTTATGGTCGTGACCAACAATCTGAACATCGCCAATATTCTGTCGGCCAACCCACATATCGATGTGATGTTGGCTGGAGGCACGCTACGGCGCTCTGATGGAGGGCTGGTTGGAGCCATGACAACCAAACTGATCGAACAGTTCAAGTTCGACTATGCGGTGATCGGTTGCTCTGCGTTGGACGGTGACGGAGACATTCTCGACTTCGACATTCAGGAGGTAGATGTAAGCCAGACGATCATCGCCCGATCCCGCCAAACCTTTCTTGTATCAGATGCATCCAAGTTCGAACGCACCGCCCCTGTCAAAATTGCGTCACTGAAAGAAGTCCACTCGTTCTACACTGATGCGCCACTGCCCAACGAGCTCGATGCGCTTTGCACTCAATGGGGAACAGAGCTGTGTTTGGCCTAGCTCTCCCAACTTAGTCGTCGTCAGGGATACCCATAAGCGCCATCGGGCTGACACCCAGCTTGGCGGATGCGAATGGCCCGCCGTGGCAAGTTAGACCCAAGTCGTTCAAGTCCGCGGGGCCAGTCTCTGCCAAGATGGCTTCGGCATATTCCTCGCCGTTGTCATTCGGGCTATAGCCAAGATGCGACGCGGAAGAGTTGTCGACCGGGCTACGGTCGTTGTTCGACACGCCATAGATAACCGTGAAGCCAACAACCGGCGTATCAATTGCGCGGGTCACCACCTGCGTAAGGTCATCAAAGCTCAACCACGTCCCCAAAGCGCGCGCATTACCGGGCCGCGGGATGGCCGATAGGATTCTGATATGGACGGACTCGATCCCTTCCTTCTCCCAATACATGCGGCCCAGGTCCTCGCTGAAACACTTTGCAAGGCCGTAATAGGTGTCGGGGCGATGCGGCATGTCGGGGGTGATGGCGACGGTTTTCGGATACATGCCCATCGCATGGATGGAGGACGCATACACGACACGGCGGACGCCGTGCTCTTTCGCCGCCTGCCAAATATTGTAGGAGCCGACGAAGTTGGGGCCCCACAAGTCCTCGAACGGAAGCTCGTCCACGATCGCACCAAAATGTACCACCATGTCCGCGCCCTCAAGCAAGGGACGGATTTGCGCCATGTCGGCAAGATCGGCCTGCACAAACGTCTCGTTGACGGCTAATTCGCCAACGCTCGGCGCGATATCCGTAGACAGCAGCTCGTCACACATCGCGGCCAAAGGGCCACGAAGGACTTTTCCAAGATTGCCAGCAGCGCCCGTCAATACGATCTTTTTCAAAGCATGATCTCCCAAAGTTGTCAGGCAGACATCAACACTCTGGAATGTTGACCGCAAGCCCCCCTTGCGAGGTTTCTTTGTATTTCGAACTCATGTCGATGCCGGTTTGGCGCATGGCTTCGATGCAGTTGTCCAGAGGCATGAAATGCGTCCCGTCCCCGCGCAGCGCCAAAGACGCAGCCGAAACAGCCTTGATAGCACCCAACCCGTTGCGCTCGATGCACGGCACTTGGACCAGTCCAGCGACCGGATCGCAGGTCATGCCCAGATGATGCTCCAGCGCAATCTCGGCGGCATTCTCGACCTGCTCATTGCTGCCGCCCAAAGCCGCACACAGCCCCGCCGCCGCCATGGACGACGCCGAGCCGACTTCCCCCTGACACCCGACCTCAGCCCCCGAAATCGAGGCATTATGCTTGATCAACCCGCCAATCGCCGCTGCCGTCAGCAGGAACTTGCGCTGCCCCTCTTCGGTGGCCCCTATGCAATGCTCGCGGTAGTAGCGCAGCACCGATGGCAGCACCCCCGCCGCCCCGTTGGTGGGCGAGGTCACGACCTTGCCCCCTGCCGCGTTCTCCTCGTTCACGGCCATCGCGTAGACGCTCATCCAGTCGTTGATCGTGTGCGGCTGGCTGCGGTTCATCCCCTGCTCCGCCAGCAACTGGTCATGGATACGCTTGGCACGCCGTTTCACGTTCAGCCCGCCCGGCAAAATCCCGTCCATCCGCAACCCGCGATCAACACAATCAAACATCGCGTCGCGGATCACCGTCAGGTTCCGGTCCAACTCCGCGCGCGAAAGATTGGCCAACTCGTTGGCCTCCTTCATCTGCGCGATGGTTTTGCCATGGGCCTTGCCCATCGCCAGCATCTCAGCGGCCGAGCCAAACGGATACGGAAACCCCGCTTGTTCCTTCTGCACATGCAGGTCTGGCTCCTCTCCGGCAAGTTCCGCCTCGGTCATCACAAAGCCGCCGCCGACGGAATAATACGTCTCCTGCATATACAGGTTTCCGGTCGTATCCCACGCTTTCAGGATCATGCCATTGGCATGGCCCGGCAAGATCACATCATAGTCGAAAACCACGTCCTTCGCCGGATTGAGCGACAGCGCAGGCAACCCCACTGGCCGCACAACCTTCTCCACCGCCAGCGTGTCGATCAGTTCGTCCACGGCATCTGGATCCATCGTCGCGGGCAAATACCCCATCAGCCCAAGCATCACCGCGCGGTCTGTCGCGTGGCCCTTGCCGGTAAACGCCAGAGAGCCATGCAGCGACGCCGATACGCCCGCTAACTCCCCCGCGCCGGGTTCTTTTTCACGCCCGCCACGCAGGTCGTCCAGAAACCGCCCCGCAGCCGTCATCGGCCCCATCGTATGAGAGGAAGACGGGCCGATGCCCACTTTAAATATGTCGAAGATACTTAGAAACATGTGCGCATTTACGGCCCAAACGTAAACCGCCGCCTATCGGAACAAGACAGGCGGCGGCAAATTCGCGACATTTGTCAGAGTTTAGCTCCGCCCCTTCCAAGGCACCAAAATCCGCTCCGCCCAGCGCATCAGCACGTCGATGCTGAAGCCAATGACGCCGATCAGGATGATGCCCATCAACACGATGTCGGTGTTCTGGAACTTTGACGCTACCATGATCATCATACCCGCTCCCTTCTCGGCAGCCACAAGTTCGGCGGCCACAACCGTGCCCCAACAAACCCCCATCGCTACGCGCGCTCCGGTGAAGATTTCCGGCAAGCTGTTCGGGATGATGACGTAGCGCATGATCTGCCATTTGGACGCGCCTAGTGAGTAGGCTGCATGAACCTTGGTGATGTTCACACCAGACACACCAGAGCGCGCGGCAATTGCCATGATCCAAAGCGCCGCAAGGAACAGCAGCACGATCTTACCAACCTCCCCGATTCCGGCCCAGATGATGACCAGCGGGATTAGCGCCAAGGGCGGCACGGGGCGCATGAATTCGACTACCGGATCAAACCATCCGCGGAACCAGTTTGACAGGCCCATGGCATAACCCAGCGGGATGCCCACGGCGGCGCCGATCAGGAAGCCCACGATCACGCGGAACAGCGAATAGCCAAGGTGTTCCCAGAGCGTCGAGTTCCGGAAGCCAGTGTTCGAAATCTCGACCAATCGGCTCGCCACTTTTTCAGGGGGCGGCAAGTACAGCGGCTGCATTTGCCAGCCGGTTTTTGGCTCGATATTCAGCGTGCCCTTTGGCGTCATGGCTACGCGGGCAAAGTCGGTCATAACTTCCCCTCCCGGCGCGATCGGCTTGCCATTCACGGCCACGATTTGCGCACCGTCATCACGGCCAAGCTCGTCGTTGCTATCCACGCGCAGCAAATTGGAGCGGTACTTCACAATCGAGATCGCGTCGTTCTTGGCAAACCCGTCCCCCGGCGCAACCTCAGGAACGGTGGAGTCACCATCTGCCTCATGTACATTTACCGTGACCGTCGCATCATCTTTCTGCCCGTTGGCGTCCACTGTGTAGGTAAACTCGCCCAAACCTGTATAAGCCGCCGGCGCATGCAGGAAGGAAGGGATCAGACTTGAGCCCGTGAACGCCCCCCACAGCAGAAAGATCGTGGCAATGGAAATGATAGAAGCCGCCCGATTAGGTCGAACCGCGCTTTCATCTCCGAATGTAACCGTTTTCAGCGAGGTGTAGTCTTTGGGCTGCGCGGATGCGGTGATGTACTTTACCGCAAAGAAACCGCCGATGAAGATGGCAACGTAGATTGCAAGGATAGTCATGCGCTTTCCTCCGTGCGGCCCATAATCTCCTCTTCCATGTCCCAGATCATGGCGAGGATTTCCTCACGGGTCTTGGCATAGTCAGGGTGCTTCTTCACCTCCCGCAGGTCTTGGTCGACGCCAAGATCGGCAAACGGCAAACGGTATTCCTTGTGGATGCGGCCAGGACGTGGCGCCATAACCAACAGACGTTCGCCCAGAAGCAACGCTTCCTCGACCGAGTGAGTGATCAGGATGATCGTCTTGCCTGTCTCTTTCCAAAGCTTCAGCACAAGGCTTTGCATTTTCTCGCGGGTCAGCGCATCAAGCGCGCCAAGTGGTTCATCCATCAAGATCACGTCCGGGTCGTTGGCAAGGCAGCGGGCAAGCGCCACACGCTGCTGCATCCCGCCGGACAACTCGTAGATGGCTTTCTCTTTGAAATCCTGAAGGCCGACAACATCTAACAAATGGTCAACATTCGCGCCGTACTGGGATTCCTTCTCGCCCTTCATCCGTGGTCCGAAGGCGACGTTCTCGCGAACGCTCATCCATTCAAACAAGGCACCTTGCTGGAACACCATGCCGCGTTCGGCATCTGGCCCGTGCACCGTGTGCCCGTTCATCGCGATGCGCCCCTCAGTTGGGGCGAGGAAACCCGCAACAATGTTCAGCAATGTAGTCTTCCCGCAGCCTGAAGGCCCTAGAACGCTCATCAACTCACCCGGTTTCAGGTCAAGCGTGACGTCCTTCAACGCCTGCACCGATCCGCCATTCGGCAGATCGAAGCGCATGGAAATATTCTCGATTGTTAGGCCCGACATGGCTGCCCCACTCCTTGTTTATTCGGATTCGGAAGTGAAAAGGGTGGCGCGGAAATCCCGCGCCACCCCTAGCCGGTGCTACATTTCAGACGCAGCTTTCAGCGGGCCTGTGTTTACAGTCGCCTCATAGCTTTCGAGCGCCGCGTCGATGGATTTCGCGTTTACGAAAACATCAGCCACACCCTTCATGAAGGTCTGTGCACCACCGCCAAGCCATGTGCTGCCAAGCTGATCTTCCATGTTCGGAAATGCGAACCCTGCAAGCGTTGAGGCCGTTGCTGCTTCATCCATACCCGCGTCTTTTGCGATCACTGGCAACATCTTCGCGTGGTTGGCTTCATCGGCCCACATTGCGTTGGCGTCTGCGGTGACCTTCAGGAATTTCGCAGCCATGTCGCCATTCTCGGCCACGAAACCAGCCGGTGCAGAAGTCACATCGAACACCAGAATGCCAAGCGCTTCTTTTTCAGCGCCAGTCAACAGGATGTTGCCAGCCTCTTTCATCGTACGCAGCGCGCCACCCCAACCACAGGCCATATCAACAGACCCTTGTGAAAGCGCCGCAGCACCTTCTGCAGGCGCCATGTCCACAACGCTCATGCTCGAAATATCCACGCCGAAGTGGTTCATCTGGCTCAGGAAGCCGTAATGCGCGGCGGTGCCCAGTGGAACCGCAACCTTTTTGCCAGCCAGTTCGCCAGCGGAGTTTTTGTCAATTTCCAAGCCCGAAGCGACAACGCAGTTGTCGTTCTCGGAGTAGGACACGGCCACGTCAAGGATCTGGATGTCCTGACCCGCAGAGGTCGCAACCACGAACGGTGGCACACCTTGGGACACGGAAATGTCCACGTCGCCGGATGCCATGGCGGCCGACATTGCGGTCCCGGTATCGAAAGAAACCCAAGTCACAGGCGCGCCAAGCGCCTCGTCATAGGTGCCGTTTACTTTGGCATACTGGAATGGCATCGGCCACTCGAGGAAGTAGCCGACGGTCAGCCCGTGGCCGTCCGCCATCGCGGCTTGAGCGCCGGTCAACAGAGCAACGGAGGCCGCTGCATTCATCAGTTTTGTTGTAAGTTTCATAAGTTCTTCTCCCATGTCGAACTACGCGCGCCTAGGGCGCTTTGTTGAGTGTCGGACCGCCCTCTTGGAGGGTCTTGTTCCGTGCGGAAATGCGTTCCGAGCAAACCACAAGGCTCTGAATAATCCAACGCAGATCTCATCAAAGCCCAGTGTTTCAAGTTTTTAAACGACTCCATCCGGTTTTCCCGCAAGCAAGCTAGGCGAGGTCATGCAGCCTACGTCAATCCATTTAGTTTATCCACTCAACAGCCAATTCAGCGACGCTTCCACACCGTCAAAATCGGTAAGCAACTGTTATTGCTGTAATTAGCATCAGAAAAACGCTATCTCACCCACCAACACCGCGACAAACTGGATCTATTTGTGACTTCACTCTGGCCCTACGGCGCGCCAAATTTCCATGCAGCTTGTGTTATAGCGCTATAATTCAGGTGCAAGACCGAGAATCGCCGGGGATCTACCCGGTTCCCTTTATTTTACTGGAGTAAGCCGATGGACGGTAATCTGCAAAGCAATGATCTCTCGGGTGTTGTCGAAGCCGACCGCGCCCATGTCTGGCATCACCTGAGCCAACACGCAGGGTATATGGCTGAACAGGGCCGCACGGACCCCAAGATCATCGTTGAAGGCAAGGGCCTCCGGGTGTGGGATCAGCACGGTCGTGAGCATATCGATGCGGTCTCCGGCGGCGTCTGGACCGTAAACGTTGGCTACGGTCGCGAAAGCATTGCCAATGCGGTGCGCGATCAACTGGTGAAGATGAACTTCTTCGGTGGCACGATGGGTTCAATTCCGGCCGCCCTGTTCTCAGAACGCCTGATTTCCAAGATGCCAGGCATGAGCCGCGTCTACTACGCCAACTCCGGCTCGGAAGCGAATGAGAAAGGCTTCAAGATGGTCCGCCAGATTGCGCATAAGCGCTATGGCGGCAAGAAGCACAAAATCCTCTACCGCGACCGCGACTACCATGGCACTACGATTGCCTGCCTGTCAGGTGGTGGTCAGGAAGAACGGAACGCGCAATACGGCCCTTACACGCCCGGCTTCGTAAAGGTCCCTCATTGCCTTGAGTATCGCGCCATGGACCAAGGGCTCGGTGATTTGTCAGGTGAAGCCTACGGCATCGCTGCCGCCAACGCGATTGAAGAGGTCATCTTGCGCGAAGGCCCCGACACTGTCGGCGCGCTTTGCCTTGAGCCCGTCACCGCAGGCGGCGGCGTCATCACGCCTCCCGAAGGCTACTGGCCGCGCGTACAAGAAATCTGCAAAAAATACGACATCTTGCTGCATATCGACGAAGTCGTCTGCGGCATGGGACGCACCGGCACATGGTTTGGCTATCAGCACTACGGCGTGCAGCCTGACATCGTCACCATGGCCAAAGGCGTGGCGTCCGGTTACGCGGCGATTTCGTGCTGCGTGACGACCGAGGCCGTATTCGACATGTTTAAGGACGACACGTCCGATCACCTCAACTACTTCCGCGATATCTCCACATTCGGCGGCTGCACCGCTGGCCCTGCGGCTGCGATGGAAAACATGCGCATCCTTGAGGACGAGAACCTGCTCGAAAACACAACTGCCATGGGCACCTACATGCTGGAGCAGCTTGAAGAGCTGAAAGGCAAACACGCCTGCATCGGTGATGTCCGCGGAAAGGGCCTGTTCCTCGGCGCAGAACTGGTCGCCGACCGAGAAACCCGCGCACCATTGCCCGAGAAGCTGGTCGCCCAAGTCACCGGCCATTGCATGAGCCGCGACGCGGTCATCATCGGCATGACCAACCGCTCCGTGCCCGGCTATAACAACACCCTGTGCTTCTCGCCGGCCTTGATTGCGACGAAGGACGATATCGATGCAATCATAACGTCGGTAGACGGAGCGCTAAGCGCAGTAGTGGGCTAACGCGCCATTTTCGACTTCAAGTATTGCCCCGCCGCACGAGAATTGCGGTGGGGCTTTTCTTTGGATCACCGCGCCATTGCGTCCACACATCATCACTGCGAGTATATCCAAACTATCACCCCACTTAAGGCCAGCTGATATGTCCATTGCTGTTGAGACATTCTTCCTAGACCCCGCCTTCGAAGGCACACTTCAACAGCAAATCCAGCAGATGGTCGCAGGCGGCATCCTGTCCGGTCGCTTCCGCCCCGGCGAAAAACTCCCATCCTCGCGCAAGCTCGCCCAGCACTTAGGCGTCAGCCGAATAACGGTAACCCTCGCCTACAATGAGCTGATGGCAGACGACTATTTGTCGTCCGCCGGCCGTTCCGGCTATTTCGTCTCGGAGAACGCGCCAGAGCCGCCTCAACTCAGTCCGCGCTCGTCCTTGGATACCGTTGATTGGGCCCGCGCCATCGGCAACAGGTTTTCGGGCGGACTGCAAATCGAGAAACCCCTGGACTGGCGCAAATACAAGTACCCGTTCCTCTACGGTCAGGTCGATCCGGCACTGTTTGATCGCCAGAACTGGCGCCTATGTGCCGTGCGCGCGCTTGGGCAGCGGGACTTCGACAGCCTGACCGCCGATCAGGTCGATCGCGACGACCCGCAGCTGCTGGAATTCATCGCACGCAACACGCTTCCGCGCCGCGGCATTCTGGCCAATCCGGACGAAATCCTTATCACAGTCGGGGCGCAAAACGCCCTTTGGCTGGCCGCTCAGGTCTTGCTGACCCAACGCCGGACAGCTGCTCACGAAGACCCCTGCTATCCCGGCCTACGAACGATCCTGCATCAGTCGCGCTGCCATCGGGTCGAAATCCCCGTTGACGGTGACGGGTTGCCGCCAGATCTCATCCCTAAGGGTGTCGATGTTGTCTTTACGACTCCCAGCCACCAATGCCCCACCGCCTCGACGATGCCAATCACGCGACGCAAAGAGCTTTTGCGTCGTGCTTCGGAGGACGACTTCCTGATCGTCGAAGATGACTATGAATTCGAGATGTCGTTTCTGAAGCCGCCATCTCCGGCCCTGAAGTCGCTGGATGAAGACGGGCGCGTGATCTATGTCGGCTCGTTCTCCAAGTCGCTCTTCCCAGGATTGCGTTTGGGCTATCTCGTCGGCTCCGCTCCGTTCATCCGCGAGGCGCGGGCGCTTCGCACGGCAGTGCTTCGGCATCCGCCCGGTCACATGCAACGCACGGCAGCTTACTTCTTGTCACTAGGCCACTACGACGCGTTGGTAAGGCGCTTGCGCAACGCCTTGCATGATCGCCGTCGTGTTATGGACCATGCCTTGGCGGAACATGGTCTGACCGTTGCTGGGGCTGGCGCGTTCGGCGGATCTAGCTATTGGATGCGCGCGCCGGATGGCATTGACACTCACGAACTGGCCAGCCGCCTGCGCGAAAAGTCCGTCTTGATCGAGCCCGGCGCGGCTTTTTGCGAAAGCAACCAGCGCGAGTACAAGCATTACCGGTTGGCTTATTCCTCCATATCAGCCGCTCAAATCTCCCCTGGAGTTGCGCTAATCGCGGCGGAAATCAAAGATATGCTGCGCTGAATTAGCGTTTTGCGTCTTGAGATGCACTTCTCTCGAACTCTATTTTGCAACACAAAGTCCAAGCGTTCGCGGCTTTTTTGGATATATCGACCAAACAATCTGGTCATAACACGACTCTGATCACCGGCATAGTTTCGGCGCAGACTCGTGTTCAGAGGCAACCGCGCCCTGACTTTTTACTTCACTGGGAGATCGCACCATGAAAATGACGACCGAAGAAGCCTTCGTCAAAACCCTGCAAATGCACGGCATCAAACATGCATTCGGCATTATCGGTTCGGCCATGATGCCAATCTCCGACCTGTTCCCTACGGCTGGCATCAAGTTCTGGGACTGCGCCCACGAAATGACCGCAGGTATGATGGCCGACGGCTACACCCGCGCCACCGGCGAGATGTCGATGATGGTTGCCCAAAACGGCCCGGGAATCACAAATTTCGTGACCTCCGTAAAAACCGCTTACTGGAACCACACCCCGCTGCTGCTGGTCACGCCACAGGCCGCCAACAAGACTATCGGCCAAGGCGGCTTTCAGGAAATGGAACAGATGAACCTGTTCAAAGACTGCGTTGCCTATCAAGAAGAAGTGCGGGATCCGACGCGCATCGCGGAGGTTCTGAACCGTGTGATCATGAAGGCCTACCGTGCGTCCGCCCCTGCGCAGATCAACATTCCACGCGATTATTGGACCCAAGTGGTCGATATCGAACTGCCCGTCGTGGTAGATTTCGAGCGCCCATCCGGCGGCGAGGAAGCGGTTAAATCGGCGGCAGAGTTGCTGTCTTCGGCCAAATTCCCTGTCATCCTGAACGGCGCAGGTGTCGTCCTTGCGGGCGGCATCGACGCGTCGATGAAGCTTGCCGAAACGCTCGATGCGCCTGTCTGTGTTGGCTACCAACACAACGACGCATTCCCTGGCAGCCATCCGCTGTTCGCTGGACCCTTGGGCTACAACGGCTCCAAGGCCGGCATGGAATTGATTTCCAAGGCTGACGTTGTGCTGGCTCTGGGGACCCGCCTGAACCCGTTCTCGACTCTACCCGGCTACGGGATCGATTACTGGCCAACAAATGCGAAAATCATTCAGGTTGATCTCAACCCTGATCGCATTGGCCTGACCAAAAAAGTCGCGATCGGTATCGTGGGCGACGCCAAGAAAGTCGCTGAAGGTATCCTTGCGAACCTGAAAGACGGGGCTGGTGACGCTGGCCGCGCCGACCGCAAGGCGACGATTGCGCAGACCAAGTCCGCATGGGCTCAGGAATTGACCTCGCTGGACCACGAAGAGGACGATCCGGGCACAACTTGGAACGAACGTGCGCGAACTCGCGAGCCTAACAAGATGTCACCCCGCCAAGCATGGCGCGCGATTCAATCGGCTTTGCCAAAGAACGCGATCATCTCCTCCGACATCGGCAACAACTGTGCAATCGGCAACGCCTACCCGTCATTCGAGAATGGACGCAAGTACCTCGCACCAGGTCTTTTCGGCCCATGTGGCTACGGCTTCCCAGCTATTGCAGGCGCGAAAATCGGTTGCCCCGACGTGCCAGTTGTCGGCTTCGCAGGTGATGGCGCCTTCGGGATTTCGATGAACGAGATGGTATCGGTTGGCCGCGGCGACTGGCCTGCAATGACAATGATCATCTTCCGCAACTACCAATGGGGCGCCGAAAAGCGGAACACCACCTTGTGGTTTGACGACAACTTTGTGGGCACTGAATTGAACACGAGCGTGTCTTACGCCAAGATTGCAGATGCTTGTGGCCTGAAAGGGGTGCAGGTTGATAGCATGGAGTCTCTGACCGAAGCCCTGAACACTGCGGTCAAGGAGCAGATGGAAAACAATGTGACGACGTTCATCGAAATTCTTCTGAACCAAGAATTGGGTGAGCCATTCCGCCGCGACGCTATGAAGAAGCCTGTTGCTGTGGCTGGGGTCGCCGCATCGGACATGGCTGCCGAATAAACGGCGCTTGCTGAAACGCGTGAACCCGCCTCAAGCAATTGAGGCGGGTTTTGCGGTGAAAAGGCCGCGTTTAGGGAGAGACCGCCATGACACCCACCAATCCATTCCTATCCCAACGCGAAGCGGTGTGCCCGTCTTGGCTACTCGCCATGGCTCAAAAAGCGCCCACCCCGCGGGTTGCTATCGCCCGCGCAGGTGCGCCGCTTCCCATGGAGGCCGCCCGCGATGCAACCGAGGCAAATATCATGGAGCCGGTCTTTACGGGAGAGCGGAACCTGATTGAAGCCGAGGCTGAAAAGCTGGGTTGGGACATCTCCCAGTTCGAGATCATAGAGGCCACGGGCGAGCAAGACAGTGGGAAGGCCGCCGCAATGGCCTGTGGTGAAGGTCGGGCCGATGTTATGATGAAAGGCCAGCTGCATTCCGACGCCTTCATGCGTGCCGCCCTTGCCCGAGACGCGGGCCTTCGCACCGGAAACCGCCTCGTTCACATCTTCCATATTTCCCACCCTGACGGTGGTCCTTCGATCACAATCTCGGACGCCGCCGTAAACGTTGACCCGAATATCGACACGCGGAAAGACGCGACCCGTGAGGTGGTTAAGCTGCTTCAAATGCTGGGCAATGATCGACCCAAAGTAGCGTTCTTGTCCGCGACTGAATCAGTGCTGCCAGCCGTTCCATCCTCGGTAGAGGCGAAGGAACTGGCAGACTGGGCGAAATCTGAAATCCTGACCGCCGATTTTTCCGGTCCACTAGCGCTTGACCTGATCCTTAGCCCGAAAGCAGTTGCCACTAAAAAGCTGACATCCGATCCCGTCGCAGGTCAGGCCGATGCGATAATCGTGCCGGACATCGTGTCGGGGAATTCGCTGTTCAAGTCCTTGGTCTATCTGGCGGGCGGGTGCGCCGCCGGCATCGTGATGGGGGCTAAGGTTCCGGTTTTGCTGACCTCTCGCGCCGATCCACCCGCTGCGCGCATGGCGTCCTGCTGTCTCGCGGCAATTGTAAACGCAGCCAAATGAATACACTCGCGACGCTCACGAACCTGCACCCTGCGGAGCTGGCGTTTCTCGCTGGTGTTGTTTTCTTTGCGGCGATGGTGCGTGGGTTTTCTGGCTTTGGCTTAAGCGCAGGGGGCATGTTCATTGCCCTTTACCTTCTGGCTAGGCAGTTGCCACCCCGCACCATGCGCGGCACACTTTCGGTCTATCTTTTTGGTGCGGGCGCATTGGGTCTTTTGACCCACATGCTCGTGGGGACAATGGATCAAGTCGCTGTCGCTCGCGGGCTGTTCTTCATCCTCCCAACTCTTGTTGGCTTTTATGTGGGGCGGGCTTTGCTCCTGCCAAAACTCGAAAAATACTACAGACCTTTCTGCCTGACCTTGTTGCTCAGTCTTGCCTCACTCGGCTTGGCGCGCACCGTCACCAACTGATCGGAGACCTCGATGAACCAACCAGTGATAAACCTCTCCCCAAAGGTGAGTGACGAGATCCGCAAAACCACCTGCTACATGTGCGCCTGCCGCTGCGGGATCAATGTGCACATGAAGGAAGGAAAGGTCGCCTATATCGAGGGCAACCGCGATCATCCCGTCAACCAAGGCGTGCTTTGTGCCAAGGGCTCGGCTGGGATCATGCAGCACAACGCGCCATCCCGATTGAAGGCCCCGCTGAAGCGGACTGGGCCGCGCGGATCAGGCGAGTTTGAGCAAATCACCTGGGAAGAGGCATATGACATCGCCGTCGGCATCCTGAAGCCGATCCGCGAGACCGCTCCGGAAAAACTGGCGTTCTTCACGGGCCGCGACCAATCGCAAAGCTTCACCTCGCTTTGGGCACAGGGCTTCGGCACACCGAACTATGCCGCACATGGCGGGTTCTGCTCGGTCAATATGGCCGCCGCAGGCATCTACACCATGGGCGGTGCGTTCTGGGAATTTGGCCAGCCCGATTGGGATCGCACGAAGATGGTAATGATCTTCGGCGTTGCCGAGGATCACGACTCCAACCCGATCAAAATGGGGCTCGGCAAAGTCAAAGCGCGCGGCGCCAAGGTGTTCGGGGTGAACCCCGTGCGCTCCGGCTACAATGCGGTGGCGGATGAATGGGTCGGGATCACGCCGGGCACGGACGGGTTGTTCATCCTCGCGCTGGTGCACGAGCTGTTCAAGGCCGGCAAGCTGGATCTGGACTATCTGGCCCAGTTCACCAACGCCCCGGCGCTGGTCAACGGCGACGAGAAGTCAGAAGATTTCGGCCTGCTGCTGCGCGACAAAGACAACAAGCTGATGGTGATGGACCGCGCCACAGGCAAACCCGCTGCGTTTGACGCCAAAGGCGTGAAGCCTGATCTTGCGGGCTCACTTCGAGAAGCGGGCGTTAGCCACCGGTCCGTGTTTCAACACATGGCTGAAAAATACCTCGACCCGCAATATGCACCCGAAGCGGTGGCCGAACGCACAGGGATTTCGGTCGACAGGATCAAACGCATTGCGGCCGAACTGGCGGATGTGGCCTTCAACCAGTCGATTGAACTGGACCGAGAGTGGACCGACTTCCGCGGCAACGCGCACACGAAAATGGTGGGCCGGCCCGTTTCGTTCCATGCAATGCGTGGAATTTCGGCCCACGCCAACGGCTTTCAAACCTGCCGCGCGTTGCACATGCTTCAGATCATTCTGGGCAGCGTGGAAACACCCGGCGGCATGCGGTTCAAGCCGCCCTATCCCAAACCGCCGGAAGCGCACCCCAAGCCGCACTATGGCGTTAAACCCGGCCAAGCCCTAGACGGTCCGCATCTGGGCTTCACCCACGGCCCCGACGACCTATGTCTGCGCGAAGACGGCACTCCGGCCCGTATCGACAAGGCATTCACGTGGGAAAACCCGATGTCGAGCCACGGCATGATGCACATGGTGATCTCCAACGCCCATGCCGGTGATCCATACAAGATCGACACTCTGTTCATGTACATGGCGAATATGTCGTGGAACTCCTCAATGAATACGCGTGGCGTGATCGAGATGTTGACGGACCAAGACAGTGACGGGAACTACGTGATCCCGAACATCATCTATTCCGACGCCTATAGCTCGGAAATGGTGGCCTATGCCGACCTGATCCTGCCCGACACCACCTATCTGGAACGCCATGATTGCATCTCGCTGCTGGACCGTCCGATCTGCGAGGCGGACGCGGTGGCCGACGCCATCCGTTGGCCAGTGGTCGAGCCCGACCGCGACGTGAAAGGCTTCCAGTCTGCGCTGTGTGACCTTGGCGGCCGTCTGGGCCTGCCGGGCTTCGTCAATGAAGACGGCTCCCAGAAGTACAAGGATTACGCCGATTACATCACCAACCACGTCCGTCGCCCGGGCGTCGGCCCGCTGGCTGGTTTCCGTGGTGACGGCGACGATCACGGGCGCGGCGAGCCGAACCCGAACCAACTGGACCGCTACATCGAAAATGGCGGATTCTGGATGGAGCACGTCCCAGAGGATGCCGCATTCTACAAACCTTGGAATATGAACTATCAAGACTGGGCGGTGAAAAAATCCTTCTTCGACAAGCCCCAGCCCTACCTGTTCAACCTTTATGTAGAACCGCTGCGCCGGTTCCAACTTGCAGCAGAAGGTGTCGGCACCCGCCAGCCTCCTGAACACCTGCGCGAACGGATCAAGGAAACGATGGACCCGCTTCCGGTCTGGTACTCCAACGAGGAGGAGAACCGCGCCTCCGAATACCCGATCACCGCACTAACCCAGCGTCCGATGGCAATGTATCACTCATGGGGCAGCCAGAACGCGTGGCTGCGGCAGATCCATGGGCATAATCCGCTCTATGTCTCAAAGAAGATCTGGGAGGAGAACAAGTTCTCCGAGGGGGATTGGGCCAAAGTCACTTCGCCTCATGGCGAGATCGTCGTGCCTGTCGCCTTACAAGCCGCGCTGAACGCCAACACGGTCTGGACGTGGAACGCCATCGGCAAACGCAAAGGCGCATGGGCGCTGGAAGAGGACGCGCCGGAGGCCACCAAGGGCTTCCTGTTGAACCACTTGATCCACGAGTTGCTGCCGCCCAAAGGCGACGGGCTCCGCTGGGCGAATTCCGACCCGATCACCGGACAGGCTGCATGGTTCGACCTAAAGGTGCGCATCGTGAAAACCCCTGCACCAGCAGAGAGCCAGCCCAACATGCCCGCGCAGAAATCACCGGTTGGCAAAGGGCCATCCCACCTAGAATGGAAGGTTGGAAAATGACCACTCTCCCGACCCATACCGAAAAAAAGCTCGGTCTCGTGATCGATCTAGACACCTGCGTCGGCTGCCATGCCTGCGTGGTCTCGTGCAAAGGTTGGAACACCGAAAACTACGGCGCGCCCTTGTCGGACCAGAACCCCTACGGGGCTGACCCGTCCGGCACCTTCCTGAACCGCGTGCATTCCTATGAGATTACGCCGGACGAAGGTGCCGCGATGACGGTGCACTTTCCCAAATCCTGCCTGCATTGCGAAGACGCGCCGTGTGTCACCGTGTGCCCCACCGGAGCCAGCTACAAGCGCGTCGAGGACGGCATCGTGCTGGTCAATGAGAGTGACTGCATTGGGTGTGGCCTATGCGCATGGGCCTGCCCCTATGGCGCACGCGAGATGGACCAGGCAGAAGGCGTTATGAAGAAATGCACGCTTTGCGTAGATCGCATCTACAACGAAAACCTTCCCGAGGAAGACCGCCAGCCCGCCTGCGTGCGCACCTGCCCCGCAGGCGCGCGCCACTTTGGCGATCTGGGCGACGAGACGTCCGATGTCTCCAAGCTGGTCGCCGAACGCGGCGGCATGGACCTGATGCCTGAGCAAGGCACTAAGCCAGTCAACAAATACCTGCCGCCACGGCCGAAGGATGACCAAATCGACATCCTTGCCCCCTTCTTGGAGCCGGTGGCGCAGGAGCCGACAGGCTTCCTTGGCTGGCTCGACAAAACGCTCGAAAGGATCGGCTGATGCATCCAGCTCCGTCAATTATCGCCTTCACTGTCTTTTCGGGGATCGGATTTGGCCTGCTGACCGTCCTTGGTTTTGGCAAACCCGACGTCTCTGGGTTCACGGCCTTCGTCTTTTTCTTCATCGCCTATTTGTTCGCAGTTGGCGGATTGATCTCCTCCACGTTCCACCTTGGGAACCCACGACGTGCGCTCAAGGCGTTCTCGCAGTGGAAAAGCAGTTGGCTCTCGCGCGAAGGATGTTTGTCTGTCGCCGCCTTGATGGTGATGGGCGTTTACGCCATCGGCGTGGTATTCCTAAACACGCGTTGGACACTGCTTGGGTTGCTGGGGTCGGGCTTGTGCCTTGCTACGGTGTTCGCCACATCGATGATCTACGCCCAGATCAAAACTGTGCCACGATGGAGCAATTGGACAACGCCTGTGTTGTTCCTACTTTACGCTATCACGGGCGGTGCATTCATGGCCGGGCAGACCTCTATCGCTGCCCCGATGCTACTGGTGCTCGGCGCGTTTCAGTGCGCGACGTGGATCATCGGCGACAAGCAATTCGCAGCCTCAGGCTCAACAATAGAAAGCGCCACTGGCTTGGGACATATGGGCAAGGTGCGCATGTTCGAGGCACCCCACAGCTCTAAAAACTACTTGATGAAAGAAATGGTTCATGTGGTCGGCCGCAAGCACGCACTGACCTTACGCATCATTGGCGTTTTGTTCCTGTCCCTGTTTCCCTATTTGCTGCTCGTCATGCCGCCATTCTACCACCTGATATCGCTGGTGGCGCTGTTGCTGCATATCATTGGCGCGCTCACCCTGCGCTGGCTTTTCTTTGCTGAGGCGGAGCATACGGTCGGCCTTTATTACGGCAAACGCTAGAGACTACCTCATACGAAAAAAGGGCCTCACTTCGCGGTGAGGCCCTTTGTGATTTCTGGAGTTGCGCGGTCCTTAGATGGAAACGCTGCGCACTGGCGCTTGGCTTGAGTTCAAATCCGCAAGAAGCGTTTCACCCGCAACAGCAGTGGTTCCAACCGAAACGGCCGGTTGAATGCCTTGGGGCAAGTAGATGTCCAATCGGCTGCCAAAGCGGATAAGGCCGAAGCGTTCGCCCGTCTTGATTGTGTCACCGACATTGACGAAACACACGATACGACGCGCAACAAGGCCTGCGATTTGAACGACGCCGATCCTGTGGCCATCAGCCGACTCAATAGTGAGGCCGTTCCGCTCGTTGTGCTCGCTTGCCTTGTCGAGCGAAGCGTTAACGAACTTCCCCTTGTGGTAAGCAATCTGCGTGAATGTGCCGCCCATCGGGGCGCGGTTCACGTGGCAGTTGAAGACGTTCATGAAAACCGAAACGCGAAACACGGGCACATCGCCAAGCTCAAGCTCTGGCGGCGGCGCAACTTCTGAGATCAGCGACACCACTCCATCGGCGGGCGATACGACCAAACCGTCTTGTTGTGGCACCGAACGCACTGGATCACGGAAGAAATAGTAGCACCAGACTGTGGCCCCGAGACCCAACCAAAACAGCGGCTCCCAAATAAGACCAAGCACAACGGCTATCGCTGCGAACGCAGCAACGAATTTTCGGCCTTCGGGGTGCATCGGCACCGCCACGATCTTCAGCATATCCATATCAATGTCCTGTCCATTTCGGGGCTGGCACGGTCAGTGACACCAAAGACGCGTTAGGGCAAGTGCACCTAGCCCTCGGCCAACCGCGATTGCCGCTCGCGGGTGTAAGAGACCGGCAACGATCCGAGATACAGCAGGTTCGCAACAAGGAACGTGTGCCAAGGGTAAACCATCAGGCAAATCACAACGATGGCAGAGCCGATTGCAATCATCGGCAGATGGTTTCGGCTGACCGACGCGTGCTTGATCGAAAAGGTCGGGATCGTGCTGACCGCCAAAAGGGCGATGCAGATCTCATAGACCGCGATGATGTGGGAATGGGTGCCCAAATTGGTCCAGCCGACAAGGCTTAGGAACACCGGCATCAGCGCCAAAGACGCAAGTGCGGGGGCCGGTACTCCCACGAAATAGTCCCGCTTTCCTGCTTGTGGCGGAATGGACAATCCGACGTTGAACCGCGCCAGTCGAAGTGCACAACAGATCGCAAGAACAAGGCAACTGAGCCAGCCGAGGTTCTGGTAATCCGACGCATGGTAGAAAGCGTTATATATGAGCAGCCCGGGCGCTATGCCGAAATTGAAGAAGTCGGCCAATGTATCAAGCTCTGCGCCAAAGGGGCTGGCGGTATCCAGATAGCGCGCAAGCTTGCCGTCCGCCGCGTCCAAAAAGACTGCCAGCATAATCAGGTATAGTGCGGCAGGGATATTGCCCTCGATGCTCATGCGAAGCGACGTCAAACCGGCGCAAATGGCAAAGACCGTCACCATGCTCGGCACAATGTGCCGTAGTTTGATCCGTCTCTCTGTTGCAACCGGTGGCGTCGGGACGCCATGGCCTTCGTTCTGCTTTGACTTCATGTCTGCCAAGTTCTCAACCCTTACGGCCTAAAGCCCAAACCCGTGTCTCGCTACGACAATCGCAACGAGTGTTCCACCTGCCAGCAAAACACACATAACGGCAAGGGACCCCAAGTCTTTAGCATCCCGAGCGAACGTCGCCCAGTCCGTAGTAAGATGATCAACGATACATTCAATCGCTGTGTTTAGCGCCTCGACAGCAGCCAACAGAAGGAACACCCCGATCAGAAGCGCAAATTCAATGAGGCTAGCCCCGAGTGCGATGAAGAGCCCAAGCAGAGCAAGCATCGCAAACACTTCGTGGCGAAATGCAGTTTCCTCCCAAAGTCGGCGCAAACCCTGATTAGAGTAATTGGCCGCAGCAAGCAGATGAGCTTGGCCCGTCACCCGTTTGGGTTTGGGTTTGGAAGTTGAACGTGGTGCGCTCATTTCCTCACCACCTGCAGCGCGGGTTGGCAGCCATCAAACACATCTAGCGCGGGTTGTCGTTCCACTGTTTTGACGTCGAGCAGACCCAGTATCGAATGGAACAGGTTCTCATGGCTCAGTGCGTCCTTTGCTTTGCCAGCGACGCATCCTGTATCCACCTCGAAGGCCGCTTTAAATTGATCTGACAGCCACATGATCATCGGGACTTTGGTTTGAAACTCAGGCGCCATGAAGTAGGGCGATCCATGTAGATATATCCCGTTCTCACCCAGTGACTCTCCGTGGTCCGATACGTAGAGCAGCGAAGTGATCAGCCCGTCCTGCGCCGCCAGAAATTCGATTATCTCGCTCAGGATATGGTCGGTGTAGGCGATCGTATTATTATAGGCGTTGGTGATCTCCTCCTGCGTGCAATTCTTGAACTCCGCCGTGCGGCAAGCGGGGCTGAATTTCTCGAACCCGGGTGGGTATCTCAGATGATAGGTCGGTCCGTGGCTGCCGATTTGATGAAGGACCAGAACAGTGTCTTCGGTGATCGACGGCACGAACTCTTCTAGATACTGCTTGAAGATTCCGTCAGTGCATTCGCCGGCCGGGCAGAATTCTTCATTCTTGGTGTTGGTAAAACTTCGCGTTAGCACGCGTGCAGCGATCGCCTTGCTACCTGTGTTATTGTCCCACCATTCCACATGAAACCCAGCGTGGTTCAGTACGTCGAGCACGTTTTCTGTGGTTGTGCCACGCACAAAGGAATACTCGCTTCTGCCGTATTTCGAGAACATGCAGGGCAAAGACACCGCCGTCGCGGTTCCGCATGAATCCACGTCCGAGAAACTGATCACCGGCTGTTTCGCCAGCTCAGGGTTAGTCGGGACCCCGTAGCCGTTCAAACTGAAATTCTGCGCGCGCGCTGTTTCTCCGGCGACGATTATTGTCAAAACGGGTTTGTTGAGGCGTGCATAGCTTGGGCCTTTTTTGGCATCTGTTCCGATCGGCGCGATAGGTGCGTTCTTGGCCCGCGTAATCATCTTTGCATAGCGCACAGCGCCGACAATCGGAGCACCGGGTTGAAAGCTGCTCATGAAATCCTTCCGCTCGCGCAGAATGGACGAATAGGCTTTGTAGTTGCTCATCAACAACCCCGCACCAAGGGCAATTCCCAGAACCATCAGTCCAGCTGTCGCACCCAGTGTTCCAACCCAAGACACGCGCTTGATCTTTACCCATAGCACCACCGCAGCGGGCATTATCCCGAACAGCGCGACATGCAGGACGAAGCCCGGAGTAAACAAGTGTTTCGATTCAGTCATGGTGGTTGTGGCCACGTTCTGGATCATCTCACGGTCGATGATCACGCCAAGGGCGTCCATGTAGTAGGACGTAACCGCCGACAGAACCAACAGCCCTGCCATCGCGGGCTTAACCAAATGCCGAAAACTAAAGATCGACAAGAACGCTACGAAAAGGAAGTAGAGCGCGAAGTTGAATACGATCAAGAGCCCCCAGCTATCGGCGAAAATATCGGTGCCTTTGTCCCAATAGGTAGCGTTATATCCAAATATGACGACCGCAGCGACGATCATTGTCAGTGCGGCTGGCGCCATTTTGGGTCGGTATTTCCGCAGAAGTTTGGGGCCTGCTGCGTCTCGTTGTCTGGGTGTCATGTGAACTGCCGTCAAGTTATCTCGACGGTCTTGAACACGGCATCCTTACAACAAACTTACGGGCCCCTTGCGCTCGCCTCGTTTCGCGAGCATTCGCCTACGTCAGACATGCTCAGTCAAAGCGCTCCTGATGCGCGACTTCGAAGCCCCAGTCATCTTTTTTGCCAAACTTCTGCAAACGCCAATCGCAGGCACGTGCGTGGGCGTCCATCCCTTCGGTTCGAGACAGCCTTGACGCAACAGAAGACATCATCGGGTCCGCATCGGTCCGGATTTCCTGCCATGTCAGGATCTTCAGGAACTTCATGACATTCAGTCCGCCAGTATAGCGCGCAGCTTGGCGGGTGGGCAAAATGTGGTTCGTGCCAGAGCACTTGTCGCCATGGGTCACAGTTGACCCTTCGCCCAAGAACAAGGAGCCGTAGTTCCGCAACCTGTTCTTCCACCATTCAAGGTCTGCCGCCTGCACCTGCAAATGCTCGCAGGCGTATTCGTCAGACACTTTGGCCATCTGCTCGCGATCATCGCAG
Organism: Litoreibacter janthinus; assembly: GCF_900111945.1. Taxonomy (NCBI): domain Bacteria; kingdom Pseudomonadati; phylum Pseudomonadota; class Alphaproteobacteria; order Rhodobacterales; family Roseobacteraceae; genus Litoreibacter; species Litoreibacter janthinus. The sequence goes on along the minus strand of NZ_FOYO01000001.1, from coordinate 947,699 downwards.
ATGACAATTTCGCCGTGGTTGTCCCAAGCTTCGACCGCGACGCCTCCGGTTGGCCAGTCTTTGGCAATTTGCGGCAAAATACGGTTCACGGTGTCAGCAAGCTCTGGCGAAGTTGTGAAGAGCCAAACAGGTGACGTGGTGCCGTGTTCCGCCTGTGATAGCAAATCGATCGCAACGGTCATTGGATCAGCGGTTTCATCCGCGATCACAGCGCTTTCTGTGGGGCCTGCGAACAGATCGATCCCTACGCCGCCAAACAGTTGCAACTTCGCCTCCGCAACGAACGAGTTGCCGGGCCCGACCAGAATATCGGCAGGGCGCGCACCGAACAGGCCCATGGCCATGGAGGCCACGGCCTGCACTCCGCCCATCTCAAGGATCAGATCAGCGCCTGCCAAATCCATCGCATAAGCCACGGCAGGGTCTATCGCATCCCCGCGCGGCGGCGAGGCCGCAACCACGAAGGGCACGCCAGCGGCTTTGGCTGTGGCAACGCTCATCAGCGCCGACGCCACATGCGCATAGCGCCCACCTGGCACATAGCAGCCCGCGCAATCGACAGGCACGCAGCGCTGGCCCAAGGTCACACCGGGCTCGGTTTCGAGTTGGAAATCCCGAAGGCTTTCACGCTGCGCAATCGCAAAACGCTTGATCTGCGTGTACGCGAACTGAATGTCGTCTTTGGTTTGCTGTGAAACTTGCGCAATTAACGCGGCTTTCTTCTGTTCCGAAAGCGCAAAGTCCTGTGTCCACCCGTCCAAATCCTTGGCGTAGGTGCGAACGGCCTCTTCGCGGTTCTCGCGAATATTGGCGAGCATGTCTTCGACGATGGCGCGCGTCTTGCGGTCTGCTTCCAACTTGTCGACCTGCGGTTTCTTAAGATGCTTCATTCGCCTACCCTCTGAGTCATAGTCTCCTATCAAGGGATGTTTCACCACGGTGGGCAGTGCAAATTGTATTCAGGGATACGGCGATACTTTCAAGAAACCCGAAGGTCTGCTTTGTTCTAGTCGTTGTCTTGCAAGCCCGCGCCTGCTCCCGACATTCGAGAGGCCTCGGAAGATGGGACGAATGTCCGCGCGGCCAGTACCGCCAAATGCTCCAACGGCACCAACGGCACAGGCTGGGCCGGCCCAAGCTGCGGCAAACCCTTCGTGGATTTCGCGATCATAACTGTGCGTGCATCAGGCCGATGAATCTCTGCGCGGACGCCATAGACCCGCTCCGCGCGCAACAGAACCGGCCAAAGCAACTGCGGCCAATCCAGATCATGCAAGACTACCCTTTCCGCGCCGCAAACGAAGGCATCGGTCAGGGCCGGTGCCGCCATCGCGATCCGCGCTTCGTCAATCACAAGATGCTCTGGCGTGCCCTCAGAGCGCACCGGCACGTGAGGGCCTTCCAATGCTGCGGCGGCAATCGCAAATAGCTTCGGGTCACACATCAAAAGCTCTGCCATACCTGCAAAATCCTGCGCGTGGCCTAACGGCAGTTTCGCACCCAGTCCTGCCTTCAGCAGCAGCGCTTGCACCTCTGCCACAGACCGCCGCTCTGCAGGGTAGTCAGGCCCAGCGGCAAGAAAGGATGCAATCCAACTCATGCGTCAAACACCGGCAGCCACCAGTCATCCGCGTTGCCCAACTCGTCATGGAGCGGCGCGCCCTGCGCCAATGTGATACGGGTCCACCTGTCCGATTTGGGATCAAATTTTGCAGCCCCGAAAAACGATAGTTTACAGCGCAACATGTCTATCGGTCTGCATCGGTCGCAGATCAGGTTGTCACGTATCTCCGAGTAGGGATGCGTCATTAGAAGCTGCACCCGCCGCGCAGCGTCACGGTGCTGCGGCTTTGACCGCAAGAAATCCGCAAGGCTACCATCCTCGCCATCCAGTGCAGCCGCCAAAGCTTGTAACTGACGCGCGATGTCCAGCGGGCTTTCCAGATCGCCTCCCGGTTCTTCATGCCTAAGCCCCAAACGAGGCTCTTGTTTCTCCTCGCTGACATACCAGAACTGGGCAACCTCACGCGGGTCGTCAAAGTTGTAGTTCAGCGCCCAACCACAATTCGCCTGAAGTGTCGCGCGCAATGCGGCTACATCCATGCGTGCATCCAATGGCAAGGCGGGCCCAGCGCCCATGCAGTCAGTCAAACCGTCGACCAAATCCCCGAAGGGTTCCAGAACAAGCGAAACTACCAATTCCTGACATTCGACGGACAGAACCTGAGACGCCCGCACCAACTGGTCGAGCGGTTTCCGCTGATCCAGTAACGCGTTGAGCTGCGGCATCAAATCGGCCCAGTCGCGGCGAAGACATTCGATCCGGGCCTGTTGATCCGCATCAGGAACGTTCCACTGCTGCAAGTGCCGCGAGGCGCGTTCTGCCAGCTCTGTCATACGCACCCGCTGCGTTTCGGTCAGGGTCGCCACCGCTCGCACGCGTGCAAGTGCCGTTTCGCGGGCGATCATCCAGTTATTCAATAATTCGGGGTGGGACACCAAAAAGGGTGCCATCCCCAGCCCAGTAGAGTTTCCAATCCCAAGATGGCGCTTCAAGTTGCGGTCCAGTGTGGCTCCGCCAACATGCTCCACCAAGTCATGCGTGAACCCTCGGATCAGCCAGACTGTCAGCATTTCGGCGGCAAAGGGCCCTTCCAATCCCGGGCGTTCCGCTATGACTTGCCGATCTGCGATACCAAACTTTCCGTTGCCGTAAACGGCGGTTGTGCGCATCAGATAGCCGATCTGGCCAATCAACGTGGCGTCCGGCTGACGCCCCGCACGTAGAGCGTTGGTTACTTCGGCGAACAGACGCACGGATTTGTTGGCGCGACTCAACACGAGATCGCGCTCAGAAAACCGCCCCGCTTCCTGCTTTGGCGCGTTCTCCCTCAGCCTTTGGATCTCAGCGTCATCGGGCGTGCCGTCATAGAGCACGAAGGCCGCGTCCCACGCTTGGGCAATAACGCGGTCCGTGCGCTCATCGGGATCTAGTCGGTTTGAGAACGCGACAAGCGAATAGACGTGCCCGCCAAGCGTTAACGCATAGACAGCATGACCAAAGCCCTCTTCGCTTATCTGCCAAACTGGGCGAATGACTTTCGCGTCTTCTGCACCAAGTCGCCGCATCAAAACCCGCAAAAAGCTCATTCGCGAAGGGAACATCGACCCCATACGCTCCAGCCGCATGACCTCGTCGGGGCTGCGAAGCGGTTCTTGTGGCGGCAAGGCGATTGTCATGCTTCGGGCCCGAATGACGCCTCATAAAATCGAAGCCAATTTGCGCCCATAATGCCCTCGACCTCCAGTTCCGAGAAGCCGACCTTGCGCAGACCTTCTGTCAGGTTCGGCATATCTCGATTGTCGGCAAACCAGTCAGGCTGGGGTGGAAAGCCTGCATGATCTGCAGACCCTTCGCCGTAATCCATCTGCTTTGACCAGCGGCCGTTGCGCATCCAAGTCACCACGCTGTCGGGTTGGTCCTGACACAGGTCAGAGCCAATCCCCAAGTTCTGGACGCCATAGCGCGTCGCCGCCTCCGCAATCATCTCGCAAAAGCTGACCAAGGTGCAGTTCGGCCCGTCCTTCAAATGGTGCGGATACATCGAAAATCCCAGCATCCCACCCGAGCCAGTTAGCGCCTTCAGCACGTCGTCGGATTTGTTGCGCAACGCATTGTGCCACCATTTCGGGTTCGCATGGGTAATCGCAATAGGACGGCGGGAATGTTCAATCGCTTCAAGCGTGGAGCGGTCGCCAGAGTGGCTCATATCGACCACCATTCCAACGCGGTTCATCTCTTCAACGGCTTGCTTGCCGAAACGTGTCAGCCCCGAGTCATCGTCCTCGTAGCAACCCGTCGCCAGCAAAGACTGGTTGTTATAGGTTAGCTGCATGAAGCGGACGCCAAGCTGATGCCAAACCTCGATCAGCCCAATGTCATCTTCGATCGGTGACGGATTTTGGAACCCGAAGAACACGGCAGTTCGTCCTGTTTCCATGGCGTGCCGCACGCAAGCCGCCGAGGTGCCGCGCACTATCAGGTCCGGGTATTGCTCAAACCAGCGGTTCCACTGCGAGACGTTCAGCACCGCTTCTCGAAAGCTTTCGTGGTAGGCAATGGTGACATGGATCGCGTCAACACCGCCCAGCCGAAGCTGGCGAAACGCGGTCTCTGACCAGTTCACATATTGAAGGTTGTCAATAACAGGCGATCTCATAGGCGCACCCTGCCACAAACATGATCAAACGCAAGAAAAAGGGGCGCACCCGCGCCCCTTCTCAGCCCCTCACCGATGAGCGAGCTAACCAGATCAGAAATCCACGGCAGTGTATTTGACGTCCTGATAGTCTTCGAGTCCTTGGCTACCGCCCTCTTTGCCAAGACCACTTTCCTTGACCCCGCCAAACGGCGCTTCAACGGTGGTGATCAGGCCAGAGTTGATGCCGATCATCCCGTACTGAAGCTTCTCGTTCAACTTGAAGATACGGCCAATGTCGCGGGTGTAAGCATAGGACGCCAAACCGAAATCTGTGTCGTTCGCCCATGCAATCGCGTCATCCTCATCCGTGAACCGGAATACAGGCGCCAGCGGTCCAAAGATCTCCTCTTTGGCGAATTTCATATCCTGCGTGGCCTCAGTCACAATCGTTGGCTCAAAGAAGCTATGACCGTTGCCATGACGGCTGCCGCCCGTGACGACTGTGCCGCCCTTGGTTTTGGCGTCAGCAATGAACTCTTCAACCTTCTCCACCGCATCCATGTCAATCAGTGGGCCTTGCTCAACCCCTGCTTCGCGACCGTCTCCTACCTTGAGGTTCTCAACCGCAATTTTCAGCTTCTCGACGAACGCGTCATATACGCCGTCTTGCACATAGATGCGGTTTGCGCAGACGCAGGTTTGGCCAGAGTTGCGGAATTTCGACACCATCGCGCCCGACACTGCGGCGTCCACATCGGCGTCATCGAACACCAAGAAGGGGGCGTTGCCGCCAAGCTCCATGGAGAGCTTTTTCACCGTGTCAGCCGATTGGCGGATCAGCTCTTTGCCAACCTCGGTTGAGCCGGTGAACGTCACTTTGCGAACGCGCGGGTCGTCCATAATTGCCCCACCGATTTTGCGGGCGGAACCGGTGAGCACGTTGACCGCCCCCTTCGGATAGCCGACCTCTTCCGCCAACGCGCCCCATGCCAGTCCGCTATAGGGCGTCGCAGTTGCAGGCTTGGCGACCACGGTGCAGCCGACAGCCAAGGCCGGAGCAATCTTGCGGGCCAGCATTGACGACGGGAAATTCCAAGGGGTTATCATGCCAACCACCCCAACCGGATGTTTGGTGACCAAGAAACGGCGGCCATTGCTCGGCGCGGGCACAATCTCACCCTTGGCCCGACGGACTTCTTCGGCGAACCAGCGCACATATTGCGCGCCGATCCCGATTTCGCCCATCGCCTCAGCCATCGGCTTGCCCATTTCCACGGTCAGCAGTTCAGCCAGCGACTTCTGGTTATCCATTAACGCGTCATGAAGCTTCCACAGGAGCCCAACGCGCTCCATCAAAGGCATACCAGCCAAGCCGTCAAACGCCTCTGCCGCGGCATCGATCGCGCGGCGCGTTTCAACGTCTCCGCAGGCTGGAACCGTGCCAATCACCTCGCCTGTTGCGGGGTTCGTCACATCAATCGTGTCGCCACTGTCAGCGCCGACCCAACTGCCTCCGATGAAATTGGCCTCTTTCAGATATTTCGAATAGCTCATAGTGCGTTACCTTTGGAAAACGAAAATTGCGTCTGTTGTGAATAGGTCTCTCCGGGGCGCAGGATCGCGTTTGGAAAACCCTCTTGATTGATGGCATCTGGCCAAAGTTGCGGCTCCAGCGCAATGCCTGCATTGGCCTCGTAAACCCGACCACCAAGGCCGCGTGAGGCAGGCGCCAGCTTGAAGCCATCATAGACCTGAAGACCGGGCTCCGTCGAGCGTATCTCCATTGACACGCCGGACTTCAGCGAGCGTAAGGACCCGATCCGGCGCAGGGCCTGCCGCTCATCAGAGAGGCACAGGTTGTTGTCGATGAAGACCTCGTCATGAATGGGCCGCTCGACCCTAAAATCATAACGCGTTCCGGTCACGTCACGGCTTTGACCTGTCGGGATAAAATCATAATCAACGTCGGTCATACTGTCCGCATTGATCTGCATAACATGGTCTCGCGTTGTCGGACCGCCATCCAAATTCCAATAGGAATGATGCGCGAAATTGCACACTGTCGGGGCTTCCGTTTTCGCCTCAAGCCTTACATCGAGAACCCCACCGTCCAAGCAAGCGTAGGTGCAACGGGCGGTCATATTGCCTGGATAGCCCATTTCACCATCCGCCAGATCAAGACGTAACGTGATGCGATCCTGCGCGACGGACTCAACGATCCAGTTACGCCGACCAGCACCCTCGGATCCGCCATGCAGATGGTGCCTGCCCTCGAAATTGCGGTCGACCTGATAAGCCGTGCCGTCAATCTTGAACTGCCCTTGACCAATCCGGTTGGCGCAGCGACCGACGATCGCGCCAAAATAGGAGTCGTCCACCAGATAGGACGCGAGGTCTTCGAATCCCAGCGTCAGCGGCGCTTCGTGCCCTGACAGGGTTAGCTCCTGCACCGCGGCCCCGAAGGACAGGACATGCGCCACAAGGCCGCCGCCCTCGATGCGATGCCGCGAGACTTCGCTTCCGTCGGGCATCTCTCCAAATTTCACGGGTTCGTTCCTCCCAAATCGATCGCAGCGCGCGGTGCGCGAGCTACGTCAAAATCTGCGCCTAACAAAACCGACCCGCGTTCTGCCTGCAAGGACAGTTCTATAGGTTGCGCCACTTACGTGCCTCGGTTTTGCGCAATTTGGGTTCGGGCAATCAACGCCTCGCGAATGGTATGTTACCCAAGGGCAGCTTCACGACCGCAATGACAACTCTGCGCTTGGTCATACTTATTGATGTGGTAGTAACTGTTTGATGTCTGAAGAGATTACATATCCCGACTGGATTGCCGTCGATTGGGGGACCTCAAATCTGCGGGTTTGGGCGATGACCGCCGAAGGGGAAGTTCTGGCCGAAAACGGGTCGGATCAAGGGATGTCCGATGTGGCGCCGGACGAATTCGAGGTAACTTTACTGTCGCATATCGCGCTCTGGCTCGGCAGCGGGCAAACACCTGTGATTGCCTGCGGTATGGTCGGCTCTCGCCAAGGCTGGGGTGAAGCGCCCTATCGCGCTGTTCCCACCACGCCTTTGGGCACGCTCCACACCATACCCTGCCGCGATCGCCGTATCGCGATGCATATTCTACCCGGTCTTAAGCAAGAGCGATCTGCCGATGTCATGCGCGGCGAGGAAACCCAGATCGCGGGTTATCTTGCCGACAATCCTGAATATGACGGCATCTTGTGCCTTCCCGGAACGCATACGAAATGGGCACATATCAGTGCCGGTGAAGTCGTGTCTTTTCAGACCTTCATGACCGGTGAGATGTTTGACCTGCTCAGCCACCAATCAGTGCTGCGCCATTCCATCGGCGATGGCGGCGGTCTGGATCACGAGGCATTCGTAGGCGCCATCGCGGACACCATAAGCCGCCCCGAAGCCGTCGCCACACAACTGTTCAAAGTCCGCGCTGTTGACCTGCTGTATGGGGCAGACCCATCCGTCTCGCGGGCGCGATTGTCAGGCGTGTTGCTCGGTTTGGAACTGGCAGCGGCACGGCCCTATTGGTTGGGTCAGCCTGTTGTTCTGATCGGCACCCCTGCGCTAAACACGCTTTACGCCAAAGCGCTCTCTGCCCAAGGGTTCGAACCCGCAGCTTGCGACGCCAATGAAGCAACCCTGAAGGGGTTGTTCGCCGCTTATAGGGAGCTTGTGGCATGAACGCCTGTTCACGACCGATCTCCGCACATGAAATCCCGCCTGTCTGCAACGCGCTGGCTGCGACAGGCCTGCACCACGCAACACACAGCGCAGTTTTTGAGTGAGTAGCATGATACATGACGATCGCGCCTGCATTCTGGGCGAAGGTGCCTTTTGGCACCCCGAACTAAACAAGCTTTTTTGGTGCGATATCATCGGGCGTCGGTTGCTGTGCGACGACGGGAACGAATGGGCGTTTGACGAACACATCTCGGCAATCGGCTGGATCACAGAGACCTTGTTGATCATCGCCGGCGAGACATCACTTTTCACCTTCGATCTGGGCACGCTTGCGAAAACCAAGCTAGTTGATCTGGAAGCGGATAACAGCGTCACGCGCTCCAATGATGGGCGGGTCGACCCGTATGGCGGCTTTTGGATCGGCACTATGGGCAAGAACGCCGAGCTGGATGCGGGCGCGATCTACCGATATTACAAGGGCGAGCTGCGCCGACTGTTTGCGCCGATCACCATTTCGAATGCAATTTGCTTCTCTCCTGACGGCGGCTCGGCCTACTTCACCGACACATATTTTTCTCGTGTGATGCAGGTCGCTTTGGACCATGACGGATGGCCGCGAGGCGCGCCGACACGGTTTGTCGATCTTAGCGAGGAAAGCCTGAACCCGGATGGCGCGATTACCACCGATGACGGCGATGTGCTGATCGCCCTCTGGGGCGCTGCAAAAGTCGCACAATACGGCCCTAACGGCGTGTTGAAGGGCAGCTTTTCGATGCCATCCGACCATATCACCTGCCCCGCCTTGGGTGGGCCGGATATGACCACCCTGTTTGCGACCTCCGCCTTGCAAGGATTGTCTGCCGCCAAACGGCATGCGCAGCCAGACGCGGGCAAGACCTATGCCATTGAAACCCTTTTGCGGGGCCTCCCCGCACCGCAGTTCATCCTGTAATCACCGGTGACAGGTGAGTGCGGCAACAAAAAAACCCGCGGAGGCTTCGCAGCTTCCGCGGGCTTATTTGGTGGCGTTACCTGGACTTGAACCAGGGACCTAACGATTATGAGTCGTTCGCTCTAACCAACTGAGCTATAACGCCAGTGGGCGGGAGATATGAAAACGCGGCGTCGGGGTCAAGCGGGAATCTCAGGTTTCGGACTTGCCATAGCACCCGTTGCAAGAGAACTTCCCTGTGAAACCGGAGGCACCCCATGACACTGCTTGATAATCTGCGCGAAATCGTGGGCGACGCCCATGTCCTGCTTGATGGCGATACTTCGAAGTATGACCATGACTGGACTGGCAATTATCGCGCGACACCCATTGCAGTTGTGCGTCCTGCCTCCACCGAAGAAGTCAGCGCCGTGGTCAAAGCCTGTGCTGCGACGAAAACCGCAATCGTTCCCGTTTCCGGAAACACGTCCCTTGCGGGCGGAACCTATGCCAAAGATGCAGTGATGATATCGATGGAGCGGTTGAACCAGATCCGCGAAATCCGTCCCGATGCGCGCATAGCGATTGTGGGTGCGGGGGCAGTGCTGTCGTCGATCCATGACGCAGTGGACGCTCATAATCTGGTGTTCCCGCTGACGTTCGGCGCGAAAGGGTCTGCGATGATTGGCGGCGCGCTCAGCACTAATGCCGGTGGCTCGAACGTCGTGCGCTATGGCTCGACGCGCGGTCTGTGTCTTGGGTTGGAAGTCGTGATGCCGGACGGACAGATCATGAACTTGATGAGCGAATTGCACAAAGACAACTCCGGCTACGACTTGAAAGACTTGATGATTGGCGCCGAAGGCACATTGGGCTTGATCACCTCTGCAGTTTTGAAACTTTTCCCAAAGCCGCGCGCCTATGCCACGGCGATGGTCGCGGTTCCGGACTTTCCCGATGCGCTGACCTTGCTGAATGACCTGCAAGCCGCAACAGGCGGTTTGGTCGAGGCATTTGAGTACATGGATGCGCTTTACGTGACTGACCACCTGACGATGTTCCCCAAAGCCCGCGCGCCCTTCGAGAACCGCCACGACATCAACATTATGGTAGAGGTAGGCGCGACAGCGCCAAGCCTTGCTGACCAACTTCCCGACGGCACCGTTCCGGTGGTTACCCTGTTAGAGAACACTCTGGCACAGATGATGGAAGACGGTCGGGTCGTCGACGCGGTTGTCGCCCAAAACGAAGCGCAACGGCGCGAGATGTGGGAACGTCGCGAGGCGGCGGGCGAGGTGATGCTGATCCGCAAGCCAATGATCAACAATGACATCTGCGTTCCCGTGGATAAGGTCGCGGACTTTTTCCAGCGGATCGATGCGAGGTTGGCGACCCTAGATCCCGATTCACTGCACACATCAGTCAGCCATCTCGGCGACGGGAATATTCACTTTTTGATGTTCCCCACCAAAGGCGACCCGCAGCATATCGACCTGCTGACCGAAACCGTAGAGAATGTGGTTCTGTCACTTGGTGGCAGCTTTTCGGCCGAACACGGAATTGGGCTAACCAAGAAGCCATCAATGGCCCGCCGCAAAGACAAGGTGGCGCTGGCGGTCATGCGCGCGGTGAAGGCTGCCATTGACCCCGATAACATCATGAATCCCGGAAAGGTCCTGCCGCAAACGAACTGAAGGTTCGTTCACGCAAGTTCTGAAATTAACGGCTGCAGTTCGCTCAGGTTGCGCAGGACCCGAAATCGTGGATGCTCCACAGGGGCCTCCGCCTTTTCGATCTCCCATTCGAACTTGGCTGGAACATGCACGCCCCACCCCCCCGCCTCAATTGCGGGCACCACGTCGGATTTCATGGAATTGCCCACCATCACCGCACGGTCAGGTCCGTTTCCGTGGCGCATGAAGGCGCGGATATAGGTCTGGGGCGTTTTGTCAGCTACGATTTCTACCGCGTCGAACATCTCTCCCAGACCTGATTGCGCCAGCTTGCGCTCTTGGTCCAAAAGGTCACCTTTGGTAATCAACACCAAGCGAAAGTCGCGCCCAAGTGCTTCAACCGCGTCTTGTGCATGCGGAAGCAAATGGATCGGATGGCGCAGCATCTCCTGACCCGCCTCGACAATCTGCTGAATGACCGAAGCCGGCACCTTTTGATCCGTCACCTCAATCGCTGTCTCGATCATCGACAGCATGAAGCCTTTGATACCGAATCCGTAATGGCCTAGATTTTTGCGTTCGGATTGCAGAAGACGGCCCGCCAGATGTTCCGGATCCGCGTAATCCTTGAGCAAGTCATAGAAAAGGTCTTGGGTCAGGCGGAAGAATTCCTCGTTCTGCCATAGGGTATCATCGGCATCGAAACCGATTGTCGTGATCTTGTGAACCATTTGACGCGATGCCCCCCTTTTCTGGACTCATATGTCGCTTATATAGTAGGGCTCTCCAACCGAAAGCCTGCCGCCGCAAGGGAAAGCCAAAAGTGACCCCGTTCGAGATCACCATGTCTGACAACGATGACGATTCCGAGGGCAGCACCTCGGTCGCCACAAAGACGAAGCCAAAGACCAAGCGTCCTCCTCTGTATAAGGTGATGCTACTCAACGACGACTATACCCCGATGGAGTTTGTCGTTCTGGTTCTGGAGCGATTCTTCGGCCTCAATCACGCCCAGTCGGTAGAGATTATGCTGACCGTGCACAAAAAAGGGCTCGCCGTTGTCGGCGTGTTCGCTTTTGAAATTGCTGAAACCAAAGTGGCGCAGGTAATGGATTTCGCCCGCCGCAACCAGCATCCGCTGCAATGCACGATGGAGAAAGAGTAGGCCCCGCGCCTGCCGCCCCCTATGACAGATACCCGCTTTTCCTTGGCTCTAGCACAAGAACTGCTGAGCCTTCCCGATGGTGCGCTTGCCGTGCTGAACGCGTCTGGCGACAGCGACATGTCTTTCGCGGCAGCCGATCGCCTGCACCTCAGCCAAAGCTTTTACCCAGATCACAAAGCTTTGGCCTCGCGCGGTTTCTCGGTCACCGTCACGGCAGAGACCCCTGTCGCTGCCAGTCTGGTGATGTGTCATCGCTCCAAGCCCGCGACGTTCGACCTGCTGGCTCAAGCCGTGAACCTGACCCAAGCGGGAGGCATCGTCGCTGTTGAGGGCGCGAAGACCGACGGTGTTGAATCCGTACTCAAGGCTGTTCGTGCGCGGTTCGGCGGCGTGGAGGTCTATTCCAAGGCTCACGGTAAGCTGTTCTGGTTCACGCGTCCCGACACGCAGCCCGACCTGACTGACTGGACGGCCAAACCCATCACCCTTGAAAGCGGTTTTGTCACCTATCCCGGGGTGTTTTCCGCAGATGGCGTGGACAAAGGCTCTGCGCTGCTGGCCCAACATCTGCCAGACTTCAAAGGCCCCGTGGCTGATCTCGGCGCGGGCTGGGGATATTTTTCGCGCAAAATCCTGTCCTCGGAGGGCGTCAAATCGCTCGACCTTGTCGAGGCTGACCATCACGCCTTGGAGGCCGCTAAGCTCAACATCACCGATCCCCGCGCTACATTCCACTGGGGCGACGTGACGTATCATGTCGGCAGCAACTACGCTGCAGTGGTTTCCAACCCGCCGTTTCATGTCGGTCGCAAACCTGCGCCGGAGCTGGGGCAGATGTTTATCCGACGCGCGGCCGACATGCTGATGCCAAAGGGCCAATTCTGGATGGTTGCCAACCGCAACTTGCCCTACGAGCAAACCCTCAACGAACGTTTCGGCCAAGTTGACACAATCGCCCAAACAGCGGGCTTCAAAGTGATCTGCGCCCGCCGCCCGATGACGACTTCGCAAAGCACTCGCACGAAGCGCTGAATCACCCTATTCTGACGTAATTCAATCGGAGCCATACCCATGTCGTTTTCCATCGCAGGCAAGACCGCAATTATCACCGGTGCCGCCAATGGCGTCGGTCTGGCCATCGCCCGCCACTTCATTGCAGAGGGTGCCAACGTGATGATGGCCGATCGCGACGAAGAGCAGCTCCGCGCTGAAATGGGCGATGTCGCTGGCGAGGATAGCACTGCTCGCATCTTCTCGTGCGACCTCCGCGAGAAGCTCAGTCAGGCAAATCTGCTCTCCGCGACCATCGATGCATTTGACCGCGTGGATATTCTTGTGAACGCCTCCCGTCAGGTGATGCCCACGGATCCGTTGGATGACGAAGACGACTCGGTCGAGCATCTGCTGCAACAGAACCTGATGTCGGGCCTGCGACTGAGCCAGTTGATTGCGAAACGCATGATCAAACAAGCCGAAGACGCCGAAGAAGGTGAAATGGCCGGCTCCATCGTAAACCTGTCTTCTATCGCTGCACGCCGGTCGCGCCCCGGTTTGATGGGGTATTCGATCTCTTGCGCTGCACTGGACCAGATGACGCGCACAATGGCCATCGCGCTTGCGCCGCACCACATCCGCGTCAATGCCGTGGCCTTCGGCTCTGTCATGAGCGCCAGCCTGAAAAACTCGCTGAAGGCAACGGTAGACCTGCGCGATGATATCGTTGCCCACACACCGATGGGCCGGATCGCCCCTGCCACCGAAGTGGCAGACGCTGTTCAGTTTCTATGCTCTCCCGGCTCCAGCTTTATCACCGGCGAGATCATGACAGTTGACGGCGGTCGCGCCCTTCTGGATCCGGTTGGCACCGCCGCTCACTAGGCTTTTTCAAAGCGTAATGCGGAAGCGGGCGAAACCATCTGGACCTTCGCCCGCAGCTTCAATTTTTACGCTGGTGACATCACCGATATATTTGCTGGCCGCAGGACCCGTGTCGAACAGCACAGACGTGTCGGCCAAGGGCGCGAAGGTCCAGTTGGCGTCCGCCCGCGGGCTCACGGTGCCCTTGTCCACGATATAGCGCACGATCACGTCGCGATTGGTGTCAGGCCCCTCGAACACGATCGTGTCGCCCGTGCCGGGGAAGCTGCCGCCGCCCGACGCGCGGTAGTTGTTTGTCGCGATAATGAACTCTTGCGCAGGATCGATTGGCTTGCCCTCGAAGGTCAAGTTCACAATGCGGCTCGCATCCGGATTCAGAGGCTCGCCTTTGGACGTGAACTTGGACGGCTGCGACAGGTCGATCTGGTACTCGACACCGTCAATCACGTCGAAGTTGTAGCTGGGAAATTCAGGATTCAGCAGAACCTGATCGCCTTCGCCCGCTGTGATCTGGTTGAACATGCCGGCGGAACGCTCCAGCCAGTCCTTCACTTGCGCCCCTGTCACGCGCACCGCACGCACCGTGTTGGGGTAGAGGTAGAGGTCAGCCACGTTCTTGATCGCCACGTCTCCCACAGGCACGTCGGTAAAATACTCCGGCCCGCCACGACCACCCGCCTTGAACGGCGCTGCGGCAGACAAGATCGGCAACCCCTCATGCTCGGTGCCTTTCAACTGGTCAGCGATATACCAGACCTGCGCGTTGGAGACGATCTGCACGGATGGGTCATCCGCCACCAAGGCAAAGTAGCTATGCAGCGGCGCGTCGGTCTTGCCCACAGCGCGGCGCACATAGGCGAGCGTTTCTTCATGCTCCTTGGCAACCGAGGCCAGAACAGCCTCGTCACTTTCAACCAGAGCTGTGATTGAACGGTCTTCGTTGCGCTTCGATATCGGCCGCGCCTCCGACATGTGGGAGACAATTTTCCACTCATTGCCGGACCGCTCCAGCATCAGGTCCACCACCCCAAGGTGCGAGCCCCAGAACCCGCCCATCGCGGCGGGCTTACCGTGGATTGTGCCCTTCTCGGCGTCGACGCCAGCAAACTCTGCGAATTTCGGGCCGGGGAAAACAAGGTGGCTGTGCCCGGTCAGGATCGCGTCAATGCCATCGACCATCGCCAGCGGCACGGACGCGTTCTCCATCCCGTCCGTGTGATCCGCCGCCCCGATGCCAGAGTGGCTGAGCGCGATGATAATATCGGCCCCCTGCTCTTTCATCATCGGCACATAGGCTTTGGCGGTAGCCACGATGTCACGCGCCTGCACGTTTCCTTCCAGATGCTTGCGGTCCCAGTTCATCACCTGCGGCGGAACAAAGCCGATCAATCCCACCTTGATCGGGTGGCTGTTGCCCTCCCCGTCGGTCACGGTGCGGTCCAAAATGACGTATGGTGGCAGCAGGGTTTTGTCCTTGGTCGGCTCCGCTCCCATTTCCTTGACGATATTGGCGGACACGACCGGGAAGTCAGCCCCTGACAGCGCCTTGGTCAGGAACTCCAACCCGTAGTTGAATTCGTGGTTGCCCAATGTCGATGCATCAAAGCCGACGGTGTTCATTGCTTGGATGACGGGGTGCATGTCGCCCTCTTTCATGCCGCGCTCATAGGCGATGTAGTCACCCATCGGGTTGCCCTGCAGGAAGTCGCCATTGTCGATGAGCATGGAGTTCGTGGCCTCCGCGCGAATGTCACCGATGATCGACGCGGTGCGGGCAAGACCCACAGTGTCCACAGGTTTGTCGCCATAATAGTCATAGGGGAAGACATGCACGTGCAGGTCGGTCGTCTCCATGATCCGCAAATGCGCCTGATTGGCGGCTGCGCGGGCAGAAAACGGGTGAACTGCGATCAGAGCGGCAGTGCCCATCAGGAAGTGGCGGCGGTCGAGTGTCAGCTGTGTCATATCAGATCCCCTTTGTTCATCCCTCAAGTTGGCATCTATTTGCCTGAGTCCCACAACAGTTTTCTGACAAAGGTCCGGTTTTCGCGTCCCTCCGCTTAATCGACCTTTAGAACGATCTTGCCGATGTGGTTCTTCTCTTGGAATGCCTCTTGAGCCTTGTCAATGTCGCGCAAGCCGTAGGTCTCGGCCACAAGCGGCTTGATGTCCCCAGCCTCGATGAGCCTCACGAGATTCCCGAAAACCTCAGGCTCAAGATTGGTGCAGCCAAAGAAACTCAGGTCCTTGAGGTAGAGCGTGCGCACGTCCAACTCGACAATCGGTCCACCAATGGCGCCGGATACGGCATAGCGCCCGCCAGATCGCAGAATGTCCAACAGCGAAGGCCACTTCGGGCCAGCCACAAGGTCAACCACCACATCCACGCTGCTCGCTCGCAATTCAGCCACATAGTCATCGTCACGCGTCAGGGTTTTTGATGCGCCGAGGTCCATCAGCGTTTGCGATTTAGACGGGCTAGTCACGGCGATGACACGCGCCCCGCGCGCCCGCGCAAGCTGCACTGCTGCCGACCCGACGCCACCCGACGCGCCCGTGACCAACACTGTCTCGCCCGATTTGACGCCAGCCCGCGTCAACATGTTTTCCGCTGTGGAGTAAGAGCATGGGAAGGACGCCAGTTCTACATCGGTCAAATCGGCTGTGACACGATAGGCATGGCGCGACGCGACGCGCGTGAACTGCGCGAAGCCGCCGTCGGTCTCGGAGCCAAAATACCACGGGCTGTCCAAATCCTTGCCGTCTGCCTGGCGAAGGGACGGCTCAATCAAGACCCGTTCGCCCAAGCGTGCGGGATCAACTCCTTCGCCAACAGCAGCGATGTGGCCACACACATCCGCCCCTTGGATGCGCGGGAAGCACAGCGCCTGCCCGTTCCATGCAGCATCATCTGCGTCGGCATCCCCCTTGGAATACCATCCGATGCGCGTATTGATGTCAGTGTTGTTCACGCCAGCTGCGTTGACGCGGATCAGAACTTCGCCCGTGCACAACTCTGGCACCGGCAAGTCCTCGCGCCACTCCAACATCTCCGGCCCGCCATGGCCAATCATTACGATGCCTTGCATTTTTTCCGGAATGTTCATGGCCGTCTCCATGCGTGTTTCAACCCTGACAGTCTGCGCCCAAGCGTGGGCCGTCAAACAGAAAGCGCCGCTGTCCAATCGGGCAGCGGCGCTCAAAAAGTCAGCAATGCTGAAAGGTATTAATCGTCATCTTCGTCCGCGCTTGGCGCGTCGGGCAGGTTGAACAGGCTGTCGGCATCGACCAACAGGTTGTCATCCTCTTCCTCGTCGTCGTTTTGGTCATTGCCCGACAAGGTAAAGGTTTCCAAACCGGAAATGGCTGTTGGTAGCGCGGTTTCCAGCTCACCACCCAACGACTGCTCTGTCGAGACCAACTTGCGGCGCTCTTCATCGGTCAGGGCAGTACCTTCCTTCAGACGCTTGGCATTGGCTTTTTGCACAGCGGCATCAAGCTCGGACTGTTTGCACAGGCCCAGGGCAACTGGATCGATTGGCTGAATGTTTTGGATGTTCCAGTGAGTCCGCTCGCGGATCGCGTTGATTGTCGGCTTGGTGGTGCCGACAAGTTTGGACACTTGGCCGTCAGACAATTCGGGGTGGAATTTCACCAGCCATAGGATCGATGCAGGGCGATCCTGACGCTTGGACAGCGGTGTGTAGCGTGGGCCACGGCGAACTTCTTCGCCCTCGGCGGCAGCATTGTATTTCAGCTTCAGGCGATATTTGCGATCGTCTTGTGCTTTGTCGATCTCTTCCTGAGTCAGCTGGTTGTTGGCGATCGGGTCAAACCCCTTCACGCCCGCGGCGACATCACCATCGGCAATGCCTTGGACTTCCAACTCGTGCAGGCCACAGAACTCCGCGATCTGCGGAAAGGTCAGGGTCGTGTTGTCCACCAGCCAAACAGCGGTGGCCTTTGCCATAATGGGTAGTGCCATTGATCTCTCTCCTACTTGCCGCATCTGCGGACACAACTTCCCCGTCACCCGGCTTAGGGGCTGTCCCGGTTGGAACAAGTTCGTGATGTTGGGGAACTTGCTGGCTATATAGGGACGGATTCACATTAGGGGAAGAGAAAATGCGCATGTTGTTGGCCGCTTTGCTGATCTTGGCCGCTCCGGCTTGGGCCGAAGGGGAGCGCGCAGGCGATTTCGACTATTACGTTTTGTCGCTAAGCTGGTCGCCCACGTGGTGCGCTCTCGAAGGTGACGCGCGTAACGCCGACCAATGCGACCCGCGCCATGACTACGGCTGGACCTTGCACGGGCTGTGGCCGCAGAACGAGCGGGGCTGGCCTTCCTATTGTCGGACGACGGTACGCGACGCGTCACGCGGCCAAACCAAAGCCATGACCGATCTGATGGGGTCCGGCGGCCTCGCGTGGCATCAGTGGAAAAAGCACGGGCGCTGTTCCGGCATGTCCGCCGCCGATTATTTCGAAACGTCCCGCCGCGCCTATGCCGCGGTCTCGCGACCTGAGGTGTTCCGCAAACTACCGAATTCAGTGAAACTTCCAGCCAAAGTCGTCGAAGAGGCGTTTCTGGAAGCTAACCCTAGTCTTACCGCCGATATGGTTACCGTCACGTGCAAGCAGCGCCGGATCCAAGAGGTCCGCGTTTGCCTCACAAAGGACCTTAAACCCCGAGATTGTGGGCGCGATGTTCTCAATGACTGCACAATGCCGAACGCGCTTCTTGACCCAGTTCGTTGAAGTTAAACATTATTACCAAGCTTTGCGCTTTTTGGATCGCGTCGGGGATTGTTTCGCAGAATTCCCCTTAAAACTTTCGGACTGGTATGGTATTCCTTACCTGTGCGGTACTTCCTTTGGGGGAAGGAATCATGTGTTTTTGTTGCAAATCGGACAGGTAAATGCGGGACCATTGTACGGTCACGCCCCTATTCGATGTTGGATTTTGCTGCCAACGATTTTTACGAGTGTTGTAGCCCTAGGGCTAACCGAGGGGTAAATGGTTCAAGCCGGGTCGACCCCCGACCCGGCTTACTTTTACGCCACTTTCAGAACGATTTTTCCAATATGGGTAGAGCTTTCCATATGCGCGTGGGCCTTCGCGGCGTCCTCTAGCGCGAATTCGCTATCCATGACCGGCGCGATGGCCCCCGACCCGATCAAGGGCCAGACATGCTCTCGCAACGCATCGGCAATCCGGGCTTTGGCAAGGTCGCTTTGCGGTCGCAGGGTAGAACCGGTGATCGTCAGCCGCCGGACCATCAACTGGGCAAAGTTCAGCTCGACCTTCGGGCTTTGCAGGAACGCAATTTGCACCAGCCTCCCGTCATCAGCCAAGGCCCGGACATTGCGCGGTAGGTAATCTCCACCGACCATATCCAGAATCAGATTCGCTCCGCCTTCTTGCTTGATGATCTCGACAAAATCCGCTTCGCGATAATTAATGGCTTGCTCTGCTCCCAAAGACTTGCAGGCCACGCATTTGTCATCACTGCCTGCGGTGGTGAACACCCGCGCACCCAGTGTTTTCGCCAATTGAATCGCCGTCGTGCCAATCCCGGACGAGCCGCCATGCACCAAAAACCGCTCCCCCGCTTGAAGGCCGCCACGCATGATGACGTTGGAATAGACAGTGAAGAATGTCTCCGGCAGAGCCGCTGCTTGCGCCATGCTCAGGCCTTTGGGCACTGGCAGGCAATGGGCCGCAGCTGTGCGAACATATTCGGCGTAGCCGCCACCGGGAAGCAAAGCGCAGACTTCGTCGCCCACGCTTAGTCCGGAAACGCCCTCTCCCAATGCGGCCACAGTGCCCGCGCCCTCAAGCCCCGGAAGCGGGGACGCTCCTTTGGGCGGGTCATACAGGCCTGCACGTTGTAACGCGTCAGGACGGTTCACCCCTGCATAGGCCAGCTTGATCAGAACTTCGCCATAGCGCGGATGCGGCACGTTCGCTTCAGCGGATTGCAGCACGTCAGGGGCGCCGGGCTTGGTGATCTCCACCACCCGCATCGTCTCGGGAAGCGTCATGTCAGGTCCTTACTTTGAATTGGTGTGTCCGGGCAGGTCAGAGTCGAACCCCGATCCCGGCGCTTTGAGTTGCGACAGCAACCAATTCGGCCCCGCCATCAGTTTCGAGGTCAAAGGGTTGGCGTTCACTTGGGCTTTGACCTTCTCGATCTGCATCACGTTATCAATGCGGCGATCAAGGAAGTCCCACGTCGCCGCGTGGTCTTCGCTTTCGTCGCCCAGCCAGAACAGAACAGTCGCGCCATAGACGGCCGACAGTGTTGCACGCTTGGTGTACCAGTTGTGGTCTTTGGATTGGTCGCCAAGCGCAGTCCAGATGGCATCCGCCGTCCCCCAGAGCAGCTTCGCGCCCTCAGCCGCATGCATCGGCAGGGCAAAGAAGGCAGAGCCACGGCGCACCGCTTCCTTATCCACGGCAGCGGCTTCCAGCCGGTAGCGCACGCCAGCGGCGATTCGGTCACGAAAGCGCATGGACAGCAGGTTGGATGATTTGAGCCGCGCGACCATTTGTGCGTCGCCGCGTTGATGAAAAGCCACCGCCAGATCAAGCGCCCCGCGCGGATATAAGGATCGCGCCAGTGCGGCGTCCACGCCGCTGTCCTCGATTGCTGCTTCAAATGTCTCTTTTGACCACCCGTCGAAGGTCACATGAGGCAAGCTGGCATCTAGAATTTTGGTCTTCGCGTCGTCCATGGCGGGCTCCTTCCGGGGGCTTACTTCCTTGGTAGACAAGTTAGAACGGCTTTGCTATATCGCCACTTCCTGCACTTTTGCAAATCTAACTTAGGAAGGTGGTGACACCACATGCAGGTTAGCGTTCGCGACAACAATGTCGATCAGGCTCTCCGCGCTCTGAAGAAGAAACTTCAGCGTGAAGGCGTTTTTCGTGAAATGAAGCTCAAGCAACATTTCGAAAAACCTTCTGAGAAGAAAGCACGCGAGAAGGCCGAGGCCATCCGCCGCTCCCGCAAGCTGGCTCGTAAAAAAGCACAGCGCGAAGGCGGCTTATAAGCGTCAGTCTTTAAGCATGAAATAATTGCCCCCGCAGCCTAGGCTACGGGGGTTTTTTGTTTTTCCGGCACCGACAGGAAACACCTAAACTACATATGGGGGCCGCGGGCAGACCGGCAAACACACGCTAAACAACCCGCAGGACACTCAAAAAGGCCTACTCGCTAACAAACTCGTCAATCATCCCCCCCAAGGAACTTGTTACTTCGTCTGTGAGTCTGATCTTTACAGAAAATTAACTAATTTGCGCGTGCAAAAAGTGTGAAACTTGGCGTGAATTGGTGGCGAAGCGTCAGGCGCCGCCGGGCAGTTTCGCGGAGTTATCGTCCGGGTCGTCGTCATAAACCTTGCGCGTTTTGACACCCGGGAACTTCGCAAAGGCTTCCATAGTTTTCACCGGGAAGAAGGTAGATTTGATGCTTTCGAACCCGGGCAGACGCCCAAGGATTGCGCTTGTGGACTGTGAACAGGACGCCTTGGGCACAGCGCCGTAGGAGGCGGCCTCTTTGATGGCCAGCTCTGCCACTTCAGGCGACACCTGAACTTCCTGCAACACCGTGTGGTAGGTCTCGCGGGTGTGGTAATCCACATACACGTCGACCATGCGGTCGGTCATTCCATAGTGCAGGTCGTTGCGTTCCGGCGCGTTGGGGCTCCACCACGTGCCCGCCGGATCCCACACCACCCGTTGCGAGCCGTTAATAAGCAAGCCAGTGTGCCCACCTGCGCCAGACCGGTTATTGATCACCGTGATCAGCGTCAGAGTCGCAGGGCCTGCGTGCCGATAGGCTTTGGCGCGAATCTCTTCGTCGGGCGCCCATACAGACTCCGCTCCGCAGGCTGCCAGCAAAGCAAGCAGCCACACTGATACAAATAACCGTTTCATTGTCGGAGTGGATTAACCGTTCACAAGCGCCAGAAGCACCAGAAAGACGATGATCCCGATCACAGAATAGGTGGTGAACTTCACGAAGCCTTCAAAGGTTTTCTCGTGGTCTTTGATGTCCATGGAGCCGTGTTCGTGCTCAGCCATTGTGTTTCTCCGTTGTTAGCGTTTTGGGTGAATTAGCGGATTCTTTTGGCGCTGTCACGCGTCAGTCGGACGCGGGGGCTTTATGCGGTCCCCAGATCCTGCGCCAGACGGAAGCCAATGCGGTTAGGTTCGGGCTGATCCACGTTCTTTGGCAAAGCACGCAACTGAACATTCAACTGGCTCACATGCTGGATCTGTTGCGTCCGCGCACCCGCAGGATCGGCGCCGTAGAAGGTAATCACATCGGGGGCATAGAACCCGATCCCTTCGATCCGCATCACGCCTGCATCCCCGCCAACAAATCCCATCGCAATTTCGTGGTTGTTGTCGAGCTGCTCTTCAAAGTTCTTGATATAGAGAATGAGCCGCTCATAAGCCCATTCCGCAGGTGATTTCTGCTCAATCGGCGTCTTTGACATCGCGTCCGGCAAGGGCTGTTGTTCTGGCGTCGGCCCACAGTTTCCGACATGCACCACACCCGCGCGACGCAATGCGTTGGCTTCAATCGCCTCGGCGGTGGTCTCGATCTTGTTGTCCATCTGTCACGCCTCGCTTCGCTGATACGTATAAGCTCCATCATCGCGCAACATGCGGGTGGCTTGTCCAGACAAATAGAGGTGAGCGCAATGCGCCACGCTTTCGACCAGTGCCAGCCCGTATTCGCCGCCGCGGATTTCGCGTTTGAACAGCGGCAGGAAACACTCATGGGCCGTTTTGGGTGTGTCGAGATGGTCAAGCAATCGTTCCAGCGCGCCATGATGGTTGTCGACAAGCTGGCGCATCCGAACAGACAGGCCGGTAAAGGGTAGTTTGTGGCCTGGCAAAACCAGTTGGTCCGGCGTGGCAAAAGCCCCAAGTCGTTCGCAAGCCTCCAACCAGTCGGCAACCGGGTCGGCCTCAGGCTCCGTTGGGTAGACGCCAAGGTTCGGGCTGATCGACGGCAACAACTGGTCGCCCCCCAGCACAAGGCCGTCCGTCCAAAACGTCGCATGTTCCGGCGCGTGGCCATTGCCGATGCGGACCGTCCAGTCGCGCTCGCCCGCGCTGATCACATCGCCTTCGCGAATGCGACGATAACCCAGCGGCATCGGGGCAACGCAATCAGCGAAATTGAACGGGCGTTCCTCCGCGCGCTGCGCATAAATCTCCGGCGCCATGCCGGCCCGCTTCCAGAACTGGAGAGATTCTTGCGTTGGGCGATCCTGCTCGTCCAGCACCAGCATTCGGGCCATCAGCCATGCGGTTCGGGTCGTGACCAGCTCTGCCCCATGTTCGGACTGGAACCAGCCTGCCATGCCGATGTGGTCGGGGTGATGGTGGGTGACGATCACGCGGCCCACTGGTTTGCCGCCAAGCGGCCCCGCCAACAGCTTTTCCCAAATCGCGACCCCGCGCTTGGAATAGAAGCCCGTATCGACAATGGTCCAGCTGTCGCCGTCATCAAGCGCATAGATGTTCACGTGGTCCAGCTTCATCGGCAAGGGCAGGCGCATCCACAAGATGCCCTGCGCGACCTCTATCGCCGCGCCCTCTTCGGGGATGTCGGGGAACGGGTAGCTGAGCGTTTCGCTCAAGCCACCAAGTCCTCTTCACTCAGCGCATACAGATCGCTGGCCCCTTGGCGCACATGCTCGGCCAAGCCAATATGTTCCGGCAGCAGACGCTTCATATAGACCGTCGCAAGACGCCCGCGCGTGGTGTCCGATCCGGCGGCATTCGCGGCGCAAAGGTGGTAGTAACCGCCAAGCACCCGCGCGAACAGACGCAGATAGGGAACAGCGCCGGCAAAGCGATCATTCATGTCCTGCTCCACCAACCATTCTGTGGTTTCGCGCAGGGTTTCTGCCGCGCTGAACACCGGTCCTGCAAGATCCGGCACATTGGCTTTGCAGTTTTCGGCATAGGCCTCGATCTCGTCGATCAACGCATATGCCGCCTCGCCGCCATCCATCATTTTTCGGGCCACTAGGTCCATAGCCTGAATGCCGTTAGTGCCCTCGTAGATTGCCGTCACACGAACGTCGCGCAGATATTGCGCGGCACCGGTCTCTTCGATGAAACCCATACCGCCATGCACCTGAATGCCCTGCTGCGCAACATTGATGCCTGTGTCTGTCCCGAATGCCTTGGCAATCGGCGTCAGCAACGCTGCCCGTGCCGTCCATTCTGGCGCGCCAGTCGCAGTTTGCATGTCGATCGCCACAGCGCAGGCCGCTGCGATGGAGCGGGCTACAAACACGTCGGCCTTCATCTCCGCCAGCATCCGGCGCACATCAGCATGGCCCAAAATTGTATCGCCCTCTGGCGTTTTACCCTGCTTGCGGTCTTGCGCGTAAGCCAGAGCATGTTGGTATGCGGCCTCTGCCACAGCGATCCCTTGTCCCCCAACACCCACACGGGCGTTGTTCATCATGGTAAACATCGCGGCCATGCCGCCATGAGGCTTGCCCACCAGCCAGCCTGTCGCGCCGTCATATTGCATCACGGCAGTGGGCGAGCCGTGCAGGCCCATTTTATGTTCCAGCGATACCACTTTCAGCGAGTTCGCTACGCCAGGCTTGCCGTTCTCGTCAGGGATCAGTTTGGGCACCATGAACAGCGAAATGCCCTTCGTGCCGGGTACACCGTCTGGCAAACGGGCCAGCACCAAGTGGCACACGTTCTCGCTGAAGTCGTTATCTGCCCAGCTGATGTAGATTTTCTGGCCGGAGATCGCGTAGGTGCCATCGCCATTGTCCTCGGCCTTCGACTTCAACGCCCCCACGTCAGAGCCGGCTTGCGGCTCCGTCAGGTTCATCGTGCCGCACCACTCGCCCGAAATCAGTTTGGGCAGATAAAGGTCTTTCAACGCGTCAGAGGCGTGGTGCTCCAGCGCCTCGATCTGGCCTTGGCTCATCAACGGATTCAGTTGCAGTGACAGGCAGCTCCCGCCCATCATCTCGTTCACTGCGTTCTGCATCGAAAACGGAAGGCCCATGCCGCCATATTCGGGGCTCGCCGCCATGCCGATCCAACCGCCTTCGGCAATCGCTTTGTAGCCGTCGCCAAACCCAGGGGATGTGCGCACAACACCATTTTCCAGTTTTGCAGGATGCAGGTCGCCGTTTCGGTTCAACGGGGCCAGAACCTCGTTCGCCATCTTGCCCGCTTCTTCCAGAATGGCCGAAACCATGTCTGGCGTTGCCTCGGCAAATCGCTCCGTCGCGGCGACTTTGTCGAAGCCGACCACGTGATCAAGCAGGAACTGGTAGTCGGCGGTTGGGGCGCGATAGGGCATTGTCTGTCCTCGTATTGGCATCTAGCAGCTTTGCATGCGGCCACTGGATCAGCTAAAGGGGCTTTAAAATCCGTTTCACTGTGCCGATGCGCGGCTTTGGCATCAAGCAGAACGCAACGTCAAAATCAGGTCCGACCCCAATGGCCAGCCTACAAACGCTTTCTCTCGGCCCTGCCGATTTGGCTAAGGCTTCCAAGCTGTTGCAAGATGGCGGCTTGGTGGCCTTCCCAACCGAGACCGTCTACGGCCTTGGTGCAGACGCCCGCAACGGCACGGCTGTCGCCGCCATTTACGCGGCCAAAGGGCGCCCCAGTTTCAACCCGCTGATCGTGCATGTCGCGTCGCTTGAGCAGGCCGAAACGCTCGCCCATTTCGACGATGACGCCCGCGCCTTGGCACAAGCGTTCTGGCCCGGCCCGCTGTCGTTGGTGCTACCCCTGAAAGACGGCCACGGCTTGTCTTCATTGGTCACAGCGGGGCTTGATACCGTCGCCATTCGTATGCCCGCCCAAAAGCTCGCTCGTGATCTACTTCTTGCGGCGGGTTGCCCCGTTGCTGCGCCCTCGGCCAACCCGTCCGGCCAGATTAGCCCGACCAAAGCTGCGCATGTGTTGTCCGGACTTTCGGGCCGCATTGATGCCGTGCTGGACGATGGCCCGTGCGAGGTTGGCGTCGAAAGCACTATCGTTGCGACTAACCCTGTGCGTCTGCTCCGGCCCGGCGGGCTACCAGTCGAGGCACTTGAGGCCGCAATTGGACACCCATTGCCGCAAGACCTGAACCCCGACACGCCCAACGCCCCAGGTCAGTTGACGTCCCATTACGCTCCAAACGCGCGGGTCGCCCTCAACCAACGCGAAGGCGCGTTGATGCTTGGTTTTGGCGCAATCGACGGTCAGCTGAACCTATCGCAGTCGGGGGACTTGCACGAAGCCGCAGCGAACCTGTTTGCCATGCTTCGTCAAATGGACGCGCTGGCCGACGACGGGCAAACCATCAACGTGGCGCCGATCCCGATGACCGGTCTGGGTCTGGCGATAAATGATCGTCTCACAAGGGCCGCAGCCCCGCGTTCAGGCTGAGCCGCCACCCGGCGACAGCATCAACGGGTTGATCCCCATCAAGTCCAGCGCGCCGGTCCATTTGGCGTCGTTTTCGCCCTCGAACACCAGATCGCTATCCGCGTCGCAAATCAGCCAGCCATTGTGCTGAATCTCTGCCTCGAGCTGCCCGGGGCCCCATCCGGCATACCCCATTGCAAGCAGGCAGCGCTCTGGCCCGTCTCCGTGGGAGATGTCTTCCAGAATATCCAAAGTCGCGGTCAGACCGTAACCGCCATCAATCTCCAGAGTGCTATCGGTGCTATGATAGTCTGGCGAATGCAGCACGAAGCCGCGCCCATAATCCACCGGTCCACCGACATGCACCCTGATTTGCCTTGAACGTGGCGCCTCGGGGATGTCGAGTTGCTTCAGTAGATCGTTAAACCGCAAATCCCGCGCGGGCTTGTTAACGATCAGCCCCATCGCGCGATCTTCGGAGTGCGAGCACATAAAGATCACCGACCGCTCAAAGCGCGGGTCCCCCATGTCTGGCATGGCAATCAGGAGTTTTCCGGCTAGTTGGGTAGAATCAAAGCTCATGGCTCCAAGGTGGCGACTTGCGCCACGGCAATCAAGCGGCACCGAAGCCGCAGATGGCATCATATGTCAGTGTCTCGCTCAAACGTGAGTTTATTGTCATATTGCAAGCCGCTATCGAGGTCGGCATGAACAACACCCCCGTCAAATCTTGGTTGGCTGCGTGCGCCTTACTTCTTGCCACGCCCCTCCCTGTCGCCGCGCAGATCGTGGAGACGGGCGCATCGGATGTGGTCAAGGTAACTCTTCTACCAGGCTGGCGCGACTCCAGCGGGACGCACTTTGCAGCGCTCAAATTTGTGCTGGCGCCGGGGTGGAAAACATATTGGCGCGCGCCGGGCGACGGCGGAGTTCCGACACGTTTGGACCTGTCCAAGTCGGCGAACCTTCACGGTGTTAAGGTTCTCTGGCCAAAGCCAGAAGTCTTCCACGAGAACGGCCTGCGCTCAATCGGGTATCGCGATCAACTGGTGCTGCCCTTCGCGTTCGCGACTGCGACTGACGGCACCGTCAAGATTGACGGCTCGCTCGACTTTGGCGTCTGCGAAGAAATCTGCCTGCCTGTTCATCTCGACCTTAGCTTCCTGCTGCCACCAAAGCAGGTTGCCAATGTCGAAGAGATCTCGACCGCCATGCGCCAGAGACCCGTTCCAGCGCAGCGCGCGCAGGTGCAACGGGTGAAGTGCGATGTGACCTATTACGAGGCTGGCGCGCACATCGATGTCGAAATCGACATGCCGCCCCTGAAAGGGCGCAACGAAGCATTGGTCATTGAGGCCAGCGGCTCGGATTTGTGGGTCAGTGAGCCAACAGTCGTCCGCACCGGCAACACATTACGCGCCACGGCGCAAATCTCTACGCGCGACAAGACACCGTTCCGTCTGAATATGGATCAGGTGCGCATGACGGTGATCACGACGCTCGCCGCTGTGGACATCAAGGGCTGTTCGTAAGGCCGCTTACGCGCCTTTGCTACGCGACACTCCATGCGCCGTCGCGGCCACGATCCAGCTCACAATCAGCACCAACGCCGTGCCAGCGACGAACAATATCAAGGCTGCGGTCACTGCTGAGCCAGCAGGAACCAACCCAGCCAAAACTGCGGGCAACGCGCCTTGAACGATTGCCGACCCCAAGGTCGCCGCAAACAAGGCCGCGATAACTAGGCCCAACCCAAGGCTCACCCAGCGCAGACCGCTGCCCGATTGCACCGCGCGACGCAGCGCCTTCATTTGGCGGGACACATCGGCCTGCATCGCCATCAGCGATGGGACAACCAGCAGAACCAGCACAAGGCCGAAGCCCAGCCCGTAGCAAAGGGTAATAACAGTCGGCTTCAGGAACTGCGCTTGTGACGACGATTCAAACAACAGCGGCGCCAAACCCAGCACGGTCGTAAGCGTCGTCAGCAAGACGGGACGCAGGCGGTCGGCCGCGCCGTCGATTATGGCGGGGATCAATCCCCGCTCCTGCGCGTACTCGTCGACGGTCGATACCAGCACAATCGAGTCGTTGATAATAATCCCTGTCATGCCAATCAGGCCCACCACGGTAAACATCGACATGGGAACACCCCACGCGTTGTGCCCGTAGATCGTGCCGACCAACCCGAACGGGATGATCAACATGATCACCATTGGGCGCGTCCAACTCGAAAACACCCAAGCCAGCGCCAGATAAATCCCGATCAGGCAGAACATGAACCCGATTGAGGCATCGGTAAGGAAGTCCGCCTCTTGTTCCGCAAGGCCCGACATGGTGGTCGCCACGCCAAAATCCTGCTCAAGCGCTGGAAGAATATCGGCCTCTAGGCTCGCCATGATCTCCTCGGCGCGAACGGGGTCATCCTCGGAAATGTCACCCGTGACCGACACCAGCCGGACGCCATTCTCCCGCCGCACTGTGGAAAAGCCGGACTGCCGCGCGACAGCAACGATGTCACTCAAGGGCACGTACTCGCCCGACTGCGCCCGCAGGAAGGTGCGTTCTAGAAAATCTGCTGTCAGCTCGCCCTTGGGCAGCTCCACACGGATCGTGGCAGAGCGTGGCCCGTCGGGATAGGTCGCGGCCTCAATGCCGTTCAGACGGTTGCGCAGCACGCGCCCTAACCCGTCAATCGTGAAGCCCAGCGCTTGGCCCTGCGCGGTCAGATCAAGGATCAGCTCTTCTTTGTCATAGGCCAGATTGTCTTCCAATGCGGACACTTCTGGGTATTTGGACAGGGCCGTTTTCAACCCCTCCGCGGCCCGCTTCAGCGTCTCGGCATTCGCTCCATAAATCTGCACATCCAGCGCGTCCCCACCGGGACCAGACCGCCAGCCTCGGAAACTAACCGTCTCCAACATCGGGTGCCGACGCACAGCGTCTTGCAGCTCGCCCACGAACTGGAAGCTGGAATAGCTGCGCAGATCCGCGTCGATCAGCTCGATCGCTATGGAGCCCAGTTGGTCATTGTCCTTGGTTTCCTGCCCCGCCAACCCGCGGCCAGTTGTGCCACCGACTTCGGCCAACACGTAGTCAATCGGGTTGCGCCCATGTTCGGCCTCGTATTTCGCCGCCAACTCATCCGTGGCGCGTTGCATTTCGCGCATCATTTCTAAGGTGTCGTCGCGCGTGGCCCCCGGCAGCATCGAGAAGTTGCCAGAGATCGAGCCGCGTTCCGGCGCATTGAAGAACCGCCATGTCACATCGCCACGAATGAACAGCACCGCCTGTGACATCAGCAGCAGCAATGCCCCTGCCATCACCGGATACCGCGCCCA
The DNA here is from genome assembly GCF_900111945.1 of Litoreibacter janthinus. Classification (NCBI taxonomy): domain Bacteria; kingdom Pseudomonadati; phylum Pseudomonadota; class Alphaproteobacteria; order Rhodobacterales; family Roseobacteraceae; genus Litoreibacter; species Litoreibacter janthinus. Next base: position 918,374 of record NZ_FOYO01000001.1, on the reverse strand, counting down.
GATCACACCCGCAATGAAGGGGCGGAACAGCGTCTCGCGAACCCAGTTGAAGCCGCGCGTGACCGTGCGGGACGGCCAGTCATACCAACGCTCCTTCGCCTGCGCGGCAAGCGCGTGGGACATGTGGTTCGGCAGGATCAGGAAGCATTCGACGAGCGACGCAAGCAAAACCACGATCACAGTGAACGGAATGTCTGCGATCAGGTCGCCAAAGCGCCCGCCCACAGCAACAAGGCCGAAGAACGCAATGATCGTCGTGACGGTCGCGGCAAACACCGGCTGCGCCATGCGCCGCGCCGCGTTCTCGGCGGCAGTCGCGGGGTCTTCGCCCAAGGTGGTCGCTCTGAAATCGGCATGTTCCCCCACCACAATGGCGTCGTCGACCACGATGCCCAAGGTGATGATCAACGCGAACAGCGACACCATATTGATGGTAATCCCTGCCGCATACATCAGCGCAATCGCACCCAGCATGGCCACCGGTATGCCCGCTGCAACCCAGAAGGCCGTACGTGCATTCAGAAACAGGAACAGCAGCAACACCACCAAACCTAACCCCATCAGGCCGTTGTCCAGCAGGATGTTCAGCCGGCCCGAAATCGCCTCGGACCGTGTGCGGATCAGTTGGACTTTGGTGCCTTCCGGCAATGTCCGCTCCAACTCTGTCGCGACGTCTTGCACTTGGCCTTGAATGGCGATGGCGTCCCCGCCATTGGTGCGGTCCACGCGAACTGAAACGGCGGGGTTCTCGCCCACGTAATAGGCCCGATCACGGTCGGTGCCTTCGACAAGGATCGTCGCCACGTCGCCGATCGTCAGCTTCGAGCCATCCGCGTTGGAGCGCAAAACAATCCCCGAAATCTGGTCCGCGCTTCGCTTGGCGACACCCGTTCGCACGCGGGCATTGGCACCATCTACGTCCCCCGCCGGATCGGCAGAGGCTTCGCCCCGAATGGCTTCGGCTATCTCGGCCATCGTCACATCGTTGCGGATCAAGGACAGGGACGACACTTCGACGATTGTCTCGGGCGCGGCCACACCCCGAATGGTGGCGCGGGTCACGCCCACGGCAAACAGACGGGTGACAAATTCGTCCGCGAAGCGGCCCAGCTGGTCAACAGACACAGGGCCGGTGATCACCACATCCGTCACGCGGTCACGCCACGCACCACGGCGCACGGTCGGATCATCCGCGTCTTCAGGCAGGTTCGACACGCTGTCGACGGCCACTTGAACGTCATCGGCGGCGCGGGACATGTCCCAGCCCGGTTCGAACTCCAAGTTGATATTGGCGCTGCCCTCGCGCGATTGAGAGCTGGAGCTTTCGACCCCCTCAACCGCCAGCAAGGCAGGTTCCAGAAGTTGCACAATCGCGCCGTCTACGTCGTCCGCGCCAGCCCCGTCCCAACGGACATTGACCGAAACGTTGTCGACAACAACATCGGGGAAGAACTGGGTGTTCATGCGCGGCACGGCGGCGGCGCCAATCGCGATCATCAGAACCAAAAGCAGGTTTGCGGCAGTGCGGTGTCGAGTGAAGTAAGATAGGACTCCGCCGGTTCTGGACGCTATTGCCTGTCTCACGATCTAGCTCCCCATTCGGCTTTCTAGCCGCTCCACCATATCTGCGGGCACCTGCGGCTCGCCCAATTGGACCAACATGCGGGTTCGCACCTCCTCCGGGATGCGGGTGTTTGCTTCCACAAAGGCAATCAGCTTGGCACGGCGGTCCTGATCCAGCTCTACCATCGCGGGGGCTTCGGGAATGGCGCGGTCGCCGCGCAGAGGTTTGACCTTGATGCCCGCGCCCAAAAGCTGCGACCGCTCTGAAACGATCTCGCGCCCTCGCAATCCGCGCACCCGAACAATCACGTCATCGCCCTGACGACGCAAAACGATGACCTCACCATTCTCCAGCCGGTCGTCTTCGCCCAAGACCAACACACCGCCCGACACATCCACAGCAGAGGATGGCACGACAGCGACGCGTTCCAGCTCCGGCTCCTCAATAGCGACAGTCACGAAGTCCCCGGGTCGCAAACCTCTGGTATCCATAAGTTCCGCGAAGAGCAGCCGACCAGTCGTTCCTGCTGTTACCGCCGCACTTTCGCGGGTCAGGCGACCCTGAAAACTCAGATCCGTGCCCAGAACGTCCAAAGTGACCGTCACCGGCGCTTGGGTCAGCCCACCACTTTCATCCAGCAGACGAGCATATTGCGCGGTAGAGACACGGAAGGACACTTCCAGCGCGTCAGGGTCGATCAGTTCTGCCAGTTGCTCGTTATTGGCAACCAGCCCGCCTTCGGTGATCGTCACTCCAGACAAGCGGCCATCGAACGCAGCATACACCTCTGTGTCCGCCAACAGCCGTTCGGCATTGGTCAGGTTAATCCGGCGGCGTTCAATCAATGTCTGGGTCTGGCTGACCCGCGCATCGGCCTGCTGGATCGCCTGACGACGCGACAGCACCGCTTGCTTGGCGCTGGCTTCGGCAAGCTCTGCCGTCTCGACGGTGGCTTCCGTGCCGACGCCGCGTTCTTTCAGATCCCGCTGTCGCTGCAAGGCGCGTTCCCTCAGGGCCAGTTGTTCTTGCGCCGCGCTTAAATCATCCTGCGCAAGGGCAAGAGCGTTGCGGGCTTCGCGCAGGTCAGCTTCGGCCTCGACCAGATCGGTGCGGGCCACATCAACGGCGGTTTGCGCATCGGCGGGATCAATCCGCGCGAGAAGCTGGCCTTTGCGCACGGTGCCGCCCTCCTGGAAATCCGGCGAAAGCTCGACCACTGTGCCGCCAACCGGCGCGCGCAAATCCAGCGTTCGCCGAGATCGGACTTCGCCAAAACTGCTCAACACAGGCGTGACAGAAGTTGGCTCCAACGCAATCACATTGACCGAGAACACGCGCTCGCGCGCGGGGCGGCTTGTGCTTTCGCGGGACCATTTTTCTTCGAGGGAGCTGTAGATCATATCTCCGCCAACGGCGAGAAGACCAACGGTCAACGCCATCAAGAACAGGCCGACGAGGCTACGGCGGAAAAAGCGCATGGTTCAACGAACTCCGAAACTTCACTATTTATGTAGGACGCAAGTCCCCTTACGTCCAATACCTTATCACTTTGCGGCCAGCGTCGTCATTTCCGTCGCTGATGCTCGTCAAGGCGCGGAAATATCTCCACAAAGTTGCAAGGCCGGTGGCGGTAGTCCAGTTGAAGCGACAAGATTTCGTCCCACGCGTCCTTGCACGCCCCCGGACTGCCCGGCAGCGCAAAAAGATAGGTGCCCTGCGCCACGCCACCCGTGGCACGGCTTTGCACGGCGGAAGTGCCGATCTTGTTCATTGAAACGATCGTGAACACCGTCCCGAAGGCCTCGATTTCTTTCTCATAAACATCGCGATGCGCCTCTACCGTGACATCGCGTCCGGTCAATCCGGTGCCGCCTGTGGTCAGGATCACGTCAATCTCGGGGTTGGCACACCAGAGGCGCAACTGGTTGGCGATCTGGTCGCGCTCGTCTTGCAAAATCATGCGGTCCGCCAGAATGTGACCTGCCCCTTCCAGACGGTCCACCAACGTATTGCCGGACTTGTCATCCTCTGGCGTTCTTGTGTCAGAGACAGTCATGACCGCGATGCGGACCGGCACAAACTCTTTGCTCTCGTCAATGCGGCTCATTTTGCTTCCTTTAGTTGCAAGGTTTGGAGCGGGGCAAAGCTGCGATCAAGATCCAGCCGATCAAACGAGCTGCCCATCTCACCCCCGCAGTTTTGCCTGCAGGCTGAGCAAATCGGCCCAAGCCTCGCGCTTGGCAGCAGGCATCCGCAGCAGATAGGCTGGATGCAGCATGGGCAATGCAGGTTTGCCCAGAGCTTCCGACCATGTGCCGCGCAACTTTGTGATGCCCTTAAGCCCTAGCAGCGCGTGACAGGCGTGGTTGCCCATCAGCACCAGAACCTCAGGATTTGCGAGCGCAACGTGCCGTTCCAGAAACGGCAGCATCATCGCCACCTCGTCGGGGTTGGGATCGCGGTTTTGCGGCGGGCGCCATGGAAGGACATTGGTAATATAGATCGGGTTCTCGGCATTCTCGCGCCCGTAATCTATCGCGGCGAACATCGCATCCAGAAGTTGACCCGCTGGCCCAACAAAGGGTTTGCCTTGCTGGTCCTCCTCACGTCCCGGTGCTTCACCGATCACCATGATCTTCGCGCCTGCGATGCCGTCGCAAAATACCAGATTGCGCGCGCCGTTTTTCAAATCGCAATGCGGGAACGCAGCCATCACCGCTTTCAGCCCGTCCAGATCCTGTGCGGACTGCGCCATGTCACGGGCGACCGCAACTGGGTCCGGTCCGTGCTGTTGAACAATCGGGGCTTCGGCGACAGGGACGGGTTTGGCCATTTTAGGCGCCTCTTTGGGCACCTCATAGCGGTTGATTGGCACGTCCCCGATCGCCTCGTCGGCGCCAAGGTCGACATGCCAGTCCAACAGCGCTTTGGCCGTGTAAAAGTCCAGTCCCGATTCCATGAGGCTAAACCTAGTCTGGCCGCACTGGCCCCACAATGACATAACCGTCGCAGGGCGGCCTTGCCCGACTGAACGCTCCCCCTTATAACCCGATAAAATCACGAGAGGGCCTCCATGACATTCCGCGCGAAGCATCTGCTAGGGATTGAACATCTTGCCCCCGATGAAATCACCACCCTGCTTGATCTGGCCGACCAATATGTCGACCTGAACCGCCGCGACGTGAAACATTCCGACACGCTGGCGGGACTGACCCAGATCAACATGTTCTTCGAGAACTCTACCCGCACGCAGGCCAGCTTCGAGATTGCGGGCAAGCGCCTTGGTGCGGACGTGATGAACATGGCGATGCAAGCCAGCTCCGTCAAAAAGGGCGAGACACTGATCGACACCGCGCTGACGTTGAACGCCATGCACCCAGACCTTCTGGTCGTGCGCCACCCGCATTCAGGTGCTGTGGATTTGCTGGCCCAAAAAGTGAACTGCGCCGTGCTGAACGCGGGCGACGGGCGGCACGAACATCCAACGCAAGCCCTACTCGACGCGCTGACCATTCGCCGCGCGAAGGGCCGACTGCATCGCCTGTCCATCGCCATTTGCGGAGACATTGCCCATAGCCGCGTCGCACGGTCTAACATTCTGCTTTTGGGCAAAATGGAAAATCGCGTCCGCCTGATCGGGCCACCGACCCTGATGCCGTCCGGCATGGAGGAATTTGGCGTCGAGGTGTTCGAGGACATGCGCGAAGGCCTCAAAGACGTGGACGTGGTGATGATGCTGCGCCTCCAGAAGGAACGCATGGACGGCGGCTTCATCCCCTCCGAGCGCGAGTATTACCACCGCTACGGGCTGGACCCTGAAAAGCTGTCCTACGCCAAGTCCGACGCCATTATCATGCACCCCGGCCCGATGAACCGCGGCGTAGAGATCGACGGCGTGCTGGCCGACGACATCAACCGCAGCGTGATCCAAGAGCAGGTCGAGATGGGCGTCGCCGTCCGCATGGCCGCGATGGAACTGCTCGTGCGAACGCGGCGCGAGGCCGCGCAAGAACAAGGGGTGATGGTTTGAACGAACCGAAAGACCCTCGCACCTCAGGCAAGGTGGCCATGTATGCCCTGCTTGGCATTTTCGCCTTCACCTGCCTGATGATCTGGTTGGGGAGCTAATCCAATGCCGGACCTGACACTCAGCGCAACCGAACACGGGATGCTACGAATCTTTGCGCTCAGCTCCGAGCTGTCGGCGCAGCTGGAGGCGGACGGATCGTTGGACGCGCTTGGACGCGCAGTGGGGGTTGAAATATCCTCCGCCGATGACGTGCAAATTCTGTCGGTAGACACCTTGGGAGAGTTGGGCCTCAGCGGTTTGTTGCGGGAAGGCTATGACGTCACCCCAAGCTTGGAGGACTCCCTGCGTCTGGACGCTTTGGGTCGGGATGTCGCGCTGATCCGCAGCGCTGCGTTCGGTGGGGTTCAGGCCACCTTCCTTCAAACCGGAGACGCCGAGCTGATTGCCACCTACGCCGAGGGCAAAGCCCCCGCGCCGAAATTCACCCAGCTCGAAAGCGACGCCGCAAAGGGCGTGCTGGGTGGTCCCGCCGCAGAGGCCCCTGAGGGGCGAAACTTTGCCGTGCGCCTGACGCTGATCGCGCTGGCGGCAATGATAGCCGCCTTCTTCTGGGTCTTTTCTTACTACATAGGGTTTTGATGGCTGACTTGCTTCTTACCAACGCACGACTGATAGACCCTGAAGCCGGGACGGAGACGCTTGGCGCTTTGCTCATCAAGGACGGGCGGATTAACGAAATATTACCGCAAGATATTGATATAGATGACAAAAGGTTCCCCGCGGGGAACCGAATTGATTGTGGCGGAAAAGTCCTGGCCCCTGGCATCGTCGATATCGGCGTGAAGGTCTGCGAGCCGGGCGAGCGGCACAAGGAAAGCTTCCGCACCGCAGGTTTGGCAGCGGCGGCGGGCGGGGTCACGACCATGGTGACACGCCCTGACACCATTCCCACCGTGGACACACCCGAGACACTGGAATTCACCAAACGCCGTGGGGCGGAGATGGCACCCGTGCGCATTGCGCCGATGGCGTCGCTGACCAAAGAACGCGCGGGGCGCGAAATGGTCGAGATGGGGTTCTTGATGGATGCTGGCGCGTTGGCCTTTTCGGATGGCGACAACGTCGTGTCCGACAACAAGGTTCTGAGCCGCGCGATGACCTATGCCCGCTCACTTGGCGCGCTGGTAATGGGGCACCCGCAAGACCCCGGCTTGTCCAAAGGCAGCGCCGTGACCTCCGGCAAGTTCGCGTCGCTGCGCGGGCTTCCTTCGGTGTCACCGATGGCGGAGCGCATGGGGCTGGAGCGCGACCTGGCTTTGGTAGAAATGACTGGCGTTCGCTACCACGCGGACCAGATATCCACAGCGATTGCCTTGCCCGTTCTGGAGCGCGCGAAGGCCAAGGGTCTCGATGTCACCGCAGGCGTGTCGATCCACCACCTGACCCTGAACGAGTTAGATGTTGGCAACTACCGCACCTTCTTCAAGGTGAAGCCACCCTTGCGATCCGAGGATGACCGTCTTGCCATGGTCGAGGCCGTTGCTAGCGGGCTGATCGACATCATCTGCTCCATGCATACCCCGCAAGACGAGGAGAGCAAACGCCTCCCCTTTGAGGAGGCCGCGTCCGGCGCTGTTGCGCTGGAAACGCTGCTACCTGCCTCTATGCGCTTGCTCCATGCTGGTGCGGTGGATTTGCCGACCCTGTGGCGGGCGCTGTCGCTCAACCCTGCCAAGCGGCTTGGGTTGGAAGGCGGCAGGCTGTCGGTCGGCGCCCCTGCCGATCTTGTACTGTTTGATCCGAACGCGCCTTTTGTCATGGACCGTGAAACGCTGCGGTCCAAATCCAAGAACACACCCTTCGACGGGCAAAGGATGCAAGGCCGCGTGCTGCGCACATTCGTCGGCGGCGAGGAGGTCTATACCCGTGCCTGAGATTATCACCGCCCCCTACCTGTTGGCCTTTGTCGCCGTCGCGTCTTACCTGCTTGGCTCCATCCCGTTTGGGTTGGTGATCGCCAAGGTCATGGGCTTGGGCAACCTGCGCGAAATCGGATCGGGAAACATCGGAGCCACCAACGTGCTGCGCACCGGCTCCAAATCGGCGGCTTTGGCGACGCTGTTGCTGGATGCGGGCAAAGGCGGGATCGCCGTGTTGCTGGCGCGGTTCTTTGTCGGAGAGGACGCGGCGCAGCTTGCGGGCCTATCGGCGTTTATCGGTCACATCTTTCCAGTCTGGTTGAATTTTAACGGCGGCAAGGGTGTGGCGACCTATCTTGGCACCTTGCTTGCCCTATCCTTTTTCGCAGGTCTGGCTGCGTGCCTGACATGGCTGGTCTTTGCGCTGGTGTTCCGCATCTCGTCATTGGCCGCACTTGCCGCCGCAGCGCTGATGCCGCTTTGGCTCCACCTGATGGGGCTGCCAAGCTATGTGGTGCTGGCCGCCGTTCTGGGCGCGATCATCTGGGTGCGTCACGCGGGCAATATTCGCCGGATGCTCAACGGCACCGAGAAAAAAATCCAGTTGAAGAAAAGCTGATGGGACCGGTCGCAGCCCTCCGATCTTGCCTCTCAAAGAGCTTTCTGTGGCGTGGTCGGGCCGCACGGTCGGAGTTCTGGTGGTTTTTCCTGGTCTTCTATGGCGGGCTGTTTGCCACCGTCATCTACACCGTTTTGTCTGTAGAATCCGGCGATGACGTTCTTTGGCCGCCAGTGGTCTTCACGCTGGCGCTTTTGCCTGCTTTCCTTGCGGTGATGGCACGCCGGTTGCATGACAAGGGGCTGACCGCGTGGCTGATGCTGTTGGGCTTTGTTCCGTTTGGCCAGCTTGCCCTGCTGATCCTTGCAGTTCTGCCGGGCGACGTCGGTCCAAACGGGTATGGCGACGACCCGCTGGGCCGCGCTAAACCGGAAACACTGACCTATGGCAGTTCCCGCGTACCGCTGGTGCGCGACAAGGACTAGCTGCGCTGCTTAGTAGCTGTATTCGTCGTAGATGCGGCTGAGGTCACCGTTCCACTCGCCATGATACTTGGCCAGCAGCTCGTCGGCAGGGGTTTGACCTGTCTCGATGCTTTCTTTCAGCGCATTCAGGAAGTGAGTTTCGTCAGGGACCAGCCCGCCAGCACCGGGCTTGGCGCGCGCTTTCAGGCCACTTTCGGAAATCGCCACAACTTCGCGGGCGAGGTCGATCATTTTCAGGCCATTCACCTCGGCCGCAAGCCCGTCGACGGAGGCCGCAACGCGCCACGCCTCACGGGTTTCGGCATCCCAGCCTTTGGCGACGTCCCAAGCGGCATCAAGGGCCGACTGGTCGTAACACAAGCCCGTCCACAGCGCTGGCAAAGCGCACAGGCGGCGCCAAGGGCCGCCATCGGCACCACGCATTTCGATGAACTGTTTTACGCGGGCTTCGGGGAATACTGTTGTCAGATGGTCGGCCCAATCTGACAGCAACGGCTTTTCGCCCGGCAAGGCAGGCAATTCGCCCTTCAGGAAGTCGCGGAAGGACTGGCCCAGCGCGTCGATATACTTGCCGTCGCGGTAGACGAAATACATCGGCACATCGAGCACCCACTGCACCCAAGCCTCGAACCCCATGCCCTCATCAAAGACGAAGGGCACCATTCCGGTGCGGTCCGCATCCAGATCGCGCCAGATCCGCGAGCGCCACGACTTGTGGCCGTTTGGCTTGCCTTCGAAGAACGGCGAGTTGGAGAACAACGCGACGGCCACAGGCTGAAGCGCCAAGGCGACGCGCATCTTTTGGACCATGTCGGCCTCGGAGCCGAAATCGAGGTTCACTTGCACGGTGCAAGTGCGGCGCATCATGGCGGTGCCCATGGTGCCGACCTTTTCCATGTAGTTGTTCATCAGCTTGTAGCGGCCCTTGGGCATGAGGGGCATTTCCTCATGGCTCCATTCAGGGGCGGCCCCAAGGCCGATAAATTTCACGCCGATTTCGTCGGAAACGGACTTCACTTCCGCCAGATGGGAGTTCACTTCGTCACAGGTCTGGTGGACGGTTTCCAGCGGAGCGCCCGACAGCTCCAACGCGCCACCGGGTTCCAGCGAAACATTGGCGCCGTCTTTGGTCAGCCCGATCAGGTATCCGCCTTCCTCGACCGGCGCCCAGCCAAAGCGGTCGCGCAAGCCAGATAGGACTGCATGAATCGAGCGTTCGCCCTCGTAGGGGAGCGGTTTGTGCGTGTCTTGGCAGTAGCCAAATTTCTCGTGCTCTGTGCCGATACGCCAGTCTTCCTTGGGCTTGCAGCCATCAGCCAGCAATTGTGCAAGTTGGGAATGGTCGGTGATCAGGCCGCCGCCGGATTGAGGGATGGACATGTCGGAGGCTCCGTCAGACTGGTTTAAGGATTAGGGGTGCGGGGAATTTCCGGCGATGTCAATGCAGGCGAACCCTGTCTTTTGCCCAGATCACAAAGCTGTCAGTCGAGGTCGATCCCATAGCGCGAATCGCGGCCTCGAAATCCACACCCTTCAAAGGCGCCAGAGCATCAAACAATTGGGCTGCCCCTTCTGCCGAGTTCGGGATCAGCAAACTATTGCCTCCGTTCTCCTCCAGCAGCCAATGCACGTCTTCGGCAAAGGGACCTTGGTCGTTGGTCAGGATAGTGACGCGGGCCAGATCGTTGATCGACACGGCCCCGCCACCGAGAGGTGCGAAATAGGTGATCTGCCGCTCATCCACTTCGACCACACCGGGGCCATCATGGGTTTTCGACGTCAGCTGCGCGCGCCGCCATGCGGTCCATGAAATCGCCACACCCGCGATGGCGAATAATCCGCCGATCCCCTGCCACAGCAGACCGTGCAAATTGAAGATCATGACGCCCACCAAGGAGACGGCCACGCCGATCAGTAGCTCGAAATAGCGCCAGAACAGGTCCTGGATTTCGGGGCGGATCACACCCAATCCCCATGCGCAGTTTGCCACAGGGCCAGAGCTGCAACGGCCGCGGTATCCGCACGCAAGATACGCGGACCAAGGCTGATGGCATAGCTGTTGGAGTGTGTGCGCAGGGTGTCACGCTCGCGTTCGGAAAAGCCGCCTTCGGGGCCGATGACAATCGCCCAAGGACCTTTGGGGAGGTCGGACAGGTTCGAAGGCTCCCCGACCAAGGATTCGTCACAGAACAGCAGGTGGCGGTCTTCGGGCCAAGAATCCAGCATCGCGGATAGTTTTTGGATGCCCGCGACTTCTGGGACATAGGTGCCGCCGCATTGCTCGGCGGCCTCGATGGCGTGCGCTTGAAGCTTGTCCTGCCGGATGCGGTCGGAGTTTGTATAGTCGGTTTGCACAGGGAATACTTTGGCCGCGCCCATCTCGGCCGCCTTCTCGACGATGAAATCGGTGCGGGCCTTCTTGATCGGCGCAAACAATAGCCACAGGTCGGGGGGAAGTTGCAAAGGCAAGGTCTGCTCCTCGCACACCACCATGCCGCGCCGCTTGGCGGCGTCGACCACGCGGCAGGTCCATTCACCATCCTGACCATTGAACAAGGCAACCGTGTCACCGACGCCAAGGCGCATGACGTTGAAAAGATAATTCGCCTGCGGCTGCGTCATCGGGACGGAATTGCCCTGCCCCAATGGCTGCTCTACAAACAACCTGATTTTTGCGCGTTCCATGGGGCTGAACATATGAGCGAGACAAGCCGAATGCCAGAGGGCCAAACGCCGGAGGGTCAAGTGCTTGATGCGGTCCAGGACAACTGGGTCGACACATGGGCCCCTGCTGCTGCCCGCCCCTATTTGCGGCTGAGCCGCGCGGATCGCCCTATCGGGACATGGCTGCTGTTGCTGCCGTGCTGGTGGGGCGTGCTTTTGGCGGCGGCGGCGGACCCGGCTGGACTGCGTTGGTTTGACCTTTGGATTGTCGTGGGCTGCGCCTTGGGTGCGTTTTTGATGCGCGGTGCGGGGTGCACGTGGAATGACATTTCCGACCGCAAGTTGGATGCGCAAGTGGCCCGCACCAAATCGCGACCTCTTCCGTCGGGTCAAGTCACTGTGACTGGCGCGCTGGTCTGGATGGCCGTGCAGGCGCTGGTCTCTCTGTGCATCTTGCTGACCTTCAATATCGCTGCGATTGCACTTGGCGTGTTGGCGCTGTTGCCGGTCGCGATCTATCCGTTCGCGAAGCGGTTCACGTGGTGGCCGCAGGTATTCCTTGGCATTGCGTTTAACTGGGGCGCTTTATTGGCGTGGACGGCGCATTCAGGTTCGTTGAGTGCGGCACCCGTGATCTTGTATCTTGCGGGCATCGCTTGGACGCTGTTCTATGACACCATCTACGCCCACCAAGACAAAGAAGACGACGCGCTGATTGGCATCAAGTCCACTGCGCGTCTGTTCGGCGATAACTCGGTCTGGTGGCTCCGGCTTTTCATGGTTGCGTCCGTTTCGCTTATGGCGCTGGCAATTATTGTGGCTCTGGTGCCGGGCACCAATGTCATGGTGCTCACACTGGCACTTTGCGGAGCTTGGGCCTTTGGGTGGCACATGGTTTGGCAACTGCGTCGGTTGAACATCGACGATTGGGAAGTCTGCAAACGGATTTTCCAATCCAACCGCGACGCAGGACTTATTGCTGCGCTGTTTCTTGCCGCTGCCGCCTTCCTGTGATTGAACAACCTACGCGCGCCCGTTACGAGGGTGCATGCGCCTTGCCGCATCTTCAATGGTAGACGACCCGTATGAGACTAAAGACAATCGCCGCTTTCTGTGCCGCCGCCGCCCTGTCTGTTGGGGGGGCGTGGCTCTCTGCGGGGTGGGTCGAAGCGCGGTCGGGCGAAGTTGTCACCTCCACACTGATTGACGGTCAGCACGACTGGACCACGGTCACAACGGACGGGCTGCTGGTTGCGTTGGGCGGCGAGGCCCCTGATGAAGCCACGCGTTTCCGCGTCGTGTCAGCCGTTGGCCGCGTGATCGACCCCGACCGCATCGTGGACAACATGGATGTGAAGGCCCGCGAGCAGATCAAAGCGCCACGCTTCTCGGTCGAAATGCTGCGCAACGGCGAAGGAATTTCGCTGATCGGACTTATCCCGCCAACTGGTGACGGCAAAGGTATCGCCGAGCAATTGGCAGACGTCGCCAACAACACACCCGTGACAGACCTGCTTGAGACGGCGAGCTATCCCGTCCCTGAGAATTGGGAAGCCGCCTTGGCCTATTCCATTAAGGCGTTGCGCGACCTTGAGCGGTCCAAAATTTCAGTATCGGCAGATCTGGTCGAAATTACAGCCATATCCGACAGCCCCGAAAGCAAACGACGGATCGAGTCGCAACTGGCCCGCAGCGTACCGAACGGCGTGCGGTTGGCGCTCAGTATATCCGCCCCACGCCCCGTCATCACGCCATTTACCCTGCGCTTCACATTGGATGCAGAAGGCAATGCCTCCTTTGACGCCTGTTCTGCGGATACCGAAGACGCCAAATCGCGTATTCTCCGCGCCGCGAGCAGCGTCGGCCAAATCGAGAAACCCGAATGTGCAATCGGGCTTGGGGTGCCCTCACCGAACTGGGCCAAAGCTGTTGAAGTTGCGATGTCGGGCTTGAAAGACATGGGCGGCGGCTCGCTGACATTTTCGGATGCGGACATTACGTTGGTCGCGCTGGACACCACCAGCCAAGGCACGTTTGACCGCGTTGTGGGCGAAGTCGATGCCGCCTTGCCGGAGGTGTTTTCGATGCATGCCGTGCTGCCCGAAAAAGTCGTTGTGGACGGTACCGGTGCGGAAGCGGCTGTGGAATTTGTCGCCACCCGCAGCCCTGAAGGTCTGGTGCAATTGCGCGGCCGCCTGACAGATGACGGAATCGAACAGATCGTCGGCTCCTTCGCGCGGGCACAGTTCGGCAGTGATAAGGTGTATCTGGCGACCCGTGACGACCCCAACTTGCCCGAAAGCTGGCCAGTGCGTGTGCTTGCGGCGCTTGAGGCGCTAGCGACCCTCGAAAGCGGTAGTGCAGTTGTGCAGAAAGACTATGTCGAAATTCGCGGCCTCAGCGGCGACAAGAACGCGTCGGACACGATCTCGCGCACCCTTGCCGACAAGCTGGGCGACGCTGAAAATTTTGACGTGAACGTCCGCTATGACGAGATGCTGGACACCACGCTCAACATCCCGACGCCCGAGGAATGCGTGTCGCGCATCAACTCCATCCTCAGCGCGGCGAAGATTACCTTTGAACCCTCCTCGGCCGAGATCACAGCAGATACGAAGCGCACGATCGACCGGATCGCGGAGATCGCCAAGCAATGCGAGCGCGTGAAAATGGAGATCGGTGGCTATACCGACAGCCAAGGCCGCGAGGAAATGAACTCCGCGCTGAGCCAGCAGCGCGCTGACTCGGTCCGCGCCGCGCTTCAGTCACGGCGGGTTCTGACAAGCAACATCACCGCCAAGGGTTACGGCGAGGCTGATCCCATCGCGGATAACGACACAGCCGACGGGCGCGAAGCCAACCGCAGGATCGAGTTCAAGCTGTTGACAGACGCCCGCGCGGCGGCCACAGACGACGCATCAGGCGACACAGAAGCCACGACAGAAGCAGAAACCGAGACCCCAAGTGAATAGAACAGAATTCATCATCGCCACCGCCTTTATCCTGTTTCTGGCGTTCTGCGTCGGCTGGTTTGCCTGCTGGCTGGTGCAGCGGTTCAGCCGTGTCACTACGGCTGATGTGGCGGAGTTGGACGAGATGGCCAAAGCGCTGCACGACGCGGAAGAAACCCGCGATCAAGCGATCACCTACCTGCAGCAGCGCGAGGCAGAGCTGACCAACCAATTGTCACAAACGGAAGCAGAGCTTCGGGCGGCGATGGACGGGTTACGCGACGCGCGGCACGAGGCGGAAGAGTTGCGCGGGTATATCGAACGCGTCAATCAAGGCCAGTAAGCGTTCGGGCCTAGGACCAGCGGTCCAACGCGTCCTCGTCACTGTCTTTTGCATCCACCCAATCTGAACCATCCGCGCTGATTTCCTTCTTCCAGAAGGGCGCGCGGGACTTGAGGTAATCCATCAGAAAATCGGCCGCGGCAAAGGCGTCCGCACGATGTCGAGACGCGGTGGCGACCATCATGATGTTGTCGCCCGCTTCCATCGTGCCGAAGCGGTGGATCACCAAGATGTCGGCCAAGCTCCAGCGCTTTTGAGCATCTTCACAGATTTGGGTCAGGGCGCGCTCGGTCATGCCGGGGTAGTGTTCGATCAACATCCGGCTCAGTCCACCAGAGACATCGCGTGTCACGCCCGTGAAGCTGACGACCGCGCCGATATCAGTATCGCCCTTGGCGAAGGCGTTCAGCTCGGCGCCTGGATCGAACGGGGCCTCTTGGACAACAACGCGCATGGCGTTATCCGCCAGTCATTGGAGGGAAGAACGCAACCTCGCGAACGCCATCGAGCGACGCATCGAAATCAGACAGGTCTTGATCCAAGGCGACGCGTAACGCTGACAGATCGGAAAACGCCAAGGCGTAGCGTTCTTCGCGGGTGCGTAGTTGCTCCACCAGATCCATCACGGTGGCGGCAGTGGTTTCCACCTGCTCTTTAGGCAGGCCAATACGTTCCCGCACCCACGCAAAGTAGAGCACGTTGATCATTTCTTGTTCTCCTCGCGCAGGAAAGGCATTGCCTTGCGCAGGTAGTCACCGCCGGTGATCAAGGTCAGGAGCGCCGCGGCCCAAAGCAACACAACCCCGATTTTAAATGTCGCGTTGGCGGCGCCGGCGAACCATGTCAGGCCAAGCGGATCTTCCGACGCGCCGGACATGATCGCATTTAGCGTTTCGTTGTCCATCCCCGAGGTGCGGTCGAGGAATTCGTGCTGGAACAGCCCTGTCGCAAAGAGCACTGCGATCGCGGTCATCTGCGCTGTGGTTTTCCACTTAGCCAGATTTGTAACCTTGAGTAGACCTGCGGTGTCTCCCAAGAATTCGCGCAGCCCAGAGACGAACACCTCGCGAAACATGATCAGGGTCGAGGGCAGCAGCACCCAAGGGTTCATCCCCGAAAAGCCAGTGATAACCAGAAGCGCGATAATCACCATCGCTTTGTCAGCGATCGGGTCCAGCATCGCGCCGAATTTGCTTTCCTGTTTCCACGCGCGGGCAAGATAGCCGTCGATCCAGTCCGTCAGTGCGGCGACGACAAACAGGATCAGCGCAAACCAATCCGCCCAGGGGCGCTGGAAATACAAAAACATGATGGCCACGCCCGGGGCCGCCAAAAGACGCAGAAGCGTCAGGATATTGGGAATATTCCACGTCATAGCCCATGTGTAGCCGAGCGCTGCGTCGGGGGGAAGGCGTGAGTTAAAGAGCCGTTTCTTGCTATCGCACTTGAGGGGAAAGGCGTTCGACCATCTCACCGACGACGTCCTCGAATTCCTGCGCAATGTCGACCGCGAAGCCATCCTCTTGAGGCTGCAAAGGCTCCAGCGTTGCGAACTGGCTGTCGAGCAAGCTCACTGGCATGAAGTGGCCGGTTCGCGCCGACATGCGAGCCTCGATCACCTCTCGCGTTCCGGCAAGGTGGGCAAACCGTGTTTCAGGGCAGACCGCGCGAATGCGATCACGGTAAGACAGCTTGAGAGCGGAGCAGCCGATCAGGGTTGGCCCGTCCGCCTCTGCCAATGCGGCACCGACCCGATCAAGCCAAGGCGCGCGATCAGAATCGTCCAGCGGCGTGCCAGCGGCCATCTTATCGATATTGCTTTGGGGATGAAGATCGTCACCGTCGAAATAGACTGCGCCCAAGGCCTCCGCCACGGCATGTCCAACCGATGATTTGCCGGACCCGGCGACGCCCATGACGATGGCTTTCAACATTTAGAGCGAGGCCGTAATGCCGCCATCGACATAGAGGATATGTCCGTTCACAAAGCTGGACGCAGGCGAGGACAGGAAGACTGCCGCGCCGACCAGCTCATCGACATTGCCCCACCGCCCCGCTGGGGTGCGTTTCTCGAGCCAAGCGGAAAAGTCGGCATCCGCCACCAGCGCCGCGTTCAGCGGCGTGTCAAAATAGCCCGGCGCGATTGCATTGCATTGTAGCCCATGCTTCGCCCAATCGGTCGCCATCCCCTTGGTCAGGTTGCCAACCGCCCCTTTGGTTGCCGTGTAAGGCGCGATACCGGGGCGGGCCAGAGCCGTTTGCACCGAGGCGATGTTGATGATCTTGCCCGCGCCTCGCTTGATCATATGGCGGGCCACAGCTTGGCCGACATGGAAGACTGACGCGATGTTGGTTTGCAGGAGTTTTTCAAATGCGTCCGCGGGGAAATTCTCCAGCTCTGTGCGGTGCTGCATACCCGCGTTGTTGATCAGGATGTCGATGGGCCCAGTGTTGGCCTCGAACTCGTCCACGGCTTTGCGTACCGCCTCGTGGTCCGTTGCATCGAATGCCAGCGTGTGCGGGGTATCGAGGGCGGCGGCAGCGGCGGCGAGCTTCGTTGCATCGCGACCGTTCAACACGATATCGGCTCCTGCATCCTTCAGGCCTTGAGCCAAGGCGTAGCCGATGCCCTGTGACGAGCCGGTGACAAGTGCGCGCTTGCCTGTGAGGTCGAATAGAGCAGCGCCCTTGGTCATGTTGTCATCCTTGAAAAGCTTGGACCGGCATAGTGGCACGAAAATCGACGGCTGGAAAAGCGGTTATGTTTTTGCTTTGAAGCACGGCAGCGGGTCCCCCTTTGCGGGGGTCGCCTCAAAGACCGCACGGGCTATGGCGCGGGCAAGACAAGTGGCGGCGGCGTGACCGATCATCAGCGGGTCGCCTGTTTTTTGTCCGGCTGACACCGCGAAAACTAGGTCCCCATCCATCGGGGTGTGTGACGGCACTATCGCACGCGCCATTCCGTCATGCGCTGCGACGGCCATGCGCTTAGCCTGCGGCTTGGTCAGTTTTGCGTCGGTCGCGACGATGGCGATGGTTGTGTTGGCCCCCTCGCCCGCGTCAGTCTTCAGTGGCAACCTTACCGCGCCGTAGGATGCCGGATCACCGCCAAGACCGCCGAATTCCGCGTCAAATTCGGATTGCGCGGCCCAGAATTTACCTGCGGGTGTCACGACTGTTCCAATCGGGTTCACGGCCACCAAGGCACCAACTGTGACGCCATCCGGCAGCACCACAGAGGCAGAGCCGAGGCCGCCCTTGAAGGTGGCAGATGTAGCACCGGTTCCGGCCCCGATAGAGCCCAAATCAAAATCCTCGGCGGCGTCATCTAACGCCGCACGGCCGAGCGCAGCGTAAGGGTTTTCGTCCCAGTCCTTGCGGCCGCCATTGAGCAGATCAAAAATGATCGCGGCGGGAACAATGGGCACGCGCACATCGCCAACAGCAAAACCCCGCCCTTGTTCCCGCAGGCCAGAGACCACGCCGGAGGCAGCGTCGAGCCCAAAGGCAGACCCACCGGACAAAACCAGCGCATCCACCCCTTCCACGGATTTGTCAGGGTCGAGCAGATCGGTTTCCCGCGTGCCGGGTGCGCCGCCCATCACGTGAACAGACGCCATCAAGGGGGCGTCGGCTGTCAAAACCGTCACGCCGGATTTAAGCGTGTCATCTTGTGCGTTTCCAACCTTCAGGCCGGCCACGTCCGTGATCAAGTTGCGCGGCCCTGTACGCATCAGATGCACCGCCCGCCGTCGACTTCCATGCAGACACCCGTGACCATCGACGCCTCGTCCGAGCACAAGAAGCACGCAGCGTTTGCCATATCTTCCGGCGTTGAGAACCGGCCCAAGGGGATGGTGGACAGGAACTTGGCGCGCACCTCAGGTGTGTCTTCGCCCATGAAGCTCTTGAGCAGAGGCGTTTCCCCCGCGACTGGGTTGATGGCGTTCACGCGGACACCCTCGGGGGCAAGCTCCACCGCCATGGCCTTGGTCGCGGTGTTCATCCAGCCCTTGGAAGCGTTGTACCAGTTCAGGCGCGGGCGCGGGCTGACGCCAGCGGTGGAGGCCACATTCAAGATGCAGCCCGACCCCTGTTTTTTGAGCAGCGGCACGATGTGCTTGGCGGTGAGGTAGACCGACTTGCAATTCACCGCAAAGACCCTGTCAAAGTCTTCATCGCTGACATCTTCCATCAAGGTCGGAAGGTGGGTGGTGCCTGCGTTGTTGATCAGGATATCCACGCGCCCGAACGCGTCGAGTGTGGCATCGACCATCGCCTTGACGCTGGCGTCTTGTGCTACGTTCGCCTCGACCGCCTGCGCGGCGTCGCCAAGCTCTGCCACCAAGTCCGTGGCCATGTCCATGTTCAGGTCTGCAATCATGACCTTCGCGCCCTCAGCCACGAATTTGCGCGCAATGCCCGCTCCGAAACCCGAGGCGCCGCCGGTGATGATCGCTACTTTTCGCTCAAGACGCATTTGTCGTTTCCTTCAAATCAAGTTTCAAAACGTGGCGCAGGTGATCGTCACCCTGCACGGATTTCTCATGGCAATAGCCAAGGCTTTCCCAGAATTTTCGTCCTCGCGGGTTGGCATCAAGAACCGCGATGCGGATGCACGGAGCCCCGTCGGCGCGCGCTTCGGCGATGACGTGCTGTGCCACTTTTCGACCAAGGCCCGTGCCTCGTTCGGCGGGGTCCAGCATCAATAGGCCCATGTACCATTCGCCGGGCTGGTAGACGTGACGGATCGAGGTGGCAATGCCTGCGAGCGTCCCGTCGGGGCGCTCCACCCCGCGCAGAAAAATATCTTCGGGGCCACAGACTGGCGGCGCATCCGTCAGCGTTTTGTGCACATAGGCCTCGTTCGGCGGATTGCCTTCTTCAAGCATCACGTAGTCAGCGGCGCGGTCGCACAGGTCACTGACGCGCGCGAAATCGGCATCTGCATCAAGCTGGATGATCCTGAGATCATCCATGCAATGCCGCGACAGTTTTCAGGGTGGAAAAGCCGTATAGCGCCTCGAACCCTTTTTCGCGCCCGTGGCCGGACAGGCCGGTGCCGCCAAAGGGAAGCTCCACCCCGCCGCCTGCGCCGTAGTTGTTGAGGAAGACTTGCCCAGAGCGTAGCGCCTTCGCCAGCCGCATTTGCCGCGCGCCGTCGCGTGACCAGACAGAGGCCACAAGCCCGAACTGGGTTCCATTGGCGATCGAAAGGGCTTCTGCCTCGTCGTCGAAAGGGATCACGACCTGAACGGGCCCAAAGATTTCCTCTTGGGCCAGAATGTGGCCGGGGCTGACGCCTGCAAACAGCGTTGGGGCCACGTAGTGACCCTCGGCGGGGGCATTGCCAATGATCTGGCCTTGTGCGGCTTTCTCAAGCGAGGCGCCTTGGGCAAGGAAGCCTTCGACGATCTCTTTCTGGCGGGCGGAAATAAGCGGCCCGACGTCCAGATCATCCATGGCGGGGCCGACTTGCAATTCGCCATAGCGGGCGGCCATGCGGTCAAGCACCTCGTCAAACACGCCGCGCTGCACAAGGATGCGCGAGGAGGCGGAACAAGTCTGGCCCGCATTCTGCACGCCTGCGTTCACAAGGAACGGCAGCGCCGCGTCAATGTCAGCATCGTCGAACACCAGTTGCGGGGACTTACCGCCAAGCTCCAACGTGACGGGGACGATGTGTTCCGACGCTTGGCGCTGGATCAGCTTGCCGACCCCGACCGAGCCAGTGAAAGAGACGTGATTGACGCCTGAATGGCCCGCCAGCGCGGCTCCGGCCTCGGCACCCAATCCGGGCACAACGTTCAGTACCCCTTCGGGCAAGCCGGCCTGCCGCGCGAGGTCGGCAAAGGCCAATGCAGTCAGGCAGGCTTCTTCCGCGGGTTTCAGAACGGCGGCGTTGCCCATTGCTAAGGCGGCCCCGACAGAGCGACCGATGATTTGCATCGGGTAGTTCCACGGGATGATGTGGCCAGTAACGCCGTGCGGTTCGCGCAGGGTGTAGACCGTATACCCGTCCAGATAGGGGATCGTGTGGCCATGAAGTTTGTCAGCGGCCCCGCCGTAGAATTCCATGTAGCGGGCAAGTGCGAGGGCATCGGCCTTGGCCTGCTTAAGCGGCTTGCCGACATCCATCGCCTCAAGCCGGGCCAAAGTGTCAGCGTTTTCGAGAACCAGAAGGCCAATCCTGGCAAGGATGCGCCCGCGTTCGGGCGCGGTCATCCGCGCCCACGGCCCGTGCAAGGCGTCTTGCGCGGCGGCGACAGCGTGGTCGATATCGGCCTGCTGGCCGCGCGCGATCTGGCAGATGACCTGACCGTTCGATGGGTTGCCAAGATCAAGGGTCTGCCCCGCGTCAGGATTGACCCACGCGCCGCCGATAAAGCAAAGGGACGGGTCGAACCAAAGGTCTTGGGTGCTCATGCGATGGCCTTTCTATGCGCCGGGAAGCTGTGGGGCGGCTGCGATCAGAGTTTGAGTGTAGGGATGGGACGGGGTTGTGAACAAGTGTTCAGTTTCACCCTCCTCCACAATTTTTCCGGCTTTCATCACCAAGCAACGATCGGTAATCGCCCGCACGACCGACAGATCATGCGAGATGAATAGGTAGGTCAGTCCGAACTCGTCGGACAAATCTGCGAGAAGATCGAGAATTTGCGCCCGGATAGAGACATCAAGGGCAGACACTGCCTCGTCCAGAACGATCAGCTCTGGCTTGATCATAAGTGCTCGCGCGATGGCGATGCGCTGCCGCTGACCGCCAGAAAACTCGTGGATGTATTTGTCTTTGTCGGCAGGTGTCAGACCGACCGAGATCAAGGCTTCGTCAAGCTCGGCGGGGGTGGCTTTGCGGCCAAGCAAGTGGAACGGCTCTGCCACCAAGCGGGCGACCTTGTGGCGCGGATTGAAGCTGCCATAGGGGTCTTGGAACACCACCTGCATCTTGCGTCGCACGGTTGGGCCGACGGGTTGCCCGTCCAGCAGGATCGAGCCGCCTTGCAAAGGCTCAAGCCCCAAGATGGCGCGCGTTAAGGTCGATTTTCCGCATCCGCTTTCGCCAACAAGACCAAGGCTTTCGCCGCGCCTGATCTCAAAGCTGACATCGTCCACCGCGCGGAATTTTCCTGCAGCGCCGAACAAAGTCTTGCGCGGTAAAGTGTAGTCGCGGACCGCGTTTTTGACCTGCAGGAGCAAATCGTGGCTGGGCGCAACCGCACGGTCTGGCTGATGGCCGGACGCTTCAAACAGGGCCTTGGTGTAGGGATGTGACATGGTGCGGTGAAGGTCCGCGTCGCCGGTTTCGACGACCTCGCCGTTTTTCATGATTGCAATGCGATGGGCCATGTCCGTCACCACCGCCAAATCGTGAGAGATCAGCATCAGGCCCATGTCATCTTCACGCACCAACCGCGCGAGCAAGTCGAGGATTTCGGCCTGTGTGGTCACATCAAGCGCTGTTGTCGGCTCGTCTGCGATTAACAGCTTGGGCTGTAAAGCGATGGCCATAGCGATCACCACACGCTGACGCTGGCCGCCCGACATCTCATGCGGGTAACGGCCGAGCGGGAACTTGTCTTGAGGCAATTCGCAGCGCGTTAGAGCCTGTGCGGCGCGCAACATTGCATCGGCCTTGGAGGTGTTAGGCTCATGGATCAGGATGGTTTCCGCCACCTGTGCGCCGATGGTTTGCACGGGGTTCAGCGCCGTCATGGGTTCCTGGAACACCATACCAACCTGCCGCCCGCGCATCGAACACAGGTCTTTTTCCGGCATCGCGAGGATATCTTGGCCCAACAAGGTGACGCGTCCGTTGCACTCGGAACCCTCGGGCAACAACTGCAGGACCGAGAAAGCTGTCAGCGATTTTCCTGAACCGCTTTCGCCGATGACCCCAAGGATTTCGCCGGGACCGACAGTCATAGACACGTCGCGCAGGATCGGGGTGCCGCGGATCGACAGGGACAGGTTCTCGATGGCCAAGAGTGTCATCGTTGAACCCTCAATTTAGGGTCTAATACGTCCCGAAGCCCATCGCCGGCGAGGTTCAGCCCCAAGACCGTGAACAAAATTGCAAAGCCCGGAAACAGGGCGACGTGAGGGGCCAATGCGATGAGCGTTTGGGCGTCAGCCAACATACGACCCCATGATGGCGTGGGAGGCTGTGCCCCTAAGCCGACGTAGGACAAAGCCGCTTCGGCCAGAATGCCAAGGCTGAACTGGATTGTGCCCTGCACGATCAGCAGGTTGGCGACGTTGGGGAGAATATGTTCGACCGAGATGCGCACAGCCCCTTTTCCAGCCACGCGCGCGGCGAGGACATAATCGCGTGTCCAAAGCGAAAGCGCAGCACCTCGTGTCAGGCGCGCGAAGACAGGAATGTTGAAGATGCCGATGGCGATGATCGCATTGACGGCGGAGGGGCCAAAGATTGCGGTAATGAGGATGGCTATCAGCAGCGACGGGAAGGCAAAGATCAGATCGTTGCCCCGCATGATGACCTCGTCCAAAAGCGATCCCTTGCGGGCAGCCGCGGCAAGGCCAAGTGGCACACCCAGCCCCATGCCGATGCCCACAGCCACAACGGCGACAGCAATAGACGTACGCGCGCCGACCATGATCATCGAGAAGATATCGCGCCCGAAGTGGTCTGTGCCGAACCAGTGGGTGGCTGTCGGGGCTTTCAGCTTGTTAGCGATGTCCAAGACGGTGACGTCATAGGGCGTCCATAGAAAGGAGACCAACGCCCCCAGCGCAAATAATGCCGTAAGGGCGAGCCCGACGATCAGGTTTCTCATGCGCGGCCCCTTAGACGGGGATCGACCCATGCGTAGGCCAGATCGACGGCGAAATTGACCACGATGACGGCGAAGACCAGCAGGAAGACGACGCTTTCCACCACAATCAAGTCGCGCTGCGAAATGGCCTGAAAGACCAGCCGCCCGAGCCCCGGGAGGTAAAAGACATTCTCGATGATGATCGCGCCGGCCAACAGGAAAGAGAATTGCAGGCCAATGATTGTCAGCACGGGGATCATTGCGTTGCGCAGAGCATGCCGCCAGAGCGCTTGACGCTGTGTTAGACCCTTTGCGCGGCAAGTGCGGATGTAGTCCTCGGATAATGTATCCAAAAGGGCGGAGCGCATCACACGCGCGAGGATGGAGGCCTGCGGCAAGGCTAGGGCAATGGACGGCAGGGTGAGTGCTTTCAACGCCGCGACGGGGTTATCCCATCCCGGAAAGCCGCCCGCAGAGAACCACCGCAGGTTTATCGCGAAAAGCAGCACCATGAGCATCGCGAACCAGAAATTGGGGATTGCGATCCCCAATTGCGTGGCCCCCATGACGGACATATCTGCCCAAGAGCCGCGTTTCGTGGCGGCAAGGATGCCAACCGGAAAGGCGATCAGGACAGTCAGGCCTAGCGCAATCAGCGCGAGCGGAAGGGAGAGCCAGAGGCGGTCACCAATGATCTCCGCCACAGGTGTGCGGTATGTGTAAGAGGTGCCGAAATCACCCGACAGCATCCCTGTAACCCATGACAGGTATCTTGTGGCGATTGAGGCGTTCAAGCCCAGCTCTTCGCGCAAGGCGGCGACCGTGTCGGGTTGCGCGTTGATGCCCAGCATGAAGGAGGCCGGATCGCCAGGGATGACCTCGATACAAGCAAAAATGACAAGGCTCGCCACAATCAGCGAGATTGCCAGCGAGCCAAGTCTTTTGACGGCATAGCGTAGCATTTCGGTCCGCTACGCCCCGATCTTACTCGGACCAGCTAACGCCGGTCAGGTCAATCGCCTGCGTTGGCGCGTCGGGCCATATCCCTTGCAGCTTGGCGTTCACCACAGAGGTCAGAGCCAGTTGGAACAGGTAGGCGTTAACGTAATCCTCCGAAATGATGGTCTGCGCCTGTTGCAGCATCTCGGTGCGCTTGTCGCCGTCAGCCTCGGTGTCCAGATCAGCCATTAGTTGTTGCAGCTCTGGATTGTCATACTGGAAGTAATAATCCGGCCGAGCGTAGATGCCGATATCCATAGGCTCTGTGTGACTGACGATGGTCAGACCGAAATCCTTGCCTCGGAAAGCCTGTTCAAGCCATTGCGCCCATTCGAGGTTGCTGATCTCGGTCTCGATACCCACCGCGCGCAATTGTGCCGCGATGATCTCGCCGCCGCGCCGCGCGTAGGATGGCGGAGGCAGCTTTAGGGTCGTTTTGAAACCATCTGCCATGCCTGCTTCTGCCAAAAGGGCCTTGGCCTTTTCGGGATCATAGGCAGAGTTTCCGGTCAGATCGATATAGGCTGGATTATGAGGCGCGAAGTGCGACCCGATCGGCGTGCCGTAACCAAACATTGCACCATCAATGATGGACTGGCGGTCAATCGCGTGGCTGACGGCCTGGCGCACCAGCTTATTGTCAAAGGGCGCTTGCTTGTTGTTCATGGCGAGGATGGTTTCGCCCTCTGTGTTGCCCGCTAAGACCGTGAAGCGCGGGTCTGCCTCAAATTGCGCGAGGTTTTCCGGCGCGGGATAGCTGTAAAATGCGTCCACGTCCTCGGCCATCATCGCGGCGAAGGCGGCGGTTGGTTCGGAGATGAATTTGAACGTAGCCTCGGTCAACTTGGCGGGGGTCCCCCAATAGGCGGGGTTTTTCACCAATGTGATGCTATCGCCCTGCTTCCAGTCGCTGAACTTGAAGGCTCCTGTGCCAATGGGTTTGATCTTGATGTCGTCGATGCTTTCAGGTGCGACGATCACGGCGTCACCCCAAGCCATGTTGAACAGGAAGTTGCCCTGAGGGGCAGCCAACGTGACCTCGACCGTCAGAGCGTCAATGGCTTTCACGTCTGCGATATTGGCGAATAGCGCTTTTTGGGCATTTACCGAGTCTTCGGCGCGGGCGCGGTTCAGAGAGAACACAACATCAGAGGCCTCTAAATCTGTTCCGTCGTGAAACTTCACCCCGGAATGGAGCTTGAAGGTATAGGTTTTACCGTCCTCGGAGATGTCCCAATCCTCGGCAAGACCATTAATGACGGAGCCATCGGAGGCGAACCGCATCAGCCCCTCGAACACGTTGGAATACAGCACCTGATCAATCGCACCTGCCGCGGCAGATGTCGGGTCCAAGTGCGGAGGCTCAAGTTGCAATCCGACAGTGACGTCGGTTTTGGCGCTGGCCGCGCCTGTGAGCAGTGCCGTTGCTGATACGGCGCCTAAAATCCATCGGGTCATGGGGTATCCTCCAGTAGGTGGGCGCGGACTTGGCTCCCTTGGTGGGAAGTCTGGAACGGAATTGCAGCGTAATCAAGCGCAACCCACTGGTAACGCAACCGCTATATTGGTAGGCCCTGCGCAAGATTATAGCCGGAAGGTCCTTCACGCATGAGCGCCACTGCCCGTAAAACCGCCCCGATGCCGCAAGACATCCTTGCGCGCAAAGGTGGGACACCCTTGGTTAGCCTGACCGCCTACACCACACCAATGGCCGAACTTATGGATGGCATTTGCGACTTCGTGCTGGTCGGAGACTCTGTCGGGATGGTGCTGCATGGCCTGCCCTCTACCGTTGGAGTGACCATGGAGATGATGATCATGCACGGCAAAGCTGTGCGGCGCGGGCTGTCGACGTCGATGCTGGTCATCGATATGCCGTTCGGGTCCTACGAGGAAAGCCGCGAGCAAGCCTTCCGCAATGCCGCACGGCTCATGGCCGAAACAAATGCCGGCGCGGTCAAGCTAGAAGGCGGCGTTGTCATGGCTGACACCATCAACTTCCTTGTGTCCCGCGGCATTCCGGTGATGGCACATATCGGGCTGACGCCCCAGTCGATCAACACGTTGGGCGGCTACAAGGTGCAAGGGCGCGGCGAGGATGCCGCAGCTTTGATGGCCGATGCAAAGGCTGTGGCGCAGGCCGGTGCCTTTGCGGTCGTGCTGGAGAAGGTCCCTGCCGCACTGGCCGACAAGATCACCGGCGCGGTGGCCATTCCGACGATTGGAATTGGCGCATCTGCGAACTGTGACGGGCAAATCTTGGTCGTCGACGACATGCTGGGGCTGTTCACAGCCTTCAAAGCAAAGTTCGTGAAGCGCTTTGCCACCTTGGGCGATGACGCGCGCGGCGCGATCCAGGCCTACGCGGACGAAGTTCAAGCCCGCAGCTTCCCCGCCGCTGAACACACCTTCGCCGATACCGCACCGGGAGCGTCGAAATGAGCGCGCCTATCATTCGCTCGCTTAGCGAGCTGCGTTCAATGGTCAGCGGCTGGAAAAAATCCGGCGAGACGGTGGGCGTTGTCCCGACGATGGGCGCGTTGCACCAAGGCCACCTGAGCCTTGTGCGCGCTGCCAAGGAGGGGTGTGATCGTGTCATCGTCACGATTTTCATCAACCCCAAGCAGTTCAACAATCCCGAAGACTACGAAAAATACCCCCGCACCGAGGAGGACGACGCACAGAAGCTATCGCCCTTTGATGTGGACGCGGTTTATGTGCCGGATGGCCCAACAATGTATCCCGAGGGGTTTGCCACCAATGTGTCTGTGGGTGGGCTGACGGATGTGTTGTGCGGCGCGCATCGGCCCGGCCATTTTGACGGCGTTGCAACCGTGGTCAGCAAACTGTTTATGCAGACCCAAGCAGATCGCGCCTATTTCGGTGAGAAGGACTTTCAGCAATTGCAGGTGGTGACCCGTCTGGCCGCCGATTTGGACATCCCCATAGAGGTCATTGGCTGCCCGACTATTCGCGAGGAGGACGGGCTTGCGATGTCATCACGCAACCTGCTGTTATCCGACCGCGCCCGCGTTTGGGCGCCAGAATTGAACGCCGCAATGGAGGAGATGGCCGATGCGCTGCTGTCAGGCGGGGATATTGCGGACACAAGAGCCAAAGCCATCGCCCGGATCGAGCGTGCGGGGTTTACGGAAGTGGAGTATCTGGACCTGCGTGCCTGCGACACGCTGGAGGAATTGAACGCCCCGACACGTCCAGCACGGCTGCTAGCGGCAGCTTGGTTGGCTGGCGTGCGCCTGATCGATAATATAGCAGTTGGCTAGCGGCTCACTTCGTCGGCCACGCGTTTTCCAGATAATACCGCGCGACAGGCGCTGAAGCGGCATCGCGACCGATCAAAGCTGCAATGAATTTACGATCAACCCGATTGGTGATCGTCTTCGCCTGCGCAAGTTGTTGGAGACCGAATACCGACATCTTATTTGTGGCGTCAGGCACGCCATCAGGTGAGGCGAGTGTGAACGGCTTGTGCTGCCGTTTGCCCGTTGCTGCGCCGGATGGAGAGGTCCCAGTATCCACAATCGACGCCAGAGTTGTGCGGTCCTTTGGATCGGACACCATACGAGCAGCCAACACCTCGTTCGCGCCCAGCATGGTCATCCCCAGTTTTTGTAGCAATGCAGTCAGCGCTGCGTTTTTGCTTTGGTCATTTGCTTCACTCTTCATAAGAACTTCCGATCAATTCTGGGGTATCGAAGCTGCCAAACCGTGACAGCTACGCTGAATGTGGTGAAGGGTAGCATTTATTCACCTGTTGGTCGAACAGTCAGCTCAGAGCCACGAAATCACCTCGCCGTGCTCTGCAAGTCTTTTGGCAGCAGCAAATCTACCAGCACAAGTGCCATAACTTTGGCACTGTCTAGCATGTCATCGACCCCGACATATTCGTCCGGCTTATGTGCCAGCTCCAACAGGCCAGGGCCGTAGGCGATACAGTTCTTCAGCTTGCCGATGCGATCGATATGCTTCTGGTCATAGGTGCCAGGCGAGACCACATACTCGGCCTCTTTGCCCAAGATGTCACCGATGGCTTTTGCGACCGACGTAACAACCGCGGAGTCCTTGGGGGCCATTGTCGGCTCCACCGACCAGATTTCGTTAAGATCATAGCGGAAGTTTTCACGCTCGGACGCGACCTTTTCCAGAACCGCGCGAACCTCACTTTCCACCTCGGCTTTGCTCTCTTCCATCAGGTAGCGACGGTCGATGATCATTTTGGCATGGTCCGGCACGCAGGCCGAAGGCAAGCCGGTAAAATCTGGCTCGGGCTCTGTCTGCCCGCCATGCAGGGAGTTGATGTTCATGGTCGAGGACCGCGCGCCGACAGGCACGACTGGCATAGCGGTTTTCTTCAGCGCCAAGGCCGGGAAAAGGCTCTCCTCCATCTCGTGCATCACAGCGCCCATGTGGCGCACAGCGCAGTCGCCAAGGAAGGGCATAGAACCATGGGCAATCTCTCCATGGGTTTCGATCTCGGCCCACCAGACGCCACGATGCCCCAAACAGATTCGGTCTTTTTGCAAGGGCTCGGGGATTATGACGTGCTGGACGTTTTTGTAATGCCCCTGCTCTGCCAGATAGGCCACGCCACCATAGCCGCCGGTTTCCTCGTCAGCGGTGCCACTGATCTCAATACTACCTGCGAAGTCTGGGTGTTCTTCGATGAACGCCTCAACTGCGATGATGGAGGCGGCGAGACCACCTTTCATATCGCAGGTGCCACGCCCGAAGATTTTGCCGTCTTTCAACTCCCCGCCGAACGGATCTACGGTCCAGCCTGCGCCGACCTCCACCACATCGGTATGGCTATTGAAGTGAACGCAGTCCCCTGCACGCGCGCCCTCATGGCGGGCCACAATGTTCCAACGCGGATACTTCTCGCTATCCCCCGGCGTGCCATGCGCGCGGATCAGGTCGCAGGTGAACCCACGCGGGGCGAGGCGTTCGCGAAGAAACTCGCAAATCTCGCGATAATTTTCGCCGGGCGGGTTCAAAGTCGGGATGCGCACCAAGTCTTGGGTGAGCGCAATCAGGTCGTCGCGTTTGCCGTCGATGCGGCGCTGCAAAGCTGTCTGTGATGTCATATGAGTAAGCTATGGAGAAGCGAGGGGTCTGCCAAGGGGCAACCCGAGCCACAGCGCTAGCCTTTTTCGTGGAAATGGTCGTAGATCGTGCGGGCCATCGCTTCGGACACACCTTCGACGCTCAACAGATCGGACAAGTTCGCCCGTGCCACTGCCTTGGCCGATCCGAAATGCATCAATAGCGCTTTCTTGCGTTTCGGCCCTACGCCTTCGACCTCGTCCAACGGGTTCTTCAGCTGGGACTTGGCGCGCTTGGCGCGGTGGGTGCCGATTGCGAAACGGTGGGCCTCGTCCCGCAGGCGCTGGATGAAATACAACACAGGGTCGTTGTGGCGCAGCGCAAAGGCACGCTTCCCAGTGCGGTGGAATTCCTCTTTCCCAGCGTCCCGATCAACGCCCTTGGCAACGCCGACCATGGCAATATCTTCGACGTTCATCTCGCGCATGATCTCGCGCACCGCCGAGACTTGACCCGCGCCGCCATCGATCAGCAACAAATCCGGCCACATGTCGGACTTCCGTTCAGGGTCTTCTTTCTGCAGGCGCTTGAAACGCCGCAAAAGCACCTCCTTCATCATGCCGAAGTCGTCTCCCGGAACGAGGTCTTCGCCCTTGATGTTGAACTTGCGGTACTGATTGCGCAGAAAGCCCTCTTCCCCCGCGACGATCATGCCGCCTACGGCATTTGTGCCTTGGATATGAGAGTTATCGTAGACTTCGATCCGTTTGGGCGGCGCATCCAGATCAAAGGCCTCAGCCACGCCCTTAAGGAGCTTGGTTTGGGTCGCGCTTTCCGACATTTTGCGTGCAAGGCTCTCGCGGGCGTTGCGCAAGGCGCTGGTGACAAGTTCTTGCTTTTCTCCGCGTTGTGGCACCAGGATTTCGACCTTCCGACCAAGCTTGCCGCTCAGTGCTTCGGCCATCAGGTCAGGATCTTCGATGCCATGCGACAAGATGATTTGGCGCGGTGGCTCTTTGTCGGAATAGAACTGCCCCATGAAGGCCTGCAGAATCTCTGGCTCTGCCGCGTTGGCGGTTTTCGGATAGAAATCGCGGTTGCCCCAGTTTTGATTAGCGCGGATGAAGAACACCTGCACACATGCCTGACCATGCTCCAGATGCAGCGCGATAATATCGGCCTCGGCCACGGTTTGCGGGTTAATGCCTTGAGCCGTTTGAACTTGGGTCAATGCGCGGATGCGGTCGCGTAAGGCTGCGGCACGCTCAAACTCCATATCTTCGGAGGCTTGCTGCATGTCTTTGGCCAGACTCTCTTGCATATTGGTTGATCTGCCGGAGAGAAAGTTTTGAGCGTCGCGCACCAGCTTGGCGTAATCTTCGCCGCTGACCTTGCCCACACACGGCGCGGAGCAGCGTTTGATTTGAAACTGGAGACACGGCCGCGAGCGTGTTTCAAAGTCGCTGTCAGAGCAGTTGCGCAGAAGGAAGGCGCGCTGAAGCTGGTTCAGGGTTCGGTTGACCGCGCCTGCCGATGCGAAGGGGCCGTAGTAATCCCCCTTCTCACGCTTCGCACCCCGATGCTTTTTGATCTGAGGGAAGTCGTGCGAGGTGGTCACCAGAATATTCGGGAAACTTTTGTCGTCCCGCAGTAGCACGTTGAACTTGGGCTTCAGCTGCTTGATGAGGTTCTGTTCTAATAACAGCGCCTCGGTCTCGGTCTTGGTGGTCAGAAACATCATCGACGATGTTTCGGAAATCATCCGTTCGATCCGCGGACTGTGGCCTTTGGGGTTCGCGTAGTTTGAAACCCGTTTCTTCAACGACCGCGCTTTGCCGACATAGAGCACGCGCTGCTGCGCATCGAGCATCCGATAAACGCCCGGCGAGTTGTCGAGCGATCTCAGATAGGACTGCACACAGGCGTGACCGGTTAACGTAACGGCATCTTCTGCATCAGAATTTGCGGGTGACTTAGGGTCCGTCATGGGTGCTACGTGATTCCTTACCTTCGCTGCAATGTCGCGCAGACGGGATCAAGATTAAAGGTGTCCACTATTCCTGTGGATAACCTTGTGGGGCAAATGCGGTGAGCCGCAAATTATCGTTATTTTTCGGGCAATAACCCTAACTGCCCAAAAAATAGGCACACATACAAGCCATTGATTTCAATTATGTTTTTTTATTAACAATGTCAAACACCTGAAAACATTAGGCTTTTAGTAACAGATTCGTGACGGATTTGGCCGAGGGGGACAAGTCAATGCGACAATCCAACAAATCTGCATTTTTTAGCTATTCTACGCCCAATACGTCTGGTGTCTGCCAACCCAAGTGTTGCCCCGCATCAATGCACAATAGCTGCCCTGTAAGCGCCGGAGCGTTCAGGATGTAGGCGAGGGCCGCGGTGATGTCTTCAGGGTTGGACCCACGCTTCAAAACTGTGTTGTCCCGTTGCCGTGCGAAGTGCCCATCAGACTGGCGCGCGCCTTGCATCGTCGGCCCAGGGCCGATTGCATTGACCCTGATCGCAGGCGCCAAAGCTTGTGCGCTGGTTTGCGTCAACGCCCAAAGCCCCATCTTGGCCAAGGTGTAGGTCATAAACTCGGGCGTGAGTTTACGCACGCGCTGGTCAATCATGTTGATGATGGCGGCCTGCGCAACCGGCTCGCCCCGATTGTCGATGCCAGCACTTGGTGCCTGTTTGGCAAACGCCTGCGTCAGCAAGAACGGGGCTTGGAAGTTGGAAGCCATATGGCGGTTCCAACTCTCGCGCGTTGCGGTGTCTATCGAGTCGTATTCAAAAATGGAGGCATTGTTGATCAACACGGTAAGCGGACCACCCAGTGCGTCAACAGCTGCGGGCAGCAAGGCCTCGACAGCATCCAGATCCAGCAGGTCAGCCTGTAGTGCTGACGCCTTGCGACCTTTGGCTTCGATCAATGCAACGGTTTCGCGTGCTGCGTCCTGCGAACTGCCGTAGTGCACCGCCACGTCAAAGCCCATATCAGCCAGCTGCAAAGACATAGCGCGGCCTAATCGATCCGCCCCGCCCGTTACCAATGCCCGCCCGTTGATCATTTAAACCTCAGCTAGCAACACGATTGCGATGTAGACGACATATAGCGCGCAAAGTGCCACGCCCCAACGCTTACCCAGGTCCTTGTGCCAGAACACCACGGGAATGAGGATCAGGGACGAGGCCAGCATCACCCACAGATCGAAGCGCAGGAAGGCCTCTGGCACGGGGATCGGCCCAACAAGCCCAGCCACACCAATGATGACCAACAGGTTGAACAGGTTTGATCCAATCACGTTCCCCAGCGCGACATCTGCATGTTTTCGCATTGCGGCGACGACGGTCGTTGCGAGTTCGGGCAGCGATGTCCCGACGGCGACCAGTGTCAGGCCGATGATCGTTTCCGACACGCCCATGCGTGTGGCGATTGCACTGGCGTTGTCGACCAGCAAACTTGCGCCCAACGGCAAACCGATCAGGCCCGTCAGCAGGTAGGCTGTGACTTTCCAGCCGGCCATTGTCGGGTCTGCGCCCTCGGGTGGCTCGACTGTCGCAGCAGCGCGGCCGGAGAGGGCGTCGCGGAACTGGTCGGTCAAAATCACCGCCATACCTGCCAGCAAAACCAATGCGTGCATCCACGTGATCGGGCCAAAGAAACACACTGCGATAAACAGCAGCGTCGCGGCGATCATCTGGACGAAGCTTTTCTTTGTGTCGGATTCACTGGTCGGCAATCCAGCAAACAGCGCGGGGATGCCCAAAACCAACAGAACATTGGCCGTGTTCGAGCCGACCACGTTGCCCAAGGCCAAGCCCGGGACGCCATCGATGACGGCTTGGATAGCAATCAGAAGCTCTGGCGCTGAGGTGCCGAAAGCGACGACGGTCAAGCTGACAATCAATGCGGGAATACCTAGTCGAAGTGACAGGTTAACGGCACCGCGTACCAGCGCGTCACCGGCCAACAGCAGGATCACCAGCCCGCCTATTGCTCCCAGAATTTCCAACATCCCTCAGCCCTTTTTAAGACAAGGACACGGGCCCTTGCCGATCTTATAGCTTCCGCATTTGGCGCATTTGCGCGCGTTTTTTGCACCCAGCTTCGGCCCGACTTTGGGAAACTTGAGCTTGCCGAACATGGCCAGCACAGCCATCCCGACCAGAAACAGGGTGATAATTTTGAAGATCATTCGGTCACAGCCCGAACTGCGCCCATAGCGCCTTTTCGTCCAGCTGTTCAATCGTGTCAGTCAGCACGCGCGCCCCGAAGCGTTGGAACAGCGACCTTTTCGGCCCGAATGCGTTGAAGCGAACGTCGTCCCCGAAACGCTCTTTCATCACCGGAACCAGATGACCCACTGCATCGGCGAGGCCGACATCAATGGCTTTCGCGCCTACCCAGATTTCGCCCGTGAACAAAACGCCATCCTCAGACAGCTTAGAGCCGCGACGGCTTTTCACATGAGCGATGAACGTGTCGTGAATCTGGGCTTGAAGCGCTTTGAGCCGCTTTACATCGGCGGGGCGTTCCGGGCGGAAAGGATCCAGCATGGATTTGTCTTTGCCCGCGGTATGAACCCGACGCTCCACCCCTTGGCGCTGCATCAGCTCGTGAAAGCCGAAACTGGCCGAGATCACCCCGATGGAGCCAACGATGGAGCTAGGGTCGACATAAATCTCATCCGCGCTGGCTGCCAGCCAATAGCCGCCCGAGGCCGCAACGTCTTCGACAAAGGCAAAAACAGGCATATTGTGCTCATCCGCCAACCGACGTATCCGCGCGCCGATCAAAGAGCTTTGCACCGGAGAGCCGCCAGGTGAATTCAGTTGCAAGGCGACCGCAGCCGGTTTGCCCTTCTTGAACGCCTTTTGAAGAAGCGAAGCGAGCCCCGCATCGTTCAAGTTCCCCCCACGGCCGCCAGCCGCGATCACGCCACTCAGTGCGACGACATTCACCGTCGGGGGCGACTTCATAAACGGGATAAAACGTTTCATTCCCTGCCATGTAGAGGGCAGACCCGCCCCAAACAAGGGTGATGTCGGAAACAGGGTTGCAGGCGTTGCCTTTTGGCGCAACCCTTCGGCATCAGCATCCGGAGATGGACCATGAAAGACTCGAACTTCCTGAACGAAAACAATGCCCGCCACATGTGGCACCCAATGGGGCACCCCGGCGCGTCGCAGGCCCATCCTCCACGCATCATTTCTTCGGCACAGGGATCGACCATTACCGACATGAAGGGGCAAACCGTCGTCGACGGGGTTGGCGGGTTGTGGTGTGTGAATGTCGGCTATTCATGCGAGCCGATCAAGAAAGCCATCGCGGATCAGCTTCAGGTCCTACCTTACTACTCGGCCTTCGCGGGCACATCGAACGAGCCTGCGATCGAGTTGAGCTACGAGCTGCGCGAGATGTTTGCGCCCGACGGTATGGGACGCGCGTTCTTTACCTCAGGCGGCTCTGACGCTGTTGAAACATCGCTGCGCCTTGCGCGGCAATATCACAAAGTGCGTGGCGAAGCCTCGCGGACCAAGTTTCTGTCCCTCAAAAAGGGCTACCATGGCACGCATTTTGGCGGGGCCTCGGTGAACGGGAACAACCGCTTCCGCATCAACTACGAGCCGTTGCTTCCGGGATGTTTCCACATTCCGTCCCCCTACCCTTACCGCAACCCGTTTAACGAGACCGATCCCGCCAAGTTGGCGCAGCTTTGCGCGGCAGCGATGATAGACGAGATCGAATTTCAAGGCGCCAATACCATTGCAGCCTTCATCATGGAGCCTATCCAAGGCGCTGGCGGGGTCATCGTGCCAGATAAGAGCTTCATGGGGCTAATGCGCGACATCTGCACCCGGTACGGCATCCTGATGATCGCTGACGAAGTGATTACAGGCTACGGGCGCACCGGCGACTGGTCCGGCTCGCGGCATTGGGGCGTGCAGCCGGATATGATGACGATGGCTAAGGGCATCACCTCCGGCTACTTCCCGTTTGGAGCGTGCATGGTGTCCGAAGCTGTGGCCGAGGTGTTCGAGACGGGCGATCCTGACATGGCGTCGATCTTCCACGGCTACACCTATTCCGCACATCCCGTCGGATCCGCAGCGGCACTGGCCTGCATCCGAGAAACGCAGCGACTGAAAATCAATGAAAACGCTGCCCCGCGAGGGGACCAACTCTTCGCCGGACTACTTGCGCTGAAGGACAAATACGAGATCGTCGGTGACGTGCGCGGCGGGCACGGGTTGATGGCTGCAATCGAACTGGTCGCTGACCCAGCAACCAAAGCGGCTGCGAAGCCGGGCACGCTCGCCACCGTCTTCAACACGGCCTATGACGCTGGTGCTATGGTTCGCATCGGCGGGAACAACTTGATGATGTCCCCACCGTTGATCATCACAGAAGCCGAGGTAGAGACCGTCCTGTCCGCGCTGGATGCGGGCCTTGCTGCCGTCTCTGGGTGATGCGTCAACTGTCACAACGGGTCATCTGCGAATGAGGCGACAGACCATGAAACTGGGAGTTATCGGGTGTGGCAACATGGGGGGCGGTATGGTCGCTCACTTGTTGGAAATGGGGCTGAGCGTGCTTTGCTATGATCCGGCACACGACAATCTGGAGCGCATGGCGCAACTTGGCGCGGACATGGCGGCAAGCGCTGCGGATCTGGCGCGTAAATGCGACCGGATCATCCTGTCTCTGCCCAAGGCTGCGGTCATTGAGTTCGTCATGGACGAAATTGTCTCACACCTCACGTCCGGCACCATCGTGCTGGACACCTCTACCTCGGAGCCTGAGATCTCCCAAAAGATGGCGACGATTGCAGCATCGCAAAAGTGCCACTTCGTTGATGGCCCTGTCAGCGGTGGCCCAATAGCCGCGCGCAACGGCACGATGACAATGCTGCTTGGCGGGGATCAAGGGGCGATTGACGCTCTGCGCCCGCTTACAGATATTCTGACCGCGAAAACCGTTGTTGTGGGAGGCCCCGGTGCCGGACATGCCGCGAAGATCGCCAACAACATGCTGTGCGCGGCAAACCTTGTTTTAGTGGCAGAGGCCGTACGGCTTGGCCAAGCGGCGGGCGTTGCGCCCGCGGACCTGTTAGAGGGGATCAATGCAGGCTCTGGCCGCAGCGGCGTGAGCGAAGTGAATTTTCCGAAGTGGGTGCTGACTGACGCCTTCGATTCCGGCTTTACCATGGGGCTGATGCGCAAGGACGTTGGGCTGGCGCTGGACTTGGCAAAAGCCAAAGGCGTTGCGCTAGACGGGTTTGCATCAATTGCAGACCTATGGCTGACGAAATCCCAGAATATCTCGGACGCCGCGGACTTCAATGAAATCACTAAGCTGGACGGAGGACGCAACCAATGACCGAACGCAAAGCGCTATTTGCCGCAGACATGGCTGCTCTTGGTCTGGGCCTATATCCCCAGAGTTTGGTTGCGGGCGATTTGGTCGATGGCGCGGGTGACGCCATCACCTTGGTCGATCCCTTCACCGAACAGCCATTTACCAGTTATGCAGATGCTGGTGTCGCTGTCGCGCATGCAGCCTGTGCTGCTGCGCAAACGGCGCAACACCAGTGGGCGAAATCACTTTCGGCGGCGGCGCGTGGGCAGGTGATGCAAGACATCTCCCGCGCGGTTCTGGGCCATGCCGAACCACTCGCGCGACTGGAGTCGCTTGTCGCTGGCAAACCAATCCGAGACTGCCGTGTAGAAGTGGCGAAGGTTGCGGAGATGTTCGCCTATTACGGTGGCTGGGCCGACAAACTGCATGGCGAAGTTATTCCCGTCCCCTCCGGCCATCTTAACTATACTTTAC
Source organism: Litoreibacter janthinus (assembly GCF_900111945.1). Classification (NCBI taxonomy): domain Bacteria; kingdom Pseudomonadati; phylum Pseudomonadota; class Alphaproteobacteria; order Rhodobacterales; family Roseobacteraceae; genus Litoreibacter; species Litoreibacter janthinus. Next base: position 881,173 of record NZ_FOYO01000001.1, on the reverse strand, counting down.
GCGAGCCATTGGGCGTGGTCTTTCAGATAACTCCATGGAACGCACCGATCTTCACGGCGGGTTGGCAAATTGCCCCTGCAATCGCCACGGGCAACGGCGTTGTTATAAAGCCGAGCGAACTGACACCCGTGACGACTGTCGCGCTTGTTAGGATTGCTGAAGAAGCAGGTTTGCCCAAAGGGCTGGTCAATGTGCTGTGCGGCCTTGGACCAACGTCCGGGCAAGCAGCAATCGAGCATGATGCCGTGCGAAAAGTTGTCTTCGTAGGCTCCCCCGCGACGGGACGTCGGGTGGCTGTTGCGGCAGCGCAGGCCCTCAAGCCTGTTGTCCTGGAGCTAGGCGGGAAATCCGCAAACATCGTATTTGACGACGCCAATCTGAAACATGCCTGCCTTGGCGCACAGGCCGCCATCTTCTCGGGTGCGGGCCAGAGCTGCGTCGCGGGTTCGCGTTTGCTGGTGCATCATTCCATCCATTCGGAGTTTGTAGACATGCTATCTGCGGGGATGAATTCAATCCGTTTGGGCGATCCGCTGGACGAAGCAACCGAAATAGGGCCGATCAGCAACGGGCGCCAGTACGCTCATGTCCAAGACATGCTGCGCAGCGCAAAGGAAAGCGGAGCCACCGTTTTGGCGCGGAAGGCTAAGCCAGAAAGCGGGTTCTTTGTGCCGCCAACTGTTCTGACTGGGTTGACCAATCAGGCACACGCCGCGCAGACGGAAATCTTTGGTCCGGTGGTCACCGCCCTGCCGTTTGGCGACGAGGAGGAGGCCATTAACCTGGCCAATGACACCCAATTCGGATTGGCGGGTGCTGTCTGGACTGCGGATGTCGGACGGGCGCACCGCATGGCCGACGCCGTGCGAGCGGGCACGTTTTGGATCAACAGCTACAAAGCAATCCATGTGTCGTCACCCTTTGGTGGGTCGCTAGATTCCGGATATGGGCGGTCGAGTGGCACGGATGTGTTGATGGAATACACCGCCGCAAAAAGCGTTTGGCTCGATAGCGGGGCAACCCCTAAGATCGCCTTCGGATACGTCTCGTAGGTGAGCATGAGCACAGCGAACTCCTTGGTGAACGACGTCCGGGCTTTGCTTGAAAGCGCGCCCGACGTCGGAGATGTGCTGGGACTCGCCACGGGATCAGCCGATAGCTTCGCATCGCTTGCAGGCGATTTGTTGGATGGTATGTGCGGTGGCAATACCGCCATCGGCAAGATCGTCAAGCGCGTGTATGACACTAACGCGAGCCTGATCGAGCAGTCGGTCTATGACATCACAGAAACCGCCCGTCGCAACTTCGAGCCTGGGGGAAGGGCCGCCACGTTGCTATTTGCGCGGGGTGTTCATGCCACGATGGCGCATCGCGTGGCGCATCAGCTTTGGGTGGATGGTGATCACAACCTCGCCCTGGCGGTGAAGTCCACCAGCGGAAGAGCCTTCGCAACGGACATTCATCCTGCTGCGCAAATTGCTGCTGGGCTTTGGTTGGATCACGGGTTGGGGATCGTCATTGGCGAGACTTGCGTGATCGAAGAAGACGTCTCCATCTGGCACAGCGTCACGCTAGGCGGCACGCTTAGGGATAGCGGTCCAACGCGTCATCCTCGATTAGGGCGTGGCGTGGTCGTCGGGGCCGGTGCCATCTTATTGGGAAACATTAGTGTCGGTGCAGGGGCAAACGTCGGGGCCGGAGCTGTCGTGGTCGAAGACGTCCCTCCCGCCACTGTCGTTGTCGGCCCGAAGGCACGCAATGTCGGCGCCGCAAAGGTGGATTTCGCGCCTAAAAAGAACCGAACGGGATGAACGCGTCTTTCGGCATTGATCACCCACTCATAGCAGTGCGCGACATTCATCGTCTGCGCGAATTGTTGATCGCGATGGGGTTCAATATGACCGCGATCGGCAAACACCCTTGGGGCACAAGCACAAGCTTGGCGATGTTTCAGGGCTGTCTAATTGAGATCATGGGGATCTATGATGAGGGCCTGCTGGACGAAGTGCCTGCTGGTGACTTCCGATTTGGGCGACATATTTATGACCACCTCCAAGTCCGAGAGGGCGTGGCGCTGACAGCGCTCCACAGTACGGATTCCTTGAGAGATGCTAAAACGGCCGCCAAAGCGGGATACACCGTTGCCGGACATCTGGAGTTTGGCCGCGATGTCTCATTGCCCGATGGCGCTCAAGGGCGAACCAAGACGACACTGGCACTGCTTCCGGACTGCACGTGGCCAAGACTTTCGTTTTTCTTGTGCCAGCAACATCGCCCAGAATTAATCTATGTCCCTCAGTGGCTTGAACATGAAAATACCGTTTTCGGAATGTGCGGAACGACGATTCTAGCGACCGAATCCGAGCATGCAGCACTTCAAGCGAAGCTTTCAGCTCTCTATGGGACCGTACGCGCGTGCGAAGGTGGATTCGTGGTTCAAACGGCAAACGGAGTGCTGCGCGTCCTGACTCGTGAGGCTGTAATCGCAGAGTTTGGACCGTTGCCGGAAGACGTTGATCAGGATCACCAGCCCGCGATCATTGCTATGGATTTAAAGTTCCGTGAATGGGAGACATTGCGCATGTGCCTCGGGCGCAGTGGCGTGGGCTTTAAAGAATGTGACGCTGGCTTTGATCTTTCGAATTCAACGCGAACCGGAAATACGTTCCTGAGATTCAGGAAAGGATAGCGCAGCTTGGCCCTCATTCGGCGGCAGGGGGTGGTCCAGAAACGAAAAAAGCGCCACATTAGGCGCTTCTTCCGAATTTGGTTGCGGGAGTAGGATTTGAACCTACGACCTTCAGGTTATGAGCCTGACGAGCTACCGGGCTGCTCCATCCCGCGCCAATTCGGTTCACGTGATGTAGTGCGAGTCGCAGGTGACCGCAACCCCATCACAGACGAAACTCCCCACAAATCACTGCATTTTTCCTACGTTGTGATCCTGCTCACGGGTAATCTTGGTCTTTTCACGGTTGGCGCTCGGCTTGCCCCCTTGATCGAAGCCCCGATGGCCCACAGAATGGGCATGGGAGGGAAATATCTTGCCCTTTTGTGTGATCATTAACGGTAAGGAATAATTACAATGGCTGACAATAATTGGGATCAATTTGAATTTAACGAGACCGTCACAGGTATTTTGACAGAGGGGCAAGAGGGATGGATCGACATCTTGTCATGGGATTTTAAATCCAACTGGATCGATATCATCCCGTGGGAAGTCCAAGAAGCTTGGATCGACATTCTATCTTGGGATTTCCAGATCAACCAGGAGGGCCAAGTGGCCTTTAAAGATGTGGTTGTGGCCGAAGTCGACAGCGGAATGACCGACGAGGTCTGGCTGGCCAGCTTGCTGGTGAACCTCAACGAAGAGGGTTTTTTCTAGCGCGCCGCTTTAGAAAAAGTCAGGCTTTATGTCGAGACACATATAACGGGCCCTTGGCACTAAGCTGGAGGCCCGTTTTTTTTCGCAGGGCTCGAAATTCTATCAGGGCCCGCCGAGTCAAAGTCAAAGCTTGGAAACACAAAAAAGGCCGCCCAAGGCGACCCGTTTCGTAGAATTTTGTGTCATCGAAAGAGAGATACATCTGATGTTGCTTGTTAGGTTTGGCGGTGACCTACTCTCCCACGTCTTAAGACGCAGTACCATCGGCGCGACGGCACTTAACGGCCGAGTTCGGGATGGGATCGGGTGTTTTGCTCGCGCTATGACCACCAAACCAAACAAACAACATCAGTCTCAACCCCGAAGGGCAATCCAAGTCAAACTGCATGTGCAGCTCTCTTGAAGTCCAGCTTCTACTGGATCAAATCAAGCCTATCGAACAATTAGTACCAGTCAACTGAACGCGTTACCGCGCTTACATCTCTGGCCTATCGACGAGGTGGTCTACCTCGGTTCTCAGGGATACCTTGTTTTGAGGGGGGCTTCCCGCTTAGATGCCTTCAGCGGTTATCCTTTCCGATCATAGCTACCCAGCACTGCTATTGGCATAACAACTGGTCCACCAGTGGATCGTTCACCCCGGTCCTCTCGTACTAGGGGCAACTCCTCTCAAGTATCCTACACCCACGGCAGATAGGGACCGAACTGTCTCACGACGTTCTAAACCCAGCTCACGTACCTCTTTAAACGGCGAACAGCCGTACCCTTGGGACCTGCTCCAGCCCCAGGATGAGATGAGCCGACATCGAGGTGCCAAACGGTGCCGTCGATATGGACTCTTGGGCACCATCAGCCTGTTATCCCCGGCGTACCTTTTATCCGTTGAGCGATGGCCCTTCCACTCGGGACCACCGGATCACTATGGCCGTCTTTCGACTCTGCTCGACTTGTCAGTCTCGCAGTCAGGCTGGCTTCTGCCATTGCACTCAACGACCGATTTCCGACCGGTCTGAGCCAACCTTCGCGCGCCTCCGTTACTGTTTGGGAGGCGACCGCCCCAGTCAAACTACCCGCCACACAGGGTCCCGGATCCGGATAACGGACCGCGGTTAGACATCAAGCAGAACAAGGGCGGTATCTCAAAGGAGACTCCACAGAAACTGGCGTTCCTGCTTCAAAGTCTACCGCCTATTCTGCACATGTTGTGCCTGATGCCAGTGTGAAGCTGTAGTAAAGGTGCACGGGGTCTTTCCGTCTAACCGCGGGAAGCCTGCATCTTGACAGGCAATTCAATTTCGCTGAGTCGATGTTGGAGACAGCGGGGAAGTCGTTACGCCATTCGTGCAGGTCGGAACTTACCCGACAAGGAATTTCGCTACCTTAGGACCGTTATAGTTACGGCCGCCGTTTACCTGGGCTTCAATTCGGAGCTTGCACTCCTCCTTTTAACCTTCAGGCACCGGGCAGGCGTCAGACCCTATACGTCGTCTTACGACTTCGCAGAGCCCTGTGTTTTTAGTAAACAGTCGCCACCCCCTGGTTTGTGCCCCCAGCCAATACTTGCGTAGAAACTGGGCCTCCTTCTCGCGAACTTACGGAGGTATTTTGCCGAGTTCCTTCAACATCGTTCTCTCAAGCGCCTTGGTATTCTCTACCAGTCCACCTGTGTCGGTTTAGGGTACGATCTTATAGAGGGGCTATTTCCAGGAACCTCTAAGCAGCCCATTCAATCCGATAAGGATGAACTACCTTCGAGATCCGTCACCACCTCATGGCCCAGGAATATTAACCTGGTTCCCATCGACTACGCCTTTCGGCCTCGCCTTAGGGGTCGGCTTACCCTGCTCAGATTAGCTTTAAGCAGGAACCCTTGGACTTTCGGCGACAGGGTCTCTCACCCTGTTTGTCGCTACTCATGTCATCATTCTCGCTAGTGATCTCTCCACCGGATGGCTCACGCCCCGGCTTCACAGAAAACTCAATGCCTCCTATGCACTACAAGTAGTGCAAAAGAGGCGTAGAGTTATGTCACACTACG